>NZ_LAXE01000001.1:0-2637 GCF_003122645.1 Bradyrhizobium sp. SUTN9-2
GAGCCGATGACTTCATGATGCCTCCTTCCTCGAACGCTTGGTGCGTCGTACTCGATTACGAAGCTGACGGATTTGGTCGTCTGAGAGCTCGATCTGCCATGGCTGGCCTTTGGCTAACTGACGACCTACCAACAATCCCCGCGCGAGATAGTCGAACACTGTTTGCGGGGTTACTCCAAGCTCAGCCGCTGCGCCCTGAATTGAGAAGCTCCCATCGGGCCAGCGTATCGGATTCTTGTCCACGCCGTTGATTTTGACGGTAGGAATGCCCCAGCGAGTCCGCAACAGCCAGACGTTCTCGCCTTTGAAGGCGCAGCCTCGCGCCGCGACGAAGCCTTCCTGATTGAGTATTGCCGCGATCTCGCCGTCCATTTTGTGTTCAGCGTTCAACTCGATGATCCGTTGCCGCAATCGATCAACGTCGATGTAGTCGCGGTAGGTATGAACACGCCGTTGCACGTGATGCTCGCTGGTTGCACCGGTCCACCACACGATCTTGAACCATACCTGACCTCGGGTCCGCTTCTGATCAAGAACGACTTCGCGGATCACAAATCGCAGAATGCGCTTGCGATCGGCTGCCGACGTGGTGGCCGCGTTCCAAATCCGCGGCAGACTCTCGCCGAGCGCTTGTAGCCCTGCGCATTCCGCCGGGCCAATCAGAAGCGGCTCTTGCACGCGCCAACGCGCATGCTCCTGCTCGACCGCCTCGACGGCACGCAGCCTCTCTTCCCAAGCCCGCTCAAGTGAGCGCGCCACAAGACGGTTCTCGGGCTCTACGGCGTCATACTGGCGCCGAGCGCGCTCGGCATCGTAGCGGGCGCGCTCCACGCGAAGCGCCCACTGGCGCTCGAGTTGATGGCTCTCCTGCTCCATTTGGCCCGCGGCTGCGAGTGCGATCTCAATCTGATCCGGCACCAGGGCATCGAGGACTATCCGTTCAACCAGCGTGTCAACCGCCAAGGCTCGGACTTCCTGGCACATTGCACTGCCTTGCTGGTCCCGATCCGAGCGGCAGCAATAGACCGGATAGTCGGCATTCGGGCCCGTGTAGCGCATGCTCATGCGCCGTCCACAACGACCGCAGACCGCAATTCCCTGTAACAGGGCTGCCCCCTTGCGCGGTACGCCAGAATGTCCTGCCTCATAGCGGCAGACGTTATCTGCCAGTCGCCCCTGGTTGGCCATGAACTCCTCCCAGCTGATATAGCCTGGGTGAGCGGCGTGGAGGCAAACCGCCCAATCGCCGATCGCTACCTTGACCGTTCCCGTCAGCGATCCCGGCCGGCATCGGCTCGGATCCTTTTGCCGGCGGCCATAAACATACGCCCCAGCATAGGCCGGATTCTGAAGGATATTAAGGACGCGTGCACTATCTGGCGCACGCCAGACGATCTCGTGTGGAGATGGTCCAAGCAGTGGTCGAACCGGCAAGGACAATCCGTTCCGGTCCAGGTACCGCATCACACGGCGAGCGCTTTGCAGTTCCCGGAATTTGGCAAACACGAGATGAAGACGGGCCTGCACCTCCTCGTCGGGATTGAGAACAATTGTGCCCGCTCGATCATAGGCGAGCCCGCCTGGCAGCGGTAGCCGCAGTTCGCCCCGCGCCGCCTTTTGGCGTTCGCCTTGGTGCAGGCGCATCCGAAGCTGATGCAACTCCGCCTCACTCATGATGCCGGATAAGCCCAACAGCAGGCGGTCGTGATAGGCGCGTGGATCGTAAAGCCGTTCGCCATCCGCAATGATCACGCCGAACACCGAGCACAGTTCGAGAAGCTGATGCCAGTCCCGGTTATTGCGGGCCAGGCGAGAAGCGTCGAGGCTCACCACCAGACCGGCGTTGCCAAGGCCGATCTCGGCAATGAGCTTCTGGAAACCATGACGATCCACGCCGCCAGCACCGGATTTGCCCAGATCCTCGTCAATCACCTGGACGCGCTCAGGCGGCCAGCCCAGACCGATGGCGCGATCGACGAGGCGGTACTGCAACTCCGTGCTCTCCTGATGCTGGCGCACCTGGTTCACGGATGACTGCCGCACGTAGACATAGGCCAACTTGGCCCGGTGTGCGGTCGTGAGCCGCTCGTCAGCGACGGTCGAACTGATCAGCACGACCCAGTCCCCTTCCGGGCGTGCCGGGGATCGCTTGCATTCGCCGCATCAACGCGGCGATTGTTTGAGCAATCTGGGTTTGCGTCGCGGGCGACAGATTCGGCCACAGGCGCGGAATGTTGGCCGTCCGACGGCCGGGTGGATTTGCCAACGTGGGCAGGGGTCGATACGCAACGCGACCTGGGAGTGGTCGGTGGGTCATCGCGAATCACCTTCTCGTCGAGAAGGCTCAGACTCGCCCTCAAATGTTGCATCAATGGGATCAGCGTACGTACACTGATGCGCGGCAGATCGGCCCTGTTCGGGCGGAAAGCGATCGACGTCTCGGCAAGGTCCGTCGACGCGATCCGAACCCCCCGCCGCCGTCCGTCCGGCAGCCCGACAACGACGTAGGCGGGACCGCGCCCCGACCGCTCCTTCAGCACCTCAAGCCTGTGCCCGAACAAAAAATGATGCGGGTCGGTGATCGTGACGTGAGACACGACACGTTCCAAAATAGGGGTACTCTGCCGTGTTCGGCGA
>NZ_LAXE01000001.1:4601-12226 GCF_003122645.1 Bradyrhizobium sp. SUTN9-2
GACCAACAGCAGACGAAGAAGGGCCTCAAGCCGCGATTCAAGGTTGACCCCGCGGCTTCACCGATGCCAGAAACCAAACAGCCAGAACGCCTCGCGCCCCGGGCGAGATCAAATCGGTACACCCGGGCGAGATCATCGGAATCCGCACCCTCCTGATCAGGCCGTTTATGATCAGCCAAACCTCCCAGGCCGCATTGCTCAGCACCAAACGATCCCCCAAGGCTTCCAAAACGAGACTTAGTCCGATTTGCGACATTACGTTCGAACATGACCTTGTCAGGTTTGGTACACTTCCTTGAAAAATTATCCCTTACTGATCAAGCTGTCGCGGTTGGCACAGGATTTGAACAGAGAGGTCCATCTACCGCAGCCGCCACGAAGCGGCGGCTACGCTAACGCTTCTTCGGCTGTGGCCTTTTGACGCAATGACACGAGCTGCCACATGGAGTCGGTCTCAATAGCACGTCACAAAAACTGCCCTCAATGTGGCTCTGCATTGGTCCACCTCGAGTGGCATGAACGCATCGGTGCGCGGGGGGTCCAAGATCTCTGGCGCTGCTGGAACTGCAGGAATGAATTCATGACCGTTTGCACTTCTGACGATACGGATCCTCCTGCCGCTGAGATCACGAAGCTCTTCTTTACCAGCCTGTTAGTCTGATCATGACGCCTGACCCGCTAACACTTGCATCCGAGCGGCACCGGACTTGGCAATCAAAAGCCGCGGAGGGTCGCTAAGGCGAAAACGATTGGGCCGTAGCTGCTCAGTAATACGCTGCGCGACCCTCCCGTCATAAATGCAGTCGGGAGTTATGAGGCTCGTACGTGCAATCGTCGGCTTGGCCCTGTTGGCAGTGGGATTGTACGTTATTATCGGTGAGCACCACGCTGGAACATCGGCGGATGCTACACTCAATGCGCGGCTCTACATCGTTCGCGCCCCGATCGAAGGAAAGGTAACCCTTGCCGTAAAGAGCATCGGCGCGCGCATTAGTCCCGGCGAGCTCATAGCAGAAATCAACGACCAACGCTTCGATACCGCGAGGCTTCTTGAGCTTGATCGCGATCGCACGAACCAGCAGATCGAGCTCAACCGTCTCGTTGGCCAGCGAGAGGCCTTGTCCGCATCCAGGTCTCGCTTCGATGTTCAATCAACTGATTACCAGCGCGGAAGGGTTCGGCAGATTGAGGCTCGAATTGCCGAAACGAAAGCAGCTCAGGACGCTGCGGCCACACGCCTTCGTCAAGCGGACGCAGAATTCAAGCGAGCAAACGAACTAAGCACGCGTGGTGTACAGACGGCGGCGAATTTGGATCGCGCTCGTGCAACTTACGACGTCGCGCAGCAAGAGCTGGAGAGTACGCAGCAGCGGGTGAAATATTTGGAGACGGAACTTACGTCCGCTCGCGAGGGCGTCTTCATCGGGGAGTCCTATAACGACGCTCCCTCCTCGGCCCAACGTATCCGAGAGCTCGAGCAGCGGTTGGCCGAGCTGAATGTCGACAAGGAGCAGATGAAAGCACGTATTGTACAGCTCGACCGGCAAGTCGATGCCGAGCGTCTTCGTGTCAATAATTTGAGCTTCGCTACCCTTAATGCCAGCGTCGTTGGTCTGGTCTGGGACATACTAATAGACGATGGCCAATACGCCCGGCGCGGCCAGGATCTCGTCAAGATCGTTGACTGCCCTACCCTGATCGTCACCGCGGGCGTCAGCGAATCTCTCTACGACGGTCTCTCGGTGGGAACGGCCGCGCAATTTCGGTTGTTTCGAGATGATCGTATTTTCAATGGAACCATAACCCGCCTTGGCGGATCCGGTGCGGCCTCACTCTACAACAATCTTGCTGTGGGTCCAAGTGCGCAACATCTCCAGCGCTTTGATGTCACTGTGACAGTTCCAGATCTTGCGGGAGATGCAGATCTCGGCTGCGGGATTGGACGCACTGGACGCGTGATCTTCACAGCTGGCCCAATCGCACAATTCCGTCGCTTTATAACGCGGCACGGGCTCTGATGCTTCTGGTGTCGCCACTCGTTGCTGCCTTCGCAGGCGTCGCCCTCATAATTGGGCTTTGGCTTACCGTCTTTCCGTTTCTCAATCCGATGAAGTGGTATTGGCGCGCTCTTCTCCTGGCGACGGCTGCCCTACTGTCTTGGCGTTATATGGCTTGGCGCTTCACCGAAACGTTGGCGCCGCTCGACTGGACTGCGGACGCGCTGTTCAGTTGGGATTCGCCATCCTCGAAGCTCTGACGATGCTTTCTGTCGTAGCGGGCTTTTGCAGAAGGCCGCCGCGCCAGAAGCTAAATCGGAGAAAAAGCCCTGAAGCAAGCCGCTCGCTCGCTACGGCGCTATGGGGGCGCGCTCCGCGAGCGGCTTGCTCCACATCCGCCAAAACAAACAAGGGGGTCACTTCTTCATGTCGCTACGGGGTTAAATCCGGACGTCGCTTGACAACCTAAGTAGCTGGTCGGCTTCCGAAGCCTGATGTCAAGCACGGTATCCGACCAGAAAGCCTGATCGAATGAGCAAGGTGGGATCAAAGGTTCAGAGCGGGCGCGGCGCCCTTCGGCGGCCGACCAATTCTGGTAGGTGCCAGCCGGAACTTAGAGCGTAAAATGGCCCGCCATTTTTCTCAGCCGGAGAGCAGCACAATGGACGCATTACCCCGCATCCAAGTCCTCCGGGATCTTATCGAAGAACAGATTGAAGTCGTCGCGGCGGCTATCTGCGACGGCAAATGCGCGTTGGAGGCCGAGCTGCGTTTAGAGTGGCTTACTCGCGAGCTGGTGATCGAAGAGAGCGGGGAACGCGTCTTCACGCACCAGAGCATAGCTCAACGGCTTTGGGACCAATATAGATGGGCCTCCCGCACGCGCCGTCGCCCCTACACTCTCAAACAACACTAAGAACCTTCTAGGCCGAACAAATCGGTTGGTCGGGCGGGCGAGTCTATTTGGTCGAAGAGACGTGGGAGCCGCGAGTGCCTGAAATCGTGACGCCAATCAGCCGTAAGCGTGCAATAGATTGGCTGAGCGCCAATCCGACCCGCCGTCGTGGTGCGGCTGCCGCTGATCGTAAGCGGGCCGAACGCCTTTTGTCTGCGGCCTGATCGATCTGCAAAAGACCGAGGCTGAATACTGGCAGGCTGAGCGGCGTTAAGTCGCTCAGTCTGGCCTATCAATTTAGGTAGGCCACGCACGGCGGCTTTCTCGCTAAACCGCACTTCAGCTCCCAGCGGGTTAAGGTTCACGGGAAAGCAGGGTGTGGGTTAGCCTTTATGATCCGAGGGGCTAACTTCACGGGGCAGTGCGGATGCGGCAGGGATAGCGCCTCTATCTAAGCCCCCCAGCCGATAAAGGCGCCGAGTCGCATCCGCGCGGCTTTTGAGCCGACGAGGAAATCATGGCACCAAAGGCTAAGCCTTTAAGGCATTTGCGCGCGCGGGACATTGCTGAAGCGGTCCATTTCGCGACGCGACTATCCTACAAAAGGTGGCCGACGGGCGTGTGGTTTGAGCTAAGAGATCGGATGGTCAGAACAGCCGATGGGCAATTCTATCTTATCGAAGATCACCCCATTAAGCTTGACGGCCATGAAGTCGCACGGCCTTACAGTCTAGCGAGCGTCTTTGCGTGGCTGCATGATTGCCCACAACAGATTGAGCTTTGGAACGGCCCAAGCGGGCCGCTTTTCGTTTGTAAATTTTCCGCGCGGATCTTTGTCAGCTTTTGGAAAGCTAGCCCGAATACTCAGCCATTGAGCTTAGCGGCGCGTGGCAGGGACAGCGCGTGCCCCGGTGTACGCGAGGGGGCTAGAGCGCCGAGTCACGTCACCGCTAATCTCAATTGCAGCGCGTGCGCGGTAGGGACAACGCCCGATTCTTATCCTGACCTGGCGCCGAGCCGTGCCCGCGTTGCTTCCGGTCGCTGAGACTGATCGCCCAAGCGCCTGGCGGCGACCAGTCCTGGTAGTTGCGCCACGGGCTTTCCCGGACGATACTTTCCGTCGTCAGCTTCAGTCGCTTGACGCTGGCCATGTTGAAGTTGGCGGGGCGTGGTAGGGACAGCGCCTCTAATTCCAGCTCGGGCGCCGAGTCACGTTGCCGCTAACTTCTACCATAGGTCCAAATGGACGGTGATCATCAGCGTGACAAACCTTCGCCCGCAGAGCTGAGACGTTCGGAGCGGATACTACGCGCCGATCAGATCGCACCTCGGGGCCTCACTAAGGCCAACGCAGCCGCCTATTGCGGGTGCTCCAAGGACGCGTTAAGGGCTTGGTACCGGAGGCTATCCCCGGCACTCAGCGTTGGGATCGCAAGGCGATTGATTGGTATCTGGACCGGGCGTCCGGTCTGCCTACCGGGGAGACCGCATCGAGCGATCCGCTCCCAGACTGGCTGGCCTCAGAACGGAAGGCTGGCAGATAGGAGCGTACACGTCCAACCTTTTCAAGTGACTCTCGGGAGGCGCTCTATCAAAATTATACTACTGATCAGCCGGATCGCCAATGAACTTTATCCTTGCGACAATTAGGGGCACTCAGGGAGTGAAAGCAAATTGTCCGGTTGAATGCCATCGGCCTTCGTCTTGATTTACTTGTGCCCGTTGTGGACGGCCACAATCACATCGGCCGTGCGCTTTTCCTCGACATAGAACTCCCATACACCGTTTTCGATTTCTTTGATCGTGTGATCGACGGATTGCTTCCACCTAGACCCGTCCGGGTTTACTCCGCCAACGTTTTTGATTCGCTCGTGAGGGTTCTGCCTGTCAGTCTTGTTGATGCATTGAATTCGTATGCGGCTGGTCACTCGGGTCTCTCCCATCTGCAAGAATAAAGAGCCTCAGTGTGGACCTCGGCCGTGGGTTAGTGTGCCGACCAATCCTGGTAGGTGCCTTGCATCCTTCTCGGCGCCGAGTCGCGCCCCCATTGCCAGGCGACCGTGACTGTGATGCGGCAACCAGTTCTGGTAGTTGTGCCACGGCTTTTTGCGGTGGATGTATCCTACCGACAGCCTTCTTCCCTCCCCGAAGCTGGCGGTGGAGTTAGCGGCGCGCGTGGTAGGGACAGCGCTTCTTCTTCTCTCAGATTGAGCGCCGAGCCACGTGGCCGCTAACTCCCAACCATGGGGCCAAAGGATGCATATATTCGAGCGGCACATCACGGCCCTACAGTCGCAAGCGCTTGAGGTGCTTGCAGCCAATCAGGCCCGGGCGGCCGATCAGTCTTTGAGCCTGGCAGATCGCCAAGTCGCGACATTTGATGCCGAGGAGGCTCGGGCAGTGTTAGGCATCCTCGACAGCGTGAAGCCCAATCTTAGGCCGAACGACGCGCGGCGGATCGCTGCACGCATACGCGCGCTTCTAGAGTGGGAGGGTTGGGTGCCGCACGACTCTCTCGGGGACAAAGGCGGTCAGCCCCGGTCTTCGGCGACGGTCTGGTCAACAAGGCCTGACTTAAACTCGTGAACATCAGCGGCGAAGGAGTTCGACTAGGCAGCTCTCCGGTAATTCATGTCCTGTAGGGTAGCCAAGCCAAGGTCATTTCGATGAAACGTCAGCTTTCTTGACCAGCACTTTAACGTACGTATCCATCAAGTACACCGAGCGCCTGGCTGAGGCTGGCGTCGAGCCGTCTGTCAGCAGCGTCGGAGATTCCTATGACAACGCTTTAAATTGGTGGTTTCCCTTTGAACGAGAACCTGAGCGACGTGCCCTGCCGCGGCGTCGACGGCGACGCGGTCGCCTCTTCCTCAGTGGCGTAGGGGCCGGAGTACTCAAAATTAAGCGCAACCTTCCACCGGCCTTTATGGCGCGACACGAAGTATTGAACGCCAGCCATAAAGTTTGCTCCGGCCTCGCCCCTGTGATCGACAGATGGCCTTACTCTGCAAATCTGCCGCGGTCGCCTCAACTACCGAATTTGGTGGGCTCGGAAGGAGCAGCGCCTTGTAGTGATAGGGCTGGACTGTTGCTGTGACCGGCAGGGCTATCGCATATGGCCGAGCATGCTGAGGAGGAAGGCATCGTCCCAGCCGGAGCGCTTGATTTTGCGTCGGATCGAAGCGCTGTCCGGATGAGATCGCAGGATGTTGAGGGCAAGCCTGCGCAGGATGGCGAGGTTCTCGGGGGCGTTGTCCTTTCGGGCACGATTGCCATCCTCGGCGAAATGAACGTCGAGCACCCAATGGAGTTGGTTCTCGATGCCCCAATGGCTGCGGGTGACGTGCAGCAGCCGTTTGGGGGAGATGTATTTGGAGAGGAGATAGTAGCGGACGACTGGCGTATCGGCTGGCTTGCCTCGCAGGCGCCTGCGCGAGGTAACGCGCCCCACTGCGACAACTCCAGGAAAGCGGAGGTGTCTCGCCAGGCTGGTGTTGCGCATGACGGTGGCCTGCGGCGCTTCGCGCCGATCGTGGCTGGAAGGCTCGAGCCGTGCAGCACTGCTGCGGCTGCCCGATCGCACAAACTGCTGCATAACCGCTTTGAACAAGGGGCCACGGTTGGCCTTGACCACAAGTGCATGATCGCCGCCTCGCTGCAGCACGGTACTGGCAAAGGCGCGGCTGCAGTGCAGCGCATCGGCAGTGACGATACAGCCCTCCAGACCGAGAAGCTCCAGCACCTCCAAGGCGCCGGCCGTCTCGTTGCGACCGGGCGCTTTCTGCTGGGCCAAGGCCATGCGGGCTTCCACCGCGAAGACGTTGACCAGATGCAGCGGCGTGGCCTTCCCGCCGCGTTCGTAGGCGCCGCGCAGCGCCTTGCCATCGACGGCCACCACCCCCGTGAGTTTGAGCCCATTGGCCTTGGCGAAGGCCGCCATGAAGCGACGGACTGTCTTCTCGAAGGCCTCCGGCTTGAGCAGGCGGAACACGCGGCTGAACGTGTCGTGGCTCGGCACGCCATGCTCCAGGCGCAGGAAAAGCCGCAACAGCTCTTCCTTCGCCTCTCCGAAGTCCGCCATGTCCGAGCACGACTCCGCTCCGCACAGCGTCGCCGCCAGCGCGATCACCTCCAGAAGATCGTGCCTGGCATTGGCCGCGCGCGGGTCCGGCAACCGACGAAAAGCCTTCGTAAATCTGCGCATCCGACCCCCTCCATGATTCGGGAGTCGTTCAGAATCTCTCTTGCTCTCCAATGCAATAGGCCAGAAAAATCCATATGCGATTCCCCTGCTGTGACCGGGGAGACTAACTGCCGGGCCTTGGTCGCTTCCCTTATTCACGAGGGATAGCGGCTGCAATCGGCGAGATCGAGTGTCGAGAGCGAGATGTCGCCTAGCTGCTAGCCAGTCTTTTCTCTCTCGTTAGAGTCAACGGCTGGATTGATGACGGATTGGGAGACGATCCACTTTTCCATTATGACCGTGATCCCAAGCTCTTGTTCCGTCTCCGCCCTCGGGAAAACATGCGTTCGATCGTCAAACTCGTCAGGGTCCCTCACGGTAGCAGCACGATTTGAGCCGAACCGCGTTGCCGCGCCCTCTCTATTGCCCCCCTGCACGCGCTGGGGAACGTCATTGGGATCTCCGTTCTTAATTCATAGTCTTTGAGTGCAATACTGGGCGATATGATCCGGAAGCGCCAATAGCGGCGCCCGCTTGGCTTCTTCCCGTA
>NZ_LAXE01000001.1:15234-34125 GCF_003122645.1 Bradyrhizobium sp. SUTN9-2
CCGTACTCGCGCTCCCACGTCGAAGTGTCAATCCGCACATCCGTCATGTTCGCTGATCAATGGCAGGCACGGCTTCGCGCTTTTCTTCGAACATATGCCAATGCCAGCGGGCCTAACACATCGAGATGAACGAAAGTCTCCGGATAGGCTATATCGTTTCGGTAGCTTCATTGCTCGAGAGCCGCTCAGGCCGATGTTCAGGGCCGTAAAAGGTCGTACGTCCGTCTGCCTTCGCCGCAGACGCGGCTGCTGCTCGACATGATGTCGCGGCGGCGTCAGTGCCGCTGCGAACGAAAACCGACAAATATCGGACAAAATCCTCCCCCTTCGCGTTTGATTTCGTCGCCGAGCCGCTGGCGGTCTTCCTCGGCCGTGGCTTCGCGGAGGTGATCTACTACGAGCAGACGCTGGCAATGCGGCTCGGATGACGGCCGCGTTTCTGTCCTAACACAAGAGTTCCGCTTCAGCGCTGCCGATCCACCTCTCGAGATTTTGCATCCGCTCGCCGAGGCGCTCCCAATTGATCCGCGCCAGCGGGGGTTCGGCAGGTTCATCGGGCGCAGAGATCGGCAGCGACGATGACGCAAGCCATCACGTCGTCGACGTTATGTCCCACCCTCGCACGAGCGCCGCTTCGACCGCTCGTCGGCCTTTCGTCCGAGGTCGGTTAGAACGGCCTCGACCTGGTCGACCAAGTCGTAGCTCGAAGGTGCGCCCGGCTCGCACCTCGGCTCGCATTTCAGTGCGCTGCCCGTGCGATGAGCGTGCTGCGGCCGACCGGAACGATGGTAATCGATGACCTGTGTCTCCCTAAGCGAGGTCCGAGTTAACCACGACGGTGACACAACTATTTTTTGCCTCATCATTCTCCGACGGCCGGAAAGCCGACGGTGATGCAGGTGGGGGCACGGGTCCGGGAAATCGGCGCAGCCAGCTACTAAGCGGCTGGCGTTCGACCACGGCAGCACGCTTGAGTTCGCCGCGATCTTCGCCGTGGCGCTGCGTCATAACCAGATCAGCCAGATTCCTTTGCACCACGCCTGACCAGCTCGAGCCGATGTACCGACAAGAAGCCGATAGCGCTATTGATGCGAGTCCTGTCGCCAAGGCTTCTATGCCGCGATGCAGCTCAGGATATTGGTGCGAACCCGCGTCGTCGGCGCCCTTCCTGCCGGCCAATCCTGCCTCAACTTGGCCGCGACACGGCCGCGGCACATTGCCGGAACAATGCTACATAAATATGCGACCGCTATATCAGCAACAACTTTCCGCCTGACCAAAGTGCAGAAGTGTTTGGACATCCATTTTTGGCGAAGATCGATCAATAGGTCGTGGCGATCACGCCACCCCAACGGTAGTTCACACGGACCAAGCCGTTATCGACGTCCTGACCGATACGGGCAGTCTCTGCAAAAGCGCCCACCGGAACACCCACGAGTCCGGGTGAAAAAAAGAAATCCACATCCCGACGACCCATGAACAGGTGGTCGTATTCAACTCCGATGGACCAGTTCGCAGCAAAGCCAAATTCAAGGCAGCCCCTACCGTGCCTCCCCAACGAGTTTCGCTGCCGTTGCCGATAGTGAGCCCGGTCGCAAAATCGGAGACCCGGTATTTGTCACGGACGACTGCAGCCCCACCTCTTACATAGAGCAGCACGTTATTCCAAGCATAGCCGACTTGGCCCGTGAACAGGCCGAATGCATCAAGCGTGGAGTCATCCCGGACGCCTGCGAAAGCAAGGTTCGCGTTGGAGCCCTTGAAATCGGCCCAATTGCCCTGCGTCTCCAGACCGAACACCGAGTTCGCTATTTGCCAGCGGTAACCGATGTGACCGCCCACCGTGCCTCCCGTCGCATTATGGCGCCCCATGCCAACAGGCGGAGCGACGACCACGCCGCCAGCGTTGACCACGTCCCAGCACTGCTGCGCAGAGCCACCACCGCCATTGATGCCGACGTAGAAGCCGCTCCAATCGTAGATCGGAATGACCGCCCGAGGCGCTTTGAAGTAAGGCAGTGAAGAAACGGAAGATCTGGGTGAGCAGCGCGCGCTGGCTGTCGGTGACGCGGTCCGAAGCCCAGTCGTTGAGGTCGGCGCCGAGCGGCACCTCCTCGCCCATCCAGTGGGTCTGCTGCTGGCGCTTCCAGAACTCGTAAGCCCAGGCATAGCGATCGACGTCATAGCTGCCGGTCGAGTCAAGAGGCCGACGCGTCCTTTGCCGATTAACGTGCGCGGATCGGCGCGCGACAGATCGATCACTGACATGTGAGGCGCTCCTCATAGTCGGTGCGCTGCCGCGCCGGCTGCTGCGTCGGCGTTGCATCCCCGGCAATCTTGCCGGCGAACGCCGCGCGCGAGATAGACTTTGATCGACAGTAGTAGAGGCTCTTCACCCCACGCTTCCACGCCGTCCAGTGCAGCATGTGGAGGTCCCACTTATCGACGTCGGCCGGCAGATAGAGGTTGATCGACTGGCTCTGGCAAATCAACGCGGCGCGGTCGGGCGGCAAGCTCGACGATCCAGCGCTGGTCGATCTCGAAAGCGGTGCGAAAGATCGCTTTCTCGTGCTCCGACAGGACGTCGAGATGGGCGACCGACCCGTCGTGCGCGATGATCGACTCCCCGGTCGCCGAGGTGTCGGCGCCTTTCGCGGCCAGCACCTTAGCGAGGTGCGGATTGCGCACCGAGATGGCGCCGGATAGCGTCTTGTGCGTGTTGATGTTGGCCGGGATCGGCTCAGTGCAGGCGCTGGTGCCGCCGCAGATGATGCTGATCGAGGCGGTCGGCGCGATTGCGATCTTGTGGCTGAAGCGCGCCATCACGCCGCGTTCCAGGGCATCCGGGCACGGGCCACGCTCGCGAGCGAGCGCCACGGATGCCGCATCGGCATCGCGACGAAGTTTTCGGAACATGTTCAGATGAATGACTTGGCCAGGGCACCCTCCATTGGAATGCCCTTGGCCTGGAGAAACGAGTGGAAGCCCATGACGCCGAGGCCAACGGAGCGCTCGCGCAGGGCGGCGTAGCGGGCACGCTTCATTTCGTCCGGCGCCACCATGATGATGAAGTGGTTGAGCACGTTGTCTAGGAAGCGCATGACGTCCTCGATGGCTCCTTATTCCACTGGTCCCAGGTCTCGAGGTTGAGCGACGACAGGCAGCACACCGCGGTGCGCTCCTCGCCGCGATGATCGATGCCGGTCGACAGGGTAATCTCGCTGCACAGGTTCGAGGTCGAGACCTTGAGGCCGAGCTCGCGCTGGTGCTTGGGGAGCGCACGGTTCACGGTGTCGATGAACAAGAGATAAGGCTCGCCGGTCTGCAGCCGGTTCTCAAGGATGCGTTGCCACAGCTGGCGGGCATCGATCTCGCGGACGACCTCGTTAGTCTTCGGACTGCGCAGAGCGAATGCGGTGCCGGCGCCCACGGCACGCATAAACTCGTCGGTGACGTTGACGCCGTGATGCAGGTTGAGGCTCTTGCGGTTGAAGTCACCAGACGCCTCGCGGATCTCGAGGAACTCCTCGATCTCGGGATGGTGGATATCGAGATAGACCGCCGCCGAGCCGCGCCGCAACGAGCCCTGGCTGATCGCCAGCGTGAGGCCGTCCGTGACGTGGATGAACGGGATGATGCCCGAGGTGACGCCGCCCCTCGCCTTCTCGCCGATTGAGCGAACATTACCCCAGTAGGTGCCGATGCCGCCGCCATTGGAAGCAAGCCAGACGTTCTCGTTCCAGGTGCCGACGATGCCTTCGAGCGAGACTGAGTTGAGGAAGCACGAGATCGGAAGGCCGAGCGGCGTGCCGCCGTTGGAGAGCACCGGTGTGGCCGGCATGAACCACAGCCGAGACATCGCATCATATAGGCGTTGGGCATGCGCAACATTGTCCGCGAAGGCGCAAGACACTCGGGCGAACATGTCCTGGAGGCCTTCGCCGGCGAGCAGATAGCGGTCGGTCAGCGTCAGCCTACCAAACGAGGTCAGCAGGTCGTCGCGCGACCGATCGAGCGAAAGGTCAGACGGAGTTGGCGATCGCGGGGGGGCCTCGGCAGGGGAGCCGGCAATGCTGGGGGCTGCACAAGACCTTTGCCTGCGCTGAGGGCTGCCGCACACTCGGCAGCTCAATGAGATGACCATACTGATCGAAATCGTAAGACGCCGACATCGGCAACCCCGTGATATTTGGGGGCTGGGACCGTGCGGACGACTTGCGAGGAGACCGGGCAAATGTCCCCGGCTGCAAGCGACCCACCCGGGCACATGCGTTCTGTCGCATTAGGTCTCCTGGCTCGCGGGTCGCTGCGGCTGTCGGCCTTCCCAGCGCTGTCGCGCTAATGCCTCGGAATAGCCGCGGCCGAGACAATGGGTTCCCCCCAACTCCGCGCCACCATATATGCGAACTTAAAACCAAGACGACACCACATATAGAAGGCCCTGCCTAGGCTCGTCAAGACGGCACAGTCAAGTAAACCAGTTGGAGCAGCCCCGAGGTCGAGGTTCGAAATTCGCCGAGCGCCTGTCCTGAGAGCCTCACTCAAAAAGCATAGACCTCTCAAGGCCAGCCAATCGGCGAGTTAGGAGCCTCAGTTGGGCGACGAGCAGCCAAGCGAGCTCGGTAGCGGCGGAACCTTCGAAGTCTTTGCACAGGTGCCGACATCTGCCGAGCCACGCAAAGGTGCGCTCGACGACCCAGCGCCTGCGATCGGCAAAGATGTGCTCAAGCCTTTGGAAGTGGCGTCGCAAATTCTCCAACAGGGGAACAGCAACCCTGGACATCCTGAATGTTGGCATCGATGGGTTCGCGGTCCGCGAATTGAGTTGGGCTGGATCGGGTTTCGGCGGCCATACGCGTCTCGCCATTCATCGCTTTCTGTGGCCCCTAGATGAAAATTGTCTGGAGCCCGACCGCAATCGATGCAGCCGCCCGTGGCAATGTCCCACGCTTAGTGGATTTGACCCCGCCAGCTCTCACATCAGACATGCCAACTTTGCCGAAGAGACGATTCGTATGCTTTTCGCAGGCCGGGCGAGCCGCCTCACGTGCTCAGTTGTCTGGGCCGCGAACATAAGCCGTCCTGACCGAACGCGGTCATGTCAGGTTATTGGCAATCAATCCTAACGGGATGAGGCGGAGCTATGCTTGAGTTTGGGTGACGAGCCGATCCGGCGGCGCGGCCTTGCTGGGTCGGAATGAAGCCGTTCGCAACATTGGCGTGAGCGGCGGCGAAGAACCGTGTTGTATCTCACCAACGACCTTGAAGCCGTGACGTTGGTAAAAGGGAATGTTTTCAGGGTTCGAGCTTTCGAGGTAGGCAACAATGCCGTTCTCATCGCATCGTTGAAGGGCGTATTTCATCAGCAACGTGCCAAGCCCTTTTCCGATCCAGTTCGGATCGACGGCAATGAGCGGCAGATACCAATGTGGCTCGTGGGGACGATGTTCGGCCATTCCCCGCCGCAAGTGTGCCATATCCTCGGTAATCTCCGGGCGCAGGGATAGCGCCATGATTGCATCCAATGCCTCCTCGTCTTGCTGCACGTTGGGAGGCAGCCACAGGGCCGCGCCACGAATCTCTCCCGCGACGTAGGCTGTGCCATGTGCAAATGCTCGGCCCCCACAGGCGTCAATGAACTGAGGCATGCTCCTAAGGTATTGCCTTGGGTCAGGCCAGCTCCAACGCATCAACGGATCCGCGGCAAAGCCGAGCACAATTGTCCAGACAGTGCTTGCACGAATGTTTGCGTTCGCAGATCTGATATCTGATTCTTCTGTCATGATGTCGTTTTCGGGGCTCTGTTTTGGCATTGGCCTTCCAAGGAGGAGCATGGCATCGACACATCTGACGGTGAGCGGAATGGATGCACCGACGGGGACCCGCCGGGTGCATTTGGTTTCCCTTCCGAGATCTCCGCCTGTCTCAGACGGCTGACTTTGACGGCCACTTCGGACGAAGGCTCCTTGGTAGGCAATGCTTGGATCTACATATTCCTGGCGGGCTTCTGCGCTTCCACGCCCTATCTGGAACCCGCCCCGCCCTTCCCAAAGGAAGCTCCGACGTTCTCAAGGTCGACACGGTTCGGGTGCAACCGTCCGCGAAGGGAATGACATGAGGACGCCTCTGAGATTGCAAGTGCGAAGAAGTCAGGGCATGGCGAACATCGGGCGATGGCTGCCTGAACCGGGCTCCGGCACAAGCAAACAGCTTGCCAGGTGTCGCGCGTCGAGGTCCAGACTAGGCAAGGAATCATCACCTCGTCTCGTATTGAGTGGTTCTCGTAAGTTTCTTGGTCAAAACACATGCTAAGTGCGAAACCTCCATTGCCAACGTCGTGTCCGCGGTCACCGGCAGAGAGAGCTTTCGTCTGCCAGAGTCATATGCGTAGTACAGCGGCTTTCCAATTATCGCATGTTGTCTGCGCTCCTTGATGTTCTTGTGTCCAACAGCTCTCGGCGCATCATCGCCGCGATTCTCGGATCAAGGCAACGCGACTGGATACCACGACGCTGCCGCCGTGGACCTACTGGACAACGCAACTTGGGATCGCGCGAGAGCTTTCGTGCCTTGATTGATCGTCAGACGTGTCGATCGCTCGCACAACGGCGTTAGCTCTATCGAGCGAAAACGTTGCTGTCGTGCCCTCGTCGAACTTGACGCCCAGATCAGTTGTATCCGCCGCGATCCTTGCCATAGTGGGAAAGACAGCAGGCTGACGTAGTTGCGTGAGTAACTCTCGTAAAAGAGGTTTTTGGCCACAAGCGTTGATGGCTTCGTAGGACTTGTTCCAACTCACTCCCTGATCGGAACGGTTTGGAAGATTTCTTGGCGCTGGTATGCTTGCCACACCGGGTCCGAGATCCACGTGGTGAGTCATGCTATTCATTCTGTCTTGGAAAACTGTAGTCGCCGGGGCAGCATATCAGGAGGCATTGTAGCGAAGACCTCCCCAGAATGGGTAGGGATCTATCCGCCCTTGATGCTGAGTTGGCCCGGGTTCAACCTTGAGCATAGTCTGTCGAACGCCATCCGGAACTGCCCCCTTTTCGTCATGAAGAACTGCCCCTTCGGCAACGCTGCGGTTCGACGTGATCAGCATGGCGCCGGTTTCGTAACGGCGACTGACCAGCCGGAAGAACAGATGCGCAGCGTCGGGTTCAGGGGCAGGTAGTCGAGTTCGTCGACGATTAGTAGCTTTGGCTTCGACAGCGCGAGCAGTTTCTTGTCCAGATGCTGCTCGCCGTGCGCCTTGGCGAGGCCCGCGACCAGCGTCGTTGCCGTGGTGAACTGCACCGTGTACCCGTCCAGGATCGCCTCTCGCCCGAGAGCAATCGGCAGGTGCGTCTTGCCGACGCCTGGCGGACCAGCGTCATAATGCCGGGTGTCTGGGATCTGAGGTGGAGATCCTTTACGCGTTCCATCCGCGATGCGGAGCGTCAGTCGTCATTGTCTCCTGCAAGCGGCTTGGGGGTGAGACGCATTTTGTGATCAGACAACCTGATGCCACCTTAACGCTGCTGCCGGCATGGATGGCGGTTCCCGCCGCCGCTTCCTTCCATCTCAAAGCTGATCCGCAGCTTCCGGTGGATCGTCTACTGGAGCGCGTCTTCTTGTCGAGGCGCTCTTAGTCTCCTCTTCCAGGGAATCGTCCCATTCGCGAGGAGGCCGTCATGGCGGACGCATCACGTCGTCAGGGGGATCTGTTCGAGAGCCCTCCGACATAGAGCAGCATTCCAATCGAAGCCCAACAGCAAATGCTGGGAGGAGCTTCTGACCGAAGCGCTCACCGACAGCGCAGTCGAGGCACACGACGTGAACCGGGAGGACGGCGGTGAGCAATATCACACCTGAGCACCTTGCTCGCCAGGCCGTCGTCTACGTTCGCCAGTCGACGGCAGACCAGGTCATCAACAACCGCGAGAGCGAGCGCCGCTAGTACGGCTTGGCCGACCTTGCCCGGCAGCTGGGCTAGAGCGAGGTGGCCGTAATCGACGACGAACTCGGTCGCTCTGGTGGCGGCACCGCGCGTCCCGGATTCGAGAGGCTGGTCGCCGCCATTTGCGAAGGGCAAGTTGGCGCTGTGGTCTCGATTGAGGCCTCTCGGCTGGCCCGCAACGGTAGGGATTGGCACACGCTCCTGGAGTTCTGCGGGCTCGTTGGAACACTGATCGTCGGTGAGGATGGCGTCGACGATCCTCGCTATCCCAACGATCGCCTTCTGCTCGGCATGAAGGGCACGATGAGCGAGATGGAGCTATCTATCTTTCGGCAACGCTCGCTTGAAGCCTTGAAGCAGAAGGCACGCAGGGGTGAGCTCTTCCTCAACGTCGCCATCGGCTACCTCAAGGTCTCCAACGATCGGATCAACAAGGACCCTGATCGGCGCATTCAGGAGGCGCTCGCACTCGTGTTCACCAAGTTTGCCGAGATGCAGACACTGCGCCAGATCCACCTCTGCTTACGGCAGGAGCGAATCACTTTGCCCGGGGGTCGGCCATGGCCCCGAGGGGCGCCACGTCGAATGGAAGTTACCCGTGTACAATACGATCTACCACATCCTGACCAATCCCGCCTATGCTGGCGCCTATGTCTTCGGGCGCTCGGGCAGTCGAGTGACGATCGAGGCCGGCCGCAAGAGGATCGTGCGGGGCTTCCGGCGCGAGCGCAACGACTGGGAGGTTTTGATCAAGGACCACCATGAGGGCTACATTACGTGGGCGGAGTTCGAGAAGAATCAGGGCCTGATCACCGACAACGCCAACGGAAAAAGCTTCATGAGTCGAGGCTCGGTTCGCAGCGGCGAAGGCCTGCTCGCGGGTTCTTCGTTGCGGCCACTGCGGCAGCAAACTTCACGTTACCTACAGCGGTACGCACAGTACTGTCGGGCGGTATCATTGCCGCGGTAGCCAGATCAACCATGGTGGAGACCCGTGCATCTCATTAGGCGGTCTGCGCGCGGATCGCGCGATCAGCGCGGGGGTCATCGCGCGGCTGCAGCCGCTGGGTATACGGGCGGCGCTGGCGACCATGGAAGCGCGCGGCCGTGAACACGCCGACAAGCTGCGTCAGCTCGAGTTGACTCTGGAGCAGGCACGCTACGAGGCAACTCGCGCTCGTCGGCGATACGAGGCTGTCGAGCCGGACAATCGCCTTGTTGCCGGCGAGCTGGAGCGGCGCTGGAACGAACGCCTGGTCACTGTCCGCGAGCTTGAGGGCGAGCGCGACACGTTGTTGGCTACGCCGGAGATGACGTTGAGCGACATCGATCGCGATCGGTTACTTGCGCCTGGTTCCGAACTCAAGAGAGCTTGGGAAAGTCCGGGTGCAACAGCTGCGACGCGCAACAGGATCATCCGAAGCTTGATCAATGAGATCGTTGTGCGCATCCGCGACGAGGTGCTGGACTTGATTGTCCACTGGCATGGCGGCGATTACACGGCATTGCAGGTGAGGAGGAACCGCACCGGCGAGCACCGCGGCGGATGTGGTCGATCTCGTTCGTGTCCTCGCGCGTCAGATGCCCGACAGCACCATCGCCGCGGTTCTCAACCGCGTCAGTAGGTCGACAGGGCGTGGCAACAGTTGGGCCCGCGTCCGCGTTCGCAGTCTGCGCAACCAACACGCCATCGCGGCCTACCGAGAGGACGAGCGCGCCCAGCTGCGTTGAAAGTCAGTCCTTCGACGGTTCGCCGTCTGATCGAAGAACAGAGCTTGGCTGCGCAGCAGCTGTGCAAAGGCGCACCGTGGATGGTCAAAGCGGTTGATCTGGAACATCATCAAGTCAAGGGCGCGGCGGTTCCGGCGGCCATCGTCTGGCGATCCGGGTCAAAAAGAACTTCAACTCCAAGGGGGTAGCGAGATGGGCAGCATGAACCTGACTCGAGCGCGCCGAGCAGCAGCACGTTCTCGCCGTTGGCGATCCAACGTGACGCGGCCAGGTCGCGGATCTGCTTCGGTCGATCGACGGCTGCGCCTATGATCCTTGCGCACGACCTCGCGCTCGCACAGTAGGATCAGCGTCTCATGCGCCGACAGGTTCACGCGCGCCGTCTCGTCGGGCAGGTTGTCGAGCTGGTCGCGGATGCCGGAGAGCTGCGAGCGCGCCAGCATGTCCCCCAGCCAATCGATTGGTGCTTCGGTGACCTTCTTTGTACGCACCATCAGAAGCTCCCTCCGATCGTAGCTTCGTATTCGGCAAGAGGACGTAACAACGAGCGCAGTGGTGAAGGCGCCGGCACTGTCGGTGTCGCGGTTGCTGGTTGGCAGACCGCGCCATCGCGACAGGCAACCCCGTCGAGGTGGGCGAACTCGACGATCCGCAGCCGGCGATCCTCCGATTGCCTGTGACCGCAACCTCGCGCATGCCATGGTGGATGCGCACCTCGCCAGCCGCGACCGTCACCGCCACGCGCTCGCTGATCAGCCGCCAGGGTACCGTAGTTGGTCGTGTCGATCTCGACAGCACAATCGTTGCCGACGACGCGGGCCAGTTCGCGCGGCGATCCGAGCGACGCCGAGCGGCTTCGACCGGTGTACCTCGTCACACGCAAAGCGAGTGATCGGCGCCACGCCCGTCGTGCCGTGGATACGTACGTTCGCCACCCCGCCCTCCCACTCGGCGAGATGCGTCTCGAATGCCTCCCAGCTCGCGAAGGAATGCTCCGCGATCACGTTCTTCTTCACGTAGTGGACGCCATTCTCCGTCTTGCCCTTTGTGCGCGCCCGATACGGTGCGCAGGCGCGAGGACGGAAGCCCCAATGCTTCGCGAACGTGATGAGCTTGTCGTTAAACTGAACCGACCGGCTCACCTGTCGTGGCGCACCACGAGCGCGCGTGGATTGTCCTTCAGCACTTCCTCCGGCAAGGTCGTGAATGCGCTCTCGAGCCCAGCGAACCAGTGCTCTTGCTTTTCGGCGCGGGTCGCCACGAACACAAATGCTTTGACCTTCGCCCCGCCGATATCGACCAGACGCTCGCCGAAGTCGATCTGTAGCTGCCGCCCCGGGGGCGTCTCGAACCGGGTCGTCGCCAGAGCTTCGGCCCTCAGTGCCTGGCGGTAGGGCTGCACGGCGCGTCGCAGCGTTCGCCGGCTGACCGCCAAGCCGTTTTCGGCCAACAGGTCGTGACGGACCGCATCCGCATTGCCGCGATGTCGAATGAACCTCTCGCGCAGCCAGCCTTCAAGGCCATGACCCGCTTCGCCCGCTCAGGCGACTTGAAGGCTTCACCCACCCGCGCCACGTAGTCCTTCACCGTCTGCAGCCCAGCTGGCGCGCAATCCGCTTCAGACCTCACCCACACACCCTCAGGTGCAACATCTCCGTCACGTCATCCGGCGTATTCATCACCTGCCCCTGTGAATTACTCCACGACAAGCCTTCGATTCGTTCCTCGTTCATTCGCTCTCTCCTCGGCTATCCCAGGAGGGGGCAATTCCTCGTGACGTCGAGGGGGCAGTTTTCGATGGCGCGCGCGACAGCGAGCCGACTTTGTTTTATCAGTCTGGCTCTGCCCTTTGGCAGAGCTAGAAAGCCAAACAAGCTCGGCCGAAGCTGTCTTGATGGGAGAACTCCAGCCATCTTGGGACGTCAAACACCACGCGCCATGTTCGATGCGGAGCGCGTTTTCGTACGATCGCCGTCGCTACTGTCGATCAGGTTGGCAGCAGCCATGTGCACTCCACGACAACATACTCCGGAATGCTGTCCAGCGAGGACTTGCCGACGGCCCGAATTTGACGCGTCTGAATGCCAACGGGCGATCGAAGCGATTACCCCTTCTGGGAGTAAAGAGTCGGAATTCGGTGGAGGAGCTGGCCCGGACCTCAACGACGAAAAATCAATGGGGCCGCGAGACGATGCAGTCCCGCGGCCTCGCCACCGGAATTTAGTGAAAAGACAGTTTAAGTATAAAATCCCTCAGCCGGTGTTCTTTCAAGTAGAACACCGTGTTCCAACACTTGCCAATCCGGACAGCTACGGGGAAACGCGTGCAACCGCAGACCAATGCGGCCGCGAGATCGATGAAGAAGCCGGTAAAATTGACGGTTTGCCTGTCCTATTCGCCTGTCATAACGGGCGCCAAGCGTCGAAAGAGTGTATCAGCGAGCAGAGCTGTTTGTAGTCGTCGGCGTCGTGCGTAATGGTGATCCTGCGGGTGCCGTTTGACCGTATCATTGCTGTTGCGCTGATTTCCGCGAGGTTCGTGCATAACTGCCGGTTGCCGAGGCCCTCTTCAGCGTCATACGGCTTCCGTTCGCTTAAACCATTTCCTCGGTCAGCCAATGTAGTAGCCGCGCATGCGAAGCTCTGCCTCTCATCTATTGATGTGTTTCGCAGCCGGAACACACTACCGACACGATTGATTATTGCCTCACGCATCTCACGCGCATCGCGTGACGGAGACTTCGCGACGACCGACCTAGTGCTGACGCCAGAGGCCGCCACGCCAGCGGCCGGATCAGTCCCTACTCGCGGCTCGTTGCTGGGAAGTCCGCCCTTCAGATGGGGGTGTCGTAGGTGATGGGATAACGTTCTGGAAACGGCCCTCCTGCGTAGTCAATCTCCGCGGCGGGACGCACGCCCCGGATTTGCAGGATGCGGCGAACGATTTCCGGAACTTGGATGCGGCTGATCTGGTCGCCGAGGCAGGTGTGCATCCCGTAGCCCAGATGCATGTAGACCGACTCCGGCCGGTCGATCGCGAAGCTGGACGGCGCCGGCAGTTGCAAGCCATCGCGCATCGCCGACCGGGTCGAGATCAGCACCGTGCTGCCGGCCTTGATTGTCGTCGCGCGCAGCGAGCCCTTGGCTATCCGGTAATCGGTCCGGCAGTGGCGCACCACGAACGGATTGATCGGGTTGAAGCGCAGCGCTTCCCAGCAATAGCGATACATCAGATGGTCATTGTTGCTGCTGGCGACGTCGATGGCCTCCTTCAGGATCCTCGGGCGCTTGAACAACTCGTCGAGCAGCTGCACGATGGCCGCCGATGTGGTCTCAATCCCGCCGACCAGTGTGCCCATCATATTGGTAATAATGCGTTCATCGGCGAAGCCGATCGAATCGTCAAAATGGCTATTCAGCAGGCGGCTGAACACGTCCTCGAGCGGCGCCCCATTTTTCAGCTGCTCGCGCCGCTGCGGGAGCAGTTGTGTCAGATAGGCGCGCATCTCCTGCCCAGCGTCAATGTTGTCCTGGTGCACCTTCGGATCTTTGTCCAGGTTGTGAAACATGTCATATTGCGTCGCGCGCGACCAGCGGAACATCGAGGCCAGATCGGGGCCGGGAAAGCCGAAATATTCTCGGGTCAGCTGAATGGGCACCAGGCGCGACAACGTGCTGACCACGTCGATCTGGTTCTGGGTATAGATCTGCTTTTCGACAGACGCATTGGCGAGGCTGCGCACCTTCTGGCGAATTGCCGGCAGATCCTCCATGCGCATGAAGGCGCGCATGATACCCTTGTCGCGCTGGTTTATTTCGGTGCAGTCGCGGCCGAGCATGAAGGGGCCGACCGAAGGGTCCATCATTGGCGCATAGGTGACGTTGAAGATGTCGGGGCGGCTCAGCGCTTCCTGCACGTCGGGGAAGCGGGTGATGAACACCGGCCCCGCGGCGCCCAACGCCAGGTTGGGCCTGACGCGCCGGATGAATGCGAACAATGCATCCGGATGTTTGGCGATCATCCATTTCAGGAACTTCGCCGCCGGCCCCTGTTTCTGTTCCGCCATTGCTGCCGCACCCTAACTCCGAAAAGCTTCGCCTGGTCGGTCGATCCGGGCTTCCGTCCACCTTTCCCCCTGCGGGAGCGAGATGGTCTTCGCTATTGCTCCAGTTGGAGCTGACCCAATCAATTTCAGATCGACTTGAGGAACTCGATGATTGCGTTGCGCTCCTCCGGAGACAGCGCAGGGCCAATGACGCCCTCATGCTTCTCGTTCGAGAATTCGTGGCCGGTATTGCGATTGGCGGGCCTCGACGTATCGATGATGAAGTAGCCCTTGCTGTCGTAGGTCCTGCCTTCAGGAGCGACCGTCCGTGTCACGATACCGACGCGGACAGGATCGAAGTTGGGCTCACCGAGCAGGAAGACTTGTGGGCGCTCCGCAACCGGGCTGAGCAGATCGTAGATCGTCGGCACCGAGCCGTTGTGCAGGAACGGCGCAGTCGCCCATACGCCGTTCAGCGGACGCGCCTTATAGCCGAAACCTGCCGCGAGACAGTTCGGCCGATCGCCTTCGATCTCCGCTTGGACCGTCCCGGTCGACCGAAGCCATTCGTCGATGCCGGATTGGACCACGGCGCCGAGCGCAAGCGCGTAGAGTTGCATCGCATGGTCCGAGAGGTGGATCGTATCCAGCGTGTTGTCAGCCTTCCGTTGGCAGACATCGATGTCGAGGCCGAGTCCTGGGCTGCTCTGGCCCGCCCTGGCCAGTTCGCTGCCGGCGGTGTCCACGGTGCGATTGCGCAGCACGTCGCCCTGGGCCGGATCGGTGCCGATATGGCTTTGCTTGATGATCTTGACGTTGAGTACGGATTCCCTCGTCTGCTTCTCCTGCCCATCGCGACCGCGCCAGCGGATAGGGCCGAAGTTCTTCCAGAACTCCGCGTCCGGGGCCCTGCCGTGCACGATGTCCGGCGTCAGCGCTGGAAGATGGCAGCCGCTGCAATGTTTGTCGTAGAGTTGGGCTCCCACGGCGGCCTTGGCTTTGTCGATCGCAGGAAAGCTGTCGGGCCAGGCCGGCGCATTCAGTCCGGTGAAGGCTTTCGCCACCAGCGGCTGGTCCTTTCCAGCGAGCTGTTGTTCGATCCAGTGCAGATTATCGAAGGGGATGCTGCTGGCAAAACGTCCCCCCTTGGGCGGGGCGGTGAGGTTGAGCTCCGCCGAAACCCCCATCGCCTCGCCGGCATTGCGCACCAATGGCTGCATAATCGAGCCGTCGTACTGCACCCAATCGAACCATGACGATGTCCAGATGTGCGGGTAGCTGACAGGGGCGTTGAGGTTGACGTAGTTGCCGTAGCGCTTGGGGTCGAGTGCGAACACCTGGTTGCCGATGCGATTGAGCGCATCGAGGCGGGTAAACCCTTCCGTGACGTCGATCCCAGCGGGCTGATCGATCAGAGCACCAAGTATTCCATCGAGCTCCTTGGACAGTTGGACGCGTGTAAGATCGCTGTACTCGGTTCCTAAAACGCGCTTCGCGAACCGCCCGAAGCGACCGTCGAAGAAGGGTAGCTTTGCCGACAAAGCGGTCTGTGCGAGCGCAGCGCGGAGCGCATTTGTCAATTGACCGAGATCGGTCACGGCGGGGCCGCCTTCAATGACATAGCGCTTCTCTTTGAAGATCAGTTGGCCGGTATGGCACGCGGCACAGGTCAATCCAACGGCAGTCTCCTTACGCGAAAGTCCGCGGATCGACTGAAACGGCGAATATGCAAAGCCGATCGGCAAACCGTACTCATTGTTCTCGCTTTCGGCAGACTCTATGAATCCAAACCGCAGTAAATAGCGGTTGTCAGAAAACCGTTCTCGTTTGAAAAAGGGGATAGCGAAAGGCGAGTTCAGCGGCGCTTCCAGGGCGAGAAACCATGACAGCGGGATCGGTAAGGTCTGCGTGCCCTGGGCTTTATGATGGAATCGATCGGCGTCTTCGGCGTTCCAGCCCTGATCGAGCGAAACCTGCTCGCTCGCGGAAACCGGTTCAGGGAGAGCAGGCGGCGTCAGAGCTTCGATTGTCGCGCCAAGCTGGGAGCTGGTCATGACTGCGATCAAAGCAATGACCACGACGATCGCCAGAAGAACAAGAAAGCGTCGCCACCAAAGGCGCCGAATTGCGCTGGGAACTGTCGACATGGCTCCCCCGTGTCAGCGAACGGCCACCAGCAGAGAGCCGTGCAAACAGTAATACTACAACTACATGATCTTGTAGGCTTACCCCTGCTGTTGACGTCCTTGAGACGCGATCACTATTCTTTCTGACGTCACAATCGGTGGTCTGTGGAATGGGCGAACTTGACCGCATAACAAGAACATCTAGAGCGTTCGGACGAGCTCTTGTTCGAGCCGCCATCCCATCCTCGCGATCGAATTTGCAGTGACGTTGGGTCCGCTGTGGGAGATCGGGGGCTGTAATCCGCGGGAACGCGAGCGAACGGAATCGGCCGGGCGCCTGAGGGCAATAGGCTCGCACTCGGAGATCAGGACTCCGTAGGGCGCAATGACCATGAGCATACATCCGGCCACGCCGATCACGATGATGCAGACGGCGAATTCGAGTCAAGCAACGCGGCTACCATTTAACGGCTTCGTTTGGCAAGCACGATGACGGCGCGGCTGACCTGAATTAGCAGCATCGGCGTCAAGCTGTAGCCCGCGACAATGCTACACATCGTGAGCGTCGGTGGCAGACGTGGAAGACGTCGGTCATCGGCAGCCAGTAGAGAGGGACTGCGAGCAGAGGGCCGTACAGGCCGAGCGCAGCCAGACCCATGGATTGCGCGTGAACTCGTTGACAACGGTACCGGAGCGGCTGCTGCGCATGGCGACGACGCGCCAGAGTTGTGCGAATGCGACGGCGAGGAATGTGGTGGTGACTATGGCCTCGCCCGTCCAGCCGGGCCGAAACCGCCAGTGTCCCCGCGGTTCTCACGCTTGCGAAGGAAGGCCTCATATCCCTCCGGGTCACCCTCCTTCACGCGGTTCAGCGCGCGCTTAGCTTCCAGATCGGCGGACTTGCTATGACGCTGTTTGATCTTTTTACTTTTGCTTCCATCTCTGCGAGCTGTCCCGTTGCTGTTGGTACACTCTCGGGTATTGTCTCGAGCTTCGCGCTTGGTCGCGTCTCATCGAGGCCTTCGACGCACCAATTGGGATGACGAGATGCTGCGGCTCGAATTGAACGACCTTCTCGAAGGTGGGTTTGAGCCCCGCTCGACGATCTGCACGAGGCCGTCCAGGCGCTGCTCGACCATCCGCGGCGCGGCCCCGGCGGCCTGCTGCCCGCAGGGCTGATCCAAGCGACCAAGTTTGCATCGTCGCCGTTGAAATGGTTGAAGTCGAGTCGACGTCAGCATTGTTACCTCCGGAGACGTCAGCGTCGCGGCACCGGAAGCTCTGGCAGTATTCCGAAAACGACACGATCCCCGGCACCGACGACACCTAGCAAGGAATCGACTGCATGGCCCATCCTTCCGCGCAAACGCTCGGGTACTCACGCTAGTAGCCGTGTGCGAGCAGTAACGCCGTCGTGTTCTAGCTGCTGTTGTTAGTTGGTAAACTCACCGCCGTTTGTCGTGCTGGTGATTGCAACGCCGTTTATGCATGTTGTCAACAGCCGCGAACGTAAGCGGATCAACTTTCCGGACACGATGCAACCGCGGGCATAAATGCACGTTCGTCTGCCTATTTTATAAGGCAGGCCGATCGTCGCAGCCAAAAACTTTTCCGAACATCGAATAGCGGCGAACAAGCGTAAACATCGACACGCACTGCTTTGGCGACAATCAAAACGACCATCGACTCGTGCTCGTGACGATGACGAACGATGGTCAATCAAGCCACATCGGCATGGGATACTGAGGACGTGTCGCTTCTGCAATGCATGTGGAGCGCGGGCCACTAGGTGTCTGCGAGGGGTGGCGATGCGTATCTCGCAACGCTATCATCGGCAAGGTCAAGCGCATGAGAGCTCGCCGAGGCCAAGCAACGCAACAGGGACAAACGACGGCAAAGTCAGCAGCAGTCGCTATCGACTTTGATCCGGCGCTCGTGCAGGAGATGCTCGCCAAAAGATCGATGGCTATCACGCCTATCTCGCATCCGAACGCGGTTCGTCGATGGTGCCGTGTCGCAACATCCGCGAGTCGATCAGCAACGTCTACAAGGAAGCGAAAGCGCGAAGCTCATCGGCAACCCAACCATCGGCCGTCGCCCTGCGCGAGGGCAAGCGCCTCGAACAGCCGCGGCAGCCGCTGACAGAGCACGGAGCGGTTGTCGCGGCAGGCCTTGTGGCCCAAGGCGCAAGCAATCCAGCTCTTGCCGACGCCGGTCGGGCCGATGATGAGCAGGTTCTGATGCCGGTCGATCCACTCGACGGCGACGAGCTTTTGGAACAGCGGCTTGTCGAGCCCGCGCGACGCCTTCATGTCGATAGTCGATCCAGTCCCAATTGATCTTGCCGGCGTGCTGAACCAGCTCGTGCTCCATGTTGATGATCTGCTCGAGCATGGCCCGGAACAGATCACCTTCCTCCGTCGCCTTCGGCTTCTTCGGTCGCATCGGCTCCTTCCGACACGAGCGCCGAATCATGCCGTGCGATTCGAGGGAATCTCAAACTGCAAATTGCAGGTTCCGAGCTACCGCACTGTCAAAGCCTGCAATCACACAAAGTCGCCGCAGCCGGAAAAAAAGCGCCTCCAGATCAGCCCCTTACCTGTTCTTCACGGACGACTAAGGAGGCACGGATGAATCGATCCATGAGTCAAAAACCAGACGCACGCTTTACCGAGAAGCAGGGCCATTATCTGGCGTTCATCTATACTATTCGCACATGTTCGGACGGCCACCCGCCGAATCCTGCATCCCCAGAAGCATCGAAATCCTCGCGCCGCCAGAAAACTTGCCGATCCTAAGCTGGCCGGTATCAAACCATCAAAATCACTGTGACGAGCCACTAGCTAGTTTCGCCCTCACCTCGTGGTTAATCGGATGCGTGTGGCGAGAATAACATCAAGCCGAAAGAACACCGAATTCCAGAGTACGCCTAAAGGTTGCCTGGAAGATCGGCGCGAACGTTTGATCCGCGCCTTGGCGAGTCCGAGCCGTCACGGCGCAGGACAGCGCTTCTCTATCCGAGCGAACGGTCGCCCGCAGCGTCCGCGCCA
>NZ_LAXE01000001.1:34742-45433 GCF_003122645.1 Bradyrhizobium sp. SUTN9-2
TCAACTCAGGTGATATTTATTGAGTAGTTCGCCAAGCTCAGTCGCTTCAAGCTTTTTTAGAATGAGCTCGCGCAGGAACGCAGGTCCCGGGATCTCAATTTCATTTCCGTCGCGCAGTCTACCCATTGCTGCAAGCAGCTTGCGAATATCATAGGTCGAGTTGAATACCTCTGGCACGCCACGTTCAATCTTGAGGAGGATATACACGGCTTCCATCGCGGTCCGAACGGAGTATTCCGTCGTGAAGATACAATCCCGTTCACCCGACTCCGCGAACTGGCCGATGAAGGCGAAATTGACCGCATCTTTCGGCACAACATCTGGCCGATCGCCCGCCTGCCGCGGCATGAAGAAGGAAGTGACGTAGGGCATCATCACCGGGACCGTCTTGGCGGCCCCAGCGGCGAGTTCCGGTATACTCGCAACCGGCACACCGAGGTGATAAAGCCATTCTTGCGTGATTTCCTCGCCCGTACAATCTTGCATCGGTTTCCTCACGTAGTCGCCGGCTTTATCGACGAATAGCGAATAGACCCAGACGACGACTTGATCGCTGGGCTGGCGCTTGAAATGCGGCTGGCGATTTGTGGTCCAACTGAGCAACCAGCTCGAATCTTTCACCGTAACGATGCCTCCTGTGACAACCTTGCCGCTGAACGGATCGCGTTTGGCGATCTTGCGGATGTATGCTGGAATGCGTTTGTCCAGGGTCGTGATCGTCGCCGATTCCCATTTGCTTGCAGGAATATTGCCGCAAAAGACATTTGGGCGTCCAAAGGCCGCATCTTTGGCCGCAATACGCCGCCACAGATCCCAGGCGGGCGCCGGTCCTTCGTTGAGCCTAGCGGCCGTGTGATGGTCCCCCATGTCCGAGTTTTCGGTCAGCGACCCGATCGTCATGAAAACAAGATCGTCGGCGCCAATAATGAGACTGCCCTCAATGCCATTCTCCAGCCAGCGGATGGCTGTGGCTTGCTTGCGTCCACGCTTTATGTCGAAATCGATATCGGTGACTACGACCCCGTAGCGAAAATTGACGCCTTGCGCCAACAGCCATTTGGATAACGGCAGAACAAGCGATTCATATTGATTGTATTTGGTAAACTTCAGCGTACTGAAATCCGGCAGGCCGCCGATATGGTGGATGAATCGATGCAGATAAAGTTTCATCTCGAGGGCCGAATGCCATTCTTCAAAGGCGAACATGGTCCGCCAATAGAGCCAGAAATTGCTGTTGAAGAAATCTCTCCCGAACACTTCGTCGATGCGCTTGGTCTCCATCTGCTTACGAGTGGCAAGAAAAAGGGCAATCAGCTCTTTCTGGGCCTGTTCGCTCAGTGTAAAGAGGCCATCGGTATGAGCATCCTGCCCCTGTTTCACCGTCGCCCGCCGTAGTGTGTAGTTCGGATCATCCTTGTTCAGCCAGTAAAACTCATCGAGCACGCTGGCGCCTTCAAGTTCGAGCGATGGGATCGAACGAAACAGATCCCAGAGACACTCGAAATGATCCTCCATCTCTCTGCCACCTCGAATCACGAATCCCCTTTCCGGATCCTGACAACCGTCCAACGCGCCTCCCGGAACCGTCTGTCGTTCGAGGATGGTGATACGGTCGCCACGCATCTGCCCGTCGCGGATCAAGAAGGCCGCGCCGGAGAGCGCAGCCAACCCCGAACCAACGAACCAAGCTGTCTTGCTGTCCGCGCCGGCGGGTTTGCGGGGCCGAGCAAAAGCTTCGTAATTTCCACTGGTGTAATACATCGCGACATTCCATCTCGTTTGATGTGACAATCCGTCCGCTGATAGTCAGAAGATGTTTTCGACCGCCTGACACTTCTGCGGGACGCCGATCGTCAGACCGCCATCGACGACGATTTCGGAGCCGGTAAGATAAGAGGACTCGTCGCTAAGCAGGAACAAGACTGCCTGTGACACTTCCTGCGGCTCGGCTGGCCGCCCGAGCGGAATTGGAAAACCGGAAAGATCGATGTTCTCTGTCATCCGAGTGTTGATGAAGCCCGGATGGATAGAGCTTATGCGAACGCCGGACGCGGCGGCCTCCAAGGCAGCGGACTTCGTTATGCCCCGCACGCCGAACTTGGAAGCAACATAGGCGTGAAGCCCAGCACTACCCCTCAGCCCCTCAACCGACGAGATGTTGACGATCGAGCCTCCGCCCGCGCGGCGCATGGCAGGTAGGGCCGTCTGCATTCCCAAGAATACACCGGTGAGATTGACAGCCAGGGTCTTCTCCCACTGCTCGAGCGGGAACCGCTCGATGGGAGCCATACTCGCTATGCCTGCATTGTTGACGAGGCCGTGCAGCGCGCCGAACTTGCCCTCCGCAGCCGCGATCGCCTGGCACCATTCCCCTGGCTGGGCGACGTCTTGACGCACATAGATCGCGGATGGGCCAAGTTCGGCCGCGAAAGTCGCTCCTTCATTGTCAAGAATATCGGTGATCACGACTTTAGCGCCCTCGGCTGCCAGCAGGCGCGCATGAGCGGCCCCCATCCCTCGAGCCCCGCCGGTTACCAAAATGACTTTTTCGCTCACACGTCCCATAACTCTTGGTTCCCTCGATCAGTGGCGGTGCAGGGTTTTTCAGCATCAAAAAGGATGACGGGCATGTTGATCAAAATGGTTGAGAACGAGCATTGAAAGTCGGGCAAGCCAAGAGTTGCGGTCTGCACCACGCCCCGGACTCTTGCCGATCTGCCCTCTGCTACGCATCATCTTTGATGCCCAAAGCTTGTGCGCAGTACCCGTGTAAATTGGCGCTAAAGCACTTCAATAACGATTTCACGTCGCGAACATGCTTCCGCCGCTCAGGCGGTAGCCATCCTTTGGATTGTTGCATTGGCTTTGCCGAACTATCCCACCTTCTAGACGCCGACAATTTGCGACCGAATTTCCTCCGGTTTCGGAGATAGGATCGGTACCGGCGAGCGGAGCGATACCGGTGCCGAACGGTGCTGAGCTCCTTGTGGATCGAAAAGTGGGGCGCAGAACGCATGAGGTTCTCCTAAGACTTGCGAATTGGAGTATCCATTCCGTGCAATCGGCGCGCCGACCTGATGGGAAGTCAGCCTCACGTGACTCTTGCACAGGCGCTGGAGGTCTTCCGACTCTCCACCGAGACGGCGATGTCAGGGCCTGCGTTTTCGACCATGCGAGCGATAATGTTGCGCTGATCTGGTTTAATCGAGACACAATGGCGATAGCCATGCTGTTGCGAACACTCGTGAGAGAGCCTCATCGACTTTCTGTCCGGATACTTGATCATGTCGGGCTTTCGACATCGCGTCGTCAATCGGACAAGCGAGCAAGGCAACAAAACAAGAGTCGAAAGTTGTCGGGTCACTCGTACGCAATTTGACGTCAGCCAGTGAGCCGTATAAACGGCACGAGGTGCCTGGCATCGACGTTGCATAACGACTGATAGACAAATAGGAATCACCCACTCGCCTTGACGTCATCATCGGTGAGCACGCTCCGCCGGAATGGATGCACAATCAGGCGCATCCGGCAGCACAGGACAGCTGCCGGCTTCTAGAATGGAAAAGGTCAAGCGTGTCGGATGTTTTCGGATCGTTTAATCCGGCGGATTGAGGTGCAAGGCGCAGAAACGGCACTGCGGCCTCGCGTAGCGAAGATCGCTATCACCGGATCGATGTGCCGTACGGACTACCGAATCCACATCGCATCCAGCGCAATACAGTCGCTTCAGGGGCGCTTCAACAACCGGAGAGGCGCGGTGAGATGAATAGCTCAATCTCCAACCGCGCGAATTATTCTGAGATCAAGGAGGATGCGATGCCCGACGTCAAAGGCATTCCGCTTGATGCGCCTCTTTACCATGGGGGCAAAAATCGTGGCAGTGCGTTTCTCGGCTGCCAAGCCATAAACCTTATGTTCAGCGTGGGGCACGAGGCGAATTGTTTATTGCCGAAGGAGCTAGCACCTGCAGCAAACCCTGCAATCGCCATTGTGGGAGTCGCGAGCTATCGCTCAAGCACTGTCGGGCCATACTTGGAGTGCTATTCAGGAATTCAAGTTCGTGATCCCGACGGTGAGACTGGCTACTACATCCCTTACATTTACGTGACGGTAAATGATGCAGCTCTCGCCTCGGGACGAGAGGTTCTTGGTGCTCCAAAAAAGCTGGCGCACATTAGACTGATCAGAGAAGGCGGTCTAATTCAGGGTACGCTCGAGCGTCCGAAAGGCAAGCGCCTGCTGACCCTTACCGCTCAACCAGACGAGCGCATGAGCTCGGATTCGCGGCAGATGTATTCTGCGCGGACGAATTTCTACTCGGTTCGGCAGCTGCCGCCCATCATTGAGTCCGGGAAGGGAGAGGTCACGCAACTCGTCAAATGGTGTACGGACCGAACGTTGCGACGCGACGAGCGTGGCGAAGAAGTTCTATTTACTGGACCAACCTCCCTAACTTACGACTCCCCCTCGATTATCGATCCCGTGCACAACTTGACAGTTGGCCAAGCCCTGCTCGGCACATACGAGGAGTATGACGCAAGGCTCAAGGCCATTGATATCCTTTCCGAGGAATCAAACCCGGTAAACAGATGATCGACGAGCTTGAAGAATTCATCCAATCCTAAATTGCTGCCAGGGCTGTCGGCTTGCCAGCTGACGGCCGTATGTGGGGTTCACCTCCTCCCGGCGACTCATTTTGGAAGATGGTCGACAAGGCCGGCTTCAAGACCCACGTCTACAACAAGAATAGCGGCAATAAGGAGAAGAAGGCCGACGTGGCGATCGCCACAGCCATGATGGATGGGCGTTCAACATCATCGACAAGGACAACGACCATATCCTGCTGGTTGCCTCGTCAGAAGCAGACGAAAGAGCTGCGCCGGACATGTCGGCTACGGGCCGATTTTGTTGCAGAACTACCTTGAGGATCGGTGCGAACCGTGATTCCGTCGAAGTGAAGCGGCTATCGACGGAGAGATTCGATGATGGGGCGGCGCAACGGCGAGCAGGCTCATCTGTTCTATGCGTTCGACCTCGAGGCCGTAGTGCCGGACGACCATCAGGTTCGGCAAATTGCGGCAGTTCTCGATCTGTCGTGGGTGCGCGTCGAGCTTGCGCCGCATTACTCCAACACTGGCCGACCATCGGTCGATCCGGAGCTGATGATCCGGATGCTCATCCTTGGCTACGTATTCGCGATCCGCTCGGAGCGCGCACTATGCCGCGAGGTTCAGCTCAATCTCGCCTATCGCTGGTTCTGCGGCCTTGGCATAGAAGACAGGATCCCGGATCACTCGGCATTCACGCGCGCCCGCAACGAGAGATTTCGCGATCATGATGTCTTTCGTCACGTCTTCGAGCGCGTCGTCGCTTTGTGCATCAAGGCTGGCCTTGTCGGCGGCAATGGTTTCGCCGTCGATGCCAGCTTGATCGCGGCGGACGCCAATAAGTGCCGCTCGACGCCGGGCGATAAATGGCGCCACGACATCGACCCGATGGGGGCTAGGCGCGCCGTTCAGGACTATCTCGCCAATCTCGACGATCCAGCATGAGGTCGTGCCACCGACGTCGTGCCGAAGTTTGTCGCGCCGTCCGACCCAGCCGCGCAGTGGACTGGCGCACTGCGCAACGCCGCGTTCTTCGCCCACGCCGACAATTACCTCATCGACATCAAGTTCGGTATTATCATGGATGTCGAAGCGTCCCGGGCGATCCGCCAATCCGAGGTTGGCGCATCCCAAACGATGATCGAAAGGACTGAGAAGACGTTCGGCATCAAACCCGACTGGCTCGTCGCGGATACGGCCTACGGGCGGCCCAAAATCTCCACTTCCTGGTCGATGTGAAGGGGATCGCGCCCCACATCCCGGTGATCGACAAGTCACAGCGCGACGACGGCACGTTCAGCCGCGACGATTTCATCTATGACGAGACGCGCGATCAATATGTCTGCCGCAGCGGCAAGATCCTGCCGCGCACGCGGACCACGCGGAGATGACGCTATCTCGTATTTCTCGCGCGTCGCCGATTGCCGCGACTGCCCGCTCAAATCCAAGTGCTGTCCAAACTCGCCGAGCCGGAAGATCACACGCCACGTGCACGAGGCAGCGCGCGATGTCGCCCGGGCTATCGCCAAGACACCTGCCTACGATCAGACCCGACGAGATCGTAAGAAGGTTCGGATGCTGTTTGCGCACCTCAAGCGGATCCTGCGGTTCGACCGCCTAAGACTGCGTGGACCGGCCGGCGCGCGGTTCGAATTTACGCTTGCAGCAATAGCTCAGAACCTTCGTCGCTTTGCCAAGCTGGCGCTCCATCCACCCAACACGGCCGAACTATGAGTTGCGTAAGTGCGTCCGTCGCGTTGTTGCGTCAGGCATCAGTGCCCGGCCGTCTCCGCAGCCCATGCCGGGCAGGCGGCCAAGAGATCGCGAGCCCAAATTTTCAGATCTCAGCCCCGGCTGAGAGCGTCGATCCTACCGACTTCTGCAACAAAATCGGCCCAAAAGCGCAAACCCGCATTTCTCTGCAGCTCGCTTCGCCCGCCGCAACGTGCTTTCAAGAAAAACGACATAGCAGTTGACTCTTTCTGAATACACTTTCCGATGGCGCGGACTTGATGATGCGCCTAAATGGTTTGCGATGCGCAATACGGCGCGGCGCGATATCGCCGCGGGGAGGCAACATGGGCAACGCCCTTGTTGTACACGCGAAACGCCTGCCTCAGTCGCAAAAAGCGCTACGGGCGGCGCAGTATGTCCGCATGTCGACGGATTATCAGCAATACTCGATTGAGAATCAGGCAGTGGTCATCGCGACCTATGCCGAACTTCACAAGCTAACCATCGTCCGCACCTATCGTGACGAGGGAGAAAGCGGCCTCAAAATCGAAAACCGGGGGGGCCTTACCGAACTGGTTGAAGACGTGCAACCGGACGCGCTGACTTCGCTCATCTGCTTGTCTTCGACGTGAGCCGGTGGGGACGCTTTCAGGACGTTGACGAGAGCGCGCACTACGCGTTCATCTGCCGCAAGTCGGGCGTCAAGGTTGCTTGTTGCGCGGAACAATTCGACAATGACGGAAGCGTTCTCGCCAGCATCATGAAGAATATTAAGAGAGTGATGGCGGCTGAGTTCAGTCGGGAACTCTCCGCCAAAGTTTTCGCAGGGTTAGTCCGACTGACGCATCGCGTCTTCAAAATGGGCGGCCCTACGGCTTACGCGTTGCAACGATGTCTCGTCGACGATCAATGCAGGCCGAAGGGCATTTTAACGATCGGCCAGCGCAAATCTTTGCTTACCGACCATGTCAAGCTCATCCCCGGCGCGCCCGATCAAGTCGAGATCGTGAATTGGATTCTCCACGAATATCTCCGTCACAAATCGCAGGCCACCATTGCCCGAGAGCTCAACCAGCGAGGGATCTTGAATAGCCAGGGAAGACCGTGGCTTGGAAAGGCTGTCGGTGACCTCCTCCGGAACCACGCTTATATCGGCGTTCTGACCTACAATCGCAAAAGCAGGAAACTTGGCGCCAAGGTCACGCGCAACCCAAGGGAGCTCTGGATCAGAAAAGAGAATGCCATCCAACCTATCGTCCATCGCGACGCATTCCGGCGCGCGCAAAAGATTATGCGTGAGGGGCGCGTCAGCATTCCCGAAGAGGAAATGTTGCTTCGGCTTCGTAAGGTCCTGATGAAGAAAGGCAGGCTTAGTAAGACGATCGTCAAGTCAAGTCCAGGCCTGCCGTCCATGTCCTCGTATCTTTTGCACTTCGGCGCGCTGCGGAACATCTATCGTCTCATCGGGTACAACGGCAATCAAGGATGGTTTGACAAATACGCCGCGCACCAACGATGGGCCGCCCTTCAGCTTAGCAATGCTGCTCGCCTTCGAGACGCTTTTAAGAGACTTGGTCGCCGTGCCACCCTCAATGCTTCGACTGAATGTCTTCGAATCGATAATGCCGTGAATGTCGTCTTTCGGGTCGCGAGATGCCGCAACTATGAAAACCGGCCCTTGCGCTGGACGCTGCAATACCGCGTGAGGTGGCCGAAGGGATGGGTTGTCGCGGTTCGGCTGGACGAGAAGAACGAAGCGATCTTCGACTATGTCTTGATGCCCTCGGCGTGGCTCACCTTCAGTCGAAGCATGTTCTGGTTCTCCAAGGAAGTCTATAAGGGCCACACCATAAACCGATTTGACACGTTTGAAGCGCTGTCACGCTTCCTCATCGAATGCATCGGCAAGGAAAAGCCCTCGTGAGTCTAACACCGCAGATGAAGAAGCCGTTGAAGGCGGCAACTCGCCACGCGACATCGCAGCTGCCTTGAACAAGATAGGCGTACCCGGGCCACGTGGCGGGGCCTGAAACGACTCGACCATTGACCGTAGCCGCAAGCGCTTGAACGGCATCCTTCAGAATGAGCTGTACGCCGGGCCCATCATCTGGAACCGCCAAAGGTTCATCAAAGACCCGGAGACCGGCAAGCGCATCAGCCGCGAAAACCCGCGCGAGCAGATGACTGCTAAGCCAAAAGATCTGCACGCGCACTGTGATAACCGGACACGGTGCCGCGCGAAGCGATTCAAGCCACGGTTCCAAAGGGCATCGAGGAGAACGCGGTCTGCTGAGATCACGCGTCGGTTTCTTCAAGCTCGGCAACACGCTTGCGCAGCGCGGCGACTTGGTGACGCAGCATGCATATCTCGTCGCCAGCCCAATAGACGCCGCGCTGGGCGATTTCCTTGCGAACGTCGTCCGCTTCCGCGATCTCGCGGCGGATGACGCTGTCGAAGGCTTCGATGATCAGGTCTCGCACGGGTTATTACCACCTTTTAGAAGCGTGCCGGGGCCATCAGATGCCGGCTTTTGCCGGCCGCGTTGCTCAAATGCGTAGAGCGCTCCCTACGGAGCGCTCTACGATCGTCAGTTACGCCTTCGGCAAACTGCCGGCGCGCAAGATGGCTTCGCATCTTGCTCGGACGCTTTGATGCTCGGTGCGCATGTGCATCGAGTAGTTTTCCTCAAGCCCAAGGAAGAGGTCTTCAACCGCTCCGGAGCCGCGTGCATTTTCGAGATCCTTTTCGACCCGTGCCAAAATCTTCAACTCTTTGGCGCAAGCTCTGTCTGCCTTCTGTTTTGTTACCGCTTTCACTGTGGTTTTCTCCGTCGATCTTTCTGAGGTCGAGATAGTCGTCCGGAGCCAGAAATAAGCAACGACAGGCGCTCCCTCGCGCCGTTAGGCTTGCGTCACTGGACATACGCGCGAGGACTCAGGACTCTGGGGAAAACGATTACGCCTGCCGTACGAGGTTTTCTGGACCTCATTGCGACGATAGGAAATGCGGTTCGGCCACGTCAACGTTTACGTTGTATTGTTTTGTATAACACGTATTGAGCCATTAATTATATCGACGCGCAAAGGTGCACCGTGTTTGAATCGCGCGATGAAGCGCAGATCAAACCGAACTCGCAGATGTGGACGGAGAGAGAAGCTGCTCAACTGCTGCGTTGCTCGACGAGCCACGTGAGACATCTGCGGCTCACTCGTCAGCTCGGGTGTTATCCAGGCCGCCCCGGCCTCTCACAAGCCGATCTGGAAGTATACGTCGCGGCAGTGAAGATCATCAGAGTTCGAATGCCCGGAACAGCCAAGGGGTACGCCGTCGTACCGTCGCTTCGGCAAGGTGGCGGACCCACGCGATACGGTCGCCTTCCACTCGATCCATCGACACCCACCTTTAACAGTTTAGTCCGGAGGGCCGCGGCTTCCGGATCGGCGCTTGGACGTTCTGCGGTATGCTTCATGCGACGGTTAGCCAGGTGGGCAGTTTACTCGACGGCCGTCGCGCGACCGCCAGCGCCTCCCAGGCGGCCTGGACGCCGGCGCGGGCCGCGTCGAATATCTCGGCAGTGCCGCTCCAGCGATCCTCCTCTGGCGAGCTGCTAGGCGACGATTGGCCCGGGCCGAGGAATAGTGATTGTGGACCCCGGGCAAAGCCCGTAGCGCCATGGTAGCGAGGCGGCTACGTTGGGACGCATGACGGGCGGGCGCGTACAACAGGAACTGATTGGCTGCTCCGACTGCGGCGGCAATGTCTCATTTTCGGCCGTCGCCTGCCCGCACTGCGGCTCGCGTGAGCCGGCCGGTCCTTATGTGCAAAGCTCCAAAGAGCAACGCCTGCACCGGATCGAAGAGCTGAACGATCGGACACTGATCGGCATGATTGTCTTGTGTACAGGTATCGGCTTCTTCTACGGCGCGGTGATGATCGGTCCCGGTGGCGCCGCCGGCTATGGCCTAGTCGGCGCTATCATCGGCGCACCGGCCGGTTTCATCATCAATGTCAGCCGCCGGCTGTTTGGGTGATCCTGCACCGGTCACGCCGCCGACACAAACACCGGGAAATATCCCGGTGTCACAACCAATGATCGCGGGGAAGCCAATGCCGCCTCTCCTCAATCCAGTTCTCGCCAATCTAGCGCCCTCTGGGTCCGACCTTACCGTGTACGATGAAGAGCACATGACCACGTATTGGCGCCTGCTCGACGCCAATGCCGAGGGCGCTGACTGGCGCGAGGTATCGCGGATCGTCCTTGGTATCGACCCAGACCGCGAGCCCAAGCGGGCCCGGCAGGCATTTGAAACCCATCTTGAGCGCGCGCTCTGCATGGCCAACAGCGGATA
>NZ_LAXE01000001.1:46582-47776 GCF_003122645.1 Bradyrhizobium sp. SUTN9-2
GGATACCGTCAACTGCGAGGCGGGCCTTCGAAGGCTCCGTAACGGCAGAGAGCGCGGACAGTCTCTCGAGCAAAACGGCCGGCGGAGCTCATCCACCGCCGGCCATCTTACGCTGCCTTGGGCTGGGGGGCTGATTAGGCAGCGATAACCGTGGCCGCAAGCCTGCCGAACGGCGGTTAATAACCCACTAACCGATTCGGGCGGGCTCCGGATCATTCAAAGGCCGGAAATGGGCGGACTTGCGTCTTCAGGCGAGCCCCAGCGCAGCATGGACCTGGGGCGGCCAAAATGTTCGGATGGGGACGATCAAAGAAGTCGGTTCTAGCCTCTGCCGAAAAGGCTATAGGCGATCTCTTCGAACCTCTGACGCTCCTGTCAGCCCTCGACAGGCTGCTTCCGCTGTACCTCAAGGAAACCGATGAAGGCCGGTTGGTTTACCCTGACTGCAAGCGTGGACTGGGCGACACCGACGGGAATGTGCGTGCCATCTGGGAGCACACGCGGCTCGAAGCCTGCCGCTACGTGATGATGGTGCCGCGGCGCTACGTAGATCTTTTGGTCAGCGCCGTCCGCTAGGCCGAAATGATGGATGCCTTTCTCAGGCAGGCTCCGCACGAAGAAACCGTCGCCGACTTCAAGGGCGTTCCTGTTGTCGATTATCCAGTTGCGATCATGGCGGGCCTGAATCGGCTCGATCATTGCGCCTTCATCGGCGGCGTCGACCCTGACAAGTTCAGCCGAACGAGACGAGACTTTCGACGGCTCGTGGTGCTCGCGCAGCAATGGTGGCTGCTGCTATGAGATGCTTGCGAACTGTCAGGTCCCGCCGCTGATGTTCTATCTCATGTGGCAGAGCTATACGCGCTTGGCCAAGGAGATCGCGATTGCGGCGATATACGGCTCCTCGCTCGATCGCGCCATCGAGCTCGACCGGCAGCATCTTCAAACGACACTCGGTTCGCAGCCCGACAAAATGCAACCTGCGCTCTCTGCTCTGAGCGAAACCGCAGCCAGATTAAAAGACGCTTCTGATCCAGACGATTTGGGCCGTCGATAATAGCGCCGCGGCTCGGGCGCTTAGGTCAAGGGCGAAACGAGCTCGACTGGGCAGTCAAATCTTTGCGAAAGGCTGGTCGAAGAAGAGCGGAACGTCCTGAAGATCTTCGGCCCGTTCCACCGCAAGCCTCGAATAGT
>NZ_LAXE01000001.1:49749-62397 GCF_003122645.1 Bradyrhizobium sp. SUTN9-2
GCTCTCGTCACCCGGGCGACATCATCCCGGAATGGTGGGCGACATCATCTCGGAACGGGTGGGCGACTTCAAATCGGAATGGTGGGCGAGATCATCTCGGAATACTGGGCGACATCGATCGGAATCCGCACGAATAGTACACGTCGACGAACCCGCTGGATCGAAGTTCTGAGATGAATTGGCGAGGCGAATAGCCGCACCGTGCCTGTCGAGGAGGCGGTGCAGGCGTGATCGGCAAGCCCTTAGTCGCGCTTCAGCTACCACATGCCCCATCCCCAGGCGAGGACGTCGCCTTGGGCTTCACGCTTTCAATTGAGGGGACGGCGATATCGATGATCCCTCTGTTTCCTTGGAAGCTTGCAGTTTACGTCGTGGTGCGTCGCTCACGGTTCTTCTTTTTCTCAATAGCGGACGGTTTCAGAACAAGCTCTTGGGCTGGAAGGCCAAGTACGAACAGAAGGCCCGCTAAGTTTGCTCTGGGATTACTTGCGGCTTTGCCGCATATGTGGCCTCGGGCTTGGTGGGTGAGCCACTCCTTCGATCGGCTTCTCGCCTACGGCGGCCTTCGCCGCCGGTAATCTCCAATTTATCGAAACCACGAATTGCTTGGCAGGAGGAGGTTAGCGTCCGCGACAGCTATTTTGAGATCCCGCACTCGTGCTTGGCGACCCAAGTCCTTGGTGTCGGCAGCGAGCTCATCAAGCTGCGCAAATGTTCGCTTAAAGCTTGCTGCGGCCTTCTCCCAATGCGACTGGTCATCGGTTGCCAAGGCCGTCCATACATGCATCCGAGCTTCCAATACGCGCTTTTCGATGCGCTCGTCTTACCACGTGATCTTTTTGGCGGACCACGGTCGCCAACGATCCGCTCGCGCTTCGGGAGGCATGGATCGAGTAGCCGCCAATTGCTGCGGTCATCAGAAGGAGCAATCCGAAAACCAACCATCAGCCGACCGGCGATTTTGGTATTTGCAAGCACTTGCTATGGCTTTCTGCTAGTGGAAGGTTGCCTTGCTTAGAATGCTCGCGTGCAGCGACCTGATCGCCCGGTGAAAACGTCAGCTATAGACAGGACGATTTCAGTTTGGCGAGTTCGAGGTTGCGCTCAATCAGATCGAGACTGGTTTCAAGGTTGGCCCCAGCTGAAGCGTCGCCAATCTTTTGTATGGCGGCTCGTATCTGACGATGAGTCTGCTCCAGCGTGGCGATGGCATGATCAATCGTGAGCTTGGCGTTCGCTTGAATGGATTTAAGCCGTGGATTTGGATTTGCACATCGACCGGAATCACACGCCATCGGGAATGGCACTACCGGCGTGTCACACTTGCCAAGGACGGTCGTTTCTGCTGCTTCAAGAGTGGCCCGCACCGGCGCGCTCGGTCGACGAAACTCCACAACATTGGGCATTTCGAACCTCGATCAAAGCGCATCCAAAATCACGCGCGCGCAGTCATGCTGATAGATCCGCGCGGGAATGGAATTACATGCGCAGCAACGCTTGTTGGTTCGGGTTGTAAGGCTGGCCCAGTTAATAAACTTCTTTAAATGCAGGTCGTCCGCTTTGCCCGCAACAAACGATCGACGGCATACATCCTGTAACATTTGCGAGATGCAACTTGAAGCACGAAGCTGAATTCCAGCGCCCGGCCATCGAGCCGTGCAGAAAATTTTCAAGGAAGGCGGCATAAACGCACCGAGAAAGCAATACATGATCTCGCGTACACACTACTTGGTTTCGAGCGTCTGATCCGGCCGCAAAACGATCGCACAAAAAAGTTCGTTGCCGACAGGCCGTCGACGAAGGCTGTACGTCAACCGACACATTCAGGTTCGAAGTCGGCGACCACTTTCGAAGCAGCCCGCGGGCCCGGCAGTGGATGTTATCGCGTACGTGCTCATCACTTTCTCACTTTCGATAGAGCGGTGCAGACACTTGGAGAGAGCAAATCGCCCAATTGAAGTCGCAAACGGAGTCCGCGAAAGAAGTACCGTGTGCAAGCTTCGCACTGCTGCGGGTCCTCTTCCAGCCCGCGCGACTAAGGCGGGCCGTTCGGCGATCGCACGAGAGGATTTTATGCGCATGTAGCGCCTTGCAAGAGCATGATGTTCTGCCGAGCCGGCTGATGGGTGACATCACCGATACAGAAAATGGCACTAGGCAAAGCAGTTAATCGGCCAAGAATGGCCAGTCCAGGTAACCCCAACCCAGGTTAGCCAATGCAGAAGCCAACACGCGGTCCCCACGTCGACGACATTGCGCCGTCAGGTGCGCTACTTACCCACCCGCCCTTCCATCTTCGTGAGGCTGAGCGAGCTGAACTCGGCATTCTCTTAGCCACGGCCTGACAGGAAGCGACGGCGCCTATCGGCGGAAGGCGCCGATCGTGTTGCGCAGCCCGGGGGGCCGCAGGCCTCGGAACATCGCACTTCTCCTTGTGCGGCGAGAACACGGACTTTCATCTAAATGGTAGGCGATAGCCAGTGTTTTAATCGATCGAGGAATGGCAAGCTTCGAGACATGAAGCCTCGTGCGCTACTGGCCTGGAACGTCCGTCGGATCCGCATCAAACGTGGTATGTCGCAGGAACGATTGGCTCGCACGGCGGGGATCGATCGTTCCTACTTGGCCGGTCTTGAGCGCCAATCGAAAAGTCCGACGATTGATGTTCTCGATCGAATTTCCGAAGCGCTCGGCGTTCATCCGTCCGATCTCTTTGTTGAGCCGTCGAGCTGTGCGAGCATTCTCAAGATTTCGCCCCGGCCTAAGCGGCCGCGTCTGCTTCGCAACAACGGGTAGCCATTCATACGCGACGGGAGAGCAACACAGCCATCTCGATAACGCGACGCCGGTCGGCAGGATTATGCAGCGCTCAGAATGTTTTCCCATGAGGCACGTCTCTTCGAAGGCATAGCGCGAAGCCATAATGACTGCACGATACGCTTTGGTATCTAATCCCGACAGGTTCTTTGGCCGAATCGACGCAAGCCGCTCGCTCGCTACCGCGCCCTGGAGGCCGCGCCTCGCGAGCGGCCTGCTCAGACTCGCGGCAGCTGATTCAGGAGATAGTGCGCGGCACAATTACGATAATACGCACATTGTCATCTGAGCCAAGGTCATACGATTTCTCGAAGTGAGCACGACAGATATCGAATGCATGCGTGCCTATTCCATCCTTCCAATCCTGGCACCGCAGAAGCGCGCCACGGACTCTCTCCAATTTGGATTTACGGAACAACGACTTACAGATGGATGAGATCTGCTGCCCTCTCTCCGATCATAATAGACGTGGCGTTGGTATTCCCCGCGATATGACGAGGAAAGATGGAGGCGTCCGCAACCCACAAATTCTCAGTTCCTCTCACTCTGAGAGAAGGCGTGAGAACCGCACGATCGTCTGTTCCCATGCGGCAAGTTCCGACGGGATGAAAGAAGGGGACAGTCGCTTTCCGAATATACGCTTCATCTGCCTGCCGCCCGGCCCCTGGTACGGGTGCGTCCCTGAACTTGACGACCTGAGAGCCGAACGGGGGCTTAGAGCAGATCTTCCGGACCCAATCCAATCCCCGCATAACTCCCTCAAAATCATCAGGATGTTCAAGCAAGCGCGGAAAGATGGCGATTGGAGCGAGAGGATCGTTCGATCTTAGTTCGAGATGCCCCGTGCTTTTCGGATAATTGACGTTCACCAGGATGGTCACCAGGTTAGCTCTCGGGGTTTTCAGTCTTCCATTCTCCTTGGTGAGGCCGAACGGGAAGAGGTGAAATTGCAGATCCGGCTCAGCAAGCTCAGGCGTCGATCTGAGAAAGGCGAGGACTTGCGCCGTGGGCACGCTCATGAACCCCGACCGTTTGAAGACCCACTCCGCCAAGGCGAGTGTTCCCCTTACGGGATGCGACAGTGCATTCGCGGTCTCTACATCGAGTTCGGCAAGGACATACAGGCCCGGGTGCTCCATCAAATTCCGTCCAACCTCAGGACTTTCCACGCGGGGAGCAATGCCATGTCTGGTGAGATGACGGGGATCACCGACACCGGAAAGCATCAACAAGTGCGGGGAATTGATCGAGCCCGCGGAAAGAATAACACCTTTTCTTGCGATGACATCGAGGTGTTGTCCGCGATGCGTGGCGGCAACACCCCTCGCGCGCGTCTTGTCAAACAGAATGTGGCGAACGATGGTATCATCCAAGAACTTCAGATCAGTTGCTGACAGCTTTGGCCTTATGAAAGCCTCGAAGGCCGAAAGCCGACGCCCGTCGCGCGTCGATCCTTGGTTCCAGGCAACTCCCTCGTGCGAGGCACCATTCAAATCCTCATTGAAGGGAATGCCAGCGGCTTGAACGCTGTCGATAAACTTCTGTGAAATGGGGTGACGCCAACGTAAAGCTGAGGCCCGTTGAGGTCCGAGCCCTCCGCGAAATTGATTGTCTCTGTCCTCATCCGCCGTCTCCATTTTTCGGAAGTACGGCAACACGTCCTTCCATCCCCATCCTCTGTTGCCCAGCGCCTCCCAAGCGTCATAGTCCCGCGCGGCCCCGCGGATGAAGATCATCCCATTTATGGCAGATGAACCTCCCGGCACCTTGCCACGAGGCCAGTCCTCGACCACGCCGCCCCTGCTCGGATCTGGCTCCGTCTTGTAAGCCCAGTCGTACCGTCTATTCCCGATCGTATAGACGAGGGCACCCGGAACATGAGACAGATTGAGACGCTCCTTCTTCCCGGCTTCCAGCAACAGGACCGATTGTTTTCGCTCAACCAATCGCGCCGCCAGAGGACATCCCGCACTTCCGGATCCTACGACAATGTAGTCAAACTCCATGCTGTTCACTCTCCGAATAGGAGCGCCATTGGATGGCCGCGCAATCCTGCAAAGTCATTGATGGTGCGGGTCTATTTCTGTCAGATGGCAAGCAGCCAATTCATCGCGTCCGCGTGCCGCGAGCGGCGGATCATCAATGGCGCACTTATCGAGCGCGAACGGGCAGCGTGGTCTAAAACTGCAGCCTGCTGGGATGTGGATTGGGTTGGGCGGCTCACCTTCCAGGAGGTAGGTCTCAGCCTTGAAAGGACGTTCCTCAACCGCCGGTACCGCGCTCAAGAGCGCACGGGTATAGGGGTGTCTCGGCTCGATGAAGGTGGTCCGATTGTCAGCCACTTCCACCACGCGCCCCAGATACATCACGGCGATGCGATTGCAGGCTCGCCGCACCATCCCAAGATCGTGTGAGATGTAGATGTAGGTAATTCCGCGTTGGTCCTGAAGCCGCTGAAAAAGGGCGAGCAGCTTGCGCTGCTCGACCTGGTCGAGCGCCGATAGCGTCTCATCAAGAATGAGCAACTCGGGATCGAGAACGAGGGCCCGGGCGATACTCACACGTTGACGCTGCCCGGCGCTCAATCCGACCGGAAGTTTGCCGAACAGGTCGAGAGACAGTCCGACTTCCTGCATGGTCGCCGCAACCCGATCGCGGATCTCGGAACGCGACAACCCTCCATGGACGTAGAGAGGTTCGGCGATGGTTCGCCCGATCGAAAGATGAGGCGGAATGGAGCTAAACGGATCTTGCAGGAGAAGCTGGAATTTCCTTCGGAGCGCCAATAGGCGCTTGGCCTTCATAGACGCGATATCTTCGCCCATGAACAAGATCTGCCCTGAATCCGGGACCTCCAGGCGGCTCAGGAGACGCGAAAGCGTTGACTTCCCGCACCCCGATTCGCCGACGATCGCCAAATTGTCACCTCGTCGAACGTCGAACGAAGCGTCCCGCACCGCGTGCACGAACTGGTTTGCAAACAGCTTGTTTCTATCCCTCGCGGGATAAATCCGGCTGACGTTTCGCACCGACAGAATGACATCATTTGCGGCAGGTGACACCTCATCTGCAACGGCTTCAGTCGAGCTCTGCCATATGCGGGGGATGTCCGCTATCAACTGCTTTGTATAGGCATGTTGCGGAGCCGCGATCAATTGCTGAACGCTTTGCGTCTCGACGACGCGGCCGCCTGCGAGAACAAGAACCCGGTGCGCGATTTCGTTGATGACCCCGAAAGAAGATGAAACGAACAGAATCGCCGTCTTGAAATCCCGCTGCAACTCGCGCAGGAGCCGAAGGATTTGAGCAGCGACGGTAACGTCAAGAGGTTGCGTAATGTTGTCGGCGACCAGAAGGTCCGGGTTCGTCACGAGCGCATCCACGATCAGGGCGCGTTGCATCATTCCGCCGCTGAACTGGAACGGAAACTCCTCAAATCGCTGTTTCGCGCCGGGCATCTTTACGGCATCGAGCAGGCGTATGACACGTCCCTCTGCCTCGCCGTTGGAGATATCAGGCTCGATGGATTTGAGTTTTTCGACGATTTGCCGGCCAACCGGAAGGGTTGGATCGAGAGCACTGGCGGGATCGGAGCCTATGTAGGCAATCTTGCGCCCACGGAGCGCCTGCATTTTTGCCCGGGGTAGTCTCAGAAGATCGTTGCCGCGATAACTGATAGCGCCCGATTCGATTTCGAGTGGGCTGGTGACCCACCTGACAAGCGCCCGCGACAGCACCGTCTTTCCCGAGCCGCTCTCGCCGATGATGCCGAGCACTTCGTTTTCATCGACACTCAGATTGACATCGGTGAGCACGGCGCGCGTTCCGCGCGGCCCGAGATCAAGGGCGACGGTCAGATTGCGGACATCAAGAATGTTGACCGGCGATATCATTCGAATCCTAGCAAGATCTTGTTGCGAGATCGCTCGAGAGCTCCTCCCATGATGTTGATGCAACAGAGTGTGATCGCGAGCAGGAGGCCTGGCACCGTGGTGATCCACCAGGCATTCAAAATGTACTTCGTGCCGTCAGCGATGATGGTGCCGAATGTCGGCGTGGGCGGCTGAATGCCGATCCCGATAAAGCCCAGCACAGCCTCGAAAATCATCATGCGGGCAATGTCCAGGATTGCGACAAAGGCGATCGGAGGCAATATGTTGGGCGCGATATGAACGAGCAGGACCCGCGCGTCTGAGGCGCCGATAATCTTTGTCGCTCGAACATATTCTTTGCGGCGCTCGGACAGGGTCACACTGCGCGCTACGCGAGAATACGCCGGCCAGCCGGCAAGAATCAGAACAAGGATGATGGCCAGCGGAGTGGGACGTGAAACGCCGAGAACTGTGATCGCCAGAATGATCGCGGGAATCGACATCTGCGCGTCTGTGATCCGCATCAAGAGCAAGCCGGCCCATCCGCCGAAATAGCCTGAGATCATGCCAATGGCTGAGCCAAGGATGAACATTCCCGCAACGCTCGTGATGCCGATCAGCAGGGCATTCCGAAGACCGATGAGGGAGCGGGTAAACAGATCACGGCCGAGTTGATCGGTGCCAAACAGATAAGGCCAGCTCGAAAGATCCAGCAGTGCCGGTGGCAGGAATTTCTTGCTGACATTGAATTGGGTCGGCGACAGATTGAGAATGTAGGGTCCCAGGACAGAAAGGATGATCAGCAGGCAAAACAGGGCAAATCCAATCCTGAACTCAGTTGTTCGCCATGCCTGCACGAAGATGCTGGCCGCGATGCCGCGACCTCGTGTTGCCGCAGGGCTGTCGGTCCTGGCCGAAAGTTCCGTCGATGCTAGTATTGGAGCCTCCTGTCGATCGCCATCGCTGCAAAGTCGACGAGAATATTGAGCATCACCAAGGTCGCACAGGCGAGGATCGCGATGGCCTGGATAACTGGGAAATCCCGTTGGAAGACCGCGTTGATCATCAAAAGGCCAACGCCGGGATAGTTGAAGACGTATTCGACGACGAACAGACCACCAAGCAAAACCCCAATGGCCTGTATCCCGAGTACATTGAGGACGGGGATGCTCGAATTGCGCAGCACGTGCGCGACAATCATTCGGCTGCGCGAGAGACCGCGAATCTCACCCTGCGACACGTATGGCTCGACAAGATTTCCGCTCACCGAGACCGAGACGGACCGAATGAGGGTCGGAGCAAGTTCGATCGCGAGAACAATGGCGGGCAAGATTGCGTAGCTCGGCCCCTGATAGCCGATCGCCGGCAGCCATCCGGCCTTGGCGGAGACGAGAAAGATGAGAACGAGGGCCAACCATACATTGGGGAGTGAGACCAGGACGGAAGCCAAATGCAGTGCAAGCCGATCCGGCCATCGTCCTGATCTCAAGCCCGCGGCTATGCCGATCGGGAGCGCGATTGCCAAGGCAAACAGGAATGCAAGGCCAGCAAGGAGCAGGCTGAAGGGTAGACTGGTTGTGATGAGGCCCAAAACGGATGCACGGTTGGCGGCATCGAAAGTCGAGCCGCCTCGCGAGCCGCCAGTGCTGCCGCCTTGTGCGCTTCTGACGAAAGAGCTCCCGAAATCCCCCGTCAGGATTTGCGCGACATAGCGGCCGAATTGAACCGGGATTGGATCCCTCAGGCCCATATCTTTGGCGGTCTGCTCTGCGACAGATACTGACGCCATTGGCCCCAGCATCATACGCACAGGGTCGCCGGGAACGACGCGCAGCAGCGTAAAGATGAGCATCGTCACGACGACGACCAATACCAACCCTTGTGCAAGGCGCCGAGCGAAGAAGTCGAGCGCAAACAGCATGTCGGCTCCTGGCCTCCCAAAGACTTTTGCTGCGGCCCCTTTAGCTCAGGTCCGCCTTGCTCAGGTCAATCGGCCCGTTTGGGAAATAGTATGCCCCCGTCAGATTCCTGGCTGCGGCATGGAAGGTCACGGCGGAAAAGAGCGACAAGCTCGGAACCTTGTTTGCGAGAGTGGGAAACGTCTCATTCTTGCAAATACTGCGGCGCTCTTCCGGGTTTGTAGCGGCGCGTTCCTTGTCTAGCACCGCGTCAATTTCCCGGTCGTTGATCCCGGTGATCAGCGCGGCGCTTGAATGCCAGTTCGGTCGAAGCACGAGATCCGGCTCCGGCGATCCGGTCATCCAGCCGACGTCGCACATGTGGCCCTGGCCCTGGCCGTCAGCGCGGCGATAGATCGCCTGCTCCCACGCGGCCGGTTCAAGAACAGTCAGGCGAACATCAAGCCCCTGTTCTGCGAGCATCGCTGTGATCAGCTCGCCATACTCTTTCGTCTTCGGATAGAACCCGATCGAGGTGATATATTCGAGTTGCGGCAGCCCCCTTCCCTTGGGAAACCCTGCCTCGGCGAGAAGCTTCTGGCAGGCATCCGGATCGAACTTGGGATAATCAGGAATGTCCGTGAAGCCGAACTTGGTCGGCGAAATATAGCAGTTAGACGGTGTGGCCGCCTCGCCCATCAGCGACAGGATTTGATCGCGGTCGATGGCGTGGCAAACTGCGCGGCGAATGCGTGCGTCGTTGAAGGGAGGCTTGTTGCACCGGAAGTGCAAATATTTGTTTTCGGTCGTCAGCGCCCTGTGGGTGGTGACTTTCGGGTTGCTTGACAACGAGGCGTATTGCTCGGGCTCCAGTCGTTCGGCAATGTGATATTCGCCGTTCAACAGGCCCAGCGCGCGCGTGTTGGCGTCCGGAACGTAGGCATAGACGATCCGATCGATCTTGGGACGTCCGCCGCGGAATTCATCATTCGCTTCGAGGCTGTTCCTGTCTCCCTGCGTGCCCGCATATTTGAAGGCGTTCGTGCCGTTCGGGCGCTTTTGGAGGAGCGCGGGATCGGCAATATCCTTTGCCGACAGGATTGGAAGGAAGCTCGAAATGAACCAGAAGGCAGACGCGGGGTAGCCGTGTTTTTCGGTCTTCAACCGGACCGTCAGTTTGTCGACGACCTCGACATCAACGCGGCCCGGATAGAGGGCGGATGCCGGGCGCGCCGGATTGGAGGCATACTCCATGGTCGCCTTAACATCTTCAGCACCGAACTCCTTGCCATCGTGGAATTTGACGCCGTCCCGAAGCTTGAACTCCAGGGTGTGCGCATCGATCAGCTTCCAACTGGTGGCGAGGTCCGGGGTCAGCTCTTCAGACTTACCCGCCCGCATTTCGCAGCGTGTCAGATGATTGAATACGAACTTTTCGAACTTCAACTGCCCCAGGGTCGTGTGAGAGGTCGGATCCCAATTGCCGGTGACCGGGCCCATCGACGCCAGCACGAGGGTTTTACTTTGCGCCGCCTTCGCTGGGAGCGGTTTGAGACCCGCTCCGCTAGCCACGGCAACTGCTCCGGCTCCTGCAAGCAACTCTCTCCGTGTTACCATTTCGAGTCCCCTCTTCTTGGGTTAGACGCGCAAACAGCGCGCTTGATGAGCGCTCTCTTCACATAAATTGGTCCAGGACCGCGCTTTCCAGCGCGATGCTGATCTGCTTCATCTCGCCCGCGAGCTGATCAGGCAGGCCTGCGTGAACCTTCGTGCCTTCACGAAGAGCGCAATTGCGCGCAGCAGCGCGGCTAGGTGATGGTCCGCCGACGACGCTGTTGAGACGAATGTAACTATGGCCCATGTCACAACGCCTCCGTCCTTCAGGCAACGCGGTAGCGGTTGATCACACCTGGATCAGGGTCGAGGCCAAGCCCCGGCCCCGTCGGCACGGCAACCTTTCCATTGACCGGAAGCGTAGCACCGCCGTAGATCTCGGCCTCGAAGTCGCAATAGAGCCGCTCGAGCATCGGGACTGATCGCTGCGCCGCATTGAGGTGTATGGTCGCGACCTGGCCGGGGCCGAAGATTGCACAATGCGGCACGAATTCGATTGATTCAGCCTGACAAAGCGATGCGATCTTCACGAGCTCGGAAATACCGCCAGCTTTCGCGACATCAGGCTGCGCAATGTCGATGGCCCCTGCGGCGATCATCGCAACAAAATCATGCAGGCTGCCGGCATTTTCGCCGGCGGCGATGTGGTGCCGCCCGGTTGAACGAATGCGGGCCAGCCCAGCATAGTTCTCCGGTGGCCAGACCGGCTCCTCCAGCCAGTACAGATTGAGAGGCTCGAGAAGCCGATCGTATTTGAGCGCCTCCGCCACCGGCCATGGGCAATTGGTATCCAGCATGACGGCGGCCTGCGCCCCTGCGGCTTCGACGGCGGCGTGGATTTCGTCCGCGGTGATCTCGTGCAACTTGATGTAACGATATCCGCGCTCAATTGCCTGCCGGGTGGCCCTGACGACATCGGCGCAATTGCCGTAGCGCATCAGACTGGCATAGACCTCGACTTCGCTGGCGAATGCACCGCCTAGCAATGCGGTGAGCGGCAGTCCGGAGATCTTGCCGAGGATGTCCCACAGGGCGATGTCGACCGCGGAGACGCCATAGATGATAGGGCCCACGCGGCCAAAATTCTGGAGCCGGAATTCCACATCATACTTGATCTTGCCGATTTCCAGGGCGCTCCTGCCGATCACGAGCGGTAACACGCGCGTCTCGATCATCGCCTTCAGCGACTTGTCCTCGCACCGCGAGAAGGCTTCGCCCCACCCCACGATGCCCTGTTCGGTTTCCAGTCTCACCAACAGCGTGTCGAACTGCAGTTTCGGCGCTCCGCCGAAGCTCCAAGGCGGCACTCCGCCGGATTCGAACGGAATCGATACCAGGATCGCATCCGCCTTTACGATCTTGTGAGAGGCGGCTGACGACGAGAGGCGCTGCAGACCGGCGAAGCTAACGCCCTTGGTTTCGGAAATGCGCAAGCACGGCCTCGCTCAACTGCTGATTGTCGACAATTAACAAACAACACGAATTCTCTGGTGTCAATGGCGAATGTTCGCCAATATCCGCCGTGACTCAGAACGAACATTCCGCAAACGCGGTTGGAGGAAGAATGGCTGCTAAGATCATCTCGGGATTAGTCGAGAAGCGGAGTTTGGACCGTGCGGCTGCCGACGTTATCCGCCAGACGATCACCAGTGGCGGCCTCGCGCCGGGAAAGCGCCTGACAGAAACCGAACTGTCCACGGAGCTCAACGTGTCGCGGGGTACGATAAGGGCGGCGTTGCAGCGGCTGATGAGCGAGGGCCTGGTGAAGCAGAAGCCTTACTCGGGCTGGGAGGTCGCGAGCTTGACATCCAAGGATGCATGGGAGCTCTACACACTTCGATCCAGCCTCGAGGGCCTGGCCGCACAGCTCGCTGCCGCCAACCCGAATCGGAGGCAACCGATGGAGGCGGCTTACGACGACATGAAGGCCGCCGCAAAAAGCCGCAACCAGAAGCGGATTAACGATAGTGATCTCGCGCTTCACAAGACGATCGTTGTCCTTTCGGGACACAACCGCCTTGCCGATCATTACGGCTTAGTCGAACATCAGGTTTGCATGTACATGGCCTCTTCAAACGCAATCCTTGAACGGCCCGACATGGTCATCGCGAACCACGAGAAAATGGTCAACGCGCTGCTCAGGGGCGATGCGGCCGCCTCCGAACGTTACGCACGCGAGCACAACAAGACCTCAGGCGAGCTTCTGGTTAGGCACCTTCAGGAGACGGAAGCCAAACAGACCAACAAAGTGGCTTCGCGCAAGCTCTAGGGAGGGAAGGCATTGCAGTCAGCGTCCGCAAAATTCGCGGAGCCGGCTGGGCCGGATCATTTGGCGACATTCGCCGCAGGATCGAGAGAGAGAGAGAGAGAGAGAGAGAGAGAGAGAGAGAGAGAGAGAGAGAGAGAGAGAGAGAGACCGAATTCATCAGACGGTAAGTAGCCTGTAG
>NZ_LAXE01000001.1:62500-76641 GCF_003122645.1 Bradyrhizobium sp. SUTN9-2
GAGAGAGAGAGAGAGAACCGAATTCATCAGACGGTAAGTAGCCTGTAGTTGTCTTTTTCCATCGCGCATCCTAACGTTTGAAATAACCTCGGTGTTGAAATACGTATTCCGGCCGAAGTCGTAGGAGCTGACGCAACACAATTTATGGAGGGGCAAGAAAACACTTGGTCCCACAACTCACCATAGGGCTTCGAGCGTGGCTGTGGAATTTCGAGATCTACGCTGGGCGATCGCTGCGTCCCAGCATCGAAGCATCCGTCAAGCGGCAGAGACGCTTAGAATCAAGCAGTCGACGCTCAGTCGCTGCCTACGAAGTCTCGAACACGCGTTGGGCAGCAAACTATTCGAGCGTACCAACGGAGGCACGCGACCAACGATGGAAGGTCGAGAATTTCTCGAGGATGCCCGGCGCATCGTAGGCGAATCTGAAGCAATGGCCGCTCGCCTCAAGACCCGCTCGCGTCGCGAGAGCGGTCGGTTGACCATCGGGATCCACACCTCCCTGTCAGCCGGCAATCTCCGAGCCACCCTCCTCGAGCACAGGCACCGCTTTCCCGATGTCGATAGACAGTTTGTCGACGGAGCGAGCGAGCATCTGATTTCGGACCTCGCCAGCTCAGCCATCGATGTCGCTGTCGTGGCAGATCCCAATCCGAATTGGAGCGGCAAGTCATTGGTGCTCTGGAGCGAACGTGTTGTTGCTGCCCTCCCTGCGAAACATCCTCTGGCAAGTCATGACGTAGTTCACTGGGGCGAGCTGCGGCGCGAACAGCTTTTGATGTCACAGCGTGGCCCCGGACCGGAGCTCCTCAAGCTTCTTATCAGCAAATTAGGATCTTCCGATCCTTGCAAGCTGCTTCGCTATGACGTGGGGCTCGACAGGCTTCTCTCCCTGGTGGGCATGGACTTCGGTATTCTCCTCGCCCTGGAAAGTGCGACTGGCGCGACTTATCCCTGTGTCACCTTTCGGGAGGTACATGATGCCGAGGGACCGACGCGGCTGAGCTTCCGCGTCTATTGGCGGCAGTCCAACGGCAATCCATTAGTACGTCCGTTTCTCGACTTGATTCGTGAACGCTATCCAGATCTTTCCGCCGACCCGGGCGAGAGTTGAGCAGCACTTCGCCGGGCCTTCGCAAAGGCGCGGTCGGTCGCCATGAAGCGCTCGATCATCGGCGCGATCAATTTGGCAGGCTCGGTCGGCGTCGTCGCACTTCCGCTACGCGTCAGAATCTCGGCGTAGCTTTTGAGATCCCTGAAAACCGCCGCCGGCAGCTCGATCGTGAGCTTGACCGGTTTATCGTCTTCGAGTGGTCCAAGCTTGAGCTTCGTCATCGCGCACCTTTTTGTCCGTAGGGAGCCAGCACCAAATCGCGCGTGACGATGACGCGGACCGGAAAACCTGGCCGGATGGTCAGCGTCGGCTGGATGTTGAGCTGGCGCTGCACGATTTGCTGGCCGGTCTGGCTAATGCTGTTGGACGCACCGCTACGGATTGCTTGGACAAGGTTGTTCTCATTCTGGCTCGTTCCCGCCTCGGCTCCGACGCTCAGCATGGTCGAGAGAACGGCGGCCTTGAACAGCATGCCCCAATGATTATCGACTTCGTCCTCGAGGCCGGCATAACCACCGGTGTCGGCGCCGGGCTGGCGCTCCAGCACGATCGAGTTGCCGTCCGGCATGATGATGCGAGTCCAGACCAAGAGAATGCGGCTCTGGCCGAACGCCACATAGCTGTCGTACTGGCCGATCAGCTTGGCGCCTTGGGGCACCAAGGGATATTTGCCGGAAGGACTGTCGTAGACCGCCTCCGTGATCTGGGCGGTGACCTGCCCTGGCAGATCGGAGCGGATGCCCGTGATGAGCGCAGCCGGGATCACGGTGCCGGCTTGCACGACGTAAGGTGAGGCCTTGGCCTCGAGCCGGTCCGGACTGACCGTGCGCTTGTCCGTCGCAGCAGTGAGAAAGGCCATCTTGCGGTCCTGCATGTTCTGGGCGGATCCGGCATCGACGGGCGGTGTCGCCGCCGCGGTCGTCGCGGTCCCGGCGGGAGCATTTGGGATGAGTTGGCCAACGCCCTGCGGCTGTTGAGCAGTTTGGGCGAAGAGGCGGCTGACCCGTGCCGCCTCGATTTCCTGGGACATACGCTGGGTCTCCGGATCAGACGTCGCTGCCGTGGTGTTCGGTGCGGCGCCGGCGTTGAGGATGGGCTTGCCGAGATCACCCGGCAGCGGCGGTCCGAGCGGCGGCGCTTGACGCGGCAGACCGGTATAGTCCTTCGGCAAGGCGGCGAGGCCCTCGGCCGAAGGCCTGTTCTGGGTGCTGAGCAACTCCTGGCCCGTCTGCTGCTTGTTGCCGGTCTGCAGCGCGTAGCCGAGCGCGCCCGCGATTGCGACGGCAGACACCGCGCCGAGGCCGATAAGCACCTTGCGCGAGAGCCGCGTAACACGAGGCCGCTCGCCTCGGAGCCGAAGGTCTGGTGGTGCGACAGGCGGGATATCGCGTTGATGTTCGTGTTCGCCATCTATCGCCATGCGCGCGGCCTTCCGTCGGTGCGCACAATGCGCACGCGCCGCTCGCTGTCCTTGTCGCCAAGACGCAGTTCGGCGGCGGCAAACAGACGGTCGACAATGTAGTAGTTGCGGTTGACGCGGTAGTTCACCAGCTCGGAGCCGCCGGCCGGACCGATGACGAACAGCGGCGGCATTTCGCCCTGGACGATCCCGCTCGGAAACTCGATGTAGACCTTGTTCCCGTCGTCAAAGGCACGCAGCGGACGCCAGGCGGGATCATCGCCCTCGATCGCGTAGCGGAAGTTGATCGCGGCGAGATCGACGCCGGCCGCGATTGGCGCTGCGGTTTCAGCGGCTGCATTCTGCCGCCGAAGCGCGATGAGTTGATCCTCAGGATACTGCCAGGAGACCGAGGCCATGTAGGTCTTCTCCGTCGAGCGCAGCTCAAGGAGATAGGTCCGCCGGTCGGTGTTGATCACGAGATTGGTGACCAGTTCCGGCCGCGTCGGCTTGACCAGGATGTGGATCTTCCTGGTCGTACCCGCTCCGCTCTCGGTATCGCCGATAATCCAGCGCACCGTGTCGCCGGCAGCGACCGGACCGGTGCCGACGAGTTGCTCGCCTTCCTGGAGGGCGACATCGGTGATCTGACCCGGCGCCGTATAGACTTGGTACAGGGCTCCACCCGAGAAGGGATAGACCTGCACCGCGTTGATGAAGCCGTTGCGGACTGGCTGCACCCGTGCCGCGGCGTTGGCCTGTTTGACGCGGACCTTCGGGTCAGCGGCTTCCGGCACGCGTTTGCTGGCAGCAAGCGGTTTCAACTGGCCAGGCAGCGGCAACGGCTTGGGCAATTCCACGATCTTGACGGGCGCTGGCGGATCGGCGGTCAGCGTTGCCGGCTCCGCGGTGTCGTAGTTGATGTCGGGCGGGATGAAATTGTGCGCACAGCCGCCGAGTGTCGAGGCGCATATCAGTAAAGCCGCAAAGGCGGATATACGGAAGTGCGGATCGCCGTCTTTCCGGTTTTGCTGAACGATGAAGAAAGACGAAGCCGGACCGCCGGCTTTCGAGAAAATCGGCGGGCTCATTGTCCCAGCTCCTTTGACCAGTTGATGGCGTTGACGTAGATGCCGAGTGGATTCTTACGCAGCCGATCGGCGTCGGTGGGCGGCTGGATCGCGATGGTGAGGATCGCGGTCCACCGTGTGGTGCCGGCGAGCGCGCCGTCCTGATAGCGGTGCTCGACCCAGGCCACGCGAAAACTGTCGGGCGAGGCCCGGATGACGCTGGATACGTCGATGGCGACCTGCTGCTTGCCGAGATTGGCGAAGGGGTCATTGGCGCGGGCGTATTCGTTCAGCGCCGCCGCCCCCGCCGTGGTCGTGAAGTCATAAGCTTGCAGCCAGTTGTGTCGCACGATGATTGGATCGGCCGGAAGCGAGCGAACGATCTCGATGAAGTGGGCGAGATACCAGGCAATTTGCGGATCGTTTGGTCTGTAGTCGGCAGCGGCGGGCGAGACGGCTTGCGCCTCGCCGAGCTTGTCGACCTGCACCACCCAGGGAACGACTGTGCCGTGGGTGGATTGCCAGACGAGCCCACCGGCGAGGCCGCACGACAGGACCAGCGAACCAAACGCCATCAGCCGCCAGTTCTTGGCCTGCACGCGGGCCGAGCCGATGCGTTCGTCCCAAACTTGCGCCGCGCGTTGGTACGGCGTTTCGGGTTCGGGCGTACGGCCGTAGCGCACCGACGATCGCCGAAAGACTGACATTGATTATTCTCCCCCTGATAGCTCGACGGAATGGCCGCCGCCATGGCTGTCGCCGGATTTGAGGGCTTGCGCGGCCGTCTGAGCGCCGTGAACGATTGACTGATTGCGCTTGACGCGCCGGGCCCAGGCGGGCGGGCCGCTTTCGCCCGCTGCTTGAGATGCGGCTGCATCGTTCGCCGCCTCCCCACTCCCAATGGTCCCCATGGTCGATGAGCCGCCTGTGTTGGCGACGCCGGCACGGGCACCGGAAGTGAAGCTCTCCTTCATCGCCCCCGCTGCTTGCGACGCGGCGCGTCTAACGGGAGCTGCCGCTGCGCTGGCCGCCGCTCGACCCGCGCCACCGAGACCAGATACGACGCCACCGGCTCCGGACCCACCGGCTGACGCGAGGCTGTAGCCGGAGGACATGCTGCCCGCCGTCGCTGCACCACCACGGGCGGCGGCGGCAGCGCCGGAGCTCACCGCCATCGCACCCCTTCCGGCCAGCCCAAGGGACGCGCCGCCCGCCATCGCTGTACCGGCGACCGCGAGGCCGGTACCGACGGCAGCGCCGGCGCCAAGCTGCGGCGCGCCGGAAACAAGCCCCGTCGCGATGCCGGGACCGAAGATGCCGAGGCCGAGCATGGCAAGCGCCGCGAGCACGACAGAGAGCGCCTGCTCTATGGTCGGCTGGCCGCCGGCGTAGGCGGTGGTGAACTGCGAGAAGAGACCTGTGCCGATGCCGACGATGACGGCGAGCACCATGACCTTCACACCGGAGGCGACGACATTGCCCAGCACTTTCTCGGCGAGAAAGGCGGTCTTGTTGAAGAGGGCGAAGGGAATCAGGATGAAACCAGCGAGCGTTGTCAGCTTAAACTCGATCAGCGTCACGAAGAGTTGCACGGCCAGAATGAAGAACGCGATCAGCACCAACAGCCAGGACACCATCAGCACGGCAATCTGGACGAAGTTCGCAAAGAAGCTGGTGAACCCCATCATCTGGCTGGCTGCGTCGAGCAGCGGTTGCCCAGCATCAAGACCGACCTGCGCGAGTCGGCCTGGCCGCAGGAAGTCCGCAGCGGAGATCGACGAGCCACCTGCCTTCAGGCCAAGGCCGGCAAAGCTATTGAAAATGATCCCTGAGAGCTTGGTGAAATTGGTGATGATGAAGGCAAAGAAACCGATGTAGAGGGTTTTCTTCACCAGGCGCTGGAGGATGTCCTCGTCACCGCCCCAAGCCCAGAACAGACCGGCTAATGTGATGTCGATGACGATCAACGTCGACGACAGGTAGGTGACCTCGCCCTTGATTAGACCGAAACCCGAATCAATGTAGGTCGTGAAAGTATTGAGAAAGGTGTCGATAACGCCGACGTTGTTCACCGCTTCTCTCCCTCTGGAGCACCCGTCATTGGCTGTGTGGCCGGCGCGGCCTGCGGCAGAATTGGCCGCGCCGGCCTGCCGAAGAAGCGCGCGCGGTTCTCCTTCCAAACCGCCTGGCAGTGCGCATCTTCGGCATCCTGAGGTCCAAGCTCGGCGCAGCGGAGCAGCTCGGCCGAGAGGTCATCGGGAGTGGAGGCAGGGGGAGCGTCGGACATGGGGCGCTCCGCGGGACGCCGGTGGATGACGTGCAGCGCGGCAAGGAAAATTGCGAACACGACGATCATCGCGCCTGCGCGAAGGACATCCGAGCGCTCCATGATCGATGCCTCAGTTGCCGCTGAACATGGTGACGTTGCCAGGCTGATAGCCGCTGCGCGTCGAGAATATCCTGTATTGCTGCTGGCCCTGCGATTCGGTCGCCGTCACGCGCGCCTGCTCCAGCGCGTCCGCCCTCCCCTTTGCGGCAAGAACCGCGACAAGATCGGAAAGTTGCTGGGAGTGCAGAGCAAGAAGCTGGTTGCCGGCTTGAGCGGCCTGGAGGGCGCCGCTAGCCGACTGGCTGGCGGTGACCAGCGAGCTCATTGCGCCGGAGTTGGTCGAGATATTGCCGACGACGCCGGCCTGCACCTTCAGCGAGTCCTCGAAGGCGCCGACTGAGTTCTGCCAACGACCTTGAGCCGCGGCAAACATTGTCGCATTCGAGCCCGTCGCAGCCGCCGTGCCGTATGTCGTGGAATAGGCCGTCTGGATGCGCTCGACGTTGAAGGCGATGTTTTGGGCCTGGCTCAGCAGCGACTGGGTCCGTGCGACCTGTGCCTGAAGCTGGGTCAGTGTCGACAACGGCATGTTGGCCAGGTTCTTTCCCTGGTTGACCAGGCTCTGGGCCTGATTGTTTAGCATCTGGATCTGATTGTTGATCTGCTGCAGCTCGCGGGCCGCGGTCAGGACGTTCTGGCTGAAGTTGGTGGGGTCGTAGACGATCCACTGCGCGGAGGCCGGCGCCGTCACAAGCGGCGAGATCGACAAGGTGAGCGAGAGAGCGGTCGCAGCAGCCAAGCCAGCGCGCCGCACGTCATGAGTCGTCATGATTGCACCTCCAGGTTTGTCAGGTCAGGGATGAGATCGGCGGCCCAGAGCAGCTCGTGATCCGCGAGCCAGGCGGCCGTGAAGTCGTCGCGGCCGTGCTCGGCGAGCAGCCGTTCGATGGCGGCATGGTCGGCCTTGGAGGACGCAGCGCAGAAGGCGAGCGCGACCGGCCCGAGGCCGAGTTCAAAGAGCCGATTGCCGCGGCGGGACTGGCAGTAGTAGTCCCGCTTCGGCGTCGCCCGCGCGATGATCTCGATCTGGCGATCGTTTAGGCCAAACCGCTGATAGATGGCGGTGATCTGCGGTTCGATCGCGCGCTCGTTCGGCAGAAAGATGCGCGTCGGGCAGCTCTCGATGATTGCGGGTGCGATATTGCTGCCGTCGATGTCGGAGAGCGACTGGGTGGCAAAGACGACGGACGCATTCTTCTTCCGTAGCGTCTTCAGCCATTCCCTGAGCTGTTGCGCAAAGGCCGGATCGTCCAGGACAAGCCACCCCTCGTCGATGATGAGGAGGGTCGGCCGGCCGTCGAGCCGTCCCTCGATGCGATGGAACAGGTAGGTGAGGACGGCAGGCGCAGCACCGGCGCCAATCAAGCCCTCGGTCTCGAACGCCTGCACCGAGGCAAAACCGAGCTGCTCGGCCTCCGCGTCGAGCAGGCGGCCGGAGGCGCCGCCGACGCAATAAGGTTGCAGCGCCTGCTTGAGCGCGGTCGATTGCAGGAGAACCGTGAGGCCGGTGATCGTGCGCTCCTCGACCGGCGAGGACGCCAGCGAGGTCAACGCCGACCAGACGTGCTCCTTCACGGTCGGATCGATGGTGACGCCCTCCTTGGCGAGGATCGCGGTCACCCATTCGGCCGCCCAGGCGCGCTCCGCCGCATCGCCGATGCTTGCGAGCGGTTGAAGCGAGACTGAATCCTCGGCGCTGTTCGACAGGCTGCCGCCGAGGTCGTGCCAGTCGCCACCCATGGCAAGCGCCGCCGTGCGGATCGAGCCGCCGAAATCAAAGGCAAAGATCTGGCTCTTCCGATAGCGGCGGAACTGGATCGCCATCAGCGCCAGCAGCACGGACTTGCCGGCGCCGGTCGGGCCGACGATCAGGGTGTGGCCGACGTCGCCGACATGGAGCGAGAAACGGAACGGCGTCGAGCCTTCCGTCTTGCCGAAGAACAGCGGGGCGCTGCGGAAATGCTCATCGCGGTCTGGCCCGGCCCAGACCGCCGAAAGCGGAATCATGTGGGCCAGGTTCAATGTGGAGAGCGGCGGCTGACGGACATTGGCGTAGGCGTGCCCCGGCAGAGAGCCGAGCCAGGCTTCGAGCGCGTTGACGCCTTCCGGCATGCAGGTGAAGTCGTGACCCTGGATGACCTTCTCGATCAGGCGAAGCTTCTCAGCGGCGAGGCCGGGATCCTCGTCCCAGACGGTGACGGTCGCGGTGACGTAGGCTTGGCCGACGTCGTCAGTGCCCAGTTCCTGCAAAGCGAGGTCGGCATCGACGGCCTTGTTCGCCGCATCGCTGTCGACCAGTGTCGAGGCCTCGTTGGTCATCACCTCCTTGACGATGGCAGCGATCGACTTTCGCTTGGCGAACCACTGTCGGCGAATCTTGGTCAGCAGCTTCACCGCCTCGGTCTTGTCGAGGAGGATCGCGCGCGTTGACCAACGGTACGGGAACGCAAGCCGGTTCAACTCGTCGAGAATTCCGGGATGGGTGGCGGTCGGAAAGCCGACCACCGTGAGCGTGCGAAGGTGGTGGCGGCCAAGGCGCGGCTCGAGGCCGCCGGCGAGCGGCTCGTCCGTGAGCAACGCGTCGAGATGCATCGGCGTCTCGGGGACGCGTACGCGCTGTTGCCGGGTCGAGATGGTCGAATGCAGGTAAGTCAGCGCATCGCCGTCATCGAGCCACGCCACCTCCGGCATGAACCCTTCGACCAGTTGCAGGACGCGGTTGGTCCGATCGACGAAGCCACGCAGCAGTTCATGAGGATCGACGCCGCTCCGCGCGCGTCCCTCATAGAGCCAGCCCTCGATGCGCGAGGCGTCCTCGGCTGGCGGGAGCCAGACGAAGGTCAGGAAATAGCGGCTCTCGAAATGCGCTCCGGCCTCCTCGAAAGCGTCCCGTCGCTCCAGATCGACCAGCGCTGATGCGGCATCGGGAAAAGTATTGTGCGGATAGGTATGGGCAGCGATGCGCTGGGCCTCGACGAAGATCGCCCAGCCTGAGCCGAGACGCCGCAACGCGTTGTTGAGGCGGGCCGTCACGCCGACGAGTTCGGCAGGCGTCGCGCTGTCGAGATCCGGACCACGGAAGCGCGCCGTGCGCTGGAACGCGCCGTCCTTGTTGAGGACGACGCCCTTCTCGACCAAAGCGGCCCAGGGCAGAAAGTCGGCGAGACTGTGGGGCCGGTTGCGATATTCGGCAAGATTCAGCATGGAGGCCTCACGCGCCGAGATAGGATGGATAGCGGAGGTGGTGTCGAACGACGTCCACGAACTGCGGGTCGCGCTTGGCCGCCCAGACGGCTGCGGCATGACCCGCAGCCCAAATCAGCGCTCCGGGAATCCAGAGGTGGAGGCCGAGCGCGATTGCGGCCGCCAACGTGCCGTTGGCGATCGCAACCGTCCGGGGCGCACCGCCCATCAGGATCGGGTCGGTGAGCGCGCGATGGACCGGCGCGAAGAAGCCTGGCACCTCCGGATCGACGATCGCGGCCATTACACCAAGGCTCCGCCGGAGAAGCTGAAAAAGGTCAGGAAAAAGCTCGACGCGGCGAAGGCGATCGACAGGCCGAAGACGATCTGGATCAGCCGGCGGAAGCCGCCGGAGGTATCGCCGAAGGCGAGCGTCAGGCCGGTCACGGTGATGATGATGACCGACATGATCTTGGCGACCGGACCTTGCACCGACTCCAGTATCTGATTGAGCGGCGTCTCCCACGGCATCGAGGAGCCGGAGGCGTAAGCCGCGGGGGCAAAAGCGATGGAGATGAAGGCAATTGCCGCGAGCTCGGTGAAGCGGCGGCGAACGTCACGGATCGCGGGAGGGAACTGGATCATGATGGGTCCTTGGGAAGCGAAGATTGGCCGCCCGCTCCGGCCGATTGGACGCGGTAATCGCCAGTGGCGGGATCAAGACCGGCGACGAGGGCGAGTTCGGCGAGGCGGCGTTCGCTGCCACGGCCGCGCAGCACCGCGACGAGATCGATCGTCTCGGCGATCAGCGCCTTGGGAACGGTAAGGACGGCTTCCTGGATGAGCTGCTCGAGGCGGCGAAGCGCGCCCAGCGCCGTGCCGGCGTGAATCGTGCCAATCCCACCGGGATGGCCGGTGCCCCAGGCCTTGAGGAGCTCCAGGGCCTCGCTGCCTCGGACCTCGCCGACCGGAATCCGGTCGGGACGCAGACGCAAGGAGGAGCGGACAAGATCGGATAGCGACGCCACGCCGTCCTTGGTTCGCAGCGCGACCAGATTCGGAGCGCGGCATTGCAACTCACGCGTATCCTCGATCAGGACCACGCGATCGGTGGTGCCGGCGATCTCGGCCAGCAGTGCGTTTGTTAGGGTGGTCTTGCCGGTCGAGGTGCCGCCGGCGACCAGGATGTTCTTGCGGGCGGCAACGGCTTCGCGGAGCAGGCCCGCCTGCCCGGCCGTCATGATGCCGGCCGCCGCGTAGTCATCCAGGGTGAAAACCGCGACGGCGGGCTTGCGGATCGCAAAGGCCGGCGCCGCAACGACGGGCGGGAGAAGCCCCTCAAACCTCTCCCCCGTCTCGGGGAGCTCGGCCGAGACGCGCGGCTTCTCGGCATGCACCTCAGCGCCGACATGATGCGCGACCAGGCGCACGATCCGCTCGCCGTCGGCAGCGGACATCGTTCGTCCGCTATCCTCCAGCCCGCCGGACAGCCGGTCGATCCAGAGCCGGCCGTCGGGGTTGAGCATCACCTCGACGATCGAGGGGTCTTCGAGGAAAGTCGCTATCGCAGGGCCAAGCGCGGTGCGCAGCATGCGTGCACCACGCGAAAACGCTTCCGAATGGAGTGAAGTGCCCGCCACGATCGTCCCCCGATGGCCAATCGCGGTAAGCGATCGGCGACGGGGATGGATAGAAAAGGCATGAACTGGGGCAGTTCAACAAGTATTCAGCCGGCGTAGGGCGCAGGCGTAGAGCAGAGCAAAAATACTTGCAGGGGCGTGTACCCATCAAACTTCAGCGGTCAATTTTGCGGCCAATATGCTCTCAAAAAGCACGGATCACGCTCGTATTGAGCTCACGGTAGAATCTCGCTCAATTCAGGCGAACCTGGCGGTTGGCTTTTCATGAGCGTCGTGAACGTTGGTTCTGATCGTAGCGCGCACTCAACAAGGCGGTCAAAAACATCGCGAGAACCGAGTCCAAACCTAGGCATAGCAGCAGAAAAACGAGAACGCCCTCGTCGACCGCCAGTCGTTCCTTCGCGAACGGCACCAGCGGCCCCCAGGCCGCCATACCAAAACCAGCGACAAAAAATGCAAGACGCATCGCCAGCCGCGTGGCCGGCCGATCGGCAGACATTTTTAGGAACTCCGAAGGCAATTGTTGGCGAGCGCAGCGCGCGGGTAATCTGCACAGCCTGGCGGCATGTTAGGGCGATCGAAACGGACTAGCCACCCGCTAAAAATGAGGGGGCTTTTAGGTCACTGCGCACAGACTCTGGTCTGTCCAACTTTCTCACGCGCCGGGCTCGATCGTCTCCACCAGCCCGTAGATTCGGCCGTGATCGACCCTGTATGAGCTGTACCGTGGACCTGAGCTCGCGGCGTGCGTCACTGCGGGTGCGATCCCTAGCAGGCTGTTGAAGAACTCAGCCGCGTTCGCAAACGAAGGCTGAATCGTCGCCATTGTGGATGTAGAAGTGACCGACGAGCCTGCCCGCAGTGCCGATCATAGCCCATCCGCGACCGCAGGCGGGGTCATTCTCATCGTGCCCTTCCCATGAGAACTCCGCGCAGGCCGAACCGTCTCGCGCGCCATAGCGGACATCGAGGAAGCCCTTCAGCGCACCGAAGGCAATTTCACCGTCGGACTTGCCCTTGAAGGTGAGATGCGCCTCTTCGACGAGGTCGAGGAAGTCGCCGTCCCAATTGTCCATTTCGACGATGCGCCAGCGGCCAGCAAAGGCCTTGGCGAAGCCAGGCACCTTGGCCATCAGCCGGCCTCCGCAATCAGCTTGGGCAGCCGCACCAGATTGTAGGCGGCTTCAGCGAAGGTAAAAGCCCATCCGACGCGTTCACGGCCACGGAAGCGGGTCTTCTCTTGCCCCGCGACCGTCTTGATCCAGCCGAATGCCTCCTCGATCCGCTTACGGATGCGCTGGCTGACGGCGTAGCCGCTGTGCCGGGTCGTTCGCCCGTTTATCGCAGAGCTACGACCGCTGGTGTTCTGTGCAACATGCGGCGTCACATTCATCGACCGCAGCTCGTTGACGAAGTCTTCTGCATCATAGGCTTTGTCGGCGCCAAGCGTGATCGCTGTCGGTCGGTCGGCAAGAGGCTCGATCATGTGCAGCGCGGCCACCCGTTCGGCGTGCCCGTCGGCCTGCGTCAGGCAGGCGTCAACCAGCAGGCCGTGGCGGTTCTCCATCAGCCCATGCCCGATGAAGCACAGCTTCGTCTCCTTGCCTTTACCCTTGCGGTATAGCCGGGCATCGGGATCGGTGGTCGACGCATGGGTGTCGTTCGAGCGTTTCTGGCCATGGTAGTTCGCTTCGGCATTGCGCCCGCCGCCTTGCGCCGGCGGCTCGCCCGAGCCGTCCTTCGGCTTGACGCTCTTCATCGAGGCCCAGGCCTCGATCAGCGTGCCGTCGACCGAGAAGTGATCGCTCGACAGAAGCTTCTTCACCTTGGGCTGCGCCAGCACCGCCGCCAGGAACTTCGCCGCGATGTCGCCTTCCAGCAGCCGGTCGCGGTTCTTCGAGAACACCGAATGGTCCCAGGCTGGGTCGTCAACGCCGATGCCGACGAACCAGCGGAACAGCAGGTCGTATTCCAGCCGCTCCATCAGGAGCCGCTCCGAGCGGATCGAATAAAACGCCTGCAACAGCATCGCCCGCAGCAGCTTCTCCGGCGGGATCGACGGCCGCCCAATCGGCGAATAGAGCGCGGCAAACTCACGCTCCAGCGTCGACAGCGCCTCGTTCACCATCGTCCGGATCGCCCGCAGCGGATGATCACGCCGCACCCGCGCCTCCAGGTCAACGTAGCTGAACAGCTCACCCGTTCGTTTGTCGCCGCCGCGCACGCACCATCTCCGAATCTCGTCGGAGCCAATGAATCACCGTCGCCGGTCCGCGGCGAGCGCCTTTTTCAACAGCCTGCTAGATGTGGTGTTTCAAAAGGTTGTCCATCTGGTCTGAACCGAGGAAGCTGAGGTTGCGAAGGTTCAGCGTTCCGAGGAGAGACCAGATGGACGTCCACAAGAATGGGCCTTTGACGACCAAAGCTCCAGAGGCGATGGTACGAGGCGTAGTCGAGAGTTAATGGCATGGACCACGCCCGCTCTCAGGGGCAACGTGGATTGAGCCCGGCGGGGCGGCAGCAGGAGCGCAGGCCATATCGAATACGAACCTTGTCACAATCGGCATCGATCTCGAGAACATACTCCACGTCGTCGGTCTCGATGCCACAGGCGCAATTACGCTACGCAAGAAGCGGTCGAGAAATCAGCTGGTGCCAGTTGCTGGGCAATGTTCCGCGTTGTCTGATCCAATGGGGCGTGTGCAGGCGCTCATCACCTGGGGCGCAAGCTCAAGTAACCGGCGGCCGTCACGCCGAGCCGCCGGATCGGCCGCTCCTCGTTGGGCCTGGTGAGCAACTCGCCGATCACCGCGTTGACTTCGGCAAGGCTGTAGAAGACCCGGTGGCGCAGGTGGCCGAGCAGTCAGCGCTCGACGATGAGGACAGCCTGCTCGACCTTGGCCTTGGAGAAAGTCGTCGACTACAGGCCGTGTAGGTACGACCCGCCAAAAGGTGCAGATCACTCATCCCTTCCATCCGCTGTGCGGTCGCATGTTCGATCTGATCTGCCGGCGGCGACATTGGGGCGAAGACCGGGTGATCTATGAAGGGCAGAATGGACGACTTTGCACGATTGCGAGCGCCTGGACCGACATCGATCCCGTGGATGAGCTTCGGCTGATTGCCGCGGCTCGAGCAGCCTTTAGGACCATTGATCTGCTGGCCTTTGTGACGCGCTGGATCGGCTCGCTGAGGGTTTGAGGTCCGACCATGCGTAAAGAGAATTACGCCGCGCATGCAAAGGGATTGACGCCGCTCCACAGCTGCCAAACGACGGATTTATCGGATATTCTCGCAAAGTATCAGCATATAGTGCCGGCTTGGGGAAGGCCAAAAAACAGGATCC
>NZ_LAXE01000001.1:77924-81537 GCF_003122645.1 Bradyrhizobium sp. SUTN9-2
CACGTCGATTGCGCGCAGGTCCAAACAAGGGAGACCTCCTATGGGCGCCGCCGAATCATGCGCGCATCCTGCAGGTGCTCCACAATCCACGCTACGCCGGCGCCTTCGTCTATGGTCGCACGCGCACACGGTACAGGCCCTGTCAGGATTAGGTGCAATATGAAGCAATCTTCTTCGCGCGGCTTGCGCGGCCGCGCCAGCAAAGACGGCGGTGCCGCAATGCGCGGCCATCTCCGCACAGGCGCGATTGATCTGCGGATCGTAGAGGCACGCCTTGATGACCGCGACCTTGGTGTTCGATGCACCACGTGCCGGCCATCTGCATAGCGGCATCTTTGCTGCCCAGATCGGCGATCGCGTCGCTGAACCAGGGCCGAGCCGAAGGGAATTCGCAAGGGCGGAAGGCTGCAGTGAAGCCGCTCAGATTACGCAGGCAAGTGTGGACATACCGCCGGACGCTGCGCAGGCCTATAAGAGCGAGGATTGCGCAAAATAAGCGCCTCAGTTCGCGCGGGACGGATAGCTCGCAATCTTGCGAGTGAGCTGCCAAAGCTCGACCCTGTTGGTCTCGGCTAATTGCTGTGCTCGCTGTTTAGCCGCTTCCTCATCAGCGCAAATCAGCCTTACGCAGTGCACTATATGGCCGTCGGGCTCGAACAAGTAGACCATGAACTCCTCGATCGAAGGGCTTCCAGTCACGCGCGGGCCGTGACTTTGAAGGTTGTTGCTTGGTCCGATGGCGCTGCGTGCATGTCTTTGGTGGAGGTCGTCATCGCTCATGCTTATTTGATCGCGACACCGGCCGGCGTATTGCCCAGTTGCAAAGTTCCTGCATGGGCATCTCTCGGATCTTATTCCCCGCCGGTTGCGTTCGACGATAGCTAGAATCAATTCTTCGGTGGCGATCAGTGCCAGCTCCATTTTTTCCTCAACAATGGTCGACGTATCTTGACCGATACTGTCGAGGTGGTTCAGGGCCATCGCTTTGAAACTATGGGCTAGCCGCTCCTCGGTATCGTCGCGTGCATAGGCTATAATAGTATCCAGGTGGGCGACGGTTTCAGCCCGTTGCTCGGTCGATTTTGGTCCGTCAAGCAACGTTATCGCTCGAATAAAGGACTCCTCAATAGGGATCATATCAGGTTTCCTTTGACTGTGATTGGAAGCAGTGATTCCAGCTCGCACCGTTGGTGCAGATTCAGCGGATTGAAAGGCGGGGAACTTCAAGCGGCTTGCCCCTTCTCTTTAAGAAGTACCAGGCAGAGGGTATCTGTAGATTTCTTCGAATTTTCCGTCGACGACGTGCCCCACAGCCCATTCCGTGAACAACACCGCGTCATCTAAAGCCACCTTTTCGGCTTTGCCCGTATCGATGTTGAAGTATTCACGGTGATGCCGATCTTGTTCTCCTTTTGAGTAGCGTATGGGGCGGAGTGCTTGCCATCTACGACGACCGTCCATTCGTCATTGTGGAGTGTGATGATGTGTTGAATACGCGCCATAAGGTCCTTCTCCCCAGGTTCCGGAAGCGCGTGTCCACGCCGGGAGGGATTTGCAACCTGACGCGGTCGCCTCATCTACCGGATTGGGTAAGGGGCCGAGCTGGCCCCTTGCAGTACACATTTCTGTAGCAGGCTGAGCGCTAGATGATGGACCTGAAGCGCGCCCGAGATCTGGTACCCCGCGCGCGTGAACATTCGCGTAGAACCGTCGACCGGCAGCGAAGTTGAGCTTTTGGTCGACAGTTGCGATCGCGAGCGCGCGCATCCAGTGGACAGTCGCCGGCAGCGCGAAGCGCGCGTCTGGCACGTCGCGCGGCGCTTCGATCAGGGTGCCGTAGCTCTGCATTCGCGAGTAGAGGGATGCGGTTTTCGGATCAGCGGCCATGACGCGTTCGTCTCAAGTATTCCTTAGTCGGCCCCAGTTTCTGCGCAAACAGGAGCACGCGCCTATCAATGATTTTCGAATCTGCTCCTGCATTGTTTCAAATACTCTGTCGAATTATATCCTCGGAGAGACCCGCGAGGCACCTACCAGGTTCGGTTGGTTACGCAGACTAGCCGTGGCTAGTCGAGGACGCCGATCCAGGTCAGCACGAGTTAGGTATCACTTCGCAGCAGTCGTCTGAGGAAGCTCAGTGAGCGTCAACGAATCGCGCCTCGTTCGGCGCTCGAGGTATCCGACGGCTCTTATGCGATTGCCCAATTTCGACAAATGCTCCGCTTCCATGGCATTAAAGGAAGGGGCGTCCATCGTGAACGTAACTTCCGTTCCGCGCACCGATTGATAAACGACGGTATATCGCTTGTCGTTTGTCTGGATGATGCGGCCGTGATCGGTGACGGGACGAGCCTCGATCAGTGAAGTGGACCTGTGCTGAGGACCACTGGGTCCGGTTTTTTAAGTGGAGCTGCTGCCGTTCGTTCTTGCCAATAGGTTTACGCTACTCTTACTTGCTGCTGTGGCTGTGGGGATGTGGGCAACGTGCAGCGTTGTCCAAGCTTCTCGCTTGCGAGAAGCTTCATATTCACAGCCTCTTCGCCGAATGCGCCGGTGACACCGGCCCGCCAGACCGCCATCGGCGCGCGGTTTGCCAGCGCCTGATGGGGGCGCTGGAAATTGTACAACAAGGCTCAAGAACGCCCACAGGATCGTTCTTCGCGAGGTTCTTTATCGCCATCATCCCTGGTTTGGTCGCCGAGTTTGCGTTCTGGCGCATCCAGAGCCTCTCACGACCAGAATCGGGGAGAGACTCATGTCACGGCAGACGGCAGTGCCAGGGAGCGTATACCGACACAATCGACGACCGCGGCCGCAGCAGCAGATGGATCTGTTCGGGAGTGGCCTGTCGAACGGCGCCATCGGCGCGCCCACATGGCTAGATCTGCCCGCAGAAGAGCGGGCAGCGCTCACGAGCCTGATGACGCAGTTGGTCCTCGACCATGCAGCGATGACAGCGACGCCGCCCGCGAAGGAGGTCGATCATGATCTCTGACAAGGTCAGGCCTCATCATCTGGAGCGCAAGCCGATTCTTTACGTGCGTCAGTCTTCGGCCCATCAGGTGTTGCACAATCGCGAGAGCAGCGCGCTCCAATACGCCATGCGAGACCGGCTGACGGCACTCGGGTGGTCAGAGATCGAAGTGATCGATGATGATCTCGTGGCGGAAGCGCGTTTGCCTGCCGGCAAGACGCTCGCCACGTTCGACTTCGAAAGCGTGACGATGCTGTCAAAGGCACAGGTGATGGCGCTCGCCGCCGGCGACGTCTGGTTGAAGACCGGCGCCAACCTGCTGCTGTTCGGTCCACCCGGCGGAGGCAAGACTCATCTCGGCGCCGCGATCGGCCTGGCTCTCGTCGAGGATGGGTGGCGCGTTCTCTTCGCACGCACCACCGATCTGGTGCAGCGGCTGCAGGTAGCGCGGCGCGAACTGGCGCTGGAGTCGGCGATCGCCAACCGCTACGACCTCCTGATCCTCGACGACATCACATATGTGAGCAAGGATCAGGCGGAGACCAGTGTGCTGTTCGAGCTAATCGCCTCCCGCTACGAGCGACGCTCGCTGCTGATCACGGCCAATCAGCCATTCGGCGAATGGGGGCGCATCTTCCC
>NZ_LAXE01000001.1:85199-88883 GCF_003122645.1 Bradyrhizobium sp. SUTN9-2
CGCCAAGATGACCACCGCGCTGCTCGACCGATTGACCCACCACTGTGACATCGTCGAGACCGGTAACGACAGTTGGCGATTCAAAAGCCGAGACGACGATCACATCACCCGCGCTCGGCTCGCCTCCGCTATCCCGGCCAGCTCCGACGAGCCGAGCGCTACCAGCAGAATGCGCCGATCAAAGGGGGGCCTTTTGGATGCCGATCGGAGGTCCCAGTCCAACGCCGATTGACAGGTTGACACCGTGCCCGCGATTAAAGAACGGACGACTAGCCCCGAGAAAGTCGGGCGCACTCACCCCTCCCCCTCTAGAAGCACGCGTATACGTGCAGCGAGATCTTCCCCGCCTCCTTCGGCCCGGGGGTGAGCTTCACGCTATCGAGTATGCCTAACACTGCCTGAGCCTTCTCTGCATCAGATGTCGCGACTTGGCGATCTGCCAGGCTCAAAGACTGATCGGCGGCCCGGGCCTGATTGGCTGCAAGCACCTCAAGCGCTTGCGACCGTAGGTCTGTGATGTGCGGCTCGAGTGTGTGCATCCTTCGGCCCAGGGGTTGGAAGTTAGCGGCCACGTGATTCGGCGCTCGACGAGAGAAGAAGCGCTGTCCCTACCACGCGCCGCTAACTCCACTGCCAGCCTCAGCGACGGAATAAGGCTGACGGTAGGATACTTCCATCAGCAAAAGCCCTGGCACAACTACCTGAATTGGTCGGCAGCATGGTCCGCCACTGAACGCTAAGCTGGTTGCTCTTTTTGCATGCGGAAGAAGAGGACCCCCGTGGCCAGGCTCGCACGCGTTCGTTGCATCAGTAAGACCGACAGGACGAATCCACACGAGAGAATCAGCAGCATCGGCGGGGTATATTCGAACGGAAGTCAGTGGAAGCAATCTGTCGTTCAGACGATCAGAGACATCGAAAGCGGCGCGTGGGAATTCTATGTGCAGGAAGACGGGCTCACGGCTGGTTTGATCGTGGCCAAACACGAAGGGCACAAGTACATCAAGACAACAGCGGACGGAATTCAGCCGAACAATCTCCTCTCGCTCCCTGAGTGTCCGTGATGGTTATCGACCCCAGATCGCGCTCACCGGCCTGCACGTCTAGAAGCCAGCCACTCTGCCAGGGCTACATCCGGATCGCTCGATGCGGTCTCCCCGGTAGGCAGACCGGAAGCTCGGTCAAGATACCAGTCAATCGCCTTGCGATCCCAACGCTGAGTGCCGGGATAGCCCCCGGCACCAAGCCCTTCTTAACCCATGTGTCGAACGCGTCCTCGGAGCAGCCGCAGTAGGCGGCTGCGTTGACCTTTGTGAGGCCCCGAGGCGCGATCTGATCGGCGCGTAGTATCCGCTCCGAACGTCTCAGCTCTGGGGGCGAAGGTTTGTCACGCTGATGATCATCGTCCATTTGGACCTATGGTAGAAGTTAGCGGCAACGTGACTCGGCGCCCCGAGCGTTGAAGTTAGAGCGCTGTCCCTACCACGCCCCGCCAACTTCAACATGGCCAGCCTCAAGCGACTGAAGCTGACGGCGGAAAGTATCGTCCGGAAAGCACGTGGCACAACTACCTGAATTGGTCGGCCCCACGTCGTCAGGCACGCTCTAATCTGGTCCGACAGCTTGCCGAAAACGGGAGACACCCAGCATGCCAAAACGCGTGCGCATTTGTTGCGTAAACAAGACTGACAGGCGAAACGCGCATGAGAGAATCAAATATGTCGGCGGGGTAAATTTAGACGGAACGCGATGGAGGCTATCCGTTAAGAAGACTATCCGAGACCTCGAAAGCGGCGAGTGGGAGTACTACGTCGAAGAATCAGGCGTCACTGCCGAGGTCATCGTCGCCACTGACGGTCGACACAAGTACATCAAGACAACAGTGGACGGAATTCAGCCGAACAACCTCCTCTCCCTCCCTGAGTGTCCGTGAGGAATTATGAGTGCCAGATCGCAGGCAGTGCGGGCGAGACTCGGCGCTGTTCGGTTGCGTTCGATCAGACGCTGTCCCTGCCACACCCGCACTGCCGATTAAGTTAGCGGCTACTCGGCGCTTGAAAGGTCCCTGCGTTCACTCTGAGGCACAGGCACTATGGCTGCGCGACCACCCTTCAAGGTGTCGAGAATTTCAGCGACGACTTTGGATTCTACCTCCAGTGCGCGCAGATACGATTCTCCTTGGAGCAATGCCTGCCCTCGTCCGTTGGTCCTCAGCGCGCCGAAATACGCTTCGCCGTCAGCTGCAGCGGGGTGTAGCGAGAGGGTATCCAACGCTTCCCGGTACGCACCCTCCTCAAGGCCCAATTGCGAGAGCGGGATGACATTGCCTCCACGCCACGCTTCGATAACAGCGATAGCGAGTTCCTCGCGGGCAAGGATGTTGGTTTCTTCAGCCTCGCAAACGCGGTTATGCAGGGCCCCGTCGTTGTTTACGACTAAGCGGAATTCCATTTTCGTCGTGCTCCTTTTGGACTCGACCGGGTGTCGGTCGACTGGACGAGAGCATTCCTTGAATTCCAGCAATCCTTCAATCTGGGAATACTGCGGATTGACGAAAAGGGAGCACTGATGATCATTACGCCTTAAATTGTAACGTGTGTAATCTGACAGATATTACAGGACTGAACGACTTAACGCCGCTCTCTGTTTCAGTTGCCGCAAGCGCTGAAGGCCAAGCGCTCGCTCAAGCATCGGCTCGCCGCAGCACTTCATCACGGCCCGAATGGCGCGAGCCGGAATGTCCTGCCGTCGTGAAGCCGCTCAAGCTAGGAACGGCAACACGACTTCAGGCAGCTCATCCGTCAAGCGCAAGACGTTGATTGCATCGCCCCCACATTGCCTCAGCTTCGCGAGCGCGTGTGCGAGGAAATCGGGAGTATCGGGCTCGACGGCCGCAGTGCGCGGTGCGCGGTGCGAACTGTAGCTTTACGACGCCCATGTCACTCTACGCCCCTGCCAAGCCGAACGACCTTGACTTCGATACGTGCAACGCTGTCAGACTTGATGTCTGTTACCTCATGCGCCGCATCCGGAACCCACACCGCTGTCAGCTCGCCGCTCCGGTGCAGCTTGGCCAGCATCGCCGCATCGCGCCGGTCCGTCTTGACCCGATCCCCAGCCTTCATCGGGATCAGCGAGGGTGCCACCACGATGCAGTTGTGCCCCAGTCCCGTCAGTTGTCGATGCAGGCCATATCCGCAGGGTCCGGCCTCGTAGCAAAAATTTACCTGCCGGTCACCCATGCCAAGCTTCTTCGCCAGCTTGGCGATTTGATCAGCGCGATTAGGAATGATCCCCAAGTTACGAACTTCCCCGCCGCGCATTCCTTCGGCCACTGCAACCGAAATCGTCGTCTTGTGCACATCCAGCCCCACGAAAATGCTATCGTTCATCAGGCCCGCTCCCCATGCTTGAGGTTCGGCGCCGGACCATCCGGCGCAACCCTCGATAGGAGCTTGCCGCGGGGCGGGCCGCCCGTCACCTCAGAGGGCAAACATAGGGTCTAGCCCGTCTTATTCACGATGTGCCAGCGTGAAGAATGCCACATTTGCGTTCCCAGGGTGGGGTCGCGAGTGAGGGTTGCGGAGTTTTCCGCGGTTTGCGTCGAACGTGGGGAACGCGTTTGAGGAGCGATGGGGATGAACGGGGCATCAGCCGCCCCGTTGGTCACGGCGATTGAGGAAA
>NZ_LAXE01000001.1:92853-107598 GCF_003122645.1 Bradyrhizobium sp. SUTN9-2
CTCTAAGCGAGTGAAGACAACGAGCTTGAAGGCCGCGCGAAACGTCGGCTCCGTTCGACGCGTTCGCGCGCCCAGAAGCGGCATGATCAACGACATCTTGCGTGAAGCGGCAACGCGCGCTTGGTACTCTTCGAGATCCACTTCGCGCGTCACATGTGCGAACGAATCTTCGAAGCTGGCTTGAAGTTCGCCTTGTTCGATCCACGCCTGACCGCCGCCCGCACTGATGCGAGGGCCGACAAATACCTCACGTCGGCGCGCCTTGCGGTAAAACATGCGCTCGATCGTCCAACTCGTCAGGGTCCCTCACGGTAGCAGCACGATTTGAGCCGAACCGCGTTGCCGCGCCCTCTCTATTGCTCCCCTGCACGCCCTGGGGAACGTCATTGGGATCTCCGTTCTTACTTCATAGTCTTTGACTGCAATACTGGGCGATATGATCCGGAAGCGCCAATAGCGGCGCCCGCTTGGCTTCTTCCCGTACTCGCGCTCCCACCGCGAAGTGTCAATCCGCACATCCGTCATGCTCGCTGATCGCCTCAAAGATTACAACCTTGCCCTAGCGACAGTGCTTCAGAGCGTCAATTCCTTCAGGCTGGTAGGCCTTGGGCTCGTCCTTGATGTTCCAACGGATATCGCAAGCCGCCGAATCTTCTCCAATCGAACAAGCGCCTCTTGGAGTAACGAGGCTCGGAATTTGCAAGTCGTCTGGGCGGGGTAGCGCTGCTCAGCCGCCCTTCGGAAATCCCTCCGTTCAATGCAGAAACACCATAGCGACGGCACTCCTGACAGCTCTTGATTTCCGTTACCTACAAATTCTTGTAGTTGACCCGCGCAGTATTCTCCGGGCCGAATCGCGATCAACCCCACAGGAGAACAAAGCTATGTCCCCACTAGAAGCAATCACCCGTTGGCTGGACTCACAAGATTTGGTCATGCAACTTGAGATCGCCGGTTTCGCGACATTCTTGGTTTTCGGGGATGATGACACTTTCACGCTCGGCGACTCGGAGCGGCTCGAGTCTCTTTACCGATGGTTGAACGAGCCAAGCTTGGCATCGGACATCGCCGCCGAACGTGCCCTGACCTTTCGAGTGTACTTCGCTTCCTTGGCCGAGGATAGAGCGACGGGCGCCGGATGGAAGCGAACCGAAGTGTTGGTGCGGAAAATTCTGAAAGACGCTACGCGCGACGGGAGGTTTGCCGCTGCCCGCAAGGCGCAAAGGATGCTTGAGCTCTTGCCCGCCCGAAAAGAGAGCTGGAATCAGGTCTTGAGATCCTGGAATGAATTGACCGCGACGTATCTAACACATGAGGCTCTCAGTAGTTGGAGCGCCGCCGAGAAGCTCCGAGGCCTGAGGGCCATTTCAAGCACCAGCGTTCCTGTTGCTGGGCTTGGGTCGCCTCATCGAGGCGCTGCTTAATTCTGATAAAGCCGCAATTCCCCTGTGCTGCGGGGCGTGCGTCTGCATGCACCTGTCGGATCCATAGAGGCCAGCTAACCGCTTAAAAGCATGACACAGGGGCCACCGGAGGATATCTCCACCCGACCGGTGGCCCACTTGCGACGCTGTAGCGCAAAAGCCGAAACCGGCATCTCAACGGCAGGCACGGCTTCGCGCTTTTCTTCGAACATACGCCAATGCCAGCGGGCCTAACACATCGAGATGAACGAAAGTCTCCGGATAGGCTATATCGTTTCGGTAGCTTCTTTGCTCGAGAGCCGCTCAGGCCGATGTTCAGGGCCGTAAAAGGTGGCGCCTGCCTTCGGCGCAGACGCGGTTGCTGCTCGACATGATGTCGCGGCGGCATCAGTGCCGCTGCGAACGAAAACCGACAAATATCGGACAAAATCCGCAATTGGTGACGAAAAGTCCGGATTGGCTATATAATATGAGATCGTTGGATGGGGGAGCCCGATGGCGATCTATAACCCTTTGAGAGACAAGCTGGTCGCAAACAGCTCTGCCTCGCTCAAGTTGACATTTGCCGACATCGAGATGCTTATCGGTCGGTCCCTCCCGAAATCAGCGTATGAATATGATGCGTGGTGGGCCAACGAAGACCCCGTCAAAACTAATCACAGTCACAGCCTTGCGTGGACAGTTCCGGGGTATCAAGCCGAACCAAATCGATTGCAGCCGACAGTAACATTTTCGGCGCAGGGGGTAGCATTTTCCGCAAAAGCGAATGCCTATGAACCCGGCTCTAATTCGAGAACCGAGGATGCGTCGTGAATGAAATGAAAATGATCGTGCGATACGACTAAGCCCGTATCGACAAGATATCATTATTTCTTATCGCATTAGCCTCTCCCTCCGTTGGCAGCAAGCAAGGGGCGGCCGGCCGCCGATACGCGTGCCGAGCTCGGTCTTGGCGTCCCTCATCTCCGCCAGCAGGGCCACGGGATCGAGCGTGCGATAGCTCTCGAAGGCGCCGTTCGTTTGACGCCTTTGCTCAGCTACGGATGCGCGAGAGCGCGCTCAGGGATCATCGCCGCTTCGAGTTTGGGACGGAGCTGATCGGCGACCTTGCCAAACTGCGCCGTTGCAGCTTCTGCATCGAACTCGGTGACGATGAAGGCGAAGACGACACGGCGCCCGGTCTTCCAGCATGCGGATTCCGCTCGATGTCGCCCAGCATTGAACGAACCCGCTACGCGGGAGTGGGAGCAAGCCTGGTGAACTGAGGTGTCCTGTCTGAGAGGATGTTGGTCTTCGCACCACCCCTCTCAAGACAGGAGATCCAGATGGCTACGATGAGCCCTCTTCGGCAGCGCATGATGGAGGACATGACGGTCCGCAATCTGTCGCCGTCGACTCAACAATCCTATATCTATGCGATCGCAAAGCTTAGCCGCCATTTCGGCTACGCCCCGGACCGGTTGAGTTTCGAGCAGGTCCGCGCCTACCAACTGCATCTCATCGGTCAAAAGCGTTCGTGGTCCCACATCAATCAGGTGGCCTGCGCGCTGCGGTTCTTCTACGGTGTCACACTCGGGCAGACGGAGGCATTCGAGTGGATCATCGGTGGCCAGAAGCCCGACAAGCTCCCGCTCGTGCTTAGTGCCGAAGAGATCGAGCGCTTCCTGGACGCGGTTACAGGGGTGCGCAATCGCATCGTGCTGGCGACGGCTTATGCGGCTGGCTTACGGGCCAGTGAAGTCGTCCGCCTGAAGGTGAGCTCGATCGACAGCAAACGAATGTTGATCCACATCGAGAACGGCAAGGGCGGCAGGGATCGTTACGCGATGCTTTCTCCGCGACTGTTGGAGATTCTGCGTACATACTGGATACGAGCCCGACCGGGGCTGTGGCTATTTCCAGGCCAAGACCCAAGTGAACATGTCAGCGTCCGCTGCGTCCAGGCGGCCTGCCGCGCCGCCCGCCGCCGCGCTCGGCTTGCCAAGCCGCAACACGTGGAAGCACACGGAATTGCCGCCATGTCGACGTGTGGTACTTTTCGTCTGGAATTAAGCCGAGCTTCTTTCCATAGAACGCCACGCTGGCATCCAAGTCTGATACATCTACCTTGGATACAAAAGCATATTCGCCAATAACATCTTTCAGTGCCATTATTTGCTCCCTATGCTGTGGCAACGCAGATTGCAAGAATTTGTGCTACACGCAAAGCATGCTGTCGCCTCCTCGTCCTGGTAGGGGGTCCGGGGGTGCCGTCAAGTTCGACGAACTGGAGCGGCGCAAGGGGTATACGAGCGACGTGCGGACTGCCAAGGATCCTCCTTATTACCGCCATCGCTTCCCGCCGGAAGTGATCAGCTATGCCGTTTGGTAGAATTTCCGGTTTCCCTTAAGCTTGCGCATGGTCGAGGAAGTGCTGGCGGCGCATGGCATTGGCGTGACCTTATGAAGCCGTGCGCCAGTGGGGACGGAAATTCGGCAAGCCGTTCTCCGATCGGATCCGCCAGCGCGCTCCCGCCCGCGGTGACAAATGGCATCTGGACGAAGTCGTTATCTCGATCGCGGGCGAACAACATTGGCTCTGGCGCGCTGTCGACCAGAATGGCTTCGTTCTCGACGTCTTGGTCCAGCGCCGAAGAGACTCGCGCGCTGAGCAGCGGCTCATGAAGAAGCTCTTGAAATCCGCCGGCACGCCGCCGCGCGTGATGATCACGGACAAGCTCCGTTCGTACGGCGCTGCGAGGGCGAAGATGGGCTTTTATGTCGAACATCGCCAGCACAAAGCTCTCAACAATCGGGCCGAGAATTCTCATCAGCCGACGCGGCGACGCGAGCGGATCATGAAGCGTTTCAAATCGTCCCGTCAGGCTCAACGGTTTCTGTCAGTTCACGATCAGGTCGCGAACCTTTTCCAGATCCCCTATCCCGGAGCCGTCACCGCCGACTTCCGTCGTGCTTCGCGCGAGCGCGCCTTTGCGACTTGGCGCGAGATCTCCATGACAAGCGCTATCGCCGACTCTCGACCTCTGAGAATCGTCTCCTTCGGCTCGGCGGTCGATTAAGTTGACGATGCCGCGCAAGGTTGTGTTGAGTGCAAGCTCGGTGGGTTTGGACCGACGGGCCGATCGCTCGGCGTGCCATTGGGCTGTCGATGCACGATACTCCAAGCCGCCGCTGCGCGTCGCGGCGTTGCGTCGTAACTCACGCGAGATGGTCGAGGCAGATCGACCAAGACGGCGCCCGATCTCACCCCTCGAGAGGCCCTGAACGCGAAGAGTACGATCTCCTCGCGTTCTGCAAAAGACAGATACCGCCCGGACGGCGGCTTGGCTGAAGATCTGAACGTCGCCGGTGGCATTCCGCCTGCCTTTCGGAACAATCTGGTTCCCACAGGCTGCGACATACCAGCTGTTAGCGCAGCATCCTCGCTGGTCGTTCCCTGTGCAATCCCCAACCAGAATCGTTGAAGTTCAAATCGCCCCGCAATTGACGGCCGTCCCGGGGACGGTAACGGCGCCCGTCCAGATCGCAGTGATCGTCGCTTTCGAATGGCCGAGCGTGAACTCGCGTCCGGAAAACGCGACCGGCACCTACGCATATAAGTAGGTGTAGGGCTTGGATTGCTGTGTCAGGTTTCAGAGCTTGGTCGCTTTTGAACGACCCTCCTGAGCACCAAGCCTCGTCCTATGGGACCGTGCGGGCGGTCCGTCAGCGGCGGCAGTCGCCCGCACGTTTCGATGTCCTTTAGGAGGCTTGGAGCTGGGTAATGCGCAGCGACCTAGCGTACGTTGTATGCGTCATTTTGATGGGACTAGGCTTCCTCGCGATCATAGCGATCGCCATGCTTATGCAATAAGGCCCGGGGCCGATGTAGCGTTCAGCCCGTTCAAAGGGCAAGGACGCCCTTACGAGATTCACATGCAGGCTTTCCGACCTAGCGCGGGATCAGGCCCTTCAAGATGGCTTCCGCGCGGATAGAGACGGCCGTGTAGTGCTGTGCGGCCTTGATGGACTATACCGCCCCGGATAGGTTTCCGCGATGTAGGGATCAGATAGAAGGCGCTGGAGCCCGCTTCCGGCGCCATGCCTGCACCCGGCGAAGCCGCGACAGCACAGAAGGCCGTCCTTCGACCCTGATCCTCTTCTCACTCGTCACACGTCCGCTCCTCATGAGGTTGGGAGCCTAGCTCAATGTGCGGCGCGGAGGGAAGGGCTCCCGGAATGCTACGGACGCCAGCTGACCTCAAGATCGTTCGATGGGTCCGGATTTGCAAGGCTCAGCAGCTCATAGCTGACAACTTACGGGAGCACAGCAAGATGGATGGTTGGTTGGTGACGGTCGCTGTCTTCAAGGAAGACGGCGACGATGACGAAGAATTCAGGCACATAACTTACGTCGTTGCTGCCGCTGACCCGGCGGAAGCAGTGAAGCTGACCGTAAAAGACAGCGGCGCGAAGGCCGCAATCCTCAGCTGCCCCATCGAGGAGGAGCAATTGCTAAGACTTGGCGTGAAGCCCGGCGAGCTTCTCGTTATACACGATGGGGAGTTCGATCCGATCATCTCGCGCCATCGTCGTCACTAAGCGCTCCACGTCCGATCTTGATCAGTTGCGTCGAGTTCATGACATTGTCGTTCGGAAGCCGCCGCTCGCACGAGCAGTCAATCTGCACAAGCTATGAAAGCGCGCCGTTTGCTTGTCTCCGCAATATGGCCGCCTGGCACGCTGATTGCTGAACCATGATTGCTTGGTCGCTTATTGATTGAGTGAGGGCCAAGTCTACGCATCGTAACTCGTGCGGGCGGTCGTCAGCAGCCGCCCGCACGCTTTTTCATAGCGCTACGCGCTGCTTTGTGAATGGCACCCGAGTTGCTGAGAGACGCTTCGGCTTGGCTCCTCATACTTCACGCAACCCCCATGAGATAGCCAAGCCTCTTTGTTGGCGCAACTCGCGCGGGTGGTTCCTCCAGCCGCCCGCGCGTTTTTCGCGCGAAAAGCCGTAAGGTCATACCATGACCCGTGAAGAGGCGGAAGCTGTTGCAATGAACAGGCTCAAATTCGTCCCCGCATTCGAGGCCGCTATTCGCTCTGCCGATCCAGACAAGCTCGCCGCACTTCGCGAGACGATCCGTGAGCGCGGAGGCCCTGACGAGTTCGTACTGACGAGCACAGAACTCATCCGCAAACATCCGCCTACGCTCTTTAGACTGCTTAGGATCATCTCCGACGCGGCACATGAGGACAAGCGCTAATGAGCATCCACCCAGCCTCCGGAAGTCACACCATTCTCATTGCAGAGGCAGCCGTATCGCTCGTTAAGGTGGCTTGCGCAGCATGGTGGCTGTACGTGCGATCCGACAGAGAAGACCCAAGTGGTTGGACTGGGATGAAGGCAAAGAGATCGGCCAGAAACGCAAGGCCAGCGCGATGGCCGGCCCCATCAATCTCCGATCGCTTGATGGTTTCAACGGAATTACGAGGTCAGCCGACATGTCACCGCTCATCCTCATTGTCGCTTCGACGCACCTCAGCATTTTAGCCACCGTCAACATCGCTGCTCGGCCATCAAAGACTTTAGATGAGTGTCGAAGGATTGGTGAGCTAGCGATAGAAGCCGCGACCGCGAAGCCCAGCCGCTCCGCGTCCTATGTCTGCCACGATACTACGCGCGAACAGGGTTTAACGGGCGCACTAGGTGTGATTGCCTACGTTTCGCAAGAGGACGGTAAAATAACGATCCTTGAGGGCTACATGGCGACGATGTCTGACTGCAAAGTTGCCGGAATGGCGGCAGCCGCGAGCAAGGCTGTTCCCGGCGTTAGAACCCGGGCTTGGGCTTGCTACGATCTCGGCATCTTTGAACAATGATGCGATAAGCGTTTCTAATCTTCGCGCGTGTAGCGTACGCGCTGCATCACCTTCAGGAGTTGTCGGAACGTCGCGACCAGCGCGAGCACGCTATCGGCAATCCGTATCCCGTGCGACTTTCCGGATGTGCGGAGCACGTCCGGCTTTCCGCAGGCCCGTAGGGCCTGCGGCTTGCCCGTGGTACGTGGTGTGTTCCGGCTCATTATGCGGCCCCTCGCCTTTCTTGGACGTTTCGCATCCCGAGTAAGTTTGAGCCCGAGCAATTCGAACACCCGGCGCGAGATGGATTCTTGCGCCTCGCGTAGCTCCACCGACCGCAGCACGGCCAATTCGCCGATGTAGCGCCCGCTGATGCCGGGCACGGCGTGGCCTAGCAAAATGCTGGACAGAATTTCGGGCACGCCCAGCGCGGTCGCCAGCGATTTGTAAGAATGCCGAGGGCTCCGCGCCAGCTCCCGTCGCTACCACCGCCCAACCGGGCAAATCAAACAGCCGGGGCGAACTCAGGACCGGATAAAACTTGGGGCAAGGTCATCGGTAGCGAGACTATGTCGGAAGATATGGGTGCCGCGGTGGGCGCAACCTTCGATTCCAACTCGATCGAGAGCGGCCTCGGCGATCATGGTGATCGCGCATCCGGAAGCAAAGCCGACGTGTGGCGCGAGTGTGCGGACGAACAGCCGTCGGCACGACGACTTTGGGCGGCCATTGCGCAGATATGCAACGATAGCCGCGCCAATGTCTGGCGGTATCGGCATTCGTGCACGCTGTCGGCCCTTGGCGCGAACGAGTATCTCGCTGGCGCGCCAGTCGATATCGTCGACGGTGAACGTCGCAACCTCGTCGGCTCGCAGGCCGAGCTTGGCCAGCAACAACAGAATGGCGTAGTCGCGCCGTCCCATCACCGTCTCTCGGTCGCAACCGTCGAGAGCCTTCCGCACCTGAGCAGCAGGCAGATAGGTCGGCAGAGTTGCGAGCTTCCATCGGCGCATCGATGGAACGCAATCCGCCAACGAGCGCGCGTTCAGCCCCCGATGGTGGAGGTAACGGAGAAAGGCACGCAACGACCAAGCACATCGCCTTGCCTGTTTCCGGGCCTCAATCCTGGGCGTGGGGCCCAACGTAGCGGATCACGTCCTCTTGGCTGATCTTGCGCAGGGCGCCGGCGCCGCCGGAGCACACCTCGTACAGGAACCTGCGGATGACTGGGAGATGGCGGACGATGGACCTCGGGGCCAAGCCGCGCTCTAATCGCAGGTAGGCATCGAACTCCTTGAAGATCCGTTCGTGCGGGTTGAGAGGCGGTAGCACCAACGGCGCGATCGCGCCTTCCTCGCGCAGCACCCACAGCCATCGCTTGAGCGCAGCTCGGTCACCAGGTTGGATAGACTGCCTCCCGCCTCGATGTCGGAGGTACCGCTCAACGACCAGCTCATCGAGATCGACCAGCTTGTAGCGACGGCCCGCGATCCAACTCAGGAGCCCGCCAATCACGTCGAGGTAACGCCACGTGCCGTGCCGAACGAGCCTCTCTTCGACGAGACGAGTGGCGCAGCGCTCGACGAACTGTCCGTGCGGCCCGCTTCTGAGACGCCGGTACAGCCGGCTTCTGCCCAAGTACTCTTCAACTTCCATCTTCCTGTTCTCCGCTGTTGAAAGTGGAGGCACAGAACGAACTATGCCGAACCGACCAAACGCCGGTCAGCGAAAAATCTGGGGAAAACGATCCGACTCGGCATAGTTCGGCGGGCGGCATAAACCAGCAAGCTTAACGACGTTGACCCGCTTGCCTATCTCACCGACGTCCTGACCAGGATCGTCAACGGGCATCCCAACCGCGACATCGGCCGGCTATTGCCTTGGCCTACCGCGCTCAAACCCTCAAAACCGTGGCCTGAAAACGACGCTCTGATGTCCGCTGTCAAGGATTAGAACGCAGAGCATCGTCCGATCGTCGATCGGCTGTTCGTAGAGATGGTCGTGAATAGGTGGAGGCGGAACCGAAGGACGTCGGTGATCAAGCTCTGATGCGCGGATTGGCTACCGCATTCCCGATTGTGCGTCCGAGGTCTGCTCCTATCTTACTACGGGCGTCGGCGCTCTTGCCGGCCACAAAGCGTCTGACGGGCATTCCCTCTGCCGTGGTCCCGCCTCCGCCCATGCACCATGATAAGAAGGGCGCCTATCAGACTGTGTGCACTTGCCTGGCAACCGCCCACATAAACCCGACCAGTTCACGGGCGATAGCGGTGCAGACTACCGTCGTTCGCTTGCCGCGCGCAGCCAGCTTCCGGTAGCGGGCCGTCAAGCAGCTCTGCGCCTTCCAACCAATCTCTCGCACTGCAGGCGACACCTGCTCAAGCCGGTATAGCTTTGTCTTGCCGATCTTCGGCGGGTGTCTATATGTCCAGACGCTTTCGACCAACATGTGGCGAACACGGCCGTTGCCGGCCTTGGTCATGCTACCACGCCTGACAGACTCTCCCGTCGATCGTTCGCTTGGCACTAGGCCGAGGTAACCCATAAGTTGACTAAGTTGACGTGGGCTCTCAAAACGGTTCACGTCACCAACCTCGGTCAGCGTATTTGCGAGCGCCTGGCTTGAAGGTCATCGCGACTTCATTTCCACCCAAAGCAGTCCGACAGCGATGGCGAGCGAGCCGACACTCGCGGTCGAGCTGATCGGCCTCAATTTTGTTTTCGCCTCCCGGCCAGCGGATCGTACTGGCGTCGGCGATCAGGCCCGGCTTTGACGGGTCGGTTTCGGCTGCGACTGTTTGTTTGAGTTCCGTTACGTTGACCGTTGAGGGGTGGACGTCCATTGGGCGCGGCCCCAGATCAAAGCATCTTGAGATTGTCAACCTGCTTGTCTGACCAGTCGACAAGAGATCTTCGGGGGTAAGCTTCGGCCGTGCATCAAGCAGGCAATTGGGGAGCACTACAGTCACCAGGGGAGCTTTTAATGTCAGACCTTGTTGCGATCGTGTACCCATCCGAAGCCAAAGCGGAGGAAGTTCGGCAAAGAATATTCAAGCTCCAGAGCGAGTATCTGATCACGATCAGCGATGCCGTGATCGCCGTCAAAACTGGGGACTCTGTAAAACTCAGTCAACTTGTGAATACCACTATGACCGGCGCCGCAAGTGGCAGTTTCTGGGGATTGCTATTGGGGATGGTCTTCCTGAATCCGCTTCTAGGCGTGGCTCTCGGAGCCGGCGCAGGCGCACTGAGCGGTGCGCTGACCGATTTCGGGATCAGAGACCAGTTCATGAAGGATCTCGCGTCGAAGGTAAGATCGGGCGATGCCGTCCTCTTCCTGCTGATCCAGTCTATGACGTCAGACAAGGTTCTCAATGCGATTAAGGATGCGGGAGGGATTGTCCTGACAACCTCGCTCGATGAAAAGAGAGAGCAGCACCTGCGTGATGCTCTCGCAGCCGCAACTCAGGCGAAGCCTGCCTAGCCAGTGAGCCAAAACCTGGCGCCAGCGTCAAAGCGTCGCCGAGAACGGTAGTAGCTGCGCTGTCACGGCAGTCGCTGTGGCAGCGGAATACGCTACAGTTTTGCGTAGGGATCGGTGCGCAAAGGCATCGGTCCCTGGGCGGGATCGCCGCGAAGGAGGCCGGCTGCAGCCATACGGCTCCGCGACCGCTCAGCCGGGCTCTCTTCGGCGCTATCAAAAGCCGGGAGAAAATCATGCGCAGATTGCTTCTATGGGGGCTCGCACTTGGGATTGCTTCGGCAGGGATTACGGCGACCAGCGGTCGCTCGCAAGCCGGCCTTATCGCGCCGCTGGGCGTGCGTCAGGCCGCCGACGAGCTTCGTCTCGCGGAAACTGTCCAGTTCACGTGGAGAGGCCATCGCTATTGTTGGTACAATATGGGATGGCGCGGTGGCGGCTGGTATCGGTGTGGTTTTGCTTCGAGGCGCGGCATGGGCTGGGGTGGTCCGGCGGGATGGCACGGATGGCGACGGCCAGGCCACCGCCCGGTCACTCGGCCTCCGAGGCCAGGTCGGCCAGGAATCGAGCGGCCGCGACCACTCCCGCAACCGTTCCCTGGCAGGAGCTGACGACAACTTTGTATGTCGTTCGCCGGCCGCGACGTGGCACGCCAGTCGGAGCCCGCCATGGCCTTGAAGGAGCCGCAAAAACGCGCGGGCCAAGCGCGCGATGCCGTGCTGGTCGATCTCGCGCTGCAGGGCGGTGGATCGCACGGCGCTTTTACCTGGGGGGGCTCGATCGGCTCATGGATGAGCCGTGGCTGCGCATCGAGGCGATATCGGGCACCTCGGCCGGCGCGATGAACGCCGTCGTGCTGGCGGGCGGGTTTATGACCAACGGCCGGGCCGGCGCCAAGTCTGCATTGGAGGCCTTCTGGCGACGGGTCGCTCACTCAGCGCGGTTCAGTCTCATTCGGCGAAGTCCGCTGGACGTCATCCTCGGTCGCTGGACCCTTGATACGTCGCCCTTCTATCTCGCCTTCGATCTGGCGAGCCGCGTGTTCTCGCCGTACGACCTCAATCTTGCCGGCACAAACCCTTTGCACCAGGTCCTCGCCGAGTCGGTCGATTCTCGACAAATCGCGAACTCCCCGATCCCCGCGGGGCCCCGATCCGCTTGTTCGTGACGGCGACCAACGTTCATACCGGCCGTGGGCGTGTGTTTCGCAACGCCGAGCTTTCACCCGACGTTCTGCTCGCTTCGGCCTGCTTGCCGACCCTGTTCCGCGCGATAGAGATCGATGGCGAGTCCTATTGGGATGGCGGCTACTCCGGGAACCCGACGATCACGCCGCTCGTACGCGAGTGTGACTCGCATGACACGCTTCTCGTCGCGGTCAATCCGGTCGAGCGACCCGGGACACCGCGCTCCACGCGCGAGATCCTCGATCGGTTGAACGAGATTGCGTTCAACGCCACGCTGCTCAAGGAGTTGCGCATGATCGCGCTGCTGCGGTAGGTCGCGGACGCTGGGAGTTCCGAGGGGCGCAAATGGGCCGAGATGCGCATCCATCTGATCGCGAGCAAGGTTCTGGCCGGGCTCGGCGTCTCGTCAAAGCTCAATGCCGAGTGGGACTTTCTCTGCATGCTGCGCGACGAAGGCCGCCGTGCCGCGGAGGCATTCCTCGTCGCGAACGACCAGAATATCGGCAGGCGTTCCTCGATGGATTTGGATTTGCTCTTGGAGCAGGTTTGACGCCATGGGCCTCGTCGGGATCCTGGTTGCCCTTGGCCTGCTCATCTGGCTCTCGTTCCGCGGATGGAGCGTGCTCCTGCTGGCGCCGGCTGCCGCGATCGTCGCTGCGGCTTTCGCCGAAGAGCCTTGCTTGCCCATTGGACGCAGACTTTCATGGACGGCGCTGCGCAGTTCATCGCGCAATTCTTCCCAATATTTCTGCTCGGTGCGCTGTTCGGCAAGCTGATGGACGACAGCGGATCGGTCCACGCGATCGCTCATTTCATGAGCACCAAGCTCGGGGCGCGTCGCGCGATCCTTGCCGTGGTGCTTGCCGGCGCGGTCGTCACCTACGGCGGGGTAAGCCTTTTCGTCGCCTTTTTCGTTTTGGCGCCTATGGCACGGGAAATGTTTCGCGTCGCGAACATCCCGCGTCGGCTCATGCCGGCCACCATCGCTCTGGGCACCTCTACATTCACTATGTCAGCAATGCCCGGAACGCCCGCGATTCAAAATACGATTCCGATGCCGTTCTTCGGAACCACTCCGTTTGCCGCGCCCGGATTGGGCATCGTCGCTGCGGCGATCATGCTTGCATTCGGGCTCTGGTGGCTCCGCCGCGCCGAGGGATCGGCACGCAAGGCCGGTGAAGGCTATGGCGGAGACGCAGAGCTCGTCAGCGGAGCGGTCGCTGACGATCAGTTCATCCGCGAGCGCGCAACATCGTCCCACGAGTTCGATCCGGCCGAAATAACGCATGGCAAGCGCGGCGACGTGCCACCACCGATCGGCACGGCGATCATCCCGCTTCTCGTGGTCGTGGGCGTGAACCTGCTGATGTCGCTCCTGATCCTGCCACGGCTCGATTTCTCATTCCTCGCGCAGGAGCGCTGAGGCGGGACATCCCTTGCCGGCGTCGCCGGGGTGTGGTCGGTCGCAGTCGCTCTCGCCGCCGCGGCGACGCTCATCGCCCTCAATCGAGCCCGTCTGACGGATCTAAGGGCGAGCATGGATGCCGGCGCAAACGCCTCGGTGCTCCCCATTTTCAGCGTTGCGAGCCTCGTCGGCTTTGGAGCCGTCGTCGCTGCGCTACCGGCCTTTGTGTCGGTGCGCGACTGGGTACTGTCGATCTCCGGCGGTCCTATCGTCTCTCTCGCCATCGCGATAAACGTTCTTGCTGCCTTGACCGGATCGGCCTCCGGCGGATTGACCATTGCGCTCGATGCCCTTGGTGACACTTATTTGCAGATCGCCCAGACGTCTCACATTGATCCGGCGCTCATGCATCGCATTGCCGTGATCGGTTCCGGCACCCTCGATAGCCTACCGCATAACGGTGCCGTCGTGACGCTGCTTGCGGTCTGCGGTTCGACCCATGGCAAGAGCTACTTCGATATGGTGATGGCCAACATCGTTGGGCCGATCATCGCCTTGGCCCTCGCCATTTTTTTGGGTTCGATGATCGGATCATTCTAGGAGGGACGACGAGGACGCTTTCGACGCGATCTTGTCCGCCGTAAGGGCCGACTTCGAACTCGTGAGCAATTATTGAAGGTCTGATTGGCCGGTATCGACGTGCGACCTTACCGCCTCGGGCAGCGCAAGCGATCTACACATAGCCGGCGCCCATCAGAGGTTACCGCGGTTCTCGGTCTCGAGCCGAAGACGGGTGAACATTCCGGCAAATGGCGCGCGGAGTTCGCAATTTGCGGTGTGATCACGCGATACCAAATGAGGTAGGTATGACATGTTGGCGGTTGTGGTAGCTTCTCAAGGTTGATGATCGAAGCTGAGCAGCGAACAACTCAGCTCGTTACAATCCCCCTTAGGCTAGGAGACGTCGAATGACCACGAATATAACCGAAGACGAGAAACGCGAACGGCGGGCACGTCCGGAGCCCGGACCGGTCCAGGCATCGGGCGCCGCCACCGATGGCTTTAGAGAACATGCGGCGGCAGCAGCGGCATCACGCATTCCATTAATTTTCCCGGAATGGGAAAACTCGATCGAAGCGACAAGGCACCTGTTCGCGACGACACTGAAGGACGGATTAAGTTTCGCTGCTTCCTCTCTGCACGACCAGGCCAACCTTCTAAGAAATCTTTCCGACTCCAAGACTCCCTCGGAGCTCCTGAAGTGCCACCTGGACTTTGCGGAGAAGTTCTGGTCGAAGTCGTTCAGCCAAGGCTCGAAGATATTGGATCATCTCAAACCACGGCCATCATCTGCGGCAAGCCAAGCAATCCACCGAGCTTGAAGCAACGGCCCGACCTTACTCT
>NZ_LAXE01000001.1:109201-116739 GCF_003122645.1 Bradyrhizobium sp. SUTN9-2
CTCTGCTTCATCCGGGGCCACACGTCGGCGGTCGGCGACGTTGTGGATACTGCATTCGGCTCGACCTGAGAGCACCTCCGTCCGCCTCCTGCTCGATATGGAGCTCAGATGGCGCATCGAACGCGACTATCAAGCAACGGTCGCCGTCAGCATTATGTGAAGGCGCGATGATTGCGGCTTCCATTACCACGCCATGTTATGCATCGCGCCCGAAGGAGGACGTTTCCGTCCTCCCGATCTCACGGCTGGAGTCCGAAAAACCTCAAACTTCTCAGAAATCAAAGCCCCTGCAGTCCCTCTCAGAACCGAGCGTCATGCCGAATTTGGTCACTACCATGGCAGCGGCTCCTCAAGAGCGTCGTTGGCTCGACGCCTAGTTGTCCGAGTTTGCGCAATCCGAGCAAGGCCCATGCGTCCGATCTGTGACGCCTCAAGAATTGGTTTTCATGTCCGATTTGACAGGATGGTAGCCTCGCGTGCGCCGTCATGCGCAATATTATGAGTGCGCCGCTTTCGGCCCTCGACGAAGCACTCGCCCCTTGCAATTCACTCTCGTACGAGCAGTGGAGAACAGAGCTCTCCAGCTGCACAAGACAGGTGGGACCGCACAAGACCCCCTCACCTGGAGATCGATGATATTCATTGAGCAGTTTTGCCGGGCTCCATAGCGTCGATATTCTTCAGCATTAGCTCGCGCAAGAGCGTCGATCCGGGGATTCTGACTTTCTTGCCGTCGCGCAGTATGCCGATTGCAGCGAGCAGCTTGCGGATATCATAGGTCGAATTGAACACCTCCGGCACACCGCGTTCAACGTTGAGGAGCGTGTAGGCGGCTTCCATCGCAGTGCGAACTGAGTATTCGGTCGTGAAGATGCAATCGCGCTCCGCCGACGCAGAAAACTGGCCGATGAAGGCAAAATTGACAGCGCCTTTGGGCACAACATTTGGTCGATCACCCGCCTGCCGCGGCATGAAGAAAGATGTGACGTAGGGCATCATCACCGGCACTGTTTTTGCGGCTGTCGCGGCCAGTCCCGGTATTTCATCGATCGGCACGCCGAGGTGATACAACCATTCCTGCGTAATTTCCTCGCCCGTGCAATCTTGCATCGGTTTGTTCACGTAATCGCCGGGCTTGTCGACGAAAATTGAATAGAGCCAGACGACGATCTGATCACTGGGCTGGTGCTTGAAATGCGGTTGACGGTTTACAGTCCAACTGAGCAGCCAGTTCGAATCCTTCGCCGTGACGACCCCTCCCGTGACGACCTTGCCGCTGAACGGATCGCGTTTGGCGATCTTGCGGATATAGGCCGGAATGCGCGCGTCAAGAGTCGTGATCGTTGCCGATTCCCATTTTGTTGCAGGGATATTGCCGCCGAAGACGTCCGGGCGGCCGAAAGCCGCGTCCTTGGCCGCAATACGCCGCCACAGATCCCAAGCTGGCGCCGGGCCTTCGTCAAGCCTGGAGGGCGTGTGATGGTCTCCCTTGTCCGAGTTTTCAGTGAGCGACCCGATCGTTATGAATACAAGATCGTCGGCGCCAAGGCCGATACCGCCGGCGACGCCATCCTCCAGCCAGTGGATGGCCGTGGCCTGCTTGCATCCGGCCTTTAAGTCGAAATCGACATCGGTGACTTCGACGTCGTAGCGGAAGTTGACGCCCTGCTCCAACAGCCATTTGCACAACGGTAGAACCAGCGATTCATACTGATTGTACCTGGTAAACTTCAGCGCACTGAAATCCGGCAGGCCTCCGATATGGTGGATGAACCGATGCAGATAAAGCTTCATCTCCAGGGCGGAATGCCATTCCTCAAAGGCGAACATCGTCCGCCAATAAAGCCAAAAATTGCTGAAGAAAAACTCTTTCCCAAACACTTCGTCGATGCGCTTGCTCTCCATCTCCTCACGGGAGGCAAGAAAGACAGCAATCAATTCCTTCTGCGCTTCTTCACTCAGAGTGAAAAGGCCGTCGGTACGCGCATCCTGTCCCTGGTTCACCGTCGCCCGCTGCAGCGAGTAGTTCGGATCATCCTTGTTCAACCAATAGAATTCGTCGAGCACGCTGGCACCTTCGATTTCCAGCGACGGGATCGACCGGAACAAGTCCCATAGGCACTCGAAATGATCCTCCACCTCGCGGCCGCCCCGGATCACGAAGCCCCCTCCCAGGTCTTGGTTACCGTCGAGCGCTCCACCGGGGATCTTCAGCCGTTCGAGAATGGTGATCCGGTCGCCACGCATATGGCCATCGCGGATCAGGAAGGCCGCACCGGAAAGCGCCGCCAGGCCCGCACCGACCAGCCACGCCGTCTTGTTGTCCGCACCTTCGGGTTTGCGGGGGCGGGCAAAGGCTTCGTAATTTCCGCTACCGTAATACATGGAACATTCCGTCCGATTTGATCAACAATCCTTGGGCTCATTAAAAGGTGTTCTCGGGCGCCAGGCATTTGCGCGGGACGCCGATCGTTAGACCGCCATCGATGACGATCTCGTAACCGGTAAGGTAGCTGGACTCGTCGCTGAGTAGGAACAAGACTGCCTGCGACACTTCCTGCGGCTCGGCTGCCCGCCCGAGTGGAACGGGGAAAAGGGAGGACTCGAAGCTCTCGGCCATCGGGGTGGCAATGAAGCCGGGATGGATCGAGTTGATGCGGACTCCCGAGGCTGCGGCTTCCAGCGCAGCGGATTCTGTTATGCCCCGAACGCCGAGCTTGGAAGCGACATAGGCGTGGAGCCCGGCACTGCCCCGCAGCCCCTCGACCGAGGAGATGTTGACGACCGAACCTCCGCCGGCGCGCCTGATGGCCGGTTGACTAGCCCATGCAGCGCGCCGAAGCGCCGCTCGGCGCTTGCGACCGCCTCGGCCCACTCCTTCGGCTGGGTAACGTCCTGAGGGACATAGAGCGTGGATTCGCCCAGTTTAGCGGCGAGAGCCTCTCCTTCTATATGAAGAGTATCAGTGATTACGACCCTCGCCCCCTCAGCCACCAGCAGACGCGCGTGAGCCGCACCCATCCCGCGAGCTCCGCCGGTCACCAGAATAACCTTGTTCTTCAAACGTCCCATGATCCTTGCCTCGTGCCGTTGGTCAATGGCGGTGCAGCGTCTTCCAGGCGTCGAAGAGGACGCGGGGATCATGCTGGCCCTTATAAAAGGGCGAGACCGGACGCTGGATGTCGAGCAAGCCCAAAACGGCGGTCTGCGCCGCGCGCACGGAATATTCGACGGTAAAGACAACGTCGTCGGGAATCTCGCAGAACTGGCTGATGAAGGCGAGGTTGCGCGATCCCTTCGGGATGACCTTCGGCCGGTCGGTCCTCACGCGCGGCATGAACTGGGCGGTAATGTAAGGCATCATCGCCGTTATGACGCGCGAAGTGTCGAGGATGTGCGGAATACTCTCTGTGAATCGCAGGTGCGAAAGCAATTCGATGAGAATTTCACGCCCTGTGCACTCCGACATGGGCTTATGCACGAAGTTACCCGGCTGATCCGGGAAGAGCCCATAGCCCCACCACACCAAGACATTCTTCGGCTGTTCGTAAAAGTGCGGTTGACGATTAAGGACGACGGTCAGGAGCCAATTGGAGTCTTTGATCGTTACCAGTCCGCCCTTGCCGGCTCTGCTGCCGGAAAAGGCTTCGAGCCGGTCGAAGAAGCTCGAATCGTCCGCCGTGACTGTGAAGGATTCCCATTTGGACTGGTCGATCCTGGAAACGAAGACGGCGGGGCACCCGAAGTCTGGACTCTTGACAGCCAGACGTTCCCAAAGTTCCCACGAACCTCCATTTCGCGTCGTATTCAGCGCCGGAACCGTGTCCATCGAACCGTAGCTGGTATCGGATGTCATTGATCCGTTGGTCACGAACACTAGATCCTGTTCAGCCAGATCGATGACGCGATCTTCACCGTCCTGCCGATAGTGCAAATGCGTCGCGGTCTTCTGCCCGCCTTCGATCACAACATCAATATCGGTCACTTCCGCCCCCATCTCGAGCCGCACGCCCCGGGCCTTCAACCATGCGACGATCGGGCGGACCATGGCGTCGAACTGGTTGAACTGCGTGCGGTAAATGCCCGCCATAGTGTCGATCGTCGAGAACAGATGCAGGAAGCGTAGACAGTAGCGCTTGAACTCGATCGCACTGTGCCAAGGCGCAAAAGCAAAGGTCGTGGACCAGATGAACCAGAAGTTGCTGCGGAAAAAGTGGGGTTCGAACCAGTCCTGGATCGTCCTGATGTCGAGCACCGATTCTGGAGTCGCGCAAAGCGCGATCAGGTCGAGCCGATCCCTCTCCCTGAAACCCAGATCGGAGACGTCGACGATCTGACCGCCCGAAACCAGACGCGCCCTGTCGTTCCAGAAGAACTCCTGATGGAACTCCATCAGCTCGTCCTTCGCTGATTTCATGGGGTCGGCAATTGAGGGGATGAAGGACAACAGGTCGTAGGTGCAATTGAACCTTTGCTCGAACATGCGGCCGCCGCGCATGACGTATCCATCCTTCGGATTGCCATGCGCGTCGAGGCTTCCGCCGAACAGCTCCATCTGCTCGAACAGAACGATATTCGAGCCCGATAGCCCGCCCTCCTTGACGAGGTAGGCCGCTGCGGCCAAGGCAGCGATCCCTGTTCCGACCAAATAGGCGTTGCGAGGAGCCACCTGCTTCGGTGGATCAAGGCGGGAAACGAGAGAAGCAGAGCACATAAAGTTCTCCGGCATGTAGCGGTTGGAAATATAGATTCCATGCAATCGGCGCGCCGATGGCGGCGCGTGCTAAAAATATGATCGCGAACCACCGTTCCCGAGACTGCATAATCAGCAAGCGCCGAAGCTCTTCGACGTACACAAGCCATATGCAGACGCCGTCGGGCGCCTGACCATAAGCAGCAATAGCGCCGCGTTGATCGGGATCGATCAAATCATACCAGCAGCGGCTGTGCGTCGCGCAAGGAGCTGGTTGCGGGCCCTGCTTGAAGACCGAATGCAAGCGTCGTCATGTCGGGTTTCCAACCGACCCGTCGCCAACCAGACAAGCCAGAAAGCAACCGGACAAGACGGAAATTGAGTTGGTTCCGGTTGTCGCTTTTGCCAAACCCGACCATATTGCAGCACGACGATGCCAAGGTGACGTTACAAGGTGCTTGGTCAGCGACCGGGTCGAGTTCGAGCGCAAGCACTAGCGGTCCTTGCGCCTCGCTAAAGTCTTTCGGGATGGCGCGGCACTCTTCGCCTAAATTAGAGCCCGTGAGCCTTCATTTCGTCTGCAAAGGTGCTCCAAACTCTGAGACTTCGGGCTGTGAGGCTGGCACTGGCCAGTTCTCTCCAGGACTTCCGCACCTCCATCCAACGGCCCTTTCGAGCGGGCAGGGTGTCGAGCATTCTCTCGGCAATCGGTGCAAGGCGCGCGGCTTCCGAGTTCGGGTCGCACTTAGCATCTTCGAGAATTTTAAGAGCGGTCGTTTCGGACCGCCTCCACCCCGACTCGGTGAACCTGCTCTCCGCAAAATACTCAAAACAGGTCCGGAACGTCAAAGCGCGGCCGATGATCGTATGGGCTGGCAAGCCCGCCTCACTCAGCCACCTCCGAAGACAGTCACACCACTCTCGGCTGCTGAGGTCGATAAGGTCCGCACCTTCGAAGACCAAAAGCGCCGCCATGCCAGCGATCTCGCATTGCACCCCGTCGTCCTGTTTTTCGAACCAAGCCCGGATTGCATGCAACGGCGTCACCGGCCGATTCACAACCGGCACCTGCGCCGTGCCGGCGCGATGGAACTGAACCACGTTTTCCAGCGGTGGCATGGCCACGGCCTCCCTCTGCGTCCCACAAGACCCAGCGCTCAGCGATCTTCTTTGCCTCTTCGGGAGACCTGCTTCGCCAAAGCTCCTTGAGCGCCTCATCGACGTAATATGAGACGTCAGCTTTCAGACCGCATGTACGTGCTATTGCCGCGAGACGACCGGCATCAATCAGCCGTGCCGCGAAATTGTTCTCTGCGTTCATTTGCCGAGGCCTTGCGTGCCCTTTCTAGTGCGTCCCGTTCATCCGGCTCGATGTGATCAAACCAAGAGCCCGGGGGAAATGTCGCAATACGCTTGGCAAGGAAGGATTGCGGCTCCCACTCTTGTCCATCGCGTTTCTCGAAGGTGATGACCCCCTCGCGGGTAAAATAACGGGGTCCCGGAATATTGCAGTTCACCAAAAGCAGCACGCGCCACAGATCACCTGTCGTGGCCTGATTCTCGTCCACCTTCGGCAAGTAATCCACGCTAACAGGTTCAACGATCGTGCAACGGCCGTGCCCGAGGAGATTACCCAGCTTGCCTTGCGCGGTCGTGACGACGTTGAAATTGGTCGGATCATGCAGAAAGCGAAGGTTCACGTTCTTTTCGCCGTCAGCGACTTCACCGCCAATCAATGAGAGCGCGAAGGCCCGCCAGCTCAATTCCATCGGCTTCGCATATGTCGACGCAATCTTAATCGCTCCGTCCGGTCTGACCTTCCAGGTGATCACGTATTCTTCGAGTGATCTGTGGTGGCGGTGCCTAGTCCACGAAAGAAAGACATACTCAGTTGATCAATTGCTCCGACAACTCCCCACGTTCGTGGGACGAAGTGCGCCACCTTCGCGACCCTGGAAATAATTCGTTCTACTGGCTCGCCGTCTTGTGCTCGCCACATCGACTTGACCTTGTCGATTAAGTGGATTGTCGTCGGCGCGAACACTGTTGCTCGTGGCGGCCTCAGCCAGGCAGATCAGCAGCAGGCCTAAACAGAACCAAAGCACGCGTCTTCCAACCATTCTGTTCATAAGTCCGCCCATCCACTCTTGTCGACACGCCAGTTCTAAAGCGGACCGACCGCCGAACGCGCTATTCGCGAAAGATAGAAGTTAGCGGCGACGTGACGCAGGTGCCCGCCAGTGTCGCGCACGAGCAGGCGCCGTCCCCCGTCTATGTCACGCGCCGCTAACCTCGGGGGCCAGCCACAGCCTCAACTTGCGATGGTGGCCATGCCCAAGGGAGGGCACCCCGGGCATATCGAGGGGCTGCATTCTTCGTGCCAAGCAATGGCCGGCAGTTGGCACCATGTTCGTGTTGGCCTTGCCTGCTTTCCGACTTGTGCACGTCTTAATGCTTGCACCTAGCGCCTATCCAGAACGACTTCATGTCGATCGTTGTCGGCCTCGCAATCATCGACAGCGCAAGCGAACGTCTTGGTGCCAGTTCCGGCACGGATGAAAAGCCCCTAGCTTACCGTCATCGCCGTTGTTTGAGTCGGCGCTGTTGCAACAAGGTTGACGCTCAAGCCCGGCCGCGCTTTTGCACGCATGCGACCAAACTTCCAAGGCGGCGACTTGGCGCTCCTGAGGGCGGCATCGCTGAGAATCGCGCACCGGCCGGAATTTGGTCGCTAAGCTGTTGATCTGAAAGACTGAACGACTCCTCGACCGACAGCGCGTGATGCTCTTTCGGCCGGAAGGCTGTTAGTTCGAGCGCGGTTGTTTGAGAGTGTAGGGGCGACGAC
>NZ_LAXE01000001.1:117932-137315 GCF_003122645.1 Bradyrhizobium sp. SUTN9-2
AACTTCGGGGCGGACTCTAACTCCTTCTGGAGGAATTACTCAGTGGCAGGTCAAGTCAAAGACTTCGTTACCGGCGCGCTTTTCCGCGAATGTCGGCAACGAGTCCTGGCAGTGACAACACTGGGCTGCTGTTATGTTCTCCTGTGATTTTCCAGGGTAATTGAATGAGGCGCTTCATGAAGAAGCAGATCGTGGAACGCTCAGCCCGAATACTTTGATGACTTCATTGACGAGAGCGGCCATGTTCGGGTGATCGACGTATTTCTCGATGCGCTCGGTTTGGCTGAGATGAGTTTTGAGGTTGCGGAGCCAGCGGTCGGCGTCGCGCCCCCACTTTGCTCCTCGAACTCTGCCAAGAGATGTTTTTTTTGGCAACGACGAGGCGCCGCCACCGATGGCAGCAAGTTCAATGCCGTGAACAGCCGGGACAGGAACTTCACGTGCACGAAGATGGAGTGACGGCGTGCTCAGTTGGAGGAGAGCGTCGCGCGCTGGGTCAATTCGACGCGACCAAGCGCCAGGAGCCGGTGGAGGCGCTGGCCGCGAAGGAGACAAGGCTTGCCCAGAAGCTGACAAGCTTGTTGGCTACGAGAAGCATGCTTCCTTCACCAGGGCGCCGATCGAGGCCGAGGCGATCAAGCACATTAATGTTCTGTTCGCCATTGTAGGCGAGATCAACGGTCTTGCGCCGCGGGAGCGCCGGCGCGTGCGCCAGGAGCGCCGCCGGGTCTGGTCCTCGAACTGCAGGGATGGTTGCGCGAACAACGCACAAAGCCGTCCAAGCAGAACGAGACGAAAGGCGATCAAAACTGCCTAAGCCGCTGGGACGCAATTTACCCGCTTGTCGCCCTCGTGGGCCAAGAAATTGAACCTTCGCGGGCTCCGATGAGGGCGTGCGGCTGCGATCTATACCTTGATCGCACCACCAAGCTCCACGAGATCGATCCACAGGCTGGGCTCGCCGACGTGCTGGCCCGCCTGCCGGATCATCGCGCCAAGCGCATGTCCTGGAATTGTCGACCTCAGAACGTCACTCTCGCCCGCATGAGCGCGGACGACCTACCCCGCACGATGGACATAAGCCGACATTTCCGGACGCCCGAACCGGTGACGGCTTCTCATCCCGGGAGCACGCACTCTCTACAACAACTCCACCCGGCACCGGACTGCATCGGTGGAGTTCTTATTGCATGCCGCAGGTTTTAGGAACGGGATCTGGTCCTGGCCTAGGAAGCCATACGCCGTCAGTTTACCGAGCCGGCAGCGGTCCGGTCAGAGTCACAGACCCAACGCGGTTTGTCTTCGCCCCGGGATGCAGCCATCGCGCAGCTAATCCCTACTTGATCAAATGCAAAAACGACATCTTTGGTTTCATACTTCAGTTTATCCGCCGCCCGGAGCACCCCTTCGGCACCATTTTGAAACGTGGCGTTCAAAGTCCAGTAGTCTTGATTCGCGACAACAAACGTGTGGAATGCCTTCCTGATATCCCAACCAGAGCGTTTTAGGATACAAAACACCTTGTTATAAATTCCACTGGAATAGTGAACGTCCAGTCGATCAGAGTATTTGGAGACGTGGTCTATAGAGTAGCCATCCTGTGGCGGGTCGCACATATATCGCAAAGACGTCCCAGCTTTTTTGGTAACATCCGCCCCCACGGTCAAGTCAGACCCCGATCTTCCGAATGTATTGCCATACTTCTGGAAGTAATAGGATTCGGCAGCTTCTCCTGCCATGTCGGAAAACGACTCATTCATACCACCTGACTGGTACTGATATTCGAGGTTCGAATTCTGCTCTGTGAAACCATGCGACACTTCATGGGCAACAACATCCAAGCCCACCAGAGGGTAGAACATCGCTTTCCCATCGCCAAACGTCATTGAGCTGCCATTCCAAAATGCGGTGTCCTCATTCCTGGAGAAGTGTACGCGCAAATGCAGTTTCTGCTTCAAAGGACTGACGCCGTACCAGTCCCTATACATGTCCACAACAACCTGCCCGAAAAATTGGGCATCATTCAGCGGTGAGAACGCGCCATTGATATTATCCCCTGCGTTGTTGTAACACCTAAACGCAAAAGGCTTGTTCGTACCTTCTACAGAGTAGTTCATGTGCTCGGTGAAAACATCTGGGCTATCCATTTCACAGATGCTGCCCTGCTCGCTCACTTCGAAAGGCGGAACGGTTTCGCTTCCATAGGTGTACTGGCCAGTCTTGGCATTTCCGCCAGGCCCCGTTCCTCTTTGTGCGTGTTGTAGGTTTTCATAGGAACTCACAGTTTCGCCAGTAATAGCATCGATAAACAACACAGGACGTGTCGGGCGTGGGCCTGCTGTGCCGTCCCGGACAGTTGTAAAGAACGACGTGCGGTACACAAGCCGGACCTCGCCCTTCTTTTGAACGAGATACACGAGATCGGCCTCTTCGTTTTCGTAGCTGCTCGCGCGAAGCGTAGGGGCAGAGGAGAGTACAATCTCCTTAGCTTTTTGAAGCGCCTGCTGCTTGGTGATCTTCGCGGTCAGGGCCGGACCTAAATCGTAGGCGGCAGTTCCGCTTATGGCAACAATTCTCGTGCCATCAGCAGATCTCTCGGCAACGATCTGCTGGCCCCACACGGGAATTCCGTTGTGCTGCTGCTCAAGGCGGAGAGTGGCGCCGGAACGGTTAGGCAGCGCCTTAAGCGACGAAGAAGTATCGAGCTCGAGCAATCCGGCAACGGAGGCCTCAGGTGATCTTCCTTGAGCTATTTCAGCTAGGGGACTGGTTTGAGGTACAACCTTGTTCACCTCACGGATCTCGGCGGCGGTAGCTGACCCTAGCGAGGCACCCAATACAAAGCACGCCAGTGCGTGGACACGGTTATGACGCATTACACTCTCCTCAAGCTCGATTAATCGCGTCGCTGCATTGAAAGTAGCGAACGTAATTGCTGCGATCTGGCTCAACCTGCATATCCAATGTCATCTCTCCCATCGTCAGTTGCGATAGCTCTCACGACCATCGACGCCTTTTGCCGTTTCGATCAGAAACTCAATGGCGAGCTTGGCGAAGCGGGCGGCTTTTGTTGCATCCAACTTGGAGACCACGTCCTCCGAGGTGTGAATGTATGGATTGCTCTCTTTGAGCGGAGCCTCGAACGGCCAGGCTGCGCGGATGCCATTTCGCGTCCACGAGGCATGATCAGAGCATGCGTAGCAGCCCTTAGTTTCACCGTGCGTGATCGCATGAGCACCAGAATGGTTGTATTCCTTTAGGAGCTTCGTGAGAAAACCATTTAGTTCGGGGCTGGTGTATTGGTTCACCAGGTAGATGTCCCGGGTGTCCCGGCCGGAATTGAAGCCGGTCATGTCAAACTGCAAGGCCGCAATTACCTTTTGGCCTTTACTTTCGGCCGCGTACCTGTCCGCGATTTCAGCGGAACCTCGAAGCCCTACCTCTTCGGCCGAGTAGGCCATAAACTTAATAGTCCGCTGCGGTTTGAATCCCGTTTCCATCAGCACACGAAGCGCCTCTGTGACGACCGCGACTCCGGATGCGTCGTCGTCAGCACCAGGCGCGTTCTCTTTGGGGTTATCTTTATTCTTCCAATTAATAGAGTCGATATGCGCGCCAATCACCACTACTTCATCCGGCCGGGACGCGCCTCGGATTGTTCCGATAACCGAGTTCTGAACCCAGCCGTGCGAAAATAGCGCGACCGTGAAGTCCGGACGCTCCTGTCCCATGCTCTCCCATTCTCTACGAACAAACTCAGCCGCTTCTTGCCCTTTGGACGTTTCGAAGTGTCGCGTCCCGAAACCTTGGAGCATTGTGATCGTGTTGAGGATCTTATCGCCCTTAACCCGCTCAAGGGCGCGCCTCACGGCACTCTGCTGATCAAGCGTCTCCGGAAGGGGAGCTAAGTAGCGAAATCCGGGCTTGTAAGCTGGGTTGTCCACCTCCTTGAGGGCTGCCTCGCGCGAGGCGTGGACAGTGAAGCCGCCGCAGCGCGGGCATGCGCTGCGCATCCAATTAGAAAACCTGTCCAGGTCTTTTTCAGCGATGTCAGCAACCGACATGCCGTTGATCACTTGAAACGTGGGAACAACGAGATCGTCCGCAACTGATTGTCGGCTCGCAAGAGACCGCTGCGCGGCAGCTGCCACATTGTCGCTAGTGACAACCCAAAGCCTTGAGGATTGTGCATAAGTATAGGGACCACCCACCAGCAACATGGCTAAAGCAGTTAGAATTGTCTTTGAGCCACTCATTCCTTTCATGTCTACTCCTTTTCGCCGACGCATGAGCATGCTGATGACGCAACCACGCTACACACCGTCACAGCAGCTTCCGGACAACCAGTCGTTTAGCGATGAATCGCGGCCGGTCCGCCTGAAGATGATGTTCTCTGCGAGAGTTGCTGTGGTCGCGCGAACAGAGCAAGCGGCGTGCCAAATCGAAACTCCAACATTACTCGTGCTTCGTAGCATCTTAGTGCGTCGTAGCTCGGTATTGGGCTAAACCTGACCATCGGCACGGCTAGTGACCGACATTCGTTGCAGAGTTAGCGACGAAATCGCGACTATTCAGATACTGTGCAACCGGTGCCGCTGAGCGCACCGAATTGCAGGACCGGGAGCCGGCCGTGGGGATCCGGCGCCATCAAGTTCTGTTTAAATGGAGAACCAAACTAGCCCTGCCGCCATTCTCGAGGTCACGCAAGTAGCCAGCTTTATGCTTGTGTTGGATCGTTCAGAACGACCCGGCGCTCACAGGGGGTTGCGCCAGCGGCAACTGAACGCCGGCGAGCACTTTGTAATGGCCGGGCGGGCCGGTGTGGGAGACTTTGTCCTACTCAGCCGCACCGAGTTGCCGCTAATTCAAACAGGACCGTTCGCATGAGAGCAGGCCTGAGCTACTCGAATTCGGACGGCTGCCAGCGTTGCCGGAGCGACGCGGATCATATTCTCACTGCGCCATATTCTGCGTGTGGCAGGGGGCATCCACTCGAGACCTTAGCGCCAGGGCCTCGTTGTAAATGCGCGTGCGTTCATTAGATGGTCCCCGCAGATCGGGCTGCCAGCGCTACATTCTCCAGACGCGCCGCTTGCGGGGAGGAGGATGAAAATTGTAATGTGGCACTCCGAGGGCCTGGATCGCCGTTGTTGTCGAGGGGGACTCAATCGAGACGAAACTATTCTTTTCCGCCGCGGCCGAGGGCCTGCAGAGCAGGTCGAGTGAATGTGTCGCTGATGTCGAATCCTCGTCGGGACTACCCTTGTGCGGTCAAACCCGGGAGGCCGACCTGTGGTTAGCTGCTTTGTGTGTGACGAAACCGCCACTCGCCCTCTGAGGCGAATGACGATCCAAAGAAGCTCGAAAAGGCGCGCCATGAGCGGGATGAATGCGGGATGATTCCCTTGCTTGGTTGCTGCTCGCCACTGCGCTACGCATTCCCACGCCGCTGTTGTGCGCGGACTACCGTCACCGGCATTTGACCGTGGGCGACCGGTGCAGCAGCGTCCCGCCTCAGTCATTGCATGCCGGTTGCGGCCCGGCTAAGGTCGTAGCATCCCTATGTGCATCGCAATTACATTCTCATGGCGCTCACCTTTAAGTTCTGCCGAACCGAGTCCCGGTGGCAACGCGCGCGCTCTGGTCACCCCGGCGCTGGGAAGCTGGATCGCCGCGGTCGATCTTGGTGGCCCCCGCTCGCATTGTGAACCGCCGCTCCATGTTGTCGTCATGCCGCACCCTTCATGACAGACTTGACTGACGCGATCTGCTGCACGCTGCTGCTGTTTGCGTGTGGCTGGCTGATCTGGACCGATCTCCGCCATGGCATCATCCCTGATTGGATCAACGGCTTGATCGCAGCGCTGGGACTTGCGAGGACGTTTGCGATGGAGGGGGCTCTTGGTCCACTGATCGCGGGCAGCCAAGGCCTAATAATCGCTGCCCTGCTCCTGCTGTTGAGAGAACTCTACTTCCGTTGGCGCAGCATACAAGGGCTCGGCCTTGGTGACGTCAAGTTCCTCGCCGCCGCTACGCTTTGGACTGGACTATTCGACTTCCCGATTCTGTTGCTTGCCGCAAGCGTCGCGGCGCTGTTCGTCGTACTCTGCCTCCATATGGTCGGGCAAGGCGTCACCGCACGAACGTCGATCCCGTTCGGACCATTTCTGGTCGTCGGCCTACTCGTCGTGCTTGCTGTGCAGACAAGTGCTGCAAGTATGCCTTTCCAGACTATCAATTTACTGGATGGTTTATTGCCGCCAGCCAGAATACGGCCGGACGTTCACGGCGCCACAACAACGCGCCGTGCTGCCTCGCCTATGCACCCGCTCTGGCGCAAGAGAGGTCACATAATGACGAAAATTGAGGTCAACGGCGATTGCGGCATTCCTTCGGATATGAAGGTGTTTTAGGGATCCCGAGCAACAACATGCTCACGACTAGCTCCTGGACCCTGACGAAATTGCGCGCTTACCAAAATCCGATCGAGAACCTCGACACACGCACAGGCGAGTCGAACTCGCTGGGCGCTCGGGCATTGAATCCATGCAGCGGAGAAGCGTGCAAAGGCAACGCGCATTCATTCCGCGACTACATAGATTAGATTGACAGTAAGACGAAACACAGGCGTTGTTTGGAGGATCGGATGTTGGATCGGACCACTACTGCGTTTGTCGAGGTCCCAGCTCCTGTTCGGCGGTCGTCGAGTTCAAAGGTGATAGCTGGATCTCTCCCTCACTTCCTTTTCCAGGCTGGGGCATAGACATGATTGCCTTCTTGGAGGGGTTTTCCAACATCACCTCGCGAGCTCGCACCTCGCGTAGCACCCAGCCATCATGCTGTTCGCCGACCCTGATCCGAAGCGACAGCTTGCTGGACTGATCGATGAAGATCCCGAAGCTCTCGAAACCTCCCACAACGGTTCCAACCAGCGCGAGCGCCGGCTTCTCCGGCCTCTTGGAGGACAGCGGAGGCACGGGCACAGCGGCAACCGGCGTCGGCACGGGGACCAGCGCCCGTCGTGAGGGCGAGAAGATGGGACGGTCCCGGGTAGCGGATAGCCGGGTCAACGAAATTCCCCACAAGGGATTGGCACTGGATGCCGGCTCTTTCGGCGCCGACACCGAGTTGATGGTCAATGACGAGGGCTCAGGCTTGTCGACTCCTGCCCCACCCTCCCGCTGCCCTATCGAACCAGTGTCCGTCACTTCCTCGCTTTTCACAGCCGCTATGGCCGCGCAGACCGACAGGTTTGTCATGGCCAATACGACGGCGGCGAAACGGATCATTGCGATAGGACGCATCATTTGCGTTCCTGCCATTGACCCGATACCGTCAGCGAAACGCGCAGCTTTCCTGGCGGGGTGGTCGTGCCGGTCAACAACGTTTCGACCAAGAGTTGCTCCACAAAGAGGAATGGAAGACCGGCTTCCAGGTCATAGAGCAGTTGCTGTAAGGCTGGTTGTTCGACCTCGCAGCTCGTCACTACACTAATGAAGCCTGCTTTCGAATGCTTACCCTGCAGTTCGACCTCGGTCGACAGGACGTTGCCCCCGGCTTTTGTGACGGCGCCCACCACCCTTTGCACCAGTGCAGCGCCTGCAACGGTCACAGTCTTTCCTTCGAGAAAGGCCGAACCTCCAGGTCCGGTCAGATTAGGCTCGCCGCTGCGATCAGGCCGAACCGCTCCTCCCTCGAACTGAGGCAATAGCACTCCAGCCTCGTGGAGCTGGTCGTATCGCGCAAATAGATCGGTGATGGCGCTTACGATTACCCAGAGGAAAAGGAGAACTGCGATACCATAGCCTGAAGCAGCTGCAGCAGGTGATGACCGAAATGCCACCCGAAAGAAAGCGGATCCCCTCATGTGCTTCCCCTGAAATAGGCATTCACATGAACCTCGATGTGAAATCGCTCGCCGGGCTCGTTCGATGATCTGGTTGTCGGTGCGAAGAATGCGGCTCGGCTGAACTGCGGTGACTGCTCGATCAGCTGGATCAGCGTCGGGGCATCCTGAGTCAGACCAATCAGTTGCAGCCGATTGCCCTCGACACGCAGGTTGGTGACATAGGTACCATCGGGCAGGATGCTCGAAAGATGATCCAGGACCAACACCGTCGCTGGCGTCGTTTGCTTACGCCGAGCGAGCAGCGCGCCGGCAGTTGATGCAGCGTCGCTCGGATCGCCCTTGACTGCTGCCCGCTGACGCCCGATCGTGCTGCGCAGTTCTTGCAATGCTCCGTCTGCCTTTGTGCTGAGCACCATGGTTACTATCAGCACCAATGCAGTCGCAGTCCCAGCGCCGAGCAGAAAAAACTTCAGGAGTTTCGCAAGGTCTCGGCGACCGGAGATCGCCGAACGAAGACCTGCGGTGAAAAGCGTAATCGGATGCAAGGACAACTCACTCTGTGTATGGATCGCGACTGTGGCAGCTCCGACATGATCCGCGAACTGGACCAGCGGCTCTACCGTGGCACGCGACACCGCCGCTAAAATGAGGCCGATGCGTTCCTTGGGTGCCGACTGAGGCTCACTGAAACCAAAGAGCGCCTGTTCGGCACTCCAGGGCGTTAGTCGATCGATCTGTGAACGGATCATTCCGTTTAGAAATGGTTCTGCCTGCTTTGGAAAGTCGAGCTGCCGAACCAGCACTTGGTTTGGGGCGAGGTAAATGTCCATTACGCACCCGCGCAGTACCCCAATCCAGTTGCTTGGCAGGTTATGGTCGCCGGCCAGCCGAACTTGGGCATTCTCTGGCTGCAGCTTGCGTGCGGAGTGCTGCAGCAGCTGTAGCGTCAGCCCATCCGCTCCGTCGTGGCAAGCGCTTACCCGACGGCGCCGGTGGACACGGTTCGCGATCGCTTCAAGAGCGCTAGCCACCAGGGCACACCAGGCGGTAAGCGCCATTTCGATGTCACTTGCCATCTTCATGCCCACCTCGCCCGTCGTGTGTTTGCGCGCCCTCCTCCTCGTGCGACAGAACTCGATAAGGCAATTTCCCTTCGCCCAATTCAATTACGACCACCGACGACCGCCGCCGACCATCGGCTGCCCGCAATGACACGCGCAACCTCCACGCGTTGCTCTTGCCCGCGATGACCCTGGCACTTGCGGGTACCAGCGCCTGCGCAATAGCAGCCGGGTCGGCGGATAACGCGTCTCGTGAGGCGAGGAAATCCTTCAGGATCAGCGGCGTCATGCCCGGAACTGAAGCGACCACCTCCGCCGGGGCGGCCAAAATGTCTATCCCAGGCGAGCCGCTGAAGACGGTGACAAACGGCATCACTCGGTCAAGCAGCCAGGACGGCGGCCCGAGCACTAGCGGTAGCTCGTCGACATGGACGAAGGGGGCCAGCCTCGGACCATATTTACGTCCCGCCGCTGCATAAAGCGCCTCTTCCGATCGCGCAGCCGCCTTATCCACCGGCTTGGTACGCCACGATACCACCCTATCGGCATAATCCTGCGCCGCTTCGGCGTCTGCGCCAAGGATATTGAAGAGATTGGCGATCATCTCCTTCGGCGCGGCATTGAGATCGACTCGGGCGGCCTCGGTTAGGAACGAGACCGCCACAACGTCACCGCCGATCCGGATGCTGAATCCACCGCGCCTTGGCCGCTCCTCATTTTTCGCCATGAGCAACTGATAAGCCGCTAGCTCAACGCCGGCAGCGACCAACGCTTCTGCTTGCAAGGCGTCATCATCAATCCGCAAGACTCGCGCCGAGTTCGAAAGGTACTGTGAGAATACCACGATGAGCGCGGCCAAGACTGCTAGAAACCAGAGCACCGCCACCAGGATGAAGCCATCCCAAGGGCCAGCCTTGCGTGACGATTGCCCTTTCGATTGCAACATCAATCGCTCCGCGCGCCACCGAGAGCGGCCTTAGAGCCCTGCTGCGGCTCGTCCGGCCTCGAGCTCACGCAGTCCCTCTCACCTTCAATACATCCCGCAGCCGGAGCATCGACATGAATCCGGACCACCCGCGACATTATGGCTAATCCGCCCCGACTACGATCTAGAATAGTCAAGCGAACCGCAGTGGGAAGCCGACCCGCCTCATGCCAATCCGGCCACCAAGCAAGGCTCGCATCCGCATAGGCAAAGGACAGTCGGAAGGGAGGACTAAGCAGCACCACTCGATCGGCGAAATGCAGAGTTTCGGAAAGTGAAACGCCGACCGGCAAAGGTGTGAATGAGGTTCGCGAGCGCACGAGCGCAACATCGGATCCGTTAGCAGTTTCGCCAATCTGGACGATGTCAAGGCCAGGCCCGACATTCGGTCCAATCGCCTTGCGAACAAACGTCACCCCCAGCTCTCCCCCTTCAAACAGCGGCTGCGTCTGGTCGCGATTGGACGGGACAAACTCCGCTGCAGAAAGATCGTTGGCTATTCGGCGCAGCGCCAAACCGAGCATCTCCGCGCGTTGAACACGATTGAGGCCGCGATTCCACGCCGGAAACCATTGCGACGTCATTGTCGCGAGCACCGACATCACGAGCCCCGCGACAACAAGCGCAGCCAGGGCCTCGATCAGGGTAAAACCGGCTCGCGCGTCACGATGTTCTGATGCCGCACACATCAGCCTGCAGTCCGCGCCAGTCGCACTGTGCGCACATCGACGACGGCGCCCGATGCCGAACGAAGACGCAGCTCCACCATGCGAGGAATCCAGCCCGCCTGACCGGCGGCGACGTCCCAACCCGTCCCGATCGGCGCAACCAGAACAGTCCACTCGCCGGAGGCGGACGCACCGCGGAATGTACCCGGTAGCAACCGATCACGGCCTGGAATCGCGGTGACAAGAGCCGCGCTCGCCTCTTGGATGACTGAGACCCTCTCCTCGATCTTACGAACGGCACGCATATTGGTTGATACGACAGTGCCAATTAACCCAAGTGACAGGCTGAGCACCGCGAGCGCGACCAGCATCTCTATCAGAGTGAAGCCAGCGTCACTCTCTTCAGCCTTTGATGAGGGAACGAGAGACAACCTCAATCCTCCCAGTCAGCCAGTTGATCCTGATCTCGACACGCAGGTCAGCCCGCCAGAGCGCAATCGCACCACCGCAGGACAGGCCGTCGGGAAAGAAACTGATCGCCGATAAGACCGGACGTTGGTTGCAGCTGCGTGGCAATATCGCCTCGAATTTGACGTCGTCCGGCACCTGGACAGCAGCGGAGCTGGCGCCCGAATGAATCGCCCGGCGTGGCGGATCGACCAGAGTATCCACCCTGACGCCACCGCCGACCGACATCGCCCGGTCAGCTTTCAGGATCGAGGCGGCCGCAAGAGCATAGGCCTGCAGCCTTGCCTTGGATGTCTGCCGCGGCACGAACGGCAATAGCACTGCCGCGATCATTCCGGTGATCGCGAGCATGCAAACCACCTCCAGCAATGTGAAGCCGCGTTGACCATCATTCATTGCGTGCACTCGTCTGCGCACCGAGCATAATGTCAGCAGCCGTCCCGCTACCTCCCTCCTGACCGTCGGCGCCATAGGATATGATCTCGTATGGGCCACGCTCGCCAGGGGAGCGATAAACATAAGGCGTATTCCAGGGATCGGCGGGGATCGCGCCACCTCTCAGGTATGGGCCATTCCAGGCCGTAATGCCGGCGGGCCGGCTCGCCAAGGCTCGTAACCCTTCGGATGCTGTGGGATAACGACCCGCGTCCAGATAAAAGAGGTCCAGTGCGCTCGCGAAGCTCTGCAACTGGATCTTCGCTGCCTTGACCTTGGACTCCCCGAGATAATTGAGGACCCTTGGCCCGATCAGCCCCATGATCAGGCCTATGATGGTGATCACAACCAGCATCTCGGCCAAGGTAAATCCGCGCTCCCCTTCGGGGGCCTCCACTGGAATACGCCATATAAGTCTCGATTGGTATGCACGACGTTCCGCGACCGGCCGGCATTCTGTTGTCATGCTGAGCTCCTCTGCGCTTTGTCAGTCGACGAGCTGCGTGACGGAAAGCAGCGCCGTCATGACGGAAACGATCAGGCCTCCGACGACAATACTGATCGTCAGTATTGCGGCTGGCCCGACCATTCCCAAGACACGATCAAGGCTGCGCTGGAGTTTCGCCTCATAGAATTCCGCGATTCGGCCGGCCAGCACCGGCAATTCGCCGGTCTCCTCGCCCAGCCGTAGCATGCGAACTGCCATGGGCGGGAGCACGTGGGACTCTGCCAGCGCTTGCGACAGCTTGCCGCCGTACCGAACGCGATCAGCCGCTTCGATCCACGGGGCAGGAGACGAGGTCACGGACATCACGTCGACGAGAATGCGCTGCGTTGCGGTGAGATTAACACCACACCCCAACAACAGTCCCAAGTTCCGACAGAACAGGCTCGTGCGGTGGAAGACGAAGATTCTGCCAATTCCAGGCAGCGTTGCAAGCGCAGCGACGATCGAAGCACGTACCTTGGTCTGCCGCATGAGCCACCAGCCCCCGGCCAGGACGAACGCGCCTGAGATCAGCAGCAAAGCGCGGTTAGCTCGCATCAGATCAGAGGCTTCCATGAAGAAGCCAAGTGCCGGGTCGGCGCGGCCGCCGAAATCGCGCAGCACTGATGAAAATTGTGGCAACACAGCCAGAATGAAGAACAGCATAACGCAGCCCGCCGCAAGCAAAACGAAGATCGGATAATGCATGGCATCACTGAGCTTCCGCCGAGTTGCCTCGGTCCGATCCCGCTCCGCCGCCAGAACCTCAAGGACTTGGCTGAGCGTACCAGAGGCTTCACCGACCTTCATGAGTGCGCCATACATTGACGGAAACAGATCAGGTTGCGCGGAAACTGCATCGGTAAAGCTTTCGCCGCCAAGTACGGCCAACCTCAATCTTCTAATCACCGGCCGCAGCCGGCCAACATCGCAATCGTCTGACAACAGATCAAGAGCGTCATCAAGGCGCGCTCCTGCCTTCAGAAGCAGCGCAAGGTCGCGCGTGAAACTCGTGACCTCCGCGTATGAAGGGCGGTTAGGCCAGAATCCGCGGCGAAAGACCGACGGGGAACGGGCCTCCTCCACGGCTTCAATCGGTAGCAGATGCAGAGATGAAATCCGGCGCTCGGCCTCTGCTTGCGTCGATGCGACCAACGAGCCGGCAACGATCTCTCCGAACTGGGTCAACGCTCGATAGCGGAAACTTGGCATAATCCTGATTCAGCGTGCAGCAACAACACGAAGAATTTCAGCCGGCGCTGTGATTGCAGCCCGGCATTTAGCAATCCCATCGTCCAGCATCGTCGTCATCCCCTCGCCGATCGCCGCATGATCGATTGCGAGCCCATCGGCATTATCGGCGATCAGCTCACGCAAACCGCTGCTGAGTTCGAGGAGCTCAAATACTCCGATCCGACCGCGATAACCGCTGTGGCTGCAGCGTGCGCAGCCCCGCGGCTGCCACATGATTTCCCCTGCAGATAGCCCGAGGCGGCTCACTGTGGTGTCCTGGCTCTGTTCATCCTCGCCGAACGGTGTCGGCGCCTTGCAATGCTCGCAGAGTTGTCGCACCAGCCGCTGTGCGATGACGCCACGCAAAGTCGATCGCAAAAGATAGCCTTCCACACCGAGATCAAGCAGGCGCGGCACGGCCGCCGCGGCCGTTTCGGCGTGCAGCGTCGTGAGCACAAGATGTCCCGTGAGCGCGGCATGGACGGCCACATTCGCCGTCTCCGAATCTCGGACTTCACCGACCATGATCACGTCGGGATCCTGACGAACAAAGGATCGGAGTGCACTCGCGAAAGTAAGCCCGATGGCAGGCTTGATTTGCGACTGATTGATTCCGGGGATGTCGTACTCCACGGGGTCCTCGACCGTCAGGATTTTCCGTTCTGGCACATTGAGCATGGACATTATGGTGGCGAGAGTTGTCGTTTTGCCACTGCCAGTCGGCCCTGTGACCACAATCATGCCATGCGGAGCCGTGATCAGCCTGCGCAGAACAGCCTCATCGCGCTCGGAAAGGCCGAGACGGTCTACTGCAAGCTGGGAGCGGTCCTTCGGCAGAAGGCGCAGAACCGCGGACTCGCCATACTGCGTCGGCATGATAGCAACACGCACGTCGATCTCGCGGCCGACCCGAATTCGCGCAGCTCCGTCTTGCGGCAGACGTCGTTCCGCGATGTTCAACCCAGCAATGATCTTGATGCGAGAGATGACTGCCTGGGGCAGCACACCCGCTGGCGGCTGAATGGCACGAAGCAGCCCATCGATCCGCAGCCGAACCGTAAGGCCCGTTGAGAACGGCTCGATGTGAATGTCACTCGCGCGCATTTCGAGGGCTTTTTCGATCAGATCAGTGACCGCGCGCACGACGGGCGCGCCGCTCGCCAGGTCGCGCAGACTTTCGATATCGTCATCGCGTAGCTGCTGAACGGCGGACTGCCCCCTCTCTTCCGCAGCCCCGAGCTTCTGATCGAGACAGATAGAAATGTCCTCTATCGAAGCTACCTTAAATGAGGTCGGCCCCCCGAACACCAGCTCCGCAGCTCTACGCGAGGGCTGGTCGGTGGGATCCGCCATGGCGAAGACCGGTGTGCCATCCGAAACGCGGTGAGGAAAAGCCACCACTTCGCGAAGAAAGGCTGGCGAAAACTGGTCGATTGCAGGAGCAGCCGCCATCATTTCCCGCAGCGTAATACGTTCGAGACCAGAAAAGCGGGCGGCTTCGTCGGCAAATGACTCTGCCGATAGGTCAAACATCTCCCAAGTTCTCGTCGGCCGCTCACCGGTTTGAGCGTCGCCCTCCGGGTGCGCCGAACACATGCGCCGGAGATGCTCGATGAATTGCGTTGACGATGTACCGCACATAACATGATCCGCGCCCAAGGGTCGGCATCGGACCCGAGTCGACTCGTCAAACATCTCTGGCAAGTCACATGCCAAATTGCGAGAGACGCTGACATCGGCGCGCAATGTTGTTTAGGCAGATCGTCCGACGGCGAGCCGCGCGCTTCGTCGGCTCGAATGCGCTAGTGTTCGACTCCGAACAAAAAGTGGAGCGAGGTCTATATGCCGCCAGCTCCGTCGCGAACGCGACATTCAGAGCGCCGCCATGTCGCCCCTGCAGCTTGGTACAGCCCTTGCAGAAGACTTAAAGCTGGGGCGGCCCTGAGACTCTGACCGGTTGACCAATTTGACTTGGGCCGCTCCGCCGAAAGCGACAGAGGGGAGAATGACCCAGAGCACGAGACGAACGATTGATGCGGCGCTGAATACGAACATCGCGCTGAAGGGGCTGCAGAGGCATGCAACAGAGGCCAATCTGACGCAGCGCTATCAGCTGCATCCGGAGCAACGAAAGCAGCAACTTCTGGAGCCGGTGGCCCGCACGTTCGAGAGCGGCAGCGGCAAGTACGGCGCAGCAATCATGGAAACCGCTGGTCGCCGGCACTGCTCGTTGCTCGGTCTTGTCCGCTCAAGCGCCACGGCCGCCACCCGTCGCTAACCAGGCGACGATCCGGCGCTGGTGCGGCGCATCGATGAACGTTCACGAGTTGCCACGGCTACTTCTGGACGACATCTGTGGCGCTGGCACTGAGCCTTGAACGATCCCGGCGACCGCGGCCGGCGAGTGAGGCGCGTGGTCAAACCAGCCAAAACATGAAACGCTATCCGCACGAGGCCCGTCGTTTGGAGAGGCGTTGAGCTTCACCAACCGCCGGTGGCGAGCGCCAACGACACGTCTTCCTATAGCGGCACTTGGATACGTGGGCCTATGACGCTTGGCCACTCAAAGGGTACGAGATAATGCCTGCGACGAACTACACCGCAGACTGGGCGCTCGCCACAACGTTGAGCTCTTCTTGCCATTGCGCATCTTCAGGGTCGCCATCCGGCTCTTCAGTAACGTCGATGTGGGCGGAGCGACTTCAAGCGCATCAAATACTGCAACGGGCAAACAGGTCGTCCATTCCACTGCACTTCGAAGAAGACGTGGGCGGGCAACCGATAACAGGATGAGTCGGCCGGACATAAGCGATCGAGCTCGTGCTTCGGCAAGATAAACTTGGTGGCGAGATCACCCGTCCTCCGGCGGAATGGGCTTCAACTTCAAACGATTGGCTATCGACATGGAAGTGGTTAATCGCGGCGGATCGGTACCCCCACCTGGCTGGCTTTCGTGCGCGGGGCAGTAAATCTGCCGCGGAGCTCCAAGCCACATCCATCACTAGCCTAAGTGGATCAGCAATCCAGTGAGCCTTCCAGTAAGTCGCAGTCAGTGCGGTGGGGTCGCGCGCAACATGCTGCTTGTCGCGGCAATGTTTCTGTTCGCTTCATGTAGCATCGTCACGAACGGCACATCCACGACAGCACCCGCTGACTTGGACGTGCTCGACAAGGTCCGATCGCTCGACATCGTTCCGCGCGGCGAACAGCCGATCACGGCTTTCCAAGCATCGCCTAACTCAGGCGGTGTAGCAAGCAGCACCTATTCGGGTTCAGAGATCTCCGAAGCCACGGAGGCGCGGCCGCAGCAGACCCCAAATGGTCCGGGCTACAATCTGGACTTCGAGAACTTGCCTGTCGCCACTGTGGTAAAGGCGGTGCTCGGCGACATTCTCGGTCTCGGCTATACCATCGATCCACGCGAGCAGGCCACAGTCAGCCTGTCGTCCGCACGACCGGTGCCCAGATCTGACATCGTTTTCGTGCTTGAGAGCGCGCTGCGACTTTCCGGGCTTGCGCTGGTACGCGATACGGGCGGATACAAAGTGACGCCCCTCGGCAACGCCACTGGAGCAGGCCACGTCGATACTGATGCTCGTCGTTCCGAAGCCGGCTATGGAGTGTCAGTGGTACCGCTGCAATACGTTGCAGCGAAAACCATCCTCAAGTTGATGGACAGCTTTGCAACTCGCGCCGGAAGTGTACGTGCGGACCCCACGCGAAACCTGCTTCTGATCCAGGGGACCGGACCCGAGCGGCGAATGGCCGTCGAAACCGCCCTGAGCTTTGATGTCGACTGGATGAAAGGCCAATCGGTAGGCATTTATCCCATCCACAATTCCGCGCCGGAGCCTCTGATCGCAGAGCTCGAGAGTATCTTGGATTCCGGCGACAACGGGCTCAGTCATGACCTTGTGAAGCTTCAAGTCGTCTCCAGATTGAACGCCATCATGGTCGTAACTCGCAAGCCGCCCTTACTCCAGACCGTAGCGACTTGGATCCATCGGCTCGATCGGGCAGACTCGGCTCAAACCGGCGTTCGTGTCTATCGTGCCCGCTATAGTGATGCCCGCCACTTGGCCAAGCTGCTGAACCAGATGTTCGTCGGCAGCGCCTCAACGTCGATCGACATCGCCGATAAGGAGGTCGCTCGCACGACCTCGGCTGCCGAACGGCTGTCTGCCAATACGTCCGCCCCGTCCCCCAGCCTGTCCGCCCCCGCATCGGGCAGCAACGGCGTAAGTAACCCCTTCCCATCAGGCATGAATTCGTCGAACGGAACGGATGCCAGCGGTGGACTTGATACACCAACCGGGGGTGGACCGCCGGTCATGCCCAACGTACGGATCACCCCTGATATCGTGAATAACTCTGTCTTGATCTATGCCAGTCGCGAAAACTATCGGATCATCAGTTCCACCTTGAAGCAGCTCGACCAACCCGTGCTGCAGGTCGGCATCGAGGCGACGATCGCCGAGGTAAAGCTCACCAACGAGCTGAGTTACGGTGTCCAGAGCTATCTGACCAGCAAGCAGCTTGGATTGAAGGCCGACCAGGGTTCTATCCTTACGTCGACCTCGACCAGCGGGACAGTGAGTGAGGCCGCGAGCGCGCTGCTAAATCGCATTCCGGGCTTCAACTTCCTGATCGGATCGGAGTCACAGCCGGCCATTATCCTCGATGCGCTGCACGGGGTGACCAGCGTCAATGTGTTGTCCAATCCGTCACTCGTTGTCACCAACAACCAGCCCGCAACCCTTCAGGTCGGCGATGTTGTTCCGGTCCAGACTAGCAAAACAAGTTATCCATCGCAAAGCGGCGCTGTGGTTAGTACTATCGACTACCGCAACACGGGCATTATTCTTCGCGTTGTGCCGCGTATCACCACAAGTGGGCACGTCAGTCTCGAGATCGAACAGGAGATCAGCCACGTATCCTCGGCCGGTTCAACCGAGCTTACGCCGACCGTGTCTCAACGCAGGGTGAAGAGCGCCGTCTCTGTGGCAAACGGCCAAACCGTGGTCCTGGCCGGACTGATCAGTGAAGGCCACGATGGGAAGCGCAGCGGCATTCCGCTACTTGACGAGATTCCCGGTCTTGGCGATGTGTTTTCACACCAGAGAAAGAAGGGCGAGCGGACAGAGTTGATCATCTTCATTCGACCCCAGATCATCCAGACCGGCAGCGATGCGCATCAACTGGCAGAGGAGCTACGTTCGAAGCTTCGCGGTGCAGTCGGCGCGAGCATTACAGATGACTTGCGTGTCCGCAATGTCCGCTGATCATTGTCATATCCCGCTGTTGGCTCGACGCGACATCATCTGGTTCGTGCTGGCGCAAATGATGGCTCTGCTTGTCGCGTTAGCGCCAGCACGCGCAGACGCAATTGCATCGGCAAGGAGCGCTTATGCACATGGGGACTATCAGAAAGCAGTCCGCCAGCTCACCCCACTTGCTTTACGCGGCAACGCGCAAGCACAGGCGATGCTTGGTTTCATGTACGAAAACGGATTCGGCGCACCAAAAGCCTACGATGCTGCAGTCGGCCTATATATTCAGGCCGCAAATGCCGGAAGTCCATTCGCCCAGGCGATGCTCGGCCTGATGTATGATAAAGGCCATGGCGTCCCGCAGGATGTCGTTCTCGCCTACAAATGGATGGATATTGCGGCAGCTCAGGCCCGCAGCGCTCAAAGGGATTATTTTCTCCGCTTGCGCAACGCGATTGCTTCCAAAATGTCGATGAATCAGATCGCACAGGGTCAGGCATGCGCGCGGGCATGGACACCAAGTCCATGGTCAGGCCGGATGCGCAGCTCCCCCTTGCAGTTCCCGAAGGACGGAGCGGCCCGCGGGGCTATTCGATCAAGAGGCGCTCGCGGTGGTACAGCCGGGACGCCCTAGCTGAACCCACAGCGAAGGCCTCGCGCCTTCCCGCCGTAAAGGTCTTCTTGCCGGCTTCGTGCGGATGCGGTGCCCCGGTCCCAGCCAATGCTACCAAGCATAGGTCAGAAAGTGTCATTCGTGGCGCATCGTTCAAAACGCTGATCGCGGCCCTGAGACGGCCTCGAAATGCTCGAGCCGCGTCGTCGGTATCATGAAATTGCCCCGGAAGCATTGCTGGAGCAGAGACGCCAGCGGGTGATGCAGCGGGAGAGGAAGTCACGGCTTTTATTAACGTGATGCCAAGTAAACGA
>NZ_LAXE01000001.1:138878-151772 GCF_003122645.1 Bradyrhizobium sp. SUTN9-2
TAAACGACCTCGATGGCGCCTAACGACAAATGCGCAGCCCCGCTGGAGTTCGGAGCCGCCGGATCGCATCCTAACCTGACTTAATCCGATCATCTGAACGATGCGTGGCAGCCTTGCCGCCGCCTCACGGGAGCACCCGATCACGCCTAAGCCTGAACAACGAAAGGTGTGATCTCTCGCTTGCGCAGAGCAAGCACCGCCCCCCGACCGGCCCTTCGAACCGGTTCACTGCTCCGTGGCATCTCCGCCTACGCACCTCTTGATGAAACTCCTCCTGGACTCCCCAACGACCTTCTGATCGATCGCCTGCTTCAGCCTGCGCCATGCACAGCTGCATCTGGTCGCGCTTGTCCTGTCCCTCCAGATTTTGCGTCGTGGCGAGACAAGTGACGCGCTTGGCCGCGGGAACCGGCACGGTAGTCGGAGCGGCCGACGGCGCCGTCGTTTGCGCGAACATGGGCCCAACAATTAGACACACAAGGCTAGCGGCAACGACGGCGGACGGCGTTTCATCGAACTCTCCTGATCGTCCGGAAGCGATAGAAGTTTTGCGATGAATGCCAGCTGAATGGCGAACTGGTCGCGGCTGCGCGAAGCGCAGTCCGCTGGCGTGACACCATGTCTCAGCGGATGCGGGACGAAGTTGGTGGGTTACACCGGCACGCTTCGCGCGGTCGCAAGGTTAACCGACCGTACGGACCTGCAGGCCTATCGCGACATCACCCTCGTCGCGTCGATCCGCGTTGCATCCAACCGTGCTTGCACTCCGAGGTAAGTCATTTCGCTTTGTGGTTGGGATTTTCGTCGCGGTCCGGCGCCCTTAAGTTGTTTGACGAAGTCTTGCTGAAACACAGCGCTGCTAAACTGCGCGCTAGGTAACTAGCCCTGTTCTTTTTACCGCACAGACGATCAAGTCAACCAAACGACCGTTGAGTTTTGGAATTGGCGCAGTCTGTGAGCGGGCTCATATCGAAGAGCCACCTGACGGGCTACTGATCACCTCGAAATCCGCGGTGGAATATCTGTCAATTTAAAGTCAATCGATGGGGGTGATCATGCCCATCATACTGGACTTGCTCTATCGCGAATATTGCCGCGCCCGCCTCGCTGAAATGCGCAAGCAGCTTCTGATCGCAGCTGAACTCTTTGAAGCACTCGAAGCGGACTACCTTCTTTCGGATCAGAGTGACGAGAGGGCGGCGGCATACCGCAAGACCGGTCGCGGCGCGCCGCACTGAAGCGACCAAGACTCCCGCATGGCAGTGACCAAAACAGCTTGGGAGACAGCGATGAACACACCCGAATGCTATACCGTTATGGTGACCTGCGTCTCGTGCCTGACCATCATCGGAATGATGGTCGTTGGGGTGTGGTGAGCATGACTGTCTGCTGAGGCGGTAGCTTTAGCGAGTACGGAACGAAGTTGGTGGGCACGCTTCGCTTTGTCCACCCGACGAGATCAGCGTCTGGAGAAGCGCCGCTCGCGAGCCTCGTAGAGATGGTTGCTGATCAATTGCCGCAGCTTGGCCGGGTCGTCGAATTCGAGTTGGACGGCGAACAGCACGATGCCCGCCGGCACGCCTTCGCTGCCATGCAGTCGCGCAAGATCCCTCTCCGTCGTCACCAGCGTCAACTGCTCGCGCTGTACTTCCGCCGCGAGCGCGGCGAGTTCCTCGCGCGAGAACATGTGATGATCGTCGAACGGCGCGTGCGCGCGACCTCGATGCCGCTGGCCTGCAATGTGCGGAAGAAGTGCTGGGGATGGCCGATGCCGGCGAAGGCGAAGACCCGCTTGCCGAGCAGTTGCGCGAGCGAGGCCGCATCCGGCTTCAGGCGCGCGCGCAGCTTGGGCTTGTTGCGTTTGGCGACATCGTCGGCGGCGAGTCTGGCTCGCGCCTTGCCAAATGCATAAAAAGGTCAGGCCGCGCCGACGTCCTCTCGAGAGGAAGCACTGCTTGAACCCGGAAAACTCGCTTAGGCTGGATTCTATCAACTCGCCACGCGGGAGTGTCGTCGGGACTGCCGGGCTCTACCCATTTCGTTCGGAAATCACGCGAAGTCCCGTGCCACAAAAGTGCTCGCCGCCGACCCTCGAGACCTCAGTCAGCCGTCATGACGTCATCGAGCACCGTATCCCAGAATGTGCGCAGCAGTTTCTCCTTGAGTATCCCCTCGCCGTGCTCCGGCTTGAAGAACCAGCGCGGCATCTTCAGTCCAAGTCCTGGCGTTAGGCCGAGGGGCACCGTACCCGACCAAAGGCCTCGGCGAATCTTGCTCAATCTCGCAGTTACTCACCCAGCAACTTGATAACGCTCGACCAACTCTCACTCCCTGCAAAGATGGCCTGCGAACTGATTCTGATATTGTCTGATCATACGCAGATTGTGCCGCTTGACGTCAGAGTCGCAGATGTGCTGTTCACCAACGCACTTGATGACGATCGCTTGCGGCTCGATCTTTGCCCCTCGGTTCACTTTCGCACGTAACGAGGAGGTAGAAAGCCGCAATGTTGTGAGACCGCGCGCCGCAGCGTAATCGAGGGGCTCGTAATAGCACAAGACGAAGTATCTGCAATCCTTGAGATCGCGACTGTAGTCTGCCCCGAAGTAGCGCAAGTGAAGTGCCGTTCCAAAGCGATAGAAAACAGCAAGCCCGGTTATCTCGTTGTTGCGCTCGGAAATAGCTGCGGCACCGAACTGCGACACACCCGCCTTTCTCTGCCCGGCGAGTATCCTTTCCATCCAGTCGCGACCCTGGGTGCTTCCGTGTCGAGACCTGTTTTGGGTTATGAGATCAGCGACTATGGAGTCATCGAGTTCTTCGGCTGAGGCCCATCCGATCTTGCCCCCGGCTCGCCGGAACGCGGCGACTTCAGACTTTCCAGGCCCAGCTTGGCCGCCACTTCCTTGTTCTGACCGCCTTCCGCGCAGGCCAGCACGATCCGGGCTCTCAGAGCCAACGCCTGCGCCGTCTTTCGCCGCATTGTCAGCGACTGAAGTACAGCGCGTTCATCATCGCTCAATATCAGGGGCGCAAGTCGCTGGGCCGTCATCAGATCCTCCGTCGCTGCTGCAGCCACCATCTCTGGCACCGCCACGCGAATCTAACGCGAATCTACGATTGCGAACTTGTGACTCGGGACACTAGTGGCCGTCCGCCTTCATTGTTTCTGGGCTGAATTGGACGCTTTCCACGTCATCCGGGATTTCCTGTCGCAGCTTCGGCCCTTGACTCAGCCGGCGCCCGAGCGCCGCGACGAAATTGTCGTAGCGCGCACCTGCCTGCGCCCGCGCCGCCTTTGCAGCTGGTTCGGGGAGAGGCGGTGTCGTTGTGAGCCAGAAGCGGATGAAGAGAGCGATGGTCTCGACCGAAATTCCAACATCCCGCTCAAGCCGCGCGATCCGGCGGTCGATTTGGTCGAGTCGCTTGGCAATAGCGGCCTCCCGCCGTTCATCGGAGTCGGGCGACAGAAAGGATGCAATGGCGGCTTCGGCAATAAGCGACAGCGATTGCTCGCGCCGGGCGGCAAAGGCCGACAGCGCCTTCATGACATCAGGATCGAGATAGACCGACATCTGGGCTTTTCTCTTCGGAGCGGTCATGTCCGCCTCACAGTCCGAGATCGTCACCAGGATCGAGCGAGGCTTGGCGTGCGACGCCCTGCATCATGTCGCTCATGCGCCGGATCCGCGGGGCATCTTCATCGAACTCGTCGGCGAGGTCAGACGCGAACTCGTTGTCGACCGACTTCTTATCCACCATCTCTTGGTCCAATTCCGGATGACGCCGGCGATCCGCGGTCTTGGGGTCATCGTCATCCGTCTGGTCGTCGGTCGGCGCCTGCACTGCTATTGGGCGCGGCGGCAGCGGCCGTGAGCTCCAGTCGTCCAGCCTACCGTCGTTGGCCTTGGTCAGGATCGGCGGCGCCAGAATGCGTTCCTTGAAGCGCCCGTCCTCATAATAGCGCACCTTCTTGGCCCGGATCGGATGGAGGCCCGACATCATGACGATCTCATCGGATGGCGGCAGCTGCATCATCTCGCCGGGCGTCAGCAGCGGACGGGCGGTCTCTGACCGGGACACCATGAGGTGGCCGAGCCAAGGTGCCAGCCGGCTGCCGGCATAGTTCTTCATTGCCTTCATCTCGGTCGCCATCCCGAGGGCATCGCTCACCCTCTTCGCCGTTCGCTCGTCATTGGTCGCAAAGCTGACCCGGACGTGACAATTGTCGAGGATCGAATTGTTCGGCCCGTAGGCCTTCTCGATCTGGTTCAGCGACTGGGCGATCAGAAAGCTTTTGATGCCGTAACCTGCCATGAAGGCCAGCGCGGACTCGAAGAAGTCGAGCCGGCCGAGCGCCGGAAACTCATCGAGCATCAGGAGGAGCCGGCGCCGGACGGCCTTGGCCTGAAGATCCTCGGTCAACCGGCGGCCGATCTGGTTGAGGATCAGACGGATCAGCGGCTTGGTGCGGTTGATATCCGAGGGCGGCACCACAAGGTAGAGCGTGGTGGGCCGGTCCCAGCCGACGATGTCGGTGATCCGCCAGTCGCAGCGCCGTGTCACCTCCGCCACCACGGGATCTCGGTAGAGGCCCAGGAAGGACATGGCAGTGCTCAGGACGCCGGAGCGCTCGTTGCCGGACTTGTTCAGCAACTCGCGGGCAGCGGACGCTACGACGGGATGGACACCGGCGTCGCCGAGATGCGCAGTCCGCATCATCGCGGCAAGCGTCGCCTCGATCGGCCGCTTGGGATCGGACAGGAAGGCTGCGACCCGGGCGAGCGTCTTATCCTCCTCGGCATACAGGACGTGGAGAATCGCTCCGACCAGCAGCGCGTGGCTGGTTTTCTCCCAGTGGTTCCGCTTTTCAAGGCTACCTTCTGGATCGACGAGAATGTCGGCGATGTTCTGGACATCGCGCACCTCCCACTCGCCGCGGCGGACCTCAAGCAACGGGTTATAGGCTGACGACTTCGCGTTGGTCGGATCGAACAGAAGAACGCGGCCGTGATGGCTGCGGAAGCCGGCGGTGAGCTGCCAGTTCTCCCCCTTGATGTCGTGGACGATCGCCGAGCCCGGCCAGGTCAGGAGCGAAGGAATGACGAGGCCGACGCCCTTGCCGCTCCGGGTCGGCGCGAAGCACAGGACATGTTCCGGTCCATCATGGCGGAGATAGGAGCCCTCGAACCGGCCGAGCACGACGCCGTCCGGCCCGAGCAGGCCCGCCTGCTCGATCTCCTTTGCCTCCGCCCATCGCGCGGAGCCATAGGTCTCGGCATTCTCTGCTTCGCGAGCGCGCCAGACGGACATGCCGATCGCAACGGCTGCGGCGATGATGCCGCCAGATGATGCGATGTAGGCGCCCTCGGTGAAGATGGAGGGTGCATAGGCGTCATAGGCGTACCACCACCAGAAGAAGGCAGGCGGAAGATAGAAAGGAAAATGCAAGAGCTCGAACCAGGGCTGTCCCAATTGGGCTTGAAAGCCGAGCCGCCACGCCGTCCATTCCGTCGCGGCCCAGGTCGTCAGCAGGACGATCGCGAATACCGTGATGACCTGCCCCCAGAGGATTCTGGTTGCAGACATTGCGGCCGCCCTCTCCTGACGCCGGTGATTGGAGGGATCGTTCACAGGCCGAGCCCCCGATTGCGTCCAAAACCCCAATCGATGCCGCCATCTGCGCGAGCGACGCCGGAGACATGCCGGCCGAGCTGCTTTTCCAGTGAGGGCGTCCAGGGCACGAGCTGGAAGCCGAGACCGTCGTCGATCATGGCGAAACGGCCGGAAGCGAGCGCGAAACGCTGCCGATAGGTGCCGGCGACATACTCGCCGCCAGCCGACGGATTGAACGGCTGACCGGTCTCGGCGGCAAGCTGCTTACCGAGAGCATCCACCTCCCGACGGCGCAGCGCGCCAATCAGATTCTTCGCGAATACCAGCCCACGCGCCTGCCGTTCCGCAAGACCGTGTTCAACAAGCTGCTCGGCCCGGCGATGCATGGCGTCGCGAACCTCGGCGCCGAAGCCGGCCTGGCCGAGCACCACAGGGTCGCGCGCGACGGCCTGGCGGTCGAGCCATGTCGCGCCGCTCGCTGTCACCTGCGCTTCGATCGAGAGATCGGAGCGGACCGAGATCGCCACCCGACGCCGGCCTTGTGCGTCGACGAACTTACGCAGTTCGACAATCGAGCCCGGCGCGCTGTCACCGGCGGCGTCGAGGTCGGGCAGCCGAATGTGGTGGGTGCGGCCATCGACGCCGTCGACTACGGCATAGGCGGTCCCCTTGAGTTCGTCGTCGAGGCCGCGATCGACGAGGCGTCCGATGACGGGAACATCTAGGCTTTCACCTGCCAGCACGTAGCTGGCGCAGCCGCGCTCGATGCCGCGTTCGGTCAAGCTGCGGTGGATGCGCTTGATGATGTCGCCGCGTTCGCTGAGCTCGCGCAAGGTCGTCTCGGCACTCTCGTCCATCACCCATTGGCCCCGCCCAAGTTGATGAGCGAGACCAAGGCTTTCCAAGCGCCGCAGCCGGCCGACCTTCAACGAATGGAACTGATCGGGCTGCCGCTCCGGATTGGGTGCGAGGTCGACGACGCCACGCCGGTCTGCGTCCCGAACAAGCTGGCGGTCGAGCTGCGTCCACCGCTCGGCTTCGACCTGGCGCTCGAGCGAGCGGCAGATGTCGAGATCGGAGCGCAGCCCGAGTTCTTGCGTGACGAAATCCTGGGCGCGGGCGCGCATCCCCTCCTTGATGTAGTCACGGGAGATGACGAGGTCCTGGCCGTCTTCGGCAACGCCCCGCACGATGATGTGGACGTGCGGATGCTGGGTGTTCCAGTGATCGACGCCCACCCAGTCGAGCTTGGTGCCAAGATCTTTCTCCATCTGGCCGACCAGCTCGCGGGCAAAACCTTTGAGCTCGGCCATATCGGCTGCGTCTTCCGGCGAGACGATGAAGCGGAAATGATGGCGGTCATTCTGACAGCGCTCAGCAAAGGTCTTGGGATCGGCATCCTCGGTGTCCGGACCGAACAGACGGGCCTTCTCCCCGTCCCGGGTGACGCCCTCGCGCCGGAGATAGCCGAGATGCGCGGCGAGCGGCGCTGATCTCGCCGTGTGACGGACGACGCGGGTCTTGACCGTCACCAGGCGAGAGCGGCCCGTAAGCAGACGGTTCGCCCGTTCAGAGGCGAGGCGGCCGCGGCCGAAGCGCGAACGACGATGCTTGGTCAGATGACCGGCTCGCGAAACGCCGCCGCCGGCGCGCTGAGCGGCGGCAAGCGCCTGAGCGATGAAGGGCTTGGCCCGCTGGCTCCGCGAGGAGCGGATGCGGCCAGGCCGAGGCTGAAATTCCTTCTCCTCAGCCATGGCCAGCCTCGACAATGTGCGAAATGCAGAACCCGTGCAATGAGTTGATGGTGGGGCGCACATTGCGTGCCGAAGCCACACATTGCCGGATCAGCAAAAAAACAAAGCAACAACAACCGACCGACCGAGCCGGACATTGCGGCCTTTTATCTCGCCATCGTTCGGTCGGTACTCGCGGAAGCCCCCACTGTTTGCGAGTGTTTGCGATAGCGATCGTTACCCGAAGGGCCGAGACACCCGCAGGGTGGCTCGGTGAGGAGCGAAGCGACGAGTAGAGCGCGGGCCGAAGGCATCGCCCGTACGATTGTGTTGCAGCGTTTCGAATGCAAACCGAATGTCCGTCACGGGGCGCCAGCGAACCTGGAAACTGACGGCTGATATCACGAGCTGCCCGATGTGCAGCCGCCGTAACAAGGGTGCGTGCAGACGTACCGCGATCCGCGCATTGACGTTGAAGATGCCGTGCAGTCATTGCGATCGCCCCGTGGCCGAGAGCGCGACGAACAGGCCCTCCGACTGCGGCGCAATCGCCGAAACATCGTGCACCGGAGTGGCAGCTGAGCCGCCCTGCGCGGGTTGATCGAGCGCCGCTCGCACGCCACGAGACGGACCGTCAACGCGACCGAAAAACAGCGGCGCCCGCGTCCAGGATGAACGAGAAAAGGCCGCGAGGGGAAGAGGCCCTGATGCCTCCTCCGCATCGACAAAAGGGACGATGGCTGCGACATAGGCTGTCGTCTCGGCGGGGAGTGGACGATGCCTGTCGCGAAATTCCTCGTAGCGGCCGGGACCTGCATTGTAGGCTGCGAGAAAGCCCGGCGAGCCGTAGCGATCGTGCAGTTCGCGAAGGAAGGCGGCGCCAGCGAGAATGTTGTCATGGGGATCGAAGGGATCGCGTCCGAGACCGTAGCGAACTCGCATGTCCGTCCAGGTCTTGGGCATGAGTTGCATCAGGCCGAGCGCACCTTTCGGTGATACGGCACGCCGATCGCCATTGCTCTCGACTCGCATGAAGGCGCGTATCCATGCAGCCGGAATGCCAAAACGCTGCGCAGCTTCCGCTACATAAGCGACATAGCGGTCGCTTGCTGTTTGACTTCGCGTCGACGCTTTCTCTGCTGACGCCGCCGGCGCTGACCCACCAATCGCTAGCAGGCCGGTAAGGAGGATAACGGCAAAGCCCGCCCTGGTTCCGGCATCACAGCGAGTCGTCGTGCTGCCTACCTGCGGTGCGTACGGACGGCCGCTTTGACCACCGCTGTGCGTGGCGGCCGCCCGACGGTTGCGTGGACCGGAGGGATGAGACGGCTTTCCCCCGCACAAGGAGGTGGACCGTTGATGAGCCTGGTTGGCGGCACGCGCGACAGGATCCTGCATGCAATCAGTCCCGCTCGGCGCGTTGGGGCTGACGATTCCAGTTCAGCGTCCAGGCCGCTTTGTCGTCGCCCGACTGGAAGAGATTGGCGCGGATCGGCCGCGGCAGCGCCGGGTCGTCGATGACGAGCGAAACGTAGTCGCCCGCCTTCTCGCCGGTACGCTTCCAGCCTGCGCCGATCTCCGGGCCGTCGGCATCGCCGAGGCGGATACGGTAGTCCGGCGCGTTCTCGGCATCGGAGGATTCGGCCGGGACGAGGGTGAGAATCCGCTCGAAGAACAGCGTTTCAACGCGCCCGGTGAAGCCGGACTTGTCGCGGGTGAACTGGCCGATTTGTGCCATGGGAAAGCTCCTTGGTTGTTGGGTTGGAAACGGGTCAATGGGTGGCGGTACGCCAGACGAAGCGGCCGTCGGCGGCTTCGTCCGTCCAAAGCGGGACTGCACGGGCGATAATCGAGGTGACGGGGAGCGCGCCGAAATAGCGGCCGTCCAGGCTGTCCGGGACGGTCGGATTCATAAGGAAGACCTCGCCCGGCTGAAGGACGCGGCAACCACTCCAACGCGGCAGCGGACGGCCGCGATGATCGCGGTCGTGTGCGGTGCCGGCATCGACGTGATCGACGGAAACGGTGTCGCCTGACCGGCACACGGTCTGCCCCGGCAGCCCCATCACACGCTTCAGCAGCGGCACACCTCTCGGAAGAAAGCCGCCATCGGCAAGGAAGCTCGCGATCGGCTCCGGTAGCCGTACCGCGACCAGTTCCAAGTCGCGCGGCTCTCCAAGCGGATGTAGCGCGTAAAGCCCTCTTGGCGTGCTCGCGGTCGCGTTCCAGATCAGCCGCGGCGCAGGATGAACGAACGCCCGGGCGCCGGCGACCAGCGCCGCAAGGTAGGTCAACATGAGATAGCCGAAGCGGGTCATGGCGTGACGCTCCGGCGCTTGAGCCAGGCGACATGCTGCTCGCGCGTGTACGCGCGTGGCACGTGGTCGGCGGCAAGACGGTTGTGGAGATGTCGCCAGTATTCGGGTGCGGCGTCAGCCGGATCGATGGAGAGCGCCTCAATGGCGTCGATGGCTTGCAAGACGCGCTCAACCTTCGGCCAGCTATCAACGCGCAGCAGGATTTCGCCGCCGGGGCGGACAAATGGTAGCGTCTGATAGCGCTGGCCGGCCTCCACCGCGCGCACGATGTCCATGCGCGACACCACGGTGCCGTAATCGTTCGATGCCCAGCGAACAAAGCCGAAGATACTGCCTGGCGTAAAGCTGGAGATGCTGCGGCGGCGGTCGAGGATCTTCTCCTCCGCGCGACGGCCGAAGCGCAGCCAGTGCTCGATCCGCTTCTCGATCCAGGTCAGCTCGACATGGGTCAGCGCGACGGCGCGTCGATGCGAGGACGGCACCGCACGCGGCGGCAAGGCCTCATTGTCATTCATGACGGCTCTCCAGCGTCAGTGGGAAACTCTCGCGCCAGCAACTCGCGCAGCATGTCGGCGACGGTCACGCCGCGTTGGAACGCGGCGACCTTGATACGGCCGCGAAGTGCCGGCGTGACGTCGATGGTCAGGCGCGCGCTGAATGCGGCCCCCTCATCCACGCGGCGCGGCGGTGCGTCGCTGGCCTTGATCCAGCTTTCGGCATCGCCGGGACGCGAAGCGAAGTCGCGCTTGGTGGAGCGCTCGCTCATGGCGCGAACCTCGCAACTTCAGCCGCGAGCGCGGCGATCTCGCGGGCGGCGGCGTTCTGCTCGGCGAACTCGAAGACGAGCCGTCCGGACTGAGCGGCGTCGGCGAAGACAACGCGTTGGCCGATGGTGCTGGCGAGCACCGGCGGGTCGTGATCGGCAAGAACCTCAGCCGTCTCGCGGGCGATGATCGTGCGCGCGCCGCAGCGGTTGAGCACAAAGCGAGCGGCAAGCTGCGGCCGATAGATGCGGGCCTCCCGCAGCAGAGCGAGCATCTCGGCCGAGGCCCAGCCGTCGAATGGCGACGGCTGCACGGGAATCAGCGCCAGATCCGCCGCCAGCAGCGCCGAACGCATCAATCCAGCGACGCGCGGCGGCCCGTCAATGACGACATGATCGGCCGTGAGTGCGATCTCCGGCGCCTCGCGGTGGAGCGTATCGCGCGCGAGGCCAACGACGCCGAACAGCCGAGCGACGTTCTCCCGCGCGCGCTGCTGCGACCAGTCCAATGCCGAGCCCTGGGGGTCAGCATCAATCAGCGTCACTCGCTTTCCGCGCAGTGCCCACTCACCGGCAAGATGCAGGGCGAGCGTCGTCTTTCCGACACCGCCCTTCTGATTGAGCAGCGCGACGATCATTGTTTGCCTCCCGCCTTGTTGTCGAAAGGCAGCGGCGATTGGTGCGCGGGTCTGTTGGAGATGCGCTCGTTTGGCGGTCGCGCCGTCGGCCGAAGCCGGAACGGAGACTCACCATTGCGGTGGTCTACGATTAAGGGAAAATGAGTCTCCGATTTGCGGGGCAGATTACTCATCGACCGCGTCCAGTCGCTCGTTTGCGCGAGAGCGACGACGATTGAAGGGCCGCGCCAGTCGCACAATGAGGGGCCACCACTCGCATGATGATGGGCCACAGTCGTAGATTTGAGGGCCTGTCTACTCATTTGGGCCCCCGGTCTCGGCTTCTGGGGGCAACGACAGGAGCGTCCGCGTTATCCGCAAGACGCGCGGCCCCGCTACAACAGTTAGATTCTAAGTTAGACTCTAAGTTAGGACCCGGAATCGCGGTTTCCGGCCAAAGCGTTAGCTGCGGTTTCCACTCCCGAAATCCCGATACGGGCACGCCCGGAGTCCCGATAGTGCGCACGCCCGAAGTCCCGAGCTGATTCACAGCGCCATCCACAGGTGCTGTGAATGATTTAGCTGGAAGGATGCGCAGTAGTTCCCAGCTTTCCCTGCGTTCGACGCTCAGGCGATATCCTGGCAGCGGTTGACGGGCAGCGATCCGGCGGAGATCAAAGGCGAAGTCAGCGGGCTTGGCGAGGCTGCCGGATTTCTCATGGAGGTGTGCGAACTCGAACAGCCAACCCTTTGGCTGGCGACCGGCATGCTTGCGCGCGACGCGGTAGAGCCAGCGCTCGATCCCGCCAGTCAGCCGGAAGTACGCCGGATCTATGGTGAGAACGAGCGAGCGATCGATGACGCCGCGATAGAACCAGTCGGGGAGGACAAATTCCATGCCTTCCACGCGGCCGTCGCGCCGCGCGCATTCCTCCCATTCGTTGATCCAGGAGAACTGGTGACGCCGCCAATGCTCGCCCTGCCGGATGCTGGTGCGGATCACGGTCGCCTGCAGGCGCGCCAGTGCTCCCTTCAAGAGCTTGTAGTCGCGGGCTCCGGTCTGTCGGCCGACTGCGGTCAGAAGTTGGTAAGGTGTGAAGCGCATGAAGCGCGAGGTCTTCAGGCTAAGGTTCTCGGCCTCGACAATCTGGCTGGCTGCCCAAATCAGCACATCGGCGTCCCAGATCGTCGCCATGCCGTGCTCTGGAACCGCATAAACCTCGACGCGGATGTCGCCGGCCTCGTATAGGATCGGCGCCGTCCGTTTGGACTTGGCGAGCGAAAAGAACGGGCGCTCCATCAGGTCCCGCTGATCGCGCGGGCTGGCATCGCCCGTGGCGACAACGAACGGGTCGAGCTTGCTTCGCTCGCTTGATGTGATGAGGCGACGCGACATGGCAGGCGTTGCCTTAGCGATGCGCGTTGCCGGCGGCGCGGGCCTCGAGATAGCGAGGATCCGACGTTGAGCTGCAGGCAGCCTGATCGGCCCAGGCTTCAAGATCGCCGATGGCGTAGACGACGCGCCCGCCGAGCTTGCGGAAGGTCGGGCCGTTGCCATGGCAACGATACTTCTCAAGTGTGCGCGGCGAGATGCCGAGGAGGCGCGCGGCCTCGGGCGTGCGCACGTAGCGGGTCGAGAGCTGCGCGGTCCGGTCGAGCATGGGAAATCTCCGTCTTGCCTCGAAGCGCCGCGGCCAAATCGCGGCTTGTCCGGGCCAGAGTGGCGGAGAGTTCAGGCGTTGGGGGTGGACGAAAATCTACGTAGATTTGTGTCCCCCCATCGTCGCAACCAGGCGAAGCCGAGGGCTACCAGCGGGGGCGCGAGTTAACTCATTATGCCATAAGCC
>NZ_LAXE01000001.1:153288-156530 GCF_003122645.1 Bradyrhizobium sp. SUTN9-2
GCCGGATTATGCCGCATGGCCGAGTTTGACGGCGGTTACGCCTACTCTTGGCCATGCGGCAGTTCGGCATAATCGACGAGATAGGAACTGGCCTCGTTAGCAAGCAGCCGGCCATAACCGTGCAAAGACTGCGTTCGATTATAGGCCCACCCCAATTTGGCGGAGCCGCTTTGCGCCAACGAAGGTTCGATATTCGGGAAGCTCGAGAAATTGAGCAAACGGCCAGATCACCGGAGCGGACTGCTTCTTGCTCAGGTGAATAGCTTGGTCATCACCCAGATAGAGCGCGACATGTGCTCCCCAAGGGTTCCCGGTTCGATTGAAAAGCAAGAGGTCGAGGGGCCTCAATTCAGCTGACACCAAGCAGGTCTCGGTGGTGTCCTCCCACAGATTGCTGGACCGAAATGGGTAAACGTCAAATCCGAAATGCTTGAGCAGCGCGTAGGCGAAGTTCTGACAGTTCGGGCTCTCTGAAAGGCTCGGCAGGGTTGGCGAATCGGGATCGTGCTGTTGATCGTACCTAATCCGCCAGAAATGGTCGGGTATCATGTCCGCAGACAAGGTCTTCATCGTCTTAAACCCTCATGCCGGAGCGCTGAGGTATCCTACTGTCTTGCGGCGGCTGCATCAATCGTCAACGGGCAATCGGCGCTCCTGAAGCACAGTATGCCGATATCGGCATAACGTGCATTGGAGGCGATAGCTTTGAGAGATCGGTGGCCGATCAGAGGCCGCGTAGAAGTTTCAGATAATCGCGCTCAACCAGGGCAATCGAATCATGAATGAGCCGGTTCGCCTTGCGGCGGGCATGAGAATCCTTCCACTCGACCGAACGACGTTGGGCATGGTCGGAGGCGAGCACTTTCGCTGCCACGTCTCGCGGGCCTCCGCCCAGGTCGTGGACGTCGAAGGCGTGGAGGAGCTGAATCAGTCTCCGCTTCTGAAACGACGTCAGCCGTAGCGCCGCCGGCAGAAGACCGGTGCGCCGGCCAGCAAGGCGGCGGGCGAAGTGTAGCGCCACGTCGGCGCGCATTTCGCCCATGCTGTCGAGCGGCACAAGCACGGCGGGGTGGCGCATGGCCTGCTCGTCGCGCAACCGGACATGGAGCTCGCCCGAGCCGTCGGAGACAACCAGCTCGCGACCGTCAGCATCCGTCTGCTCAACGGTCGCCAGTCCGAAAGACTTGCGATCAATCGGATGAACGGTCTCAAACTCCGGCGGCGCGGACTGGAGGATCAATGTGCCCGGTGATGCCTCGGGAAGCCAAATGGCTGGTTCGGGCCCAACCGGAGAGGCGGGGTCATGGGCGACACCGCAACCTCCATCGATGTGCGAAACTGGTTCGGATGGTTTCGGGCTCAGCGCCCTCGCGCGCGATCTGGCGTTCAGTACGGACGAAATCGCGGCGATAGTCGGCATTGCGCCGCAGAAACTCAAGGGCAAAACCCGGACGCTCAAGGCGATTCAGGCGTTCAATGGTCTCGGGCGCCCGCCAATACTGGGTCGGCATGGTCTTCTCGTCTTTCGTTCTGTGCCCCGCACCACGAATCCAGAAAGACGCTACAAGAAACTAGACCCTTAGGTTGCATTACGCGATGCCGCAATTTGTGTGATAGAACGCAAATTCACTGCATCCGCGGCAGCAAAAGGTCCCGATATCCGGCTTCCGACATCCATCGCGCACGGGCGAGATGCCTGTCGTGGACGATTTTGGCACGATCCGGTTCGCGTGCGGGGTCCAGGCCGAAGATCACGCTGACCACCTCACGCCAGTCGGCGCCCTCCTCCTCGGCCATTAACAACCTAACGTAGATTGCAAGATGTTTCTCGTCGTAGGCGTTGACGCGATCAGTTATTGGCGGGCTGTCCTGGAATGGAGCCTCGTTCATTGCAATTGCCCCTCAGCATCGATGCAGCGATTAGAGTCCATCTAAATTCCGGAACTTTGCAAAGCTGGGAAATCGTCGCACGCGATTTGTGCCGTGATGCGCAAATCGCATCGCGGCGCTCCCCGGAAGCGGCAAACTCGGCCCAAGCCAGACGATATGAATAGCACGGCTCGGCACGAATCGGAACGATCGTTCCTGGAACGATCGTTCCGATGTGAGTTCCCTTGTCGTCATGGATCTCAAGGAGGTCATGGCGATCAATTTGCGTCGGATACGCCATAAGAAGGAGATGACGCAGGAAGAGTTGGCCGATGGTGCTGGGCTAAGTGTCCGTTACGTCGGCGCAATTGAACGCGCCGATGTGTCGGCCAGCGTAACCGTGCTTGGCCGAATCGCGGAGGCGCTAGGGGTCGAAGCCACCGATCTGATCAAACGAACGGCGGTTCATCCTCATCGGGCTCGATGATGTGACGAATTTGTGCTCCATCGCACCCTTGGCACGTTATGAATCAACTCGGTATTGCGTCACGCATAAGTTGATAGGCGACTTTGCGTAAATCTGGTCTGTCTCCAAAGACGCATACCTGTCCAGGGATGGAAGGGCGTGCTGAGTGAGATGGAGTGGGCTTTATGACCCTGTACGAGCACTTACCAGCCGACATCCGCGAAGGTCGTGGACGCTTACGTCGAGGACCTCAGGACCCAACCTTGGCGGATTCGCTTCCTCTTGCTGATTGATCTCCTTCAAGAGAAGTTGGAGAGCGGGCCCGCCGCTGAGCATTGGCGTCTACTTCAACAATGTCCGGCATAGTGACGGCAATCTTGGAACACTTGCCGCCTGACAGTTCGGTCGTCGAATGTTTGGGGTTGATGAGCATCAGCTTCAACGACCAATGGCGCGCTCAGGCGCTCGGCCAGATCGAGCGCGATCCTACGGTGCTAGATCGTCTCGTCGCAATTTGCCCCGACTGGGGAGACATCGTCGAAACCGTATTGGAGGCCAATCAGAGACGGCCGATCAAGGCGGGGCAGGCTCGCGCTCGCTGATCGGGATCGATCCGGCACGTGCACCGGCTCGCCAAGCTTTGCGCGGCCAGCTCTTGAGCTTAGCGATGCCCCGCCCGGACCAGCCGGGCGAGGCATTGCTGATCGGATCAGTCGCCGTTCCGACGGTTTGGACGGGACCAGATCAAGCTGAAGCCCTCGCCCTCTTCATCAGCGAAGAGGTTGGCGAAGATCGGTGCGGTGAAGCTCGGATCGTCGAGCTTGAGACCGAGATAGTCGCGGCCCTCGTTGGAGCGCTTGGACCAGGCGGCCCCGATCTCCGCGTTATGCGGTGCACCACATAACGC
>NZ_LAXE01000001.1:157308-162526 GCF_003122645.1 Bradyrhizobium sp. SUTN9-2
GCTACGACAGCAGCGCACTCTCGATACAACAGCGCGCGACTGAGCGCCTGCAACGACGAGAAGAACCGGGCTCGTCGGTATCGGGAGGCACGGCGGTGGCGTCCGCTCCGACCTCGCCATCGACCGGTCGGCACCATTTGTCCCCGCCGAATGTGCGAGGACATTCGATACTGTCCGGCCCCCCGATTCGCCGCGAACCGGGTTACGGATGTAAGTGCAGGCGCTTCACGCTGGCTGCTGCGAACGTGATGAACTTTCTGACGCGCGCCGGCACGAATTTCTGGGTAGGGTAGGCAAAATAGAGTCCGGTCAGCGGCGAGCGAAGAGCTGGCAACACGCGCACCAGCCGCAGTTGGTCTGCAAAAAAAGCCGGCAGAAATCCGATCCCGAGGCCCATACCGACAAAGGTTCTGACTGTCAGCAGATCGTCGCAGGTCAGGCCGCCCGACAAATCGACGCTGACCTTCCGCGTTCCCATCAGCATGGGCAGAGGATGGGCCCATGGCTTGCCGAACCCAATCAGGTCGTGGTGCTTCAGATCATCCATGTGAACGGGGACGCCGCGTCGGTCGAGATAGTGCTGGCTTGCGAACAGTCCCGACGGGCCTGTTACGAAAGACCTGGTCACCAGACTTGAATCGCGCAATGGACCGACGCGGATGGCGAGATCGACGCCCTCTGCGATCATGTCGACGATCCGGTCGGTGACGATCAGCTCGACTTGCACCGTCGGGAAGGCTTCGCGAAACGCGCCGATGATGGGCGGCAGCAGGCTTTGCGCGATATCGACGGCCGCTGTGAGCCGAAGCAGCCCGGTCAGGCCTCCTGCCTCTGCCGTAATCGCGGCTTCGGCTGCCTCGATCTCACGAAGTCCAAGGCGGCACCGTTCAAAATAAGCCTGGCCCGCCGGCGTGATACGGAGCTTGCGGGTCGTGCGTTGGATCAGACTGACGCCGAGGCGCCGTTCCAGCGCCGCCACCTTTGCGCTCACTGTGCTGGCAGGCATGCGGAGCCGTCGAGCCGCGCCCGCAAAGCTGCCCGCCTCCAGCACCTGGACGAAGACACTGATCTCATCGATCCGCATGACCCATTATGCAGAATTATGGATGATAATTCCAGTTTATGCTGTCTTGTGGCAAAACGGCTTCCGCGCAATCTGCTTCGCCAGGGAAGCACTGCGAAGGAGCTGGAAGATGATGGGACTGACAACACCGGTGGCCATCGCGACCGAGGGCGAGCCGATCGATCCGCGCGTCCGCGTCGGGCACGTCCATCTGAACGTTGCGGACCTTGAGCGATCGCTCCAATTCTATTGCGGGGTGCTTGGCTTCGGCCTTCACGGGCTTCTTGGTGACGAAGCAGCGTTCCTGGCAGCCGGCAGTTATCACCACCACCTCGCTATCAACACCTGGGAAAGCCGGGGCGGTTTGCCGCCGCCCAAAGGATCAACGGGCCTCCACCATGTCGCCTTCGTCTATCCGACGCGGGCCGCGCTCGGCCGCGCGCTCGGCCGCCTCCGCGCAGCGGCCGTGCAACTCACCGGCGCCAGCGACCACGGTGGTACGGAGGCGATCTATCTCCGCGACCCGGACGGCAACGGCGTCGAGCTCTACTGGGATCGACCGGAGAAGGAATGGCCGCGCAATCCGGACGGCTCGTTAAAGATTGTCAGCAATCCGCTCGATGTCGAAAATCTGGCCGCGGAGGGATCGTCTAAATCCCCCGCTTAGCACGGATAATCTGAGCCTTGTCACACTGAGACGCCCGGTTGCTTGGCGCGCACAGGACAAGACCGCGGAAGCCGTTTAAGAGGCACTGACACAAATCCCAAGCACTCCGATTCCCTGTGGACAGCGGGACTTGTCCTGACACCACGTCTCCGGTCCGACGCAGACCGCCGCATGCTTCAGCCTCCACTCAAGCCAGGGAGGCGTCATGTCAAAGCGGAAACAGAAGCGAAAGCAGAGCAAGAGCGTAGAGGGACGGCTGCGCTTCTTGGGAGATCACGTCGATGGATTCAGGAGCTGGCTTCGCCACGACGGCTATCGGCCGACCACGATCGTGGAGTTGGTGCGTCTCCTTGCCTGCTGGGCCGAGTGGCTGCAAGCGGCCGGGTTCGCCCTCAAAAATATCTTAGCCGGTTATAATGCATCCGCAGCGGTCTTCAAGGGCGGCAAAATGGCAAGGGCACCGCGCGGGGCGGGCGCGTTGTTCATCCGCTATCTTCGGGAACAAGGGGCGCTGCCGTCGACTCCGAAGCCGCCATCTCCGACGGAGACCTGGCCCATACTCGGAGCATTCCGGGCCTGGATGCAAAGTCAGCGCGGCGTCACCGACTCCACGCTCGATACCTATCAAACTACGCTTGTCGATCTTCTCAAGGCTCTCGGCGACGATCCAAGAGCCTTTACTACCAACGCGGTGCGGGCTTTTGTTCTTGAGCGCACCAGACCGCACAGCCGTGGCCGGGCCAAGACAATCGCGACGTCGACGCGCGCGTTCCTCCGATTCCTGGTCGCGACCGGCCAATGCCCCGCGGGACGACACTACGCCGTTCCGCGCTTTGCGAACTGGCAGTTGGCATCGGTTCCGAGATTCCTTGCGGCCGACGACATCGAGCGGGCGATAGCCGCTTGCGAGGGCGAAAGCCGCTTACGGGATCGAACGATCGTTTTGCTGCTCGCCCGTCTTGGCTTGAGGGCGAGCGAGGTCGCCAACCTCAAGCTCACCGATATCGATTGGAGGAACGGACGGCTTGCCATTGCCGGCAAATCCAGGCGCGAGGAGTGGCTTCCGCTGACGCAGGAGGTGGGCGATGCGATCATCGCCTACATCGAACAAGCGCGACCACGTTTGCCGACGTCCCACTTGTTCTTCACGGACTTCGCGCCGATCCGCCCGCTCACGCGCACCACCGTGAGATGCATCGTACGCCGGACATTGCTGAGGGCGGGGATCAGAAGCGTCCATCGCGGCGCCCATGTGCTACGCCACTCGGCGGCCACCGCAATGCTGCGGCAAGGCGTCAGTTTGAGCGGTGTCGGTACAATTTTGCGTCACCGGTCGCCGGCAATGACGCTGCATTACGCCAAGGTCGACTTCGGTCTCCTGTCGGAGATTGCCCAGCCCTGGGTGGGGAGGTTGTCATGCTGATCGACGATGTCGAACGTTACATCGCGCTTCGTCGCTCGCTTGGCTTCCAACTCCGGAAACCGGCCCGGCACCTCCAAGCCTTCGCTCGCGTCGCCGCGGAAAAGGGCGAAACCCATATTTGCGCGGCAACCGTCATAACGTGGGCGGCAGCCGCACCAACGCTGGATGCCCGGAATCGCCGAATTGGCGATGTCGGGCGGTTTGCTCGGTTCTTGCGCGCCGAGGATGACAAGCACGAGATGCCCCCAACCGGCCTCTTCGCCACACCGAAAGTGCGACCTGCTCCCTATATCTACAGTCCGGAGGAATTGGCCCGCATGCTCGAAGCCGCCGGCCGGCTCCGCATGCTAAAGCCCAACCCGCTGCGCCGGCAACTCTACATGGTGCTGTTCGGGCTCATTGCCGCCACCGGACTGCGGGTCTCCGAAGCGCTCAATCTGAGGCTTGGCGATGTGCTGCCGGGCGGGGTTCTCCAAATCCGCGAAACCAAGTTCTACAAGAGTCGCCTTGTACCGCTGCATGCGACCGTCGTGGAGGTTCTCGACCGCTACCTCGATATGCGTCGTCGATCTGCCGGATCGGATGATCACCTGTTCTTATTGATGGAGGGAGCTGCGCTTGCCTATTCCACGGCGAGATGTGCCTTCCGCCGCATTTTGCAGCTTGCCGACATCGCGCCAGGCCGCGCACGGCGGCCCCGCATCCACGACCTCCGCCACAGTTTTGCGACGCGGGTTCTCGAGCAATGCGGCACCAAGCGCGATGAGGTTGCGCGGCACTTTGTTGCGTTGTCGACTTATCTCGGCCACGCCGATATTGCGCACACCTACTGGTACCTTGAGGCGACGCCGGAACTGATGGCCGACATCGCCGCGGCTGCCGAAAAACTGATCGCGGAGGTGGCTCCATGACCCTGCTCGCGCCTCTGATCACCGGCTTTTTGCGCGACTACATGCCCCGCCAACGAGGTTACAGTCCACATAGCTGTGAAACCTATGCCCACAGCTTCCGGCTCTTGTTCACCTATGCCGCCAAGCGGCTGCGGACAACGCCTTCGCAACTGCATATCGAGCAGCTCGATGCGGCCTTGATCATGGACTTCCTCGGTCACATCGAGCGGGAGCGCCGCAATGGAGCCACGACCCGGAATCTGCGTCTTGCCGCGATCAAGACGTTCATGCGCTATGTTGAATACCAGATACCGTCTGCCTTGGAGCAGATCGGTCAAATCCACGCTATCCCGACCAAGCGCCACGATCAGGTGCTCATCCGTCATTTGGTCATGGAGGAGGTGCGCGCGATCTTGAACGCGCCCGACCTCGCAACGCGGCTCGGCGTGCGCGATCGGGCGATGATGCACCTGTGCTTCGCCGCCGGGCTACGCGTCTCGGAATTGGTCGGGGCTATGACGGCGAATTTGTGTCTGCAGCGGACGCCAAGCCTTCTTGTCAAGGGCAAGGGTCGCAAGGAGCGATGCCTTCCGCTTTGGAAGGAAACCGCCGCCGATTTGCGGGCCTGGCTGGCCTTACGGGGCGATGTTCGCGTCCCCGAGCTCTTCGTCAACGCCGAGGGGACGGCAATGACGCGGGCCGGTTTCGAATATGTCTTGGACAAGCACACGCGCGCGACCGCCAAAAAATGTCCATCCTTGCGCGATCGCTCCGTGACGCCGCATCAACTGCGGCATAGCTGCGCCGTTATCATGTTGCAGGCCACCCATGACGTCCGAAAGGTCGCATTGTGGCTCGGGCATGCCGACATCCGCACCACCGAGGTCTATCTGCGCATGGATCCTTCCGAAAAGCTCGAGGCGGTGGAAGCGGTCATTCCGCCCGAGTTACGCCGCGGACGGTTCAAGGCGCCAGACGCGCTGATCGCCTCTCTGTTGGAGGAAGCATCCCTATCTTCGGCGTGAGAGACGTCGAGCAGTCCACCGTCACGACGAAATACCTCGGTTCCGCTCCGACGCGGCAGCATGACGATGCCGTCCACAGGAGCAATCGAGCCCTCTTCGTTGGCTCGGAGTGACGGATCAAGCCGCCGTGCCTGCAGCGCGCTGCTGGTG
>NZ_LAXE01000001.1:163206-210870 GCF_003122645.1 Bradyrhizobium sp. SUTN9-2
ACACGGCCGACGTAAACCCGATGGCTGGGAGCGTTGTCGCCCGAGCGGCTGGTTTCCGGGATGATCCGGACGTTCTTGGCTTGAAGCGAGAGGGTGACGATTTGGCCGTTGAACTCGTTGTTGCCGGTCTTCTTGAAGGTGCCGATGGTCGCCATGGTAATTCTCCTGATCTCTGTTTCCCGAGCCCGCACCTTGCGGCCTCGATGGTGATCGACAGGCCGGAGGCGATCGACGGCGCACCCCGAAGGGGCCGAAGCGTCAGCGGAGGATGGCAGCCAGGCGACTTTCTTGTTTCGCGAGGAATGACGGCGCAGCCGGCAGGGGAAGAAAGTCGATCGGCGCCGTTGCGCCATAGGCGGTCGAGGCGTCAGCCGTCCTTCGGCCAGATCAATCCATCGAAGAGGCCGCTTGGTGCGCTCGGTCCGAACAGAGCTGACATCAAGGAGAACGTGGCGATCTGCGAGTCCACTGAAAGAGTTGGCGCAACCGGATCCAATGGTGATGAGCTCTCTTTATTGCAGGTAGACCGATCTTCGCTTCCACGATAGCGCGTCGACAGCACACCACATTCACGAGAGCGGCTGGCCGTATCTGTGATCCGTCGCCGTTTGGTCGATGCCGCATACGACCGCCACGAAACTGCCACCCTGCGATGATCGGTCGAGGCTCGACGCTTGGGCCGCTCTGAGTGTAGCTCAAAGACAAGAATCGCGAGCACGCTGGATGCCTGATCCAGTCAGCCCCTTCCAATATGACGCTGCCGGCTTGCGCCAAGACTTGCCGCCCCTACAGGGGTTACGACAATTCGCCGCGCGGACCAAAAGGAGGGATCTCGCGCAAATGATGACCGCCAAGAGCTCGAGTGAGAAGAGAACCGGATGAGCGACAAAAGCGATCTTGAAAACAGAGCCATCGAAGCGATATGGAACTATCGTGAGGCCTTCGCCGTGGTCGGGCGCCTGGAGAGAAAACAGCGTTCCGCGCATCGATCATTGACCAAAGCGCTGATTAAATTGCGCCGCGCCACAAAGAGCGAAGACCCGCGGTCTCTCAAGGACAGCATCGAGATTACCTTGGCAGCTGTCTCGCGGCACGACGAAGCGCGGGCCACCCTAGACGAGGCGGCTGCACTAATGGAGTCAGCGCGCCTGACTTTGGCCGCCCTCGAGCGCCAACTGGGATATCTCCCACGTGTCTTGAAAGCGTGATTCGGACTAGCTCAAAGAATGCTAGGAGCTAACCTATGAACGTCGACACCGCCTCATCGTCTGAGCATCGAGCCGAGGTCGCGCGAGCCTGCCCCGGAACCTAGACGCGCAGGAAATACATGATCGCCTCGAGGTTCGGCGCGTTGCTGCTGTTCGGTTCCATCGCCTTCGCCGGCTCTGGCCACGGCTGGACTGCCGGCGCGTATAGTTGTCTGCCGTTAGCTCCGATCACGTTTGCCGCCTGGCTCAACGCACTGGGCACCAAACCTTCGCTCCATATCGCCATTGGATTGCTTATAGCAGCAGGCGTCGTGCTCGTGGGGACTGCATATGCCAACGCTGGCCGAAGGTACAAACTACTTCTTTCATTATTGGCGCGTGCAGGGTCCCATAGCCGGGGCGGTTATCGCTCTCATCTATTTCAACTGGGTCTTCGCTTGCGGGCTGCCGTGGTGGCGCCGTCGCGCAGAGCCTTAACGTCGTAACTGACCTGCTTTAGCGTTCGCCTCGCTTTGTAAGGCATCTGCAAGGGGACCAGACACATAACGGGCCAATGGATCGAAATGTCTCATGACATTGACAGGATTTCCGCCGGCCAAACGAAGCGTATTGAATCTGAAGAACACGCCCGGGTTATCTGCGTAGCAGCCCATCATGCGCAGCCAATCAAATGGCTCCGCCGCGTCGCTGTCAGCAACATGCTTGTTCAGAGTGACTGCTCTGGCGATGCAGGTTCTCGTGAATCCATGCATAAAGGCGACGGTGTATTCGGTTGATACGACGTATTTCGTCCGCGCCTCTCCCTGCAACTCATGAACTTTACCGACTGCCCGGCGCTGCTCAGCTTCGGTCAAGGCCGGCAGTCCCTCCAGAACCTGCCGCCAGTAGCCGATCAGGCGGGCAGATATTTCCTTTCGCGCCCCGCGGCTGACATCGCCAGCGCTCAAATCGTCGATCAGAACGTTTCGAAGGGCGAAGTCAGGGCCAAAGTTTTCTATTGGGAGCGCGCTTTGACCCATCAGCAGCACAGTTGAAACGAGCAGCAGGAATATCCGAAGCGCGCCCATGTTCCAATTCCGTCGGACGGGGAGGATTGATTCGAGTCCGGAGCAAAGCACCTTGCTCTCTTATTGCCGCGGAAGCGTGGTCCAAATTTTCTCCGCGAAGCCGCGCTTGTCGAGCTTCCACGTTTGGCGATCAACGACGGCCCTCCCGGCTCGGCACTTGAAGGAATAGGCCGATTCGTGGCCGGTGGCGTAGGCTGCAACGGGCGCGTCATCCGGGGTATTTCTGCAAAAGGCATCGGCTCCTGGGTTGTCCTTCGCGGTGTTGATCTTCACGCAGGGCAGGTTTGCTCCGATGAAACAGACCGTGACCCGTCCATCCATGCAGCGGTACTGCGCCTGGGTCGCGAATGTTGAAGGATCTGGTTCTGCTCCGGCGTCAGGGAACAACTTCTTGAAGGCTTTGACGGTCGGCTCCCGCAGCGTGGGTTCATAATTTCGCACGTTGTCATCGTTGCGAACGCTCGCGCAGTGCTCGAACAGTCCTTCCTTTGCTGCAGCGCCCTCGGCCTGCGACGTCACGAGCCCGAGGCCGCACAGCGAACTGGCAAACGCCGCCGCAATACCGATCGGAAGTCTTGCCATCAGCTCATTCTCCGAATAGTCGGCCGCAGTTACTGCGCGGCACAACGATGAAACACCTCTGGCTTCTCGGCAATCCAGGAAAAGCCATGCAGCGCAAGCTCAATGGTTTCCGGTGACCGACGCCGGATCACCACCGTCCCAGGCGTCTCCGGACTGCCGCCCTTGTAGCAGCGCGCGGCAAATCGGGTCTCGCCATGACTGCGTTTGGGTCTCCAAAGCTTGCAGCCGATTTCATAGAATTCGAGTTCCGATGACGTAATGGTCAGAACATCGACCTCACCATTCACCTGCTCGCAGCGTGGTGGATTGCTCGACCACTTACCTCGAAACTCATCGGCCGCAGTGGCGGCACCGACGGTCGATGCCAGGAAGACGAAGCCGCCAGCAAGAGAGATGATGCGCTGCGCCGCCGCCACGAGAGACATTTGATCACACTCGATTGACCAGTCGCGATAAGCCTAATCCAAGTCGATCGGCGCAGATGCCCCAGAATGCGCATAGTCCGCTTGCACATTTGAGCATTCGACTGCCGAAGCGATGGAGGTCATCCCCGATGCGGAACTCGGTCATGGCGATCGGTCATCCTCGTCGCGCGAGAGGCTTGCTCGCGGCCTCGCTGGCAGCGTGGAGCTTCTTCATGATCGTGGCCACGATGCTGCCGCTGCTCGCCGGCGCCGTCTCCTCGCTGATTCGCAGTGACACGGTTTGGCCCACCGCCGGAGAGATTTTCGGTCCCATTGGTTTCATGGCGGCAGTCGGACTGCCGACCTCCCTGGTCATTTGCTTCGCGCTTGGCTATCCGGCCTGGAAAGTCTCCAGCGCCTGCGGACTCACGACTCGATGGGACGCGATCAAGATCGGCGCCGTCATCGGCGCGGCGCTCTATCTTCTGGTGGCTGTAGGCTTCCACGTCCTGACCTACATCAAGGGCAGCAGCTTCTCGTACAGTCAGGGTGGGGTTCTGCTGACAAAGGACAGTCTGCCGACATTGCAAGGCATTGTCTTCGATCTTTTCCTCATGCTGTTCTACGCCGCTGATGGTGCAGTCGCCGGACTTGCCGCTTGGTTGACGGGCGGAAGCAGGTGACATTCCTGCAGTCGCCGCCTAAACGACTGCGTGACGCGTTTGTTTTCATGAGAAGGAGATGCAGCACTAATTCTTCCGACAACCGGAGCCAGCCGCCTCATCGGCCTTGGCAAGAGCGGCTTCATTCGCGTTTGCCATGTGGATGTCGACCGTTCCGTAGGCGCAGGCCTTCGCGCCCTCAATTGCAAAGACTGAGAGCTCCTGAACCTCGCTATCGTCGTCCGCCCGCCGCCAGGTCCGGATTACCGCGGCCCTTGGGATGCCTCCGCGCATGACCCAATGTACTTTTTCACCGAATGCTTTGCCGGAATCGCGCCATTGCGCCGTGGTTCCGGCCTTCTCGGTCGCCCGCGACGGCGCAATGGTAAGTGCCACCATGTTTCCCTCGTCCGAGAACTGCACTGCGTAGCCGGCGGGCCCCGGGCAGGTTCGCAGCGCAGGCCGAATCCGGGTCGCGACTCGTTCTTGCACCTTGGTCCGTCGACCGGTAAACACGGTCTGGGCAGAGGCTCCGCCTGCGAGCAGAATGACAGCCGCAAGAGTGCTCGTTCTCAGCATTCTGATCCTCTCAAACGGTGCGGCAGGCGCGAGTTCTTTTCCCCGCGATCGCGAGTATCTTCCCCGCGATGATGTGCCGTTGCTGCTCTGCTCGCCTTGGCCGCCCCCACTGCTTTGAACGCCTAGTCAACTTTCTGAATCTTTGCAGCCTTGATGATCGGCTCCCAGCGTGCGATTTCCGCGTTGATGACCGCCCGAAATTGCTCGGGCGAATTGCCGACCGGCTCCATGTACTGGGTCGCGAGCTTCTCGCGCACCGCCTTTGAGGTTATCGCCTCTGTGACTTCCTTGTTGATCGTGTTGGCAAGCGCTTTGGGCGTGCCCCGCGGCGCAATGAGCCCCATCCACGCGTCGGCTTCGACGTCAATGCCCGATTCCTTCAGCGTAGGCACGTTGGGCAGGAAGGATGAGCGCTTGGGCAGCGAAACGGCAAGAACTTTTACTTTTCCGGAGGTTGCTTGCGGCATCACGGCTACGGCCGGCAACGCGGCGAGCTGCACGTCACCACTCACCAGTCCAATCACGGCTGCGGGTGAGGAGGGATAAGGAACCTGCACCATCTTTGCACCGCTCTTGAGGCCGATCGCCTCCATTGCGAGATGCGATAGCGAGCCGTTGCCGATCGAGCCGAAATTGTATTTGTCGGGCTCCTTCTTAAGCAGCGCGATCAATTCGGCCATCGAATTCACATTGAGGGAAGAATTGACGGCGATGACGCTGGCGGTCGTCACAAGCTGGGTGATCGGCACGATGTCTTTCGCCGGATCATAGGGCAATTTCGACATTAGCAGGGTATCAATGGCGAGCGGGGCGCCGATGCTGACGCCGATGGTTGTGCCGTCCGGCGTAGCCTTGGCGACCGCATCGGTTCCAATGACGCCGCCCGCGCCCGCTTTGCTCTCCACCACGAAGGCCGAGCCCGGATGCTTCTTCTGCAATTCGTCGCCGATAAGCCGCGCCACCATGTCTGGCGTAGAACCCGCTCCGAACGGAACGATGATCGTGACCGCTTTTGCCGGCCATTCCTGAGCAAATGCGCTCGGGGAGACGAGCGCGACGATCGAGCACGCAAGACCAAAAATCAGCGTTCCCGCAATTTTCATGATTGATCTCCTCTCGATCGTCCAGGCTTGACGATCCGGCCGCCGAGCGCTGGTCGTCCGTCGATCAGGGAGCGCCTTGCGGCTAAGCGATCCGTCTCGATCAGACGGAGAATTCAAGACATGCATCATCGCGATTACGAAATAAATCCGATAACTTGCGTGCTCGATGTGCGCGGTGTGCATGTCGCCTCCGCCGGTCGGTTCCGAGCAGCCCCGGTTCCTTGAACGTCGTGAGGCGGCGATCCAGAGCAACGCGGATGCGGGCGCAGGCGGCAGTATTGAGCGTTTACAGTTCTACCGAGCCCGAGAGCGCACCGCGTTCGACGACACCCTCCACAAACCTGACACGATCAGACACCAGACATATCGATAATCCGATCATCCGTAACTAAGGACAACAATGAATCCGGATATTTACTTGCTCGGTCGGGGCAGTGCGGAAGTGGAGCGGCTCAAGCGGCAAATCGAGATGCTTGCCGTCGATTCCAACGCGCAGCTGGATCGGGTCGGAATCAAGAACGGCGAAAGTATCGTTGACCTCGGTTGTGGCCCGGGAGGCGCTCTGCATCTTCTTGCGGAGCGCGTCGGAGCAAATGGGTCGGTGCTAGGCATCGACCGAAGCAGCCAATTCGTGCAGTTGGCGAGCCGCTTCGTTGCGGATCGCGGATTGTCGCAAGTCGATGTCCGGGAGGGCGATGCGTACGATACCGGATTGCCGAAGGCCAGCTTCGACGGGGCTCACATGCGGCTTCTGCTGGTCAACGTGCCGGAGGCCGAGCGGATCGTGCGCGAGCTGGTTTCGCTCGTGCGGCCCGGTGGTTGGGTCGCAAGCTTTGAGGCCGATTACGTTCCCCACTGTTTCGACCCGCCTTTACCCGCATGGACCCGTCTGCTCGACGCGTACGCCGCCTATGCGCAGGCGCAAGGGATCGATTTGTCGGTCGGACGGCATCTCCACCGGCTGTTCCGCGATGCAGGCGTTGTCGATATCCAGGTCGATGCGATCATTCACGTCTTCCCAACCGGCCATGAGCGGCGCTCGTTCCCGTGTGGCCTGATTGGTAATGTTCGCGACAAGCTGGTCGAGGGCAAGTTCCTGACACGGGAGGACCTCGAGCGAGATATCGAAGCGCTCGAAGAGCACCTCTCCCGGCCCGATGTACAGATTACGTCCAACCTGTTCTTTCGGCTTACCGGTCGGCTGCCGCAGTAAGGACCGACGGCAGGCGCTGCGTCAGTGGATTCCCTGTTTGGAGCATCAATGGTACAGCCGAGCCAAATCGATCTTGCCCGCATCGAAGCGCTTCGGGGAAATGTCGAAACGGCGCTGCCGATTCTCGCTCAGTATGCCGAGGCGGGCGACGACGGTGCTGCGGCTTCTGCAGCAGAGCTGTCCGCCTATCTGTGGCGATGGGACGTCGTGATCGCTCAGGCCGCGCGGCTGATTGCCAATCCCTACGCGGTCTATGCGGGCAATGTCTTTGACGAGCTTGTCCTGCTGCTGGGACGTGCGGGGCGCGAGACGGGAGATTGGCGCGCAATCGCCCGCGTGGCCGACGCCGCTTCACAGCGGGTCGAGGCGGATCTGAAGGCAAACCCCTGGGGTTTTCCGGAAACAAAGATCGAGGGCTCTCGTTATCGTCTGCTCACAATACTCGATCGGCTCGGTGAGTACGCTCTTGGAGACGGACATATCCGGTCGTATGGCGAGCTCGATATCTTCAGCCCGAGGCCGCAGATACCAAGGCCAGATCTCTTCGACGCCGCCATGAAATCGAAGTGGAATCGAAATTGCTCACAGGAACGTCGGTTCATCTTCGCCTGCATGCACTGTGTCGACGACGAGGTGATCCGCTTGTTCGACATGATGGACGGCAAAGTGCCGTTGTTTGATCACGCCGTTTCAGTTACGAAGGCGTTTCTGCGCCGGGGTGAGGAAACCATGGCGTGGCAGGTGGTGCGCGCCAATTGGGTGGAATGGGCGCCGGTCGATCGAGCCCAGACGGCACCTCTCATCTTGCTCATCGACGCGGGCTTGGCGGGTCTCGTTACGAAGGATCGAGCCATGGAACTCGTTCATTGTCCGCGCGCCACGTTTCTGTCCGAAGGGCGCGCTCCCGGCCGAGGGGGATGAGGCTCACTTGGATGGCGATAAGTTCGGTCGCATCCGCCGTCTCACTGGAGGAATCGCATGAAGCGTTTTGCCGCCAGCTGCATGATAGCCAGCCTGTTCTTGACTTCCGCTCATGCCGAGAACGGCAACGCTCCGGCCTTCTTCGTCTTGGACGAACGCAGCGGACATCAATTCGACATGCAAGCATGGCAACAGGCGGCAAAGGCATCGAAGGGCGGGCAATTTGTCCGGACCTATCGGCTCCTGGGCGACGATTCGGTCTTGCGAAAGGCCAGGGACGATGCAGCAAAGGCGAAGGCATCGGACAATGTCGTGCACCTCATGACCACGACCACGCCCGACAAGAACTCCCGCGAATTCCGCGAGTCGCTCGCTCAACTGAAGCAACAGTTCCAGACCGATCCGAAATTCAAAGGCGTTAGCGCGCTGGCCGAATGGCCGATGTGCGCCCTTGTCCAACTGGGCCCGGGCAACGACGGCAGCAGTTTGCGCGGCACAATGCTGTTTGTTCTCAACCATCCGCAAGCGAGCGCGGCCTGCTATCCTTTGGTCCAAATCTACTTCACCACGCCACCGGGTCCTGACGGCAAGCGCATCGCACCAGTGAGGGTCGATAGTACATCCGTCGCACTGCAGGCGGCACTTCCCCCCATGAAACTTGCCCGGAAAATGCTTGCCGACAAGGCGGCCTTCCAGCAGGGCAAGCTCATCGAGCGGCCGACAAACGTCTTTGCGCCGGCCGAGGAGATATTCATCCACGCCTATTTCGAAAACGTCGGCCGTAAGGATGTCGGGACGCCGATGGCCAGTTACGAGATTGGCCTCGATATCGAAGTGCGGGACGAGACTGGCAAGGTCGTAAAGGCATTTCCCGACGAGCACACCTACAAGGGTGCTTCTCCGCCGCCGTTTCCGGAATCGCTCGACTACTTCACCAACTTCGTGACCGCCGGCATCACGATCGGTGAACCCGGCGAGTACACGATCGCTTACATCTTTCACGATCGCTCCCGGCAGGAGACCCCGCCCGTGGCGGCGGAATTCGCCGTGACAGTCAAGTAGATCGTTAAAGTCACCCGGTCACGGAGATTTGTCGTCTGATCTGCGAGGAGCGCAGGCGCATGGATTGGAGCGACGCTGATGCTTCCAAGCCGCGTGTTCGCGCAGATGAAAATCCATCTTCGTCCGTTAGCTGGATTGGTGGGTTTTGGTTCTGGGAAGGTTGAAAATGCTTTATCTTTCGACGGAGATTGACTGACACTCGCTCCGCCGCACTGCGTTTTCATTGTATTAGGCCGTTCGGAGCTACGGCAACGCATTGAGTATAGCGCGACAACGGCTATTGCGGTTAAATCAATCAACGACCCGGTCGCAAGTCTCCACGCGAATAGTGGCTCGGAAGAGATCCGTTGTCTCGCTCGGTCATAGGTCTTGGACAGAGACAATAAAATGCCCGGCGTGATCGATCGTGCAATGTGCAAGCCCCCAGAAATCAACCGACATTCAAGAGCGACGGTCGCGAAGGTCATATTTTCTTCGAGAACCCCGTGCTAACTGTCGCTTGGTTGTCGCGGCCGGATGTACGCCGTGGCATCACGGGAGCCCCGGTTCTCATGCCGGGGTTTTTCGTTTCCAGCGCGAGAAGTCCGCCGACTCAAGATCTTTAATGCGCTTGATTTGAGTAGGACCACGAAGTGTCGCAGCCCGCCGCGACAGTCCTGCTTGGATCGACCAGAGTCGTCCGAAGCGGCGCAGAGCGAAAAGCCGAACAGCAGGCAGACATGGCGCAGAATATCTACGACAATCCCGATTTCTTCGCTGGCTACAGCCAGTTGCCCCGGCAGGTGCATGGGCTGGACGGCGCTCCTGAATGGCCCGCGATCCGGGCCATGCTGCCCGATTTGGGTGGGAAACGTGTCGTCGATCTGGGATGTGGCTTCGGCTGGGCCTCGCGCTGGATGCGCGAGCAGGGCGCGGCCTCGGTTCTGGGTCTGGATCTGTCGCAGAACATGATCGAGCGTGCCAGGGCGGACACAGCGGACACCGCCATCGAGTATCGCATCGCCGATCTCGACACACTGGACCTCCCTGAGGCGGCTTTCGACCTCGCCTACAGCGCACTGACCTTTCACTATGTTCAGGATTTTGGCCGCCTCGTACATGTGATCCGCAAAACGCTCGTTCCTGACGGGCATTTCGTCTTTACGATTGAGCATCCGATCTTCATGGCAGCGGCACATCCGCACTGGATTTCCGATGAGGAGAGCCGCAAAACTTGGCCGGTCAATCGATATTCCGTCGAGGGTGAACGTCGGACGGACTGGTTCGCCAAGGGCGTTCTGAAATACCACAGGACGCTTGGCACAACCCTGAACGCGCTGATCGGCGCGGGCTTTCAAATTCGGCGAGTGGAGGAGTTTGCCCCAACACGCGAGCAGATCCAGCAGATGCCGCAATTGGCCGAAGAACTCGAACGTCCCATGATGCTGATTGTGTCTGCGTCCGCATCGATCGCCGGTAAAGTTTCGAAGCCGTCGTGATATTCGGCCTGATTGGGTCCCTTCCGGGCCCGCCCCGGTATTGATATCAGCCCGGCGTCAAGCGTTGTCTCGCCGGCCCGTCTGCGGCCATGCCGGTGAAGCGAGCCAAGGCCGTGATGCTGACCGCAACGGCCCCGGCGATCGCGAAGACCGTTTGCCAGGTGGACGAAGGCATCGCGATCTGGGCGATTCCATGCGTCGCGCTGTAACCGGCGACGGTGGCGGGCGCGACATAGAGGAGGATGATCAAGAGTCTAAGCCAAGTCCATGGCACGAAGGCGAGCGCGAGTTGGCCAATGCAAATGGTTGCACCGCCCGCTACGAGCCCTGCTGCAGCGCCGCCGAGCACTCCGGCGCCGGTGTGGAAGGCCCAGGTGCCGATCGTCAGGCCAACGAAGAAAGGCAGTGCAGAAACAGCGAGCGTGAACAGCAACCAGCAGAAGAAGCCGATGCCAACGAGGACAAGCAGTGGTCCAAAGATGATCATGGTGGTGGTCTCCGTGAGATGAAGGTCTGACGGTCGCGCCTTCCACCACCACCACGGCGCAATCGACAGCATAACCAAAAACGGCGGCGACGGGGAGCGGAAATCCGAAAGGACCTCCGCTCACCGGCCAGCGATTTGAACCGCCCCTTCGTCATTGGAACGGATCGAATTCGTAGATCACGGCGGCCGGATCGCCGTCGTATTCGGTGGCGGGCATGACGCCGTATCCGCCCATGCCGGTGCGGAAGATAACGACGCAGACCATGAGGGTGGTGGCGAGGTTCCATGCGCTGGCGAAGGCAAGGGTTTGAGACATCGGTCCGGCTCCTGTTCTGAGGCGGGGACCATCCCCGCGCGACAGGCGCCCGATGTGTCCGGGCGTGGGCCGCAATCACCGCGCAGGCGAAGACAAGCGGCGGCACGCTTCAGCGTAAGCCGACCCCTTGATGAGGTGGAACGGCCCGCTCCAACAGCATCAGAGTGCTAAGATCGTGGCCGTTGTTGTAAACGCCACAAGGAGGGACCGTTCCGTGAAAGATGTTACTACTATTGGGCTGGACTTAGCTAAGCAGGTTTTTCAGGTTCATGGTGCCGACGCTGAAGGCGCGCCGCAGTTCAATCGAAAGCTGCGGCGCGCGGATGTCTTGCGCTTTTTCGCAAAATTGCCACCGTGCTTGGTCGGAATGGAAGCATGCGCGAGCGCGCATTATTGGGCGCGCGAGATCGCGGCTTTAGGTCATGACGTCAAACTGCTGCCACCTCAATACGTGAAGCCATTCGTCAAGCGCGGGAAGACTGATGCTGCCGACGCAGAAGCGATCAGCGAGGCTGTAACGCGAAAGACTATGCGCTTCGTCCCGGTCAAGACGGCTGAGCAGCAGGCAGCCGCTATGGTTCTGAAGACGCGCGCCTTGCTCGTGCGTCAGAGAACGCAAGCGATAAATGCTCTGCGTGCGCATATGGGAGAATTGGGTATCATCGCTCCGGTCGGAATATCCAACGTCAAAGGGCTGGGCGAGATCATTCGGGATGAAAGCGATGCACGTCTGCCAACAGCTGCGCGCTTTGCCTTGGCCGAGATGATTATACAGATCGAATTGCTGGCCGAGCAGATCGACAAGCTCGAGCGTGAAATCGTCGTCCGGGCCAGGCAAGATGCTGATATGCGCCGCCTTGCCACCATCCCGGGCGTCGGAGCCATCATCGCCATGGCCGTGAAGGCTTTGGTTCCCGATCCCGGTGGCTTCAAGTCAGGTCGCCACTTCGCAGCCTGGGTTGGCCTGACGCCAAAAACGCATTCGAGTGGCGGCAAGGAGCGCCTGGGGCGGATCTCAAAAATGGGAAATCAGGAGTTGCGGTCCTTGCTTACGACTGGAGCCGCATCCGTTCTTCGTCACGTGCGATACCACGACAAGGCATGGCCGTGGTTAAAGGAGATGCTCCAGCGGCGGCCCTTCAAGGTCGTAGCGGTTGCGCTAGCTTTGCCAATAAGATCGCTCGGATAATCTGGGCATTGTTGAACAGAGGGGGCGTATACCGCGTCCCTGTGCAAATAATGGCGGAGCCGGTAAGGGGATGAGCAGGGCCGCCATAAGGAGCTGACCGGCAAGGGCCGGCAGAAGCGAGGTGTATAAAGCAGACGATGAACCCACGGGACGAAATCCCGAGACAGGCTAGGCCGAAACCCGCGACGCGCATAAAGCGCGCCCCCTTGATTCAGCCAACTGCTTCGCGGACTTCATCGAGGCCAGCGGTCAACTGCCGCGCAAACAGGCCGGACATATGACCGCACCGTCCTCGTGCTGGGAAATCGACTGAAAACACTCTTGCACCGCGGGCCGTTCCACATATGCGGGTTGATGGCGTCAGGCCAGCGCCCGGATCAAGGATCAGCGCCGATGCAGCGGGCGGTGTTCGCCGGACAGGAGACTGCATGCCGGGTCTGCGCGGCTCTCGGCTGGAACATCGTTGCCGTCACAGTGCGGTGGCTGATCGGTTGGAATGGATTGCGGATTGACGTGCGGTTGAGGAGGCCGGCATGGCGGAGTTCACAGGACGCGACCTGCATCTGGTGAAAAAGCTCTCGCGATCGCGGTGCTGACGATCGAGCGTCAGCCTGGGCCGTTTCAGTCGGCTTCGGATCAGAGCGACATGAAGACGTTGCTCGATGATACGATCGAGAACGATACCGAGCTGGCCTTTTATGCGCAGGTGGCGAGGATCGCCGTGACCGGCGAGCCGGACCAGACGGGCCGATCATCAAATGCAGGGTAGTCCGTCGACTGCCTGACCGCATTAGCGCTTGAAGCCGCGTAGCGGAAACGCGGCAGCCACGTGGTTCCGGCGCCGCAGAATGCGCCGACGTACACGTGTTGATACTCGACAGACAGAAAGCGTTGTAGCCGAACGCCCGGCCTCCGAACATCAGCGATTACCGCGGTAGGAAGAGAACCTCGGATTCATGAGACTTGTCCTGATATGATTCAGGAATTGCGATTCTTACGGTAGCTGACTTCCCACCTACTTCTGCAGGCCTGAGGTCGTCACGATCACTCAAGCCTCAACAAAAAACGAGGATACCCGGCATGGGAGAGATCAATATCCCCCGCGATCAACAAAATGCCCTCGCGGCGATCGATAACAGTGAGTTGGACAGGCTTATCGGGCAAGCGGTCCGCGAGGAGCGATTGGGTGATCTGCACCGTCTTCCTCTCGCGAATTGCGGACCCTATGTTGCAAAACAACTTCTTTATTTTGAACGGGCCTTGACGAAACACCGTGAGGCCAAGGCACCGCGAAAGCGCGCGGAAACAGAAAACACCCTCCGACGCGCGGGCACTGATTTGTCCTACGCGGTCGAGGCCATGAAGCGACGAATGGAAGAGGAACAGAAGGAGGGTCAGCTCTTTTACGTCGATGATCAGATCGTGCCGCCTTACCGCTGCGATAAGCGCCTGAATGTCAGAGTGAGCTATCGGTGGCGGCGGACGGTCGATGACGAGTGGACGTCCGGCAGCATAACATTCATCCATGACGTAGATCTACGTCCCAACTATACGATGCCTACTCCCAAGCGAAAGCTTAGCGCCGCCAGGCGGGAGCAGGATCGGCAGACCGAGCTGTATGAAACATGGCAGCACCTGATGAGAGGAGCGCTCTATTCGGTTAGGGATTATTTCAGAGAAGGTGGCGACGGCGACAAGATTCCGCAGACATTTCAGGCGACGGTCGATTCGCATACCCGAGGTCTTAACAATTACAGCACTCGGTTCTGGAGGCAGCCGGTCTAATTTTCGAGGTGATCGAATCAGCCCATCATTTCGAAGCGGCAACATCCGCGCCGGCGGGCTCGCGTTCCAGCCAAAACCCTGCTGCTTGAAACCAGACTTTTTCGGTATCGTTAGAGCTTTGGATCGCCGACGTGCAGCGCGCGAATCGGAACCTCGCCAGACGGCAGGCCTTCGAGCGTGGCATGCAGACGTTTTCCCGCCTCCTCGTCGCGGCCACCTATGCATGGATAAATTGAGACGGCACCAATCGAAGCGGCCTCGAACCGTCTTCGACACCGGACTGCGCGAAGAAGAAAGCCCTTCCAAGATTCGTCGCTCAGTGGCATCAGAAGCCGGCCGCCTTCGGCCAGGCGATCGAGCCAAAGGCGGGATGGATGGGTCGATCCGGCGAAGACGATGATGACGTCAAGTTCACCAACGTCTACCGGCCGGCCGTCGCCTGAGATGACATCGACCTGCGGCCAGTTCACGAGGTTCGCTCGGGCCTGCGAGGCCAGCATCGGGTCGGTTTCAACTGCTGTCACGCGACCAGTGGACCCGACAATCTCGGCCAACACCGCCGAATAGTATCCGGTTCCGGCACCAACCTGGAGCACGCGCTCGCCGCGCGCAATGTCGAGATGCTCAAAGTTGCGCGCCCAGAAGCTGGGCATCCCATTGTTAAGGTTGCGGCTCGCATCGATCGTCACAAGAACGTCATGATAGAGCCAGCGCAGGTCAGTATCGGGGGTCAGGAATGCATCGCGGTACGGCTCCGAGATGATGCGCCACGGTCCGGGACCGACAAATTTCTCGCGTGGAACAGACGCAAATGCCTCGATCAGCTGGGGGTTACGCAGGACGGGGACCTTGTATCGCAGATCTTCTGCATACCAGCGGCGCGCAGCTGCCATCGTATGGTCCATGAAAGCTCTCCTGTTACGATACAGACGATGCGTCTGATGTCCGCCTGCGCAGACATGTCAAAAAATATTCTCATCCGATGTCCGCACTGGGCCCGGTGAAGCGCATATTGGTGTGACCGTGGAAAGATTAACGATAGCTCCCAAGGCAGATGATGCGGGCGGCCGCGGGCGATGCCGCAACCGCGATCGACGCATTGTCCGATCTCGAACTCGTGCGGCTAAAAGCTCTGGCGCGGTCGTGGAGCCGCGACCTGCCGGGAGGCCTCGGCTGGAGCGACATCCTCCACGAGGCGATCGCACGCGTCCTCGATGGCTCGCGCCCCTGGCCACCCGACGTCCCCATTCTGGCGTTTCTGTCGGGTGTCATGCGCAGCATCTGCAACGACCATTGGCGGCGTGCGCGGCTCGAGCAAAGGCTACTTGTGAGCCGCGATGATCCGGACCAGAGAAGTTTCCCCGATGATGAGGGCGATGAGGTGCCCGATCCGGAGCGGGTCTTGGCCGCCGCACAGATGTTGGCCAACATCTATCGGCTGTTCAAAGCCGATCCGCTGGCGCTGAAGATCATCGCCGGCATGGCTGATGGCCTGGCGGCCAGGGAGATCTGCAATATCCACGATATATCCGAGCTCGACTACGACACGACGCGACGGCGGATGCGACGCGCTCTGCTGCGCGATCAACGGAACTGGAGCAAGTGATGACACGCTGGCATCCGACTGGCGATCTGGCCCGCCTGCTCCAAGCGCTGAGCGAGGAAATCCTTGCCGCGAGTGATGAGGAGGTACGGCAGACCTCCGGCTTGCAAGGATGGACAACCGCCAACACCGCCCTTGACGTCAGAGAGGTGATCAATGCCGCGCGCGGGGACGAGAGTGGGAGCCTTAATCAAAATTGTGATCTGAACGAAGATCTGAGCGGACCTGGTGCCAGGCTGCGGCCAGCGCGTCGGGGCCGCGGCCCGTTTCACAATCAGCGGCATTGAGCGAGCCGGACGGATTTTGCGGCAGCGCTCACGCGCCGCCGAATTTCCAGACCGGGATACCTAGTTTCTTGGCCTTGTCGGCGAGATTGTCCTGGATCCCGGTGCCGGGGAAGTGCATCACGCCGATCGGCAGCGTCTTCAGCATAGCATCGTTGCGTTTGAACGGAGCCGCCTTGGCATGCTTCGTCCAGTCGGGCTTGAAAGCGATCTGCGGGACCTTGCGGTTGTCGGCCCATTTGGCAGCGATCAGCTCAGCCCCCTTGGGCGATCCGCCGTGCAGCAGCACCATGTCGGCATGCTTGGCGTGCACCTGGTCAAGCTTGGCCCAGATCAAACGATGATCGTTGAAGTCGAGACCACCAGTCAGCGCGACTTTCGGGCCGGGTGGCAGGAGCACCTGATTGTCGGCGCGCTTCTTCGCGGCGAGGAAATCGCGGCTGTCGATCATCGCGGAGGTCAGATTGCGGTGGTTGACCTTTGACCCGTTGCGCGGTCGCCAAGCGGAATGGGTGTGGCGTTCGAACTCGTCGGCGGCCTGGTCGCGCATCAGCTCGAAGGCGCCTCGTCGCTCGATCAGCGTCTGCCCTTCCGCCGTCAGTCGCTCCAATTCGACGGATTTCACCTCGCTGCCGTCCTGCTCCCGCTGCGACCGCTGCTGCGCCAGCTCGTTATCGTCAAGCTCGCGCTCGATCCTGTCGATGGCACGATGGAAGACGTTCACTGTCGACCAGAGCAGGTCTTCGAGGTCGGGCTCGAGACGGGTATCGGACAGCGCCACCACCAGGGCATCGAAGATGTCGAGGATGCTACCGGCGAGGACTTGCGCTTCAGGGAGCCGCCGGGGATCGGGCTCATCGTGGAAGGGACGGTAGCCATAGAGCTGAAGTTCCTGGAGGACCTGGTCGGTCGGGGATGAGTTGTGCTGCGGCTCGAAATTGTCGTCAGTGGTCATTGCGGCTTTCCCTCGTCGGATCGACCGCGCCCATCGCGGCCTTCATGGCGACGAAAGCGGCAGGCGGAACGGACTTGCACCCGCAGCGCGAGCGGAGGGCCGGAGCCTTGGCGGAGGGCCGAAGGGGGCCGACTATTTTGCCTCGCGATGTAAAGGCGGCTCTGCCGCCGACGGAAAATAGTCGGCCCACGAGGTTGCCGGTCCGGGCCGCTTGCCGCCCGATCGCCCTCTCAGAAGGCCGTGGGTGCGGCCCTCTCCGGCGCAGAGGGGAAGCCGCAATGACCACCGGCCTCGAAGACGAAGCGGTCGCCTCGCCCCTCATCCCGTTCCGGCTATGCCGCCAACTCCATAAAGCGCGCGACATCCTGCGCCGCGATCTGCACGCGGCTCGCGGCCCGAAGGGCGTCAAATCCGAGCAGGCGAAGATCCTCGTTGAAGTCGCCAAGCCGCGGCGAGATCACGATTGCCTCGATCCCGGCCTCCTGCGCCCGATCGATCAAGGTCGCCATGGCGCCGTCACCGGCAGGATCATCGTCCCGGGCGATGTAGAGCCGGCGGAGCGTGTCCGGGAGAAGGATGGCGGAGAGATGCGCCGCCGAGAGGGCTGCGACCATCGGCATGGTCGGCAGAACGCTGCGGAGCGAGAGCATCGTCTCGATACCCTCGCCGGCTGCCATGACTTCACCAGCTACGCCAAATCGAACGGCGTGACCAAGCAAGTCGCCCATCGCCCGCTTCGGCGTGTCGATCAGCGCCTTACCGAGCATCGTCTCGCTGAAGCCGCCGGGGTCAAGCCAGGTGCGATGCGCGCCGGTCAGGTGGCCGTTCAGATCGGTGACGGCGGCGATCATCGCCGGCCAGGTCTCGGTCGGGCTGTGGTCGTCGGGCCGGTAGTAGCAACGTGGGTGAAAGCGCAGGCTTCCAGTTTCGTGCAAAGCCGTAATGCCGCGATTGCGGAGATACGCTTCCACGAGTGTACCCACGATCGACTGCGACATGCCGACGAGTCGCCGCGCTGCCTCGGGCGATCCGAGGGGCGCGGGCGATTTTCGTGACGGGGGCCGATTTAGCTCTACCTCCAGTTCTGGACGCGGCAGATTCAGAAAGCGTCGGGCCTCATTGGCGACATCGCGAAAAGTAGTGAAACCGCAGCTCTCGCGGATCACGTCGAGGAGATCGCCATGTTCGGCCGAGGCGGCATCTCGCCAATGCCCGGCGGCGCCAGCACCGGATTCCGGTCCGCTGAGCCGGACGAACATCGACCGGCCGGGCGTATTGCGAACGTCGCCGACTATCCAGTAGCGGCCCTGGCGCCGCCCGTTGGACAGGTAATGGCGGCACACCGCCTCGGCGTCACGCGCGAGACGGCGGGCCAGTTCGGAGACGTTGTCGCGGGCCATCAGGCGGCCTCCCGCTCACTGACGCGCGCGACCGGATAGTGGTCGAGCACCTTTGCCAACACCGCGGCACCCGTCGCATCTGATGGCACGAACATGCGCAGCTTCCACGAGATGATCTCGCTGAAGAGGCCGTAGGCGCGCAGCCGGTCACGCATCGCATCGGTGAAGCCGGACAGCTCGATGCAATGGGCGCCCATCACGCGGACACGACGAAGCTGCAGGTCCTCGGCGAGGTCGAGGACGGTGCGCCCCTCCATCAGCGCCGAGAAAGCTTCGTCCGGGGTCAGGCTGCTGGTGCCCGTCGCGCAAGCGTTCGCCGCCCAGGCTGGCGAGACTCTGCGACCGATGATGCGCTCGCCTTCGTCGGTCTGGAGACGATAGACGCGGGTCGACTCGTTCGGAAGTCGCTTCCAAATCGGCAACAGCAAGCCGGCAACGATGTGGAGAGTACTCTCGGCGAACTCGGGGACGTCGACGACTTCGCCGTTCCATGCCACGGCGAATGTCTCGCGATCCGCAGGTTGCCAGTGGCTTTCGTCCATCATCTTCATCGAAGCGCGATGGTGCTCCATCGGGCGAATCAGCCGCACGCGGCGTTCGATCTCGCCGTCATCGAGCATGAGGCTTGGCGCCGGAATCTGCAGCGCGGCACGCCCCGAGCGCTCGTTGAGGAGCAGCACCGCCCGAGCATCGGCGAGATAATCGAGCGCTTGATGCAGCGTCATGGGGTGATTGCGCCGGCGTTCGGTGATCGTGAGCAGCCGGGTTTCCGCGCCGGTCGCGGGGTGCGTGTAGATCGGGCGCCGATCGGTGACGATGAAGCTCTCGGCCTGCAGGGTCTCCAGGCCGACGTCGTAGACGCCGCTGGCAATAGCGCCCTCGACCTTGGCGTTCAGCAATTGCTCGAAGGCCGTGAACAGCACACCTTGCAGGTCGATGGTGAGCGCGAGCAGCCGGTTCAGGAACGTCGTGATGGGCGGGAGTTCGTCCTTTTGCCATTCGCGTCCATGAGCTTCAAGCCCGTGGCGTCTTCGAAGATCTGGAGCGAGCAGCCTTCGACCTTGCCTCGCACAAGCAGCAGATAGAGTTGGCGCAGCGCATCGCGAGCGTAGTGGCTCTCAAGATTGTCCTCCGGCCGGAACAGGCCCTGGCCGCCGGTCTGGCGCTGGCCGCGCGTGATCGCGCCCAGCGTGTCGAGCCGGCGGGCAATGGTTGAGAGGAAGCGCTTCTCCGCCTTCACGTCGGTGGCAATGGGGCGGAACAGCGGTGGCTGCGCCTGATTGGTGCGGTTCGTTCGACCGAGACCCTGGATGGCGGCATCGGCCTTCCAGCCCGGTTCGAGCAAATAATGGACGCGGAGCCGGCGATTCCGCGCCGAGAGTTCGGCGTGGTAGCTGCGACCCGTACCGCCAGCCTCCGAGAAGACAAGCACGCGCTTCAAGTCGTCCATGAAGGCGGCGGTCTCTGCGAGATTGGCGGAGGCGGCACGGTTCTCGACGGCAAGGCGGTCACCCCTGCGCACCACGCGCCGCGAACGTCCGGTCACTTCCGCAACAAGATCCGTGCCGAAACGCTGCACGATCTGGTCGAGCGCGCCGGGAACGGGCGGAAGCGATGCGAGCCGCTCGATCAACTCATTGCGGCGGGCGACCGCCTCGCGGCTCTCGACCGGCTGGCCATCGCGGAAGACGGGCCGGGAGGAGAGATTGCCGTCGCTGTCAGTGAAGGGCTCATAGAGCTGCACCGGGAAGGAATGGGCGAGGTAATCCAGAACATACTCGCGCGGCGTGATGTCCACGCGCACGTCGTTCCATTCCTCAGGTGGAATCTCGGCGAGGCGGCGCTCCATCAGCGCTTCGCCGGTCGACACGATCTGGATCACCGCCGCATGGCCCTCGGCCAGATCGCGCTCGACGGAGCGGATCAGGGTTGGCGTCTTCATGCTGGTGAGCAGATGGCCGAAGAACCGCTGCTTGGCGGATTCGAAGGCCGAGCGCGCGGCCGCCTTGGCCTGGCGATTGAGCGTGCCGGTGTCGCCGGTGATGTTGGCGAGCGGCCCTGAACGAAACATCGGCGAACGTCAGAGAAATGGACTCCAGATGGTTCTGACTATTTCGGGTTGCGAGTTTGCCGGAGTTTTGATTAACCGTGGTCGGCGGATTGCGGCACTCCCCAGCAAACTCTTCTGACGGTGAAAGCGCACCAGGGCATCTCCCTCTTTCCTTCGGCGCTTAGCGGATTTTTTGCTCGGGACTATGCAGGTTTCATGCAGATTTCGGCAAACATGCGTCACGATTCCTGGCAGATCTTAAAGCATCGCAAATTTCAGATACAACACTGACACTTGAACCGCAAATCCGCAGCATCGCTAGAGCATCAACCTCTGCACTGCCCAATGGATACGCGCTTACGCGGCAATAGATCTTCGTAACAGCATTGGTCGGTCCTACCTTTCGAACCAGCTACTGACCCCGCCTACGAAGCGCCGCATGTTGAGCTCCGAGGTCATCGGTCCACGCGCGCGGCCCGAGCAACTTTGAGTGCAGACATTCATGGCGCATTAGTTTCCCGACCTGCGCTTATACCGACCGCGCAGTACTACGCCCTTATGTTAGTCAAGAAGTCACCGACCTGCCCCTGTAACGAAGCGATATTTTTGCTCAAATGCCTTACCTTCCCAACGGCTTGGTCTGCCGATGATCCAGAGGCGCGCGAGGCGGCATTCAACCGGTCAATATCCCTGGAAGCTTCGCGCATATCAACACTGATGCTGGTGATGCTTCTTGAGATGTCGTTCGTCACAATCGATTGCTCTTCTATCGCTGCCGAGATGCTGCTCGATATCTCTTGCACTTTGTCGATGATGTCGGCGATGTCACCCATCGCTGCAGTCGCCAGCTCCGTCCTTTGTTGGATGGCGAGAATCTGAGTATCAACCTCGCTCGTCGCCTTGGCTGCCTGCGCAGCAAGATTTTTCACTTCTCCCGCCACCACTGCAAAGCCTCGCCCCGCTTCGCCAGCCCGTGCTGCCTCGATGGTTGCGTTGAGCGCCAGCAAATTGGTTTGCGAGGCTATACCCTCGATCATCTGGACGACGCTGCTGATCTTTGTCACCGAAGCAACGAGCTCACTTAATGTTGCTTCAGCGTGTGCGGTCTTGCCGCGCGCGCTTTGCGAAATATTCGCTGCGGTCAACACTTGTCGGCTGATCTCAGAAATCGACGCCGATAATTCCTGAGCAGCCGAGGACACGGCCGTCGAGTTTTCCTCGGTCTTTTTCACCATTTCGTCATCGCTTCAGTGCGAAGACAGACATCTCCCGTCGAAGCAGTAATTTCCGATGCGACCGCTTTCATGTCCTGCATCGAGCTCGCCACAACGTCCACGACCCACGACACATCACTGTCAAACCTCTTCGCAAGACTCAGTCTCTCTTCCCGCATGCGAACCAGGTCGGTTATGTCCTGCCAAACACACACGACGATCGGACGGCCTTCGAACCTCGAGACGACAAGACTTATCCTGACTGGAATGGAGGTCTGATCTTTGCGCCGAAGCCACCATTCGATCGCGACGTGACCTGACCTCATCACAACCTCATTGGTCTCTTCGAACATCTGCGCAACAGTTTTGCCGTTCGGCTGAGGATCCAGGGAAATGGAGGCGATACTCAATCCTTTCAGGTCTTCTGCGCTGGAAAGCCCAAGTAGCGGTGCCGCGCGCCAGCATCGAATTGGTGGATAACTGAGAAAGAGAGCCACCGTGCTCGGAGCCGTCAAGGACGGCCCTTTGAGCCACCGCCTCCGGCGGTCTTCGATCCTTCCGCTCCTGCGCGCGGCGGCGGGCCGGGAGGCGTCGGGACGAAGGACATCCCGACCATCGACCGCGCCTCCGGCGGGTCAAACAAAGGGCGACCAGGCGAGCCGGCTGTCCTCTCCCACTGACATTTCTAATGAGCGGAACCTGCGACTTGTCTATTGGGCGCCGACAAGTGCATTCCCACAATGACGCACTTTGCGAACGGGCTGAAGGCGACGAAGGCGCCCGTGCGGCCGGGCGGTGTGCTCCCTGTCTGGCTGGTGGAGCAAGGCGCGCCAAGAGCGCGCCTTTTGCTCACCCCTACTACGATCTGCGGCATCAAAACATCGTGTTGTTGTTCGCTGGATTATCGGGAATAGGCTGCACCACGTCCCAGTGTTCGACGATCTTGCCGTTCTCCAGCTTAAAGATGTCTACGATCGCGCGGCCTCTGCTGCCGGGCTCGCCGACGGAGTGAACGTGCAGGATGACAAAGTCGCCATCCACGAAGCTGCGCTTGATCTCGCTATGCGAGTTCGGGAACTTTTCGCGAAGAAAGCCGATAAATTTTCGGAACCCCTCCGGACCATCGGGCGCATTTGGATTGTGTTGGACATAACGATTTCCGACATAAGCAAGGGCCGAATCGGCGTCCTTCTGATTGAGGCCCTTCTCGTAGAAGGCCAGCACGGCGGCGCGGTTGGCTTCTTCCTGCGCGCTGGCGGCCATCACAGCGCTACTGCCGAGGGACAGTATAAAAATGGAAGCCGCAATCATTGCGACGGGCCGGACGATTAAATGCATATGAACTCCTAGGGGCCGCAGCCTCTGTCTTGCGATTGAGGAGGCCTGTATAGCTTTCTCGCCGGCCGACGTTAAGATAGTACCTGTAATCTCACAAAGTTACCGTGAGGAAACCCTGCGAAATGCGCAAACGTGAGTTCTCGTAGACCAGCAGGCGACGCGAGTTCGCTAAAGCGCCGCAAGTTCGGAAGTGCTACCGGCGTTACCGAGGTGTGACCCAATTGGTGGCTCCGCTTGGCCTCGAAAGGCCAACTATCCACCGAGGAGGATCTTCCGTGCCTCCGCCGGGGAGGCCGGTCTCGCCCCCTGGCGCGTGATAACCCGAGCTGCCTCCTCGACGAGTTGGGCGTTGCTCGACGCAAGTTGTCCTTTTGCGATGTAGAGATTGTCTTCGAGACCCACCCGCACGTGGCCTCCAAGTTCGCACGCCGCAGCGGCGATCTTGAACTGATCGTGTGAAATTCCAAATGCGCTCCAGAGCGCTCCGGGAGGAAGCATGGCGCGCATGACCTGAAGGACGTCCGACTGGGCCGGCGCTCCCCAAGGAACGCCCAGACAAAACTGGAAGAACGCCGGAGATTTCAGAACCCCGACTTCCAGTAGGTGTTTGGCTAACCGAATGTGACCCAGATCAAAAACCTCGATTTCGGGCTTGATGTTTGCATCTCTTATTGCCCGCCCCATCACCTCAAGGTCTTGAACGAGGTTGACCATCGCGATTCGTCCAAAATTCAACGTAGCTACATCCAGGCTGCAGACTTCCGGCTTCAGCTTCAGGATGTGCTCCAGTCGTTGTTGTGGAGTCATCGGCGGATTCACGCCTGGGGCCGGGTGGAGCAGCAGACCTTCCGCCGCATATAGCGAACCCGGGCCGCTGGTTAAGTTCACCACGACGTCCGTTGATGACCCCCGAATTCTTTCGACGACTTCCGAATAGTGCCCGAACTCGACCGACGGTGCACCCGTTGCCGGATCGCGAACGTGAATGTGCACGACAGCCGCGCCTGCCTTTGCGGCGTCTATTGCCTGATCAGCGATTTGCTTCGGCGTGATCGGAACTGCGGGATTCTTGCTAACTGTGTCGCCGGCACCGGTCAGCGCGCAAGTGATGATGGTCGGATTCAACATCGATCTTGACCAGCTTTGCTTCTATTGATGTTCGGCGTCGATCAGCACGAAGGCGACCCTGCAGATCCGGTCGGTACGATTGGACCAAGCATGGTTGGTGCCACGCTGGATTAAGACATCGCCGGGCCGCATCAGCGTCTCGCCTTCGTCGAGCATCGCCCAGATTTCCCCTTCCAGCACGATCGCGTAGTCGAGCGTATGCGTTTTGTGGAAGAAGAAGTGCCGCGCCTTGGTGTCAAAGGCTTCGGGGCTGCCGATCCCCTTCCTGAACTTCTCAAGCTCCTCGCGAGAGTAGAGGCTGTCCGGCGGAAATTCGGCAATGCGCAAAACATTCCCGCCGGCCGGAGGTTCAATGGCGAGCTTGCGATTGCCTGGAGCGGTTTCCACCTGCTGCACGATATCCGCAGGGGTTCTGTCGGCAACCCAGAGAACGGTTCCCGCCAACCCCGGTGTACCCGGCACGACATGCACATTGGGTGCTGCGCTATCCGAGACAATGACTGAACGGCCGTCAGCGCGATGTCCGGTCACGATGCGACGAACGGGTTTTGCCATGATGATTGGTTCTCGAACTGAGTATGAGCGGATTAGATACAGGTGCTATCGGCCCCGCTTGGGCTCCCCTGCGGATCACCAGAACTTCTTGCGCTTCTCGGGCCACCAGCGCTTTTCTTCGGGAGGACCGATCTTGGTGCGGAGCGTGCCAATCCGAGAGACCTCAAGCTCAAGAACGTCACCGGCCTCAAGCTTCCGGCCGATCTCCAGACCGGATCCGTTGCCAACCGTACCCGAAGCAAACAGGTCGCCCGGCTGCACGTATTCCGAGATCGACATGTAAGCCAGGGATTCACCCGGCGCCCAAACGGTCTCCGCGCTATTGCCGCGGGAGCATTCCTTGCCGTTGATGCGAACCGTCATCTCCAGATCATCGAGGCGGCCGATCTCGTCCATCGTCACGATCCATGGACCGATGCCGAAGGCAAAGTCCTTGCCTTTCCCGGGGCCCATGCCGATCTTCATCTCAAGCTTCTGGATGTCGCGCGCGCTGAAATCGTTGAAGATCGTCACGCCGAAGATCGCCCGCTGCGCCTCGTCGGGTGTCAGGTTGTGGCAGACGCGCCCGACGATGTAGCCAAGCTCCAATTCGTAATCGAAGTGGTCGGTATAGAATGGCTTGGGCACTTCGGCATCGTGACCAACCGCGGTGAACGGGGTGCCTTTGAAGTAACCGGGAATCTCGAGCAACGCTTCGGCAGGCTCGCCCCCGACACGCTCATGAAATTGCTTGATGTGCTTGACGAATGTCAGGCCATCCCGGATGACCGGAGGATCGACCGCGCTCAGCCAGTTCACGCTCGAGATTGCAGTGGAGGCATCGTCAGCGCGCGTCTGTAGCGCCTCGTGGGCGGTTTCCAGGAAGACATCTCCAAGACCAATCGCTGCCGACATGCTCCCGGGGAAGATCGCCGAGGCTAACCGCTGAGCCCCCTCCTCCGTCGCGCCCTTCGCCTGCCGACGAAGGATTTCCGCCGTCGCGAGGTCGACCACCCTGCTCTTCGCTGTGTCCACAGCGACAAGGCGCGTGACCGTTCCGAACGGCGTTGCGACTGAAATTCGTCCGAGCTTCATGGCTTCCTCCTAGTTATTATACGAAACGTATCGTCTCGTTAACTGCGGTCGAGAGTCAAGCGAGGTCGTTTACCAGCTTTCAACAGCTCTCGAGGGAAGTCGTTTGTCGGAAGACGTGACGCCGTGCTACGGAAACGCACTGGCTCGATATCCATTGAAGTTTGCTCGACACTGGCCATGCCATCACCCAAGCGCGTCCCAGCACGCGGACCGATAAACTCTAAAGATACCGACCCCTCGGATCCAAGGCCGATCGGGAGACCGCGCGATCTCGCCTCCAGGCGGTCGATTTTGTCGGCCACAATGGCCCTTCTGCAGACGGTTTCGGTCAGCGATCTCGCGATCGAAACAGTGGCGCGCGACGCCGGGGTTTCAAAAGCCACGATCTATCGGTGGTGGGACAGCAAGGGCGCGCTGGTCATCGACGCGTTCATGGAATCCCATTTCAGCAATACCCCGATGCCAACCGCCGTCGATCCACGGACCGCCATCAAACGGCACCTGACTTCCCTCGCGCAGTATTTCAGCGGCCGGGCCGGGAAGCTGGTCGTTCAGATCCTGTGCGAAGGTCATGACAACAATGCGCTGTTGGCCGAGTTCAATGCACGGTTCGCAAAGAACCGTCGGCGTCTCGTTCAGGAGACCTTCAAGCGGGGGCAGCGGGAGGGCCTCTTCAGGCCCGACATTGATGCGGCCTGGGCTGTCGAGATGCTTTATTCGCCGATCTACCGGCGCTTGATTTTCGGCGAGCCGCTGGATGGAGAGTTCATCACGCTCCTTTGCGGGAGCGTCGATGCCATGTTTTCCACGGAGTCTAAGTCCAAGGCGTCGCGACAGAAATCAAAGACGTAATTCTCGCCGGCTTCGCATTGTCACGCGATCTCGGCGCCGGCGGGTGGCTCAATGAACGACTTGCGACGGGGCGCCACGACGGCCAACGAGGATACCGAGGTGGCAACAGCCTTGTTCTCGCGATCCAGAAGCTGCGCGCGCGTGAACACGACCGCCTTTCCGCAGCGTTCGACTTCGGCGACTGCTCTGTATGGCCCCGGTTTGGCCGACCTGAGATAAGAGACGTTGATGTTGATCGTTGCGACGGAAAGTCCGTCAGGAATTGCCAGCAGCGCGGCATACGCCATGGCGAAGTCCAGCATCATCGTGACCGCGCCCCCGTGAATGACGTCCTCAGCCTGCAAGAACTGCTCACCGACAAGGAAGGACAGCTCGATACTTGGCCCTAAGAGGTCGATTTCTTCAAGCTTGGTTCCCAAGGCTTCGGCGAGGGAGGTCGACCTGACAGCAGCCGGCAATCCCTCCCCCGACCGGTATTGCCGCAGAAATTTTTGATCCAGGTTCATTGCCGATACCAAATGAATGTCACCGTGATGCCGCGCTCGGCGCGATCGCACTGTCGCGGAAGACCGAGAACCGACCAACCAGGCAAAGAAGGGACGAGACGAGCAGGCAGGTTGCGGCGACTACAAACCAGGGCAAGTAGTTGCCGGCTCGATCGTAGAGCATTCCGGCCAGAATCGGCCCACCGCCGCCACCGATCGACACCGCGAGATAGATGCCGCCAAATAACGTGCTGAAGTGCGCTGGTGGGAAGCGTCTGCCGACAAGGAAAAGAGCGAGGTCAAATTCTGAGCCAATCGTGAATCCCATTGCAAGGGTTCCCGGTAAGATCAACTCCGAATTACCCGAGGTCAGCATGAGCACCCCGCAGGCAGATAACAGAAAGCCGACGTGCTTACGCGCATTGAGGCCGCATTGGCCAGGAAGCGGCTTCGAGAACCTGACGTGTCGCGGAACACCCAGGTTTGCGATCGCGCTCGCAAGACCAATGCTTTCTGGGGTCGCGACCTCCCTGGACCCTCTGAATTGAATTCCTGCGTCCCTTCCGATTTGACGATGCCCCCAGTCTTGCCCTTGTCGGCGCATGGTCATGCCGCTCGAGCGGAGAACGCTGATGGCGTCCAATTCCAGGGCAGAAGCTCGTGCAGCCGATGAACTGGGTGGGCCCAGCATCTCCGCCCAGGCGCCCCTGGCGCGCTTGTCGAGTGAGCAAAGAAGCGGATTGGCGTATACCAGGACAAGCTCAAGCTGAATCTACATCGGGGCAATCATTGAAGGCGCGTTGAGCGTGGGGTAACGAGCTCTTGGCTCGAGCGGAGGCAAGTGAGCGCGCCATGTGATTTTCCGAGGCGTACCGCGCGGCGAGGCTGCATTGGCCGAGTCCGCTTTTCAGTCTCGGGACATACCCGCAGCCAGACTAGGTCATGTGCCGGCAGCCGAGAGGCGCAAGTATTTTTGCTACGCCCTGTAACGCCATCTTGCGACTGTGAACTAAAGTCGACGCGCCAACTCGTCCCGGTTCGACAAGAGCTATGCGCGTCATCGTGAATATCGTTTTCTTCCGGCATTCTGGGTGTCACCATCGCAACTGTCTCGACCGTGACGTCTCGCGCGGCAGAGTGCTGGAGAAGACGAATGACAGACGCTAAATTCCTTACCCCGGAGGAAGTGTCCGCACGATATCGTAACGAGGTCACTGTTGGTACGCTGCGGAATTGGCGCGCGATGCGAACAGGGCCCGCATATATCAAGATCGGGAAAGCCGTCTTATACCCGGTCAGTGAGCTTGACGCTTGGGATCGCAGAAATCTTGTGATTTGTAGTGCGTCGAAAGGACTGGAGTAAGCTAGCTCCCTCAGGCCCGCACACTGTAGGCTCGCATCCTTCATGCCGCGATACTCGCCAACCGCGCACAGTTTTCCACGCTCGGCGGTGTACGTCGTCAATCGTCGCCCACGTCGAAAATGAGCTCGCGCCACTGGGCCATTTTCCCAACGGGCCTTCCAGCGATGATCAAATACTCAATAGAGTGAAGGCGACGTTGAGCTGAGTACTCGCTTCGACGTGAGTCCCCTGTCTTTGAGAGATCGCAGAAGGTAGTGTAGACTCGTTCGTGATCCAGCGTGCTCTAAAGCAAACGGTCGATGCGCAGACCGTCGTGAGGGTGATGTTCACGTTGGATCATCGTGGACCGATCCCAGGTCCATACCCCAATGGCTCTTTGCTGCGACAAAAATGGCCCTACATCAAAGCGATATCCCCTGAGCGAGAATGATGCACAACCACCCCAGCGGCGATCCCTCGCCCTCGCAGGCCGACATCCAGATGACCAGGGCGATCATCGACATCGCAAAACCGCTCGGGATTGCCGTGCACGACCACATCATCGTCGGCAAGAACGGGCATGCGAGCTTGAGGGGGTTGCGGTTGATCTAGACGATCAGAACGCCTGGTTCTTGGCGGCTTTCAAATGGTCTTCCGCGGCCGTGATGCCGGCGAATGCCTTCAGCGTCAGGGCGGTCGGTTGCGGCTTCCATTCGGCAACCATTTTCTCGGCCTTCTCGAGCTCAGGCTTGGACAACAGGGAAGCCATCTCGTTCACGTTCTTGGCCGGCGCCACCTTCGAGAGCTTGAAATAGGCATACGACAGGGACAGGTCCCTCGGCGTGCCCTTTCCTGCGGAATATGCGCGGGACAGGCTGAAGAGGGCGCTGGGGAGACCCTGGTCGCCCGCCATCTTCCACCATTTCAGCGCTTCTTCCGAATTCCCTTGTCGGTCATACATGAGAGCGACGTCGTGCTGGGCACGCGCGTAACCGGCCTTGGCGGACACAAGCTTGTACTTCAATGCCTGATCCGGATTTGTTGCGACGACGCCCACGCCTTGCCCGTCATAATAACAGCCGAGCTTGTAGGCTCCGAGCGGATCGTTGGCCGCAGCCGATTTTTGAAACCACTCGAATGCCTGGCTGCGGTCCTGCTGTGTGCCGATGCCGTTATTGTGCATCATGCCGACATGATATTGCGCCTCCGCATCTCCGCGATTGGCCAACGCAACCATCGCATTGAAGGTGCGGGTGTCATTCGCGCTGGCGGGCGCCGCGACAAGCAGAAGGCACGAAAAGGCCAGGGCAACGAATTTCATGTCAAAGCCCGATCGAGTTTGAACGATTCCTGTCTTGGTCTCTCCAAATGCGAGAAAAGTTCGAGCCGGCAATATTCCGGGGTCAAGGCGATTTTTGGCCCATCCGAGTTCGTCCCGTCAGGGCACGACCAAACGCCGCACCGCCTTAGCGGTCTCGGCCGACGCCCTACTGCCGCAGCATGATCAGGGGATCGGCGGTGTCGGGGACGCGGCGCCATTGCGCGTTGTCGTCGGCCTCGAACTGCCAGGCTTCGCCGGATTTCGACATCAGGATGATCTGGCCGCGCTCGAGGCGCCATTGCGTCGGGTTGAACTGCGCGATCGTGGCGTCGCATCTCGGCTTGAGGAAAACTTGGAAATTGTCCGCATCAGCCTCGGTGTTGGTCAGCGTCAGCCCGCACACCGGCTGGCCGTTGCGGCGCACCATCGACCAATCGCCGATCATCTGGTCCATTGACTTCGCCATCGAGCGCGCGGCGGCGAGATCCTGCAGAATGTAGACGCCCTCACCCTGGCGCAGGCCCTCGAAGATGCCGGCCTCGACCTCGGTGAAGTCGATCACGGCTTCGCCGGTCGCATCCTGCAGGCGCACGATGTCGAGGCCCCTCACGCTCCAGGCCACGATGTCCTTGGTGAAGGGCAGCGCGGTCTTGCAGGACGGCTCCAGCTCCAGCTTGAAACCCTGGCCTGCGGCGTCAGCCTTCAGCGTGACGACGCAGGTCTTGCTGCGCTCGGTGGTCGAGAGCTCCCATTGTCCGGGCATCTGCTTCTTCAGGCTCGCCGCATCCTGCGCATGCGCGATGCCGATCGCGGCCAAGGAGGCCGCGACGGCGCCGATCGCGGCCAGGCAGGCCGCAACGACATATGCGAGAAGGCGACGAGCGATCATCAGCGTCCCTTGACCGGCGTTTCCGCAACCGGCGTCAGCGGCGCCTTGCCGGCGAACCAGGCCTTGAGATTGTCGACCACGAGCTGGTCCATGGCGTTGCGCGTCACCACCGAGGCCGAGCCGATATGCGGCAGCAGCACGACGTTCTGCATGGTCTTGAGCTCGTCGGGCACGTTCGGCTCGGCCGCAAACACGTCGAGCCCGGCGGCGAGAATGGTGCCGGATTTCAGCGCCTGGATCAGCGCCGGCTCGTCGATCACCGAGCCGCGGGCGACGTTGACCAGCACGCCGCGCGGGCCGAGCGCCTTGAGCACCTCTTCATTGATCATCTTGTTGGTGCTGGCACCGCCGGGCACGATCACAACAAGCGTGTCGACCGCTTTCGCCATCTCGATCAGGTCAGGATAGTGCTTGTACGAGACGTCCTTGGAGGGATTGCGGGAGTGGTAGACCACCGGCACCAGCGAGGCATCTAACCGGCGCGCGATGGCCTGGCCGATCCGGCCCATGCCGACGATGCCGACCTTGCGGTCGCGCAGCGAGCCGACGCTGAGCGGATAGTTCTGGGTCTGCCAGAGCCCGGAGCGGACATAGCGGTCGGCCTTGATGAACTCGCGCAAGGTGGAGATCAGAAGGCCCATCGCGACGTCGGCGACCTCCTCGGTCAAGACGTCGGGCGTGTTGGTCACGATAATGCCGTGCTCGGCCGCATATTTGGCATCGATGTGGTCGTAGCCGACGCCGAAGCTCGCCACCATCTCCAGCTTCGGCAGCTGCGACAGCGAGTCCTTGTCCGCACGCACGGTGTGGTAGGTCACCGCGACGCCGCGGATCTTGTCGCGGACCGCCGGCGTCAGCCGCTCGAGATCGCCGCGCGTCTCTGCCTTGTGCACGACGAAATGATCGGAAAACCCGTTCTCGAGGATCGGCCGCACCGGCCCATAGATCAGAAGGTCGATCTTTTCGGACGAAATCGAACCGGCAGCCATCAGTTTTCCTTTCCAAGCGCGCTCTCATGCCAGCGCCGTAAAACGAGGTGGGAAACTAGCGCCAGCACCCCATAGATGACAATCCCGGCCAGCGACAACAGAAGCAGCGCGGCGAACATGCGGGGTATGTTCAAGCGATAGCCTGACTCGGCGATCCTGTAGGCGAGCCCGGAGCCGGCGCCGGCCGTTCCGGCCGCGATCTCGGCCACGACCGCGCCGATCAGCGACAGGCCGCCGGCGATGCGCAGGCCCCCGAGAATGTAGGGCAGCGCCGCCGGCAGCTTGAGGAAGCGCAGGGTTTGCGGCTTCGATGCGCCATAGAGCTGGAACAGGCCGGCGAGGTTGCGGTCCACCGAGTTCAGCCCGAGCGTGGTGTTCGACAGCACCGGGAAGAAGGCGACGATGAAGGCGCAGACGACCACCGCGGTCTGCTGCTCCAGATAGATCAGCAAGAGCGGCGCGATCGCGATGACAGGCGTCACCTGCAGCACGATTGCATAGGGGAACAGCGAATATTCCACCCATTTCGACTGGTTGAACAGCAGCGCCAGTGCGATGCCGCCGATGCTGGCGGCGACAAAACCTTCGAGCGTGGTGACAAGCGTGGTCGCCAGCGATTGTGACAGCACCGCCCAGTCCTTGATCAGTGTCAGCACGATGACGGAGGGCGCCGGCAGCACGTAAGGCGGGATCTCCCTGATGCGGACCACGAGTTCCCAGGCAAAGAGGCCGGCTGCGAAGACGATGACGGGCAGCACGAAGCGCATCGCGCGTTGCGCGCCGGACGATTTTGCGGGCACGGGAGCTTGAGCGTTCATAGCGTCGACTGCCCCGAATAGGACGGCGCCAGCGCGGCCGACACGCGTCGGCAATAATCGGAATAGGCCGTCGAGGTGCGAAACTCCTCGCCCCGCGGCTCGACCGTCTCGATGCGGATGTCGGCCTGGATGCGGCCGGGGCGCGCCGTCATGACGACGACGCGCTGCGACAGATAGACGGATTCGAACACCGAATGGGTGACGAAGATGACGGTCTTGCGTAAGCCTCGCCACAGCGCCAGCAGATCGTTGTTGAGGCGGAAGCGCGTGATCTCGTCGAGCGCGGCGAACGGCTCGTCCATCAGCAGGATATCAGGATCGGTGACGAGCGCACGCGCCAGCGACACCCGCATCTTCATGCCGCCGGAGAGCTCGCGCGGAAAGGCATCGGCGAAATCAGCAAGGCCGACGCTGGCCAGCGCCGCGTCGGCACGCGCGCGCCCCTCCGCTTTCGGCACACCGCCGAGCTTCAGCGGCAGTCGCACGTTCTCACGGACGTTGGCCCAGGGCATCAGGGTGGGCTCCTGGAACACGAAACCGATACCGTGGCCCGGCTGCGGCACGCCCTCTTGCCGTGCCACCCGCACCGTGCCCGACGACGGCGCGCTGAGCTCGGCGATCAGCCGCAACACTGTCGACTTGCCACAGCCGGAGGGGCCCAGCAGCGAGATGAACTCGCCCTTGCGGACGGCAAGGTCGAACGGGCCGAGCGCCATCACGCCGTTGTCGTAAGTTTTCGTCACGCCACGCAGGCTGACGGCGAGATGCGTCAGGCTGGCCTCGACGGCGGGCGCGGTTCTGCTCTCTGTCATCACGCGCTGAACATGGCGGGGCACGTCACCTCCCCCCAGCGGGGAGAGGTCGGCGCGCAGCGCCGGGTGAGGGGCCTCAGGTCCAACGAGGGAGCGTTACCCCTCACCCGCACCGCATCTGGCGATGCGATGCGACCTCTCCCTTCGGGAGAGGTGGGCGCCAGCCTCACCGGCGTGCCTGATCTCAACATTTACGGCTTGTTCGGGCGCAGCTCGACGCCGACGCCCTTGTTGACGAAGCGCAGCGTGTAGGATTTGCGGTAGTCGAGATCCGCCTTCACGACCCCAGCCTTGACCATCTTGTTAAAGAAGGAGGCATAGCGCTCGTCGCTCATTGCGCCGATGCCGTTCTTCAAGCTGTCGCCGGAATCGACGATGCCGTGCTCCTTCATCTTGACGACGGAATAGGCCAGGAGATCGTCGGTCATCTCCGGGTTGAGCTGCTTGATCAGGGCGTTGCCGGCGGAATTGTCCCGGTAGAGGTAATTGTACCAGCCGATCATGGAGGCATCGACGAAGCGCTGCACGAGGTCAGGCTTCTTCTCGACGATCTCGCGGCGGGTTTCGATCAGCGTCGAATAGGTGTTGAAGCCGTAATCAGCGAGCAGCAGCACATTGGGCTTGAAGCCGGCGGCCTTCTCCACCGCAAACGGCTCGGAGGTGACGTAACCCTGCATCGCGCTCTTCGGGTTGGCGATGAAGGGCTGCGGATTGAAATTATAGGGGCGGACGTTCTTGTCGCTGAAGCCGTATTCGGATTTCAGCCACTGGAAGTAGCTGGTCATGCCTTCCTTGGAGACGAACAGCGTCAGCGGCTTGAGGTCCTCGATCTTGGCGACCTTGGCGTCGGGCTGCGTCAGCATCACCTGCGGATCCTTCTGGAAAATCGCGGCGATGGTGATGACGGGAACGTTGTTGGCGACGGCATCGAACGACATCAGCGTGTTCGCGGCCATGAAGAAATCGATCTTGCCGGCGATCAGCAGCATCCGGTTGTTCTCGTTCGGGCCGCCAGGGACGATGGTGACGTCGAGGCCGTATTTCTTGTAGGTGCCGTCGGCGACCGCCTGGAAGAAGCCGCCATGCTCGGCCTCGGCGACCCAGTTGGTGCCGAAGGTGACCTTGTCGAGCGTTTGGGCGCGCGCCGGCGCAAAGGAGGCAAGAGCGGCCAACAAGCCCGCAACTAACGCTCGCCGCAGATGAAAGGGGGTCATATTGGCACTCCGTCGATCGTGGCTGGCCCAATCGCGACTGGTCCGGGTGAAGGCAACGCGATAGAACCGCATGACATCAGGGGATGCGAGCCGCCCGGGCCCGCATCCCCTCATACCGCAAATTACGTGACAAATTCGGGCAAGGAAACCTCGATGACGCCCTCCCGCGACTGGATCGACATCGACTGGGCTGATGCGAGCCCGGACGAGGCGTCGCGCTGGATCGCGGTGCTGCCGCTGGCGGCAACCGAGCAGCACGGCCCGCATCTGCCGCTGACGACGGACGTGCTGATCACGGACGCCTACCTCGCACGTGTGCGCCAGCTGTTACCCACCAGCATTCCGGCGAGCTTCCTCCCGGTCGAACGGGTCGGGATTTCGACCGAACATATCGACTATCCGGGCACGCAGACGCTGCCGACTGAAATCGCGCTGAGGAAATGGGCAGCGATCGGCGCGGACGTTGCACGCCGCGGCGTGAGGAAGCTCGTCATCGTCACCAGCCATGGCGGCAACAGCGCGGCGATGATGCTGGTCGCGCAGGATCTGCGTGCGCATCACAAGCTGTTCGTGGTGACGACGTCGTGGTCGCGGCTCTCAGGCGCCGACAAATTGTTCCCGGCCGATGAAGTGCGGCACGGCATTCACGGCGGCGCGGTCGAAACCTCGATCATGCTGGCGCGCTATCCGGATCAGGTGCACAAGGATGCGATCGCCGATTTTCCCGCGAGCAGCATCGCGATCGAGCAGCAATATCGCTGGCTGTCGACGCAGCGGCCGGCGCCGTTCGCCTGGCAGGCGCAGGATCTCAACACCAGCGGTGCCGTCGGCAACGCGACGCTGGCGCAGCCAGAGAAGGGCGAGCAGCTGCTCGATCAGGGCGCGACGGCGTTCTGCGAGCTGCTGGGTGAGGTCGATAACTTCGACGTGAACAGGCTTGCCAAGGGTCCCCTCGGCTAGGGGGCATCTTCCTGGATTCATTCAGGAAAGATCTATTCTTCGCGAGCACGTTTGCGGTCTTCGAACCGGACGCGAGCAGCCTCCGTCCAACTGGGCACGCGGGCCACAACGGACCGCCTCAACCCCGGATGGAGTTTCACATGTCGATCAAGACCAAGATTGCCGCCGCAGCTCTCGCTGCTCTCACTGTTGCCGGCAGCATCGCATCCACCACCACCTCGGCCGAAGCCAAGCAGCCCGGCTGGGTCTGGGGCGTCGGTGCCGGCATCGCCACCGCCGCCGTCGTCGGCTCCGCGATCGCCGCCAGCAACGATCCCTATTACCACGGCTACCACCGCTGCGGCTGGGTCGCCCAGTACAACGCCTTCGGCCAGTACGTCGGCCGCGTTCGCACCTGCTACTGATCTGACTATCTGAGGCCGATCTCCACGTGGATCCCGCGTCCGACACGGGCGCCTCATCCACCCCGTGTCGTGCCCCCGACCCCGCCCGGCCGTCCCCCCGGGCGGGGTCATTCGTGTTGCGGCCAGAACAGCCCATGATGAGTCGGACAACCCTTCCGATTGCACGTTCCGCGTGTCAGGATACGAATGGGCGGCTGGAGGGCGAGCGTGAGTTGGCAGATCTCAATTGGATCGATCCTGATTGCGATCCTGACATCGACACAGGCATGTCCCGAGCCGGCCTCACAGCCGCTAACGGCGACCCAGGGCGACAGCCGCCCTGCCGTAGACCTCGAGCTCGTCATCGCAGTCGACGTTTCTTACTCAATGGAGCCGGATGACCTTGCAGCCCAACGCGAAGGCTATGCCAAGGCCATCGTCTCGCAGGAGTTTCTCCGGGCGGTGCGAGCCGGTCCTGCCGGCAAGATCGCGCTGACCTATTTCGAATGGTCATCGACCAGCGACCAGAAAATTGTCGTTCCCTGGCGACAGATCGACGGGCCGGGAGCGGCTGAGGCGGTCGCAACTGAAATCACCAATGCACCGATCCGCCGCGGTTCGCGCACCTCGATTTCAAGTGCAATTAAGTTCGCCGCCTCGCTATTCGAGCAGAACCCCTACAGTGGTCCGCGCCGTATCATCGACGTCTCGGGCGATGGCCCCAACAGCAATGGCGATCCGGTCACCTCAGCGCGCGACAAAGCGTTGCAGCAAGGCCTCGTCATCACAGGCCTGCCGGTCATGACCAACGCAACACCCGCTGCTCCGACAGACTTTCAGCATATCGACCATATCGATTGGTACTACGAGGATTGCGTGATCGGCGGCCCGGGTTCCTTTGTCGTACCGGTCACCGATCGCGAAAATTTCAAGGAGGCGATCCGGACCAAGCTGACTCTCGAGGTGGCGGGCCAAACGCCAGATCAATCGCCTGCCCCCTCTACGGACAAGGAGCCGCGCGTTCTCTGCACGATCGGCGAGAAACTCTGGCAGGAGCGCTGGGGCGCGATCACACCGGGGAGCAATAGTCCGGCCATGAGCAAACCGGCGGCGAGCAGTCAGTCCAGCAAGGATGACGCGCTGCTCGACAAGAAGATCAAGGGCATCTGCCGCGGCTGCTAGGTCCTTCCGCGGGCCGGGAACCGGCCATCGCCCCCCATGGCCCACCATCCCTGACAGGTCCTCCCGCAAGCGGCCGGGCTCCGCTCGGGCTGTTCAGGTTGCTGAGCAGAGGGGCGATGTTGCAGCCGCGTCACATAGTGGTGCGAACTCTCCTCTATGGCGATGGGGATCAGTTGCTATTGCGAATTATTCGCAATAAGGCTTGTCGCAGATTCAGGAGCTTGGGACGAAGTCGAGGCGAATCGAGACCATCCCGGCCGGTCGCCTCGAACGCGGAGGCCTGGTGACAGAATCGCCGCGACCCGGCAGGGATATCGCGGCGGGTGGGACACATTCGCGTTTGGGGGCGTGCGTTTGGCGTTGAGAGGTCACAGACACCGGTGCTTGCGAACGGCCGCGGCGATTGCCACGGGCGTGCTGGCTTTTCCGACCGCCGGCCGCGCGGCCGATCTGCCGCTGAAGGAGCCGGCCTTGAGAGCGGTCTATGACTGGACCGGTCTCTATATCGGCGCGCATGCCGGCTACAGCCGCGGCTCGTCGCGCTTCGCGCTGAACGACGGCACCGCACTCGGCGACAGCGGCGTCTTCAGCGGCATGATCGGCGGCGTGCAGGCGGGCTACAATTACCGCCTCAACTCCGGCTGGCTGGTCGGCGTCGAAGGCGATTTTACGTTTCCCAACTACATCACCTCGAACTCGATCGTCTCGTTCCTGGCAACGCCCGCCAACACCGTCACCCAGCAATGGGACTACGCCGCGAGCGTGCGCGGCCGCGTCGGCTACACCAGCGGTCCCTGGCTCATCTATGCCACCGGCGGCTTCGCCTGGATGGGCGAGCGCTATTTCGACGCGCCGGCCTCCGGCGCCGAAATCCCGAAGATCCTGAACACGCGGCCCGGCTGGGTCGCAGGCGCCGGCCTCGAATACGCCTTCGCGCCGCATTGGAGCGCGCGGCTCGAATATCTCTACAGCCGCTTCGACGGCGCCAACGTCGCCTTCTCCACGGGCGCGCAATACACGTCCTCGTCGCTCGACTTCCAGCAGGTCAGGCTCGGCCTCAACCGCAAGGTCGATTGGCCGGGCCTGCCTAGCTATGATCCGAAGAGCTCACTGATCGACACCGAATCGGACCGCTGGGAGATTCACGGCCAGACCACCTATCTGCCGCAAGGCTATCCATCCTTTCCCGCGCTCTATACCGGGCCGAACTCGCTGTCGCCATCGCGGCAGGCCAAAGCGACCTGGAGCAACAGCCTGTTCCTGAACGCGCGGCTGTGGGACGGCGGCGAGGTCTATTACAATCCCGAGCTGCTGCAGGGATTTGGACTGAACGACACGGTCGGTGCGGCCGGATTTCCGAACGGCGAAGCGCAGAAGTCGAACTTCCCCTATCCGCACTACAACACCTCGCGCCTGTTCGTGCGCCAGACGTTTGGATTCGGCGGCGAGCAGGAAGAGCTCGCGAGCGGTCAGCTGCAGCTGGGGCAGAAGGTCGACGTGTCACGCCTGACGATTCAGGCCGGCAAGTTTCCGGTGATCGACGTGTTCGACGGCAATGCCTACGCCAAGGATACGCGCCGGGATTTCATGAACTGGTCGATCTGGGCGCCCGGCGCCTTCGACTATTCCGCCGACAAGGTCGGTCTCACCTACGGCGTCACCGCCGAGCTCAACCAGAAGCAATGGGCGCTACGCGGCGGCTATTTCCTGATGGTCTCCGAGTCCAACGCCAATCACTTCGACACCAGGGTCGGGGAGCGCGGTCAATATTTGCTCGAGCTCGAGACGCGCTTCTCGCTGTTCGGCCGGCCGGGCAAGCTCAGGACCATCGGCTGGCTCGATAGCGCCAACATGGGCAGCTTCCGCGAGACGCTGGACAATCCCGCGCTCAATCTCGACATCGCGCAGACCCGGCGCGGCCGCCTGAAGTACGGCTACGTGCTCAACCTCGAGCAGGCGATCACCGACGATGTCGGCCTGTTCGGCCGCTGGAGCTGGAACGACGGCAAGACCGAAACGCTGGCCTTCACCGACATTCATCGCAGCCTGTCCGGCGGCGTTTCGATCAAGGGCACGACTTGGGGCCGACCCGACGACGTGATCGGCGTCGGCGGCGCGATCAATGCGATCTCGCAGGATTATCGCGACTTCCTCGCCGCCGGCGGCCTCGGTGTGCTGGTCGGCGACGGCGCGCTGAACTACCGCAAGGAACGTATCCTTGAAACCTATTACGCCTATGCGGTGAACAAGAACATCACCCTCACCGCCGACTACCAGCTCATCGTCAACCCCGCCTACAATGCCGACCGCGGACCGGTGTCGGTGTTTTCGGGGCGGCTGCACGGGGAGTTCTGAGCTGCGGCTCGGGCGCGATGAAATCAGGTGATGGCCGTTTCACCTCTCCCGCTTGCGGGAGAGGTCGGCGCGAAGCGCCGGGTGAGGGCTTTCTCCTCTTGGGGATTGTCCCATTGTGGAAACACCCTCTCCCCGACCCTCTCCCGCAAGCGGGAGAGGGAGCGCACTTCCTTTGCAGCGATCAGCTCTGATATCGCGACGTTCTACGCCGCGCGGATCGCGTCGAGGAATTTTCCGACCTCGACCTTGAGCCGGCTGCTCTCGCCGGACAGCGATCTCGCCGATGCGAGCACGTTGGAGGAGGCCGATCCGGTCTGGCTCGCGCCGCGCTGCACGTCGACGATGCTGGCGGAGACCTGCTGGGTGCCGCGTGCGGCCTGCTGCACATTGCGTGAGATCTCGCGCGTCGCTGCGCCCTGCTCCTCGACCGCCGCGGCGATCGCGGACGCGATCTCGGACATGCGGGAGATGGTGTCGCCGATCGACTTGATGGCGCCGACGGAGTCCTCCGTCGCGGCCTGGATGCCGGAGATCTGCTGGCTGATTTCGCCGGTCGCCTTGGCGGTCTGCTCGGCCAGCGCCTTGACCTCGGACGCGACGACCGCGAAGCCGCGACCGGCCTCGCCGGCGCGCGCCGCCTCGATGGTGGCGTTGAGCGCCAGAAGGTTGGTCTGGCCGGCGATCTGACTGATGAGCTCGACGACGTCGCCGATCCGCCCCGCAGCCCTGGCGAGCTCGCCGACATGCTCGTTGGTCCGCCCGGCCTGCTGCACGGCCTCGCCGGCGATGCGCGCGGAATCCTGAACCTGACGGCTGATCTCGTCGACCGACGAGGCCATCTCCTCGGCCGCGGCGGCAACGGTCTGCACGTTGGTGGAGGCCTGCTCGGATGCGGCGGCAACGGTCGCGGTGACCTTTTCCGATTGCTCGGCCGTGCTCGTCAGCGTTCCCGCGGAGGCTTCCAGCTCCGAGGATGCCGATGAGACGGTGTTGATGACGTCGCCGATCATGGCTTCGAACTCGCGCGCGATCTGATCCATGCGCTGGCTGCGCTTCAGCTTCGCTTCCGCTTCGATCGCGGCCGCCTCGTCGGCGGACTTCTTGGCGAGCAGCGAATCCTTGAAATGCTGGAGCGAGCCTGCGACCTGGCCGATCTCGTCGCTGCGGCCCGTCGCCGGAATCTCGACCTCGTGCTGCCCGGCGGCGAGCGCTCCGATCACGTCGGCGATCCGGCCGAGCGGCGTCACCACGCGCCTGCGCAGCATGATGGTTACGCCACCGAGCGTGCCGAGCAGGGCCAGCACGGCGACACCGGCCAGTGCGAGCATCGCCAGCGCGCCGTCGCGCGCGGCCGAGGCACGCTCGGCGGCTTCCGCCAGCGCGGCGTCGCGCACGCCGTAGAACATCTGGATGGCCGGCACGATGACCTTCGCCAGTTCGTCGGCGGTGGCAACGTATTTGCCGTCACTCCGGGCCGCAGGAAGCTCCTTGTCCACAGCAACTGCAGCTTTTCCGAAATATGATTCCGTCGCAGCCTTCAGCGCGGTGGCGATGCGGACGGGATTTCCGAGTTGCTCGAGACCGGCCTCGATGCGCTCGCGATCGACCTCCACGCGTCCCTGCATGCGGTCCATCAGCGACAATTCGGCCGCGGTGAGCGGACGGCGCGCGGAGAGCGCTGGGGACAGCGTGGCCGCACGGCTGCCGGCCGAAACACGCAGGTCCTGCGCCGTCCGCGCCAGGTTCAACAGCGCCGCAAGCGAGGAATCGGCGTTGATCACCTTGGCCTCGAGCTTGTTCATGACAGGCTCGAGATTGGCGAGGACCTCGGCAACACCGGGCAGGAAGCCCTTTGTCACGGCGCTGTCGCGCGTCGCGAGGGGAACGCTCATCGCACGATCGGCCGCGGCGGTGATGTCTTTCAGCCGCCGCGCGGCACGGTCGAGATTCTCGGCAATCGCGCCGCCGTCATCCAGCACCATGACGGCGCGCGTTGCGGCCTCGAAGCCCGCCTCGGCCGTTTTCGTGGCCTTCGTCGCAGCTTCGAGCTGCGCCTGCGTTGCGGCGCCCTCCTGGAAGATCGGTCCGATATAGGGAGCGCGAAGGCTGGCGACGTGCTGGCTGGCCATCAGCGTCGCGCCAAAGGCATCGACTGTCTTGATCGCGTCGGAGCGGTTCGTGAAGATGCGGGCCTGCGGTATCAGCACCTCGGCGCCGAGAATGACTGCAAATACCGTCACCGTCAGCATCGACAGCGCAAAAAGCTTCCCGATCCGCATCCTCAGGTTCCCCGACTTTACTTCTGCAATGTCGAAAACCTAGCCGGCGGGCCACTAAGGGCTCGTTAAGCAACGATCCGTAGTTCCGCGGGGTGTCAAGTCGTCGCGGACGCCTCTGGGAACGCCGTCGCGCACGGGTTCCCTTTCGGCATGAATAAGCAGAATCGCCAGCACTTCCGCACTGAATACCTATATCAGTGGCTTGCCGGCATCCCGGCCACACTTGCTTACCTCCGGAACGTCAATGCTTTCGCTCGAACTCGCCATCGTCGTCGTCCTGATCGTCATCAACGGCCTGCTCTCCATGTCGGAGCTGGCCGTGGTGTCATCGCGCCCAGCGCGGCTGTCGCTGCTCGCGGCCAAGGGCGTGCGCGGCGCCGAGCGGGCGCTGACGCTGGCGGCCGATCCCGGCAAGTTCCTCTCGACGGTGCAGATCGGCATCACGCTGGTCGGTGTGCTCTCCGGCGCGTTCTCGGGCGCGACGCTCGGGCAGCGGCTGACGCAATGGCTGCTCGAGCTCGGCCTGTCCCCAGGCATTGCCGACATCGTCGGCGTCGGCATCGTGGTCACGCTCATCACCTACGGCACCTTGATCGTCGGCGAGCTGGTGCCGAAGCAGGTGGCGCTGCGCGACCCCGAGAGCATCGCGGTGCGGGTCGCGCCGGCGATGCACGCGCTCGCGAAAATATCGCTGCCGCTCGTGTTTCTGCTCGACGTCTCCGGCAAGCTGATCCTCACGCTGCTCGGCCGCGGCGGCAAGGCCGAGGAGAAAGTCTCGGAGGACGAGATCCATCACCTCGTCAGCGAGGCCGAGAGCGCAGGCGTGCTCGAGCCGGGCGAGAAGGAGATGATCGCCGGCGTGATGCGGCTGGGCGACCGGCCGGTCGGCGCGGTCATGACGCCGCGCACCGAGGTCGACGAGATCGACCTGAACGACGATCCCGCCGCCATCCAGGACATCATCGCCAAGAGCCCGCATTCGCGCTTTCCCGTCTCCGACGGCGACCGCGACAAGCCGATCGGCGTGCTGCAGGCCAAGGATTTGCTGATCGCCTATATGAACGAACGCAGCCCGGACCTGCGCGCGCTCGTGCGCGAGGCGCCCGGCATCCCGGTGTCGGCAGATGCGCGCGACGTGCTGACCATCCTGAAAGCGGCCCCGGTTCACGTCGGGCTCGTCTACGACGAATACGGCGCCTTCGAAGGCATGGTGACCGCCGCCGACATCCTCTACTCGATCGTCGGCGCCTTTCATTCCGAGGAGGGACCGCCCGAGCCGGCCTTCATCAGGCGCGACGACGATTCGCTGCTGGTCTCCGGCTGGATGCCGGTCGACGAGTTCGGCGAGCTGCTCGGCATCGAGCTGCCGCCGCATCGCTACAACACGGTCGCAGGCCTCGTGCTGCAACAATTCAACATGCTGCCCGATGTCGGCGATGCCTTCGATTTCGGCGGCTGGCACATCGAGGTGGTCGATCTCGACGGGCGAAGGATCGACAAGATATTGGCGAGCCGATTGACTGAGGTCGAGACGGGGTAGCAGGTGACGGCGCACCCGCTTTTCCTTCTCCCCTTGTGGGAGAAGGTGGCGCGAAGCGCCGGATGAGGGGTTGTCTCCGCACATTCAATCGAAAATTGGATTCGCGGATAGAACCCCTCACCCGTCTCGCCGCTACGCGGCGAGCCACCCTCTCCCACAAGGGGAGAGGGAAACATCATCACCCGAACCTGACCCCGATCCGCTTTTCCTTGCGCCAGACCACCGTGCAGGTCCGATGCGTGCCGTCGGCCTGGACGAACAGGGTGAAATGATCGGGAATGCCGACGGGGCTGGCGACGTCGAGTGCGGCGCCGGTATCGGAGAGATTGCGGACGGTGCAGTCGATCGCGCCGCCGCCGAACTCGATCGTTCCGGCCTTCAGCACGCGATGTCGGGCCTTGTCGCGTCGCTCGTCCATGGGGCGAATCTACACCCAAAGTTGAACCAGCCGTTAAACCCTACCCTCCGCTCTCGGCAATTTGAGGTCCCTGGCCTACGGCAGCCGCAGCCCGCATCTTACAACGCCGGCTGGAACGTCTCGGCGCGCGCCATCTGCCAGGCGTCGCGGAAGCGCGGGTCTTCCGTGCCTTCGAGCAGCTCGCCCGGACGCAGCGCCGGATAGAGCTGCGCGAACGACTTCACCTGGGTCGTCGACGTCCGTTGGCTGAAATGGATCGGCCGCAGCTGCTGCGGATGTTCGAGCCCGGCCGCGGCGATCAGCTCGGTCAGCGAGTGCAGCGTGGCATGGTGATAATTGTGCACGCGGTCGATCTTGAGCGGCACATAGAGCGCGCGCGCCCGCGTCGGGTCCTGCGTCGCCACGCCGGTCGGGCAGCGGTCGGTATGGCAGCTCAACGACTGGATGCAGCCGAGCGAGAACATGAAGCCGCGCGCCGAATTGCACCAATCGGCGCCGATCGCCATGGCGCGCGCCATGTCGAAGGCGGTCGCGATCTTGCCGGAGGCGCCGATCTTGATGCGGTCGCGCGCATTGATACCGACCAGCGCGTTGTGGACGAAATTGACGCCCTCGCGCATCGGCATCCCCAGATGATCCATGAACTCGAGCGGCGCGGCACCGGTGCCGCCCTCATTGCCGTCGACGACGATGAAATCAGGATAGATTCCGGTCTGAAGCATCGCCTTGCAGATCGCCAGGAACTCCCAGGGATGGCCGATGCAGAGCTTGAAGCCGGCCGGCTTGCCGCCCGAAAGGCGGCGCATCTCGGCGATGAACTGCATCATGCCCACGGGCGTCGAGAAGGCGCGGTGCGAGGCCGGCGAGATGCAGTCCTCGCCCATGGCGACGCCGCGGATCTTGGAGATCTCCTCGGAGACCTTGGCCGCCGGCAGCACGCCGCCATGGCCGGGCTTGGCACCCTGGCTGACCTTGAGCTCGACCATCTTGATCTGGTCGTCGCCGGCGACGCGCGCGAACGCTTCGGGATCGAAGCTGCCGTCGAGATGACGGCAGCCGAAATAGCCCGAGCCGATCTCCCAGATGATGTCGCCGCCCATCTCGCGGTGATAGGGGCTGACGCCGCCCTCGCCGGTGTCATGGGCGAAACCACCCTTTTTGGCGCCGGCATTCAGCGCGCGCACGGCGTTGGGGCTGAGCGCGCCAAAACTCATCGCCGAGATGTTGAACACCGAGGCCGAATAGGGCTTTGCGCAGTCCGGCCCGCCGATCACGACGCGGAATTTCTCCGTCGCATGCTCCTTCGGCGAGACCGAGTGATGCATCCACTCATAGCCCTCGCGATAGACGTCCTCCTGGGTGCCGAAAGGACGCTTGTCGAGCTCCATCTTGGCGCGCTGATAGACCACCGCGCGGGTGTCGCGCGAGAACGGCATGCCGTCCTTCTCGCTCTCGAAGAAATATTGCCGCATCTCGGGGCGGATCTCTTCGAGCAGGAAGCGGATATGCGCCGAAATCGGGTAGTTGCGCAGCACCGCGTGGCTCTTCTGCAGGAGATCGCGGACGCCGAGCAGGGTCAGCGCGCCGAAGATCAGGATCGGAATCAGCAGGATGTCGAAGATCTTGCCGTCGGAGATGCCGATGCCGATCAGGAGCGCGGTGACCACCGCGCAGATCGTCAGCACGATGAAGCGCGGCGAGAAGGGCAGCAGCAGGGTTTCCATGATCCCCTCCTCCGCCAGCGGCAGGCGTTTGGGGGCTTGCTGCGTCTTGTTGTCGTCGGCCACGATTCCCATCCTCTCGCCAGCAGAAGGCGTCACGATACGCTCGCGCCTGTCATACGGATATGACGCCGCCCTTGTTTCAGGCTAGCGAATTCGGCCGAGACAAATCAATCAGCCGGATGGACGGATTTTGCGGTGCAGCAGAGGGGTCGGATGGGGTCAGGCTGGAGGCGGCGCAAGCCATGCAGTGTCCCGGGCAAGCGCAAGCGCAGACCCGGGACCCAGAATGTAACACCATGCGATGCGGCGAGATGGGCCCCGGCTCTGCAGCGCGCCGCCGAAGGGGCGCTGCGTCCGGGGCACGAGAGCGTAGCGCTCAGCGCTCGACGAAGGCCTTCTCGATCACGAAATGGCCGGGCTTGTTGCCGCTTCCTTCGACGAAGTCGCGGCTCTCGAACATCTGCTTCAGCTCTTCCAGCATCGCTGGGCTGCCGCACATCATGATGCGGTCGGTTGCGATGTCGAGCGGGCCCTGCCCGATGTCGTTGAAGATCTGCTCGGAGCTGATGAGATCGGTGATGCGGCCGCGATTCCGGAACGGCTCGCGGGTCACGGTCGGATAATAGACGAGCTTGTCCGCGAGCAGCTCGCCGAACAGCTCATCCTCGCGCAGGGTCGCGACCAGCTTCTCGCCATAGGCGAGCTCGGAGACCTGGCGGCAGCCATGCACCAGCACGATGGACTCGAACTGGTCGTAGACCTCGGGGTCCTTGATCAGGCTGGCGAAGGGCGCAAGGCCGGTGCCGGTCGAGAGCAGCATCAGCCGCTTGCCGGGAAGCAGGTTATCCGTGATCAGCGTGCCGGTCGCCTTGCGGCCGACCAGGATGGTGTCGCCTTCCTTGATCTTCTGCAGGCGCGAGGTCAACGGACCGTCCTGCACCTTGATCGAGAAGAACTCGAGTTCTTCCTCGTGGTTGGCGCTCGCCATGCTGTAGGCCCGCAGCAGCGGCCGGCCATCGACCTCGAGGCCGATCATGGCGAACTGGCCGTTCTGGAACCGGAAGCCGGTATCGCGGGTGGCGCGGAAGCTGAACAGCGTGTCGGTCCAGTGGTGGACGGAAAGAACCTTCTCTCGGTAAAACGCGCTCATGATTTTCGATATTCCGAATAACTGCAGTTTTAGGGCAAAAGCGTTGCCCGGCCCTGAAATCGGGGCGGCACCATTTGCCATGGCGGAGGATTTCGCGTGTGTGATCTACGCCATTGAGACCAATAATCAACCTCGTTTCGGATGCAATTGATGCCGGTCAAACCGGCATTTGCGGCAGAACTGGTCACATCATTAAGGAATCTGCTGCCTGGCGCGCGCGGAGGATAATATCTTTTCCCTCTCGTCCTTCATTGCAGCACTTAATTTCCGGCGCGCTCGCAAGAATTTCATTAAGAATAGCTCTGATTTTCAGCCGGTTTGGCGCCGATGCCCGCATTTTTGCGGCTTTTGGCGACAGGAATGACGAAACACCATGGCAAGCGGCGAGCGGATCTTCGTTCAGGCGATCAGGCGGTATTGCGCGGAGAGGGGCATCGCGGTCGATGTCCGCTCCGACGGCTGGCTGATCGCAATGCGCCGGGGGCCGCGGCGCCGTTTCGCCTTCGGCTACGACATCGGCCTCAACAGCGCCATCGCCCATCGCCTCGCCAATGACAAATCGGCCACCGCCGAGGCGCTGACGCTGGCGGAGGTGCCCTGCGTTCCGCATCGGCTGTTCCTCAACCCGAAGCTGGGCGTGCATGTCGCCGGCGCCGATTGGCGCGAGGGGATGCTGGCGCAGCTTGCCCAAAACCCGCAGGGCGTGGTGGTGAAGCCGAACGAGGGGACATCGGGGCGATCGGTGTTCAAGGTGACGACGGAGGCGGAGCTCGACCACGCGGCCGACGAGGTCTTTTCGATGAGTACCGGGCTCGTGATCTCGCCCTTTGTCGCGATCGAGGAGGAGGTCCGCGTGGTCCTGCTCGATGACATGCCGCTCGTCGTCTACAGCAAGCAGCGCGGCTCGGATTGGCGGCACAATCTCGATGCCGGCGCAAAGCCGGTGTTGCTGGAGGACGGCGAAGTCCGCGCGGCCTGCGCAAAGCTCGCGATCGATGCCGCGTGCGCCATCAGCATCGTCTTTGCTTCGATCGACGTGGTTCGCGTGAACGGCGAATGGAAGGTGCTCGAGATCAATTCCGGCGTGATGATGGAGGCGCTGGGCAAGCTGCACCCGGAGCTGGTGCAGGCGGCGTATGACGCGGCGCTCGACCGGGTGTTTGATAACAATTAGCTGCGAAGCACACTGCACCCTCTCCCCTTGTGGGAGAGGGTGGCTCACCGCGTAGCGGTGAGACGGGTGAGGGGTCTCTCTCCGCGCGCGAGCCTCTCGCAACAGGACTCGCGGATGCAA
>NZ_LAXE01000001.1:211467-314775 GCF_003122645.1 Bradyrhizobium sp. SUTN9-2
GTCTCTCTCCGCGCGCGAGCCTCTCGCAACAGGACTCGCGGATGCAACCCCTCATCCGGCGCTTCGCGCCACCTTCTCCCACAAGGGGAGAAGGGAAGTAAGCGCTAATTCTTCGCGCCCGGGGAATCGTCCATCGCCTTGAACGCCTCCTCCAACTGCAGCGAGATCGGCACGTTCAGGCGCTCGCCTGTGGGCAGTCGCGCGGTGAACCCATTTGTTTGTGGAAGGCGCGCTCGACGCAACACGCCTTGCGTGCGGCCGCGTTGTCGGGATGTTCCCGTTGTGAAATGGAAAGCGGCGATCTAGCCTTCAATCAGCGCACGACGCATGCGGCTTGCACGCTTTCCTTGCGGCGGCTGCATCAATGATCGTCAAGCAAATGAAGAGGGAAACGCCATGAGCGGCAACATCAATCGCCAGATCCTGCTGGTGGAGAAGCCCAGCGGCAAGCTCGGTCCCGAACATTTCAGGATGGTCGAGGGCGCGATGCCGGAGCCGAAGGACGGCGAGGCCTTGCTGCGCGTACGCTACATCTCGCTCGACGCGGCCAACCGCGCCTGGATGCACGGCGCGACCTATCGTTCCGCCGTCGAAGCCAACAGCGTCATGGCCGGCGGCGCCATCGCCGAGGTCGTCAACTCGAAGGCAGCGGGGCTTGCGCCCGGCGATATCGTATTCGGCGACACCGGCTGGCAGGAATTTGCCGCCGTGCCGGCGAAGCATCTGACCAAGATGCCGAAGCTCGAGCCGATGACGCACCTGCTCAGCGTGTTCGGCATCGCGGGCCTCACCGCTTATTTCGGCCTGCTTGAGATCGGCAAGCCGAGAGACGGCGAGACGGTCGTGGTCTCCGCAGCCGCAGGCTCGGTCGGCTCGATCGTCGGACAGATCGCCAAGATCAGGGGATGCCGCGTCGTCGGCATCGCCGGCGGCGCCGACAAGTGCAACTGGCTGACCTCCGAGCTCGGCTTCGATGCCGCCGTGGACTACAAGGACGGCGCGGTGTTCAAGGCGCTGCGCGCAGCGGCCCCGAAAGGCATCGACGTCTATTTCGACAATGTCGGCGGCGACATCCTCGAAGCCTGCCTGCCGCAGATGAACAATTACGGCCGCATCGCCTGTTGTGGCGCGATCTCGCAATATGACGGCGCGCCTGCCGCACATGGCCCGCGCGGCGTGCCCGGCCTGGTCGTGGTGAAGCGGCTGACCATGCAGGGCTTCATCGTGATGGACTACATGAAGGACAGCGAGCGCGCGCTCGCCGATCTCCAGGCTTGGGTGAAATCCGGCAAGCTCAAGGTGCAGGAGGACATTCTCGATGGACTTGAGAACACGCCGAAAGCGCTGATTGGATTGCTTGCAGGCGAGAACCGCGGCAAGCGCATGGTAAGACTGACGACGTAGTCGCGCGCCCCAATTGCGTCGGCATAATTGACTTGCGGTAGAGGCCGAAGCGGCCAAAGATGTCGCTCGCGAGCTGACCCTCGCGACGATTGCGCTTGCATATCTTTTTCAGAATGGTCGGCGTTCCCGATCGGGCAGGAATTCATTCAAATGTTCAAAACGTTGAAGCATGCATCGACGCGCACGGCATTGCTGGCGACAGCACTCTTCGCAACTGCAACAGGAGCGTTCGCGCAGACCGAGGCCCAGAAAAGCGCGATCCGGTCCGCATGCCGCTCGGACTTTATGGCGCATTGCTCGAGCGTGACGCCTGGCGGAGTGGAGGCGTATCAATGCCTCGCCAAGAACATGTCGAGCCTGTCGTCGGGCTGCCAGGCTGCGGTTCGCGCGGTCGAACCGGCCGCCGCGCCGAAGACCGAAGCAGCGCCCGCCAAATCTGAACCGGCCAAATCTGAACCGGCCAAGTCTGAACCGGCAAAAACGGAAGGGGCGCCGGCTGCCGCGCCAGCTTCCAAGCCGGGAGCGGCGGCGGCGCCGAAGGCAGCAGCAGCAAAGCAGCCGAGCCCCGCGCAGGTTTCCGCGATCAAGAGCGCCTGCCGCGGCGATTATTCCAAGGTCTGCGCCAGCGTGCCGCCCGGCGGCGCGCCCGCGCTCGAATGCCTGGAGAAGAACAAGGCGAAGGTGTCGGCCGGTTGCGCCAAGGCGGTGAATGCGGCTTTCGGTGGCGGAGCGGCCGCGCCTGCTTCCGCTGCTGCACCGGCCGCAGAGGCGGCGCCTGCCGCGGCTCCGGCCGCCATCGTGCTGCGGCCATTGCTGCCGCGCGAAGAGCTGTTCATCGTGCGGTCGGCTTGCGGCGCCGACATCCGCACCCTCTGCGCCGGCGTGGCGCCCGGCGGCGGCCGGATCATCCAATGCATTTCCAACCGGGCGGCATCGCTCTCGCCGGCCTGCAAGGAGGTGCTCGCGCCTTTCGCGGCGCGATGACACCGAGCGGGCTTAATTCGTCCGCGGCATGAATTGCGGTGCGTGACGCGAAGGTTTGCGCGTGCTGAGGCGTAAACTAACCGATCCTTGTTTGAAAGGCCGCTACGACCACGACAAGCCCCGGGAGGACAACATGCGTTCATTGCTGCTCGTTGCTTCCGCGCTTCTGGCCTTCGCCGCCACCATGACCTTCGATGCCACCGACGCCAATGCGGTGGTGTGCGCACGCGGCGTCGTTCGCGCCGGCTGCGCCGGCCCGAACGCGGCCGTGGTCGTCCGCAAGCCGGTGCCGGCGGTCCGCTGCACCCGGGTTCTGGTGAACGGGGTCTATGTGAAGCGCTGCGTCTGACCCCCCGGTGGCCAATCCGCCCCGGTTTGGCTATGATTCGCACCTGACAGTTTCGGACGCGCACGAGCGTGTCCGGACACGTGCTTTGGCGTGCCGCGCGCTGGCAATAATTCCGCTGGCGCAGGACACCGGAGCACATTAGTCTACCCCTAGATAGTAAGTATACTGTCAATTAGGGAGGCAGACGTTGCGGATCGCCGTGATTGGCGGGGGGCCCGGTGGGCTCTACTTCGCCTATCTCTGGAAGAAGCGTCACCCCGAGGATCAGGTCGACCTGTTCGAACAGAACCCGGCCGACGCGACCTGGGGCTTTGGCGTCGTGTTCTCCGACCAGGCGCTGGAATTCCTGCGCGCCGACGACCCCGAGACGGTCGATGCGATCGCCCCGCACATGGAGAGCTGGGAGAACATCACGCTGCACCTGCATGGCGACAGCGTCGCCATCGACGGCGTCGGCTTCTCCTCGATCGGCCGGCTGGAGCTGCTCAGATTCCTGCAGCAGCGCGCATTCGCTATCGGCGTCACGCCACGCTTCGACACGCAGATCCAGGCGATCGACCAGCTCAACGGCCACGATCTGATCGTTGCCGCCGACGGGCTGAACTCGCTGGTGCGCCGCGCCTATGAGGGCGATTTCGGCACCTCGCTGTCCTACTCATCCAACAAGTTCGTCTGGTACGGCACCTCGAAACGCTTCGACACGCTGTCGCAGACTTTCGTGAAGACTGAACGCGGCGCCTTCAACGCCCATCACTACCGCTATTCGCCGACCATGAGCACCTTCCTGGTCGAATGCGATTACGCCACCTGGCAGGCCTATGGGTTCGCCTACAAGGACGTCGAGCAGTCCAAGGGCGTCTGCGAGGAGGTGTTCGCCGACACGCTCGGCGGCCATTGCCTCGTCTCCAACAAATCGGTCTGGCGCAATTTTCCCTGGATCTGGAACGAGCACTGGTCGTTCAAGAACATGGTGCTGCTCGGCGACGCCCTGCATTCGGCGCATTTCTCGATCGGCTCGGGCACACGGCTCGCGATCGAGGACGCCATCGCCCTCGTCAAGGCGCTGGAGTCGGATGCGCATCTTGCGACCGCGCTGCATCGCTATCAGGCCGCGCGCAAGCCCATCGTGCAGAAGCTCGTCAACGCGGCGCGCACCAGTGCGTTCTGGTACGAACATTTCGCCGAGCACATGAAGCTTCCCCTGATGGACTTCGCCTACAGCTACATCACCCGCTCGGGCCGCATCGACGATTCCCGGCTGCGTGCGATGTCGCCGGCCTTCATGGCTCGCTACGAGGCGGCCAGGAACGCCGGAGACGGCGCCGAAGACAAGGGCGGAGATGCGGCATGAGCCATGACATCCGTGACCAGGTGCCAGCGGACAGCGATGGCGCGCGCGAGATCGGCTTTGCCGTTCCCGACATCTACAATGCCGGCCGCGTGCTGTTCGACAATCTCGGCAAGGGCCGCGGCGACAAGCTCGCTCTCCTGGGGCCGGCAGGCACGCGCACTTATGCCGAGCTCTGCGCGGAGGCCTGCCGCTGGGGCAACGGTTTCGCCTCGCTTGGCCTTGCGCGCGGCGATCGCGTGCTGTTGTTTCTCGACGACACGCCGGCCTACCCCGCCGCCTTCTTCGGCGCCGTGCGCGCCGGCTTCGTGCCGCTGCTGATCAACACGTTGACGCCGCCGGACTTGTTGCAATTCTACCTCGCCGATTCCGGCGCGACCGTCGCGGTGGCGGATGCGGAATTCGCAGCGCGCTTCAATGCCGAGGCTTGCAGGGAGACCAAGCTGCATACGCTGATCGTCGCCAACGGCGCGGCCGGCGAGCACGCGGCGCCGCGGGCGCTCGCGGCGGCGAGCTGGCTCGCGCAATTTTCTGCTGAGCTGGCGGAAGCGCCGACGCGGCGCGACGAAATGGCGTTCTGGATGTACTCCTCCGGCTCGACCGGACGGCCCAAAGGCATCGTGCACCTGCAGCACGACATGGCCTACACGGATGCCGCCTTTGCGCGGAACGTACTGAAGCTGACGCCTGACGACATCTGCTTCTCGGTGCCGAAGATTTTCTTCGCCTATGGCTTCGGCAATTCCGTCACCTTCCCGTTCTCGGCCGGCGCCGCAACATTGCTGCTGCCGGGCCAGCCGAAGCCGGCAGCGATCTTCGCGGCGATCGAGCAGTACAAGCCGACAATCTTCTTCGGCCTTCCGACGCTGTACACCGCGCTAACCAAGGCCGAGGGCGCGGACAAGACGGACTTCTCGTCGCTGCGCATGGCACTCTCCGCCGCCGAGGTGCTCTCGGCCGAGGTCTTCAACGGCTGGAAGACGCTCACGGGGCTCGAAATCGTCGAAGGCCTCGGCTCGACCGAGGTGCTGCACATCTATCTCTCCAACCGGCCCGAGCAGAAGAAGCTCGGTGCTGCGGGCCTGCGCGTTCCCGGCTACGAGGTCGCGCTGCGCGACAAGGACGGCCGCGACGTCGGCGACAACGAGGAAGGGATTCTGTGGGTCCGCGGTGATTCCAACACGCCGCTGTACTGGAACCGGCCGGACAAATCCGCCGAGACCATCCGCGAGGGCGGCTGGATCTACACCGGTGATCGCTTCGTGCGGGATGCCGACGGTTTCCACTTCTTCCGTGGCCGCGCCGACGATCTCATCAAGATCTCCGGCCAGTGGGTCTACCCGCTCGAGGTCGAGCTGTGCCTCGCCGATCACCCCGACATCCGCGAATGCGCGGTGTTCGCCGCCGAGCTGCCGGACCGTCGCATGACGCTGAAGGCGGTGGTGGTGATGAACAGCCGAGCGGTCGACCAGAGTGAGGCGACGCGCAGGCTGCAGGACTATGTCAAGGCCAGGCTGCTGCCCTACAAATATCCGCGCGAGGTGATCTTCATCGACGAGCTGCCGAAGACCGGCACGGGGAAGATCGATCGGCAGGCGTTGCTGCGGATGTGAGGCGTGCTGTCATCGCCCGGCTTGACCGGGCGATCCAGTACTCCGAGACGGTAGCGGTTGAATCGAGACGCCGCGGGGTACTGGATTCCCCGCCTGCGCGGGGAATGACAGTCGAGATTGAGGGCGACAGTGTCGCTCTACAACTGGAGCCCCTCACCCAGCCTTCCCAAGATGCTCCAGCGCGTCCTCCGCGCGCAGCGGCACGCGGGAGGCCTCGTTGTTGAGATCGACCAGCTGCGCCAGCAGGCCCATCAGCGCCTTGCGGTCGGCGGGCTTGAGCGGCTCCAGCATCCGCCCTTGCGCGCGCTCGACGGCGGGGATGATCTCGCGCAGGATCGCGGCGCCGGACTTCGTCAAGTACAGGAGCTTGATCCGCTTGTCCTCGGGTGCCGGCTTGCGCTCGATATAGGCCTTGGCCTGGAGACGTTCGATCACACTGCCGAGCGTCGAGCGGTCGAAGGCGATCACCGCCGACAGCCGCGTCGCGTCGATGCCGGGATGGGTGTGGATTGCGACCAGCGCGGCATATTGCACCGGCGTGAGGTCGAACGCCTTGCACTCCTCCATGAAGATCGAGACGGCGATCTGCTGCATGCGCCGGAACAGATAGCCCGGCGCGGCATAGACTGCGTCGATCGTGATCGGAGGGGGCGGCTTACTCGGCATCGGGCTGCTTCTCCGGCGCGGCATCGGCAAATGCCGGCAGCGCCTTGGCGGCGGCCTCGGCCTGGAGCAGGCGCGGATAGGCGGAGACGTCGACGCCGAAGCGGCGCGCATTGCCGAGCTGCGGCACGAGGCAGAGATCGGCCAGCGTCGGCGCATTGCCGAAGCAGAATGGGCCCTTCTCGTCCTTGATCAGCGTCTCGCAGGCCGACAGGCCCTCGCGGTTGACCCAGGCGGCCCAATCCTGGACCTTCTCCTCGGGCAGGCCGAGCTCACGCAGCCGCGCCAGCACTTTCAGGTTCTGCACCGGATGGGTGTCGCAGGCGATCGCCAGCGCAAACGCCCGCACCTTGGCGCGGCGCAGCGGATCCTTCGGCAACAGCGGCGGATTGGGATGGGTCTCGTCGAGCCATTCGATGATGGCGACCGATTGCGTCAGCACTCCGCCCGCATCGTCCTCCAGCGCCGGCACCAGGCCCTGCGGGTTGATGGCGAGATAGCTGGGGGCGCATTGCTCGCCCTTCCGCAAATGATGCGGCAGATGCTCGGCGCCGAGCCCCTTGAGGTTCAGCGCGATCCGCACGCGGTAGGCGGCGCTGGAGCGGAAATAGCCGTGCAGCTTCATTGAGACCTCCCTGCTTTTGTCATTCCGGGGCGACGCGCCAGCGTCGAGCCCGGAATCCATACTCCCGATCGTGGTTATGGATTCCGGGCTCGCCGGGCCACGCGTTGCGCGGCCCTTCGCCCCGGAATGACAACCTTGTATGTCATCCGTCACGTTGACGCTACCTAGATCCTCAGTATACTGTCAATCAACAAACGATCGGGAGCAGCAACCATGGAAGCCGTGACCAAGACGCCGGAACGCGAGGCGTTCTACCGGAAGATCGACGGCGAGAATCTCACCGCGCTGTGGACGGTGATGAGCGACCTGATCACGCCGGAGCCGAAGAGCGCCTGCCGGCCACACCTCTGGAAGTTCGACGTCATCCGAGACTACATGACGGAGGCCGGTAAGCTGATCACCGCCAAGGAGGCCGAGCGGCGCGTGCTGGTGCTGGAGAACCCGGGGCTGCGCGGGCAATCCAAGATCACGACCTCGCTCTATGCCGGCGTGCAGATGGTGGTGCCCGGCGACGTCGCGCCTGCGCACCGGCATAGCCAGTCGGCGCTGCGCTTTGTGCTCGAAGGCAGGGGCGCCCACACCACGGTGGACGGCGAGCGCACCGCGATGGAGCCCGGGGACTTCATCATCACGCCGTCGATGACCTGGCACGATCATTCCAACGAGACCGATCAGCCGATGTTCTGGCTCGACGGCCTCGACATTCCACTGGTGCAATTCTTCGACTGCTCCTTTGCCGAAGGCGCGAAGGAAGACCAGCAGAAGATCACCAAGCCCGCGGGCGACAGCTTTGCCCGCTACGGCCACAACCTCTTGCCCGTTGATGTGAAGCGGAGCTCGAAGACTTCGCCGATCTTCAGCTATCCCTATGCCTACACCCGCGAGGCGCTGGAGAAGGCCAGGACGAGCCAGGAATGGGACGCCTGCCACGGCCTCAAGCTGAAGTTCAGCAACCCCGAGACCGGCGATTTCGCGATGCCGACGATTGGCACCTTCATCCAGCTGCTGCCGAAGGGTTTCAACACCGCGCGCTATCGTTCGACCGATGCGACGGTGTTCTGCCCGATTGAGGGTAAGGGTCGGAGCCGCGTCGGCGATACAATGTTCGAATGGGGCCCGCGCGACCTGTTCGTGGTGCCGAGCTGGCATTGGGTGACGCACGAGGCGGATGAGGACGCCGTGCTGTTCAGCTTCTCGGATCGGCCGGTGCAGCAGAAGCTGGATCTGTTCAGGGAAGACCGCGGGAACGCGTGACGGTCGCCGGTCTCGTAGGGTGGGCAAAGGCGCCCTTGCGCCGTGCCCACGTCTTCGCGACTCATGAAGGAATGGTGGGCACGCTTCGCTTTGCCCACCCTACGGCGCCGGTGATCGTATCTAGCGCCAGTGCAACAGCCGCATCTCCAGCCAGCCGATCACCTTCCCGACCGCCAGCCCAAACGCCGACAGGATCACGACGCCGGCGAGCAGCTGATCGGTCTGCATCAGGTTGCCGGCCTGAAGCACGAAGGCGCCGATGCCGTATTGGGCGCCGATCATCTCGGCGCTGACGACCAGCAGCAGCGCGACGGAGGCGGTGATGCGGAAGCCGGCAAGGATCGCCGGCAGCGCGCCCGGCCAGATCACCTTGCGCACGATGGTGGCGAACGGAACGTTGAAGCTCTGCGCCATGCGGATCAGGTTGCGCGGCACGGCATCGACGCCGCTATAGACCGAGATCGCGGTCGAGAAGAATACCCCCAGCGCAATGGTCGCGATCTTCGGCTCTTCGCCGATACCAAGCCAGAGAATGAGCAGCGGCAGCAGCGCGATCTTCGGGATCGGAAACAGCGCCGAGATGAAGGTGATGCCGACGCTGCGCGCGAGACGCGACAGGCCGATGGCGAAACCGACGGCGATGCCGGCCGCCGTTCCCAACAGCCAGCCGACGCCGATCCGCAGCAGCGAGGCCGAAACATGCTGCCAGAGTGCGCCGGAAACGGCCAGCTGATAGATCGCGCGAACAATTGCGGAAGGAGTCGGCAGAAACAGCGCATTGACGAGGCCGGCGCTGCCCGCCGCCTGCCAGATCGCGATCACCAAAGCGAGCGCGATCCAGCCGCCGTACCGGCTCGAGGCAGGCACGAAACCGGCGCCGCGGAAGCGGACGGGCCGCGTAGCTTCGTTCTTGGCCGTGTCCGTTGCTGCGCGGTCAAGCATGCTGGACCTCGCGCTCGGCATCGATCGCCTCGTTGCGGATCAGCGACCAGATCTGGTTCTGCAGCACCAGCAGCTTTTCGCGCGCCGCCGCTTCGCCGCGCGTCGCCCGCGCCATCGGCACGGTGACGACCTCGCGGATGCGGCCGGGACGGCGCGACAGCACCACGATGCGATCGGCGAGCCGCACGGCCTCTTCGAGATTGTGGGTCACATAGACCGCGCCCATGCCGCCATCTGCGAGCAGGCGGATGAAATCCTCCATCAAGAGCTCGCGGGTCTGCGAATCCAGCGCCGAGAGCGGTTCGTCCATCAAGAGGATCGCGGGCCTCACCGCAAGCGCGCGCGAGATGCCGACGCGCTGGCGCATGCCGCCGGAGAGCTGCTTTGGATAGGTCTGGCGAAAATCGGTGAGGCCGGTGCGGCGCAGCGCATCCTCGACCAGCGCGCGGCGCTGCGCGGCCGAGAGCTGGGTGTGCAGCAGCGGGAATTCGACATTCTCCTCCACCGTCGCCCAGGGCAGCAGCGCAAAGTCCTGGAACACGAAGGTCAGCGGATTGAGACTGTCCGCCGGCGGCGCGCCGCGCAGCTCGGGCGCGCCGGAGGTCGGCTGCAGCAACCCGCCGAGGATCGACAGCAGAGTGCTCTTGCCGCAGCCGGAGGGCCCGACGATCGCCACCACCTCCCCGGCACCGACGGTGAAAGAGACATCGTCGAGCACGGCGAGATCGCCGAAGCGATGGGTGATGTGGCTGGCGATCAGGTCCATGAGGCGCACCGTTTCTGCTCGGGCTGGTGTGCGCGCTCTTCACCCTCCCCTGGAGGGGGAGGGCATAGGCCGCCCATGGCGGCCGTCCCTGAGAACGCCGAAGCCAAGCTTCGGCTATGTCGTATTGAACGAAGCGAAATGCGAACCGGGGCGGGGTGACAGTCCATCGGCGATGATACTGATGACAATCGCCGATAAAATGCGCCGCGGATACTAACGTGAACAAGGGACAGACCACCGCCGTGGCTCACCCCGCCCCGCTCGCTCCGGACGATGCTGCGCATCGCCGGTGCGATCGACCCTCCCCCTCCAGGGGAGGGTGGCAGATAGCTCGCGGCGAGAGACTGCATCTTCAACATCAATCCGCCTTCACGAATTCCTTGGCGATGATCGCTTCCGCATCAAAGCCCTTGTCGACGAAGCCCTGCTCCTGCAGCCATTTGATCTGGTTGTCGACGTTCTTCACGTCGAGCTTGCCGTCGGGATCGATGTAGGCGCAGTTGCCGACCACCTGCTCGACCGGCAGGTTGGTGTACTTCGCGATGATCTCCAGCAGCGGCCTAGTCTTGTCGTTGATCGGGGCGACACCGTCTTTCATCGCGGTGAGGATGACGTCGTGATATTCGCGGTCGGCCTTTGCAAGCACGCCGAGGAATTTCGTCACCAGCGCCTTGTTGGCCAGCGTCTTCGGCGCGGCGAATACCGCGCCCAGCTGCCACGGCGTCTCGTCACCGACCCAGCCCAGGAATTTCGCGCCGCCCTCGTCCATCAGCTTTCGCGCAGTCGAGATCGGCAGCAACGCGGCATCGACGGTCTCGCCCTTGAGCGCGGCGGCGGCATTCGACAGCGATTGCAGCGGCACGATCTTTACGTCCGCCAGCTTGAAGCCGTATTTGTCGGCGAGCAGGCCGAGCGAATAATGGAAGCTCGATCCGACCTGCGTCATCGCCACACGCTTGCCGGCGAGGTCCTTCGGCGTCTTCAGGCCGCTCGCATAGGCATTGTTGCTGGCGAAATAGCCGATCAGGGGGTAGCCGGGCTTCTCGCGGCTCATGCCGCCGATCACCTTCAGCGTGCCCTTGCCTCCGAGATTGTAGAGCCCGGCGGTGAAGGCGGTGACGCCGAAATCGACGTCGCCCGAGGTGGTGGCGACCGCAATCGGCTGCGCCGCGTCGAAGAATTTCAGCTCGACCTCCAAGCCGGCCTCACGGAAATAACCCTTGTCCTGCGCGATGAAGACCGGCGCCGACGAAGACAGGCGGAGCACGCCGATCCTGGCTTTCAGCGGATCCTCGGCCCGTGCCGTGCCCATAGCCATGATCGCCATCAGGCCCCCTACCGCGAGCCGCGCAATCCCGATCATCCCGTTTCCTCCGCTTTGTCTTGCAGTGCGTTTACAGGCCTTCGGGCACCGCCTGGTCCCGTCCGATGAAGGCGCCCTGTTGTTTCAACGTTTCCTGCAACTTTTCAATGGGGATTTCGCGTGGAATCCGGTTTCCGGACAGCGCCAGCGCGGCGGCGGAACCGGCGGCCTCACCCATCGCGAAGCAGGCACCGGAGACCCGGGCGGCCGACTGGCCCTCGTGGGTCATCGAGGCGCAGCGGCCGGCGACCAGGAGATTGTCGACGCCCTCAGGGACCAGCATCCGATAAGGCAGCTCGTTATAGCCGCGCGATTCCGGGATCGGCGGGAAGGTGAAGACGACGTCGCCGGGCACATGGGCCTCGATCGGCCAGCCGTTGACGCCGATGGAGTCCGCGAACGAGGCGCAGCCGAGCACGTCCTCGCCGCTGAGCTGGTAGCCACCCTTGATGCGGCGGGTCTCGCGGATGCCGAGCTGTGGCGGCAGGTCGACAATGTAGGACTTCTCAAATCCGGGCACCGCGCTGCGCAGGAATTCGTACGCAGCGAGCGCCTGCTTGCGGCCCTCGATCTCGCCGCGGGTGAGATCGTCGGGCTCGATGCCGTTGATGGCATGGCCGTCCTCGCGCGCCACCTGCGTAAAGTTCACCCGCCATTCGATGCCGGATTTCTGTGGCCGCACGATCGCGCTTCTGCGCGGAAACCTGTGCGTGCCGGCCGCGACGGCCTTTTCCATCAATTGCGGAATGGTGCGCCAGGCCTCGCCGGCCTTTGCGGGATCGATGCCGTTGAGACGGAGCATCATCGAGGGGTAGAGCGGATGGCCATGCTCGTCGCCGATCTCGAACGGCGCGCCGGCCCACACGGCGAGATCGCCGTCGCCGGAGCAGTCGATGAAGATCTCCGCGCGCACCGCCTGCCGGCCGGCCTTGGTTTCAACCAGCATCGCGTCGATGCGGCGCTCATCAGCCATGACGACGCCGGCGCCAAGCGCGTGGAACAGGATATTCACCCCGTGGCTGGCGAGCAGCGCGTCGGCCGCGATCTTGTAGGCGGCGGTGTCATAGGCCTGGGCAAACACCTTGCCGAGGATCAGATGCGGCGCGTTGAGGCCGTTCAAGCGATCGATCCGCGCCAGCAGCTCCGAGGCCAGACCCTGCACCAGCCGCCGGTGCTCGCCATGGACATTGCCGTGCAGGCCGCAGAAATTGGTGACGCCGGCCGCGGTGCCCATGCCGCCGAGAAAGCCGTAGCGCTCGATCAGCAGCGTCTTCCGGCCCGCGCGCGCCGCTGCGGCCGCCGACACGATGCCGGCCGGCCCGCCGCCGAGCACGACGACTTCATATTCGCCATAGAGCGGCACTTTGCGCGCCGGTTCGTCGATCGTCGTGGCCCACATGGCGCGTTCCTTCCCGGAATCTGGTTCGAACTGGATCACGGCTTAGCCGGCGGTCCTCATGCCCGCAAGATCGCGGTTGCTCGCTAACGGTGGACCTGAGACAAGTGCAGGCATGGATTCGATCATCGTCAGGTCCTGCTTCGCCGCTTCTATCGCCCTCGCGATCTCGGCCGTTCCCGCCTCGGCCGTGGAGCAAAACTGCCGCTTCATCCCCGCCAAGCCCGATCGCGAGGCCTGCTACAAGCGGCAGGAGGAAGACCTGTCGGCTAAGCGCAAGCCGGCCACGCCGGCGGCTGAGAGCACGACGCTCGACACGCTGCGCCAGTTGCGGCAGGACGATGACGCGGTCTATCGCAGCATCAACAACATCTGCCGCGGCTGCTGACGCCTAACCTTTGCCACTGCCCCAATTCGCCGCCCGCTTCTCGGCGAAGGAGGCCAGTCCCTCCGCCGCCTCGGCGCTCTGGCGCTTGAGCGAGTGCAATCGCACGAGCCGGGTGTAAGCGGCATCGTTCACGGCCATGCCGCCGAACGAGCTCTCCAGCGCAAGCCGCTTGGTCTCGGCCATGGCCTCCGGTCCGTTGGCGAGCAGCTGCTCGACCACCTTGGCGCCTGCGGCCTCGAGATCGGCGAGCGGCACCACCTCGTGGACGAGGCCGATGCGGCGGGCGTCTTCGGCGCCGAAGCGCTCGCCGGTCAGCGCGTAGCGGCGGACTTGCCGTACACTAATGGCATCGCAGAGCTGCGGGACGATGATCGCGGCGGTCAGGCCCCAGCGCACCTCGGTGATCGAGAACAGGGCGTTGTCGGCGGCAATCACGACATCGCAAGCCGCGATGACGCCGGTACCGCCCCCGAAACAGCCGCCCTGCACCAGCGCGACGGTGGGGATCGGCAACGTGTTGAGCCGCTGCACGGCTTCGAACGTCGCCCGCGAGGCCGCCTCGTTCGCCTCAGCCGATTGCGGACGCACACTGTTGATCCATTTGAGGTCGGCGCCGGCCTGGAAGTGCTTGCCGTTGCCCCGGAGCACGACGACGCGCAAATTGAGCTTGCTGCCGAGGTCGTCCATGGCCGCGAGCACGCCTGAGATCAGCGCGCCGTCATAGGCGTTGTTGACCTCCGGCCGGTTCAACGTGACGGTCGCAACCCCGCGTTCATCGAGGCTCCACAGGACGGGGCTGGTACTCATCGGCGGTCCTCCGGTTGTTTGCCGCACACTATGGCTGAGCGCGCCTGCCCTGATCCATATCTTTCCGGCGTAGGGTGGCCGCGTCCATCGCATGGCGGCTTGTGTCATGCTGGCGCCGGGCGACACCACGGGATGGACACGGGATATCAACATGCGCATCTGCATTTTCGGCGCAGGCGCCGTCGGCAGCCACATTGCGGTACGGCTGGCGCGCGCCGGCCATGAGGTCAGTTGCGTGATGCGGGGGGCGCATCTGGAGGCGGCCCGCGCCAACGGCCTCAAGCTGCGCGTCGGCGATTCCGAGGTCGGCGCCAAGGTGAACGCGTCAGGCGATCCGGCTCAGCTCGGCCCGCAGGACGTCGTGATCTCGACCTTGAAGGCGACGGCGCTTCAGGGGCTGGTTTCCAGCATCAAGCCGCTGCTCCAGGACGACACCGCGATCGTGTTCGCGCAGAACGGCATTCCCTGGTGGTACGGTATCGGCCTGCCGCCGCGGCACCCGACACCGCCCGACATTTCATTCCTCGATCCCGGCGGGCGCCTGCGCGCCTGCATCCCGAAGGAGCGGATCATCGGCGGCGTGATCTTCTCCTCCAACGAGGTGATCGCGCCCGGCGTGGTGCAGAACCTGACGCCGGACCGCAACCGCCTCCTGATCGGCGAATGCGACGACCGCAATTGCGAGCGGATCACGAAACTGCGCGGCGTCTTCAACGATGCGCGGCTGGAATCGCCGCCGGTCGCCGAGATCCGCGAGGCGATCTGGTCAAAGCTGCTGACCAACATGTCGCTGTCGGTGCTGTGCCTGCTCACCGGCCAGACCGCGCGCGGCGTGCGCGACGACCCCGCCTTCACGGAGGTGATTCCGCGCATGCTGAACGAGGCCAACGAGATCGCCCAATACTTCATTCCCGAGGTCAAGCGTGCCAGCCGCAGCGGCCCCGCGCCCAACCACAAGCCGTCGCTGCTGCAGGATTACGAGCTCGGCCGCGCCATGGAAATCGACGTGCTGGTGAAGGCGCCCCAGGCCTTCGCGCGCACCGCCGGCCTGTCCACGCCGACGCTCGACCTGATCGCCGCGCTCGCGATCCAGAAGGCGCGCGACAAGGGGCTTTATTCCGCGTGAGCCTCAGGCGAGCGCATCGATCCAGGCCGCGAGCGTGTCCAGCACCTCGTTGAGCGCCTCGTCATTGCTACGGCCGGATTTCTTGAGCACCGCAAAGGAATGGTCGCCGCCTGCAACCTCATGCAGCGTCGCCTTACGCCCGAGCCGCTCGATGACGGGCTCGAGATGGGCAAGATCGGCAAGCTCATCGCGTGTGCCTTGCAGGAACAGCATGGGAATCGCGATTGCAGCGAGGTGCTCGGCGCGCTCGCTCGACGGCTTCTTGGCAGCATGGAGGGGAAAGCCGAGGAAGGCCAGCCCTTTGACATCGGGGAGCGGCGACTTCGACTGCGCCTGCGAGGTCATGCGGCCGCCGAATGATTTTCCACCGGCAACGAGCTTCAGCCCGAGGCAGAGCCGCCCCGCCTCCGCGACCGCGGCGCGCACGCTCGCGTGTGCGATTGCGGGCGGGTCAGGACGTCCCTTCTTCGCTTCCATGTAGGGAAAATTGAAGCGGAACGTCGCAATGCCGCGTTCGGCAAGGCCGGCTGCAACCTTCTCCATGAAGGAATGCCGCATGTCTGCGCCGGCGCCGTGCGCCAGGACGTAGCAGGCGCGCGCGTGGGTCGGCTGCGTCAGGATCGCCGAGACCGTGCCGATGCGCTCGATGTCGAACTTGAGCTCTGTCGTCTTGCCCGTCATGACCGCCTCGATTTGCATCTAAAGCGCGATGAGATCTGGATGAACGTCATCGCGCTTCAGGTTGTTGTTCGCGCATGATCTTTCCGGAAAACCGCTTCGCACTTTTCCGGATCATGCTCTATTGGCGCGTGCCGCTCGCGGGCCAGAGATAGTTCAGGACCTGATCGAGCGTCATCATGATCTCGCGGCGTCCGGCCTCATTGTTCACAGAGCCAAATTTCTCCTCGAGCGCAAGCTTGGCAAAGCCGTGAACGGTGGACCAGGCCGCCGCAGCCGCCGTCTTCGCCTCCTTCGCGGTGCCGCCGGTCAGCTCGGCGACGACGACCTCGAACGCATGGCCGGCGGCCCTGCTCGCCTGCTTCAGGCGCGCATCGTCGGCAACCAGCCGCTTGTTGGCAAACATCATCTGGAAACGGCCGGGATGCCTCAACGCATAATCGACATAAGCAAGTCCCTGGGCGTGGAGCTTGTCGCGGACGCCCTGCTTGCCGGAGGCCGCCTCGCGCAAGGCGCCGGCAAGCGCGTCGTAGCCGCGGATCGCCACTTCGGTGAGAAGGCCCTGGGCGTTGCCGAAATGATGCGACGGCGCGGCCGGCGAAACGCCGGCGCGGCGTGCGGCTTCGCGCAGCGTGAAGGCTTCCGCACCCTGCTCGGCGAGAATGGCTTCGCTCGCGGCGATCAGCGCCTCCTGCAATTCGCCGTGATGGTATCCGACCTCCGGCTTTGCCTGGGTCGGAGCGGTGCTGCGCTTGGCGGCGGGGGGCCGTTTCTTCATGTAACTTGACACTGTTCAGATTGCAGCATATCTATCTTAACACTGTTCAGATTGAGCGGACCGGAGTTCGAAATGACCGAAATGCAGAATATCACCGCGAGCCATCCCGTAAAGCGGCGTCATCTGGTCGGGGGCGCGGCCCTCGGCATGCTCGCAGGTGCCGTCGGCGGCCTCGCCGGCGGCGTGGCGCTCGGCCAGGGCGCGGCGCTGCCGCAGCAAAAGCCGAGCGGCAAGCAAAGGTTCGCGGGCAAGGTCGTCATCGTCACGGGCGGCACCTCCGGAATCGGGCGGGCCGCAACGCTGATGTTCGCCGCCGAGGGCGGCCGCGTCGCCTTTTGCGGGCGTAACACCGACCGTGGCAAGCAGGTGGAGACCGAGGTGCGCGAGTCCGGCGGCGAGGCCGTCTTCGTTCGCGCCGACCTGCGCCACGAATCCGAGGTGAAGGCGCTGGTCGATACGACGATCGCGCGCTACGGGCGGCTCGACGTCGCCTTCAACAATGCCGGCATCTCAATCGAGAAGCCGCTGCATGAATTTAGCGCGGCCGAATTCGACGACGTGATCGGCACGGATCTGCGCGGCGTGTTCCTGTCGATGAAATATCAAATCCCGCACATGCTGGAGAAAGGCGGATCGATCGTCGTCACCTCCTCGTCCAACGCCATTGCGACGTCGGCCAAGCGCTCGGCCTATTCGGCTGCCAAGCGGGGACTGGTCGGCCTGGTGCAGGCCGCGGCACTCGACTACGCAAAGCATGGCATCCGCATCAACACCTTGATCCCCGGCACCACGGACACCCCGATGATCCGCCGGCTCGCCGGCATGGAGGGCCTGCCCGATGCGGCCTGGCATATCGGCATCGCGCAATGGGCCAAATCCAACGTCCCGGGGTTACAGCGCGTGGCAGCGCCTGAGGAGATCGCGGCTTTTGCGCTGGTGCTGGCCTCCGACGATCATCCCTACACGACCGGCGGCCAGTTCGTGATCGACGGCGGCAAGACGGCTCATGGCTAGATCGGACGCAGCCTGAAAACACAGTTCATGGCGATCCCGGTGGGCGTATCCGCGCGACCACGATCTGGAAAACATCAATCTTCGCGCGTCCTCGGCGCGCAGGCCGTAACGCGCGGGAGCCGTCAGCTGACCCGCCGTTCCCGCCCCTCCCAGAACGGCCTGCGCAGCTCGCGCTTCAGCACCTTGCCGGCACCGGACAACGGCAGCGGCGTCTCGGTGATCTCGATGCTGCGCGGACATTTGTAGCCGGCAATCAACGTCTTCGTGAACTCGATCAGCTCGCCGGTCGAAACCTCTACGCCGCTGCGTTTGACCACGACGGCATGGACCTGCTCTCCCCATTGCTCATTGGGAATTCCGATCACGGCGCATTGCAGCACCGACGGATGCTGCGCCAGCGCGTTCTCGACCTCGACCGAGTACACATTCTCCCCGCCCGAGATGATCATGTCTTTCACCCGGTCGACGACATAGATGAACCCGTCCTCGTCCATGTAGCCGCCATCGCCCGTGTGCATCCAGCCGTCGACGACGGCGCGCGCGGTCTCCTCCGGCCGCTCCCAATAGCCCATCATCACGGTGTCGCCGCGCACCACGATCTCGCCGACGGCGCCCGCCGGCAGCGGCTGGTCGTTCTCGTCGACGATCCGCACCTCGCAACCGAGCGCGGCACGGCCTGCGCCGCGATGGCGCCCCTTCTTGCGTCCCTCCCCGATGTGCTCGTCGGGATGCAGCAGCGTCGCGATCGGCGACAATTCGGTCATGCCATAGGCCTGCGTGAAACGGACATGCGGCAGTGCGCGCGCGGCACGATCGAGCACCGCCTCGCTGATCGGCGAGGCCCCGTAGATGATGTTCTTCAGGGACGACAGGTCGTATTTGCCGATCGCGGGGTGATCGACGAACATCTGGATCATCGTGGGCACCAGCAGCACGTCTGTGACGCGCTCGTTCTGCATCGCAGCCATCACGCCTTCGGGCGTGAAGCCCTGAACGATCACGTTCGAGCCGCCGGAGAGCAGCAGCGAATACATCGCCGCCCCGTTGGCAAGGTGAAACATCGGAGCCGCATGCAGATAGATCGCGCTTGCCGGAAACAGGCCTTCGCCGAGTGCGTTGAGCGCATTGGCCATCAGATTCTGGTGACTGAGCATTACGCCTTTGGAACGGCCGGTGGTGCCGCCGGTGTAAAAGATGCCGGCGAGATCGTCGCTTTTGCGCATGGCATCAGCAACGGGGGCACTTCCCGCGACAAGATTCTCGTAGCTCTCCATCCCCGCCGGCGCCTCGCCATCGTCGGCATAGATCAGCTTCAGCCCCGGAATGGCGCCGGCGAGCTGCGCGCCGACCTGCGCAAAGGCCTTGTCGACCAGCAGAACGGACGCGCGGCAGTCGCGCAGCGCATCCTCGTTTTCCAGCGCGCTCCAGCGGATGTTGAGCGGCACGATCACGCCTCCCGCCCAGCCGGTCGCCAGATAGAGCTCGAGATAGCGGTCCGAGTTGAAGGACAGCACCGCAACACGGTCGCCGTCCCTGACGCCGCGCGTGCGCAGGCCGCCGGCCAGCCTTGTAACGCGCTCGCCGAGCTCGCCCCAGCTGCGCCGCCGCTGGCCATAAACGGTCGCCAGCCCATTCGGATTGATCTGCAGCGCCCTGCGCAGGCCGTGCGTGATGTTCATCCCGTCTCTCCTCCCGTGCGTTTCTTCCCTGTTGCTTTGCGTCCTGAGTTGCGCCCTTGCGGCGCCCTCGGCGTCTTCTTTGTCATTTGCAGCCGAACCTCGGCCGCCAGGCCGTCCGTCAGCCGCACCGTGAACTCGTCGGCGATCGCGGTCGGCGACAGCTTGCCCTCCCGTCGATACCAATGGCCGATCCAATTGAGCGAACCCGCGATCGCGAAGGCTGCAAGCTTGGGATCGCAAGGCCTGATCGAACCGTCAGCAATGCCTGCAGTAATGTATCGCCGGAAGGTGGCGTCGATCCGCCTCTTGGCGGCGCGTGCGACACCGGCGTTCCGCTCGGCCAGATCGCGCAAATCGAAACGCACCAGGCTCGCGCCGAAATCGGTCGCCATCAGTTCGGCATAGGCGTGCACCAGCTTGCGCAGCTTGGCGAGACCCGAACCGCCGCCGGCGTTGATCTCCGTGATCACGCCGTCGACGAGTTCGGCGCCCATCGACCAGCATTCGAACAGGATCTCGTCCTTGCCCCGGAAGTAATTGTACAGCGCGGGCTTGGTGATGTTCAGCCGGTCCGCAACCTCGTTCAGCGTTGCGCGATGATAGCCCTGCTCCAGGAACAGCTGCACGGCGGCGCGCAGCACCGCCTCGCGCTTCTCGTCGCGGGCGCGGCGCCGGCTCTCGAACGGCAGCCAGGGCGAAGGCGATGACGGCGGAGCGGGCGGCGCTGAATCCATGGCCGATCGGTTGACTCTGGTGGAAATCGGACGATATGTTACCCACGGGTAAGAAAAAGTCCAACGGGTAATTTATTGGGAGGAAGCGATGTCTGACGTGGTCGTCGCCGGGGTCGGCATGATTCCGTTCGCCAAGCCGGGCGCCAGCGCCCCCTATCACGAGATGGGAACGGAAGCCGTCAAGCTCGCGCTCGCCGATGCCGGCCTCGGCTACGAGAAGATCGAGCAGGCCTATGTCGGATACGTCTATGGCGATTCCACCTGCGGGCAGCGCGCGCTCTACCCCGTCGGGATGACCGGCATCCCCATCGTCAACGTCAACAACAATTGCTCGACCGGATCGACCGCGCTATTCATGGCGCGGCAAATGATCGCAAGCGGGGCGCTGGATTGCGTGCTGGCGGTCGGCTTCGAGCAGATGAAGCCCGGCGCGCTCGGCAGCGTCTATGCCGATCGCCCGAGCGCGTTCGAGGAGTTCGACGCGGCTGCGGACCAGCTGATCGACGCCCCCGGCATTCCGCTGGCGTTGCGCTATTTCGGCGGCGCCGGGCTCAGCCACATGAAGAAATACGGCACGCCGCTCGACGCCTTCGCCAAGGTGCGCGCCAAGGCGAGCCGACATGCGAAGAACAATCCGCTCGCGCTTTTCCGCAAGGAAGTCACGGCGGACGACGTGATGAACGACCAGGTGATCTGGCCCGGCGTCATGACGCGCCTGATGGCCTGCCCGCCGACCTGCGGCGGCGCCGCCGCCGTGCTGGTCTCCGAGCGGTTTGCGGACAAGCATGGCATCGGCAAAGAAGTACGCATCGCGGCGCAGGCCATGACCACCGATACGCCCTCGACCTTCAAGGCCGGCGACATGATGCAGCTGGTCGGCTACGACATGGCAAAAGAGGCTGCCAGCCGGGTTTATGAGAGCGCCGGCATCGGCCCCGGCGATCTCGACGTGGTGGAGCTGCACGACTGCTTTGCTCATAACGAGCTCATCACCTACGAGGCGCTCGGCCTCTGCGGCGAGGGTGAAGCCGGCAAGTTCATCAATGACGGCGACAATACCTATGGCGGCCGGATCGTGACCAATCCGTCCGGCGGATTGCTGTCCAAGGGACATCCGCTCGGCGCCACCGGGCTTGCGCAGTGCTACGAGCTGACGCGGCAGCTGCGCGGCACCGCCGGCGCCACGCAGGTCGAGGGTGCCAAGGTCGCACTTCAGCACAATCTTGGCCTCGGCGGCGCCTGCGTCGTCACGCTCTACAAGCGGCACTGATATCGGCCATGGTCGACCAGTCCGCCGTAGGGCGCAGCTTCACGCCGGTCACCGCGCGCGTGGAGCCCGGCCGTCTCCGCTACTTCCTCAACACGCTGGGTGAACAGAATCCGGTCTACCGCAATGCGGATGCTGCCCGGGCGGCCGGGTTCACCGGCATGCCGGTGCCGCCGACCTATCTGTTCTGCCTGGAGATGATGGACATCGACGATCCCTTCGAAATGTTCAGCGCGCTCGGCATCAATCTGTCCCGCGTGCTGCATGGTGAGCAAAGCTTCGCCTATCACGCGCCGGTTCTGGTCGGCGACACCCTAACGTTTCGGCCGCGCGTAACCAGCGTAACGGACAAGAAGGGCGGCGCGATGACGCTGATCGGCATCCGATGCGAGGTGACCAATCAGGACGGCGTGCATGTCGCCGATACCGCGCGCACCATCGTCGTGCGCAACGAGGCGGCGTCATGACGGCATCCGGAGACATCAAGGCCGGCGAGCGCATCGTCCACAAGGTCTTTCCGCCGATCACCCGCCACACGCTCGCGCTCTATTGCGGCGCATCGGGCGATCATAATCCGATCCACGTCGACATCGACTTCGCCAAGGCCGCCGGATTTCCCGATGTGTTCGCCCACGGCATGCTGGTGATGGCCTGTCTTGGGCAGGCGCTGACGGATGTAGTGCCGCCGTCGAAGCTCCGCAGCTTTGCGACCCGGTTCGTCTCGATCACTCAGCTCGGCGCCAAGCTCACTTGCGAAGGCACCGTGACCGAGCTCTTCGTCAAGGACGGCGAGCGTCGCGCAAGGCTCGCGCTCACCACCAAGGACGATCGCGGCGAGGTCAAGCTCGAAGGCAGCGCCGTCGTCGCGCTGTGACAGCAAGAGGACTCATTCAAATGACAAAACTGCAGGGAAAGGTCGCGCTCGTCACCGGCTCAGGCCGGGGCATCGGACGCGCGATCGCGCTCAAGCTGGCGCGCGAAGGCGCCAGGGTGGTCGTCAACGACCTCGATGCCGAGCCCGGCAACGCCGTGGTCGCGGAGATCGAGGCACTCGGCGGCAATGCCACTGCCGTGAACGGCAGCGTCGCCGAGGCGGGCTTCGCCGATCGCTTCGTCGGCGCCGCGCTGGACAAGTTCGGCGGGCTCGACATCATCGTCAACAATGCCGGCTATACCTGGGACTCCACCATCCAGAAGATGACCGACGAGCAGTTCCAGGCCATGCTCGACGTCCACCTCGTCGCGCCGTTCCGGATCCTGCGCGCGGCCGCCGAGCCGATCCGCGTCTTCTCCAAGAAGGAGGCCGAAGAGGGACGCGAGGTGTTCCGCAAGGTCGTGAACATCTCCTCCATCGCAGGTCTCTACGGCAATGCCGGGCAGGCCAGCTATTCCTCGGCCAAGGCCTCGCTGATCGGCTTGACCCGAACCATGTGCAAGGAATGGGGCCGCTACAAGGTCAACGTCAATTGCGTCGCCTTCGGCCTCATCAACACCCGCCTGACCCAGCCGATCGAGGCGCAGCAGAAGACCATCGACGTCGCCGGCCGGGACATCAAGGTCGGCGTGCAGCCGCACATGCTGGAAGCCATGTCGCGCATGATCCCGCTCGGCCGCGGCGGTACGCCGGAAGAGGCGGCCGACGCCGTCTATCGGTTCTGCAGTCCGGAATCCAATTATATCAGTGGTCAGGTGGTCGTCGCCGGCGGCGGCCTGATTGTCTGAGAGCGAGGCGCTGATGCATTATCGATCGTCCTGGATGACCGAAGACCTCGACGTCTTCCGCGACCAGTTCCGCAAATATCTCGCCAAGGACCTGGCGCCGCATGCCGAGAAGTGGCGTGAGCAGAAGATGGTCGACCGCTTCGCCTGGCGCGGGCTCGGCGAGATGGGCGCGCTGCTGGCGAGCGTGCCGGAGGAATATGGCGGCCTGGGCGCGACCTTCGCCTATGACGCCGCCGTGCTCGACGATCTCGAAAGCACGGTGCCGGAGCTGACCACCGGCGTCTCCGTGCACAGCGCCATCGTCGCGCATTACATCCTCAACTACGGCTCGGAGGAGCAGAAGAAACGCTGGCTGCCGAAGATGGCGTCCGGCGAGATGGTCGGCGCCATCGCCATGACCGAGCCCGGCACCGGCTCCGATCTGCAAGCCGTGAAAACCACGGCGAAGAAGCAGGGCAATTCCTACGTCATCAACGGCCAGAAGACGTTCATCACCAACGGCCAGGCCGCCGACCTCGTCATCGTGGTCGCGCGCACCGGCGAGCTAGGCGCCAAAGGCATTTCGCTGATCGTGGTCGAGACCGCGGGCGCGGACGGCTACAAGCGCGGGCGCAACCTCGACAAGATCGGCCTGCACGCCTCCGACACCTCGGAGCTGTTTTTCGACAACGTGACCGTGCCGCCGGAAAACCTGCTCGGCAAGGAGGAGGGCCAGGGTTTTGTCCAGTTGATGCAGCAATTGCCGCAGGAACGCCTTGCGCTCGCGGTCGGCGCCGTCGCCTCGATGGAGCGCGCGGTCAAGCTCACCACCGACTACACCAAGGAGCGGAAGGCGTTCGGCAAGCCGCTGATGGATTTCCAAAACACCGCCTTCACGCTGGCCGAGCGCAAGACCGAGGCGATGATCGCACGCGTCTTCGTCGATTGGTGCATCGAGCGCCTGGTCGCCAAGGACCTCGATACCGTGACGGCATCGATGGCGAAATATTGGTGCTCGGAGAAGCAGGTCGAGACCGCCGACGAATGCCTGCAGCTATTCGGCGGCTACGGCTACATGCAGGAATACCCGATCTCGCGCATCTTCATCGATTCCCGCATCCAGAAGATCTATGGCGGCACCAACGAGATCATGAAGCTCCTGATCGCGCGGTCGCTGTGAGGCGCTCCACCTCGCCCCGCTTGCGGGGAGAGGTCGATCGCGTAGCGATCGGGTGAGGGGGACTCTCCACAGGTCCGTCTCTCACCGTATTCGCGGAAGCAGCCCCTCACCCCAACCCTCTCCCCGTAAGAACGGGGAGAGGGGGCTCATCGAGCGAGTCGCCGCGCAGTTTCTCTCACCGCGCGCGCCAGTCGCGCGGCCGGCAGCCGAAGCGCTGCTTGAAGCGGCGGGTGAAGTGGGAGAGGTCCGAAAAACCCCAATCGAACGCGATGGCGCCGATCGCGCGCTCCGCCATCGCGGGAGTCCTGAGATCCCTGGCCGCGCCGTCGAGACGATGGTCGATGACGTAGTCGGTGAAGCTGGAGCCCGATCGCGCCAGCAGCTTGTGCACGTAGCGCTCGCTGATGCCGACGGCGGCGGCGACGTCTGCGACCGCAAGTCCCGGCTGGCGGAGCCGCCGGTGGATGGCACGTTTCACCGCCAGCGTGGTTGCATCGGCGAGACTCTCGGCTTCAGCTGCGTGCAGGCGGCTGCTTCGCGACAGGCTCACGGCAACCAATTCGATCAGCGCCCGGAACAGCCGCACACCTTCGTCCTCGCCCATCTGCAGCGCGCCCTCGCTGAGCGTGCGCGCGGTCTCGACAATGAGGTGGCCGACGACGGGATCGTCCGAGAGGCGTGCCGCAACGACGTCGAACGAAGCCGGCAGCCGTTCACGCAAGGCTTCTGCCGGCACCCAGAACGAGGCGACGCGCAGCTGCGGACCACGATCGTGCAGGAGCGCGAACTGGCGGTCGCTGTCGAAGATGCCGACCTGTCCGGGCGACAGGCTGATCTCGCGACCGTCCTGCTGGATGCGGCAGCGGCCGGCCAGCTTCAGGTTGAGGTAGAAGCAGCTGCGATCGGACGCCGCAATGTCGGCCGCGGAACGGCGCACCAAATGCTCAGGGAAGCTGACGCGGTTGATCGCGGCATCACCGAGACGGACATGCTCGACGCTGGCGGGAAAGGCGGCGGCGGCCGCCGGCTCCGGCGTCAGATTCATGAAAGCCTGGCAGATTGCCTCGCGATAATAGGCGAATTGCTCGTGAGGCCGTACGCCCACCGTATTCCAGGCCGAGTGGCGTGACGGAACGGGACGCTCGATCTGCTGCATCGGTTCACTCCGAGACCAATACGGTTCACTTCCAGCCAAGCGGCAAATCGGTCGCCGGTCCACACTTGCCGTGCGGCGACGCTGCGCCGATCTAACCACACCCTCGGGAGGAGCCACAATATGTCGACCTACGTTCTCGTCCATGGCGCCTGGCATACAGGCGCCGAGCTCGAGCCGGTCGCCGCGCCGATCCGCGCCGCCGGCCATCAGGTCCATACCCCCACCATCAAGGGCAACCGTCCGGGCGATGCCAAGACGACCGGGTTGAAGGAAGCGATCCAATCGATCGCGGACTACCTGGCCGAGAATAATCTGAAGGACGTCATCCTGCTCGGCCATTCCTATGGCGGCATGGTCATCACTGGCGTTGCCGACCTCGCGCCGGAGCGCATCCGCCGCCTGGTCTACTGGAATGCCTTCGTGCCCAATGACGGCGAATGCCTCAACGACATGGTGCCGCCGCATTATGTCGGACTATTCGACGCCATCGCGGCCGAGCGCGGCGACGGCTCGGTGGTGCTGCCCTTCCCGATCTGGCGCGAGGCCTTCATCAACGATGCCGATCTGGAGACGGCGCAGCGCGCTTATGACGTGCTCAATCCGCATCCGCTGGCGACCTTCAGCGACAAGATCGCGCTCAAGAGCAATCCGGCCGAGATGCCGCTGGCCAAATCCTACATCAACTGCACCGAGGATACCGCGATGCCGCACAGCCATGGCTGGCATCCGCGCCTGTCGGAGAAGCTCGGCCTGTTCCGCTTGGTGCAGGTGCCGGGAAGCCACGAGCTGTGCTTCTCGGACCCGGCGCGGCTCGCCAAGGCCATCATGGAGGCGGGACGCGATTGACGATGCGTCTCTCGACGGCGCTCCCGGTCCATGAGCGCCGTCAATTCGGATGCCACCAGCGGCCGCCGATGACGACGCCTTCGGACACGATCTTGCGATCGCCGATCAGGTGCTCGCCGACGACGTCCTCGTAGTCGAACTGGCCTTGCCGCACCGAGATCAACGTGGCGTCGCCGACGCTGCCCGGCTTGAGGCTGCCGAGCTCAGGACGCCGCAGCGCCATCGCCGCATTCACCGTCGATGCCGCGATCACATCCGGCAGCTCCATGCCCATGCACAGGAACTTCGACATGGTCGTCACCTGGTCATAGGCCGGGCCGTCGATGCAGAGCTGATGGATGTCCGAGGAAATCGTGTCCGGATGGAAACCATTGGCCAACATGGCGCGCGCGGTCTTGAACGCGAACGAGCCCTTGCCGTGGCCGATATCGAACAGCACGCCGCGCTCGCGCGCTTCCAGCACCGCCTTCTTCACGGTGCCTTGCGCCGTCGCCGGCGTGTTCGGGAAGGGGCGGAACGCGTGGGTCAGCACGTCGCCGGGACGCAGCCGCGCCAACACGTCCTCATAGCTCGGCGGCGGATGGTCGATATGCGCCATCAGCGGCATGCCGACCTCGTTCGCGACCTCGAGCGCGATGTCGAGCGGCACCGCGGCCGACGTGCCCGACGAATGCAGGCCGACGCGCACCTTGATGCCGACGATGAGATCGCGGTTGGCATCGGCCACCTCGGCCGCCTCGATCGGATTCATCAGGCGCAGCTCCTCGCTCTCTCCGACCATGATCCGGTGCGAGAAGCCGAAGATGCCGGCATGCGAGACGTGCAAATAGGCGAGGATGCGGACCTGGCTCGGCTCGATCACATGCTTGCGGAAGCCGGCGAAATTGCCGGGGCCAGCGCTGCCGGTATCGACCGCCGTGGTGACGCCGGAGAGGCGGCAGAACTCCTCGGCATCGATGCCGAGCGAGGTGCCGCCCCAATAGACATGGGTGTGCAGATCGATCAGCCCAGGCGACACGATGAACTGCGAGACGTCGCGGACATCGGTGCCCGGATCCGCCTTGAGCCCTGTGCCAACAGCGGCAACCTTGCCGTTCGAAAATGCGACATCCGTCACGGCATCAAGCTTCTGCGAGGGGTCAATGACCCTTCCGCCGCGAAGGATCAAGTCAAAAGGCATCATGGTCTCCGGGTATGGCAACGGACAGGCATGGACCGGGCTGGAAGGTGCCCCTTCCGGCCCGGTCGCTTCTGTTAGCAATTTTTGCACCAGCCGAGCAAATCAGCGGGCATCCTGTCCGCCCGGCTTGCGGGCCGCCGGATGCATGACGGCTTACTCCGTGAACGTATGCGCGACTCTACGGGAGCGAAGGACGTAGGTTATCCAAATCGCGGCACTGATCGCACCGACGACCATTCGTGCGACTTGAAGAGGTTCGATAGTGAAAAAATCACCGAACGGACGGTTCAAGCCGATGGAAAAGATCGATGCAACCCAAACCAGATCGATCAACGGGATCAGTACCGCACAGATCATCTGCACAATGAAGAACGCTGGAAATCTACGGGAATGCATGAACAGGAGCACCGCCGTCCAGATTGCGAGACCGATCAGCGCGACGTTCATCGCAATCTCGCCCCAAAATACGATTGAGAATTGCACCCAGGTCTCGCTGGAGATCGACTGCACATATTGCGCGGTATTGACGACTAGGCGCACGATGCCGATCATTTGGCCGAACGCCAGAAGCCCGAGCCAGCCGCTGATGCCGGTCATCTCTGGCTGGACCTCCTTGAATGAAGCGCCGTCTTCTGCGGGAGCGGCCGCCTCGCGAATGACCTCAACCGGCGGCGATGCTGGGCTTGGCGGCGGCGATTGAAGGAGCTGCTGCGTGATCTCGTGCACCTCCCCGGCCGGCTTCCAATTCTCGAAGCCGTGCCGCCAGACCAGCACGCGCCGAGGATCGGCGATACCCGCGAGAAGCGTGAGGAGTTCAGAAATCGAGAACGGGCCGCGCCGCTGCCCGCCCTCAGCGTAGTACCATGAGTCCGCCATGCAAGGCCCCCTGCACCCGCCGTATTTTAGCCGGCTGTCGGCACACGTCACGATGGAATAACGCTTGGGGGGAATACCGGCGTTGCGTGCCCTAGGCGCGGCGTAAACGCGCGGAAAGTGGCGATCCCGGGAAGACTCGAACTTCCGACCTACGGTTTAGGAAACCGCCGCTCTATCCGGCTGAGCTACGGGACCGCGGAACCCGTGGGTGCGGGCTCGGCCCCCTCATAGCAGAGCAAAATGCGGTTCGCCAGCCATCAGGCGGGCGAGATCGATCGTCAGCCTGAACGGGGCGGCTATACTTCCAGGCCCCTCCCAACGGAGCAGCTCACATGATCGAAAGCATCAGCGCCATCACGCTCGGCACGCATGACATGGGGCGCGCCGTGCACTTCTACCGGTCGCTGGGGTTCGAGCTCTTGTATGGTGGCGAAGCCGCCGCATTCACGAGCTTTCGCGTCGGCCCCGGTTATCTCAACCTGACGGCACAGCCGGACGACAAGCGCTGGTCCTGGTGGGGCCGCGTCATCTTCCATGTCGCCGATGTCGACGCAACCTATGAGCAGGCGCGCGCCGCCGGATGGCAGCCGTCAACCACGCCGCGCGACGCCGAATGGGGCGAGCGCTACTTCCATCTCACCGACCCCGATGGCCATGAGCTCAGTTTCGCACGTCCCCTTCGTCGGGCATGACGGGGCCTCACGCCTTGATATTGTTGTCCTTCACGACCTTGCCCCAGGTGGCGACCTGCTTGTCGAAGAAGGTCTTGAAGGCGGCGCCGTCCTGGAGCAGCAGCGTCATGTGTTGCGTCTCCTTCAGCTGGGCGGCGGTCGCGGGCTCGCTCAGGATCTCCTTGGACGCCGCCGCGAAGGCCGCGACGACGTCCGGCGGCGTGCCCGTGGGCGCGAAGATGCCCCACCAGGCCAGCGTCTCGAAGTCCGGGAAGCCGGCCTCGATCGCGGTCTGAGTATCAGGCAGGGCCGGCAGCCGCTCGCGGCCGAGCTGCAGGATCGGTCGCAGCATATTGGTGCCGAGCTGGGCGGCGACCAGCGCCGCCGATCCCGCGATGAGATCGACGTGGCCGCCGAGCACGTCGTTCATGGCCGGCCCGCCGCCGCGATAAGGCACGTGCATGATCTCGACACCGGCCTTGCTGCCGAGCACGGTCATGGCGAGATGGCCGAGCGTGCCGATGCCGACCGAGGCGTATTTCACCGCGCCGGGGCTTGCCTTGCAGGCGGCGACCACGTCGGCAAAGCTCTTGTAGGGGCGGCCGGCGCCGGCCGCGATCACGTAAGGCGCGGTGCCGATCAGCAGCACCGGCATCAGCTCGCGCTCGACATCGACCGGCGGCTTGTCGAGAATCGACGGGATCACCGCGTGGGAATCGAAGGTGACCAGGAAGGTCGAGCCGTCGGCCGGACTCTTGGCGACCTGCGCAGCGCCGAGCGCACCGGCCGCGCCCGACTTGTTCTCGACCACCACGATGCGACCAAGCTTGGTCTGCAGGTTCGTCTGCAGCAGCCGCGCCATGGCGTCGGTCGATCCGCCCGGCGGGAACGGCACCACCAGCGTGATTTTGCCGGCCTGCGCCATCGCCGGCGTCAATGCGAGAATAGCCGGCGCGGCCAGCAGCGCCCGTCGTGTGATCGTCATGGTCCCCTCCCTTTATGTGTAGCGCTTTGCTTTTTTGCTTTTGAGCGCTAGGTCGTGCCGAAGCCTGATCCTGCTTTTCTGTATTCTGGCCGAGGCGGACTGAAGATGTCCAGCACGCGGGCGCCGTCCGGCCCGGCGCGCATGGTGTGCGGCACGTTCCCGGGCGTGCGCCAGAAATCGCCCTTCTTCACCGGGATTTCCTCCTCGCCCTGGACGCGGATGGCGGAGCCGTCGAGCAGCACGCCCCACTGCTCCTCGGGGTGATGATGCAGCGTGCCTTGCGCATGCGGGGCCAGCGTCACCACCGACAGCATCGCCTGCTCGCCGGAGAAGATGCGCGTGGTCACGCCGGCGGCAAGCTCGCGGAAGAGTCCGTCGCTGGCATCATCGAGATTGTGAAATTCTTCCTTCTGGCTCACGCCATCCTCCCTTCACGCTCCTCTGATCAGGACTTGCCGTAGGCGCCCTGGTAACGGCCCTCGCGGATCGCCTTCAGCGTCTCCTCCTCGCGCGCGACCTGGACACGCACCGCTTCCAACAGGGCGGCCGCGCCGGCAGCGGGAAACGACACCACGCCGTCCTCGTCGCCGACGACGATGTCGCCGGGCGCAATCACGCTGCCGCCGATCGTCACCGGCACGTTGATCTCGCCGGGGCCGTTCTTGTAGGGACCGCGATGGATCACTGCGCGGGCGTAGCAGGGGAAGTCGTCGGCCGCGAATGCTGCGACGTCGCGGATCGCGCCGTCGATTACGTAGCCTTCGGCTTTGCGCCATTGCGCGATGTTCTTCATGATCTCGCCGATCAGCGCGCGCGTCTCGTCGCCGCCGCCGTCGACCACGATGACGTCGCCGGGCCCGACCAGATCCAGCGCGCGGTGGATCGCGAGATTGTCGCCGGGACGGGTGCGCACGGTGAAGGCCGTGCCCACCAGCTTGCCGCCGCGGTGATAGGGCCTCAGCCCCACTGCGCCGGGCAGCCGGGCGAGATTGTCCGAGATCACCGAGGTCGGCGCGTCCCTGAAACCTTCGATGATATTTGCCGGCGGCTTCGGCACGCTGCTCGCTACGATGGTGATCGTCATGTCAGTCCTTCCTTGCTTGTCTCATTCGGCATGCGCCCGCGCCTTCGAAGGCAAGATCCGGAACGCGCGCCCCTCCTTCATCCACGTCGCACGCTCATCGCGCAACAGGGTGCGCCGAACTTTTCCGGAATCGTCGCGCGGCGGGGCGCTGACGAATTCGAAGCTTTCGGGATGCTTATAGCGGCTGAGCCGGTCCTTGAGGAAATCCGCCATGCCGTCGGCAATGGCCTGCCCGTCCGCATCGGGCTCCGGCTCGATGATGGCATGCACACGCTGGCCCAATTCCGGATCGGGCAGGCCCACCACGACGCAGGAGCGCACACCGGGAGCCTCGGACACCGCGGCCTCGACCTCGGCCGGATAGATGTTGGCGCCGCCGCGCAGCACCATGTCCGCGAGGCGGTCGCCGAGATAGAGATAACCTTCGGCGTCCAGCCGGCCGATATCGCCGAGCGATTCCCAGCCGTCGGCGCGGCGCTTCGGCTCGGCGCCAAGATAATGGTAGGTGGCGTCCTTGCCGTCATTGTTGAGGAAATAGATCTCGCCGGTCTCGCCGGGCGCAACGTCCTTGCCGTCCTCGCCGACGATGCGAAGCTTCGCCATGTCGCCGATCTTGCCAACCGAGCCCTTGTGCGTCAGCCATTCAGTGCCGGAGATGATGCAGGCGCCCTGCCGCTCGGTGCCGCCATAGAGCTCCCAAATCCGCTCGGGTCCGAGCCAGCCGATCCAGTTCTCCTTTAGCCACGGCGGCATCGGCGCAGCCATGTGGAAGACCGTCTGCAGGCTCGACAGATCGTAAGAGTTGCGCACGCTCGCAGGCAGCGCCCAGATCCGGTGCATCATGGTCGGCACGAAATTGACCCATTGCACGCGCTCGCGTTCGATCTGCCGCAGCGTCTCCTCGGCGTCGAACTTGGTCAGCCCCGTGAGCTTGCCGCCGACGAACAGCGCGTAATGCGACACGATGAACGGCGCGTTGTGGTAAAGCGGACCGGGATTGAGCAGCGATACGCCGAAGGGAATATTGAGCGGCGGCGCAGCCGCGGTATCGGTCACCGCCGGCTGATGATCGAGAATCACCTTGGGACGGCCGGTCGAGCCGCCTGAGGTCATCGCCTTCCAGTATCGCGCCACCGGCGGCGCCAGCGGCCCATCCGAGAATCCTTCCGGCACGAAGTCGGCGGCCAACCGGTTGGGCGCATTCCAGTCGGCCTCGCCGCCGACCACCAGCGCAGGCTTGAGAATGTCGAGCACGGCGGCGGCTTCGCCGCGCGGCAGCCGCCACGACAGCGAGGTCGGCGTCGCGCCGCATTTCCACACCGCAAAGGAGGTCTCGAAGAACGCGTTGCCGTTCGGCAATCCGATCGCGACGAAATCCCCGGGCTTGACGCCCTTGGCCATGAATGCCCGCGCGCGGCGGTTGGCGCCGCGCTCGAGCTCGTCCCAGGTCAGCGTGTCCTGCCCGTGACGGATCGCAATCGTGCCGTGTGGTTTGCGTTCCGCGTACCAGCGCGGCACATCTGAGAGCGGCAGCAACATCAGGCGTTTCCATTTCGTCTTCTTGGCGTCGCCGCAGGAGTGAGGCGCTCGCGGCACGAGTGTACCAGCCTGCGGTCAGGGCGCTGTGACTCTCGCGCCACGTCAAGCACAAAATGTCAGCATCGCAGCCCTGAATTTCCTGGGTTCCATGGGTGACAAGCCGGCAAGAAAGGGGCAAAAATCCGGCTCGACTCAGTTCGGGTTGAGTTGCGCAAGGAATGCTCTCGTAGAATGTCGTCGGTCGTTACATCGCGTCGTGCGGCGCTGCTCGCCGTAGGTACAGCAGGTTTGTTCCTGCTGACGCACGGGCATGCCGAGGCGCAATGGTGGAAGCGCGCTCCGGTTGATTTCGAGGAATGCGCCGACGCCGCCGAGAAGGCCGCAACCAAAGCGGAGAAGACGGCCGCCCTTGCCGATTGCAACGCCAAGTTCGCCGGCCGCCGCAAGCCGGGCGGCGGCTATTCCTATTACGATTTCCTCCAGGATCGCACCTTCGATATCGCCGGTCCCAATCCGACGCCGGAGGAGCAGAAGAAGATCGACGAAGCCTATACGGCCTATCTCGCCAACCAGCGCCGCAGCAACGAAGCGGCCCAGGCTATCGCCCGGCAGCAGCGCGAACAGCAGGAGCAGCAGTTGCAGCAGCTGCAGCAGGTCGCGCTGCGGACCGAAGTCGCGCGCGTGCCGGTGCCGGTCGAGCGGCCGAAGGTGCAGCAAGCCGCGGGCGCGAAGCCGAAGGCTGCACCTTGCGCCAAGGGCTCGTTCTCCTGCGAATGGCCGCGGCTGTCGGAGAGCTTGAACGACCTGAAGAAGCTGTTCAACCCGACCCCGAGCAAGCCCGCGAAGAAGGGGTGAGTTGCATCCATAACCGTCATTGAGAGGAGCCCTTGCGACGAAGCAATCCAGGGTCTTTCCGCGGTGGGATTCTGGATTGCTTCGCGGAGCCTGTCATCGGGCGGCGCTTTGCGCCGACCCGGTGGCTCGCAATGACGAGTTGGATGGAGATCAGCTCCCACCCTCAGTTCGTGCGCTTCTTCTTGCCCTGCTTCGGTTTCGCCAACGGCGCAGTCGCCGGCTCCGTCACCATCGGCGAAGCACCCAACTGCGACCGGCTCTCCTGCAATCGCCTGTCATATCCAGGTGAGTTCATCACCGTCGGCGGCCTCGCATAGGCGAGCGTCGATGTGCCGCAGAAGGCGGTCAGCGCGAGCCCGATCACAAGACCACGTTTCATCGCGCTCCTCCTTTCGGGCGCTACCCCCGAATCTGCTGCGGCGTCATACGGAGCGGACCGTTGCCGGCCGCCTCGGCTTCCTTGATCAGCGCAACAATGCGGCGCATCAGCGGCACGGCGACATGGTTCCGCTCGGCGAGCGCGATCACCGCGCCCTGCAGATAGTCGATCTCGGTCTTGCGGCCCTGCTTCAGATCCTGCCACATCGAGGAGCGCGCCTCGGGATCGATCTTCATGGTCCGTCCCAGGATTGCACCGAAGATCGCATCCGGCAGCCGCAGCAGGGTTGGAGACCAGCTCATCGGGATCGGCGTCGACGACACCGGCACGATGTGGGCGGCCTTCAGCACGGCCAGCCCTTCGGCCATCTGGTCGGCGAACAGCCTGCGCCAGTCGCGGCTGGCCAGTTGCGCGGCAAGCGGCATGTCCGACAGCGCGCTGAGCGCGTTGTTCAGTTTGATGATCAGCTTGCCCCATTGCACGCCCGTGATGTCGCTGCTCGCGCGCATCGTGAGGCCGGCGACCGAGAGCTTCCCGGCCGTGTTCTCCGCATCCTCGCCAACATGAATGTCGCCGGAGGTCGAGCGGTGGAAGCGGCCCTCGCCCATCGCGATCACGTTGAACGGCACCATGCCGGCCAGCACGCGGCGGCCGCCCAGCCGCTCGCGCAGCGCAGCGACATTGCCGACGCCGTTCTGAAGCGAGACGATGACGGCATCCTCAGGCGCATGCTGCGCGATCTGCTCGGCGACAGCAGCGGTATCGGCGCTTTTCACCGTCACCAGCACGATGCCGGCGTTGTGGAAGATCGAGGGATCCTCCGACAGCGCCAGTTGACCCGCGCCGAGCTTGTTCTCGGAGCCGTCCAAATCAGTCAGAAGCAAGCCGAACCGCTCGATCTCGGTCTTTACCCGCGGCCGCACCAGGAGCGCGACGCGGCGGCCGCTGGCGGCCAGCATGCCGCCGACGAAACAGCCGATGGCGCCGGCGCCGGCCACAACGATCGGTCGATCCGCAATCACCGAGCTCACTCCCTGAATGACCGGCCTTCGATAGCAGAGCCGAGCCCGACAACCAATCGCGGCGCATCCGACTTGTAACGGTCATGAGTGCCCCATATCTTCTCGCCCCGGGGGCAGTCAGCGGCGAGCGCTCGCCGAACGAGACGCCAAAGGAGAGCACCATGGGTCTACTCGACGTCCTCAACGGCATGCAGAACGGCCCGCGCGGCCAGAGCACACCGAGCTCCGAGAAATCCTCCGGCGGCATGTCGCCGATGACCATGGCGCTGCTCGGCCTGCTCGCCTGGAAGGCATTCAAGCATTTCACCGGCAACCAGTCCGGCTCAGCGCCCCAACCGTTGCCGACACCCGCGCCTCCGCCGGTGAACGTAGGTCGGGGCGGCGGTCTGAACGACATGCTCAAGGGCGGCCTCGGCGGCCTGCTCGCCGGCGGTGCGGCCGGCAGCATTCTGAGCGGCGGGCTTGGCGATCTCCTCAACCAGCTCCAGCAGAGCGGACACGGTGATGCCGCCAATTCCTGGGTCGGCAAGGGCGAGAACAAGCCAATCGCGCCGGGCGATCTCGCCAGCGCGCTCGGCGCCGACCAGATCGAGAGCCTGTCCGCCCAGAGCGGCCTGTCACGCGAAGAGCTGCTCTCCGGCCTCAGCCAGTATCTGCCCCAGGTGGTCGACCATTTGACGCCGGACGGACGGCTGCCGACCGAGAATGAACTCTCGGATCGGGTCTGATCGGTTCAAAGAGAGGGGAGCACAGTCATGAGCATGGGCGGCCTGTTTTGGATCATCCTGGTCGGCTTCATTGCCGGCCTCATCGCGCGCTGGCTGTCGCCGGGGCCGAACAATCCGAGCGGCTTCATCCTCACCACCATCCTCGGCATTGCCGGTGCGTTTCTGGCCACCTGGATCGGCCAGGCCATCGGCCATTACAGCCCCGACCAGGGCGCCGGCTTCATCACCGCGACCATCGGCGCGGTGGTGGTGCTGTTCATCTGGAATCGGCTGGTAGCGAGCGGCGTGATCAAGGGATAGCGCTTAGAAGCGGTAACGACGAGAGCACGCCACCTCCTCATCGTCATGCCCGGGCTTGACCCGGGCATCCACGTCCTTCGACCCGAGCGGCCTCACGTGGATGGCCGGGTCAAGCCCGGCCATGACGCGGAGAGGGCGTATCGGGTCTCACGTAATCAAATGCATCCCCGCATCCATGCGCACGACCTCGCCGGTCATGTTGCTGGAGGCCGGCGTCGCCAGGAAGCAGACGAGCTGGGCGATGTCCTCCGCGGATGATGCGACCTTCAGCGGCACTTTCGCCACGACGCTGTCGCGCACCTGCTTGGCCTGCGCCTCGCCGCGGCCCTTGGTGAACCAGGGCGTGTCGATATAGCCAGGGCAGACCGTGTTGACGCGGATCAGCGGCGCCAGCGCGCGCGACAGCGACAGCGTCATGGTGTTGAGCGCACCCTTGCTCGCGGCGTACGCAATCGACGAGCCGACGCCGCTGATGCCGGCGACCGAGGAGACGTTCACGACCGCAGATGGCCGCCCCGAAGCCTTGGCGGCGGCTTCGAGCAGGCTGCGCGCCGCGCGCACCATCTGGAACGGGCCGATGGTGTTGACGCCATAGACCCGCTGGAAATCTTCCGCCGACAGACCGTCGAGATCGGCGTGAGCCACATGCTTGGTGGTGCCGGCATTGTTGACGAGGATGTCGAGCCGGCCCCAGCCGCTGGCCGCCGCGACGATCTTGCGACAATCCTCATCCTTGGAGACGTCGCCCTGTGCGACCAAAACCTCCGCGGCGCCGGCCTTGCGGCAGGTCTCGGCCGTCGCCTCGGCTTCCTTCTGGCTCGACGAATAGTTGATGACGAGCCGCGCCCCGCTGCGGGCGAGAATCTCCGCAGTCGCTGCACCCAGCCCAGATGCGGACCCCGTCACGATTGCGCACAAGCCGTCTTTTGCCATCCGGATTTCCTTCCCCTGTATCTGGTGTGGCGTCCTGTTTAGCGAGTTTGCCGCGCCCTGCAAATCGAGCAAACTCCGCTAAGCGGAATTAGCATTTCCTGAAGCCTGGCCCCATGCCCACGCCGCAGATGGACCTGCGATCAACGCTTGTCAGGGCCATGGCTTTTTCCGATCATCGGGCGCAAGAAGAGACTGCGCACTGGCCGATCTGACCGGACGCGCCAATGGCAAGATACGGGGAACGCTGTGGCGGAGAGTGACAATATCGTCGTCGAGACCGCGGAGAAAATCTTCGCCGATCTCGCCGACCCGCAAACCATCAACAACGACAAGAACAATTCCTGGCAGGCGCCGCTGTGGCAGGCGCTGAGCGAAGCCGGCCTGCCGCTGTCCTGGGTGCCGGACGATCTCGGCGGCTCGGGCGCGAGCCTCGCCGACGGCTTTGCGCTGCTGAACGCCGCCGGCCGTTTCGCAGTCGCGGTGCCGCTGGCCGAGACCATGCTGGCGGGATGGCTGCTGGCACAGGCCAAGATCGCTTCCCCCGAAGGCGAGATGACGATCGTGCCGGCGTCCCCGAAGGACCGTATCACCCTCGATGCCGACGGTGCGCTCTCCGGTCGCGCGCGCGGCGTGCCCTTTGCAAAAGCAGCGAAGCATTTTGCGGTGCTGGCACACGGCAAGGACGGTGCTTCCATTGCGCTGATCGACGCGGCCAAGGCGCGGATCGAGGCCGGGCTCAATGTCGGCTACGACCACAGCGATACCGTCACGCTTGACAAGGTCCAGCCCGTCGCCATCAAGCCCGCGCCGAACGGCTTTGAGCAGACCCATCTGATGCTGATGGGCGGCGTCGCGCGCAGCCTCCAGATCGCCGGCGCGCTGGAATCCATGCTCGACATCTCCGTGCGCTATTCCAACGAGCGTGTCGCCTTCGAGAAGAAGATCTCGAAATTCCAGGCCGTGCAGCACAATCTCGCCCGCCTTGCCGGCGAATCCGCCGCGGCGCTCGCGGCGGCGACGTCCGCCGCCGACGCCATCGCCAATGCAAGATCGTTCAACGACGAGATCTATCTCGAAGCCGCCTCCGCAAAGATCCGCTGCGCGGAAGCTGCCGAGAAGGGCGGCGGCATCGCGCATCAGGTCCATGGCGCGATCGGCTTCACCATGGAGCACATCCTGCACCGCTATTCGCTGCGCGCGCTGGCCTGGCGCGACGATTTCGGCTCGGAAAGCTACTGGGCCGTCGAGCTCGGCAAGCTCGTCGCAAACCGCGGCGCCGACGAATTGTGGCCGCTCGTGGCATCGCGCTGATCCGGGAGAGAGACACAATGACTGCTGCCCTCCGTTTCGATCCGATCCGCCTGCCGGAGAAATGCGAGCAATTGCGCAAGGAAGTCCGCGCCTTTCTCGCCGAGGAGATCGCCGCCGGCACTTTCGATCCGCACAAGCCCAATCGCGAGGACACCGACGCGCCGGAATTTTCCCGCCGGGTCGGCGCCAAGGGCTGGCTCGGCATGACCTGGCCGAAAAAGTATGGCGGCCAGGAACGCTCCTTCCTCGAGCGCTACGTGGTGACCGAGGAGATGCGCGTCGCCAATGCGCCGACGCGGCGCTTCTTCGTCGCCGACCGCCAGAGCGGGCCGGTGCTTTTGAAATACGCGCCCGAGCACATCAAGATGGAGATCCTGCCGAGGATCTGCCGCGGCGAGATCTGCTTTGCCATCGGCATGAGCGAGCCGAACTCGGGCTCCGATTTGTTCGCGGCGAAGACGCGCGCGACCAAGACCGACGGCGGCTATCTCATCAACGGCACCAAGATCTGGACCTCGTCGGCGCATATCGCCGACTACATGATCGCGATCTTCCGGACCTCGCCGCCGACCAAGGAGAACCGCCGCCACGGCCTGACCCAGTTCCTGGTCAAGATGAAACAGCCGGGCATCAAGGTGAACCCAATCGGCCAGATCACCGGCCAGTATGAATTCAACGAGGTGGTCTTCACCGATCACTTCATTCCCGATGACCATGTGCTCGGCGAGGTCGACGGCGCCTGGAAACAGGCGACGAGCGAGCTCGCCTATGAACGCTCGGGCCCTGAGCGTTTCCTCGAGACCTATTACGTCCTCACCGAGCTGGTCCGCGCTGTCGGTCCCAATCCCGATACGCGCAGCGCCGAGGGCATCGGCCGCCTGGTCGCGCAGCTCCACACCATGCGGCGGATGTCGGTCTCGGTGGCCGGCATGCTCGAAGCCGGCAAGGAGCCGGTGGTGGAGGCATCCATCGTCAAGGACATCGGCACGGTCTGGGAGCAGCAGCTGCCGCATCGCGTGCGCGATCTCGCCGCCTTCGTCGAGGAGACCGCGAGCAACCGCGAGACCTTGGAGCGGCAGCTCGACTTCGCGATCAAGACCGCGCCGAAACTCACCATCCAGGGCGGCACCACCGAGGTGCTGCGCGGTATCATCGCCCGCGGATTGGGTTTGCGTTAAGTCAATCGAGGATCATCATGAGCACCTATCAAGATATCGGCGTCGAGAAGGTCGGGCATGTCGGCACCATCGAGATCCGCCGTCCGCCGCTCAACTTCTTCGATATCTCGCTGATCAACCAGATCGCGGACGCGCTCGACGAGTTCGACCGCGACATCGAGATCCGTGCCTCCGTGCTCTCCGCGCAGGGCAAGGCGTTCTGCGCCGGCGCCAATTTCGGCGATCCGGCGCGGCAGGCCCAGGAGGCGCGCGAGGCCGAGAAAAAGGGCGATCCGGCCGACAGTCTCGGCCCGATCAATCATCTCTACATCCAGGCCGTGCGCATCTTCCGCGCCAAGAAGCCGATCGTTGCCGCCGTGCAGGGCGCGGCCATCGGTGGCGGACTCGGGCTTGCCGTGTCGGCCGATTTCCGCGTCACCTGTCCCGAAGCGCGCTTCTCCGCAAACTTCACCAAGCTCGGCTTCCACCCCGGCTTCGGCCTGACCGTGACGCTGCCGGAGCTGATCGGCAAGAACAACGCCGAACTGATGTTCTATACCAGCCGCCGCGTCACGGGCGAGGAAGCCTACAAATGGGGCCTCGCCAACGAGCTGGTGCCGCAGGACCAGGTCAAGGTGGCCGCGATGAAGCTCGCCGGCGAGATCGCCGAATGCTCCCCGCTCGGCCTGCTCTCCACCCGCGCCACGATGCGCAATGGCCTTGCCGACCGCGTGATGGCCGCGACCAACCACGAGCTCGCCGAGCAGACGCGGCTGCGCGCGACGGACGATTTCAAGGAAGGCGTGAAGGCCACGGAAGAGCGGCGGGTGGCGAATTTCAAGGGAAGGTAGTTTATTACAAAGCGATCGCTTCTTTCTTCCTTCTCCCCTTGTGGGAGAAGGTGGCGCGAAGCGCCGGATAAGGGGCTGCTTCAGCGCATTCAAACGCAAGTGATTCGCTCGCGGAGAGAGACCCCTCACCCGTTTCGCCGCTCGCGGCGAGCCACCCTCTCCCACAGGGGGAGAGGGTTTGCCCGCTCAACTCACGCGGAACTTCACTCCGCCCAGCAGAAACTCGTTGCCCGCAACCGCGAGCCCTTTTGCCTTGGCTGTATGCAGCACCTGCGCCACGTCAGCCACCCGAAACTCCAGCGCACTCATGATCTCGCTGGCGCCCTTAACGAAGCGGAAGGTCGCGTTGGGCAGCCTCAGTTCGGTGCCTTCAGGCGGGACGCCGATGATCTTGCCCCAATGCTCGGCGAGCCCCGCGGGATCCGGGCTCTGCATCTCCACCGCCGTCAGCGCCTCGGTCACATCCTTGCGAATGAATTTCTGCCAGTCCGGTCCCGCCGGAGGATACGGCCCGAGGATGTCGTCGCTGCCTTCGGTGTGATTGAACTCGATGAAGGCGGCGCGGCAGTCGCGGGGGTGGAGCTGGACGCCGTGATACGGCGCGTGGTCGATGACATTGGCGGTGCGCACGCCGAGCGCATTGGCGTTGCGGCCGCGCTCGTCCGGGTCGTCGCAGCAGAAGATCGCCATGTAACCGCCGCGGCCGCCGGTCTTCTCGATGAAGCGACCGGCCGTGGTGCCGTCCTTGAACGGCGCGACCACCTCCAGCAGGATCGTGTCGACCGGGAGCAGCGCGTTCTCGAGGCCGTATTTGGCGACATTGCCGTCGCGATAGCAGACGGCGAGGCCCATGATCCGACCGATATCCGTGATGACGGGCTCGAGCTGCGGCGCGACCAGGCAGATCTGACGCAGCCGGATATAGGGCGCCATGGTCATGCGCCCCTAAAGGTCGGCTTGCGCTTCTCGACGAAGGCCTTGGCCGCCTCCTTGTGATCCTCGGTGTCGCCGCAACGGGTGTGATGGATCGCCTCACCGTCGAAGCAATCCTCCAGCGCCAGGTGCTCGGCGTTGTTGATGTTGCGCTTGATGAAGCCGAGCGCGATCGACGGCCCTTGCGCCAGCGACAGCGCGAGCTCGTGCGCGGCCGCGTCGATCTCGGCGTCGGGCACGACCTTCGTCACCATGCCGATCGCATGTGCCTCCTTCGCGGTGAGCACCGGCGACATCAGATAGAGCTCGCGCGCCCGCGCGCTGCCGAGCAGCTGAGTCAGGAAATAGGTGCCGCCGTAATCACCGGAGAATCCGACCTTGGCAAAAGCAGTGGTGATCTTGCAGGATTCGGAGGCGATGCGCAGGTCGCAGGACAGCGCCATGGACAGGCCGGCGCCGGCCGCCGCGCCATCGAGCTGGGCCACCACGGGCTTTGGCATCTGATGCAGGATGCGCGAGACCTCCATGCCGCGGCGCAGATTTGCGAGCTTCTGCTCGAACGGCAGCGGCGCGCGCCCCTGCGCCATCGACTTGACGTCGCCGCCGACGCAGAACGAGCCGCCGGCGCCCTTGAACAGCACCGCCCGCACCTCGGGATCATCAGCCGCGCGCCGCGCCGCCTCGACCAGCCCGGCGACCATCTCGGGATTGAGCGCGTTCTTCCGCTCCGGCCGGTTCATCGTGATGGTGAGCAGCCCGCCTTCGAGCTTTTGCAAGACCATGTCGTTCATGGATGTTGGCCTCATTCTGTGGTGCCACTCTCTCACTTTGTCATTCCGGGGCGCGACGAAGTCGCGAACCCGGAATCCATCTCTCAACCGTCAATGCCGCCCAATGGATCCCGGGCTCTCGCTTTCGCGAGCCCCGGGATGACGACCTATTGTTTGGCGCGCCCCGGAATGACGGCGTGACTTACGTCACACCGTCACTTCTTCACCAGCGGGCAGCGCGACTGCTCCAGCGGCTGGAACGCCTCGTTGCCCGGGACGGTGGCGAGCAGCTTGTAATCGTCCCAGCGGCCCTTGGATTCCGACGGCTTCTTCACCTCGAACAGGTACATGTCGTGGATCATGCGGCCGTCCTCGCGGATCTTGCCATTCTTGGCGAAGAAGTCGTTGATCGGCGTCTCCTTCATCACCTTGATCACCGCCGCGGCGTCGGTCGTGCCGGCGGCCTTCACGGCTTTCAGGTAATGCGTGATGGAGGAATAGACTCCGGCCTGGGCCGAGGTCGGCACCCGCTTGGTGCGCTCCATGAAGCGCTTCGAGAATGCACGCGTGTCGTCGTTGAGATCCCAGTAGAACGCTTCCGCGAGCAGCAGCCCCTGCGCGGTCTCGAGCCCGATCGAGTCGATATCGGTGACGAACGCGAGCAGCGGCGAGACCTTCTGGCCGCCCTTGGTGATGCCGAACTCCGCCGCCTGCTTGATGGCGTTGATGGTGTCGCCGCCGGCATTCGCAAGCCCGATAACCTTGGCCTTGGAAGCCTGGGCCTGGAGCAGGAAGGAGGAGAAATCCGAGGTGTTGAGCGGATGGCGGACGCTGCCGAGCACCTTGCCGCCGGTCTTGGTCACGACGGTGCTGGTGTCCTTTTCCAGATCCTGGCCGAAGGCGTAGTCGGCGGTGAGGAAGAACCAGCTGTCGAGACCAGACTTCACCGCCGCGAGACCGGTTACGTTGGCCTGGCCGTAGGTGTCGAACACGTAGTGGATGGTGTAGGGACCGCAGGCCTCGTTGCTGAGACGGATCGAGCCCGGCCCGTTGAACATGATGATCTTGTTGCGCGCTTTCGCGATCTCGCCGGCGGCAAGCGCGGTCGCGGAGGCCGCGACGTCGTAGATCATCTCGACACCCTGATTGTCGAGCATGTCGCGGGCAATGTTGGCGGAGAGATCGGCCTTGTTGAGATGGTCGGCCGCCAGCACCTGGATCTTGCGTCCCAGCACCTCGCCGCCGAAATCCTCGACCGCCATCTTCGCCGCAGTCTCGCTGCCGGAGCCGGTGATATCTGCATAAAGGCTCGACATGTCGAGGATGCCGCCGATCTTCAGCGGCGGCTTGTCCTGAGCCTGTGCGGCGCTCGCATTGAGGGCAAACGCGGCGGCAAAAATGCCGGACAAAATAGTCTTCATCGAAAACGACCTCCCTTATCGCGCCGTGCTCTGATGGCGGCTTGGTTATTGCTCTTGGCTATTCGCTGTTGCCGCAATCATGCCGCATGCGCAAGAGCGCAGCAAGCGCAGGTGCGATGCAGATGAATGATCAATGCGCGCTTTCCGCAAAGCGGAATGCCGAGAGGACGGAAGCTGTCCCCGCATTGTCATTGCGAGCCAACGGGTCCGCGCGAAGCGCGGCCCGATGACAGGCTCCGCGAAGCAATCCAGAAATGCGTCAGCGGAAACAGTCTGGATTGCTTCGTCGCGAAGAGCTCCTCGCAATGAAGGGTGTGAGAAAGCCCCTTCGCGTCTCACCACGCATGAGTTAAAGTCCGGCCGCAATGCAACCTCTCCGGATCACGTGACGCAACGGCTTCGCTTCATCGTCGCATGTCTTCTCGTCGCAAGTAGCTCGGCATTCGCGGGCCCCTGCCAGTTCGAGTCCCAAGGCGAAGGCCGCGTCGCTGCCATCGTCGATGCGCGCAGCGTGCGGCTCGATGACGGGCGCGAGATCCGCCTCAGCGGCATCGCGCCGACCGCGACCACGAAGCAGGCGCTGACCTCGCTGCTCGCCGGCCACGACGTGATGCTGCGGAGCGCTGACGACACGCCTGATCGCTACGGCCGCCAGAGTTCGCTTGTCTTCATCGGCGAAGGCGACATCTCGGTGCAGGCCATGCTGCTCGCTCGGGGCGATGCCATCGCCTCCGCCGAGATCCTGGACAAGGACTGCGCGGCCGCCCTGATGGCGTCCGAAGCTGCGGCGCGGCGCCAAAAAATGGGCAGCTGGGCTGACCCGTCGGCCATAAAAAACGCGGAAAGTCCGGACGATATTTTGGCGGAGATCGGGCGCTTTACGGTGGTCGAAGGCAAAGTCCTGTCGGTCCGGCAAGCTGGGGCAACGACCTACCTCAACTTCGGACGAAACTGGACACGCGGCTTTGCCGTGACTATTTCAAAGCGCACGCTAGCGGCGTTCGAAAGCGCTGGTATGGCCCTTAAGTCCCTGGAGAATCGGCGTATTCGCGTTCGGGGCTGGGTTGAGGGGAATACGGGGCCACGCATCGATGTACGCCTCGTGGGGCAGATCGAGTTGCTGGGCGCAAACGAGCCGACAGGGGTAAGGCCTTAAGACAGGCCGGGCACGGGTTAAACGACGTGAATGGGGTGCTAGAACGGCACGGACTGGGCGATTGCCGCCGCCTGCGGGCTGCGCCGGCCGCGCTTTGCCTTGCGCTGGGCGGACTTCTCGCTGGCTGCGGCGATATGGGCCGGTTCCAGACTGCGGCGACCCCGGCAGCCGTCGCGATGCCGAAGCCGAAGCCCGCCGTCGCCCAAACCCCGGCCACCGAGAAGGAGCACGAGCGTATCCTGGCGAGCTATGGCGGGACCTATGACGATCCCAAGCTCGAGGCGCTCGTCAGCAAGACCGTCGACCGGCTGGTCGCGGCCTCCGAGCGGCCCGACCAGGGCTACAAGGTCACCATCCTCAATTCCGGGGCGGTGAACGCCTTCGCGCTGCCCAACGGCCAGCTCTATGTCACGCGCGGCCTGCTCGCGCTCGCCAGCGACACCTCCGAATTGTCCTCCGTGCTCAGCCACGAGATGGCGCATGTGCTGTCCAAGCACGCGGCGATGCGCGAGGACCAGGCCCGCCAGGCCGCGATCGTCACCCGCGTCGTCACCGACATGAGCAACGATCCCGACCTCACCGCACTGGCGCTGGCCAAGACCAAGCTCACCATGGCGAGCTTCTCGCGCAAGCAGGAGTTCGAGGCCGACGGCATCGGCGTCGGCATCTCCGCCAAGGCGCATTTCGACCCGTACGGCGCGGCGCGCTTCCTGTCCGCGATGGAGCGAAATGCCGAGCTGAAGGCCGGCAAGAGCTCGCTCGATCCGCGCGCGCAGGATTTCACCTCGTCGCATCCGGCAACTCCGGAACGCGTCCAGAACGCGCAGAACATTGCCCGCCAATACACCGCGCCTGAAGGCGCCGAGCGCGATCGCGAAAGCTATCTCGCCGCGATCGACAACCTCGTCTATGGCGAAGACCCGAGCGAAGGTTTTGTCCGCGGCCGGCGCTTCCTGCATCCGAAGCTCGGCTTCACCTTCCAGGCGCCGGACAATTTCACGCTCGACAACACCGCGCAGGCCGTGATCGGCGTCCGCGAGGGCGGCGCGCAGGCGATGCGCTTCGACGTCGTGCGCGTGCCGGCCGAACAGTCGCTCGGCGACTACCTCAATTCCGGCTGGATGGAAGGCGTCGAGAAGGCTTCGACCGAGGATCTCACCGTCAACGGTTTTCCAGCGGCGTCCGCCACCGCCAAGGGCGACCAATGGCAGTTCAAGGTCTATGCGCTGCGCTTCGGCAGCGACGTCTATCGCTTCATCTTCGCGGCACGGCAGAAATCGACCGAGAGCGAGCGGAATGCGCGCGAGACCGTCAACTCGTTCCGCCGGCTGACGCTGGAGGAAATCCAGGCCGCGCGCCCGCTGCGCATCAAGGTCATCACTGTGCAGCCCGGCGATACCGTGGAGTCGCTCTCCCACCGCATGGCCGGCGTCGACCATCCCGCCGAGCGCTTCCGCGTGCTGAATGGCCTCGATCGCACCGCGCAGGTGAAGGTGCGCGACCGCGTCAAGATCGTGGCGGACTAAAGCGCGATGCGATTGGGATCGTCATCGCGCTTTAGGTTATTCTTTTGAGCATGATCTTTTCGGAAAACCGCTACACACTTTTCCGGACCATGCTCCGACGCCGCGCTAAGCGGATGTCATCCCAGAGAGACGCGGCCTCCCCCGCACCATGATCAGCGCCGCCGCCATCACCTCCAGCACGATGCAGAGATAGAAGGGCAGCGTATAGCCGCCGGAGAGATCGCGCAGGAAACCGACCACGCCGGGACCGAACGCGTAGGTCACCTGGTTGATCGCCGTGTTGAGGCTGATCAGCACGCCGAAGGCGGCGGAGTCGAACTCCTGCTGCACGATGAGCGAGGGCAGCGTGATGAGGTTGCCGACCGAAAAGCCGAACACGGCGCAGGCCGCGATCAGCACGTAATCGTTGTGCAGGTTGACGACGACGAGAAGCGCGGCGGCCTGGCTGAGGAACGACAGCGCGGACGCGAGGCGCTGATTGATGCGGTCGATCACCAGCGAGAACAGCACGCGACCGACCACCGCCATCGCGGTGAGCACCGCGACGGCCACGGCGGCGCGCTCGCGTCCGATCACGGGATCGAGGAACGAGATCAGATGCACGATGAAGCCGACCTGGGCGAACAGCACCAGGGCGAAGGCGATCGTCACCGTGAGGAAGCCGGCGTCCCGCAGCGCCCAGGCGCGGATCTCAGTCGATGATTGCGGCTTCGCCTTCGCCGCCGCCTGCCACCCGTGGCGATCGGGCGGGCGGCCGACGAGAAGGAGGATGACCGGCACGAGCAGGATCAGCATGGCGCCGGCGGCGGCGTACATCGCACCGGCGAAGCCGATATGGCCGATCAATGCTACCAGCAGCGGCACGCCGGCGATGCCGCCGAAGCTGGCGCCGTTGAGCGCGAGACTGATCGCCATGCCGCGCTTCTGGTCGAACCACAGGCTGATCGTGTTGGTGATCATGCCGAGACTGGTGCCGGCCCAGCCGAAGGCGAGCACGGCATCGGCGAGGTAGAGCTGCCAGGGCTCGCGCACCGCGCCGATCGCGACCGCAGCCGCGGCCATCGCCAGCGTCCCGGCGATCAAGCTGAGCCGCGGACCGAATTTCCGCACGGCCTCGCCGACGAAGACGACCAGCAGCGCGCCGAACAGATAGAAGAACGTGGTGCCGGAGGAGATCAGCGAGGCCGGCCAGCCCCGCGCGCGCTGCAGCTCGGCGACATAGACGCTCTGGCCGTAGAAGCCGAGCCCCCAGCCGAAGGTCGCGAGCAGGAAGCAGACCGCGACGATGCGCCAGCCTTCGTAGCGGAGCGAAGATTCGTCGATTGGCGCAGCGTGGCGGGGACTGTCGAGCATTTGCGCTTCTCCTTCGCATCCCCCGCAAGCGCCTGGCTCTGCGCTCGCCTCTTCATGACGAGCATCATGTAACAACGCGGCTCTCGAAAATCACTTCGTCCTGGATCGAAGTGTCAACGCTGCTGACAGCCTCTTGCCAAACTACACCGCGTCCGGGAATTCGCCCATCGCCGCCTCCAGGCGTGCCTTGCGGCGCTTCGCCCAGGAGACCAGCGAGAGCACGGCAAGCCCCAGCACCACCGGTGGGAACACCACGAGGTTCACCGCGGACCAGCCGTAATTGGCGAGCAGCTGGCCCGACGAGAACGAGCCGATCGCCATCATGCCGAACACCAGGAAATCGTTGAAGGCCTGCACCTTGTTGCGCTCCTGCGGGCGATGCGTCTCCAGCACCAGCGCGGAGGCGCCGATGAAGGCGAAATTCCAGCCCACTCCGAGCACGATCAGCGTCGCCCAGAAATGCATGGCCGTGAGGCCGGAGAGACCGATCATGGCGGCGCCCGCTTCCAGCAGCAAGCCCGCGGCGACGATCTTCGGGGCGCCGAAGCGCGCGATCAGCGGGCCCGTGAAGAAGCTCGGCCCGTACATCGCAACGATGTGCCATTGCAGGCCGAAATTGGAATCGGACACGGACAGGCCGCACAGCTTCATCGCGAGCGGCGCCGAGGTCATGACCAGGTTCATCATGGGATAGGCGATGACGCCGCACAGCGCCGCCGCGATGAAGCGCGGCTGCGTCACGATCGTGAGCAGCGGCCGGCCGCCGTGCAGATCGGCCGGCGCGGGCTTCGGCATATCGACGCCGGCGACGATGCCCATCGCGATCAGCGCGACGGCGGCCTGCACCAGGAAGCTGAAGGCGAACAGATAAGGCTGCCAGACATCCATGGTCCATTGCACGAGCTGCGGACCGAGCACGCCGGCGAACACGCCGCCCGCCATCACCCAGGACACGGCCTTCGGCCGGTAGGCCGCACTGGCGCCATCCGCGGCGGCGAAGCGATAGGATTGCGCCACCGCGCCGTAGAGGCCGCCGAGAAAGGTCGCGAGACAAAACAGCGCGAACGAGCCGTGCAGGATCGCGAACGAGCCGAGTAGACCGGTGAGCGCGCCGAGGCCCGTGCCGACGACGAAGGCGGCGCGGCGGCCGAAGCGGCGCGAGATCGCGCCGGTCGGTAGCGTGCCGGCGGCGAGCCCGACCACATACATCGAGATCGGCACGGTCGCGAACGACATGTCCGGCGCGAGCGTGGCGCCGACGATCGCGCCGGTGGCGAAGATCACCGCCGAGTTGGCGCCGGTCAGCGCCTGCGCGGCGGCAAGGCGCACCACGTTGGCGCGCACGCGGGCATCGTCGGCGATCTCATCGGCGGCAGTCACGTCCAGCATCGGCATTTCCGCCCGAAGGGCTCTTTTGATTCGCGGCACTATGGAGGGGTGAGTGAGGGCCGGCAACCGGCGCAAACGGGCGCGGGCCATGCCCCTGACGCAATCACTGGGATGATAGCGCTGCACGCCGTTGACGGCTTGCGCTCGATCAAATCCTATCCGCCGCGATCTTCCGGGAGTTACCTTCATGTCCGTCGACGACAGGCCCACGCTTCAAGCTCCCGACGACGATCCCTGGCTGTGGCTCGAGGAGATCGAGGGCCGGCAGGCGCTCGATTTCGTCGAGCGGCAGAACAGCCTGACGCTCAGCGCCTTCGGCGGAAAGGCCTTCGAGCACGACCGTGACATTCTCGCCGGCATCTACGACCGCCCCGACAACATTCCCTATGTCAGCCGGCGCGGCTCCGATCTGCACAATCTCTGGAAGGACGCCGCCAACCCGCGCGGCCAGTGGCGGCGAACCACGCTGGCCGAGTTTCGCAAAGCCAACCCAGCATGGGAGATCATGCTGGACATCGATCAGCTCGCGCAGGACGAAAACGAGGACTGGCTGCTTGGCGGGATCGCCAGCATGCCGGGGAGCTCACGCGTGATTCTGAGCCTGTCGCGCGGCGGCAGCGATGCCGTGACGCTGCGGGAATTCGACATGGAGGCGAAGCGCTTCGTTGTTGATGGCTTCACGCTGCCTGAAGCGAAAGGCGGCGTCGATTGGCTCGATGCCGACACGCTGTTGCTGTCGAGCGCCCATGGCGAGGACATGGCGACCGGCTCGGGCTATGCGCGGACGGTTCGGCTGTGGCGGCGCGGCCAGGCGGTCGATCACACCGAGATCATCGCCGAAACCACCGCCGATCACATGGTGATCTATGGCAGCACTGATGACACCGGGCCTGCGCCGCGGGCGTGGATCGTCGACCAGATCGACTTCTTCAATCACGTGATCTGGCTGCGCGATGCGACGGGCGCGATGATGAAGCTCGATCTGCCGACCGGCATCTGGCTGCAGGCCCATGGCGACTGGTTCGCGATGAAGCTGCGCAAGGACTGGACGGCCGGGGGGCGGACCTACGCCACCGACACCGTGCTCGGCATCTCATTGTCGGCGTTCCTGAACGGCAGTCGCGACTTTGCGGTGCTGTTCGAGCCGGCGCCGCGGCGCGCCTTGCAGGGCCTGTTCTGGGCGGCGGGCAAGCTTGTGCTTTCGATCCTCGACGAACTGCGCCCACGCTTCGAGATCTGCACGCCGTCCACGGCCGACTGGAGCCGCGAGATGCTTCCCGGCCTGCCGGGAATCGGCGTCGTCGATGTCTGGACGCTCGATCGTCATCCCTCCGAAAGCAATGGCGATCTGCTCGCCAATGTGCAGGATCCGCTGACACCGCCGGCGCTGCTGCTGATCGAGCGCGGCGTCGCAAGCCCGATCGTGCTGAAGCAGGCGCCGAAGACGTTCACCGCCGATGGCCTCGTGGTGACGCAGCACGAGGCGATCTCCGTTGACGGCGAGCGTATCCCCTATGTGCAGACGGGCCCTGCCGGCGAGACCGGCGATGCGCCGGTCTATCTGAGCGCCTATGGCGGCTTTGGTCACTCGGTGAAGCCGTACTACAATTCCTCGCTCGGCGAGTTGTGGCTGGAGCGCGGCGGCACGATTGTGCAGGCGAATCTGCGCGGCGGCGGCGAGTTCGGCACGCGCTGGCACGATGCCGGACGGCTTGCCGGCAAGAAGCTTTCACACGACGATTTCGCCGCGGTCGCGGCCGATCTCGTCCGCCGCGGTGTGACGAGCGCAAAACGCATCGCCGCGCAGGGCGGATCGAACGGCGGCATCCTCATCACCAACATGCTGGTACGCTACCCCGAGCGTTTCGGCGCATTGTTCTGTACCATCCCGCTGATCGACATGCGCCGCTACACCAAGCTGCTCGCCGGCGCGAGCTGGATCGCGGAATATGGCGATCCCGACAAGCCCGACGAATGGGAGTGGCTGAAGACCTACTCCGCCTATCACAACGTCAGGGACGGCCAGTCGTACCCGCCGATCCTGATTGCGACCACGCGGCGCGACGACCGCGTCCATCCCGGCCATGCCCGCAAGATGGCGGCAAAGCTGCAGGCCATGGGCTATGAGGCCTGGTTCTACGAGCCGCCCGCAGGCGGCCACGGCTACGGCAAGGACAACAAGGAGCGCGCCGGTTTCGAGGTGCTGGGCTATCGGTTCTTGAAGGAGAAGATCGGGTGGCGGGATGAAGGCTAGAGTTGGGTGCGCTGACGTCTCCACATCGTCATGGCCGGGCTTGGCCCCGCCATCCACGCCTTGCCTTACCGCCCGAAGAACGTGGATGCCCGGGACAAGCCCGGGCATGACGACCTCCTAGCCTCTTGCAAACACCAGCGTCAGATTGTTCGCGGGCATCTCGATCGTGTCGACGAGGCCGAGGCCTGCCGCCTTCGCCAGCTTCTCGACGTCGACGACGTCGCGCACGCCCCATTCGGGATTGCCCTCGCGCAAGGAGGTGTCGAACACCGCATTGCTGAGCGCGGTATGCTTGCCGTCGCGCTTGAAGGGGCCGTAGAGGAACAGCTTGCCGTCGCGGCGCAGATAACGGCCCGCGCCGGCGAACAGGCCTTCGGCCACGGCCCAGGGCGCGATGTGAATGACATTGGCGCAGAACACGGCCGCGAGGCTGGTCGGCCCCTGCCCGCTTTTCATTTCCGGGCACCAGTCGGGATCGGTGAGGTCGATGCGCAGGGGTGAACGGATGTTCGGCAGGCCGGCATGCACGCGCCAGGCTTCGATGCTCTTGAGGTGGCGCTGGTTGAGATCGCTCGGCCACCAGATCAGGCCCGGCGTGTGGCGGGCGAAATGCACCACGTGCTGCCCGGTTCCACTGCCGAGTTCCACGACGTTGCCGGTCGCATCCGCGAGATGCTTTTCCAGCGCTGCCCAGATCGGTTCGTGATTGCGATGGAAGGCAGGCGCATCGAGCCGGCCATCCGGCTCGACCCGTCCGCCATCCCTGCCAAATTCGACCACATATTCAGCCAAGTGACGTCCCCAAAAAATGCGAACCAGAAAAGGCGGCCAAACGTCCGAGAATAATCTGCTAGTTCACGCCCATCCGAATGAACGAACTATCTCGTCAGTTGCAATGCGCAGGATATTAACTCCATTTCACCGCGTGCATAGTCTTGATTGTCAGGCGATGGCCTTTGTGCTTTTGAACAATTCCGCAAACGAGATCATCGAGATAACGCCGGGACGATGCCTTGACCGCCTTTCCTCGCAAGCCCGCTCTGCTTGCTGCGCTGGCCCTCCTCGCCGGCGCGGCAATGGCCCCGGCGGGGGCGCAATCCACCGTGACGGAAGGCCAGAAGCTCGCCTTCGACCGCGGCAAGGGCAATTGCCTCACCTGCCACGTCATCAAAGGCGGCGACCTGCCGGGGACGATCGGGCCGGAGCTGAAGGACATCAAGGCCAAATACCCCGATCGCAACGAGCTCACCGCGATCATCTTCGACGAGACCAAGCGCAATCCGCAAACCATGATGCCGCCGTTCGGCCGGAACCGGATTTTGACCGAGCAGGAGATCAACGCGATTGTTGATTTCCTGCAGACCCTGTAACCGCCGGCGGCCCCTAGGAGACTTGAGATGACCACGACCCCCAAGCCTCATTGGAGGCCTCATCCGATGCGGCGCCTGATCCTTCAGGGCGCTGCCTCCGTGGCGCTGCTCGGACTCGGCAATCTGCCGTTCGCGCCCGCGCGCGCCGCGGCGAACGACAAATATCCGGAAGAGGCCTTCAGGCAGAAGAGCGAGGCGGATGCGATCAAGGCGCTCTACGGCAAGGCCGCCGAGCCGTCGGACAAGGTCAAGCTGGATGCGCCGGAGATCGCCGAGAACGGCGGCGTCGTGCCGATCTCGGTGACGACGACGCTGGACAAGGTCACCTCGATCTCGTTCTTCGTGGCGGAGAACCCGAGCGCGCTGGCGGCCAGCTACAGGATTCCCGATGGCACGATCCCTGCCGTCGCCAACCGGCTCAAGATGGCCAGGACCACCAAATTGACCGCGATCGTAGAGGCCGACGGCAAGCTCTACAGCGCGACCAAGGAGGTCAAGGTCACCGTCGGCGGTTGCGGCGGCTAAGCGAGGCAGTTCGACATGGCATCCAGCATTCGCGTGCGCGCAACATCGACCGGCGACATCACCGAGGTGCAGACGCTGATCCAGCACCCCATGGACACCGGCCTCGTCAAGGACTCCAAGGGCGAGTTGATCCCGGCGCATTTCATCCAGCAGCTGAAGTTCGAATGTAACGGCAAGGACGTGTTCGTCGCCGATTGGGGCACAGCGGTCTCCAAGGACCCCTACGTCAAGTTCAGCTTCAAGGGCGCCAAGAAGGGCGACGAGCTCAAGATCTCCTGGACCGACAACAAGGGCGGCTCGGATACGACCACCGCGAAGATCGCGTGATGAAGGCCCGCATCCACCTCCTGCTTGGCTCGCTCAGCGCTGCGCTCGTCGCGTTCGCGCTCGCCGCGCCGCGCGTGATTGCTGCCGACAAGGTCGATCCCGTCGCCGACGCCAAGGCGTTCCAGAACTTCTTCTTCCAGAAATTTCCGAACGTGAAGCACGAGGATTTCGTCAACGGTCCGTATTCCATGAACGAGGACATGAAGCGGCAGTGGCAGGAGAAGGAGGAATTCCCGCCTTACGAGTTCGCGCTCGAGGCCGGCAAGGAGATGTTCTCGACGCCGTTCAAGAACGGCAAGACCTATGCCGACTGCTTCCCGAACGGCGGCATCGGCATCCGCCAGAATTATCCGTACTTCGACAGCGGCGAAGGCAAGGTCATCACGCTGGAGCTCGCGCTCAACCGCTGCCGCGAGGCCAATGGCGAGGCGCCCTATTCCTACGTCAAGGACGAGATGGCCTCGCTCACCGCCTACATGGCCTACACCTCGCGCGGCAAGCTGATGGACATCAAGATCCCCGACGATCCCCGCGCGCTGGCGGCGTACGAGAACGGCAAGCGCTATTTCTACACGCGGCGCGGCCAGATGAATTTCTCCTGCGCGAGCTGCCACGTGCAGAGCCCGGGCGAGCGCATCCGCGCCGAGACCCTCGCCCCAGCGCTCGGCATCCTCAACGCGATGCCGATCTACCGCTCCGAATGGAGCGGCATGGGCACGACCAGCCGCCGCTTCGTTACCTGCAACAGCCAGACCCGCGCGGTTCCACTGGAGCCGCAGTCGGATGAATATCGCGACGTCGAATATTTCCTGTCCTACGTCGCCAACGGCCTGCCGATCTCGGGACCGGGAGCACGGCCATGAAGCTGTCACTTGGCTTGGCCATGCTGCTCGCCTTGAGCCTTGCGCCATCCGCGCGCGCGGCGAGTGAGGCGGACTACAAGGCGGCCTATGCGGCCGCCGAAGCCGCCTCCAAGGAGGCGGCGGGCATGCGCAACCAGTGGACGGTGACCGTATCTGCGCTGGCGGCCGCGAAAAGGGCTGCCGATGGCGGCGATTTCGGCCGTGCGGTGGCCGCGGCCAGGGAAGCCGAAGCGCTGGCGAGGGCGTCGATCTTCCAGGCTGTTTCCGAAAAAGAAGCCTGGAAGGCGATGGAAATCCGCTAGACTGCCCCGCGGTGAACGCAGTCCCCACGAGAGGCGCGGAGAATTCTTGAATGGCGATCCGCCGCCGCGATTTTCTGAAAGGTGCAGGCCTTGCCGCGGCAACGATTGGCCTGCCGCGGCTCGCCCGCGGCGCTGACGCCGCCAGCATCTACGACCTCGAACGGTTCGGCAATGCGCGCATCCTGCACATCACCGACACGCATGCGCAGCTCAATCCGGTCTATTTCCGCGAGCCCAGCGTCAATATCGGCATCGGCGAGATGGCGGGACGGCCGCCGCATCTGGTCGGCCGGGCCTTTCTCGAGCGCTTCGGCATCCGCTCCGACAGCGCCGATGCCTATGCCTTCACCTGCTTCGAGTTCGAGAAGTCCGCAGGCCGCTTCGGCAAGCTCGGGGGCTTTGCCCATCTGAAGACGCTGGTCGATCGCCTGCGCGCCGATTTCGGCGAGCGGCGTTCGCTGCTCGTCGACGGCGGCGATCTCTGGCAGGGCACGGGGCTGGCCAACCTGATGCAGGGCCGCGACATGGTCGAGGTCGCCAATCTGCTCGGCATCGAGGCGATGACGGGCCATTGGGAATTCACCTATGGCGAGCAGGCGCTGCGCGACAATCTCGAGCGTTTCAAGGGCGAGTTCCTGGCGCAGAACGTGTTCCTGACCGAAGAGGCCGCGTTCAACGACGCGCCCGCCTTCGACAAGGCCACTGGGCGCGTGTTCAAGCCTTCCGTCATCAAGGAGCTCGGCGGGCATCGCATCGCGATCGTCGGCCAGGCCTTCCCCTACACTCCGATCGCGCATCCCAGGAGGTTCACACCGGACTGGAGCTTCGGCATCCGCGAGGAGGAGTTGCAGAAGCATGTCGATGCCTTGCGCGGCACCGACAAGGTCGACGCCGTCGTGCTGCTGTCGCACAACGGCATGGACGTGGATCTCAAGCTCGCCAGCCGGGTCACCGGCATCGACGTCATTCTCGGCGGCCACTCCCATGATGCCGTGCCGCAGCCCATGCCGGTGAAGAACGCAGGTGGTACGACGCTCGTCACCAATGCCGGCTCCAACGGGAAATTTCTGGGTGTGCTCGATCTCGCGCTCGACAGCGGCAAAGTCAGCGATGCCAGATATCGTCTGCTGCCGGTCTATTCGGAGCTGCTGAAGCCCGATCCGGCGATGGCCGAGCTGATCGGCCGGGTCCGTGCACCGCACGTGGCCGACTGGTCGGAAAAGATCGCGACGCCCGACCGGCTGCTTTATCGCCGCGGCAATTTCTCCGGCCCCATGGACGAGCTGATCTGCACCGCGCTGCGCACCGAGCTCGATGCCGAAATCGCGCTGTCGCCGGGCTTCCGCTGGGGCGTCACCGCGCTGTCCGGCCAGGCCATGACCATGGAGGATCTGCTGGCGGAAACCGCGATCACCTATCCCGAGACCTATGTGCAGGAGATAACGGGGGCCCAGATCAAGGACCTGCTCGAGGACGTCTGCGACAACCTCTTCAACGCCGATCCCTACTACCAGCAGGGCGGCGACATGGTCCGTGCCGGCGGGCTCAGCTACACCTGCACGCCGGACGCTGCGATCGGCAGCCGCATCTCGGAGCTGAAGCTCGGCAGCGGCAAGGCGCTCAACGCCAGCCACCGCTACAAGGTCGCGGGCTGGGCCTCAGTCAACGGCCAGCAGGGCGCGCCGGTGTGGGACGTGGTCGGCAAGTATCTGCGCTCGGGCCGGATGATGCCCGAACGGCTCGGCTCCGGCGTGACGCTGAAAGGCGTCGAAGGCAATCCAGGCATTGCAGGACTGGGATGATGTGTTTTGTCCGCGATCATGCGACCATAATAATAATGTTCTAAATTTTTCTGCTCATGCAGTGAATTACTTCTCTTTCCGACCCGTATTGTAGTAGAATCTTGGAAGTCAGTTCCAAGCCGGGTCCTGCCATGATCTTCCGACAGCTCTTCGACAGCGTTTCGGGCACCTACAGCTACGTCCTCGCCAGCCGCCCCGGCGGCGAGGCGCTGATTCTCGACCCCGTGCTGGAGAAGGTCGACCGCTACTGCCAATTGCTGCGCGAGCTCGACCTCAAGCTGGTCAAGGCGGTGGACACGCATCTGCATGCCGACCACGTCACCGGCCTCGGCGAGCTGCGCGATCGCACCCATTGCATGACCGTGATGGGCGACCAGACCAAGGCCGACGTCGTCGCCATGCGGGTGGCCGACGGCGACAAGGTGACGATCGAGGGCCTGTCGCTCGACGTGATGTACACGCCGGGCCACACCGACGATTCCTATTCTTATTTGATGGGCGACCGCGTCTTCACCGGTGACACGCTGCTGATCCGCGGCACCGGCCGCACCGATTTCCAGAACGGCTCGGCGCGCGCGCAATACGATTCGATCTTCAACCGCCTCTTGAAGCTGCCGGACGAGACGATGGTGTTTCCGGCCCACGACTACAAGGGCGACACCGTCTCCACCATCGGCGAGGAAAAACGCTACAATCCACGGCTCCAGGTGCGCTCGGTCGACGAATATGTCGAGCTGATGGCCAATCTGAAGCTGCCCAATCCGAAGATGATGGACGTGGCGATTCCCGCCAACATGCATGTCGGCCTGCACCAGGAAGAGCTGGAGAAGGAAGGCCGCGCGCTCAGCGCGATCGAGGCGATCCGCAGCCTCGGCCGGCCCGACATCCTGCTGGTGGACTTGCGCGAGACCAATGAGCGGATGAAGCACGGCATGCTCGAAGGCGCGCTGCACACGCCGTATCCCTCCGTCGAGGAGAGCCTCAAGCCCGGCGGCATGCTGCGCGAGGTCGCGGCCGCAACCGGGCGGCGCGTGGTGTTCTTCTGCGCCTTCGGCGAACGCTCGGCGATGGCCGTTGCTGCTGCAAAGGAGGCGGGGCTTCCGAACACCGCGCATATCGCCGGCGGCCTCGATGCCTGGAAGAAGGCAGGCGGGCCGGTGGTGCACTGACGATCTCGTCGCCCCTTGAGATAAATCAGGCGCCGCATTCGGATGCAGCATCACCCATCCGGGACCAGCCATGGCCAAGACCGGCAAGTCGAGCGAGCCGCCCAAGATCACCGAGAAGAAGCCCGCGGACGACAAGGCGAAGAGGGCCCCGCGCCGGCGCGAGACCGATGACGACGACTACGAAGACGGCGACATCGCAACGCCGAAGCGCGACCGCTATGGCCCGGACGACGAGCCGTTCTGAGGATGCAGCTCCGCTGTCGTTCCTGCGCTCGCCGGGGACAACGGCGTGAAGCACACCTGACCCCGCACGGCCCCGCCCGCACTACCTGCCATGCGCCTGCGTTCATGGACAAATAACCGCCAGCCCCGATAGTTTGCCGGTCCATCGGGAGTGAAACGGAACTGCAATGGTCGACGTTCTCGCCGCACCGCAACAAGGCAAGACGGACAGTGCGCTGCGCACGCTGACGGGGATCTCGATCGCGCATTGGGTCAGCCATTTCCATCTGCTGGTCCTGCCGATGCTGTTTCCGTTCCTGAAGGAGAAGCTCGGCGTCGGCTATGTCGAGCTCGGCTTCGCCCTCACCGTGTTCGCGGTGGTATCGGGGTTAACCCAGGCGCCGACCGGCTACCTCGTCGACCATTTTGGCGCGCGGCGCATTCTCTTGGCCGGGCTCGCGCTCGGCGGCGCCGCGCTGATCCTGCTCGGTCTGCATCTCAGCTACGCCTCGCTGATCGCCTGCGCAGTGCTGCTGGGTCTTGCCAACAGCGTCTATCATCCCGCCGATTACGCGATTCTTGCGGAGCACATGGACGAGGGGCGGATGGGCCGCGCCTTCTCGATCCATACCTTTGCCGGCTTTCTCGGCGGCGCCGTCGCACCGGCGATCGTGGCCGCGCTCGTAACGCTGTCCGGCGGCACCGGCGCGCTGATCGCCTCGGGCGCGATCGGCATTGCGGTGGCGCTGCTGCTGATCATCATGAACATACCCGATGCCGGTGCGCACAAGAAGAAGCCCGGCAGCGAGAGCGCGCCAAAGCAGGCCATCATCACGCCGGCGCTGATCACGCTGACTGCGCTGTTCATGCTGCTGAGCCTGTCGGTTGCCGGCATCAACAATTTCGGCGTGGTGGCGCTGATGAGCGGCTACGGCACGTCCTATTCGATCGCCAATGTCGCGCTGACTGCGTTTCTCGCCGCAAGCGCCGCGGGCGTACTCGCCGGCGGCTTCCTCGCCGACCGCACCGAGCGCCACGGCTATGTCGCGGCGGCCTGCTTCGCCGCGAATGCGGCCATCGTGCTGCTGATCGCGCTGGTGACGCTGCCGGGCTGGGCCTTGACGGCGACGATGGCGACCGCAGGTTTCCTCTCCGGCGTGATCGCGCCTTCGCGCGACATGCTGGTGCGCAATGCCGCGCCTCCGGGTGCCGCGGGGCGCGCTTTCGGCATCGCCTCTACCGGCTTCAACCTCGGTGGCATCGTCTCACCGCTGCTGTTCGGCTGGATCATGGATCAAAGCGCGCCGCACTGGGTGTTCGGCGCGTCCGTGATCTTCATGGTGGCGACGGTGGTGCTGTCGCCGTTCACGGAGCGCCGGCCGGCGAAAGCAAATTGAGCCGTCGGCATCGACACAAATCCAACTGTCGTTCCTGCGAAGGCTAACGAGGCAGCCGCTTACCCTCCCCTGGAGGGGTCCGGGACGAGCGAAGCTCGCCCGTGGTCGATCGCGCGCAGCGCGAGCGGGGTGGGGTGATCTCTCCTCTCGGGCACTGCCGGATGGGAAACACCGTCACCCCACCCCGCTACGCATTCCGCTTCGCTACATGCGCAGCGAGCCTCCCCCTCCAGGGGAGGGTAAGAGAGAGCCGCGACTTACGTCGGCGACACTGCGCCCTTCAGCGCCGTGCCCTGCGCCGCCGCACCACGTGTCAGCCTGGCTTTCTCCGTGTTCGGCCACAACAGCAGCAGGCCAATGACGCCGGAGCCGATCATGACCACCGCGTTGATAGTGAAGCCCGTCAGGTAGCCGTCGAGCATGCTGCTGGCGCGCTGGATCACGGTGCCCATCACGCTCGGCGCGATGATGCCTGAAAGCGTGTAGAGCGCGCCGTAGATCGCGAGCACTGCACCGCGCTGCGAGGCCGGCGTGAACTCGCCGAGCATCGGCGGGCAGACCACGTAGATCGCGCCGCAGAGTCCGGAGCCGAGGACGAGCAGCGCGATCTGCAGGCCGGCGCCCTCGACATGCGCCATCGCGGTGAGGATCAGGCCGCCGACGATGAGCGGCACCGAGCCGAGCACGCCGCGCGAGACGCGCGTGGTGTAGCCGCGGGCCATCATCACCTGCGAGATCCAGCCGGTGAGGAGAACGATGGTGGCGCCGAACACCCAGGGCAGGATCGAGATGAAGCCGGCCTGGCTCTGCGAGAAGCCGAGCCCCTTGACGATGAACGGCGTGAACCAGGTGAGGCCGAGCGACAGCGCCCAATAAGCGCCGAAGGTCGCGATCACGCAGCCGAGGAAGGTGCGTGAGGTCAGCAGCTGCACGTACGCAATCTTCGGCTCGGTGACGGCCAGGACCTCGGTATCCTCCAGCGGGCCTTCCTTGCCGAGCGCGAGCCAGGCTGCGACCCAGATCAGGCCGACGACGCCGAGCGCGCCGAAGGCGTAGTGCCAGGAATGGTTGACGATGATCCAGTTCAGCGCCGGCACCGCCAGGATGACGCCGAAGGCCGAGCCCTGTGACAGGATTGCAGTCGGCAGCGTGCGCTTCTCGTCGGGGAACCATTTGTAGATGGCGTGCGCGGCGACCGAGAAGGCCGGCCCTTCGCCCGCCCCCAGCACGATGCGGCAGATCAAGAGCGTGGTGAAGGAGACTGTGCCGACCATCGGGAACTGCGACACCGCCCAGATTACCGCCAGCGTCAACAACACCCAGCGCGTCGGCACCTTGTTGACGATGAAGCCGACCACGATGGCCGAGATCGAGAACAGGAAGAAGAACGAGGACCCGAGCAGGCCGAACTGCTCGGCGCTGAGCTTCATGTCGGTCATGATCGGCACGCCGGCGAGACCGACCACGATCTTGTCGGCGAAGTTCACCACCATGAAAAGAAAGAGGAGAAATGTAACAGTCCAGGCGCCCTTTGGCGTTTTGGTCGTCCCAGCCGCCACATTCGGCATTTCCTGAGCGCTCATCATTCTCCCCGTATGTCTTTTCGGTACCTATTTGATTTGGCCGTCTTGGAAGCTAACAGCGGCTTCAGGGCCAACGCAACCCCGGCATTTCCGCATCAGGTGTGCTAGGCAGCAATTCCGTTGATTCCGTCCGGCGCCGTCATCGTGCTGAGCATCCGAAACCTCTCAAAGACCTTCTCTTCGGCCGGCGAGCCCGTCCATGTTCTGCGCGGCGTCGACCTCGACCTCGGGGCTGGCGAGCGCGTCGCGCTGACCGGTGAATCCGGCAGCGGCAAGAGCACCCTGCTGCACCTGATCGCTGGCCTCGACGCCGCCGATGGCGGCTCGATCCGGCTGGGTGACGCCGAGCTCACCACGCTATCGGATGCCGGACGCGCCAGCTTGCGGCGGAATCGCGTTGGCCTGGTCTTTCAGCAGTTCAACCTGATCCCGAGCCTCTCCGTCGCGGACAATCTCGCCTTCCAGGCGCGGATCGCCGGCCGGCATGATGCGGCCTGGACGAAAGAGCTTGTCGAGCGCCTCGGACTCGGCAGCCTGCTCAAACGGTATCCAGAGCAGATATCAGGCGGCCAGCAGCAGCGGGTCGCGATCGGCCGGGCGCTGGCGACAAAGCCCGCGCTGCTGCTGGCGGACGAGCCGACCGGCAATCTCGACGAAGCTACCGCCGAGGAGGTGCTGGCGCTGGCGCGCGACCTCGTCGCGCGCACCGGCTGCGGCTTCCTGATGGTGACGCACAGCCTGCATCTCGCCGCCACGCTCGACCGTCATCTCACGTTGCATGCGGGGCGCATTTCATGAAGCGCGCGCTCTGGGTTCTCGCCGTGCTGCTCAGCCATTGGCGGCGCCACAAGATGCAGTTCGCGACGCTGCTGATTGGCCTGATTGCGGCGACCGCGCTGTGGAGCGGGGTGCAGGCCATCAATCAGCAGGCCCGCAATGCCTATGACCGCGCTGCAGCGACATTCGGCGGCGTGCGCACCGCGATGCTGGTCGCTCCCAATGCGGCGACTTTCCCGCAGGAGCTGTTCATAAAGCTCCGCCGCGCCGGCTGGCCGGTGTCGCCGGTGCTGGAGGGGCGCGTCCAGATCAACGGGCATTCGGTGCGGCTGCTCGGCATCGAGCCGGTCACGCTGCCGGTCGATGTCGGCAACGCGCCACGCCTGGGTGCCACGGATCTCAGCAGCTTCGTTGCTCCGCCCGGCCAGACATTGGTGGCCCGGGAGACGTTGAGGGGCTTGGAGCAAGCAGAAGGCGCGGCCCCGGCGATCAGCAGCGGCGCAAGGCTGCCGCCGCTGCGGGTCCAGCCGCAGCTCGCACCCGATGTGCTCGTGGTCGATATCGGCGTGGCACAGCGGCTGCTGAGCAAGCCCGACCAGGTCTCGCGGCTGCTGATCGGCAAGCCGAGGGGCAAGCCCGCACCGCTCGCGAGCGTGGTCGGCGAGCAGCTAGAGCGAGTCGAGCCCAATGCGGAGACGGAGCTCGAGCGTCTCACCGACAGTTTTCATCTCAACCTCACCGCCTTCGGCCTGCTGTCGTTCTTCGTCGGCCTGTTCATCGTCAATTCGGCCGTCGGCCTTGCGTTCGAGCAGCGGCTGCCAATGCTGCGCACTTTGCGGGCCTGTGGCGCCTCGGCGCGGCTAGTCAATACGGTGCTGGTGGTCGAGCTGGTGGCGCTGGCGCTGGTCGCAGGCCTGATCGGGCTCGCGTGCGGCTATTTCATCGCAGCCGCCCTGCTGCCCGATGTCGCGGCCTCGCTGCGCGGACTCTATGGCGCGCAGATCCCTGGGCAGCTCAGCCTGCGGCCCGAATGGTGGCTCGCCGGCATCGGGATCAGCGTGGCGGGTGCGCTTGTGGCGGCGGCGACCAGCCTGATCAAGGCGATCAGGATGCCGGTGCTGGCGACGGCGCAGCCGGGCGCCTGGCAGCAGCGGCAACGCCGCTGGCTGATCCTGCAGAGCTGTGCGGCCTGCGGCGCGTTCGCCGTCGCGCTGCTGCTGCTCCACTACGGGCAATCACTGATCGCAGGGTTCGGCGTGCTGGCCGCGCTGATGTTCGGTGCGGCACTGATCCTGCCGGCCTTCCTCGACATCATCCTGCTCGTAGGCCAGCGCTTCGCGCGAGGCCCGCTCGTGCTGTGGTTCTGGGCGGACAGCCGGCAGCAGCTCTCCGGATTGTCGCTGGCGCTGATGGCGCTTTTGCTCGCGCTTGCCGTCAACGTCGGGGTCTCCACCATGGTGGAGACCTTCAGCCGCACCTTCATCGGCTGGCTCGACGGGCGCCTTGCGGCCGACGTCTACATCAGCGCCTCCGACAATGCGCAAGGTACGGCGATCCGCAACTGGCTGAAGGATCGCAGCGATGTTCAGGCGATCCTCCCCGGCGGGCGCGCGGAGGCGCAGGTTCAGGGCCAGCCGGTCGAGTTGCTCGGTCTGCCCGATCACGCGCTCTATCGCGAACGCTGGCCGCTGCTGGACACGGCGCCGCGGGCCTGGACGCGGCTGGTGCCGGGCAATGCCGCTTTCATCAGCGAGCAATTGAGCCGGCGGCTGAACGTGCAGATCGGCGACGTCGTCGAGGTGCCGGCGCCGGGCGGGACCTGGGAGCTCGACATCGTCGGCATCTATGCCGATTACGGCAACCCCAAGGGGCAGCTCACTGTGAACGTCGCCGCATTGATCCGGCAGTTTCCGCAGACGCCGCAGACGCGGATCGGCCTGATCGTCGCGAGAGAGAATATCCCCGGCCTGATCGCGGCTTTGCAGAAGCAGTTCGGGCTCGACGACCGCAGAATCGCCGACCAGGCGACGGTGAAGGCGGAATCGATCCGCATCTTCAACCGCACCTTCGCGGTGACGTCGGCGCTGAACGCCTTCACGCTCGGCGTCGCCGGAATCGCATTGCTCACGAGCCTGCTGACCCTGGCGAACTCCCGACTGCCGCAGCTTGCGCCGCTGTGGGCGATCGGCCTGACCCGGCCACGCCTTGCCACAATCGAGCTGACCAAGACGCTCTCGGTCGCGCTGTTCACGGCACTGCTGGCCGTGCCGCTCGGACTGCTGGTCGCGTGGTGCCTGATTGCAATCGTGAACGTGAAAGCTTTCGGCTGGCGGCTGCCGTTCCACGTCTTTCCGTTGCATCTGGTGGAGCTGGTCGCGGTGGCGCTCTTCGCCTCGCTGCTTGCGGCGCTGCTCCCGATGGTGCGGCTGGCGCGGATGCAGCCGGCGAATCTCGTCAAGGTGTTTGCCAATGAGCGCTAAAGCCATCACGCGGCGCGCCTTCGCCGGTGGCATCGTCGCCCTCGCCCTCCCGCGCCGCGCCGGCGCGCAGGGCTATGCCGGACTCGCCGAGACCGCCGATGGGTTTACAAAGGTAACGCCGGGAAAGACATTCACCTTCCCCGAAGATCACGGACCGCATCCGCAGTTTCGTATCGAGTGGTGGTATCTCACGGCAAACCTCGTCGACGCGCGCGGCGCGGCGTGCGGCCTGCAATGGACGCTGTTCCGCCAGGCGGCGCAGCCAGGTCCGCAAGGCGAGGGCTGGGCCAATCAACAGGTATGGATGGCGCATGCCGCGGTGACGCGCGCCGACACTCACCGCTTCTCTGAAACGTTTTCACGGGGTGGCGTCGGGCAAGCCGGCGTGACGGCAAAACCGTTCGATGCCTGGATTGACGATTGGGAGATGAAGAGTTTTGACCGCACCGATGACCGCGCTTTGGCGCCGCTGTCGCTGAAGGCAGCTGGCGCCGATTTCAGCTACGCACTGACGCTCGAGGCCGACCGGCCGGTCGTGCTGCAGGGCGATCGCGGCTTCAGCCGCAAGTCGGAGCGTGGGCAGGCCTCGTACTACTACAGTCAGCCGTTCTACCGCGCGCGCGGCACGCTCAGCATCGAGGACAAGCCGGTCGATGTCTCGGGCCAGGCCTGGATGGACCGGGAATGGAGCAGCCAGCCGCTCGACGCCGACCAGACCGGCTGGGACTGGCTGTCGCTGCATCTGTCATCCGGAGACAAGCTGATGCTGTACCGGCTGCGGCAGAAGGACGGCAGAAATTATCCGTTCGGCAATTGGATCAGCGCGGCCGGCGAGACGCAGATGATTGCAGGCAGCGACATCCAGATGATGCCGAAGGCGACGGCTGAGATTGCGGGACGCAAGTTGCCGGTGCAATGGCAGATCGCGATCCCCGCGCGATCATTCTCGATCCTCTGCAAGCCGCTCAATCCGAACGCCTGGATGGGGACCGGCTTCTCGTACTGGGAAGGGCCGATCAGCTTTGCCGGCACACATGACGGCATTGGCTATCTCGAGCTGACCGGCTATTGAGGCGCGATTTCTATGAAGGAACCGACGATGTATCATCTCACCGCCCTCGTCACGCTGCTGGCGATCGCGTTTTATTTCTTCACCTCCATTAACGTCTCCCGCTCGCGCACCAAGACCGGCGTCAAGGTACCTGCGATGTCGGGGCATCCGGATTTCGAACGGGCCTTCCGCATCCAGATGAACACGTTGGAATGGATGCCGATCGTCCTGCCAGCCCTTTGGCTGTTCGCGATCTATATCAGCGACGCCATCGCGGCGGCGATTGGCGTGATCTGGATCATCGGCCGGATCGTCTATTTCATCGGCTATTCGCAAGCCGTGGCCAAGCGCGGCACCGGCTTTGCGATCCAGGCGCTCGCAGCAATGGCGCTGTGGGTCGGGGCGCTCGGGGCGGTGGTGCTGCGGTTGGTGTGAGGCAATCCGCCGCCACACATTCCGCTGCCGTCCCGGACAAGCGTAAGCGCCGATCCGGGACCCATAACCGCAGGAAGATGTCGTGATGCGAGCTGATCACTCCGAGTCCCCGTAACCACGCGTGCCTGTGGTTATGGGTCCATGATCGGCGCGCGCTTGAGGCGCGCTTGTCCGGGACGACAGCGCGGGTGTGGCGCTCGCTGTGCCACTTCCCTACTTCGTCAGCGGACAGCCGCTCTCCTTGGCCGTGAAGAAGGCCTTGTCGCCGGGGACGGTGGCGAGCAGCTTGTAATAATCCCAGGGCTTCTTCGATTCCGAGGGCTTCTTGACCTCGAACAGATACATGTCGTGGATCATGCGGCCATTCTCGAGCACCTTGCCGCCTTGCGCGAAGTCGTCGTCGACCGGCAGCTCCTTCAGCTTCTTGGCGACGGCATCCGGATCCTTGGTGCCGGCAGCCTTGACGGCCTTGAGATAGCTCAGCGTCGCCGAATAGGTACCGGCGTGGATCATGCTCGGCATCCGCCCGGTGCGCTTGAGGAAGCGCTCGCCGAGATTGCGCGTCCTGTCGTTGAGATCCCAGTAATAACCTTCGGTCAGCACCAGGCCTTGCGCGGCCTGCAAGCCGAGGCCGTTCACCTCGGCAAGCGTCATCAGGAGGCCCGCGAGCTTCTGGCCACTCGCGACGATGCCGAACTCGGACGCCTGCTTGATCGAATTGGTGGTGTCGAGGCCGGCGTTGGCGAGGCCGACGATCTTCGCCTTCGAGCTCTGCGCCTGCAGCAGGAAGGAGGAGAAGTCCGACGAATTGAGCGGAACGCGCACCGAGCCGAGCACCTTGCCGCCATTGGCGGTGACGATCTCGCTGGTGTCCTTCTCCAGCGCGTAGCCGAAGGCGTAGTCCGCGGTGAGGAAGAACCAGGTGTCGCCGCCGGCTTTGGTCAGCGCGCCGCCGGTGCCGACGCCGAGCGCGCGGGTGTCGTAGGCCCAGTGGAAGCCGTAGGGCTGGCAGGCATCGCCGGTGAGGCGCGATGTCGCGGCGCCGACGACGATGTCGATCTTCTTCTTTTCCTTGGAGAGCTCGTGGATCGCGAGCGCGACCGAGGAGGTCGTCAGCTCCGTGATCATGTCGACGTTCTCGACGTCATACCAGCGCCGCGCGATCGAGCTTGCGAGGTCAGGCTTGTTCTGGTGGTCTGCAGTGACGAGCTCGATCTTCTGGCCGAGTACTTCGCCGCCGAAATCCTCGATCGCCATCCTGGCCGCTTCGACCGACCATTTGCCGCCGTAATCGGCATAGACGCCGGACTGGTCGTTGAGGATGCCGATCTTGACGCCTTGCGCGGAGGCGGGAACCGCAATCAAGAGGGCCGAGGCCGCTGCGGCCCAAAGTGCTGATTTCATATGTTTAACTCCCGGCATTCTTCTGTGAAATCGCGCGGATAGTAGTGAAGAACCGCGCTTCCGCCCATCCATTTCATGTTGGTCGTTAGTATGGGATTCTGCGTGCCACATTCTCCACCGTCGTCCCGGGGCGTGCGCAGCGCGAGCCCGGGACCCATAACCACAGGATGGTGTTTGGCGAAGACTCGCCGCTGTCGCGCTAAACTCCTCCCTGTGGTTATGGATCCCCGCGTTCGCGAGGATGACAGCGGAGGATGTGGCGGAGTCTTTGGCCATCGAGACAGACGTCAGGCCATCGCCTCCGGCTTCTTGTCGCGCCGCCCTTCCGCCAGGTTCCGCACCACGACGTAGAAGATCGGCGTGAACAGAAGGCCGAACAGGGTGACGCCGATCATGCCGAAGAACACGGCGACGCCGACGGCCTGGCGCATCTCCGAGCCAGAGCCGGTCGAGATCACCAGCGGCAAGACGCCGAGGATGAACGCGAACGAGGTCATCAGGATCGGCCGCAAGCGCAGGCGGCAGGCATCGATGACGGCCTCCAGCCGCGGCTTGCCTTCGTTCTCGATATCGCGCGCGAATTCGACGATTAGGATCGCGTTCTTCGCCGCCAGTCCCACCAGCACGACGAAGCCAATCTGGGTCAGAATGTTGACGTCCTGGCCCATGACGCGAACGCCGATGGTGGCGGCGAGCAGGCACATCGGCACGATCAGAATCACCGCGAACGGCAGCGTCCAGCTGCCATATTGCGCGGCGAGGACGAGATAGACGAACAGCACGCAGATCGGAAATACGTAGAGACCGGCATTGCCGCCGGTGACCTGCTGATAGGACAGGTCGGTCCATTCGAAGGTGAAGCCGCTCGGTAAAGTATCGTTCGCGAGCTGCTTGATGGCGTTGAGCGCGGTGGTCGAGCTCGTGCCCGGCGCCGGCTCGCCCTGGAGTTCGGACGCCGCATAGAGATTGTAACGCGCGACGCGGTCGGGTCCCGAGACGTCCTTGAACTCGACCACGCTGCCGAGCATCACCATGTCGCCGGAAGCGTTGCGCGTGCGCAGGCGCGCAAGGTCGCTCGGTTCTTTCCGGAACGGGAAGTCGGCCTGCGCGGTGACGTGGTAGGTGCGGCCGAACAGGTTGAAGTCGTTGACATAGGTCGACCCGAAATAGGTCTGGATCGTCTCGTTGATGTTGGAGATGGGCACGCCCAGCTTCTGCGCCTTGGTGCGGTCGATGTCGACGAAGAGCTGCGGCGTGTTGGCCGTGAACGGCGAGAACACCGAGGGGGCGAGCAGCGACGTCGATTTGCGCGCGGCGGCGACAAGCTCGTCGGTGGCGGCTGCGAGCATTTCAGGCCCGCGGCCCTGGCGGTCCTGGATGCGGATGGCAAAGCCGCCGCCGGTGCCGATGCCGGGCACGGCCGGCGGCGGAATCACGATGATGAAAGCGCCCTGGATCGCGGACAGGCGCTTGCGCAGCTCGGCGGTGATGGCATTCGCGGACAGGCCCTTCTTCAGCCGCGCCTCGGGCTCGTCGAACACCGGGAACAGCGCCGCCGCATTGCCGGCCTGCGTCCGGGTGGCGCCGGAGAAACCGGCAAAGGCGGCGACTCGAACGATGCCCGGCGTTTCCAGCGAGATCCGCTCGATCTCGCGAACGACCTCGGTGGTACGCGCCAGCGACGCCGCGCCCGGCAATTGCACGGATATGATGACGTAGCCGCGATCCTGCGCCGGGATGAAGCCCTGCGGCGTGGTCACGATCAACCAGCCGGCGCCGCCGATCAGCACGACGTAGATCAGCAGCATCACCACCGAATGGCGAATCGCGAAATTGGCGAGGCCGGCATAGCCATGCGCCAGCCGGTCGAACACGCGATTGAACACGCCGGTGAACGCATTCCAGCCGCGCGCGATGATGTTCCAGGCGGCCGGCGGCCGCTTTTCTTCGTGTGGCGTGAGGATCTGCGAGGCCAGCGCGGGCGAGAGCGTCAGCGAGCAGAAGCAGGAGATCGCCGTCGCAACGGCGATGGTGACGGCGAATTGCTGGAAGAACTGCCCGGAGATGCCGCCGAGGAACGCGGTCGGGACGAACACCGCGCATAGCACCAGGGCGATCGAGACCAGTGCGCCGCCGACCTCCTCCATCGTCTTCAGCGCGGCATCGCGACGACTGAGGCCGTGTTCGAGATGGCGTTCGACATTCTCGACCACGACGATGGCGTCGTCGACCACGATGCCGACCGCGAGGACGAGCCCGAACAGGGTGAGATTGTTGATGGAGAAGCCGAGCGCCGCCATCACCGCGAACGTGCCGACCAGCGAGACCGGAATCGCGATGATCGGAATGATCGCGGGCCGCCATCCCTGCAGGAACACCAGCACGACGACGACCACGAGCAGCATGGCCTCGTAAATGGTCTTGATCAGCTCGTGGACCGACTGGGCGATGAACTCGGTCGGGTTGTAGCCGATATTGAAGTCGAGCCCCCTGGGAAAGCTCTCCTTGAGCCTCGTCATGGTGTCGGAGATGTTCTTTGCGGTCGCGAGCGCGTTCGAGCCCGGCCGCTGCGTCACCAGCATCGCGACCGCCGACTTGCGCAGCAGGAAGCTGTTGGTGCTGTAGGCCAGCGCCCCGAGCTCGATGCGGGCGACGTCGCGCAGCCGCACCGTGCGGCCGTCAGGGCCGGCCTTGATCAGGATATCCTCGAACTGCTTCTGGTCCTTCAAACGTCCGGTGAAGGTGAGATTGGGCTGGAAGGCCCGATCGGTGATCGGCGGCTCGGCGATCTGGCCGCCGGCGATCTGCACGTTCTGGGCGCGGATGGCCGCGAGCACCTCGGCCGAGGTCAGGCCGAGATTGGCGATTCTGTCAGGATCGAGCCACAGCCGCATCGAATAGTCGCGGGCGCCGAAGATCTGGATGTCGCCGACGCCGTCGATGCGCAAGAGCTGGTCGCGGACCTGGAGCAGCGCATAATTGGAGATGTAGAGCTGGTCGAACGTGTCGTCCGGCGACAGCATGAACACGACCATTAGGATGTCGGGCGAGTTCTTGCGGGTGGTGACGCCGTTGCGCTGCACTTCCTCTGGAAGGCGCGGCTGCGCGATGGCGACGCGATTCTGCACCAGCACCTGGGCCTTGTCGAGATCGGTGCCGAGCTTGAAGGTGACGGTGATGGTGAGCTGGCCGTTCGAGGTCGCCTGGCTGTAGAGATACAGCATGTCCTCGACACCGTTGATCTCCTGCTCGATGGGAGCTGCGACCGTGTCGGACACGGTCTGGGCGGAGGCGCCGGGATATTGCGTCGTGACGACGACGGTCGGCGGCACCACTTGCGGATATTCGGAGACCGGCAGCGTGGTGTAGGCGAGTGCACCGACGATCAGGAGCACGATCGACAGCACCATCGCCAAAATGGGCTGGTTGATGGAGAGGCGGCCAAGATTCATGACTTGCCACCGGCCGGCGCTTGCGCGGTCTGGGGAGCGACCTTGGCGCCGACGCGGGCGCGCTGGATGCCGTTGACGATGACGCGATCGTCCGGCTTCAGCCCTTCACGGATCACGCGCAGGCCGTCGTCGAGCGGACCGAGCACGACGGGGCGTGCCTCGACCGTATCATCAGGCTTGACCACGAACACGATCTTGCGGGACTGGTCGGTTGCGATCGCAGCGTCCGGAATCAGCAGCGCCTCGTAAGGCGCGCTGCCGATCAGGCGGACGCGGCCGAACTGGCCGGGCAGGATCGAAAGATCCGTGTTCTTCACCACCGCGCGGCTGCGCAGCGTGCCGGTCGACACGTCCAGCCGATTGTCGAGGAAATTGACGGTGCCCTCGCGCGAGGGCTTGGTCTCGCCGGCCAGCGTCACTTGCACCGGGTTCGCGGTATCGCGCGAACTTGGCCGCCGTCCTTCGAACCACAATTTGCTGTATTTGATGAACGTCGCCTCATCCATGTCGAAATAGATGTAGATCGGATCGAGCGCGACGATCGAAGTCAGCAGCGTCGAGGTGCCGGTGTCGCTGCCCTGCACGAGATTGCCGGGGCTGACGAGATGGCGGCTGACGCGGCCGGTCAAGGGCGCTGCCACATGCGTGAACTCGATGTTGAGCTTGGCGGCCTTCAGCGCGCCCTCGGCCTGCATCTCGGCGGCGTGCGCAGCCTGCAAGGCCTGGCGGCGCTGATCGACGACCTGTTCGGAGACCGCGCTGGTCTGCACGAGGCTGAGACCACGGTCGAGCTCGCGCTTGGCGAGCTCCACTCGCGCCCGTGCGTCTGACAGCTGGCCCTCCGCCTGAGTGGCCACCGCCTCGAACGGGCGCGGATCGATCACGTAGAGCAGGTCACCCTGACGCACGATGGCGCCGTCCTGGAATTCGACCGAGTTGACGAAGCCGCCGACCCGCGGCCGCACCTGGACCTCCTCCACCGCCTCGAAGCGGCCGGTGAACTCGTCCCAATCGGTGACTGTGCGCTTGACCGGCTGGGCGACCGTCACCGCCGGCGCCGGCGGAGCCGCAGCCTGCGATGCCGGCTTGTCGCAGCCGGACAGGGCGAACGCGGCGGCGAGAAGCCCGGCAATTGCGCTGACCTGAACGAAATCGTGCTTTTTGATCAACTGCCTGCTTCCGTCCGGTCCGCTCATCCCCAGGTCCTCGCATCAAAGCCGCAGAAGATGCAGGGTACGCCTCTACCTGCGGGCGCCACAAGATGTGTTGCAAAGATGAACTCTTCAAGACCAATGCGCGCGCAATGCTCCGAACGGCGCCCTGACCGGATGACGGGTTGACAGAGAGAGAGACGGTGCCGGGCAAGGCAGTTGCGGCAAGCCGAACCCTGCCGTGAACGACGGGCACTCGGAATTGCGAGCTTTTCCCGGCGGCTGTCCTTCGAGACGCCCGCTTCAGGCGGGCCCATCCTGACAAAGAGAGCTACTTACGCAGCCTGGCCTTGGCGCCGGCGACGATCTGCATGGTGACGCCGGCCATCCAGCCGACCAAGACGAGCCAGGTCCAGGCCATGTGCGGATCGAGCCGGAGCACGATCACGGCGACCGAGGCGAAGGCGGTGAGCGTGGCGGAGAGCGTGCCGGCGGCGCTCATGAGCTCGGCGGCGTCAATTTGGCTGTGCGCATCGTCGAAAGGCATCTGCGGCGTGTCGATGCCGAGATAGAAGCCGATGCCGCCGAGCAGCATCATCAGCAGCAGGAAGCCCTGCGTGGTGAGGGTGGGGATCGCCGAGCCGACATAGGCGCCGACGAACAATCCGCACGCGGCCCCCGCCATGGCAAGGCCAACGCGCTCGAACACATGGGCAGTTTTACGAAAACGAAAGCGCATGGCCAGCCTCCGCGAGGCGTTGAGTATGGAGAGGTTAGGCCAGTTTTGGGGGGCATGGAAGGTGAGGAGGTTTACGGATGCGTGAGGGGTGGCAGCGCGCGCACCCCACTCGCTCTCACCTCGCCCCGAACGTGGTCTTGCCGAACAGCGCCTTTTGCGTGGACGGCTGCGAGCGCCAATATTGCGGCGGCGCCTCGACCACGCCGCCGAGCTCGGCGGCGGCGTGCCAGCCCCAGCGCGGATCGTAGAGCAGGCCGCGGGCGAGCGCGACCATGTCGGCCTTGCCCGACGCGACGATCTCCTCCGCGTGCTTCGACTCGGTGATCAGGCCGACGGCAATCGTGGGCAGGCCGGTTTCGCGCTTGATCGCCTCTGCAAACTGCACCTGATAGCCGGGGCCGAGCGGAATCTTCTGCAGCGGCGAGACGCCGCCGGACGATGCATCGATCCAGTCGACGCCGCGCGCCTTCAGCGCGTTCGCGAATTCGATGGTCTGTGCCAGATCCCAGCCGCCCTCGACCCAATCGGTCGACGACACCCGCATGCCGACCGGCTTGTCGGCGGGGAACGCGGCGCGCACCACGTCGAACACCTCCAGCGGAAAGCGCATGCGGTTCGCGAGGCTACCGCCATATTCGTCGGTGCGCTTGTTGGAGATCGGCGACAGGAATTGATGCAAGAGATAACCATGCGCGCCATGGACCTCGATGGCGTCGATACCGAGCCGCGCGGCGCGCTCGGTCGAATGGACGAAGGCCTCGCGGATGCGCTTCAGGCCTGCCGCATCCAGCGCCAGCGGGGCGGCCTCGCCCTCCTTGTGCGGCACCGCCGACGGCCCGACCGTCTGCCAGCCGCCCTGCCCTTCCGGAATCAATTGGCCGCCGTCCCAGGGGCGCGCGCTCGAGGCCTTGCGGCCGGCATGGGCGAGTTGCATCGCGATCGCGGTGGAGGAATGCTTGCGCACCGAATGCAGGATCGGCTTCAGCGCGGCCTCGCAGGCGTCGCTGTAGAGCCCGAGGCAGCCCGGCGTGATACGGCCGATCGCCTCGACATGCGTCGCCTCGATGCAGAACATCGCCGCGCCCGACAGGCTGAGATTGTTGATGTGGGTGAAGTGCCAGTCGGTGGCGACGCCGTCATCGGCCGAATATTGGCACATCGGCGACACCACGAGGCGGTTCTTCAACGTCAGGCCGCGCAGCTTGATCGGGGAAAACAGGACGGACATGCGGGGAGTTCCGGGGGATGGAGGGAGATGGGATCAGTGTAGTGGGCGCGCGGCGGATTGCTAGCGGGGCGCGGGAATGGCGGGTCGCCTGTTCGTGCATTCCGGCAATGACTTGATGGTCAGCTGCGCCACAGACTCTGCCGTCATCCCGGGGCGCGCCTCGCGCGAGCCCGGGATGACGGCGGAGTTTGCCGCAGGGCAGTGCCGGCTACTCCGCCAGCGTGAATTGCAGCAGCAGGGTTCGCTGCAGCATCGAGAAATTGTCGTCGGAGATCAGGGTCAGCACCGTCTCGCCGTCGGCGGTGACGTGGGCGTCGATGCCTTCCATGTTGTCGATCTCGTGGCCGAGATCGGCGGCGAACAGCGTCAGGCCGTCGACGACGGCGCCCGGCGCGATTCCCTTCAGCGGGATCGCGCGGATGCGGATGTTGACGCCGGTGAACCAGGAAAATTTACGTTCGAGGATGAGCAGATCGCCCGAGGGCAGCAGCACCGCGTCGCTGATGTCGAAATTCTCCGAGCGCCGCACGCTGAATTGGCCGGGCGTCGAGCCGCCGATCAGGAAAGCGAGGAGGTTGCCGTCGGCATCGAGCCCGCGCTCGGAAAAGGCGATCAGCGTGCCCGCGAGCGGCTGGGCCTGGCTCTTGCCCGGTCCCTGCGCTTTGGGCACGACGACCATCGCCTCCAGCCCCTTGTTGTAGGGCAGCTTGCGCAAGGCCGGCGGGACGGCGATCACTTCGCCGCGGGCGCCGGTAGCACCCTTGGCGAAATCATAGCGCAGGATCTGGTTGACGCGTTCGAGCCCGACATAGACGAGGTTGCCGTCGCGCGCGAGCGACTCGGTATCGTACCAGAGCCGCTTCTCGGTGATCGGCCGCCCGTCGGCGCCCAGCACCGGCGCGGCCTCGACGTCGGCGAGCCCAATCATCTCGCGGCCGGAATAGCGGATGCTGCCGGTGAACCAGCCGCCCTGATCGGAGATCGCGAGAAAGCGCTCGCCCTTGCCGTCGAGGAAGCGGAGGCCCGACAGCCCGCCGAAGCCGCGATAGGGCGAGGTCAGCACCAGGCCGCTGCGAAAATCCAGCGAGCCGAAGCGCGTGCGCGAGCGGTCGCGCGGCTCGAAATTGGCAATGCTACGCGCGTTGACCTCGACGCTGACCGGCGCGGTGACGGCATGCTCGAGCTGGAGGGCGCGCGGCGGCGGCTCGGTCTTGGGCTGCAGCTGCGCCTGCGCCAAGCGCGGCAACGCGAGAGTGGAAAATCCCGCCGCCGCGAGGCTGACGAAGCTGCGGCGGGATGGATGCGTGCTCACGAATGCAATTTGCGTCGCGGGCGACCGGCCGCTTGCGTTGGCGCCGTGTTGGTCTCGCTGAAGAGCTCGGCAAGCTTTTCGGTGATCGCGCCGCCGAGTTCTTCCGCGTCCACGATCGTTACCGCGCGGCGATAATAGCGCGTCACGTCATGGCCGATGCCGATCGCGATCAGCTCGACCGGCGAGCGGGTCTCGATCTCCTCGATGATGTGGCGCAGATGCCGCTCGAGATAATTGCCCGGATTGACCGACAACGTGGAATCGTCGACCGGCGCGCCGTCCGAGATCATCATCAAGATCTTGCGCTGCTCGGGCCGGCCGAGCAGGCGCTTGTGCGCCCAGTCCAGCGCCTCGCCGTCGATGTTCTCCTTCAAGAGGCCCTCGCGCATCATCAGGCCCAGGTTTTTCCGCGCACGACGCCACGGGGCGTCCGCGGACTTGTAGATGATGTGGCGGAGATCGTTGAGGCGGCCAGGATTGGCCGGCTTGCCGGCGGCAAGCCATGCCTCGCGCGATTGCCCGCCCTTCCAGGCCCGCGTGGTGAAGCCGAGAATCTCGACCTTGACGCCGCAACGCTCCAGCGTGCGCGCGAGGATGTCGGCACAGGTCGCGGCGACCGTGATCGGGCGGCCGCGCATCGAGCCGGAATTGTCGAGCAGCAGCGTCACTACGGTGTCGCGGAACGTCGCCTCCTTCTCGTGCATGAAGGACAGCGGGTGATAGGGATCGGTGACGACGCGCGACAGCCGCGCAGGGTCGAGGATGCCCTCCTCGAGATCGAACTCCCAGGCGCGATTCTGCTGCGCCATCAGGCGGCGCTGCAGCCGGTTGGCGAGACGGGCGACGATGCCCTGCAGATGTGCGAGCTGCTTGTCGAGATAGGCGCGCAGCCGCTCCAGCTCGTCATGGTCGCAGAGATCCTCGGCGGCGATGACCTCATCGAACTTGGGCGCGAAGGCGTGATACTCCGGCCCACGCGGCTCGTTCCTGCCGTGCTGGTTCGGGCGCGTCGCCTCGCCCGGCGTCTCGTCATCACCGAGCTCGCCATCGTCGAAGGTGTCGGAGGTGGAGGCCTGCGCGCTTTCCATCGCGCTCTCGCTCATCTCCTCGCTGGTTGCCTGCGCCTGGTCGGCGCTCATTTCCTGCGCGGCGTCGGAATCGGGCGAGCCTTCGGCGCCGGACTGGTCGTTGTCGCCGTCCTGGTTCTCCTCGTTCTCGTCATTGTCTTCGCTGTCGGCGTTGCGCTCGTCGCCGAGCTCGAGTGCCGACAGCAGGTCATGCACGGCATCGCCGAACTTGGTCTGATCCTCGAGCACGCCGTCGAGCCGATCGAGCCGCTTGCCGATCTTGTCTTCGAGGATCGGTCGCCAGAGATCGACCATCTTCTTGGCCGCCGTCGGCGGCGCCATGCCGGTGAGGCGCTCGCGCACCAGCATCGCCAGCGCGTCCGCCAGCGGCGCGTCGGCGCGGTCGGTGATCTCGTCGAACTTGCCGCGGTGGAAATGGTCGTCGAGCATCGCGGTGAGGTTCTTGGCAACGCCCGCCATGCGGCGCGCGCCGATCGCCTCGACGCGGGCCTGCTCCACCGCCTCGAACACGCCGCGCGCCTGCGGATTGCCGGGCATCAGCTTGCGGTGAACCTTGGGATCGTGACAGGCGAGCTTGAGCGCGATGGAATCGGCATGGCCGCGCACGATCGCGGCGTCACGCTTCGTCATCTTGCGCGCGGGCTCAGGCAGCCGCGCCTTGCCGGGCGCAAGGCCCGGGCGCTCGGCTGCGAAGGAGACGTCGAGCTCGGGCGCCTTTGCGATCGCCTTCAGACAGGAGGCGACCGAGCGCTTGAACGGCTCAGTCGGTGCTTCCTTGTTGCTGCGGAATTTGGAGTTGGAGGCGGTCATCTGACCCTATCTGTCGTCCCGGCGAAGGCCGGGACCATAACCACCGGCCGCTCTTGTGTCAGGAAACTATCAGCGTCGCTTCAATCGAGACATCACGCGGTATGGGTCCCGGCCTTCGCCGGGACGACACACCGTGAGAGATCAGCTCAGCGCGACGTTGATTGCCGATTCCGGCAGCTCCGCATTGAAGCAGCGCTGGTAGAACTCGGCGACCAGGGGCCGTTCGAGCTCGTCGCATTTGTTGAGGAAGGTGACGCGGAAGGCGAAGCCGATATCGCCGAAGATGTCGGAGTTTTCCGCCCAGGTGATCACCGTGCGCGGGCTCATCACCGTCGACAGATCGCCATTGGCGAAGGCGTTGCGGGTGAGATCGGCGAGGCGCACCATCTTGTTGACGATGTCGCGGCCCTCCTGCGTGCGATAGTGCTTGGCCTTGGCCAGCACGATCTCGACTTCCTCGTCGTGGCTGAGATAGTTCAGCGTGGTGACGATCGACCAGCGGTCCATCTGGCCCTGGTTGATCTGCTGGGTGCCGTGATAGAGGCCCGAGGTGTCGCCGAGGCCGACGGTGTTGGCGGTGGCGAACAGCCGGAACGCCGGATGCGGCTTGATCACCTTGTTCTGGTCCAAGAGCGTCAGGCGGCCCGAAACCTCCAGCACGCGCTGGATCACGAACATCACGTCCGGGCGGCCGGCATCGTATTCGTCGAACACCAGCGCGACGTTGTTCTGCAGCGCCCAAGGCAGGATGCCGTCGCGAAATTCAGTGACCTGCTTGCCGTCGCGGACCACGATGGAGTCCTTGCCGACGAGGTCGATACGGCTGATGTGGCTGTCGAGGTTGACGCGCACGCAGGGCCAGTTCAGGCGTGCCGCGACCTGCTCGATATGGGTGGATTTGCCGGTGCCGTGATAGCCGGTCACCATCACGCGGCGGTTCCTGGCAAAGCCCGCGAGAATGGCCAGCGTGGTGGCGCGGTCGAAGCGGTAATCGGAATCCACTTCGGGCACATGAGGATCGACTTCGGAATAGGCCGGGACTTCGAGATCGCTGTCGATCCCGAACACCTGGCGCACCGACACCTTCATGTCGGGCAGGCCGGAAACTTCCTCAACTTTGGACAGGGCGGCGGTCGTCATCAATCCTCCGAGGTCCCGGGCGGTCCCGAAACCGGTTATTCGCACGTTGGCTGCGGCTGGGTGCTGAAAATCAACCTATCAGAGACAACGAGCCGGCAGAAGCCCGCCCACCAATCAAAGTTCCGTTGTCTTTTCATTTAGATAGGCAAGGAACGCAGTTTTTGGAGGGCTGCCTTGCGAATCACGCCGAAATTCGGGCGGGTCGCGCCCAATCCCTGCGAATGGTACTTTGGCCGTATGCAGTTACTTATGTAGGGTCCGAAGCCCTCATGCTCCAGCCCTTCAAGAGACGACGTGACGTCCTTTCTCGATCCCCTCATCGCCTTCGTTTCCGCCCATGCGTGGCTGGCCTATCTGACCCTGTTCCTGGCGGCGCTGCTCGAAGCCGTTCCGGTTGTGGGATCGGTGATCCCCGGCTCGACCATCATCCTGGCGCTGAGCGCCCTGGTCCCCGGCGGCGAATTGCAGCTGCCATGGGTGCTCTTGGCGGCCGCAACTGGTGCCGTACTCGGCGACGGGTCGGCCTATTGGATCGGGCACAGGCGGCAGCGCGAGATCCTCAACACCTGGCCGCTGACCAATTATCCGCGCGTCGTCGCCGAGAGCGAGAATTTCTTTCACCGCTTCGGCACCTGGGCCGTGTTCTTCGCCCGCTTCGTGCCGCCGATCCGCGCCTTCGTCCCGGTGACCGCCGGCGCGCTGGGCATGGCGCCCGCGACATTCTATGCCGTGAACATCCCGGCGATCCTGGCCTGGGCGCCGGCTCATGTGCTGCCGGGTGTGCTGGCTGTGTCGGCCCTGCATGAATATGCCGGGCTGCATCATCATGCGCATGTCGGCAAGCACATCTGGATGCTGACCGTTGCAGGGGTTGCGATCGTGCTGGGCGTGGGGATGTGGATCTATCGCCGACGGTATGGCGGCGCGACGGCCAAGCCGCAGGTTTAGGCAGACGCCACATCACAACCGTCGTCCCTGCGTTCGCAGGCACCGAGTTTGTGCGAGAGCATCGCACCCATGACATCCGTGTGATTGACCTGCTCGACCGCTAGCGGCACGTTGGCCCGGATCCTCGCGCCCGCCACCCCATGTTCACCATCGCCAGCCTCTGGATTCCCTTCACCATCGTTGCCGCGCTCGGGCAGGTCGCGCGCAATGCGATGCAGCGGTCGTTGACGAAGCCGCTGGGGACCTGGGGCGCGACCAATATCCGCTTCCTGTTCGGCTTTCCGTTCTCGCTGCTGTTCCTGGGGCTGGTGCTGCTCGCGACCGGCGATCATCTGAGCCCGCCGCCAGCCGTGTTCTGGCCATGGCTGCTGTTGGGCGCGCTCAGCCAGATCGTCGCCACCGGGCTGATGCTGCTCGCGATGAACGACCGCTCGTTTGTCGTGACGACGGCCTACCTGAAGACCGAGGCGATCCAGACCGCGATATTCGGCTTCGTCTTCCTCGGCGATCACCTGACCTGGCTGAAGGTGCTCGCGATCATGATCGCCACCGTCGGCGTCGTCATCACCGCGCTCCGCCCCGGCGGCGACAAGAGCTTTGCCGAGCTGAAGCCGACCATCACCGGCCTCGTTGCCGCGGCGGCCTTCGCGCTGTCAGCGGTCGGCTTTCGCGGCGCCATCATCAATGTGCCCGACGTGTCCTTCGTGACCGCGGCGTCAATCACGCTGGTGCTCGGCCTGTTCGTGCAGACGCTGGTGCTGACGATCTACCTGCTCTGGCGCGCGCCGGACGTGCTCCGAGGAATCCTCAGGTTATGGCGACCGTCGATGCTCGCGGGCTTCATCGGCGCCTTCGCCTCGCAATTCTGGTTCCTCGCCTTTGCGCTGACGGCGGCCGCCAACGTCCGCACGCTCGCGCTGATCGAGGTGCTGTTCGCGCAAGCCGTGGCGTATTACTCGTTCAAGCAGCCGATCGCACCGCGCGAGCTTGCGGGCATTGCGCTGATCGTCGTCGGAGTCGCTGTGCTGGTGGGAGCTTAATTCCGGTCTTCCGGCAGGGTCGGCAGCGGTGAGACCTCGATGCCTTCGTCAATCAGCGACTTCGCCTCTTCGGGCGAGGCTTCGCCATAGATCGGACGATGCTCCTTGTCGCCGTAATGCATGGCGCGGGCTTCGTTGGCGAAGCGCTCGCCGACATTGTCGGCATTCTTAACGATGTGGTCGCGCAGCTCTTTCAGCTTGGCGCGCAGCTCGCGCTCTTGCGCCATCAGCAGCGAGGTCGGCCCTGACGGCGCAGCCTCGGGTGTGGTCACGGCCACGGGCTCCGGCGGCGGCGTGGCGCGGCCGCGCCCCTTCTTGCCGACGATGCGCGGCGCCATGATCGCCTTATCGACCTTGGCTGAGCCGCAGATCGGGCAGGTCACGAGCTTGCGCTTCACCTGCGAATCATAGGCCGACGAGCTCTGGAACCAACTTTCGAAGGCGTGATTGCGGTCGCAGTGGAGCGCGTAGCGGATCATGCCGAGCCCCGCACGAGGTGCAAATGGTCAGGCCCGGCCTTGGGATCGGAGACGCCGAAGCGGCGGCCGTGCTGGAGCGACGGTATCGCGCGGCGCGCGGTCTCGACCTTGGCCGGATCGATCCTGGCCATGATGATGCCCGGCTCGACATCGCCTTCGGCGAGGATCTCGCCCCAGGGATCGACGATCAGCGAATGCCCGTAGGTCTCGCGCTTGTTCTCATGGGTGCCGGCCTGCGCCGCCGCGAAGACGAAGCAGCCGGTCTCGATCGCACGGGCGCGCAGCAGCACATGCCAATGCGCTTCACCGGTCTTGCGGGTGAAGGCGGACGGCACGGTGATGAAATAGGCGCCGCTTTCTGCGAGCGCGCGGTACAGCGCGGGGAAGCGCACATCGTAGCAGATCGTCAAGCCGATGCGGCCCCAAGGCAAATCCGAGATCACGGCGGTCTCGCCCGGCTGGTAATTGGCGGATTCGCGATAGCTCTCGCCGTCCGGCAGCTCGATGTCGAACATGTGGATCTTGTCGTAGCTCGCGAGCACATTGCCCTCGGGCCCGATCAGGAAGGAACGGTTGACCGCCTTCTCCGGCGAGAAGCGCAGCGCCAGCGAGCCGACATGGAGGTGAATCTTCAGCTCCGCCGCGAGCGCGCGGTAGGCCTTCAGCGAGGCGTCGTCCTCTTCGCTCTGGAGATGCTCGAACAGCGCCTTGCGGTTCAGCTGCATCATGTTGCTGACTTCGGGTGTCTGCACGTAATCGGCGCCATCGGCCGCAGCCTGCCGGATCAGCTTCGTAGCCTGCTCGAGGCTCGGCCCGGGCATCAGGCCGGTGCGCATCTGCACCATGGCGGCCGTGAACGTGCGGTTCTCGCTCATGATACCGCCTTCACGCTTTCGAGCATGCCATCGAGCTTGCCTTCGCGATCGAGCGCATAGAGGTCGTCACAGCCGCCGACATGGGTGCCGCCGATCCAGATCTGCGGGAAGGTCGAGCCCTGGCCGGCGCGGCCGTACATTTCCTGGCGCCAGGACGGGTTCTTGGCGACGTCGAATTCGGTGAAGGTCGCCTTCTTGCGGGTCAGCAGTGACTTGGCGGCGGAACAATAGCCGCAGCCCGGCCGGGTGTAGATCTCGACAGCAGCAGTCATTCGTCTGGCGCTCTCATGTCATGAATTCATTGAATTATATGGGACGGGGCCCGCTCTCGACAACCCGGGCAAAGACCAGCACGTCGACCTGGGCCGCCTTGGCGCGGAGCAGGGCCCGCGCGCAGGTGTCGAGCGTAGCCCCTGACGTCAGGACATCGTCGATCAGGACAACGCGGCGGCCCTGGACCTCGGCCTGACGGTCGGGAGATACCTGAAATGCGCCCTGCACATTGGTGGCGCGCTGGGCCCGCGACAGGCCGATCTGCTGCTCGGTGGCGCGCACCCGCCGCAGCACGTCGCCCCGCACCTTGATCCCGCTCTGCCGCTCGATGACACGCGCGAGCGCGCCCGACTGGTTGTAACGGCGCCGCCAGGCCCGCCGCCAATGCAGGGGCACGGGCACCAGCATGTCGGCGCCGGTCAGCAACTCGCGGCCCGCGCGCGCCATCCAACGGCCCATGGCCGGTGCCAGATCGGTACGGTCCTGATACTTCAGCGCATGCACCAGCGTGCGCGCGACGTCGTCGTAGCGCACCGCCGCGCGGGCGCGCTGGTAGGCCGGCGGGCTCGCGATCGCCTCCATCGACAGCATCTCGGGGCCGGGGTCGTAAACGAAGGGAATGCCGAGCCGCGGGCAATAGGGCCGCTCGATGAACGACAGCCGCGCCCAGCAGGAAGCGCAAACGCCCTCGCCATCAACCGGCTCCCGGCACGATACGCACTGTGTCGGCAGGGCGATGTCGAGCGCGAGCCGCGCCGCCCGCGCCAGCACGTGGCGGCCGGCCGTCCACGCGCTCCGCAGCGGTGCGGCGATGGAACGGATGGGGGGAGCGTCGGCTTCCATGTGGGGAGGCTAACGCTGCACGCAGCGGATTGCCAGAACTGTGGAGATTGGCGTAACCAGCGGCATGGTCCGGACCGCTCAAATCCCGCCCGCCTTGTTTGATCGTGCCTTGCTGCAGAGGCGGCAGCAGCGCGCCCAGGCCCAAGGCGCGGTCACATTCCTGCTCGAGCGGGTCGCCGAGGACATGTCCGACCGCTTGGCAGCGGTGATGCGGGAGTTTCACGCTCCCGCCGACCTCTGGACGCCCGGCGCGGGACTGGCGGCGTTGCGCACGCGGCTTCCCTCCATCGAACACATCGCGCTCGACGCGGCCGGCGCGGAGAAGTTGCCCCTCGCGCCTGAGAGCCTCGATCTCGTCGTCTCGGCGCTGGCGCTGCAATACGTCAACGACCTGCCGGGTGTGCTCGCGCAAATCCGCCGGGCACTCAAGCCGGACGGGCTGCTGCTTGCTGCCATGATCGGCGGCGACAGCCTCACCGAGCTGCGGCAGGCGTTTGCCGCGGCGGAAGCCGAATGCGAGGGCGGTGTGTCGCCGCGCGTGGCGCCGTTCGCTGACCTTCGCGACATCGGTGCGCTATTGCAGCGGGCAGGCTTTGCGCTGCCGGTGACCGACGTCGACCGTGTCGTGGTGCGCTATGCCAATGCGTTCGCCTTGATGCAGGATCTCCGCCGCATGGGTGCGGCCAACGTGCTGATCGAGCGGCGGCGGACACCGACGCGCCGCGCGACGCTGCTGCGCATGGCCGAGATCTACGCCGAGCGTTTTGCCGATGCCGACGGCCGCATCCGTGCGACCTTCGACATCGTCTGGCTCTCGGGCTGGGCCCCGCATGCGAGCCAGCAGCAGCCGCTGAAGCCGGGGTCGGCGAAAGCGAGCCTGGCGGAGGCGGTGAAGAAGGCGGGGAAGGAGTGATCTTTCTCTTCCGTCATGGCCGGGCTTGTCCCGGCCATCCACGTCTTTCAGGCTGGCACGAAGGCCGTGGATGCCCGGGACAAGCCCGGGCATGACGCCAGAGAGCGGTACCCTTCGACCTCACATCAACAAATCGATCAGATGCGGGATCAGCGGAATGTCCGCGGGCGGCATCGGGTAATCGCGCAGCTTGTTGGCGCGGACCCAGGCAAGGTTCTGGCCCTCGCGTGCGGTGACCAACCCCTCCCAGCGCCGGCAGATATAGAGCGGCATCAGCAGATGGAAGGTCTCGTAACCGTAGCTGGCGAAGGTCAGCGGCGCGAGGCACGGCTCGGCGACGTTGATGCCGAGCTCCTCATGAAGCTCCCGGATCAGGCTCTGCTCCGGCCGCTCGCCCGGCTCGAGCTTGCCGCCGGGGAATTCCCACAGGCCGGCCAGGGCCTTTCCTTCCGGGCGCTGCGCGATCAGGACGCGTTTGTCGGCGTCGACGAGCGCGCAGGCCACCACCAGTGTCAGTTTGAGATCGGCCATGCGCGTCTGTCGCTCGCTGAGATCGTTTGCAACGTTTTTTAACCTCGTTGCAGTCTACGTTTCCAAGGTCACCATAAGTCATATTTAATCCGCAGTTCCTAGAGTGGGAACTCTTTAAACCACTCCAGGCCACCTCATGCGCGCTGCGCCTTCGGTTCTCGTCCGCCGGTTCGTCCACGACCGGAGCGGCAATATCGCGGTGATTTTCGCGCTCGCCTGCGTTCCCCTGATCAGTGCGGTCGGCTGCGCCATCGACTATTCGCGCGCGACGCTGATCCGATCCAAGCTTCAGGCCGCGGCGGATGCCGCCAGCGTCGGCTCGATCGCCAAGGCCTCGCCCGCCTTCAAGGCCGCCGGCAACATGACTGCGGACGGCTCGATTTCGGTCGGCGTCACGGACGCCACGAACATCTTCAATGCCAATCGCGCCAGTCAGTCCGGCTACACGCTGACCGGCCTCACGCCGACCGTGGTCAAATCCGGCTCGACCGTCACCGCGACGGTTTCGTTCACCGCAACTTTGAACACCATGTTCCTCGGCGTGATCGGCAAGTCGGTGCTGACGTTGAGCGGCACGTCGAAGGCGACGGCCAGCATGCCGCTCTACATCGATTTCTACCTGCTGCTGGACAATTCGCCGTCGATGGGCGTCGGTGCGACCCCGGCCGACGTGCAGAAGATGGTCAACAACACGTCGGACAAGTGCGCTTTCGCCTGCCACGATCTCAAGGACAAGAACAACTATTACGACCTTGCCAAGAAGCTTGGCGTGACCACCCGGATCGACGTGCTTCGGAGCGCCACCGAGTCCTTGATGGATACGGCAAACGCCACCGAGACCTATTCAAACCAGTTCAGAATGGCGATCTATGATTTCGGCGGCTCTGCAAGTTCGCTCGGCCTGCGCAGTCTGTTTTCGTTGTCGGCCTCTCTCTCCAGCGCCAAGGCGGCGGCCGGCAAGATCGACTTGATGTCGGTGAACGGCCAGAACGAGAATCACGATCAAGATACCCCATTCACCGCGGTCTTTCCCGCGATCAACGGCGAGATCAGCTCCCCCGGAAGCGGCACGTCGGCCAGTCCGCTCAAGTATCTGTTCTTCGTGTCCGACGGCGTGGCCGATGAGAGCAACACCGGATGCCTGAAACCGCTCTCGGGCAGCACGCGGTGCCAGTCGCCGCTCAACCCTGCGCTTTGCAAGACGATGAAGGATCGCGGCGTCAAGGTCGCGGTGTTGTACACGACGTATCTCGCGCTGCCGACCAACCCCTGGTACATGAAGTGGATCGATCCATTCAATGCCGGCCCCTATGGCCCGTCGCCGAACAGCCAGATCGCACAGAACATGCAGAGCTGCGCTTCGCCCGGCCTGTATTTCGAGGTCAGCCCGACGCAAGGCATCGCGGACGCCATGAACGCGCTGTTCAAGAAGGCGGTCGCGGACGCGCGGATCTCCGGATGAGGGCGCTCACCTCTCCCCGTAAGAACGGAGAGAGGGAGAAGGCCTACGACCTGTAGTCCCCGTTGATCGCCACATATTCCTTGGTGAGGTCGCAGGTCATGACGCGGTCGCGGCCTTTGCCGAGGCCGAGCGAGACCAGAATCGCGATCTCCGGCGCCTTCATCGCTTCCGACACCTGCGCTTCGTCATAATCGGGATCGCGCGCGCCGCGCTTGGCGACGCGGATGCCGTTGAACGAGATCGACAGCTTGTCGCGATCGGCCGGCTCGCCGGCCTTGCCGACTGCCATCACCACGCGGCCCCAATTTGCGTCTTCGCCCGCGATCGCGGTCTTCACCAGCGGTGAGTTCGCGATCGACATCGCGATCTTGCGGGCGGAGGCCTTGGTCTTGGCGCCCTCGACGGTGATCTCGACCAGCTTGCGCGCGCCTTCGCCGTCGCGGGCGACCTGCTCGGCGAGATTGGCGAGCACCTGGTTGAACGCCTTGACGAAGGCCTTCAGGCGCGGGTCGCTGGCGCGGCTGATCTTCGGCGCGCCGTGCTCGGCGGCGGCGCCGGTCGCAAACGCCAGCAGCGTGTCGGAGGTCGAGGTGTCGCCGTCGATGGTCACGGCGTTGAACGTGTCCTCGACGCCGCTCTTGAGCAGCGCCTGCAGCGCGGCGGGCGCGATCGGCGCGTCAGTGAAGATGAAGGACAGCATCGTCGCCATGTCGGGCGCGATCATGCCGGCGCCCTTGGCCATGCCGTTGATGGTGACCTTGGCCTTACCGAGCTTGACTGTCGCGGTCGCCACTTTCGGGAAGGTGTCGGTGGTCATGATCGCCTTGGCCGCGGCGAGGTAATCGCCGGGCTCGGCGGCTTCGGCGAGGCGGCCGAGCACGCCGTCGAACTTGGTGGCATCCAGCGGCTCGCCGATCACCCCGGTCGAGGCCAGGAAGATCTCGCTCTCGCTGCAGCCGACCGCCTTGGCCGCGATCTTCGCCGTCAGCGCGGTGGAGGCGCGGCCGGTCTTGCCGGTGAAGGCGTTGGCATTGCCGGAATTGACCACCAGCGCGCGCGCCTTGCCGCCCTTCAGCTTGGCGCGGCACCATTCCACCGGGGCCGAGGGACACTTCGACCTGGTGAAGACGCCGGCGACGGCAGTGCCCTTGTCCATCACCGCGAGCAGCACGTCGGTACGGTTCTTGTAGCGGATGCCGGCTTCAGCCGTCGCCAGACGAATGCCCGCGATCACGGGCATATCAGGGACGGTTTTGGGGGCGAGCGGAGAGACGGAGGAGGACATCGCGGGCGCCTTGGTAGGGTCTGGACATGCAGATGGCCGGGGGAGCCCCGGCCATTGCGACGTTAGATATACTTGGCGTCCGCGAAGTGACAGCGAATTCTTACTTCTTCGCCGGCGGCGCCATCTTGCTGTCGGACGGCTTCGCATCCGGCTTGGCGTCCTTCGACGCATCCGCCGCCGGCTGGTCCAGCCGCTCGACCTTGGCTTCGGTACGCAGCTTGGCGACATACTCGGCCTGGGCCTTGCGGGTCACGTACTGCTCGATCTGGGCCTTGACCTGCTCGAAATCGGGCGCCTTGCGGTTGCGCTTTTCCTCGACCTTGATGATGTGCCAGCCGAACTGCGACTTCACGGGGTCGGAGATCTTGCCGGGCTCCAGCGAGAAGGCCACGGCCGAGAATTCCGGCACCATCTGCTCCTTGGTGAAGAAGCCGAGGTCGCCGCCATCGGCGGAGCCGGGGTCCTTGGACTTCTTCTTGGCGAGCTCGGCGAAATCGGCCCCCTTCCCGAGCTCGGCCTTCACCGCCTTGGCCTCGTCCTCGGTTTCGACCAGGATGTGGCGGGCGCGCACCTCCTGCTCGCCGGTGATCTGCTTGGCGGCCTCCTCATAGACCTTCTTCATGGCGTCCGGCGTGGTGGCGGCCTTGCCCTCGCTGGCGAGCAGGCTGTCCATCAGAAGCCGGTTGCGGGCGAAGGCCAGGCGCTTCTTGAACTCCTCGCCGTCGGCGATTTTCCTGTCTTCGGCAGCCTTGCTGACGATCTTCATGTCGATCAGGAACGACAGGACGTTCTCGTCCTTGGTCGCTGGATCCATCTGGGCGAGGCTCGGCCCGAGTTCCTCCTCGGCCATGGTGACGTCGCTCTTCTTGATTTCCGCGCCATTGACCTTCGCCAGCACCGGATCATCGGCGGCCCGGAGCGGGCCCGCAAACGCCAGGGACAGCGCCAGAGCGAGGCTGCCAGCCAGGGCGGACGCGGAGCGGAAGCGCTGGGTTGCCGGGAACGAGGTGGTCATGGAAAATCCTTATGTTGAAGCAGGGGGCTGCTCGAGCGGGGCGGACACTCGCCCAATCAGGGGGGCTTGGCAACGCGAAAAGTCTGTCAAAATGATGAATTAGCCGCACTGCGCCCGCCGTTGACAAGGCCCCGACCGGGCCATATCTCTGCGCGGTCGCGACCATGGCGATGGCGTTTATTTTGCTGCGTTTTTGGCCGTTGAACCCAGACTTGCCCAATTCCCACCCATATGGCGGATGTCCCCCGCAGTCCGGGCTCTGACGCCGCGAAGCGTCACGGTGAGTTGATAGGCGGGCGGGTGACAACTTCTTAGGCCCAACGCGGTTGAATCGCGAACACAGGAACCAGGCATGATCGGCGCGCTCGCCCGCAAGTTTTTCGGCTCCGCCAACGACCGGCGGGTGAAGGGATATCAGTCCCGCGTCAACGCGATCAATGCGCTGGAGCCCGAGGTCTCGAAGCTCTCCGACGAGGCGCTCAAGGCCCGCACCGCGGAATTCAAGCAGCAGCTCGCGAACGGCAAGACGCTGGACGATCTCCTCGTCCCGGCCTTCGCCACCGTGCGCGAGGCCGCCAAGCGCACGCTCGGCCAGCGCCATTTCGACGTCCAGCTGATCGGCGGCATGGTGCTGCACGAGGGCGACATCGCCGAGATGAAGACCGGCGAAGGCAAGACGCTGGTCGCGACGCTTGCGGTGTATCTGAACGCGCTCGCCGGCAAAGGCGTCCACGTCGTCACGGTCAACGACTACCTCGCCCGCCGCGACTCCGGCTGGATGGGCCAGATCTACGGCTTCCTCGGCATGACCACCGGCGTGATCGTGCACGGCCTCGACGATGCCGAGCGCAAGGCGGCCTATGCCTGCGACATCACCTACGGCACCAACAACGAATACGGCTTCGACTATCTCCGCGACAACATGAAGTACCGGCTCGAGGACATGGTCCAGCGGCCGCACTTCTTCGCCATCGTCGACGAGGTCGACTCCATTCTGATCGACGAAGCGCGCACGCCGCTGATCATCTCCGGCCCGCTCGACGACCGCTCCGACTTCTACAACACCATCGACGGCTTCCTGCCGAGGCTCGACAAGACCGACTACGAGGTCGACGAGAAGCAGCGCACGGTGACGCTGACCGAAGGCGGCATGGAGAAGATCGAGACGCTGCTGCGCGATGCCGGCCAGCTCAAGGGCGAGTCGCTCTACGACGTCGAGAACGTCTCCGTCGTGCACCACATCAACCAGGCCCTGCGCGCTCACACGCTGTTCACGCGCGACAAGGACTACATCGTCCGCGACGGCGAAGTCGTCATCATCGACGAGTTCACCGGCCGCATGATGCCGGGCCGCCGCTATTCGGAAGGCCTGCATCAGGCGCTGGAAGCCAAGGAGCACGTCCAGGTCCAGCCCGAGAACCAGACGCTGGCCTCGATCACCTTCCAGAACTACTTCCGCATGTACGAGAAGCTGGCGGGCATGACCGGCACCGCCGCGACCGAAGCGGACGAATTGTTCGACATCTACAAGCTCGAGGTCGTGGAGATCCCGACCAATCTGTCGATCGCGCGCCTCGACGAGGACGACGAGGTCTATCGGACCCAGAAGGAAAAATATCAGGCCATCCTCGCCGAGATCGAGCGCGCCAATGCGCGCCTGCAGCCGGTGCTGGTCGGTACCGCCTCGATCGAGAAGTCGGAGGTGCTCGCCGAATTCCTCAAGAAGAACGGCTACAAGCAGATCGATTTCGGCAAGGAGGGCGCGCTCGACAAGCTCTATGCCGCCGCCCGCGCCGGCAAGCCGGCGAAACTGTTCGCGGTGCTGAACGCGCGCTTCCACGAGCAGGAAGCCTACATCGTCGCCGAAGCCGGCGTGCCGGGCGCGATCACGATCGCCACTAACATGGCCGGCCGCGGCACCGACATCAAGCTCGGCGGCTCGCTGGAGATGCGCATCCAGCAGGAGACTGCTGATATCACCGACGAGGCCGAGAAGGCCAAGAAGATCGAGCAGATCAAGGCCGATATCGAGCACTTCCGCGACATCGTGCTGAAGGCCGAGGAGACCGTCGAGGTCGAGCCGGCCAAGGGAAGCAAGCCTGCCAAGACCGTGAAGAAGCCCGGCGGCCTCTACATCATCGGCTCCGAGCGCCACGAGTCCCGCCGCATCGACAACCAGCTGCGCGGCCGTTCCGGCCGTCAGGGCGATCCCGGCCGCTCGAAGTTCTTCCTGTCGCTGGAAGACGACCTGATGCGCATCTTCGGCTCGGACCGTCTCGACAGCATGCTGCAGCGTCTCGGCCTGCAAGAGGGCGAGGCCATCATCCATCCCTGGATCAACAAGGCGCTGGAGAAGGCGCAGCAGAAGGTCGAGGCGCGCAACTTCGACATCCGCAAGAACCTGCTCAAGTTCGACAACGTCCAGAACGACCAGCGCAAGGTGATCTTCGACCAGCGCGTCGAGCTGATGAAGGACGAGAGCGTCGCCGAGACCGTCGCCGACATGCGCCACGCCTTCATCGACGACCTCGTCGCCAAGCACGTGCCCGAGCATGCCTATGCCGAGCAGTGGGACGTCGCCGGGCTCAAGGACGAATTGAAGCGCGTGCTCGATCTCGACCTGCCGGTCGACGAATGGGCCAAGGAAGAGGGCATCGCCGACGAGGAGTTGCTGACTCGCATCGAGACCAAGGCCGACGAACACATGGCGGCCAAGGTCGCGCAATGGGGTCCCGACGTGATGCGTTACGTCGAGAAGACCATCCTCTTGCAGACGCTCGACCATCTCTGGCGCGAGCATCTGATCATGCTCGACCATCTGCGCCAGGTCATCGGTCTGCGCGGCTACGGCCAGCGCGATCCGTTGCAGGAGTACAAGACCGAAGCCTTCAATCTCTTCCAGGAGATGAGCGCTCACTTGCGCGAGGCCGTCACGGCGCAGCTGATGCGCGTCGAGATCGTCCCGCCGGAGCAGGAGGCCCCCGTCCTGCCGCCGATGGAGGCGCACAAGTTCGATCCGAACACCGGCGAGGACGAGATGGCTCTCGCCAGCGTCACCCTCGGCGCCCAATCCACCGACGCGGCGTTGCGCGACCCGAAGAACCCGACGAGCTGGGGCAAGGTCGGCCGCAACGAGGACTGCCCGTGCGGTAGTGGCAAGAAGTACAAGCACTGCCACGGGCGGTATGCTTGATCGATGACCTCAAAACCCAGCGAACTCGCGGTGTTGTCTTGGCCCACGAGTTCGCCAGGCGTCGAATGCTTTCGATCCATATGATGCCTGCTGGTCTTCCGTTGCATCACGAATGGTAGGCGCACGCCATTGAGGATGGCTGGCGCACAATTGTCAGACAGTCCTTTATCCGTCACGCGCGGCTGAGCACGCTTCAGTCATCTGGCAACCCGCCTCAGCGCCTGTTCCTGTGATCAGTCCGGAGTGCTGCTGCTTCTGCAGATGGCCGGCGGCCACTCGCTCGCGCGGCTGCGTCGCTGAAGAACTCTTCACCCGGAGAGCCAATGGTCAAAGCGCGGCATCGCGTCTCGGCGAACGCCCTCGGGTAGACCATCCAATTTTTTACCACTGCTCATTGTGATCTGGATCACCGCTACAGAGCTCAATCCGTGGTTTGATTGAATCACGAGACGTGGCCTGAAAATTGGGAGCCAGACAATGTCCAAACGCGCGCTGCCAACCGCCTTTTGTGTCCTTGCCCTGAGTTTTTACGCCTGCGGTTCCGCCCCTGCGAGCCAAGTGGGCGGATGGTGGGGCGGAACATGGTCGTGCAACATCGACGGCCGCCCGGCCCGGATGAAATGGGCCGCCGTCGATGACAGTCAGACAACCTGCAACGGCAACACTTGCACCAGCACTTCGGGAGCACGCTGGTCAGGCCGCTTCTCAGATAATGGCTCGCGATGGGTGAAGTTGACAAATCCACGCACCGGAACCCAGGGCGGCGTGTACTTCAACCATGCCGACGGCAACAAATGGTATCTAGCCAAGCCGGTCAGCAACAAGGCCGTGGGCTGGACGACATGGAATGGCCAACGCTATCGCCTCTCGTGCTGGCGATGATGCGCGAGTGCTTTCCTCTGGCTATGCATTGAAACGGCAGATGTGTGTGTGCGCTTCGCAAGGCGCCACGCTCCACTTCACGAGGTCTAATTCGAGCTGTCGATCAAGCTCTCCAGCAGCCGCTTGAGCTCGCTCGTCGACTTGTCGCCGTAGCTCTCCAGGATGTGCTCCTCCTGGTCGACCGCGAGCGAGTTGAGCTTCTTGCACAGCACCTTGCCGCGGTCGGAGATGAACATCAGCACCTTGCGGCGGTCGTTCGGGTCCTGCACGCGGTAGACCAGCGTGTCGGAGACCATGCGGTCGATCATCTTCGTGAGCGTCGGATGGTTGAGCAGCACGGCGTCCGCGAGCTCGCCCATCGAATGGCCCTCGCCGTCCGACAGCACTTTCAGGATGCGCCATTGCTCGACCGGCACGCCCTCCTTGCTCAACCTCAGTTCGAGCTGCCGGTTGATTTCCCGGTTGGCTTGCGCGAGCAGGTAAGCGAGGTGTTCGGTGATTGGGGAATTTTGTTTCGGCGGTTTTGCCACGGCTGAGACTTCGCCTTGACCCAAATGAGTGAATGTCTTGCAATCGATGCTGCATCTATATGCACTTCAATTCTTGAATATTCAATATTTTCAAAATAAGATCATTGCCCAACAAAAGGGCGGAAGCCGCGGCCGCCTGCTCAATGTGCTTTCAGGTCTGGCCTCAGACAGGAGTTGGCGTGCGCGCGACGGTGAACTTCCCGGCTCACGGCGGCTCGGCGTTACCGCCGTCCTTGCTGTTCAGGAATCTGTCGTCTTCGGCAGCTGGCGGTGCCTTGTCGCCGCACGGTGACGCCTTGTTCAAGCGCCGCGGCGTCAACAAGCTGCGCGTCGGCGGCTTCATCTGCTGCACCGGCTCGCCTGGCGTGTGGGGCCCGTGTGCCACGAACAGCGCGCAGCTTGCCGTCGCCGAGATCAACAAGCGCGGCGGCATTCTCGGCCGCGAGCTCGAGCTGTCGATCTACGATGCCGGCGGGCCGCTGGATGAGGTTCTGGACCGCGCCGAGCAGGCAATCGCATTCGACGAGGTCGATCTGATCGTCGGATTGCACACCAGCGCGGTTCGCGTGGGCCTCCGCGACGTCACCACACGCCACCGCATTCCCTATATCTACACGCCGGTCTACGAGGGCGGCGAGCGCACGCCCGGCGTGATGGCGATCGGCGAGACGCCGCGCTGGCAGAGCCGCCCCGCCATCCATTGGCTCGCGGACGTCAAGAAGGCCAAACGCTGGTACCTGATCGGCAGCGACTACGTTTGGCCCTGGCAATCGCATCGCGCGGTGAAGAACTACATCAAGGAAACCGGCGGCCGCGTCGTCGGCGAAGAGTTCGTCCCGCTCGGCGAAGACAATCACGGGCCGCATCTGGCGCGGATCCGCGCCGCCAAGCCCGATGTCGTGTTGATCTCGCTGATCGGTACCGACAGCATCACCTTCAACCGGGCCTTCGGCGAATGTGGGCTAGGCGCCACGACGCTGCGGCTCGCGGGCGCGATGGACGATACCGTGCTACTCGGCATCGGCGCCGACAACAGCGAGAACATGTTCTGCGCTTCCGGCTACTTCACCGGCACCGGCGCGCGCGCCAATGACGACTTCCAGAGCCGTTATCACGCGATGTTCGGGCCGAATGCGCCGCCGATCGGCTCGGTGGGGCAATCGAGTTACGAAGGCCTGCGCTTCCTCGAAGCCGTTGCGAACAAGGCTGGTTCGCTGGCGATGCGGCCGCTGCTCGCGGCCGGCCGCAACATCGTCTACAGCGGCGCCCGCGGTCGGGTTACCGTTTGCAACGGGCACGTGCGGATGCCGATGCATCTCGCCGAGGCCGACGGTCTCGATTTCAAGCTGATCAAGCCGCTCTGACCGCCTCGCGACTAGACCGGCCGGCGCATTTGCAAAATAATACTTGAAAAGGAAAATATTTCCGTTTTGAATGTTTCGGCGAGGCCGCGGGTGCGTGCGTCGCGCCGGGGCGGCCACGCCCAACGTTGCAAAGAACTTCAAGGAGAGCGCCGTGACCGTTGCCCTTCCCACGCCAGCCCAACTTCGCAGTGTCGCCGAGCAGTGCGGCCTTTCGCTCACCGACGAGGACGTCGCCTCGTTCCGCGGTCTCATGCAGGGCTCGATCGAAGCCTACAATCTCGTTGCCGCGATGCCGGACGAATTGCCCGAAGTGAAATATCCGCGCACGCCGGGCTATCGGCCCTCGGCGGAGGAGAACCCGCGCAATGCCTGGTATCGCAAGTCGACAGTGAAGGGCGCCGCCAGCGGCAAGCTCAAGGGCAAGACCATCGCGCTGAAGGACAACATCATGCTGGCCGGCGTGCCCATGACCAACGGCTCGTCGACCTTGGAAGGCTATGTGCCCGATTTCGACGCCACCATCGTCACGCGCATGCTGGATGCCGGCGCCGAGATCAAGGGCAAGGTGCATTGCGAGCATTTCTGCCTGTCCGGCGGCAGCCACACCGGCTCCTACGGGCCGGTGCATAATCCGCACAAGATGGGCTACTCGGCCGGCGGCTCGTCGTCGGGATCGGGCGTCGTGGTCGCGCTCGGCGAGGTCGACATGGCCATTGGCGGCGACCAGGGCGGCTCGATCCGCATGCCGTCGTCGTTCTGCGGCATCTACGGCATGAAGCCGACCTGGGGCCTCGTCCCCTACACCGGCATCATGCCGATCGAGATCTATGTCGATCACACCGGCCCGATGACGGCAACGGTTGAAGACAATGCGCTGCTGCTCGAGGTGCTCGCCGGGGACGACGGCTACGATCCGCGCATCAAGGCCCCGAAGGTCGAGGAATACACCAAGGCGCTCGGCCAGGGCGTCAAGGGCATGAAGATCGGCATCGTCAAGGAGGGTTTCGAACAGCCGACCGCCGAGTCTGCGGTGAATGAAAGCGTGCGCGAGGCCGCAAAGCGCTTTAGGGATCTCGGCGCCACGGTCGAGACCGTCTCGATCCCGATGCACCTGATGGGCGGGGCGATCTGGACGCCGATCGGCACGGAAGGCCTGACCCAGACCATGATGTTCGGCGACGGCTACGGCCTCAGCCGCGGCGATCTCTATTCGACCTCGCTGATGGATTTCCATCGCGGCTGGCGTCGGCAGGCCGATTCGCTGTCCGAGACCACGAAGCTGTTCATGATGCTCGGCACCTACATCAACAACAATTTCGGCCCTCGCTTCTACGGCAAGGCCCTCAACATCTCGCGCCGGCTGACCGCGGCCTACGACAAGGCGTTTGGGGATTACGACCTGCTCCTGATGCCGACGACGCCGATGAAGGCGACCAAGCTGCCGGAGCCCAATGCCAGCCGCGAGGAATATGTCGCCCGCGCGCTCGAGATGATCTCCAACACCGCGCCGTTCGACATCACCCATCATCCGGCGATGTCGCTGCCCTGCGGCATGGTCGAGGGCTTGCCCGTCGGCCTGATGCTGGTCGGCCGCATGTTCGAGGAATCCACCATCTACCGCGCCGCCCATGCCTTCGAGCAGATCGGCGACTGGAAGAAGATGTGAGGAAACCTTTGCTTCAACTCGGCGGAAACGCAACGCATGGCTAACGCGTTCGTCGCGGCGTTCGAGATCCTGAGCTTCGGCGCGATCATCGTCCTGATTGTGCTGGGGCTCGGGATCATCGCCAGCATGATGGGCATCTTCAACTTCGCGCAGGGCGAGTTCGTCCTGCTCGGCGCCTACATCACCTATCTCGCTTATGCCAAGGGCCTGCCGATCTGGGCGGGCATGCTTGCAGCGCCTTTCGTCGTCGGTGCGCTCGGCTTCGTGCTGGAGGCGCTGATCATCCGGCGATTCTACGCCGCGCCGATCGTTGCCATGCTCGGCACCTATGCGCTCGGCCTGATCATCCGCGAAGCCGTTCGCGGGCTGATCGGCGGCTTCTATCTCACCGTGCCGGAGCCGATCGGCGGATCGATCGACATCGGCGCCATGCATATCTCGGCGTGGCGCTTCACCATCATCGTCATCACGCTGCTGGTGATGGGCCTCTGCTATCTCTTGCTGTCGCGCACCAGCTTCGGCCTGCGCGTGCGGGCGACGTTGGAGAACCCGTCACTGGCGCGTGCGTCAGGCATCTCGACGCCGCTGATCTACGGCGCCACCTTTGCCTTTGGCGCTGCACTCGCCGGCCTTGCCGGCGCGCTGATCGTGCCGGTGTTCAGCCTGTTTGCCGATCTCGGCCTGCGCTTCCTGATCCAGGGTTTTGTCGCGGTCATGGTCGGCGGGGTCGGCTCCTTCATCGGCCCGGTCGCGGGCGCCGGCGTCATCGGCACGCTGAGCGCGGCGCTGCCCTGGGTAATGGCACCCGTCGTCGCCGACGTGCTCGTCTTCGTGCTCGCCATCGTCTTCATCAAATTCCGTCCGCAAGGTCTCATCGCTGGAAAAGGGGTTTAATCACATGCTCGATCGTACTCAGCTCACGCGACGTCGTTTCCTGTCCAATTTCGCCTTTGCATCCGGCGCGGTCGCAACCGGCGTCGGCAGCTATGTGATTCCGGCGCCCTGGGCCAATGCGGCCGAGGCGCCGATCAAGGTCGGCATCGCCACCGACCTCACCGGCCCGATCGCCTATGCCGGCAACGCCGACGCCAACGTCGCGAAAATGGTGATCAAGGAGATCAACGCGGCCGGCGGCCTGCTCGGCCGTCCGCTCGAGCTCTATATCGAGGACACCGCGTCCAACGAATCCGTCGCCGTCGGAAACGTTCGCAAGCTGATCCAGCGCGACAAGGTCGATATGGTGCTCGGCGGCATCACCTCCTCGATGCGCAACGCGATCAAGGACCCGATCGTTTCGCGCGGCAAGACGCTCTACATCTATCCGCAGCTCTACGAGGGCAAGGAGTGCACGCCGTACCTGTTCTGCACCGGCCCGACGCCGGCGCAGCAATGCGACGAGTTCATTCCCTGGCTGATCAAGAACGGCGGCAAGAAGTTCGCGCTGCCCAGCGCCAACTACGTCTGGCCGCACACGCTCAACGTCTACGCCCGCAAGGTGATCGAATCGAATGGTGGCGAGGTCGTGTTCGAGGAGTACTACCCGCTCGACCAGGTCGACTTCTCCGCAACCGTCAACCGCATCATCTCCAACAAGGTCGACGTCGTCTTCAACACCGTCATCCCGCCCGGCGTCGGCCCGTTCTTCAAGCAGCTCTATGAAGCAGGCTTCCTCAAGAACGGCGGGCGCCTGGCCTGCGTCTACTACGACGAGAACACGCTCAACATCAACCAGGCCGCCGAGATCGAAGGCCTCGCCAGCTGCCTCGACTATTTCAAGGTGCTGACCAAGGAGAACCCGTTCGACGCCAAGATCCAGGCGGCCTATGAAAAGGATTTCCCGGGCAACTTCCTGTTCGCCGCCGGCAGCGCTGCCACCGGCACCTATCGCGGCCTCAAGCTGTGGGAAGCCGCGGTCAAGGAAGCCGGCAAGATCGACCGCGAGTCCGTGGCCGCCGCGCTCGACCATGCCAAGATCGCCGAAGGTCCGGGCGGACCCGCCGAGATGGTGCCGGGCAAGCGGCACTGCAAGATGAAGATGTACACCGCCGTCGCCAAGAGCGGAAACTACGAGATCGTCGGGCGCAGCAACGGCCTCGTCGATCCCAAGGAATGCTGATTCTTCGCCTCTCCCCTCTTGGGGAGAGGTGAACCCCGCCGTGATTGACACGGCTGCCTCTGACGATGTTGAACTCGGAATGCTGAAGTCGATGAGTGTGGTAAGAGAGGCCATCGTCGCCGACGCGGACGACGAAGTGGACGGTGCGATGGCTGAGGGCGCAGCGGCGAAACGGGCCAATGACGAGGTCAAGGCAAGACGAAAAATCCTGCCTGTCATCGAGGGCCTCGTGCTCCTCGCGGCGCTACTCGCGCCGCTGGTGCTGCAGGACTATCTCACGGTCTTCGCGACGCGCGTGATCATCCTCGCGCTGTTTGCGCTGTCCTTCGACCTGGTCTGGGGCTATGCCGGCATCATGAGCTTCGGCCAGGCGCTGTTCTTCGGCTCGGCCGGTTACGGCGTCGCCCTGCTCGCGCGCGACCTCGACATCACCAACATCTTCCTGGTGTTGCCGGCAGGCACGCTGATCGGCCTCACCTTCGCGCTGCTGCTCGGCGGCTTCCTGCTGCTGGGACGGCATCCCTCCAGCGTGATCTTCGTCTCGCTCGGCACGCTGACCGGCTCCTACGCCGCCGATCGGCTCGCGCGCGGCTGGTACTATCTCGGCGGCCAGAACGGCATCCCCTCGATCGCGCCGATGTCGCTTGGGTCATACGACTTCACGGAAGGCCCAGCGTTCTATTATCTCGTGCTCGGCATCCTCGTCGTGGTCTATCTGCTCTGCCGCTTCCTGGTGCGCTCGCAATTCGGCCTTGCGCTCGCAGGCCTGCGCGAGAACGAGCAGCGCATCGCCTTCTTCGGCTACAAGGCGCAGCATCTCAAAGCCATCATCTTCACCATCGGCGGCGCCGTCGCAGGCCTCGCCGGCAGCCTCTATGCCTTCCACGAAGGCTTCGTCTGGCCCAACATGGTGGGCGTCGTGGTTTCGACCCAGGTCGTGCTCTATGTGCTGTTCGGCGGCTCCGGCACGCTGATCGGTGCCGTCGTCGGCGCTGTCATCGTCGAGGGCGTCAGCTTCTGGCTCTCGGACAATTACCGCGAGATCTGGCCGATCATCCTCGGCCTGCTGCTCCTGCTCGTGATCTTGTTCCGGCCGCTCGGCCTGATCAGTTTTGTGCTCGGCGAGCGCGAACGCGTCGGCAGCTTTGGTGCCAAGCAAAAGGAGAGGCGCAATGCTCCTTGAAGCGGCCGGCATCAAGAAGGTCTTCGGCAAGCTCACCGCGCTCGACGGCGCAGCCCTCACGGTCGGCGAGAATGAGTTTCACGGCCTGATTGGCCCGAACGGCTCGGGCAAGAGCACGCTGATGAAGTGCATCGCCGGCGCCGAAGTGCCGACCCAAGGCAAGGTCTCCTTCGTCAACACCGACATCACCGCGTTCACGCCGACCGAACGTGCGCGCGCCGGCATGAGCCTGAAATTCCAGATCACATCCGTGCTGCCGTCGCTCACGCTCTACGACAACATCCTGCTCGCGCTGCAGGCGCAGTCCTCGCTGTTCGACCTCGTGTTCTCGCGCACGCGCGGTGCGTTGCACGACCAGGTCATGTCCATGCTGACGCAGTTCCGTCTCGCCGACCGCGCCTTCGATGCGGCCGCTGCGCTGTCGCACGGCCAGCAGCAATGGCTGGAGATCGCGATGGCGCTCGCCGGCAAGCCGAAGCTCCTATTGCTCGACGAGCCCACCGGCGGCATGAGCCTGGAAGAGCGCCGCGTCACCGGCGAGCTGCTGCAGCCGATCAAAAAACATTGCTCGCTGGTCATCGTCGAGCACGACCTCGATTTCATTCGCGACATCTGCGATCGCCTCACCGTGCTCGACCAGGGCAAGGTGCTGGCAACAGGCACGGTGTCCGAGATCCAGGCCAACACATCCGTCCAGGAGATCTATCTGCGCCGTGCCTGAATTTTTGGACATCAAGCATCTCGATGCCGGCTACGGCCGCAGCCAGGTCCTGTTCGACGTCAGCCTCGGCATTCCCTGGCGCGGCGGTGTTGCCGTGCTCGGCCGCAACGGCGCCGGCAAGACCACGCTGATGAAGACCATCGTCGGCGAGCTGCCGGCATGGAAGGGCGAGGTCGCCTTCGACGGCCGCGACATCAGTCGCCGCGCCACCCAGGAGCGCGTCCGCGCCGGCATCGGCTATGTGCCACAGGAGCATTCGGTGTTCGCGCGCCTGTCGGTGCGCGACAATCTCGCCGTCGGCTCGCTGGCTAAGAAGGATTCCTCCGCCATCGACCGCGTGCTGGCGATCTTCCCAAAGCTCGGCCAGCGCCTCGACCAGCCCGCCGGCACGCTTTCCGGCGGCGAGCGCAAGATGCTCGCGATCGGCCGCGCCATGCTCGGGGATCCAAAACTGCTGCTGCTGGATGAGCCCACCGAGGGCGTCTGGATCGGCGTCATCGAGGAGATCACCGAGCGCCTGATCGAGCTTGCCAAGAGCATCGCCGTCATCATCGTCGAGCAGCACCTCGACCTCGCTTTGCGAGTCGCCGACTACGCCTATGTGCTCGACCGCGGCCGCGTCGCGCTGCAGGGCGACGCCGGCGAGGTGAAAGGCAGTCCGGAGCTGATGCGGTATCTGGCGCCTTAGCGCGCGGCGCCCCTCGCACTGCGAAATATTCGGGTTGTTCAAGAGCTTCGCGGCATTCCATCGATTTTATTCAGATCGGAACGAATCTGTCGGGCCGCGTTGAATCCCGCATGTGTGCCGTTGCGTTGCGTCAGTCGGGACTATCGCGCCTAGCCGGCGCGCGGAAGATTCCGATTCCATCATACATCGTGCCATGCGATCCCACGCTACGCGAGAACCCGCCGCAAGGCAGCGGCTGGGTGTTCGAGATAAAAGCCGACGGCTATCGCGCGCAACTTCACCTGCAGGCGGGCGCGGCGACGGTCTATTCGCGCGCCGGATACGATTGGACCGAGCAGTTCTCGTCGATTGCAGCCGGCGCGCGAAAGCTCAGAGCCGGGAGTGCGATCATTGATGGCGAGGCCGTCGTCTACGGCAGTAATGGCCTGCCGGATTTCCAGCAGCTGCGGCGCGAGCTCGGCGCCAGGCAGAGCCGCCGCATTCGCTATCACGCGTTCGATCTGTTGTACCTTGACGGATACGATTTGCGCGCCGTCGCCTTTGTCGAGCGCAAGCAGCTGCTGCGGCGGCTCCTGAAAGAAGCGCCCGAGACTTTCATCTACGTCGAGCACGTCGAAGCCGACGGCGAGCAGATCCTTCGCCATGCTTGCAAGCTTGGCCTCGAAGGGCTGCTGGCCAAGCGCGCCGACGCACCTTATCGCTCCGGACGGCAGGAAACCTGGCTCAAGCTGAAATGCAAGAAGAGCGAGACGTTTCCGATCGTGGCATTCGTCGAAAAGCTGGGCGCGCGCCCGCGCAAGGTGGCTTCACTTTATGTCGGGCGTCACGAGGATGAGCGCCTGCTTTATGCCGGCAAGGTCCGCACCGGATACACCGAGGCGACCGCGCGTGAATTGCGTGAACGGCTTGACCCACTGATCCGGCGCGATTCTCCGCTCGATCTGCCGGTCAAGAAGCCCAAGGCCACGTGGGTTGAGCCGCTGGTGAATGCCGAGGTGGAATATGGCGCCCTGACCGACGATGGCCTGCTGCGTGAAGCCGTATTCAAGGGCCTGCGCGACGATCTTGCGCCGCGGAAGGTCAGGGCGCCCCGGTTGGTGCCTTCATCGGTCGGGCGGCCGAAGCTCGGCGTTCCCAAAGAGAATATCCTGCAGCTGCTGCCCGATGCGATCGTGCCGTCCAAGGAAGAGCTCGCGCATTACTGGGCGCGTGTCTGGAAGAAGGCGCTGCTGCATCTAGGACATCGCCCGCTCAAGCTGGTGCGGCACGTGCACGGCACGACGTTCTATCACAAGGGGCCGCTGCCGAAGGACATTCCGCAAGCGGTGCACCAACTACGCATCCGAAAGCGCGAAGGCGGCGAAGGCACGCGGCTTTGGGTGGACAGCCTTGACGGTTTCCTCGGACTCGTCGAGATCGGCGCAGTCGAATTGCATCCCTGGAATTCGACTGTTGAGGATTTCGAGCACGCCGATCGCATCGTGATCGACCTTGATCCCGGCGAGGGCGTCGAATGGGATGCTGTGATCGAGACCGCCCTGGAGCTTCGCGCGCGAATGAGCCGTGAGGGGTTTGCGACCTGGCCCAAGCTGACCGGCGGCAAGGGCATTCATCTGACGGCGCCGCTTGACCGCCCAATGCTGCACGATCAGGCGCACCGGGCGGCCCGCAACCTCATGGCCGATTTCGCATTGCGTCGGCCGGACCGCTACGTCCTCTCCGCCCAGGCCAGGCGCAGCGGCCGCATTTTTCTCGACTATTTGCGCAACGGCCGCGGTACCACCGCGATCGGCACCTTCTCACCACGGGCACGCGAGAACTTTCCCATTGCTGCGCAGGTGACATGGAAGCGGATCGAAAGCGGGATCGTGCCGGACGCGTTCACGATTCACAGTCCCTACCGTGCGGTGCGGAGGAAAGAGCGATAACTGCGCGCTCGGGCGCTAGCCTACTTCACCGCCGAGAAGCGGCTGTCGAACGAGTTCGACTGCACCACCGGCGCGGCGCCTGACATCATCGGGGTGCTATCGCCCGCGCCGTCGCTCACCGATGGCTTCAGCGCCGGACGCGTTGCGGCAAGGCGGGTATCGGGCTTCGGCGGCTCGGCCGGCTTGGCGGCTGCTACGGCCGGCTTCGGCGTATCCTTCGCCGCCTCCTTGACTGAATCCTTGGACTTGTCATGTCCCGGCACGAAGCGGGTCACGGCGGCCTTGAGTCGCGAGGCGGCCGTGGCCGGCGTCGTGGACGTCTGGGCGGCCGGGGCCACGGACGCGGTGGCTTGCGGCGCAGGCGTCGCGGTCGCGGTCGCGGTGGTGTCGGCGGTGCCGAGCCCCATCTTGCGGCCGAGATTGGAGAAGAAGCCGCCGCTTTCAGATTTCGCAGCGGGCGCCGCCGCGGCAACGCGGGTGCTCGCGGCAGGCGCGCTGACGGCGACCACCGGCTCTTCCCGCGGCGCCGGCGCACTTGCCACCGCGTCGAGGTTCGGCTTGGGCGGGTTGACGTGGCCGGGGATCGTGCCCGGCGCCTTCGCCATGGCCAGCATCTGCAGCGTGGTGCCTTCGGCACTCTCGGACAGGCCGGTCGAGCCTTCCGGAATTTTGGCGGCGAACACCTTGTGCATGCCGCCGTCAATGCCGGTGTTCATCCGCGCCACCGGCGTGCCCTTGGCGACGAGCCTTGCATATTCCGTCTCGTCCTTGGCCTGCTTCTCGCGGACCGCGCTGGCGATCTCTTCGGGGATCACATAGGCCGGACATCTGGCGGAGGCGTCGAACACCAGATCGCGCTTGGCGTCCGCCGGCTTGGCGGCGTCGAACACGTATCTCTTCTCGCAGAAATCGACCTTCGGCTCCTGCCGCGTCACCTCGAAATGATCATAGCCTTCCTTTATCATCTTCCAGAACGGCATGTTCGGATTGTTCCGGTGCCTGGCCATGTTCACCGGCGTCATCTTGAACGGATAGGCCTGCAGCTGGAACGCCTTCTGGCCGCCGAAGAAGGACTCGCGGCCGAGCGAATAGATCTCCGCGATCTGCTCGTCCGTCATCGCGTAGCAGCCGCGCGACGAACAGTCGCCGTGCACCATCAGCTGCGAGCCGGTGCGGCCCAGCGCCTTGTCGAACGCGTTCGGGTAGCCGGTGTTGAACGAGAGGTAATAGGACGATTGCGGATTCATCTGGCTCGGATTGATCGAGTAGAATCCCTCCGGCGCCTGGCGGTCGCCTTCGCGCACCTTGGGGCCGAGATCGCCCGACCAGCGGCAGATCGGATAGGTCTTGAGCAGCGCGAACTGGCCCGAGCGGGTCTGCTTCCAGACCTCGAGCTCGGCCTCCTGCTTGAACAGGCGGACCAGGATCGGCGATTGCAGGTCCATGTCCTTCTCGGCCATCGCGGCGATCAGCTTCGGCGGCACCGGCTGATTGGCCTTGGCGTTGGTCGCAAGCGAGACCTGATCGGTGTTGCAGCCGGCGAGCAGACCGCCGGCCGTCATCAGCGCAACCGAAACCAAGAGCGCGCGAGCAAGCGAACGAGAAATCAAGATGGACCCCACACCGTGCCGGGCATTGAAGCGCGAACCCCAATTATTCCGAAGCGCAATCCGACCGGTAAACCGACCCGCCGAGACGGGCCCGGTCAGACCCCGCTCCAGCGCTTATGCCCTGAAGCCATTGATTAAAATTCTAACCTCTGGGTCATGTGGTCGCAACCCGAGCGGGGATCACGAGGGCGTTGGCCCAGTGGCATGGTCAACGAAGACTAAATGGACGCGACTTGGGACGGAACTTGGGCTTTCGGGCCGAGGGGACTCAGATCGCCGATTTGGGCAAAAAAAGGGTTAAGGCGGGGTTACCGGGGGCTGCTCGAAAGGCCTGGTAGGGTGGGCAAAGGCGCGCCCTTCGCGCGCCGTGCCCACCATCGATGTTTGCACCCGGAGAAACGT
>NZ_LAXE01000001.1:316590-342799 GCF_003122645.1 Bradyrhizobium sp. SUTN9-2
AGAGCGGAATCGAGGCGAATCAGCCCAGTTTGCGGCCGATATCGAGGAATTTCTGCCGCCGCTGCTTGCGGATGGCATCCCCATCAAAGTTCCGGAGCTCGTCGAACGCCTTGGCGATGGCCTCGCCCGTGGTGGCGATCATGGCGGCGGGGTCGCGGTGGGCGCCGCCGACCGGCTCCTTCAGGATGGCGTCGATCACGCCGAAGCGGAGCATATCCTGGGCGGTGATCTTCATGTTGTTGGCGGCTTCCTGCGCCTTGGTGCCGTCGCGCCAGAGGATCGAGGACGCCGCCTCCGGCGAGATCACGCTGTAGATCGCGTGCTCGAGCATCAGGACCTTGTTGGCGGTGGTGATGGCGATGGCGCCGCCCGACATGCCCTCGCCGGTGATAATCGCGACGTTGGGCACGGTCAGCGCCAGGCACGCATCGGTCGAGCGCGCGATGGCTTCCGCCTGGCCGCGCTCCTCGGCGCCGATGCCGGGATAGGCGCCGGCCGAATCGGCGAGCGACAGCACCGGCAGGCCGAACCGCTCGGCCATCTCCATCAGCCGCACGCATTTGCGATACCCTTCCGGCCGCGCCATGCCGAAATTGTGCCGGATGCGGCTCTCGGTGGAATCGCCCTTTTCCTGGCCCATCACGCAGATCGGCTCACCGCGGAAGCGGCCGAAGCCGGCGACCAGCGCCTCGTCCTCGCCGAACTTGCGGTCGCCGGCGAGCGGGGTGAATTCGGTGATCAGGCCCTTGATGAAGTCGTTGAAATGCGGCCGCTGCGGATGCCGCGCCACAAGCGTCTTCTGCCACGGCGTCAGGTTCGCATAGAGGTCGGCCAGCGCCTGCGCCGCCTTGTCCTCGATCCGCCCGACCTCGTCGCTGATGTCGGTGCCGGTGGCGGCGAGCGCGCGCAATTCGTCGACCTTGGAGTCGAGCTCGGCGACGGGCTTTTCGAAGTCGAGATAGCTGCGCATCTGGTCTAGCATCAACTCAATATAGGGGGACGGGGCGCGAGAAGCGAAGCAAGTTGGGGCGGCGGAAAGAAGTGTAGCGTCTTCAATGGTTTGGCTTGTGTGCTGGTGCAGTCGGCCAAATCAGCCGTGAGGCCCCGGCTCTTTCCGCGGAGATGTGGCCGAAGTCAAGGCGGTTTCACCCTTTACCCGTAGCCCGGATGGAGCGCAGCGCAATCCGGGAAGGTCTGGCCGCGAGGAGGCGGCCCCGGATTACGCGTCGCTCCATCCGGGCTACCAGCAGCAACTACTTCTCCGCCAGCGGGTGCAGGTCGCGCACCAAGCTCTTCAGCCGCTCCTCGACCACATGGGTATAGATCTGGGTGGTCGAGATGTCGGTGTGACCGAGCAGGGTCTGCACGATGCGCAGGTCCGCGCCGTTGTGCAGCAGATGGCTGGCAAAGGCGTGGCGCAGCACGTGCGGGGAGACCAGGCGGGCCTGCAAGCCGGACGCAACCGCGAGCTCCTTGAGGTCGCGGGCAAAATGCTGGCGCGTCAGATGTCCGCTCTCGCCGAACGAGGGGAACAGCCATTTCGACGCGGCCACGCTGTTCTTCCTGTCGGCCTTTGCCGCTTCCGTGGCGGCGAGATAGTCCGCCATCGCCTGCCGCGAGGCGTCGTTGAGCGGTACCAGCCGTTCCTTGTTGCCCTTGCCGCGCACCACGATCATGCGGGCGTCGCGCTTGGCCGCCGAGCGCGGCAGCGCCACCAGCTCGGAGACGCGCAGGCCCGTGGCGTAGAGCACCTCGAGCAGGCAATAGAGCCGCAAGGCACGCAGCCGTTTCGACCGCGAGGCATCTTCCGCCTCGCTCAATTCCCTGGCGCGGCGGAGCATGCGGTCGACGTCGGCGATCGACAACACTTTCGGCAGGCCGCGGCCGCGCTTCGGACCTGACAGGATCGCCGCGGGATCGTCGCCGCGGATGCGCTCGTTCAGCAGGAAACGGTAGAGGTGCCGCATCGCGGACAGCCGGCGGGCCACACTGGTGGATTTGAAGCCGCGGGTGTCGAGATCGGCGAGATAGTCGCGCAGCGTCTGGGTCTCGGCATCCACGAATGTATGGCCGACGCGGCCCAGAAATTCCGAGAAATCGCTGAGGTCGCGGCGGTAGGCATCGAGCGTGTTGGGGCCGGCGCCCTGTTCCGCGGCGAGCATGTCGAGGAACAGGCCGATGAGCTTGGCGTCTGAGGGTTTGGCGGGCATGCCCGGGAGGCTAGCTCCTATTTCTTGAGAAACTTGTCCGGCGGGATCGTCACCGTCATTTCCCGCGGCTTCGGGTTGACGAAGTTCGCCAGCGCGAAGAGCGCGCCATAGACGATGCCGCCGATCACGGCGACGACCGTCAGGAAGCGGAACAGGCTCGGCATCGTTCTGGGGTCTCGGGTCGGGGCGCGGCAGCCAAATTAACCAATGAAATCATCCAACATGTTCGCCGTTTCGTGGCAAGAGTCCTCTGGCGAGGGCCCCCATGGGGTCGTATAGGTGGCCAAAGCCATGCCGCATCTGGCGGCAGTTCGAGCGAGATCCAGTCGAGCGAGACGATGTCCGACGCCGCGTTGCCGCTTCCTGCTTCGCCCGAGGCCGACATCCTGTCGGCGCTCGGGGCGCGCTCGATCGTGCTCGTCGGCATGATGGGGGTGGGCAAATCCACCATCGGCCGCCGCCTCGCGGCCCGGCTCAGGCTGCCCTTCATCGATGCCGACACCGAAATCGAGGTGGCCCATGCCGGCATGACCATCCCGGAGATCTTTGCGGCCCATGGCGAGCCCTATTTCCGCGACGGCGAGGCCCGTGTGATCGCACGGCTGCTCGAGGGCGGGCCGATCGTGCTGGCGACCGGTGGCGGCGCTTTCATGCGCGAGGAGACGCGCGCACGCATCGCGGCGAAGGCCATCTCGATCTGGCTGAGGGCGGACCATGACGTCATCATGCGCCGCGTGCGGCGCCGTGCCGACCGTCCGCTGCTTCAGACCGCCGATCCCGAAGGAACCGTGACGCGCCTTCTCGCCCAGCGCGAGCCGATCTATGCCAATGCCGACCTCACCATCGCCTCGCGCGACGTGCCGCACGACAGAATCGTCGAGGAATGCATCGAGGCGCTGCACGCCCGTCTCTGCGGCGGAGAGCCAGCCCAACCGCCTGCCGACATTGCGAGTGCGTCAAGATGACTGCGCCGTTGAAACATTCCGATCCCATCAAGGTCGACGTCGCACTCGGTGACCGCGCCTATGACATCGTCATCGGCCGCGGCGTGCTGGCCTCGCTCGGCGAGCGTGTCGCCGCTCTGCGTCCCGGCGTGCGCACGGCCATCGTGACCGACCGCACCGTCGCGAAATACTGGCTCGAGCCCACTGAGGCGTCGCTCGCAGCCAGCGGTATTCCGACCTCGCGCATCGTCGTCGAGGAAGGCGAGATCTCGAAAACCTATGCCGGGCTCGAAAAGGTCAGCGAGGCCCTGATCGCAGCGAAGATCGAGCGCAACGATCTCGTCATCGCGCTCGGCGGCGGCGTGGTCGGCGATCTCGCCGGCTTTGCCGCGGCGATCCTGCGCCGCGGCGTCGATTTCGTGCAGGTGCCGACCTCGCTTCTCGCGCAGGTCGATTCCAGCGTCGGCGGCAAGACCGGCATCAACTCGCCGCAGGGCAAGAATCTGCTCGGGGCCTTCCACCAGCCGGTGCTCGTCATCGCCGACACCGCCGTGCTCGACACGCTGTCGCCGCGCCAGTTCCGGGCCGGCTATGCCGAGGTCGCCAAATACGGCGTGCTGGGCGACGAGGCCTTCTTCAGCTGGCTGGAGAAGAACCATGCCGACATCTCGAGGGGCGGATCGGCCCGCGAGCATGCGATCGCGACCTCCTGCCGGGCCAAGGCCGCAATCGTCGCGCGCGACGAGCGCGAGACCGGCGAGCGCGCGCTGCTCAATCTCGGCCACACCTTCGGCCACGCGCTGGAGGCTGTGACCGGCTTCTCCGACCGCCTGTTCCACGGCGAGGGCGTCGCCATCGGCATGACGCTGGCAGCGCAGTTCTCCGCGAAGCTCGGCATGATCGGCGAGCGTGAGGCGGCGCGCATCGAGCGCCACCTGATCGAGGCAGGCCTGCCGACGCGCCTGCAGGACATCGCCGGCTTTGCGCAGGAAGGGCTCGCCGATGCCGACGCGCTGATGGCGCTGATGGCGCAGGACAAGAAGGTCAAGCGCGGCAAGCTCACCTTCATCCTACTGGAGGCCGTGGGCCGCGCGGTGATCGCAAAGGACGTCGAGCCGGCGCCGGTGCGCGACTTCCTGAAAGAGAAGCTCGCGCAGTGATAACGGGACCGTTCAGATCGGCCGCCCGCGAAACGGCGGGGAACGCCGGGGCGGTCGCGAGGCAAACATGAGTTCGATCTCGATCAATCTGCTGCTTGCGGCCCTCCTGCTCGCCGCCAACGCGTTTTACGTGGCGGCGGAATTTGCGCTGGTGAAGAGCCGCGGCTTCCGCGTCAAGGCCATGGTCGAGCAGAACCGCTTCGGCGCGCGCCTGCTGCAGACGATGATGGGGAACATCGAATCCTATCTCGCCTGCTGCCAGCTCGGCATCACCATGGCCTCGCTCGGCCTCGGCTGGATCGGTGAGCCGACGGTGTCTGCGCTGCTGAGCCCCGTCCTCAGCCCGCTCGGAATGTCGGAGGCCACGCTGCACTTCACCTCGTTCGTGGCGGGTTTTCTGGTCTTCTCTTCGCTGCACATCGTCATCGGCGAGCAGGTGCCGAAGACGCTTGCGATCAGGGAGCCGATGCCAGTGTCGCAGTGGATTGCCTATCCGCTGCATTTTTCCTACCTCCTGTTCTACCCGCTGAGCTGGTGCCTCAACACGGCGTCGAGCGCGATCCTCCGTCTGATGGGGGTGCAGGAGTTCTCGCAACACGAAATCCTGACGGATTCGGAGATCGAGGGCCTGGTCGAGGAATCGGCCGTGCACGGCAAGATCGAGAGCGGCGAGGCCGAGTACATTCACAACGTCTTCCGTCTCGGCGAGCTGACGGTGTCTGACGTGATGGTCCACCGCACGGCCATGGTGATGATCAACGCCGACCTGCCGCCGGAGGAGCTGGTGCGGGAGGTGCTGGCCACCGAATACACCCGCATTCCGCTGTGGCGGGACAAGTCGGAGAACATCATCGGCATTCTGCACGCCAAGGATCTGTTGCGCGCGATCCGCGCATCGGAGGGCGACACGTCGCGCATCGACGTCACCACCATCATGCTGCCGCCCTGGTTCGTGCCGGAGATGCGGCCGATATCCCAGCAGCTCAAGGCGTTCCGCCGCCGCAAGACCCATTTCGCACTCGTCGTCGACGAGTATGGTGAGGTCGAAGGCCTCGTGACGCTGGAAGACATTCTGGAGGAGATCGTCGGCGACATCTCCGACGAGCATGACGTGGTGGTCGCCGGCGTGCGCCGTCAGCCGGACGGCTCCGTCGTGGTCGACGGGTCGGTGCCGATCCGCGACCTCAACCGCGCCATGGACTGGCATCTGCCCGATGAAGAGGCAACCACGGTCGCCGGTCTCGTCATTCACGAGGCGCGCTCGATCCCCGACCGCGGCCAGAGCTTCACCTTCCACGGTTTCCGCTTCCGCGTCCTCCGCCGCGAGCGCAACCGCATCACCGCGCTCCGTATTTCACCGGTGACGCGCGAGGCCGAGCTCGAAGAGGCAAAGCCGAGACGGGCCGGGACGTCGTTCTAATTTTTCCCTTACCCTCCCCTGGAGGGGTCCGGGACGAGCGTAGCTCGCCCGTGGGTCGCTACGCATGAAGAGCAGCGCAATGCGTAGCGGGGTGGGGTGACGGTCTTCCCACATCCAACAGTACCCGAGTGGAGAGATCACCCCACCCCGCTCGCGCTGCGCGCGATCGACCCTCCCCCTCCAGGGCAGGGTCAGAGAATTCAACCTTCCCCCGGCGCCTGCGCATTGATCGCCAGCGCGTGCACGCTGCCGGCGAGTTCCGCGGCGAGCGCTGAATTTATCATGCGATGACGGTCGATCCGGCTCTTCCCTTTGAAGGCGGCAGACACGATATACACACGGAAGTGCGTCTCGCCGCCTGCTCGGTGGCCGGCGTGGCCCTCATGCAAATGTGACTCGTCGACGACTTGCAGGCTTTCCGGCGTGAAAGCTTCCTGCAACTTGTTGCTGATAGTGTCTTTCATAGCCATGTGTGCCATTAAGGTGCGCGCTCGCATCCCGTCAATACCCGGACGTCCAAGCTCGTCGCGACCGGGTGCTCAGCGAATTGCAATGTCAAGACTTGAAGGTTTTTGCATTGCGTAGTCAAAGTCAGCCATGCCGATCGATTCATCAAAATTCTTCGACTCCATCCGCGTGAAGCCGCGGGGCAAGCAGCCGGAAGTGAAGCCGCGCGACACCGCGGTCAATTGCGAATGGGCGGGCTGCGCCAACAAGGGCTCGCACCGGGCGCCGAAGGGCCGCGAGAACCAGCGCGAGTACTGGCACTTCTGCCTCGACCACGTGCGCGAGTACAACCAGAACTACAATTTCTTTTCCGGCATGAATGCCGAAGCCGTCGCGCGCTATCAGAAGGATGCGCTGACCGGTCACCGTCCGACCTGGAAGATGGGCGCCAATGGCGGCAAGAAGGGCGCGGAAGAGATCGACATGGCGGCCGATCCTTTCAGCATGTTCAGCGAGATCAACGGCCGCGCCAGCTGGCGTAAGGGCCCCGAAGCGGAGCCCAAGGCCGAGACGCGCAAAGTGATGAACGCCGAGCGCAAGGCGCTTCAGGTCATGGGCCTCGGCCCCAGCGCGACGCTTGCCGACGTCAAGACCAAGTACAAGGCGCTGGTGAAGCAGCACCACCCCGACGCCAATGGCGGCGACCGCTCGACCGAGGACCGCCTGATCGAGATCATCAAGGCGTATAATTATCTGAAGACGGTCGTGCGCGAGGCGTAGGGGCCCGCGGTCTTCTCCGCTGTTTTCCGCGCTCTTGCGGCGACGACAGTGTCGTAGGGTGGGCAAAGCAAAGCGTGCCCACCTTTTTTTCGATCGAGAGAGATGGTGGGCACGGCGCAAGTGCGCCTTTGGCTACCCTACGATTCCGGTCTCGCGGAGGCATCCGCTCTCAAACTTCCGGCATCGCCCCGACATATGACGAGCTCGGCCTGATCAACCGCCCCGTCCGCTGCTGCTCGCGGGCATGCGCGGTCCAGCCCGCGCTGCGCGCGATCGCGAAGATCGGCGTGAACGCCTGCCGCGGAATCGCCAGCGCATCGAGCAGGATCGCGGTGAAGAACTCGACGTTCGTCTCCAGCGGCCGCTCCGGATTCTTCTTGCGCAAGGCGCTGCGGATATAAGCCTCGACCTCGCCGGCAAACGGCAAATCGGTGCCATTGGACGCAAGCGCCTCGACCGCGGTCTTGAGCACGTCGGCGCGCGGATCGCGGACGCGATAGACGCGGTGACCGAAACCCATCATGCGCTCGCCGCGCGCCAGCGCCGCGTCGACCCAGGACTGAATGCGCTCGCGCGAGCCGATCGCGTCCAGCATTTCCAGCACCGGCTCCGGCGCGCCGCCATGCAGCGGACCGGTCAGCGCGCAATAGCCGGCGGTGACGGCCGCGAACAGGTCGGCCTGCGTCGAGGCCACCACGCGCGCGGCGAAGGTCGATGCGTTCATGCCGTGGTCGCTGGCGGTGACGAGATAGGCGTCGAGCGCCGTGACCTCGCGCGCTGCAGGCGAACGGCCGTGCAACATGCGCAGCGTGTCGGCGGCATGGCTCACGGTGGGATCGGGCGCGACCGGCTCGAGCCCCTTAGCGCGCCTGACCAGCGCGCCCGCGATCACCGGAAACGCGCCGACGATCGTCGCCTCGTGCTCCAGCCCGTGCTCGGCGCGAAGTCCGGCGACGGCCGCACGAAACCCGTCGATGATGCCCATGCCGCGCGTCGCCGGCAGCAGGTCCGGCAGCCACGCGAAGGCGCGCTCGCGCGCCACGCCCAGGTTTGAGCGCACATTGGCTTCGGTGAGGGTGGTCTTGCTGGCGCCATTCCAGAGCCGGGCGGTAACGCCTTCGAAGCTCGAGATGGCGGCGAGCCGCCCGACGTGCTCCCCGGCGATGATGAGCTCGCCGCGCTCGCCGTCGACATGGCTCAGCACGGTCTCGGCCGCGGGAACGCCGTCCAGCCCGATCTGGCTTTTGGTGAGGTGGATGTTCATGACCCAAATCTCCTGTTCACGGAGAACAAGGTCAGGCCTCTCGACACATTGATCAATCTTGATTACATAAATCAATATGAAAAATTCTGATGGGCTGTACCTCTCCGCTCGGGAAGCCGCCGCCGAGCTCGCGATCTCTCCGGCCACCCTCTACGCCTATGTCAGCCGCGGCCTGATCCGCTCCGAGCCGACGCCGGACTCGCGAAAGAACCGCTATCGCGCCGAGGACGTTCGGGCGCTGAAGGAGCGCCGTGTGCCGTCGCCGGAGCCACGCGGCCTGCGCAGCTTCGATGCCGATCTGCCGGTGATGGACACGGAGATCTCGACCATCACCGAGGAGGGCGCCATCTATCGCGGCGTCAATTGCGTCGATCTTTCCGAGAGTGACACGCTGGAGCACGCCGCGACGCTGCTGTGGGATGTCGCCGACGTCGATCCGTTTGCCCCCGACAATCAACCGGAACTCTCCGAGGAAATGCGCGTGATCGCGAAGGCCGCGCGCCGGGCCGCACCGATCGACCGCGCCATCGCCGTGCTCGCACTGGCCGCCAGCGTCGATCCCCGCGCCTTCACCCGGGCACCCGATGGCCGCGCTATGGTCGGCGCGCGCATCGTCCGCCTGCTGGTTGCGACCATGCTCAATGCGGACGCCTCGGCCGAGCCGCTGCATCAGCAGGTCGCGCGCGCCTGGGCGGCGGACAACAAGCACGCGCCCGACCTGATCCGCCGCGCGCTGGTACTGCTCGCCGATCACGAGCTGAACGCGTCGACCTTCACCGCGCGCTGCGCTGCCTCGACCGGCCTCAACCTTTATGACTCCGTCATCGCCGGGCTCGCCGCGTTGAAAGGGCCGAAGCATGGCGGCGCCGGCGTCCTGGCCTCACAGCTCGTCAAGACGCTGGTCGACCGCGACGTCGAGCCTGTCGTGCGCGAGCGTGTCGCCCTCGGTGAACGCTTTGCCGGCTTTGGCCACGGCGTCTACAAGCACGGCGACCCCCGCGCGCAGTCGCTGCTGAACGCGCTGTCGCGCTCCGGCGCGCCGCGCAAATTCACCAGGGAAGTGCCAGAGCGGATCGCGGAAGCCACCGGCGAGTTCGTCAATATCGACTACGCGCTCGCCGTGCTGGTCCACGCACTGCGCCTGCCCGCCGGCAGCGAGCTGGCGCTGTTCGCGATGGCCCGCAGCGTCGGCTGGATCGCGCATGCCAGCGAGCAATTGCAGTTCGGCAAGCTGATCAGACCGAGGGCAAGATATGTGGGGCCTGCGCCGGGACGCAGGGCGGGGGCTGCCGGTTAGAACCTCTGTCAGTGCGGCAATCTCCGCTGTCGTCGCTGCGAACGCAGGAGGACAGCGTTCCTGGAATGACGGCTCGCACTGACCCGGGGCAGTTCACACCATCGCTTCCGCGACGACCATGTAGTTCACGTCCATATCGGACGACAGCGACCATTTGTCGGCGAAAGGCGAGTAGACGACGCCGGTCTGCTCGGTGATGACAAGACGGTTGTCGAGCAGGTATTTCGTCAGTTCGTCGGGCGTGACGAACTTGTTCCACTCATGCGTGCCGCGCGGTAGCCAGCGCAGGACGTATTCGGCACCGACGATGGCGAGGGCAAAGCTCTTCCAGTTGCGGTTCAGCGTCGAGACCACCATCAGGCCGTTCGGCTTCAGCATCGCGGCGCAGCGCTTCAGGAACATGCCGACGTCGGTGACGTGCTCGACCACCTCCATCGCCAGCACGATGTCGAAGCGCTCGCGCGGGTCGATCTCCTCCACCGTGGTGCAGCGATAGTCGATCGCCAGATGGCTCTTGTCGGCGTGCAGCTTCGCCGCCGCGATGTTGCTCGCGGAGGGATCGATGCCGATGACCTGCGCTCCGAGGCGCGACAGCGGCTCGCAGAGCAGGCCGGCGCCGCAGCCGATGTCGAGCACGCGCAAGGACCCAAGACAATTGAGGCTGCGCACGTTGCGCTCGAACTTGCGGCAGGCGGCGTCGCGGATATAGCCGAGCCGCAACGGGTTGATCCGGTGCAGCGGCGCCATCTTGCCCTTGGGATCCCACCATTCCGCCGAGAGTTTCGAGAATTTCGCGATCTCGGCGGCGTCGACGCTCGAGCCGAGCTGGGCGGAAAGAGAAGTATTTTGCTGCATGCTCATGGTTGGGCGCGGTCCTACCGCGTGGTGATCGAACTACGGAAGGCGAGCGGCGAGGCGATGGTCTTGATCGTCTCGATACCCTCGCCGACGCCGCGAATCGTCACGTCGCCGTAGTTGAGAATACGTCCAAGAATGGTCTGGTCGACATCGACGCTCTCGACCTTGTCCAGCGCCATCTCGAAGGTTCGGCGCTTGATGAAGCCGGTCTTGTGCACGACCCTGAGGTTGGTGACGTCGGTCTCGGTGGTGAAACGATGGAACCAGCCCTTCACGGTCCAATACAGGGCCGCCAGAGCCGCGAGACCCGCGGCCCCGAGGCAAAGCAGAACGAGCCAGTCGACGGTCGCCTGCCGCGACAGGATGAGCAGGGCCAGCGCCGCGATCCAGGCCACGATGGCCGGAAAGTAGAAGATCCAGTGCGCATTGGTCGAATACAGCACGCGCTCGCCGGGCTGCAGGATCTCGTCGATGTAACGCGCCATGATCTAGCTTAACCCACTACCCCACCCTGCCCCCGCAGGAACCCGCTTGCCCCCGGCCCCGCCGCTCTGTATACGCGCGGTCGGTGTCCCCGAGGCACCCGTCCAGTGCGGGCCACCATACTGATCCTTATGAAGGAATGCACGCGTCGTCATGAGCCGCCTCGTGATGAAATTCGGCGGCACGTCCGTCGCCAACATCGAACGTATCCGCAACGTCGCACGCCATGTGAAGCGTGAGGTCGATGCCGGCCACGAAGTGGCCGTGGTCGTCTCGGCGATGGCCGGCAAGACCAACGAGCTGGTCGCCTGGTGCACCGAGGCCTCGCCGATGCACGACGCGCGCGAATATGACGCCGTGGTCGCCTCGGGCGAACAGGTGACGTCCGGCCTTCTTGCCATCGTGCTCCAGGGCATGGGCATCCAAGCCCGCTCGTGGCAGGGCTGGCAGATCCCGATCAAGACCAGCGACGCCCATGCCTCGGCCCGGATCGAGGACATCGACGGCAGCGAGATCATCAAGCGCTTCAAGGACCGAAAGGAGGTCGCGGTCATCGCCGGCTTCCAGGGCATCAACCCCGAGACGGGTCGCATCACCACGCTCGGCCGTGGCGGCTCCGACACCTCGGCCGTGGCGATCGCCGCCGCCGTCAAGGCCGACCGCTGCGACATCTACACCGACGTCGACGGCGTCTACACCACCGACCCGCGAATCGTGCCGAAGGCCAAGAGGCTCGACAAGATCGCATTCGAAGACATGCTGGAACTGGCCTCGCAGGGCGCCAAGGTGCTCCAGGTCCGCTCGGTGGAACTCGGCATGGTTCACAACATGCCGATCTTCGTCCGCTCGAGCTTCGATAAGCCCGAGGATATCGACCCGCATGCCAACCAGCCGCCCGGCACGCTGATCTGCAGCGAGGAGGAGATCATGGAAAGCCACGTCGTCACCGGTATCGCCTTCTCCAAGGACGAGGCTCAGATCTCGGTGCGCCAGATCGAGGACAAGCCCGGCGTTGCGGCCTCGATCTTCGGCCCGCTGGCTGATGCCACTATCAACGTCGACATGATCGTGCAGAATGTGTCCGAGGACGGCAAGACCACCGACCTCACCTTCACCGTGCCGGCCGCCGACTTCACCCGCGCCAAGGATACGATTACCGCAGCCAAGGCCAAGATCGGCTATGCGCGGCTCGATACCGCCACCGATGTCGCCAAGATCTCGGTGATCGGCAGCGGCATGCGCAGCCATGCCGGCGTCGCCGCCCAGGCGTTCTCGGCGCTCGCCGGGCGGAACATCAACATTCGGGCCATTACAACCTCCGAGATCAAATTTTCGGTCTTGATCGATACCGCCTATACCGAGCTTGCGGTGCGCACCTTGCATACGCTCTACGGTCTCGATCAGACCTGACGGTCTTTCCGGAAAACCGCTTCGCACTTTTCCGGACAGTGCCAAAAGGCTAATTTTCTCTTAGCGGTCGCAGCAAACGCGAAGGTGTACACACCTTCGCGTTTGGCAGGCGTTTTGCTTGGCAAAACAAGCCTCAATTCGCTATACGGCGGACAGGGTGGGCTGCCGCAGACTGTGTCCCAGTTCAGGCGGCGCTGATTCGGTACGAGCACTCAATCTCCCGTGGATTTGGGCTTGTGCCTGCGCCGGACAAACAATTTGATTGTTTTTCTGGAATTTTGGTCCAGCCGCCGGCCGATATCGCCGGGCCCGGCCGATGGAGGAGATTGACGGTTCATGCGGAGCGCGTCGGGAGGTCCCCGCGTCTTGTTGAGACGGCTCCGCGAGACCATGGCGGAGCAGGTCTCGGCCCAGGAGCGGCTGGACAAGATCGTGGTGCTGATCGCCGCCAACATGGTGGCCGAGGTGTGCTCGGTCTATGTGCTGCGCATCGACAATACGCTCGAGCTCTACGCCACCGAAGGTCTCAACCGCGAGGCGGTGCACCACACCGTGCTCAGCGCCCATGAGGGCCTGGTCGGCCTCGTCGCCAGCGAGGCGACGCCGCTCAATTTGAGCGACGCGCAGAGCCACCCGGCGTTCTCGTTCCGGCCCGAGACCGGCGAAGAAATCTACCATTCCTTCCTCGGCGTGCCGATCCTGCGCGCCGGCAACACGCTCGGCGTGCTGGTGGTGCAGAATCGCGCCAAGCGCAATTATGTCGAGGAGGAGCTCGAGGCGCTCCAGACCACCGCGATGGTGCTGGCCGAGCTGATCGCCTCCGGCGAACTCTCCGCGCTGGCGCAGCCGGGCCAGGAGCCGGCGGCGCGCCATTCGGCGCAGAAAGTCGGTGCCATCCTGTCGGAGGGCATCGCGCTCGGCCATGTCGTGCTGCACGAGCCGCGCGTCGTCATCAAGGACTACATCGCCGAAGACCTGCCGAAGGAGATCAAGCGGCTCGATACTGCGCTCGCCAAGCTGCGTGCCGATCTCGACCGCATGCTGGAGCGCGGCGACGTCGCCGAAGGCGGCGAGCACCGTGAGGTGCTTGAAGCCTATCGCATGTTCGCCAACGACCAGGGCTGGTCGCACAAGCTGCACGAGGCGGTCGCGACCGGCCTCACCGCGGAAGCCGCGGTCGAGCGCGTCCAGTCGGACACCCGCGCGCGCATGCTGCGCTCGACCGACCCCTATTTGCGCGACCGGCTGCACGATCTGGAAGACCTCGGCTACCGCCTGATGCGGCAGCTGGTCGGCCAGGATCATGCGCCCTCGCGCGAGCAGCTGCCCGACAACGCCATCGTCATCGCCCGCGCGATGGGCCCGGCGGCGCTGCTCGACTACGACCGCAAGCGCCTGCGCGGCATCGTGCTGGAGGAAGGCACCGCGAACTCGCACGTCTCGATCGTGGCGCGGGCGCTGGGCATCCCTGCGGTCGGCGAGGTGCCGAACGCGCCTGGAATCGCCGATCCCGGCGACGCCATCATCGTCGACGGCACCTCGGGCTCGATCTATGTGCGCCCGTCGCAGGAGATCGAGGCGGCCTTCGCCGAGCGCGTGCGCTTCCGCGCCCGCCGCCAGGCGCAGTACCTGGCGCTGCGCGACCGGCCCTGCGTCACCAGGGACGGCCAGAAGGTCGAGCTGATGATCAACGCAGGTCTTGCGATCGACCTGCCGCATATCGAGGACACCGGCAGTGCCGGCATCGGCCTGTTCCGCACCGAGCTGCAATTCATGGTCGGTCAGAGCCTGCCGCGCACCAGCGACCAGCTCGCGCTCTATCGCACCGTGCTCGATGCCGCCGGACCTAAGCCCGTCACCTTCCGCACGCTCGATATTGGCGGCGACAAGGCGCTGCCCTATATGGAAGCGGTGATCGAGGAAAACCCCGCGCTCGGCTGGCGCGCGATCCGGCTCGGGCTCGATCGTCCCGGCCTGTTGCGCGGCCAAATCCGCGCGCTGCTGCGCGCCGGCGGCGGCCGCGCGCTGCGCATCATGTTCCCGATGATCTCGGAGGTCGCCGAATTCGACTCGGCCAAGGCGCTGGTCGAGCGCGAGCTCACATACCTCCGCCAGCACGGCCACACGCTGCCCGAGCGAATCGACATCGGCACCATGGTCGAAGTGCCCGCGCTGCTCTACCAGCTCGACGAGCTCTTGAAGAAGGTCGATTTCATCTCGGTCGGCTCCAACGATCTGTTCCAGTTCCTGTTCGCGGTCGACCGCGGCAACGCCAAGGTCTCCGAGCGCTTCGACACCATGTCGGCGCCGATCATGCGCGCCTTGCGTGACATCGCGCGCAAGGCGCACGCGGCGCAGAAGTCGCTCTCGCTGTGCGGCGAGATGGCCTCCAAGCCGATCGGCGCACTGGCGCTGATTGCGCTGGGCTACCGCTCGCTCTCGCTCTCGGCGACCGCGCTCGGCCCGGTCAAGGCGATGGTGCTCGACCTCGACGCCAAGAAGGCCGAAGCGATGCTGGGCCCTCTGCTGGATGCGCCTGCGGGCAGCGTCTCGATCCGGCAGAAGCTGACGGAATTTGCCGAGGCCGAGGGCCTTGCGTTGTAGCGGGCCTGTCGCCAGCTTCCCGCCGCCCTCGCCTCCTTCCGCACTTTGAGACAGAACCGATGTCGTCACTTCCCGAAGCCAAACTGGACGTCCTGCTCGCGCATCACGCTTCGCTCGAGGCCGAATCGCTCGGACAGCTCGCCTCCGAGCGTTACGTGCAGATCACGCGCGAGCTCGCCGAGCTCACGCCCCTGATCGAGGCGGTGAAGGCCTATCGCGCCGCCGTCAAGGAGCTCGCCGACACCGACGCGTTGATCGCCGATGCCGCCACCGATGCCGAGATGCGCGGCATGGCGGAAGCCGAACGCGACGAGCTCGCGCCGAAAATCGAGGAACTGGTCCAGAAGATCCGCGTCGCGCTCCTGCCCAAGGACGCCATGGACGACCGCAACGTTATGCTGGAAATCCGCGCCGGCACCGGCGGCGACGAGGCTTCGCTGTTCGCCGGCGACCTGTTCCGGATGTACGAGCGCTTCGCCAGCTTGCAGGGCTGGAAGGTCGAGGTGATCTCCGCCAGTGAAGGCACCGTCGGCGGCTACAAGGAAATCATCGCCGAGATCCAGGGCCGCGGCGCATTCTCCAAGCTGAAATTCGAATCCGGCGTGCACCGCGTGCAGCGCGTGCCCGACACCGAGACGCAGGGGCGCATCCACACCTCCGCCGCGACGGTCGCCGTGCTGCCCGAGGTCGAGGACGTCGACGTGGACATCAAGAACGACGACCTGCGCATCGAAACCATGCGCGCAGGGGGCGCCGGTGGCCAGCACGTCAACAAGACGGAATCGGCGATCCGCATCACCCACATCCCGACCGGCATCGTGGTGATGATGCAGGACAGCCGCTCGCAGCACAAGAATCGCGCCTCCGCCATGAACATCCTGCGCTCGCGCATCTATGACGCCGAGCGGCAACGCGTCGAGGCGGCGCGCTCGGCCGAGCGCAAGGAGAAGGTCGGCTCCGGCGACCGCTCCGAGCGCATCCGCACCTACAATTTTCCGCAAGGACGCGTCACCGATCATCGCATCAACCTCACGCTCTACAAGCTGCCGCAGGTGATCGCGGGTGAAGCGCTCGGCGAACTGATCGACGCACTGACGACGGAGCACCAGGCCGCACAGCTCGCTGCGCAAGGCGCGGCGGCCTGAGGCGTGAGCAACCCCTTCACCGGACAATCCATCGAGAGCGCGCGGCGGGCGCTGGCTGCGCAACTGAGATCGGCACGGCTCGACGAAGCCGAGCTCGACGCGCGCATCCTGATCAGTGCGGCACTCGGCCTCGACCTCACCGGCCTGGTCACACAGGCGGCCCGTCTCCTGACCGCGGCCGAAGCATCGCGGCTCACGCAACATGCACAGCGCCGCATCGCCGGCGAGCCGGTGTCGCGCATTCTCGGGACGCGCGAATTCTGGGGCTTGCCGTTCCGCCTGTCGGAAGCAACCCTGGTGCCGCGCCCCGATACCGAGACCGTGGTCGAGCTTGCGCTCGAGATTCTCCGGGAGCGGCAGGCATCTGACCCGCCGCGGATCGCCGACATCGGCACCGGATCGGGCGCGATCCTGCTCGCGCTGCTGCACGAAATTCCGGATGCGTTCGGCGTCGGCACCGATCTCAGCCAGAACGCGCTCATGACCGCCAGGGACAATGCCGCGGCGCTGGGACTCGCCGACCGCGCCGCCTTCGTCGCCTGCTCCTACGCCGCGGCGCTCGGTGGCCCGTTCGACCTCATCGTGTCGAATCCGCCCTACATTCCCTCGGCTGAAATTCCGAAATTGAGCATCGAGGTGCGCGAGCACGACCCGCATCTGGCGCTCGACGGCGGCAATGACGGATACGACGCCTATCGCGCCCTGATCCCGCAGGCGAGCGAGCGGCTCGCCCCCGGCGGCGCCCTGGTCGTCGAGGCCGGACAGGGCCAGGCCCAAAATATTGAAACCTTGATGAGGGCCGCCGCGTTATCGCTGAACAGGTCACCCAAGGCCGACTTGGCGGGCATTCCGCGGGCCGTTTCGGCCCGAAAAATGCCCCCATAAAAGCCGGATTGGCCTGCAAAAACCACTTGGAATATCCCGTGGGAACGACTACGTTCCGGTCAACACATCGGTGCCGGCCCCGTAGACCTACGGGCGAAAGCCGGGCTCTCGGGCGAGAGCTTTACTGATTGAAGGTTCCAAGCCGCAGGTCCTGTTGAGCGCGATGGCCCGTGGAGCTGCGCTGCTCTCTCCGACCGCAAGTGAACGAAAGCCTGATATTGCGCTTGAACACTTACGCAAGAAAGCTGGGCTTGTTTCGGCAGGCGAAATGAATGGGTTCGCTGGCAATGGATGCTGGCGGGTGGGGAACGCGTCTTTGTTGAACGCGACGGTCGACGAACATCGGCAGGGTTGGATCCGCTTTTGCGCGGTGCGCGCAAGACATGTGAGCCACTGTCACCAGGTCACTCCTAGCAATCAGTAACGCGTGCAACCTTTAGGGCTGGAATTAAAGGCAGGACATGAGAAACGGTCAGAACAAGCAGCGGATGCGCAACCGCAACAACAATAACAACAACAACCGGCGCGGCCAGAACCCGATGACCCGGGTCTACGAATCCAACGGACCCGACATCAAGATTCGCGGCACTGCTTCGCACATCGCCGAAAAGTATCTCCAGCTTGCACGTGACGCGCGCTCCTCCGGCGATCCCGTTGCAGCCGAGAACTACTACCAGCACGCCGAGCATTATTTCCGCCTGATCGCGGCGGCTCAGGAGCAGTTCCGTCAGAACCAGCAGCCGCGCGGCGATGAGCCCATCGCCAGCAGCGACGAGGGCGAGGACGACGGTGAGAATTTCTCGGCCTTCGGCCAGGAGCCCGGCTTCGTCCCGCAGCCCCAGCCGCAGCCCTTCATGCGCGACCGCGACGGCCAACGCGATCATCACCAGCGTGATCACCAGCCGCGCGACAACCAGCCGCCCTATCAGCGCGACAATCAGCAGCCGCGCGAGCACCGCGAACGCGATCACCGTCCGCAGCCGCAGTATCAGCCGCAACCCGCCAACCAGCCGCAGCCTGTCATCGCCGATGGCGGCGTCGACCGCCTACCCTCCTTCATCACCGGCGCGCAGCCGCAGGTGAACGGCAATCAGGGCGGCTTCGAGGGCGGCGGTGGCGGCGAGCGCTATCCGCGCCGGCGGCGCCGGCCGCATGGCCCGCGCCCGGAGCGTGAAGCCGCTCCGGTCGCTTCCAGCGACGAAGTCGCCCCGGGCGAGTAAGCTCTTCTGACTTTCCGACTCGAATCGTCCCGGCCTCGCCGGGACGATTTGCTTTTGATGCTGTGCGTTGGCCGGGCACAGGCCCACCTCTCCCGAAGGGAGAGGCGAAGCTAACTGCGCGTCACCGTCGTCGAGGATGGCACCAGCACGGGCTTGGCGAGCGAGGGAATCAGCCGCGCCCGCTCGCGCTTGGCGGGGATCGCGCGGTAGACCTGCTTGGTCGCCTCCACGATGTGGACGCCGGCAAAGGGCAGTGACAGCGCGGCACCGGCACGTTCCCACATCTGGGCCGATTTCAACACCCAGCCGCCGGCGTAAGGCGGCATGAACAGCGCCTCGCCCCAAGCGGTCGGCGTGAACCAGGTCTGGCGCAACAGCTCGGTGATCTGCGAGCGCGAATAGGGCCGGCCATGGCCGAACGGCGTGCTGTCGGTGCGGGTCCACACCCCACGCCGGTTCGGGATCACGGCGATGACGCGCCCAGAGGGCGACAGCACGCGCCACACCTCGCGCAGCAATGCGGCCGGATCGTCCGACATCTCCAGCGCGTGCACCAGGAGAATGCGGTCGACCGCGGCGTCGGGAAGCGGCAGCGAGAACTCATCCACCAGCGAGGCCAGCGCGGGCCGTCCCGTCGGCCATTTCAGGACACCCTGCGCCGCCGGCATGAAGGCGAGGCAGCGCTCGGCGTCCTCGCGGAACAACCCCAGATAGGGTGTGGGATAGCCGACGCCGAGCACGCGCTGGCCCTCGGCGCTGGGCCAACGCTCCCTGATGCCGCGATTGATCATTTGCCGCGCCACGATGCCGAGGCGGCGGGAATAGAACTCGCGGAGGTCGACGACGTCGATGGTCATGACCGCAATGTAACATGCGCCAGGGCGCCGCTGCGCGCGGAATATTGCATTGCCTGCGCAACGTTAACGCCATATTTGTCTGGCGGGGCTGAGCGCGATGGAGATGACATGGCCGCCGAAATTCGTACTTTCAACTGTTTAAACGACAATTTCGGTTATCTGATCCACGATGTGGAAACCAAAGCGACGGCCTCGATCGACGCGCCGGAGGCCGGCCCGATCCTCAAGGCCCTGGAGCGCGAGGGCTGGCAGCTCACCGACATCCTGATCACCCATCATCATGGCGATCATGTCGGCGGGGTCGCCGAGCTCAAGCAGAAATACAATTGCCGCGTCGTCGCGCCGCACGACAAGACCACGAAGATCGCCAACGTCGACCAGCGCGTCGCCAATGCCGACGTGGTCAAGATCGGCAATCTGCTGGCGCGTGTCGTGGAGACGCCCGGCCACACGCTCGACCACATCTCCTACGTGTTCGACAATGAGAAGACGGTGTTCGCCGCCGACACGCTGTTCTCGATCGGCTGCGGCCGCGTGTTCGAGGGCACCTATCCGATGATGTGGGATTCGCTGCTGAAGCTGCGCGCCCTGCCCGACGACTTCAAGCTCTATTGCGGCCACGAATACACGGCGTCCAACGTCAAGTTCGCGCTCACCATCGAGCCGGACAACGCGGCGCTGCAGGCGCGCGCCGCGGAGGTGACAAAGCTGCGCGCCGAGAACAAGCCGACCATTCCCTCGCTGCTCGGCGAGGAGAAGCGCGCCAACGTGTTCCTGCGCGCCGATGAGCCGGCGGTCGCGGCCAAGCTGCATATGAAGGGCGCGGATCCCGCTGCGGTGTTCGGCGAACTGCGCGAGCGCAAGAATAAATCCTGACGCACAAGTCCTGAAGCACACATCCCGACGAGGATCGATGCCGACCGCAGCCGAGATCATCGCCCGCCTCGAGCTCCGCCCGCATCCGGAAGGCGGACATTATCGCGAGACGTTTCGCGACCAGAGCACGGACGCCAACGGGCGTTCGCGCTCGACGCTGATCTACTTCCTGCTCGCGCGCGGCGAGCGTTCGCACTGGCATCGCGTCGATGCGGTGGAGACGTGGCACTATTATTCCGGCAGCCCCTTGACGCTGCGCATCGCCCATGACGGCTGCTCGCAGCACGAGGTGCGGCTCGGCGCCGACCTCGGCGGCGGTGAGCGGCCGCAGGCGATCGTGCCTGCCCTGGCCTGGCAGATGGCGGAAACCACCGGCGAGTGGACGCTGGTCGGCTGCACCGTGGCACCCGCATTCGAGTTCGCAGGCTTCGAGCTCGCGCCGTCCGGCTGGGAGCCGTAGCTCCGCTCCAATCATCGCTTCCGCAGCACCATGTCCTTGGCCGCGATCAGGCCGCCCCCGGCAATGAGGATCGCAGCAAGGGCGATGTTGGCGCTGGCCTTGGCGAAACCGGCAGCGATGAGGAATCCCGTCGAGAGCAATGGCGTCGCGTAGGAGGCGGCGCCGAGCACACGGATGTCGCCGCGCTTCATGCCGATGTCCCAGGCGTAGAACGCGGCACCGACCGGGCCGATGCCGAGTGCGATGACTGAGAGCCATTGCACCGTGGTCTCCGGCCAGACCGTGGTTTCAAGCAGACCATGCATCAGCGCGGCCAATATTGCCGTGGCAAGACAGAAGCCCGCGACCGCATCGGTCGGCACCGCTTTCAACCGGCGCGACAGCACCGAATAGGTCGCCCAGACGAACGCCGCGATGAAGGCCGCGATGAGACCCGGCACAGCTCCAGGCGCAAAACCGCTGGTGTTGCCGGCGAACAGCAGCACCGTGCCGACGAGGCCGAGCACGGCGCCGATGATGTGGTGCGCCGCCAGCCGCTCGCCCGGCAGGAAGGACGAGAACAGCACGATCAAGAGCGGCCACAGGTAATTCAGAAGGCCGGCTTCGGCCGGCGGGGCGAAGCGCAGCGCGAGGAAATACAGCGCGTGATAGCCAAACAGGCCGCCGACGCCGACGATCCAGACGGCGAGCGGTTGCCGCAAGCTTCTCGCCGCCTCGCTCCGCCCGATCCAGGTGAGCAGGCCGACGACACAGCCGATCGCGAAGGTCATCGCAGCGAGCTGAAACGCCGGGATCTTTCCGGTCGCCACCGTCATCACCGACAGCAGCGACCACATCAGGATCGCGGTCAGACCGATCAGCGTGGCAGTGCGGGGAGTCATTGGCCCAATGTTTCCGTCATGCGGGGCTTGTCCCGGCCATCCACGTTCTTCCGTGGCGACGGCTGTTGTAAGGCCGTGGATGCCCGGGACAAGCCCGGGCATGACGATGTGGACAATATCAGCCTGCGTGATGCGATCGCATCACACCATGTACTGGCCGCCGTTGACCGACAGCGTCGAGCCGGTGATGGCGCCGGCCTCATCCGCGGCGAGGAACACGACGGCACGCGCGATCTCTTCGGGCTCGCCGAGACGGCCGATCGGAATCAGCGGCAGGATCGCCTTCTCCAGCACGTCCTTCGGCACTGCCTGCACCATCTCGGTATTGATGTAGCCGGGACAGATCGCATTCACGGTGATGCCGCCCTTGGCGTTCTCCAGCGCCAGGGCCTTGGTGAAACCGATCTCGCCGGCTTTCGCTGCGGAGTAGTTGACCTGTCCGAACTGCCCCTTCTGGCCGTTGATCGAGGAAATGTTGATGATGCGACCGAACTTGCGCCCGCGCATGCCTTCGATCACCTGGCGCGACATGTTGAATAGCGAGCCGAGATTGGTGTTGATGACGGCGTTCCACTGCTCAAGCGTCATCTTGTGGAAGGCACCGTCCTTGGTGATGCCGGCATTGTTGACCAGCACGTCGACCGGGCCGACCTCGGCCTCGACCTTCTTCACGCCCTCGGCGCAGGCCTCGAAACTGCTGACGTCCCACTTGTAAACCGCAATGCCGGTCTCGGCCTTGAATTTCTCCGCGGCAGCGTCGTTGCCGGCATAGCTCGCCGCAACCTTGTAGCCGGCGGCCTTCAGCGCCTTGCTGATCGCAGCACCGATGCCCCGCGTACCACCCGTCACCAATGCAACACGTGCCATGTCGTATTCCTTCCCTCTTCCTTGGACGCTTCGGACTTTTCTGACGTGATCGCTTTTTAGCTACGGATTATGCGGTTGGTTTGACGGACATCAAGAACAAAACGCCCGGCATCGAGCCGGGCGTTTTTCTTTAGTCGAGGCTTGTCGGGTTGCGAAGAATATTTGATTTGCAACCGCTGCCTTTTTAGTCGCGTGCAACGCACGCGCTGACGTGTGCGGCGCACCCGTCAGCTGCGCGTAAGATCAGTCGCGCGCCACACACATGGCGATGCCCATGCCGCCGCCGATGCACAGCGTGGCCAAGCCCTTCTTCGAATCGCGCTTCTGCATTTCGTGCAGCAGCGTCACCAGCACGCGTGCGCCGGACGCGCCGACCGGATGGCCGATCGCGATCGCACCGCCGTTGACGTTGACCTTGGAGGTATCCCAGCCGAGGTCCTTGTTGACCGCGCAGGCCTGTGCCGCGAAGGCTTCGTTGGCCTCGATCAAATCGAGATCGCCGACGCTCCAGCCGGCCTTCTTCAGCGCGGCGCGCGAGGCCGGGATCGGGCCCGAGCCCATGATCTTCGGATCGACGCCGGCCTGCGCCCAGGACACGATCCGCGCCAGCGGCTTCTTGCCTTCCTTGGCGGCCTGCTTGGCGGTCATCAGCACCACGGCGGCAGCGCCGTCGTTGATGCCCGAGGCCGAGCCCGCGGTCACCGTGCCATCCTTCTCGAAGGCGGGCTTGAGCTTGGCCATCGCGTCGAGCGTGGCGCCATGGCGCGGATATTCGTCGGCGCTGACGACGACGTCGCCCTTGCGGGTCTTGATGGTGACGGGGACGATCTCGTCGTTGAACTTGCCGGCCTTCTGCGCCGCCTCGGCCTTCTGCTGCGAGGCCACGGCGAACTCGTCCTGCTGGGCACGGGTGATCTGCCATTGCCGCGCGACGTTCTCGGCGGTGTTGCCCATGTGGTAGCCGTTGAAGGCATCCCACAGGCCATCCTTGATCATGGTGTCGACCAGCTCCAGGCCGCCCATCTTCACGCCGCCGCGCAGATGCTGGGCGTGCGGGGCCATGCTCATCGATTCCTGCCCGCCGGCGACCACGATCTCGGAATCGCCGTTGAGCAGCGCCTGGTAGCCGAGCGCAACCGTGCGCAGGCCCGAGCCGCACAGCTGATTGACGCCCCAAGCCGGGCTCTCCACCGGAATGCCGGCGCCGATCGACGCCTGGCGGGCCGGGTTCTGGCCTTGGGCGGCGGTCAGGATCTGACCCATGATCACTTCGGAGACCCGGCCGGGCTCGATGCCGGCGCGCTCCAGCGCGGCCTTGATGGCAACGGCGCCGAGGTCATGGGCGGGAAGGGTCGCGAACGCTCCGTTGAAGCTTCCGACCGGGGTGCGGGCGGCGCTGACGATGACGACATCGTCTGACATGGGCATCTCCTGGGGCTTGAGGTTCTTGTGAAGGGGGCAGGCGGGCTGGAAAGCGATCGCCAGTCTCGTCAGCCATCCTGTTAACGTCGTTGAGGCATGTCAATCGGCCGGGGCCCGAATTCATACCGCAGCGCATTCAAAATAGCGTTCTTGGCGTTTTCGCAAGCAGGATTTTGCTCTGCAATTAACCGTGCCGCACAAAACGGTAGCGTGAGCCCTTTGAAAATGCTTATTTTGTTGCGTTGCGTACTCTTCCCGCCCTGCGGCATTGCCCGACAGGTTCCCGTTCTCCGCGTTTGCAAGTGAGAGCCCATGGCGAAATCAGACCAACCCACCACAATCAAGAAATACGCGAACCGCCGGCTCTATAACACCGGAACGAGCACCTATGTGACGCTCGAAGACCTCGCCGCGATGGTCAAGGACGGCGAAGACTTCCTGGTCTATGACGCCAAGACCGGCGACGACATCACCCGCTCCGTGCTCGCCCAGATCATCTTCGAGCAGGAGAACAAGGCCGGCCAGAACCTGTTGCCGACCACCTTCCTTCGCCAGCTGATCCGCTTCTATGGCGACAGCATGCAGATGGTGGTGCCGAAATATCTGGAGCAGTCGATCGCAACCCTGACCCAGGAGCAGGAGAAGTTCCGCAAGCAGATCGCCAATACGCTGTCCGGCACTCCTTTTGCTCCGTTGGAAGAGCAAGTCCGCCGCAACATGGAGCTGTTCCAGCAGACCTTCTCGATGTTCAAGCCGTTCGCTGCGCCCCGTCCGGCGGCCAGCCCCGAGCCGGAGCCCGATGCGAATGCCGAGGCGCCGAAGGACAGCAACATCGACGAGCTGCGCCAGCAGATGAAGGAAATGCAGGAGCGCCTCGAGCGGATGTCGAAGAAGGACGAATAGTCTTTCATTCGCGCCGGCCCCTGTACGCGGGAGGGCGAGCCACGTCTGACCGAAGCAACCATTGGGACCATGTCTACGCCACCAAGGGCGAGGCCGAGGTCAGCTGGTATCAGGATAGCCCCGCGATCTCGCTCGCGATGATTCGCGCAGCCGGCTCCGATCGCGACACGACCATCATCGATGTCGGCGGCGGCGCATCGCGCCTGGTCGATGCGCTGTTGCAGGACGGCTATCGCGACATCGCCGTGCTGGATCTTTCTGCCAATGCGCTCGCGGCGGCGAAGAAGCGCATCGGTCCGGCCGCTTCGACGGTCGACTGGATCGTCGCCGATGCCACGACGTGGCGTCCGACCAGGACCTACGATGTCTGGCACGATCGCGCAGCGTTTCACTTCCTGACTGACCCGCGCGACAGGGTCGCTTACGTGGAGCGCCTGCGGTCGGCGGTCAGACCTGGCGGCCACGTCATCATTGGGACGTTTGCACCCGACGGTCCCGAGAAATGCAGCGGCCTGCCGGTGCAGCGCCATGACAGCGCCAGCCTTGCGGCGGAGCTCGGGCCGGAATTTAAACTGGTCGAGACGCGCAGCGAGACGCACCACACGCCGTGGCATTCGACGCAGGCGTTTCAGTTCAGCCGGTTTCGGCGGCAGAAATAGTTCTCGTCATGGCCGGGCTTGACCCGGCCATCCACGTCTTGACGCGCGACGCGAAGAACGTGGATCCCCGGGACAAGCCCGGGCATGACGACAGAGACTCCGGATCAAGCCGCCATCTTCACGGCATGCGCAAAGTCCCAGTAGAGCTTGCGCGCCTTGGCGTAGAACGGGCCCGGCTTCAGCTCGCGCTCGTCGATGCGGATCACGGGCGCGACCTTGGCGAAATTGCCGGTCGAAAAGATCTCGTCGGCGGTCAGGAAATCGGCGTAGCGCAGCGTCTTCTCGACCACGGTGACGCCGTCGGCGCGAAGCAGGCTGATGACGCGCTGGCGCGTGATGCCGTTGAGGAAGGTGCCGTTCGGCACCGGCGTGAACACCACGCCATCCCTGGCCATGAACACGTTGGAATTGCCGAACTCGGCGACGTTGCCGAGCATGTCGAGCATCAGCGCGTTCTGGAAGCCGCGCGACGCAGCTTCGGCGAGTACGCGCGAATTGTTCGGGTAGAGGCAGGCGGCCTTGGCTTCGACCGGCGCGCATTCGGCCGTCGGCCTACGAAACGGCGACAAGGTGATCGCGTTGCCGACGGGCTTTGGCATCGGCGCTTCGTAGATGCACAGGCACCAATTGGTGGTCTCGGGGTCGAACAGCACGCCGCCGCCGCTTCCGTTCTGCGCCCAGTACATCGGACGGATATAGAGCTCGGCATTTCCGGCAAAGCGCGCGATGCCTTCGTTCGCGAGCGTCAGCCAGGTGTCGGTATCGACCACCGGCTTCAGGCCGAAACTGATCGCGGATTGATTGGCGCGGGCGACGTGACGATCGAGATCCGGTGCGACGCCCTCGAAAGCGCGAGCGCCGTCGAACACGATCGAGCCGAGCCAGGCCGCATGCGTGCGCGGCCCCATGATCGGCACGTTGCCCTCGTGCCATTTGCCCTCGAAGAAGGTCCAGCTCGGCGAGTAGTCGATGGGCTTCTTGATCTCGGCCATGACCGGCCTCCTTTTCGAACGATCCGGCACTATTGTCCCAATTTCTAAACGATTTGCTGCGGGGAAATGGTGAGTTACCCTCTCCCCTTGTGGGAGAGGGTGGCTCGCCGCGTAGCGGCGAGACGGGTGAGGGGTATCCATCCGCGAACTCACCTGCGGAGAAAA
>NZ_LAXE01000001.1:342824-350891 GCF_003122645.1 Bradyrhizobium sp. SUTN9-2
ACAAGGGGAGAAGGAAGAATCCATGCCGCTGGATCCGCTCGCAAAGCGTTTGTTGACCATGATGGCTGCGGCTGCGCCGCAGGCGCGGAGCCGGCCGAGTGTGGAGGTGCGGCGGCAATCGCTGGCAAAGCTGATGCAGTTCGCCCGGGCCGAGGCGCCGGATGTGACGATATCCGACGGCAAGCTGCCCGGTCCCGGCGGCAAGCTGCCCTATCGCCTCTACACGCCGGCAGACACTGAAGCGCCCGCACCGGGCTTCGTGTTCTTTCATGGCGGCGGGCTCGTCGCCGGCAGCATTGCGACGCACGAGCGCATCGCGGCCGCGTTGGCGCATGCCACCGGCTGCCGCCTCGTGTCGGTCGACTACCGGCTCGCGCCGGAGCACCGATTCCCCGCTGCGGTCGAAGATGCGATCGCCGCCACCGAATGGGTGGCGCGCGAGGCCGCATCGCTCGGCATCGACGCCAATCGCCTGGTGATCGGCGGCGATTCCGCCGGCGCCACACTCGCAGCCATCGTGTGCCAGGAGGCGGCGCAGACCGCCGGCCTCTCCATCGCCGCGCAGTGCCTGATCTGCCCGGTGCTGGATTTCGAGGAGACCTCGCCTTCGCGCGAGGCCTTTGCCGAGGGCCATCTGATCGATCGCGTCACGATCGAAGCCGATCTTTCCGATTATCTGCCCGATGGCATCGATCCTGCCGATCCCCGCGTCTCTCCGTTGCGCGCGACGCGCCTCACGGGCCTGCCGACCGCGATCATCCACACCGCTGAGTACGACCCGATGCGTGACGAGGGCAATGCCTATGCCCGCAAGCTGCTCGCCGCGGGGGTCGCGGTCGAGCATGTCTGCCACGATGGCATGGTTCACAACTTCCACGCCATGGGCGCAATCCTGCCGCAGGCACAGCTCGTGCTGTCGCAAATCGGCGAACAGGTGCGGCGCGCGGTGAAGACCTGACAGCGTCAATCATACGCGCGCGCCGATCACCGCGCGCGCCGCCGCGACATATTCCGGCCAGTGCGCTTCCGCATAATGCTCCGCCTGCCATGCGCAGGTGCTGTCGGGCGCATGCGCCGCCGCAATCGTGCGCGCGAAACGTTCCTCCGCAACCGTCGCCTTGCCGGGCTCGGCTGTGGGTGCAGCAGCCACCGCAGCACCGGGAGTAACGGCAAGCCCCGCCAGACCGGTGAGCAGGATGCGGCGTGACGTGTTCATGGCTGTCTCCTCCATTCTTCGGCCTGCACTGTGGCGGGCGAGTGTGTCAGTGCGATCACGCCAGGGTAACCGCGCACATCCGCGCCGTCCATCGCTTGCGGATAGCGCTTGACCAAGCGCGCCATCACGTTCCATCTAACAACGGTTCCACCCTCAAATCGCCACGCGTCGGATCGTCACGTGACTCTTCGCAGCCAATCCCGTCGTGCGTTGCGCGCTGCCGCGGCGGGACTGCTGTGTCTGGCGGTCCCGGCAGGCGGTGCCCTCGCCGCCGACGATGAGGAGGACGAGCCCGCAAAGCCGGCGGTCCCGAACATCTATCTCGATCTCCGCACCATCTATGCGACGATCCCCGCTGGCACGCTCGCGCTCGGCTTCGGCAACACCTCGCTGTCGGCCGCATTCCAAGCCCTGGCGGCGCAACGAGGCACGTCACTGCCGAATGGACTGCCGGCCGCGAAATCGATTGCGATCGACCTGCCGCTGACCGTCGACGTCAGCGACCGCGTTTCGCTCTACGGCGGCGTATCCGGCACGACGACGGATATCGGCGGCGGCTGGTCGTCCTTCGACATCACGAGCTGGAACATCGGCGTGCAGGCCGATCTCTACCAGCAGAATGGCGGGAAGATCCCGACCATCACGCTGCAATCGACCCTGACGCAGTCGGTGCCCAACGAGCAGGGCATGACGAATTCCTTCAACAACATCGTGGAATTCGACTACGCGGTCGACGAGGACGAGACACGGGGCTGGCTCGCCGGCCTGCAATACACCACCGTCACCATCGCCAGCCCGTTCGCCACGATCCGGCCGAACACGATCCTCTATGCCGGCGGCTACTATCAATGGCCGAGCAACTGGAAGTTCACCGGGCGCCTCGGCATGCAGTCGTTCGGCGGCGCGCTGCTCGCGGGCCGGACGCTCGCGGAATCCTTCACCCAGCCGGTCCTGCGGCTCGACCTCGATCGCATGGACGACAACGACAACCGACTTTTCGGCATTACCGCGCAGATCGCCTGGATGCCGAAGCCGTCCTATCAGGTCACGTTGCGCACACCGCTCTACGCCGTGCGCAACTAGTCAGGCACCGGCACGTCGAAGGTGTTGAGCGTGACCGAGACCATGCAGTAGACGCCGACGAGATAGGACAACTCGGCCGCGCCGTGCTCGCCGAATTCCTTCACCGCCGCACGCCAGGTCAGCTCCGGCAGCACGCCGCCGCTGACCAGTGCCGAAGCCATGTCGTAGGCGATGGCTTCCTGCCTGGTGAGGTCCACCGGCCGCTGGCCGGCAACGATGGTCGCGAGCTTCTCGTCGGAGAGGCCACGCTGCTCGGCCACCAGCACATGAGCGTAGAGCTCGTAACCGGAGCGGAAATGCGAGCCGGTGACGAGGATCGCGACCTCGCGTACGGCCGCGGGCAGCAGCGGGTTCGACGCAATCGCCTTGACCAGCTCCCACACCGGCTTGCCGAAGCGCGGCTCGCGGATCCAGGGATTCCAGGGCCCGAGCAGCGCGCCGTCCTCGCGCATGTTCACAAAACCCTTGAAGTGGTCCTTCATGCCTGCCCGCATGTCGTCATAGAGCGGCTTCTGTTCGTCGGTTAGCTCTTTCGGATCGAGAATGGGAAGGCGCACGGTAGGGTCTCCTCGTTGAGAAGACGCAACCGTCACCTGCATGCCTGCGCAAGGCAAGTGAAGTTGCCGTGACGACCGTGCGATTTCGCAAATGCCAGGCAGATCTCGCTATGACGCCGTGGGGTTTTGCAGGCTTTGAGGATTGACCACGTCGTCGACGTCCAGCGCCAGTGGCTCACCTGTGGCGAGGAACGACGACAGCGCCGCCTCGAACGGCGCCGGATCGAGGCCGCGCGCGGCGAGCCAAGCGGGCTCGTAATAGGTCTGCCGGTAGCGCTCGCCGGAATCGCAGATCAGCGTCACCAACGATCCCGTGACGCTCGCCTGGCGCATCTCCGAGGCGAGCCGGCACAGCGCCAGGAAGTTGGTGCCGGTGGAGCCGCCGACCGCACGGCGCAGCCGTCGCGACAGCACGTTCATCGCCGCGACCGTTGCCGCATCCGGGATCTTCATCATGCGATCGACCACGCCGGGCACGAAGGACGGCTCGCAGCGGGGGCGACCGACGCCCTCGATCAGCGACGGGCGGTCGCAAACACGGGAGCGGTCCAGCGTGCGGAAGCAATCGAAGAACGCGGAATGCTCGACATCGGCGACGCACAGCCGGGTCGGATATTGCCGATACCGCAGATAACGTCCGATGGTGGCCGACGTGCCGCCGGTGCCGGCGCCCATCACGATCCAGTCCGGAATCGGCCGCGGCTCGCCCTGCAACTGCGTGAAGATGGACTCGGCGATGTTGTTGTTGCCGCGCCAGTCGGTGGCCCGCTCGGCAAAGGTGAACTGATCCATGTAGTGGCCGTCCAGCCGGGCGGCGAGTGCCGCGGCTTCCGCATAGAGCGCGCGGCCGTCGTCGATCAAATGGCAATTGCCGCCATAATGCTCGATCGCGGCGATCTTCTCCGCCGAGGTCGTGCGCGGCATCACGGCGTAGAAGGGCACGCCGATCATCTCAGCGAAATAGGCCTCCGACACCGCGGTCGATCCCGACGAGGCCTCGACCACGGGCGTGCCTTCGCGGATGTGGCCGTTGCAGAGCGCATAGAGGAACAGCGAGCGCGCGAGGCGATGCTTTAGGCTGCCGGTCGGATGCGTGGACTCATCCTTCAGATAGATGTCGATGCCCGATAGCGCCGGCACGATCAGCCGGATCAGATGCGTGTCGGCGGTGCGGCACTGGTCGGCCTCGATCGCGGCCACGGCCTCGTCGACCCAGCCGCGCCGATAGGCCGGCCCGGCCGGATTGTGCTGGCGGAAGGGGAATGTCTGCATCGGGCGAATCTCTCATGATGCGGATAGCGCATCAATAGCTGCGCCTAAAATTCCAGTGGCGCGTTGTCGACGACTTCCTTCATCACGAAGAAGGTCCGGGTCTGGCGCACGCCGGGGAGCGCGATCAGCTGCTCGCCGTGGATGCGATTGAAATCCTCCATGTCGCCGACGCGGATCTTGAGGAAGTAATCGAAATCGCCGGCGACGAGGTGGCAGTCGAGCACGAATTTCAGCTTTGCAACGGCCTGCTCGAAGGTGGCAAAGCTTTCCGGCGTCGAGCGGTCGAGCACGACCCCGACCATCACCAGCGTGCCCTTTGCCACCTTCTTCGGCGCGACCATGGCGCGGACATTGGCGATGAAGCCGTCCTCGAACAGGCGCTGGGTGCGACGATGGCAGGTGGCGGGGCTGATCGCGACCGTTTCGGCCAGCTCGGCGTTGCTGAGCCGACCGTTATTCTGAAGCAATCTCAATATCTTGAGGTCGGTGCGGTCGAGCCGGGCAGCCATGAAAGAAACTTCCGTAAGAAAATGCTGTTCTGGAAGGAATATTAGCTATCGCCGCAACTTTCGCAAGAAATTGCGCAACATGGCCGCAATATTCGAGAGCACATTTTCCCGACGCGATGCTAGGGAGCCGCCAACACCAACGCCAATCGGGATTGACCCATGAAGCTGGACAAATTTCCGCGCTATCCTTTGACCTTCGGCCCGACGCCCATCGAGAAGCTGGAGCGCTTGTCGAAACATCTCGGCGGCCAAGTCGAGGTCTATGCCAAGCGCGAGGACTGCAATTCCGGCCTCGCCTATGGCGGCAACAAGCTGCGCAAGCTCGAATACATTATCCCCGATGCGATCGCCTCCAATGCCGATACGCTGGTCTCAATCGGCGGCGTGCAATCGAACCACACCCGCATGATCGCGGCGGTCGCGGCCAAGCTCGGCATGAAATGCCGCCTGGTGCAGGAAGCCTGGGTGCCGCACGAGGACGCGGTGTATGACCGCGTCGGCAACATCATGCTCTCGCGCATCATGGGCGCCGACGTGCGCCTGGTCGACGACGGCTTCGATATCGGCATCCGCAAGAGCTGGGAGCAGGCGATCGAGGAAGTGAAGGCGGCGGGCGGCAAGCCTTACGCCATTCCCGCCGGTGCCTCCGTGCATAAGTTCGGCGGCCTCGGCTATGTCGGCTTTGCCGAGGAGGTGCGCAAGCAGGAAGCCGAGCTCGGCTTCAAGTTCGACTACATCGTCGTCTGCACCGTCACCGGCTCCACCCATGCCGGCATGCTGGTCGGGTTTGCGGCGGACGGCCGTGCGCGAAAGGTGATCGGCATCGATGCCTCCTTCACGCCCGCCCAGACCAAGGCCCAGGTGCTCGAAATCGCGCAGAACACGGCAAAGCTCGTCGAGCTCGGCAAGGACCTCGTCACTGACGACGTCGTGCTGATCGAGGACTACGCCTATCCCGCCTATGGTGTGCCATCGGAGGAGACCAAGGAGGCGATCCGCCTCACCGCGCGCCTCGAAGGCATGATCACCGACCCCGTCTATGAGGGCAAGTCGATGCAGGGCCTGATCGATCTCGCCCAGAAGGGCTATTTCGAGGAGGGCGCGAAGATCCTCTACGCCCATCTCGGCGGCGCGCCGGCGCTGAACGGATATGCGTATGCGTTCAGGAATGGGTGAGTGAGAGCGTAGCGCTCGCGCGTCATACACTGCTGTCGTCCCGGGGCGCGACGAAGTCGCGAGCCCGGGACCCATACGCCGCAGCAATCGTTTTGCGAGGACTGGCAGTTGCCAGCCTGCCGTCATCACACCGGCCTGTGGTTATGGATCCCGGATCTGCGCTTCGCTTGTCCGGGATGACAGGGGAGTTTTTGGCTCGCCCTACCTCGTCCTCACGATCTGCAGCAGCTCGTCGCCGTAGTGCTCGAGCTTCTTGTCGCCGATCCCCGGCACGTTGCGCAGCTCGTCCAGCGTGGTCGGCCAGGCCCGGACGATGCCGTCGATGGTGGCATCGTGCAACACCACATAGGCCGGCACGCCGCGTTCGCGCGCGACCTCTGACCGCCAGGCGCGCAGGCGCGCGCGCAATTCGGGATCGACGTCGCCTTGCGGCGCGCTCGCCGCGGGCGCGAGGTCACCGCGGCGTGACGTGGCCCGGCTGGCGCGAACCCGCGTGCCGGGCGCCTCCTCGCGCAGCCAGACCTCGGTCTCGCCGCGCAGCACGCCGCGCGAAGACTCCGTCAGCTTGAGCGCGCCGTAGGCTTCGCTGTCGCTGCGCAAATGGCCCGTCGCCACCAATTGCCGCAGCACCGTGCGCCACTGCTTCTCGTTGAGCTCGCGGCCAATGCCGAACACCGACAGCTTGTCGTGACCGAACTGTGTGACCTTCTCGGTCAGGCGTCCGACCAGCACGTCGATCAAATGCATGGCGCCGAAACGCTGCCCGGTGCGATGGACGCAGGACAGCAGCTTCTGCGCCAGCACCTTGCCGTCGCGCATCTTCGGCGGCGTCAGGCAATTGTCGCAATTGCCGCAGCTCTCGCCCATCACGATCTCGCCGAAATAGGCGAGCAGGCGCCGGCGTCGGCAATGGGGCGTCTCGGCGAGGCCGACCAGCGCATCGAGCTTGCCGATCGAGACCCGCTTGAAATCCTCCGATCCGGCCGATTCGTCGATCATGCGGCGCTGCTGCACGATGTCGGAGAGGCCGTAGGTCATCCACGCCGCCGACGGCTTGCCGTCACGGCCGGCGCGTCCGGTCTCCTGGTAATAGGCCTCGATGCTCTTGGGCAGGTCGAGATGGGCGACGAAGCGCACGTCGGGCTTGTCGATGCCCATGCCGAAGGCGATGGTCGCGACGATGACGATGCCGTCCTCGTTGAGGAAGCGATCCTGGTTGCGCGAGCGCACCGCCCCGTCGAGCCCGGCGTGGTAGGGCAGCGCCGCAATGCCGGCCTCGGCAAGCGCGGCGGCGACCTCCTCGACGCGGTTGCGCGACAGGCAATAGACCACGCCGGCATCGCCCATGTGGCGCTCCCGGATGAATTCTTTCAGCTGCGACACCGCATTGCGCTTGTCGACGATCTCATAGCGGATGTTGGGCCGGTCGAAGCTGGAGACGAACTGCGGCGCGCCCGTCAGCTGAAGCCGCTCGACGATCTCCTTGCGCGTCAGCTCGTCGGCGGTCGCGGTCAGCGCGATCCGCGGCACGTCGGGAAAGCGCTCGGCGATGACGGAAAGGCCGACATATTCGGGCCGGAAATCGTGGCCCCATTGCGAGACGCAATGCGCCTCGTCGATCGCGAACAGCGCTACCTTCGCCTGCGCCAGCAGCGACAGGCAGCGCGGCGTGACCAGCCGTTCCGGCGCGACATAGAGCAGGTCGAGATCGCCGGCGAGCAGGCGGCGCTCGATGTCGGACGCCTCCTGCGGCGTCAGCGACGAGTTCAGCGCGGCGGCATTGACACCGGCCTCGATCAGGCCGGCGACCTGGTCGCGCATCAGGGCGATCAACGGCGAAACCACGATGCCGCAGCCTTCGCGCAGCAAGGATGGAAGCTGATAGCAGAGCGACTTGCCGCCGCCGGTCGGCATCAAGACCAGGCAATTGCCGCCGTCCGTGACGTGGCGGACGATCTCGCCCTGGGCGCCGCGAAATCCCGGCAGGCCGAACACCGAATGCAGCACCGACAGCGCATCGCCGCCGTTGGCCGGCGCAGGCAGTGGGGCGTTGGAGGGAGCGGACATGGGCGGAGCAGATCAGGCCGTGGGATTCGTCACAAGGCCAGTCGCATGCTGGTGTGGCCGTGGCAAGACTGTTTGGAGGCGAGGCACGACTCTTCCCTCTCCCCCTGTGGGAGAGGGTGCCTCGCGAAGCGAGGTGGGTGAGGGGTTCTATCCGCGAACGCAGATATGAGCTTGTGGAGACATACCC
>NZ_LAXE01000001.1:351734-373572 GCF_003122645.1 Bradyrhizobium sp. SUTN9-2
TCATCCGGCGCTTCGCGCCACCTTCTCCCACAAGGGGAGAAGGGAAGAAGAGGCTACGCCCCGATCCGTCGCAGCGCTTCTGCGACGGTCACGATCGGCATGTTGCGTCTGCCGGCCGCCTCAAGCGCATGAAGCATCAGATGCGGCGTGCAGCCATAGGGGCTCGGCCTGTCGCTGACGTCGTGGCCGTAGAAGATCAGCCAGCCGCCACTCGCGACCGCCTCGTCGAAATAGCGATCGACCCCGGCCTCGTCGATCTCGCAATCGACCAAGGGCGAGGCGCGCAGGAATTGGAGGTCGATGACGCCGCTGTTGACGCCGGGAAGAATGCCGCGCGCGGAACGGAAGGCCTTTGTCAGCTGCGGCTTGCGCCACACCGAGGCGATGCCATAGGGATAGGCGAAATTCTCCAGCGTGATCGAGCCATCGATGCCGCGGAGATGGCTGCGGTTTCGTTCGATCTCGCGCGCCATGGCGGCTTCGTCGAGCGTCGCCGAGCTCTGATGCGAGAAGGTGTGGCAGGCGATCTCGTGCCCGGCGCGGTGAAGCCGGACGATCGCATCATCCGAGAGGCCGTGCCAATGCTCCGACGGCCGACCGATCAGGCTGCCGGCGAGGTAATAGGTGCCGCGGCCGCCATGCCGCTCCAGTAGCTCGGCGCCCTCGCCCGCGGCGCTATCGGGGGCATCGTCGAACGTGAAGCTCACCATCGCCGCATGCGCGGCCAGCCGGTGCGGCGCGGCGCGGAAATGCCGGGCCAACCGATTGCTCACGCGTCCCTGGAGTGCCGACCACACGACTGCGTTTCCTGTGATGCCTTCTTGCTCTACTGAAACATTCGTGCGCAGGTCGAGACAAGCCTAACGCCCGGGTAATCCTAACGCCGAACCAAGAGCGCTTCGGCTAGCGCACCGACATCGACGCGTCGGCGTCCGCGCCGAGATAACGCAACCAATTGCGGAAGAGCACCGCCGCCGCGTCGCCAGCGCCGATATCGGCGCGCAGGTTCAGCGCGGGCAGCTCGTTGCTGAGCGCCGGATGGCGCTGGTGCGCCGCCTTCTTCTCGAACCGAGCCAGCTTCTCTTCAGTCGCTGCGTCAAAATAACTCACCGGCAGGCGCGGATAGGTCTCCCGCTCCCGCGCGAGATAGCGGCCGATGTCACGCAGATATTCGCGCTGCAGCGACAGCGCGTCATATTCGGGGTGACCCTGGAAGAACACGAAGCGGCTGGCATATTGGCGAACGAAGACGTCGACGCCAGCCTCCTGTGAGCGTGTCAGCACCTGATAACCGGCGTGCACGAGGTCGCTCTCGGCGATCTCGTTCAAACGTGAATGCGAGACCTTGAGCGGCGCAGACGCAGCGCGGGTCAGCGAATCGTCTGCGGCGATCTCGCAATCGAAAATGCCGTGACATTTGGCCGGCAGCCGCCGCCGTTCAATATTGTCGAGATGCAGCACCGCGGCATGCGCGGCAAGGCACGACCAGATCGTCGAACGCGTGTTGGCCTTGGCCCAGTCGATCAGGTTGGTGAGGTCGCGCCAGTACGGCTCCCCGTCGAGCTCGGGCGCGATCGGCTCTGCGCCCGTCACGATCAGCCCATCGAACTTGCCGCGCTCGAGATCGGAAAGGTTGGAATACTCGCTCTCGACATGCCATTTCGCTTCCGGCGACCGCTTCACGCTGGGAAGCGAGAAGCAGTGGAAGCGGATACGGCGCGAGCCCGCCGCGGCCTGAAGCAGCTTCATGAACTGCCGCTCGGTCGCCTTCAACGCGGCATCCGGCATGTTGTTGACGAGGCCGATGGTGAGCTCGGCGCCAGCATCGCGCGCGAGATCGTGCGCGGCCGGCACCAGCGTCGGGCCCGCGATGACCTGATCCTTGTCGATCAAGATCGTCATGGCCGGCGCCGCCTACTCCGCGGCCTCGCGGCGCGCCGACGGGCAGGCATTTTCCAGCGCCTGGTCGATGTCCTCGATGATATCAGAGACATGCTCGATGCCGATCGACAGACGAATCGTCTCCGGCAGCACGCCGGCGGCGCGCTGCTGCTCCGCCGACATCTGGCGATGGGTGGTCGATGCCGGATGGCAGGCGAGCGACTTGGCATCGCCGATATTGACGAGCCGCGTGATCAGCTTCAGCGCATCGTAAAACGTCTTGCCGGCCTCCATGCCGCCCTTGATGCCGAAGGTGAACAGCGAGGAGGCGTTGCCGTTCAGGTACTTCTGCACCAGGGGATAATAGGGGCTGTCCGGGAAGCCGGTGTAATTGACCCAGGCCACGCGCGGATCGCCGCGCAGGAATTCGGCGACCTTGCGGGCGTTCTCGACATGGCGCTCCATGCGCAGCGCCACGGTCTCGATGCCCTGAAGCAGCAGGAAGGCGTTGAACGGCGACAGCACCGAGCCCATGGTGCGCTGATAGACGCTGCGCGCGCGCTCGATATAGGCGGTCTTGCCGAAGCGCTCGGCATAGACCAGGCCGTGATAGGAGGCGTCGGGCTTGTTGTAGGCCGGGAAGCGATCGGCGTGCTCGGCCCAGGGAAAGTTTCCGGAATCGACGATGGCGCCGCCGAGCGTGGTGCCGTGACCGCCCAAGAACTTGGTCAGCGAATGCACCGCGATGTCGGCGCCGTAGTCGAACGGCTTGAAGAGGATCGGGGTTGCGACGGTGTTGTCGACGATCAGCGGCACGCCATGCGCGTGCGCGACCTTCGCCAGCGCCTCGATGTCGCAGACATTGCCGGCGGGATTGCCGATGGTCTCGGCGAACACGGCGCGGGTGTTCTCGTCGATCAGCTTCTCGACCGCCTCGGGCTTGTCGCTCCCGGCGAAACGGCCGATGATTCCCTGGCGCGGCAGGATGTGGGAGAGCAGCGTGTGCGTCGTGCCGTAGAGCTGCGGCACGGAGACGATGTTGCCGCCGTGATCGGCGACGTTGATGAAGGCGAAATGCAGCGCCGCCTGCCCCGTCGCGACCGCGAGTGCGCCGACGCCGCCTTCGAGCTGTGCGATGCGCTTCTCCAGGACTGCGCTGGTCGGATTGGCAATGCGGCTGTAGCGAAAGCCTTCGGTCTCCAGATTGAACAGGGCGGCGCCATGATCGGCGCTGTCGAAGGCGTAGGCCGCGGTCTGGTAGATCGGCACGGCCACCGCGTGCGTGGTGGCTTCAGGCTCGTAGCCGGCGTGAATAGCGATCGTCTCGTTGCGCATCGTGCCACCTCCGCGTGGAGCGGGCCGCACTTATTGGCCTAGAATGAGGCATGTGCGTTGTCCGCCGCTCCTTTGTTAGAGGCGGGTGGTAAAGCGGACAATAATTCGCTTAGAGATCGAGGAAGTAACCCTAATGCTTGCTCGCGGATTGGCTGAAATCCGGGTTAAAGCGGATTAACGAACGCGCTCTCGCCGTGGCGCTCCTTCTCCCCTTGTGGGAGAAGGTGGCGCGAAGCGCCGGATGTGGGGTGTCTATCCACACGCGAACTCGTGGAGGGATACCCCTCACCCGTCTCGCCGCTCTGGGGCGAGCCACCCTCTCCCACAAGGGGAGAGGGTGAAATTACCCGCCGCTACGCCATTCTTTCCCACAGCCGGTGCGCGAGCACGCCGACGCGTTTCTCGATGGCGGCTGCGGCATCGAGGGCGAGATCCTCGCGATAGCGGCCGGCAATCAGTTGCACGCCGATCGGCTTGCCGTCATGCAGCGCCACCGGCACCACCGCGCCGGGCAGGCCCAGCACGTTGATGGCGGAGATGAAGCGGATCTCGCCCCAGAAGATCTCGCGCACGCGCTCGGAGCTGATGGTGTCCTCGCGCGGGCCCGGCGTCGGCTTCACCGTGGTCGGCGCCAGCACCACCGGATACTCCTCGAAGAACAATTGCCAGGCGCGGATGTGGCCGTTGCGCGCGGCGGTCGCCTGCATCCAGCCCTTGAGATCGAGCACGTTGGCCTTGGCCTTCATGCCGCCCCAGGACTTGTGAAAATCCTCGGATGTGACCTTCAGCATGGCGGCCTCCTGCATCATCACGGTCTCGTTGGTGATGATGTCGCACCAGGTCTGCCAGACCCCGTTGATGTCGGGTACCTCGACCTCGCTGACGCGATAGCCGGACCGCTCGAGATGATCGGCAGCCTGGCGCAGCGCCGCGGCGACAGAGGGATCGACGTCCATGTCCTCGGGGATCTTTGCCAGTGCAACCTTGATCGGCCGCTTCGGCCGCTCGCCGACCAGCGGCGCGGGCACCCACCAGGGATCGCGCGGATCGCGCTGGCTCATCACCTCCAAAGCGAGGCGCACGTCGGCGACATGGCGCGCGAGCGGCCCCTGCGCCGACATCAGATGCGCCAGCATAGGCCGCTCCGACGTTGCGCTTCCGTTGAAGGCGGGGATGCGGCCCTGCGTCGGCTTGATGGTGGCAACGCCGTTGCAATGCGCCGGCCAGCGCAGCGAGCCGCCGATGTCGTTGCCGTGGGCGATAGTGCCGATGCCCGCAGCGACCGCCGAGCCCGCGCCCCCGGAGGAGCCGCCGCAGGTGATGGCGGGATCCCAGGGGTTGAGCGTCAGCCCATGCAGGGGATTGTCGGTGAAGCCGCGAAAGGAGAATTCGGGCGTGTTGGTGAGACCGATGACGATCGCGCCTGATTTCTTCAGGTTGCGCACCACGGGCGCATCCGATGGTGCAATGAGGTCCTTGTTGGCGGGCACGCCGTTGAAATTCGGCCGGCCCTCGTAGTCGACATTTTCCTTGATCGTAATCGGCACACCGTGCAGGAGACCGAGCTCGCCGCCTTTGGCTCGCTGCTTGTCGGCCGCGTGCGCCGCTTTGAGTGCTTCCTCCGAGAGATCGACGACGACCGCATTCAGCTTCGGATTGACGGTGCGCATCCGTTCGAGATGCGCTTCCACCGCCTCGACCGCGGAGATGGCGCCGGAGCGGATCGCAGCCGCGGTCTCGACCGCCGACCATTGCCAGGCCGGCCCGTTCGGACGCCGCGGCTTCGCCGATTTGCCGGCAGCGGCCTTTCCGGCCGGCTTGGCCACGGCGCTCTTGCGGCCGGAGCCCTTCTTCGAAGCCTTCGCCGTCGTCTTCAACACACTTTTCTTCTTGGTCGCCGTCTTCTTCGCCACGCCGCTTCTCCTAAATTTGCGCGGCGGAGGTTAGGGACGACGCGGGACCCTGTACAGGCGCGATTCTGCATGGCGCATTGTCGCGACGCTCTGTCGCAATCGCAGCCTTCCATGAGCAAGCTCCTACACCAACGGTGGATTGAGCCGCGCAAAGCCCTCCTGGACGCGATAGGGATAGTACGGATAAGGCGGCATCACCCCGCTGACCTCATCGAGCCGCTTGATCTGGTCCGCGCTCAGCGACCAGCCGACGGCACCGAGATTGTCGCGCAGCTGCGCTTCGTCGCGCGCCCCGATGATCACGGAGGAGACCGTGGGACGCGACAGCAGCCAGGCAATCGCGACCTGGGGCACGGTCCGAGCGGCCTCCACAGCAATCGCATCGAGCACGTCAACGACGGCGTAGAGGCGCGCATCGTCCACGGGCGGACCGAACTGTGCGGTGGCATGCAGGCGGCTTCCTTGCGGCAGCGACTGGCCGCGCCGGATCTTTCCGGTGAGCCTGCCCCAGCCCAGTGGGCTCCAGACCAGAGCGCCGACGCCCTGATCGCGCGCGAGCGGCATCAGCTCCCATTCATAGTCGCGCCCGAGCAGCGAGTAATAGACCTGGTGCGCGACATAGCGCGGCCAGCCATGCCGGTCCGCGATCGCGAGCGACTTCATCAGCTGCCAGCCGGCGAAATTCGAGACGCCGACATAGCGCAGCTTACCGGCGCGCACGAGCATATCGAGCGTGGACAGCACCTCCTCGATCGGCGTGAACACGTCGAAGGCGTGGAGCTGAAGCAGATCGATATGGTCAGTGCCGAGCCGTCGCAGCGCCGCATCGACCGAGGCAAGCAGCCGCTGCCGCGACGAGCCGGCATCGAGCGGACCGTCGCCCATCGGCAGGCTCATCTTGGTCGAGATCAGCACCTTGTCGCGGCGCCCCTTGATCGCGGCACCGAGGATCTCCTCGGAGGCGCCGTTCGAATAGACATCGGCGCTGTCGAACAGATTGACGCCGGCATCGAGACAGATATCGACGAGCCTGCGGGCTTCATCAGTGCCGCTGCGGCCCCAGGCGGAGAACAGCGGACCTTGTCCGCCGAACGTGCCGGTGCCGAAGCTGAGGACGGGGACTCTGAGCCCGGAAGCGCCGAGATTGCGGTATTCCATAATCGTTCTCCTATTCCGCCGGCCACGCCGCGACGGTGGCCGGCGCGCGATCGAGCCGGAGACTCCACAGCGCCAGAACGAGGCCAATGACGGTGATGCCGGCCGCGACCAGCGGCAGCGCCGAAAGGCCGAGCCCGCGGTCGATGGTGAGGCCGCCTACCCAGGCGCCGAGTGCGTTGCCGAGATTGAACGCGGCGATGTTGAAGCTGGAGGCGAGCGTCCGGCCGCTGGGACCTGCGGCTTCCAGCACGCGAAGCTGAAGCGGCGCGACGGTCGCGAAGGCAGCGGTGCCGAGTAGCAGGATCAGCGCGACGGACAGGATCTTGATCGACAGCACGGCCGCGAGGCCGAGCAGCACGATCGCAAGCGCGGCAAGCGTGCCGGTCAGGGCCCGTGCGAGGCCGCGGTCCGCAAGCTTGCCGCCGGCGATATTGCCGATCCCAAGGCCGACGCCGAACACCAGCAGGATCGGCGAGACGGCAGCCTCAGAAAAGCCGGTGAAGCGCGTCAGGATCGGCTGGATATAGGTGAAGACGACGAACAGGCCGGCGAAGCCGAACACGGTCATGGCAAGTCCGAGCAGCACCTGCGGACGGCCGAGCACGGCCACTTCCTCGGCAAGCGAGATCGGCTTGTCGCCATCGCCGACACGGCCGGGGACGAGCGCGGCGACGACCGCAAACGCGATCACGCCGATGACAGTCACCGCCCAGAACGCCGCGCGCCAGCCGAGCATCAGGCCGAGCCAGGCACCGAAGGGCACGCCGAGGAGCGTCGCGACCGTCAGGCCGATGAACATGGTGGCGATCGCAGACGCACGCTTGTCCTCGGCGACGAGGCTGGTGGCCACCACCGAGCCGACGCCGAAGAACGTGCCGTGGGCGAGGGAGGTCAGCACCCGCGCGGCCATCAGCAATTCGTAGGTGGGCGCGAGCGCGCAGGCCGCATTGCCGAGCGTGAAGATCGCCATCAACGCCAGAAGCACGGTTTTCCGCGGCATCCGCCGCGTCGCCAGCGTCAGCACCGGCGCGCCGACGAACACGCCGAGCGCATAGCCTGATATCAGCAGGCCCGCGACCGGCACCGAGACGTGCATGTCGGCGGCGACCTGCAGCAGCAGGCCCATGATGATGAATTCGGTGGTGCCGATGCCGAAGGCACCGGCGGTGAGCGCGAGGACGGCAGGAGGCATGCGTTGCTCCAAGGGATGAGACGAGCCACGCAGATAGCGGCGCTGCCGCCAAACCATTAGAATGTCCGCAATCCAATCATTTGTGACGTGAATTCAACATGGCCCGTTTCGACACCAACCGCTCGGCCGAGATGGAGGTCTTCGTCCGCGTCGTGGACCTCGGCGGCTTCACCCAGGCCGCGCGAAAGCTGCGCCTGACGCCATCGGGCGTCAGCAAGCTGATCTCGCGTCTGGAGGCGCGCCTCGGCGCGCGGCTCGTCAACCGCACCACGCGCAAGCTGACGCTGACGGCGGAAGGCCAGGCCTTCTACGAGCGATCGTTGCGCATCCTCGCCGAGATGGAGGAGGCCGAGCGCGAGGCGGCCTCGGGCGCGGCGCCGCGCGGCCGCCTCACGGTCAACTGCAACATCCCCTTCGGCATGCTGCATGTGATGCCCTTGATCCCACGGTTTCTGGCCCAGCATCCCGACGTCACGCTCGATCTCGTGCTGACCGATACGGTGATCGACCTGATGCAGGAGCGCGCGGACGTCGCCATCCGCGTCGGTCCGCTGCGCGCCTCGCGGCTGGTCGCGCGAAAGCTCGGCACCAGCCGCATGGTCGTGGTCGGCGCGCCGGATTATCTCGCCCGTTGCGGCATGCCGAAGATTCCGGCCGATCTCGCCGACCACCGCGGCATCGGCTGGACCTTTCCACGCAGCATCCGCGGCTGGCCGTTCAGGCGTGGCGACCACGCCGAGGAGGCCCTGCCCCCGCCGGTCGCGCGCGCCAGCGACGGCGAAGCCGCCCGCCGCCTCTGCCTCGGCAGTGTCGGTCTCGCGCGCCTCGCGCTCTTCCACATCGGTCCCGACATCGAATCTGGCCGCCTCGTGCCGGTGCTGCAAGGCTACAATCCCGGCGACCGCGAAGACATCCACGCCGTCTATGTCGGCCATACCGCCCCACTCCCGGCACGCGTGCGCGCGTTCATCGATTTCCTCGCCGAGCACGTGCGGGTGAGCGACCCCGCGTTGAAGCGGACCGGGGATGGGAAGTGGAAGCTGGTGGGGTGAAGCGGCGGCGGAGGGCGCAGGAGAAGCTTGCCCCCGGCAGGCTTGCCGAGCCGAAGCAAACGGCACCGAGTCCGCCTTCGGCCTGCGGGCTTCGGCGCGCCAGCCTTGCGCAAACTTGGTTTGCGAAGGCTGGCGAGGAGAGTGTCAGTCCAGGGATGCCGGGCGAGCCAACGCCGACGAAATAAATTGCTTCAGCATTGCGGCCGCGCTTCCTAGGGTCGGCCTGTGCTTGGCCAATTCCAGCGACCGCACGAGCACGGTCAAGTGTGCGATTCCGAAAAAGAGGCGACCACGATCATGAGCAATGCCATCACTGCCACCGGAGAGAAGCCGCTGACTCCGGCCATGCTGCGCGAGTTGTCGGTGCGGTCCGACTGGCAGGGTCTGATCCGCGCGGCCAGCCACTACGGCGTCATCGTCGTTGTCGGCGTGCTGATCTGGCTGGTCTCATCGCAATACGGAATCGTCTGGGCGTTGCCGCTGGTGGTCGTCCAAGGCTACTTTGTCGCATTCCTGTTCATGGTGGTCCACGAGACCGCCCACAAGACGGCGTTTCGCAGCCGGGCGCTTAATCTCGCCTTCGGTCATCTCTCCTCGTTCGCGGTCGGCTTGCCTTACGAATATTACTGCTTATTCCACTGGGATCATCATCGGTACACGCAGGATCCAGAGAGGGATCCGGAACTGCTGTCGGTTCCAATCCCGAACTCGGACGCGCAACTGGTGATCGTGTACAGCGGCTTGCGGCAGGTTGCCTTCCGGGTGGGGCTGATGCTTCGCCATGCGTTGACCGGCAACGCCACGTCACCCTGGATTCCCGAAAGCAAACGCCACATTGTCGTGACAGAAGCGCGTCTCCATCTGGCAGGCTACGTCGCGCTGTTGCTGGCCTCGATCGCGTTGCACACCTTGATCCTGTTGTGGGTCTGGGTGGTCCCCGTGATCGTCGGTCAATTGTTTCTGCGTCCGTATCTGCTTGCCGAACACACCGGCTGCGATCGCACGCGCAGCGCCTTCCAGAACACCCGCACCACCTATACCGCCAGGTTCGTGCGCTGGTTCGCATGGAATATGCCCTATCATGTCGAGCACCATGCCTATCCTTCGATTCCTTTCCATGCGCTGCCGAAACTGAACCGGATCGTCGCCGATCGGATCGTCTATCGGGGCCCGGGCTACATCGCAGTGACGCGGCAGACGTGGGCCTGGTTTCGCCGCGCACGCAACGGTACCGAAATCCCGATCGGTTCTGATTGAATCGGCGTCGGGCTTGGCGAAAGCCAGCAGAGCGCCGCTGCCGCAGGCCATGCTGCGCCCAAGGTGTGAGCAGCTTGATGAATTTATTGCCCCGATCACGGTCGGAAGCTGTTTTGCTTGCGCAAAAAGTGGACAGCAGGGCCTTGTCGATTAATTGCTTCATGATCTTCGATCTTCAGACGATCCTGTCGTCAAGGTCGATCACCTCCGATCGCCGGCATCACAGGGGTTTGGCATGCGATCAACAACTGCTCTTCGCTTCGCCGTGTTCGTGCTATCTGCGTCCCTCCTGTTTGCGCCGTCCGAGCGCGCGACGGCCGAGGAATTGCTGAAGGCGCGGCTCGCCCAGAATCTTGGGCCGATCTCGGGACTGGCGATCGTTGCCAATGCGAAGGGCCTTTTCGCCAAGCACGGGCTCGACATCTCGGTCTCCAACTTCACCAGCGGGAAGCAGTGCCTCGATACGGTGCTTGGGGGAGGGGCGGATTTCGCGACAACAGCCGAGGCGCCGGTCACGGCGGCCGCGATGGCGCAACAGCCGATCGCCTTCGTGGCGGGGATGGAATATTCGGATCTGAAGACCATGACCGCAGCTTCTGCCGGGATCAAGACGAAGGCCGATCTGCGTGGAAAGCGAATCGCCTTCACGGCCGGAACCGGCAGCGAAGTCTACACCTCGGTTCTGTTGAAAGCGGCGGGCCTGACCTCGAAGGACGTGACGCTCGTCAACCTGCGACCGCAGGAGATGCTCCCTGCCATGGCGGCCGGCAGCATCGACGCATTCGACACCTGGGAGCCGCACGTCGCGAATGCGAAGAAGGCTCTCGGCGAAGGCGCGATTCCGCTTGATACCAAAGGTCTCTACTCGGAGACCTTCAATATCGTCGTGACGCAGTCTTACCTCGCCGCCAACCCGGCGATCGTAAGCAAGTTCCTGGCGTCCCTCATCGAAGCCGAGGACTGGCTCAAGGCGAATCCGGGTGAAGCAATCGACGTCATCGCAGCGGCGACGGGGATGAAACGCGATGAATTGGCGTCGATCTGGACGGACTACGTCTACCATGTGCGCCTCGACGACAGGATTCTCACGACTCTGAAGACCCATGCCGCCTGGCGGCTCGAGACCGGCAATCATCCCCCTGGAGCGAGCATGCCCGATTTCACGAAAGTCCTGGTGACGGCGCCGCTGAAGGCGCTCGATTCAGCTCGCGTCACGCTTGGCGCACGCCCGTGAGCGTCGGCAGACGCAGCAACGCGACCGAACGGCTGAGCGTACTGGTCGCAATCCTCTCCGTGCCCGCCTTCACAGGCATGTGGGAATTGGTTGCGCGCTCCGGCATCGTGAACACCGTGCTGTTTCCGCCGCCATCGACCGTCGCCGTCGCCGTTCTCGAATGGATTCGCAGCGGACAATTCTTCGCCGACCTGATGGCGAGCCTCGCGCGCGTGGCCGCGGGATTTGCCATCGGGGCCGCGGGCGGAATCGTGCTCGGCATCCTGACCGGCCGGTTTCGGCTGGTGTCCAGCCTGCTTTCGCCCTTGTTTCACATCCTTCGCCCAATTCCTCCCATAGCCTTCGTGCCGATCGTCATCCTTTGGTTTGGCCTCTCGGAAACAGGCAAGCTTTTCCTGGTCGTTTGGGGCGTGTTCTTCACGGTATGGCTGGCGACCCACATCGGGGTGCAGAAAGTCGACCGCGGACTTATCCGTGCCGCCCAGATGCTCGGCACGCCGCAACCGCAGATGCTGTGGGAAATCGTCCTTCTTGGCGCGCTGCCCTATATCACGGTCGGTCTTCGAACCGCGGTGAGCATCTCCTTCTACACGCTGGTCGCCGCCGAGTTGGCAGGAGCGTTCGCCGGTATCGTTTATCGTATCGAAATAGCGCAACAGAACATGCAAACGGGTCAGGTCATGGGCGGGCTAGCGGCTCTCGGGCTGCTTTCCTTCGTCGCCGACCGTTCCTTCGCAATTCTTGCCGAACGTGCCGTGTGGTGGCGATGATCCCGAGCCTGCTTCGTCCAGACCAGCCGCTCAGGCTCGTGGATACGCACTCGCCGTCCGCCGCGGCGCGTCAGGCGATCATCCGGGTCGAGGATTTGAGCATCGTCTTCGATGCGCCGAGCGGGCAGGTCATCGCGGTCGACCGCGTATCCCTGGCAGTAGCCCAGGGGGAATTCGTCTCGATCGTCGGTCCATCCGGCTGCGGCAAGTCCACGCTGCTGAATGCAATGGCCGGGCTCGAGCGGCCGTTCGGAGGCCAGGTGCTCATCGCCGGCGAGGCAATGCGCAAGCCACGGCCCGAGATCGGAATGGTCTTCCAGCAGCCACATCTGTTTCCGTGGAAATCGGTGCGCCGGAATATCGCGCACGGGCCCCGCGCCCTCGGCAAGCCGAAAGCGGAGGCGCTGCGGATTGCCGACGGCCTCATCGAGATGATCGGCCTGACCAGATTTGCGTCGGCATATCCGCACACGCTATCGGGGGGCATGCAGCAGCGGGTTGCGATTGCCCGTGCCCTCGCCAATCAACCGCGTGTCCTGTTGATGGACGAGCCGTTCGGAGCGCTGGATGCGCAGACCCGGGCGGTCATGCAGGACAATCTGCTCGAGCTCCGCGAGCGGATCAATGCAACAATCGTCTTCGTCACACACGACATCGATGAAGCGATCCTTCTCTCTGACCGTGTGCTGATCATGAGCGCCGGACCTGGCCGCATCCTCAGGGATCTTCAGGTGAGCCTGCCGCGGCCGCGCTCCAGCGCCATCGTCGCGGAGGCCGCCTATCTCGCCCTCAAGCGGGATTGCCTTGACCTGATCCGCTCGGAAGGCCGCAGGGCCTTCGAGCAGATGGAAATCAAGACGTAGGCGCCTGACGATATGTTCTGGCATGGCTCTTGAATGGCTTTCCCCTGCGGCGGCAGGGGAGCGAGCAGATGTCAGCGGCAAGTCTCAGGAATGCGACCGGCATCATGCTGGCGGGATCGGATGCTCTGGTCGGGTCGCTGCCGAGCTTGTTGGATCCGTTGTGTGAGGCTGACCGGCGTCGTGTCCTCGCCATCGGCCGCGAGGAGGTCCTGCCGGCAGGCAAGCATGTCTGGCGTCAGGGCGATCTGCAGAACGGCATTTATCTGATCGAAGAGGGGCGTATTCGCAGCTACTACGCGGCGCCTTCCGGACGCGAGGTGACGCTGGCCTACTGGTTCGCCGGCAATTTCGTCGGCGGCCCCGATCTGTTCGGTACTGGTGCCCATGTATGGTCTTCGGTCGCAGTGGAACGAAGCCGAGTGACGTTCTTGCCCGGCCCAGCCCTGCGTGCGCTGGCGCTTCAATCGGCAAGTATCGCAGTCGCGCTGCTGGATGCGCTCGCCTTCAAGGCACGGTGCTACTCGGCCATGGCGCAAATGCTGGGGACCCGCTCGGTGACCGAGCGGCTGCATCGTCTGTTGGTCTTCCTCTCGAAGATCTACGGTTCGCAGCAGGGCCGCGAGATCGTGATCGGGATCCCGTTCACGCATGGTGATCTCGCCAATCTGATCGGCTCAACCCGCCAATGGGTGACGGTGCAGCTTTCCCGCATGCAGGCAAGAGGCGTCATCCGTTATCACCGGGGCCTGATTGTGATCCTCAATCTGCGCGCCCTCGATCTCGAAGTGGTCTAGGAGGCGGCCTTCGGATATTCCTTTAGATCGAACAGTCTGGCCTTCGCATCGGGCAGCCATCGTTCGGCAAGGTCGAGAACAACATGGTCGCGCCACGCAGGTGCCAGCAAAGTGATACCCATCGGCATGCCGTTGCCGAGCGTTGCATTGGGAACCGACACCGCGCACAAGTCCACGAGATTGGCAAAATAGGAGTAGTAACCGAGGCGGTTGTTGAACGTGATGGGATCTTCCATCATCTCCGCAATCGTGAAGGGGCGTGGCGCGGTCGGTACCACCAGAACATCGATCTCCTCGAAAAGCGTTTGGATCTGGCGTCGCAGCTTCCAAAGTCGATGTTGCGCGGCGAATGCATCTGTTGCGGAAAACCGGGCAGCTCCGCTCAGCACGTTGCGGATGACGTCAAGCAGGTCTCCATGATCGATGTTCATGAGCTTGCTGATCGCCGCATGACGTTCGGCAATCCAAGGCCCTGAAAAGAGCATTTCACCGGCTTCGGCGAAAGGCGCGAAGTCAATGTTCCTGGCTTGACCTCCCAATCCCGAAAGCCTCGTGCAGGCCTGCCTGTAGAGGTCATCGCATTCCGGCATGCCGAATGAATTGAGATGACCGACAGGGACCTGGCCGAACCGGAATTTGCGAGGAGGTGGGAAGGACGTGGCAATCCGTTGGCGGCTAAAGGGATCACTGTCGTCGAATCCTTCGATCAACCCGAGCAGAATTCGACCTTCGGCAATGGAATTGCAGAAGATCGAGGGACAATCGAGCGTCGGACAGTTCGGCACAAGTCCCCGGGACGAGACGAGGCCGACGGTTGGCTTGATCCCGATGATTCCGTTGAAACCTGCGGGAATCCGGCCTGAGCCGCCGGTATCTGTGCCGAGAGCGAAGGCAACATGGCCGGATGCTACGGCAGCAGCCGAGCCGGAGCTCGAACCGCCGGAGACATACAGATCGTCCGCCGCACTGGAACAGGCGCCGTAGGGGGAGCGGGCGCCGGACAGTCCGGTTGCGAACTGATCCAGGTTGGTTTTGCCAAGACAGATCGCACCCGCGGCCGCCAATTTCTCGACGCATCTAGCCGATTGCGCAGCCCTATATTCGAATGACGGGCAGGCTGCTGTCGTTGGCATGGCCTCAACGTCAATATTGTCCTTGACGCCGAATGGCACGCCAAGGAGCGGCAGGACTTCACCCTCTTCCGCTCGTTGCACAAGGGCATCAACCTCAGCCAGCGCTTCTTCCATGGGCCGCACATAGATCCAGCAATTGCGGTGCCGGTCCCGCTCGATGCGCTCATAGGCGCTTATGATGATGGAGGCTAACTCGGCACGGGAACGGAGGGGTCGGCTCTGCGCGGATAGGATCGCTTGCGGCACGGAATAAGCTCCTGAGGGCATGACCCCACGAATATGAAGCCGCTGCCCAGCAATGAAAGCAACTAAGCGCCTCAACCGCACCGGCGGGACTCGAGCCTGCAACCAAACCGTTATGAGCGGCAGCAAATGGCGGAGAGAGTGTCAGTCAATCCTGATTGACGTATAAGCTGTTTTCATTCCGAAGGGTGGCAATCAACGGTCCTGGCTACTGGGCGCTTAGACACGCCTCGTAACACGACGAGGTAATGAAGATGGCGACGAAACGGCTCTTTGACGACTTCGACTTCGAAGGCTTCTGGGACGACTGTCCGTATTCCCTGGAGAACTATGTCGAGCCTCCGCCGACCGACGAGCTGATCGCCTCCATTGAGCATGAAATCGGAGGGTATCGACTGCCGGCGGCCTATGTCGACCTCGCACGGCGCCACAATGGCGGAATGGTCAAGCGCAACTGCCATCCAATGAAGGAGCGTACAGGCTGGGCGGAGGACCACGTGGCTATCGAGGGGCTCTTCGCTCTTGGCCGTACGTCCACATATTCACTCGCCGGGAAGTTTGGCGCCAAGTTCATGATCGAGGAATGGGGCTACCCGCCGATTGGCGTCGGAATCGCCGACACGCCGGCCGGGGGCCACGAGCTGATCATGCTGGACTACCGGACCTGCGGAAAGCGGGGCGAGCCGCAGGTCGTGTACGTCGACCAGGAGGATGACTACCGCATCGTCGTCGTCGCGCCAGACTTCGAGACCTTCATTCGCGGCTTGGTCGAGGAGTCCGAGTACGACACTGCTGAGGAGGATCGGGCCGCTGCGATCGCGACCGTCGAGCGGGGAACGTTATCGCCAATCGTGGTGCGAGCCTTGGCCGCCGTCGGCGACCGTCTGCCGCACGGCGAGCGAATGTTGCGCACCTTGGCCCGGCAGATCGTGGACGAGAAGGGTTTCTTTGCCCTGCACGACGACGAGCGCTCGCATCTGATGTATGGACTGATGTTCTGGCTTTATTCGAGCCTCTGTACGGCCAGATCCTTCGAAGCTTTCTTGGGCCGTCCCGAGACCGGCACCTCCTACGACTCGCCTTGTTACGAGCTGATGATCGCTTTCGACCTTGTCACCGAACCTTACGGCTTCAAGACGCGCGGGTACGCCGAGGGCTTCGTGAGGGATTGGTGGGACGGATGCGTCGCCCGCGGCGACATGGTCGAGATGGCGGAAGGCTACCGTCTGACTCCCAAGGCCGAGGCGGCCCTGCTCGGGCGCTTGGCGACGATTGCTGGCCCCGAAGGCAAATAAGCCGGCGCGTTTGATTTGAGCGGGTGGCGGAGAGAGTGGGATTCGAACCCACGGTACGGTTTCCCGCACACACGCTTTCCAAGCGTGCGCCTTAAGCCACTCGGCCATCTCTCCGGAGCGCCCTCTCTTGAAGGGGCGCCGACGATTTTGCAAGGGATCGCGGAGATATCGGGCGATTTTTCCGCAACTTATTGTATTTACAGCACAATATCCGGCTCCACAGGTACCTGGAGCGGCCGCGGGGCTGAACCGCGGGCGGCTCTGGCGCGACGATTCACGGCAAGCCGCCACACACGACCGGGGACGCCATGACCATCCGCAAGACCATCGCCGCCCTGAGCCTGATTTCGACCCTCGGCTCCGCCCTTGCCGCGCCGGCCCTGGCCCAGGTCTGCACCCGGCAGGGGGTCGACGTCAGCTGCGACGACGGCCGGCGCGGGGTGCTTTCGGGCGATGCCATCCTCTGGCCGGACGGCACGCGCTCCAGCTCGGCGCCGCATCAGAGCGTGATCATCGGCAACAAGAGCTCGGTGCATGTCGGGCCCGGCGTGTTCGTCGGCCAGGGCAAGGGCGTGGTGCCGCTGGATAATCCGAACGCGCCGAACAAGCGGCAATGCGCGATCCTGGACGGCGTGTCGTATTGCTATTGAGGGGCGCTCTCGCCTTCTCCCCCTTGCGGGAGAAGGTGGCGCGAAGCGCCGGATGAGGGGTTGCATCCACGAATCTTGCTGCGAGACGTTCACGCGTGGAGAGACACCCCTCACCCGTCTCGCCGCTGTCGCCATAGCAGATGCAAAGCATCGGCGTTCTTAAGAACGGCGGCCAGAGGCCCCCTATGCCACCCTCTCCCACAACAAGGGGAGAGGGTGAGATCGAGCCAAGCTGAGATTAGATCAACCGCACGCCTGAGATCGCCGACTTCAACCAGCGCAGCGCCTGCGGCGGCTGGGCCGCGAGCGGCGCCACGGCGGCCTTCTCGGTGCGGCACTTCTCGAGCTCGGCGACGAAATCGGCGGACCATTGCTGGATGGTGTGGCCGCGCAGCTTCTTCATCATCGCATCCCAGCGCATCTTGCGCTCGGTGAGCGGCATGGATGCCGCGACCGCGACCGCGCGGGCCATGCCGTCGATATCGTGCGGATTGACCAGCAGCGCAGCGTCGAGCTCGTTGGCGGCGCCGGCGAACTTCGACAGCACCAGCACGCCGGGATCGGCGGGATTTTGCGCGGCGACGTATTCCTTGGCGACGAGGTTCATGCCGTCGTGCAGGGGCGTCACCACGCCGACCTGCGCGGTGCGGTAGAGACCGGCGAGCACGGCCTGGCTGAAGCCTTTGTTCAAATAGCGGATCGGCGTCCAGTCGACCTCGCCGTGGCGGCCGTTGACGTCGGTGACGAGGCGCGCGACCTCGTTCTGGAGATTGCCATAGGCCTCGATGCCGCCGCGCGAGGGATTGGCGATCTGGAGCAGCGAGATGCTGCGCGCAAACTGCGGCTGCTCGGTCCAGAGCCGGTCGAATGCGCTGATTCGGTTGACGAGACCCTTGGAATAGTCGAGCCGGTCGACGCCGATCGCGAGGCGCTCGCCGTTGAGGCTGCGGCGCAGGCGCGACACATCCGGATGCGCGGCCGACTTCGCGGCATAGGCGGCGAACTTCTCCGCATCGATGCCGATCGGGAAAACTTCACAGCGCGTGCGCCCATGCTGCGAGACCACGACCCCGTCCTCGATGGTGAGGCCGAGCTCGGCGCCGACATAGCCGAGGAAGTTCTGCCGATCTTCCTCGGTCTGGAAGCCGAGCAGATCATAGGCCAGCATCGCGGTGATCAGCTCGCGATGGTTGGGTACGCCCTGCATCACAGCAGTGACGGGCCACGGCGTATGCAGGAAGAAGCCGATGGGATCATCGACGCCGAGCTCGCGCAGCTCGGCACCAAGCGCGAGGAAATGATAGTCCTGAACCCAGAACGCAGTCCGGGCTTTGCGGAAACGCATCAAGGCGCGCGCCATGAAGGCGTTGACCTCGCGATAGCTGACATAGTCCTCGCGCGAGACGCGGATCAGGTCGCTGCGCGAATGCAGCGCCGGCCACAGCGCCGAATTGGCAAAGCCTTCGTAGTATCCGCCGTAATGGGCCGCCGGCAGATCCAACGTCGCAATCGCGCCTGTCCCGAGCGCCTCGATCTCGGCGAACGGCTCCTTCTGGTGGCCATCACGCACCCGGCCGGAGGAACCGACCCAGATCGCACCAGAATGTTCCACAACGGGAAGCAATGCCGCCGCAAGGCCGCCCGTCATGGGCTCGTTGGGTTTGCCGCGGGCGACGCGATTTGAAACGACGATCAAGTTCACAGGTCGTCCCCTCCTGTTCATTCCGCCCCATTTAACTGCCGTTCATCAATATGGTTCCTGATCATCGTTTCAACCAATTGAAACCAAAATCGGGCGTGCGCGTTGGAACTGGTTTCGCTCGTGGAACCCAGTCATTTCGCTGCAAAGACAGCGTTTCCGGTCCTGTTGCGCAGCATGCATCGCAGCGCGCAATGGCGCTGCGATGCAAGCCTTTGTGTCTGCGAGATGACGCTGCCTTGGTTTCACCTGGGATCGAGCAGGTGCGCAAGGAACGCACGCACATCCGCCGGCGCATCGAAGTGGCCATTCACGCCCATGGCGCGGCGGCCGACCGAGAACGCCAGCCCGTCCATGTCGGGCATGATCGCGAACACGGTCTCATCGGTGACGTCGTCACCGATGAACAGCGGACGCCGTCCTTTGAACGGCGCGCGCTTCATCAACTCGCGCACGCCGCTCGCCTTGGTGAATCCGGAATGCTTGATCTCGCAGACGAACTTGCCCGGCAGCACCTCGATCGGCGCATTGGGCAGATCGGCGCGGATCAGTGAGACGGATTCGTAGATCGCCTTCTCCGCATGCGGCGCCAGGCGGTAATGCAGCGCGAGCGAATAGCCCTTGTCCTCGAGCAGGATTCCAGGGCTGAGCTTGGCGATGGCGGCGAGGCGCCGCTTCAGCTCCTTGTCGAGCGGCGGCGCGTGCAGGGCATCCGCTTCACTGTCCACCGCCAGCCGCATCTCCGCGCCATGACCGGCGACGGCGCGGAACACGTCGGGCGCGAAGATCAGGTCGATGTCGTTGAGCGAGCGGCCGCTGACCAGCGCCAGCGCCCCCGAGGTGCGCTCGGTCAAAGCTTTCAGCGTTTCCGACAGGCCCGGCGGCACCCACACCTCGCGCGGCGTCGGCATCAGCTCAAGCAGCGTGCCATCGATGTCGAGCAGAATGGCGATTTCATCGAGATGCGGCACCAACGCATGCGGCACCGGCACCGTTTCCGGCGTCTCGTCGTCATCAGGTATGGTGAGCTTCTGGTCCAACGCCATTTCCGCAAGTTCCGATTTCATCAGTCTACTCCATAAAGGCGAGCGGCCGCGCGATGTGTTCGAGCGATTTGCGCTCGGCGGCGACGGCATAGCGCCACGCCACGATCGCAGCCGCGATCATCAGGACGGCCCCCAACAGATAGCCGGCGAATACGCTGGTGCGCGATCCCGTGTCGATCAGCGCGCCGAACAACGCCGGCCCGATCACGCCGCCGATGCCGGTGCCGACCGCATAGAACACCGCGATCGCCAGCGCGCGAACCTCGAGGGGAAAGGTCTCGCTGACGGTGAGATAGGCCGCGCTCGCGGCGGGCGAGGCGAAGAAGAAGATCACCATCCAGGCGATGGTCTGCCCCTGCGCGCTCAGGACACCGATCGAGAACAGATAGCCTGATAGCGCCAGCAACAGGCCCGATGCGCCATAGGTGAACGTGATCATGGTGCGGCGTCCCAGCGTATCGAACAGGCGGCCGAGCAGCAGCGGCCCGAGGAAATTGCCGGCCGCGAACGGCAGCAAGTACCAGCCGACGTGGTCGGCCTTGATGCCGTAGAAATCGGTCAGCACCAGCGCGAAGGTGAAGAAGATGGCGTTGTAGAAGAATGCCTGCGCGCTCATCAGAACGAGGCCGACCAATGCGCGCCGGCGATAGACCGAAAACAAGGTGTGGACCACCTCGGGGATCGGCGTGTGATCGCGCATCTTCAGGCGGATCTTGGTGAAGCGTCCGTCGCTCGTATCCTGGTCGTGCCCGATCACCGACCGCTCGATCCCGTCGACGATGGCATGGGCCTCGTCGGGACGACCATGAATCATCAGCCAGCGCGGACTTTCCGGGATCCACATCCGCATCAAGAGAACGACGAGGCCGAGGGCGGCGCCGATCAGATAGGCCAGGCGCCAGCCGAGATCGGGAGCGAATACTGCGGGATCGAGCAGCACGATGGCCGCCACTGCGCCCATCGCAGCCCCGATCCAGAAGCTGCCGTTGATCACGAGATCGGTCCAGCCGCGATAGCGTGCGGGCACCAACTCCTGGATCGTCGAGTTGATCGCTGTGTACTCGCCGCCGATGCCGGCGCCGGTGAGAAAGCGGAACAGCGCGTAGCTCGCGACATCCCATGACAGCGCGGTTGCGGCCGTTGCCGAGAGGTAGAGCGCCAGCGTGATGAAGAACAGCTTCTTGCGGCCGATACGGTCGGTCAGCCAGCCGAAGCCGAGCGCACCGAGCACGGCGCCCGCGAGGTAGGCGGAGTTGGCGATGCCGAGATCGAGATTGGAGAACTGCATCGATGGGCTTTGCTTCAGCGCACCGGAGAGCGCACCCGCAAGCGTCACCTCGAGGCCGTCGAGAATCCAGGTGATGCCCAGCGCGAGCACGACGCGGGTGTGAAAACCGCTCCACGGCAGCGCATCGAGCCGCGAGGGAATGCTGGTCTCGACGATGCGGTCGGTCACGGCCGCCGCCGAGACTACGGGTGCATAGTTCAGCGCTGGGCTCTGCTGCAGTTCCATCGGATTGTTGCGTCTGATCAATGGAAGCGGCCCCGGCTCACATGACGTGGACGGGGTCGATCCGATCATCGGGGTGCGGCATTCTGCCTGCCACCTGCGACAACGTTTGCGAGGGGGCCGGGTTCCCGCGGGAACGCCAGCGAGCACCGCTCGTTTCCGCTGGACCCGCAAGGAGTTGGCGCATGGCTCAGGTCAGAAAGACGACACATTCTCGAAACAGCAGCCCGCGCAAGACGGCGAAACACCCGGCGGAGCGGGACCGCGCACAAGAGCACCAAACGCGCCACAAGGCGCTGGTCGCAGCGCGTGACGGAGGAGAGCGATGCGCTCGACCTCAAGCAAGGGGTGTTCAAGCTGACCAGCGCGAAGAGGATTGCGGCCTCGCTGAAGCGCTCGGCCGAGCACAGCTCGCGACGCAAGACCGGCGCCTATCGGTCGGCGCTGTCGATGCTGACCTTCTACATCAACCGCGCCGGCAAGACGCTGCCCAAGACGCAGCGCACGCGACTGGAGCGCGCGAAGGTCGAGCTGAAGCGGGCGTTCGGAAGGGAATGAACTCACTCCGCTGTCGTTCCGGACAGCGGAGTGTAAGGCGATAGCGCGGCCCTTCGGGACCGCGAGCTACAGGAGCAGCGAACCTACGCCGCGCGGATATTCTCCATGAAGCGGTCGAGCTCGGCGCGAAGGCGGGTGCTTTCGCTCGATAGTGTCTTGGCCGAGTTCAGCACCTCTTCGGAGGCCGAGCCGGTCTCGGCGGCGCCGCGGTTGACCTCGCCGATATCGGTGGCCGCGGTCTGGGTGCCCTGCGCC
>NZ_LAXE01000001.1:373597-374103 GCF_003122645.1 Bradyrhizobium sp. SUTN9-2
ACGGTCTGGACGCTGCGGGCGATCTCCTGGGTGGCGGCGCCCTGCTGCTCCACCGCGCTCGCGATCGAGGTCGAGATCGACGAGATCTGGCCGATCGTCGCGCCGATCTCCTTGATCGCGGCGACCGATTCGGCGGTGGCGCCCTGCATGCCCGTGATGTGCGAGGAGATCTCGTCGGTCGCCTTCGCGGTCTGGCTTGCCAGCGATTTCACCTCGCTCGCAACCACGGCGAAGCCGCGGCCGGCTTCACCGGCGCGGGCGGCCTCGATGGTGGCGTTGAGCGCGAGCAGATTGGTCTGCTCGGCGATGGCGGTGATCAGCTTGACCACCTCGCCGATCTGCTGTGCCGCGTGCGACAGCTTGCCGATGCGGCCGTCGGTCTCCTTGGCCTGCATGACGGCAGCCTCTGCGATGCGGCTGGAATCGCGCACCTGGCGGCCGATCTCCTCGACCGAAGCCGAGAGCTCTTCGGTCGCGGTCGCGACCGACTGCATGTTGGAGGAGGC
>NZ_LAXE01000001.1:374128-375829 GCF_003122645.1 Bradyrhizobium sp. SUTN9-2
TTGCTCGGAGACGCCGGCGACCTGGCTCGACAGGCTCTGCGTGGTCTCGGCGGTGCGGGTCAGCGTCGAGGCGGCCGATTCCAGCTGCACGGCGGAGGCCGAGACGTTGGAGACGATGGCACCCACCGCGCTCTCGAAATCGTCGGCAAAGCGGATCAGTTCGGCGCGGCGGCTTGCGGCCTGCTCGCGGTTCTGCACTTCGCTGGCGGCGGCGTCGCGCTCGGCCTTTGCAACGGCCTGGATCTTGAACTCCTCGACCGCGCCGGCCATCTCGCCGATCTCGTCCTTGCGCCCCAGGCCCGGCAACACGACATCGAAATTGCCCGAGGCGAGCTCCCGCATCGCCTTGCACATCGCGATCATCGGCCGCGAGATGCCGTTGCCGAGCCACAAGGCCAGCACGATGCCGATGGCCAGCCCGCCGAGCGCCATCATCAGCATCAGCTGCTGGGTCTCTACGATCGTCGCATTGGCGCTCGCCTCGATGCGTTGCTGGTCCGCGGTGAGATCCGAACGCAGCTCGGCCGAGAGCTTGAGGATGGTCGCCGCTGTCTTGGTCATCTCGCCGTTCAGCTTGACGATGACCTTCACGTTCTCGGTCAGCTTTGCGAACGAGGTGCGGTACTGCTTCAAGAGATCGCCGATCTCCTTGACGCGATCGGTGATCTTCTGGTCGTTCGCGTAGACAGAGACCAGCAGCGTCTCGAGGAACTTGATGCGGGCGATCACGCCGTCGGCGGTCTTCGGCTCCGGCTTGGCGACGAAAGCGCTGACCGAGGTCGAGACCGCCAGATATTGCGAGGTGATGTCCTTGGCCGTGGTCTGCACCGAGGAGAGACCCGCCAGCGCCGCGGTGTCGGCGAGATCGTCGAATTTGAAGCGGATCTTGTTGCCGACACTGTTGAGCTCGTCGGCCGCGATCTTGTTGTTCTCGCGCGTCAGCGTGATGATCTCGCTGAAGACTTTCGTAAAGCTCTGGAACTCGGCCTCGAGCTTGCCGACCTGCTCGCGGCGAGCCGCGCCCGTGGTGGCGGCCATCGATTTGGCGATCGCGCTCTTCAGATTTCCTTCAGCGGCCTTGGCCGCGGTCTCGTCATCAGCCGCGCCGGTCAGGGTATAGGCCCGTGCCAGCCCCTGATAGGCGATCAGCTCGCGATCGACCGTCCGCGCCAGATCGGCTTCCGCTACGCTGGTGCGGTAGGAGGCCACAGCGCCTGCGATCCGCTCGAAGCCGAAATAGGCGAACGCCATGCTGACGGCGAGGATGGCGAGCACCGCCACGAAGCCGAGGATGATTTTTGCGCGAAAACGCAGCGTTGGCAGCTTCGATTGGCGCGACTTCGATTGGCTCGATTTGGACGTGACCGACATTCCCCCACCCCATTCCATTCGCGGAAAACCAGGCGCAGCCGGGAAGCAGCCCGCTTCCGACTCGTGTGCACGGTAACCGGCAAAGGATAAGCTGCGGTAAACTTGTGGCGCCGCAACTGGCGGTTAGGTGACGTAGGGATTTGTTAAGGTGCGCTTTACTACGCCGCCCTGATGTTCGCCATGAAGCGGTCGAGCTCGGCGCGAAGACGGGTGCTTTCGCTCGACAGCGTCTTGGCCGAGTTCAGCACCTCTTCCGAGGCCGAGCCGGTCTCGGCGGCGCCGCGGTTGACCTCGCCGATATCGGTGGCCGCGGTCTGGGTGCCCTGCGCG
>NZ_LAXE01000001.1:376228-404954 GCF_003122645.1 Bradyrhizobium sp. SUTN9-2
CTGCTCGGAGACGCCGGCGACCTGGCTCGACAGGCTCTGCGTGGTCTCGGCGGTGCGGGTCAGCGTCGAGGCGGCCGATTCCAGCTGCACGGCCGAGGCCGAGACGTTGGAGACGATGGCGCCGACCGCGCTCTCGAAATCGTCGGCAAAGCGGATCAGCTCGGCGCGGCGGCTTGCGGCCTGCTCGCGGTTCTGCACTTCGCTGGCGGCGGCGTCGCGCTCGGCCTTTGCAACGGCCTGGATCTTGAACTCCTCGACCGCGCCGGCCATCTCGCCGATCTCGTCCTTGCGGCCAAGACCCGGCAGCACGACGTCGAAATTGCCCGAGGCGAGCTCGCGCATCGCCTTGCACATCGCAATCATCGGCCGCGAGATGCCGGTGCCGAGCAGGAAGGCGAGGACCGCGCCTAACAGCGTGCCGCCGACGGCCAGCATCAGCACCAGCTGCTCGGTCTGCCCGATGGTCGCCGCCGACTCCGAATCCAGCCGCTGCTGCTCGGCGACGAGGTCCGCCTTCATGGCGGTGGCGCCTTGCTGGATCGCGCCGGCCGAGCCGCTCATCTCCGTGACGAGGCCATCGACCAGCTTGGCGTTGGCGATCAACTTCTCCAACGCCTCGCGATAGGCGCCGAGGATGGACTTGGCCTCCTTGAGGCCAGCGACAATCTTGTCGTCCATGGAATAGACCGCACCCAGCGAGTTCTCGACGAATTTCAGCCGCGCGAGGGCGCTGTTCGCGATCGCCTGATCGGACGTCAGCACGAACTGGGTGGCTGCAGCGCTTGCGGTCTGGAATTGGGCGTTGACCTGCTTGGTGCCGAACTCGATCGCCTGCGCTTCGGCGTCGGAGGCGTTGTTGCCGATGTCGTCGAGCTTGTACTTCAGGAGATTGGCTTGGCGCTGGAGCTGGTTCTGCACCAGCAGCGCGCTGTCGCGCTTGGCCTGGAGCACCTTGGCGAAGGTGGCGGAGAAGTTGGAGAACTCCTTGGCGAGCTTGCCGAGGCTTTCCTGCCGCGGCGGCTTGGTGGCGGCCTTGACGGCCTGGTCGATGGCATTCTTCAGGCTGGCCTCGGCATCGAGCGCCGCCTTGGCGTCGTCTTCCTTGCCGGTGACGACGAAATATTTGACGGCCGAACGATAGGCGAGCAGCTCGCGATCGATGTTACGGGCGAGATCGGCCTCCGACACGCTGCTGCGGTACGATCCGACCCCGTCGGCGACCCGCTCGAAGCCGAAATAGGAAAACGCCATGCTGCCGGCGGAGATCACCAGGACGGCGGCGAAGCCGAGTATGATCTTTGCGCGGAACTTGAGGGTCGGAAATAGTGCACGCTTCGACGGCGACGCGGTACGCCCGGACATTCCCAACCCCCAGCTCATGTGATTCTGCGGCCCGGAAGCAGCCCTTTCCGAACGTTGCGGAAAATTAGGGCAGAATCCTCAAGGGGTGGTAAATCCGACCGGGCTTGCGGGGAGCGGCTGCCGTGTTGCGGCTCACCGGAAAACGCCCTACTCTCGATAATTATCAGGCACTTGGCATCAGACCGAGCCTTAAGGGAGAAACGGAGTGGGGCAAACCGATTTTCGGTTTGGCGGTGCGTCTGGCGTTGCCGTGGCCAAGTCGAAGGCCGCGAGCGTCGATGACGCCGTGGCCGAGCTGGCGGCCCAGCTCCCGTCCGACGGGCTGGCGCTGATCCTGGTGTTCGTCTCCCCCAGCTACGACCCCGATCGCTTCATCGCGGAGATCAGCCGCCAATTCGACGACACACAAGTCTGCGGCTGTACCACCGCGGGCGAGCTTGCTCCTGACGGCTGGGACGAGAACAGCGTCGTGGCGCTGGCGTTCAGCCGCGCGGACTTTTCCGCGGTGGTGCGGCCGATCTTCAATCTCGACAGCTTCCGCGTCGAGGACGGCCGCAGGATCGGCGGCGAGCTCCGGCACGAGCTGTTGCGGGCCACGCCGCAGGTCGAGCGCGGCAGTCCCTTCGGCCTGGTCCTGATCGACGGCCTGTGCCGCCGCGAAGAAGCGGTGATGTCCGCGATCTATGCATCGCTGGACGACATTCCGGTCGTCGGCGGGTCGGCAGGCGACGGGCTGCGCTTCGAGAAGACGTTCGTGTTTTTCGACGGCAAGGCACACAGCAATGCTGCCCTGTTGATCCTGCTGAACACCTCGTTGCCGTTCCGCGTCTTCAAGTGCGACAATTTCGAGCCGCAGGCGCAGAAGATGGTGGTGACCGAGGCCGACATCGAAAACCGCATGGTCCGGGAGTTGAACGCAGAGCCTGCCGCGCAAGAATATTCGCGCGTGGTCGGCATCATGGATGCCAAGCTCGATCCGTTCTCCTTCGCCTCGCATCCGGTCCTCGTGCGCGTCGGCGGCGCCTATTACGCACGCTCGATCCAGCGCGTCGAGCCGGACGGCTCCTTGCATTTCTTCTGCGCCATCGACGAGGGCATGGTGCTGACCGCCGCGACCTCGCGAAGCCTGGTCGGCGCGGCCCGCGAGACGTTCGCCGACATCCGCGACCAGATCGGAGACGTCTCGCTCTATATCGGCTTCGAATGCCTGCTCCGCCGGCTCGATGCCGAGCAGCATCAGCTCGCCCGCGACATGTCAGAACTGTACCGGCAGAACCGTGTGGTCGGCTTTCACACTTACGGCGAGCAGTTCGGCTCCATGCATGTGAACCAGACCTTCACGGGAGTTGCGATCGGAAGGCGCCCGTCGTGACGGACATGTGGCAGGGCCCCGATGCGGTCGACCAGCTTAGGCGCGAGGCCGCCAAGTTGAGGAAGATCAATGCCGCGCTGATGTCGCGCGTCGAGCGCTCGATGGACCAGCAGCTCAACGCCTTTTCATTGTTCGAAACCGCCATCGCGCTCGACAACAAGGTTCGGGACCGGACGCACCAATTGCGCGAGGCGCTGCATTCGGTCGAGCGCGCCAATGAGGGACTCTACCGCGCCAAGCAGCAGGCAGAGGCGGCAAGCTCGCTGAAATCCTCCGTGCTGATCTCGGTCACCCACGATCTGTTGCAGCCGCTCAACGCGGCGCGCCTGACCCTGTCCGCACTGACGGAGATGATGGAGTCGCAGGAAGCGGGCGTGCTGATCGACCAGGCGAGCCGCTCGCTGGTGATGCTGGAGGACCTGCTGCGCTCGCTGCTGGAGATCGCCAAGCTCGATTCCGGCGCGCTCAAGCCCGACGTGCGCGCGATCGCGCTGGCCCCCCTGTTCGAGCAGCTCCGCAACGAGTTCGAGCCGATCGCCGCGCGGCAAGGCCTGTCCTTGCGCATCCGCCCCTCTCAGCTCGCGGTGATGTCGGACGCGATGATGCTGCGGCGGATCCTGCAGAACCTGCTCGCCAATGCCATTCGCTATACCCGCAGCGGCGGCGTCGTGATCGGATGCCGGCCGCGCAGCGGGCAGATCTGCGTCCAGGTCTCCGACACCGGACCCGGGATCGCGCAGGCGCAGCAGGAGGCGATCTTCCGCGAATTCCAGCGCGGCGATGCCAACGCGGCCGACCAAGCCGGCTTCGGGCTCGGCCTCTCCATCGTCCGCCGCTTCGCCAGCGAGCTCGGGCACGAGGTGCGGCTGTCGTCACAGCTCGGCAAGGGATCGACCTTCACCCTGGAGCTGGAGCCGGCCGACCTCGCCGAGGTCGCCGACGAGGCGCAGGAGGTCGCGCCCGCCGCGCGGCACTACGATTACAGCGGGCTCGAAGGCGCCAAGATCCTGCTGATCGAGAACGATCCGAACGGCTCGGAGGCGATGGCCGCGCTGCTGGAGGGATGGGGCTGCGACGTCGCGACCACGCGATCGGGTGCGGACGCGCTCGTGCGCCTCAGCGAGCTCGGTGGCGCGCCCGATGTCGTGATCGCCGACCTCCATCTCGACCACGGCGAAAGCGGCCTGTCGGCCATCACCGACGTGCGGGAGCATTTGAAGCTCGACACGCCCGCCATGATCATCACCGCCGACTATTCCGAACAGGCGGCGAAGCAGGCGAGCCTGCAGGGCCTCGAAGTGCTGAAGAAGCCGATCAAGCCGGCCGAGATGCGGGCGCTGCTGTCGTTCCTGCTGAGCTGAAGCGCGGATGATCTTCGCCTCGTCTTCCTTGCGGCGGGGCTATCGGACGTAGCCAAGACAAAAATGTCGAAAACAACCCCATGCAAAGTAGACAGGGGCCTGTCACTCCTCCTCCATCGCCTTGATTAGATTGTCGCGGAGCTTGACGACGCTTTTCTGCAGCCGCGCGAACTCATCGGGCTGTAGTCCGCTCGACTTCACGAGATTCATGTGCATGCCTTTCTCGCGGAGGCGTCGGCCGGCGTCGGTGAGACTGACGCGCACCTGCCGCTCGTCGGCGGGATCGCGCTGGCGGCGCAAATAGCCCGCCGCCTCGAGCTTTTTGAGGATCGGCGTCAGGGTGTTGGATTCCAGGAACATCTTGTCGCCGAGTTCGCTGACGGTTTGGTCGTCCTGCTCCCACAGCGCCACGATCGCGATCCACTGGGGGTAGGTTAGGCCGAGCTCATCGAGGCCCGGCTTGTAGGCTCGTCCGTAGGCGAGGTTGGCCGAATAGATCGCGAAGCACAGGAAATCGTCGAGGCGCCGGTCGCCCTCGGCCGGTTTCGGCTGATTGGTCGTTGAATCGTCTCTGAATTCGGCTCTGGGACCGTTCTGCAGGCTCATGGGGGTGCCCTTTCCAACACGGACATGTGAAACTCCGCGTGCATATATATCGTGTCCGATTAAATCGGAAGGTTGACATTGAGGCTCCAAGGTACTTTATATCGCGCACACGATTATATCGCAAACGCTATAATTCAGGAGAGAAGCAATGCCTGCCCCTGACGCAAATGAAACCACCCAAGCGCCAACGATCGCCATGAAGCTCGAAGTCGTCGTCATCCCTGTTTCGGACGTCGATCGCGCCAAGAAGTTCTATGCGAACCTCGGATGGCGGCTCGATGCCGATTTCGCCGGGCCTGACGACTACCGCGTCATCCAGTTCACACCTCCCGGCTCCCCCTCCTCGGTCATTTTCGGCAAGAACGTGACCGCGGCGGCGCCCGGCTCCGCCCAGGGTCTGTACCTGATCGTCTCCGACATTGAAGCCGCGCGAGACGATCTGCGCGGTCGCGGCGTCGAGGTCAGCGAAGTCTTCCACGCTGAAGGCGACGACCACACCGGACCCGACGAGCCTTATCTGTTCGGGCGCCGTCGGATTGCTGGTCTGGATCCCGCACGCGCCAGCTATCGCTCGTACGTCTCGTTCAACGATCCCGATGGCAACGGCTGGCTGTTCCAGGAGATCACCACGCGATTGCCGGGACGCGTAGAGGCAGCAGGAACAACATTCACCTCCTCGTCCGAGCTCGCGAGCGCGCTCCGACGTGCGGCTAAGGCACACGGTGAGCACGAGAAGCGGAACGGCGGTCAGTACGATGCGAACTGGCCGGACTGGTACGCCGACTACATCGCTCGCGAGCAAGCCGGCCAGCCGCTACCGGCTTGAACCGCGGCTCGCCTCGTTCCGACGAATGACACCGGATTATCCTGAGGGCGGATCGGCCTGCGAACGCTCCCCCTTCAGGCCGGCGCCTTCGCCGGCCAGGGTCGCGAAATCGATCCGGGACATTTCGACGATGGCCTTGGTGCGGCTGAGCACGTTGAGCTTGCGCAGGATGTCGGAGACGTGGACCTTCACCGTGGTCTCGGAGATGTTCAGCTCGAAGGCGATCTGCTTGTTCTGCAGGCCGCGCTTGAGCATTTCGAGCACGCGCAATTGCTGCGGCGTCAGCTCGTGCAGGCGTTTCAGCAGATCCTGCGCCGGGCCGGCGGCGCGTTGCGGGCGGACGAGCCCGCGATAGGCGGCTGGGACACAGACCGCACCGCGCAGCACCTCGCCGATCGACTGCGCCAGCTCCTGCTTGGAGGACGATTTGAGGATGTAGCCGGAGACGCCGAGCGACAAGGCGCCGGCTATGATCTGCGGATCCTGATGCCCTGATACGATGACGACGGGAATCCTGGGAAAGGCCTTGCGGATGCGGATGATGCCGGAAAGGCCCGTGGTGCCCGGCATCGACAGATCGAGCAGGATGAGGTCGAGCTCGGCAGCCGCCGCGGCCTGCTCGAGCGCACCGTCGATCGACGTCGCCTGAAGGATCTCGGCCGCTGGCGCCGCCATCTGGAGCGCGCCCTCCAAGGCTTCTCGAAACAACGGATGGTCTTCGACGATCAGAAATCGCATCACGCGTGAGCCATTCCCGGTTGATTGGCCAGATGATCGACGGGTTCGACGCCGAAACGAGAATGTCGCAGCCGGACCAGACCGGCTTGATCCAGGTCAAGCGGGACATCGCGCGTCATTGCGGCCGCCCGCGGTCGGCCCGCGCATAAGGCCGGGCCTTGGGATCCGGCAGGTCCACCTTGCCGATCTCGATGATCGCCTTGTTGCGGCTGAACAGGCCGAGTTTGCGCAGAATTTCGGTAATATGCGCCTTCACCGTGGATTCGGCGAGCTGAAGCTCCTGGCCGATCTGCCGGTTCGGATAGCCGCGCCGCAGCAGATCGAGCACGCGAAGCTGCTGCGGCGTGAGCTCGCGCAGCTTGACCTCGAGCGCCTTGCTGGCCTCGGCCCGGCGCCGCTGCGACGTTGCCACGAAATCCTTCGGCACCGACACCGATCCGTTCAGCACGCCCTCGATCGACTGCGCCAGCTCGCGCTTCGACAGCGACTTCGGCAGAAAACCCGCGGCCCCGAGCTCCAGCGCCTCGCGAACGACGCGCTGGTCCTCCTCGCTCGACACGATGGCGACGGGCAGGCGCGGATGGGCCTCGCGCAAGCGCAGAAAGCCGGAGAAGCCGGTCGCATCGGGCAGCAGGAGGTCGAGCAGCGCGAGGTCGATGCCCTCGCCCTGCTCGGCCGTCAGGATGTGAAGGGCGTCCTCGATCGACATCGCTTCGACAATCCGCGCCTCCGGCAAGGCCAGCCGCACCGCATTACCGAGGGCCTCGCGAAACAGCGGATGATCGTCGATGATCAGGAAGCTGGTCATGGCGCCTTCACAGGACTGCACCGCCGAATGCTGCACCGTACGGGCATCCGCCGCCGCAGCGGAAGAGGCGGAACTATCCGGCATCAATCCGGCACCGGGATGGCGCCGGATGAACGCTACCACATCCTCCCGATCGGGTTCGGTCAAGACCGTTCAATCGTTCGATTCGACCTGGACCGTCAGCAGGAAGGAATAGATGCTGTTGACCTGGTCCTCGGTATAGACCTCCTTCCAGGCCGGCATGCCCTTGTTCGGCCGTCCCTCCTGCACGGTGGTCAAATATTTCTCGCGCATCTCGTCGCCGTAGCGGTGACGCAGCAGCCGCAGATCGATCTTGCGCTCGCTCTGGATCGCATCGGGACCGTGGCAGTGGGCGCAGGTTCCGTTGAAGATCTCCTTGCCCGCGCCGACGGCCTCAAGGCCCGGCGCGACCGCATCGCCCTTGGTCTCGGTCGCCACGACATTGGCGACCTGGACGACGCCGGCTCCGCTTCCCGTGCCCGTCGTCAGCGGCGCTGGCGTCGGCGCTGCGCCAAAGCGAACCGGCGCGCCGCCCGGCAAACCGTATTTCACGGCGAGCTCGCCGATCTTGCCCTGAAGCTGCGGCAACACGGCATTGACGCGGTCGCGCAACTCGGTCGAGGCCTTGGCAAAGCCGATGGCGGCGTCCCATGACAGGCCCTCGCCCTCGGTGAGCTCGATCTGGTAGCGGCCGCCGTAGCTGGTCTTGTTCAGCCAGCCGGCGACCGGGCCCCAGATGAAGGCGACGTCGGCCCGGCCCTGGTCGAGCGCCTGCATGCCCTCCTCAGGCGACAGCACCGTCACTTTCTGGATGTCGTCGCGGCTCGCGAGCAGGTTTTGCGGCGTGCTGGCGAACTGCACGGCGACGCGCTTGCCCTTGAGGCCCTCGATGCCGCCGATCGCCGCGCCCTTCGCAGATTCCTTGGTGGCGACGAGGGCATAGCCCTCTTTGGCGATGGCGTCGGAGAAGATCACGGCCGGGCCCATGAAATCTGCGGACCTGGGCAGCCCGATCATGGCGTCGCATTGCTTGCCGAGCAGCGTGACCCGCACGGTGCGCTTGCCGAAATAGGATTTGTACCAGTCATAGGCGATCGGCCGGCCGAGCGCCTGCGCCAGGGCCTGCCCGATCTCGACATAGAAGCCCGGCTTCGACGAACTGTCGCTGGAGAATGGAAGGTTGGTCGGATCGGCGCAGAGACGGAACGGTTGCGCCTCGTTGGCCTGCAGCGGCGAGGCCGGAACGATCAGCGCCGCGGCGGCACATGCGAGCAGGCCTGCGATGGCGCGGTGTCGGCTCGCACCGGTGGCGGAATGATTCGGACGCATCCTCGTCTCCCTTGGTGTTGGCTTTGTTGCGCCGGAGCTCGTTGAGCCGGGCGCAGCGGCACCAGGCATCGGCCGATGCCGCAGCTAAAATCCGGAGAAAGCGCGCGCGTATCCCGTCACCTCGAGGATACGCGCGCGAGTTGTCACTGGACGGAGAACACGAAGAGCGAGCCGCCCTCGGGGGCTGCGGCCGTCATCTTCTTTCCTACCTCGCCCAGGAACGCAGGCAGCGCAGCGGTGCGGCCGACGACGATGGCGACATATTGCTTGCCGTCGACCTGATAGGTCACCGGGCCTGCGCCGATGCCGGAGCCGAGATTTTTGCTCCACAGCACCTTGCCGGACTTCGCATCGATGGCGCGGAAGTCGCCATGGATGTTGCCGGCAAACACGAGGCCGCCGCCGGTGGTCAGCGTACCGCCGTTGAACGGCAGGTCTTCCTTGATCGACCAGACCTTCTTCTGCGCGACCGGATCCCAGGCGACGAGCTCGCCGAGGAAGCCGCCGGGGCCTTCCTTGGTCGGGAATTCGGCGCCGAGATAGAACACGCCGCGCTTGTAAGTGACGTCGCTGACCGACCAGTCCATGCAGACGTTGTTGGACGGGATGTAGACCAGGCCGGTCTGCGGGTTGAACGACATCGGCTGCCAGTTCTTGCCGCCGATAAGGTTCGGGCAGATGTCCTTGGCGGGATGGCCCGGCCCCGGACGCTTGTCGGGATCCTCGACCGCGCGCATCGTGGCGACGTCCCACTTCTTGGCCCAGTTGGAGAACACGTATTTCTCCGCCGACAGCACCTTGCCGGTCTCACGGTTGGCGACGAAGAAGAAGCCGTTGCGGTCGGCCTTCATCAGCGTCGGAACGGTGCTGCCGCCGATCTTGAGATCCGCGAGCACGGCTTCGTTGACGCCGTCATAGTCCCAGGCGTCGGCCGGCGTGGTCTGGATGTGCCACTTGATCTTGCCGGTGTTGGGATCGAGCGCGAGCGTCGAGGCCGTGTAGAGGTTGGTTAGCTTGCCGAAATTGCCGTCGCCGGTCGAACGCACCGCCGTGTTCCACGGGGCGGGATTGCTGGTGCCCCAATAGACCGTGTCGGTCTTCGGATCGTAGGAGCCGACCAGCCAGGCCGCGCCGCCGCCATGCTGGGCGGAGTCGCCCTTCCAGGAATCGCCGCCGGGCTCGTCCGGCGAAGGAACGGTGTAGGTCTGCCACACCTGCTTGCCGGTGTTGATGTCGAAGGCCAGCAGCGCGCCGCGCACGCCGTATTCGCCGCCGCCAAAACCGGTGATGACCTTGTCGCGCACGACGAGCGGCGGCGAGGTGATGACCGAGCCCTGCTTGTAGTCGACCACCTTCGCCGTCCACAGCGACTTGCCGGTCGCGGCATCGAGCGCGGTCAGCTTGCCGTCGAGGCGGCCGACGAAGATCTTGCCGTCGGCGTAGGAGACGCCGCGGCTGTTCACGTCGCAGCAGGCGTATTGCAGCACGTCCTCGGGAATATCGGGCTCCCAGGTCCATTTGCGCTGCCCCGTCGCCGCATCGAGCGCATAGACGTATTTCGGACCCCACGAGCTCGAAACGTACAGCGTGTTGCCGATGACGATCGGCGAGGATTCGTTCGAACGCAACGACGCCAGCGAGAAGGAGTAAGCGAGCGTCAGCTTCCCGGCGTTCTCGGTGTTGATCTGCTTGAGCGGGCTGAAGCGCGTGTTGCCGTAATCGTGGCCGGCAACGGCCCATTGATTCGAATCGGATTGCGCGTTGAGCACCGAGTCGTTGGCGCGAACGCCCGGTGTAACGGCGGCGAGCATCGCAATCATGGAGATGCCGGCCAAGAAGCCCTTCGTTCCAAAGGTCATGTATTCCCTCCGCGATGTTGTTGTGCACGCCTCGTTGGGCGCCTGAGCGCACTGCGCTCGTGATGCGCAGTTCGCCTGCGAGCCATCGTTCGAAATTACAGCATCGCCGTTTCGCGCTTAGTATAGGCGGAAGGTAGTAGTGCAAATCATCGGCGGCTTTCGCCGCTCATCTTGTTGTCGCGCCTTGCGTCCTGCCCTTGTTTTGCAGCTTGAAATGCGCGTTCGAATGAAGGCGGCATCGCGCATCAATCACGATGATGGCGCTACCACGCCGGCGAGATTTTCGAAGAAGCTCGCGGCGAGTTTTCGCGACGTCGAGTCGATCAATCGCGAGCCGAGCTGTGCGAGCTTGCCGCCGATCTGCGCATCGGCCTCGTAGTGCAGGATGGTGACATCAGGGGCTTCTTCTTCCAGCCTGACCTTCGCGCCGCCCTTGGCAAAGCCGGCGACGCCGCCGGCGCCTTCGCCGACGATGCGATAGCCGTTGGGCGCATCGATATCGGTCAGCGTCACCTTGCCGCTGAACGTCGCCTTCACCGGACCGACCTTCAGCACCACGGTCGCCGTCATCTCGGTCGGCGACGCCATCTCGAGCGATTGGCAGCCGGGAATGCAGCGCCTGAGAATTTCGGGATCGTTGAGCGCAGCCCACACCGTGTCCTTCGACGCCGGGATCCGCTGACTGTCGTTCATCTGCATCGCTTCCACCCTTTGTTGCCGTTGCTTGTACGGCTCGACTAGGGGGAGGGGCGGCTGCGATCTATCGCCAGGAAGTAGTAGTCCTGCTTTCCGGACCTCTCATTCACGCGATGTCATTCCGGGGCGCGCCTGTTGGCGCGAACCCGGAATCCACTTCCCCGCGGACTCTGCGGCCCGATGGATTCCGGGCTCCCTCGCTCCGCTCGGGCCCCGGAATGACGCAGTGGGTTGTTGGAAGCGCAACACGCGGGGCGTCCTAACCCACGCGGCTCGACGGCGGCACTTCGCTGCATTGCCGTAAGCAAAATCAATGGCTTAAGTCGTCTCGTCCTACTACCAAGATCGCGATTACAAAGGCGGGGGCGCATGCTCCTATTCGCGCAACGAGCGCGGCATTAAAGGGAGGAACGACGCACGACCGGGCCTAGGTCCAGGGCAAGCGGCGAGATGACCACGGCACGCGCGACCAGCTCACGCGCCTATTGCGGCGGCAGCGAGCACGCCATCGCAGATGCTAGCTGCGACTTTCCGTGTGTCTCCCACAATGTCGCAGCACGTGATGGCGGCGGCACGAGACGTCGTGGCCGAATCGCAGATCGGCGACCGTCATCACGATGACCCTTCCATGACCGCGGTCAGCAAAAACCCAGTTGCAAAGTTTCGTTTGCGCTGTCTCTAATTAGAACCAATCAAAATAACTTTGGGAGGACTTCAAGTGTCTACAGTCAAACTGACGGTCAACGGCAAGGCCGTTGCTGTCGATGTCGAGGACCGCACGCTGCTGGTCCAGCTCCTGCGCGATCACCTCAACCTGACCGGGACCCATGTCGGCTGCGACACCAGCCAGTGCGGCGCCTGCGTCGTGCACATGGACGGCCGCGCGGTGAAATCCTGCACCATGCTGGCGGGGCAGGCCGACGGCGCCAGCGTCACCACGATCGAGGGCATCGCCAAGGGCGACGAACTGCACCCGATGCAGGCCGCCTTCCGCGACAATCATGGCCTGCAGTGCGGCTATTGCACGCCGGGCATGATCATGTCGGCGATCGACATCGTGCACCGCCATGGTGGACAGCTCGACGAGGCGACCGTCCGCACCGAGCTCGAAGGCAATATCTGTCGCTGCACCGGCTATCACAACATCGTCAAGGCGGTGCTGGACGCCGCCGGCCGCATGAAGGTCTCGCAGGCGGCCGAGTAAGCGGCGCGCCTCGAAACAAGAACAACCGTCGCAGCCGTCGATGGACGGCGCGATCAAGGAAATTTCCGGTCGGGAGGACCAGACATGGGTGTTGAAGGCATCGGCGCACGCGTCGTGCGCAAGGAAGACAAGCGTTTCATTACCGGCAAGGGCCGTTACGTCGACGACATCAAATTGACGGGTATGACCCATGCCTATTTCATCCGCAGCCCGCACGCGCACGCCAAGGTCAAGAAGATCGACTCGTCCGCGGCGCTGAAGATGCCGGGCGTGGTCGCGGTGCTCACCGGACAGGAGCTGGTCGACGACAAGGTCGGCAACCTGATCTGCGGATGGGCCATCACCTCCAAGGACGGCAGCCCGATGAAGATGGGCGCATGGCCGGCGATGGCGCCGGAGACGGTGCGCTTCGTCGGACAGGCAATTGCCGTCGTGATCGCCGACAGCAAGAATCTCGCGCGCGACGCGGCGGAAGCCGTCGTGGTCGACTACGAGGAGCTCCCCGCGGTCGCCGACATGCACGCCGCCATCAAGCCCGGCGCGCCGCAGCTTCATCCTGAGGCGCCCGGCAACCAGGTCTATGATTGGGTGATCGGCGACGAGGGCGCGGTGAATGCCGCCTTCTCGAAAGCCGCCAATGTGGTGAAGCTCGACGTCACCAACAACCGCCTCGCGCCGAATGCGATGGAGCCGCGCGCGGCGATCGCCGATTACGACACCGCGGAGGAGCACTTCACCCTCTATACGACGTCGCAGAACCCGCACGTCGCCCGTCTCGTGCTCTCGGCGTTCTACAACATCGCCCCCGAGCACAAGCTGCGCGTGATCGCCCCCGACGTCGGCGGCGGCTTCGGCTCCAAGATCTTCATCTATCCCGAGGAGATGGTGGCGCTGTGGGCCTCGAAGAAAGTCGGCCGTCCCGTCAAGTGGACCGGCGACCGCACCGAAGCCTTCCTCACCGACGCGCATGGCCGCGATCACATCACCCATGCCGAGATGGCCTTCGACGCCAACAACAAGATCATCGGCCTCAAGGTGAAGACCTACGCCAATTTCGGCGCCTACATGTCGCTGTTCTCGTCGTCGGTGCCGACCTATCTCTACGCGACGCTGCTGTCGGGCCAGTACAACATCCCGGCGATCCATGCCGAGGTGATCGGGGTCTACACCAACACCACGCCGGTCGACGCCTATCGCGGCGCGGGCCGGCCGGAGGCGAGCTATCTGATCGAGCGGTTGATGGAAACGGCGGCGCGGCAGCTGAACGTCGATCCGGCCCAGTTGCGGCGGACCAACTTCATCACCCAGTTCCCGCACCAGACGCCTGTGATCATGGCCTACGACACCGGCGACTTCAACGCTTCCCTCGATGCGGCGATGAAAGCGATCGATTATGCCGGCTTCCCTGCCCGCAAGGCCAAGGCGAAGGCCGACGGCAAGCTGCGCGGCATCGGCGTGTCCTGCTACATCGAGGCCTGCGGCATCGCCCCGTCGAAGGCGGTCGGCAGCCTGGGCGCCGGCGTCGGCCTTTGGGAATCGGCCGAGGTGCGCGTCAACCCGGTCGGCACCATCGAGATCCTCACCGGCTCGCACAGCCACGGGCAGGGTCACGAGACCACCTTCTGCCAGCTCGTCGCGGAGCGCCTGGGCGTTCCGATCAGCCAGGTCTCGATCGTCCATGGCGACACCGACAAGGTGCAGTTCGGCATGGGCACCTACGGCTCGCGCTCGGCGGCCGTCGGCCTCACCGCGATCCTGAAGGCGATGGAGAAGATGGAATCCAAGGCCAAGAAGATCGCCGCGCATGCGCTGGAGGCGTCGGAGGCCGACATCGTCATCGAGAACGGCGAGTTCAAGGTGACAGGCACCGACAAGGCGATCGCCCTGCCGATGGTCGCGCTCGCGGCCTATACGGCGCACAATCTGCCTGACGGGATGGAGCCGGGCCTGAAGGAGAGCGCCTTCTACGACCCGACCAACTTCACCTTCCCGGCCGGCGCCTATATCTGCGAGCTCGAGGTCGATCCCGGCACCGGCAAGACCTCCTTCGTCAACTTCGTCGCGGCGGACGATTTCGGCCGGCTGATCAACCCGATGATCGTCGAGGGCCAGGTCCATGGCGGCCTCGTGCAGGGCATCGGGCAGGCATTGCTTGAGCATGCGATCTATGATGCCAACGGCCAGCCGGTCACGGCCTCGTTCATGGATTACGCCATGCCGCGCGCCGACGACGTGCCGTCGTTCAACCTGTCCCACACCACGACGCTGTGCCCGGGCAATCCCTTGGGCATCAAGGGCTGCGGTGAGGCCGGCGCGATCGGCGCATCGGCGGCCGTGATCAACGCGATCACGGATGCGATCGGCAAGAACAACCTGGAAATGCCCGCAACCCCTGACAGGGTGTGGCGCACGATCCACGCGGCTTAAGGGAGGACCGAAGATGTACCAGACCACCTATCATCGCGCCTCCTCGGTCGACGAGGCCGCCAGCCTGTTCGCCAAGGGTAGCGAGTCGAAGTTCCTCGCCGGCGGTCAGACGCTGCTGCCGGTCATGAAGCAGCGCCTCGCAGGTCCCTCCGACGTCATCGACCTCGGCAGGATCAAGGAGCTGCAGGGCGTCGAGCTGTCAGGCGACACGCTGACCATCAAGGCCGCGACGACCTATTACGACATCATGACGAATGCCGACGTGAAGCAGGCGATTCCTGCAATCGCCTACCTCACCTCCGTGCTCGGCGACCCCGCCGTGCGCTACCGCGGCACGATCGGCGGCTCGATCGCCAACAACGATCCGGCCGCGGATTTCCCGGCGGCGCTGCTCGCGCTCGGCGCCACCGTGAAGACCAACAAGCGGTCGATTGCGGCGGATGATTTCTTCCAGGGCCTGTTCACGACGGCGCTCGAAGACGGCGAGATCATCACCGCCGTGTCATTCCCGGTGCCGGCAAAGGCGGGCTACGAGAAGATGCGGCATCCGGCCTCGCGCTTCGCGCTGACCGGCGTGTTCGTGGCGCAGGCCAAGTCGGGCGAGGTTCGGGTCGCCGCCACCGGCGCCTCGCAAACCGGCGTGATGCGGGTGGGGGCGATCGAAGCGGCGCTGAAGGCGAACTGGTCGCCATCGGCGATCGACAGCGTCAGCATCTCGGCGAACGGATTGCTGGCCGACATCCACGGCACGGCGGAATATCGCGCCAATCTGATCAAGGTGATGGCACAACGCGCGGTCGCTGCTGCGCGCTGACAGTTCGACTTAGCGTCTCCACGCAAATTTTCCGCGGCGCGCACTTCGGTGCGCGCCGTTTTATTTTGGCCGTGCGGCATGAAAACCGCTTGCCTCGCTGGCGTGAAGGCGAGAAAAGTTAATCGGCCGATTAACTCGCTCAACAGAAGAAACATCAGAGGCAATTGCCGACCGCCGGCATCCGCCCGCGACCCGAGGAAACAACAACGTGCTCGACAAACCAGCCCCCACCTCCTCCGTCCGCGCTTCCGGCCCGCTCTCGGGCTTCCGCATCGTCGAATTCGCCGGCATCGGGCCCGGTCCGTTCGCCTGCATGATGCTGGCCGACATGGGCGCCGACGTCGTCACGCTCGACCGCGTCGGCGCGAAGAAGAGCATGAAGTCGGTGGCCGGGCGCGGCCGCAAGGTGATCGAGCTCGACCTCAAGGACAAGGCGGCGATCGCACAAGTATTGGATCTGCTCGCGAGCGCGGACGCGCTGGTCGAGGGTTTTCGCCCCGGTGTGATGGAGCGGCTCGGGCTCGGGCCAGACGTCGTGCTCGCACGCAACCCGAAGCTGGTCTATGGCCGCATGACCGGCTGGGGCCAGGAAGGCCCGCTCGCCAACGCCGCCGGCCACGACATCAATTACATCTCCATCACCGGCGCGCTCGCCGCGATCGGCACTGAGGAAGCGCCGGTGCCGCCCCTCAATTTGGTCGGCGATTTCGGCGGCGGTGCACTCTATCTCGTCGTCGGCGTGCTCGCCGCACTGCTGGAAGCACAGAAGTCAGGCAAAGGCCAGGTGGTGGACGCGGCGATGTGCGATGGCGCGGCCTCGCTGATGTCGTTCTTCTTCGACATGACCACGATGGGACGCTGGACCGAGGGGCGCAACCAGAACTTCCTCGACGGCGGCGCGCATTTCTACGGCGTCTACGAATGCGCCTGCGGGCACTTCGTCTCGATCGGCTCGATCGAGCCGCAATTCTACGCGCTGCTGCGCGAGCACGCCGGCCTCACCGACGCCGATTTCGACGCGCAGATGGACCGCAAGGCCTGGCCAGCGCTGAAGGAGAAGCTGAAGGCCGTGTTCAAGAGCAAGACGCGCGAGGACTGGTGCAAGATCATGGAAGGCACTGACATTTGCTTCGCGCCGGTGCTGACCATGTCTGAGGCGACACAGCATCCGCACATGGTCGCCCGCAACGTCTTCATCGAGCGTCACGGCGTGAAACAGCCGGCCCCGGCGCCGCGGTTCTCGCGCACGCCCTCGGCCGCGCGCGAGCCGGAGGCGGCGGAGATCGGGGCGGTGATGAAGGCGTGGCAGGCGCCGAAGTAATTTCCGCGGTCACTCCGGGGCGCGCGGAGCGCGAGCCCGGGATCCATAACCACAGTCGCGTAGGGTGGGCAAAGGCGCGAAGCGCCGTGCCCACGTCTTCGCATCAATTGGGCAGGACGTGGGCACGCTTCGCTTTGCCCACCCTACAGCAGTGTGCGTGACGGCCGCGCCTACGCCGCGTCCCCCACCTTCAACACGCCGCGCCGGATCTGGTCCTCCTCGATCGATTCGAACAGGGCCTTGAAATTGCCCTCGCCAAAACCGTCGTCGCCCTTGCGCTGAATGAACTCGAAGAAGATCGGGCCGATTGCGTTGGCCGAGAAGATCTGCAGCAGCACCTTGGTCTGGCCGCCATCGACCACGCCCTCGCCGTCGATCAGGATGCCGTTCTTCTTGAGCCGGGCGACATCCTCTCCGTGCTTGGGCAGGCGCGTATCGATCTTCTCGAAATAAGTGTCGGGCGGCGACGGCATGAACGGCAGGCCGGCCTCGCGCAAACCTTCGATGGTGCGATAGATATCGCGGCAGCCGCAGGCGATGTGCTGGATGCCCTCGCCGCGATAGGTCTGCAGATATTCCTCGATCTGGCCGGACTTGCCGGCGTCCTCGTTGATCGGAATGCGGATCTTGCCGTCGGGGCTGGTCAGCGCGCGCGAGAACAGGCCGGAGGCGCGGCCCTCGATGTCGAAGAAGCGGATCTGGCGGAAGTTGAACAGCTTCTCGTAGAGGCCGGCCCAGACATTCATGCGGCCGCGATGGACGTTGTGGGTGAGATGGTCGAGATAGAACAGGCCGGCGCCATGCGGCTTGGGATCGCGCGCGGCGAGCCATTCGAACTCGGCGTCATAGGCCGAGCCCTTGGCACCGTAGCGATCGACGAGATAAAGCAGGCTGCCGCCGATACCCTTGATCGCGGGCACGTCGAGCGTCTTCTGCGCCGACGACACATCGGCCGGCTCGGCGCCGAGCGCAATCGCGCGGTCATAGGCCGCCTTGGCATCGACGACGCGAAAGGCCATGGACGGCGCACAAGGGCCGTGGGCGGCGACGAACTCATAGCCGTGCGTGCCGGGCTCCTCGTTGACGAGATAGTTGATGTCGCCCTGGCGATAGACCGTGATCTTCTTGGTTCTGTGGCGCGCGACGGGCGCATAGCCCATCAGCTTGAACAGCGCGTGCAAGTCTTGCGGATTGGGATGCGCGTATTCGACGAACTCGAAGCCGTCGGTGCCCATCGGGTTGTCGGCAGTGATCGTGGCCGGCGGTGCATCGTGCGGAAACGGACCCATGGTGTTCTCCCAAATGGCTGCTGCCAGGAACTATCCTTCATGGGGCGCGCAAGAGGCGTGCAAACGGGACACCGATTGGCTAATGTATGCACGATCCGTGCATCAGATGGACAAAACACGCATGATCTCCGTGGATGCCTTCGACCTCAAGATCCTGAGTGCGCTGCAGGACGACGGTCGCCTCACCAACCAGGAGCTGGCCGATCTCGCTGGCCTCTCTGCCTCGCAATGCTCACGGCGGCGGATGCGGCTGGAGGAGGACAAGGTGATATCGGGCTACCACGCCGACCTCTCCAGCGATGCGCTCGGCTTCGGCGTGATCGCCTTTATCCAGGTCGGGCTCGCGACGCATTCGCCCGACAACTCCAAGCGTTTTCGCGCGCTGGTGAACCGGATCGACGAAATCCAGGAGGCGTATTCGCTGACGGGCGATGCCGACTATGTGCTCAAGGCCGTGCTGCGCGATCTCAAGGGCCTGTCCAACCTCGTCAATGACGTGCTGATGCCGCACCAGAGCGTGGCGCATGTGCGCTCCTCGATCGTGCTTGATAGGCTGAAGGAGAGCTCGAAGCTGCCGCTGAAGGAGATCAAGCCCGGCTGAAATCGAGGGAACTATGGCATTCGCGCTGGCAACGCGATCTGCGATGATCGCAGCTCCAGTTGCGGAGATTCAACATGGCGCTCCAGCTGCGACCGAACTGCGAATATTGCGATTGCGACCTGCCGCCCGACGCGACCAATGCGCGGATCTGCTCCTATGAATGCACGTTCTGCGCGGACTGCGTCGAGACCAAGCTGTTCAATGTCTGCCCGAATTGCGGCGGCGGCTTCGCCCCGCGGCCGATCAGGCCGGCGCAGGAATGGCGGCCGGGCGTGTGCACGGCCAGGCAGGCGCCGTCCGACAAGCGGGTGCATCTGAAGTACAGCCTGGAGGATGTCGCGGCGCATTGCGCGCGGGTGCGCGACGTGCCGCCGGAGAAACGGTGATTTGGCCCGCTACTCCGCCGCCACGATCGTTCCCTCGACCTCGCCGAACCCGACGCGGTAGCCGTTGCCCTGACACCAGCCGCGCATCACGAGGCTGTCGCCGTCCTCCAGGAACGAGCGCTTGGCGCCGCCGGGCAGTTCGACCGGCTCGGTGCCGTTCCAGCTGATCTCGAGCAGGCTGCCGCGCTGGTTCTTCTCCGGGCCGGAGATGGTGCCGCTCCCTAAGAGATCGCCGACATTCATGGCGCAGCCGCTTGAGGCGTGGTGCATCAATTGCTGCACCGAGGACCAGTACATGTATTTGAAGTTGGTGCGGCTGATGCTGGCGGGCGCATTGGCGCCGGCGCCGCGCAAGGAGACGTCGAGCTCGACATCGTAGTTTTGCGGCCTGGTCTGCTTGAGATAATCGAGCGGCACCGGCTGCTGCTCCGGCCCGTTCAGGCGGAACGGCTCCAGCGCCTCGCGCGTCACCACCCAGGGGCTGATCGAGGTCGCGAACGCCTTGGCCAGGAACGGGCCGAGCGGCACATATTCCCATTGCTGGATGTCGCGCGCGCTCCAGTCGTTGAGCAGCACGAAGCCGAAGATCATCTCCTCGGCCTGGCTCTCGGTGAGCATGCCGCCCATCGGCGACGGCTGGCCGATCACGACGCCCATCTCCAGCTCGAAATCGAGCCGCTTGCACGGCGCAAAGCTCGGCAGCTCCACGTTCGGCGGCTTCAGCTGCCCGCGCGGCCGCTTCACCCTGGTGCCGGAGACCACGACGGTGGAGGCGCGGCCGTTATACGCGATCGGCATATGCAGCCAGTTCGGCTGCAGCGCATTGTCCTTGCCGCGGAACATCACGCCGACATTGGTGGCGTGCTCCTTCGACGAATAGAAATCGGTGTAGCCGGAGACGGCGAAGGGCAGATGCAGTCTAACATCGCGCATCGGCACCAGAGCCTGCTTGCGCAGCTCCTCGTTGTCACGCAGCTCCGGATGATCCGCACGCAACAGCTCGCTGATACGTGCGCGGGTGTTGGTCCAGACCTTCGAGCCCAGCGCCATGAAGGGATTGAGCGAGGGACCCGAGAACACGCCGAGCGGCCCGACATCGAGCCGGGACTCCTGCTCGAGCTCCCAGAGATCGAGCACGTAGTTTCCGATCGCGACGCCGACCCGCGGTGTCGGATTGGAAGCGGTCGAGAACACGCCGTAAGGCAGGTTCTGGATCGGGAAGTCCGAGGCCGGATCAACGTCGACGAAGGAGCGGAGGCTGGGGTCGTTGGGGTGGGTTGTCACGTTTGGCTCGGTTCTTTCTTCCTTCTCCCCTTGTGGGAGAAGGTGGCGCGAAGCGCCGGATGAGGGGTTCTGTCCGCGTATCCAAATGTGAGAGGTTCACTCGCGGAGAGAGACCCCTCACCCGTCTCGTCGCTTCGCGACGAGCCACCCTCTCCCACAAGGGGAGAGGGTGAAGAAAACTACGGCTTGCTCGGATCGAAGCGCTTCTCCAGGCCTTTCCAGCAATCCGCGTAATCGTCCTGCAGCGTCGAGGACTTCGCCGCATGCGCGGTGACGCGCTGCGGGTAGCGGGTCTCGAACATGAAGGCCATGGTGCCGGTCAGCTTCACCGGCTTCAATTCGCCGTTGCTGGCGTGCTCGAAGGCGTCGCGGTCGGGGCCGTGCGGCAGCATGCAATTGTGCAAGGAGATGCCGCCGGGGACGAAGCCCTGCGGCTTGGCGTCGTAGACGCCGTAGATCAGGCCCATGAACTCGCTCATGATGTTCATGTGATACCAGGGCGGACGGAAGGTGTTTTCGGCGACCATCCAGCGCTCGGGGAAGATGACGAAGTCGATGTTCGCGGTGCCCGCGGTCTCCGAGGGTGAGGTCAGCACCGTGAAGATCGAGGGATCGGGATGGTCGAAGCCGATCGCGCCGACCGGCGAAAAGGTGCGCAGATCATACTTGTACGGCGCGTAATTGCCGTGCCAGGCGACGACATCGATCGGCGAATGCGGCAAGGCCGTCTTAAACAGCGAGCCGCCCCATTTCACGTAGAGCTCGGTCGGCGTGTCCTTGTCCTCGTAGTTTGCCACCGGCGTCAGGAAGTCGCGCGCATTGGCGAGGCAATTGGCGCCGATCGGCCCGCGCTCCGGCAGCGTGAAGGCGCCGCCGTAATTTTCGCAGAGATAGCCGCGCGCCGGCCCGTTCGGAATCTCGACGCGGAACTTGACGCCGCGCGGGATCACCACGATCTCGCCGGGCTCGGCATCGATGCGGCCGAACTCGGTGACGAGGCGCAGATTGCCCTGCTGGAGCACGAACATCAGCTCGCCATCGGCATCATAGAAATGCTGATCCACCATCGACTTGGTGATGAGATAGACATGCGCGGCCATGCCGGCCTGCGTATTCACATCCCCCGCCGTCGTCATGGTCTGCACGCCCTGAATGAAGGTGACATCCTCCTTCGGCAGCGGTGTCGGATCCCAGCGCAGCTGCGCGATCGGCAGGTCGTATTCATGGCACGGCGCCGAACGCCACAGCCCGGCGTCGACCTTCTCGAAGCGGCCGGAATGCTTCACTGAGGGGCGGATGCGGTAGAGCCAGGAGCGCTCATTGCTGCCGCGCGGCGCGGTGAAGGGCGAGCCCGAGAGCTGCTCGGCATAGAGTCCGTAGGCGCAGCGCTGCGGCGAGTTGCGCCCGATCGGCAACGCGCCCGGCAGCGCCTCGGTCTCGAAAGAGTTGCCGAAGCCGGACATGTAGCCTGGCGTCACCTGGGCCGAGCTGCGGATGATCTGATCAGGCGAGGTATTGATGTTCATGACTATCCTCCTCCTTGCAAGGCGGCCCACATTTCCTGATCGCGCTTGTCGGTCCAGATCACGGGGTCGTCGATACCGGACGCTTCGTCGTAAGCGCGCGACACGTTGAACGGCAGACAGTGCTCGTAAATGGCAAAGCTCGAGAATTTCGGATCCATCACCTCGCGCGTCGCCGCCATCGATTCCTTTAAGCTGCGGCCCTTGGCGACCGAGATTTCGGCGGCACCATAGAGCGAGGTGACGAAGTCGCGCGTCATCGCGATGGCCTCGCGCACCGTGGCGGTGCCCTTCAGCGCATCGCCGCGGCCCGGCGCGATCGCCTTCGGATTGAAGTTGCGGATCTCGTTCAGCGTCATCGGCCATTCGCGCAAATGCGCATCGCCGCAATAGCAGGCCGAGTGATATTCGATGAGGTCGCCCGAGAACATCACCTCCGCATCCGGCACCCAGCCGACGATGTCGCCCGAGGTGTGGCCGGCGCCCAGCTGCATCAGGCGCACCTCGCGCTTGCCGAGATAGATCGTCATCTCGCCTTCGAAGGTCAGCGTCGGCCAGGTCAGGCCGGGAATGCTCTGCGCATCCTGGAACAGGCGCGGAAAGCGGCCGTACTCGGAATCCCAATCCTGCTGGCCGCGCTCCGCAATCAGCCGATGAGTCTCCTGCGAGGCGACGATGCCCTGCGCGTGATAGGCAGAGGCGCCCAGCACGCGCACGGCGTGATAATGCGACAGCACGACATACTTGATGGGCTTGTCGGTCACCGTGCGGACCCGCTCGATCACCTTGTTCGCCATGGCCGGCGTCGCCTGCGCGTCGAAGACGAGGCAGCCATCGTCGCCGACGATCACGCCGGTGTTGGGATCGCCCTCGGCGGTAAAGGCATAGAGATCGGTGCCGATCTCGGAGAAGGTGATCTTCTTCTCGGCGAGATCGCCGGTGGATGCGAAGTTTTTCGCCATCAATTCGTCCTTACCAGGTTATTGTTGCTGCTGTTGTTGCTGCTGACCGTCGATCATGCGGCGCTTGGCGAGTCCGATCGCCTCGCGCAGCACGTCGATGTCGCCGATATGATTGGCGAGGATCAGAACCAGCGCCGCGTCGAAATCGGCGCTCTGCTCCTCGGTTAGGCCGCGATGCGCCTCGACGATGGCGCGGAAGGCGTCGTCAGGGCGCGCGAAGTTCGAACTGGTGGAGAGCGGCATGCCAGACCTCAATACAAACCTTCGGCTCGCGCCAGCGCCGCCGCGATCGCTGAACGCGTCGGATGACGAAAGCGCGCCGCGACATAACCGTCGGGCCTCAGCAGGTAGGCGGCACCCGGCACGGCGCCGTAGCGCTTTGCGATTAGGCCCGAGGGATCGGCAAATTCACCGTCGGCGCCAATGCGGATGCCCTTGATACCATCAGGCGCATCGATCGGCGCGCCATTGCTGAACGACAGCAAGGTGAAATCCGTTCCACCCTTGCGGAAGGCATCCGTCAGATAGATCGGCTCGCCGGCGGACGTTGCGGCGGGCGCGTCGAGCATCGAACCGCCGGGCGGCGGTCCACCGCGCCACGTATCCGCATCAAGCGAGGACAGCGGCGTATCGTAGCTGCACGGCACCGACAGCCGACCGCCATTGACCATGCGCTTGCCGAATTCGGTCTCCTTGGCCAGCGACAGCACCGCCTTGCGCAACCGCGCCTCCTGATGCGAGTTCGGTGCCATGAAGTCGGTCGAGCGGGTGGATTCGCGGATGTTCTCGTCGGCCGCCATGCTGCGCTCGAGATGGTAGCTTTCGAGCAGGCTCGCAGGCGATTTGCCGCGCAGCACGCGGTCGAGCTTCCAGGACAGATTCTCCGCGTCTTCGAGTCCCGAGTTCGCGCCACGCGCACCGAAGGGCGAGACCTGGTGCGCGGAATCGCCGGCAAAAATGACGCGGCCATGGATGAAGCGGTCCATCCGCCGGCACTGGAATTTGTAGAGCGAAATCCACTCGAACTCGAACTTGTCATGGCCGAGCATGCGCGCGATCCGCGGCCGCACGTTTTCCGGCTTCTTCTCGAGGACCGGATCGGCATAGCGATTGAGCTGGAGATCGATGCGCCAGACATCGTCGGGCTGCCGGTGCAGCAGCGCCGAACGCCCGGCATGGAACGGCGGATCGAACCAGAACCAGCGCTCGGTCGGAAATTCCGCGGTCATCTTGACGTCGGCGATCAGGAACTGGTCCTCGAAGATCTGGCCGGCGAATTCCGCCCCGACCATCTGCCGCAGCGAGGAGCGCGCGCCGTCGCAGGCGACGACATAGCGCGCATTCAGGCGGTAGGCGCCCTCGGGCGTCTCGATCGTCAGCAGCGCGGATTCGTTGCGCTGCTCGAGCGCGGTCACCTTGTTGCGCCAGCGCAGGTCGATCTCCGGCAGCTCGTTGATGCGATCAACCAGATAGGCCTCGGCGTAATATTGCTGGAGATTGATGAAGGCCGGCCGCTTGTGACCGTCTTCGGGCAGGAGATTGAACTGGTAGAGCTGCGACTCGCCATGGAAGATCCGCCCCACACTCCACACCACGCCCTTCTCGACCATGCGGTCGCCGACGCCGAGCCGGTCCCAATATTCCAGCGAGCGTTTCGAGAAGCAGATCGCGCGCGAGCCCTCGCCGATGCGGTCGGCATCATCGAGCAGCACGACGCGCTGGCCGCGCTGGGCAAGATCGATCGCCAGCGACAACCCGACCGGGCCCGCGCCGACGATCACGACCGGATGCGCCGCGGGGCTCGAGCCGGGGCGGTCCTGATCGGGGTGACGGCGGTAGCCGAACTGGGTCTTGGCTTGAGCGGTCTTAGCTTGAGCGGTCTCGGCGTGAGGGGTATTGGCCGGCGCCATACACGAACCTCGGCTCTGGTCAGGACAGGATCGATCTGCTAGATAGTCTCACGTGCAACTATTTTGGACCGGAGCCGGCCGGCCGTCAACTGGAATTCGGAGGCGCTCTCCTTGGCGAGGACATCCAGCGACATCGCGCTCAAGGCGCGTGCGGCCGACGAGCGGCCAAAGCCGCGGCTCGATTTGTTCAGGTTCGTGCCGTTCCGCCTCAATCGGCTCGCCGCGGAGGTCAGTTCCGCGCTGTCGGTCGAGTATCAGGAACGCCACGGCCTCGACATTCCGGCCTGGCGCGTCATCGCCACGCTCGGCTTCCGCAATGATGCCTGCAGCGCGCAATACATTTCGCAATGCACCCGCACGCACAAATCCACCATCAGCCGCGCAGTGACGGCGCTGCTCAGCGACGGCCTGATCGAGCGGGTCGAGAACGAAGCCGACCGCCGCGAATTCCGCCTGCAACTGACCAGGAAGGGCCGCGCGCTCTACGAGGAGCTGTTCCCGCAATTGCTGCGGCGAGAGGACGAGATCCTCGCCTGCCTCTCGGCGCAGGAGCGCAAGCAGCTCTCGGCCCTGCTCGGCAAGATCGAGCAGAGCCTCGATCTGATCCAGACCAGCGAAGAGGCGGATGCGAAGCAGGCGTATTAGGGCGCCCACCCATAAGGCGCAGACGTCAGCTTTTGGGAGCCCGGTTGAGAAAACTTGGTAGGACCGTGACGGCAGCGAGGTATATAGCGATGCTCCTTGTGGCGTTTGCCGCAACTCGCGCATACGCCGCTGACATAGGTTATCTGGCTCCCCCTGGAGTCGCGGCAAACGAGTTTCCCTCACCGCAGCGTCCTGTCGCACGGATCGTCAGCCCGCGCCGCTCCGCCGAAGAGCGCCGCGACGCCCTCAATGAGGCCGGTCAAATCGCACGCGCTCTTGAACTGAAACCAGGGATGACTGTCGGCGACATTGGAGCAGGCAGTGGCTATCACACGGTCAGGCTCTCGCACCTCGTCGGATCCGCCGGCTCTGTCGTTGCCCAGGACGTCACGCGGGACTATCTCGTCGAACTCGCCAGGCGAACAAAACTTCTGAAGTTGACAAACGTGCAATTCGCGCTCGGCGAACCACACGACCCGCGTCTGCCCGCTTCCTCGCTGGACGCCGCAATCCTTGTGCATATGTATCACGAGATAGCCCAACCCTATGCCTTTCTCTACAATCTTGCGTCCGCCTTGAAGCAAGGTGCGCGGGTCGGAATTGTCGATCTTGAGCTTCCGACGTCGAAGCATGGCACGCCAATTGAGCTCTTGCGGTGCGAGTTGACCGCCGTCGACTATCGCGAGATCGCCACATATAAGCTCGCAGGGGGCGGAGGATACCTGGCGGTATTCTCTCCTCCGGAGCTAGCGGCTCGAAAATCTCCCCACGATATCGTTGCTTGCGGGGATCCTGCCGGTGCTCGTTGACATCGCGCCCGCCTCCCGTCTCAACCCATCCGACGAACTCTACGAGGAGCTGTTCCCGCAATTGCTGCGGCGAGAGGACGAGATCCTCGCCTGCCTCTCGGCGCAGGAGCGCAAGCAGCTCTCGGCCCTGCTCGGCAAGATCGAGCAGAGTCTCGATCTGATCCAGACCAGCAAAGAGGCGGATGCGAAGCAGGCGTATTAGGGCAGGCTGTCGCGAGCGGTTAGTAGATGAGAGGCGAAATGAATAGCCAAGAATTCGTTGAAGCCATCAAGCGCTATGTGAAGGATGCCGCAATCGAAGATACAATAGCCGGTCTGAAGAACCCTCCGGGTAGGAGTGTGCCGCTCCGAGAGCGGGCGTGCTCGGATTGGTACAACGGCCTACGACCGGAAGACGCTGATAACGTTAATCGCGTGATCGCGACATCAGTCCATCAAGCGCTGTTCGGGCTTCTTGCAGTGCTCGATGGCGTACGAACCATTGACGACGAAGCGGGACGGTTCGAGCTGACTTATGTTGGCGCGAAGCGGATCTTGCTCAACGATCAACAGGCCATTGGTCTACACGACCTCCTGAACGCCCCGAACTGAGCTGGTGGGTAGAGCGCCAGCGAAACCCATCCTACGAGCTGTCATTCCGGGGCGCCGCAGAGCGGCGAACCCGGAATGACGGCGACACCATCACCTCGCAAACGACCGCGTCGGCGGCAGATGCAGCGCCCAGGCATCGACCTCATCGCTGGCGCGCGGATAGATCTCGGTCACGATCGGATCGTGGCCGGGGATGAACCTGTCGGGATGGCCGGCGAGGCGCTCGATCGTGTCCCAGCCTTGCGCCATGTCGCCGACATTATAAACGATTGGGAACGGGCTCTTGCGCTGCAGATTGGCGTAATAATGCGCGGCATCGGAGGCCAGCACCACGGCGCCGCGCGCGGTCTCGACCTTCACCACCTGCAAGCCGTCGGAATGGCCGCCGACGCGGTGCACGGTCACGCCGGGAGCAACCTCGCCATCGCCGGAATAGAAGGTGACGCGCTCGCCATAGACGTGGCGCACCATCAGCGTCACATGCTCGACCGAGAACGGGTGGCGCAGCAGGCCGTTGCACATGCAGCGTCCGGTCGCGTAGGCCATCTCGCGCTCCTGCAGATGGAAGCGCGCGTTGGGAAAGCGGTCGAGATTGCCGGCATGGTCGTAATGCAGATGTGTCACGATGACGTCACGAATGGCTGACGCCGCGACGCCGAAACGCTCTAGCGCATCGACGGGATTGAGCGTGAGCTTGCGCGCCCGCGCGCTCGCCTCCTCGGCGTTGAAGCCGGTATCGACCAGAATGTCGCGGCCGTGCCCTCGAATCAGCCAGACGAAATAATCGAGGTCCTGCGCCGCGCTGTCATGCGGGTCGGGCAGGAGGAAGTTCATGTGGGGGGTGCGCGGCGACATCGTCGCATAGCGCAGGGCGTAGATCTCGTAGACGTTTCCCATGGGCTCGCTTTTTTTAGAGTTGGATCTTGGACGATCGCGCACACCAAGCCACCACCGGCAGGAAAGGTCAAACCCGGAGGCGAGGCTGCAATGTGAGATCGATCACGTCTTCACCCGCCCTGGCCGCGCTAAGGTCCGCCGGACAGCATCGAGGTACCGAGGACCGTCATGACAACACCATCCATTCCTCTCGCGGCATGCCCATCCGCTGCGGTCCATCATCGGGATAAGGTCGAATCTCCAAGCGGTTGACGCCCTCCGTCCCCGGTTTGATAATGAGGTAAGCGTAAGTTAAGGTCGCCGCGGCGCAAGCTGGAACGGCGCCTTTTGGCTGGACCGCGCTGATTATGAAAATTCGCTTCTTTATTCTTCTGCCCTTGCTGATCTCGCTCGTCCCGACGGCCCCCTCGCTTGCGGCCGGCGACCGTTTTGCGCTGGTCATTGGCAACGCCAAATATCCGGATGCGGATGCCCCGCTGAAGGAACCGATCAACGATGCGCGCGCCGTCGCCGACGAGCTCAAGCGCGACGGCTTTTCGGTCGAACTCGGCGAGAATCTGACCGGCGACGCCATGCGCCGCGCCTTCGACAAGCTCTACGGCAAGATCAAGCCGGGCTCGGTCGCGCTGGTGTTCTTCTCGGGTTTCGGCATCCAGTCCGCGCGCCAGAGCTACCTGCTGCCGGTGGATGCGCAGATCTGGACCGAGTCCGACGTGCGCCGCGATGGTTTCAGCCTCGAGACGGTCCTCGGCGAGCTCAACACCCGCGGCGCCGGCGTCAAGATCGCGCTGGTCGATGCGTCCAGGCGCAACCCGTTCGAGCGCCGGTTCCGCAGCTTCTCAGCGGGCCTGACCCCGGTGATCGCCCCGAACGGCACGCTGGTGATGTACTCGGCGGCGCTGGCCTCGGTGGTCTCGGACGCCGGCGGCGACCGCAGCCTGTTCGTCCAGGAGCTGCTGAAGGAAATCCGCGTTCCCGACCTGATGGCCGAGGAGACGCTGAACCGCACCAAGATGGGCGTCACCCGCGCCTCGCGCGGCGAGCAGGTGCCGTGGATTTCCTCGTCATTGGCCGAAGACTTCTCG
>NZ_LAXE01000001.1:405548-434511 GCF_003122645.1 Bradyrhizobium sp. SUTN9-2
CCACCTGCGGCTCCAGTCGCGGCGCCGGCACCGGCGCCCGCGCCTGCTCCCACCCCGAGGCCGCAGATCGAGGCCGCCCTGCCCCCGCCGCCACCGCCGGTGAAGCCGGTTGATCCCGTTCCTGCGCCGAGCACGGACGGTGGGCCGAGCGCTGCCGCCCTGGCTGACGATCCCACGATCAAGAGCCTGACTGCCAAGATTGCCGCCAACCCTGACGACGTGAACGCGCTGTACCGCCGCGGCCAGGTTTATGCCAGCAAGGGCGCCTACAGCCTCGCCATCAAGGATTTCGACGACACCCTCCGGATCAATTCGAAGGACGTCGAGGCCCTCAACAACCGCTGCTGGACCCGCACCGTGGTCGGCGACCTCCAGGCCGCGCTGAAGGATTGCAACGAGGCGCTGCGGCTGCGGCCGAACTTCGTCGATGCACTGGACAGCCGCGGGCTTGTCAATCTCAAGTCGGGCGCGGTGAAGAATGCGATCGCCGATTTCGACGCGGCCCTGAAGATCAACCCGCGCCTGACGTCCTCGCTCTACGGACGCGGCCTTGCCAAGCAACGCAACGGCTCGGCCCAGGAGGGGGCGCTGGACATCGCCAATGCCAAGGCGATGGATCCGAACATCGTTCAGGAATTCGCAAGCTACGGAGTGCGCTAGTATTTTTTTGAGTCGGGCCCCGTCCAAGGCTCGAACCTTGAACAGCCCTGGGAAGACCAATGGGCGGATGCCGCAACAGGCTTTTTCGGGGGCGTGTTGCTTGAATTTTGAGAGCACGTAAGCTGGCTGCGCAGGAGGGACTGGGAATGAGATCGGCTGCAAATTGGCTTACCGCGATTCTGTCCATCATCTCCGTCGGCGCCGCGCTGTCGCTGCCGACCTCGGCCGCATATGCGGGCGATGACGGCAACAGCAAGAATATCACCGAGGACGAGATCGTCCGCGCGCTGGCGCCGGCGCCGAAGAAGCCCTTGACGCGCGGCCTCTCGATCGGTCCGCAGACCGCCCCTGCACCGAGCGCGACCGACTCCAAGCTGATCCAGTCGGTGCGCGGCCGCTCGACGCGTTCGCTGTCGTCGACCGAGCGCGAGGAAATCGCCTTGGCCGCCAAGGACAAGCCGAACATCGATCTCGAGATCACGTTCGACTACAACTCCGCCAATATCAGCGCCAAGTCGCTGCCCTCGGTGCAGGCGCTCGGCCGCGCCTTGACCAGCCCGGATCTGAAGGGCTCGACCTTCGTGGTCGCCGGTCATACCGACGCCGCCGGCGGCGAAGCCTACAACCAGGACCTCTCGGAGCGTCGCGCCGATTCGATCAAGCGCTACCTGGTCGAGAAGTACAGCATCTCCGCGACCGATCTCGTCACCGTCGGCTACGGCAAGAGCAAGCTCAAGGACCCGAACCAGCCGCTGGCGGAGGCCAACCGGCGCGTGCAGGTCGTCAACATGGAAAACAAGACCACCGCATCGAAGTGAGCACGACGAATCCATTGCCAGTGACAAGTCGTGATGTCGTGTAAGGTCTCGTTTCCAAAGCGCGTCCCGCAGCCTTGCGGGACGCCGCTTCATGTCAGAAAAGCGCTCCGTTTGGGCCTCGCGCGGATGGCCGTGAGCCAGGTCAGGATGATCCGGCGATGAATTTGACTGAATACCTCAAGCCGGCCGGAACCGTGCTGTTCGTCGCCGCGCTCGGCATCGGCTATTATCTGTTCGAGCATCGCAAGCGTCCCGAGCCGAAGGAGACGCAAAGCGAGGCGCTCGTCATCGTGACGAAGTCAACCAATGCCTGCTTCTCCGATCTGGTGCGGGTGACCGGCTTCTTCGTACCGCGCCGCGAGGCGGTGGTCGTTGCCGATCAGGAAGGCTCCAGGGTCACCGACCTCCTGGTCACCGAGGGCACGATCGTCGCCGACAATCAGGAGCTAGCGCGCCTGACCGCGCCGCCGCAGATTCCGGGCCAGCCGCAGCGGCCCGGCCCGCAAGGCCCGATCTCGCTGAAAGCCCCCGCGCCGGGCCTTGTCACCGAAGTCCGCACCATCGTCGGCGCGCCGGCCTCGCCGCAGGCCGGTCCGATGTTCCGCATCGCCGTCAACAACGAGATCGAGCTCGACGCCCAGGTTCCGGCGGTGCACATGTCCAAGCTCACCTCCGGCGCCACCGTGCGGATCAGCCGCGACGATGCGCCCGACCTGATCGGGCGGGTCCGGCTGGTTGCACCCGAGATCGACCGCGCCACGCAACTCGGGCGGGTCCGCATCAGCGTCGCCAACAACCCCTCGCTCAAGGTCGGCGTGTTCGCTCGCGCCTCGATCGACGCCAAGCGAAGCTGCGGCGTCTCGATCCCGAAGACCGCGATCGATCACCTCACGGTGCAGGTCGTCAAGGGCAATGTCGTCGAGACACGCAAGGTGCGGGTCGGATTGTCGTCCGACAGCGCGACGGAAATCCTGGAAGGGCTGCAGGTCGGCGAAATCGTCGTGGCCGACGCCGGCTCTTCGCTCCATGACGGCGACCAGATCAAGACCATGTTCGCCGATGAACTCGATCGCACGCGGGTACGCTGATGGCTCTCAATATCTCGGCATGGTCGATCCGTAATCCGCTGCCGTCGGTCGTCTTCTCCATCATCCTGCTGGTGCTGGGTTGGGTGTCCTTCACCAAGCTTGCGATCACACGGCTGCCCTCGGCCGACATCCCCGTGATCTCGGTGGCGGTGTCGCAGTTCGGCGCCGCACCGGCCGAACTGGAATCCCAGGTCACCAAGACGGTTGAAGACGCGGTCTCCGGCGTCGAGGGCGTCAGGCACATCACCTCGTCGATCACCGATGGCCTGTCGGTCACCACGATCCAGTTCGCGCTCGAGACCAACACCGATCGCGCGCTCAACGACGTCAAGGACGCGGTGACGCGCGTGCGCTCCAACCTGCCGCAGAACGTCACCGAGCCGCTGATCCAGCGCGTCGACGTCATCGGCCTGCCGATCGTGACTTATGCCGCGATCTCGCCCGGCAAGACGCCGGAGCAGCTCTCCTATTTCGTCGACGACGTGGTTAAGCGCGCGCTGCAGGGCGTGCGCGGCGTCGCCCAGGTCGAGCGCATCGGCGGCGTCGAGCGCGAGATCCTGGTCTCGCTGGATCCCGATCGCCTGCAGGCGATGGGCCTGACCGCGGTCAATGTCAGCCAGAGCCTGCGCGGCACCAATGTCGACGTCGCCGGCGGCCGCGCCGAGATCGGCAAGAACGATCAGGCGATCCGCACGCTCGCCGGCGCCAAGACGCTTGGCGATCTCGCCGGCACCATGATCCCGCTGTTCGGCGGCGGCGAGGTCCGGCTCGACGATCTCGGCACCGTCACCGACACCATCGCCGACCGCCGAACCTTCGCCCGCTTCAACGGCGAGCCGGTGGTCGCGCTCGGCATCAAGCGCTCCAAGGGCGCCAGCGACGTGAAGGTCGCCGAGGCCGTGCAGAAGCGCATCGACGCGCTGAAAGCCGCCTATCCCGACGTCGACCTGAAGGTGATCGACACCTCGGTCGAATACACCAACGGCAATTACCACGCGGCGATCTCGACCCTGTTCGAAGGCGCGATCCTCGCCGTGATCATCGTGCTCTTGTTCCTGCGCGACCTGCGCGCCACCATCATCGCCGCGATCTCGCTGCCGCTGTCGATCTTCCCGGCGTTCTGGGCGATGGACCTGCTCGGCTTCTCGCTGAACCTCGTCAGCTTCCTCGCCATCACGCTCTCGACCGGCATTCTTGTCGACGATGCCATCGTCGAGATCGAGAACATCGTCCGGCACATGAACATGGGCAAGTCGCCCTACCGGGCCGCGCTCGAGGCCGCCGACGAGATCGGCCTCGCCGTCATCGCGATCTCGCTGACCATCATCGCCATCTTCGCGCCTGCGAGCTTCATGTCGGGCATTGCCGGACAGTTCTTCAAGCAGTTCGGCATCACAGTCTCGGTGCAGGTGTTCTTCTCGCTGCTCGCCGCGCGCTTCGTCACGCCGGTGCTGGCCGCCTATTTCCTCAAGCACAGCACGCACGAGGAGCCGCCGCCCGGCCTCATCCTGCGCTCCTATCACCGCATCGTGGCCTGGTCGGTGAAGCACTATTTCGTCACGGTGCTGATCGGCCTCGGCGTCTTCGCCGCCTCGATCTGGAGCATCACGCTGCTGCCGCAGGGCTTCCTGCCGGCCCAGGACAGCGCGCGCTCGCTGCTTGCGCTCGAGCTGCCGCCGGGCACCCAGCTCGCCTACACCGAGAAGGTCACCGAGGACATCGTCGCGCGCCTGCGCAAGCGGCCCGAGGTCAAGAGCATCTTCGTCGACGGCGGCCGCGTCCCGCCGGGCACCCAGGAGGTGCGCCGCGCCGCCCTGATCATCAATTACACACCCAAGGACAGCCGCGACATCACCCAGCGCGAGCTCGAATTCTCCATCAGCCAGGAGCTGGAGAACGTTCCCGATATCCGCTTCTGGTTCCTGGACGAGAACGGCCTGCGCGCGATCTCGCTGGTGGTGACAGGCGTCGACCCCAACATCGTCAACAACGTCGCGAGCGAGCTTGCGACGCAGATGAAGCGCATTCCCACCATCGCCAACGTCATCTCCGAAACTTCGCTGGAGCGCCCCGAACTGCGCATCGAGCCGCGCGCCGATCTCGCCGCACGGCTCGGCGTCTCCACCGAAAGCCTGTCGCAGACCATCCGTGTCGCCACCATCGGCGACGTCGGACCGGCACTCGCCAAGTTCGACGTCGGCGACCGCCTGGTGCCGATCCGCGTGCAGCTCGAGGACGCCGCCCGCGGCGATCTGAAGACGCTGGAGCAGCTCCGCGTGCCGCTCGGCGAGCGCGGCGAGAAGGGCGGCGTGCCGCTTTCGGTCATCGCCGACGTCAAGCTCGACCAGGGTCCGACCAGCATCGGCCGCTACGATCGCGAACGGCAGGCGACCGTTGCCGCCGACCTCGTCGGCTCCGCCGCGCTCGGCGATGCCACCAAGAAGATCTACGACCTGCCGGTCATGAAGACCCTGCCGAAGGGCGTGAAGGTCTCGCCCTCGGGTGACGCCGAAAGCCTGAACGAATTGTCCGAGGGTTTTGCGACCGCCATCACGGCGGGGCTGATGATGGTCTATGCGGTGCTGGTGCTGCTGTTCGGCACCTTCCTGCAGCCGATCACCATCCTGTTCTCGCTGCCGCTCTCGATCGGCGGCGCGATCGCGGCCCTGCTCGTCACCGGCAAGCAGCTCACCACGCCGGTGTGGATCGGCATCCTGATGCTGATGGGCATCGTCACCAAGAACGCGATCATGCTGGTGGAATTCGCCATCGAGTCCATCAAGGCCGGCACGCCGCGCGAGGAGGCCATGATCGACGCCGGCATGAAGCGCGCCCGTCCGATCGTGATGACCACGATCGCGATGGCCGCGGGCATGATGCCGAGCGCCCTGGCCGTCGGCGCCGGCGGCGAATTCCGCTCGCCGATGGCGCTCGCGGTGATCGGCGGCCTGATCTTCTCGACCCTCCTGTCGCTGGTGTTCGTGCCCGCGATGTTCATGGTGATGGACGATTTCGGCGCCCTGATCTGGCGCTTCGCCAAGCGGCTGATCGTGCACAGCGAGGATGCGGAGACGGACCATCATGGGGCTGCGGAGGCGGAAGCCAGGCCGGCGGTGACGAGCGTCGCACGGCCCGCGGCGGAGTAGGGTCCACGCCAGCTTGGAAGCCCAGGTGGCGCAAGTCGTTTGCGTCCGCTAGCCTATGGCATGGCCTTCGCGCGCATCACGATGGACCCTGCCGTCTGCACTGGCAAAGCTTGCATTCGCGGGCTGCGTTTTCCGGTTGCGCGGCTGCTCGGCCTGCTGGCGGCCAGCGAGACGCGCGAATCGATCCTCAATGAATATCGGTATTTCGAGCGCGAAGACATCGATGAGGCATTGCGATACGCGGCGTTCCTCGCCGAGGATCTAGCCGTCGATCTGTCTCCACCCGCCGAGCAAGAGTGAAACTGCTCGCCCTACTCGTTTCGCGCGATCGCGGTCAGCTTGGTCATGTTCCGCAGCAGGATGCGGCCGCGCTGGAGATCGAGGATCGCTTCCTTGCGCCAGGCCTGGAGCTGGCGGTTGACGCTTTCGCGGGCGGCGCCGACGAAGACGCCGAGTTGCTCCTGCGAGATGTGGACCTCGGAACCGAAATCGGCGGCGAGCGCGCAGAGCCGCCGCGCCAGCCGCACCGGCAGCGGCTGCAGCATGGATTCTTCCATGCGCTCGCTCTGCCAGCGGATGCGCTGGCACAGCAGCGCGATGATCTTGATCGCGACCTTGGGCTCGCGCTCGAGGAAGCCGAGGAAGTCTTCGCGCCGCAGCACGAACAATTCGCTGGCCTCGCCCGCGGTCGCGTCCGCCGTCCGGTTCTGGCCGTCCAGCACCGCGACCTCGCCGAACAGGTCGCCCGGCCCCATGAAGTTCAGCGTCAGCCGGCTGCCGTCGGCGGCGCCGGTCTCGATGCGGACCTGGCCGCGGCGCACGCCGAACAGCGCATTGCCGGGATCGCCCTTCTGGAACAGCACCTCGCCGCTGGCCAAATGCTGGGTGTGGCAGAGATTAGACAGCCGCTGGAGCTCGTCTGCGCCAAGATCGGCGAACATCGGGTTCATCTTCAGGATGACCGCAAATTCGGCCTGCTTGCTCATGTCAATGTCCTTGTGAACGTCCTGGTCATCGTCTCTTGGCAAATCGTCTTGGCAAATCGCTTGAAACCATCAACCTCAGGATCGCGTAAAACAGCGCCGGAGAAGTGTGTCATAAGTCACATAACTTTGCAGCACCCCCTGACTATTTTTACGCGCTTGGAGCCGCTTCCCGTCCGGGGATAAACTCCGGGCGCAAAGGACGGGTGATCGGCCGGGTTCGGCGCGGATTGTCCGTTGCTGGAAAGTCGACATGAGAGCATTGAAATTCGTCGGCGGGGCTTTGGCCGCCGTCATCGTCGTGATCGCACTTCTGCTCGTGGTCGGGATCCCCTCGGGCTTCCTGACCTCGACGATCGCCTCGCGCCTCGAGAGTGCGACCGGCTATCGGCTGTCGATCGACGGCACCACCAAGATCAGCCTATGGCCGACGCTGAACGTCACGCTGAACGACCTCACGCTGGCCGACCCCAAGGACCGCAGCGGCATCACCCGCCTGACGATCGATCGCGTGCAGGCCGACATGTCGCTCGTGAGCGTGTGGTCCGGCAGGCCCGAGATCAGCGAGCTCGTCGTCACCCATCCCGTGCTCTACCAGCCGCTGCTCCGCGAACGCCTGCCGAATGCAGCCGCGCCTGCGAAGCCGCTCGCGCTCGACACCAAAGGCGCCACCATCGACCGCATCAAGGTCACCGACGGCGAAGTGGCATTCTCGCGCCTGCGCGACCGTGTCGAGGGCCGCATCAGCGCCATCAACGCCGACGCGACCCTGGACCGCGACCGCAAGGTCAATATCACCGGCACCGCGCGTGTCGGCGATCACCCGACCAAGTTCGACATCAAGGCGGCCTCGCCGACCGAACGGCCGGCGTTTCATGTGGATTTCGCCGTCGACATGCCCAGCGTGCTGAAGTCCCAGCTCACCGGCCAGGCCGAGATGCGGCTGAGCGGCAATGTCGTGATGATCAACGGCGTGAACGGCAGGCTCGGCGATGGCGCCTTCAACGGCTGGGCTTCCGTCGACATCGCGAGCAAGCCGCTGGTCAAGGTCGATCTCGACTTCCAGCGGCTCGCCATGCCGCTGGCGAAATCGCCGGAAAGCGTGTCCGGGCAGCCCTGGAGCAACGCGCCGATCGACGTGGCCGGGCTCAACTATGTCGATGCGCAAGTGCGGATCTCCGCCAACGAGGCCGTGATCGGCGATGCGCGCATTGCGCCGCTGGCGCTCGACGCCAAGCTCGCCGGCGGCGTGCTGAAGGCCGGCACGGCCAATCTCGGCGCCTATGGCGGCCAGGTCTCGGGCGAGGTGATCCTGGACGCGACGACCGGCGCGCCGAGCTTTGCGATGCATTCCGACCTCGTCGGCGTGCGCGCGCTGCCGCTGCTCCAGAGCCTTGCCGAGTTCGATCGCATCGACGGCAAGCTGCAGGCCAAGCTCGCCCTGCGCAGCGCCGGCAACAGCCAGCGCGCGCTGATGGCGAACATGCAAGGGACGGCCTTCGTCAATTTCCAGGACGGCGCCATCCGCGGCATCAATGTCGCGCAGATGATCCGCTCGCTGACGACGAGCACGCTCTCCGGCTGGCAAGGAAACCAGAACGGAAACCAGGACCCGAGCCAGGAGCAGAGCACGGATCTGTCGCAGCTCTCGGCCTCCTTCCGCATCGACAAGGGTCAGGCGGTGACGACCGATCTCAACCTGATCGGGCCGCTGGTGCGCGTCACCGGCGCCGGCACCATCGCGCTCGACACCAAGATGATGGGCTTTCGCGTCGAGCCGAAGCTCGTGATGACGACCGAAGGCCAGGGCCGCACCTCCGAGCCGGTCGGCTTCGGCATTCCCGTGATGATCCAGGGCTCCTGGTCGCAGCCGCGGATCTATCCCGACATGGCCGGCATGCTGGACAATCCCGACGCCGCCTATGCCAAGCTGCGCGAGATGGGCAAGGGCCTGTTCGGCCCCGACGGCGCCGGGCTCGGCAACATCCTGGGCAGCCTCGGCCTTGGTGGCACCGTCGCGCCGGGCGGCAATGCCAATCCGCAAGGCCAGCAACCGGGGCAGAACAATCTGCTTGGCGGCCCGCTCGGGGAGGCGATCGGCAATCTGATCCAGCAGGGTCTCTCCAGCGGCGCGGGGAGCGGCACTGGCACCGGCACCGGGCGCAACCGCAGCCTGCCGGCAACGCCCTCGGCGCCGGCGCCGCAGGCCTCCCCTGCGGCCCCCGCCCTGGAGGATCCGCCGGCCGCGCAGCAGGACAGTCAGCCAATGAACGACGTGCTGCGGCAGCTCTTCAACCGCTAAGCTCCCTCCTTCGAACAGATCGGGCTGCGACCATCCCGCCCGTCCACCTGCCCAGGAGGCCACAGGGGGTAACCACACCGGCCGGTCCCCGGCCGCGCGACGGCCCTTCGGTCCAAATTGTGCTAGAACGGCTTGGAAGGGCCTGTACGGCCCATAGCGCGCAGCGTCAGTGGCGGCGCGAGAGGATCGGGATGGCAGGAGCGAACGACAAGACACGATCTCTGCGCGAGGGCCTGTTCGCCAAATACGTCGTCTCCCTCGTCGGCCTCGTCGTGTTCGTCCTTGCCGTCAACGGGGCGATGGAGACCTGGATCTCCTACCGCGCGACGCGGACACAGCTGACCGACGGCCTGGAGGACAAGGCGCAGGCGGCCGCCCGGCGCATCGAGCAGGCGATTTCCGAGCTCGACCGCCAGATCAGCTGGGTGACGCGCGCGAGCCAGGACACGCTGGAGAAGCGCCGCGCCGACTATGCGTCGCTGCTGCATCAGGTTTCCGTCGTCAACCAGCTGTTCCAGCTCAACGGCGACGGCCGCGAGGTGCTGCGCGTCTCCAGGCAATCGACCACGACCGGCGGCAATGCCGACCTCTCCCGCGACGTGCGCTTCACCGACGCCGTCGCCCGCGGCGTCACCTACGCGCCGGCCTGGTTCGCCGACCGGACGCCGTTGATGTCGATCTCGGTGGCGCATTCCGGCTTCAATGCCGGCGTCACCGTGGCCGAGATCGACCTCGGTTTCCTCTCCGACTTCCTGTCCGACGCGCAAGTAGGCAAGGCCGCCTTCGCCTATGTCGTCGATCCGCGCGGCCGGGTGCTGGCGACGTCATCGAAAGGGCCCGAGATCGGCAAGGACCTCTCCAAACTGCCGCAGGTGGCGGCCGCGATCGCGCCCGGCCACGAAGCCGAGACGTCGGGCACCGACTTCAACGGCCATGCGGTGATGAGCGCCGCGAGCATCGTGCCGAAGCTCGGCTGGAGCGTGCTGTTCGAGCAGCCGACCACGCAGGCCCTGATGCCGATCCGCGACCAGCTGGTGCGCATCGCGCTTCTGATCGGCATGGGCCTGATGGTCGCGATCCTCGCCGGCACGCTGCTCGCCCGCCGCATGATCATCCCGATCACGGCGCTGCGCGACGGTGCGCATAAGCTCGGCGAAGGCGATTTCAGCCACCGCATCGACGTGCACACCTCCGACGAGCTGGAAGACCTCGCCGGGCAGTTCAACCGCATGGCCGACCAGATCCAGGAGACCTATTCGAACCTGGAGAGCAAGGTCGAGGAGCGCACCCGCGATCTCGCGCAGTCGATCCACGAGCTCAAGGTGCTGGAGGAGGTCGGCCGCGCGGTGGCCTCCTCGCTCGATCTCAACGCGGTGCTTGCAACCATCGCCGCCCGCGCCATCGAGATCACCCGTGCCGATGCGGTGCTGATCTACGGCTTCGACGCCGAGACACGCCGCTTCAACCTGGTCGAGGCCAACGGCATCGACAAATCCGCCGAGGGCGCGCATGTCACCATCGCCCAAGGCGGCAACATCCTGAGCGATGCCGCCGACAGCGGCGAGCCGATCGCGCTGGCCGAGCTCGGCGATGCCGCCGAGCAGCCGCTGCGCGAGGCCGCGCTCGCGGCCGGCTTCAACTCGGTGCTGGTGGTGCCGCTGATCGACCAGCAGGGCACGCTCGGCTCGCTCGTGGTGCTGCGCCGCGCCACCGGGGCGTTCGCGCCCAGCATCATCGGCCTGATGCGCACCTTCGCCAACCAGGCCGTGCTGGCGATGCGCAATGCGCAGCTGTTTACCGAGGTCGACCACAAGAGCCACGCGCTGGAGGCGGCGAACACGACCGTGCGCGCGCAAGCCGACAAGCTCCGCGAGCAGACCGAGCAGCTCAAGGACTGGAACAAGTCGCTGGAGGAGCGCGTCAGGACCCAGCTCGGCGAGATCGAGCGCATCCGCAAGCTCGAGCGTTTCCTGGCGCCGCAGGTGGCGCAGCTGATCGCCTCCTCCGACAGCCCCGAGGGGTTGCTCACCAGCCAACGCCGCGAGGTAACGGTGGTGTTCTGCGACCTGCGCGGCTTCACCGCGTTCACGGAAGCGACCGAGCCGGAAGAGGCGATGAACGTGCTGCGCGAATATCACGCCGCGCTCGGCCAGCTGATCTTCAAGTACGAGGGCACGCTCGACAAATATGCCGGCGACGGCGTGATGATCCTGTTCAACGCGCCGATCCAGTTCGAGGACCACACCAAGCGCGCGGTGAAGATGGCGGTGGAGATGCGCGACACGATCGGCCCCTTGACCGAGCGCTGGCGCAACCGCGGTCATAGTCTCGGCTTCGGCATCGGCGTCGCGCTCGGCTATGCCACGCTCGGCCAGGTCGGCTTCGAGCAGCGGCTGGAATATGCCGCGATCGGCAGCGTCACCAACCTCGCCTCCCGCCTCTGCAGCGAAGCCAAGCCCAACCAGATCGTGGTCAGCCGCCGCGTCTACGGCATGGTCGAGCCTTTCGTCGAAGCCCGCGCCCTCGACGATCTCCAGCTCAAGGGCTTCAATCACCCCGTGCTGGCGATGGAGATTTTGTCTTGGCGCGAGGAGGTCGAGAACGTGGTGGATGCCACGGCGGTGCGGCGGAGGGGGTAGCCGCAAACAAAACTGCGAAAACAACCCCATGCACAGTAGGCAGGGGCTTTGGGATCAATGACTTACGGCAGGCCTCGGCCGCGTGCCGCGCAATTTGACACGTCGGGCAAAACACCGACAGATTGGCAGCATCCCAGCCCCCTCTCACGAACCACATCCCTCCTCCCCGCGACCAACCCTCGCCTCAACGGCGAGGCTGATTTCGTGGGAGACACCCCGTGACGCTTGCCCTGCCTTCGCGTGCCTATGATTTGCAGATGCTGGACCGGCCCGCGGATCGCGCGCGTGATCAGGGCTGGGTGTTTGGGCTGCCGCCGGGCATTGCATCCGAGCAATGGCCGCTCGATCCCGTCACCGGCTATCCCTTGATGCACGGCTTCACGCTAAAGCTGCCGGAGGATTACCGGGTGCATGGCGCGGACATCGTCGCGTTGTCGTTCTTCGCCACGGCGCCCGATCACAATGACGGCGGCGCGCCCGACGATCCCGAGATTCGCGAGGCGGTGCTGGCGCGGCCGTCGCATCCGCGGCTGTCGCGCATGACCGACATTCTCGACTACGCCTATGCCGCGCTGCTCTTGACGAAGGCCGAATATGACGGCGCGTTCGCCGCGCCGCCGGCGCCGCTTGCGCTGGCAACGGTGGAGCGGCCGCGCTGGCTCGATGTCGGCGGTGCCAGCGCCTTCTTCGAGGCCGCACCTAGCTACGCCAAGAAGATGTTTGCAGCCCCGCCGCGTGCCGATCTCAGCGAGACGCGCGCGATCGCGCTGTCGCCGCGCGCTGATGATCCCAACGCCGGCAAGGGCCCGCAGGATGAGCACGTGCGCGAAAATCCGCCGACCGGCTATCAGCCATATTACTACTATGTCGGCGGCAAGCCGGGCCGCGACAATTTCCGCCTGCACGACTGGGCCAAGGATCACGCCCACAACCACCTCGGCGGCACCATGCGGCCCTGCCAGGCCGTGCCGGAGATGAGCCCGTTCTATATCGAGTTCGAGGAATATTTCGGCGGCTACAATTTCGGCGGCGGCAACGCGCAGCTCGACTTCAAGGACATGAAGTTCGACTGGGCGTGCGGGTGATCCTGGAAGCCGCGCAAGGATCCGGACTTTGCGATGAGGCGAGCGTTCACGGAGCCATGCCGAGGAACGGATTGACGATGGTGAGCCCGCCGATGCTGCGGCCGCGCTGAAGGTCCCAAATCACCGCTGTCAAAGAACGCGATCACCGCTCGTTCGCCTCGTCCCGATCGAATTTGTAGCCGGCGGGCAAGGCCGCCCAATTGCGCGCCTCCATGTTCTCGATCGCACGCCGACGCTGCTCCGCCTTGGTCTCGATTTCGATCGCGCCTTTGCGAGTGGCCACGATATCGATTTCGTCGCCCTCCTTGAGGCCGAGTTCATCAACTAGCGCTCTGGGCAGGCGCACTGCGAGGCTGTTGCCCCATTTGGAAACCAGCACCAGCACCCTCCGTGATGTGCATCCCTATCTGCATATCATAGGGAGATATGATGGCATTCCAAGCTGGCGTCCCCTCACGCCCCTCGCTTTGGCCCGATTGCCTCGAATCCGGCCTTTTGCTCGTCGCTGAGATCGGCCTGGAAATCGTCGAGCGCGTCGGCGATGGCGCCGACGGCTTGCAGCATGGTCTGCAGCCGCGTCTTCACGGCGGCGAGGCGGGCCTGCGGGGTTGCGGCCGGCTCGGTCGGGCAGGCGCTGAGCGTCTGCATGGTGCGGAGCGTGGTGTCCTGCAGCACCTCGAAGCGGGCGCGGGCGACCTCGTCGAGTTGGAGCGTGGTGGCGGTGTCGGCGGCGGGCCATTGCTGCTGGAGCAGTTGCTCGTATTGGCGCTGCGCGTTCTCGTCGGAAATAGGATCGTAGTCCGCCTGGCAGGCCTTGGCCGCCTGTGCGTCCTTGGATGCGTCCTTGCCCGCGTTCTTGTCAGCGTTTTTGGACTGGTAGGACGCCAGCGCGGCGCGACGCTCATTGGCTAAGGCGTTGAGCCGGGCTTTCTGGTCGTCATTGAGCAGGCCGACGAATTTCGACAACGGCGCTTCCATGGTGTCGATGGCCTTGATCATGGCCTCGACACGCTCGCGCATCAGGCCGAGGCGCTCCGCCGCATTCCCTGGCGTTTGCGCCGGGCAGGCGGTGCGGATGGTGTCGCGCGCGGCATTCCAGGCGGATGAGAGCTCGTCGAGCGCGGTGCGCTGAGCTTCGTTCGGTGCAACGGCGCTCGCGATGCGCTCGACCGGCAGGCCGCCGGTGTCGCTGGCCTCGCACAGCGTCTCCGCGGTCGGGACCTTTCGCGCGCGACGGCCTTGCGGCACGGTGTAGGCGGCAAGCTCGGTGGCGGCATAGGGCGTGAACAGCGCGGCATAGATATCGCCGTAGCCGTAGAGCGAGAGGCTGGTGGTGTCGCCGAAGACGATCGCATTGGTGAGATCGTCATGGGCGAACGGCCAGAACACCGGGCCGACCCAGCCATAGCTGCCATCGGGATGACGCCACCAGCCCTGCGGGCGGCGGCCGCCTTGCCAGCCCGCCAGCGCAGCCTGCGCCGTGAGGGCCGCACGCATCACGTAAGGGTTCGACAGCTGGCTGCGGTCGGCCCCGCGCGGGTCCTGCGACCTCAGCGCCGCGGAGCGGTAGCGGCCGCCGCGCACCGCCATGCGGGAATGGCGCAGGCGCGACAGGCCGATCACGTGGCCGACCGCGAAGCGCGCAACCCCGACCGGACCGCCGCGCAAGCCGAACTGCGCCTCGGCTCTGTCAGGCAGCAGCACTGCTGCAACCACCAGGACCGCGCCAGCCAGCGCCAATCCCATGCGTCCCGGCATGATCGTTGACCTGACGACCAATTTGGCCAGGTCTTGTTTGGCCACGTCTTGTTTGGCCACGACTTGTACGGCCACGTCTTGGCCCTCCCACCCGCGCCAAGTGCGCAATGCGTCGCATCACGAAGACGCGCGAGGGAACCGAATGTTCCAGAGAGACACAGGACAATGCGTCGCAACGCGCCGGCCGTGCCGTGTCACTCCGCCTTTTGCGGCATCACGAAGGTCTGGCCGGGATAGATCAAGTTGGGATTCTGGATCTTGTCGCGGTTAGCGTTGAAGATCACGGCGTAGCGGGAACCGTCGCCGTAAGCGAGCCGGCTGAGCGCCCACAGGCTATCGCCGCGGGCGATGATCCGGCTGCCGCCGGCCTCGGCCGGCGCGGCGGTGAGCGCCTCCGCCGGCGAGGCCGATGCAACCACGGTGGCCCTCGGCGCCTGCGCGAAGGCCTTGGGTTTCGGCCGGGCCGCTTGCTTCTCAGGCACCGACGCCAGCCGCGGCGAGGCCGACGGCAGCGCGGCGACGACATCCGATTTGTCGTCGGGCTTCTCGGCCGGCTTGGCCTCCTGCTTCGCAACCGGCGGCATGCGCACGGGCGGCGGCGCCGCCGCGGCGATTGTGACCGGCATGGTCCGGCCGGATTCGGTGACCGTGCCGTCCGGCGCCCTGGCGCGGAGCGTCAGGTCATATGAGCCGGCCGGCAGCTGCGGCGGGGTCATCACGAATTGGCCCGAGGCGTCGGCGACCACGCTGTCGAGCGGCTTGCCGTCGCGCAGCAGCTCGACCCGCGCACCCGGCGTGGCGCGGCCGGCAATCACCGCCGCCTCGCCGTGATCGTCGATGCGGGCGACGTCGAAACGGGGGCCGGCATCTGCAGCCGGCGCCGGCGGCTTGACCGGCACGAGGTCACCGAGCGCGGCCACCTGCTTCTGGGTCTCGGCCAGCGCGCCCGCCTTCGGCTCGGGTGCAGGCGGCGCGCTGTCGACGAGCTTCGGCTGTTCCGGCTTCAGCTCTGGCTTGGATTCAGGCTTGGACTCAGGCTTGAACTCCACCTTGGGCTCGACCTTGGCTTCAAGCTTGGGCTCGACCTTGGCTCCGACCTGGGGTTCGACCTTGGCCTCCGGCTTGGCGGCGACGGTGACCTTCGTCCCATCAGGCAGCAGGCGGCGCAGCTCAGTCGGGCCGATCACCAGCGCGGTGCCGACCAGCGCGAGCAGACAGAAGGCAATGAAGGCCTTGGAGGCGGTGATCATTTGAAAAGGACCTTGGGTGGCAAATCAGCCGAGGCCGGCAAGGTGCGCCGATTTGGCTGCCGCAGCAAGACTGTCGATAGGATTATGCTTCCGTCCAGGCGCGCGGGATGAACCGGCGCGACCACGCGGGTGTCCAAGTATCAAGGCCGCCTGGCGGCATTCTTCAAGGGAATTCCTCCCGTGACCGTATTCTCCCGTGGCGCGCGATCGCTGGCGGTTGCTCTGACGCTGGCCGCTGCACCCGCCTTGGCCGCCCCGCCCGGCTTCACGCTCTCCGACGATGCCGATCTCGCCTTGACCTCCCCCGACGGCGCCACCAGGCTCGAGCAGTATATGAGGGAGGGCGAGGATTTCGACCTCAAGTGGCAGGTCTGGTCGCGACGCGGCGGGGAGATGCGCGAGTTGAAGCCCGAGCAAGGCTATCCGGCCGGCTTCCGTTTCACGGCCGACTCGCAATGGCTGGTGCGGATGCAGAAGACCGGCTCGGGCGAGCAAGACCTCTTTCTCTATCATTTCGAGAATGGCGGCTTCGTCAACGCGACCAAGACGTCGCTCGGCGATCTGGCCTGGGCCTACTTCCGCAGCCGGCCCGACACTAAGAGCATGAAGCTCGACTATCACATCACGGCGAATCTGGTGAAGGGCACCGAAGATGCGTATCGCTGGCTCGGCGTAAGCTGGCCCAACAACCGCTATCTCCTGATCTCGCTGTCGGGCGAGACGGACAAGCATCCGAAGAACGTCGCGGTGAAGGGACTGGCGGATTGGAAATGCCGCTATGATCTCGAGACCGGCAAATTCGATGTGCCGAAGATGTTCGCCAAGGGCAACGCGGAAGCCTTGAAGTGGAAAATCAAGCGCTGAAGGTCCTGCGGTCTCGCCGCGGTCTCCTGTACGATGGAACCAACCCTCTGATTCCATTCCGATTCATATTTTCCTAACCGTCAATGGTAACCCGGTCTTGTCGGTTTTGCTGCATCTTGCATCCCACGGGAGGGCTGGATGGGCGCATCGATCCGATGGACCGCGCGAACGCGCGCGTTGCTCCGCCGTTGGCGCGGAGCGCCGCTGACGTGGCTGATCGCCGGCGGCTTCGTGCTGATGCTTGCGACCGCCATCGGCACCGCGCTCACGGTCGACCGTTTCCGGCAGAATGCCATCGAGAGCGGTCGCGACAGCCTTGAAAACGGCGTCCGCATGCTCGCCCGGCATTTCGACCGGCAGTTCGAGGACTTTGCGGTGCTGCAGAAGAGCATCATCGCCGAGCTCGAGAGCCACGGCATCCAGTCCGCCGAAATCTTCCGCAGCGAGATGGGCACGCTCGCCGTGCATGAGGTGCTGCGCGCGAAAGCCAGCGGCTGGTCCGACGTCGCCGGCGCCAATGTGTTCGATTCCAGGGGCGTGCTGATCAACTCGTCGCGGCAATGGCCGGTCGCCGATATCTCGATCGCCGATCGCGGCTATTTCAACCGTCTCAAGGACGATCCGGCCGCACAGGAGGAGGTGGAGGTCGTGCCCGGCCGGTTCGGCAACGGACCGGCGATCGTGTTCGCGCGGCGCATCTCCGGCCCGCACGGCGAATTCCTCGGGCTGGTCTCGCGCGCGATCACGCCCGAGCAGCTCGAATCCTTCTTCGCCTCGACCGGGCTCGGCGAGGATTCCTCGATCGCGATGCACCACCAGAACGGCCAGCTGCTCGCCCGCATTCCACACGTCGAAGCGATGATCGGGCAGAACTTCCGCACCGGCACGCCGGAGCAAATGGCGGTGTTCGAGCGCACCTTCGTCACCACCCAGCTCGCAAGCCCGATCGACGGCAAGGACCGCATCGTCGCCTCGCGCCTGCTCACCGGCGAGCCGCTGGTCGTGGTCGCGACCAAGTCGCTCGATGCGACGCTGGCGACCTGGCGCACGCAGACGAAATTCTTCGTCACCATTGCCGCGCTGTCGATCGGCCTGTTGGTGCTCACGCTGTTTCTGATCTTCCGCCAGGTGACGCACCGCCTGTCGCTCGAGAAGCAGCGGCTCGACATCGCGATGAACACGATGACGCAGGGCCTGTTGATGTTCGATCAGGACGAGCGGCTGATCGTCTGCAACCGCCGCTACATCGAGATGTATGGGCTCTCGGTCGCCGTGGTGAAGCCCGGCGTCCACTTCCGCGACGTGATCCGGCACCGCCGGGACACCGGCTCGTTCGAGGGCGACATCGATGCCTATTGCGACGACATCCTGAGCAATGTCGGCCGCACCAAGAGCGCGATCGTCGAAACCGCCGACGGCCGCCTGATCGAGATCAAGAACCAGCCGGCCGCTGCCGGCGGCTGGCTCGCCACCCATGACGACGTCACCGAGCGCATCCGCGCCGACGAGCGCATCGCCCATCTGGCGCATTACGACGCCCTCACCGATCTGCCCAACCGCGTGCTGCTGCGCGGGCATCTGGAACGCCGCGTCGCCGAGCTCGCGCAAGGCAAGCCATTCGCGATCCTCTATATCGACGTCGACGAGTTCAAGGGCGTCAACGATTCGCTCGGACACGAGGTCGGCGACGAACTGCTGCGCCAGGTGGCGAACCGCCTGCGCGCCTGCGTCAGCGGCAACGACATGGTCGCGCGGCTGGGCGGCGACGAATTCGCCATCGTCAAGGCCGGCACCTCCGATCCGGCCGAGCTGACGGCACTGGCGGAAACCATCCTCAAGGCGTTGCGCGCACCGGTGGATTGCAGGGGGCACGAGGTTCCGACCGATGCCAGCATCGGCATCGCCGTCGCGCCCGATCACGGCGACAATCTCGACGATCTGCTCAAGCGCGCCGATCTGGCGATGTATGCGGCGAAGTCGGAAGGCCGCCGCACCTTCCGCCTGTTCGTGCCCGAATACGACGCCAAGGCGCGGCAGCGCCGCCAGCTCGAGCTCGATCTGCGCCAGGCGCTCGCACGCGGCGAGTTCGAGGTGCACTACCAGCCGCTGGTCGACCTCACCGCCAATGTCGTCACCGGCTGCGAGGCCTTGCTGCGCTGGCGCCATCCCGAGCGCGGCATGGTTTCGCCGGCGGAGTTCATCCCGGTCGCCGAAGACACCGGCCTGATCGGCGAGATCGGCGAATGGGTGCTGAAGCAGGCCTGCGTCGAGGCTGCCTCGTGGCCGGGACGGATTCACATCGCGGTCAACGTGTCGCCGGTCCAGTTCCGCTCGCGCACGCTGGCGCTCAAGGTCGCCGCCGCCCTCGCGGAGTCCGGGCTCGCGCCGGGCCGGCTCGAGCTCGAGATCACCGAGACGGTGCTGATCCGCGACGACGAGGAGGCGCTGGCGATCCTGCAGCAGCTGCGCGAGCTCGGCGTGCGCATCGCGCTCGACGATTTCGGCACCGGCTATTCCTCGCTCAGCTATCTGCACCGCTTCCCGTTCGACAAGATCAAGATCGACCGCAGCTTCATCAGCGACATCGGTCAGTCCGAGGACTCCTCGCCGATCGTGCAGGCCGTGGTGCGCATGGCCGCCGCGCGCCATATGGCGACCACCGCCGAAGGCGTCGAGACCGAAGCGCAAGCCGAGGTGCTGCGCCAGCTCGGCTGCAGCCAGATGCAGGGCTGGCTGTTCAGCCCGGCGGTACCGGCGACGAAGCTGAAGCAGCTTCTGGCGGCGCAGGCGGTCGCGGCCTAGCCGGCGACGCCACGTCTGGCCCGGATGTCCGCTGCGAGGAAAGCGGCGCCGCTGAGTGTTTGGTTCGAGGTCGTGCGGCGATTTGACAATCAGCGACCGACAGCTATCAATTCATTGAATTCTGCGCACCTGGCTCGTCGAAATGGTGAGCCGCCGATCCGCCTCATTTTCGAGACGCGGGCAAGAAACGCTCAAAATACCGATGGTTTGCCTCCATTGGCCGCCGCAACGAAGAGTCGCATCGAGTCCCAATCCAAGCGCAAACCACAGGCATTTTGGAGCCACTCAGCGCAATTTGAACCAGGGATTTCTGCATGCCGAATGATGAGTCGAGGACGGGGACGGAGCGTCTGAGACACTGGCTTGAAAGCGTTGGGCTCAGCCAATACACGGACCTCTTCGTCCGCCATCGCATCGATCTCGACATCCTGCCCCACCTGACCGAACCGGATCTGGCACAGATTGGACTGCCGCTCGGAGACCGCAAGCGGCTTCAGCGTGCAACGGCGTCCCTTTCCGGAATGGCCGCGCCAGCCGCGGGCCACACATTGCCCGCTACGGCAATCGTTGCGGAACGTCGCCAGCTCACCACGATGTTCTGCGACATGGTCGATTCCACCGCGCTCTCCGCACAGTTCGATCCCGAGGACGTGCGTGACATGATCGCGAGCTTTCGCGAAACCTGCGTGGGTGTGGTCAAACACTATGAAGGATTTGCCGCCCGCTTCGTCGGCGACGGCATCCTGGTCTATTTCGGCTACCCGAAGGCGCATGAGGACGATGCCGAGCGAGCGGTGCGGGCTGGTCTCGAGATCGTGCGGACATTGTCGACCGCGCCCGCGATCGAGCCGCTGGGTGCGCTCAACCATGCGCCCGCCGTCCGGATCGGCATCGCGACGGGACTGGTGGTCGTGGGCGACTTGGTCGGCCAGGGGACCGAGGAGCGCGATTCCGCGGTCGGCGAGACCGTCAATCTGGCGGCGCGATTGCAGGGCCTGGCGCCGCCGAACGGGGTGGTCATCTCGTCGTCGACGCAGTCGCTGTTGAAGGGAAAGTTCGACTATCGCAATCTCGGGGTCCATGCACTCAAGGGCATAGCCGGAAGAACACAGGCGTGGCATGTGGTACGGCCGTCGCGCGTGGAGACCCGCTTTGCCGCAGCCATCGGCTCCCGGCTGACGCCACTCGTCAATCGCGACGACGAGATCACGGTTCTGCTCGGCCGCTGGGAGCAGGCCAAGGCGGGCGACGGCCAAGTCGTGGTGCTGTTCGGGGAGCCGGGCATTGGCAAGTCGCGCATCGTCCAGGAAATCTTCGTGCGGATTGCGGGGGATCGGCACGGGCATGTCTCGTTCCAGTGTTCGCCCTACTACAGCTCGACGGCGTTCCATCCCTTCATCGAGCAGCTCAAATTTGCCCTGGGCCTCGACCGCGACGATGCTTCGGCCTCGTCTCTGTCGAGTCTCGAGCGGACCGTTGCGGCCGCGCATGGCGACATCGAGCAGATGACGCCGCTCTTTGCGGCGCTGCTGTCGATCCCGACCGGGGACCGCTATCCTCCGCTCGATCTGTCGCCGCAGCAGCAAAAGGACGCCATCGTCTCCGCCCTCATCAATCATCTCCTGGGCCTCGCGCACGATCAGCCGCTGGTGATCGCCTTCGAGGACGCCCATTGGATCGATCCGACATCCCGGGAGGTCATCGATCTGCTGGTGGAGCGGGTCCAGTACACGCCCATTCTCGTCGTCATCACCTGCCGTTCCGAATTCAAGCCGAGCTGGAGCGCTCACTCTCACATCGCGACGCTGGTGCTGAACAGGCTGAGCCGGCAGCAGCGGACGACCTTGGTCGAGCGGGTTGCCGGCAGCCGCAAAATGCCGAAGGAAGTCGTCGAGGACATCATCGTCAAGACCGATGGCGTGCCGCTGTTCGTCGAGGAGCTGACCAAAGCCGTTCTCGAAAGCGACCTTCTGACCGAGGAACGGGGAAATTATGTGCTCTCCGGTTCGTGGCGACCGCTGGCAATCCCGGCGACGCTGATGGATTCGCTGATGGCGCGTCTGGATCGGCTGGGCCCGTTCAAGCGGGTCGCACAGATCGGAGCCACCATCGGCCGGCAGTTCTCCTACGAGATGCTGAACGCTGTCGCCTCCGTACCAGCCGACCAGATCGAGGCGGCGCTCGATCGCCTGGAGGAGGCAGGGCTGATCGTCCGGCTGGGCCATCCGCCGGATGCGCTCTACTCGTTCAAGCACGTGATGGTCCAGGATGCAGCGCATGCGAGCCTGTTGCGCAGCGAGAGGAGACGGCTCCACGCGCGGATCGCGTCGGTGCTGGCTCAGAACTATCCGGAAAAGACCGAGCGCGAGCCGGAGCTTCTCGCCTATCATCTGACCGAATCCGATCAAAGCCAGCCGGCTGCAGCTTCCTGGATCAAGGCCGGCAGGCACGCCGCAAGGTTGGGAGCCTATTTGGAAGCGATCGGCCACCTGCGCCGTGGCCTAGCGGTCGTCCTCGGCAGTCCCGAGATGCCCGACCGCGATGAAATGGAGCTGGAGCTTCGCATTGCGCTGGGTAACGCGCTGATCGCTGCCAAAGGTTACGGCACACAGGAGGTGGAAGACAATTTTGCCCGAGGCCTCGAGCTCGGACGGCAGCTCGATGATGAAGACAAGGTGCTAGCGGCGATAAGAGGCCTTTGGATGCACCACTTCATTCGGGCTGACCTGACCAAGGCGCACGGTCTGAGTGCCGCACTCCTGAAATTCGCCAAACGGGAACGTCCGAGCGAGTTGCTGTCGAAGCAGACCCTGTACCTCGTGGAGGCCCACAGGTCGATCGCGGCGACCATGCTTTACCGCGGGCGGTTTCTGGCGGCGCAACATCATCTTCGTCGCTCCATCGAACTCGATGATCCGGTTCTGCATCGCGGTTCGGCGGAAAGGCTCCTCAATCCAGGCGTCATGTCGATGTCGTACCTCGGATACCTGCTATGGTTCCTGGGGCAGCCCGACACCGCGCGGCAGCACAGCGAGCAGGCGATTTCCGATGCCGAGCAAATGCGCCATCCTTTTACGCTGGCATTCGCGCAAGTGTTTGGCGCGTACCTTTGTCAGCATCTGCGCGACGTCACGGGCACCAGAGATTATGCCAGCCGCGCGATGACCATTTCATCGCAACACGGCTTTCTGCATTGGAAGCAACAGGCCACCATTCTGCATGGATGGGCGCTGACCGAGCTCGGGGACATGGATGCAGGTCTGAGCGAAATGCGCACGGGCGTCGAGGGTTATGAGGCGCAGAATTCCTGGCTCGCCAGTTGCTGGTTCAGATGCCTCCTCGCGCAAGGCTATGCGAGGGCCGGTCTGTCGGAAGCGGCCTTGCGCGCGCTCGATGGTGCCTTGACGGTCGCGAAGAGGACGGGCGATCACTTCTATCTGGCGGAGATCTACCGCCTGCAAGGGGAGTTCATCCGGGCCCATGCCGGACCAGCGGCCGACTCCGAGGAATTGTTCGTGCAGTCGCTGGAAGTCGCGCGCGGACAGAATGCCCGCTCGTGGGAGCTGCGGACAGCCGTCAGCCTGGCCCGCCTCTGGCGAGATTCCGACAAGCTTGAGCAGGCGGCGGACCTGCTTGTGCCTGTTGTCGGCAGGCTCCGTGAAGGGCTCGTCACGCCGGACGTGAAAGAAGCCATCGCGCTCGCAAGCGAGCTCGATATGCTGTCATCCAGAGATCAGCCATGGATCGCGCGAATCAATTCGATCCGACAGTGCCCGTGACCGGCATCGACATGCGACAGCGCACGCCGCCCGGTTCGAAGGCGAGATCGAACTCGCCGCCGAGGTCCGCCTCGACACAGCGCTCCATCAGCCGCGTGCCGAAGCCGCGGCGCATGGGCGGCGTGACTTTCGGGCCGCCGGATTCCACCCATTCATAATCGAGAATGGTGCCGTGCCCGGCATTCCGCAGGCTCCATCGCATCAAGAGCGTCCCATCCGGCGCCGACAAGGCACCGTACTTCGTCGCGTTGGTCAGGAGCTCGTTGAGAACCATCGTAAAGCTGAGCGCCGAGCGCGCATTGAGCGCGACGGGTGGACCTTCCATCCTGATCCGGCCATCCTCCGCAACAGCCGCCGTGATGTCCTCGACGAGCCGCTGGAGCGGAGCGTCCTGCCACTTGCGCTCGGTCAAGAGATCATGCGCACGAGAGAGCGCCAGCAACCGGCCCTCGAAGGTTCGATTGAAGTCGTCCAGACTGCTGGTATGGCGCGCGGTCTGGCCGGCGAGCGATTGCACCATCGCCAGGGTATTCTTGACGCGATGATTGAGCTCATCAATCAGGAGGGTTTGCGCCATTTCCGCGCGCTTGCGTTCGGTGATGTCGACCAGCATGTTGACTGCACCGATCAGCCTGCCCCCCGAATCGAATAGCGGCGTCGGATAGGGAATGAACGGCACGCGCGTGCCGTCCGGTCGCTCCGCGACAGCCTCCACTCCACGCACGGGCCGACCCTCCCGGAGCGCGATCGCCATCGGACATTGGTCGTGCGGCAGAGGCGTGCCGTCGGGCCAATAGAGCTTCCAGGTCACGCACCATTCGTCGCCGGGCAGCGGCGTGCGCCCGGCCATCTCGACGGCGGTCTTGTTGTAGAAGGTGATGCGGCCGTTTGCGTCGGTGGTGTAGAGTGCGGCGGGCAGCGCCTCGAGCAGATCGCGCATATGCTGCTCGCTCTCGCGAATCCGATCCTGCAATCGCTTGGCTTCCGTGACGTCGTGACTGACGCGAACGCCGTAGCGGAAGCGTCCCGCGCTGTCCGTGACCGAAGAGCTGAAGATCTCGAGATAACGCACGCTGCCGTCGGGGCGCAGGGCGCGCTTGCGGCAGGTGTAGCTTGGAATCTCGCCACGGACCTGTTGCTCATAGAGGGCAAGATCCGCGGCGCAATCTTCGGGATGAGTATAGTCGGAAAAGCTCATCCCCAGCAGCTCCTCACGGGATCTCCCGGTGATCTCGCTCAGATAATCGTTGACCCGGAGCAGCCGCCCATGTTCATCGGCCTCGGCGATGCCGACCTTGGCCGCTTGGTAGGTTGCAGCGAGGCGAGTCTCGCTCGCCTCGCGCGCCAGCTCGGCCACGCGCAGCCCGGTGACGTCAGTTGTAAAGCAGCGCGTGCTGACGAACTTGCCGTCCTCGACACGACTGTTGGAGGTGATCAGTACGTGCTTGATCGAGCCGTCCTTCGCGCGCAGGCGGGCAGGATAACGGTCCAGCCTTTCGCCGCAGGACAGTCGGTGGAGAATGTCGCCGATGACGGGGGCGTCCGCGTGAAATTCGGCCACATGGTGACCGATATACTCTTCGGCGCTGTAGCCCAGCAGATCGAGCTCGGCCTGATTGGCCCTGCGAATGATGCCGTCGCCACCCACGATATGGAGCCCGACCGCACTGTTCTCGAAGAAGTCCTCGAGATCCTTGGTCTTTGCACGAACCTCTTCCTCGATCTTCTTGCGATCTGAAACGTCCTGAAAGCAGTTGATTGCGCCCTGGATGCGGCCGGCGTGATCGCGCAGGGGACGGATGTTGACGAGCGCTGTGATCCGCGAGCCGTTCGGCCGTTCGATGGTGACCTCCGTGTTGCGCGTGGGAAGACCGAGCCGGACCGCATTGGCCATGGGGCACTCCGAATGCGGAAGCACGGTGCCGTCCATCCTGTAGAGACGATGGGACCCGCAGAACTTCTCGACGGAACCAAGCTCTGGAGTTCTGCCCCACAACTCCGCGGCTTCGCGGTTGTAGGTCACGATCCAGCCTTCACTATCGCAGACATAGACCGCGCCCGGAATGGCCTCGAGCGCTGCAGGAGCCGCCGCCACCAGGGCCTCGAATTCGGTCAGCTTGCGGGCAGAGAGCGGAAATTCCTCGACATTCGACATACTTAGCCCCGACGTGCCGCAGGCGGGCGCCTACGCAATCAGCTTGAACGCATCGAAGCCCAGAGCGTTCCAAGGCCCGCCAACCGCTGGTTGAGACTTGGCGGCGCCGAGTGCGGTCAAAGCGTCCGCGAGCGGCGCTCGACAGTCGGGCCTCACCCCTGTTGTGCCGACGCCAACGGCACGGCGCTCGACGACGGGCGCACCATGGTCTGGCCCTATTACGTCAACGGCCGCCCCAAGATCCGCTGCTTCATGCCCGACAGCATGACGTGATCCGGAACGGGCTCGGCAAGGTAAGAGAAGCTCACATCGATTGTCGGGCCGCCCGCACTTCGGCGAATTCGGCGTCGGGGTGGCTGACGATGGTGGCGACCATGATGCCGCTGATGATCAGCGACCAGGCGGTGTTCCAACAGATCCAAAACACGAGCCAGCCTCCCTTTTCCCTCTCTCACGCCCCGAGCTAACGGCAGAGCGATGCCGCCGTTCCCGGCGCGGGGCCTGCCGCGAGGGCGGCGGCAAGGAACTATTTTGGTTTGGTCGGCGGCGCCGCCCGATCGGTTTGGCCGGTGTGGCGCTTTGCCACGACGTCCGCATCGCGCTCGCCCTCGTGCGGGCGCGGCGGAAGCTTGGGCTGGCCGGCTTGACCGCCATGCTTGCCGCCCATGTCGGGCTTGCCTTCGAGATCGTTTGCGCGGGACATGTCGGTTCAATGCGTTCGCAGCGCATTGGTTCGCGACAGCATCGGCCGTTTTCGCCCTGTGAACGGCCTCATAGAACCGCCGCTCTTTGCAGTGCAGGATCGCTGACGCGGCCCTTGGCCTCGCGGCTTGCACCGATGGATTGGCCTGATGCGAAAACGACTCATCCTCTGGACCCTCATGACCTCCGCCCTGGTCGCGATCACCGTGTGGACTATGCTCGGGCCGCCGGACCAGCCGTCCGGGTTGCGTCTGCCCTCCCGAACCGCAGCGGCGCGCTGACCCGGCATCCCGCGACCGATGCGATTTCGGCATCGATCGATCCCCATTGGATTTTGGTGCGGCGTCGCTCCGCCCGCTATGCTCGCGGCAAAAACGATAATACCGCGAGCCAGCTTTCAGGAGGAGCCCATGCCGAGGTCTATGTCGAGACCGATGTCGAGACCGATCCGACGCATCGCATCGCGCGCGCCACGCGCTGCGATCGCCGCCGCCCTGTTCGCTTCGCTTACCCTCATTTCTGGAGTCCGTGCCGGTATGGCCGAAACCTTCGCCTATGTCGGCAATGCCGACAGCAACGACATCAGCGTGTTCAAGATGAGCGAGAGCGGCGAGATGACGCTCGTGCAGACGGCCGCCTTCAAGGGCGTCGAAAAGCCGGGCTCCTCGACACCGCTGGCGATCACGCCCGACCACCGTACGCTGATTGCCGGAATCCGCTCGCAGCCCACTCTCGCGGTGAGCTTTGCGATCGATCCCAGGACGGGCGAGCTCAGCCATCTCGGCAACGGACCGCTCGCCGACAGCATGGCCCATATCGCCATCGACCGCAGCGGCACATTCCTGTTCAGCGCCTCCTATGGCGGCAACAAGGTCGCGTTGAATCCGCTGCTTGGCAACGGCGTTGCCGGCGAGCCCAAGCAGGTGATCCCGACCGGGCTGAACGCCCACGCCTTCCTGCCCTCGCCCGACAACCGCTTCGCATTCGCGACCAATCTCGGCTCCGATCAGGTGCTGGCCTTCGCATTCGATGCCACGACCGGCACGCTGACGCCGAACGACCCGCCGGGGCGCAAGGTGCCGGAGAAATCGGGGCCGCGGCACTTCGTGTTTCATCCCGGCGGCAAGTTCGTCTATCTCCTCCACGAGCTGAACGGCGATGTCGCGGCCTTCACTTATGAAGCCAGGAGCGGCGCGTGGGACGAGATCCAGCGCACCACCGCGCTGCCGGAAGGGTTTTCGGGAAAAGAGCCTAATAAGAAACCTTGGGCGGCCGACATCCACATCACGCCGGACGGCCGCTTCCTCTACGCTTCCGAGCGCACCACCAGCACGCTCACCGCCTACAGGGTCGATGGCTCGAGCGGCAAGCTGACCACGATCGGCAGCGTGCCGACCGAGAAGCAACCGCGCGGCTTTCAGGTCGATCCCAGCGGCCGCTATCTCGCCGCGGTCGGCGAGCTCTCCGACAGCATGACGGTTCATGCCATCGACCAGGGCAGCGGCGCGCTGACCAAGCTGAAATCCTACCCCACCGGCAAGAAACCGAACTGGGTCGAGTTCCTGAAACTGCCGTGAGGAGCCATCGCCGACCTACGTAAACATCCGTAATTTCGCGAGGCCCGGCTTGGCGTCATATCTCGGTCATGGACCGGCAGATTGTCTTCAAATGCCCCCAGACGGGCCTGAACGTGCAGCATCGGCTTACCGACGAGCCGAGCGATCGCACGCACGTGTCGGTGTCGTGTCCGGCCTGCACGCGGCTGCATCTGATCGAGCGGGCCAGCGGCAAGCCGGTGGGTGAGCGGCGCCGCTGACGCCCGCCGCGCGCGACTCGAGCTCTTCGGAGCGAACCTGTTCTCCAATCCCGCGACTCATCAAAGACTTGCTTGTCAAAGACTTGCTTGCCGCGACTGCCGGCGGCGGCACGGCGTCCTGTTTCGGGACGACGCGGCCGTAGTGCGGGCGGCGGCCATCTGCTATCGATTGGAGGCATAGCCCAAGTGGAATTTACCCAATTGGAATTTCCGATGCGTCATTTGCCCCGCGCCGTTGTTCGAAACCTGTGCCCCGCAGCCGTCGCCGGCCTGCTCGTCCTCAGCCCCCATCCGGCCGGTGCCGCCGATGACGACGCGCCGAAGGGGCCGGCGGTCACGGTGCTGAAGGTCGCGAAATCCTGCTTCTCCGACGTCGTCGAAGCCACCGGCACGATCATCGCGCGTGAGGAAACCTCGGTGCGGCCCGAGCGGCCCGGCCTGAAGGTCACGGACGTGCTGGCGGAAGCCGGCGACACCACCACCGCCGGCCAGGTGCTGGCCCGGCTGGCGCTGCCCGAAGGCGGCACGCTTCAGGTCACCGCGCCCGTGGCGGGGGTGATCGCGACCTCGACCGCGCAGATCGGCAACTTCGCCTCGGCCAAGGGCGAGGCGCTGTTCACGATCGTGGCGCGCAGCGAGTACGACCTCGTCGGCCTCGTGGCCACCACCGATGTGCGCAAGCTCGCGGTCAATCAGCAGGCCACCGTGCGGATCCCAGGTGGCGGCGACATCAGCGGCAAGGTGCGCCGCATCGGACCGACCGTCGAGCCGAACATCCAGCAGGGCATGGTCTACATCGGCATCTCCTCGCAGAAGCGGCTGCTGCTGAATGGGAGCGGGCGCGCGCTGATCAAGACCGGGCAGAGCTGCAACGTGGCGGTGCCGCTGACCGCCGTGCAATATTCGTCCGCCGGCACCGTGGTGCAGGTGATCCGCCGCAACCGCGTCGAGACCAAGCGTGTCGAGGTCGGCTTGATGTCCGGCGGCAATATCGAGGTCCGCGACGGCCTCAGCGAGGGCGACGTCGTCGTCGCCCGCGCCGGTGCCTTGCTGCGCGAAGGCGATCCGGTGCGTCCCGTGATGGCGAGCGCGGAAGCGGCGAAGTAGGAGCAACGT
>NZ_LAXE01000001.1:436100-458700 GCF_003122645.1 Bradyrhizobium sp. SUTN9-2
TCTTTGCTTTCCAAGCTGACGCGAGAGAAGCGGTGGATTACGCCTTCGGCTAATCCACCCTACAAGAGCCGCGAACTAACCGCCGGCTTCGCCGAAACGGACGTCTTCGAGCAGCGACGACGATACGGTCGGGACCTGGTCGCCTTCGCTGGCGCGGGAGATGGCGAGGCGGGTCTTGTTGAAGACGCTCTCGGCGCTGCCGGGCTTGCTGAGGTTGTTGAGGAACTCGCTGACCAGCACGCTGTGCTCGCCCTTGCCGTCGTCGACGACCTTGCCGGGCGAGGCGGAGGTGAGGATGAGCGCATTGTCGGACGCGCTGATCGGCGCGAGACCGTGGCTGTAGGAGCGGAAGCGGCGCTCGTAGGGATTGCGGCGGGAGGCGTCGACCACGACGAGCTTCGCCTTGGCGCCCTGCTCCTTCATCATCTCGAGCACGCCCTCGATCGACACGCCTTGGCGGCGGACGTCCTTTTCCTTCCAGATCACGGCATCGACCGGCAGCATGTAGCTCTCGCGGCCGGCCTGCACGCCGTAGCCGCCGAAGAACAGCATGACGACGCTGTCGCGGGTGATCCGCGACTTCAGGCGGCTCACGGCGCGGACCATGTCGTCGCGGGTCGCATCTTCCACCATGTCGACGTCGAAGCCGTTCTTGCGCAGGGACGAGGACAGCGCACGGGCGTCGTTGATCGACTGCGTCAGCGGCGCGCTGGCGTCGGGGTAATGTCCATTGCCGATGACGAGCGCGAGGCGCGAGCTCTGGCCGATCGAACCAGTGATCTGGTCGGTCGAGACCGCCTTGGCGGCATCGATCGCACGCATGTTGAGAGCAGCATGGGCGCCGATCACCAGCGACACCGTGCCGATGAGGGCCGCGGCGAGGGCGATCGTACGTCTGGAAAGGTCGAGCTGCTTTAGATTCATCTCGCTTCGTTTCCTGTGCCAAAGACCTACCAAGCGCGCGCACACTGTTTGAGTAGCGCGATAGCGTCTTTAGGTTTGAGGGATTGGCCGGGGATGTGACCCCGAATTGCGCGCAATTTGCGGCGCCGCACCAAACAAACCCTTAACCGGATATAGGCCCTGGGGCAATAGATTGCTCAAAATTTGAACTAAGCATCTGAATATACTTGATAATTCTCCGATCCAAATTGCCGCCTTTACGGCTTCCCCGTAGCCTTCCGGAGAGCGATCATGCAGCCTTCGTGCCGGCTTTTCCGTGACTTCCATCACATTTGTTTTTCCCGCGAATCCGGGTAGCTTTTTCAACGACTTGCAGGGGGTGGCGCGCAGATGGCAGCGTGCCTGATGTCCCCGACCAAGGCCCCCGCGACCAGGTATTTCATGAGCTTTCATTATTTTGCCGGCGCCGCCTGCCGGGCGCTGACGGCGCGGAAGGACGGCCCGTCGCTTTACGACGTCTGCGATCCCGTATTGTCGGATACGGCCAGGGGCGATCCGCATCTCGCCAAATTCTACAGGACCGCCCTCGGCAATCCCGCGCTGCGGATCCTGCTCCGCCGCGCCGGCCTGCCCGAGCTGCGCGACGAGGGGATGCTGACGCGGCTGCGCGCGGCCCTCGCCCAGGCCCGCGACGAGGCCGAGCCCGACTGGGCGGCGGTCGGGCAGCCGATCGCCGATCTCGTCGACAGCATCGCGCTCGACCACCCCAAGCCGCCGCCGGTGCCGTTCACCGCCACCATGCCGCAGAGCGCTGAGATCGACGGCGTGATCCGCGATTGCGCGCAGCATCTGCTCGGCTCGTACCGCCGCAACGGCTTCCTGCCGACCTACGCCGCCTTCAACCTGATCGGCGATCCTGATGTCCGCGGCCGCGAGCTGATCATGGCGCTCACGGGCCTCAACGCGCGCGGCTACAAGAATTCCTCGCTGCTGTTCAACCTCGCCCGCGTCTTCATCGCGCGCTCGCCCGCGCGCGCCGTGGTCAATCCGCCCTGGAAAGGCATTGCCGAGCCGATGTGGGAGCCGGTGCAGATCCGCCACCGCTCGGCCTATTACGACGCGTTCTTCATCGAGGCCCTGCTCGGCTTCGTCGAGACCGGGCTCGCCTCCCCGGCCGACAAGGTCGCGGCGGAGCGCGCGATCGCCGACATGGTCGATTTCTGCGTCAACATCAGTCGCGAGGAGGTCGAGGGCTTGGGCGGCGCGCGCTTCAACGTCGTCACCGCACTGGCGCCGGCGCCGCATCCGCGCTTCTCCCGTTACTTCGCGCAGATCAAGCAGGACCTCGGTTTCGGCATCTACGTGCCGGATTGCGACACCACGGCCTGCTCGATCTCCGCAGCGACGCAGGCCGGCTGTACCGACGCGATCATCGACCAGCCGCTCCTGGACTTCTATGCGGGCTATCAGGTGCGCGCCGGCGTCAACGAACCGCGCGTGACCGTGCCGCTCAACGACAATATCGACTATGAGGGCGGGGTTGCGACCTGGATCGACAATCTCAAGGGCGAGCGCCCTTACGGCAACGATCTCGATCCGACGCTCAATCTCGACATTCTCGAGGTAAGCTTCCGCAACCTTGAGCGCTGGAAGGTGCTGGAGACGCCGTCGCGGCTTGCAACATTGCACCGGATCATCGGCTTTCAGAAGCGGCTGGCCGCCAGCGGCGCCTTCGCCAATCCGCGCTCGCACATCTATTATCTGCCGGAGCTCTACAGCGCCTATTTCGGCCGCTGCTATGCCGCCTTCCTGGCGCTGCCGCTGGCGGCGCAGGCCGCGATCGATCCCGCCGGCGATTTCGATTTCATCCGCCATCGCGTGCTGTCCTACGTCAAGGGCGAGCTGATGGCGGCCGAGATGAACGTGTTCGACGCCGCGCTGGCGCTGATCGCGCTCGGCCATCTCGGCGCCGACCCGCGCGCCTTCGCACCGGCGCTGAACGTGATCGTCGCCGGGCTCGGTGAAGGCGGCCGCCGCGGCCCGTTCCGCGCCTATGAATGGAACAAGATGAAGACGCCGACGCGGATCCTGGTCGGTGGCCCGGAGGTGACCTCGGCGTTCGTGCTGATGGGGCTGGCGGTGGCGAAGCGGGCGATGGCGCGAGGGTGAGGGGTCTCGTAGGGTGGATTAGCGAAGCGTAATCCACCATCTAACCTCCGCGGATACGAACAGTGGTGGGTTACGCCTTCGGCTAACCCACCCTACGAGACCGTCGCAAAATGACAGGAAGTTGAAAGCCTATCTGTTCGGCATGCGCTGGCCGCGCGGCCAAAAGCCGACCACAATTGCGCCGTCTATCGAGATTTTCATCACAACTGGACGGGCATGTTGCGAAAGGTCCTGATTGCGCTGTCTTTGTTCGCCATCCCTTCGCTGGCGGATGCCGCCGAGATCACCGGCACGGCAAAGGTCCGCGCTGGCGATGCGGTGGTGATCGGCACCACGCGGATCCGGCTCGGCGGCATCGACGCGCCTGCAATCGACCAGCTCTGCCTCAACACCAAGTCCGAGCGCTGGACTTGCGGCGTCGCGGCCCGCGATGAGCTCGCCAGATACGCCGAGGGCAAGACTTGGGTCTGCCGCCCGAGATCGGTCGACCGGCGCGGCCGCACGGTGGCGCGCTGCGAGGTCGGCGGCGAGGACATCCAGAAATGGCTGGTGCGCAACGGCTGGGCGCTGGCCTACGCCCACATGTCCCGCGACTATGAAGCCGATGAAAAGGCCGCGCGGGAGGCCAAGGCAGGGATGTGGCAGGGCGCCTTCATCGCGCCGTGGGACTGGCGCGTCCGCAACAAGAAGACCGCGATCCTCGGCGCGACCAAGCCGCCTGACGGCGCGCACGCGGTGCTGCTCGCTTCGGCCTCGGGGCCGGTCGCGCCGTCGCCGGACTGCACCATCAAGGGCAACGTCAACAGCTCCGGGGAGTGCATCTTTCACCAGCCGACCAGCCGCTGGTACACGCAGATCAGGATGAAGATCAGCAAGGGCACCCGCTGGTTCTGCTCGGTCGAGGAGGCCGAAGCGGCCGGTTGCCGGGAGACCAAGAGATAAGAGCATGGTCTGGAAAAGTGTGACGCGATTTTCCGACAAGACCATGCTCAAAGCAAAAAACCACGCCAGACCTGCGTTTTGCGCGCTTTTCTTGGCCTCCAACGCCACGTAAAAGTGAGACTCAGCAACCCACCATCCTGTTCTCTGGCAATAAGGACCGACAGCAATGACCGTTCGCGCGGGCCGGGAGTTTCTGGCCATCCCCGGGCCCACCACGATGCCCGACGAGGTGCTGCGGGCGATGCACCGTCCGGCGATCGACATCTACTCCCAGGAGATGCTGGATCTCACCGAGAGCCTGCTCAGCGACATCTCGAAGCTGTTCGCGACCAAGGGCAAGTCCTACATCTACATCGCCAACGGTCACGGCGCCTGGGAAGCGGCGCTGAGCAACGTGCTGTCGCGCGGCGACAAGGTGCTGGTGCTGGAGAGCGGACGTTTTGCGATCGGCTGGGGCAACGCGGCGGCGCTGATGGGCGCCGAGGTCGAGGTGCTCAAGGGCGATTGGCGCCGCGCGGTGCGGCCGCACGAGGTCGAGGAACGCCTGCGCCGCGACAAGGAGCACAGCATCAAGGCCGTCGTCGTGGTCCAGGTCGACACCGCCTCCGGCGTGCAGAACGACATCGAGGCGATCGGCAAGGCGATCAAGGCGAGCGGCCATCCCGCACTCTACATGGTCGATACCGTCGCCTCGCTCGGCTGCATGCCGTTCGAGATGGACAAATGGGGTATCGACGTTGCGATGTCCGGCTCGCAGAAGGGCCTGATGACGCCGCCCGGCCTCGGCTTCGTCGCCGCCAATGCGCGCGCGCTCGAGGTGCACAAGAAGGCCAACATGTCGACGCCCTATTGGAGCTGGAGCGAGCGCGAGGGCACCGAGAATTATCGCAAATATGCCGGCACCGCGCCGGTGCATCTGTTGTTCGCATTGCGCAAGGCGATCGACATGCTGCACGAGGAAGGCTTGGAGAACGCCTTCCGCCGCCACAGCCTGCTCGGCGAAGCCGCCCGCCGCGCGGTCTCGGTCTGGTCGGAAGGCCAGGTGCTCGGCTTCAACGTGGCCGAAGCCAGCGAGCGCTCCAACACGGTGACCACGGTGACGATGAGCAACGGCCACGATCCGGCGGTGCTGCAACGCTATTGCAAGGACAAGTGCGGCGTTGTGCTCGGCACCGGCATCGGCGATCTCTCCGGCCAAGCCTTCCGCATCGCCCATATGGGCCATGTCAATGCGCCGATGCTGCTCGGCACGCTCGGGGTGATTGAGGTCGGGCTGAACGCGCTGAAGATCCCGCACGGCAAGGGCGGGCTGGAGGCGGCGGTCGCGTATCTGGGCGAAGAGGTGGCGGTGTAAGTCGCGCGCGCGCCTCTTCCTTCTCCCCTTGTGGGAGAAGGTGGCGCGAAGCGCCGGATGAGGGGTTCTATCCGCGATTCCCGACTGCCAGGACTCGCGGATAGAACCCCTCACCCGTCTCGCCGCTATTCGGCGAGCCACCCTCTCCCGCAAGGGGAGAGGGGAAGATCAGCGCTCCACCCGATACGCCTCCACCTGTGCCTTCAGCTCATTCAGCGGCGCGAGCGGCGCTTTCGGGTCGACGCGGTGCTCCCCGCTTGCCAGCCATCTCAGCACCATCGCGTCCACGGCCGGCGAATGGTGGATAACGTCGCTGTAATTGTTAAGATCGTGCGTCACCGCCTTGAGCGCGCGGAAATCGTGCAGGCGGACGTTGGGCAGTTGCGTCAATCGCTGCGCAATGTGCGCCGTGAGATCGGTGACGACTTCAGCGTTTCGGGCGAGGCATCGCGCATCGCGACGAATTGCAGGATCGAATAGGGCGGGAGGTAGATGTCGAAGGTCACGTCGGGGTGGCGCGCGATCAGGCCGACGGCGTCCTGCTCGAAATGCCGGACCATGGCTTCGTAGCTGTAGCCTTCGCCGAGGAAGCGGCTGCGTACGGGGCTGGTAATGTAGGCAAAGGCGGCGAGCGTCTTCTTTGCGTTGTAGTCGCGCGCGACGTCGAAATCCCGCGGCAGGGCGTAGATGTCGTCGACGTCTGACAACGCAAACTTGACCGGCAGATAAGGCGACGCCCGGGTCAGCGGCTCCCGCAGCAGCGGGACGGACCGCAGCAGCGCGAACACCGATTCCTTCGCCATCGCCGCGCTGAACAGATAGGAGGCGATGCCCTTGGCGGTTCGGCGATAAAGATCGACGGACAAATAAGGGTCGGTCTCGATGTCCGCGGCATCGATGAAGATGAAATCGTCCATTTCCCAGATCACGCGCCTTGCGCCGCGGTCGATCGCCTGCTCCAGCACGAAGGCCTGCTGACGCGAGTTGGAGCCGGTCATCGCTAGCTTGAGCGAGCGGACACGAAGCGCGCGATCGATGTCGCTCTGGCGGAAATGGATCGCAAGCGAGGTGCCCATGAAGGCGGTGTCGAACGGCTGGCTGCTGATCAGCCCGGCATTCTGCACGCGCGTGTCCTCCGAGTAGAAGGCCGGGACCAGGCGCGAGGGGCGGAACAGCTGCAGGGGATCGACGATGAAGGTGAGCGCCGCGGCGCTCAGTACGCAGGCCACGCTCGCCAGCAGAAGACGCCCGAGATTGGTGAATGCGCCCTGCATCAGAATCGGAAATAGATGAATTCGCTGTGGCTCTGGATGCCCAGGAAGCCGAAGGCGAGCAGCAGCGAGGCCGCCGCGTGCCGAGCAGCGCGTTGACGTTCTCGGCGACGAAGCCGGCATATTTGAAGATGCCGAGCATGAGGAGATCGCCGACGAGGCCGACAGCGAGAGCGGCCTTTCGTTGCGGGTGCGTGAGCTCCGCCACGATGAGAAGATGGCCGACGCCGTAGTTGAAGGCGATCGAGAGCAGTAGCAGGGCGACGAAATGCCAGCTGCCGATTGCGTAGAAGGTGATCGAAGCCAGCGCCAGCCAGACCACCGGAGCGAGATTGCTGCGCCGGTCGAGCCGGAAATAGCCGGCGAGCACGACCGGCAGGAACAGCAGGATGAACGCATAGGAATTGAACAGCATCGGGCTGGACCGGCGGCGGGATATTGCCCTCAAAGCACACAAGGGGCCGATCAACAACCCGGCAGCATGGGCGGTCGTGCTGGCAATCCGCGGAATCGGAACGATATAAGGTGGGACACGGCGAGCCGCTTTTTCTTCTCCCTCTCCCCGTTCTTACGGGGAGAGGGTCGGGGTGAGGGGCTCTCTCCACAGATGAGACCATAGCGAGACCTGTACCCCCTCACCCGGAATTTGCTGTCGCAAATTCCGACCTCTCCCCGCAGGCGGGGAGAGGTGAAGGAGGCCGCGCCACGTATTTGAACGAGGACCGAGTGACCCAAGCCAAGACGCCTTCGAAGCCCCCCGTCGCCCCGCGCCGGCCGCATTCCTTCACGCGGCACGGCATCACCGTGACTGACGATTATGCCTGGCTGAAGGACGCGAACTGGCAGGAGGTGCTGCGCGATCCCGCCGTGCTCGATCCTGACATCCGCAAATATCTCGACGAGGAGAACACCTACACCGAGAGCCTGCTCGGCCACACCTCGGGCCTGCAGAAGACGCTGGTGCGCGAGATGCGCGGGCGGATCAAGGAGGACGATTCCAGCGTGCCGTCACCGGATGGGCCGTTCGCCTATTTCCGCAGGTTTCGCGAGGGCGGGCAGCACGAGCTGTTCGGGCGCATGCCGCGCGACGGCGGCGACGGCCAGATCGTGCTCGATGGCGACGCGCTCGCCAAGGACCACCAATATTTCAAGTTCGGCGGCAGCCGCCACTCCTACGATCACAAGCTGCAGGCCTGGAGCGCCGACACCAAAGGCTCCGAATATTTTTCCATCCGCGTCCGCGACTGGGCGACGGGAAAGGACCTCGACGATCTCGTCGAGGAGACCGACGGCGGCGTGGTCTGGGCTGCGGACTGCAAGAGCTTCTTCTATGTGAAGCTCGACGACAATCACCGCCCGATGCAGGTTTGGCGGCACAAGCTCGGCACCAAGCAAGCCGACGACACGCTGGTCTATGAGGAGCAGGATGCCGGCTGGTTCACCCACCTGCATGAAAGCACCAGCGGCCGCTTCTGCGTCATCGCCGGCGGCGATCACGAGACTAGCGAGCAGCGGCTGATCGATCTCGCCAATCCCGAGGCGCCGCCGCGCCTGGTCGCTACGCGCGAGGAGGGCGTGCAATATTCGCTCGCCGACCGCGGCGACGAACTTTTCATCCTCACCAATGCCGACGATGCCATCGACTTCAAGATCGTCACCACGCCGCTTAGCCAGCCCGAGCGCAAGAACTGGCGCGATCTAATTCCGTATCGGCCCGGCATCTACATCATCGACCTCGATCTCTATGCCGGCCATTTGGTGCGGCTGGAGCGCGCCAATGCGCTGCCCTCGGTCGTGATCCGCGACCTCGCTAGCGGGGAGGAGCATGCCATCGCCTTCGACGAGGCCGCCTATTCGCTCGATACGATGGGCTCCTACGAATTCGACACGACGACACTGCGCTTTGCCTATTCGTCGATGACGACGCCGTCGGAAGTCTATGATTACGACATGGTCAAGCGCACGCGCGTCTTGCGCAAGCGGCAGGAGATTCCGTCAGGCCATGACCCGGCCGACTACGTCACCACCCGCATCATGGCGAAATCGCATGACGGCGCCGAGGTACCGGTCTCGATCCTGCATCGCCGCGGGCTGAAGCTCGACGGCGCAGCGCCACTGTTGCTCTACGGCTACGGCTCCTACGGCATGGCCATGCCGGCCTCGTTCAGCGCTAACCGCCTGTCGCTGGTCGACCGCGGCTTCGTCTATGCCATCGCCCATATCCGCGGCGGCGCCGACAAGGGCTGGGGCTGGTATCTCGACGGCAAGCGCGAGAAGAAGACCAACTCGTTCGACGATTTCGCCGCCAGCGCCCGCGCGCTGATCGATGCGAAATACACCAGCGCCAAGCGCATCGTCGGCCATGGCGGCTCGGCCGGCGGCATGCTGATGGGTGCGGTCGCCAACCGCGCCGGCGAATTGTTCGCCGGCATCGTCGCGGAGGTGCCGTTCGTCGACGTGCTCAACACCATGCTCGATGACACGCTGCCGCTGACGCCGCCGGAATGGCCGGAATGGGGCAACCCGATCGAGAGCGAGAAGGATTTCCGCACCATCCTGTCGTATTCGCCTTACGACAACGTCGCGGCAAAGGACTATCCGGCGATCCTGGCGATGGGCGGACTGACTGATCCCCGGGTCACTTACTGGGAGCCCGCCAAATGGATCGCGCGCCTGCGCGCCACCATGCGCGGCGGCGGCCCGGTCCTGCTCCGCACCAACATGGGCGCCGGCCACGGCGGCGCCTCGGGGCGCTTCGATCGGCTCGACGAAGTCGCGATCGTGTACGCGTTCGCGCTGTGGGCGGCAGGGATGGCGGAGGCGTGACGTCGTAGCCCGGATGGAGCGGAGCGCAATCCGGGATTCGCGCAGACATCAAGACTGTTCCCGGATTACGCTCCGCTCCATCCGGGCTACGAGAGCGCTACCGCCCGTTCTTCTTGCGCCATTCCGCGAAGTCGGTGAGCGTCTGCGGATCGGTGGCGGGATAGAGACCGAAGATGCCGCGGCCCTTGCCGACTTCCTCGGTGACGAAATCCTCGAACGCGCTCATCTCGAAGGTCTCGTTGGCGATCTCGTCTGCCAAATGCGCGGGGATCACGATGACGCCGTCGGCGTCGCCAAGGATGACGTCGCCGGGAAACACCGGCGCATCGCCGCAGCCGATCGGCACGTTGATCTCGATCGCCTGATGCAGCGTCAAATTGGTCGGCGCCGAGGGACGGTGGTGGAAGGCGGGAAAGCCGAGCCTTGCGATCTCGGCGGAGTCGCGAAAGCCGCCGTCGGTGACGACGCCGGCGACGCCGCGCTTCATCAGCCGCGTCACCAGGATCGCGCCGGCCGAAGCCGCGCGCGCATCCTTGCGGCTGTCCATCACCAGCACCGCGCCCGGTGGGCAATCCTCGACCGCTTTGCGCTGCGGATGGGAGCGGTCCCTGAAAACGTCGATAGTGTTGAGATCCTCGCGCGCCGGCATGTAGCGCAGCGTGAAGGCCTCGCCGACCATGGTCGGCTGGTCCGGGCTCAAGGGGCGGACGTCCTGGATCATCTGGATGCGCAGGCCGCGCTTGAACAAGGCGGTCGCGACGGTGGCGGTGGAGACGGATTTGAGTTTTGTGCGGGTGGCTTCGGAAAGTTTGGTCATGTCGTGCTCTCTCTCGTTCGTCATTCCGGGGCGCGCCACTTGGCGCGAGCCCGGAATCCATACTCCCTATCGTGGTTATGGATTCCGGCCCATCGCTTCGCGATGTCCCGGAATGACAGGTGCTAGTAGATGGACGGCTCGCCGATCGGCGCGCCGAAATCGGTCTCCAGGAAGTCGAAGTCGCAGCCGTCATTGGCCTGCTTGATGTGCTTGGTGAACATCCAGCCATAGCCGCGCTCGAAGCGCCGCGCGGGCTGCGTCCAGGCGGCGCGGCGTTTTGCGAGCTCGGCCTCGCTCACATCGAGATTGATGGTGCGCGCAGCGACATCGAGCGTGATGCGGTCGCCGTTCTGCACCAGCGCCAGCGGGCCACCGATATAGGATTCCGGCGAGACGTGCAGGATGCAGGCGCCGTAGCTGGTGCCGCTCATGCGCGCATCCGAGATGCGCACCATGTCGCGCACGCCCTGCTTCACGAGCTTGGTCGGGATCGGCAGCATGCCCCATTCCGGCATGCCCGGCCCGCCCTGCGGACCCGCATTGCGCAGGATGAGGATGTGATCCTCGGTGGCGTCGAGATCGGGATCGTCGACCGCCTTCTTCATCGAGGGATAATCGTCGAATACCAGCGCGGGGCCGGTGTGCTTGAGAAAGCGCGGCGCGCAGGCGGAGGGTTTTATGACGCAGCCGTCCGGCGCGAGATTGCCCTTGAGCACGGCGAGCGCGCCCTCCTTGTAGATGGGATTGTCGATGCCGCGAATCACGTCGGCATTGTGGACCTCGGCCCCCTCGATGTTCTCAGCCAGCGTCTTGCCTGTGACCGTGACGCAATCGAGATGCAGATGCGGCTTGATCTGGCACATCAACGCCGGCAGGCCGCCGGCGTAGAAGAAGTCCTCCATCAGGTACGCATCGCCGCTCGGGCGGACGTTGGCGATGACGGGCACCTTGCGGCTCGCCGTCTCGAAATCGTCGAGGCCGATGTCCTGGCCGGCGCGGCGGGCCTGCGCGATCAGATGGATGATGGCGTTGGTTGAGCAGCCCATCGCCATCGCGACCGCGATCGCGTTCTCGAACGCCTTGCGGGTCTGGATCGCCTTCGGCGTCAGATCCTCCCACACCATCTCGACGATGCGGCGGCCGCATTCGCTGGCCATGCGAATGTGGTTGGCGTCCGCAGCGGGAATCGAGGAAGCGCCGGGCAGCGTCATGCCGATCGCTTCCGCAATGGCGGTCATGGTCGAGGCGGTGCCCATGGTCATGCAGGTGCCGTAGCTGCGGGCGATGCCGGCCTCGATGTCGAGCCAGTCCTTGTCGGAGATCTTTCCGGCGCGGCGCTCGTCCCAATATTTCCAGCCGTCGGAGCCGGAACCCAGCGTCTTGCCCTTCCAATTGCCGCGCAGCATCGGGCCTGCCGGCAGATAGATCGCCGGAATGTTCATCGAGGTCGCTCCCAGAAGCAGCGCCGGCGTGGTCTTGTCGCAGCCGCCCATCAGCACCACGCCGTCGACGGGATGGCTGCGGAGCAGCTCCTCGGCGTCCATCGCCAGCAGGTTGCGGTAGAGCATGGTGGTGGGCTTGAGCAGCGATTCCGACAGCGACAGCGCCGGCAGCTCCAGCGGCAGGCCCCCCGCCATCAGGATGCCGCGCTTCACGTCCTCGACGCGCGACTTGAAGTGCATGTGACAGGGCTGCGCGTCAGACCAGGTGTTGAGGATCGCAATGATCGGGCGGTCCTTCCACTCCTCCGGCGCGTAACCCATCTGCATGGCGCGGGAGCGATGGCCGAACGAGCGCAGATCGTCGGGCGCGAACCAACGCGCGCTGCGGAGCTGGTCGGGCATTTTCTTCTTCACGATGAGGCCCCATTTTTGGATGGTATTCCGCTCGATCACGCGGAAGATCAGGGCTCGACAAAGAGCCGGATGATGATCTCGGTCAAGAGGCCTGTGAAGACTGCAGGTATGCCGAGGAGGGCAAGGGGAGCTTTGGGCGCTGGCGTGCAGCCGCAGCGGGTAGATCGACCGGCTGCGCGCCGGCTACATCTGCCCTCACCCGGGCGCCGAAGGCGGCCCACGCCGCTCCCGTGACGATCGATTTAGCCGAGCCATTCCGTTTTAGGCCGCGTTGCGGCCGCTGCGCCGTTCCGGCCCGTGGTAATCGGCATCGCCACTCTTGCCGCGGTCCGTCGGACCGGTGCGCAGCCTGACGAAGAAGGCCTGGACCTCGGCGGCGAGGCGTTCGGCCGCCCCCGCGACGTGGTTCGCGGCACCCATCACCTCGTCGGCCGAGCGATTGGTTTCCGCGATGGCGCCGGAGACGGTGCCGATGCTGGTCGCCAACGTCTGTGTCCCCGACGCCGCCATCTGAACGTTCTGCGAGATCTCGCGCGTGGCGGCCCCCTGCTCTTCCACGGCGCTTGCGATCGCCGCGGTCACTTCGTCGATCCGGCGCATGGCGGTCGCGACCTCCTTGACGGAGGCGACCGCGCTGCCGGTCGCGTTCTGAATCGCGACAATGTGCTGCGCGATCTCCTGCGTCGCTTTGCGGGTCTGCTCGGCCAGCGCCTTGACCTCGGACGCCACCACGGCAAAACCGCGACCGGCCTCGCCGGCGCGCGCGGCCTCGATGGTGGCGTTGAGTGCCAGGAGATTGGTCTGGGCCGCGATCGCCTGGATCAGGTCGACCACCGAGCTGATGCTCTGTGCGGCGTGCGCGAGCCCTTCGATCTCACTCTCCGAACGCGCGGTCACCTCGCCCGCGGAGCGCACGGTCGTGTTGGACAGCTCAATCTGGCGGCCGATCTCGACGATGGAGCCAGCGAGCTGCTCGGCCGCCGCGGCGACGGTCTGGACGTTGCCCGCGGTCTGTTCGGAGGTAGTCGCTGCGGACGCGGCCTGGCTCGTCGCATGATTGGCGATGCCGCTGAGGCTCTCTGCGGTCTGCCGCATGGTGCCCGCATTCTCGCCGACCCGCGCGAGCAGGTCGCGCGAGGTCGCGCGAAATTCCTCGACCGCTCCCTCCATGTTGCGGTTGGCCGCTTCGCGTGCCTCCGCCTCGCGCGCGAGGGACGCCGCCGCCCGTTGCTGGGCAATCACATTGTCGCGGAATTTGGCCACCGCCTGCGACACCACGCCGATCTCGTCGCCGCGCTCGGCCGTCCTGAATTCGACGCTGGTGTCGCCACCGGACAGGCGCGCGGAATCGCTCACCAGCTCGATGATCGGACGGGTGATGGAGCGCGCAACCAGGATCGCAATCGTTGCCCCGAGCGCAAGCGCTGCGGCGAGCAGGATCCATTGGAGCAGGAGCAATCTCTCGACTGCGTCGGCCACACTGCGGGCGTCGTCGGCGAGCTTCGATTGTTGATCACTCTTGAGACCGCCCGAGCGCTTGCCATCGGTATCCTTGCGACCGTCGAGCAGGTCGAGGATCCGGGCGGCGCGCGGCGCGGCCTCGGTCGACAGGATGAAGACCGGCATATTCCATTGCGGCGTCTGGCGGATGGCGAAGATCTTCTGCGGCAGCGGTATGAACGCCTCGTTCGCCTTGACGATGGCCCGATAAGCGGTCGCCTGCCGTGCGGTGAGCAGATCGGTCTGGGTACCGACCGACGCAAGCGCGGCCCTGAAGGTCGCCAGCGGCTTCTCGAACTTGTCACGATCGGCCGCCTCGCCCGAGGCAACGTACAGGCGCAATTGAGATCCCGCGGCGGCAAGATTGCCACGCACATCGGCAAACGTCTTGAGCAGGCGCTTGCGCGGCGGCGTCGCCTCCAGCGCCTCTTCCTCGTCGATCATGCCGGTGATCTCGGCGAACATGGCCGAGATCAGCGGCGCGGCTTCCTTCGCCAGCAATTCGCTCGCCGGATAGGCCGAAGGCGTGAAGGCGGCCGCTTCGGCCTTGTCCTGGGCCTTGCGGAATTCCGCCATCAACGTTCTGGCCTCGCTCCAATTGGTCTTGTTCTGGGGGCTGGAAAAGCCCTCTGCCATGCGGTCGACTGCAGCGGCCGTGCGATCCAGCTCGGCCCAGACCGCGGCCCGGTCGCGCTTGCCCTGCGCATCGCCAGTCAGCAGATAGCCGCGCAGCGTCGAAAGCGTGGAATAGAGATTGCCGACGAGCTCCGTGCTCGCGATCGCGACCGGCGCGCGTTGATCCACGACTGTCCTGATCCGCGACGAAATGTCCGAGACGGCGGCGACGGTGTAGATGACGGTCGCTGCGAGCAGGCCGCAGATCAACGCGAAGCCGCCGAGCAGCCGGGTGCGAATTCCGGTGTTCGCGATCGATTTGAACATGAGAGATCTCGAGCTGGTGGCCGGTTGGGGGAACCGGCTTCGTCGGGTAAAGTAATGCCGAAATTGAAATACGCGAGGTACCGAGATGGAACTCGCGGAGATAGTAGTTCGCCCTCTTTAATTCGCGGTGAAGATCGGGTTCCGTACAACTACGGCGAGAAGAATATCTCCTGTCTTTGAAACGACTTATTGCATTCGGACCGGATCGCATATGCACGCAAGCGTGCGTACCGGCCACAGCGCCTCGTCTGTCGCCACGCCAGGAAGGCATTCGCGGCAAACGCGAGGTGCTTGCAGCGCGGCCAGAATCCGCGCAACAATTTCGCATTTGTTGCTTTGATTTGGGGCCGCTGGAACGCCCAATGCGGCCGGAGGATTTTAGGCGTGGCCAACATCCTGATCGTGGATGACGATCCGGCCGTCCAGTTCACCATCCGGCTGCTGCTGGAACGGGCTGGTCATCACGTGACGGTCGCCGAGGATGGCCGCAAGGGGCTGGCGCTGTTCGAGGCCAGCCGGTTCGACCTGCTGTTTCTCGACATCTTCATGCCCGGTATGGACGGACTGGAGACGATGCGTCACATTCGGGCGCTCGCCCCGGCCGTTCCGATCGTCGTCATCTCCGGCCGTTCGATCACGCCGGAGGCCTATGCGGAGCCGGACTTCCTGAAGATGGCGACCAAGCTCGGCGCCGTGGCCAGCCTGCAAAAGCCGTTCCGGCCCGATGCACTGCTTGCCGTGGTCGCAGATTGCCTGAAGGCCGACGCGCCAGAGGGGTCCGATGTCCGCTCCGGCCGCCGATGACAAGAACGCCTCTGCTGCAAGCCAAAAATGGCGCAGCGGTGCGGCAGGTCCGGCGAAACTCCCCATGCGAGCAGCAACGACGCTGGCCACGCGGCTGGCCCTCGCGATGATCCTGCTGGTTGCGGTCACCGTGGCCGCAGTCGGATGGTTGGGCTATCGCAACACCACACAGGCCGTCATTCCGCGGGTGCTGGAGCGGGTCGAAGCCCAATCGCGCCTGCTCGCAACCAATCTAGAATCCTACGTTGCCGGCGTGCGCGGCGATCTGGTCGGCTATCGCGCCGCAGCGGCAATCAACGGCCTGATCCGCGCTCATGGCGGCGGCGGGATCGATCCTGTGGACGGCGTCTCGGAGCAGACCTGGCGCGAGCGTATCGCGGCCCGGCTTGCGGCCGAGATCGACGCCAAGCCCATCTACGGGCAGTTCAGGATCATTGGCGTCGAGAACGACCAGCGCGAACTGGTCCACGTCGATCGTTCGGGTCCCAACGGAGCAGCCCGGATCGCTCCGGACAGCGAATTGGAGCGCAAGAGCGGCCGCGCCTACTTCCAGGAAACCATACGGCTCGGGCCCGGCGAGATCTATGTGTCTCCCATCGAGCTCGCGACCCGTCAGGGGGGAACGACGGCGCCTCACGCGCCGACTTTGCGCGTGGCGATGCCGCTGTTCACGGCCGACGACAAGCCGTTCGGCATCATCGTGGCCAATATCGACATGCGCCCGGCACTCGAGCGGGTCCGCGCGGCGACAACCTCGGGCGGAGATATCTACGTCGTGAATGCGCGCGGCGACTATCTCGTCCATCCCGACCGGACGCGGGAGTTCGGGTCATCGCGGGGCCATCCGACCGATTGGCGCAAAGACCTTCCGTTCTTGTCAGAACTGGCCGGCACGTCGGACGTGGCCACGCGGGTCACAACCGACGAGGCGGGCCGGACGAGCGGCGCGGCATTCGTGCCGTTATCGCTTGCGGGCAAGGAATGGGTCGCCATCGTCGCGACTGTTCCCCCGTCCGTGTTCGGCCGCGTGCCGGCCGCCATTCAAAAAACGTCCCTGCTCGTCGGCGTCCTGGCTGTTCTCGCCGCGGCTGCGCTCGCGGTGCTGCTGGCGCGCTCGTTGACCCGCCCGATCGGGCGTCTGACGGAGGCGGTGCAGGCCATCGGCAGCGGACGTCCCGCGGAGATCCCCGTCGATGCTAGCGGCGAGACCGGCGTGCTGGCCCGGGCCTTTGCGCGGATGGTGGAGGAGATGCGCGCGAAAACGGCCGCGCTCGAACGCGAGATCGAGGAGCATCGCCTCACCGAGGCCGCGCGGAGCCATCACGCGGCGCGCGAGAACCTGTTCAGTGCCGCGGTGGAATCGTCCGACGATGCGATCGTCATGCAGACGCTCGATGCCATCATCACCGGCTGGAATCCGGCCGCCGAACGCCTTTACGGCTATACGGCGGAGGAGGCGATCGGCAAGCCCACCTCGATCATCGTCCCGTCCGACCGCCGCGAACAGGGCAAGGACTATCTGCGGCGGATCGCGCGGGGCGAGCCGATCGAACGCTTCGAGACGGTCCGCCTGCGCAAGAACGGCACGCCGGTCGAGATTTCGCTCGGCCTGTCGCCGATCAAGGGACCGTCGGGCGAGATCATCGGCGCGTCCGGAAGCGCGCGCAGCCTGACCGAGGCGCGGCGCGCCGAGCGGGCGCTGCAGCACCAACTCGAGGAGCGGCGTCAGATCTTCGAGACGTCGCAGGATCTGATCATGGTCATGGACGCGCGGGGTCATGTCGCGCAGATCAGCCCGAGCAGCGAGACCATTCTCGGCTATCGGCCGGACGAGATGATCGGTCGCAGCGGCGCCGACTTCATCCATCCCGATCACCTGGAGCAGTCCCGTGCCGAGATGCGGGCGATGCGACACGGCGAGCGCGTCAGGCTGGCCGACACCCGCTGCTACCACAAGAACGGGCACGAGGTCTGGCTGTCCTGGCTCGGCAGTTGGTCCGAGCGCGCCAAGCGCTTCTTCTTCGTCGGGCGCGACATGACGGAAGCGCGGCTCGCGCAGGAATCGCTGCTCGAGAGCGAGCGGCTCGCCCGCAACATCGTCGAGACCTCGCTCGACGCCTTCGTCCAGACCGACGAGACCGGAAGCATCCTGAACTGGAACTCGCAGGCGGAACAGCTGTTCGGCTGGCGCCGCGACGAGGTGCTCGGCAAGAGCACGATCGACCTCATTGTCGCCGAGAGCGAACGTGGCCGGGTCCGAGCCGGCCTGAAACGCTTCCTCGAAGACGAGGGTGGCCGGACGCTGAACCGCCGCCGCGAGCTGATGTGCTGCCGGCGCGACGGGAAGGAATTCAAGGCCGAGTTGAGCGTCACCGCGCTGAAGCGGCGCGAGGGCCTGCTGTTCAACGTCTTCTACCGCGACCTCACCGACAAGATCGCCGCCGAGGAGCGCATCCGCCATGCCGAGAAGATGGAGGCCGTCGGCCAGCTGACCGGCGGCGTGGCGCATGACTTCAACAACATTCTCACCGTCATCACCGGGACCATCGAGATTCTCGCGGAGGCGGTCGCCAAGGAGCCGCAGCTCGCGGCAATCACCAAGATGATCGACGAGGCCGCCGCGCGCGGCGCCGATCTGACCCAGCACCTGCTCGCCTTCGCACGCAAGCAGCCGCTCCAGCCGCGCGAGATCGACATCAACTCGCTGATCGTCGACACCGCGAAATTGTTGCGTCCGACGCTCGGCGAGCAGATCCAGATCGAATCGGTGTTCGAGGACGAGAATTGCGTCGCCATCGTCGATCCCAACCAGCTCACCACCGCGATCCTCAACCTCGCGCTCAATGCGCGCGACGCCATGCCCGGCGGCGGCAAGCTGATCGTGGAGACCGGCGCCGCCTATCTCGACGAGGTTTATGCCAGCGCCAACGACGTACCGCCGGGGCACTACGTGCTGATCGCCGTGAGCGACACCGGCACCGGAATCCCTGCGCACATGCTGCCACGGGTGTTCGATCCCTTCTTCACCTCGAAGGGACCCGGCAAGGGCACCGGACTCGGGCTTTCGATGGTCTACGGCTTCATCAAGCAGTCCGCAGGTCACATCAAGATCTACAGCGAGGAGGGGCACGGCACCACGATCAAGATGTATCTGCCGCCCGGCAAGACGCCGACGGCGGTCGGCGAGGGCGTGACGCCGGCGACGATCGAGGGCGGACACGAGACGATCCTGGTGGTCGAGGACGACCGGCTGGTGCGCGACTACGTGCTGGCGCAGTTGCATTCGCTGGGTTACGTCACGTTGCAGGCCGCGAACGCCGCGGAGGCGCTCGCGATCGTCGCGGCCGGCAAGCCGTTCGACCTTCTGTTCACCGACGTCATCATGCCCGGCAAGATGAACGGACGGCAGCTCGCGGACGAGCTGATGAAGACGCGCCCGGATCTCAAGGTGGTCTACACGTCAGGCTATACCGAGAACGCGATCATCCATCACGGCCGGCTGGATTCCGGCGTGGTGTTGCTGGCCAAGCCCTATCGCAAATCGGATCTGGCGCGGATCATCCGCAAGGCGTTGAGCGGGTGAAGGCCCGTAGCCCGGATGGAGCGCAGCGCAATCCGGGAACAATCGTGCGGCGCGCGAAATCCCGGATTACGCTTGCGCTCCATCCGGGCTACGAAACCGTCGGTGAGGAGAGATGGACCCGGCTCAGCAGCGCATCATTGCATGATGCGCTGCTGAGCCGTGGCACGAGACCATGTTACGACGCGCGCTGGGCCGCGGTCATCACGATGCGGATCAGGTCGGCGGCATTGCGCGCGCCGAGCTTCTTCATGATGTTGGCGCGGTGGTCCTCGATGGTGCGCGGACTGATGCCGAGCGTGCGGCCGGCCTCCTTGTTGGAGGCACCGGAGGCGAACTGCTCCAGCACCTCGCGCTCCCTGCGCGTCAGCGGCTCGCGGCCGGGGAAATGCAGCGAGCCGAATTTCGGCGACGCGTTCTCCGCCTGCCTGCGTGCATAGGCACCGATCGCCTCGTCGAGACGGCCGACGATCTCGCTGCCGCGGAACGGCTTCTCGATGAAGTCGAGCGCGCCGCTCTTGATCGCGCCCACCGCCATCGCGATGTCGCCCTGCCCGGAGATCATGAAGATCGGCGCAGGATAATCCTCGCCGTGCAGCTCCTTCAGGATGTCGAGACCCGACTTCCCGGGAATATTCACGTCGAGCAGGATTGCAGCCGGCGTGCGGTTTCGCGCCACGGAGAGCAGCGCTGCACCGTCCGCAAAACAGATCACTTCATAGCCCGCCGCCTTCAACACCATCGACAAGGTGTCGCGAACGGCAGGGTCGTCATCGACCACGAAGATTTCACCGCGAGAGCTTTGTTCGGCCATGTGCCACATCCGGTTGGCATGAAGGACTCGCGTCCGCGCCATTCGTTATGGCGCTCGGCGCGGATTCGGCCCACCCGTATTTGTACGGGACATGGACTTAACGCACAAGTAGCGGCATGGCGCCTAATTGCATTGGACGGAGAATATCCATGCTAAATTTGGCCGACACGCCGCCTCCTGTCGCAACGTCCGAAGTCGAGAGCCGTGAGCTGATTGCGGCGGACCTTCGTTTACTGATCGCACAGATCGAGACCAGCATGCGCCGGATCGCCGCAGCCATGGATCAAGAACACGGCAGCGATCCGGAAGGTTCCGCAGATGTCGTCTTGCTCGACGACGTCACGCCCCGCTACGCCAGCGCGAGCGCGGCCCTCAATGTCTGCCGGGCGGGCCTCGGCCACGCCCTGCAATGTCTATCGGAATCCGGCAACGCGGCCGGAAGCCGCGTCTGACCGTATGGCGGCTCCGCAAGCTCAGGCGCGGTGCCGTTCCACGATCGCGTCGGTGGCGACACCACCCCAGGTGTGAATCGCCGGCAGGCCCATCGCGGTCTTGCCGAGATTGGCGAGGCTGATGCGCAGCGCCGCGAGATCCAGCGGCTTCGGCAGGCTCTGGAGCTCGATGCCGACCGAACGGGCGAAGCTGCGGGCGGCACTGCGGCGCTTGCCGTCCATGCCGCTGATGACGATCACGGAGCCTGCAAACTTCGCGCTCGCCATCTCGCGCAGCACGTCGACGCCGTCGCCGTCCTCCAGCACGAGATCGAGCGTCACGCAGTCGAAGCGCGCGGCGCGCAGCTTCTCGATCGCGTCCGCCACCGATGGCGCCACAGTGACCTCGTGGCCCGCCTGCTTGGCCGCGACCGTGATCAGGCGGCGCTGCGTGGCGTCGTCATCGACCACCAGGAGCTGAAGTGCACGCCGCTCGGCGCCGTCGGGCAGGTTTGACGAGATCGGGGAAAGAGAACTTCTGGGCATTGCCGTATCCTGGGATTGAGAGCGTCAATGGATACACGGCTCGCGCTGAAGCCGCGTAAAGCTGCCGCGAGCAATTGACTCGGAAACGTTCAGCAAATGTGAAGCAAAGTGCGGGAAAGCGCAGCGACGGCGGCGGCGAGATCAGGCCGCGGCGTCGTGGCCACCGGCCGCACCGCGCTTCTTCCGGTTCTTGCCGCGCAGGAACTGGATGTCCATTTCGGCGCCGTTGACACGGACCAGCTCGCAGCGACGATAGGCGAGACCCGTGGACGACAGCAGCAGGAAGAACTCCTTCAGGTTCAAGCCCTGGATCGAGCCCTCCACCGTGAGAACCGCGTCGGTGTCGGAGATCGCGTTGAGCTTGCAGTCGCGCCGCCAGGTGCCGTCGATGGCCATGATGCAGACATCATAGCCACGGCTGAAGGTCACACGCTCCGCGCCCTTGCCATCCTCGGCCATGATTATCGTCCCGCCATCGCCGCCATGCGCGGCGCCGCACCGGCGAGAACCGGCTTGGCCGCGGCCGCGCGCGGATCATTCGGCTTGTAGAGGCCGCGCCGCTCCGGAATCGGCCGGAACGTGTCGGTCAGTCCAACCACGGTCTCGGCGGCGCCGAGCACCAGGAAGCCGTCGGGCTCGATCTGGCGCGCCAGGCGGTTGAAGATATTGATCTTGGTGTCCTGATCGAAATAGATCAGCACGTTGCGGCAGAAGATGACGTCGAAGGTGCCGAGCTGGGCGAAATCGTGCAGCAGGTTGAGCTGGCGGTGCTGGATCATCGCCCGCAATTCGGGATTGATCTGCCAGGTCTCGCCGGTCTGCCTGAAATATTTCACCAGCATTTGGATCGGCAGGCCGCGCTGCACCTCGAACTGGCTGTAGACGCCGGCCTTGGCCTTCTCCAGCACCTCTTGCGACAGGTCGGTCGCGATGATCTCGACGCGCCAGCCGGTGAGGGCCGCGCCCATCTCCTTCAGGCACATCGCCAGCGAATAGGGCTCCTGCCCGGTCGAGCCGGCGGCACACCAGATGCGCACGCTGCGCTTGGCCGCACGCGCCTTGATGATCTCCGGCATGATGTGGTCGCGGAAATGATCGAACGGGACCTTGTCGCGGAAGAAGAAGGTCTCGTTGGTGGTCATGGCCTCGACCACGTCGGTGATCAGCTGGCGCGAGCCGCCTTGCAGCTTCTGCACGAGTTCGGCGATGCCGGAGAGCCCGGCCTTGCGAGCCAGCGGCAATAGGCGGCTTTCGATCAGATATTGCTTGTCTGCGGACAGGTCGAGACCGGAATTATCCTTCAGGAACTTACGCAGGTACTCATACTCGGTCGGGGTCACGGATGGCCTCTCGAAAGCTGTACTGGAACACTCTGGCCCAAGCGCTTTGGGCCTGACACACTCAGACCATGACTTGTCCGACCGGGATCAAACCAACTTCAGCGAACTTGTCGGCGATGATGTCTTTGTCGAAGGGCTTCATGATGTACTCGTTGGCACCGCCGCTGAGCGCCTGAGCGATATGAGCCACGTTGTTCTCAGTGGTGCAGAACACCACTTTCGGCTGGTCGCCGCCTGGCAGGCGGCGCATGTGGCCCATGAACTCGAAGCCGTCCATGACCGGCATGTTCCAGTCGAGCAGCACCGCGTCGGGCAGCTGCCGCTGGCAGATCTCGAGCGCCTTCGAGCCGTCTTCGGCCTCGGTGACCTCGAACTCCAGACCTTCCAGGATCCGGCGCGCGATCTTGCGCACCACGCTGGAATCATCGACCACCAAACACGTCTTCATTTCTGTTCTCCGGCTTCGATGTTTCGTTGGCTCAGGCGGCCATTTGCGTCTTGGTTT
>NZ_LAXE01000001.1:461653-488513 GCF_003122645.1 Bradyrhizobium sp. SUTN9-2
GCTACGCCTTACTGACCCGGGCCGCAAACGCGACGTCCGAGCCACCTTTGGCACGGACGGACGCCCTATCCTGGATCGTTAGACATCCCCTTTCACAGTCCCGTTAATTTCATCCTCCGTGCTACTACGGATTTTGAAGAGAAGTTTGCGGTTCTGCCGCGTGTTGCAGCGCTTTTCGGCAAAACCATCCCCGCGCCGCAACGGCGGGAGCCGCGCGGTAACGAGCCACTAATCGCGCGACGCGGCGTGCGAGAAAGTCCTGCTCGTGAAGAACGATAGAGGCGGTCGAGGCAAGCCGGCCGCGCCCTCGTCGCGCGAGTGCTTGGGCGTTGCCGGATCTAGGCGGTCCACGCTCGAGGTAAACGAAGCGTTACCCCTGGGGAAAGCGGCTCGTGTCGCGCTAACCGAGCTGCACGGCCGTGGCAATGTCGGAGCGGGGGCGAGGCTCTGCCAGACAATCGTTGATGGCGGCGAGCAGCGCGTGCGGCGTGAACGGCTTGCGCAGACAGCGCGCGGCGCCGAGCTCCAGCGCCATCCGCAGGAAGTCCGGCGCGGGCGAGTCCAAATTCGTGAAGGCGTAGCCGGACATCGCGATCAGCGGAATGACCGGAGCCCGGTCGTGGAAAATCCGGATCGATTCGAACCCGCGCATGTGCGGCATGAAGATGTCGATGATCATCAGATCGAATTGCTTGTGCTCGAGGGCGCGCAGTCCGGCTTCACCACCCTCGGCGATCGTCACCCGAAAATTGTTGCGCTGGAGGTAAACCTCGATGGCCATGCACACCATCGGGTCATCGTCGACGACGAGAATATGGCGCAGATCGTCTCGCCCGGATTGAGCTTCCCGTTCCGGCGATTCAACAATCGAACCGTGGGGCACGCCTTTCTCCTTTGCTTTCGATGAGAGATGAAACTTACATTTTTGCGGACGCGGTCGAGGCGACGCGAGCCGGCCCGATGGCCAGCGCGACTGCAATGCCTTCCGGCTCCTGAGGCCCCCTTGCCGCTTTTTCCCTGCGCAATCGTTGCAGGACGGCCGCCTCGTCAACGAATCAGCGTGCGCTACTTAATTCCGCCGCAAATGAGACAGGCTGTCTGCCCTCTAACGGGTATATGGACGACACCACAACCTTTAGATTAGTATTTGCGCGCCGTGCAACTGAGTGACGAAGGCCGCCGCGCCCAGCGTCCATCGAACCCGCCGGATTAACCTGCATGACCGTGAGCGGCCGCCCGCCCAACCAGCTGCTGCAACTGCTCGATGCCGCGGATTTCGATCTGCTGCGTCCGCACCTCGCGACGGTTGAAATGGTCAGCAAATCTGTCGTGGGCGAGATCGGCACTGCACCGAGACATGTCTACCTCCCGCATGGTGGATGCGTTTCGATCAGGGTGAGCCTGTCCGAAGGACAGACGATCGAAATTGCGATGCTGGGCCGCGACAGCGTCGTGGGGGCCGGTGCGGCCCTTGCCGACGGCATCTCGCCGATGGACGCGGTTGTGCTGTTCCCAGGAGCTGCTTCCGTGATCGAAATCGGAGTTTTCCGCGCGGTCGCGACCGCAAGCGCACGCCTCCGCAAGCTGATGGTCCGCCACGAGCAGGTCATGCTCGCGCATGTGCAGCAATCGCTGCTCTGCAATACGCTGCATCCGGTCGAGGCGCGGCTCGCGCGTTGGCTGCTCCGCGCCCACGACCTGTCCGACGGCCAAATCCTGCCGCTGACCCAGGAGGCGCTGGCGCAGATGATCGGCGTCCGCCGCAACGCGATCTCGCTGGTCGCGCATGCGCTGCAGCGCGCCGGCATCATTCACTACAGCCGCGGCCAGATCGAGATCATCGATCCCAAGGCGCTGCTGGCGACGTCCTGCGGCTGCTATTCGGCGGTGAAGGCCCATCACCTGCGCCTGATGGGAGTCGTGGCGTGACGGGAGCACGATGCGATCTCTGTGTTCCGACGTGCACGCAGCGTCGGTGCATCGCCAGGGCCGGACAACTTGTCTCAATTGCCAATATATCCCGCCGCGAGGATGATGGAACTTACCCGCGCACCGCGTGAGTGCAGGCGTGCGATTCCCAGGTGCAAGGGTACGGAGGAGGCAGCTTTGGAAAGCATGGCGCGTCCGTCCAACGGTTTCCTGTCCGCACTGTCGGCAGACGATTATGAGTTGATCCGCCCGCACCTGCGAACTGTGGATCTGCCCCACGGGGCGGTGCTGGTCGAGACCGGCGAGACGCTCATGCGCGCCTATTTTCCTCACCGCGGCGTCATCTCGCTGGTGGTTGAACTGGCCAAAGGCGAGCATGTGCAGGTCGCCATGATCGGCCGTGGTAGCCTGCTCGGAACGCTCGCCATCGAGGGTGATGCGTGTGCGTTGAACACCGCCATCGTGCTGGTTCCCGGCGCCGCCTCGGTGGTGGATCTGGACCGCCTGCGCATGGCCGCCGATCAGAGCAGCGCCCTGCGTACGCAGCTTGCGCGTCACGGGCTGGCGGTCTACGCCCAGGTGCAGCAAACCGCCGGCTGCAACGCCGCTCATCCGGTGGAGTCGCGGCTGTCGCGCTGCCTGCTGCACACGCATGACATGTCGGGCGAGTCGCGTCTGCTGCTGACACAGGAGACCATGGCTCAGATGATCGGGGCCCGGCGCAACAGCGTGTCGCTGGTCGCCAACTCCCTGCAGCAGGCCAATTTCATCCACTACAGCCGCGGACACATCCAGATCACCAACCTGGACGGGCTGCGCCAGACGGCGTGCGAATGCTACGCCGCCGTGAAGGCCCAGTACGACCGGCTGCTCGGCCCGCCCTGAACGCCGCGGTCGCTTGGTAAACCGCGGGCTAATGCCGGCCTGCAAACACCAGCCATCCTGCTACCAGAACTGAAATTCGAAGGGCGTACACACGCGACATGCCTCGCGCGGCGGCGTGCCGCGCGACACGAACCGGGATCAGGGCAGGCAAGGCATGTTTGACGTCACCGTCGCGCCTGCGAAGGCGCTCGATGCCGAACCCGCGCGCGAGCCGCGCGCGTACGAAGCGCTGGTGCGCGAGATCGGCGAGGACGGTGCCGGCGAAGTGCGCGACGTGTTCTGGAGCGAGACCTGCGCGCGCCTGCAATTGCTCCGCACGCTCTCGCCCGCGCAGCACCACGCCAGGATCGCGCGCGAAGCGCATTCGTTGAAGAGCGCGGCCGGAACGTTCGGCTATCTCAGGCTGGCAGCGCTGGCGCTCCGGCTGGAGAAAACCGCGGAAAGCCTCGGCGAGACCGAATTTCGCGCGCTGCTGGACCTGATGGATGCGGCCTACGCCGCCGCGCATGCGCAGGAGCCGCAAGGCTAGCTCGCTTGGGATGCGCGCTCGTCGCGCTGCTTCGCGTGAAAACGCTCCGAACTACTCGCGCGTGCATTCCCGCCGTACTTCTACGGTTTGCGATTTTCACAGATGGCTAATCATAGCTGGCGATAGTCCCGGAAAACCAGGAGGGTTTTCCATGTTCACCTACGAGACCGCAGACCAGAAGGAGGTTCGTCGCTTCCGGATCGCACAGTTCAACGGCCGGATGGCGACGGTGAAGGCCGGCGAGTCGACCGTGACCGGCTTCGTGCGCTCGGTGCTGGAGCAGGAATCGAGCATGCCCCCCCGCTGGACCATCACGATCATTCCGAGCGCGCCGAAGGAAGAGATCAAGCCGCTGCGTCCCACCTCGCGCGCACGTCCCTTCGCCGAAGACTATTTCTGAGCGCCACGGATTTCCCAACTTTCGAGATAGGCGTCGGGTCTCGCCCGACGGCGGGCGACGGGCCCGGCCTCAGTCGATCGAATGCAGCAGCGCCGCACGGACGAGGTCCGCGGTGTTGCGCGCACCGAGCTTGCGCATCGCCTCGGCGCGATGGCTCTCGAAAGTGCGCGGACTGATCTGCATGCGAAGCGCACCCTGCTTGTTCGAGTAGCCTTCGCTGATCAGCCTCAGCACCTCGCGCTCGCGCCTGGTCAGCCGCTTCTGGCCCGACGGGCCGATCAGATCGGCGCTCGGCGACCGCGGCGGTTGCAGCACGCGGACGGCCTTCGATTCCGCTTCTTCGGACGGGCTGGGTAAGCCGCCCTTGGAGCCGCCCTTGGGCGGGCCGGCGAGCTGCTTGACCAGGCCGCAAACGCGCTCGGTCTGGGCCAGCGCGTTCTCCACCACCCGCTGCAAATAGGCGCGATCGCCGGTCGCGGGGACGAGCTGATCGCTGTGGTGCTTGATCTCGCCCATGTAGAGCAGCAGCGCGGTCAGGGGGCCATTGAGCTCGCGGGCGATGGCAGCCGCCATTTCGTCGGCCGCCTTGGCACGCAAGGCGCTCAGGCGGGCGAAATCGAGCTCTTCAGCTGAAGCAGCGCTGCTTTCGTACCATGCCGACGGCCGCGAATCGGTGGCCGTATCATTCTGTGACCCCATGTCACTCGTTTAGCGGAACCGGGGCGGGTCTGTGATTAACTTTTTGCTCCGTATGACTACGGTGATTTGGACGGTTTTACGCTGAAATGACGACTTCGGCACAATTTGTGCTTGCGCGGTGCCGCACGCGACCATGCAGCGGTTGAGTTTTCTGCCGAAATCGTGGGGTGGAAACGGGAAAGCTCCTCGGCGAACGCCTTGCTCCGACATCCACCCCCCGGATTTTACGGATTAATTAACGGCGACTTGCTTCTCTAGGGAGGTTGAGAGCGCGCAAATGCCTCCACGCATTGGGCCCGCAAGCCCGCGGGCCACGCTGCGAAAGATTGCGTGCCATGGACGAGATCGACCGGCTATCGGAATTTCTGCAGAGGCTGACGCCGCTGTCGCGCAGCTGTCTGCTCAGCGAGCTGGAACGGCTCGAGCTGTGCGGCATCGACATGCCGGGTTCGGCCGACATCCAGGCCCGCTTGCGCGCCGAATTCCGCAAGGACGGATCGACCCAGGCGCGCGCCACCAGCCCGTCGCGCTATTTCTTCGCGCCGCTCGAGCTGCTGCTGATCGATGGCGCGCCCGAGCATGCCAACATGGGGCGGATCTCGCGCAATACCCTCACCCCGATCTGGGAATGGATCTGCCGCGACCTGCTGCCGACCATGGCGCGCGACTACATCAAGGCGATCGGCGACCAGGTCGCGGCCAACAACCCGAAGGAGGTCCAGAAGATCGCCTCGACCTTCCAGATCAAGGTCGTCAAGGTCCTCGAGAGCACCCTCGCCTCGCCCGAGAGCGCCGAATCCGCGCGCGCCAAGCTCGGGCAATATACGGCCTCGCGCACCGCCTTCGACGACGTCGTGAAGATGCTGCACGTGTTGCGCGCCGGCGATGCACTGCCGAAGTTCAACGCGAAGCTGCCCGACAAGATCGCGAAGTTCGACGACGGCCAGGTCGCCCAGATCACCGCGCAGCTCGATGCCTTCAAGAAGGCGCATCCTCAGGCGCTGCCCTTCGCGCTGGCGCTGGTGGCGCGACGCCTGAAGACGTCCTGGCAATTGGTGCGGCTTGCTACCCGAGCCGCTGCGAGCAAGGCCGCCGCAGACGTCGCCGCCACCCCCTATGCCTGCGTCGTTCCCATGGTTCTCGACCGGCTCGACGACAAGCGTCTCGCACTTCGCGTCGCGCTCCGGCACAACCGGGTGCTGATCGCCCGCGACCTGCTCGCCGAGATCTACGACACCGAATATGCGCTCAAGGTCCGCATCGACGGCATCGAGCAATGCGAATGGGGCGTCCGCCTCCAGCAATTGATGGATGCGATCGCGGCGCTGGTCTCCGCCGAGGTGAGCCGCTTCCCTGCCAATGTCGGCCACATTCTCGGCTCGCGGCGGCTGCGCAGCCACGATACGCTCGGCGGCAAGCTGAGCTATCTGGCCTGGAAGGGACGCGACGCGATGCAGGACGGTGCGGCGGCGTTCCGCAAATTGATCGGGCAAACCTAGAGCGTTTGAGCATCATCTTTCCGGAAAACCGCTACACACTTTTCCGGATCATGCTCTAGACCCGGTTCGGCCGCGAAAAACCGTGTGCCGCGCGGCTAGCGCGGCAGGCACAGGAAGCGATCCATGAATCGCCCTGACAGCACGAACCTGAACCACCAATACATCATTCGCCGCATCGACATAGCTGTAATCCTCGACAGCCCTCCACCGGCTCGGGGGAGCTTTAGCGCGAGCGCGGCAACGCGCGTGTGATGTGCTTCACATTCTCGGCCGCCGGCGCGGACCCGTTGTCGCATGACCGTCACGAGCGAAAGGCGGCGGTGCGCGCATTGCGGGAAGACGCAAGCGTGAAAGCCGCCGCCGATTCACGTTGCGCCGGCTTCATCGCCGCCGCGGGACAACCGCGCGCGTGCACCCAAAGATTTCGTCGACAAATTAGCTCGAATTGCAGGGCTTAACGTTACTCAGATAATTCAAGAACGATGTGAAGCTCTCCTTATTTGAACCCACGCTCCGCGTTTAAGAAACCGTCACGGAACGGGAGTGGTGTACGATGAACGATGGGATGATTGAACTCGTCGGACGAAGGCCTGTGACCTTCGGACGGCGAAAGGTGACGCCGCGCGCCTGCGTGGCCGACAGCAAGCGTCACTTGCGCGCGTTCCTCAGCGAGATCCTCGAGGATCTCGGCTTCGTCACCTGCGAATGTGCCAGCGCCGACGAGCTGAAGACGGTGCTCGCGAGCGAGTTGCCGGACCTGATCCTGCTCGGCGTCGCCGCCGACGGCATCGAGCCGGGACGATTCCTCGAAGTCCTGGTGCGTGAGGCATTTGCCGGCAAGGTTCTCGCCGTCGGCGCCCGCGATTCGATCATCGTCAAAGCCGTGCGGCAGGTCGGCGACGAATATGGCCTTAGCATGCTGCCGCCGCTGACCACGCCCTTTGCCGCGGAGACGCTGCGCGAGCGCGTTGCCATGCTGCTGCCGGAGGAGCCGGCGCCGAGCCCGGCCGTGCATGTCGGCGAGGCCTTGCATGCCGGCTGGCTCGAGCTCTGGTACCAGCCCAAGATCGACGCGCGCACGCTGGTCCGCAACGGCGCCGAGGCCTTGGTGCGGATGCGGCATCCGACCTGGGGCGTGGTGCCGCCGGCCTATTTCATCCCGGAGCCGCACGATCCGCATTTTCGCGAGCTGTCGGAGTTCGTGATCGATCGCGCCGTGCAGGACTGGCACTATCTTCTCGAGCAGCAAAGCCCGGTCAACCTGTCGATCAATCTTCCCGCCGCCTATCTCAGGGAGCCGCAGGCGGTGCGCGATCTCTGCCGCCGCGTGCCGACGCATCCGGCCTTCGGCGGACTGACGGTCGAGATCGACAGCGAGGAGGCAATCCGCGAGCTCGATTTCCTGGCCGAGGTCGCGCGCGAGGTCGGCCTGCACAATATCGGCCTGTCGATCGACAATCTCGGCGCCAACTGGCCGTCGCTGATGGAGCTGGACAAGATTCCCTTCGTCAAGCTGAAGGCCGACCGGCAATTCGTCACCGGCAGCGGCGGCGATCGGCTGAAGCGCACGGTGTGCCGTCACATCGTCGAGCTGGCGCAGACCTTTGGTGCGCGCGCGGTGGCGCAAGGGGTCGAGAGCCGCGCCGACCTCGTTGTCGCGAACGAGATCGGCTTCGATGTCGTGCAGGGCTTTCTGTTCGGCAAGCCGATGCCGCTGAAGAAGTTCGCACGGAGCGCGCTGACGCGCACCGTGATGGGATGAGCGCGCGCGTTCCCGGGCCTTGAGAGCTGCGTCCGTGCGATCACGCAACTACGCCGTTGCCGCGCGGAGATCCGCCGTCGACCGCATCGTGCCTAGCTCGCCCGGCGCGCCGCTTTCGTCAGCCTGATCGAGGTGGAGCGCGAAACCGCGCGCTCCGGGAGACTCGAGCCCGGCGCGGAGCTGCATGCTCGGAATGACGTAATCGCCGCCATTCTGGCGCCGATAGGGAATCGGCAAAGTTGTCGCAAGCGTTCTCATCCGCTCGCGCAGGCGTTCGGCCGTCGCGCCGAAAGCGGCTTCATCGAACCTGTCGGCCTGATAGGCCACGAACGGCGGCAGGACGTCATATCCGGGATAATAGAGAATGCCGTGATTGATCGGAAACAGCAGGTCGTCGATCGGCCCGTTGACCCCGCGGGCGGAATAATGGTCCTGCCAGCCGCCGGCCGTCACGATCAGCATCGCGCGTTTGCCGGCCAAGGTCCCCTCGCCGTAACGGTCGCCCCAGCGCTTGTCGCTGTGCTCGCCGACACCATAGCCGAAGCCGTAGGCGAACACGCGGTCGACCCAGCCCTTGAGGATCGCGGGCATGCTGAACCACCACAGCGGAAACTGCAGAATCAGAGCATCCGCCCACAGCAGCTTCTCGATCTCGCCCTTGACGTCGGCAGTCAGCGTGCCCGCCTCGAACGCCTGCTTGGATGCCGCGGCGACCGCGAGACGCGCATCGACCGGCAGCGACGGAAAGTCGCCGCGGTCGACCTCGGACTTCCAGCCTTCGGCATAGAGGTCGGAGACCCGCACCTCGTGCCCCTGCGCCTCGAGCTCTCGGACGGCGACATCCCGGAGCGAGCCGTTCAGCGAGCGCTGTTCGGGATGAGCATAGACGATCAACACTTTCATGTTCGGGCACCATTGGATTGAGGATTGTGGCTCGGCAGATAGCGCGGTGGCCCGCGATCCGGTAGACGTAGCCGATGGATAAGATTGTGCCGGAAAATGGATAGGCCGGAGGTTACGCTCGAGCGCATGCGCAGCTTCGTGCGCGTTGCCGAGCGCGGAAGCCTGTCCGCGGTCGCGCGCGAGCTCGGCGTCGGCCAGTCCACGGTGACGCGGCACATTCGGGAGCTGGAGCAGGCGGTCGGCGTACCGCTGCTCACCAGGACCACGCGCAGGGTCACCGTGACGGAAGAGGGCCGCCATTACTACGCCGACTGCGTGCATGTCCTGCGTCTCGTCGAGCAGGCCGGCGACGAGGCGCGCTCGACGCGCGGCGCGCCGGCCGGAACGGTGCGGGTCTCCTGCACCGCGGCGTTCGGCGTGCTCCACGTCAGCCGCTTGATCTTCGCCTTCCAGGACGCTTATCCGGAGGTCTCGGTCGACCTCAGCCTGACCGACGAGCGGATCGACCTCGTCAGAGAGGGCGTCGACGTCGCGCTGCGTCTGGGGCCGCTCGCCGAAAGCACGATGAAGCTGAAGTCGCTCGGCCAGTCGCGGCGAGTGCTCGTGGCCGCACCCGATTATCTTGCCGCGCGTGGCCGGCCCGCGCGCCCGCAAGACCTCGCCAAGCACGAGGGCGTTCGGATGTCCAACATCGCCGGCAGCGATGTCCTCGTGCTGCAGGGGCGCCGCGGCGGCCGCCACGCGATACCCTTCAACGGGCGGCTGCGCCTCGATCACGGGCTTGCCGCGCGTGAGGCGCTCGCGGCCGGCCGCGGCATTGCGCCGGCGCATCTGTGGCTGGTCAGCGACCTGCTCGCGGGCGGCAGGCTCGAACGCGTGCTGCCGGACTATTCGCCGCCGCCGGTGCCGCTGAACATGCTGATCGTGCCGGAGCGGTCCGGCATTGCGCGCGTGCGCCTCCTGGTCGATTTCCTCGCCGGAGAGATCGCGCGATTACCGGGGATCGAAAGGCCTCAATCAGAGCTTTCTGTTCGGCAAGCCGATGCCGCTGAAGAAGTTCGCGAAGGCGGCGCTGACGCGCACCGTGATGGGGCAGCAGTGAGGCCTAGCGGCAGACCCAGACGCCGTTGACCAGCACGCGGACGCAGGCTGGCGCGACGACGGCGGCTCCTGCGGCTGCTGCACCGACGGCGGCGCCACCGACCACGGCACGACGCGTCGTTCGACGTGCGACGCCCGCGACACTCGCCGGCGTCGCGGGCCGCCCGACGCGGGCTTCCGCGCTCTGGATCGCGAGTGAAAGACCGTCCTCTGCCGACCACTGCACCGAGCCCAATGCTGCGCAGACAACAACGGCGCCGGCTAACCACAATTTCGTTCGCTGTCGCATCACGTCCTCCCTCGCTTGTCATGCATTAGAGGCAGGCACCGCGCCGGGACAGGCATTGATCTAGATCAAGGTTTGGCGTCGCCGTCTCACGCAAAGCGCCGCGCGAAGAAGACGCAGGCGACCACGATTGCCGTCGCGGCGATCATGCTGCCTGCGACCGGCTCGCCGAGCAGAAGGCCGGCGAGCGCGAGACCAAAGAACGGCTGCAGCTGCTGCAGCTGGCCGACGCGGGCAATGCCACCGATGGCAAGCCCCCGGTACCAGAAGATGAAGCCGACGAACATGCTGAAGACGGAGACATAGGCGAGCCCGATCCAGGCGGGCACACTGACGCCGCTCCAGACGGGCGGCCAGGTCAGCACGGCGAGCACCAGCATCAAGGGCAGCGCGAGCAGCAGCGCCCAGGAGATCACCTGCCAGCCGCCGAGGCGGCGCGACAGCGCGGCGCCCTCGGCATAGCCGAGGCCGCACAGCACGATCGCGGCCACCATCAGCAGATCGCCTTGAAGCGAGGCCGCGCCGTCGCCGGTGAGGGCAAAGCCGGCCACCGTGGCGCTGCCGAGACCCGCGAACAGCCAGAACAGCGGCCGCGGCCGCTCGCCGCCGCGCAGCACGCCGAAGATCGCGGTCGACAGCGGCAGCAGGCCGATGAAGACGATGGAGCGCGCGGACGTGATGTGCTGGAGCGCGAGCGCCGTCAGCAGGGGAAAGCCGACTACGACGCCGATGGCGACGATGGTGAGCGAGGCGAGATCACGACGCTGCGGCCGCGCCTGCCGGAGCAGGCCGAGCACCGCCGCCCCGATCAGCGCCGCGATGACGGCGCGCGCCGAGGTCAGGAACAGCGCCGAGAAGCCACCGACCGCCACCCGCGTCGCCGGCAGCGAGCCGCTGAAGATGATGACGCCGAGAAGCCCGTTGCCCCAGCCGCTGGCGGAAGAGTGCATGTTGGTCTCGCTTGGTGGGGGCGGCGGAGGTGGTGCCGTGACGGTTGAACGCTTGGCGTTCAGCCATGGAATAACAGAAGTTCGAAAACAACCCCATGCACAGTAGACGGGGGTTGCAAGATCAATGGGTTAGGTGGGGGATGGGATGAGGTGCGGGTCGAGCGGGGTTTTGGGGGCCGAAAAGTCGGGGGATCGTGGTTTGACGCGGCTATCCGGCGCACCCGTGCGAGCTGACGGCAATTGGCGGCGAGCGCTGTCGCCCATTCCGAATGACGTCTCCTGTCATTTGCTTCGTCGGGCAAAACAGGAGCATAGTGGCATCATCGCAGGAGGTCGGACAGGCAGGGCTTTCGCCCGGGTCTCGTGAAGGCGTCTGCCGCCGGACGGTGTGCGTTTCGTGCACTGTCACCGCAACATCCAGCATCCGCTCAGGCGAATTGAGAATAGCGGGAAAGCTGAAAGAAGGATTCTGCCTCGTAGGACGGATCGGTGGCAAGGCGAGCAAGCCTTTGACCGATGGCGGGCGCGAACTTCGCACCATGGCCTGAACACGCGGAGCAGACGATCAGGCGGGACTCCGGCCAGCGATCAATGATGAATTCCTCGCCCGCGTCTAGCCGGCGGTCGGCGGGCGCGGTGTTGGTGTAGAGGCAAACGTCGCGATCGATGATGGGCCCGGCCGCACCCGGGACGAGGGCGGCCAACGCTTCGCCGACCGGGCGGAGTTCGGCATCGGTGGCGTGCGGACCCCAGTCGTCGGGGCCGACCACGGGCCCGTGGTTGTGAGGCGCAGCTTTGACGCCGCGCTGTTCGAAGTCCGGAAAGCCGTAGACCGTATCGTTCGGACCTCGGTCCAGAATGAAGATCGGGAAACGACCGAGCGCCACGCTGTCGGGGCTAGCAGGCGCGAACCAGCCGACCGCCTGTCGGGTCACGTTCAGCAGTGCGGCGAGTTGCGGGAGTGCGCGACCGAGCCATGGGCCCAGCGCCAGAATCGCGCGCTCGGCGAAGAACTCTTCGGTATCAGTGCGGATCGACACGCCGTCCCGGTGCGGCGAGAAGCTCGCGCGTTCCGGAATCACGCGGTCGCGAGCGCGTGCGCGCATCAGTTTCATGACGACCTCGGTCCGCAGGATCGCGCCACCGTCCTGCACGACGACGTCCCAGTCGCCGGGCAGGTTGAAAGCCGGAAATTGCTTGTTCGCTTGAGCGGCGGTCAACATCGGATCCGGACGCCCTTTCGCGATCGCGGCCGCGCGCGAGGACGCCACCATGGCGGAGCCGGGGCGGCCGGCCTCCAGAACAGGGGTTTCCGTCAGAATTGTTTGACCGCTTTCGCTCTGCAGCCGGATCCAGCCGGCATGAGCCTCGTCGCTCAGGCTGGTGTAGTTGGGGTTTTCGAAATTGAAGCGACGGAAGATGCGACATGAACCATGTGACGAGCCTCGATCCGAACCTGCTGCGACCGGGTCGAAGCCGAGCGCATCGACGCCGGCATCCAGCAATGCGCCCAGCGCTGCTCCGCCCATGAGCCCCAGACCCAGCACGGCGACTTCGCATTTTCGCATGAAGGCCTCGCAAGCGATGCTACAACGCGGCGATCATCCTGATGATTTTGTGGGTTTGCAAGGTTGACGGGAAGGCGATTATTCGAACAGCGCGCGGCGAACTATCAATTCGGTATGGTTGTTCTTGCTTCGGATGCGAGCCATAGCCGCAAACCCACAGTTCGACGTTGTACACGTCCGTATAATCGAACGAATTTGGATACGGCGGCGACGTAACCACCAGATCAAACTTGCGGCGCGCAGGTATCGAGGTTCGGGCATCCCCTCGTATTAGTTCGAAGCCTTTACCTTTGCGCGATTGAAACTTTGAGATCTCGTAGATTGCTCGAAGTACTGCGGCTTTGAATGCATCATCGATGTCGTCGGGAGACGCATCACGCTCTTGCCAGTTCTTTCGATACCTGCGGCCCTTTCCGCTCACCACCACATTAGAGGTCTCGACCGCGATGTTGCCGAGCAGCACGCGAAAAAGGCGCCGATTAATGACGCTTCTGACGCTTGCAATTCGGTCGGCATAGGACGCAAGTCTCCGTGCAATAGGCTTCGAGAAGATAAAACGATCTTCGACACCCGGTTCAACAAAGGTCGCGGGAGCATACGCAAATGGACTGCTAACTCGTCCGATCGGCGCGGAGACGACAGCATCAAAATCTCGGATCAGTCGATCTTCGTCGTAGCTAGATAGTTTTGCTTCGATCAGATCAGCAAGATAGGGGTTCACTTCGATGGTTGTGGGTTTGACCCCAAGAAATTGGCACGCGAGACTGGTAGTTCCCGATCCCCCAAATGGGTCCAAGCATGAGCGCAGTTTTCGGCCGAGTGCTGCCGTTGTTTCTCCGACAGCTTGTTCTACCAATTCCGGAGCGAAAGCCTCTTTGAACGGCCGCCAACCTTGGTAGGCGGCCTCGCGAGTGCCAGCGTTTGTCGACAGATACTCTGGCTGTCGACCTTCCAACCAATCACGAACTGATTGAGAAGCTTGATCCCGAGTTGGGAGGGAATCCATTATTGCAACAGGCCGATCAGAATGACGTCAATCGAGGCTCAAATCTGGTATATGCGCAATTTGTAAATTGATCCATAAGTTGAAAGAAGTGGTGTTCGCAACGTATTGATCGCCGTGGTGCCTTCGACCCCCCCCTATCGGGGCGCCGCCCGCACGACGGACGCCACCAAGAACTCGGACGGCGCTGCTCATCGTCGACTTCCAAGCCCGCACCGCGTGGTGGGAGATTCGCTTTTTGCTGATTCGAACTTGCGACCGGTTGGCGAATAGGGGGCCATGCGCGTAAAAAAAATAAGGCCGGCTGGTGGTCCCTCGGTGTTCCTTTTCGAGACCGCGTCGCCGCATTGGCTGACGGGCATCCAAGAATTGCTTTAAGATCAATTTTATATGGCGGAGGGAGGGATTCGAACCCCCGACAGGCTTGCACCTATGCCGCATTTCGAGTGCGGTGCATTCAACCACTCTGCCACCACGACGGTTGAAGCCTCGCGTTCTGCCATGGAACGACAACAGTTTGAAAGCACCCCTTTCAGGGTAGAGTCGACCTGCAAAATCAATCGGTTACGCGGGTCGGCATAGAGGGATGCGGCGAGCGCCCCGGAAATCGATCAGTCCTAAAGTCATCCCCCCTAATACAACGGCTCCTCATACACCGGCTCTCCATCGAGCAGCAGCCGCTTGATCGCCGCGCGGCCTGAGGGCAGCACGGCGGCGACGATGCGCAGCTTCTGCTGGTTGCGGGCGTCCTCGAGCTTCTTGCCCTCGCCTTCGGGCACGAAATAGCTTTCGAGGCCGTATTTGATCGGCAGGTTGTCGCAGAACCGTCGCCGGTCGTCGCCGCAGGACCCGCCGTAGTTGCCGACGCGGCCGCGGATCAGCACTTCGGGCGCGGTGACCTTGACAGGCTCGGCATGGACCGAGACCGCCTGATAGACGCCGCCGGCATTGGGCGCGAGCTTGACGAACACGATGGGATGGCGCGCGTCGGCGACCTTGCCTTTGAGCGCGCCGGCCGGCAGTTGCGAGATGTCGTAACGGAGCACGACATAGTCGCCGCGCAGGAGATCGCGGGGATCGACGGGCTGGGTCTGCAAGGTCACCTCGACGCCGTTACGCAGGATCTGCATGCGGTCGGCGACCATCAGGACCAGCAGCGCGCATTGGATCAGGATGGCGGCACAAAACAGCGCGGCTTTCGGGATGCGCTGCCAGAACGCGGTGAGCGATGCGATCATCTCGTTCATCGCGCGGCCCTCGGCAGCATGCGGCCCAGCACGGTGGCAAAGGCGACGGCCGCGACGCCCGCCACTGCCAGGAAGGCCGAGCGGCGCAGCAGCGAGCCCTTCACGGCCCAGGTGATGCCGGCGATGACCCCGGCGATCCCGAGCCAGCCGGCGACGATGCGCGGACGCACGTCGTCGAGCATGCCGGAGACGACGAGACACAGCATGGCCGCAAGCAGCGCGGCATAGGCGAGCCAGGATTCGCCGGCCATGGAGGCCGGCCAGATCGGCGCCGCGAGCAAGACCAGGGCGATCGCAGCGGCTGCAAGCAGCTCTCCCGCGCGCCGGGTGATTGCAGCCGAGGCCAGCGCGAGGATCACGCCGGCATTTCCGCACGCGATCGCCCAAAGCGGCTGGCCCGCAAGAGACCCTTCGCGAAAGCGGACGAGATCGTCGACCGTCGTCACCTCCAGGAACGCGGCAATGGCCAATGAAAACGCGCCGTAAACCGACAGGACGTTGCCGAGCCGGAGCGCTCGCGGCGACGGCGCGGCGGCGATCGCGAGCCCGGCGCCGAACAGCAGCGCCGCACCGCTCGCGAGCACGAAGGACGGCTGGGTGCCCTCGAATTCGAAGCGGAGCGAGGTCGCGATCCACCACGGCAGCAGCGCCAGCGCGACGAGATGAGCGGCGACGCGGGAATTCCAGGCGAAGGCGAGTGCGGCGGCGAGGAGCCAGACCGCGACGAACGGAAGATGCAGCACGTCGGACGCGTCGGTGATCCGCATGCAGGTCCAGATCGAGGCGGCGACGAGACCGACCGCAAGCGCGCCGCGCGAGCCGGTCAGAAGCGCCGCGGCAAACGCGCCGATCGACCACAACAGCATGCCGCCGGCGAAGTCGTCGCCGAGATGGTACATCTGCCCGACCAGCGCGATGCCGGCGCCGAAGATGATCGCACTGATGCTGGCGCAGAGATCGGCGAGAATTGTGCGCTCCCGCGCGGCGAACCAGGCGCCGAGACCACCGGCGATCACCATGCCCGCGATCAGGATCGCAAACCGCGCGAGGCGCGCGATCTCGGTCCAGTGCGCCGCCACGAAGGCGAGGAACGCGGCGGCAATCAGCAGGCCGCCGACGATGGCGACGACCACGGCGATGTTGATGCCGGCGGTGCGCGGCGGCAGCGCGCTGCGGATCGCGACGGCCGCCGCCGGCGCAATCACGCCGTCGGCCTCCCATCGCGCAAGATCGGCTTCGAGGCGCTGCCGGTAGGATTTGTCGAACATCGTCCTGGGATCACTTAGGCCCCGCCGGATGGCGGGACCTTGCTAGGTCGGATCGAGCGGGCGATGGGTTCAAGCTCCTGCTCGCGGTGGGGCTTTCGCATATGGCTCTTGGCGCGAGCTGAGCGCGCGCCTCGTCCTTCGAGACGGCGCTTACGCGCCTCCTCAGGATGAGGCTCAGCGGCATCGGAGCCCGCTGAAACTCGCGCCACGCACTCGGTCCTCATCCTGAGGGCCCGCCAAGGGCGGGCGTCTCGAAGGATGGCCACAAGCGACATCACTCTTTTCTGCGGCCTATTGCGCCGGCAGAGGAATGCGCCGCAGGACGTCGTCATAGGGTGCGAGGTCGAGATAGGCCGTCACCTCCGCCGCCTTGCCGTCCTGCATGAGCAGGATCCACGCGTAAGAGTTCGCGTAAGGCTTGCCGTCACGCGCCACGCCGCTGCCTTCCCAATGCGCGATGACGTGGTCGCCATCGGCGAAGATCCTCACGGAAGTGGGACGGACCGGGGTCGACAACCGGCTGGCGAACGGGCGGACCGCGCGATCAATGAAGACATCGCGCCCTCTGAACTCGCCGGCGCTCGGGCCGGATCCCCTGATGCGCCAGACCACGTTGTCGTGCAGCAGGTCATTGAAGAAGGTGGTGCCTCCCGCCGCCCAGCGATCGAACGCATCGGTGACGATCCGCTTGTTGTCGTCCTGCACGGAATTGGCCTGTCCGCAGGGTGCGGCCGTCGTCAGGGTGGATGCCGTCACGATGACCGCGTAGACGCACGACGCAAGTGCGCGATTGAGCATGGTTGCCATTGGTGTCTTCCTTTCTGGTGCAAGATGTCGTCTGCCCCGAAGTGATGCACGCAGGTCGGTCGCGTTGTTGCTCGACCTACCCGCGCCGCGCGACGGCGGCGCCGCCAAAGATGAGCTGCTCGACCATCGGACGGCGCAGGAAGCGGCCTGGAAAGATGGGATCGGGCGCGGTCGCCTGGTCGAGGCGCGCCATCTGCTCGGGCGACAGCGAGATCCCGACCGCGCCAAAATTGTCTTTCGCCTGCTCCAGCGTGCGGGCCCCGATCACGGGCGCGGTGACCGCGGGATTGGCCAGCGTCCATGCAATCGCCACTTGCGAGGACGTCGCGCCGAGCTCCCAGGCGACGGATCGCACCGTCTCGGCCGCATCCAGCGACCGCTCGTTGAGAAGGCCGGATGACGCGATGATCGAGGCGCGTGTCGTGCCGACGGCGCGGTCCTGGGAATCCCTGAGATCGGCCCTTGTGTACTTGCCGGTGAGCACGCCGCCGCCGAGAGGCGACCAGGGCAGCACGCCGAGGCCAAGGCTCGCCGCCAGCGGAATGAGCTCGTGCTCGACGGTGCGCTCGACCAGATTGTATTCGATCTGCAGCGCCATGAAGGGCGACCAGCCGCGCAGGTCTGCGATCGTCTGCAGCTGTGAAATGCGCCAGGCCGGCGTGTTGCAGATGCCGACATATTGGACCTTGCCGCTGCGCACGAGATCGTCCAGGCCGCGCATCACCTCGTCGGGCTGCGTCGTCGCGTCCCAGGCGTGGAGGTAAAGCAGGTCGATGCGGTCGGTCTCGAGCTGCCGCAGGCTCTGCTCCACGGAACGAAGCATGTTGAGCCGGTGGTTGCCGCCCGAATTGGGGTTGCCGGGATCGCGCGCCATAGTGAATTTGGTTGCGAGCACGAGGCGATCGCGCTTGCCGCGGGCAAACTCGCCGACCATGCGCTCGGACGCGCCGTTGGTGTAGTTCACCGCGGTGTCGATGAAGTTGCCGCCGCGGTCGACGTAGAGGTCGAAGATCCGCCGTGCCTCGCCGGGATCGGATCCCCATCCCCACTCGGTCCCGAAAGTCATCGTACCCAGGGCAAGGGGGGAAATGCGCAGGCCGGAACGGCCAAGCAGGCGGTATTGATCGAGCGACGTCATCAGAGCCTCCTTCGTATGGGTCGGAGATAGCCCCCGGCGAGAGGTGAGAGAAGTTGGCCAATGATGACTGGGGTGGTAAGCCTAGCTAACCAATGACCACGGACCTGAACCTCGTTGCCGTTTTCATCGCGGTCGCGGAAGCCAAGAGCTTCCGTGGCGCCGCCGAGCGGCTCGGGGTGACCCGATCCGCCGTGAGCCAGGCTATCCGACGCATGGAAGACCAGCTGGGCGTGGCTCTCGTGCAGCGAACGACGCGCAGCGTCAGTCTGACCGAAGCCGGCCTGCGCCTGCACGAGCGCGTGACCCCGGCGCTCGCCGAAGTCGAACAGGCGATCAATGGCGCCCGCGACCGTGACGCGCAGCCGACGGGGCAGCTGCGTCTTGCCGTCTCATCGATCGCCGAGCGATTCATTCGCGGTCCGTTGCTGGCCGAATTCACGCAGGCTCATCCCGGCGTGCAGGTCGACGTGACCGTGACCGACGAGGAATTCGACATCGTGGCCGAGGGCTTTGATGCCGGCGTCCGGCTCGGCGAAGTGATCGAGCAGGACATGATCGCCGTGCCTGTTTCGGGCGATCAGCGCCAGCTGGTGGTGGCCGCTCCCGCCTATCTGGAGCGGTTCGGCGCGCCCTCGCACCCGCGCGAGCTCTCACAGCATTGCTGCATCGGCTGGCGGCCGGCGCCGCACGTCGCTCCCTACCGCTGGGAATTTGCGGAAGGTGGGCGCGAGTTCGACGTCGCAGTGGAGCCGAGGATCACGACCAACGATATGTGGGTCATGGTGCGGACCGCCTGCGCGGGCGGCGGCCTGACATTCGGCATGGAGGAGACGTTCAAGCCGTATATCGAGCGAGGAGAGCTGGTACCCGTGCTGGAGGAATACTGCCCGTCCTTCCCCGGCTTCTTCCTCTACTTTCCGGATCGGCGGAATCTTCCGCCGAAGCTGCGCGCGCTGGTCGATCACGTGCGTTATCGGGGAAGCGGAAAGCGCTAAAGCGGAATGGCTTTAGATCGAATCGATCCGCTCTAGTTTGCCTTGATGCCGGCCTCGCTGATCAGCTTGCCCCATTTCGCACTTTCGTCCTGAATGAAGCGGCCGAACTGCTCGGGCGAGGTCGGCGCAGGCTCCGCGCCGAGGGTGCGGATCTTCTCCGCCACGGCAGGGTCCTTCAACGCCTTGGCGAAGGCCTCGTTCAGTCGGGCGATGACATCCGCAGGCGTGCCGGCGGGAGCAACGAGCCCGAACCAGCCGACGGATTCGAAACCGGCAAGGCCGCTCTCGGCCAGCGTCGGCACATCGGGCAGGGACGCAAGGCGGCGCGCGGAGGACACGCCGATCGCGTTGAGCTTGCCCTCGAGGATCAATTGTCGCGATGCCGGAATATCCAGCACCGCGAACGGGACATGGCCTGCGAGAACATCGACCGCCGCCGGCGCCGTCCCGCGATACGGCACCAGCTCCATCGCGATCCCGCTTCTGTGTGTGAACAGCGCAGCAGTCAAATGCATCGCCGTCGAGTTGCCGCCATGCCCGATCGAGAGCCCACCCGGCTTCGCCTTGGCGAGCGCGATGGTCTCCGCAGGTGTGCGCGCCGGAATATTCGCGGACGCGACCAGCACAAAGGGAATTTCCGCGAGCAGGGTGATGGGCGCGAGATCCTTCAGCGCGAACGGCATCGCGGCATTGAGGTGCGGATTCACGGTCAACGCACCCGCCGGCGCCACCCCAAGCGTATAGCCGTCGGGCTTTGCCTGTGCGACCGCGGTCATGCCGATGTTGCCGCCGGCGCCGGCGCGGTTCTCGATGACCAGGCCCTGCTTGAGCTCGGCGGTGACCAGCGGCTCGAGCGCGCGGATGACCGTGTCGGCGCTGCCGCCGGGCGGGAAGGTCACGATGATCTTGATCAATTGCTCGGGATAGGCGGCTCGGGCCGCCGCCACCGGCAACAGTGCGAAAGCGGCGGCCGTCAGCGCGGCCAGGATGCGGCGTCTTGCAACGTGAAACACGGTCTCCTCCTTGCGTTCTGTTCTTGAAACCGACCTGGCGAGCTGCGCCGCCAAGCCGTTCGCTCGTGTCGTCTTACGCCGCAGCGCCAGTGATACGTGTCAGCAGGCCTATCGGGTTCTCCGGCGCGGACTGCCCGCGCCAGGCGATGTGCTGGTCGGGCCGCGCCAACACGAGCTTCTCGGCATAGGCGCCGTTCGCCTCCTCCGGCGCGACGTCGACCAGCGCGAGCGGCACGCCGCGCGCCTTTGCAGCGTCTTGCAGCTGCGTCACATCGATTGCCGGATCGAAGCGCAGCAATGTGTAGCCGGGGCCGAAGGCGTCGTAGAGCGAGCGTCCGTCGCGCAGGAACAAATGCGGCGCGCGGGCGCCCGGCACGGTGGATGGCGTGAAGCTGCCCATCGCGTAAGGCGGCGGCGTCTCGCCGTCATAGGCGATGATCGGCGAGGCGTCGTAATAGTAGCCGAAGTTGAGGCCGGCGCAGCAATATTGCTGCACGTTGAGATCGTAGGCCGCTTTCGCCAGCGCCGCGCGGGCCGCCTGGCCGCGCGGCGTGTCGTCCTCGATCTCGGCGGACACGCCGCCGCGCTGCGCCATCATCTTCATCGCATGATCCATCGCAAAGCGCGACACCTGCTCGGTGATGGGCTGCCGCTCCGCCTCATAGGCATCGAGAATCGCAGCCGGCGCCCAGCCGTTCAGATGCGCCGCCAATTGCCAGCAGAGATCGACGGCGTCCGCAATGCCAGCATTCATGCCGTAGCCGGCATAGGGCATCCACAGATGCGCGGCGTCGCCGCAGATGAAGACCCTGCGGTCGCGGAAGCGGTCGGCCACCAGACGCCGTCCGACCCAATCCTCCTTGCTGAGCACGCGGTATTCGAAGCGCTCGTCGACGCCGAGGATGGCACGGATGGCCCAGTCGCGATCGACCGAGTCGAACTCGGGCTCGTCGGGCTTCAGGTGATTGTGGATCAGCCAGCGGTCGTGGCCGTCGATCGCAACAACGGTGCCGGAGCGGCGCGGATTGAGCGAGAGCACCATCCAGGCCGGCTTGTGCGCCCCCATCAGCTCCTTCAGTTGCGGCGCTTCGATGAAGGTCGACTGCACGCGCTGGATCACCGGCGTGCCGGACAGGCTGGCACCGATTGCTTTTCTGACGAGGGATCGGCTGCCGTCGCAGCCGATCACGAAGCCGGCTTCGATGCGGAGCGAATGTCCGCTGTCGAGATCGCGCGCCAGCGCGACGACATGGTCGTCGTGCTGCTCGATGTCGGTGATTTCCGTGCGCGCAAGGATCTTGATGCGTGATTGCGCCGCGGCATGGCTGAACAGGATCGGCTCGAGATAGACCTGGTTGATCCGGTGCGGCGGCTCGGGCGTCGGCCACCAGGTGTCGGGGCCACCGGTCGCGCTATAGCGGCGTGCGCGGGAGGGAATGTCGATGCGGCAAAGCTCGATCCCGGTCGCCGTGGTCCGATAGGAGCAATCGTTGGGAAAGTCCGCAGGGAGCCCCGCATCGCGCAAGCGAGCGGCGACGCCGAGCCGCCGAAAAATCTCCATCGAGCGCGCCGATACGTGGTTGCACTTGACGCTGGGCGGATCGCCGGCGTGGCGGATTTCCGCGACGACGACGTCGATCCCGCGCGAAGCGAGATCCATCGCCGCGGTCAATCCGACCGGCCCGGCGCCCACCACCAGCACTTGCGCTCTCATGCTCGCTCCAATCCTTGCCGCGGATTCTTTCCGTCCGCACAGCATGCATTTTATTGCAGGTCCGTTTATGCGATAAGTCGGAAAGAACTCATCAATTCATGAGATTTCTCTATGAATGTCACATTGCGCCAGCTGCGGATCTTCACCGGCGTGTATCGGACGCGCAGCATCACGCGGGCCGCCCGCGAGCTCGGCATCACGCAATCGGCGGCGAGCCTGTTGATCCAGCAGCTCGAGGCCCAGCTCAGCGTCAAGCTGTTCGACCGCTCCACGCGCTCGGTGCAGCCGACGCTGGCCGCCGACGAGGCGTTCGCCGCCGCCGAGCGCATGCTGAGCGATGCGCAAGGCCTGTCGCGCCGCATGCGTGACCTCGCGCAGGCCCGCGCAGGCCGGGTCGTGTTTCTCGCCTCCGCCGGCACGGCATCGGCGCTGCTGCCCATGGTGCTGGCGAAATTCCGCACTGGCCATCCCGACATCGAGATCGACATGCGCGATGTCGCCGCCGACGATCTCGTGCCACGGCTGAGCACGACCGATGCCGAGTTCGCGATCGGCAGCGTGGAGGGCGAATTCGCGGACATGACGATCGAGACGCTGACGAGCGGCCGCCTGAGCGCGATCGGCCGTCGCACCGCGGACTTCGCCGCGCGTCGGTCCCTAACCTGGGACGAGCTGGTGCAACTGCCGACGATTGCGATGCGCAGCGAGACACGCATCCGCATGCAGATCGATCAGGCCCTGAGCGCGCAGGGCAAGCGCCTCGATCCGACCTATGAAGTGACCCTGATCAACACCGCGCTCGCCATGACGGCGCAGGGCCTCGGCCTCGCCATCCTGCCCGCGACGATGCTGCCGGCCGACCAGTTCCCGACACTGATCGCAAGACCGCTGGTGCGCCCCGCCCTCACCCGCCCCGTGTCGCTGCTGCAGCGCCAGGGCCGAACGTTGTCGCCGGCGGCGCAGGCGTTCGTGACGACGGCGCGGATGGTGCTGGCCGGCCGAACGGCAGCAGCATCAGGCTGATTTTGCGGAGCTATTTGGAAGCGTCGTGTTTGATATGGCGGAGAGGGAGGGATTCGAACCCCCGATAGGCTTGCACCTATGCCGCATTTCGAGTGCGGTGCATTCAACCACTCTGCCACCTCTCCTGAAGGCGCCATATTAGGAGCTGGGCCCCTGTGGTTGGGGGCGTTAATAGGCGAGGATGGCGGGCCAGACAAGGCGCGAAAGGGGAAAATCCGCTGCCTCTTTTCGCCCACTATCCCGCTTTGGGAAGGAACTGCCATGGAGCATCTGACGGTCACCGCCAATGGCGCCAAATTCCACGTGGCTCGTGCCGGAAGCGGCAAACCGCTGCTTTTGCTGCATGGCTGGCCGGAATTCTGGCTGACCTGGGAGCCGGTGATATCGAGGCTTTCGGACCGATTCACGCTTGTCGCGCCTGACCTCCGCGGCTTCGGCGACAGCGACAAGCCAGGTGGACCTTACGGACCGGACGGCCATGCCGCCGATATGCTGGCGCTGATGGACCGGCTCGGCATCGACCGATTCGGCGTCGTCGGCCACGATGTCGGCGGCGCTGTCATGCAGCCGCTGGCCCGGCAGGCGCCCGAGCGGATGGCGGGCCTCTTCTTCTTCGATTTCGTCTATCCCGGGATCGGGCCGCGCATGGCCGCGCCCGATAGGCTCAACCACATCTGGTACCAGTCCTTTCACCAGATGGAGATGGCGCCACAGCTCATCGGTGCGAGCCGGGAGAGCTGCCGGCTCTACATCAGCCATTTCCTCAAGGGCTGGGCGCACCGGACAAACGCCTTCGACGACGTGCTGGACGCCTTCACGGACAATTTCCTGAAAGCCGGCAACCTCGCCGGCGGCTTTGCGCATTACCGCGCCTCGCATGCCGGGCGCGTGGCGATGATGAAGGGCGAAGCGCCGCCACTTCCGCCGATCGCGGTGCCGACCTGCGTGCGCTGGGCCGAGCACGATCCGCTGTTTCCCTTTGGCTGGACCGACCGGCTGTCCGAGACCTTCAGCGATCTCGACCTCGAGATGTTTCCCGGCGTCGGCCACTTCCCGCATCGGGAAAATCCGGATCGCGCGGCACGCGAGATCGCCGCGTTCTTTGCGCGCATCGGCTGGAGCTGAGGAGAAAAACGGGGTGGGACCGCCAGACGCGGTAAACACTGGCGGTCCCGTGCCGCTTATTGAAATACTGGCCGTGAAGGGCGGCTTCGCCGGCCGAGTGGAAGCGACGATTCGACCCTAGCGTGCGACGGCCGGTCCGCAACGCAATCCGGTCCTTAACCTAACCGGTCAAGGTTACTCCTTGTCCGCTTTACCTTTTTTCTTCCCGTTCTCCGTGGAATCCCGGTCCTTGCCGTTGCCTTCCTTGCGGCGATTGGTGAAGCGCGCATTGCCAAGTCCGGTGCCGATGGTGAGCACGCCCCAGCGGTCAACGTCCTGCATGAACGGTACTTCCGAGAGCCCCTGCACCACGCCGTCATTGTGCATCAGGATCGCGGTGTCGTGCTCGCCAATAGCGGGGATGCCCTCGATCAGGCTCGCCGGCAGGTTGAACTTGCTGCTCTCCCAATTGCCCGGCAGATTCTGCGCGCCCTTCTCGATCGAGCCGTCCGGGTTGATCACACCGGGACAGGCGATGCCGATGAACGGCGCGAGCTTGTAGCCTTCGGCCTCGGCCTCCGTGATCAGCCCTTTCAGCATCTTGGTCAGCCGCTTCACCGCGCCTTCGCGCGTCGGCTCGTCGTCGGCGTGACGCCACAGCTCCGCATGCACCACCTTGGCCTTGGACAGATCCTTGGCTTTCTTCCAGCCGGTTTCCACCACGCCGCAGCGGATGTTGGTGCCGCCGATGTCGACGGCGAGAATGCTGTCATGAGCCTCGAAGATCCAGGACGGCGCCAGGTGCAGCGCGCCGATCAGGCCGGCCTCGTCAGGATGATGGCGGATCGGCTGCAGGTCGATCTTGAAGCCCTCGGATTTCAGGATGATCTCGGCGCGGGCGATCACGAGCTCGCCGAGCCTTGAATCGCGAAAGCCGCCGCCGACGACGATGCGCTCGGTCTTGGCCCAGGCCTTGGTCTTGAGGAATCGGCGCGTGACATAAGCGAGCTCCTGGGAGAAATCCTCGATCGCGCTGTGCACCACGGCCGAGGCCTCGGTGTCGTCGCCGATCAGGATGGCGTCCAGCGTCTTCTTGTTGATCTCCTCGGTCGGCACCTTCCCGAACGGGTCCTCCCCCGTCTTGCGCAGCGGCTTGCGCCAGCGCTCGAGCACCTCCCGGAACGCGCCCTTGCTGGCGCGGTCGCCGAGAAAGCCGTCCTCGTCCTTGATCTCGATGTTGAAGCTGTCGACATCGACCGATGGCAGCCGTTCGGCGCCATGCTGGGCAATGCCCGTTGTTTTGACCAATTCGTCTGTTGCCATGAGAGCCCTTGCCCCGCTTTCCTGTTCCGGCCGGGACAACTGCGGGGGAACCCGTTTGTTGCAAAGCCCACCCGAGATTCGGCTGCGCGCTTTCAGCGCGGCCAAAGCCTTCAAATCCGGGCGGTTTTCGCCCAGTTTTCCTTGACTTGCGGCTGTTGGCCGCTATAAGTCCCACAGCCGGCGCGGGGCGTTTCTCGCGCCGCTTGTTTTTGCTTGGGTTTTCAAAGGGATAACTCCCGCCCACGCAGACTCGCATAAACCATAGCGACTGACAAAAAGCCGACCCGGACGCTCCGCGTCCCGAGGCCGGGATTGAACACGGAGAAAGAACGATGTTCGCAGTCATCAAAACCGGCGGCAAGCAATACCGCGTCGTGCCGGATGATGTTCTCGAAGTAGGCAAGATCGAAGGCGAAGTCGGCTCGATCGTGCAGCTGAATGAAGTGCTCGTGGTCGGCGGCGACACGCCGGTGCTGGGCGTCCCGACGGTCGCAGGCGCGTCCGTCGCGGTCGAGGTGCTCGACCACAAGCGCGGACCGAAGGTCATCGCGTTCAAGAAGCGCCGCCGCAAGAACTCGCGCCGCAAGCGCGGCTATCGCGACGAGATCACGGTTCTGCGCATCAGCGAGATTCTGACGGACGGCGCCAAGCCCACCAAGGGCCCGCGTCCGAAGAAGGAAAAGGTGACGAAGGAGCCGGCAGCGGAAGCCGCCGAGTAACGCAAAACCGATCACGCCAATTCACGAATTGATGCGTGCGACGTTTTGAAATGATTCCGTCAAGGAATTGACCTAGAACTACGCAGGATTTCGGAGACGAGCCATGGCTCACAAAAAAGCAGGCGGTTCATCGCGCAACGGTCGCGATTCCAAGGGCAAGCGCCTCGGTATCAAGGCGTTCGGCGGCGAGATCGTCACGCCCGGCAACATCATTGCGCGTCAGCGCGGCACGACCTGGCACCCCGGCCTCAATGTCGGCATGGGTACGGACCACACTCTGTTCGCCAAGATCGAGGGCCGCGTTGCGTTCCAAGCCAAAGCCAACGGCCGCACCTTCGTATCGGTGCTCCCGCTTGCCGAGGCTGCTGAATAGACGGTGGACAAAAACGGAGTCCGCCGGTCCCGACTGAACCGGCGGAGTCCTAGAGATCGCAAGAGATCGAAGGCTCCAAGGGGAGGCGGGAAACCGGCCTCCCCTTTTCTTTGCTCACTTTGTTCTTTGCACTTTGACTTAGTGACTTTCACGGAGCCGGACATGTTGCAGGATTTCTCGAGCGTGACCTTGGCCGAGGCGAGACCAAGCGTCGTCGCCACCGAGCGGCTGACCTTGCGGCGGCCGACGCTGGCCGACGTCAGGATCATCGCCCGGCTCGCCAACGACCGCCGTGTCGCCGAGAACACGCGCCGCCTGCCGCATCCCTATTCGCAGGACGACGCCGCCGACTTCATCCGCGCCACCGCCGAACTCGGCAGCGAGACCGTGTTCCTGATCGAGCACGACAGCGGGCCGGTCGGCATGGTCGGCATCGATTGCTCTAAGCCCGGCAATGCCGAGCTCGGCTACTGGCTCGGCGTCGAGCATTGGGGTCGGGGCTTTGCCACCGAGGCGGCGCGCGGCGCGATCGATTTCTTCTTCGAGGAGTTCGAGGACGAGCATCTCTACGGCGGCGCGCGCGTTACCAATCCGGCCTCGCGCAAGGTGCTGGAGAAGTGCG
>NZ_LAXE01000001.1:489312-494356 GCF_003122645.1 Bradyrhizobium sp. SUTN9-2
CGCTCGGCTCCTCGACCCCCGTCGACTGCTTCCGCCTGTCGCGCGGGGTGTGGGCCTCGCTGAAGAGCTGGAGCAGTGCGAGGAGGGTGCGGTAGGGCGAGGCGCCGCACTCACAATTGTCATCCCGGGGCGCGCGTAGCGCGAGCCCGGGATCCATAATCCCGGAGCGCAGTGTGGGGCAAAGCGCCCACTCCGGGTCGTCGTCCAATTGCTCCCTGGGGCTATGGGTCCCGGGCTCGCGCTGCGCGCGCCCCGGGACGACGTCGTGGCTACGCCGGCGGATTGACCTCGTCGCTCTCACGTCCCAGATCGCGCTCCCGAAGATAAATGTAGAACCCGGCGCCGATGATGATTGCGGCGCCGACGAGCGTTGCGATGGACGGGACGTCGCCGAACACGACGAAGCCGAAGATCACCGCCCAGACGATCATCGAATATTGATAGGGCACCACGACGCTGGCCGGCGCCAGCTTGAGCGAACGGTTGACGCAGAACAGCGCGGTGACCGAAACCAGCCCGGCGGCGGCGAAGATCGCGAGGCTGCCCGGCGTCGGCGGCACCCAGTTGAACACCGACAGCACTGCGCCCAGCGAGAACGTGCCGAGGAATTGCGAGGACGCCATCACGATGTCGGGCGTCTTGCGCAGGCTGCGCGTGATCAGCATCAGGGTCGCGAAAGAAAGACTGCCGCCGAGCGCGATCAACGCCGGCAGGCTGACGGTCTGCGCCGACGGCCGCAGCGCGACCAAGACGCCGCAGAAGCCGATCAGGATCGCGGTCCAGCGCCGCCAGCCGACCTTCTCGCCCAGAAAGATCGCCGACATCGCGGTGACGAAGATCGGGCCGGCGAGATAATAGGTGATGACGTCGGCGAGCGGCAGATAGACGGTTGCGAGAAAGAAGGCCGCGACTTCCAGCGTCGACAGCACGACGCGAACCAGCTGCAGGCCCGGCCGCTCCAGATGCAGAAACTGGTGACGCTGCTTCCAGATCAGCGGCGACAGCAGGAGCAGTGCCGCGCAGGCGCGCAGGAATAGCAGCTGCCCCACCGAATAGGTCCCGACCAGGAACTTGCCCATGGCGTCGCCGAACGAGAACATGAAGATCGACAGCACCATGAGCCCGATGCCGGCCAGGCGCGCGGAGCGATCGTCATAGGCGGAGAGATTCTTGAACAGGGGCATTGCGACGAATTGCAGGTTCGGGGGCTCGTCATTGCGAGGAGCTCTTGCGACGAAGCAATCCAGAATCTTTCCGCGGAGGGATTCTGGATTGCTTCGCTGCGCTCGCAATGACGGGGAGAGAGCGTCAGGAATCGGCTGGTAGTGGTGCTTGCCGTCGTTTTAATGACGTGAGCCGCCGGGACAAGCCCACAACGCCGAATTGAACGGATTGTCGCACTCTTCGCATCGCGGTAGCGATACAGGCCACGCGACGAGAGAGCCAAGAAGAGAGCTAAGCCATGACCGATTTCGATCCGGCCCGGCATCGCATGATCCCGACGCAACGCTGGTTTGAGGATTTCGTCGTCGGCGAACGCTTCGTGCTGCCGAGCCGGACCCAGACCTCGGCGGTGTTCGCCGCATTCCAGACCGCGAGCGGCGACACCCACCCCGTGCATTACGACGTGGAGTATTGCCGCGCCCGCGGCATGCCGTACCTGCTCGCCCACGGCTTCCAGACCTTGATCCACACCGCGCCCGGCGCCGGCCTGTTTCCGTTCATGGTCGAGGACTCCCTGGTCGGCTTCCTCGAGCAGTCGAGCCGGTTCCTCAAGCCGGTGTTCGCCGACGACACCATCTATCCCGCGCTCGAAGTCACCGAGCTGGTGCCGGGGCGCACCACCGGCGTGGTGACGCTGCGCAGCACCGTGTTCAACCAGCGCAAGGAGCTGGTGCTCGACGGCCTGCAGAAATTCCTGATCCGGCGGCGACCGACCGGTTAAGCAAGGGCAGCAGTCGGCGGAATTTCAGCCGGTTTGCGGGTCAATCCGGGTTGCCGCAGGGGGCCGGCTGGCCTACCTATGGCCCATGAAATTCCTTGACGAAGCAAAGGTCTATATCCGCTCCGGTGACGGCGGGAACGGCTGCGTGGCGTTCCGCCGCGAGAAGTTCATCGAATTCGGCGGTCCCTCCGGCGGCAATGGCGGCCGCGGCGGCAATGTCATCATCGAGGTCGCCGACGGCCTCAACACGCTGATCGACTACCGCTACCAGCAGCATTTCAAGGCGCAGAAGGGCGAGAACGGTTCGGGCTCGGACCGCCACGGCGCCAACGGCAAGAACATCGTGCTGAAGGTGCCGGTCGGCACGCAGATCTTCGACGAGGATCGCGAGACCTTGATCCACGACTTCACCAAGGTCGGCGAAAAGTTCGTGCTGGCCGAAGGCGGCAATGGCGGCTTCGGCAATGCGCATTTCAAGTCCTCGACCAACCGCGCGCCGCGCAACGCCAATCCCGGCCAGCCCGGCGAGGAGCGCTGGATCTGGCTGCGGCTGAAGCTGATCGCGGACGCCGGCCTCGTCGGCATGCCCAATGCGGGCAAGTCAACGTTCCTCTCCAAGGTCAGCGCGGCAAAGCCGAAGATCGCCGATTATCCCTTCACCACGCTGCATCCCCAGCTCGGCGTCGTGAACGCCGACGGCCGCGAATTCGTGCTGGCCGACATTCCCGGCCTGATCGAGGGCGCGCATGAAGGCACCGGCCTCGGCGACCGCTTCCTCGGCCATGTCGAGCGTTGCCGCGTGCTGCTGCATCTCATCGACGCCACCTGCGAGCATGCCGGCAAGGCCTACAAGACCGTGCGCAAGGAGCTCGACGCCTATGGCGGCCAGCTCACCGACAAGATCGAGATCGTCGCGCTGAACAAGATCGATGCGGTCGAGCCGGACGAGCTGAAGAAGCAGAAGGACCGCCTGAAGCGCGCCGCCAAGAAGACGCCGCTGCTGCTGTCGGGCGCCACCGGCCAGGGCGTCAAGGAGGCGTTGCGCGCGCTGGCCGATGTGATCGGCGAAAGCCCGGTCTCCGCCAAGGCCAAGAGCGCGGCCGAAGCGGAGCCGTGGTCGGCTTAAACTCTCTCCCCAACGTCGTCCCCGCGAAGGCGGGGACCCATACCGCGTGATCTATCTGTGGCGAAGGGTCGAAGTACCGAACGACGAGTCTTCGCCAAACGACTCCCTGTGGTTATGGGTCCCCGCCTTCGCGGGGACGACAGCGGAGTCTATCGCTGCGAGCGCGCGCATCACCGGCTTGTCTTCGCGCCCGCGATAGCGCAGCATCGAACAATCAAGAAACGGCAGGATGACACATGGCGCGCGCGAAGAACGTTCTCTGGATCATGTGCGACCAGCTTCGCTACGATTATCTCGGCTGCACCGGCCATCCCACGCTGAAGACACCGAACATCGACGCCATGGCCAAGCGCGGCGTGCTGTTCAGCAAGGCGTATGTGCAATCGCCGATCTGCGGTCCCTCGCGGATGTCGTTCTACACCGGCCGCTACATGCGCTCGCACGGCTCGCACTGGAACGGCTGGCCGCTGCGCGTCGGGGAGCCCACGCTCGGCGATCACCTCAACAAGATCGGCGTGCGCAACGTGCTGGTCGGCAAGACCCACATGGCGCCTGATATCGAAGGCATGAAGGCGCTCGGCATCCCGCCGGAATCGATGATCGGCGTGCATGTCGCCGAATGCGGCTTCGAGCCTTACGAGCGCGACGACGGCCTGCATCCGACCGGACGGCCACGCCCGAAATACGACGAATATCTGCGAAAGCAGGGTTTTGAAGCCACCAATCCCTGGGAGCACTGGGCCAATTCCGGCGCTGCCGAGGATGGCAGCTTGCAGAACGGCTGGCTGCTGGTGCACGCCGACAAGGCCGCGCGCGTGCCAGAAGAGCATTCCGAGACGCCCTACATGACGCGGCGCGCGATGGACTTCATCAGCGAGGCGGAAACGGACGGCCGCCCCTGGTGTTTGCATCTGTCCTACATCAAGCCGCACTGGCCCTATATCGCGCCGGAGCCCTATGCCAGCATGTATTCGACGGATGACATGATCCCGGTGATCCGCTCGGAGCGCGAACGGCAGAATCCGCATCCGGTGTTCGGCGCCTACATGGACATGCGCTATTCCCGCAACATGGCGCGCGACGATGCCCGCGAAAAGGTGATCCCGACCTATATGGGCCTGATCACCCAGATCGACGACCAGATGGGCGTACTGATGAAGTTTTTAGGTGAGCGCGGCCTGCTCGACACCACCATGATCGTGTTCACCTCCGATCATGGCGACTATCTCGGCGATCACTGGATGGGCGAGAAGGACCTGTTCCACGAGCAATCGGCAAAGATCCCGCTGATCATCATCGATCCTTCGAAAGAGGCCGATGCGACGCGCGGCACGCGCAGCGATGCGCTGGTTGAGGCGATCGATCTCGCGCCGACTTTCGTGGACTATTTCGGGGGCAAGGTGGCGGGCCATATCCTCGAAGGACGTTCGCTGCTGCCGCTGCTGCGCGGCGAGAAGCCGGGCGACTGGCGCAAGGTCGCATTCTCCGAATACGACTATTCCATGCAGGACGTGCGGCTGAAGCTGAACCAGCCGATCGAGCGCTGCCGCCTGTTCATGGTGTTCGACGGGCGCTGGAAATACATCCACGCCTCCGGCTTCCGCCCGATGCTGTACGACCTCGAAACCGATCCGGACGAATATCTGGATCGCGGCGACGATCCGGAATGCGCCGGCATCATCGCGCGGCTCCAGGCCGAGCTGTTCGACTGGGCGCTGCATCCGAACGATCATATCACCACACCACGCGAGAAGATCGCCGCCTATGCGGATAGTCAGCTCCAGGTGAAGGGTGGCATCCTGATCGGCATCTGGGACGAGAAAGAGCTCGCGGCGATCAAGGACGGCATCGCCCAGCGCGCGAAGATGTGAAGCAGCCTCTCCCCGCTTGCGGGGAGAGGCCGGAATTTGCGAGAGCAAATTCCGGATGAGGGGGACTCTCCGCGAGTTCAATTGCCAGCGCTTTCGCGGAGA
>NZ_LAXE01000001.1:494381-496832 GCF_003122645.1 Bradyrhizobium sp. SUTN9-2
CAAATTCCGGATGAGGGGGACTCTCCGCGAGTTCAATTGCCAGCGCTTTCGCGGAGACAGCCCCTCACCCCAACCCTCTCCCCGTAAGAACGGGGAGAGGGAGAAGAGGCAGCCTTCAATTCGTGATCTTGTAGCCCGTCGCCTTCACGATCGGCTGCCACAGCGCGGTGTTCGCGGCGAGCTCCTTGGATAGCGCGTCCGCATTGCTGCCGATCGGAATCAGCCCGATCGCCGTCAACTTCTCCTTCACCTCCGGCTTGGCAAGCGCCGCGCTCGCCGCCGCCCCGAGCTTGCTCGCGAACTCCGGCGGGCTGCCGGCGGGAAGCCACATGCCGTACCAGGCGTCGGCAACGAGATCGATGCCGCTCTCCTTCAGCGTGGGCACGTCAGGCGCGAAGGGTGAACGTTCCGCGCTCGCGACCGCGATGATCTTCACGCCCTTGGCGCGGTGCTGCGGCAGCGCGTCCGCCAGCGTGGTGATCCCGAAGGAAATGTGGCCGCCGACGAGGTCGTTAAGGATCGGCGCGCTGCCGCGATAGGGCACGCGGGTCAGGGGAATACCGAGATCCTTCTCGAGCTTGGAGCCGGTGAAATGCGGAATGGTGCCGTTGCTCGGCACTCCGAACGAGGTCTTGTCCGGATGCGATTTCAGCCACGCTACGAACGCTTTGAAATCGGCAGCATCGATGCCCGGGCCGATCACCAGCGCAAACTCGAAGCGCGCCAGCAGCGACACCGGCATGAAATCCCTGGCCGTGTCGAAGCTCGGCGTCGCCTCCACCATTGGCAGCAGATACATGGTCGGCCCTGTCGTCACCAGCACCATGCTGCCGTCGGGGCTCGCGCCTTTCACCGCCTTGATGCCGATCAGGCCGTCGCCGCCGGTGCGGTTCTCGACCACGACGGTCCGCTGCAGCAGCGGAGCCATCTCCTGCGCGAGCAGCCGGCACAGCGTGTCGCCGCCGGCTCCGGCCGCAAACGGGAAGATGATCTTCGTCAGCCCGGCCTGCGCCCGCGCACCACCCGCCTGCGCGAACAGCGGCAGGCCGAGGCATCCGGCCATGAATTTGCGGCGATCCATTCGTTTCCTCTTTCGGCCCGTTTATCGTTGATCGCCATTAGAGCCAGACGGGCGGCTGACACAAGGCCGACATGCGTCGTTTACCATCCCGGCTGACTTGCGCCGGTCACCGTCCTGCTGCAAAAGCAGGGCTCATCGGCGCCGCCTGTCGCTCCGCCGTCATTCGCATCCAGCGCCAGCACACAAGAGACATGGCCAGCCCCGAACTCAGCCAATTCCGCCGCATCGTCGTCAAGGTCGGCTCAGCGCTGCTGGTGGATTCCGACAGGGGCGAGGTGCGTGCGTCCTGGCTGGCTGCACTGGCCGACGACATGGCCAAGCTGCACAAGGAAGGGCGCGACGTGCTGGTCGTCTCCTCCGGCTCGATCGCACTCGGCCGCAGCCGGCTGAAATTGCCGCGCGGCCCGCTGAAGCTGGAAGAGAGCCAGGCCGCGGCCGCCGTCGGTCAGATCGCGCTGGCGCGAATCTGGTCGGAGGTGCTTGGCGCCCACGGTATCGGCGCCGGCCAGATCCTCGTGACGCTGCAGGACACCGAGGAGCGCCGCCGCTATCTCAACGCGCGCTCCACCATCGGCAAGCTGCTGGAATGGCGCGCGATACCCGTGATCAACGAGAACGACACGGTGGCGACCACCGAGATCCGCTACGGCGACAACGATCGCCTCGCCGCGCGCGTCGCGACCATGGCGAGCGCCGACCTGCTGGTGCTGCTCTCAGATATCGACGGGCTCTACGATGCCCCGCCGAAGAACAATCCGAACGCAAAACTCATTCCCGTCGTCGACAGCATCTCCTCGGAGATCGAGGCCGTGGCCGGCGATGCCGAGTCCGAGCTGTCGCGTGGCGGCATGCGCACCAAGGTCGAGGCCGCCAAGATCGCGACGACCGGCGGCACGCATATGCTGATCGCCTCCGGCAAGATCGAGCATCCCTTGCAGGCGATCGCCGATGGCGGCCGCTGCACCTGGTTCCTGACGCCGGCCAATCCCATCACCTCGCGAAAGCGCTGGATCGCGGGCACGCTGGAGCCGAAGGGCACGCTGACCATCGACGCCGGCGCGGTGACCGCGCTACGGGCCGGGGCCAGCCTGCTGCCGGCTGGCGTGAACAAGGTCGAGGGCCAGTTCGCCCGCGGCGATGCCGTGATCGTGCGCGGCCCCGACGGCAGCGAGGTCGGCCGCGGCCTGATCGCCTATGACGCCGATGATGCCGAGCGGATCAAGGGCCGCTCCTCCCCCGACGTGATGACCATCCTCGGCATCAGCGGCCGCGCGGAGATGATCCACCGGGATGATCTGGTGGTGGGCGGGTAAGGGCCCCGCCCCGCTCGCCGCCGGGAGACCAGCCATACCCTCCCCGCCCTTCGCAAA
>NZ_LAXE01000001.1:496857-520076 GCF_003122645.1 Bradyrhizobium sp. SUTN9-2
CCGTGCTAGGACACCGCCTTAGCAGAAGGTTTGACCCCATGGCCGCCCCCCTCAAAGCCGTTGACGGCAATGCCGATCTTCAGGCGCTGATGTCCGATCTCGGAACCCGTGCCCGCGCTGCCGCGCGCGTGCTGGCGCTGGCGCCGCCGGAGCAGAAGAACCGCGCGCTGGAAGCCATGGAGCGGGCAATCCGCGCCAACTCGGCCGCGATCCTCGCCGCCAATGCGGAGGACGTCGCGGAGGCCCGTGCCGCCGGCAATGCCACCTCCTCCTTCATCGATCGCCTGACGCTGACGCCGGCGCGCATCGAGGGCATGGCCGAAGGCATCGGCATTGTGCGCGGCATCGCCGATCCCATCGGCGTCGTCACCGAGCGCTGGCAGCGGCCGAACGGCATGTCCATCGAGCGCGTGCGCGTGCCGCTCGGCGTCGTCGGCGTGATTTTTGAGAGCCGGCCCAATGTCGCGGCCGATGCCGGCGTGCTGTGCCTGAAGTCGGGCAATGCCGTGATCCTGCGCGGCGGCTCCGACAGTTTCCGCTCGTGCCGCGCCATCCATGAGTGCCTGGTGCAGGGCCTGCGCGAAGCCGGCCTGCCGGAAGCTGCGATCACGCTGGTGCCGACGCGCGACCGCGCAGCGGTCGGCATGATGCTGTCGGGCCTCAACGGCGCCATCGACGTGATCGTGCCGCGCGGGGGCAAGAGCCTCGTCGCGCGGGTTGAGCAGGAGGCGCGCGTGCCTGTCTTCGCGCATCTCGAAGGCGTCAACCACGTCTATATCGATGGCAGCGCCGACCTCGCCATGGCGAAGTCGATCGTGCTCAATGCCAAGATGCGACGCACCGGCGTCTGCGGCGCGGCCGAGACGCTGCTGGTCGATCGTGCCGCCGCTGGCAAGAACCTGAAGCCGCTGGTGGAGATGCTGCTCGATGCCGGCTGCGAGGTGCGCGGTGACGAGGCCGTGCAGAAGGCCGATCCGCGCGTCAAGCCGGCGAGCGAGGAGGATTGGGACACCGAATATCTCGACGCGATCATCGCGGCGAAGGTGGTGGACGGCGTCGACGGCGCGATCGCGCACATCCAGGACCACGGCTCGCATCACACCGATGCCATCGTGAGCGCGGATGAGGCTGCGGCGAGCAAGTTCCTGAGCGAGGTCGATTCCGCGATCGTGCTCCACAACGCCTCGACGCAGTTTGCCGATGGCGGCGAGTTCGGGTTCGGCGCCGAGATCGGGATTGCCACCGGCCGCTTCCACGCCCGCGGCCCGGTCGGCGCCGAGCAATTGACGAGCTTCAAATATCGCGTCCGCGGCACCGGACAGACTCGGCCGTAGACGTCGCGGGGCGCGGGCATTGAGCAACAATCTCGTCGTGCCGCGCTTCGTGGCGCAAGCTGTTCCGCCCTCGACGCCGGGCATGCGCATCGGCCTGCTCGGCGGCTCGTTCAACCCGCCGCATCAGGCGCACCGCGCGATCAGCCGCTTCGCGCTGAAGCGATTGCAGCTCGATCGCGTCTGGTGGCTGGTTACGCCGGGCAATCCGCTCAAGGAGAACGGCACGCTGCACGAGCTCGGCGAGCGCATGCAGGCCGCGCGCGAGGTCGCCGATGATCCGCGCATCGAGGTGAGCTGTCTCGAATCCGTCATTCGCACCCGCTATACTATCGACACGATCAACACCTTGCGCCGCCGCTTCCCTGGCTTGCGCTTCGTCTGGATCATGGGCGCCGACAATCTTGCTCAATTCCATCGTTGGCAGGACTGGCGGCGCATCGCCGCCCAGGTGCCGATGGCCGTGATCGATCGCCCCCCGCAGAGTTTTCGCGCGCTCGGCTCGCCCGCGGCCCAGGCGTTATCGCGCTACCGTCTGCCCGAGAACAAGGCCGTCCAGCTTGCGGATCGGCCAGCACCGGCCTGGGTGTTCCTGACCGGATTGAAGCTGAATCTCTCCTCGACCGGCCTACGGAACCCGGACGGGAGCTGGAAAGGTACGAAGTGAGACGAAGTGTGCCGACCTGGTGGGGATTTCGGTCTCTCTGGCATATTGAAACCCTTAACCCCACATGATGTAGTGTAACCAGTGGGCGCCCGGATTCGGCGTTCGCGATACAGTGAAAGGAATGGTCCCTGACCGCATCTGTATTGTCCAAGTCTGTTTTACCCAAGGTTGCCAAGCCTACGCGTAAAACATCGACCAAAGCTGCGGCCTTGAAGGCGCAACCCGACGCCGACAAGACGCTGAGCCTGATCCTCTCCCGCCTCGAGGACATGAAGGCGGAAGAGACGGTCACCATCGACCTTCGCGGCAAATCGGCGTACTCCGACTACATGATCGTCACCACCGGCCGGGTGAACCGGCACGTCGGCGCGATCGCGGAAAACGTCACCAAGAGCCTCAAGGAAAACGGCATCAAGAACATCCATGTCGAGGGCTTGCCCAATTGCGACTGGGTGCTGATCGATTCCGGCGACGTGATCGTGCACGTGTTCCGACCCGAGGTCCGCGAGTTCTACAACCTCGAGAGGTTGTACACGCAGGGCCCAGGGGCGGCGAAGGCGATCTAGGCTCAACTGGCCGATTTCGAATCGGCTGACGCGCATGCTAGCGTCGTGCGCGCGCCTGTTGCGCGCGGTCTCGTCAACGCGACTCCTAAAATCATGCGTGTTGCTGTCATTGCGGTGGGCCGGCTGAAGCAGGGCCCCGAACGGGAGCTTGCAGACCGCTATTTCGAGCGGTTCGAGGAGGCTGGCCGCAAGCTTGGATTCCGCGAGCTCGACATCCACGAAATTCCCGAAAGCCGCGCGCGCGACGCCGCGACACGGATGGCCGAAGAGGCCGCGGCGATCTCGGCGCATATTCCTGATAAGGCGATCCTGGTGGCGCTGGACGAGCGCGGCCAGAATCTCGAGTCCACCGTATTCGCACGGCATCTGGCGCGCTGGCGCGACGAGGGCGCCGGACATACTATCTTCGTGATCGGAGGGGCGGACGGACTTTCGCCCGAATTGCGCCGTAAGGCCAAGCTCGCGATCGCGTTCGGCTCTGCGACTTGGCCGCACCAAATGATCCGCGTCATGCTTCTGGAACAGCTGTATCGGGCCGCCACCATCCTGGCCGGCCATCCCTATCACCGCGCGTGATGCGCGCCACAACGAGCACCTTTGCCGACACGATGCGAGCGCCGCTCCTCAACCTGCTGCTGATCACCGGCCTTGCCGGCGCAAGCCTCTTCGCCGAAGAAAGCCTCGCGCAAGCCCAGACGCAAGGTCAGACAGTTGCGCCGTCGCCGCAGACTGCCGCCGTCTCGCCCGATGCGATCAAGCAGCGCGAGCAGGAGCTGGAGGCCGCGCGCGCGAGGCAACGAAGCGCGGAAGAAGCGCAGGCCAAGCTGAAGGCCGAGATCACTGCGCTCGGCCAGGACCGCACCCAGCTCAATCAGCAGCTGATCGACACCGCCGCCAATGTGCGCGCCGTGGAAACCAAGATCGACGAGGCCGAGGCGCGGCTGCGAACGCTGAACGGCCGCGAGCAGCAGATGCGCGCTTCGCTGGATTCGCGCCGTGCCGACATCGTCGAGGTGCTGGCGGCCTTGCAGCGCGCCGGCCGGCGCACGCCGCCGGCGCTGCTGGTGCGGCCCGAAGATGCGCTGCAATCCTTGCGCACCGCGATGCTGCTTGGCGCCGTCGTGCCGGAATTGCGCGGCCGCGCCGAGAAGATCGCAAGCGAGCTCGGCGAGCTCGTGGCCTTGCGCAAGACCATAGCCACCGAGCGCGATCAGCTCGCCTCCGACCGCGACAAGGTCAGGAGCGACCAGACCCGGCTCACCGCCCTGATCGAGGAACGGCAGCGTCAGCAGTCCGCGCGGGAAAAAGACCTCGACGCCGAAAGTGCGCGCGCGATCGCGCTGTCAAGGCAGGTCGGCGATCTCCAGGGGCTGATCGCCAAGATGGAGCAGGATCTGCAAACCGCCGCCAGGGCGGCCGAGAAGGCCGCAGAGGCCCCAAGGCAGGCCGAGGCCAAGGAGGCCAAACTGGCGGCGGCAAACGCGGCCGCCAGCGCCAAACAGGGCCCGGGCGCGTTCAAGGACAAGTCCCGCACCACCCCGGCGATCGCCTTCGCTTCGGCCAAGGGCCTCCTGCCGTTTCCGGTTAACGGTAACAAGATCAGGGACTTTGGCGGTTCCGACGGGGTCGGCGGCGTCCAGAAGGGCATTTCGCTGGCGACAAAGCCCGGCGCCCAGGTCACGACGCCGTGTGATGGCTGGGTTGTGTATGCCGGCCCATTCCGCAGCTATGGACAACTCTTGATCCTAAACGCCGGGGGCGGGTATCATGTCCTGATCGCCGGGATGGAGCGCATTTCGGTCAACATCGGCCAGTTTGTGCTCACGGGGGAGCCGGTCGCGACCATGGGGTCGACCTCTCAGGTCGCTTCCATTCTCGCCACCAATGCGAGTCAACCTGTGCTGTATGTCGAGTTCCGTAAAGACGGCACTCCAATCGATCCAGGCCCATGGTGGGCCGCAAATGAAGGCGAGAAGGTTCGCGGATGATGCGCAAGACTTCAGTAATCCTCCTCAGCGCCGCCACCGGTGCGGCGCTGACGCTGTTCGTGACCCAGCCGCGCGCGGTGTTCATGGGCTCCAGCGCGCGAGCCGCCACCGCGGACACCTATCGCCAGCTCAACCTGTTCGGCGATGTGTTCGAGCGCGTGCGCTCCGACTATGTCGAGAAGCCCGATGACACCAAGCTGATCGAATCCGCCATCAGCGGCATGCTTACCGGCCTCGATCCGCACTCGAGCTACATGGACGCGAAGAGCTTCCGCGACATGCAGGTGCAGACCCGCGGCGAGTTCGGCGGCCTCGGCATCGAGGTCACGATGGAGGACGGCCTGATCAAGGTGGTCTCGCCGATCGACGACACGCCCGCCTCGCGCGCCGGCGTCATGGCCAACGACATCATCACCAATCTCGACGACGAGGCGGTGCAGGGCCTGACCCTGAACCAGGCGGTCGAGAAGATGCGCGGTCCAGTCAACACCAAGATCAAGCTCAAGATCATCCGCAAGGGCCAGGACAATCCGCTCGACGTCACGTTGGTGCGCGACAACATCCGCGTCCGCTCGGTGCGCGCGCGCGTCGAGCAGGATGACATCGGCTATATCCGCATCACCACCTTCAACGAGCAGACCACCGAAGGCCTGAAGCGCGAGATCGGCAACCTCACGAACCAGATCGGCGGCGACAAGCTCAAGGGCTTCATCATCGACCTCCGCAACAATCCGGGCGGCCTGCTTGAGGAAGCGGTCACCGTCTCCGACTCGTTCCTCGAGAAGGGCGAGATCGTCTCGACCCGCGGCCGCAATGCCGAGGAGACCCAGCGCCGCGCCGCGCATACGGGCGACCTGACCAAGGGCAGGCCGGTCATCGTGCTGGTCAATGGCGGCTCGGCCTCGGCGTCGGAAATCGTCGCCGGCGCGCTGCAGGACCACAAGCGCGCGACCATCGTCGGCACGCGCTCGTTCGGCAAGGGCTCGGTGCAGACCATCATTCCGCTCGGCAGCGGCAACGGCGCGCTGCGGCTGACCACCGCGCGCTATTACACGCCGTCGGGCAAGTCGATCCAGGCCAAGGGCATCGTGCCCGATATCGAAGTGCTGCAGGACGTGCCGGACGAGCTGAAGTCGCGCACCGACACCAAGGGCGAGGCTTCGCTGCGCGGCCACCTGAAGAACGACGGCGACGAGAAGACGGGCTCGCAGTCCTACGTCCCGCCGGACGCCAAGGACGACAAGGCGCTCAAGCTCGCCGGCGACCTGCTCCACGGCATCAAGAACAGCGCCTCCGCGGCGCCGACGCCCGGCAACGACAACAAGGCGGCGACCGACAAGGCCAAAGCGGCGAACTAGGTCGGCGTATCACGCGATCCAGCGAAAGGGCGGCTTCCCGAAGCCGCCCTTTTTGCTTGGGAACTGCTGCTGCCTCCGGCCTATCCCGGCCTGCCGCCGCTTGACCTCGGCGTGGTATCGTCGGCTGGAGTGATTCGGGATCGCGCATGACTGAAACGGCCGATGATCTGAGCGCCCCGCTCGGACAGGATAAGCCGCGCCGCAAACGGCGGCTGCGGCTGCCGTTCACGTCTATGCAGCTGCTCGCTGTTCTGCTCGGCCTGTTCCTGGTTACCTTTGCCGGCTTCGCCATCTTCAACAAGGACCCGCTCGGCGGTGAGCCGATGAGCCGGATCGCGATCAACCAGCTCAGGCCGGCCGAGAAGGCCACGGACGACAAGTCTGCCATCGGCCAAGGCCAGGAAACCAAGCACGAGACCAAGGAAACGCCGAAGCAGGCCGCGCCCGGCGAGCAGAGGACCATCACCATGATCGATGGCTCCACCGGCGCCCGCCGCGACGTGGTGATCGGCGGGGGCGATGCCGCCGACAAGGGCGAGGCTGCATCCGCCCCGCCGCCCGTCATGACCGGGATCAATCCGAAGCTGCTGGAGAAATCGCGCTACGGCATGATCCCGGTGGTCGCCGACGGGCTGAGGCCGTTCAACGTCTATGCGGCGGACGCCGACCGCGCCAAGGCCGCCAAGATGCCGGTGGTCGCGATCGTGATCGGCGGCCTCGGCGTCGGCGCCGCCAAGACCCTGGACGCCATCATGAAGCTGCCGCCGGCGGTGACGCTGGCCTTCACGCCCTACGGCTCCGACCCCGGCAAGCTCGCCGAGCGGGCGCGGGCGCAGCGCCACGAGATCTTCCTCCAGATCCCGATGGAGCCCTACGACTTCCCCGACAACGATCCGGGGCCGCAGACGCTGCTGACCTCGCTCAGCCCCGACCAGAACATGGACCGCCTGTACTGGCACCTCAGCCGGATGCAGGGCTATGCCGGCCTCACCAATTTCATGGGCGCCCGCTTCATCGCGACGGAGCCGGCGATGCAGCCGATCATCCGCGAGGCGGCCAAGCGCGGGCTCGGCTTCTTCGACGACGGCTCCTCGCCCCGCAGCATCGCGCCCCAGGCCGCGGCGAACCAAGCCGTGCCGTTCGGCAAGGGCGATATCGCCATCGACGCGGTGCCGACGGCGACCGAGATCGACCGCGCCCTCAACAAGCTGGAATCGGCGGCGCGCGAGCGCGGCATCGCCGTCGGCACGGCCTCCGCCTTGCCCGTCTCGATCGAGCGCATCAGCGCCTGGACCAAGACATTGGGCGACCGAGGTATCCTTTTGGTGCCATTGACAACCGCGATGCTGAAATCAAAATCCAGCTAAATCAACGAATTGGTTCGGCACGGGTCTCGCGGGGCCGGCATGCCTTCCCAAGAAGCAGGCAAGAGGTCTGGCGGAATGGCGCGTTACGAGGATCTGCCCTACCGGACCTGTGTCGGTGTGATGCTAATCAATCCAAAGGGACTGGTGTTCATCGGCCGCCGCGCCGGCGGCATCGAGCATGTCGACGACACCCATGTCTGGCAGATGCCGCAGGGCGGGGTCGATCCCGGCGAGGACACCTGGGAAGCGGCCAAGCGCGAGCTCTACGAGGAGACCAGCGTGCGCTCGGTCGAGCGGCTCGGCGAGGTCCCGGACTGGCTCACCTATGACATTCCGCGCACCGTTGCCGGGCGCGCTTGGAAGGGCCGCTACCGCGGCCAGCGCCAGAAATGGTACGCGGTGCGCTTCACCGGCAAGGACAGCGAGATCAACGTCGAGCATCCCGGCGGCGGCGGCCACAAGGCGGAATTCGTGAGCTGGCGCTGGGAGTCGATGAAGAATCTCCCTGAGTTGATCATCCCGTTCAAGCGCCCAGTCTATGAGCGCGTGGTGCAGGAATTTTCTGCGCTGGCGGAGGGGTGATCAGATCACCTGTCGCGGCTCGCTCGGTCGTCATCCCCGCGAAGGCGGGGATCCATACTCCCAGGCAGAAGCTGTGCGAAGGATAGCAGCCACGGCCTTTCAACCCATTGTGGCCTGTGGTTATGGATTCTCAGGTGCGCAATTGCGCACCAGAGCTCGCGCTTCGCGCGCCCCGGAATGACGAGAGAAGGTTACGCGTGACGACCCACAAACCCTACCGCCCGAACGTCGGCATCGCGCTGTTCAACGCCGACGGCCGCGTGCTGATCGGCCATCGCTTCAAGGGTGACGGACCCGAGATCATCATGCCGGGGCTCGACTGGCAGATGCCGCAGGGCGGCGTCGACGAGGGCGAGAACCTGCGTGATGCGGCGATGCGCGAGCTGTGGGAGGAGACCAACGTCGTCAGTGCCGACTATCTCGGCGAGACCGACTGGTTCACCTATGAATTCCCGCCTTACGACGGACCGCAGACGCACCGGCTGGCGAAATTTCGCGGCCAGCGCCAGAAATGGTTCGCGCTGCGCTTCACCGGCACGGACGACGAGATCGATCCGCTGACGCCGCGCAACGGCCAGCCCGCCGAGTTCGACGCCTGGCGCTGGGAGCGCCTCGGCCGTGTCGCCGACCTCGTGGTGCCGTTCCGCCGCGAGGTCTACCGCGCGGTGGCACAGGAGTTTGCGCACCTCTCCGACTGAACTCTCGAAAACAACCCCATGCACAGTAGCGAAGTGTCTGGCGCGCCGCGATAAAATAGGCGACAGCGCCAACGATAGCGCAATAAAGTTTCAGCGCCCGCCACGACCGTGACGAGCGCTGAAACTGTTCAGGAATTTGGAGATCGAGCCCCGGAGCGGTGCCCCGGGGCTTAGTGCATAGCCGTGGCGTTGAGCTGATGCTGGATGCTCTTGAAGTGGTCGAGCCGCTCGATGGCCTGATCGAGCTCGGTGCCTTCGTGCTCCTTCAAGTTCTCTTCCATCTCCGCGATCGTCTCGGCGAACTGGACACGGTCGAGCTCGTCCAGCGAGGTCGCGACGTCGGCGAGCACGGTGAGGCCCTTTTCGGAGACTTCGGCAAGGCCGCCGAGCACGATGATCTTCTCGTGGCGGCCGCCGGTGGTGACGGTGAGAATGCCGGGCCGGATCGCAGCCACGACCGGCGCATGCCCCGCCAGCACGCCGAAATCACCCTCGGCGCCGGGGATGTCGACCTGATCGACCTCACCCGAGAAGGCGAGCTTTTCCGGAGAGACGAGATCGAAATGGAAGGTGGCCATGGGAAACCTTGCGAATGGTGAGTAGCGAATGGCGAGTGGCGAAGAGAGCAGCGCGTCTATTCGCTACTCCCTATTCGCCATTCGCACCTTAGGCCGCTTCCGCCGCCAGCTTCTTGCCTTTCTCGACGGCTTCTTCGATGGTGCCGACCATGTAGAAGGCAGCTTCCGGCAGGTGGTCGTACTTGCCTTCCACCAGGCCCTTGAAGCCCTTGATGGTGTCGGCGAGGTCCACGAACTTGCCCGGCGAACCCGTGAAGATTTCGGCGACGTGGAACGGCTGCGACAGGAAGCGCTCGATCTTGCGGGCGCGGGCCACCGTTAGCTTGTCCTCTTCCGAAAGCTCGTCCATGCCAAGAATGGCGATGATGTCCTGGAGCGACTTGTAGCGCTGCAGCACCTGCTGGACCTGACGGGCGACGGTGTAGTGCTCCTCGCCGACGACCAGCGGCGAGAGCATGCGCGAGGTCGAGTCGAGCGGGTCCACCGCCGGATAGATGCCCTTTTCCGAGATCGCGCGCGACAGCACCGTGGTGGCGTCCAAGTGCGCGAACGAGGTCGCGGGCGCCGGGTCGGTCAAGTCGTCGGCCGGCACGTAGATGGCCTGCACCGAGGTGATCGAGCCCTTTTGCGTGGTGGTGATGCGCTCCTGCAGCGCGCCCATGTCGGTCGCGAGCGTCGGCTGATAACCCACCGCCGAAGGAATGCGGCCGAGCAGCGCCGACACTTCCGAACCCGCTTGCGTGAAGCGGAAGATGTTGTCGACGAAGAACAGCACGTCCTGGCCCTGGTCGCGGAAGTGCTCGGCGACGGTCAGACCGGTCAGGCCGACGCGGGCGCGGGCGCCCGGCGGCTCGTTCATCTGACCGAACACCAGCGCGCACTTCGACTTCACGCTCGGATCCGGATTGTGCGGGTCGGCGTTGACCTTGGACTCGATGAACTCGTGATAGAGGTCGTTGCCCTCGCGGGTGCGTTCGCCGACGCCGGCGAACACGGAGTAACCGCCGTGCGCCTTCGCGACGTTGTTGATCAGCTCCTGAATCAGCACGGTCTTGCCGACGCCGGCGCCGCCGAACAGGCCGATCTTGCCGCCCTTCGCATACGGAGCGAGCAGATCGACGACCTTGATGCCGGTGACGAGAATTTCGGCTTCAGTCGACTGGTCGGTGTAGGTCGGCGCTTCCTGGTGGATGGCGCGGGTGCCTTCCGACTTGATCGGGCCGGCCTCGTCGATCGGCTCGCCGATGACGTTCATGATGCGGCCCAGCGTACCGTCCCCCACGGGAACCGAGATCGGCTGACCGGTGTCGGTCACTTCCTGGCCGCGCACCAGACCTTCGGTGGCGTCCATCGCGATGGTGCGGACGGTCGACTCGCCGAGATGCTGCGCGACTTCCAGCACCAGGCGGTTGTTGCCGTTCTTGGTTTCGAGCGAGTTGAGAATGGCCGGCAGGTGGCCTTCGAACTGCACGTCGACGACGGCGCCCATGACCTGGGTAACGCGACCGATCTGTGTGGCTGCTGTAGCCATTTACTGTCTCCTTCGATCCGAATTTCGTGTCCGGTCAGACTGCTTCTGCGCCGGAGATGATTTCGATGAGTTCCTTGGTGATCTGAGCCTGACGCGTGCGGTTGTAGACCAGCGTCTGCTTGCGGATCATTTCCCCGGCGTTGCGGGTGGCGTTGTCCATCGCCGACATCTGCGCACCGTAGAACGAGGCGTTGTTCTCGAGCAGGGCGCGGAAGATCTGCACCGCGAGGTTGCGCGGCAACAGGCGCGTGAGGATCTCGTCCTCCTCCGGCTCATATTCGTAAGAGGTCGCGCTGCCATTCGCAGCGCTTTCCTCGACAATCAGCGGAATGATCTGTTGAGCGGTGGGGACCTGTGCAATCACCGACTTGAATTGCGAATAGAACAGCGTGCAGACGTCGAATTCGCCGTTGTCGAAGCGCGCCAGAACCTTCTTGGCGATCTCCTCGGCGTTGACGAAGCCGAGCTGGCGGACGCTGCGCAGGTCCATGTGCTCGACGATCTGCTTGTCGAACTGGCGGCGGAGCTGCTCGTAACCCTTGCGGCCGACGCAGAAGAATTTCACCTCCTTGCCCTGCGCAGCGAGCGCTAGAGCGCGCTCGCGGGCGAGACGCACGATCGAGGAGTTGAAGGCGCCGGACAGGCCGCGCTCCCCGGTGCAGACCAGCAGCAGATGAACCTGGTCTCGGCCGGTGCCGGCCAGCAGCACCGGTGCGCCGGGCGAGCCGACCGCGGCGCTGGCGATGTTGGAGATCACCGCGCTCATCTTGTCAGCATAGGGACGCGCCGCTTCCGCGGCGGTCTGCGCGCGGCGCAGCTTGGAGGCCGCGACCATCTGCATGGCCTTGGTGATCTTTTGCGTCGCCTTGGTGGAGGCGATGCGGACGCGCATGTCTTTAAGTGACGCCATTCTTCGTCCCCAGCGATCAGCCTGCGGCTCGACCGCGACCCTATCCTTTCGTCATGCCCGGGCGTGTCCCGGGCATCCACGTTCTCCGTCTTCCACGCACAAGACGTGGATGGCCGGGACTTCAGTTGCGAAGACGCGCTTCGCGCTTTGGCCCGGCCATGACAGCCTTCTTATGAGAAAGACTTCGCGAAGCCCTCGACCACCGACTTCAGCTTGGCAGCGGTATCGTCGGAGAGATCGCGGCTGTCGCGAATCGCGTTGAGGATGTCGGCGTGCTTGCCGCGCAGCAGCGACAGCAGGCCGTCCTCGAACGCGCGCACCTTGTTGAGCGGGAGCGGATCGAGATAGCCGTTGGTGCCGGCCCAGATCACGCAGACCTGCTCTTCCATCTTCAGCGGCGAGAACTGCGGCTGCTTGAGCAGCTCGGTGAGGCGCGAGCCGCGGTTGAGCAGGCGCTGGGTCGAGGCGTCGAGGTCGGAGCCGAACTGCGCGAACGCCGCCATTTCGCGGTACTGCGCGAGCTCGCCCTTGATCTTGCCGGCGACCTTCTTGGTGGCCTTGGTCTGCGCCGACGAACCGACGCGCGACACCGACAGACCGACGTTCACGGCAGGACGGATGCCCTGGAAGAACAGGTCGGTTTCCAGGAAGATCTGGCCGTCGGTGATCGAGATGACGTTGGTCGGGATGTAAGCCGACACGTCATTAGCCTGGGTTTCGATGACAGGCAGCGCCGTCAGCGAGCCCGAGCCCATGTCCTTGTTCAGCTTCGCCGCGCGCTCGAGCAGGCGGGAGTGCAGATAGAACACGTCGCCGGGATAGGCTTCGCGGCCCGGCGGGCGGCGCAGCAGCAGCGACATCTGACGGTAGGCGACGGCCTGCTTGGACAGATCGTCATAGATGATGACCGCGTGCATGCCGTTGTCACGGAAGTACTCGCCCATGGTGCAGCCGGTAAAGGGCGCGATGTACTGCATCGGCGCCGGATCCGACGCGGTAGCGGCGACGACGATCGAGTATTCGAGCGCGCCCTGCTCTTCCAGCACCTTCACGAACTGGGCGACGGTCGAACGCTTCTGGCCGACCGCGACGTAGACGCAGTACAGCTTGATGTTCTCGTCCGGCTGCGCGTTGAGCGGCTTCTGGTTCAGGATGGTGTCGAGCGCGATCGCGGTCTTGCCGGTCTGGCGGTCGCCGATGATCAGCTCGCGCTGGCCGCGGCCGATCGGGATCAGGGCGTCGATGGCCTTGAGGCCGGTCGCCATCGGCTCGTTCACCGACTTGCGCGGAATGATGCCGGGCGCCTTGACGTCGACGCGCATGCGCTTGTCGGCCTGGATCGGGCCCTTGCCGTCGATGGGGTTGCCGAGCGCGTCGACGACGCGGCCGAGCAGGCCCTTGCCGACCGGCGCGTCCACGATGGCGCGGGTGCGCTTGACGGTCTGGCCTTCCTTGATCTCGCGGTCGGCACCGAAAATAACGACACCGACGTTGTCGGTTTCGAGGTTCAGCGCCATGCCGCGGGTGCCGTTCTCGAACTCGACCATTTCACCGGCCTGGACGTTGTCCAGACCGTAGACGCGGGCGATACCGTCGCCGACGGACAGCACCTGTCCGACTTCGGAGACTTCAGCTTCCTGGCCGAAATTCTTGATCTGGTCCTTGAGGATCGCGGAAATTTCCGCGGCGCGGATGTCCATCAGCCTGCCTCTTTCATCGCGTGCTTGATCGAATTGAGTTTGGTGCGAAGCGAACCATCCACCATGCGGCTGCCCAGCTTGACGACGAGGCCACCGATGATCGAGGGATCGACTTTCACGTTCAGCGCGACGTCCTTGCCGGTCACCGACTTCAGGGCAACCTTGAGGGCATCGAGATTCTTGTCAGAGAGCGCCTCCGCCACCGTGACGTCGGCCGTCGTCTCGCCCTTGAACCGGGCCACGAGGGCGCGGTAGGCGCGGCTGACGTCGGCCACCGCGAACAGGCGGCGGTTGGCGGTCAGCACTTTCAGAAAGTTGGCGGTGATGCCGGCGATGCCCGCCTTGTCCAGCACGGCCGAAAGGGCCTTGGACTGGGCATCGGCGGCGAACACCGGGCTGCGGACGAGGCGCTTGAGATCAGCGCTTTCGTTCAGCAAGGCATCGAATTTATCAAGATCGGCTTTGACCTCGTCGACCACGTTCTGGTCGCGGGCCAGCTCGAACAAGGCCGTTGCATAACGGCCGGACACACCTGAAACGGACGTATCTTCTGCAGCCACAGACGCGCTCTTTTTGCTGTCAAACTCGCAAGGGAAAAACCGTCGCCACGAAGCGGCGCCTAGCGATCCAAGCCCTTGGAATTCAAGCGGGACTTCGATTTCCGACCAGCACGGGAGGTGCCGGGCTCGTTAAAATCGCGGCTTTGCTAACATAGCAGGTGCGCAGGTGCAACATGACGCCAAACTAAAGGCATGAGGTTCTATCGCCAGTTCGTCGCAGCCTCGCAACACATTGCGCGCGGGAGGGCCGACCGAGGCGGCGACCTGCCACGTCACGGAATTCAGCGCCGGCCCTGCCGCGGCACCCCCCATTTGGTTCCTGCCCCCAGCGCATAGCGGCCATGAACACGGATCGCTGAGGCGTGAATCCGTTCCCACCAGTTCCACCCGCCGAATACTTATCGAATTCTAAACGCTAGGGGCGATGACTTCGCTTTACAGTATTCGCAAGTAATATAGAGGTTAATAAATCGTTAAAGGCGAAGATTACGGAACATCGGCTGAATATCACGCGACGGTAACAAGATATTTCAAGACGACACATAGCGGATTTACTGCCCAATTCACGCCTCATTGGGAATCGAAACGCCAAATCGCTCACAAACTGATGGGGGCTCCACTTGCCACAAATGTGGCAATACTAGCTTAGGGACCATTAAATGCTGTCTTTGAAGACGCTGGGCTTTGTGACCCGGCCGCGTACGGCGATTGCTTTCGTCGCCGCAACTCTCCTCGTCGGTGGAACTGCCACCGAAGCTTCCGCCAAATCCAAGCATCGGCATCACCACCGCCACCACGCCCAGACCGAGGCCAACGCGACCTCCGATTGGCGCAATGCCAATGCGTCGATGACGCCGACCTCCGGCACGGGCCGCAGCTTCTCCGGCATCGCGTCCTTTTACGGCAATGAGTCCGGCAGCAAGACCGCCTCGGGCCAGCGCTTCAACCAGAACGCTATGACCGCGGCGCACCGTTCGCTGCCCTTCGGCACCAAGCTGCGCGTCACCCATGGCAGCCAGAGCGTCATCGTCACCATCAACGACCGCGGCCCGTTCATTCGCGGGCGTGTGCTCGACCTCTCCACGGGTGCCGCCCGCGCCATTGGCCTCACCAGTCGCGGCGTTGGCCGCGTCACCGCGGAAGTCGTCTCCTAAAGGCGCGATCCGCGCCTGATCGAGCGCGCAGTTTTCATCAGTTTGCTGCGCACGTGAAACAAGCCCGCGGTCTTGGGGGACCGCGGGCTTTTTTGTTTTGTCATTCCGGGGCGCGCGGAGCGCGAACCCGGAATCCATTCATCCACAAACTCTGCCGCCCGATGGATTCCGGGCTCGCGCTACGCGCGCCCCGGAATGACAGTAGAGGGTATGGCTGCGGTTGCCCTACAAAAAGCTCTGCGGATCGACGTCGACTTCCAGCTTCAGATTGCCTGTCGGCTTCGGGCAGACCGCGAGCCAGTTGCGCAAATAGTCCGACAGGTCGAAACCGCGCGCCGATTTCACCAGGATGCGGAAGCGGTAGCGGCCCTTGATGACGGCGAGCGGGGCTTCGGCCGGGCCGAGCACGACGACGCGCTCGTCGCGCGGCGCCAGCGCGACGAGCTTGCGGCCGAAGCCTTCGGCGCCCGGGCGATCGCCGGCGGAGATGATCAGGCTGGCGAGCCGGCCGAACGGCGGATAGAGCGTCTTCTCGCGCAGCTCGATCTCGCTGTCGTAGAACGCCTCGCGGTCGCAGGCGATCAGCGCCCGCATCACGGGGTGATCGGGCTGATGGGTCTGCAGATAGCCGACGCCGCGGCCCTGCTCGCGCCCGGCGCGGCCGATCACCTGGTTGAGCAATTGCCAGGTACGCTCGGCCGCACGCGGATCGCCGTTGGAAAGGCCGAGATCGGCATCGACGACGCCGACCAGATTGAGCCGCGGGAAGTTGTGGCCCTTGGCCACGAGCTGCGTGCCGATGATGATGTCGACGCGGCCCTCCGCGATCTCGGCGAGCTCGCTTCGCATCGTCTCGATCGAGGTGATGAGATCGCTCGACAGCACCATGGTGCGGGCTTGCGGGAACAACGCGGCCGCCTCCTCCTGCAGGCGCTCGACGCCGGGGCCGACCGCGACCAGCGATTCCTCGGCCGAACAGTTTGGGCAGATGTGCGGGCGCGGCATCGAGAAGCCGCAATGATGGCAGACGAGGCGCTGGCGAAAGCGATGATCGACCAGCCAGGCATCGCAGATGGTGCAGGCGAAGCGATGGCCGCAGGCACGGCACAGCGTCAGCGGCGCATAGCCGCGGCGGTTGAGGAACAACAGCGCCTGCTCGCGCCGCTCGATCGCGGTCCTGATCTCGCCGGCGAGCCGCGGCGAGATGAAGCGGCCGCGCGCGGGCGGCTCGCGGCGCAGGTCGATGGCCTCGATATGCGGCATGTGCTGGCCGCCGAAGCGCGAGGGCAGCGCGATGCGCTGATAGCGGCTCTTGCGCGCATTGACCTCGGATTCGACCGACGGCGTCGCGGAGGCCAGCACGACCGGGATTTTTGCGATATGCCCGCGCACCACCGCCATGTCACGGGCGTGGTAGTGCACGCCGTCGTCCTGCTTGTAGGCCTGGTCGTGCTCCTCATCGACGACGATGAGGCCAAGATTGGCGTAAGGGAGAAACAGCGCCGAACGCGCGCCGACCACGACCGGCGCCGAACCTTCGGAGATCGCGGCCCAATTGCGCGCGCGGGTGCGCGGGGTGAGCTCGGAATGCCATTCGATCGGCCGCACGCCAAAACGCAGCGCGAAGCGATCGAGGAACTGGCCGGTCAGCGCGATCTCCGGCATCAGGATCAGCGCCTGCTTGCCGCGGCGGACCACCTCGGCGACCGCTTCGAAATAGACCTCGGTCTTGCCCGAGCCGGTGACGCCGTCGAGCAGCGCGACATGGAAGGTGCCATTGGCCGCGAGCGCGCGCATCGCATCGACACCGGCACGCTGCAGCGGCGAAAAATCCGGCCGGCCGAATTCCGGATCGGGCGCCGGCGGCGGAGGCGGCGGCGGCATCGGCTCCACTGTGAGCGTGCCTTCATCGACGAGACCGTCGATCACGCCCGAGGAGACGCCGGCCTCCTTGGCCGCCTCGGACTTGCCGTGCAGCAGCTGGTCCGACAGCAGAGCGATGACGCGCTGGCGCGCCGGCGTCAGGCGCTTCGGCGGATCGCCGGTCAGGCGCACGCCGGGGCGCACCCGCTCCGGGCCGAGATTCTCGCCCATGCGCAGGCACATCCGCAGCACCATGCCGCGCGGGCTCAGCGTGTAATTGGCGACCCAGTCGACCACCGAGCGCAGCTCAGGCTTGAGCGGCGGGATGTCGAGCTTCTCGCTGACCTCCTTGAGGCGGTTATGCAGGCGCGGATCAGGATTGGCGTTCTCGCCCCAGACCACGGCCAGCACCTCGCGCGGACCGAGCGGCACGCCGACGAGGTCGCCCGCCTTCAGCTCCATGCCGCGCGGCACCTTGTAGGAATAGGTCTGGTCGAGCGCGACCGGCACCAGCACGTCGACCATGCGGGTGGCGGGGGCGGTGTCGTTGCGCGGCGATTGGTCCATGAGCGGGGAATCGGAACCTTGAGGCCTTGAGGCTAGCGCCGCGCGGCGGCCTTAGCGAACAATAAACGAGTGTGATGCGATATACTGTGCGGAATCACCACGTCCAGAGCGCATGAGCAAAGCGGTCGCCCCACACATCGAGCTCGCCAGCGCCGATCCCTCGATCGCGCAGGAGATGGCGCGCTGGCTGGCGCATCTCGGCGCCGAGCGACGGCTGTCGCCGAAGACGCTGGAGGCCTATGGCCGTGACTTGCGGCAATGCCTGGATTTCCTCAGCAATCATTGGGGCGAGCGCGTCACGCTCGAGCGCTTCGCGGCGCTGGAGGCGACCGACGTGCGCGCCTTCATGGCGATGCGCCGGGCCGACGACATCGCCGGCCGCAGCCTGATGCGCGCGCTGGCGGGCTTGCGCTCGTTCGGACGTTTTCTGGAGCGCGAGGGCAAGGGCAAGGTCGGCGCATTGTCGGCGATCCGCGCGCCAAAGGTCGCCAAGAGCCTGCCGAAGCCGCTGCCGATGGCATCGGCCAAACGTCTTGCCGACGCCGACGAGCGCGCCGGCGAGGAGCGCGAGACCTGGATCCTGGCGCGCGATGCCGCGGTGATGGCGCTGCTCTATGGCTCGGGCCTGCGCATCTCCGAGGCGCTGGGTCTCAAGCGCCGCGAGGTGCCGAAACCCGGCGAAGGCGACGTGCTGGTCGTGACCGGCAAGGGCAACAAGACGCGCATGGTGCCGGTGCTGCAGAACGTGCTGGCGCTGGTGCAGGAGTACGTCGCGATGTGCCCCTATCCGCTTCCGGCGGACGGCCCGATCTTCGTCGGCGCGCGCGGCGGCCCCTTGAGCCCGCGCATCATCCAGCTCGCGATGGAGCGGCTGCGCGGCGCGCTTGGGCTGCCCGACAGCGCCACGCCGCACGCGCTGCGGCACTCCTTCGCCACGCATCTGCTCTCGCGCGGCGGCGATCTGCGCGCCATCCAGGAATTGCTCGGCCATTCCTCGCTCTCGACGACGCAGGTCTATACCGGCATCGATTCCGAGCGGCTGCTCGAGGTGTATGCCAGCGCCCATCCGCGGCGCTGACACACTCTCGTCATAGCTCGCGTGCCTCTTGCACAGCGCCCACGGTTCGGTCAAATCGTGGGAACCGGCACAGGAGGGACATTATATGGGCGCACATGAAAGCATGGAGCATGCCGAGCACGCCGAACACGCGTCCGGCTCGAACAAGAAGATCGCTCTTCTGATCGCCGTGCTGGCGCTGTTCCTGGCGATCTCGGAGACGCTCGGCAAGGGTGCCCAGACCGAATCGATCAGCAAGAACGTCGAGGCCGCCAATCTCTGGGCATTCTTCCAGGCCAAGAGCATCCGCCGCACCGTGGTGGTGACCGCGGCGGAACAGGGCAAGCTGACACTGGCCGCCGCGGCCGAGGCGCAGAAGCCCGCCGTGCAGAAGCAGATCGACGACTGGACCAAGACCGCGCAGCGCTACCGCTCCGAGCCCGAGACCGGCGAAGGCACCGAGCAGCTTGCGGACAAGGCCAAGCACGCCGAGCACGCCCGCGACGAGGCGACCGCGAAGTACCACCATTTCGAGCTGGCTTCGGCCGCCTTCCAGATCGGCATCGTGCTGGCGTCCGCCACCATCATCACCGGCATGATCGCGCTCGCCTATGTCGGCGGCGCGCTGACGATCGCCGGCCTGTTCATGACCGCGCTCGGCCTGTGGTGGCCGCATCTGCTGCATTTGCATTGAGGTGTTGAGGCCGGGTTCTCACCGCGTCATTGCGAGGAGCCCTTGCGAAGAAGCAATCCAGACTGCCTCCGGGGAAAGATACTGGATTGCTTCGCTGCGCTCGCAATGACGGAGGATAGAGCGGGGACGCCTGTCCCGGATTGCGCTGCGCTCCATCCGGGCTACGGACGGTCCTTGTGGTGGCGAAGATCACCGCGCCTGATGCACGCTCTTCCTGAAGCGCTGGATCATACGCAGCGTGCGGTAGGACCAGCCTTCGCCGTTGCCGGCGATCAGCTCGCGGATGCGGCGCTTGATCGGGTCGACCAGCTCGGCGGCCTTGGCGCGCACCCTCAGCACCAGGGCGTAGATCCGCTCGAACCAGCGCATCTCCAGCAGCTTGGCGCGCGTGACGTCGAACACGAAGGCGGTGACGCCGACGCCGACGAGCTTTCCGAACACGATCGTGAAGAATGCGCCGGTCCAGTATTCATGCGCGAGCAGCCACAGCCCGACCAGCTTGAGCGGAAACAGCGGGACGACGGGCACCGCAAACACGAGCAGCGTCATGGCCGGCGAGAGCGCATCGACGCGCTCCGTCAGCCAATGCTTGAAGCGCGCCAGCGGGATGGCTGCGACGATCCTGGCGACGATCGGCTCGAGATGATCCCACAGCCAGGCTTCGATCAGGAAGACGATCGCAAGCAGGACCCAGACCGGTTGAAGAAGGCGGCGCAGCATGTGTTTCCCGCCCGGTTCGGCGCTGGGCGCGTCGTTACATATGGATGGCTCGCTTGCCGACCGCAAGCGCGGCTTCCTTGACGGCCTCCGAGCGCGTCGGATGGGCGTGGCAGGTGCGCGCGAGATCTTCCGCACTGCCGCCGAATTCCATGAGAACACACGCTTCATGGATCATTTCGCCGGCTTCGCGGCCGATAATGTGCACGCCGAGCACGCGATCGGTCTTCGCGTCTGCGAGTATCTTCACAAAGCCGTCAGTGGTCTGGTTGACCTTGGAACGGCCGTTGGCGGTGAACGGAAACTTTCCGACCGTGTAAGCCACGCCCGCCTGCTTGAGTTCCTCCTCGGTCTTGCCGACGGAGGACACTTCCGGCGTGGTGTACACGACGCCCGGGATGACGTCGTAATTCACGTGACCGGCTTGGCCTGCGATGATCTCGGCAACCGCGACGCCTTCGTCCTCGGCCTTGTGCGCCAGCATGGGGCCTGCCACGACGTCGCCAATGGCATAGACGCCCTTCAGGCTGGTGGCGAAATGCGGATCGATCTGGACCCGGCCGCGCGCATCGAGCGCGACACCAGCTTCCTTGAGGCCGAGACCGTCGGTGTAGGGCACGCGGCCGATGCAGACGAGCACGACGTCGGCTTCGAGCGTCTCAGCGGCACCGCCGGAAGCCGGTTCGATTTTCGCGAGCAATGCCTTGCTGTTCACCTCGACGCCGGTCACCTTCGAGCCCAGCTTGAACGCAAAGCCCTGCTTCTCGAGGATGCGCTGGAATTGCTTGGCGATCTCGCCGTCCATGCCGGGCAGGATGCGATCGAGGAATTCAACCACCATGACTTCGGATCCAAGCCGGCGCCACACAGAGCCGAGTTCAAGCCCGATCACGCCGGCGCCAATGACAAGCAATCTGCCTGGCACCTTCTCCAGCGACAGCGCGCCGGTCGAGGACACGATGCGCTTCTCGTCGATGTCGATGCCTTTCAGGCGCGCGATGTCGGAGCCGGTGGCGATCACGATGTTCTTGGTCTCGACCACCTGCGACTTGCCGTCGGCGGAGACCTCGACCTTGCCGGTGCCGAGGATCTTGCCGGTGCCCTTGAGCACGTCGATCTTGTTCTTCTTCATCAGGAACTCGACGCCCTTGACGTTGCCGTCGATGCCCTGCTGCTTGAAGTTCATCATCGCGGGCAGATCGAGCTTCGGCGCGGAAACGCTCACGCCCATCTTGGCGAAGGAATGGCCGGCTTCCTCGAACATTTCGGAGGCGTGCAGCAGCGCCTTCGACGGCATGCAGCCGACATTGAGGCAGGTGCCGCCGAGGGTCGCGTTCTTTTCGACCACGGCGACCTTCATGCCGAGCTGGCTCGCGCGTACCGCGCAGACATAACCGCCCGGTCCGGTGCCGATGACGACGAGATCGTAGGTAGCCATGAGAGAAAGTCCCGTAAGGTTAGGCGTGGTGAGGATGTGTCAGCGCCCGCGCGGCGCGTCAGCGTCCGCCGGACACATCGAGAATGGCTGAGGTGACGTAGGAGGCCTCGTCCGAGATCAGCCAGACGATGGCATTGGCGATTTCATCGGCGGTGCCGACGCGCTTCATCGGCACCAGATGGGCCAGGCGATGGGCGCGGTCGGGCTCGCCACCGGCAGCGTGGATGTCGGTGTCGATCAGGCCGGGACGGATCGCGGCGACGCGGATGCCCTCGCCCGCGACCTCATGGCCGAGGCCGACGGTGAAGGAATCGACCGCACCCTTGGACGCGGCGTAGTCGACATAGGTGTTGGGCGAGCCGAGCCGCGCTGCGACCGAGGACAGGTTGACGATGACTCCGCCCGTGCCGCCGTGCTTGGTCGACATCCGCTTCACCGCCTCGCGCGCGCAGAGGATGGTGCCGGTGACGTTGACCGCCATCACCCGCTGGATGCGCTCGGCCGACATCTCATCGACGCGCACGCCGCTCTTGCCGACGATGCCGCCATTGTTGACGAGCGCCCCGAGCGTGCCGAACTTGTCGGCCTCCTCGAACAGATTGAGGATGTCGCTTTCCTCGGCGACATCGCATTTCACAGCGATGGCCTTGCCGTTGCTGGCCGCGATCTGCGCGACCACCTCGTCGGCCGCCTGCTTGTTGCTGGCGTAGCCAACCACGACGCGAAAACCGCGCGCGGCCGCCGCAAGCGCGGTCGCCCGCCCGATGCCGCGGCTGCCGCCGGTGATGACAACGACTTTATCCGTCACATCAATCCCCACGAGTTCGAGCGCACTACGACGTCCTGCCCTCAAGAGCCGCCAGGCGATCAAGCACGGACTTGTCCGTCAAGCTGATCAAATGGAACAGAATGAAGGGCGTGAGAAACGGGATCAGGCACAAGGCCGCGAAGCCGACCCCCTTACCTTTCCTGCGACTAATCGGAATCGCAAAGAAGAAAAAGATAAGGGTGGTCAGCAGGAGCGGCACCATGGAGATGAGCGCATGCGCGAGCGACGGCTCCCCCATCGTCGCCTCCCTTAGAGGTCCAGCACCAGGCGCGCCGGATCTTCCAGGCTCTCCTTGACGCGGACTAGGAAGGTGACGGCTTCCTTGCCGTCGATGACGCGGTGATCGTAGGACAGCGCCAGATACATCATCGGGCGGACCTCGATCTTGCCGCCGACGACCATCGGCCGCTCCTGGATCTTGTGCATGCCGAGGATGCCGGACTGCGGCGCGTTCAGGATCGGGGTCGACATCAGCGAGCCGTAGATGCCGCCATTGGTGATGGTGAAGGTGCCACCCTGCATCTCGTCGATCTTGAGTTGGCCGTCACGGGCGCGGCGGCCGAAATCGGCGATGCTCTTCTCGATGTCGGAGATCGACTTGTGGTCGCAGTCGCGCACCACAGGCACAACCAGGCCCTTGTCGGTGCCGACGGCAACGCCGATGTGGTAGTAGTTCTTGTAGATCAGGTCGCTGCCGTCGATCTCGGCGTTGACGGCCGGGATGTCCTTCAGCGCCTGCACGACGGCCTTGGTGAAGAAGCCCATGAAGCCGAGCTTGGCGCCGTGCTTCTTCTCGAACGCGTCCTTGTAGTGTGCGCGCAGCGCCATGACGTTGGTCATGTCGACCTCGTTGAAGGTCGTGAGCATGGCCGCGGTGTTCTGCACGTCCTTGAGGCGGCGCGCGATGGTCTGGCGCAGCCGGGTCATCTTGACGCGCTCTTCGCGGGCGGCGTCATCGGCCGGCGAGGGGCTGCGGACCTGCACGGCGGCGGCGGGCTGGTTGACCGGCGTCGGCGCCGACGCGGCGCGCTCGATCGCGGCCAACATGTCGCCCTTGGTGACGC
>NZ_LAXE01000001.1:520101-550312 GCF_003122645.1 Bradyrhizobium sp. SUTN9-2
ACGGCGCGAGCGGCGCATCGGCCGGCGGCGCCTTCGCGGCAGCGGGAGCCGCCGCCGGAGCAGCGGCAGCAGCGGCAGGCGCAGCAGCCTTGACCGGCGCGGCGGCGGGCTTGGCTGCGCCGGCACCATCGGTGATCTGACCGAGCAGCGCGCCCACGGCAACGGTCGCACCATCGGCAGCGATGATCTCGCTCAGCGTGCCGGCGGTCGGCGCGGGGACTTCGATGGTGACCTTGTCGGTCTCGAGCTCCACCAAGGGCTCGTCGACGGCGACGGGGTCGCCGGCCTTCTTGAACCAGCGGCCGATGGTGGCCTCGGTGACGGATTCGCCGAGCGTCGGCACACGAATTTCAGTCATGGTCTCTTCCTCAAGGGATCGCAGGTAGCGGTCATGAATTCATACGTCATTGCCCGCGAAGACGGGCAATCCAGTACGCCGTGACTTTCGTGATCAGAACGAAAGCCGCGGAGTACTGGATGCCCCGCCTTCGCGGGGCATGACAGAGTCCTAAAAAAACTTCTCAGCTCAGTGCTTCGTCCAGGAACGCCTTCAGCTGAGCCTGATGCTTGGACATCAGACCCGTTGCGGTCGCGGCGGAAGCGGCGCGGCCGACATAACGCGGACGCCGGCTCGCGCCGTTCACCTGATTCAGCACCCATTCCAGATAGGGCTCGATGAAGTGCCAGGCCCCCATGTTGCGGGGCTCTTCCTGGCACCACACCATCTCGGCCTTCTTGAAGCGCGACAGCTCGGCCACCAGCGCCTTCAGCGGCACCGGATAGAGCTGCTCGACGCGCATCAGGTAGATGTCGTCGATGCCGCGCTTCTCGCGCTCCTCGTAGAGGTCGTAATAGACCTTGCCGGAGCACAGCACGATGCGGCGGATCTTCTCGTCGGGGACGAGCTTGATCGCCTCGTTCGGCAGCATCTGGGCGTCATCATAGAGGATGCGGTGGAAGGTCGTGCCCTTCGCGAGCTCGTCGAGACGCGACACCGCCCGCTTGTGACGCAGCAGCGACTTCGGCGTCATCATGATCAGCGGCTTGCGGATCTCGCGATGCAGCTGCCGGCGCAGCACGTGGAAGTAGTTCGCCGGCGTGGTCGGGTAGACCACCTGCATGTTGTCTTCCGCGCACATCTGCAAGTAGCGCTCGAGGCGCGCCGAGGAGTGCTCCGGCCCCTGGCCCTCATAGCCGTGCGGCAACAGGCAGACCAGACCGGACATGCGCAGCCATTTGCGCTCGCCCGAGGAGATGAACTGGTCGAACACGACCTGCGCGCCGTTGGCGAAGTCGCCGAACTGGGCTTCCCACAGCGTCAGCGTGTTCGGCTCGGCGAGCGAATAGCCGTATTCGAAACCGAGCACGGCTTCTTCCGACAGCAGCGAGTTGATGACCTCGTAATGGCCCTGCTCGTGGCCGAGATGGTTGAACGGCGTGTAGCGGCTCTCGTCCTCCTGATCGATCAGGACCGAATGGCGCTGCGAGAAGGTGCCGCGTTCCGAATCCTGTCCGGACAGGCGGACGTGGTGGTTTTCGTTGAGCAGCGAGCAGAACGCCAGCGCCTCGCCGGTCGCCCAGTCGATGCCGTTGCCGCTCTCGATCGCCTTGGCGCGGTTATCGAGGAAGCGCTGAATGGTGCGGTGAACGCGGAAACCGTCCGGCACCTTGGTGATCTTGCGACCGATGTCCTTCAGCGTGGCGATGTCGACGCCGGTGACGCCGCGCCGCGCATCCTCTTCCTGGTCGGCGATCTTGAAGCCCGCCCACTTGCCGTCGAGCCAGTCGGCCTTGTTCGGCTTGTAGGAGGTGCCGGCCTCGAACTCGGCATCGAGCCGGGCGCGCCAGTCCGCCTTCAGCTTGTCGACCTCGCCCTCGGTGACGACGCCTTCCGCGATCAGGCGCTTGGAGTAGAGCGTCAGCGTCGAGGGATGGGCGGCGATCCGCTTGTACATCACCGGCTGGGTGAAGGCCGGCTCATCGCCCTCATTGTGGCCGTAGCGGCGGTAGCACCACATGTCGATGACGACGGGCTTGTGGAACTTCTGCCGGAATTCGGTCGCGACCTTGGCCGCGAACACGACGGCTTCCGGATCGTCGCCGTTGACGTGGAAGATCGGCGCATCGATCATCTTCGCCACATCCGACGGATAGGGCGAGGAGCGCGAGTAGCGCGGATAGGTGGTGAAGCCGATCTGGTTGTTAACGATGAAGTGCACGGAGCCGCCGGTGCGGTAGCCCTTCAGGTCGGACAGGCCGAAGCATTCAGCAACCACGCCCTGGCCGGCGAACGCGGCGTCGCCGTGCATCAGGAGCGGCATCACGGAGATGCGCATGTCAGGGGGATCGCCGTGCTGGTCCTGCTTGGCGCGGACCTTGCCGAGCACGACGGGATCGACGATCTCGAGATGCGAGGGGTTGGCGGTCAGCGACAGGTGGATGCGGTTGCCGTCGAACTCGCGGTCCGAGGAGGCGCCGAGGTGATACTTGACGTCGCCGGAGCCTTCGACCGCGTCGGGATTGGCCGAGCCGCCCTTGAACTCGTGGAATAGTGCGCGATGGGCCTTGCCCAACACCTGGGTCAGCACGTTGAGGCGGCCGCGATGCGGCATGCCGAGCACGATTTCCTTCACGCCGAGATTGCCGCCGCGCTTGATGATCTGCTCGAGCGCGGGGATCAGGGCTTCACCGCCGTCGAGGCCGAAGCGCTTGGTGCCGGTGAACTTGGTGTCGCAGAACTTTTCGAAACCCTCGGCTTCGATCAGCTTCTGCAGGATGGCCCTGCGGCCTTCGCGCGTGAACGAGATCTCCTTGTCGGGTCCCTCGATGCGCTCCTGGATCCAGGCCTTCTGCGCCGCGTTGCTGATGTGCATGAACTCGACGCCGAGCGTCTGGCAGTAGGTGCGCTCGCAGATCGCGGTGATCTCGCGCAACGTGCCGTATTCGAGGCCGAGCACGTGATCGAGGAAGATCTTGCGGTCGAAATCGGCTTCGCTGAAGCCGTAGGTGCGCGGATCGAGCTCTTCGCGGTTACGCTGGGCTTCGATGCCGAGCGGATCGAGCTTGGCGTGGAAGTGGCCGCGCATGCGGTAGGAGCGGATCAGCATCAGGGCGCGGACGGAATCGCGCGTCGCCTGAAGCAGGTCGGCGGAGGAGATGTCGGCCCCCTTCGCCTGCGCCTTGGCGGCGATCTTGCCACCGACCGTCTTCTCGACCTCGGCCCAGTTGCCGTCGAGGGCGGAGGTCAGATCGTCCTTCGGGGTCAGCGGCCAGTTGTCGTGCTCCCAGGACGGGCCTTCCGCGTTCTTGCTGATGTCAGCCGGCGCGTCGTTCAGGCTCTTGAAGAACTCCTGCCACTCGGCATCGACCGAGGACGGGTCCTTCTGGTAGCGGGCGTAGATTTCGTCGATGTAGGTGGCGTTGGTGCCCTGCAAAAAGGATGACAGGGCAAAGGCTGCGTTCGCGTCCTGGCGAGACATACTTGAGTTCCTGGCGATTTCGGTTCGCGCATAACAAACGGCGCTGGCGCCGAGCTCCCCCGACAGGGCTCGACGCGACAGGCACCCTTTACCCTATTTGCTGCGAAACTTCGCCCGGAAAAGCACGAAGAACTGAATTAGCCTTTCAACTTTTCGGCAAGCGTGTGGCCGAGGCGGGCGGGCGACGGGGACACTGTAATCCCTGCGGATTTCATCGCCTCGGTCTTGGAACCGGCATCGCCCTTGCCGCCGGAGATGATGGCGCCGGCATGACCCATGCGGCGGCCGGGAGGGGCGGTGACGCCGGCGATGAAGCCGACCATCGGCTTCTTGCGGCCGCGCTTGGCCTCGTCCTTGAGGAACTGGGCGGCGTCCTCCTCGGCGGAACCGCCGATCTCGCCGATCATGATGATCGATTCGGTCTTGGGGTCGGCGAGCAGCATCTCCAGCACGTCGATGAACTCGGTGCCCTTGACCGGGTCGCCGCCGATGCCGACCGCGGTGGTCTGGCCGAGGCGTTCCTGGGAGGTCTGGAACACGGCTTCATAGGTCAGCGTGCCCGAGCGGGAGACGATGCCGACCGAGCCGGTCTTGAAGATGTTGGCGGGCATGATGCCGATCTTGCACTCGCCGGCGGTCATGACGCCCGGGCAGTTCGGCCCGATCAGGCGCGACTTGGAGCCGAGCAGCGAGCGCTTGACGCGAACCATGTCGATCACAGGAATGCCCTCGGTGATGCAGACGATCAGCGGGACCTCGGCGTCGATGGCTTCGCAGATCGCGTCGGCTGCGCCCGGCGGCGGCACGTAGATCACCGACGCGTCGGCACCGGTCTTCTCACGCGCCTCGCGCACGGTGTCGAACACCGGCAGGCCCAGATGCGTCGAGCCGCCTTTGCCCGGCGAGGTGCCGCCGACCATCTTGGTGCCGTAGGCGATCGCGGCCTCCGAGTGGAAGGTGCCGTTCTTGCCGGTGAAGCCCTGGCAGATGACCTTGGTGTTCTTGTCGATCAGGATGGACATGAGGTCTGCTTTCGCGAAACTAACAGAGTGAGTGGGTCAGTGGATGCGGCGGTAGACGCCGGTGAGGACGTCGGACCAGCCTTCCGCGTCCGGCGAGAATTGAATCTTCAACGAGTAGGAATCCTCATTGATGATCTCGTAGACGTGGCGCGCATTGCCGCGGAGCGAGCCGCGCACCAGCGTCAGGGTCTTGCCGGCCCACCCGCCTGAGGCGGGCGAAGGCGGCGTGTAGCCGAGCGAGTCGTACCAGAACAATTTGTAGGTCCGGTCGTCGCGGTCGAAGGTGAAGATGCCGTGGGTGGCGAAGACCTGCTTGCCGTCGCGCATCTGGATCGAGTCCTGGATCAGATAGAACCCGTTGAGATCCATGCGCGCGACGGTGCGCGAGGTCGCCGGCCCGCCCGCCGTCCAGCGCGACGGGAAGACCATCTCCTCACCATCCCATTCGCCGGCGAATGCGGCGAGGCGCGCATGCTCGGGGAGCGGAGATGATGCGGCGAGATGGTCCTGGGCCATGGCGTTAGCCTCCCTTGACGGCCTTCACGATCTTCTGCGCGGCGTCGTCGAGATTGTCGGCGGGCACCACGTTCAGTCCGGATTCACGGATGATCTTCTTGCCGAGCTCGACATTGGTGCCTTCGAGGCGGACCACCAGCGGCACGCTGAGGCCGACCTCGCGAACCGCAGCCGTGACGCCCTCGGCGATCACGTCGCACTTCATGATGCCGCCGAAGATGTTGACCAGGATGCCCTTCACGTTGGGATCGGCGGTGATGATCTTGAACGCGGCCGCGACCTTCTCCTTGCTGGCGCTGCCGCCGACGTCGAGGAAGTTGGCCGGCGCCATGCCGTAGAGCTTGATGATGTCCATCGTCGCCATGGCGAGACCGGCGCCGTTGACCATGCAGCCGATATTGCCGTCGAGCGTGACGTAGTTGAGATCGTATTTCGACGCCTCGATTTCCTTGGCGTCTTCCTCGGTCAGATCGCGCAACGACACCGCGATCTCGGGATGGCGGAACAGGGCGTTGTCGTCGAAGGACACCTTGGCATCGAGCACGCGGAGCTCGCCCTGCTTGGTCACGACCAGCGGATTGATCTCCAGCATCGACATGTCCTTGGCGACGAAGGCCGCGTAGAGCTGCGCGGTGAGCTTCTCGGCCTGCTTGGCGAGGTCGCCGGACAGATTCAGCGCCTTCGCGACCGTGCGGCCGTGATGGCCCATGATGCCGGTCGCCGGATCGACCGAGAAGGTCACGATCTTCTCCGGCGTGTTGTGCGCGACGTCCTCGATGTTGACGCCGCCTTCGGTCGACACCACGAAGGAGACGCGCGAGGTCTCGCGGTCGACGAGGATCGAGAGGTAGAATTCCTTGTCGATGTCGGAGCCGTCCTCGATGTAGAGGCGGTTGACCTGCTTGCCGGCAGGTCCCGTCTGTACGGTGACCAGCGTCGCGCCCAGCATCTGCTTGGCGAATTCGTTGACCTCTTCCACCGACTTGGCGATGCGGACGCCGCCTTTGTCGCCGGCGGATGCTTCCTTGAACTTGCCCTTGCCGCGCCCGCCGGCATGGATCTGGCTCTTCACCACCCAGACCGGGCCGGGAAGCTGTCTTGCGGCGGCGTCGGAGTCCGAGGCCTTGAGAACCGCTACGCCCCGCGAAATCGGAACGCCGAATTCATGCAGCAGCGCTTTGGCCTGATATTCATGGATATTCATATGGTCGCTCCCTGAACCCGCGGGCGGTGACCTCATGGGCCCACCTCAGTCTTGTGGCTGGCATACCATATACCACAGGAACTGCAACCCGGATTCTTTGACAATCGAGATCTGCCGAGACCGGAACCCCACCCCGGTCAGCCGGGGTCCGGAAGTGAAACCGCCGAAGACCGGGTTTCGATCTTCGGCGGGTATTGCTTTGCCTTAGCGGCCGAGAAGATCGGGTGCGATCTTCTTGCAGGCATCGACCAAGCCCTGCACGGCACCGACCGACTTGTCAAACGCCTCGCGGTCCTTGCCGGCGAGTTCGATCTCGACCACGCGCTCGACGCCCTTGGCGCCGATCACGACGGGCACGCCGACATACATGTCCTTCACGCTGTACTCGCCGTTGAGATAGGCGGCGCAGGGCAGCACGCGCTTCTTGTCCTTCAGATAGCTCTCGGCCATCGCGATCGCGGAGGCGGCAGGGGCGTAGAAGGCCGAGCCGGTCTTGAGCAGGTTGACGATCTCGGCGCCGCCATTGCGGGTGCGGTCGACGATCTCGTCGAGGCGCGCCTGTGAGGTCCAGCCCATCTTGACGAGGTCGGGCAGCGGGATGCCGGCGACGGTGGAGTACTTCACCAGCGGCACCATGGTGTCGCCGTGGCCGCCGAGCACGAAGGCGGTGACGTCCTCGACCGAGACGTTGAACTCGTCGGCGAGGAAGTAGCGGAAGCGGGCCGAATCCAGCACGCCAGCCATGCCGACGACCTTCTTGTGCGGCAGGCCCGAAGCCTTCTGCAGGGCCCAGACCATGGCGTCGAGCGGGTTGGTGATGCAGATGACGAAGGCGTCGGGGGCGTACTTCTTGATGCCGGCGCCGACCTGCTCCATGACCTTGAGGTTGATGGAGAGGAGGTCGTCGCGGCTCATGCCGGGCTTGCGCGGCACGCCGGCGGTGACGATGCAGACCTTGGCGTTGTCGAGCGCCTCATAGGAGTTCGCGCCGGTGTAGTGGGCGTCGAAGCCGTCGACCGGCGAGGACTGCGCGATGTCGAGCGCCTTGCCCTGCGGCACGCCCTCGGCGATGTCGAACATCACGACGTCGCCCAGTTCTTTCAGGCCGATGAGGTGAGCCAGCGTTCCGCCGATCTGGCCGGAGCCAATCAAAGCAATCTTGTCGCGCGCCATGTGAACCTGTCCTTTAGACACGTAAGGAGGGGAAACTGAGACGGGTGGTTATCCCTTTCGTCTCCCCCGTTCAAGTCGCCCAATGCCCAATTGTCGGGCTTGCCGAGATAGCAGCCAGCATACCCCGGCCGTCATTCCGGGGCGCGCGAAGCGCGAGCCCGGAATCCATAACCACCATCCGGAGTATGGATTCCGGGCTCGTCGCTTTGCGACGCCCCGGAATGACGGCGGGGATAGGACTTAAGTCTCCACCAAGCCCTTGGTCGAGCCGCTGGCGGTGGAATCCTTGCGGCCGTGAGGCAGCGCCAGATAGGATTCCGAGCTCATTTCGATCAGGCGCGAGGCGGTCCGGTTGAACTCCATGGCCTCGGTGCCATCGGTCGCGAGGTAGAGCGAGATCGGATTGGCGTCGGCCGAGGCCATCAGCTTCACGGCGTTGTCATAGAGCGTATCGATCAGGGTGATGAAGCGCTTGGCCGCGTTGCGCTGGGAGAGGTCCATCACTGGAATATGGTCGACCAGGAGGGTGTGATAGTCGTGCGCCAGCCTGAGGTAGTCGGATGCACCGAGCGGCTGCTCGCAGAGGTCGGCGAAGGAGAATCGCGCCACGCCATGGGCCGAGCACGGCACGTGCAGAATGCGGCCCTTGATCGAAATGTCACGCGAGCGGCATTTGGCGCCGCCCGTCATCCGCTTCCAGGCCCGATCGAGCGCGGCGTCCGCATCGCCATCGGCCGGTGTCAGCCACATCGGCACGCCCTGCAGCTTCTCCAGGCGGAAGTCGGTGCGCGCATCGAGCCGCGCGACGTCCATGTGGTCGGTGATCTGCTTGATGAAGGGCAGGAACAGCGAGCGGTTCAGGCCACCCTTGTAGAGATCGTCGGGCGCGACGTTGGAGGTCGCGACCACGACGGTGCCGAGCTCGAACAATTTGGCGAACAGGCGGCCCAGGATCATCGCGTCCGCGATGTCGGTGACGTGGAATTCGTCGAAGCAGAGCAGCCAGCTCTCCTCGAAGATCGCATTGGCCGTCAGAGCGATGACGTCGCTGTCGGCGATCTCGCCGCGCGCGATGCTCTGGCGATAATCGTAGATGCGCTCGTGCACGTCCGCCATGAACTCGTGGAAATGCGCGCGGCGCTTATGCTCGACCGATGAGTGCTGGAAGAACAGGTCCATCAGCATGGTCTTGCCGCGGCCGACCTCGCCGTGGATGTAAAGCCCGCGCGGCGCCTCGTCCTTGTCACCAGAGCTGAACAGGCGGCTGAGCAGGCCCTGCTTGCGGGTGGGCTTGTAGGTCGAAAGCCGCAGGTCCAGCGCCGCATAGGCCTCGGCGACCTCGGCCTGCGCGGGATCCGGCTCGATCGCGCCGGACGCGATCTCGGCCTGATAGGCCTCGCGGAATGAGGGATTTGGGGTGGAGAGCATGGCTCTTTACCGCCAGAGACGGACGGAAATTGCAAGCCGTGAAATGGGGTCAGAGGTATGCGCGTTTCTTCTCCCTCGCCCCGTTCTTACGGGGGCGCGACGAGCTTCGCTCGCGCTGGGAGGGTCGGGGTGAGGGGCTCTATCCGCGTATGAGATCCATCGAAAGACCTGTCCCCCCTCACCCGGATCGTGAGAGCGATCCGACCTCTCCCCGCAAGCGGGGAGAGGTTAAGAAAGAAATTACTCACACAGCTCGTAGGCATCCTCGACCACATACGGGCCGCCGCCGGTGGACGCGCGCGAGGAGAACAGCACGAAGCGTTCGGCCATGAACGCCTTGCTCGGGAAATAGCCGCGCAGCGAGAGATAATCGGCGACGTCGCGGTCGGAGGCATCGTGCAGCCTCGCGAGCGTGACGTGCGGAATGAACTTGCGTCCCTCCGGGTCGAGGCCGATCCGCTGCATCATGCGCTCGAGCTCGGCCTGCAATTCCATCAGCGGCTTGCTCGGCGCAATCGTGGCGACCACCGCGCGGGGCTTGCGGCCGCCGAAGCTGGTGAGCCCCTGCACCTTCACCTCGAACGGCTTGCGGTCGACGCGAAACAGCATCGAAGCGATCTCGTTGGCGGAAGCCCCGTCAATGTCGCCGATGAAGCGCAGGGTGACGTGATAATTTTCGGGATCGATCCAGCGGGCGCCGGGGAGGCCACCTCTCAAGTTGGAAAGCGACTGGCCGATTTCGGCCGGAATTTCCAGACCCGTGAACAAACGCGGCATCGTTTCGCACTCCCGATGCTTGGGTACGGTGCTCGAACAGCGAGAACCATATCCAAATTAGAGCCGGCGACGAATCACCGGTACCCTGATTCCTATCGCAGTTGTGTGACTCTGCGAAGCACACCGCGCCTCACCCCGGTAAAACCCTGGGAATTAGGGTTAGCGCTGCCTGGTTTCAACGCCGTTGCTCAGCGATCGTGCCAATGAATGCCTCCACCATGGGCATGATCCTGCCGACGATGATGTCGACGCCTTCAGCGGTCGGATGAATGCCGTCGGCCTGGTTGAGCTTGGCCTCGGCCGCGACGCCTTCGAGGAAGAACGGATAGAGCGGCACGTCGAACGTCTTCGCCAGATCCGGATAAATCGAATTGAAGCGCGCGGCGTATTCGGCGCCGTAATTCGGCGGCGCCAGCATGCCGCAGAGCATGACCGCAATCTTTCGCGCCTTGAGCCGCTGGACGATGTCGGTCAGCGCGGCGCGCGCCACGTCGGGATCGATGCCGCGCAGCGCGTCATTGGCGCCGAGCTCGACGATGACACCGTCAGTTCCATCGGGCACCGACCAGTCGAGCCGGTCGCGGCCGCCCGAGGTGGTGTCGCCGGACACCCCGGCATTGGTCATGTCGACCTCTATGCCTTTGGCCCGCAAGGCTTTTTGAAGCTTTTGGGGGAACGCCTCCTGGGCCGGAAGGCCAAGGCCCGCGCTCAGGGAATCGCCGAGGACGACCAGCTTGACCGGTTTTGTCGCACCCGCCCAAGCGGGGTTCGCCATCGTCATGACGGCGAGCATCAACACGGCTATGTGCATGAACAATCCGTAACGCCTCTCGACCCCGCGTGCGGACTTGCCATATGACCGGACCATGGACACTCGCATCGACCCCTCTTCGCTCGCCGCTACCGCGGACACCATCGCCATCTCCAACGTCAACCTCTCATTGGGCGCGGGCGCGGCACGCGTTCACATCCTCAAGGATATCAGCCTGCGGGTCGGCCGGAGCGAGGCGATCGGCCTGATCGGCCCGTCAGGCTCGGGCAAATCCACGCTGCTGATGGTGATGGCGGGGCTGGAACGTCCTGATAGCGGAGAGGTGGTGGTGAATGGCACGCCTTTCAATGCCCTCGACGAGGACGCGCTGGCGCGCTTCCGCGGCCGCCAGGTCGGCATCGTCTTCCAGTCCTTCCACCTGATCCCGACCATGACGGCGCTGGAGAACGTTGCTGTGCCGCTCGAACTCGCCGGCAACCCCGATGCCGCCAAGCGCGCGGCAGAGGAGCTGCAATCGGTCGGGCTCGGTGACCGCCTGCATCATTATCCGACGCAGCTCTCCGGCGGCGAGCAGCAGCGCGTCGCGCTCGCCCGCGCGCTGGCACCCGATCCCGCGATCCTGGTCGCTGACGAGCCGACCGGCAATCTCGACGAGACCACCGGTAAGCAGATCGTCGATCTGCTGTTCAGCAAGCACGCCGAGCGCGGCATGACCTTGGTGCTGGTGACGCACGATTCCTCGCTCGCGCATCGCTGCGATCGCGTCATCCGCCTGCGCTCCGGGCGCATCGACACGCAGTCTGCGCCCGCATGAGCGCCGTGGCCGAATCGTTCGCGAAACCCAACGCCGTCGCGCTGTCGCTGCGCTACGCCTTGCGCGAATTGCGCGGCGGCCTGCGCGGCTTCTATGTCTTCATCGCCTGCATCGCACTCGGCGTGATGGCGATCGCCGGCGTCGGCTCGGTGTCGGCGAGCCTGAGCGACGGTCTGGCGCGCGAAGGCCGCACGCTGCTCGGAGGCGACGTCTCTTTCGTGCTGTTCCAGCGCGAGGCCAAGCCGGAAGAGGTCGCGTTCCTGCGCTCGCGCGGCACGCTGTCGGCGGCTGCGACCTTGCGCGGCATGGCGCGTTCGGCTGACGGCAAGCTGGCGCTGGTCGAGATGAAGGCGGTCGATAACACCTATCCGATGCTGGGACAGCTGACGCTGGCACCAAAGCTGCCGATGGCCGATCTGCTCGCCGAGCGTGACGGCGCGTTCGGTGCCGCCGCCGATCCGACGCTGCTGGCGCGGCTCTCGCTCAAGACCGGCGACCGCGTCACGATCGGGTCCGCAACGTTCCAGATCCGCTCCACCGTCGAGGCCGAGCCGGACAAGCTCGCCGGCGGCATCGGCTTCGGGCCGCGCTTTCTGATCAGCGAGGCGGCCTTGCGCGCCACCGGCCTGATCCAGCCCGGCAGCCTGGTGCGCTGGGTCTACCGGGTCAAGCTGCCGGAGGCCGCGAACAACGAGCGCGCCACCGAAGCCTTCATCGCGGATGCGCGCAGCGCCGCGCCGCAGGCCGGCTGGGAGATCCGCAGCCGCTCCAACGCCTCGCCGCAGCTCGAGCGCAACATCAACCGCTTCACGCAGTTCCTGACGCTGGTCGGCCTTGCCGCGCTGCTGGTCGGCGGCGTCGGCGTCGCCAATGCCGTGAAGAGTCACATCGACCGCAAGCTCGAGGTGATCGCCGCCTTCAAGGCCGTCGGCGCCACCGGCCGGGACGTGTTCGGCATCTACCTGGCGCAAGTGGTCCTGCTGGCCGCGATCGGGTCCGTGATCGGCCTGGCGCTCGGCGCGGCGATGCCCTTTGCGATCGTTGGCCTGTTCGGCAAGCTGTTGCCGCTGCCGGTGGTGCCGGCCGTGCACACCGACGAGCTCGCGCTGTCCTTCCTCTACGGCCTCCTCACCGCGCTCGCCTTCGGCCTGTGGCCGCTCGCGCGCGTGCACGACGTGCCGGTAGCCGCGCTGTTCCGCGACACCATCAGCTCCGAATGGCACCGGCCACGCGCGAGCTATCTCGTGTTCATGGCCGTCGTGATCGCACTCCTCATCACGGTCGTGATCGGCCTGTCGTTCGACAGGCGCATCGCCGCGGTGTTCGTGGCCTCCTCAGTGGTCGTGTTCGCCTTGCTGCGCGGCATCGCCGCCCTGCTGATGACGATCGCACGACGGCTGCCACGCACGCGGCTGCCGATGCTGCGGCTTGCGATCGCCAACATCCACCGGCCGGGCGCGCTGACGCCGTCCGTCGTGCTGTCGCTGGGCCTAGGGCTCGCCGTGCTCGTCACCATCACCCAGATCGACGGCAATCTGCGCCGGCAGTTCCTGGCGGCGCTCCCCGACCAGGCGCCATCGTTCTTCTTCATCGACATTCCGAGCGCGCAGGCCGAGCAGTTCGATGGCTATCTGCGCCAGATCGCCCCCGGCGCCAGGATCGAAGACGTGCCGATGCTGCGCGGACGCATCGTCGCCGCGCGCGGGGTGCGCGCCGAGGAGCTCAAGCCGTCCACGGATTCGGAATGGGTGCTGCAGAGCGATCGCGGCCTGACCTACACCGCCGAGCTGCCGAAGGGCTCCAAGGTGGTCGAGGGCGAATGGTGGCGCGCCGATTATTCCGGCCCGCCGCTGGTCTCGATGGAGAAGAAGATCGCCGACGGGCTCGGCCTCAAGCTCGGCGACGAGGTGGTGGTCAACGTGCTCGGCCGCGACATTCCGGCCAAGATCAGCAATTTGCGCACGATCGACTGGCAGGGTCTCGGCATCAATTTCGTCCTTGTGTTCTCCCCCAACGCCTTCAAGGGCGCGCCGCACACCCACATCGCGACGCTGACGGAAGCGGGCGGAAAGGCGGGCGACGGCAAGATCATCAAGGAGGTCGCCGACGCCTATCCGATGGTGACGAGCGTGCGCGTGCGCGAGGTGATGGAGACGGTCGGCTCCGTGGTCACCAATCTGGCCCTGGCGATCCGTGGCGCCAGCGCCGTGACGCTGATCTCGGCGATCCTGGTGCTGGGCGGGGCGCTCGCCGCCGGCCACCGCCACCGCGTCTATGATGCGGTGATCCTCAAGACCTTGGGTGCGACGCGGCTGCGGCTGCTCGGCGCCTATGCCCTCGAATACCTGCTGATCGGCCTTGCCACCGCGGTGTTCGGGGTGATCGCGGGCAGCATCGCGGCCTGGCTGATCGTGACGCGGCTGATGACGCTGAGCTTCGTCTGGCAGGCCGGCAGCGCCGCCGGCGTGGTCGCCGCCGCGCTGGTCGTGACCGTCGGGCTCGGGCTTGCCGGCACGCTGCTGGCATTGAACAAAAAGCCGGCGACGGTGTTGCGAAATTTGTGACAAAATGTAGCGGCGGATCGTGCCGGGCGGAATCGGCCCGGTTTCGGCGATTAACCACGCTACCGGTCAGCTTCGCGTCAGGATTGACGCCGAGGGCGACATTCAGCCGCGCGTGGAAGGTTGCGGCGAATGTGTTAGTTTCCCACATATCGGATGGGTTCGGAGCCCCGATTGTGAGCCAAAATTTAGTCGGCTGGCGGCGGTCTCCGAGATAGAATTTGACGAACCGGCGGCATGGCGACCCTCGTGCCGGACCGGACCAACCAACGGGAATTCGACCATGTCGGACCTAGACCGTAACTACGCTTCTCCTTTCGGCAGGGCCGCCGGGCGTGTTGACGCCGCGACGGTCGATGCCGGCCTGCGCGCCTATATGCTGCGCATCTACAACTACATGAGCATTGGCCTGGCCATCACCGGCCTTGCCGCGCTCGGCGTCTACATGGCCGCCGTGACCGACGTTCCGACGGCGGACGCCGTCCGCGTCGGCAAGGTGTTCCTGACACCGTTCGGCTACGCCATGTTCGTCAGCCCCCTGAAGTGGCTGTTCATCCTGGCGCCGCTCGCGATGGTGTTCGTGATCTCGGCGGGCATCAACCGTCTGGCACCCTCGACCGCCCAGATCCTGTTCTGGGTGTTCGCGGCGCTGATGGGCATCTCGCTGTCGTCGATCTTCCTGGTGTTCACGCACACCTCGATCGTGCGGGTGTTCTTCATCACCGCGGCGACCTTCGGTGCGCTGAGCCTCTACGGCTACACCACCAAGCGTGACCTGACCGGCATGGGCTCATTCCTGTTCATGGGCCTGATCGGCATCGTTCTCGCCAGCCTGGTGAACCTGTTCCTGGCCAGCTCGATGCTGCAGTTCATCGTGTCGGTGGTCGGCGTGCTGGTGTTCTCGGGCCTGACCGCCTGGGATACCCAGCGGCTGAAGAACGACTACATCTACGGCTATGCCTCGGCCGGCGGTGACGTCGCAGAGCGTTCGGCCATCACCGGCGCACTGTCGCTGTACCTGAACTTCATCAACCTGTTCACGCTGCTGCTGCAGCTCCTCGGCCAGCGCGAGTAAGCTCTGAGACGAGAGAACGGACACGAACCCCGGCCGAAAGGCCGGGGTTTTTGTTTTGAGGGTACGGCCTCTCCCCGTCATTGCGGAGGAGCTCGCGAAAAAATTGCGCAGCAATTTTGCGCCGATTCGACGACGCAATCCAGAGCCCCTCCGCAGATGCATTTCTGGATTGCTTCGCTGCGCTCGCAATGACGGGTGTGGAGGCAGCGCAGCCTCTTCCGGCCCCTCAGGGAACGCTCTATCCTTCCCCCATGTCCGCACCCGATATCAGGCCCACCACCGAGGCCGACCTCCCCGCCGTCACCGCCATCTACCAGCAGGCCGTCCGCGAGGGCACGGCGACGTTCGAGCTGGAGCCGCCCGACCTCTCGGAAATGACGCGCCGCTATCGCGCGCTGATCGACGGCGGCTATCCCTATTTCGTCGCCATGCTGGACGGCCGCGTGGCCGGCTATGCCTATGCCGGCGCCTACCGGCCGCGGCCCGCCTATCGCTTCACGGTGGAGAACTCGATCTATCTCGATCCGTCCTTCCACCGCCGCGGCGTCGGCTCAATGCTGCTGGAACGGCTGATCGTCGAATGCGAAGCGCGCGGCTTTCGCCAGATGATCGCTGTCATCGGCGATTCCGCCAATGCCGGGTCGATCGGCGTGCACACAAGGTGCGGCTTCAAGATGATCGGCACGCATCCCAGTGTCGGGCTGAAATTCGGCCGCTGGCTGGACACCGTGATGATGCAGCGCGACCTCGGCGAGGGCGCAAGCACGGTGCCGGGGAAGTAGTTCATCCGTCATTCCGGGGCGATGCACAGCATCGAACCCGGAATCCATTGAACGGCAGGGGCGGTGGAGGGAGGGATGGGTTCCGGGCTAGCGACTTCGTCGCGCCCCGGAATGACGATCGATGGTTCGGCTAAACCACCGCCAGTTTGCGATCGATCACCAGCAGCACCCGCTCGAGCTCGTGGCCACGACGCAGGATCAGGCCGGTCGCCGAGATCACGCTGTACATGCCCTGCTTGCGCGCCAGGCGCGGGTCCTTCTCGATGCGATAGATCGGCACTTCCGAGGCGCGGCGATAGACCGAGAACACGGCGCGGTCCTTCAGGAAGTCGATGGCATAGTCGCGCCATTCGCCGTCGGCGACCATGCGGCCGTAGAGATTGAGAATCCGGTGCAGCTCGAGCCGGTTGAACGTCACCCGGTTCGGCTGCGCATGCGCCGCGGCAGGACGCGCCGCCGCGCGCTGCTCGCTCGGATCGGCATCCTCCGACGTCAGACTCATGGGAAGCGCCTCCTCATCGCACGGCTACCCGCGTCCGCCAAGATCGTCCCGGAACCGCGTTCGTGACAATTGCATGATTGCGCCAACCGTTCCGCATCGCAAGGGGCTCGACCCATCGAATCGGCGTCGCATCAGGACACACGCAAGGGTGGAACTCCGTCGCGGCAAACCGTCACGGGATCGTTAGCAGGAATCATAGTATCGCCGCTTTTCCGCCAACCGCCTGCCGCCCTGCACTGCGAAAAGGGTGACGTGCGTTGACCCGGTCCTTTCGGTTCCGGATTCCTCAGCCCCCAGCCCCCCGGGGTCGAATAGGATCGGGTCTGTACGCACGACAAGGAGGGCCAACGCAAGTTGGTCCTTTTTTGTTTGTGCCGAGATGTTTCCGGTCTGCCGTCATTCCGGGGCGCGCGAAGCGCGAGCCCGGAATCCATTTACCATCACACAAGCTGAGAAATGGATTCCGGGTTCGCGCCAAGAGGCGCGCCCCGGAATGACGAGCATCAATTGCTGAGACGTTCTGCCGGCTTCAATGCAGCGACGTGTAGGCCGCACCCAGCATCGGGCCCGGCCTCTCGCGGCTGCCGTCCTGGACGTAGACCACCGCGCCGTCGACGCCGTCGCGCGTGAGGTTCTCGATCGGCACCGTCCAGCTCTCCGGACGGCCGGTCCAGTCGCCGACCTTGAGCAGGCTGCGCACCACGTTGTGATAGGTGACCTGCTGCCCCTTGTTCTCGCCGCGGGTGATCGCGATCGGCACCGACTTCGCGATCGAGCAGATCCAGACCTCGCCGCGCGAGACCGTGGGCTCCTTGCTTGCGGCGACCGACACGTTGATCTGCTTGCCCGAGAGCGACATCGTCACCGGCACGCTCATCACGCCAGTGCCCTTGTCGGTCTTGCCGATCGCGTTCTCGATGCCGGTGCGATCGCTGCCGATGACATGGGTGGAGCCGTTGACCACGACCTGCGGCGTGTAGACCTCGCGGTCGCCGCGCATGCGCGAATAGGCACGCTGCCGTGCAGAGAAGCGCGAATCCGCCAGCGTGTCCTTCCAGCCGAGATAGTCCCAATAATCGATCGGCATGCTCAGCGCGATGACGGAGGGGTCCTTGGAGAGATCGCCGATGATCTGGTCGGCGGGCGGGCAGGAGGAGCAGCCCTGCGAGGTGAACAATTCGACGACGGCGCGGGGTTCAGCTTCGGCAGGACGAATGACGGCGATGATCGCACATATGCCGAGAGCTCCCGACCAGAGGGCGCCGGACCAACGTGGAATCAGATGGGAAGCCGTCATTGTCGTCATGTCGAACGCCGCACACCGTTGCTCTCAGGGGGAAATCTTATCGCCGGATGGTCACCGTAGTCTTACGGGGCGCGGTACATTCATCCATCCGGGCCACCGTCCAAAGGGAGGTTTTCCGCCGGGCGGGCCCATCTGAAGCGTACCGCAAACGCGCGAAGGCGGCCTTTGATAGGCCGCCTTCGTTAAGGCTTCTACTCACTTCGCAGTGAGCCATCATTCACAAATCCGCGTTTACGCCGCGAGCTTGCGCAGCACGTAGTGCAGGATGCCGCCGTTGCGGTAGTAGTCGAGCTCGTCCAGCGTATCGATGCGGCAGAGCAGCGAAACGCGCTGCAGCGAACCGTCGCCGGAGACGATCTCCGCGGTCAGCTTCTGGCGCGGCTTGAGGTCGCCGACGAGGCCGCGGATGGTCACCTTCTCGTCGCCCTTCAGCCCAAGCGACTGCCAGGAGGTGCCTTCCTCGAAGGTCAGCGGCAGCACGCCCATGCCGACCAGGTTGGAGCGGTGGATGCGCTCGAAGCTCTGGCAGATCACGGCGCGCACGCCGAGCAGGCGCGTGCCCTTGGCGGCCCAGTCGCGCGAGGAGCCGTTGCCATACTCGGCACCGGCGAACACCACCAGCGGCACCTTCTCTTCCTGGTACTTCATCGCGGCGTCGTAGATCGACATCTGCTCGCCGTCGGGCCAGTGCTTGGTCAGGCCGCCCTCGGGGATGTTTCCGTCCGCGCCCTTCAGCATGAAGTTCTTGATGCGGATGTTGGCGAAGGTGCCGCGCATCATCACTTCATGGTTGCCGCGACGCGTGCCGTACTGGTTGAAGTCGGCCGGACGCACCTGGTGCTCGCTGAGATATTTGCCGGCGGGCGAGGTGAGCTTGATCGAGCCGGCCGGCGAGATGTGGTCGGTGGTGATCTTGTCGCCGAACATGGCGAGGATGCGCGCCTCGACGATGTCGGTGACCGGCTCCGGCTCCTTCTTCATGCCTTCGAAGTAGGGCGGGTTCTGCACATAGGTCGAAGACATGTTCCAGCGATACGTCTCACTCTCGACTGTCTTGATCTTGCGCCAGTTGGTGTCGCCCTTGAACACGTCGGCATACTTCTTCTTGAAGATCGACGCGGTCACGAACTTCTTCATGAAGGCGTTGATCTCCTTGGTCGTCGGCCAGATGTCCTTCAGGTACACCGGCTTGCCGTCCTTGCCCTCGCCGAGCGGCTCGGTGGCGAGGTTCTTGGTGACGCTGCCCGCGAGCGCGTAGGCGACCACCAGCGGCGGCGAGGCCAGGTAGTTCGCCTGCACATCCGGCGAAACGCGGCCTTCGAAGTTGCGGTTGCCGGAGAGCACGGCGGCCGCGACGACGCCGTTGTCGTTGATCGACTTCGAGATCTCCTCAGGCAGCGGACCGGAATTGCCGATGCAGGTGGTGCAGCCGAAGCCGACCAGGTTGAATCCGACTTTGTCGAGATCGGGCTGCAGACCGGAATTGGCGAGATATTCCGCGACCACCTGGCTGCCCGGGGCGAGCGAGGTCTTCACCCACGGCTTGGCCTTGAGGCCCTTCGCAGCCGCATTGCGCGCGAGCAGGCCGGCGCCGATGAGGACGCTCGGGTTCGAGGTGTTGGTGCAGGAGGTGATCGCGGCGATCACGACGTCGCCATGGCCGATGTCGAAGTTCTTGCCGTCGACGGGGAAGCGCTTGGCCGGCTCCTCGGCCTTCTTGTACTCGCTGGCGAGCGCGAGCGAGAAGCCGTCCGCGACGGTGGGCAGCGCGATGCGGCCTTCGGGGCGCTTCGGGCCGGCCATCGACGGCACGACGTCGCCGAGGTCGAGGGTCAGCGTTTCCGTGAACACGGGGTCGGGCGACTTGGCCGTGCGGAACAGGCCCTGCGCCTTGGCATAGGCCTGCACCAGCGCGACGCGGGCCGAGGCACGGCCGGAGGTCTTGAGATAATCGAGCGCGGCGGCATCGACCGGGAAGAAGCCGCAGGTCGCGCCGTATTCGGGCGCCATGTTGGCGATCGTCGCCTTGTCGGCGACCGAGAGGTGGTCGAGGCCGGGGCCAAAGAACTCGACGAACTTGCCGACCACGCCGAGCTTGCGCAGCATCTGCGTCACGGTGAGCACGAGGTCGGTCGCGGTGACGCCTTCCTTCAGCGCGCCCTTCAGCTTGAAGCCGACGACGTTGGGCAGCAGCATCGACAGCGGCTGGCCGAGCATGCAGGCTTCCGCCTCGATGCCGCCGACGCCCCAGCCGAGCACGGCAAGGCCGTTGACCATGGTGGTGTGCGAATCGGTGCCGACCAGCGAATCGGGATAGGCCACCTCGAAGGTGCCGGTCTTCTTGCCGACGGTCATCTTCTCCTTCTTGGTCCAGACCGTCTGGGCCAGATATTCGAGATTGACCTGGTGGCAGATGCCGGTGCCGGGCGGCACGACGGAGAAGTTCGAGAACGCCTTCTGGCCCCACTTCAGGAACTCGTAGCGCTCCTGGTTCTGCTTGTATTCCTCGGTGACGTTCTTGCCGAAAGCCTTGTTGTCGCCGAAGAAGTTCACGATCACGGAATGGTCAATGACGAGATCGACGGGCACCAAGGGGTTGATCTTCTCAGGCTCGCCACCGAGCTTCTGCATCGCGTTGCGCATCGCGGCGAGGTCGACCACCGCGGGCACGCCGGTGAAGTCCTGCATCAGCACCCGCGCCGGCCGGAAGGCGATCTCATGCTCCAGCGACTTCTTGCGCAGCCATTTCGACACCGCGACGATGTCTTCCTTCTTGACCGAGCGGCCATCCTCGTTGCGCAGCAAATTCTCGAGCAGGACCTTCATCGAGTAGGGAAGTTTCGAAATTCCCTTCAGACCATTCTTCTCGGCGGTGGGCAGGCTGTAATAGACATAGGTCTTGGCGCCGACCTTGAGAGTCTTTTTGCATTTGAAGCTGTCGAGCGAGGTCATGTAGGAGATCCCAATTGCTAGTTATACCCGGCAGGGTATTTTAACACCGTCAGCGTATCAGGCTGGGCCGCTTGCAGGGGCAGGTTGAGTTGCTGCATCAAGTAGTTCCGGGCTTATAGAAGCTTTCTAACCGCGCCGCCACAGCCACTATCGTGCCGCAGCAATTCGCGAGCCAAAAATTCCCATGCGCTACCCCAAGATTTCCTGAGGCCCGGCTGTGAGCGGACTGAACCAAGGCGACATGCGGCTGTCAGGTCACGGGCTGAGATGCGTGCGGGGCGGGCGCGAGGTGTTCGCCGGGCTCGATTTCGCGGCCGGGTCGGGCGAGGCCGTGGCTGTGGTCGGCCGCAACGGATCGGGCAAGACCTCGCTGCTGCGGCTGATCGCGGGCCTGCTCGTTCCGGCCGGCGGGACGATCGCGCTGGAGGGGGGCCATAGTGAGCTGACCCTGGCGGAGCAGTGCCACTATCTCGGCCATCGCGATGCCCTGAAGCCGGCGCTGAGCGTGGCCGAAAACCTGACGTTTTGGGCTGATTTTCTCGGCGGCGAGCTTTTCGATGCCGTCGAGAGCCTTGCCAAGGTGGGGCTCGACCACGCCATCCATCTGCCCGCCGGATTCCTGTCCGCGGGACAGCGCCGCCGGCTCTCGCTGGCGCGGCTGCTGACGGTCCGCCGCCCGGTCTGGCTCCTGGACGAGCCGACCAATGCGCTTGATGTCGCCGGTCAGGACATGTTCGCCGGCCTGATGCGCGAGCATCTGGCCGGCGGCGGCATGATCGTCGCGGCGACGCATGCCCCGCTCGGGATCGAATCGCGGGAGCTGCGGATCGGGGGTGTGGCGTGAAGTTCAGGCACCCTCAGTTTTCCAAGCGGCCGGGCTCGGCTCTCTCCATTCCCTCCCCCCACAAGGGGGAAGGGAGCGCAGTGTGCCTGTGGCTGTCGGATGCGTTCCCAGAAGCTGGAAGCCTCTCATGACCGCCCTCACCGCCCTCATCCGCCGGGACATCAGGATCGCGCTTCGCGTCGGCGGCGGGGCGCTGATCGGGGTGCTGTTCTTCCTGACCGTGGTGGTGCTGATGCCGTTCGCGGTCGGACCGGATCTGGCACTGCTGTCGCGGCTCGGACCTGCGGTCCTCTGGCTCGGCGCCCTCCTGGCCAGCCTGCTGACCCTCGACCGGCTGTTCATGGCCGACCATGAGGACGGCTCGCTCGACCTGATCACGATGAGCCGGACGCCGCTGGAACTCGCCTGCGCCGCCAAGGCGCTGGCGCATTGGCTCGCCGCCGGCCTGCCGCTGATTGTCGCAACCCCCGTGCTCGGCCTGTTGCTCAACCTCGACATGATCGCCACGGCCGCGGTGGCGCTGACGCTGCTGGCGGGCACTCCGGCGCTGACCTTCACCGGCATGATCGGCGCGGCGCTGGCGGTGACGCTGCATCGCGGCGGGCTGTTGATGGCGGTGCTGGTGCTGCCGCTGTCGATTCCCGTGCTGATTTTCGGCGTTGCGGCCTCGCAGGCGGTGATCGTCGGTCCCATGACCTTCGGCGCGCCGTTCTCGATCCTGTGCGCACTGTCGCTGGTCAGCCTCGTGATCGGCCCGTTCGCGGCCGCAGCAAGCCTGCGGCATGGCCTCGACTGAGATGGGCTCGACGACCTTGACCCGGATCAACTTTCGCGACGGGCTTTCGTGCTGATTGCCTGAGCGGCCCCCGGTGATTATCAGGATACCATGACGCTGATCGACCTCGCCAACCCCACGCGGTTCCTCGCGCTGACAGCGCGGGTGTTGCCGTGGCTGGCGGCCGCGACAATCATCCTGCTCACGATCGGTCTCTATCAAGCTGCGCTCGCGCCCGACGACTATCAGCAGGGCGCGACCGTCAAGATCATGTTCATCCACGTGCCCAATGCCTGGCTGTCGATGTTCGTGTGGGGCGTGATGAGCATCGCATCGTTGGGCACGCTGGTGTGGCGGCATCCGCTCGCCGACGTCGCCGCCAAGGCCGCAGCTCCGATCGGCGCCGCCTTCACCTTCCTCGCGCTGCTCACGGGCTCGCTCTGGGGCCGGCCGATGTGGGGCACCTATTGGGAGTGGGACGCGCGGCTGACCTCGGTGCTGATCCTGTTCCTGATGTATCTCGGCCTGATGGCGCTGTGGCGCGCCGTCGACGATCCCTCGCGTGCGGCGCGCGCCGCCGCGGTGCTGACCCTGGTCGGCGCGATCAACCTGCCGATCATCAAGTTCTCGGTCGATTGGTGGAACACGCTGCACCAGCCCGCCTCGGTGATGCGCATGGGCGGCTCGGCGCTGGACAAGTCGTTCCTGATTCCGCTGCTGGTGATGGCGGTCGCCTTCACGCTGCTGTTCGTCACGCTGCACCTGGCCGCGATGCGCAACGAGATTTTGCGCCGCCGTGTCCGCTCGCTGCAGATGATGCAGGCCAGCCGGATCGCGTTTTCGAGCGACATGGCCGCCGGTTCGCGTGAAGACAACGCGTCCAAAGAAGCTGGGGCTGCATGACGATGTCGCTCGGTCCTTATGCCTCTTTCATCGTGGCGTCTTACGCAGCTGTCGCCCTCGTGGTCGCGATCCTGATCGGCTGGGTCATGCTCGATTATCGCAGCCAGACGCAGCGCCTGCGCGAGCTGGAGCAGCGCGGCATCACCCGCCGGTCGGGCCGCAGCGCGACGGAGCTGCGATGAGCGATCAGCCTGCTTCCGCTCCGCCACAGCGCCGCGCCTTCCTGGTGATGCTGCCGCTGATCGTCTTCATCGGCCTCGCGCTTTTGTTCTGGTTCCGGCTCGGCAGCGGCGATCCCTCGCGGATTCCCTCGGCGCTGATCGGCCGGCCCGCACCGCAAACCGTGCTGCCGCCGCTCCAGGGATTGCAAGAGAATGGCACGCAGGTGCCGGGACTCGATCCGGCTGCGTTCAAGGGCAAGGTCAGCCTCGTCAACGTCTGGGCGTCCTGGTGCGTGCCCTGCCATGACGAAGCGCCGCTTTTGACCGAAATGGCAAAAGACAAGCGCTTCCAGCTGGTCGGCATCAACTACAAGGACGCCGCCGACAATGCGCGGCGCTTCCTCGGCCGCTACGGCAACCCGTTCGGCCACGTCGGCGTCGACGCCAACGGCCGCGCCTCGATCGAATGGGGCGTCTATGGCGTGCCGGAGACCTTCGTCGTCGGGCGCGAGGGCACCATCGTCTACAAGCTGGTCGGGCCGATCACGCCGCAAAATCTCAAGGCCGTGCTGATGCCGGAGCTGGAGAAGGCGCTGAAGGCAGGAAGCTGATGCCGCGCTCGTACCACACGCTCAACTGTCATCGCCCGACTTGATCGGGCGATCCAGTATTCCAGAGACGCCAGTCGTATACGGAGAAGCTGCGGCGTACTGGATGCCCCGGTCAAGCCGGGGCATGACAGCGGTATGTGGAGCGACGCTTCGCCTGTCCTTCGCCTATCCCTTGCTCACATCCCCCGCCTCGGCCTCGCTTCTCTCCAGCGAGACCGGCGCGAGATGATAGCGCTTGGTCAGCGGCATCTGGGCGATGGCGAAGATCATCGTGATCGGAGTGACGCCGAACACCTTGAAGTTCACCCAGAAATCCGTGCTCTGGGTGCGCCAGACGATCTCGTTCAGCACCGCCATTCCGGCGAAGAACAGCGCCCAGCGCAAGGTGAGGATGCGCCAGCCCTGCGGCGTCAGGTTGAACACCTGGTCGAACATCACGGCGATGAAGGAGCGGCCGAACAACAGGCCGCCGCCGAGGATCGCGGCGAACAGGCCGTAGATGATGGTCGGCTTGACCTTGATGAAGGTCTCGTCGTGCAGCACCAGGGTCAGCGTGCCGAACACCAGCACGATCACCCCCGTGACGATCGCCATGATCGGGATGTGACGCGTCACGATGTAAGAGGCGGCCATCGCGACCGCGATGGCCACCATGAAGGCGCCGGTCGCCGCGAACAGATTGAACTTCGCATTGACGAAGAAGAACACGAGCAGCGGACCGAGCTCGGTCGCGAGCTTGAACAGCGGATGCGGCTGGGTCTTGTCCATTCTCTCTTCCGTATCTCCCATCCTTCGAGACGACCGCTTCGCGGTCTCCTCAGGATGAGGACCTCATGTGTGGCACGACCTCATCCTGAGGAGCCGCGCAAGCGGCGTCCCGAAGGATGACGCTATTCGATTCCGGCGATGGCGCGGGCGAAGTCGCGCGCGGTGAAGGGCGCGAGATCGTCGACGCCTTCGCCGACGCCGATGAAGTGCACCGGCAGCTTGAACTTCTCCGCGAGCGCCACCAGGATGCCGCCGCGCGCGGTGCCGTCGAGCTTGGTCATGACGAGGCCGGTGACCCCGGCGGTGCGATGGAAGGCCTCGACCTGCGACAGCGCATTCTGGCCGACGGTCGCATCCAGCACCAGCAGCACGGCATGCGGCGCAGTGTCATCCACCTTGCGGATCACGCGCACGACCTTCTCGAGCTCGTTCATCAGCTCGGCCTTGTTCTGCAAGCGGCCCGCGGTGTCGATCAGCAGCACGTCGACATTCTGCTCCTTCGCCGCGGTGAGCGCGTTGAAGGCGAGGCTTGCGGAATCCGAGCCCTGCGCGCCCGCGATGACGGGCGTCTTCGTCCGCTCGCCCCAGACCTTGAGCTGCTCGATGGCGGCGGCGCGAAACGTGTCGCCGGCGGCCAGCATCACCTTGCGGCCTTCGGAGGCGAATTTCTGCGACAGCTTGCCGATCGTGGTGGTCTTGCCGGAACCGTTGACGCCGACCACGAGAATGACGAACGGCTTTTTTGCCGCATCGATCACGAGCGGCTTTGCCACCGGCGACAGCACCTTCTCGACCTCGGTGGCGACGACGTCCTTGACCTCGTCCGCCGAGATCGCCTTGTCGTAGCGGCCGGTGCCGACGGCATCGGCAATGCGCACCGCGACTGACGTGCCGAGGTCGGCGCGCAGCAGCACGTCCTCGATGTCGTCGAGCATGGCGCGGTCGAGCTTGCGCTTGGTGACGAGGTCGGCGACCGCGGTCCCGAGCGAGGACGAGGTGCGCTTCAGCCCGTTGGACAGGCGGCGCCACCAGCTCAGCTTGGGGGTCTCGGAGGTGGTATCGTTCATGGTGGCGTGTTAGCCGTTCCGGCCCGTAAACGAAAGCCTTGACCGAAAGTCCTGCGATTGCTCGATGTTCCCCAATTGACGGCCGATGAGATCTTAGGCCGCGTGCTCCATCGCGACGGCCTGATGCTGGTCATCGACAAGCCGGCCGGCCTGCCGGTGCATCGCGGCCCCAAGGGTGGCCCCAATCTGGAGGATTCCTTCGACGCGCTGCGTTTCGGCCTGCCGCGACCGCCGGTGCTGGCCCACCGGCTGGACAAGGACACCTCGGGCTGCCTCGTGCTCGGCCGCCACCGCAAGGCGACGGCATCGCTGGGCCTTTTGTTCAAGCACGGCAAGATCGGCAAAACCTACTGGACCGTGGTCGAAGGCGGCCCTGCCGAGGACGAAGGCACCATCGACATGCCGCTCGGCCGGCTCAATGCCGAACGCGGCTGGTGGCAGAAGCCGGATCCGGAAGGGCAGAAGGCGATCACGAACTGGAAGGTGATGGGCCGGGGCGACGGTTTCACCTGGCTTGCCATGGAACCGGTGACCGGCCGGACCCATCAATTGCGGGTGCATGCGGCCGCGAGCGGCTGGCCGATCTTCGGCGATAACATTTACGGCAACGGTCCGCGCTTCGGCGAGCCGCGCCTGCACCTGCATTCGCGCGAGATCGTGGTGCCGATCTCCCGGAACAAGGAGCCGGTCCGCGTGGTGGCGCCGGCCCCGCCGCATATGCACGAGAAGCTCCGGGCCTGCGGGTGGAAGGGGGAGTAGCCTCTTAGACCCTCATGGTGAGGAGGCGCGTCAGCGCCGTCTCGAACCATAGAGGCCCCGCAGGCGCATCGCGGTCGTATCCATCCTTCGAGCCGCCCGCTTCGCGGGCTCCTCGGGATGAGGAGCGGTGGTCGGTCGAGAAGCGGCTGTGCTCGGCTACCGTGCCATGGTTTACGAAACCTTCAGCGCTCGCCTCTAATGATAACGGTTGCTTAGAACAAGCTTCCGTAACCGCTCAGGACGAGCCGCGCGCGATGACCAATTCCGGGCTATCGATCATCGACGAGGTCGAATCCGCACTGCGGATCGGCTCGCCGGAAAAGGGCCTGGCGACGGCCCGGCGCGTCACCGAGCTGTTCCTCTCCTCCGCCGGCAATTTCGGCGACGAGCAGATCGCGCTGTTCGACGACGTGCTCGAGCGCCTGATCGGCACCATCGAGCTGCGCGCCATCGCCGATGTGGCAGCGCGCGTGGCGCTGGCCGAGATCAGCGCGCAGCTGGCGCCGATCGCGCAGGCGCCGCTGTCGGTGATCCGCCGCCTCGCCAACAATGACGAGATCCGCATCGCCGGCCCCGTGCTGCAGGAATCCGCGCGCCTCGACGACGGCGAGCTGGTGAAGATCGCATCAGCTAAGGGCGAGCCGCATCTGCTCGCGGTCGCCGGCCGCTGGTGGCTGAAGGAGATCGTCACCGACGCGCTGCTGGCGCGCCGTTATCCCAGCGTCAGCCGGCGGCTCGCCGCCAATCCCGGCGCGCGCGTGTCCGCAAAGGGATTTGCCATCATCGTCGGCCAGGCCGAAAGAGACCCGGAGCTCGCAGTCAGTGTCGGCGTCCGCGTCGACTTGCCCTCGGAGCTGCGCCGCCAATTGCTGCGCTCGGCGACCGACGCCGTGCGCACCCGCCTGTTGTCGCGCGCCCCGCCGCATCTGTTCGAGGAAATCCAGAGCGCGATCGCCGCCGTCGCCATCGGCGCCGAACGCGAAATGTCGGCGGTGCGCGATTTCGAAGGTGCCAAGCGCGCCATCGCTGGCCTCAAGGCCACCGGCCAGCTCAACGAGGCGACGCTGCTCGGCTTCGCCAGACAACGCCGCTATGAGGAGACGGTGGCGGCGCTGGCGGCATTATCAGGGTCGACGGTCGAGGTGATCCGTCCGCTGATGCAGAGTCTGCGCGAGGACGGCCTGCTGGTGCCGTGCAGGGCCGCACAGCTCGGCTGGGAAACGGCCATGGCCGTGCTCGAATGCCGTTTCGCGACCGGCGCGATGAAGCCGGCCGACGTCGCGCGGGCGCAGGGGCATTTTGCGAGGATGACGGCGGAGAATGCCAAGCGGACGTTGCGGTTCTGGCAGGTGCGGGCGTCGTAGTTTTCCTCTCCCCTTATGGGAAAGGGCAAAGAGCAGCTGCTTACGTCTTCAGTCGCTCGCCATCGCTGCCGGCTATCTTCAGCGACACCACACTCCCAACCCGCTCGCCCGCAATCGCCACCGGCAGATAATGCTCCGTGCGGCCCTGCCCCCCGCTCTCGATCAGCACATCGCGCGTTGCGCCGATCTCGGCTTGCAGGCGCTGCCGCAACGCTGCTTCACCGGCCGCACGCAGCCGTCGCGCACGCTCCTTGATCAGGCCTCCCGCCACCTGCGGCATCCGCGCGGCGGGCGTGCCGGGCCGCGGCGAATAAGGGAAGACGTGCAGGAAGGTCAGGCCGCATTGGTCCACGAGACCCAGCGAGCGCGAGAACATGTCCTCGGTCTCGGTCGGGAAGCCCGCGATGATGTCGGCGCCGAAGACGACATCGGGGCGCAGGCGGCGCACCTGCTCGCAGAAGCCAATCGCATCCTGCCGCGAATGCCGCCGCTTCATGCGCTTCAGGATCATGTCGTCGCCCGACTGCAGCGACAGGTGCAGGTGCGGCATCAGGCGCGAATCGTCGGCGATGGCATCGAGCAGGTCGTCATCGGCCTCGATCGAATCGATCGAGGAGATGCGCAGGCGCTTGAGCTCGGGCACATGGCGCAGGATCTGCTTGGTCAGCAGGCCGAGCTTGGGCGCGCCGGGCAGGTCCGCACCGTAGCTCGTGAGATCGACGCCGGTCAGCACGATCTCGGCATGGCCGCGCTCGACCAGGGTGCGCACCTGATCGACCACCGCGCCCATCGGCACCGAGCGCGAATTGCCGCGGCCGAACGGGATGATGCAGAAGGTGCAGCGATGATCGCAGCCGTTCTGCACCTGCACGAAGACGCGCGGCAGGCCGCTCGCATAGCCATCGACGAGGTGCGGCGCCATCTCCTTCACCGCCATGATGTCGCCGACGGCGATCTTCTCGCTGGCGCCAAGATCGAAAGCGTGGCGCGTCTCCCGCCACGCTTCGCCGCGCATCTTGTCGTCATTGCCGACGACGCGATCGACCTCGGCCATGCCCGCAAACATCGCAGCCTGCGTCTGCGCCGCGCAGCCGGTGACGACGATGCGCGCCTCGGGGCGCTCGCGCTTCAGCTTGCGGATCGATTGGCGCGCCTGCGCCACCGCCTCGTTGGTGACGGCGCAGCTGTTGATGACTATGGTGTCGGAAAGCCCTGCGACTTCCGCCTTGCTGCGGATCACCTCGGCCTCGAAGGCGTTGAGGCGGCAGCCGAAGGTGACGATGTCGACGGCCATCAGGCGACCGGCGCGAACAGCGCCGGATCGAAGCTGCCCTCATATTCGAAGGTCGCGGTGCCCGTCATCAGCACGTGGTCGTCGCGCTCGCGCCATTCGATGCCGAGCTTGCCGCCGGGCAATGTGATCTCGACCTTGCGCTCGGCGCGCTTCAGCCGCGCGGCGGCGACCGCCGTGGCGCAGGCCGCCGACCCGCACGCCTTGGTCAGGCCGGCACCGCGCTCCCAGGTGCGGATCGTGATGTGCTCGCGATCGACGATATGGGCCAGCGTGATGTTGGCGCGCTCGGGAAAGATCGGATGGTTTTCCAAGAGCGGACCGAAGCGGCCGAGATCGTAGGCGTTGACGTCGTCGACCCAGAACACCGCGTGCGGATTGCCCATGCTCACCACTGAGGGCGAATGCAGAATGGGATTGTCGATCGGCCCGATCTGCAATTCGATGTAGCGGGTGTCGCGAAACTCTTCCGCCAGCGGAATGTCCTGCCAGCCGAACTTCGGCGCGCCCATATCCACTGTGTAGAGGTCGGGCGCCGGACCCTGCCAGGCATTGAGCAGGCCGGCGGCCGTCTCGAAGGTCGCGGTGGTCTGCCCGGTCTTCTCGAAGATGCGGCGCACGACGCAGCGCATGCCGTTGCCGCAGGCACCGGCCTCCGAGCCGTCGTTGTTGTAGATGCTGATGAAGGCCTCGGTGCCGTCGAGCCGCGGCCTCTGCAGCACCATGAGCTGGTCGTAAGCCACGCCGCCGTTCGCGGACGCGACGGCGCGGGCATCGTCCGGCGTGACCTTGGCCGCCGAATCGCGCAAGTCGACAACGACGATCTCGTTGCCGATGCCGTTCATCTTGGCAAATGCGTGGTTGGCCAGCGCGCTCATGAAAATTCCCGAATTTCGCCTGCCTTATATGGCGATCCTCGGCCGCTTGGCCAGTGATATGCCACCCGGGTCGGGACATCGGGCAAGGTGCCTGCCATGACGCATCTGTCATGGGACGAATTCGGCGCTCGCGTGTTAGAACGGCGCGGTTCGCGCGAACCGGGACGCGCGGACGGGTTAAGGCCTTGGTGGGTAAGGCCTTGATGAATTGAGGCCCCGACGAAGCGGGCCTCGGGGAGAATAAAATGAACACTTTTCGTCGCCTCGCTTTGGCCGCGCTGATCCCGGCTGCGGCCTTGTCGCATGGGCTGTCAGGCGCTCTGGCGCAGACCGCGAGCCCGGCGCCGGCCGCATCGGCAAGTCCCTCGCCGGCCCCGATGGCTTCGCCCGCCCCGGCTGCAAGTGCCTCGCCCGCCCCCGCTGCCAC
>NZ_LAXE01000001.1:550707-586044 GCF_003122645.1 Bradyrhizobium sp. SUTN9-2
CCCCGGCCGCCGCCGCGTCCCCGCCCCGGTTCAGACCGCCGATCCCTTTGGCCTCGAGACCACGCTCGAGCCGAAGAAGGTCGTGATGGTCAAGGGCACCGCCAATTGGGACTCCGCCTTCGACACGCTGATCGACGCCTTCAAGGCGCTGAACACGCTGCTCGACAAGCAGGGCATCAAGCCATCGGGCAATTCGATGATCGTCTACACCTCGACGGACGATACCGGCTTCACCTTCCTTGCCGAGATCCCGGTCGATCAGGACCCGAAGAACCTGTCCAAGGACATGAGCATCGGCAAATCGCCTGAAGGCAAGGCGCTGAAATTCGTCCATCGCGGCTCCTACGACAACATGGACAATACGTATGAGGCGATCACCAATCACCTCGACGACAAGAGGCTGGAAGCCAAGGACACCTTCATCGAGGAGTACCTCACCGATCCCCTAAAGACGTCCGAGGACAAGCTCGTGATCAATGTTTTCGTGCCACTGAAGTGAGACTGATGAAAAAGCCTGCCCTACTTGCCGCCGTCCTCGCCACCACACTGCTCGCCGCGCCCGCGCGCGCCGAGGATTTTCCCTCCGCGATCTCGGTGAGCGGCGAAGCCTCCGTGTCCGCGGCGCCCGATCTCGCGCAAATCGATGCCGGCGTCGCCAACGACGCCAAGACAGCGAAAGAGGCCTCCGATGCCAACAACGCCGCGATGGGCAAGGTGCTGCTGGCGCTGAAGGGCACAGGAATCGCCGAGAAGGATTACCAGACCTCGCGGCTGTCGCTGCAGCCGCAATACGGCCAGAACAAATCCACCGGCGCATCCCCGGTCGTCGGCTTCCGCGCCAGCAACCGCGTTACCGTCAAGATCCGCGACGTGACCAAGGTGGCCGGCATCATCGACACTCTGGTCAGCGCCGGCGCCAACGACATCGGCAACATCTCCTTCGAGGTGACGCAGGCGTCAAAGCTGCTCGATGATGCGCGCGAGCAGGCGGTGGCCGACGCGCGGCGCAAGGCGGAGATTTACGCGAAGGCTGCCGGTGTGACGCTGGGCGCGCCGCTCAGCGTCACCGAGGGCGGCGGCCCGGTGCCGCTGTTCAAGGGCCGCATGGCCGAACGGATGGCCGCGGCCCCACAGGCCGCCGTCGCGCCCGGCGAGGAGACGCTGACGGTGACGGTGAATGTGAGCTGGGCGATCAAGCAGGGGCAGTAGCCTCTTTCGTAAGAGGCGCATCGCCGCAACACCAATGGGCCGGCGACCCGATCATACGTCCGGCGGCAGGGGATGGCATTGTTGCCCGATCAATCATTCACGCTGATATCAGTAAAAAGAAACCCCGTCGGCGTCTTGGTAAAGACGAAGATGAGCTCGCCGCAGAAGACGAAGTAACTGTCGTTCTTATAGTCATCGCGATCGTAGACGGCCTTGCCGCGCTGGATACACGCGCGATTTTTCGCCGTGAACGAGGTCCGATAGGTCTTGGCGCCAAATTGCGCGGCGTCGCGAATTGCGTTGTCGTTCATGAACGGCAATCGTGTCATACCGGCGACGGCGGCGGAATCGTTTGCCTTCAGCGCCGCGCGAAACTTCTCGATGAAGCCATCGAATTCCTTCTGCAAGGCAGGAGATGCGACGGCGTTCTTCGCCTGGGCGACGGCCGGAGCAAGGTTCACGAGAGCGGTTGCAAGCACAATTCTCAGCAAAAATCCCACAGGCCGGCTCCATCCATCGATTAATAAAGGTCTTCCGACCAAAAGAAATCCATGGTGCTTTGTTGCGTCATAGGCTTTCTGGTTCAACGGCGCAGAACCGCACGCACCTGCCGCAATGGGAGCAAAGCGGACATTGCTTTCGTCGCATCAAGCCGCCGGGTTTATGGATACACGACCTAAATCTCCACCACCTGCCCCGGCAGCATTGCCACGAATCTTTCCTGCGGAATCTTCGCGGCATCCAGCGCCTCGACCAGCGCTGTCGCCGGCGCGTCGATCGCTTCGTCCGTCAGTTGGAACGTGCCGTGGTGATGCCCGAGCGCTTGCTCGGCGCCGCAATCGGCCAGCGCCTTCACCGCATCTTCGGGGTTCATGTGCTGGTCGCGCATGAACCAGCGCGGCTCGTAGGCGCCGATCGGGAGGATGGCGAGGCGCAGCTTGCCGTGCTTCTCGGCGACGCGGCGGAAATGGCGGCCATCGCCGTAGCCGGAATCGCAGACCACGTAAATCTTCCCGGCCGGCGTCTCCAGGACAAAGCTCGCCCACAGCGCCTTGTTGCGGTCGAACAGGCCGCGCGCGGTCCAGTGCCTTGTCGGCACCAGATGCACCGCGACGCCTTCGCCGAGTTCGACGCGATCATGCCAGTCGAACGCCTCCACCTTGATGCCGGGATCCCAGCTGCGCATGGTGACGTCGTTGCCGAGCGGGGTGACCACGCGCGGGGCGAAATTCTTGGTGAGCCGCGACAGCGTCGCGATGTCGAGATGGTCGTAATGGCCGTGCGAGACCAGCACGACGTCGATCTTCGGCAGCTTCTCGAAGGCGATGCCGGGGTCGTTGTGCCGCTTCGGCCCGGCGAAGGCGACCGGCGAGACCCGCTCCGACCAGACCGGATCGATGAGGATGTTGAGGCCGCCGGCCTGGATCAGCCAGCTGGCATGACCGACGAAGGAGAGCCGCACCTTGTCGCCGTCGACACGCGCCGGCGGGGTGTCGGCGTGTGGGCTGGGCGCCCAATCCGGCCAGGTCGCGCGCTGCCGCTTGCCGCCGAGCTGCCAGCGCAGCACCTCGCGCAGCGATTTCGGCGGCGCCCCATCCGGATCGAAGAAAGTCAGGCCGTCGAAATGATCGGAGGCGGGGCCGTCATAGGTTTTCATGCTGGACATCCAGAGGGAGGGGACGCCGACCAGCGCACCGGTTCCGGCGAATAGTCCGAAAAGGCGGCGGCGGGTGATCGGCACGGCGGGCTTCTAGGGATGGTTGGAGGGGTAAGACATCACCGCCTATATGGGCGGGGCTGGCGGAAAAGGAACCTGCGACAAAAGGATCACGTTTTCAAAACCTTGGCCTACCGAGGGCGGGCCGACACCCTAAGTTTCCTTGACTTTTGAGCGGGAGCGGCGTTTAACCCGGCCACTTTCTCGGAAAGGCTTTCTTTTCGACCCGCCGACCGGCCTTGAGGCCGGAGGTCAACGCCCGACAGCGCTGTGCGCCCTCGGGCGCAAAGGTGTTTGGAAGATGCTTATCCAGGAAGGTGTCATCGCCCGACTTGATCGGGCGATCCAGTATCCCAGAGGCGGCTCGGCTTGAACTGAGGTGCTGCGGCGTACTGGATGCCCCGCCTTCGCGGGGCATGACAGCGGTGAGTTACGGAGCGCTCTTCCCATCGGGAAGACAGCAACAGGACAACGGCATTGTTCGACAATCTGTCGGAACGGCTTGGTGGCATTCTCGATCGTCTGACGGGGCGCGGTGCGCTGACCGAAAAGGACGTCGACGCGGCGATGCGCGAGGTGCGCCGCGCGCTGCTGGAGGCCGACGTCGCGCTCGAAGTGGTCCGCAGCTTCACCGAGCGCGTCCGCGAGCAGGCGATCGGCGCCACCGTCGTCAAGTCGGTCACGCCCGGCCAGATGGTGGTCAAGATCGTCCATGACGAGCTGGTCAACACGCTGGGCGCCGAAGGCCAGACCATCGACGTCAATTCCGTGCCGCCGGTGCCGATCATGATGGTCGGCCTGCAGGGCTCCGGTAAGACCACCACCACCGCCAAGCTCGCCCGCCGCCTGGTCCAGCGCGACAAGCGCAAGGTCTTGATGGCCTCGCTCGACGTCTACCGTCCGGCGGCGATGGAGCAGCTGGCCGTGCTCGGCCGCGACCTCGACATTCCCACTTTGCCAATCGTTGCCGGCCAGCAGCCGCCGCAGATCGCCAAACGCGCGCTGGAAGCCGGCAAGCTCGGCGGCTACGACATCGTGCTGCTCGACACCGCCGGCCGCACCACGCTCGACGAAGAGATGATGGCAGAGGCGGCCGCGATCAAAGCCGCGGCCAATCCGCATGAAGTGCTGCTGGTTGCGGATTCGCTCACCGGCCAGGACGCCGTGAACCTGGCGCGCTCGTTCGATCAGCGCGTCGGCCTCACCGGCATCGTGCTCACACGCGTTGACGGCGACGGCCGCGGCGGCGCCGCGCTGTCGATGCGCGCCGTCACCGGCAAGCCGATCAAGCTGATCGGCACCGGCGAAAAGACCGACGCGCTAGAAGACTTCCACCCGGATCGTATCGCCGGCCGCATCCTCGGCATGGGCGACGTGGTGTCGCTGGTCGAGCGCGCCGCCGCCAATATCGACGCCGAGAAGGCCGCACGCACCGCCGAGCGCATGCGCAAGGGTCAGTTCGACCTCAACGACATGCGCGAGCAGCTGCTGCAGATGGCCAACATGGGCGGCATCAGCGGGCTGATGGGCATGATGCCCGGCATCTCCAAGATGAAGAACCAGATCGCGGCCGCCGGCATCGACGACAAGATCCTGAAGCGCCAGGTCGCGATCATCGATTCCATGACGCGCGAGGAGCGGCGTCATCCGGACCTCTTGAAGGCCAGCCGCAAGAAGCGCATCGCGGCCGGCAGCGGCCAGAGCGTCGAGCACGTCAACAAGCTGCTGAAGATGCACCGGAACATGGCCGACGTGATGAAGGCCATGGGATCGGGCAAGCGCGGCCCGCTCGCCGGCATCGCACAGGCGATGGGTTTTGGCGGCGGCATGAAGATGCCCTCGCCCGAAGAGATGAAGGCGCTGCAGGAGAAGATGCAAGGCGCGGGCGGCGGACAAGGCCTGCCGAATCTGCCGAAGGATCTGCCGCCCGGTCTTCGCCAAGGCCTACCGAACCTTCCGGGACTAACCGGGCTGAGCGGCAAGCCGACGCTGCCGGGCCTCGGCGGTTTCCCCGGCAAGAAGAAATGAGGAATTCGTCGCACGGGGATCATCAGCATCTCAGGCGACGCGGAATACCAATCGACCGAACAAAACGTACTTTGCAAAACCACACTTTCAAGGAGAACTGAATGTCCGTCGTTATCCGCCTCGCCCGTGCAGGCACCAAGAAGCGTCCCGTCTATCACGTCGTCGTCGCCGATTCGCGCTTTCCGCGCGATGGCCGCTTCATCGAGCGTCTCGGCCATTTCAATCCGCTGCTGCCGAAGGACAACGAGACCCGCCTCAAGCTCGACATGGACAAGGTGAAGGCCTGGCTCGCCAAGGGCGCGCAGCCGTCGGACCGCGTCGCGCGTTTCCTCGATGCCGCCGGCGTCAAGAAGCGCGAAGCGCGCAACAACCCTGAGAAGGCCGTGCCGCGCAAGGAGCGCAAGGCGCAGGCCGAAGCCGCCGCCAAGGCGTAAGGCCGGATCATGTCGGCGCTGGTCTGCGTCGCGCGGATCGGCGCCGCGCATGGTGTGCGCGGTGCGGTCAAGCTGTGGACCTTCACCGAGGATCCCTTTGCCGTCCGCCGCTACGGTCCGCTGTCGACCAAGGACGGCAGGCGCCAGTTCGAAATCGCGCAGGTGCGCGAGGCCAAAGATCATCTGGTCGCGACATTCAAGGGTGTCGTGACCCGCGATGAGGCCGAGCGCCTCAACGGCATCGAGCTCTACGTCGCGCGCGAAAAACTGCCCGCGACGGACGAGGACGAATATTACCACACCGATCTGATCGGGCTCGCCGCCGTCACAACTGGTGGCGATGCGCTCGGCCGCGTGCTCGCGATCCATAATTTCGGCGCCGGCGACATCATCGAGATCGCGCCGCTCAAGGGCCCGACGATGCTGCTGCCGTTCTCCAACGCGGTGGTGCCGGAAGTCGACCTCAGAGGCGGCCGCGTCGTGATCGCGTTGCCGCAGGAGATCGAGGGGGAGGATCGTGACGAAGCTTCTTCCGCTAGTCGTCCCGGCGAAGGCCGGGACCCATAACCACAGGCCGGAATTTTTCGCTAAGCTGATCGCTCCAGCCATCGCAAAACGGGCTGCGGTGGTTATGGGTCCCGGGCTCGCGCTTTGCGCGCCCCGGGACGACGAGACTAGGATGCAATGACCAATCCCTCACCCTGGCGCGCGACGGTGCTGACGCTGTTTCCGGAGATGTTTCCGGGGCCGCTCGGCGTGAGCCTCGCCGGCCGGGCGCTCGCGTCCGGGCTCTGGCAGATCGAGGCTCGCGACATCCGGGCGTCCGCGACCGACCGCCACCGCAGCGTCGACGACACCCCGGCCGGCGGCGGGCCGGGCATGGTGCTTCGGGCGGACGTTCTGGCCGCGGCGATCGATGCTGCCGAAATCGGGCAAGACCCGTCAAAAGCGCGGCCCCGCCTGCTCATGAGCCCCCGGGGTCGGCCATTGACCCAGGCCCGGGTGGTCGAGCTCGCCGAAGGCCCCGGCCCCCTGATCGTCTGCGGGCGCTTCGAGGGGATCGACCAGCGGGTGATCGACGGCCGCGGCCTGGAGGAGGTCTCGATCGGCGATTACGTGCTGTCCGGGGGCGAAATCGCAGCTTTAGCCCTGATCGATGCCTGTGTCCGGCTGCTGCCGGGGGTGATGGGCAAGGAAGCCTCCGGAACCGAGGAAAGCTTTTCGGACGGCCTGCTGGAGTACCCCCAATACACCCGCCCGCAGCTGTTCGAGGGGGTTCCGATCCCTGCTGTCCTCACCTCCGGCGACCACGCCAAGGTGGCCGCCTGGCGCCGGGCCAAATCCGAGGCCCTGACAGCCGCCCGGCGCCCGGATTTGTGGGAAAAGGCCGCGAATCGGGGGAGCGGCCAAAAAACGCCAAAAACCAAGACAGACGGGTGACAAACGCTCCGGCTTGCCTTATAGGAGCGGCCAAATCCGCAATGGCTGGATAGACGAATTTTGCGCAGCCCCCCGTTTCCAGGGCTGGGCGCGCCGATGGAGATTTACCCATGAACCTGATCAAGCAGCTCGAGCAGGAGCAATTCGACAAGCTGTCCGCCGGCAAGGACATCCCGGAATTCGCCCCCGGCGACACCGTGATCGTCAACGTGAAGGTCGTCGAAGGCGACCGCACCCGCGTGCAGGCCTATGAGGGCGTTTGCATCGGCCGTTCCGGCGGTGGCCTCAACGAGAGCTTCACCGTGCGCAAGATCTCCTATGGCGAGGGCGTCGAGCGCGTGTTCCCGCTGCTCTCCCCGATGATCGACTCGATCAAGGTGGTGCGCCGCGGCAAGGTGCGTCGCGCCAAGCTCTATTATCTCCGCAATCTTCGCGGCAAGTCGGCCCGCATCGTCGAGAAGCAGGACCGCGCTGCTGCCGTCGGCGAGTAAGCTTTCGCCACCAGGCAGGTCTTTCGAAAGCGCGGGGCTCGGCTCCGCGCTTTTTTGTTGGCTCTGCTGTCATTGCGAGGAGCCCTTGCGACGAGTAATCCAGACTGTCTCCGCGGATGCATTTCTGGATTGCTTCACGGAGCCTGTCATCGGGCCGCGCTACGCGCGGACCCGGTGGCTCGCAATGAGGAGTTGAAACTCTCGCGCTTTAGCTTCCGCGTGCTATATAGCTTCTAGAATGTTTCCAGATCTGACCAGCTTCGCCCCCATCCAGCGCATCGTCATCGACGATCGCTCGCGGCTGCCTGGCCGGTTCTTCGGACGCTTCGCGACCTCGGCAACGTCAGAGCTTAGCCGCGCAGCCTGAAGGCTGCGCTGACGATTTTGTTGCCCGCGCGCTCTGCCGCGCTCATCGCTGACACACATTCTTCGGAGCTCAAGCTCATGTCCAAGCCGACCACCCTGTACGACAAGATCTGGAACGACCATCTGGTGCACGAAGCCGAGGACGGCACCTGCCTGCTCTATATCGACCGCCATCTGGTGCACGAAGTGACCTCGCCGCAGGCGTTCGAAGGCCTGCGCGCCACGGGGCGCAAGGTCCATGCGCCCGAGAAGACGCTCGCCGTCGTCGACCACAACGTGCCGACCACCGACCGCACCAAGCCGAATCCCGACCCTGAAAGCATCGAGCAGATCAAGGCGCTGGCCGAGAACGCCAAGGAATTCGGCATCGAATATTACAACGAGTTCGACAAGCGTCAGGGCATCGTCCACGTCATCGGCCCCGAGCAGGGCTTTACGCTGCCCGGCACCACCATCGTCTGCGGTGACAGCCACACCTCGACGCATGGCGCGTTCGGCGCGCTCGCGCACGGCATCGGCACCAGCGAGGTCGAGCACGTGCTGGCGACGCAGACGCTGATCCAGAAGAAGGCCAAGAACATGCGCGTCACCGTCGACGGCAAATTGCCGGATGGCGTGACGGGCAAGGACATCATCCTGGCCATCATCGGCGAGATCGGCACCGCCGGCGGCACCGGCTACGTGCTGGAATATGCCGGCGAAGCGATCCGCGCGCTCTCGATGGAAGGCCGCATGACGGTCTGCAACATGTCGATCGAAGGCGGCGCGCGCGCTGGCCTGGTCGCGCCCGACCAGAAGGCGTTCGACTTCCTGCGTGATCGTCCGAAGGCTCCGAAGGGCGCGGCCTGGGACGCGGCGATGCGCTACTGGGAGAAGTTGCGCTCCGATGATGGCGCGCATTTCGACCACGAGCTGCGCCTCGATGCGGCAAAGCTGCCGCCGATCGTGACCTGGGGCACCTCGCCTGAAGACGTGATTTCTGTCACCGGTATCGTGCCCGATCCTGATAAAATCGCCGACGAGGCCAAGCGCATCTCCAAGCATCGCGCGCTGAAATATATGGGCCTGACGGCGGGCACGAAGATCACCGACATCAAGCTCGACCGCGTCTTCATCGGCTCCTGCACCAACGGCCGCATCGAGGACCTGCGGGCCGCGGCGAAGATCGCCGAAGGCAAGACCGTGTCGGCGAACGTCAATGCCATGGTCGTGCCGGGCTCCGGCATCGTGAAGGAGCAAGCCGAAGCCGAGGGTCTCGACAAGATCTTCATCAAGGCCGGCTTCGAATGGCGCGAGCCGGGCTGCTCGATGTGCCTTGCCATGAACCCGGACAAGCTGAAGCCGGAAGAGCGCTGCGCCTCGACCTCGAACCGCAATTTCGAAGGCCGCCAGGGTTTTAAGGGCCGCACCCATCTGGTGTCGCCGGCGATGGCGGCAGCGGCGGCGATCGCGGGCCACTTCGTCGACGTCAGGGACTGGCGCTAAGCTGGTCCCTGCAATTGTAGCAATCGCGGCAAAGCGTCGTTAGTCGACGGCGCCGACGATGTCCTCGCGACGGTTTCGCGAGGACACGTCATGGCCAAAATGACGGCACTCACTCACGTCACCAATAGCGGTACGGATAGTGCCACCGCGGCCAGTGGCAGACGCGGCGCGGGCCGTAATAGGTCCAGATGATCCGGCAGCGGCGCGGATAAGAGTAGGAAGGATAGTAGCCGCCGACATAATAGGGCCGGTAGAAGTGACGATGCCGGAAATGGGGGCGGTGATGGCCCCAGTGCCGGTGGACCCCGCCATATCCGCCGTGGCGAAAGCCGCCATGGCGATGGATACCCACATGTCTGTGGTGAAAGGCCGGCGCGGCGCGGAAGCCACCGCCGTGGAAACCGCGGCCGATATGCCCGCCGCCGCGAAAACCGCCGCCGTGAAAATGCCCGCCGCCATGTCCGCCGTGCCCGCCACGGCGAACCTGCGTGACGAGATCGTCGGTCGCGGCCTTCGTCATCGGCGACGTCGCCGGATTGATCAAGGTGAGCGCTTCAGCGCGGCGCACGCTGCCGGCCGACAGCATCAGCGTCGCGGCGGCCGCAAGCCCGAGCAAGCGCACCGAGCCGACCCGGCGGCCCAACATCCTCAGCATGGAATCCTCCCTGAATCCGGACAGCAGAGCTGCGACGTCTCCGCCGCGCCATGGCCGTTCAATTGCTATCGCTCCAGGGATTTAAGTTGCGGACAGCGATGTGAACGCGCCATGAATGAACAAGGCGCGGCGCCGCGATGCGACCCCATGCCTCGCGTGATCGCAAAGCCGGCCGCCAAAGCGGCGCCTTACCAGAAGGGGCCGTAGGTGAACACAAAAGGTGCCGGCACGCCGTAGGGATAGGGACGATAGTAGACAGGCCGCGCGTAGTAGCGCGGATCGCGGCGTATGGCAGGCCGTGCGATGTCATAGGTTCGCGCGTGTCGTCGCACATCGAAAACCGCGATTCCCGCCGATGCCTCCGGGACCGTCGCCCTTGGCGCGGAGGACGCGCGAGGCAGCCCAGTGGCCAGCGCGACGGCAAAGGCCCATGCGATCCATCTCACCATCACACCCTCACGAGGTCGCCGCGAAGTCAGCCCCGACGCCAGTAGCAGCTCACGCGCGGCACGATCACCGTGCCGCTCGGCCGGTACTCCTGCACATAGGTGGCGTTGCAGACCCGGACCGCGTCGGGGCCGGGATTGTAGCGGGGATAGACGCCGTCCGGGCTGTAATAGGGCGTGATGCGCAGGCGCGGCCGCTTGCGCGGCGGGGGGACATCGTCCGGCGAGACCAGTTGGGCCATCCGGATTTCGGAACTGGCGGCCTGCGCCTCGGCGCCGACGCAAAACTGCGAAAACAACCCCATGCACAGTAGAGTCAGCGCTGTTTTCGTTCGCATTTTTCCGCCCACCCTGAACCGTCCCGTTGACGACCCACGCTCCCCGTTTTGGCGGCGCCCGTCAACCTCGCCGCGCTTATAAAGCCAGATGCATCAGCGGGAAACCCGCGCTAAGAGGTGCTCATGTGGACGGAATTGAAAGCCCCTTCGCTCGCCGAAATGGAAGCGATGGCTCACGACGTGTTCGAGCGCCTGCCGGCGGAATTTCGCAAGCTTTGCGCGGGCGTGATCGTCCGCGTCGACGACTTCCCGACCGAGGAGGTCCTGAACGAGATGGAATGCGAGAGCGAGTTCGACCTGCTCGGCCTGTTCCAGGGCGTCGGCCTGCCCCAGCAGAGCTTTGGCGACGTGGCACGGCTGCCCAACATGGTCTGGCTCTACCGCCGCCCGATCCTGGATTATTGGGCCGAGCACGACGAAAGCCTCGGCCACATCGTCCGCCATGTCCTGATCCACGAGATCGGCCACCATTTTGGTCTGTCGGACGATGATATGGCCGCGATTGAGGCTAAGGCGGAGTAGGACGCTCTCGGTCCACCTCTTCCCACCGGGGAGAGGTGAAATCCCGATGCCGCGCCAGTTCGGCTTCAAACCCCCTACGGCAGACTAGCCCTGCCGAATTCGGCCTAGGATTTCCGGCCTGATCGCGATAAATAGCCGGTTCCCTGAACCACGTGCGGGAAAGCGCAACCATGGACAAGTTCACCACGCTGGAAGGCGTCGCGGCGCCGCTGAAGATCATCAATGTCGACACCGACATGATCATTCCGAAGCAGTACCTCAAGACCATCAAGCGCACCGGCCTTGGCAAGGGGCTCTTCTCCGAGCAGCGCTACAAGGACGACGGCAGCGAGAATCCGGACTTCGTGCTCAACCAGCCGGCCTATCGCAACGCGAAGGTGCTGGTCGCCGGCGACAATTTCGGCTGCGGCTCGAGCCGCGAGCACGCGCCCTGGGCGCTGCTCGACTTCGGCATCCGCTGCGTGATCTCGACCTCGTTCGGCGACATCTTCTACAACAATTGCTTCAAGAACGGCATTCTGCCCATCCGCGTCACCCAAGAGGACCTCGACAAGCTGTTCGACGACGCCGAGCGCGGCGCCAATGCGACGCTGACGATCGACCTGCCGAACCAGGAGATCCGCGGCCCCGACGGCGGCAAGGTCAAGTTCGAGATCGACCCGTTCCGCAAGCACTGCCTGATCAACGGCCTCGACGACATCGGCCTCACCATGGAGAAGAAGGCCTCGATCGACTCCTACGAGGACAAGCTCAAGCGCGAACGCGCCTGGGCCTGATCGCAAGTTTTTGTTGAGCCCCGGTGCCGCAAGCGCCGGGGCTTTTTCTTTGTTCTGATTATCCCTTATGACTTCCCGCATGCTGCCCGAGATCGTCACCTTCTGGCATGGCCCGATGGATGCGCTGCGCCAGACCTGTCTGCGCTCGCAATTGGCTGCCGGGCACAAGGTCACGGTCTACAGCTTCGACACTATTCCCGGATTGCCGGCCGGCGTCGCGAATGCCGAGGCCGAGGCGATCCTGCCGCATGCGTTCTCCGAACGCCTGCGGCCGCCGCAGCCGGACGGCAGCTGGCGCGACTGGACCATTCTGCAATTCAGCGACTTCTTCCGCATGAAGCTGATGGCGAAGGGCCTCGGCCTCTGGCTGGATGCCGACGTGCTGCTGTTGAGGCCGGTCGAGATCGATCCGGCAAAACCCTACTTCGCCTGGGAGCGGCCGCGCCAGCTCGGCAATTCCGTGCTTTATCTGCCGCCCGCGCACGGCATCGTTGCCGCCTTCGAAGAGCTGATGGAGCAGGAGGAGCTGACGCCGAACTGGCTGTCCGTGCGCCATCGCATCACCTTCATGATGCGCCGCCTGCGCGGCGGCTCGAACCGGCTCGCCGATATTCGCGTCGCGATCTACGGGCCCGCGGCGCTCACCGCGCTCGCGCGCCGTGCCGGCGAGCTGCAGAACGCATTGCCGAAGCAATCGTTCTACGCCGTGCATGCCGAGCCAAAGCTGTTCTTCGATCCCTCGAGCTATCTTGGCCTGGTCACCGACCCCGCCATCATCGGCCTGCACATCTCGCCGAAGGGACGCGGCGGCGAGAAGCCGATTCCCGGCAGCCTGTATGCGTGGGCGGCGGAGAGATTCAGGTAGCTGCTGCGCAGGAGGTGCGCTCCCTCTCCCGCTTGCGGGAGAGGGTCGGGGAGAGGGTATCTCCGCAATGGGACAATCCCCCAGAGGAAAGAGCCCTCACCCGCGCCTTCGGCGCGACCTCTCCCGCAAGCGGGAGAGGTTGGCAACCCCGCTCTTTCCTGTTTGATCCAGCGCAACGCGCTTCTGCATCATTGTGCTTATCTCGCTCCAATTCCGACCGTCCGAATGGAGCTTTCCATGAGCACCGCAACCAGGCCCTACCCCATCGTCCAGGATCTCATCGAGTCCTTCGCGAACTGGGTGAAGCACCGCCGCGAGATCAACGAAATGCGGCAGCTCGACCGCGCCGATTTCGACCGGATCGCCAATGATCTCAGGATCGCGCCGGACGATCTGGAGGAGCTGGTCCGTCATGGCCGGCACGCCGCCGACGAGCTGCCGAAGATGCTCGAACAGCTCGGCATCAGCACTGAGGCGCTCGGCCGCGCGCAGCCGCTGCTGCTCCGCGACCTCGAGCGGGTCTGCTCGCTCTGCAATCACAAGGGACAGTGCGACCGCGATCTCACTGAGGGCACCGCCGCGGAGAATTACCATGGCTATTGCGCCAACGCCTCGACCCTGGAGACGCTCGAGCGTGCCGACCTCGTGCCGCGGTGAGGCATTGCGCTACTCGATCCATTTCGGCGCGTAAGCCATTCCTTGGCTTTGCGCCGTATCGTGATTGATCCAGATTTCGGCGTTCTCGACGCGTAGCAGCTCGACCACCTTGGCCATCGACGCAACCGTCGCCTGCGGGTCGGCATTGAACGACGGCACGCGCATGTGCCGGAGGTTCTCCCGGTTGTGCGCGACGTCACCGCTCAGCAGCACGGCGCCGCGCCGCGGCAGCTTCACCAGCAGCGAGCAATGCCCGGGAGTATGGCCGGGCGTGAAGATCATGCGCACCGCGCCGTCGCCAAATAGGTCGTGGTCGCCATCGACAATCTCGAAAGGCCGCTCCTGCAACGCCTCGTAGTGCGGCAGTGAGTAGCCGAACTCGTCGGGGTCAGGTCCGAACATGGCTTCGAACTCGGCCCGTTGAGCGATCCATCTTGCGTTTTCGAACAGGTCGACATTTCCGATATGATCGAAATGCGCGTGAGAGAGGAGGATGGTGCCGATATCGCGGGGCCGCACCCCGATTTCATCCAATTGGTCCGCGAGAGGCCGGCGCACGATGCCGCGTATGCCGTGTGCGATGATGCGCCCTTCCGGATACTTCGCCAGCTCATCCGCTATTCCCGTATCCCAGATCAGCCACTCACCGCGGTGACGAATGAGATAGGCATTGCAGCTCAACGTCATGGGAATGCCGACATTGATGCCGGGAGAATAGATCGAACCGTCTTCGACCTCAGCAATGCCTCCGTCGAGGATGTAGATCCTGTCGATCGTCGCCATGTGAGAACTCTTCAAGCCGCCGATTCGACGCGCCGCTTCGCCTCGCGCATGTCGCGCCCAGGCGGCATGCCGAACAATCGGCAATATTCCCGCGTGAACTGCGTGACGCTTTCGTAGCCGACCCGATGAGAGGCGGTCGCGATGCTCGCGCCATCGGCCAACATGGTGCGGCGCGCCTCGATCAGGCGCAGCTGCTTCTGGAACTGAAGCGGGGTCAGCGAGGTGATGCTGCGAAAGTGCAGGTGAAAGGCCGAGTGGCTCATCCCCGCGGCCTTGGCGAGCCGGTCGACACGCAAAGGCTTGGCATAGTCGGCGCGAATGATCGCAACCGCACGGCCGATCCGCTGCGCATGGCTGTCGGCCATACCGAGCGCCCTGATGGCACCCCCGTGCCGACCGGCCAATAGCCAATAATGCAGCTCCCGCAGCACTTGGCTCTGGAGGATCGAGGCGGATGAGGGCCGATCGATCAGGCGCAACAACCGCAGCGCCGCATCGCTCAAATCCCGCTCCGTCGGCTCGACCCGAAGCGGCTGCGACGGAACATAAGGCGCGGCCCCCATCTCGACGACCAGCCCCTCGATGACGATGGGATCGAGCTCGACGACGAGCGACAGATAGGGCACCGCGGCTGTGGCGCGCGTGATCTGGCTGACCGTCGGCACGTCGCTCGAGATCACCAGCGAATCGCCCGCACCCAGGTCGAACGACGTGGCGCCGACCGCAACGCGCTTGGCCCCTTGCAGGACCAAAGCGACCAGCGGCTTGGAGATCGCAAATTGGAGCGCGCTCGGCGCGGTCTCACGAATGATCGAGATGCCGGCGAAAGGCGTGGACGCAACGCCTTTGTCGTCGGCACGAGCGGCGGCGTAATTGCTGGCAATCTGGAGCAATGTTTCGGTCACGCGCCCAATCTAGGCCGAGCCAGGCAGGCGGGCAATTGCCGACCGGCGATCAGGCAAGAAGACGGGAATTCCAGGCAAGTCTGTGACTGGCAGTCTGTGGCCGGCGCATTCCTGGAGGATTGGGCAAGATGATCACAGGATCCGGCAACATCGGATGCGCGATCACAGGCAGAAAGGGCCCACCGAAACTTCACGAGGGAGCCTCAAATGCCCACCATTTCGCTCGTCACCGGCGCCAGCCGGGGCCTGGGCCGCAATACCGCAATCGCGATCGCTCGCCACGGCGGCGACGTCATCGTGACCTATCGCAGCGGCGCCGGCGCCGCCCGCGAGGTCGTCGCCGAGATCGAGGCGCTTGGCCGAAAAGCGGTCGCGCTCCAGCTCGACGTCACCGCCGTGTCGACCTTTCCGGCGTTCGCCGCGAAAGTCCGGTCGGTGCTGGCCGAGCACTGGCACACCGAGAGGTTCGATCATCTCGTCAATAATGCCGGCCAGGGCGAAATGGCCGCCATAGCCGAGACGACGGAGCAGCAGTTCGACGCGCTCTTCGACACCCATGTCAAAGGGCCGTTCTTTCTGACGCAGGCCTTGCTGCCGCTGCTTGGCGACAATGGCCGGATCGTCAACTTCTCGAGCGGGCTGACGCGCGTGTCTTTCCCCGGCTTCTCGGCCTATGCCGCCGCCAAGGGCGCCATCGAGGTTCTGACCGTCTACATGGCAAAAGAATTCGGCGAACGCGGCATCACCGCCAACGTCGTAGCGCCGGGCGCGATCGAGACCGACTTCCTCGGCGGCGCCGTCCGCGACATGCCGGATTTGAACAGGCAGTTCGCGCAAATGACCGCGCTTGGCCGCGTCGGTGTGCCCGACGACATCGGGCCGATGGTCGCGAGCCTGCTCGGTCCGGAGAATCGCTGGGTTACGGCCCAGCGCATCGAGGTGTCCGGCGGCCAGACGATCTGAGTGCGGCGGCATTGGCGCACTCCGTCGCGAGGCGACGGAGTGTGCGAGCCCTCAGCCCTTCCGCATCACCGCGATCGCATCCGCGATTTCGTCACCGCTACCGTCACCGAGAAAGACCCGACCATCTGCCGGACCGCTGATGGCAGCGTACAGCAGAGCTTTCGCTTGTGCGCATCGTCGGATGGCAACGGGCGTAAATAGTATGACTGTTTGCGCGGCGAGGATGCGGGGAAAGCTCACCGCAAATATCCGTGCTTGATCTCGATTATTAGCTCTGTTTGGATCGCTACCGTTCCGCAATTCGCATTTCGGATAATCATGGCGAATGAAACAGATGATTCCCGTCGTTCGTTGGGTGCTCGTTCAACAGAGGACACCGTGACTGCCCACCGCAAGGGCATCGGGAATCGGCTATTGGCGGCGCTGCCGCCGGCGGATCTCGCTTTGCTGACGCCCCACTTCCAGAAGGTCTCGTTCGAACCCGATGCCGTCCTGGTGCGATCGGGCGACGAACTCGACCCCGTCTATTTTCCCCATAGCGGCGCGATCGCCTTCATGCTCGATATGCCGGACGGGCAAACGGTCGCGACCAGCTTGATGGGACGCGAAGGCGCTTTGGCCTCGTTCTCCGTGCTCGGCCCCTCGCCTTCATCCGTGACCGCGATTGCCCGCACAGCCGGCACTGCATCGGTAATTTCCGCCGCCAAATTTCGCGCTGCCCATGCGCAAAGCGCAGCGATCAGGAATGTCGTGCAGGTCCACGCCCGCGCCGTGTTGCTGCAGCTCCAGCATGTCGCCGCTTGCAACGCGCTGCACCGGGTGGATGGCCGCATGGCGCGGTGGCTCCTGCAGCTTCACGACCGCGTTCCCGAGGACCTGCTTCCGGTGACGCAGGAGGCGCTGGCGCAACTGGTTGGGGTCCGGCGGACGACGGTGACTTTGACGATGAGCAAGCTACGCGAGGCCGGCGCCATCCCGTCCGAGCGGCGCGGGTTTGTCGAGATCCATCGGTCGCGGCTCGAGAGGATCGCATGCGATTGCTATGCGCTCATGCAGCGCACGATCGATCGAATGTATTGCCAGGAATTGGCGGCGCCGCAGCCTGCCGATGCGCGATTCCGGCAAAGCGCCATCGCCGCCTCCCACGGAGCAGGCGGTGAATTCAAAGCCGTTTCGCGGGCGGGACGATAGAGTGCAAAACCTGCGGCGCGTGGAGAAGTGGATCTCGCGCCTCAGCCCTTCCCCATCGCAGCGATCGCGTCCGCAATCGCGATCGTGCGCCGGGCCATGTCGGCGTGCAGGCGCTCCACCATCGCACCATCGAGGCGGATCGCGCCGCGCGAGGCGTTCTCCGGCAGTTCGAACGCCGCGATGATCTTTCGCGCGCGGGCGACTTCCTCTTCCGGCGGGGTGAAGATGGCGTTGCAGGCGTCGATCTGAGACGGGTGGATCAGCGTCTTGCCGTCGAAGCCGAGATCGCGGCCTTGCGCGCATTCGGTGGCGAAACCGTCGGAATTGGCGATGTCGCTGTAGGGACCGTCGAGGATTTCGAGGCCGTGGGCGCGGCTCGCCAGGATGCAATGGGTGATCATCGGGATCATCGCGGCGCGGCCCGGCAGCATCCTGATCCGCGTCTCGCGCGAGATGTCGTTGGGGCCGAACACGAAGCCCGAGAGACGGCGCGAAGGATCGCGGCCGGCGGCGGCCAGTTCCTCGGCATGCAGCACGGCGCGCGCGGTCTCGATCATGGCCCAGACTTTGACGGTCGGCGCGGCGCCGAGCTCGGCCAGCTTGCGGCCGATGGCGTCGAGATCCTCGACGCTTGAAACTTTTGGAACCAGGATGCCGTCCGGCGAGGCCTTGGCGGCCATGGCGGCGTCATCTGGCCACCAGGGCGTATCGAGGCCGTTGGTCCGGATCAGGACCTCGCGCCTGCCAAAACCCTTGGCGGCGATCGCCGCCGCAATGCCGTCGCGCGCCGCCGCCTTGGCCTCCGGGGCGACGGAATCCTCGAGATCGAGGATCAGGCCGTCGGCGGCGAGATTGCGCGCCTTTTCCAGCGCGCGCGGGTTGGAGCCGGGCATGAACAGATGGCTGCGGCGCGGGCGGGTCATGCTGGCGTTCCTTCCTGGTCTGTCGTCCCCCAGCCGATAGCATTTGGCCTGCCCATTCGAAAGGCTTGTCGGCCTTGGCGGTATGTGATTAGGCATGGGCCATGACGACATTCCCGACGCACTTGCTGGAAGGCTACAAGGCCTTCGCCACCCAGCGGCTGCCGACCGAGCAGAACCGCTATCGTGAGCTCTCGGTCAAAGGGCAGTCGCCTGAGACCATGGTGATCGGCTGCTGCGACTCCCGGGTCTCCCCCGAGGTGATCTTCGACGCGGGGCCGGGCGAGCTCTTCGTCGTCCGCAACATCGCCAATCTGGTGCCGACTTATCAGCCTGACGAAGGCGCTCACGGCGTCTCGGCAGCGCTCGAATTTGCGGTGACGGTGCTGAAGGTGAAGCACATCGTGGTGCTCGGCCACGCCCAATGCGGCGGCATCCGCGCCTTCATCGACAAGATCGAGCCACTCACGCCCGGCGATTTCATCGGCCGCTGGATGCAGATGTTCATCAAGCCGGGCGAGGTCGTGGAGCAGCGCGAGCACGAGACCATGGCGCAATTCGTCGAGCGCATCGAGAAGGCCGCCGTGTTCCGCAGCCTGGAAAACCTGATGACCTTCCCGTTCGTCCGCAAGGCCGTGGAGAGCGGCCGGATGCAGACCCACGGCGCCTATTTCGGCGTGGCGGAGGGATCGCTGTTCGTGCTGGACAAGGCGACCAAGGAATTCAGGAACGCACGCGAGGGATAATCCTGCCCACCCAGCGAAATGCGGGGCTATCGCATATGATTTGTGGCAGCGGCCTGCGCGCACGCCTCGTCCTTCGAGACGGCGCTTACGCGCCTCCTCAGGATGAGGCTAATCAGCGTCAGTGCTCCTTGAAACTGTTGCCGCGCACTCCGCCCTCATCCTGAGGAGCCCGCCCAAGCGGGCGTCTCGAAGGATGGCCGCAGGGAAAAACTCTCAAATGCGATAGCCCTCCTTGCGCAATAGGGCATATCGGAAGTGCAAATCCTGCCTGACGAATGGCGGACAGGCGCCTGGTTCGCTAGAGTGTTCTCCATTCGCCACTCGCCATTTGCTCCATCATGCTGATCCTTGCCATCGATACTGCGCTCGAAGCCTGCGCGGCCGCCGTTCTCGACACCGACGCCGGCGAGCTCCTCGCACGGGAATCGCAGCTGATGAAGCGCGGCCATGCCGAGGCGCTGATGCCGATGATCGCGCGCGTGATGCAATCCGCCGGCCTTTCCTTCACCTCGCTCGACCGCATCGCCGTCACCGTCGGGCCCGGCAGCTTCACCGGCCTGCGCGTCGGCATTTCGGCGGCGCGGGGCCTTGCGCTTGCGGCGAAACGGCCGGCGGTCGGGCTGACGACGCTGTCGGCCTATGCCGCTGGGGTCGTCGCCAAGAGCGGAACGGCGGCGGTGATCTCTGCGATCGATGCGCGGCACGATCACGTCTATTTCCAGATCGTCGCCGGCGACGGCAGCCAGCTGGTCCGGCCGGCTGTCGCCTCCATCGACGCGGCGATCGCGGCCTCGCAATTCGGCGCGCCGCATCTGGTCGGCAATGCCGCCGGGATCCTCGCAGGTCGCTGGCCGAAGGACGGACCGCAACCAATTGCGGTCGACGCGCAGCCCGCGCCCGACATCAGCTGGGTCGCCTGGCTCGGCGCGGCCGCCAATCCCGACACCAATCCGGCGCGGCCGTTCTATCTGAAAGCGCCCGACGCCAAGCCGGCGGCATCGACGCCGCTCGCAGCACAAGCCGCGACCTCATGATAGGATGGCTGTCGGAGTGGTGGCGCGGCGGCACCGCCGCCGTCGAGCCCGCGACCATGCGCGATGCCGCGCGCCTCGCGCAGCTGCACGGCGCCTCCTTCGCGCACGGCTGGGGCGAAGGCGAGTTCGAGAGCATGATGAGCGAGCGCAACACGCTGGTGCATCGCTTGCGGCTCGGCCGCAAGACGATCGGCTTTGCGGTGTCGCGGATCGGCGCGGACGAAGCGGAGATTCTCTCGATCGCGGTGGACGGGGCTTATCGCGGCCGCGGCCTCTCCCGCACGCTGCTGATGACCCATCTCGGCCACCTCGCCGGGCGCGGCGTACGCACCATATTTCTGGAAGTGGAGGAGAACAACCAGCCGGCGCGGCGGCTTTACGATCGAGCCGGATTCGTGGTGGTCGGACGCCGCGATCGCTACTATAAGCAGCCCAACGGGGAACAATTGAACGCCCTTCTGATGCGGCGTGACTTGTCGTAACATCGGCGGCAGAAAGCGCCCGCCCAGGCAGACAACGCTATGACCACACTGAAACATTCTTCTGCGTCCAAGGCATCCGAGATCGAGGCGCGCTGCGCCGCAACGGGCATGCGCATGACCGAGCAGCGCCGCGTCATCGCCCGCGTGTTGGCCGAAGCGATCGATCATCCCGATGTCGAGGAACTGTACCGGCGCTGCGTTGCGGTTGACGACAAGATCTCGATCTCGACGGTCTATCGCACCGTGAAACTGTTCGAGGACGCCGGCATCATCGAACGCCACGATTTCCGCGAGGGCCGCGCGCGCTACGAGCAGATGCGCGACAGCCATCACGACCACCTCATCAATCTGCGCGACGGCAAGGTGATCGAGTTCACCTCCGAGGAGATCGAGAAGCTGCAGGCCGAGATCGCCCGCAAGCTCGGCTATCGCCTGGTCGATCACCGGCTCGAGCTCTATTGCGTCCCGCTCGACGACGACAAGCCGACGAATTGAGTTTAGTGCCCATCGATCTCATCATCTTCGATTGCGACGGCGTGCTCGTGGACAGCGAGGTGATCTCCTGCCGGGCGCATGCGGACGTGCTGACGCGCCACGGCTATCCGATCACGTCGGAGCAGGTGTTCGCGCGCTTCCTCGGCCGCTCGACAAAGCAGGCCAATCTCGAGATCGAGACCGAGCTTGGCCGCAAGCTGCCGGAGGCCTATCACGGCGATCTCCAGGACGAGCTGTTTCGCGCATTCGAAGCCGACCTCGAAGCGATCCGCGGCATCCACGATGTGCTGGATGTCGTCACGCAAGCCGTCTGCGTCGCCTCGAGCGGCTCGCATCAGCGGATGCGCGTGAGCCTCGGGAGCACCGGGCTCTACGAGCGCCTCGCGCCAAACATCTTCTCGGCCTCGCAGGTGAAGAACGGCAAGCCGGCGCCCGACCTGTTCCTGTTCGCGGCGAGCCAAATGGGCGTGCCGCCCGAGCGCTGCGTCGTGATCGAGGACAGTCTGGCCGGCATCGCCGGCGCCCGCGCCGCCGGCATGACGGTTTTCGGCTTTTACGGGGGCAGCCATTGCCGCGACGGCTATGCCGAAACTTTGCGCCTGGCCGGCGCCGACCTGCTCTTTGCCGACATGCATCAGCTGCCCGAGCTGGTCCGGCGGGTCGCGGCGGACGCTCTGGCGGGCTGATGTTGCCTCGAACCGTCATTCCGGGGCACGCGCGACGCGCGTGAACCCGGAATCTCGCAGTAAAACTCTGGATTCCGGGTTCGCAACTGCGTCGCGCCCCGGAATGACAGGCGGAAATGGCTCCATTCGCTGGATTTTCGGCCCTGCAGCCTATATCTGAGGGCCGTCCTCCAGCTCCATTTCGGGTTCCATGACGCCGCCGCGCAAGCTGCACATCAAATCATATGGCTGCCAGATGAACGTCTACGATGCCCAGCGCATGGTGGACACGCTGGCCCCGGAAGGATTCGTGGAGACGGCGAGCGCGGAGGATGCCGACCTCGTCATCCTTAACACCTGCCATATCCGCGAGAAGGCCTCGGAGAAGGTCTATTCCGAGCTCGGCCGGCTACGCGTCGCCAAGGACGAGGCCGCGCGTGCAGGCCGCGCGATGCAGATCGCGGTGGCGGGCTGCGTGGCGCAGGCCGAGGGCGAGGAGATCGTGCGGCGCGCGCCTGTCGTCGACGTCGTGGTGGGCCCGCAGAGCTATCATCATCTGCCGGAACTGTTGAAGCGCGCCGAGGGCGAAGGCCGCGCGATCGAGACCGAATTTCCCGCCGCCGACAAGTTCGGCTTCCTGGCCCAGCCGAAGCCGGACGCGATCCGCGCGCGCGGCATTTCCGCCTTCGTCACGGTGCAGGAAGGCTGCGACAAGTTCTGCACCTTCTGCGTCGTGCCCTATACGCGCGGCGCCGAAGTCTCGCGCCCGGTGGCGAAAATCGTCGAGGACGTGACGCGGCTCGCCGACAACGGCGTGCGCGAGCTCACGCTGATCGGGCAGAACGTCAACGCCTATCACGGCGAAGGGCCGGACGGAAAAACCTGGCCGCTCGGCCGGCTGCTCGAACATCTGGCGGCGATTCCCGGCATTGCGCGGCTGCGCTATTCGACCAGCCACCCCCGCGATGTCGACGACAGCCTGATCGCGGCCCATCGCGACCTCGGTGCCCTGATGCCGTTCGTGCACCTGCCGGTGCAGTCGGGCTCGGACCGCATTTTGGCGGCCATGAATCGCAAACATACCGCCGATGATTACCGGCGGGTCATCGACCGTTTTCGTACCGCACGCCAAGACATTGCTTTTTCATCGGATTTCATCGTCGGCTTCCCCGGCGAGAGCGAGCAAGATTTTCTCGCCACCCTCGCGCTTGTCACGCAAATCGGCTACGCTGCGGCCTATTCGTTCAAATACTCCGCCCGGCCGGGAACGCCGGCCGCGGACATGCAGGAGACGGTGTCCCCCGCCGAGATGGACCAGCGATTGGAGCGGCTCCAGGAACTGATCAACAGCCAGCAATCGGCCTTCAACAAGGCCGCGATTGGCTCAACGGTCGACGTGCTGTTCGAGCGTCCGGCGCGCAAGGAGGGCCAGATCGTGGGCCGCACCGCCTACCTCCAGCCCGCCCACGTAATGGCCGCGCCCGACATCATTGGACAGATCCTGCCTGTCAGAATCGACAGCCTCGAGCGCTACAGTTTTCTCGGCGAGCTCGTGACGCCGCGCAAGGCGCGCGAGCCCGCTTTATCGCAAGCCAGTGGAGCCTGAACCCTTGCCCAAAAGCGCATCGGATTCGTCTTCGTTCGCTCCCAGCCGCAAATTTGACCGCGACATGCAAGTTCCGCCCGAGACCCAGGTCGTCATCGACTTCGACGACAACCGCGCCGCTTCCGCGCTGGTCGGCCCCTACGGCCAGCACCTGGCGCAGATCGAGCGGCGGCTCGGCGTCATCGTCGATTCCAAGGGCAACCACATCACGATCGGCGGCACCCGCGACGGCTGCGACGCTGCGCGCCGCGTGCTGGAGATGCTCTACGCGCAGGCCGCGAAGGGCCACGATCTCGACCAGGGCGAGGTCGAGGGCGCGATCCGCGCCGTGATCGCGCAGGGCTCGCTGTTCGAGTTCGACGCCAAATCGGCCAAATCGACCTTCGACAGCATCAACTTGCGCAAGCGTCCGGTGCGGGCGCGCACGGCGGCGCAGGATTCCTACATCCGCGCGCTGAAGCGGCACGAACTGGTGTTCGGCATCGGCCCCGCCGGCACCGGCAAGACCTGGCTCGCCGTCGCGCATGCCGCGCAGCTGTTCGAGCGCAAGGAGGTCGACAAGATCATCCTGTCGCGCCCGGCGGTGGAAGCCGGCGAGCGGCTCGGCTTTCTGCCCGGCGATCTCCGCGAGAAGGTCGATCCTTATCTGCGGCCGATCTACGATGCGCTCTACGACCTCATGGATGCGCGCATCGTCGAGCGCGCGCTGCAGACCGGCGAGATCGAGATCGCGCCTCTCGCCTTCATGCGCGGCCGCACGCTGACCAACGCCGCCATCATCCTGGACGAGGCCCAGAACACCACGTCGATGCAGATGAAGATGTTCCTGACGCGTCTCGGCGAGAACAGCCGCATGATCGTGACGGGCGATCCCTCGCAGATCGACCTGCCGAACGGCCAGACCTCGGGCCTGGCCGAGGCGACCCGCCTCCTGAGCGGCGTCGAGGGCATCGCCCAGGTTCATTTCAAGGCGGAGGACGTGATCCGCCACGAGCTCGTGGCGCGGATCGTCGCCGCCTATGAAGGGCCGCCGCAGCGGCCGGCCACCGGTCAATCCTGACGAGGCAGCACCGGACCAAAGAGGGCGCGAGCACGGCGCCCTTCGTCCGAGACAACACAATGTCCCATTCCAACCTTCCCATGACCGAGGTCCTCGTCGTCGCCGATTGCTGGCAGCGCGAGCCCGATTCCGAAGCCGTGATCCAGCGCGCACTGGCGGCGGCCGCCGAGAGCGTCGACGAAGATGTTGCCGACGCCGAAGTGGCCGTGATGCTGACAGATGATGCCGGCATCCGCACGCTCAACAGCAACTGGCGCGGCATCGACAAGCCGACCAACGTGCTGTCGTTCCCGGCGCTGCAGCCGGAGGGCGCGTGGAAGCCGGGCGATGCCCCGCGCATGCTCGGCGATATCGCGATCGCCTATGAGACCATGCGGCGCGAGGCGGACGAGGAGCACAAGCCGTTCGACCATCATCTGAGCCACCTCGCCGTGCACGGCTTCCTGCACCTGATCGGCTACGACCACGAGAACGAGGGCGACGCCGAGGAGATGGAAGCGCTCGAAACCGAAATCCTCGCCCATCTCGGCATCCCCGATCCCTATGCCGACCGCCCGGGGACGCACTGAGATGCCGGATTCCGAGCCTACCCACGACAATCCCCGCACCACGGCCAATTTGCCGGTTGTGGTGACGCCGGGCGAGGTGCTGCGCCCGAGTGCCGAAAGCTGGCTGCTGCGCGCCATCCGCACGCTGTTCGGCTGGAAGGCGGGGTCGGTGCGCGACGACCTCCAGGTCGTGCTCGACGCCTCGACGCCCGACGACACCGGCTTCTCCGCGGTCGAGCGCACCATGCTGCGCAACATCCTCAGCCTGCACGAGCGCCGCATCGCCGACGTCATGGTGCATCGCGCCGACATCGTCGCGGTGAAACGCGACATCCCGCTCGGGGAATTGATGGACCGCTTCGAGAGCGCCGGCCATTCGCGCCTCGTCGTCTTCAACGAGACGCTCGACGATCCCGTCGGCATCGTCCACATCCGCGATTTGCTCGCCTTCATGACCGCGCGCGCCCGCGTGTCGGAAGCCACCAAGACCAAGCGCAAGAAGCCGCTGCCGGCCGGGCTCGATTTGCGCGCGGTCGATCTCGCGCTGCCGCTTCACGAGGCGCACATCATCCGCAAGCTGCTCTACGTGCCGCCGTCGATGCGGGCGATCGACCTGCTCGCGCAGATGCAGGCCTCGCGCATCCATCTGGCGCTGGTGGTCGACGAATATGGCGGCAGCGACGGGCTGGTCTCGATCGAGGACATCGTCGAGCAGATCGTCGGCGAGATCGACGACGAGCACGACAGCGACGAGCCGCCCTCGATCGTGCGCCTGCCCGACAACGCCTTCATCGCCGACGCCCGCGCCAGCCTCGACGACGTCCGCTCGGTGATCGGCGAGGATTTCGTCACCGGCGAGGCTGGCGAGGAGGTGGAGACGCTGGGCGGCTATCTCGTCAGCTTCGTCGGGCGCCTGCCGGTGCGCGGCGAGGTGATCTCGGGCCCCGGCAATTACGAGGTCGAGGTGCTCGATGCCGATCCGCGCCGCGTCAAGCGGCTGCGCATCGCGACGCGGAAGGAACGCCCGGCGCCCCGCACCCAGCGCGAGAGCCGGCGGCGTGAAGCCACGCCGGAGAGCGGACAAGCGCCGGCCAGCGACACGCCGACATCGCCGCCGCGCGACGGGGCCGCCTCGCAGTGAGCCCATCGCAGCGCCTACGGCAAATTGCGCTCGCCATCATCCTCACCTGGGGATGGCAGCGCGCAGTCGTCGCCATGGCGGCCGGAGCGCTGTCGGTGCTGGCGCTGGCGCCGTTCAACCTCTTTCCGGTGCTGTTCGTCACCTTCCCGGTGCTGGTCTGGCTGATCGACGGCGCCGGGGCCGGCCGCTATGGCGGCGTGCCCGCCGCCGCCCTGACCGGCTATTGGTTCGGGCTCGGCTATTTCGTGCCCGGCCTCTACTGGATCGGCTACGCCTTCTTCGTCGAAGCCGACACATTCGCCTGGCTGACGCCGTTCGCGGTGCTGGGCCTGCCGGCCTATCTCTCGATCTTCACGGCGATCGGCTTTGCGCTGGCGCGCCTGCTCTGGAGCAAGAACGCCACGCGCGTGCTGGCGCTCGCAGCGAGCCTCACCATCAGCGAATGGCTGCGCGGCCATGCGCTGACCGGCTTTCCCTGGAACACGTTCGGCTATGCGCTGTCCGAGCCATTGCCGCTGGCGCAGACGGCCTCGCTGATCGGCCTGTGGGGCGTGACGTTCCTGACGATTGCGATCTTCGCGAGCCCGGCGACGCTGATCGACCGCACGCCGGATCGGCGCCTGCAATGGCGGGTGCCGGCCGCGGCCGGCGCGCTCCTGCTCGTCATGAGCATCTTTGGCGCAATCCGCCTGTCGCTGCATCCGACCACGATCGTATCCGGCGCCAAGCTGCGCCTGATGCAGCCCAACCTGCAGCAGGACGAGAAATTCAACTATGCCGCCAAGCCGGAGGTGATGAAGAAGTACCTTGCGCTGTCGGACCGCGCCTCCGGCCCGCAATCGACCGGCGTGCGCGATGCCACCATCCTGATCTGGCCGGAATCCGCCTTCCCGTTCTTCCTGACCCGCGAAGCCGACGCGATGGCGCAAATCGCCGATCTGTTGCCGAAGGGCACGGTGCTGATCACGGGATCGGTCCGCGCGCCCGATGTGCCGCGGGGCACGCCGATCACGCGCGCCTACAACTCGATCTACGTGATCGATCACGACGGCAGCGTGCTCGCCGTCTACGACAAGCTGCATCTGGTACCGTTCGGAGAATTTCTTCCGTACCAGTCGTTGATGGAGAAGCTCGGTTTCGAGCAACTGACGCGTGTGCGCGGCGGCTTCATTCCAGGCACCGTGCGGCATGCGCTCCCCGTTGCCGGCGCGCCGCCCGTGTTGCCGTTGATCTGCTACGAGGCGATCTTTCCCGACGAAGTGGCTGTACGCAACGAACGTCCGGGCTGGATCGTGAACCTGACCAATGACGGCTGGTTCGGCATCTCGACCGGTCCCTACCAGCACCTGGAACAGTCGCGGATGCGCGCGATCGAGCTCGGATTGCCGCTGGTCCGCTCGGCCAATACCGGCATCTCCGCAGTGATCGATCCGGTCGGCCGCACCGTCGCGAACCTCGGTCTCGGCCTCGAAGGCATTTTGGACGCAAACCTGCCGGCCGCGATCCCACCGACGGTTTATGCACGGGTGGGTGATGTGCCCGCAATCATGCTCGTCGCGGTGGCCGTGCTGCTGGCGGTCCGCCGACGAATAGGCAAACGCCAGCCCTGATCGCACCGCCGCCGCAGCGGCCGGAATCCTTTGACAACCGTAGTCCCACGGTTGACAGACTGCACGCGGGCTCCCCATTCTGCACCGGCTGCGAAAGATGGCGGTGCATTGCTAAATTTCTCCGCAATGTTTCCCAATAACAGGGTTTGATTTTGACGGTGCTGCACCCGAGGCATGCTTGATCATTGCGCCGAAGGTGGTGTTTGGAGGGCTGAGGAAATGTCGAAAGCGCCCAACCCTGTTGACAAATATGTCGGCAGTCGCGTGCGCATGCGCCGCATCATGTTGGGCATGAGCCAGGAGAAGCTCGGTGAAGCTTTGGGCCTGACTTTCCAGCAGATTCAGAAGTACGAGAAGGGCACCAACCGGGTCGGCGCAAGCCGCATCCAGCAGATCGCGGAGATTCTGCAGGTGCCGGTGTCCTTCCTGTTCGAGGGCGGCCCGAGCGGCGTGCCGGGTCCGGATGGCTTCAGCGAAGGCGCCTCGCCCTCTTACGTCTCGGACTTTCTCGCCACCTCCGAAGGGCTCGCTTTGACCAAGGCGTTCACGCGAATCACTGATTCGAAGATGCGCCGCTCGATCGTCGATCTCGTCGAGCAGATTGCGGCCCGCGAAGGTCCGGACAAGCGTTGAAGCTCATGTCCCCCGCGATTTGAGACTGCATCAAATCTGGCCTATGTCGTCATTTACGACCGCGCTTTGATGCGCGTCCGCTTCGATGATGCGATTCAAAGGCACAGATGCGTCCATGACCGGCTCCAATTGGTTCGATTCACAAACTATTCTCGATGGCATCCGCCGCTGGGTGGAGATCGAGACGCCGACGGAAGCACCTGAACAGGTCAACAAGCTGGTCTCCGTGGTCGCGGAGCAATACGGCGACCTGCCCGTCACGCTCGAGCGCATCGCCGGCACGGACGGCTGCGGCGATCATCTCGTGGCGCGCACGAATTGGGGGCAGGATCAGCCGGGCATCCTGGTGCTGAGCCATCTCGATACCGTCCATCCCATCGGCTTCATCGAGCGCCTGCCGTTCAAGGTCGAAGGCGACGTCGCGTTCGGTCCGGGCATCTACGACATGAAAGGCGGCGCCTACATCGCCCACCACGCCTTCCGCGCGCTTTGCGCGACGGGCGATCGCTCGCCGCTCGGCATCACGCATCTGTTCACCTCCGACGAGGAGATCGGCAGCCCGACCTCGCGTGCGCTGATCGAGCAGGAAGGGCGCAACGCCAAATACGTGCTGGTGACCGAGCCGGCGCGCGACGGCGGCAAGATCGTCACCGGGCGCAAGGGCGTCGGACGCTTCCGGGTATTCATCAAGGGCGTGCCCGCGCATGCCGGCTCGCGGCCCGAAGACGGCCGCAGCGCCGTCCGCGAACTCGGCAACGTCATCCTCGCGCTGGAAGGAATGAACGATGTTGCGCGCGGCGTGACCGTCAATGTCGGCGTGGTGCGCGGCGGCACGCGCCCCAACGTCACGCCCGAGGAGGCCTATGCCGAAGTCGATCTGCGCGTCGTGAGTCTCAAGGACGCGGACGAGTTCGTCGGCAAGATTCTCTCTTTGACCTCGAAGACCGATGGCGTCACCGTCACGGTCACGGGCGAGCTCAACCGGCCGCCTTACGAGAAGAGCAATGCGGGAGCTTCGCTGTACGAGCATGCCAAGACGCTCGCCGGCGAGATCGGCTTCGAGCTGATCGACACCCACACCGGCGGCGGCTCGGACGGCAATTTCACCGCTCCCTTCACCGCAACGCTCGACGGGCTCGGCGTCGACGGCAAGGGTGCACACACCCATTATGAGCAGCTCTATGTCTCCTCGCTGGCTCCACGCGCGCGGCTGCTCCATCGGCTTTATCAGACGCTGCGATGAGCGAACGTAAATCAAGCCCCGACCGCGACGACAGCGAGCGCGCCTTCTTCGGGCGCCGCAAGGGTCACAAGCTGAGGCAGCACCAGGCCGGCTTGATCGAGCAACTGCTGCCGCATCTTGCCCTCGATATCGACGGTGAGGCGCCGGCGGACGCCCGCGACATCTTCGATCCCGCAGCCGACGACGTCAGGCTCGAGATCGGCTTCGGCGGCGGCGAGCATCTCGCGGCCGAGGCACAGAACTTCCCCACCACCGGCTTCATCGGCTGCGAGCCTTATGTCAACGGCATGGCCAAGATCCTCGCGCAGATCGAGGCGGCCAACATCGGCAACATCCGCCTGTTCGCGGGCGATGCCGCCGAGCTCTTGGCTTGGCTTCCCAAGGAGTCGCTGTCGCGGATCGACCTGATCCATCCCGATCCCTGGCCGAAGCGGCGACACTGGAAGCGGCGCTTCGTCCAGGACCGCACCATTGCCGCGATGGCGCGCGTGCTCAAGCGAGGCGGCGAATTCCGCTTCGTCTGCGACATCGACGATTACTGCGCCTGGACGCTGTCGCATCTTGCGCGCTCGCAGGACTTCGTCTGGCTGGCCGAACGCGCCGACGATTTCCGGCTTCCATGGCCGGGCTACACCATGACGCGCTACGGCCGAAAGGCCGCGCGCGAGGGACGCAAGGCGGCTTATCTGCGGTTCAGGCGGGTGGGTTAGCCATCATTGCGAGGAGCCCGCGACAAATTGCAAGGCAATTTGCGCTGGCGACGAAGCAATTCAGAGCGTTTTCGCGGAACGAGTTCTGGATTGCTTCGCTTCGCTCGCAATGACGGAGTGGGACGCTAGATCGTCTGCCGGTTGCGCCAGAAATTCACGACGCGTTCGGCGGTGGCCGGCATCAGGCGCGTGAAGTTCAGACGCGCGGCCTCGATATCGGCATCGGCCGGCGTGCGGTTCGAGCCGTACCAGAGCAGGATGAGCGCGCGCACCGTGGGCCAACCGAGGCTCAGCACGCGGCCGAGGATCAGAAGCGGATCGTAGCGGTCGCCTGCGATCAGGCGGTCGAGGACCTGGAGGCGAACGCCCGACATCGCCGACAGCGCGGCGACCGATTCCTCGTATTTGTGCGCCTTGGCGAAACCGAGCAGCGCGCTCTCGCCGAGATGGCCTTCGCGATTCAAGGTCAGCACCGTGCGCTGTGCCGCGGAGAAATCGCGGCGCGGACCCGGCGGCAGCGCGGCCTCCTCGATCGCCGCCATCGCGCGCTTGATCTCGACCTGGCGCGCGGGATTGACCACGGTGGAGAGGCGGCGGCGGATGACGTCGAGCGTGCCATCGAGCAGCTGCTTCAGGTGCTCGCCGGAAAGGTCGTTGCGCTGGCCGATCTTCAGCGTCAGCACGCCGTCCTGCGCCGCGCGCTTGATCATCTCGGAATAGCTGCCCGGCGAGAACACCGCACCGGCATTGGCGGCGGCACGGCGCACCACGTCGCGATCGCCGCGCTCGACCAGCACGTCGGTGACGGCGGGAGACAAAGCTGGACGCTCAGTCATCGCCAGAAGATGACCCTGGCCCTTCAAGCGCGCGATCTCGACCAGAGCCGCGTCGTCGAGCACTGGCGAGCGGCGCAGCACGGGGCCGGCGACCGCGATCTCGTTTTCGCGCGCGAGCTGATTGACGAGGTGCGGCGGCGCGTTGTTCAGGCGCGAGAAACGCTCGGCCAGATCGGCGCGCGAGGCCAGCTCGGCATGCGGGACGAGATCGATCAGGAGATTGTCGAAGAGATCGATCAGTTCAGGGCGGAGCTTTTCCGCGTCCTGGAAGAACAGCTGGGAAATGGCGCGCGCGATCTCGCCACGACGCCTCGGGTCGCCGCGCTTGACGATATCGTCCAGTCCAGGAATGAGCGACGTGGCAACGGTCATGAAAACGCAACTCGAACGGGGCACGCCGCGGGTGCGCCCTAGGTCCAAGCCGCCCCACAATCGGGAAATCTAGGCCTGCTTGATGAAGGAAGCGTTGCGCAGGGCCCGCGGACGGGCGCAAAAAGGCCCCGTTCCCGCTGCAATGGGCCTTGTCCGGAGAAGCGGAAAGCGCTATATCAGCGCCAATTCATCTTCTCATACGATCCGCGTAGTGAGAGTGGGCCCGCAAGGACCCGCTCTTTTTTATTACCTGAACGCGGCTCGGCGGGAGATGCGCCCGACGCGTCGTCGGGAAAGTTCCGAAGCGGGCTTTGAAATCGTAACCAAGCCTTAACCCAAGCCTTAACCAACGAGCGCTCTGACCCTGGACATGACCGAACCGAACCCTGGTTCCACGGATGCCGAATTGCTGGCCGAGCCGCGGCTCGTGGTCGAGCCCGGCGTCGCGGCACGGGTGTCCGCGGTGGCAGGTCCCGTGCTGCAGGGCATGGGCTACCGCCTGGTCCGGATCCGCATTTCCGGCGAAGCCGGCTGCACCGTGCAGATCATGGCCGAGCGGCCGGACGGCTCGATGCAGATCGAGGATTGCGAGGCGATCTCGCGGGCCCTGTCGCCCGTGCTCGACGTCGCCGATCCCATCGACCGCGCCTATCGCCTCGAGATCTCTTCGCCGGGAATCGATCGCCCGCTGGTGCGCCGCTCCGATTTCGAGCGCTATTCCGGGCACCTGGTGAAGATCGAGATGGCGGTCGCGCATGATGGGCGCAAGCGCTTCCGCGGCACGCTCGGCGCGGTCGAGGGCGACCGCGTGCATCTGCATCGCGACGATGCCAAGGCCGGCGACGATGCCGACGTTCTCCTGACCATGGAGGATATCGGCGAGGCACGCCTGGTGCTGACCGATGAGCTGATCGCGGAATCCATGCGCCGTGGCAAGGCCGAGGAGCGCAAGATGCGCAGGGATCTCGGACTGGAGCCGCCGGCTGCACCGCACGCGGAGATCAGTGCGAAGATCACCAAGAACACCAAGCCGAAGAAGAAGCCGGCCCCGACCAACACGAAGAAACATCGCCTTGCCGCCGAACGCGCGCGGCGCGGCGAGATCGAGCCTGACCAAGGAGACTAGCCATGGCAGTCAGCGCCAACCGACTCGAATTGCTTCAGATCGCCGACGCCGTCGCACGCGAAAAGTCGATCGACCGCGGCATCGTCATCGCGGCGATGGAGGACGCCATCGCCAAGGCGGCGCGCGCACGTTACGGCAGCGAGACTGACGTTCATGCCGAGATCGACCCGAAGAAGGGCGAGCTGCGGCTGTCGCGCCACATGCTGGTGGTCGACAAGGTCGAGAATCACTCCAACCAGATCTCGCTGGTGGACGCGCAGCGCGCCAATCCCGGCGCCCAGGTCGGCGACACCATCGCCGACACCCTGCCGCCGCTGGAATATGGCCGCATCGCCGCGCAATCGGCCAAGCAGGTCATCGTGCAAAAGGTGCGCGAGGCCGAGCGCGACCGGCAGTACCAGGAATTCAAGGACCGCATCGGCGACATCGTCAATGGCGTCGTCAAGCGCGTCGAATATGGCAGCGTGATCGTCGATCTCGGCCGCGGCGAAGCCATCATCCGCCGCGACGAGATGCTGCCGCGCGAGGTGTTCCGCAACGGCGACCGCGTTCGCGCCTACATCTTCGACGTCCGCCGCGAGACGAGAGGCCCGCAGATCTTCCTCTCCCGCACCCATCCGCAGTTCATGGCGAAGCTGTTCGCGCAGGAAGTGCCGGAGATCTATGACGGCATCGTCGAGATCAAGGCGGTGGCCCGCGATCCGGGCTCGCGTGCGAAAATCGGCGTGATTTCCCGCGATTCCTCGGTCGATCCGGTCGGCGCCTGCGTCGGCATGCGCGGCTCGCGCGTGCAGGCCGTGGTCAACGAGCTGCAGGGCGAGAAGATCGACATCATTCCATGGTCGCCAGACATCGCGACCTTCGTGGTCAACGCGCTGGCGCCGGCGGAAGTCTCCAAGGTCGTGATCGACGAGGACCGCGAGCGCATCGAGGTCGTGGTGCCCGACACCAACAACCAGCTCTCGCTCGCGATCGGCCGCCGCGGCCAGAACGTGCGCCTGGCCTCGCAGCTCACCGGCTGGGATATCGACATCCTGACCGAGCAGGAGGAATCGGAGCGCCGCCAGGCCGACTTCGAGAACTCGACCCGCGTCTTCATGGAATCGCTTAACGTCGACGAAGTGGTCGGCCAGCTGCTGGCGTCCGAGGGCTTCACCTCGGTCGAGGAGCTCGCGATGGTGGACGTCAAGGAGCTCGCCGGCATCGAGGGCTTCGACGAGGAGACCGCGCAGGAGCTGCAGAATCGCGCCCGCGAATATCTGGAGCAGCAGGAAGCCGAGCTCGAGGCGAGGCGCAAGGAGCTCGGCGTCGAGGACGCGCTCAAGGACGTGCCCGGCGTGACCTCGAAGATGCTGGTGAAGTTCGGCGAGAACGACATCAAGAGCGTCGAGGACCTCGCCGGCTGCGCCACCGACGATCTGGTCGGCTGGACCGAGCGCAAGGAAGGCAGCGAGCCGACCAAGCACGCCGGCGCGCTCGACGGCATCGACATCTCCCGTGACGACGCCGAAGCGATGATCATGCAGGCCCGCGTCAAGGCCGGCTGGATCACCGAAGCCGATCTCGCCAAGCCCACCGAGGAGGCCGAGGCGACCGAAGATCAACCGGCTTAAGGGCAAAGGAGAATGTCGCCCGGATGCTTGCAGATTCCGACCTCGAACTTGACCATGGCCCGCGGACCGAAAGGTCCGCGACCATGCGCATGTGCGCGGTCAGCCGCGAGGTCCGGCCGATCGACGAGCTGATCCGCTTCGTTGCATCGCCTGACGGACAAATAGTTCCCGATCTCAAGCGCAAGCTGCCCGGACGCGGGATGTGGCTCACCGCCTCCCGCAAGACTGTTGCGGAAGCGGTGCGGCGTCACCAATTTAGCAAGGCCTTCAAGCGCGAGCTGCGCATCCCTCAGACGCTTCCCACCGACATCGAGGCGCTCCTGGTCCGGAGCGTGACCGAAGCCCTTGGGATCGCCGCCAAGGCGGGCCAGGTCGTGGCCGGCTTCGGCAAGGTCGAGAGCGCCCTGCGGGAAGGAACGGTCGAGGTCCTGATCCATGCCAGCGACGGGGCCGCGGACGGAATCCGCAAATTGGACATGCTGGCGCGTCAGAATGCCGGGAATCGCGGTCCTAAGGCGCAGATTCCCGTCGTCACCGCTCTGAAATCGGTAGAATTGGATTTGGCACTGACCCGGTCAAATGTGATACATGCTGCCCTGCTCGCGGGCCCGGCGAGCAAGTCATTCCTGTCACGTAGCCAGATCCTGGTCCGATACCGGATGGCGGACGACGACAAGACTGCCGAAAAACCCGGCCAGGATTTCTGAGAGACAACGACGACCCGATTGGATGGTGCGGCAACGCACAACACTGATAAATCAGGATTAGGACTGCTGAATGGTTGATACCAAGACCCCTGGCGACAAGAAGCTGAGCGTTCCGAGCAAGACGCTATCGCTCAAGCCGCGCGTCGAAACGGGCACCGTGCGCCAGAGCTTCAGCCATGGCCGCAGCAAGCAGGTCGTGGTCGAGAAGCGCGGCAAGCGCCGCATTGGCGATGGACCCGAGCCGCACGCGCCCGAGGTGACGGCAAAGCCGGCGCCGGCCGCACCCGCCGCGCCGCCGCGTCCGGCTCCGCCCCCGCCGCGCAACGCCGGTTCCGGCGTGGTGCTTCGTACCCTCACCGAGGATGAGCGTTCGGCCCGCGCCAGTGCGCTCGCCGATGCCAAGCTGCGCGAGGTCGAGGAACGCCGCCAGGCCGAGGAAGAGGCCCAGCGCCGCGCCGCCCGTGAGGCTGCCGAGCGCGCCGAGCGCGAAGCCGCCGAATCCCGCCGCAAGGCCGAGGA
>NZ_LAXE01000001.1:586384-693346 GCF_003122645.1 Bradyrhizobium sp. SUTN9-2
ACCGCGTCCCGCCGCCGCGGTACCGGCCGCCTCCGCACCGCGCCCCGGTGCGCCTGCGTCCCGACCTGGGACCACCACCACAGCACGTCCGGGAACCACGACGGCGCGCCCTGCAACCACGACCGCGCAGCGTCCGGGTGGACCGGCCGGCCGCGGCCCCGCCGTTGCGGCCGAAGCTGACGACGACGAGGCGCCGCGCCAGATCCGCCGCGGTCCCGGCGGCGCCGCGCGTCCCGTGGTAGCCCCCAAGCCCACCCACAAGCCCGGCCCGCAGAAGGAGCGCGGCCGCCTGACCGTCGTCACCGCGCTCAATGCCGATGAGGTGCGCGAGCGCTCGATCGCCTCGTTCCGCCGCCGCACCCAGCGCCTGAAGGGCCACGCCTCGAACGAGCCCAAGGAAAAGCTCATCCGCGAAGTGGTCATTCCGGAAGCGATCACCATCCAGGAACTCGCCAACCGCATGTCCGAGCGCGCGGTCGACGTCATCCGCATGCTGATGAAGCAGGGCGCGATGCACAAGATCACCGACGTGATCGACGCCGACACCGCGCAGCTGATTGCCGAAGAGCTTGGCCACACCGTCAAGCGCGTTGCCGCGTCCGACGTTGAAGAAGGTCTGTTCGACGCGACCGACGATTCGACCGACACCGAGACCCGTTCGCCCGTGGTGACCGTCATGGGCCACGTCGACCACGGCAAGACTTCGCTGCTCGACGCGCTCCGTCACGCCAACGTGGTCTCCGGCGAAGCCGGCGGCATCACCCAGCACATCGGCGCCTATCAGGTGACATCGCCTGAAACCGGCAAGAAGATCACCTTCATCGACACGCCCGGCCACGCAGCGTTCACCGCGATGCGCGCCCGCGGCGCCAAGGTCACCGACATCGTCGTGCTGGTGGTCGCGGCCGACGACGGCGTGATGCCGCAGACAGTCGAAGCCATTAACCACGCCAAGGCGGCAGGCGTGCCGATCATCGTTGCCATCAACAAGATCGACAAGCCCGATGCCAAGCCCGAGCGCGTGCGCACCGAGCTGCTCCAGCACGAGGTGCAGGTGGAATCTTTCGGCGGCGAAGTCGTCGACGTCGAGGTGTCCGCCAAGAACAAGACCAATCTCGACAAGCTGCTCGAGATGATCGCGCTGCAGGCTGAAATCCTCGACCTGAAGACCAATTCGGAGCGTCCCGCCGAAGGCACCGTGATCGAGGCCAAGCTCGATCGCGGCCGCGGTCCGGTCGCGACCGTGCTGGTGCAGCGCGGCACGCTTCGCGTCGGCGACATCATCGTCGCCGGTGCCGAAATGGGCCGCGTCCGCGCGCTGATCTCCGATCAGGGCGAGACCGTGCAGGAGGCCGGCCCCTCGGTGCCGGTCGAGGTGCTCGGCTTCAACGGCCCGCCCGAGGCCGGCGATCGTCTCGCGGTGGTCGAGAACGAAGCCCGCGCCCGCCAGGTCACCAGCTACCGCGCGCACCAGAAGCGCGAGAACGCGGCAGCCTCGATCTCCGGCATGCGCGGCTCGCTCGAGCAGATGATGTCGCAATTGAAGACGGCGGGCCGCAAGGAATTCCCGCTGATCGTCAAGGCCGACGTGCAGGGCTCGCTGGAAGCCATCCTCGGCTCGCTGGAGAAGCTCGGCACCGACGAGGTCGCCGCCCGCATCCTGCATGCCGGCGTCGGCGGCATCTCGGAATCCGACGTGACGCTGGCCGAAGGCTTCAACGCCGCGATCATCGGCTTCTCGGTTCGCGCCAACAAGGAGGCCGCTGCGGCCGCCAAGCGCAACGGCATCGAGATCCGCTACTACAACATCATCTACGACCTCGTGGACGACGTGAAGAAGGCGATGAGCGGTCTGCTCGCGCCGACCTTGCGCGAAACCATGCTGGGCAATGCCGAAATCCTGGAGATCTTCAACATCTCCAAGGTCGGCAAGGTTGCCGGCTGCCGCGTCACCGACGGCACCGTGGAACGCGGCGCCAATGTGCGCCTCATCCGCGACAACGTCGTCGTGCACGAAGGCAAGCTGTCGACGCTGAAGCGCTTCAAGGACGAAGTGAAGGAAGTCCAATCCGGCCAGGAATGCGGCATGGCCTTCGAGAACTATCACGACATGCGTGCCGGTGACGTGATCGAGTGTTATCGCGTGGAGACGATCCAGCGCTCCCTGTAAGTCCAAATCTTACCGAAGCGTTCGGATCTTTTTGAACTGAGATTGCGGGAGTGCGATGGCCGGATGTTTCCGGCCATCCACCCCCTCTTCGTTTCAACAGGACAAATGACAATGCCCGTGTCCCAGATGCGGGCATGACGAGGTGATTTTCAGAAAATGCCACGGCATCATCAGAAGAAGAGTTCCGCGCCCGGCGGCTCGCAGCGTCAGTTGCGCGTCGGCGAGCAGGTTCGCCACGCGATGGCCGATATTCTGGCGCAAGGCAATGTGCATGATGCCGACCTCGAAGGTCACATCATCACCGTGCCGGAGGTGCGGATGTCGCCCGACCTGAAGCTCGCGACGGTCTACGTGATGCCGCTCGGTGGCCGCGACACCGAGATCGTCATCGCTGCGCTCGAGCGCAACAAGAAGTTCTTGCGCGGCGAGGTCGCGCGGCGCGTTAACCTGAAATTTGCACCTGACATTCGCTTCCGCGTCGACGAACGATTCGACGAAGCGGAACGGATCGAGAAGCTTTTGCGAACGCCTGCGGTGCAGAAGGATTTGGAACAGGATCCGCATTCGGATCGGGAAGAAGAGCAATGACCATGGACCCCGCTCACGGCACGATCGGCGGCAACGACACCGATCAGCGCGACGCGCAGACCAACGATTTCGCGGAGATGGGCGGCAATTCGCAGCCGCATCAGGAGCCGCGCCGCGTCAACAACGATCCGCGCGCCAAGCAGCAGAAGGGCAACCAGGTCCGCCGCGACCGCCGCGACGTCCATGGCTGGGTCGTGCTCGACAAGCCGATCGGCATGACCTCGACGCAGGCCGTCGCCGTGCTCAAGCGCCTGTTCAACGCCAAGCGCGCCGGACACGCCGGCACGCTCGATCCGCTCGCCTCGGGGGGCTTGCCGATCGCGCTCGGGGAAGCCACCAAGACCGTCCCCTTCGTGATGGACGGCCGCAAGCGCTACCGCTTCACGGTCTGCTGGGGCGAGGAGCGCGATACCGACGACATCGAGGGCCGGGTGACCGCGACCTCGGACCAGCGCCCGAGCCGGGAGGCCATCCTGGCCCTGCTGCCCCGCTTCACCGGGGTGATCGAGCAGATCCCGCCGCGCTATTCGGCGATCAAGGTCCAGGGCGAGCGCGCCTATGACCTCGCCCGCGACGGCGAGGTTGTGGAACTGGCGCCCCGCCCGGTCGAGATTCACCATTTAACCCTTGTCGATCAACCAGATAACGACCGGGCCGTGTTCGAGGCCGAGTGCGGCAAGGGCACCTATGTGCGGGCGCTCGCCCGCGATATGGGCCGGATTCTCGGCACTTACGGCCATATCTGCGCGCTGAGGCGGACCCTGGTCGGCCCATTTGGCGAAAACGACATGATTCCGCTGGATCAGTTGGAGGCTTTGTGCGATAGAGCCGCGTCCGGCGAGGGCAGCCTCGCCGACGCGCTTTTGCCCGTTGAGACCGCGCTGGACGACATCCCGGCACTGGCCGTCACTCGGGCTGATGCGGCAAGGCTCCATCGGGGCCAGGCCGTTTTGTTGCGCGGACGGGATGCGCCCACTTGTAGCGGCACAGTCTATGTCACGGTGGCAGGCCGTCTTTTGGCGCTTGCCGAAGTTGGCAATGGCGAAATCATCCCCAAGCGTGTGTTCAACCTGACCGGCCTGACTGCCAGCCCCGGTCGCAACGAGAGAAATTGACGATGTCGATTGCCGCAGAACGCAAAGCGGAAGTCATCAAGACGAATGCCACCAAGGCCGGCGACACCGGCTCGCCCGAGGTTCAGGTCGCGATCCTGTCGGAACGCATCAACAACCTCACCAACCATTTCAAGACCCACGTGAAGGACAACCATTCGCGTCGCGGCCTCTTGAAGCTGGTCTCGACCCGCCGCTCGCTCCTCGACTATCTCAAGAAGAAGGACGAGGCGCGGTACAAGGCGCTGCTCGAGAAGCACAATATTCGTCGTTAAGAGTTCCTGCGCGCGCCACCGGCGCGCGTTTTCGCGCGTGGTTTCGAACGAAAGCGCTTGTTTTAAGCTTTTTGATCGAGGTTGCGCGCACGTCGGATGCAGGTCGTCGGCGGCCGGCATCCGGGCATGAACGGCGAAGACCGCGGTTCGGTGTTCGCAGTCGTGCCGACTGACAGTCCAGCAGCAATCCGGCGGCTGGGCACAACGGGCAAGGCGCCCGTATGACCCGAAAGGATGGACGCCATCCGACATCCAAAAACCATGGCAGGATCGCAGGACGCTGATCATCCGCTCCGATCAGCGTCCCGCAATCTTGCGCATGGTTTTTGTTTTTCGAGAGCCGTCCCTTCTTTCGAGAACCCATGAAAGAAGACCTCTATGTTCAATAAGCATTCAGTCGAAATCGACTGGGGCGGACGCCCACTCAAGCTCGAAACCGGCAAGATCGCCCGCCAGGCCGACGGCGCCGTCGTCGCCACCTATGGCGAGACCGTGGTGCTCGCCACCGTCGTCGCGGCGAAGGCGCCGCGCGAAGGCGTCGACTTCCTGCCGCTGACCGTCGATTACCAGGAAAAGGCCTACGCTGCGGGCCGCATTCCCGGCGGCTATTTCAAGCGCGAGGGCCGTCCGACCGAGAAGGAGACGCTGGTCTCCCGCCTGATCGACCGACCGATCCGCCCGCTGTTCGTCGACGGCTGGCGTAACGAGACCCAGGTGATCGTCACCGTGCTGTCGCACGACATGGAGAACGATCCCGACGTCGTGGCGATGGTCGCGGCCTCCGCGGCGCTGACGCTGTCCGGCGTGCCGTTCAAGGGCCCGATCGGCGCAGCCCGTGTCGGCTTCGCCAACGACGAGTTCATTCTCAATCCGACGCTCGACGAGATGGTCGACACCCAGCTCGACCTCGTCGTCGCCGGCACTGCCGACGCCGTGCTGATGGTGGAATCGGAAGCCAAGGAACTGAACGAAGACATCATGCTCGGCGCGGTGATGTTCGGTCACCGCCACTTCCAGCCTGTCATCAACGCGATCATCGAGCTCGCCGAGAAGGCCGCCAAGGAGCCGCGCGAAGTCACCGTCATCGACAACGCCGCGCTCGAGAAGGAGATGCTCGGCCTGGTCGAGCAGGAGCTGCGCGCCGCCTACGCGATTCCGATCAAGCAGGAGCGTTATGCCGCAGTCGGCGTCGCCAAGGAAAAGGTGATGGCCCACTACTTCCCGGAGGGCCAGGAGCCGAAATACGACAAGCTCCGTGTCGCCGGCGTGTTCAAGGAGCTCGAGGCCAAGATCGTTCGCTGGAACATCCTCGACACCGGCAAGCGCATCGACGGCCGCGACAGCAAGACGGTGCGCAACATCGTCGCCGAAGTCGGCGTGCTGCCCCGCGCCCACGGCTCGGCGCTGTTCACCCGCGGCGAGACCCAGGCGATGGTCGTGACCACGCTCGGCACCGGCGAGGACGAGCAGTACATCGACGCGCTGTCCGGAACCTACAAGGAAACGTTCCTGCTGCACTACAACTTCCCGCCCTATTCGGTCGGCGAGACCGGCCGCCTCGGCGGCACCAAGCGCCGCGAGATCGGCCACGGCAAGCTGGCCTGGCGCGCGATTCGTCCGGTGCTGCCGCCGCACCATGAATTCCCCTACACCACGCGCGTGGTCTCGGAGATCACCGAGTCCAACGGCTCGTCCTCGATGGCTTCGGTCTGCGGCGCCTCGCTGGCGCTGATGGATGCGGGCGTGCCGCTGAAGCGGCCGACCGCGGGCATCGCGATGGGCCTGATCCTCGAAGACAAGCGCTTTGCGGTTCTCTCGGACATCCTCGGCGACGAGGACCATCTCGGCGACATGGACTTCAAGGTCGCCGGCACGGAAGCGGGCATCACCTCGCTCCAGATGGACATCAAGATCGAGGGCATCACCGAAGAGATCATGAAGGTCGCGCTGGCTCAGGCCAAGGACGGCCGCATCCATATCCTCGGCGAGATGGCCAAGGCCCTCACCGCGGCCCGCGCCGAGCTCGGCGAATATGCGCCGCGCATCGAGACCTTCAAGATCGCCACCGACAAGATCCGCGAGGTGATCGGCACCGGCGGCAAGGTGATCCGCGAGATCGTCGAGAAGACCGGCGCCAAGGTCAACATCGAGGATGACGGCACCGTGAAGGTCGCCTCCAGCGACGGCGAGGCGATGAAGGCGGCGATCAAGTGGATCAAGTCGATCGCGTCCGATCCGGAAGTCGGCCAGATCTATGACGGCACTGTCGTCAAGGTGATGGAGTTCGGCGCCTTCGTGAACTTCTTCGGTTCCAAGGATGGTCTCGTCCACATCAGCCAGCTCGCGGCCAACCGCGTGCAGAAGACCTCCGACGTCGTCAAGGAAGGCGACAAGGTCAAGGTCAAGCTGCTCGGCTTCGACGATCGCGGCAAGACCCGCCTGTCGATGAAGGTGGTCGACCAGACCACGGGCGAAGACCTCGAAGGCAAGGACAAGGGCGGCGAGGGCGAGAAGGCCCCGCGCGAAGCCGCCGGCGAGTAAGGCCTCGCGACAGTCCGGAAACGCGAAGGGCGGCCGAGAGGCCGCCCTTTTTCTTTGCCGTGCCGCCTGCATCATCGCGGGCCATGCGCGCTTCCGCCGCAGCGTCGGAGTGACCGCGTTCGAAACCCGGAATGGTTGGTGTTGCGTAACTATCGTACCGCCGTACGCTTCATCAGCGGATCGTCCCAAGACAGGAGAACCAAATGACGTCCATATCCCGGCGCCGCCTCATGTTCACTGCAACCGGCCTCGTCGCGGCTGCCGCTGCCCCGCGCATGGCGTTTGCGCAAGCCGCCGCAGGGCCGTTCAAGCTCGATCCTTTGGCCTATCCGGCGAATGCGCTGGAACCGCATATCGATGCCAAGACGATGGAAATCCACCACGACCGACATCATCAGGCGTTCGTCACCAACCTGAACAATTTCGCGAAGGACAATCCGCAGATCGCTGGAAAGCCGGTCGGCGAGGTGCTCGGCAATCTCGGCGCCGTACCCGACGCGATCCGCACCGGCGTCCGCAACAACATGGGAGGCCACGCCAACCACACGATGTTCTGGCAGATCATGGGACCGAACGGCGGCAAGCCGGAAGGCGCCCTGCTCGCCGCGATCGACAGCGATCTCGGTGGCATGGAGAAATTGCAAGCCGACTTCAACGCTGCCGGCGGACGGGTCTTCGGCTCGGGCTGGGTGTTCGTGACTGTCAGCAAGGATGGCAAGCTCGCCATCGAAACGCGACCCAACCAGGACAATCCGATGATGGACGGCAAGCGGGCGCTGCTCGGCAATGACGTCTGGGAGCACGCCTACTATCTGAACTACCAGAACCGGCGCGCCGATTATCTCAAGGCATGGTGGAATACGGTGAACTGGAAGGCGGTGGGCGAGCGCTACGCTGCCGCGAAGGCCGGCACACTCGACGTGTAACGCCGATCCGGGATGATGAAAAAAGGGCGGCCTCTCGGCCGCCCTTTTGTTTGCGGGCCCCCGATCAGGATCGCGCCGCGATGTCGTAGCGGTCGAGGTTCATCACCTTGGTCCAGGCTTTCGCAAAGTCCTTCACGAACTTCTCCTTGGAGTCCGAGGTGGCATAGACCTCGGCGAAGGCGCGAAGCTGCGAGTGCGAGCCGAAGATCAGATCGACGCGCGTTGCGGTCCACTTGACGGTGTTGGTCTTGCGGTCGCGGCCTTCGTAGACGCCGTCCGCACCGGGCGGTGCCCACTGCGTGCTCATGTCGAGCAGGTTGACGAAATAGTCGTTGCTTAGCGTTCCCACCTTCGAGGTGAAGACGCCGTGCTTCAACCCGCCGGCATTGGCGCCGAGCACACGCAGGCCACCGACCAGCACCGTCATCTCCGGACCGGTCAGCCGCAGCAGCTGGGCGCGGTCGACGAGGGCCTCTTCGGGCTGCATGAACTGATGCCGCTTGCCGATGTAGTTGCGGAAGCCATCGGCTCGCGGCTCCAGCGGGGCGAAGGAGGCCGCATCGGTCTGCTCCTGCGAAGCATCCATGCGGCCCGGCGTGAAGCCGACCTTGACGTCGACGCCGGCATCCTTGGCAGCCTTCTCGACGGCGGCGGTGCCGCCGAGCACGATCAGGTCGGCGAGCGAGACCTTCTTGGCGCCGGATGAGGCGTTGAAGTCCTTCTGGATCGCTTCGAGCTTGCCGAGCACCTTGGCGAGCTGAGCCGGCTCGTTGACCTCCCAGTCCTTCTGCGGAGCAAGGCGGATGCGCGCACCGTTGGCGCCGCCGCGCTTGTCCGAGCCGCGGAACGTCGAGGCCGAGGCCCAGGCCGTCGAGACCAACTCCGGCACCGTCAGGCCCGAGGCCAGGATCTTCGACTTGAGGGCCGCGATGTCCTGCTCACTGACCAGCTCGTGGTTCACGGCGGGGATCGGATCCTGCCAGATCAGCGTCTCCTTCGGCACCAGCGGGCCGAGATAGCGCTGGATCGGACCCATGTCGCGATGGGTGAGCTTGAACCAGGCACGGGCGAAGGCGTCCGCGAACTGATCCGGGTTCTCCAGGAAGCGACGCGAGATCTTCTCATATGCGGGATCGAAGCGCAGCGAGAGGTCGGTCGTCAGCATGGTCGGCCGATGCTTCTTCGACGGATCGAACGCGTCCGGAATGATCGCTTCGGCGTTCTTGGCGGTCCATTGCTGAGCGCCGGCCGGGCTCTTCGTCAGCTCCCATTCGAAGTTGAAGAGATTTTCGAAGAAGTTGTTGCTCCACTTCGTCGGCGTCTTCGTCCAGGTCACTTCCAGACCGCTGGTGATGGAGTCGGCGGAGTGGCCCGCCCCATGCTTGCTCTTCCAGCCGAGGCCCTGGTCTTCAAGCGCACCGGCTTCCGGTTCTGGACCGACCAGCGAGGGATCGCCGGCGCCATGGGTCTTGCCGAAGCTGTGGCCGCCAGCGATCAGCGCGACGGTCTCCTCGTCGTTCATCGCCATGCGGGCGAAGGTCTCGCGGATGTCCTTGGCCGCGGCGACCGGATCCGGCTTGCCGTTCGGGCCTTCCGGATTGACGTAGATGAGGCCCATCTGCACCGCGCCGAGCGGCTCGGCGAGCTGGCGCTCGCCGCTGTAGCGCTCATCACCGAGCCAGGTGCCTTCCGGCCCCCAATAGAGCTCTTCCGGCTCCCAGACGTCGACGCGACCGCCGGCGAAACCAAAGGTCTTGAAGCCCATCGATTCGAGCGCGACGTTGCCGGCGAGCACCATCAGGTCGGCCCAGGAAATCTTCTGGCCGTATTTCTGCTTGATCGGCCAGAGCAGACGGCGCGCCTTGTCGAGATTGGCGTTGTCGGGCCAGGAGTTGAGCGGGGCGAAACGCTGCTGACCGGCGCCGGCGCCGCCGCGGCCGTCGGTGGTGCGATAGGTGCCGGCGCTGTGCCAGGCCATGCGGATCATGAGGCCGCCATAGTGGCCGAAGTCGGCCGGCCACCATTCCTGAGAATCCGTCATCAACGCGGTCAGGTCCTTGATGACCGCGTTCAGGTCGAGCGACTTGAACTCCTTGGCGTAATCGAAGTCCTTGTCCATCGGATCGGACTTGTCGGAATTCTTGTGCAGCACCTCGATGTTGAGCTGCGTCGGCCACCAATCGCGGTTTGAGCGCGTGGGTTTTCCGCCCGAAAACGGGCACTTCGAAGTGTCGTCCATGAATACCTCCTCTGGCGGCGTCGAACTCGCGCCCTTGGCCAGGTAGAACCACTCTAAGCGTCGCGTCCTATCAGGGGAAGTTGACTTTAGTGATCGCTGCGATAGGATTTTCTGATGATCAATCTGACGCTGCGCCAGCTCCGGTATTTCGATGCGCTGGCGCGCCACGGCCATTTCGGCCGTGCCGCCGAGGCCTGCTCGATCTCGCAGCCGGCGCTGTCGATGCAGATCAAGGAACTGGAGGAGACGCTCGGCGGCCTGTTGCTGGAGCGCAGCGCGCGCCAGGTCGCGCTGACCCGGTTCGGCGAGGAGCTGGCGCAACGGGTCCGCGACATCCTGCGCTCGGTCGACGAGCTCGGCGATTTCGCGCGCGCTTCGCAGGACCGCTTCGCCGGCCGCCTGCGCATCGGCATGATCCCGACCATCGCGCCCTATTTGCTGCCCAAGATCACCAAGAACCTCACGCGCATGCACCCGGAGCTCGACATCCGCGTGCGCGAGACCATGACGCCGCGGCTGATCCAGGAGCTGGTGGAGGGCCGGCTCGACACCGCCATCGTGGCGCTGCCGGTGTCGGAGCCCTCGCTCACCGAGGTCGCGCTGTTCGAGGAGAAGTTTCTGCTGGTGCGGCCGGGCGCCGATGAAGGCACGCCGGTGCCGTCGCGCGAGATGATGCGCGAGATGCGGCTTCTGCTGCTCGAGGAAGGGCACTGTTTCCGCGACCAGGCGCTCTCCTTCTGCAACATGCAGGCCGCGCCGCCGCGCGAGATGCTCGATGCGAACTCGCTATCGACGCTGGTGCAGATGGTCAGCGCCGGCATCGGCGTCACGTTGATCCCGGAGATGGCGGTGCCGGTGGAGACGCGCTCCGCCTCGGTCTCGCTGGCGCGCTTCCGCGACCCCGAGCCGTCGCGAACCATCGGCATGGTCTGGCGCAAGACCAGCCCGCTGTCGCGGCAGCTGCTGCAGATCTCCGAGGTGGTGTGCCTGTCCGCGGGCAAGGTGCGCGCGCGGCAATCCCTGCGCGGCCAGAAGGCTTGACTGGCTCATGTCGCATCCGGTCATCCGCCTCGCCCGCTCCGACGAATACGACGAGATCGGCCGCGTCTGGATGGAGAGCTGGGTCTCGACCGGGCTCGGCGAAGCCAGCGACTTCCTGCTGGCCAATTTGCGTGCGCGCATCAAGCGCGAGATCGAGAACGGCTGGAGCCTGTTCGTCGCCGACGATCGCGGCACGATCGGAGCGATGCTCGCGCTGCACCTGCCGAAGCTCTATCTCGACATGCTGTTCGTCGCGCCTGCCCATCAGGGCCGATCGCTCGGCCGGCAATTGCTCGCTTTCACGCGCACGCAAATGCCCGACGAGATCTATCTGCGCTGCGTCCGCGAGAACGAGAAGGCCTGGCGCTGGTACGAGCGCGAAGGTTTTGTGTTCGAGAAGGAAGAGATCGAGCCGTCGAACGGGTTCGTGATGAAGTGTTACCGGTGGAAGCGGCAATGGCCAGGCGGCGGGTAGGACGAGCGGGTCTTCACCTTGCGGTTGTCATCGGCGCGCACTAGTAGATGTCTCTCGTCGATGAGAATATCCTGGAAACCGCAACCTGCATCAGCCGTCCCATGTTTCGCATCTGCTTGACTACGATCTTTCTGTTAGGGCTCATCGCAGGCGCGGCGGCCCAATCCGCTCCATCGCCGGCTCGGCCAGCCAAGAGCACCACGCCGAAAGCCGCCCCGAGCTCCAAACAGGCTGTCGCTGCGGATGCAGGACCGTGCGGGATTGGTCTCATTTCCGTCGTCGGCAACCGGTTCGGTGTTCAGCAGGTTGGCTTCACCATGTTTGGCAACGAGTACGTGCCCGTCGCGATCGATGGCTGGGGACTTGATGACATCGTCATGTCGCGGGTTCGCGCGGCCGCAGCCGGCAAATCTGTCAAGCGCCTCGCTTATTCACCGAGCGCCTGGGCGCAGGCTGGCGGATCCGGATCGCCGATGCTGAGACGAAACCAGGAGCGGCAGGAATTCGTTCAGCAGAGCGCGGCAGGCACCAAATGTCAGCTCTATGTCCTGGTCGAGAGATTTCAGAACGGCTTCAGCAACACGAATCAATCCGTCGAAGGATTTGGCATCGTGAAGTGGGGCAATCCCATCAAGCGACGCACGTTCCTGTTCGCGCTGACCTATATCACCGTGTACGACGGACAGTCGTTCGAGGTCGTCAAGAAGGGCGCGGCGTCAACGGATGCCGAACCCATGATGTCACGCTTGATCGGGATCAACCCGATCAGCGGCCCCAACAAGGAATTGGATGAGACGGCCTTTCCGGCGTCTGCCAACGAGGTGGCGGGCAACCAAGCGCTGCGCGATGGTGTCCGCACGCTGCTGACGACGAGTCTCGACAAAACGCTACCTCAGCTGCTCCAGCAATAAAGGTTCCCGCCATGATCAAGCTCTATTGGTCGCCCCGCTCGCGCTCGTTCACGACGCTCTGGCTGATGGAGGAGAGCGGCCTGCCCTATGAGCGCGTGCTGACCGACATCTCGACCGGCGCGCAGAAGGCGCCGGACTATCTGAAGATCAACCCGATGGGCAAGGTGCCGGCGCTGACCGACGGCGATGCCGCGCTCGCCGAAGCCGCGGCGATCTGCGCCTACATCGCCGACCGCTATCCCGAGACCAAGCTCGCACCCGCCGTGACCGACCCGCGCCGCGCGCGCTATCTGCAATGGCTGTTCTTCTCTCCGGGCTGCATCGAGCCGGCCATCACCCAGATCTTCACCAAGATCGAGATCCCGACCTCAACGGCGGCCTGGGGCAGCGCCACGCAGGTGTTCGACGTGCTGGAAGCCGCGCTCGAAAAGGGTCCGTGGATTCTCGGCGAGGAATTTTCCGCCGCCGACGTCGTGATCGGCGCCGGCCTGAATTTCGCGGTCCGCCTGTTCAAGATGGTGCCGTCGCGCCCCGCGTTCGATGCCTATCTCGCGCGCTGCACGGCGCGGCCGGCGTTCCAGCGCGCGGAGAAGATCGCGGCGGGTTAAGCAAGCTCTCGTAGGGTAGGCAAAGCGAAGTAGCTGCAGTAGCCCGGATGGAGCGCAGCGCAATCCGGGGCAATCGCATCCGGGGATGAGCCTGTCCCGGATTTCGCTGCGCTCCATCCAGGCTACGAAGCTATTCCGATGCCTTCAAATCGTCCGGCCGCGGCATCAGGATGACGTTGTAGCCGGAATCCACATAATGGATCTCGCCGGTCACGCCGCCGGAAAGATCGGACAGCAGATACAACGCCGAGCCGCCGAGTTCGTCGAGCGTGACGCCGCGGCGGAGCGGCGCGTGCTTCTGCATGAAGGCGAACATTGCGCGCGCCTCACCGATACCGGAGCCGGCGAGGGTGCGGATAGGGCCTGCGGAGATCGCATTGACGCGGATGCCGCGCGGTCCGAAATCGGCGGCGAGATAGCGCACGGAGGCCTCCAGCGCCGCCTTGGCCACGCCCATCACGTTGTAGTTCGGCATCGCGCGCTCCGAGGCGCCGAAGGTCAGCGTGATCATGCTGCCCCCCTCCGTCATCAGCTCGGCGGCGCGCTTTGCGACCTCCGTGAACGAGAAGCAGGAGATCACCATGGTGCGCGAGAAATTCTCGCGGCTGGTGTCGGCATAGCGGCCCTTCAGCTCGTTCTTGTCGGCAAAGCCGATCGCGTGGATCACGAAGTCGAGCTTGCCCCACTTTTCGCGGAGCACCGCGAAGGTGGCATCGACGCTGGCGATGTCCTCGACGTCGCAAGGCAGCACCAGATCGACGCCGAGCTGCTCCGCCAGCGGCTTGACGCGCTTGCCGAGCGCCTCGCCCTGGAAGGTGAAGGCAAGCTCGGCGCCATGGGCATGAAGCGTCCGCGCCATGCCCCAGGCGATGGAATGATCATTGGCGATGCCCATGATCAGACCGCGCTTGCCTTTCATCAAACCTTCCATTGCCGCCATCGCTCCTATTTTCGACGTCATCGCCCGCGCAGGCGGGCGATCCAGTATTCCAGAGACCGTCGTGATAAATAGAGAAGCCGCGGCGTACTGGATGCCCCGCCCCCCGTGCGCAATTGCGCACTAGGCGGGGCATGACAAAGTCAGAGATCACGCATCCAGCCGGCTGAACACCAGCGTGGCGTTGGTGCCGCCGAAGCCGAAGGAGTTCGACAGCACGGTGCCGATCTTGGCGTTGTCGATGCGCTTGCGCACGATCGGCATGTCGGCGAACACGGGGTCGAGCTCCTGGATGTGCGCGCTCTCGCAGATGAAGCCGTTGTTCATCATCAGCAGCGAATAGATCGCTTCCTGCACGCCGGTGGCGCCGAGCGAATGGCCGGTCAGCGCCTTGGTCGCCGAGATCGGCGGGCACTTCTCGCCGACGCCGAATACTTTGCGGATCGCCTCTATCTCCGGCGGATCGCCGGCCGGCGTCGAGGTCGCGTGCGGGTTGATGTAGTCGACCTTGGTTTTCACCGTCGACATCGCCATGCGCATGCAGCGCTCGGCGCCTTCGCCCGACGGCGCCACCATGTCGTGGCCATCAGAGGTCGCGCCATAGCCGACCACCTCGCCATAGATGCGCGCGCCGCGCGCCTTGGCATGCTCGAGCTCCTCCAGCACCAACACGCCGGCGCCGCCGGCGATGACGAAGCCGTCGCGATTGAGATCGTAGGGACGCGAGGCCGTGGCCGGCGTGTCGTTGTACTTCGAGGACATCGCGCCCATGGCGTCGAACAGCACCGACAGCGACCAGTCCAGCTCCTCGCAACCGCCGGCGAAGATGACGTCCTGCTTGCCGATCTGGATGGTCTCATAGGCATTGCCGACGCAATGGTTCGAAGTCGCGCAGGCCGAGGAGATCGAATAGTTCACGCCCTTGATCTTGAACCAGGTCGCGAGCGTCGCGGATGCCGTGGACGACATCGCCTTCGGCACCGCAAACGGGCCGACGCGCTTCGGCCCCTTGGAGCGGGTGATGTCGGCGGCTTCGACGATGGTGCGCGCCGAGGGACCGCCGGAGCCCATGATGATGCCGGTGCGGATGTTGGAGACTTCGTCGGGCGACAGGCCGGAATCCTGGATCGCCTGCTCCATCGCGATGTGATTCCACGCCGCGCCCTGGCCGAGGAAGCGCATCGCGCGGCGGTCGACCACCGTCGACGGATCGAGCGACGGCTCGCCTTGCACCTGCGAACGGAAGCCGAGCTCGGCATATTTCTCAGCCCGCGAAATGCCCGACTTCGCCTCGTGAAGGCTCGCAAGCACTTCCTGGGTGTTGTTTCCGATCGACGAGACGATGCCCATCCCGGTGACCACAACCCGCCTCATGACAGCCTCGCCTCAATCGTTGTCTTCGTGGTGATGCGCTCAGCCCAGGCTCGTGCCCTGCTTGAACAGGCCGACCTTCAGATCCTTGGCGCGATAAATAATCTGGTCATCGACCGAAAGCCACCCGTCGGCGATGCCGAGCACGAGCTTCGAACGCATCACGCGCTTGATATCGACGTTGTACACAACCTTGCGGGCGTCGGTCAGCACCTGGCCGCCGAACTTCAGCTCGCTCAGGCCAAGCGCCCGGCCGCGCCCTTCACCCCCGCTCCAGCCGAGGTAGAAGCCGACCATCTGCCACAGCGCATCGAGGCCGAGGCAGCCGGGCATGACGGGATCATTCTTGAAGTGGCAGCCGAAGAACCAGAGGTCGGGCTTCACGTCGAGCTCGGCGCGGACCAGGCCCTTACCGAACTCACCGCCATTGTCGTTGATGTCGGTGATGCGGTCGAACATCAGCATCGGCGGCAGCGGCAGCTGGGCGTTGCCTGGGCCGAACATCTCGCCGCGGGCACAGGCCAGCAGATCTTCGTAGTCGTAACCATTGCGCCTGTTCAGCATTCACGAGCCTCTGTTCAAATTCCGATTGAGCGGCGTTCCTGGCGAAAATGGGCCCGTCTCGATCGGACCGCCAATCGCCACCGCCGGCCGCGACTTGCGCAAGCTTCGCATGGATTGCCAACCGGGCCTCCATGCCCGGCTGCGCCAAAATCGGCTAAGCGGAACCGCGCGCTCTCTAACACAGGCCATTTCGGGTAGCAAAGCGCAGAGATGAAGGTAAAATGACGGGCTCCCCCAACCGGTTCCGAGCCTAATTAGAACGTCTCTAGTTGCGAGAAACTTGCATCTGCATCTTTCTCTTCTTATGTTACAGGGAGATATTGTTCACGCGTGCCCGAAATCTGGAAATGAACGAGAATACCGCGTCCCAACACGACGACGACCATGCCGCGGCCCTCCTGTCCGGCCGCCAGCCGGCCCTGACCGGGTGTCCCTGGCACGACGTCAACGAAATGCTGCAGTCCGCGGGGTTGCGGCCGACGCGCCAGCGCATGGCGCTGGGCTGGCTGCTGTTCGGCAAGGGCGCACGCCACCTCACGGCTGAAATGCTCTACGAGGAAGCCACCCTCGCCAAGGTCCCGGTGTCGCTGGCGACCGTCTACAACACGCTGAACCAGCTCACCGATGCCGGCCTGCTGCGCCAGGTCAGCGTCGACGGCACGAAGACCTATTTCGACACCAACGTCACCACCCACCACCACTATTATCTCGAGAACAGCCACGAGCTGGTCGACATCGAGGATCCGCATCTGGCGCTGTCCAAGATGCCGGAGGTGCCCGAGGGCTACGAGATCTCCCGCATCGACATGGTCGTGCGCCTGCGCAAGAAGCGCTGAGCTAATCCTGCATCACTGATTTGGTCGTCATGGCCGGGCATAGCCGTCCAAAGGGACGGCGTCGCTTGCGCTCGCCTATGTCCCGGCCATGCACGTTTTGGGACTAGTCAGAAGAGCGTGGATGCCCGGGACAAGCCCGGGCATGACGTTGGGGCGGCAGATTGCTCCGCCGCCCGACGGCGTCAGTTGACCTGCTCGTCCGAATAGACGCCCCAGAGGCGCTCCTGCTGGATCCAGCCGTCGAATCCATTACCGACGACGCGGCACCAGCCTGCGGCGCATTTCTTGACCTGGGTGACGACGCCGGCCTGGAGCTTGGCCGCAACCGCGCTGTCGGGATCGGGCCGGTCATAGATCGGAGCCAGATCGTCCTTGTGCTTCATGGTGACGACCGCGGTGCGGCGGCCCGACAGCAGCGAATGATAGACCCAGCCCTCGGCGCCTTCGGAATCGCGCACCCGGCGCCAATTCTCGAACTCGGCGGTAATTTCGACCGGCAGGCCGGCACGGGTGTAGACCCAGGCGACGTCATTGTCCTTGGTCGGGCCGGCGCGGACGTTCACGTGATCCGATTTGAGGCTGACATAGCGCGGCACCGGCAAGCCGCTGGTGGTCTGCGGGGTATTGTCCTTCGCCGCATGCGAGGGCCCGACCGAGGCGCTCAACCAGGTGCAAACGAGCGCCATCACCCAACAAAAACGCCCCAACGCCATCAACCCGTCTCCTTCGAAGACCCGGCACACCGGGCCCTCACCCCAAATTCCAAAACCCTGCCGCGCCTGCCCCTTCTCCCCGCCCCACGCGGGTTCCAAGCCTTGAGCCGTGGTTCTTGTCTTGGCCCGGCCTTCTGCTAGAGAGAACGGGCACTTGAGCAACCAATTGGCCCCGATTTTCCGGCCGGAAATGTCGGGTGAGCTTGGAGGAAACGCCGGGGACGGACACGGCAAGGGCAGTGTCGAACAACCGGGTTAATGAGGCCTCAACGACCGGCCTTTGGCGACAGAGGCGGCCTGCGATGTCTCATGAGAGCAGGACATGTCGGTGAAGAAAAAGCCCCTCGTCGTGGTGACGCGCAAGCTGCCGGATTCGATCGAGACGCGGATGCGCGAGCTGTTCGATGCGCGGATCAATCTCGACGACACGCCGATGTCGCCCGAGCAGATCGCGGAAGCCGCCCGCACCGCCGACGTGCTGGTTCCGACCGTGACCGATCACATCAGCGCCGAGGTCGTCAACCAGCCCGACTGCAAGCTCCGCCTGATCGCCAATTTCGGCAATGGCGTCGACAATATCGACGTCGCAGCCGCCCATGCCCGCGGCATCACCGTCACCAACACGCCGAAGGTGCTGACCGAAGACACCGCCGACATGACCATGGCGCTAATCCTCGCGGTGCCCAGGCGCATGATCGAAGGCGCCTCGATCCTGACCGAAGGCAAGCCCTGGGCCGGCTGGTCGCCGACCTGGATGCTCGGTCACCGCATCGGAGGCAAACGCCTCGGCATCATCGGCATGGGCCGCATCGGCCAGGCGGTGGCGCGCCGCGCCCGCGCCTTCGGCCTGCAGATCCACTATCACAATCGCCGTCCCGTCGCCCCCGTGATCGCCGAGGAGCTAGGGGCGACCTATTGGGAAAGCCTCGACCAGATGCTGGCGCGGATGGACATCATCTCGGTGAACTGTCCGCACACGCCGGCGACCTATCACCTGCTCTCGGCGCGGCGGCTGAAGCTGATCCGGAAAGACGCCTATATCGTCAACACTGCGCGCGGCGAGGTCACCGACGAGGACACGCTGATCAAGCTGATCGAAGGCGGCGAGATCGGCGGCGCCGGCCTCGACGTCTACGAGCACGAGCCCGCGGTCAATCCGAAGCTGGTGCGGCTCGCCAGAGCCGGCAAGGTGACGCTGCTGCCGCATATGGGCTCGGCCACGATCGAAGGCCGCGTCGAGATGGGCGAGAAGGTGATCATCAACATCCGCACCTTCCTCGACGCCCACAAGCCGCCGGACCGCGTGCTGCCGAGCATGCTGTGAGGCGGTGCTCCGACGGACGGATGGTTTCTCCTACGTGCTTCCGGGCAAATTGAACCTAGCTCGCGTTTTCAAGACTAGCCGCCACGTCCTCACCTGTACGTGCAAATCGACGTCTTCGCGTCTCCTCCATGCGTGACGAAAGGTCTCGGATCAGCTCCATAACGTCTGGTGCGAGGCCGGCCGTGTTTACGATCTTGATGATGTAAGGGGGCTTGAGTGCGTTCATTCCGCCCCCGAAGATGGAATCCAAAAAGGCAGCCACAATGTCGCCATGCCACTCCGGCGCCCCTATCGCTGCCTTGAGACTCGATCGAAAATCCTGAGCTGTTTTCCAAGTACTGGCGTCGAGTTCTACTGTTCGCATAGTGCTCTCGGTGCCGCCCGAATTTTGGGCCGGTGTCCTACTCGCGGTGGATGCTCAAGTCTTCGAACACGGGCCCGTCGCCGTTGAGCGGATTGGCGGGATCGCGTGAATAGCGCAGCGTCTCGAAGCGCATCGCGCGCGCATCGATCATCAGGAGGCGGCCGACGAGGCCGTCGCCGAAGCCGACGATCTCGCGGATGGCCTCCAGCGCCATCATCGAGCCGAGCACGCCCGCGAGCGCGCCCATGACGCCGGCCTCTGCACAGGCCGGCACCGTGCCGGGCGGCGGCGCTTCCGGAAACAGGCAGCGGTAGGTCGGATTGCACTCGCCCTGCTCGTTCGTCTCATGCGCGCGGATGGTGGTCAGCGAGCCGTCGAAGGTGCCGAGCGCCGCTGATATCAGCGGCCGCTTGGCGAAGAAGCAGGCATCGGAAACGAGATAGCGCGTCGAGAAATTGTCGGAGCCGTCGAGCACCAGGTCGTAATCGCCGATCAGGCCGAGCGCGTTATCCGCGTTGAGCCAGGTGGCGTGACCGATGAAGCGGACATGTGGGTTGAGCGCCGCGATCCGCTCGGCGGCACTCTCGACCTTGTGCCGCCCGATATCGGGCGTCGTATGGATCACCTGACGCTGCAGGTTGGACAGCGACACCACGTCGTCGTCGACCACGCCGAGCGTGCCAACGCCGGCGGCGGCCAGATACATCAGCGCGGGCGCGCCGAGCCCGCCGGCGCCGATCACCAGCACCGAGGCCCGCTTCAGCGCCGCCTGGCCGGGGCCGCCGACGTCGCGCAACACGATGTGGCGGGCATAGCGTTCGAGTTCGTCCGGGCTCAGCATCGTCGTACGCCTCTCCTACCAAGCCGCCGCTCTCAACCCTCATGGTGAGGAGGCGCAAAGCGCCGTCTCGAACCATGCAGGTCCCGATTTCGCCGCGGCCATCCTTCGAGACGCGGCCTCGAGGCCGCTCCTCAGGATGAGGATCTCAGCTCGCGGCCTCTACGCCACTGAACCACCGCAACATTGTTCGCGACCAACGAGATGTGCTTCAATCGCATGCTTTTCAATGTTTTGGCGTTCAACGGGCTGGCTGGATTTGTCATGAGATCGATGCTTGCGGCAACACTGATGTTGGCGGCTGCCACGGGCGCGCACGCCCAGATGACGACGCCCCAAGTGCCAGGCGCCACCCCGAAAACGGTCCAGACCGTTCCGGTCAAGCCCCCTGCGATGCAGACGCCGTCCGCGACGGCCGATGGCATGGCCAAAGCCGAGCGGCTGGCGCTCCAGTCCGACCTCGCCTGGGTCGGACAATATAACGGCGCCATCACCGGCGACGTCAGCGAGCGCATGGTCAACGCCATCAAGGAGTACCAGAAGGCCAAGGGCGGCAAGCCGACCGGCGTGCTCAATCCGCAGGAGCGCACCGCGCTCACTGAGGCGGCACGCAAGAAGCAGGAGAGCGTCGGCTGGAAGATCGTGACGGAGCCGACCAGCGGCGCCCGGCTCGGCATTCCCGGCAAGCTGGTGCCGCAGCAGGCAAGCGACGCCAACGGCTCGAAATGGACCTCGCCGACAGGGACGGTGCAGGTGGTTCTCAGCCGCCGCAAGGAAGTGAGCCCGACCTCGGCCAAGCTCGCCGATCTCGAGAAGGAGCCGTCCGGCCGCAAGGTCGATTACACCGTGGTGAAGCCGGATTTCTTCGTGCTGTCGGGCTTGCAGGGCCAGAAGAAGTTCTACGTCCGCGGCACCTTCAAGGGTGACGAGGTCCGCACCATGACGATCCTCTACGACCAGGCGACAGAGAATACGGTCGAGCCGGTCGTGATCGCGATGTCGAGCGCGTTCAACGCGTTTCCGTCGGGACCGCTGGCCGGGCCGCCGCCGCGCAAGACCGTTGAATACGGCACCGGCATCGTCGTCAGCGAGGACGGCGCGATCGTCACCGACCGCCTCGTCACCGACGGCTGCCTTGCGATCACGATCGCCGGCCATGGCAGCGCCGACCGTCTCGCCGAGGACAAGGAGCACGATCTCGCGCTGCTGCGCATCTACGGCGCGCGCGACCTGAGGCCGCTCAGCCTCGCCGGAGGGGCCGCGAAGACCAATGTCGATGTCGTCGGCATCGCCGATCCGCAAAGCCAGGGCGGCGCCGCCGCCGTGTCGAACCTCAAGGCCGCGTTGACGCCGGCGATGAGCAGCAATTCCGCGCTCTCGCCGCCGCCAGCGGTCGGCTTCTCCGGCAGCCCAGCCGTCGACGGCGACGGCAAGTTCGCCGGCATCGCGCTGCTGAAGCCGGCGGTGGTCGCGGGACCCGCGACGTCGGTGCCGGCATCACAGGCGATGATGGTCTCTGCCGAGGCGGTGCGCGGGTTTCTCAAGGCGAAGGGCGTCAGCCCGAATGGCACGTCGACCGACGCCAAAGCCGCCGTCGTGCGCGTGATCTGCGTGCGCAAGTAGGTCTCGTGCCCCCGGACGCGTTGCAGCGCTTGCGCTGCCGCGCAGAGCCGGGGCACGGCCGTGAGGGCCACCTTACGTACGATTACGGAGCCGGTAATGGTACGGATTCGCTGGTATTCGCGATTCCGCCATCATCGTTACCGTTGATTCGGACCTCCGCGATCCCCTTTGGATCGGGCCGGCACGTCCTGAGCGAGAAGCGCTCAGCATCCAGAAGCGATGCACGTTCGCGTGGCGTATCCCTGACCCAGCACTCCAAAGGATTGACCTTCAATGCACACGATCGTACTGGCCACCCAAAAGGGCGGCAGCGGCAAGAGCACGCTCGCCGTCGGCCTCGCCTTGGCCGCCAAGCAGGCCGGCTTCACCGTCCGCCTGATCGAGACCGACCCGCAGGGCACCCTCTCCAACTGGCAGCGCCGCCGCTCTACCGACGATCTCGTCGTCGAGCCGATCTATCACGCCGCCGATATCGCGCCGCGTCTCAAGATGCTCGCCGACAGCGGCCTCCAGCTCGCGATCGTCGACACCGCCGCCGGCCTCAGCGCCGCCACCACCGCCGCGATCCGCCATTCCGACCTCTGCCTGATCCCGGCCCGTCCCAGCGTCGCCGACATCGAGGCGACCGTCTCGACGCTCAGCGTCGCCCGCGCCTGGAAGCGGCCTTACAGCTTCGTGCTCAACCAGACGCCGATCCGCGGACAGCGCATCGACAACGCCGCGACCGCGCTCGCCGAGGAAGCCGCGCTCGATCTTGCCGAGGTGCTCGCGCGTCCGCTGATCGTGATGCGCAACGATCACCAGGACGCGCTTGCGAGCGGCCTTGCCGTGAGTGAATTCGCGCCGAACGGCAAATCGGCGGACGAGATCCGCGGCCTCTGGCGCTGGATCGAGACCCGGCTCGAGCTCGAAGCCACCACCAATGTCCTGATCGACCAGGTCATCTCGGCTGCGCACGGCATGCTGCAGATCGCTGCGGAACAGGCGGCGGACGAGACCACGGCACTGGCGTCCTGAGCGGGGCGATCGCTCGGACGACAGTCGGGCTCTTCGCCATCCGGTGAACGGGCCCAAGCGACGAAGCAGTTCGGCCACCAGCCCGGCCGGATTGCTTCGCCTCGCGCGTTGTAGCGAGGGCTCCCGTAGCCTGGATGAAGCGAAGCGCAATCCAGGAAGGTCTCTCCGCGGAGAGGCCGGCCCCGGATTACGCTGCGCTCCATCCGGGCTACGACACTGCGGCAATCCCGACGGTCACTTTTGACATTTCGCGCACCAGAACGTCGAACGACCGTTCTGCACGAACCGCTTGATCGTGCCGCCGCAGCGCGGCGTCGTGCATTTTTCGCCTTCGCGGTCATAGACCCTGAACGAATGCTGGAAATAGCCGAGCTCGCCCGAGGTCTGGCGATGGTCGCGCAAGCTGGAGCCGCCGGCCTTGATGGCATCGTTCAGCACGGTGTGGATCGCGCCGACCAAGCGCTGCGCATGATCCGTCGGCTCGCCCTTCCTGGTGGATAGCGTCGCAGCAATGCGCCGCGGCGACAGATGCGAGCGGTGCAGCGCCTCGCAGACATAGATGTTGCCGAGCCCGGCCACCACGCGCTGGTCGAGCAGCGCGGCCTTCAGGCTCGTGGTCTTGCCTTGGCAGGAGCGCGCCAGCATCGCGGCGTCGAATTCGTTGCCGAGCGGCTCGGGGCCGAGCCCGCGCAGCAGCGGCTCGTCTTCGAGCGCGCCACGCGCAATCACTTTCATGTATCCGAAGCGGCGCGGATCGTTGAAGACGATGTCGGCGCCCGAGGACATCCGAAACAGCACGTGGTCGTGGGCGGAATCCTTGGCCTTCGGATAATGAAACTCGCCTGGCTGAGCCTCGTTGTCCGGCTTGATGACGCGGAACGAGCCCGACATGCCCAGATGCATCAAGAGCACGTCGCCGGAGGCGAGATCGGCCATGAGATATTTTGCACGGCGCCCGAGGCCCGTGACGACTTGCCCCTTGAGCCGGGCCACGAAGTCGGGCTGGAACGGAAAGCGCAAATCCGGCCGGCGGGCCTCCGCATCGAGGATTTTCGCGCCCTCCATCACGGGCTGAAGGCCGCGGCGGACGGTCTCGACTTCGGGCAATTCAGGCATGGTCGGGCATTCACCTTATGAAGGCGGTGTGATAGCGCCATTGCGGCGGGCGGGCTATGGTCCGCCGAGTGGAGTAGAGTAATGGATCGGCCGGGCGAAACCACGCATTTTGGCTTCAGGGACGTTCCCCTCGGGGACAAGCAGACGCTGGTGAACGATGTGTTTCGCAGCGTGGCGTCGCGCTATGACCTGATGAACGATTTGATGTCCGGTGGCCTGCACCGGGTCTGGAAGGACATCATGATCACCGCGCTGGATCCGCCGAGGGGCGACCGGCCGTTCGCGCTGCTTGACGTCGCCGGCGGCACCGGCGACATCTCGTTCCGCGCCGCCAAGGCCGCCGGCCCCGGCTTCCACGCCACGGTGTGCGACATCAATGCGGACATGCTGGCCGTGGGGCGCGAACGCGCCGCCAAGCGTCATCTGGACACCCAGGTCGATTTCGTCGAAGGCAATGCCGAATCGCTCGGCTTCGCCGACCGCAGCTTCGATGCCTATACGATCGCTTTCGGCATCCGCAACGTGCCCCGGATCGACCTTGCGCTGCGCGAGGCCTATCGCGTGCTGAGACCCGGCAGCCGCTTCCTGTGCCTGGAATTCTCCACTGTCGAGATGCCCGGCCTCGACAAGCTCTATGATCTGTTCTCGTTCAAGGTGATCCCCCCGCTCGGGCGCATGGTCACGGGCGACGCCGAATCGTACCAGTATCTCGTCGAGTCCATCCGCAAATTTCCGAAGCCCGCCGCCTTCGCCGACATGATCCGCGAGGCCGGCTTTGCCCGCGTCAGCTGGCAGACACTCTCCGGCGGCATCGTCGCATTGCATTCGGGCTGGCGTTTGTGATCTCTGCCGTCACCCACATTGCGCGCCTGATCCGCGCCGCGTTCGTGTTTGCGCACGAAGGCGTGTTCGGCGCGGTCGATCCGAGCCTGGTGCCGCCGCCGGGACAGCTCGCGCTGAAGCTGGCGCGCATCATCGAGCGCCGTGGCGCCAAGCAGGGACCGCGGATCTCGCGCGCGCTGACGCGGATGGGCCCGGCCTATCTCAAGCTCGGCCAGTTCCTGGCCACGCGCCCCGACGTGGTCGGCGTCATCATGGCGCGCGACCTCGAAAGCCTGCAGGACCGCCTGCCGCCGTTTCCGCAGCAGGAAGCCGAGGCCACGATCGCGACCTCGCTGGAACGGCCGCTGACGGACATCTTTGTGAGCTTCGGCCCGCCGGTCGCGGCTGCCTCGATCGCGCAGGTGCATCGCGGCGAGGTGGTGCGCGGCGGCATCCGCAAGTCCGTCGCGATCAAGGTGCTGAGACCCAACGTCGCCGCGCGCTTCCGCCGCGATCTCTCCGATTTCTTCTACGTCGCGCACAAGGCTGAGGCCTACTCGGCCGAGGCGCGGCGCCTGCGCCTGATCGAGGTCATCAACACCATGTCGCGCTCGGTCGCGATGGAGATGGATCTACGGTTAGAGGCTGCCGCGCTGTCGGAGATGGCGGAGAACACGCGCGACGATCCCGATTTCCGCGTGCCCGCCGTCGACTGGGACCGCACCACGCACAACGTGCTGACGATGGAATGGATTGACGGCATCGCGCTGAACGATCACAAGCGCCTCGCCGAGGCGCGGGTCGACCTGCCCGATCTCGGCCGCAAGGTGATCCAGAGCTTCCTGCGCCACGCGCTGCGCGACGGCTTCTTTCATGCCGACATGCATCCGGGCAATCTGTTCCTGGATGACGCCGGCCGCCTCGTCGCGGTCGATTTCGGCATCATGGGCCGGCTCGGCATGAAGGAGCGGCGCTTCCTCGCCGAGATCCTGCTCGGCTTCATCACCCGCGATTATCGCCGCGTGGCCGAGGTGCATTTCGAGGCCGGCTATGTGCCCGCGCATCATTCGGTCGAGAATTTTGCGCAAGCCATCCGCGCCATCGGCGAGCCGATCCACAACCGCACCGCCGAGGAGATCTCGATGGCGCGGCTGCTCACGCTGCTGCTCGAGGTCACCGGCCTGTTCGACATGACGACGCGGCCCGAGCTGATCCTGCTGCAGAAGACCATGGTGGTGGTCGAGGGCGTGGCGCGCGGCTTCGATCCCAAGCTCGACATCTGGCGGATCGCCGACCCCGTGGTGCGCGAATGGATCGAGCGCAACCTCGGACCGATCGGCCGCATCGAGGGCGCGCTCACAGGGACCGGGGACATCGCGCGGGTCTTGATGCGCCTGCCGGAGATCGCCGAGCGGTCGGTGAAGGTGCTCGAGCAGCTCGAGACCATGACGCGGGAGGGCATCAGGCTTTCGCCGGAGAGCATCGCGGCGATGGGACGCAGCGAGGGCCGCAAGAACCGCTGGCGCACCGTGGCGCTCTGGATCATCGCCGCGACCTTCATCGGGATTCTGATCGCCGTCCGGAATCTGTGATTGCACTGCAATCACTGGAGTGATAGCATCGCTATCATTCCGTGCCGGAGGGCGTCATGGCAAGCCTGACCATCCGCAAGCTCGACGACGCCGTCAAAACCTATTTGCGGCTGCGCTCGGCCAAGAACCACAGGTCGGTCGAAGAGGAGGTCCGGGTCATCCTGCGGGAGCTGATTGAGGGCCGCGAGGAGCCGCTGACGCCGTTTGCGGTGCCCTCCGCCGCCCCGACGCCGCAGCGCAGCGGCGCCGTTCCCGAGGTCAGCGTCACCCTGATCATCGGCGGCGGGATCGCGGCCTTTAAGTCGCTCGACCTGATCCGCAGGCTGAAGGAGCGCCGCATCGAGGTCCGCTGCGTGCTGACCAAGGCGGCGCAGCAATTCGTGACGCCGCTGGCCGCGAGCGCCCTGTCGCATGAGCGCGTCTATACCGACCTGTTCGACCCGCAGAGCGAGTTCGATGCCGGCCATATACGCCTCGCGCGCGACTGCGACCTGATCGTGGTGGCGCCGGCCACGGCCGACCTGATGGCGAAGATGGCGAACGGCCATGCCGACGACCTCGCCAGCGCCATCCTGCTCGCGACCAACCGCAAGGTGCTGCTGGCGCCGGCGATGAATCCGCTGATGTGGAGCAACGCGGCGACGCGCCGCAACGTCGCCCAGCTCCAGCGCGACGGCGTTGTGCTGATTGGCCCGAATGCGGGCGAGATGGCCGAGGCCGGCGAAGCCGGAACGGGCCGCATGTCGGAAGCCATCGAGATCGCCAATGCCGCCGAGCGCCTGCTGCGGCCGCCGACGCCGAAGCCGCTCGCGGGCACGCGCGTGCTGATCACCGCCGGTCCCACCCATGAGGCGATCGACCCGGTGCGCTATATCGCTAACCGTTCCTCCGGCAAGCAGGGCTTTGCCATTGCCGCCGCTGCACAGGCCGCGGGCGCCGAGGTTACTCTGGTGAGCGGTCCGGTCGACCTCGACGATCCCCCGGGCGTGACGGTGAAGCATGTCGAATCGGCGCGGCAGATGCTGGAGCAGGTCAAGGCCGCGCTTCCCAGCGACGTCGCGATCTTCGCCGCCGCAGTCGCCGACTGGCGCGTCGCCAATGAAGGCGAGCAGAAGCTGAAGAAAACCGCGGCCGGCATGCCGCCGCTGCAATTGGTCGAGAACCCCGACATTCTCGCCACCATCTCCAAGCTCGCCGACAAGCGCCCGAGGCTCGTGATCGGCTTTGCCGCCGAGACCGAGCACCTCATCGACAACGCCAAAGCAAAATTTGCGCGCAAGGGCTGCGACTGGATCGTCGCCAACGACGTCTCGCCCGCCACCGGCGTGATGGGCGGCGACCGCAACACGGTCCACCTGCTCAGCCGCAAGACCGGTGCGCCGGACGGCGAGATTGCAGTTGATTCCTGGCCGGCGATGACCAAGGAACAGGTCGCCATCGAACTGGTCGCGCAGATCGCGAAGAACGTGACCGGCAAATCCCTGGAGTCGGCATCTTGAGCACGAAGGTTACCGTCGAGCTGCAACGCCTCGCCCACGCTCAGGGCCTGCCGCTGCCGGCCTATCAGACCAGCGAGGCCGCCGGCCTCGATCTGATGGCCGCGGTGCCGGACAACGAGCCCATGACGCTCGCACCAGGCCAATACGCGCTGGTGCCGACGGGCCTTGCCATCGCCTTGCCGCCGGGACACGAGGCGCAGGTGCGGCCGCGTTCGGGGCTGGCGGCCAAGCACGGCGTCACCGTGCTGAATTCGCCGGGCACGATCGATGCGGACTACCGCGGCGAGATCAAGGTGATCCTGATCAATCACGGCACCGCGCCTTTCGTGATCAAGCGCGGCGAGCGCATCGCCCAGATGGTGATCGCGCCGGTGCTGCAGGCCGCGCTGGTTCCCGTCGTCACATTGTCGGCGACCGACCGCGGCGCCGGCGGTTTTGGCTCGACCGGGCGCTAATCCAAGACAACTCCAGCCGAATCATCCGCAGAATCACGCACCTTGGAACCGCGCGGCCCGCATTTTTTTGGGGCCGCCTTTGCGTTCACGATCTGGACTCTTACCGGCGGAGTCGCGGTGAGGGTATTGTCTTTTGATTCGCGCGCGACGGGGGTCGCCGCGCGCAGATTCGTGCGGTCTTGAATTTCCGCGTCTTGGGGCAACTATGTCAGGCGTGATCGTGTCGATGCGTCGGACGCTGTTGTCGTGCACATCGCTGGCGCGCAACGGCTTGGTGGGAGGCGCTCTCGCAGCGCTGCTGCCGGCTGCGCCGGCCAAGGCCGCCGACCTCATCGACACCCTCGCCCTCGTGATGGATCTCAACCGGCAGGAACTCGCGGTGCTCGCCACCGCGCTGGCCCTGCTCGGCTTCTCGGTGATGGCCGCGATCCTGTTGATGCGGACGCGGGTGCGCACGGCGAAGAACGAGGCGCGGCTGCGCGCGCGGATCGGGGAACTTCAGCTCCAGGCCGACCGCTTCGGCGCGCTGCTGTTCGCCGAGCCGCAAATCCTGATCTCGTGGCCGGCGGGCGACAACCGCGCGCAGATTTCCGGCGATATCGCGCTGGTGCTGCCGCGCGATTCCTCGCCGCAGCGCGTGCTGGCGTTCGGAACCTGGCTGCCGCCGGAACCGGCGCTGCTGATGGACCATGCGGTCGATGCGCTGCGCGAGCGCGGCGACGGGTTCCAGCTGACGCTGACCACCGCGCACGGCCATATGCTGGAAGCGATCGGGCGCGCCATCGGCGGCCAGGCCATCGTCCGCATTCGCGAGCTCTCGGGCCTGCGCCGTGATCTGGCCGAAACCAATCTGCGCTACAAGGCGCTCTCCGACGAGACCGAGATGCTTCGCGGCTTTGCCGCGGCCGCACCGTGGCCGATCTGGGCGAAGGGCGAGAACGGCGCGCTGACCTACGCCAACCCGGCCTATGTGCGCGCCACCGAGGCGACCAGCGCCATCGATGCCCAGGAACGCAAGCTCGAGCTGCTCGACAGCGACGACCGCAATGCGATGGAGCGGGGGCTGAAGGACGCCGCCAATTTCACCTCGCGGCTGCCGATCGTGGTCGGCGGCGAACGGCGCATCTACGACGTGCGCGCCGTCAATGTCGGCAGCGGCAGCGTCGGCGTCGCCATCGATGCCAGCGAGGCGGATGCGCTGAGCTCGGCGCTTGTGCGCATGGCGGAGGCGCACCGCCGCACGCTCGACCAGCTCTCCTCCGGCGTTGCCGTGTTCGACGGCCAGCGGCGCCTTGCCTTCTACAACGATTCCTATCGCCGGCTGTGGGATCTCGATCGCAACTTCCTCGACGCTCATCCGGACGATTCCAGCGTGCTCGACCAGCTCCGCGCCGCGCGCAAATTGCCGGAGCAGCCGGATTTCCGCGCCTGGAAGGCCAAGCTGCACGAGGCCTATCGCGCGGTCGAGACCGCCAAGGACACCTGGTTCCTGCCTGACGGACGCGCGCTCTCGGTCGTCACCACGCCGAATCCCGAGGGCGGCGTCACCTATCTGTTCGACGACGTCACCGAAAGCCTCGACCTCGCCCGCCGCTTCGACGGCCTGATCCGCGTCCAGCGCGAGACGCTGGACAGCCTCGCCGAGGGGGTCGCGGTGTTCGGCAGCAACGGCAAGGCGCAGCTGTTCAATCCGGCCTTCGTGCGGATGTGGAAGCTGTCGAGCGATGCCATGCGCGACGAGCCGCATATCCAGACCGTCGAAGGCTGGTGCCATCAGCTGTTCGACGATCCGCAAGTCTGGCGCCAGATCCGCGAGGCCATCACCGCGATCGAGAACCGCGCCGACCTGCCGCTGAAGCTGGAGCGCAAGGACGGCAGCGTGCTCGACGGCATGATCCGGCCGCTGCCGGACGGCGCCACCATGCTGACCTTCCAGGACATCACCGACACCGAGAATGTCGAGCGCGCGCTGCGCGAGCGCAACGAGGCGCTGGAGGCGGCCGACCAGATGAAGGTGGATTTCGTCCACCACGTCTCCTACGAGCTGCGCTCGCCGCTCACCACTATCATCGGCTTTGCGCATTTCCTCAGCGATCCCTCGACCGGGCCGCTGACGCCGAAGCAGGCCGAATATCTCGACTACGTCACCAAATCGACCAACGCGCTGCTCGCGCTCACCAACAACATCCTGGATCTCGCCACCATTGACGCCGGCGCGATGAAGCTGGAACTCGGACAGGTCGACGTCAGCAAGGCCATCGAGCTTGCCGCCGAGGGCATCCAGGACCGGCTCGCCACCGACCGCATCCGCCTCAAGGTCGAGATCGCGCCCGACGTCGGCAGCTTCGTCGGCGACGAGAAGCGGGTGGTGCAGGTGCTCTATAACCTCCTCGCCAACGCCGTCGGGTTTTCTCCACAGGATTCCACCGTCGGCATCAGCGCGCGGCGCACCGAACGCAGCGTGGTCTTCACCGTGACAGATTCGGGCCCTGGAATACCTGCCGACATGAAGGACAAGGTGTTCAACTGGTTCGAAAGCCGCTCCCAGGGCTCGCGTCACCGCGGCGCCGGGCTCGGCCTGTCGCTGGTGCGCTCCTTCGTCGAGCTGCATGGCGGCAAGGTGCGGGTGGATTCGATCGTCGGCCGGGGCACGGTCGTGATCTGCGATTTCCCGACCGACCAGGCGGCGCATCGCGACGCCGCCGAATGACGGAAACAACCACATTCTCCGTCGCGCTTCACAACGAGACGGCCACGGCGCAATTAATGGCCGACCTCGCGCTGCTGGTCGGTCCCGGTGACGTCATTACGCTGACCGGCGATCTCGGCGCCGGCAAGACCGCGGCGGCGCGCAGCCTGATCCGCTATCTCGCCGGTGACGATGCGCTGGAAGTGCCGAGCCCGACCTTCACGCTGGTGCAGGGCTACGAGCTGCCACCCTTCCCGGTGCTGCATGCCGATCTCTACCGTGTCGAGGAGGAGAGCGAGCTCGAGGAGATCGGGCTGTCGCCGCTGCCCGATGCCACGCTGGTGCTGATCGAATGGCCGGAGCGCGCTCCGTCGGCGATGCCCGAGGACCGCATCGACATCGCGCTGACGCACCGGCCGGCGCTGGGCGCGAGCGCACGTGCCGCCGACATCACAGGCCATGGCAAGAGCGCAGCTACAGTTGCGCGGCTGAAGGCGCTGCGCGACTTCCTCGACGCATCCGGTTACATCGATGCGACGCGCAGGCGCATGCCGGGCGACGCCTCGACGCGCTCCTACGCGCGGCTCGTGCGCGATGAGGAGATCGTCATCCTCATGAACTTCCCGCAGCGGCCCGACGGCGCGGCGCTCTACAACGGCAAATCCTACAGCGCCGCGGTGCATCTGGCCGAGAACGTAAAACCCTTCGTCGCCATCGACGAAGGCCTCCGGGCGCAGGGGATCTCCGCGCCTGCGATCCATCATTTCGATCTCGACCAGGGCTTTCTGATCTCCGAGGATTTCGGCAGCGAGGGCGTGATCGAGGGCGATCCGCCGCGGCCGATTCTCGAGCGTTACGAAGCCGCCACCGACGTGCTGGCGATGCTGCACGGCAAGGCGCTGCCGGAGACGCTGCCGCTGGACGGGCAGACCTACGCGATCCCCGTCTTCGACGTCGAGGCGCTGCTGATCGAGATCGGGTTGATGCCGGAATGGTATCTGCCCGATCGCAACGCGCCGCTGAGCGATGAGGCGCGCGCGGAATTTTTTGCGATGTGGCGCGAACTGCTGAAGCGGCCGCTGACAGCGCCGAAGACGTGGATCATCCGCGACTATCACTCGCCCAATCTGATCTGGCTCGGCGAGCGCAGCGGCATCGAACGCGTCGGCGTGATCGATTTCCAGGACGCCGTGCTGGGGCCGCAATCCTACGACGTGGTGTCGCTGCTCCAGGATGCCCGCATCGACGTACCCGAGACTATCGAGCTGACGCTGCTGTCGCGCTACATCAAGGCGCGGCGGGCGCAGGACACGAGCTTCGACGCCGCCGGCTTCGCCGAGCTCTACGCGATCATGTCGGCGCAGCGGAACACGCGCCTGCTCGGCACCTTCGCCCGGCTCAACCGCCGCGATGGCAAGCCGCATTACCTGCGCCATCAGCCGCGGATCTGGACCTATCTCCAGCGCTCGCTGGCGCATCCCGCGCTCGCCCATCTGCGCGACTGGTATCTCGCCAACGTCCCGCCGCCGGGCTGATTCAGGACCGATTTACCGGCCGTTAGCCAAGATGTCGCTATTCTGGCGCCGAGGGAGCCGGAACATTGCGGGGCTGGAGCAGATGGCAGCGAAAGCGGATCAGCGCGGAAATAGCCGGGTTATTTTCGAGCGCGGGTTTTCGGCCCAGATGATGGGAATCGACGGCACCTGGCGGCGCGACTGCACCATGGAGGACGTCTCCGAGACCGGCGCCAAGCTGACGATCGACGGCTCGGTCGAAGGCCTGCATCTGAAGGAATTCTTTCTCCTGCTGTCGTCCACGGGGCTCGCCTACCGGCGTTGCGAGCTGGCCTGGGTCAATGGCGACCAGATCGGCGTCAATTTCCTGAAAGTGGGCGACAAGAAGAAGAAGGTACGTTCCACAGCCGTTGGGGCGTGACGACAACACCCGTCGTACAACCGTCACGGCGGGTGGTTAAGGCGGTCGAGATGCGGTGCGGCAGACCGAGCCTCGTGTTAGGATTGCGACGCGAAAAGGTCTGAGAAGGGGAAGGATGTCCGTCAAGCCGACCAAAGCCATGGTGCTCGCCGCAGGGTTTGGCCTGCGCATGCGCCCCCTGACGGACAAGATGCCGAAGCCGATGGTGCCGGTCGCAGGCCAGCCGTTGCTCGACCACGTGCTCGACAAGCTTGGCCAGGCCGGCGTGACCGAGGCGGTGGTCAACGTGCACTATTTGCCGGACCAGATCATCGACCACGTCGCATCACGCCAGCTTCCGCGCGTGACAATCTCCGACGAGCGCGACCAGGTGCTCGGCACCGGCGGCGGCGTCGTCAAGGCGCTGCCGCTGCTCGGCGATGCGCCGTTCTTCCACGTCAATTCCGACACGCTGTGGATCGACGGTGTGCGCTCCAACCTGACGCGGCTCGCCGAAAACTTCGATCCCGATCGAATGGACATCCTGCTCCTGATGGCGCCGACGGCGACCAGCATCGGCTATGGCGGCCGCGGCGATTACGGCATGCTGCCCGACGGCGCCTTGCGCAAGCGCAAGGAGAAGGAGGTCGTTCCGTTCGTCTATGCCGGCGCGGCGATCATGTCGCCCGCGATCTTCGTGGACGCACCCAAGGGCGAATTCTCGCTGACGAAGATGTTCGATCGCGCGGGCGAGCAGGAACGGCTGTTCGGCCTGCGCCTCGACGGCGTCTGGATGCATGTCGGCACGCCCGACGCCGTGCACGCCGCGGAAGAGGCGTTTTTGGAGAGCGTGGCGTAGGGGCTGCCTCGAAGAGGCCGTAGCCCGGATGGAGCGTAGCGTAATCCGGGGCCTCTCGCCGCGGAGCAGCATCCCGGATTGCGCTGCGCTCCATCCGGGCTACGAACCTCGGCGAACAGCGGGGACGACTCCTCCTCCACCCATGACCATTTGACCCCGCCTCCCTATATTGCCTGATCCTTCGAATCAGGCAGCTCATGCGCGTCTTCAGCGTTCCCATCTCAGTTCCGTTCCTGCGCACGGTCGTCACCGCCCTGCTCGATGGGCGGCTGGTCGAGGGATTCGAGGCGCGCAAGGAACCGGCGCGGCTGGCGGACGCCACGCTGTATCTGCCGACGCGGCGCGCCATGCGGATCGTGCGCGAGATCTTTCTCGACGAGATGAAGGCGGATGCCGTCGTGCTGCCGCGCATCGTCGCGCTCGGCGACATCGACGAGGACGAGCTCGCTTTCGCGGGCGAGAGCGAACAGTTTTCCGGGACCGCGCCGCTCGACATTCCGCCGCGCCTGGGCGAGCTCGAACGGCGCCTGACGCTGGCGCAGCTCGTCGCCGCCTGGGCCAAGGGCCCGGTGCTGGCGCCGCTGGTCGTCGGCGGCCCCGCCTCGACGCTGGCGCTGGCGTCCGATCTCGCGCGCCTGATCGACGACATGGTGACGCGCGGCGTCGACTGGAGCGCGCTCGACGGCCTCGTGCCCGACAACCTCGACCGCTACTGGCAGCACTCGCTCGAATTCCTGCGCATCGCCCGCATCGCCTGGCCCAATCATCTCACCGAGATCAACCGGATCGAGCCAGCTTCGCGGCGCGATCTTCTGATCGCCGCGGAGGCGAGGCGCTTGACCGCGCATCCAAATGGACCCGTGGTTGCGGCGGGTTCGACCGGCTCGATGCCGGCCACCGCCAAATTTCTCCATGCGGTCGCCGCGCTGCCGCATGGCGCCGTGGTGCTGCCGGGCCTCGATACCGATCTCGATGAGGATGCCTGGCGCAGCATCGGCGGCAGCAGGGACCTCTTGGGCATCACCGAGAATCCGGCGTCGAACCATCCGCAATATGCGATGCATGCGCTGCTGCAACGCTTCGGCATCAAGCGCAGCGACGTCGAGATCTTGCAGCCGCCGGCGGAAGACGGCCGTGACCTGCTTGCGTCGGAATCGATGCGGCCGTCCGCCAAGACCGAGGTCTGGCACGACCGGCTGAAGCAGCCCGATGTTGCCGCGAAGATCGCGGGCGGCATGAAGAACCTCGCGGTGGTCGAAGCGCCCAATCCTGAAATGGAAGCGCTCGCCATCGCCATCGCCATGCGCGAGGCCAGACACCTGGACAAATCCGCGGCGCTGGTCACGCCCGACCGCGCCCTGGCGCGGCGGGTGATGGCGGCGCTGACCCGATGGGATCTCGCCTTCGATGATTCCGGCGGCGACGTCTTGATGGAGACATCCGCCGGCACGTTTGCGCGCCTTGCGGCAGAGGCGGTGACCAAGGGCCTGGAGCCGCCGACGCTGCTGGCGATGCTGAAGCATCCGCTGTGCCGGCTCGGCCGCGCGCCGGGCGCGTGGAAGATGGCAATCGAGAGCCTGGAGCTTGCGGTGCTGCGCGGCACGCGTCCGCCGGCAGGCACCGCGGGCCTCCTGCGCGAGTTCAACCGCTTCCGCGATGAGCTGGCAAAGCTGTGGCGCAGCGAGGTCTCCGCACTGCATCGCGCCGAGCCGCGGGCGCGTCTCAAGGCCGAGGATCTCGATCGCATCCAGGCTCTGGTCGATGCCCTGCAAAAGGCATTGGCGCCGATCGAGAGCCTGCCGCCCACGAAGCCCTATGATTTCGCCGAGCTCGCGCATCGGCATCGCGAGATCATGATCGAGCTGTCGCGCGACGAGCAGGGCATTCCGCTCGCCTTCGAGGATCGCGATGGCCTCGCGCTCGCCGGCGCCTTCGACGATCTCCTGCGCGGCGGCACGACCAGCGGATTGATGGTGCAGCTAGCGGACTATGCGGACGTCTTCCAGACCGCCTTCGGCGATCGCGCGGTGCGGCGGCGCGACAGGCCGGGCGCGCGGCTGCAAATCTACGGCCCGCTGGAATCGCGCCTGATGCAGGCCGACCGCATCATCATTGGCGGCCTGATCGAAGGCGTCTGGCCACCGGCGCCGCGCATCGATCCCTGGCTCAGCCGGCCGATGCGCCACGAGCTCGGGCTCGATCTGCCGGAACGCCGTATCGGCCTGTCCGCCCATGACTTCGCGCAATTGCTCGGCGGCGACGAGGTCATTCTCACTCACTCGGCCAAGGCCGGCGGCGCGCCGGCGGTGGCCTCGCGCTTCCTGCATCGGCTGGAGGCGGTGGCCGGCGATGAGCTCTGGCAGGCGGCGGTTCGCGCCGGCGAGACATATGTGCGGTTCGCCGCGGCGCTCGACCAGCCCGACGAGGTCAAGCCGATCAAGCAGCCGGAACCACGGCCGCCGCGCGCGACACGGCCGCTCAAGATGTCCGTCACCGAGATCGAGGACTGGCTGCGCGATCCCTACACGATCTACGCCAAACGTATCTTGCGGCTCGATGCGCTCGATCCCGTCGACATGCCGCTCTCGGCCGCCGACCGCGGATCGGCGATTCACGATGCCATCGGCGAATTCACGGAAAGCTATGCGGCGCGTCTGCCCGACGATCCCGCGCGGGTGCTGCGCGCGATCGGCGAGAAGCACTTTGCACCGCTGATGGAGCGGCCGGAAGCACGGGCGCTGTGGTGGCCGCGCTTCCAGCGCATCGCGCGCTGGTTCGGCGAATGGGAGACGGCGCGGCGCGAGGCGATCGCGGCGATCGTCGCGGAGACCCGTGGCGAGATCTCGATCATGCTCGATAACAAGCGCAGCTTCCGCCTTTCTGCGCGCGCCGACCGCATCGAACGCCGCCAGGGCGGGGGCTACGCCATCCTCGACTACAAGACCGGCCAGCCGCCGACCGGCAAGCAGGTCCGCATGGGCCTGTCGCCGCAGCTGACGTTGGAAGCCGCGATCCTGCGCGAGGGCGGCTTTCCCGGTATCGACGCCGGCGCCTCCGTGAGCCAGCTCGTCTATGTCCGCCTCAGCGGCAACAACCCGCCCGGCGAGGAGCGCATCCTCGAGCTCAAGTTCAAGCCGGGCGACGAGCCGCAGCCGCCGGACACCGCGGCCGCCGAGGCGAGGGCAAAGCTCGAAGCGCTGATCCGCGCCTTCGAGGACGAGAACCAGGCCTATACATCGCTGAACCTGCCGATGTGGGCGAATCGCTACGGCACCTATGACGACCTTGCCCGGATCAAGGAATGGTCGGCGGCCGGCGGGTTGGGGATCGAGGAATGGTGAAGGCGCCGCGTCCCATCCCCGACGAGGTGCGCGCGCGGCAGGCGCGCGCATCCGATCCGACCGCGTCGGCCTTCGTCTCGGCCAACGCCGGCTCGGGCAAGACGCATGTGCTGGTGCAGCGCGTGATCCGCCTGCTGCTCTCGGGCGTGCCACCGGAGAAAATTCTCTGCATCACCTTCACAAAAGCTGCCGCCGCAAACATGGCCGAGCGCGTGTTCACCACGCTCGGTCATTGGGTGACGCTGGACGATGACGCGCTCGACGCGGCGATCCGCGCGGTCGGCATCCCGCATCCCGGCGCAAAACTGCGCCGCGACGCGAGAAAACTGTTCGCCTGCGCGCTGGAGACGCCGGGCGGGCTGAAGGTGCAGACCATCCACGCACTGTGTACCCGCCTGCTCCAGCAATTTCCGTTCGAGGCCAACGTTCCCGCACGCTTCGCCGTGATCGACGAGCGCGACCAGACCGACATGATGGAACGCGCCAATTTGAAGGTGCTGCTGGAAGCCGCACGCGATCCGGAGAGCGTCACCGGCCGCGCGCTGCTGACGGCGATGGCGAGCGCCGCGGATGTCACCTTCAAGGAGGTCGTGCGCGAGGCGTGCCTCAGCCGCGATCATTTCATGGCCTGGACCGACCAGGCCGGCAATGCGGAAGCCGCAGCGGCGCAGATGGCTGCGGTGCTGGGCGTTGACATCGGCGACCGTATCGAAGCCGTCGAGACGGAAATTCTCGACGGCCCGTTCCTGCCGCGCGCGCGCTGGGACGACATTGCCTTCGCGCTGGAGGACGGCAGCAAATCCGACAATGACCAGGCAGGGCGGCTGCGCGCGGCAAAGGTGTTTTCCGGCAGCGATCAGGTCGACGCCTATCTGTCCGTCTTCCTCACGGACGACAAGCTGCCGCGCAAGGCAGTGCTGACCAAGAAGTTCTGCGATCACAATCCCTCCGTGGCCCGCCTGTTCGAAGCCGAGGCGCAGCGCCTTGCAGGGCTGATCGAAAAGCGCCGCGCCGTGACGGTTCGGGACCGCACCGCGGCCCTGCTGCATATCGCGACAGCGGCCGCCGCGAATTACCGCCGCGAGAAGCAGGAGCGCGGCCTGCTCGACTACGACGACCTCATCGACAAGACGCTGGCGATGCTGGACCGCATCGCCTCGGGCTGGGTGCATTACAAGCTCGACCGCGGCGTCGATCACGTGTTGATCGACGAGGCGCAGGATACCAGCCCGCGGCAATGGGACATCATCGCGCACATCATCTCCGAGTTCACCGCCGGCGAAGGTGCGCGCGAGGGGCTGAACCGCACCATCTTCGCTGTCGGCGACGAGAAACAGTCGATCTTCTCGTTCCAGGGCGCAGCTCCCCACGAGTTCGACGCGCGCAGGCGCGAGCTGCATCGCAAGTTCACCGCCGCCGGCCTGAAATTCGATCCGGTCGCCTTCACCTATTCGTTCCGCTCGGGTGCGACGATCCTGCATTCGGTCGACCACGTCTTCCGCGATCCCGCGATCTACAAGAGCATCCATTCGGTCGAGATCGGCCATCCCCTGCACAATTCGCTGAGCGATGCCGGCCCGAGCGTGATCGAGCTGTGGGACCTCGCGGAGGCCGACGATCGGCAGGACATCGAGGGCTGGCGTGCGCCGTTCGATGGCGTCGCCGTCACCAGCCCCGAGGTCAAGCTTTCCCGACGCATCCAGGCCGAGATCAAGCGGCTGGTCGAGAGCGGCACGCTGACAGGGCACGAGGGCGAGCGCCGTCCCTTGCGCTATGGCGACATGCTGATCCTGGTGCGCCGGCGCGGCAACGCATTCGATGCCGTGATCCAGGCGCTGAAGCACGCCGGCATTCCGGTCGCCGGTGCCGACCGCCTCAAGCTCACCGAGCACATCGCCATCATCGACTTGATGAACCTGGCCGACGCGCTGCTGCTGCCACAGGACGATCTCGCGCTCGCGGTGGCGCTGAAGAGCCCGCTGTTCGGGCTCGATGACGACGATTTGTTCACTCTCGCCTGGGACCGCAAGGGCTCGCTGCGCCGCGCGCTCGGCGAGCACGCGGCCACAAGCGAAAAATTCACCACGGCGTTGCGTCGCCTGGAAGCCTGCGAGATCCGCGCCCGCGACGAGACGCCGTTCGCGTTCTACGCCTGGCTGCTGGGTGGCGATGGCGGACGTGCGCGCATCCTGCGCCGGCTCGGCCACGAGGCCAATGACGCGCTCGACGAATTCCTGGAGCTCGCGCTGAACTACGAGCGCAAGGCGCCGGCTTCGCTGCAGGGCTTCATGGCCTGGCTCCGCTCGGCCGACACCGAAGTGAAGCGCGACATGGAGATCTCGCGCGACGAGGTGCGGGTCATGACCGTGCACGGCGCCAAGGGCCTCGAGGCCTCGGTCGTGTTCATGGTCGACACCACGTCCTCGCCCGCGGACTCGCAGCGGCTGCGGCTGATTCATGTGCCGCGCGGCAATGGCGGCGAGGTCGTGGTCTGGGCCGGCCGCAAGGCCGACGATCCCAAGCCCGTTGCCGAAGCGCGCAAGGCGATGCTGGAGGAGACCGAGGACGAATATCGCCGCCTGCTCTACGTCGCGATGACGCGCGCGGCCGACCGGCTGATCGTCGGCGGCTGCATGCCCGGCAACATGAAGACGGTGCGCAAGCTGAGCTGGTACGACCTCGTCGACACCGGCCTTGCCGGCTCGGGCCTCGACAAGCAGGTGATCGAGACGCCGCTCGGCAAGGTCACCCGGTTCGCCCGTCCCGAGGACGTCGCGGCGCTGGGCGCGCCGGCGGCCTCCGTGCACCAGACCATCGCGCTGCCGGAGTGGCTGCGGACACCGGCCCCGCGCGAGACCATCGACGAGGATCCCGTGCGCCCCTCGGGCCAGCCTGCCGAGGAGGGCCGCAGCGTCCGATCGGGCGAATCGGTGCAGTCGCGCGCGCTGGCGTTGCAACGGGGCACGCTGGTGCATCGGCTGTTGCAATCGCTGCCCGACATCGCCGGCGAGCGCCGGCGCGAGGCCGCGCTCGGCTTCATGGCGCGCAACGCCGCGGACTGGCCGGAGGCCGATCGCATCGCACTGGCCGACAAGGTGCGCGCCCTGATCACGGAGCCGCGTTTTGCGCCCGTCTTTGCCGCCGGCAGCCGGGCAGAGGTCGCGATCGCCGGCCGGCTGGAGCGGCCGGGCCGCACGCCGGCCCTGGTGTCGGGGCAGATCGACCGACTGGTCGTGCGCCCTGAGGAGGTCCTGATCGTCGACTTCAAGACCAACCAGGCAGCGCCCAAAAGCGCGGCCGAGGCGCCGGCGACCTATGTCCGCCAGCTTGCGCTGTACCGGGCGGTGCTGTCGCGGCTTTATCCCCAAAGGTCCGTCAGGGCCGTCCTGCTCTGGACCGAGGCCCTTGAATATATGGAGATTTCGCCCCCCGCGCTGGACGCGGCGCTGGCATCCCTTCATCTCGGTGTGAGCGTCCTTGACCTGGCAAGGGGCCGTTCATAGGTTGACCACATGATCCCGGGCGCGATTCCAGGTCGCGCCGATTCTCTTTCAACCGAGTGAGGTACTCCCAATGGCCGTTAGCAAGGTTTCCGACGCCGATTTCGAAGCCGAAGTGCTCAAGGCGAACGGCCCCGTGGTCGTCGATTTCTGGGCCGAATGGTGTGGCCCCTGCCGCATGATCGCACCCGCTCTCGACGAGATCGCCGGCGCGATGGGCGACAAGGTCAAGATCGTGAAGCTCAATGTCGACGAGAGCCCGAAGACCGCCTCGAAGTATGGCGTGATGTCGATCCCGACTCTGATGATCTTCAAGGGCGGCGAAATGGCCTCGCGCCAAGTCGGCGCCGCGCCGAAGGCGAAGCTGCAGCAGTGGATCACCTCCGCGGTCTGATCCACTGGCGCAAGATTATTTTCGACAACGGCCGGCGAAAGCCGGCCGTTTGGCGTTGATGGGACGTGTTCAGCGTATGACGAGTCCTGCCCTTGCCTGCTCCTCCCCGAAAGCGCGATCGCAAGCCCACCTCTCTCGCCGCAATGGAGGCGCGGTCGGTCGACGCGATCCCGCGCGGCGGTGAATGGCAATATGAACCCAAGTGGGACGGCTTCCGCTGCCTGCTGGCGCGCAACGGCAGCAACGTCGACCTGCGCTCCAAATCCGGCGAAGACCTCGCGCGCTACTTCCCGGAAATCGTCACTGCTGCCTTGGAGCTGAAGGCCGACCGTTTCACGCTCGACGGCGAAATCGTCGTGCCGCACGGCAAGAGCTTTTCCTTCGACGCGCTGCTGCAACGCATTCATCCGGCGGCAAGCCGCGTGAAGAAGCTCTCGGTGGAGACACCGGCGCTCTACCTCGTCTTCGATCTGCTCGCGACATCCGGACAGAAGGGCCTGGCTGAGAAGACGCTGCGCGAACGGCGGCCGGCGCTGGAAGCCTTCGCGAAAGCCAACCTCAAGGGCAGCCTCTTCCGTCTTTCGCCGACGACGACGAGCTACGCCACAGCCAAAAAGTGGCTCGCGCAATCCGGCGGCGGCTCGGACGGCGTCATCGCCAAGCGGATCGATCTGCCCTATCAGGCGGGAAATCGCGACGGCATGCAGAAGATCAAGAAATTCCGCAGCGCCGATTGCGTGGTCGGTGGCTTCCGCTATGCCACCAACAAGATCGCCGGCCGGAACGTCGTCGGCTCGCTGCTGCTCGGGCTCTACGACGATGACGGCCTGCTGCACCATGTCGGCTTCACCTCGGCGATCAAGGCGGAGGCGAAGCCTGATCTGACCGATCGGCTCGAAGCACTGATCGGCGAGCCCGGCTTCACCGGCAACGCGCCGGGCGGGCCGAGCCGCTGGTCGACGGAGCGTTCCGCAAAGTGGTGTCCGCTCAAGCCGAAGCTGGTGATCGAGGTCTGCTACGACCATTTCAGCGGCGAACGTTTTCGCCACGGCACCTCGATCCTGCGCTGGCGCCCGGACAAGGCGCCGCGGCAATGCACGTTCGAGCAGCTGAAGCAGAAGGCGGCCGATCCGATGAAGCTGTTGAAGTAGCCCGTAGCCCGGATGGAGCGGAGCGTAATCCGGGAATCATGCCCCAAGCAACGATGGCCCCGGATTGCGCTCCGTTCCCTCCGGGCTACGCAGCAACACCTACTTGATCCACCCCGTCGCCAGCGCGTTCGCAAGCTCCGGCTGACCATTGCGGCGCGCCAGCGCGGCCATGGCCTCGTGATCGTAGGCGACGTGGCGGAACGTCACCTGCCAGGCAGCATCGGCACGTTCGAGGATCGCATAGCGCGCGTGCGGCGTGCCGGCCTCGACCACATGCGCGTACGGATGCTTGTCGCGAAAACCAGGGCTACCGACGCTGCCGGGATTGACGATCAGCCGGCCGTCGCGCAGGCGCACCGCGCGGGCGAGGTGGGTGTGGGCGCACAGGATCAGCGATTGCGTGATGCCGTCCGCGAGCTGCTCGATGCGGTCGAGCGGCGACAGCGCCACCGTGCCGTCGGGATGAACGGTGTCGAGCCAGTACACCTCATCGCTGCTGGGCGTCGCGTGGCAGACGAACACCTGCTCACGGAAGACACGCGTCATCGGCTGCGCGTGCAGCCAGTCGAGGTGGGCGGCATCGAGCTGTTCGTAGGCAGGACGATCCCACGAACCCATTTTCTCCGGCGGACGGTCGAGCAAATAACGGTCGTGATTGCCAAGCACGTGCACGGCGTCGAGCGGCATCAGGATCTCGATGGTGCGGCGCGCATTGAGCGGGCCACTCAGCATGTCGCCGAGATTGACGATGTCGGCAATACCGAGCGCGCGGATGTCGGCGAGCACGGCCTCCAGCGCGAGATAGTTTCCGTGGACATCGGCAATCGCGGCGAAGCGCATTGGCATTTCCTGTAGCCCGGATGGAGCGCAGCGTAATCCGGGACCTTCCTTGCTTGTGGCACGATCCCGGATTGCGCTTCGCTCCATCCGGGCTACGGCAACCTCTATGCAGGCGGCGTGCCGTTGATGGCCAGCACGTGGCCGGCGAGATACAGCGAGCCGGTGATCAGGATCCGCGGCGGCAACTCGTAAGCGAGCTGCGCCAGCGCGCGCAGGGCGGCCTCGACGCCGGGGGCGGGCTCGACGCGCATGCCGAGGCTGCGCGCGGCATCGGCGAGACGGTCGACCGGCATCGCATTCTCCGTGTCGGGAATCGGCACTGCGATGATGTGACGGGTGAGGCCGGCGAAATTGGCGAGGAAGGCGTGCGCATCCTTGTTGGCCATCATGCCGGCGATGATCACCAGCGGCCGCGACACCCGCTCCTCGAGGTCGCCGAGCGCGGCCGCCGCAACGCGCCCGCCCTCGGCATTGTGGCCGCCGTCGAGCCAGATCTCCGAGCCCTGCGGACCCCAGGACAGCAACTCGCCCGAGGTGAGGCGCTGCATCCGCGCCGGCCAGTCGGCACCGACGATGCCGGCCTCGAACGCGGCGTGATTGACCTTGATGGTCGGCAGCGCGCGCAGCGTCGCGATCGCAAGTCCGGCATTGGCGAATTGGTGGCGTCCGAACAGACGCGGCGCCGGCAGGTCCATCAAGCCGCGATCGTCCGAATAGACCAGACGCCCGCGCTCGACATTGACGTGCCAGCTCTCGTTTGCGGCGAACAGCGGCGCGCGCATGCGCCGCGCCTGCGCTTCGATCACGGCCATCGCCTCCGGCATCTGCTCAGCGCAAATCACGGGCACGCCGCGCTTGATGATCGCGGCCTTCTCGCCGGCAATCGACGCCAGCGTATCGCCGAGGAAATCCATGTGATCCATGCTGACGGGCGTGATCACAGAGGCCGCCGGCTGATCGACCACGTTGGTCGAATCGAGCCGGCCGCCGAGGCCGACTTCGAGCAGCACGATGTCGGCCGGGTTCTGCGCGAACAGCAGGAAGGCAGCCGCGGTCTTCAGCTCGAACAATGTCGCGGCCTCGCCGGCATTGACGCGCTCGACCTCTTCCAACGCCGCGCGCAGCTCGTCGTCGCCGACGAGCACACCGCCACTGAGGCGGCCGAGCCGGAAGCATTCGTTGATGCGGACGAGATAAGGGGACGTATAGGCGTGGACGCGCAGACCTGAGACCTCCAGCGTCGCGCGCAAATAAGCGAGCGTCGAGCCCTTGCCGTTGGTGCCGGCAATGTGGATCACCGGCGGAAGCTTGCGCTCGGGGTGGCCGAGCCGTTCGAGCAGACGGTGCATCCGCTCCAGCCCGAGATCGATGCGCTTCTGATGCAGGGTCGACAGCCGCCCGATCAACTCGTCGAGCGGTCTCTTTGCACTGTCAGGGGAGGCGTTCACGCGTGCGGCGCAGCCGGCGCCGTCTCGGCGGCCGATACGATCTGCGCCGGGCTGGCGACCGGCTCCACGGGCTTCGATGCGCCTTCCTGCGCCGGCGCCTTGGTCAAGAGGCGGCAGAGCCGCGCCAGCGTCGGCCGCAGCTCGTGGCGATGCACGACCATGTCGACCATGCCGTGCTCCTTGAGGTACTCGGCGCGCTGGAAACCTTCAGGCAGCTTCTCGCGGATGGTCTGCTCGATCACGCGCGCACCGGCAAAGCCGATCAGCGCGCCGGGCTCGGCGATCTGGACGTCGCCGAGCATCGCATAGGACGCGGTGACGCCGCCGGTGGTCGGATTGGTCAGCACGACGATGTAGGGCAGCTTTGCCTCGCGCAGCATCTGCACGGCTACGGTGGTGCGCGGCATCTGCATCAGGGACAAAATGCCTTCCTGCATGCGGGCGCCGCCGCTGGCCGCGAACACGATGAACGGCGACTTCTTCTCGACCGCGAGCTCCATTCCGCGCACGATGGCTTCGCCCGCGGCCATGCCGAGCGAGCCGCCCATGAAGTCGAAATCCTGCACGGCGACGACGACGGCGGAGCCTTCGAGCTTGCCGTAGCCGACCTTGACCGCATCATTCAGATTGGTCCGCGCCCGAGCATCCTTGACGCGGTCGACATATTTCTTCTCGTCGCGGAACTTGAGCGGGTCAGGGGTGACTTCGGGCAGCGCCACGTCGAACCAGGTCTCGTTGTCGAAGATCGACTTGAGCCGCGCGACCGCGCCCATGCGCATGTGATAGTTCGAGCCGGGAATGACGAACTGGTTGGCCTCGACGTCCTTGTAGAACACGAGCTGTCCGGAATCCGGGCACTTGATCCACAGGTTCTCCGGCGTCTCCCGCCGCAGCATGTTGCGGATCTTCGGCCGGACCACGTTGGTAAGCCAGTTCATGGTTTGCTCCGATGTGCGATCCCGCCGGGAATCGCCTGAAGGATATATGGCGGCCGGACATCTGCCCGGCAAGCCGCCGTGTCGCCCGCGTTAGAGCATGATCCGGAAAAGTGTGAAGCGGTTTTCCGACCAGATCATGCTCAAACTAAAGAGCTACAGCGGAATTATGGCCTATTCCGCCGCCTGCTGCGCGCCCTTGACGCCCTGGGCCAGAGCGGCCGTCAATTCGGCGACGGCGTTAACGGTCTTGGCGGTCGCCCGTCCCTCGGCATCGAGGCTGTTCTTGAGGGCGTCCACCAGCGCGGTGCCGACCACCGACCCATCGGCCTTCTCGGCAATGGCGCGCGCCGCCTCCGGCGTGCGGATGCCGAAACCGACACAGATCGGCAGCCTGGTATGCCGCTTGATGCGCGCGACAGCTTCGCCAACGGCATTGGCGTCCGCCGCCGCTGCACCGGTGATGCCGGCGATCGAGACGTAATAGACAAAGCCTGATGTGTTCGCGAGCACCGCAGGCAGGCGCTTGTCGTCAGTGGTCGGCGTCGCCAGGCGAATGAAGTTGAGCCCCGCCTTCAGCGCAGGAATGCAGAGCTCGTCGTCTTCCTCCGGCGGCAAATCGACGATGATCAGGCCGTCGACGCCGGCCGTCTTGGCATCAGCCAAGAACTTGTCGACGCCGTAGATGTAGATCGGATTGTAATAGCCCATCAGCACCAGCGGCGTGACATTGTCGTCCTTGCGGAAGTCGCGCACCAGCTCCAGCGTCTTCTTCAAGGTCATGCCGATCTTGAGCGCACGCAGGCCTGCAGCCTGAATCGAAGGACCGTCCGCCATCGGATCGGTGAAGGGAATGCCGAGTTCGATGACGTCGGCGCCGGACTTCGGCAGCGCCTTGACGATCTCGAGCGAGGTCGCGGGATCGGGATCGCCGGCCATCACATAGGTGACAAAGGCCGCGCGGCCTTGGCTTTTCAGCTCGGCAAAACGGGTATCGATACGCGTGGTCACTTCTTGCCCCTCAGGATGTCGCCGACCTGCGGGACGTCCTTGTCGCCGCGGCCGGAGAGATTGACGACCATCAGGTGGTCCCTCGGCCGCTTCGGCGCGAGCTCCATCACCTTGGCGATGGCATGCGCGGGCTCGAGCGCGGGGATGATGCCTTCGAGCTTTGACAGCAGCTGGAACGCGGCGAGCGCCTCGTCATCGGTTGCGGAGAGATAATTGACGCGGCCGACCTCGTGCAGCCAGGAATGCTCGGGGCCGATGCCGGGATAATCGAGACCGGCCGAGATCGAATGCGCGTCCTGGATCTGGCCGTCGGCATCCATCAAGAGATAGGTGCGGTTGCCGTGGAGAACGCCGGGACGGCCGCCCGCGATCGAGGCCGCATGCAGCTGCGTCAGGCCATGGCCGGCGGCTTCGACGCCGAAGATCTCGACGGAGGGATCATCGAGGAACGGATGGAACAGGCCCATCGCGTTGGAGCCGCCGCCGATGCAGGCCACCAGCGAATCCGGCAGGCGCCCCTCGATCTCCTGCATCTGCGCCTTGGTCTCGTCGCCGATGACCGACTGGAAGTCGCGCACCAAGGTCGGATAAGGATGCGGACCCGCCACCGTGCCGATGCAATAGAAGGTGTTGTGCACGTTGGTGACCCAGTCGCGCAGCGCCTCGTTCATGGCGTCCTTCAGCGTGCGCGTGCCCGACTGCACCGGCATCACCTTGGCACCCAGCATCTCCATGCGGATGACGTTGGGCTGCTGCCGCTCGACGTCGACGGCGCCCATATAGACCACGCATTCGAGGCCAAAGCGCGCGCACAGCGTCGCGGTGGCAACGCCGTGCTGGCCCGCGCCGGTCTCGGCGATGATGCGCTTCTTGCCCATGCGCCGTGCCAGCATGATCTGGCCGAGCACGTTGTTCACCTTGTGCGAGCCGGTGTGGTTGAGCTCTTCACGCTTGAGGTAGATCTTGGCGCCGCGGAGATGCTCGGTCAGGCGCTCGGCGAAATAGAGCGGCGAGGGCCGGCCGACATAGTTCTTGAGATAGCCGTTCATCTCGGCCTGAAACGCCGGATCGGCCTTGGCTGCGGTGTAGGCCTTCTCCAGGTCGAGGATCAGCGGCATCAAGGTTTCGGCGACGAAGCGTCCGCCGAAAATGCCGAAATGGCCGCGATCGTCGGGGCCGCTGCGGTAGGAGTTTGGCTTGGCAATGTTCATCGGACGCTTAACTCTTGGGTGGCGCGCGCGGCGCGGATGAAGGCCTTGATCATGTCAGGATCCTTGACGCCGGGCGCGCTCTCGACGCCCGAGGACACGTCGACGCCGCTGGCGCGGGTGACACGAAGGGCCTCGGCGAGATTCTCGGCGTGCAGCCCCCCCGAAACCATATAGGGCAGTTTCAGATCGAGCTTTTCGAGCAGGTGCCAGTCGAAGGGCTCCCCGAGGCCGCCGGGCCGCGTCGCGTCCTTCGGCGCGCGCGCATCGAACAGGATGCGATCGGCGACCGCGGCGTAGCCGGGCAGCACCGCGAGATCGGCCGCTGTCGCGACCGGGACCGCCTTCATCACCGGGCGGCCGAAGCGTTGCTTGAGGTCGCGCAGCCGCGCCACGCTCTCCCCGCCGTGGAGCTGGAAGATGTCCGGCGACAGCGCGTCCATGATGTTGTCGAGCGTTGCGTCATCGGCATCGACCGTGAGCGCCACCTTGAGCGCGCGCCGCTTGACCTGACGGCCGAGGTCACGGCCGAGTTCCAGGGACAGGTGCCGGGGCGACGGCGGAAAGAACACGAACCCGACCATGTCGGCGCCCGCCTCGAGCGCCGTTTCGAGCGTCTCGGGCGTGGACAGGCCGCAGATCTTGACGAGCAGGGACATGGTCTCAAAGCGGGTAGAGGCCGCGGGTCCGCGGCCGGAAAACGGGGCTTTTCGGTCGGGGCCGCTTCTACAACGTCGCGCGCTGCTTGTCTCGCCCGACGGGCCCGTACAGGCCCATCCCGGAGGGAACGGGAAGGCGCTGGGACTCCGCCTTCGCTGCCGTCGCCTGGGCCCGCAGATCGGCCAGTTCGGCCCTGACGGCCCGGGCCTCCGCGTCATTCAGGCGCGCCGCGCGCCGCCAGCGCCGCTGGCCGAGCCAGACGGCGGAGCCGCCCGCGACAACGCCCAGGGCCGCCGCCAGGATCAGCAACAGGAACAGCGGCAGGGTGATCGACAGCGAGGGGTCGTCGGCAATGAAGGGGTCGAAGGAGACCGTGACGAAATGCCTGTTGGCGACGGCGAACGCCACCAGGATCAGGCCCAGCGGAAGTACGATCAGCGCGGTCAGGAACTTTCGCATCTGGCTTCGCTCGCCTTGAATCAAGCTTGCGGCCGCAGCCTGTGCGACCGCGAAAAACCCCAAAGCGCGCTCACATCGCGCTCTAGTCTACGCCGCCGGGATCCGGATGGTCGCGGTTCAGCCGCTCGCGCATTTCCTTGCCGGTCTTGAAGAACGGAACGCTCTTCTGATCGACGGGCACATGGGCGCCGGTGCGTGGATTGCGCCCTGCGCGCGCAGGGCGATGCTTGACCGAGAAGGCACCGAAGCCGCGCAGCTCGACGCGGTCACCGCGTGCAAGCGCCGCTACGATCTCTTCGAGAATCGCATTCACAATGTTCTCGACATCCCGCTGGTACAGATGCGGGTTGTGCTCGGCGATACGCTGAACAAGTTCGGATTTGATCATCGAGAGATAGGACCCGGGAGCGTGCGGATGACCATTTCCGTGAAAATACCGTGATCTGTCAAGACGCTAAATCAAGGATGGGCGTCGTGAAAATGCGTGACAAATGCCGAAAAAGCAGGCTGCGCCAGCACGCGTCAGACGCGAAAAAGCTCTGAAACTCGCCTGCCGACGGTCAGTTGGACGCAGCCGGCTGCCACAAGGCCAGCATTCCATCCATTCCGAGCCGATCCACCGCCTGCGCGACGCCGGTTTGCCCGATCTGGTGCGCGATCGAGCCCAAACCGAGCGCTTCCAGCGTCAATGCGGCCGCCGTCTTCAGGAACGGCAGGTCGCCGAAGCGCGGCTGGAGCTTGTAGTCGCGCACCGGTAGCCCCTTCTTGACGCCCTTCTGCTCGACCAGCCAGGTCACGGCCGTCTTCTCGTCGCCGATCTGGTCGATCAGCTTGAGATCGATCGCCTGGCGCCCGGTGAAGACGCGGCCGTCGGCGACTTTTTCGAGCTGCGTGTCATCCATGCCACGCCGCTCCTTCACCATCCCCTTGAACCAGGCATAGGAATCCTTCACCAGCGCATCGAGCGCGGCGCGCGCCTCGGGACTGGTCGGCTCAAAACCGTTGGGCGCCGCCTTTAGCGGCGAGGACTTCACCTCCTCGACCTTGACGCCGATCGTCTTCATGAGCTCGGAGAGGTTGGGGTACTGGAACAGCACGCCGATGGAGCCGACCAGGGAGCTTTGCTGGGCGACGATGTGGTCGCTCGCAATCGCGGTGATGTAGCCCCCGGAGGCGGCCAGCCCCTCCACCACCACCACCAGCGGCTTTTTCGCCTTGAGACGGACCAGCGAGTCATAGAGCTGCTCGGAGCCGGCGGTGGTGCCGCCGGGCGAGTTGATGTGAACGATGACGGCGGCGGCCTGCGAATTCTCGAGCCGCTCCAGCGCCTGCGTGCGGTCGGAATCGCTGCGGATCAATCCCTCGATCTGGACGCGCGCGATCGAGCCGGCGGATGCGAGGGTGCCGCGTGCACCGGGCGTCGCAATCAGCGCGAAGCTTGCAATCGCCGCGATCGCGATCAGCGCCGCCATCACCCGCCAGAACGTCAGCTTGCGGCGGATCCTGCGGCGATCGACGATGATGTCCGAATCGAGCGACATCGGAATATCTCCAAATGAAAGATCAGGCGCGTTGTGCCGTCACGGCGTGACCATTGGCCTATCTCGATACATCAATTGCGGCGCAATTTGAAGAAAACAAGGCCTCGTGTGGGGCAAGCAAGTCGTCGCAGACTCGGTCGTCATCCCCGCCTAGTGCGCAATTGCGCACGGGGGCGGGGATCCATAACCCCAAGGAGGAGTCGTCGAGCGAGCTGGCAACTCCGAGTCTTCGTCAAACTCCTCCCTGGGGTTATGGGTCCCGGATCGGCGCTCCGCTTCGCGTCGCTTGTCCGGGACGACAGCGGAGTTCGTGGAGACAGCAACAAAAAAGCCCCGGCTTGCGCCGGGGCCTTGATGTCGCAAAACGGACGTTTCGCTTACTTGCTGTCGCGGTTCTTCAGCGCGGTGCCGAGGATGTCGCCCAGCGTCGCACCCGAATCCGAGGAGCCGTACTGCGCGATGGCTTCCTTCTCTTCGGCGACTTCGAGCGCCTTGATCGACACCTGGACCTTGCGGGCCTTCTTGTCGAACTGGATGACGCGGGCATCGACCTTCTCGCCGACGGCGAAGCGTTCGGCGCGCTGGTCGTTGCGGTCACGGGCGAGCTCGGAGCGCTTGATGAAGGTGGTGAAGTCGGTACCGGCGATCTTAACCTCGATACCGCTTTCCTTCACTTCGAGCACTTCGCAGGTCACGACCGCACCCTTCTTGACATCGCCCGGCTCGGCGAAGGGATCGCCTTCGAGCTGCTTGATACCGAGCGAGATGCGCTCCTTCTCGACGTCCACATCGAGCACCACGGCCTTCACCATGTCGCCCTTCTTGTAGTTGTCGATCACCTGCTCGCCCGGAAGCTTCCAGTCGAGATCGGAGAGGTGGACCATGCCATCGACGTCGCCCTCGAGGCCCAGGAACAGACCGAACTCGGTCTTGTTCTTGACCTCGCCCTCGACCACCGAACCGGTCGGGTGCTTCTCGACGAAGACCTCCCAGGGGTTGCGCATGGTCTGCTTGAGGCCGAGCGAGATGCGGCGCTTGACGGAATCCACTTCCAGCACCTGCACGTCGACTTCCTGCGAGGTCGACACGATCTTGCCGGGGTGCATGTTCTTCTTGGTCCACGACATCTCGGAGACGTGGATCAGGCCTTCGATGCCCGGCTCGAGCTCGACGAACGCACCGTAGTCGGTGATGTTGGTGACGCGGCCGGTGAAGCGGGCACCCAGCGGGTACTTGGCTTCGATGCCCTGCCACGGATCGTCCAGCAGCTGCTTCATGCCCAGCGAGATGCGGTGCGTCTCGTGGTTGATCTTGATGATCTTGACCTTCACGGTCTGGCCGATCGAGAGCACCTCGGTCGGGTGGTTGACGCGGCGCCACGCGATGTCGGTGACGTGCAGGAGGCCGTCGATGCCGCCGAGGTCGACGAACGCACCGTAATCGGTGATGTTCTTGACCACGCCGTCGATGACCTGACCCTCTTCGAGGTTCTGCACCAGCTCCTGGCGCTGCTCGGCGCGGGTCTCTTCCAACACCGTGCGGCGGGACACGACGATGTTGCCGCGGCGGCGGTCCATCTTCAGGATCTGGAACGGCTGCGAGTTGTTCATCAGCGGCGCAACGTCGCGGATCGGACGGATGTCGACCTGCGAGCGCGGCAGGAAGGCCACGGCACCGTCGAGGTCGACGGTGAAGCCGCCCTTGACCTGGTTGAAGATGACGCCGTTGACCTTCTCGTTGTTCTGAAACGCCTTCTCCAGCTTGCCCCAGCTCTCTTCGCGGCGCGCCTTGTCGCGCGACAGCACGGCTTCGCCGAGAGCGTTTTCGATGCGATCGAGGAACACTTCCACCTCGTCGCCGACCTTGAGGTCGCTCTCACGGCCGGGGCCGGAAAATTCGCGCAGCGCGACGCGGCCCTCGGTCTTCAGGCCGACGTCGATGACGGCCATGTCCTTTTCAATTGCAACCACCTTGCCCTTGACGACGGAGCTTTCCTGCAGGTTGCCGCCCGCAAAGGACTCGTCGAGCATCGCGGCGAAATCGTCGCGCGACGGGCTATAGGTATCAGCAGAAGTCGAAGCCATTTGTTCTCCAGTTGCGGATGTCTTGCCGGCCGTTGGGTTCATGGGCGCATCGCGCGCGCAGTGTCGGAAGGTCCGCAAGACCTTCGAGCGACCGCTCGTTGCCCTGATCTAGCGACCAGAACAGCGGAAGCGGGCCGGCTGAGGCCCGCGCGTTCGATACGTTGAAAGCTTGTCCGGAACCTGGATCGCGCCGGTCCCGAAACCGGGACGAAGCGTATCGACCTCAAAGAGCGGGAGCGGGCACTTCCTCCAATGACGGCGGCGGCTTAACCCCGCGACCGGCCCGCTCGGACAGCCTCGATAATGTCGATGGCGGCCCGGACGCCGCCTTCTATATCCAGTTGGGAGTTATCTAGCAAGTAAGCATCCGGGGCCGGTTTTAGAGGCGCAATCGGCCGATTCTTGTCACGTTCGTCACGCTGGAGGATGTCGGCGAGTACGGCCGCCTCGTCCGCCTCCTCGCCCCGCGCTTTGGCCTCCATGGTGCGGCGCCGCGCGCGGACCTTGGGGTCGGCGACCACGAAGATCTTCACGTCGGCATGGGGGCAGATCACGGTTCCAATATCCCGGCCGTCGAGCACGGCGCCGGGCGGATCGGCGGCGAACTGGCGCTGGAAATTGACCAGGACCTCGCGAACCCGAGGGATTGCCGAGACGATCGAGGCCCCCTCGCCGGCCTTCTGGGTCTTCAGCGCAGGATTACCGAACTTTTCGGGATCGAGCTCCAACGCGGCCTGCACCGCGGCCGCCTCATCGTTGAGATCGTGCCCCGACTGCATCAAGGCGTAGGCGACCGCGCGATAGATCACGCCGGTATCGAGATGACGATAGCCGTAATGGTGGGCGAGACGCTTGCCGAGCGTCCCCTTGCCCGAAGCCGCGGGCCCGTCGATGGCGATGATCATGAAAACTCGGCCCCTAGCGAACGCATCATCGGAATGAAATCCGGAAAGCTGGTGGCGATGAAGGCGGTGTCGTCGACCGTAACAGGCTGATCGGAGGCGCAGCCCATCACCAGCGCGGACATCGCGATGCGATGGTCCATATGGGTGGCGACAGTGCCGCCGCCCGGGACGTGGCCGCGACCCTCCACGATCAGATCGTCGCCGGAGACCACGACCTTGACGCCGTTGACGCGCAGCATGGCGGCGGTGGCTTCAAGCCGGTCGGATTCCTTGACGCGCAGCTCCTGCAGGCCGCGCATGATCGTGGTGCCTTCGGCGAACGACGCCGCCACCGCCAGCACCAGATATTCGTCGATCATCGACGGCGCGCGCTCCGGCGGCACCTCGACGCCGCGCAGCTTCGACGCCCGCACGCGCAAGCGCGCCATCGGCTCGCCGGCATCGCCGCGCACTTCGCTCTCCTCGATGGAGGCGCCCATTTCGCGCAGCGTGGTGAACAGCCCGGTGCGCAGCGGATTGGTCATGACGTCGGACAGCACGACATCGGAGCCCTCCACGATCAGCGCCGCGACGATCGGGAAGGCGGCCGAAGAGGGATCGGCGGGCACCACGACATTGGCGCCATGCAGCTCGGGCTGGCCCACCAGCGTGATGCGGCGGCCGTGCCGGCCTTCCTGGACCGAGGTGATGTCGGCGCCGAAATGCTTCAGCATCAGCTCGGTGTGGTCGCGGCTGGCCTCGGTCTCGATGACCGTGGTGGTGCCGGGAGCGGCGAGGCCCGCCAGCAGCACGGCCGATTTGATCTGGGCCGAGGCGACCGGGGTCTTGTAGACGATCGGCAGGGGGGCGCGCGCGCCCTGGAGGGTCAGCGGCAGGCGCCCGCCCTCGCCGCCGGCGGTGACTCTGGCACCCATCTTTTCCAGGGGATCGAGGATCCGGCGCATCGGACGGCTGCGCAGCGAGGCGTCGCCGTCGAACACCGCCGAAATTGGGCAGCCGGCGACGGCGCCCATGACCAGCCGGCAGCCGGTGCCGGAATTGCCGAAATCCAGTGCTGCCTTGGGCTGGGCGAAGCCTCCGACCCCGACGCCGTTGACGGTCCAGGCGAAATCGCCGGTGCGCTCGACGCTGGCGCCCAGCGCCTGCATCGATTTGGCGGTGTTGAGGACGTCCTCGCCCTCGAGCAGGCCCGAAATCCTGGTCTCGCCGACCGCGAGCGCGCCCAGGATGAGGGCGCGGTGGGAGATCGACTTGTCGCCGGGCACCCGTACTTTCCCGGTCAGGGGACCGCTGGCGCGAGACTGGAGCGGCCTCGGTTGATCGGAATGGGTCAAGATTGTGTCCTTGAATAGGCCCGGTGGGCTGGCGCGCAGGTACCACATGGTCCGCGCCCCGTCACGGGCATGTCGTTCTCCCGTAATGCGCTATTGACAGCGGGCCGCCAACTAGCCAAGTGAAGCACCGCTTTTCAGACATTCCCAGGATTCCTGCCGTGGCCAAGTCCGAACTCGGAACCAAACGTATTTGCCCGACCACGGGCAAGAAGTTCTATGACCTCAACAAGAATCCGGTGATCTCGCCCTATACCGGCGAAGTGGTGCCGATCGCCCCGGTCGCTCCTGCCCGCGGCCCCCGTGCGGCCGAGGCCCGCAACATGGCCCAGGACAACGCGCCGGAGCCGGCGGAGACCGAGGAGTTGGTCTCGCTCGAGGAGGCCGATGCCGAGGAGAACACCGGCAAGGTCAAGGCGGTCGTGCCCGAATCGGAGGACGATATCGAGGTCGACGAGACCCTCGACGACGATGATGACGACGATTCGACCTTCATTGCCGACGAGGAAGAGGGCGATGAGGACGTGACCGACATCATTGGTGATGTCGGCGGTGATGAAGAGACTTGAGATCAGCCCTGATCTGTGAAAAAGGGTGCACCGCGCGAGTCGCCTAGAGCGCTCGCCGGCCGGGACGGGTCCCCCAGGATCCTCCCATTTGGACTAAGGGGCCATAGCTCAGCTGGGAGAGCGCTTGCATGGCATGCAAGAGGTCGGCGGTTCGATCCCGCCTGGCTCCACCAGCCTTCGCTGGCTTCGCCAGCTACGGCTCGGCAAGCCAGCTCCGCTCCCTCGTGGCGAAGCTAGCGAAGGCTGCCGCGGCGAAGCCCCGAAGGGCGAAGCCGGGCTTCAGCAAAACAAGAGCGGGTGTAAGCTCTCCTCGCCTACCGAGGAGTGTGCCCGTGAAGTACGTCTACATCCTTGAGAGCCTTGATTCTCTCCACTTCTATGTCGGGATCACTGACGACCTCCGCGCCCGACTGGCAAAGCACAATGCTGGCGAGGTGCCCCACACTTCGAAATACGGACCTTGGCGGCTCAAGACTTACGTCGCATTCAGCGATGAGAAGCAGGCCGTCGCATTCGAAAAGTACTTGAAGTCAGCATCAGGCCGCGCCTTCGCCAAGAAGCGGCTTTAGTCCCCTACTCCCCGATCACCGCATTCAGCCGATCCCTCAGCGCGACGATCTCGTCTTTCATCGCGACCAGCTCCGACACCGAGCAGTCCGATGCCGCCAGGATCGATTGCGGCACGCTGCGGGCCTTTTCCTTCAGCGCATGGCCCTGCGGCGTCAGGGCGATCAGAACCTGGCGCTCGTCCTCACGCGAGCGGGTGCGCCTGACGAGATGGGCGGCCTCGAGCCGCTTCAGCAGCGGCGTCAGCGTGCCCGAATCCAGGAACAGCTTCTCGCCGATCTCCTTGACCGGCACGTCATCGCGCTCCCACAGCACCAGCATGACCAGATATTGCGGATAGGTCAGGCCGAGCCGATCGAGCAGCGGCTTGTAGACGCGGTTAAAGGCGTGCGTAGCGGAATAGACCGCAAAGCAGATCTGGTTGTCGAGACTAAGCGGGTCTACCGCCGTTGATTTCCGGGCCATGAAGAATCCTGCACGTTTCTCCCATTCTGGTCCCGGCCGGCGCCACATTCAATTGCGAACAATTAACTGTGAGGCGGGACGAATTAGATTGCGCACAATCTAATTGTCTGCGATAAAGCCCGCACCCCAACCCCGAAAGACCCGAGGAGACGACAATGTCTGTGAACGTCCTCTACAAAACCAGCGCCAAGGCCACCGGCGGCCGCGACGGCCATGCTGCGACCCTCGACGGCGCGCTCGACGTCAAGCTCACCACGCCGAAGGAGCTCGGCGGTGGCGGCGGCGCTGGAAACAATCCCGAGCAGCTGTTCGCGGCCGGCTATGCCGCCTGCTTCATCGGCGCGATGAAGTTCGTGGCCTCGCAGGGCGGCCCAAAGGTGCCTGCGGATGCCTCGGTCACCTCGACCGTCGGCATCGGCCCGCGCTCCGAGGGCGGTTTCGGCCTCGACATCGACCTCGCCGTCTCGCTGCCGGGTCTCGCCCGCGCAGACGCCGAGGCGCTGGTCGCGAAGGCGCATCAGGTGTGCCCGTACTCCAATGCCACGCGCGGCAATGTCGACGTTCGCCTGACGGTGGTCTGATCGGCAGCGCGGATTGGCTGGCCCGGGAATCCCCCCTCGGGCCGGCCGCTTACGAGGGAATTTGCCACCCCGCGGCATGGCTGCTCGGCGGCGCATACGGCTCCACGCTCGGCGCCATTGCTGGCGCAAACAAACCTCGCTAGGCCTGTGATCCAATGATCGACACAGGGAAGCGAAGGCATGACTGAAGCAGCAACGGGCGCCATGAGCGGATTGCGCGTCATCGATCTCACGCGCGTGCTCGGCGGTCCCTACTGCACCCAGATCCTCGCCGACCACGGCGCCGACGTGATCAAGGTCGAGCCGCCCGCGGGCGACGAGGTGCGCGAATGGGGCCCTCCGTTCCACGAGGAGGATGCGGCCTATTTCGTCGGCATCAACCGCAACAAGCGCTCGATCGGCCTCGACCTCGCCTCCGAAGGCGGCCGAATCGTGCTGCTCAAGATGTTGGAGACCGCCGACGTCCTGATCGAGAATTTCAAGCCGGGCACGCTGGAGAAATGGGGCATCGGCAACGACGTCCTCAGCAAGAAATATCCCCGCCTCGTGCATTGCCGGATCTGCGGCTTCGGCGCCGACGGCCCGCGCGGCGGCAACCCCGGCTATGATGCCATCATCCAGGCCATGACCGGCATGATCGCAGCCACCGGCTCACCCGAGAGCGGGCCGATGCGGATCGGCGTGCCGCTGGTCGACATCACCACCGGACTTTATGCGGCGATCGGCATATTGATGGCGCTGTCGGAGCGGCAGCGGTCGGGCAAGGGCCAGTTCCTGGAGACGACGCTGTACGAGACCGGCCTTGCCATCATGCATCCGCACACCGCGAATTATTTCATGCACGGCAAGCCGCCTGGTCTCACCGGCAACGAGCATCCGAACCTCGTGCCCTACGCGATCTTCCCGACCAAGACCGACAACATCTTCATCGGCGTCGGCAATGACGGCACTTTCCGCAAGCTGGCGAAGGAGATCGGCAAGCCCGAGCTCGGCACCGATCCGCGCTTTGCCCGCAACAAGGACCGCATCGCCAATCGCGAGGCACTGCGCGCCGAGCTAGCCGCCGTGTTCAGCCAGCACGAGGCCGAGCCGCTGTGCAACCGCCTGCTCGCGGCCGGCCTGCCTGCAGGTCCCGTGCAGAAGATCGACCAGGCGTTGACCAATCCGCACACGATCGCGCGTGGCGATATTATCGAGAAGGACTGGTACAAGGGCGTTGCCTCGCCGATCCGGCTCGACCGCAGCAAGCCGAGCCTGCGCCGCGTGCCGCCGAAATTCAGCCAGCATGCGGCCGAGGTGCTGGGCGAGTTCGGCTACTCCAAGGCCGAGATCGACGCGATGGTCGAAAAAGGCACGGTCTGCGGTCCCGAGCGGAAACGCTGAGCTAAGGCGAGCGTCAACGGTGGTGCGCTCCCTCTCCCGCTTGCAAGTGGGAGAGGTTCGGAGCCCGCGGCACGATAGTGCCTCATCTCAATGCCGCACTGCGGCGCGCGCACGCATGTGCAGCGCGAACGAGTTGGCTGACGGCTCCGTCTTGGCCTATTTGACAACTTCCCATTTGGCCGCGCTTGCTGCTTTCGTTTCTCCCGCTTACACAGTCATGTGAACGTCATATGGCGCTGCTAGCGCAAGCGCTTCTTTAGTGACGGGCAAGGGAGGTTCTTGATGGCTCTTCGACATTTTGGCACGGCGGCGGCCGTCGCACTCACAATTGGTCTCGGCGCGTCGCCGGCGCTTGCCGTGACCGAAATCCAGTGGTGGCACGCGATGACCGGCGCCAACAACGACGTCATCGTCAGGCTCGCCAACGATTTCAACACCACGCAGAGCGACTACAAGGTGATCCCGACCTACAAGGGCAACTACGCCGACACGATGAACGCCGGCATCGCCGCGTTCCGCGCCGGCAACGCGCCGCACATCATGCAGGTGTTCGAGGTCGGCACCGCCACCATGATGGCCGCGACCGGCGCCGTGAAGCCGGTCTACAAGCTGATGGCCGAGACCGGCGAGAAGTTCGATCCGAAGGCCTATCTGCCTGCGATCACCGGCTATTACTCGACCTCGAAGGGCGAGATGCTGTCCTTCCCGTTCAACTCGTCCTCGACCGTGATGTGGGTCAACCTCGACGCACTGAAGAAAGCGAATGTCGAGGTGCCGAAGACCTGGCCCGAAGTGTTCGACGCCGCCAAGAAGCTGAAGGCGGCCGGCCACGCCACCTGCGGCTTCTCCAACTCCTGGGTCACCTGGGTCAATCTCGAGCAGCTCTCCGCCTGGCACAACGTGCCGCTCGCCAGCAAGGCCAACGGCCTCGACGGCTTCGACACCGTGCTGTCCTTCAATGGTCCGCTCCAGGTCAAGCATCTCGAAAATCTGGTCGAGCTCCAGAAGGACAAGACCTACGACTATGCCGGCCGCACCAACACCGGCGAAGGCCGCTTCACGTCGGGCGAATGTCCGCTCTACCTGACCTCGTCCGCGTTCTTCGGCAACGTCAAGGCGCAGGCCAAGTTTGCCTTCACCGCGGTGCCGATGCCCTATTACCCGGACGCCAAGGGCGCGCCGCAGAACTCGATCATCGGCGGTGCCTCGCTCTGGGTAATGGGCGGCAAACCGGCGGACGATTACAAGGGCGTCGCCAAATTCTTCTCCTTCCTCTCGGACACCGATCGCCAAGTCTACATCCACAAGGCCTCGGGCTATCTGCCGATCACCAAGGCGGCCTATGAGAAGGCCAAGGCGGATGGCTTCTACAAGGACCAGCCCTATCTGGAGACGCCGCTGCTCGAGCTGACCAACAAGGAGCCGACCGAGAATTCGCGCGGCCTGCGCCTCGGCAACATGGTGCAGCTCCGTGACGTCTGGGCGGAGGAGATCGAGCAGGCGCTGGCCGGCAAGAAGACCGCCAAGCAGGCGCTGGACGCGGCCGTCGAGCGCGGCAACACCATGCTGCGCCAGTTCGAAAAGACCGCCGTGAAGTAAGGCGACAAGCGGCAGGCCGGTCCCCCGGCCTGCCGCGCTGGGCATCATGCAAAAGCAAGCCATTTTCCAATCGAAGCTGTTGCCCTATGCGCTGGTTGCGCCGCAACTCGCGATCGTTCTGATTTTCTTCTACTGGCCGGCCTTGCAGGCGATGATCCAGTCGTTCCTGCTGCAGGACGCCTTCGGCCTGTCGACCAGCTTCGTCTGGTTCGAGAACTACATCGAGCTGTTCAAGGAGCCCGCCTATTTCGAGGCGATCCTGCGCACCTTCTTCTTCTCGTTCGCGATCGCGGTGTCGTCGCTGTCGTTCGCGCTGCTGCTGGCCGTGATGGCAGACAAGCCGCTGCGCGGCTCGATGCTCTACCGCACGCTGCTGATCTGGCCCTATGCGGTGGCGCCGCCGGTCGTCGGCGTGCTCTGGATCTTCATGCTGCATCCCTCGCTCGGCGTGCTCTCGCGCTACCTGCGGGCGCTGGGCATCGACTGGAATCCACTGCTCGACGGCGACCAGGCCGCAGCGCTGATCATCCTGGCCGCCGCCTGGAAGCAGATCTCCTACAACTTCCTGTTCTTCCTCGCCGGCCTGCAGAGCATCCCCAGAAGCGTGATCGAGGCGGCTGCGATCGACGGCGCCCGCCCGATGCGCAGGTTCTGGACCGTGATCTTCCCGCTGCTGTCGCCGACCATCTTCTTCCTCCTGGTCGTCAACATCGTCTACGCCTTCTTCGACACGTTCGGCATCATCGACACCATGACCCGCGGCGGTCCGGGCAAGTCGACGGAGACGCTGGTCTACAAGGTCTATACCGACGGCCTGCTCGGCGGAAACCTCGGCAGCTCCGCGGCGCAATCGGTGATCCTGATGATCATGGTGATCGTGCTGACGGGCATCCAGTTCCGCTTCGTCGAACGCAAGGTGACCTACTGATGGTCGAGGAAGAAGGCTTTCGGCGCTACATTGCCCATATCATCCTCTGGATCGGGATCGCGATCGTCGCCTTCCCGGTCTATCTCGCCTTCGTGGCGTCCACCCAGGACAACGCGGTGATCGCCAACGGGCAGATGTCGTTGCTGCCCGGGGGTCTTTTCTTCGAGACCTATTACCAGACCATCTTCGTCGGCACGAGCGGCTCGACCCGCGAGCCGGTCGGCAACATGATGCTGAACTCGCTGGTGATGGCGCTCCTGATCGCGCTGGGCAAGATCGCGGTCTCGATCATCTCGGCCTATGCGATCGTGTATTTCCGCTTCCCGTTCCGGATGGCGCTGTTCTGGCTGATCTTCATCACGCTGATGCTGCCGGTCGAAGTCCGCATCTATCCGACCTACAAGATCGTCGCCGACCTGCACATGCTCGACAGCTATGCCGGCCTGTCGCTGCCGCTGATCGCATCGGCCACCGCGACGCTGCTGTTCCGCCAGTTCTTCATGACCGTGCCGGACGAGCTGCTGGAGGCTTCGCGCATCGACGGCGCCGGCCCCTTCCGCTTCTTCTGGGATACGCTCTTGCCGCTGTCGCGCACCAACATGGCGGCGCTGTTCGTGATCCTGTTCATCCTCGGTTGGAATCAATATCTCTGGCCGCTCTTGATCACCACGCGCGACGACATGCAGACCATCCAGATCGGCATCCGCAAGATGATCACCACCACCGACGCGCTGACCGAATGGCCGATCGTGATGGCAACCGCCGTGCTGGCCATGCTGCCGCCGGTGTTCGTCGTCGTCGCCATGCAGAAATTGTTCGTGCGCGGCCTGGTCGAGACGGAGAAGTAGAGACTTATGGCCAACGTCACCCTGCGCAGCGTCCGCAAGACCTATCCCGGCGGCTTCGAGGCCATCAAGGGCGTCGACGTCGATGTCGGCGACGGACAGTTCTGCGTGCTGGTCGGCCCCTCCGGCTGCGGCAAGTCCACGCTGCTGCGCATGGTCGCGGGGCTGGAGACGGTCACCGGCGGCGAGATCGACATCGGCGGCCGCGTCGTCAACGGAGTAGAGCCCGCCGATCGCGACATCGCGATGGTGTTCCAGAACTACGCGCTCTATCCGCATATGAGCGTCTACAACAACATGGCCTATGGCCTGCGCAACCGCGGCATGGCCGAGGCCGAGATCAAGACCCGCGTCGAGGAAGCCGCGCGCGTGCTCGAGCTCTCCGCCATGCTAGAGCGCAAGCCGCGCCAGCTCTCCGGCGGCCAGCGCCAGCGCGTCGCCATGGGCCGCGCCATCGTGCGCCAGCCGAAGGTGTTTTTGTTCGACGAGCCGCTGTCCAACCTCGACGCCAAGCTGCGCATCGCGATGCGGGTCGAGATCCGCAAATTGCAGCGCCGGCTCAACACGACGTCGATCTACGTCACCCATGACCAGCTCGAGGCGATGACGCTGGCCGACATCCTCGTGGTGATGAACGGCGGCCAGGTCGAGCAGGTCGGCAATCCGCTTGATATCTACGAGAAACCGGCGACGACCTTCGTCGCCTCCTTCATCGGCGCGCCGCCGATGAACTTGATGTCGACCCGGCCCGAGGAGATCCGGTCGCAGCTCGCCGGCAGCGCCGCGGCCGATGCCGGCATCGTCGGAATCCGCCCGGAGGATTTCGTCATCACCGACGAGACGCCGGCCGGCGGCCTCGCCCTGCCGCTCACCGTCGAAGCCATCGAGCGCGTCGGCGCCGAGACCTTCGTCTACGGCTCCCGCGAGCAGGAGGACCAGCGCGTCGCCGCCACGCCCGGCGAGCTGCCGCCCGGCGAGGTCATCGTCCGCATTCCCGGAACCCAAGCGCCCGCCATCGGCGCGAGAATCCGCGTCGCGGCGGTGCGGGCCAAGCTGCATCTGTTCAGCGACGACGGGCGGACGCGGCTCAAGGGCTGAGCGGCTCCGGGGCGTGACGACAAAAGTGCGAAAACAACCCCATGCACAGTAGAAGGGGGTTTGTTTTTGTTGGGATAAATCGCCTCGCGCGACGCGTCATGCCAACCACGACGAACCAGGCATTCGGGCGATGGCGGAAAGTGGCCCGTCCACAGCTCCCCCGCTACCTGCTTGAACCCACAGGGGAACATGCCCATATTGCTCATCAAGGGGCGCCGCTCGCGGGCCCTGATGCACCAAAGTCGCTTCGAGAGGACTTTGTAAACTATGTCTCGTGTTCCAACGCTCTCCAGTCCCTTCCTGCTGGGCTTCGACGAGATCGAGCGCGTGCTCGATCGGGTCGTCAAAGGCGCCGACGGTTATCCTCCCTACAATATCGAGAGGTGCGACCGCACGGACGGCCAGCCCGAGCGTTTGCGCATCACGCTGGCGGTCGCCGGATTTACGCGCGACCAACTCGATGTAACCATTGAGGAAAACCAGCTCGTGATCCGCGGGCGGCAGCAGGACGACAAGACCCGGCAATACATCCATCGCGGCATCGCCGCGCGCCACTTCCAGCGCACCTTCGTGCTGGCGGAGGGGATGCTGGTGCTGGGTGCGGATCTGAAGAACGGGTTGTTGTCGATCGATCTGGCCCGGCCTGAACCGGAGCGGATCGTTAAGACAATCGCTATCAATGAGCACGAATAATGGAACGAGTAGCGGACTCGACCGCTTAGTGTTCCAGAGGAGTCGAGACCATGAGTGAAGGTCACGTTGCGTTCGAATACGAAGCCAAGAACGTCTCTCCGGAGACGCTGGCAACCCTGGGCGAAGGCCATATCGCCTATGTGAAGCAGATCCGCTCCGAGGACGTGCCGGGCCTGTTCCCCGAGGCGCCCAAGATCGCGCCGGGCCTCAAGCTTTTCGCGCTCCACGCCGCCGATGGCACGCCGATCATGCTGACCGACAGCCGCGAAGCTGCGATCGCCAACGCCTGGAGCAACGAGCTGCAAGCGGTGAGCGTGCACTAAGCACGCGCGTCGCACGAATAGGGTTTCAAACGGGCATGCCTTCGCAAGAAGGCGTGCCTTTTTTGTACCACCAGCAAAGGATACCAATGAGCGGAATGAGGATCATGGGCCGGTCGGACTTGGCACTCGCAGGCTTCGCCCAGCGGCGCCACCTCATCAAACCGATTTGCCCAACATCCGTCCATTCTAGCGCAACGCTCGCCCGTCTTGAGTTGCAGACGAAACATGCGCGCGCGACTTAGAAATCCGCAACTAGCGAGAGTTCTCCCAAAGCTGCTTAGCCTTCTCGATCTGCCGCTCTTTGAGGTAGTCGTAGTAGCTGGCCGCTTCCGGCGTGTAGCCACCCTTCTTCTCGGACTCCGCATTCAGACGCACAAGTTCTTTCTTGAATGCTTCGAATGCCGCCAACTCCTTGTCTGATAACCATCCGCCTTTTGCCGGCAGATACTCGTCTATGACGTCCGACAGCGTCTTAACCCCTAAGCGTTCCATCGGGTTGAAGTTGTTTCGCTGCTGTGTCCAAGGTGTTATGAGCGCGGAATGGGCCATATTGGCGTCTCGAGCCTCTTGGCTTTGTGTTGTCTGGACCTTCTGAGTGAGGTCCTGTGACTTCACGGTCGCAAACTCCCGGAGAACTCGACTGAAAAGGAAGAAGAAATCCGCCTTAATCATTTGGACCCACGGCGCGACGATAACGGCGCGCTCCTCAGGGGTCACTTTGAGATCGCTCAATTGAGCATCAATGTCATCGAGAACGGATTGCTTGTCCTTGGTCGATGGAGTTCCCAGTCGATTGCCCCAGGCTATTGTGAGATAGCTCGCTCGGGCAGAGATCTCCGCCAACCGCCTAACACTAGCCAAGGTAGCCAAGGCCTCGATGACTGTTTGCCGAAGCTTGGCTTCAACACCTAGGGTCTTGATGAATTCGACCTGAGGAAGGAAGACGACCAGCGTCCCCAAGAGAAAGAGCGTACCCAGCGTCAACGCTGAGCCCTTCTGGTTGTTGAACGCTTGATAGACGGCGCCCAACATGGCGAACATCGACATCGCTGCTACGAAGTACGAGAAAATGTCTCTGACTTTGTCCATCCGAACACCAATAAAAAAGCCGAGACTCAAGTCTCGGCTAACCCTAGGTAGCAGATTTGGTCAGGACGTACTAGGCTAGCGAAATCTGAATTGGCTAGCCTTTCGCTCCCAGGGACGGTCCGATGACCACGGCAACAGGGTCCTTCCAACCTGAGCCCACAATTGACGAGACGGAATATCAGAACATCCTGCGAATCATCGAGAACATGTCCTTTGTCATGGAGCGCAATCCGAGGGTCTTCTCGATAGCTCCAGAAGAGACAATCAGAGACCACTACCTCGTTCAGCTAAACGGCCAGTACGAAGGTTCGGCGACCGGCGAGACCTTCAATGGTATTGGACATACCGACATACTCATCAGGGATGGCAATACCAATCTCTTCATCGCCGAGTGCAAGATTTGGCACGGCCAGAAACAGTTCACGGATGCGGCGAACCAGCTCTTCGGCTACGTAACTTGGCGCGACACGAAAACCGCTCTCATCATCTTCAGTCGTAATCAAGATACCAGCTCTGTTGTCGAGACCGCCTTCGCAGCCGTTCAGGCTCATCCTAACTACAAGCGGGGTGCCGTGATGGAGGGTGCTACGCGTATTCGCGCCATCTTCGGGAAGCCGGAAGACATGGCCAGGAACATTATCCTGACCGTCATCATCGTCCCCATCCCGAAAGCGGAGCCATAAAAACTGCTTCACTTGACCTTACGCAAAGCGAGCCGGGGGATCTCTGATCTGGTCCTCGGGCTTAATCCAGCTTGAAGTTCATTCGGGCCCTCAACGAGGACCAGAAAGCGAAGCGCAGCCCCGCACGAAACCGTCATCAATCCGTGATTTGACATTTCATTCTCATTTGTCAAATCTGACAAAATGCAGGCCAAGGCCCCTCCCCGGGACCGGATCCTCGACGCCGCCTTGCGCGTGTTCCGGCGCCACGGCTTCCGCCGCTCCTCGATCGAGCTGGCGGCGGAGGAAGCCGGGCTGACGCGGCAGGCGCTCTATCATCACTTCGCCTCCAAGGAGGCGCTGTTTCGCGCCGTGCTCGAGCGGATCTACGCGCAGGGGCTCGCTGCCGAAATCGCGGCAGCGAAGGCGGCGGAAGAAGCGGGCCTCGAGCTTGCCGACATCCTGGTCGCCGAGATCGGCGCGCGAATGCAGTCGCTGCTCGCTTCGCTGAAGGACTCGCCCCATACCGAGGAGCTGTTTTCCGAGCACCTCGCGCAGGCGCGCGATCTCTACCAGAGCTATTCCAACCGTTTCGCCGACGAGATCGCAACCACGATCGCGCGGGTGTGCCGCAAGCGAAAGCTTAACCTCGAAAGCGGCGTCAGCGTGCGCGAGCTCGCGCGCTGCGTCGAGATGGCGATCCACGGCACCAAATCCGCTTTCCCTTCCATGCAGCCGGTCGACGCGTTCCTGAAGCAGCTCGAGACCATGCTGCGCATGCTGATCGCCGGCGCGATGGCGCCGTCCGCAAAGAAGTCCCCACGCAAAACGGGAGTTCGAAAATGACCAGCACGACCATCAATGGACGGCCTTTGGTGCTGCCCGACGATCCGGATGCGCTCTTGATCGACGTGATCCGCGATGGCGGCCTCACCGGCACAAAACTCGTCTGCGGCTCCGGCGTCTGCGGCGCCTGCACCGTGCTGCTCGACGGCACGCCCGTCGTGAGCTGCCTGTTGCCGGCGCAGGCGGCCGCCGACAAATCGCTGACGACCATCGAGGGCGTCGGAGCGACCGGATTGCATCCGGTGCAGAAGGCGTTCATGGCGCACGATGCCCTGCAATGCGGCTTCTGCACGCCCGGCTTTGTCGTCGAAGCCACCGCCTTCCATGACAGCTGGCGCGCGACCAAGGGCGCGGCGACACCCTCACGCGAGGAGATCGCCGCCGCGCTATCTGGACATCTCTGCCGCTGCGGCGCCTATGAAGGCATTTTTCGCGCGGTGGCGGAGGCTTGTTCAGGCCGCTTCGACGGCAACGAGCCCATCGCGCCGCGGCTGGAAGCCCGCGACAAGGTGACGGGACTGGCCCGCTACACGGTCGACATTCACCATGACGGCCAGCTCGAAGGCGTCATCCTGCGCGCGGACGTCGCGCATGCGAGGATCACCGGGCTCGATCTGGCGCCGGCGCGCGCCATTGCCGGTGTTGCCGCAGTCGTTCCGCTGCTCGACGATGACAACATGGTCCGCTTCGTCGGCGCGCCGATTGCAGCCGTCGCGGCCAAGGATCGCCGCACCGCACTGCAGGCCATCGCCGCGATCAGCTTCAAGCCCGAGCCTTTGCCCGCTGTGATCGGGCTCGATGCAGCGCGACGCGACGATGCACCAGTCGTGTTCGAAAAGAAGGACCGCAAGCGTGCCGGCAACGTGTCCGAGGGCGCAGGCGGCGCTCCGGTGTCGTGGAAGGGCAATGTGCGCGGGCCCTCGGCGCCGTTCTCGCAGAAAGCCAAGCGCGCCAAGAGCTGGCTTGACGAGGCGCGCCAGCAACGCAATCCGCTGCTGGTCGAGGAGACCTTTCGCGTCTCGACGCAACAGCACGCAAGCCTCGAACCACATGCCGCCGTGGCCAGGTTCGATGGCGATCAGCTCATTGTGCACATCTCGACCCAGGCCATCCACGAGAGCATGGAGAAGCTCGCCAAGCGTTATGGCCTTCCGCACGACAAGGTGCGTGTGATCGCCGATCACGTCGGCGGCGGATTCGGCTCCAAGGGCAGCGTTGGGCTGGAGACCATCGCCGCGATCGAGCTTGCGCGCGCCGCGAAGGCGCCGGTGCGCGTCGCCTTCGATCGTGAAGAGGAGCTTTCCGTCACCGGCTACCGTCCGGCCGCCGAGCTGAAGCTGTCCTTGCTGCCTTCTGCGGAAGGCCGCCTCAAGGCGCTGTCGCTCACCGCCCATGCCGATACCGGCGCCGCCGTGAACTCGCTGATCGCGGGCCTGGCGCGGCTGATCTATCCGGCCGAAGCAAAGGAGCTCGTCGACTTCGACGTGCTCAGCAATTTGCCGCCCGGCGCGCCGTTCCGCGGCCCCGGCGGTCCGCCGATGTCGTTTGCGCTGGAGCAGGCGGTCGACGAAGCCGCACTGCGCATGAAGGTCGATCCGATTCAGCTGCGCAAGCTCTGGGACCCCGATCCCAACCGCCAGCGACTGTACGACTGGGCTGCCGGCCTCGACGTCTGGAAGAGCCGCAAGCCAGCCGCATCGCAGACCGGCCGCTACCGGCGCGGCGTCGGCGTCGCCACCGGTTACTGGCTCTATCTCTGGCAGACCGGCTCCTCGGTCGAACTCGCGATCAAGGGCGGCCGCATCGTCGCAAGCTGCGCGGTCCAGGATATCGGCACGGGCACACGCAGCGTGATCGCGAACACCGTCGCGAAGGCGTTCGATCTCGAACCGCATGATGTGGACGTTCGCATCGGCCGCTCCAGCCTGCCCCGCGGACCGGGTTCCGGCGGCAGCCGCGTCACCGCCTCAGTGGTGCCGCCGACCTTGCTCGCCATCGACAAGCTGAAAGCGGAAATCAGGCGCACCGCGTCTCGCACACCTGCTCCGGGCTCGAACGCGCCGTGGCGCGAGATGATCGCGGCTTCTCCTGATATCGCCGTGTCGGCCAAGCGCCAGGAGGACGGCAAGCCGCCGCCCGGCGTCAGGCCCGCGCTGCACGAGGCGGGCATCATGGGCCGGGTGTTCGGTTGGGTGCTGCGTCTGATGAATCACATGGTGGTGGGCGCCGGCGTGCCGAGCTCGGTGCAGGTGATGGAAGTCGAGGTCGATACCTGGCTCGGCCATGTGCGCGTGCTCAACGCCTATACGGGCCTCGCGGTCGGCAAGCTCGCCGCGCCGACGCTGGCGCGAAGCCAGGCCGCGGGCGCGGTGATCCAGGGCATCGGCTACGCGCTCTATGAGACGCGGGAGACCGATCCCTCGAGCGGCCACATCCTGAGCGGCAGCATGGAGGATTACCGCATCCCGGGGATTGCCGACATGCCGAAACTGGACGTGCATTTCGACGAGGCCGGTTTCGAGCATGTGCCGGGCGGCAGCGTCGGCATCGGCGAAGTCGCCACCGTGCCGACCTCGCCCGCGATCGCTAACGCCATTCGCGATGCGATCGGCGTGAGACTGACCGAAATTCCGTTCCGGCCCGATCGTCTTGTGGCCGCGCTGAAAGGGAGGGATGCAGCATGAGTGTCGCCGTCATCACCGCCAATCCCACGCCTGAATTCCGCGCCGGAGGCACCGACTTCAGCGAACGCCGCCGCAGCGGCGTGTCGCAGGGAATGCTGATCGATATCTCGACCAGCGGCGACAAGACGATCAGCTGGGGAGCCGATGGAGCGGCCCGGATCGGCGCGCTCGCCACCATCGCCACGATCGCGACGGACGCTCGCATCCTCGCCGCTTATCCCGGCATTGCGGCGAGCGCGCAAGGGCTCGCGACGCCACAGGTGCGCAACGTTGCCACGCTCGGCGGCAATCTCGCGCAGCGTTCACGCTGCTGGTATTTCCGCCGGGCCGACATCAATTGCCTGAAGAAAGGCGGCAGCACCTGCCCTGCCCGTTCCGGCAATCATCTCTATGGCGTTGCCTTCGATCTCGGACCGTGCATCGCGCCGCATCCCTCGACCATGGCGGCGGCTCTGCTCGCCTATGATGCGACCATCACCACGGACCGGCGCAGCGGATTGACGATTAGCGGTCTCCTCGGCGACGGCTCGGTCGCGCACGCCGATCATACACTCGCAGCAGGCGAGATGATCAAGAACATTGCGCTTCCTGCTCCGCATCAAGGCGAGCGCGCTTCCTACAAGCGGGCGATCAGCCGGACCTATGCGGAATGGCCGCTGGTGGAACTCTGCGCCCGCGTCGTGATCGCCGGCGGCAAGTTCCAGCTGGTGCGTCTCGCTGCCGGCGGCGTCGCGCCCGTGCCGCTTCGCCTCACCGCCGTGGAAGTCCAGCTCAGCGGCAAGCTTACCAATGCGGCATCGATCGCAGAAGCGGCGAAAGCGGCGAGCTCAGGTGCCAAGCCATTGCCGATGACGGCCTACAAGCTCGATCTCCTGCAAGGGCTGGTGCGCGACGTGCTGGAGCGGCTTTCGGACTAAAGCGCGATGAGAATGGGATGAATCATCATCGCGCTTTAGGTTGTTGTTCACGCATGATCTCTCCGGAAAAGCGCTTCGCACTTTTCAGGATCATGCTTTAGCTAACCGCCTGAGCGATCTGCCAGCCGCGCGCGGATATCCGGCTTCAGCACCTTGCCGACCTTGGAGCGCGGCAGATCGTCCCAGACTTCGATCTGCTTCGGTGTCTTGACGCTGCCGATCCGCTGCTTGACGAAGGCCGCCAGCGCCGTCGCATCGACGCTCTGGCCGGCACGGGGCTGCACCACGGCAACGATACGCTCACCCCATTTCTCGTCCGGAAGGCCGATCACGGCGCAATCCTGTACCGCCTCATGCGCCCGCAGCGCGTTCTCGACCTCGATCGAATAGACGTTGAACCCGCCGGTGATGATCATGTCCTTGGCGCGATCGACGATGTAGAGGTAGCCATCGTCGTCGATGTAGCCGATGTCGCCGGTGTGGTGCCAGCCATGCGCGGAGGCCTCCGCCGTGGCTTCGGGATTTTTGTAGTAGCCTTCCATCACCAGCGAGCCGCGAACCACGATCTCGCCGCGTGAGCCGGTCGGCAGCAAATTGCCGTCGCCATCCATGATGCCGGCCTGCACCAACGGGCTGATCCGCCCCGCCGAGGCGAGGCGCTCCATCGCGATCGTGCCATCGGCATTGTAATGCTCATCCGGTGCCATCATCGAGATCATCATCGGCGCTTCAGTCTGACCGAACAACTGCGCCATGGGCCCGATGCGCCGCAGCGCCTCCGCAAGCCGTGCGGCCGAGATCGGTGCCGCGCCGTACCAGAAGCATTGCAGAGACCCGAGCTTCGCCGAGTCGAGCTTGGGATGATCGAGCAGCATGTAGATCAATGTCGGCGGCAGGAAGGTGTGCGTGACATGGTAGCGCTCGATCAATTCGAGGAATTCCGCGATGTCGGGGCGATGCATGATCACGATGCGACCGCCGAGCGCCATAATCGGGAAACACAGCACACCGGCCGCATGGGTCAACGGCGCGAGCGCGAGATAGGTTGGACGGCCCTTGAAGGGATAGCCCATCAGCGTCAGTGCCGTCATGGCCTCGATGTTGCGACCCGACAGCATGACTCCCTTCGGCTTTCCGGTGGTGCCGCCGGTGCCGGGAAGCATCGCGAGATCGTCCACCGTCTCGCGTTGATATCGGTCGGCGGACAGGCCCGCGAGCCAGCTGTCGAACGAGGGCGCGAAGGGCAATTCGGCATCGAGGCAGACGAGGACACGCAGCTTCGGCAGCTCTGCACGCACCGCCTCGACCATCGGCGCGAAGCTCGAGTGAAACAGCAGCAGGCTGCAATCGAATTGGTCGAGGATGAGCCGGTTTTCGGCCGCCTCGTTGCGCGGATTGATCGGGCACCAAACCGAGCCCGCGCGGGAAATACCGAACACGCATGCAAACGCGACCGGATCGTTGCCGGAAAGGATTGCGACCTTCTCGCCGGCAGCAATACCCGATCGCGCGAGCCCGCGCGCGACGCGGTAGCTCAGCTGCTGCACCTCGCGATAGCTGAGATCGCGACCGTCCATGGTCAGGCACGGCGCATCAGCGCCGAGCGAAGCACCTTTGTCGAGGTAATCGATAAAGCGCATGGCCAATCCCGGAAGCAGCTGGCGGGTGGCGCGCGGCCGCGCCACCCGCGATCTTGCTCAGTCGTGCACGGTGAGGATTGGTTTGCTGACCAACCCGAAGCTGCGCAGCTGGCCGAGGAGCTCGTGGTGACCGAATGCCTGGCAGCCGGAGGCGAAGCCCACGCGCTTGGGCGGCTGCTGCAGCAGGTGCGCCGCTGCATAGGCCTGCAGCAAGCCGGTCTGCTTGTAATTGCTGTTGCCGTTGATGACGCAGTGCGCGCGCCCGAGCGGGCCGGAGGCGTGCACCGAATCCAGCGACTTGTTGACACGTGGGTTCTCGCGCGGCGGCATGGTGTTCATCACGCCGGCGGCGGTCTGCGCCAAGGCGGCGTAGCGGTCATCGGGGTTCATGTCCTTGGTCGCGTCCAGCGCAGCGGCGACGATCTGCGGCACGCCCAGCATCAGCGCGCGGTTGAACACACCGCCCAGCACCTTCACGTTGGCCACGCGCGGATCGCGCTTGAACCACACCGGGTGCGAGGTGCCGCCCCAGGGCAGCGCCAGTGCGAGCTCATGCTGGCCGGGGATGGCGAGGTTGTAGAGACCGGCATCCACCTGATGCTCGACATACTTGTTCTGCTCCAGATAGTAGGCCTTTGCCATCGCGGCGTTGACCAGGATGGTCTGCGTCGAGGCGATGGTCGGGCTGCCGCCCCAGAACACGGCGATATCGAGCGTGTCGAGGCCGGGCGTCTCCAGGCATAGCTGCGCGGCGATCTCGCCGGTGGTGTACATCTGCGCGATGCCCGGCGCGAGCAGCAGGCCGGCATTGGCGAACTTCGTGCCCCATTCCTGCTCGAGCGTGATCAGCCAGTCCTGCTCGCCGGTGGTGTCGGTGTAGTGGCATCGGGACGCCCAGCAGGCCTGCACCACCTCGGCGCCGAACCTGGCGAAGGGGCCCACGGTGTTGAGCACCACCGAGGCGCCGTTGAACAGCTCCGTCAGTGCGCTCACGGTGTGCGGCACTTCCACCACCTCGTAGTCGGCGGTCTCGATACCGGCCACGTTCGCTTTCATTGCGGCGTTGAGCTTCTCCGCGCTGCGCCCCGCGGCGATGAAGGGGATGTTGTACTCGCGTAAGTATTCGCAGACCAGGCGGCCGGTGTAGCCGGACGCGCCATAGACGATGACGGGCTTCTTCGCGCTCATTGTCGTTCCTCCGAAATGTTCGTTGTCGGGTTTGCAGCTCACATTCCCATGCCGCCATCGACCGGCAGTCCGATGCCGGTGATGAAGCGGGCTTCGTTCGAGCACAGGAACACCGCAGCATTGGCGATGTCGCCGACCTCCGCGAGCTTGCCGAGAGGCGTCTGCTCCACCACCGAGCCGACCGCGGCGTTGACGTCGGGCGCGAGACCGATCTTGACGATGTCGTTGGCGAGCTGCAGGCCCATGTCGGTCGGGATCAAGCCGGGATAGATGCAGTTGACGCGGACGCCATAGCCGAGCTTGCCGGCCTCCATCGCAGCGACCCGTGTCATGCGATCGACCGCAGATTTGGTGCCGGAATAGACCGCGATGCTCGGGAAGGCGATCGTCGCCGCGACAGACGCGATGTTGACGACCGCGCCGCCTTTGCCCGCCGCTCCACCCGGCCGCATCGCGCGGAAGGCGTGCTTCATGCCGAGCACGGTGCCGACGATGTTGACGTCGCACATCCGCCGCGCATCCTCGGCCCTGATCTCGCTGACCAGCGACGTGATCTCAATGCCGGCATTGTTGATGAGGATGTCGTAGCCGCCGAGGGTGGCGACCGTCGCAGCAGTCGCTTTCTCCCACTGCGCATCGTCGGCGACATCGAGATGCACGAAGCCGGTCTTCACTCCGAGCCTGGCGATCTCGCCGGCGCTATCCTTGCCGACGTCATCGAGAATGTCGCCGATCATGACCGCCGCACCGGAGCGCGCCAGTGCTTCTGCAATAGCCGCTCCTATCCCGCGGGCTCCGCCGGTGACCAGGGCTTTGCGGCCATCAAGACTCTTCTCACTCATCGCACGTCCTCCCTTTGCTTGGACTGATCTGTTGGACTGATCTGTTGGACTGATCTGTTCGCTGATGATCGGTGCGTGCTGGGTTGGCAGCACGGTGCCGGCGCGGTTGCGCAACGGCATGCGAGTCCGTTCCGGCGGCGCGGCGCCGGCGGGTGCATTTCCTCCATTTGCTGACGTCTTGACGACTGTCCAAATTTCTTGGCGCGCACACTCCTCCCGGAACTTGACAGTTGTCAAGGAAAAAATTTGACAGTTGTCAAAGAGGATGGTCTGTAGACGATGACCGACGACGTGATCGTGGTGACCAAGAGACGGGAGACAGCGCGACGATGGCGCGGCAAGCGACAGGAGCGGCGAAGCGAGAGGCCGTGGCGGAGATCGTGCGGGACGACAAGTTCAACGCGCGACGCATCGAGCTTGCCGAGGCGGCGCTCGAAACGCTTGGAGAGCTCGGCTTCGCCCGGACCAGCCTGCGGGAGATCGCGCAGAACTCGGCGTTCACGCACGGCGTGTTCCACTATTATTTCAGCGACAAGCTCGACCTGATCTGCTGCTGCGTTCGCCACTACAAGGCCAAGTGCGTGACGCGCTATGACGAGGTCGTCGCGACAGCGACGAGCCGCGACGAATTGACGGAGGGCTTCCTCGCCAAGCTCGCAGCAACGCTGCAGAACGAAGCCCGCATGCACCGGCTTTGGTACGATTTGCGCTCGCAGGCGATGTTCGAGGCGGCGTTTCGCAAGGATGTCCTCGAGATCGACAAGAGCCTGGAAGCGATGATCTGGCGCATTGCCTCGCGGTATGCCGAGCTCGGCGGCAAGCGGCCGGCGTCGTCGCCAGGCGCGCTCTACGCGCTGTTCGACGGTCTGTTCCAGAGTGCGCTGCTCAAGCACCTCGCGGGTGACAAGAGGGCGGTCCCCGAACTGCTCGATGAAGTCCGGCGCCTGCTGCCGACGGTCTGCTGACGCGCACGAGCGGCGCCCACGAAGGCGTCGCCGCTCGAGGCCTGCACGTTGCGCCATCCAAATTGATCGTCCGACTCGAAACTGCTTAGATGCGGCATGCCGCCGAAAGTCGAACGTCTGCCCAAGCAGCAATTGTGGTTTCCGGCCGGGCGCTATTTTCTGCGCACCATCAAGCGCGATGACGCCTCGCAGCGCTGGGCGGACTGGTTGTCCGATCCCTGGACCGTGCATGTCCTCAACACGTCACCGCGCGCGATGACCAAGGCGGAGATCGCCGACTACATCAAATCCTTCGATCAGCGCGAACGGCTCCTGCTCGGGATATTCGAGCGTGGCAGCCGCAGCCATGTCGGCTTCATCCGCCTCGACATCAACGCGGCGGCGAGCGAGGCGCTCGTCAGCGCCGTGATCGGAGAAAAGGAGCACCGCAATGCCGGAGCGACGGTGAACACCTTCATTCCGCTGCTCAGGTTCGTGTTCGACGATCTCAAGCTGAGCCGCATCCGCGCGTTCGTGCTGGAGCGCAATCAGACGACCATTCAATATCTGTCCAAGCTCGGATGGACGCTCGAGCCCGAACCCGAAAAACCGGTGCGATCGCATACGGATGGATCGCTTCTGGTATTGCGTCGGATGATCTGGGACCGGCCCGGTTTCCAGGCCTGGTTGAAGAGCCCGATCGGGCAGCGGATCGTGAATCGCATGGAAGCGGCGCGAGGTTGAGCCCCGGCCGCTCCCTTTGTCTGCTTAAGCGATCAATCAGTACTTCGCGACGACGGGTGACCCGCCGAACCGATAGTTGATACCTACCTTCACGATATCGATGTCCTGACGAATATCGATCAACGCGGTGGTGGCGGCGGCTGGATTGGCGAATCCCACGCGCTTGCTGTCGAAGCCGTAGTGAGTGTACTCGACCAAGGCCGACCAGTTCGGGGCGAAGGCCCACTCGACACCGGCACCTGCCACCCAGCCGACACGATCGGTGCTGGCGCTTGAATTGCAGGGCTCAAAAACGAGGAATCCCACACCGGGACAAAAGAAGCCGCCAATCGACGAGAAATTGTTCAGATTGTATCGGTCATGCGCAAACCCGACGCCGCCCTTGCCATAAACGAGCACGCGATCCCATGTGTAGCCGACCCGACCCGTGACGCTGGCGACCCAGTCGGTGCGGCTCGATAGAGTGGCGGGCGCGCCGGTCTTTCCGGCGAAGAAGGGATCGTTGGCGGTGCCGTGAAGATCGGTGGCCGTGAAATCGCCGGCAATCCCGAGCACCCAGTTGCTGGCAAATTGGTAGTCGCAACCTACCTGAGCGCCTCCTACAATTCCGACGTCTCCGTTCACCCCAATGCGATCACCAGGCACACTGCCTATGGTCATTGCAGGCGAGATGACCGCCCCCGTTCCGATGCCGGGATCCGTGAAGCCCGTTCGGCTCGCCCCGCCGCCGACATGACCCCCGATATAGCAGCCGGTCCAACTGAAAGGCACGGCCGCCGCAACCGGCGCTTTCGTGTAGGGACGAGCTCCCAGATCGGCACCTTGAGCAGAGCCTGCGACAATCAGAGCCGACGTCGCCAGCAGCAGTCGTTTCATTCGTCACCCCCGAAGCAATCAGCGATAGAAATCTCCGGTAAGGTACATCGGCCGGCCTCCGCGCGCTGTATTCGAGGAGCAACACTCCGATACATTTGGTACTTCGATACTGTTTGATCACAACGCGCCGCAACACGGCGCCTTAAGCCTGATGACGGCGCTCCAGGCTGAACTATCCGATCGTCGGATGGCTTCGCACCGGCGCGGCCGAGTTCAGGTCACGCCCCTGCCTCACCGCACCGCCGGAATCAGCGCCCGCATGATCTCCGGCTTCCAGCTTTGACGCGCGCTGTCGAAGGCTGCGAAATCATGATCGAATTGCCAATAGGCCCAGGCCCAGCCGAGCCGCTCCGCGCTTCGCGCCACGAACGACAGATATCTCGTCCGTGCTTCGGCTGGCGCGGCCTCGTACACGCCGAACTCACCGAGATAGATCGGACGCTTTTCCCGTTCGGACCAGGAGCGGATCTTGTCGAAATCGGCGCGCGCCTTCCGTTCGTCCTCCGGCGTGCCCCAATCAAGCGGGCCTATTTGCGAGAACGTCGGCGACCACGGTGCGCCCTGATGGGTGAAGCGGATCGGCGCGTAATAGTGAAACGTGACGATGAGATTTCGGTCATCCGACGGCAGGACCAGGTCCTCGACGGGCATCTCATCGACGTTGAGAACCGCGGCGATCACGGGCCGCCGGGGGTTGGTGGCGCGGATGATGTCGAGGCACTCGTTCAGAAGGGCGTTCCAGGCGGCGGACGTCATCTGCCCACCCGGCTCATTGAGCACCTCGAAGACGAGCCTCGGATATTTTCCGGCATAGCGCGCGGCGATTTGCGTCCAGAACGCTTTCAGCTTCGCGGCGCACTCGGAGACGTCGCGCTGACAGACATGGGTGTCGTGCTCGTCCAGGATGGGAATGAGATTTTTGGCGAGCACCTCCTCGATCACCGCATCGAGCCGCCTCAAGACGACTTCGTCGAGCGAATTCCCGGGGTTCATGAACTTGAAGCCGAAGAAATTGATCCGGACATGCGAGAACCCGGCGCGTTTGATCGCGGTGAGGTTGTCCAGGCGAAACGGCGCGTTCCGGCCTCCCTCCCAGATGCCGTCATAGCCGAGGATGTTGATGCCCCGTCCCAATTTTGGGGGAGCGGGCGCGTGGGCCTGCGCTTTTGCTTCGGCCGGAAAGCAGATCCCAAGCACGGACAGCGCCAGGGCGAGGCCGAAAGTGACCGACCAGCGGACGCAGATGGCATTCATCCTGCCTGCCCCATCATTGCTGCGGCACAGGCCGGCAGACCGCGAAGAAGAATGCGACGAGCAGCACCGAGGTGAACATTGTCGAGCGAAGAAACATCGTCTCCGTGAAATTTGATTGAAAGCTGAGGACGACGAATCCGATGATGAGAGCGCAGTGGCGACGGTCGATCGACCGCGTGGCGATCAGGTACAGGACCTTTTCCGAGAACAGATAGACGCTCGCCACGAACAGCACGTATCCCAGGAATCCCGTTTCCATCGCCACCGCGATGTAGCCGCTATGATAATTGTCCAGCACCCAGCCGTGGTTCTGGTTGAAATAGTCGTAAATCGCAGGGCGCGTCCAGAACCCGTTGATGCCGAAACCCAGCAGCGGCGCATCGTTGAAATGGCCGATGGCGTACTGCCAGATGAAGGTGCGCTCGGTCAAATTGATGGTCGATTCGCCGAGATGGATGGAATCGTACCCTGTCACATAGAAATACAGGATCAGCAGCGCAGCGAGGATGCACATGACGACCGGCAGCACCGCGTAAATCCTCATGCAGCGGATCGACCATAGCGAGGTCATGAGCAGTGCACCGGCGGCAATTGCAACGGCGCCGGCACCACGGGATTCCGAGGCGATGACGCATGTCGATGCCAGGAGAAAGGTCAGCAGAAAAAATGTCCAGCCCTGGCCCGTCATCTTCTGATAGCAGGCAAAGAACATCAGGTAGGCGCTGATGAAGCCGAGGGTCTGCTTCGATTCATAGATTCCCTGCCACTGGCCGTTGTGCATCCAGCTCTGATCGACGCCGATCTCGGGCACGAAAACCGCACACAAGGCCGAGGCGGCGACCAATATGAAGAGCCCCAGCGCCGTCGCTCCGACGATCTCGTCGACGTCGATCCGCGTAATGAGGCAGTACGCACCGAAGGTCGTCATCACGAGGGCCGCGCTCTTCATGATCGCCGCGGCGGCGAGGCCGCTCCAGAGCACGGAGACAGCGGCGAGAGCATAGAATGCGACCAGTGCGATGAAATCGGGATTGGGCTGCACGCGCAGGCAGGGTCGCACGAAGGCACTGGCGTAGATCAGGATGACCCACATCAGGAGCGCAACGGCCTGTTGCACGAAGCTCCATTCTGCGGGAAGCAGCGCGGGGTTGAACACGCCCATCGACGCGATCACGTTGACGGTGATCGAGCCACGCATCACGATTCTGGCGAGCTTTTCCACGCCGACGCCGGGCGCTTGCCAGATCGCGCTGTCGTCCTCCTCGGAATCGGGCAGGCTGGTCATGAGCTGACCGCCTGAAACACGGCGGATCTTGCCTCGCCGCGCACCACCGGCGCCGTCGCACGCGCGCCTGCCGCGGGCATCGGCCGATCGAGGCCTGATTCCCAGGGCCATTCTCCCGCCGCGGCCGCAATGCGCAACGGCGTCATTCCATTCCCAGTCACGTCCGCTCAGTCCACAGCTTCGAACGGCTCTCAGCGGATGTTGGCGCCGCCCAATGTGCCGTGCGTCTCAAGCGGGAAGATTGTCGTAGCTTCTACCTTTGAGATCAAGGTGGCATGACGGGACGCTGCCCTCACAATCAGGTGCGAGACACGATCGGGCCTTGACCGGCGAGAAGGACGGGAGGTTACGCCGCGGTCGCCGGCGGCAGCGCCAGCACGGAATAAATCGCCTGCGCATCGCGCGAGGCGCGGAGCTTCTTGGCGATGTCCTGGTCGCGCAGCAGGCGGGCGATACGGGCGAGCGCCTTGAGGTGATCGGCGCCGGCGCCTTCGGGGGCCAGCAGCAGGAAGACGAGATCGACCGGCTGGCCGTCCATCGCCTCGAAATCGATCGGACGATCGAGCCGCGCGAACAGGCCGAAGATCTTCTCGAGCTTGGGCAGCTTGCCGTGCGGAATGGCGACGCCATAGCCGACCGCGGTGGTGCCGAGCTTCTCCCGCTGCAGCAGCACCTCGAACACCGCGCGCTCGTTCTGCCCGGTCAGCTCGGCGGCCTTGGCCGCGAGCTCCTGCAAGGCCTGCTTCTTGCTGTTGACTTTCAATGCCGGGAGAATCGCCTCGGGTGCGACCAGATCGGTAATCGGCATGGAAGCTTTCCGAGGTGAATTAAACCGTCAGGTTCCGATTTGGCCGGCTTGATAGACCAAGCTCGGCCGGCGTCAATAACATGAAGCAGGAGGCGGACTTAGCCCCGATCCAGATGTGGGGGGCTTCTACTCCAACGCAATCCCGGTGCCAACTCCTGCGTACGGCTTTGCCCCCGTCATTGTTAAGGGCCGGGATGGTACGGGCGCCGGCTGGCGGGGCCTTAGCCACCGGCTTGGCCGTCCACCTTGGCTCCCGGCGGGTCGATCCAGCCCACATTGCCGTCCGCCCTGCGGTAAATGATGTTCACCCGGCCGGACGAACCATGCTGGAATACCAGGCAGGGTGCCCCGCTGAGGTCGAGTTCCATGACGGCTTCGCTGACCGAGAGCCGCTTCAGCGACGTGGTTTGCTCCGCGATGATCACGGGGCTGTAGCCGGCGACTTCCTCTTCGCCCTCTGCCGGCGCTTCCAGCACATAGCTGGTGGCGTCGAGCGCTGCCATTGCCTCGGAGGCGGCATGGGCCTTGCGAGCGGAGCGATCCTTGAGCCGGTTCTTGTAGCGCCGCAGCCGCTTCTCGATCATCACCAGCGCCTGGTCGGCGCTGGCATAGGCATCCGGTGCGTTCGAATCGGCTTCCAGCGTGATTCCCGAATCGAGATGCAGGGCGCAATCGGTGCGAAAGCCGAAGCCGTCCTTGCTCAGCGTGATGTGGCCGGAATAATTGCCGTCGAAATATTTGCGCAGCACCTCGTCGGTGCGATCGGCAACGCGGCCGCGCAGGGCCTCCCCGACGCTGATGCTCTTTCCCGAGATTCTGAGAGTCATGTGATGCCTCGCTTGGTTGGTGCCCAGCTTGGATCGGTCTCGATGGGGTATCGAGAGTAGCGCGATTTGGCGCCAGCGCAATCAGGCCGGTTCGGGATTGCGGGAGCGATCGGACAAGGCGGTAGAGAGGACGTTACCAAGAGCGCTCTGCTTGTCGCGGCGGCGTTGCACCGAGGAAGGTATGCGCATGGCTTCGCGGTACTTCGCGACCGTGCGGCGGGCAATATCAATGCCCGAGGCGCGCAAGCGTTCCACGATGGTGTCGTCCGACAGGATCGCGGAGGGCTCCTCCGAATCGATCAGCTGCTTGATGTGGTGACGCACCGCTTCCGCCGAATGCGCTTCGCCCCCGTCGGCCGAGGCGATCGAGGCCGTGAAGAAATATTTCAGCTCGAACGTGCCGCGGTTGGTCGCCATGTATTTGTTGGCGGTGACACGCGACACCGTGGATTCGTGCATCTGGATAGCGTCGGCGACGGCCTTCAGATTGAGGGGGCGCAAATGGGCGACACCGTGGGTGAAGAACCCGTCCTGCTGGCGCACGATCTCGGTCGCCACTTTCAGGATGGTGCGGGCGCGCTGGTCGAGCGCGCGCACGAGCCAGGTCGCGTTCTGCAACGCATCGGTGAAATAGGACTTGTCGCCGTCCTTGCCGATCTTCTTCGACAGCTCGGAATAATAGGTCTGGTTGACCAGCACGCGCGGCAAGGTGTCGCTGTTGAGCTCGACATGCCAGCCGCCGTCGGGACCCGGGCGGACATAGACGTCGGGCACCATGGTCTGCAGGCGCGCCGAGCCGAACTTCATGCCGGGCTTGGGATTGAGGCGGCGGATCTCGCCGATCATGTCGGCGATGTCCTCGTCGTCGACGCCGCAGATCTTGCGAAGAGCCGCGATGTCGCGCTTGGCGAGCAGATCGAGATGCTCGACCAGTGCCTGCATCGCGGGGTCGTAGCGGTCGAGCTCGCGCAGCTGGATCGCCAGGCACTCGCTTAAAGAGCGCGCGCAGACCCCGGGCGGATCGAATTTCTGCAGCACCGCGAGGACGTTCTCGACCTCGGCTTGCGACGCGCCGAGACGCTCGGCGGCCTGGCCGAGATCGGGCGGCAGATAGCCGGCCTCGTCGACGAGGTCGATCAGGTACTGGCCGATCATGCGTTGCGCGGGCGCAGTGAAGGCGACCGAGAGCTGCTCGGCGAGATGGCCCGACAACGTTGTCTCGGCCGCGACAAAAGCTTCGAGATTGTAGTCTTCGTCACCGGAGGCGCCGCCGCCCCATTCGGTATAGGTGGTCGGCGCGGCATCCTGGGCGTTGCGCGCGGCCGCCTCGGCCGGCTCCTCGGAGAAGACGTTGTCGAGGCCGGTGTCCAGGGTCTGCTCGATCTCGGCGCGGGTGCCGAGATCCTTGCTCATCCATTCTTCCTGACCCGGCTCGAAACCTTCCGCGCTGCCGCCGAAGCCGTCCTCGCCCTGGCCATCGCCATGACCGTCACCTTGACCGCCCCCGGAATCGCCGTAATTGCCGGCCTCGGCCGAAGCTTCGCCCGCGGGGGCCTCGTCACTGGCGCGTTCCAGCAGCGGGTTTCGCTCGAGCTCCTCCTCCACGAAGGTCGTGAGATCGAGATTGGACAATTGCAGCAGCTTGATCGCCTGCATCAGCTGCGGCGTCATGACCAGCGACTGCGACTGCCGGAACTCTAATCTCTGCGTAAGCGCCATGAAGCAAGAACCGTTCCCAAAAATGGTCCGATTTTTGCTTATCCTAGTCTGAGCCCGATGTACACGTCTTGACGAAACGCAAAAACGGGCTAGAGGCGGAATTCCTCGCCAAGGTAAAGGCGGCGCACGTCCGGATCGGCAACGATCTCATCCGGAGTTCCCTCCGTCAAGATTTCCCCGGCATAGACGATATAGGCACGGTCCGTGAGGCCGAGCGTCTCGCGGACATTGTGGTCGGTGATCAGCACGCCGATGCCGCGGTTGGTGAGATGGCGGACGAGATCCTGGATGTCGCCGACCGCGATCGGGTCGATGCCGGCGAAGGGCTCGTCGAGCAGCATGTAGTTCGGCCGCGTCGCCAGCGCGCGCGCGATCTCGACGCGGCGGCGCTCACCGCCGGACAGCGCGATCGACGGTGATTTCCGCAGCCGCGTGATGTTGAACTCGTCGAGCAGGGAGTCGAGCTGCTGCTCGCGCTTCTTGCGCGAGGGCTCGACCACTTCGAGCACGGCGCGGATGTTCTGCTCGACGGTGAGGCCGCGGAAGATCGAGGCTTCCTGCGGCAGATAGCCGATGCCGAGCCGGGCGCGCTGATACATCGGCAGCTTGGTGACGTCGTGGCCGTCGAGCTCGATCGCGCCGCGATCGGCCTTGATCAGGCCGGTGATCATGTAGAACACGGTGGTCTTGCCGGCGCCGTTCGGGCCGAGCAGGCCGACGGCTTCGCCGCGGCGCACATAGATGCTGACGCCGCGCACCACCTGGCGGCTGCCAAAGGCCTTTTCCACGCTATGCACAGCCAGGAATCCGGGCCGCTTCAACAGCTGCGGCGCGCCGGCGCCGTTGGACCTGGCAGCCGTGCGGACGGGATGAACCGCCTGCGGACGCGGCTCGGCCTCATAGTCGGCCTCGTAGTTACCTTGGAACTGGTCGGGCGCACGGGGCTGGTCGCGGGCAATCGGCGCGTCCCTGACAGGGCTGGGCACGAGGCCGCCGACGCTGTCACCGAGCGCAGTGATGTCCTGACGCGCAAATCCTGGCCGGCCGCGCTTGGCGGGGCGCCGACGGAACATGCTGAAGAGATCGACCATCCCCGCCTTCTAGCCTTTGGCGTCGTCTTGCGCGAAATCCGCGCGATCTGTCGCGCCAGCCTGAGCGATTGGCCGACGCAGCATGGGTGAAGGAATGTCTCATGCCCAGTGAAACACGCCCGAAAAGCGGCGGACCCCGCTTCGAAAGCCCTGCGCGCTAGATACAGGCTCGCCGGGCAGGCTTCAACCCTCGGTTCGGCCGCATCCGAACCAAGCCGTTGAATTCATTTTGGTTTACTTGCACCGGGTAACTGCAAAGGCGGCGCGCCGCCGGGCTTGCCCGAACCGCAATCGTTGCTGGAGCCCTGCGGCAGCAGGACCTGAACCCGGCCGCTGTCGGATTCCACACGTGACACGCCGGTCGTCATATCGACAGTCAGCCGATCGCCCCGCATGACGTTCTTGCACTGGGTCATGACGACTTGGCCCGAGCCCCCGCCGAACATGGTGATCAGGTTGGTCTTGGTGTCGAACACGGCGGTCTCCCCCGTCACCACCTGGTCCTTCTGGGTGACCACGACATTGCCGCGCGCCTCAAGCCGCTTGATCGAGGAGCTGCCGCCCGGCCCCGGCTGCGCCGACTGCATTGGCGCCGATTTCGTGCCCTTCGCCGCGGGCTGCGGCGCGGCCGGCTTGTCGCCCCCGGAGTCATAGAACACCACCAGCGTCTTCGAGGTCATGGTGGTGTCGCCCTGCACGACCTTCACGTTGCCGGAGAAGGTCGCCTCCTTCTTCTTGTCGCGCATCTCGAGCGCGGCGGCTTCGATCTGGATCGGCTGATCGCGGTTCTGCGAAAAGCCCTGCATCGCGTTGGGCACGCCCTGCATCGTGCTCTGAGCAAGGGCCGCCCCCGTGGCGAGCAGCGCGAGGCCGATAGCGAGCGCGGCCTTGCTGACAAAAGCGTCGCGCAGAAAACAGGTCATCATGAAATCACTTCGAATTGGCAGACTTGTTCTGAGGCGTGCGTGTCTTCGTCGGTGCCGGCTCGGGCGGTGGCGGCTGCGTTGCGGCGGGCTCGTCGAGCTTGTCGAGGTGCATCACCACATTGCCCTCGAAGCGGATGACTTCGCCACCTTCGGTAATTCGCAGGCGATCCGCGCTCAGCGTGCCGTTGGTCAGCTTGACGTCGACGCGCTCGTCCGAGGAGACCGTGCCCTTGCCCATGTCGACGAAGGCCGAGTTCAGCCGCGCCTCATAGCCGGTCGAGGTGCGCAGCAAGATGTCCTTGCGCAGGTCGAGCTGCTGCTGCTTGTTGTCGAAGCGGCCGGTGCGGGCATCGAGGAACAGCGTCGACTTGTCCTCCATCAGCACTTTCGCACGCAGGTCATTGAGATCGACATGATCGGGATCGGTGATGTCCTGCGTCGCGGTCTTGGCCCAGAGTTCGTAGGGCCGCTGGTCCGGCGTGTAACCGGCGAGGTGCGGCGATTCCATCGTGATCTTGGTGCCCGACACCACCAGATTTCCGGAGTCGAGCGGCAGCTTCGGCATCAGCATGCGGAACGGATTGAAGATCGAAACGCCGACGATGACAGCCATGGACAGCAGCACCGCACCGGGGACTGCGATGCGCAGAATCCGCACCAGGCGGCTGTGGCGCGCCGCGCTGGCAAACTTCGCCGCAAGCGCGGCGTCGTAGGTTGGGTTCTGGGCCGAGTTCACCGGGGTTCCTACTTACCTGTCTCCTGACGGATTGCTCGCCGTGTCCGGTCGAGGGGGGCGCACCCCATTCTATCCGGCGCCGCCCAAATATGCAGCCGGCGACAGGCCGTTACGAAAGTGTCCGAAACGGGGCGGCAGGGTCAGGCTAACCGCCGCGCGGGGGCGTTCAGGAGTGCGCGAAAATGTCCTCCTCCGCCCAGCCCTGGAGGTCGAGCAGAGCGCGGGTCGGCAGGAAGTCGAAACAGGCCTGCGCCAGCTGGCTGCGGCCTTCCCGCACCAGCATGGCGTCCAGCCGCTCGCGCAAGGCATGCAGATGCAGCACGTCGGAGGCGGCGTAGGCGAGCTGCGGCTCGGTCAGGCTGTCGGAACCCCAGTCACTGGACTGCTGCTGCTTGGAAAGGTCGATGTTGAGTACCTCGCGGACGAGGTCCTTGAGGCCGTGGCGTTCGGTGTAGGTGCGGGTCAGGCGGGAGGCAATCTTGGTGCAATAAATCGGCCCGGTCATCACGCCGAAGGTCTGGTACAGCACCGCGACGTCGAACCGCGCGAAGTGGAAGATCTTCGTGACCGCCGGATTGGCGAGCAGCGCCTTCAGGTTCGGCGCGTCGGTGTGGCCCTTGGGGATCTGCACCACGTCGGCGCTGCCGTCGCCCGGCGAGAGCTGCACCACGCAGAGCCGGTCGCGGTGCGGGTTCAGCCCCATGGTCTCGGTGTCGATCGCCACCGCTCCGGTGTAGCGGGACAGGTCGGGCAGGTCGCCGCGGTGCAGGCGTACGGTCATGAAACCCTCGGGTCGAATCGGTGCGTCGATATCATAGGCTAGAGCATGATCCGGAAAAGTGTGCAGCGGTTTTCCGAAAAGATCATGCTCAATCAATAACCTAAAGCGCGATGACGATTCATCTTAATCGCATCGCGCTTTAGTCGAATGGATCGCGATGTAGCCAGTCGCAACAGGTCACGCAAGCGGCCGTGACCTTACGGGCGGGTCAGATCGCAGCGAGCATGATGCAGATCATCGCCGCGACTGCGGTGCGGCTGGGGCCGTCCCGGAACGCATACAGGATCGGATCGTCCGGCATCTCGCGGCGATGCGCCATCATCAGGGCACGGCCGAACCAGTACAGCAGCAGCGGCGTGATCAGCCACAGCATCCAGGGGCGGCTGTAGAGCGGCGTCACCGCCGAGGACGAGACGTAGAGCGAGAACACGGTCACCGCGTTCATGGCGCTCGCCGCCGCCATCGCGGCGATGACGTTAAGGCCGGTGACACGGTAGTCGCGGTTGGAGGGATCGGCGAGGCCCACGCTCTCGCGCATGCTGAGCTCGCTGAAGCGCTTGATGAGGGCGAGCGAGGTGAACACGAACAGCGAGAAGATCAACAGCCATTCCGACAGCACTACGCCGACACCGACAGCGCCGGCGACGATGCGAAGCGTATAGAGGCCGGCAAGCGTGACGATGTCGACCAGCATCTTGCGCTTGAGCACGAGCGAATAGCCGATCGTGGTGGCGAGATAGAGGCCGAGCACGCCGAGAAATAGCGGCGAGATGCAGAGGCTGGCGGCGAGCGCGAGCAGCCACAATGCAGGAATGGCCGACAGCGCCGACGAGATCGGCAAATCGCCGGCCGCGAGCGCGCGGTGGCGCTTGCTCGGATGCTGCCGGTCGGCGGCGAGATCGAGCAGATCGTTCATCAGATAGGCGCCCGAGGCGCAGGCCGAGAACGCCAGGAACGCGAGCAGCGCGTAGCCGAGCGTCGAAAGGTTCAGCTGATGCGCCGTCAGCGCGGGCACGAAAACCAGCGTGTTCTTGGCGTATTGATGGACTCGCAGCGCCTTCACCCAGGTGGCGAGGCTGGCTCTGCGGACCTCGCGATGTTCGATGCGCGCGATGGAGGCGCGATCGAACGGCACGCGGCCCGCCGCGAGATCGGCGTGCGTGACGACGCCATCGAAGCCGAGATGCGCTGCGATCGCCGCGGCATGAGCGGCGAACCGATCCGCGACGAGATAGATCTTCTCGCCGCGCGCCCGTGCCGCCAGCGCCCGGTTCATCACATCGGAATCATAGGGCAGATGGGCGTAGTCGATCTCGGCCCGCGCCAGGATCGCCGTGAGCGCCGCCATCCCGGCCCGTCCGCCCGCGCCGAAGCGCGCCAGCATGCGGCCGGGGCTGGAGAACAGCGCCTCCATCAGCAGCTCGGAACGCAGCAGCGCGCCTTCGAGGTCGATGACGAGGGTCAGGCCCGCCGACGGCTCGGACACGCCAGGATCGTACTGCGGGGCACGCTGCTCCATCCGAAAACGCTCTGACTTGCCGTGACATGACCGGCATTCGGCCGGGGGAGCAGGAAATTGGACGGCCAACCCTATGGGAACATTCACTAAAGGCGACTTAATTTGCCTGGGAAGGTGGGACGGCTTTCGCCTCAGGCGCTGTTGCCCGGATCCCACAATCCGGCGCGAGCTTCCTATCCCGGCAGAACTTTTGCTTCGCGTGCCGTGGACATCGTCCCGACCCACCCTATCTGCCAGTTTCCCTCGCCGGGGGGCCCACCCTGAATCAGGTGCCATGACCGAACCAACGCTCGCTGCGCCGATCGACGACCAGCGCCCGCGCGGATTTTCGCGCTACCAGGTGCTCCTGATCGCGCTGCTGGCGCTGACGCAGTTCACGATCATCCTCGACTTCATCATCATGTCGCCGCTCGGCGCCATCCTGATGCCGTCGCTCGGCATCACGGCGGGGCAGTTCGGCGTCGCGGTGTCGGCCTACGCCTTCAGCGCGGGGTTATCGGGCATCCTCGCCGCCGGCTTTGCCGATCGTTTCGATCGCAAGCGCCTTTTGCTGTTCTTCTATGTCGGCTTCGCGCTGGGCACGCTGCTCTGCGCAATGGCGCCGAACTACCATGTGCTGCTGATCGGCCGGATCGTGACCGGATTGTTCGGCGGCGTGATCGGCGCGGTCGTGCTCGCCATCATCACCGACCTGTTTCCGCTGCAGATGCGCGGTCGCGTGATGGGAATCATCCAGACGGCGTTCGCCGCCAGCCAGGTGCTCGGCATTCCCGCCGGCCTGTTTCTCGCCAATCACTGGAGCTGGCATGTCTGCTTCATCGCCATTGTCGTGCTGTCGATCGTGACGATCGCGATCATCGCCTTCGCCATGGAGCCGGTCGATGCACATCTGAAGCTGAAGCAGGACAGAAACCCGTTCCGCCATCTGGTCGCGACGGTCGGTGAGCCGCGCTACACGCTCGCCTTCGCCGTCACGACGCTGCTGGCGACCGGCGGCTACATGCTGATGCCGTTCTCCAGCGCCTACACCGTGCACAATCTCGGCATCGACATCACGCATCTCCCCACGATCTATCTCGTCTCCGGCCTGTTCAGCATCGTCACCGGGCCGCTGGTCGGCAGGGCGAGCGACGCGTTCGGCAAATATCCGACCTTCGTGTTCGGCTGCGCCATGACCGTCCTGATGGTGCTGATCTACACCCATCTCGGTCACGTCTCGCTGGCAACCGCCATCATCGTCAACGTGCTGATGTTCGTCGGCATCTTCTCGCGCATGATCCCCTCGCAAGCGCTGATGTCGGCGATCCCGGAGCCCGGCCAGCGCGGCTCGTTCAGCGCGGTCAGCGCCTCGCTGCAGCAACTCTCCGGCGGGCTCGGCTCGGTGCTCGCCGCCGCGATCATCGCGCAAGGCGCGGACGGCGCGCTGCTTCATTTCGACCGGATCGGCTACGTCGTCGTGACCACGACGATCGTCACGCTGGTGATGATGTATTTCGTGCAGAAGGCGGTGGCGGAGCGGACGGGGAAGCGGGTGGTGTGAGGGGGAGAGGAGCCGCCGTCCGAATGCGTTTTCCGCGTGGTGGAAGTCACCTGCTTTGTTGCGGACACAGTGCCACACGTCACGCAGCCACGTTCTTCGCTAGTTTCATCCGATCGGTCCTCGCGACTCGACAAGAAACAGCAAGACCAAGGGCGGGAAATGAGAAAGCTGACACGACGAACATTCGTGATGGGTTCGGCCGTCGCGTTGTGCGCGCCGGCTGTAAGGACCGAGGCGCAATCCGCGTGGCCGTCCAAATCGATCAGGATCATCGTGCCCTATCCACCGGGCGGCCAGACCGACGGCATCGCGCGCGCGTTCGGCGATTTCCTGGCGCGGCAGGTGGGCAAGCCGGTCATCGTCGAGAACAAGGGCGGCGCCGGCGGCGTCATCGGCGTGGCAGAAGCGAAACGCGCCGATCCGGACGGCACCACCATCCTGTGCACGATCTCGTCGTCGCTGATCCAGAACCGCGTCACGGTAAGAGACCTGCCCTACGATCCCGAAAATGATTTTACCTATCTGACGATGGTCATCGGCGCTGGCGGTCCGGTCGTGGCGGCGAAGAAGACCGGCGCGACCAACCTGCGCGAGTTCATCGAATACTGCAAGAAAGTCGGCAGCGTGAACTGGGGATCCTATGGCGTGGGCTCGACGCCGCACGTCCTGATCGAGACGATCGCCAAGCAATACGGCATCAAGGTTCAGGTCATCCAGTATCGCGGCGAGGCGCCGATGTGGAATGACGTCGCCGGACAGACGCTTGATGGCGCCGCCGGTAGCTATGCCGCAGCCGCGCCCGTCATCCAGGCCGGCACCGGCAACCTGATCGGCGTGGTCGGCACCCGTCTGCCGCCCCATCCGGACACGCCGACCATGACCGAGCAAGGCGCCGTCGGCGACTTCTACAATCTGCGTCCCTTCACCACGTTTGCGGTGCCGTCCGGCACGCCGCAGGATATCGTCGATCGCCTCTCGCCGCTGCTGATCCAAGCCGGAACCGATCCGAAAGTTCAGCAGATGCTGAACAACTTCATCCTGTCATCGCCGGCCGATTTCGAAACGACAAATCGGATCTTCAAGCGCGACAGCGACGTGATGCTCCGCATCCTGGGCGATCTCGGCGTCAAGCCGTCGGATTAGCCGCGTCGCGGCCTAGCAGCCCAGTGCGCTTCTGCTCCTCGTGGCTCTCCGTATTCGGCGCCCAGCCGACATCGAGCGGATCATGGCGACACTCCGGGCGTCTGCCGGCGTGTCAAATGCACGGTCGTCGTTGCGGAGCCGCCCAGATGGTTTCCAGATATGACGTGCAGAAGGCGGTGGCGGAGCGGACCGGGAAGAAGGTGGTGTGAGGAACGGCTCCTGCTCCACATTCGGGTGAACCCACGCCGGGCCTCCGGTGACCAAGGTTGCATCGATGCGCCGAACGGAGATCTCCCGTGAAATTCAAGCTTGCCGCCGCGATTCTCGCCGCAGGCCTCCCGCTGGCATCGATGGCTTTCGCCCAAGACACCGCCCAGAGCACCGCGCCAGCCGACCTTGCCGTGATCGATGCCTGCCTGAAGAAGGTGGAGAAAACCGGCGGTTTCGGCAGCGCCTGCGTCGGGCTCGTCGCCGACCCCTGCATCAAGGCGGCAGAGGGCGCGAATGACGATGTCGCCAGATGGAAGGCCTGCGCGGCGCGCGAACTCGCCGTCTGGACGCAGAAAACCAGTGAGGCGCTGAAGAAGGTTCAGGCCGGCGGGTTCGCCGACGCGATCAAGGCCGTCAATGACTCGCAGAAAGTTTTCGCCGCCTCGCGTGATCGCCTCTGCGCGGTCTTCGACAACGTCGACCCCGGCATGTACCGGGGCGGCGCGAGCTACTGCCGCCTGCGCGAGACGGCAAACCGCTCGCTGAGCCTGATCAAGCTCGGCGCTGCGGTCAACGAGCACTGAGGCCTCTTAGGCGGGTTCGGGGTCACCGGCCTTGCCGGCATCTTCCGATGTGGCGACGACGGCCATTCGGCGCGCCATGAGCGCTGTGCTTCGGTGTCGCGGACCGGTCAGCAGCTCAATGTCCTGCGGATGAGCGATTTCAATCGCTTGAGCAGGGGATGGTGCCCAGGAAAGGATTCGTTGTCTCCGCCGATAGCATATTGATAAGACTTTGGTTTTTAAAGACCCTTCCCGCAATGTTACACAGTTGTGTTGCTCACAAATGGCCCTCCTCCTTGAATTAGTTGAGCAGGGTGCCCATCTCTACTCTTGCTGGCAGCATGATTCCCGGCTAGAGACTTTGACAAAATTGCGAAGCAACTACAGCTGGATGCCCGCTCCATATCATCCCGATTGCCCGGAAGATTGCCCGCCGAAAGACGCAGCCGGGTATGAAGGTGCACTATTAAGGGCTTGCAGGACAATGCCGCCCTCGGAACGGGACTTGATGTCAGTCAAGGAGCAGAACCGGCCTTGCGACTCCTCCGATTGTCGGAGTTGGGGATGGTCAGTTTGGCTGCACGAAGCAGATGCTGAGCACGCGAGAAACCTCATCCCGTTCTTCCGAACGTGCCACATCGTAGCTATTAAGGTTGGCTTAGCCGACGGAGTGTTACTAGCTACACCCACGACCGGTCAGCCGGGACACCACACTTACTGGAAGAAGCACGGCCTTAAGTTCTCAGAGGATCGGTTTCAATCAACGATTGGCCCGCAGAAGACATGAGCTGGAAGCCACCCCACGAGGGTTCCACTCCTTGGACCGACCAACCAATCGTTCCGAGTGAAGTCTTGTACGCCTTCGATCAGCCCATTGTATTCGTTGCTAACGTTGGCCTTTCTTCCACTCTCTTTGTGAAATTTGAAGAGAGTGAAGACGCCAGCTTCTACTATGCCTGTCCAATCGACGAGCAGCACCTCGGCGCCCTCAAGGCAAATGAGCTATCACTCAGAGGTGCTCTCTCATCAGGTCCAACTTCGATCGTCAGTTTAGCAGATGACTTTCGTGTAAAGCGATTTTGGCACGATGAAGTTCTCTTATGGGGTGACGAGTTTCTTCCCGCCCGCAGGATCGGCCTTGCAACGAGCAAAAACCCTATTTGGGACTCCCTGGAAGAAGCAAGAGCGCTCTTCGCTCTAACATTCCAAGGTAGCGTAATGGGACGGGGGCAAATGCCCTTAGGGATACTGACAGCCCTGATCAACAAGACTCACGAAGCTGCTCGCCGTATTCTAGTGCCGCCCCATTTAGCAGGACTGAAAAGCGCTAGTATCGATTTCCAAGTTGCGCAACCAAAGTTCAGCAGTTTGGTAGTGGCGTTGCGTCATCCCGTTTTTACACACAGGCTTCTGAAACGACTAAAAAGCGAGCATGCATCAGCGGAGCTCGCGGCTGAGATCGAAGGTAACAGCAACGAGTTCGTTGAACATATCTCCGAGTTGACTGCTTCCGCCGACAAAGGAGAGATCAGTCTGGCGATTGCTCAGGAGAGGTTCGCTTCGTTAGAGCAAATAAGAAGCATTGTTCCGACCGAGCGCAACAAGTTGACCGAATTGGCGATCACCGCCAACACAGAGCATAGCCGATCTCTCGTGGTTGTTACTCATGAGGCGGGCGATAAGATCGTGAGAGCGCGAAAGCTCCTAGAAGCAAGGCCTGTCACGGATATCGGTAGGATCATTCAAGTGAACGACAAGAGATCCACCGTGGTTTACCAGTCGATCCGCGGCAAAGAGGTGACCTTCACCATGGAAGAGGCTCTTTTTCAGCAAATGGAAAGAGAGAACATGCTGAAGCTTGGCAATCGAATACGTGCCGTAGGCTATCTTCAGCGCAGGGCTAGACGAGATTCGATGAATTTGACTGAAGCCCCTCAAACGGCTCCTGGCATCGCGGTTTCGAATTGACACTATCGCATCTAAGCGAAGACCCACGCGATGAGCACTAATTGGAATTCATTGTGCAGATCGCGGCCATACGTATTGGCGTGAGTTCACCATTGCTGGCCGGAGAGTCCGCTCTCTTGTTTCCTGAAGGGTCGCAAATTCGAAAGACCTCGCATCGGCCGCCCGCAGACTTCCCCCCATACGTCCCAACATCTTTCGACTCCTTCATTTTCGTCCTTCTGATCACAACACGTACGGCGACGTATTGCAACGCAGTGGCGGCGTTGCCAGGTTGCGGCTCAAAACGTGTATTCGCTTTTTTCACTCCGAACGGTACGTGCGGAATTGACTGTTGGCGCGATACGCGCAGGACTGGTGATAGTGATTCCAGTGTCCAAGAATGGGGGTGGACAAGTGCGCTCATCAAAAAGAATGGAACAGAGATACGGCGTGAAGTTCAAGCAAGCGATCTAACGTCGCAGTCCTGAGCGCAACGGGTGCAACCGAACGCCTGTATGTTGGCACGAGATGCCGCGAGTCTCATCTTGAGGTCTGTAAGGATTTATTATGATTCAATTGAACCCACAGCATTTGACTTTGAACCAGCTCTTGAACGGCCGCCTGTTTCGAATACCCGACTATCAACGAGCTTATGCTTGGGGTACGAAGCAGCGAATGGACCTTTTCGATGATATCGATGAGGTCAAGAAAACGAAGAATGATCACTTCCTAGCGACGGTCGTTTGTCTGGCACGCGAAACGCGGCTGATCGTCGCCAATGAATATACAGTCGTGGAAGTGGTTGACGGGCAACAGCGCCTGACCACGTTTGTCATTCTGCTTAAGGCAATTCAGAAGGCGCTGGATAGCAGCGGCGCCGAAGGCAAGATCAAAGCCGAGTTGAATGAATTGTTGGTCAAAGGAGACGAGCATTCCCTCGTCCTGCTTCAAACCAACCACGATAGTACCCACATCTTCGTTGATTATGTTCGTGATGGGAAGATTCGAAAAGACTCGGCAACCACCGCTGCTGAGCGGAACCTGGTTGCAGCGGCATTGGAGTGCGAGGAGTTCGTCGAGAGTTGGAAGAAAAAGGCGTCCCTGATTGAGCTGGTCGCGCTGCTCCGAAATAGACTATCGATGATTTATCACGAGCTGAATGATGAATCGGCGGTCTATCGCGTATTCGAAGTGTTAAACAGCCGGGGGCTCGATGTTCGCTGGATAGATAAATGTAAGAGTCAGCTAATGGGCTTGATCTTCTTGGAAGGCCCGCAGAATGACGAAGCATTGAAAGAGATGCACGGCATCTGGCAGGATATCTACAGAGTGCTCGGGTTGCGAGAGACGCTCGGAGATCAGGCTCTTCGTTTTGCCGGCACCATGCGCAGCAAGGCGACTCCAAATCGCCTTCAGTCTGAAGAAGATGCAGCTGATACCCTCGTAAAGGCCGCTCTTGGGGGCTTGCCAAACATTTTGCGTCAGGCCCGTTGGCTAAAGTCCGTCGTTGCTGCGCTTGACCGACTCGATCGCGACGTGCGCTTGCGTGCTGTTACTGGCATCGTTCACGCGCGATTTGTGGCAACCGCAATCATTGTGAAGGAATTCCCGGCCGAGATCGAGAAGGTTCTGTTGGCTCGGTGGGAGCGGGTGACGTTCCGCATTTTTGGCCTAGGCGGAGCGGATTCCCGACACAAGGTTGGCGATTACGTGAGGCTCGGGCACGACATTGTTTCTCAAGAGGTGAGTAGCGCGGAGATTGAGGATAGGCTTCGAGCGATCGGGGGTGAAGATTTCTCTATCGATAACGTGCTGTCTAAGGTCGAGGACTACACAGACATGTATGATGGCTGGACCGAAGAGCTCCGCTATCTCTTGTTTCGGTACGATGAATACTTGGCGGCGCAGGCCGGCGAATTATTGAACGAGTTTCAATGGTCGAAGATCTGGGCGGCTGAGCCGTCAAAATCGATAGAACACATTAAGCCCCAAAGTTCGAATGACGCCAATATCCATCATCTTGGCAACCTCACCATGTTGCCTCCGGGCGTAAACTCGTCTTTGCAGGACAAGCCCCCAAAGGAAAAGGCTAAGACTTATATCGAATGCGGAATTCGGGGCACGGTGGCAGTCGGCAACGCAATCAAATCTGGAAAGTGGGATAAAGCCGCAATCCTCCGAAGGGCGCAGGATATTGAGGATTTCGTTCGAAAGGAGTGGGCTGACTAGGCTTGAATTGCCTCAGAGCGCTATGCCTTCTCAAAGGACGCCTTTCTACGGCTAGGTAAACTGTGCGCGTCAACCTTCCTCAGCCTCCTCTTCATACTCACCGATGATGCTATCGTTCAAATGAGCAAGGTGCTCGATGCTTCGAATCGCAATGACACTCTCATAAGAGATAAAGGTGCAGGTGCTCGATAGCGGCCGGCCGTTCATCAAAGAAAATACCGGTCTGCGCATCTCACGGAAAACTTTATCTCTGCGCTCGGCGGGCGCCACTATGTGCAGCTGAATGGCTAGATTTGGCTGCAGCGCCAGCAGGTCTGCCATCCGCAGCAGCCCCGAATAGACTGATGTGGTGTGCTCGACTTCAAATGCTCGCACTATCGCTCGACCGCGCAGCCAAATTACGTCGATCTGCTCAATCGTGCTGAGCGTCGCTTGCTCGTTGTTGAGAGGCAATTCCTCAAGCAGTGCAATTCGATCTGGCTCAGAAATAAGATCTCGGACTCGCCCGCGATCACCGCGTGGAAGCCAGATCCTGAAGCCCATTTTCGCGCCTATCTCGGCCAATCTAGCCTGAATTTGAAACGAAGGTCGAAGATCAACTTCCTGACCTGGAAGCGTGCCGTCGATGGGTAACTCGTCCTCCTCGTCATCACCGCTAGGGACAATAACTGTGACTTCGCCGTCCGCTGTTCGCACCCTTTGATCACCCGACCATTGCGGCTTCAGAACCGGGCTATAGAAGTCGATAATCTCGGACGGGTATCTCACTGCCAGGGATTGTCGAAGCTGCAAGATCGCTTTGTCCAACTGAGCATCAGACCATTCTTTTGTTTCCCGTGCGGAGGCGACACCTAATCCTTCAAGAATTTTTCGTCGATCATTATTTGATGATATGCGCTCAACGAGTTCAGGGAACGCAAAGAACCGCAACATGTGTCTGTATTGGCGGTCACCCCTGCGGGGCACAGCATCAATCCACGCGATAAAATCGTCGTACTCACCAAAGATCGCATTGCGCTCAGTAGACGAGCGCCCTTTTAAATCTGTTGTGAGCGCGATCAGATATTCCAGCTCATTCGGACGATAGTTATTGAAGCCCGGCCCCCCTGATCCTATGCCCTTCAGTATGTCATCGCTTAAGAGTGGCTGGGACTCGGGTAGGCTAGCTCCTCCGAGAGACCACATTTCTCGTATCTGCTGGCGTTTTGTTGCCGCCTTCATGTTAGAAGGAAACAAAAGCAGCGCCCAAAGCATTTCGGCCACCAACCGCCGCGCTTCGACAGTTGCTGGAGTCATTTGTCCCTTTAGCTTTGTGAGAAAATCATCGTTGCCTTCATCCGGATGATCGACGAAGGCACGCACAACGTGTTCCACGTTGGCCACCGTCCATAGAGTATCGGTAGAAAATAAAGATCCATCCCCGATCAGACAGGTATCTATCCAATTTCGAGCGGCAATTAGTGTTGCTCGAATATCCCGATTGTGAACCTGCCTTGCCATGATCCCTCCAAGCCGCGTACCGAGGCTTATTGCGAACGCAGCCGATTGCGAATCGCCGCCCGCCCTTTTACCTTGGTTGCATATTTTGTTCTTGCAAGAAACAGTAGCGGGTCCGTAGCACAGCCGGCTTGCGGAAACTTGCCGGCCATTTCTCGGCGCATTTGGAAGAGGTTGGATATGCAGATCGTGTCCGTCATCAATTACAAAGGCGGGGTGGGTAAGACATCCCTGACCGCCAATCTGGCTGCCGAACTTGCATTCCGAGGGAAGCGCGTTCTCATGCTTGACCTCGATGCCCAAGCAAGTCTCACTTTTTCATTCATTAGGCCGGACGAATGGGAGACCAAATACGGGGCAAGCGGCACTATCAAATCGTGGTTTGATTCGTTCGAGACCGGGAAGGCCCGTCCCCTGACCAGCCTGATTCACACTCCGGCTGCCATCAAGGCTCGCCTCAATGGCAAAGGCAAGCTAGACGCAATCTATTCGCATCTCGGTTTGATCAACGTCGACCTCGAATTAGCAACTCAGTTGGGCGGTGCAAATCTAGCCCAAGCGAAGAAGAACTTCATCGCGGTGCATAAGCGCCTCTCCGATGGGCTCGCTGCAGTGGCCGCTGAAGATCGCTACGACTTGGTTTTGATCGACTGCCCCCCAAATTTCAACATTGTTACAAAGACAGCCATCGTCGCGAGTGACTACATCTTGGTTCCGACCAGACCAGACGAACTCTCGACGCTGGGCATCGATTATCTCATGCGCAGTATCAATGGGCTCATCAAGGACTACAACGATTTCGCCACCCTTGATCAAGGCGCCAAAGAAAATCCAATCAGCCCCGAAATTCTTGGAGTTGTCTTCACGATGATCCAAGAGTACGACGGGCGGCCGGTGTCGGCGCAGAACGCATACATCTCCAAAGTGAAGGCTAGTAGCGGCCTCCCAGTCTTCGACGCTTACATCAAACGCAATGAGACGCTCTTCGCGGAAGCTCCACTGTACGGCGTGCCCGTGGTATTGAATGGTTATTCGAACAACAGCCACCAAAGTGTGGTCGATGGGTTAGAAGAGGTCACGACTGAGTTTTCGAAAATGCTAGGGCTGTAGTGGGACCAAGCTGATGAAGGGAAAACAGTTAGCGCATTTCCTACGCGCGATCGCACAAGCCGTCGAGAACGCCGACGACTCGCAGATCGACAATTTTATAGCCAGCCTTTCGCATCTGACGCCAAACGAAAGGACCGCAAGGCCAAACTCACGGCCGCCCCGTCAAGACGTGGACGAGGCATCGCTGCAGGAGACGCTAGAGCGGATCGGCATGCTGTCATCCCGAGAGGAGGGGCTTCAGGTTTTGGAGCAGTTGGACTTCAAGCGGAAGGATCTTTTGGCATTAGCCAAGCTTCGCGATGTACACACGTCCAAGGATGACAGCGTCCTGCGCCTTCGCGAAAAGCTCGTGGAGAGATTGATAGGTGCCCGGCTGAACTCTCAAGCGATCCGAGGCACCTAGGCCTCGCTCCGCCTACCTTATTGGTACCCTGCCGCTTTGCAGGTTATACCTCTATGACACGAATCATCCACAGCGATTACAGCCGGGAAGCAGCGTAGTTAGGCGCCACTCTGATAGACTCGCCCGACTCACACCGTCCATGAGCCCATCAGAAATGAAAAACGCTTCGATCAACCTAGTGGTGGACAACGAAAATCCGCGCTCGCCTCCCCCACGCAAACTGGTTTCGAAGCCAAAGACAAAAGCTAACGACGCCATGCACCCGCGGGTGGCTGACGAGGGCGCGTTTCTTTCAGCCGAAATCAAAAAGTTTGCTTATTATGCGGACGACACGACCATCATCCTCAATACGGATGTCAAAAAAGGTCTGGAGTTCCTGGCCTCCCAGAAGTTGCTGGTCAATTGCATTGTCACTTCACCACCCTTTTACGGCCAACGGGACTACGACGTTGCAGGCCAAATCGGCTTGGAAGAACATCCCAGCCAGTTCATCGAAAAGCTCGTCAATAGCTTCGAGTATTGCAGACCAATCTTGGCGCCTAATGGCAGCCTATGGGTCAACATCGGCGACACCTATTGGAGCGGGAAAGGCGAGCACAAGAGCGGTGAAACAAAACAAAATGCACGCCGTTTCGGAATACGCCCGCAAGATCGCAAGGGCGATGGCAAATGGTGCATTCCCAAGCAGCTTCTGTTAATTCCGCACCGTCTTGCCATCGCAATGCAAGATCGCGGGTGGACAGTCCGCAATGACAACGTTTGGCTGAAACCAAATCCAATTCCGGATCAAGTTCGGGATCGCTGCTCAATTTCTCACGAGTACGTCTTCCACTTCGTAAAAGAGCGCTGGTACTTCTTCGACAAGAACGCTGTAGGGCGAACAACCGAGACCGGCTCGGTGCTGCCTCCCCTCGATACGTGGGAGGTGCCCGCTGTTCGCGGCGTAACCAATGGCCACAAGGCCCGCTTTTCGGAGGACCTCGTCAGAATACCCATACTGACCACGACGCCCCCGCGTGGCGTTGTCCTTGACCCGTTTGCCGGTAGCGGAACCAGCCTTGTATTTGCGCGGAAACATGGCTTTCGATGCATTGGCATTGATATCAAGAAGCAGTTCTGTAAACTTATGGTAGACCGCCTTTTGGAAGTAGCCCAGGAGGAGGACGCAGCAGACGAGTAACGATGCCGGGGGGCACTGAATGGCCGTGTACGTTTCGGCTGATAGAATCCGTGAGGCCATAACCCGTCTTGGCAGTTCACGCGCAAAGCGGACTTCTCTCTTCGATTTTTTGATCGTAAAGCGCACCCTTGCAATCAAGCACAGTGACGCTGTCGCCATCGCCGAGTCTGAGCCGGCCTTCATTGAGGCTCTCAACGAAGTTGGACTCTCCGGCACTGATGATCGGGACCGCCTTTACTTCAACCCATTTGCGGTAAATGAAGAGGGCAAGACCGGATATAGACCGGCTCGATATCGTTCAAATGGCACAAACTCGACCATCTCGGGCGTGCCTTGGCAGACCGTCATTGAGCTGACCAGCACCAAGCCCCGGCAGGCCAGCCTCAAGCCCGGCTACCTTCAGCATTTGTCCAAGCTGATTCTGGCAGCTAATGACAAGCCGCTTCCGCGCTTGGCCGATTTCGCCGTTTGGTACTGGCGGCAGCAAGATGTTGAGCCGCTAATTGCGGGGTCCGATTCGACCAATGTTCGAATGCAACGCCTTGTCGACGAAGTGGTCGCACGCTTTCAGCTGTCATCCGACGAGCTGGAGATACTGTTTGACGAGGGCATTGGGGAGAATGCCTCTACCCCCGTCTTTGTATCCGAGCCGCCTCCGGTCGATCAGTACTTGCCACAAAAGACGGAATCTGCCGTCCCATCTCACGAGGGATTATCGGAGGTTTCGTTTGATTTGATCGCGGCGCTCGCGGCGAAGAACTTTGTGATACTCACAGGTCCATCCGGCACCGGTAAATCTCGCGCCGCGCTTAAGCTGGCGGAGGCTCTTCAAAGACTCCAATCCGACTCTCTGAAGGGGCCGCTTTTTGCTTTCATTCCAGTGGGTCCGGACTGGACAACGCCAAAACGGCTGCTGGGCTTTCGTACTCCGTTTGGCAAGGAACGGAAGCTTTCGGGAGGCGAGGTCAGTCATGAATCCTATGAGATTACTGACTGCGTTAGACTGCTGCTGCGAGCAAGCCATCCTGACGCCGCCGATGTACCGCACTTTCTCATCTTCGATGAAATGAACTTGTCGCACGTGGAGCGCTACTTCGCTCCGTTCTTGTCCTTAATGGAGGCGTCAGCGATCGTTGATTCCGAAGGTGAGCTGGCTCTGATTGGGAGCGACGACCTCAAGCTCATATCGGCGGTCTTAGATGATGTCGATCCCAGCACGCCGGAGGCGGACGCAGCACGAACTTTACTTGCTCAGGGCAAGAGCTTGCTGTTTCCCGCAAACCTATTCTGCATCGGTACTGTTAACGTCGACGACACGACTTACATGTTCTCGCCAAAGGTCCTCGATAGATCGCACGTTATTGAATTGGGCTCTGAGCGGCCTAGCTCTTACCTTGTGCCCGATCGCCAACGAGAGTTAGGTGGGGACATTGCAGTTTCCATCGCTGATCAGGTGCTCAGAACCGCCATTGGCGAGCGAGAGTCCAAGAGCAACGCCGTTACAAACGCTAGCACTATGCTAGACCGGTTGACGGCTCAGGGCTTTTCTGACGAAGAGATATCGCTTATCCGCGAGCAAACGATTAAGACGCTCGATGGATGTTATGACCTTCTATCCCCTGTCGGTTTCGCGTTCGGATATCGCGCCTCGAAGGAGGTGTTCGCCTACGTTACGGCTTGGCTCGCAATCTCGACTGCTAGCGGAGCGGACAAGTCCGCCTTAATGCAGAGATGGTACTCAGGCTTGGATAAGGCTGTCTCCCAAAAGCTTTTGCCGAAGCTGCACGGCAATCGACGGTCGCTTGGTGAAAGCCTCTCAGCTCTCGCTGCCTTTCTGGCGGGCGCGGACGAGAACTCGGTCCCGCCTGCCGCCTATACGCTTGGCTCGAATAGCAAGATTGGAATTACCGCCGAAGGGAAGTTTCCGGTCGCCGACAAATTCGAAGAGAGTAGACGAAAGCTTTTGAGCATGAACGACCGGCTCAACGCAGTCGGATACGTTTCTTTCGTTAGTTAGCTTCGTGGTCGCGAAGCTTCACAGCGCGATCTTCGCTTGGGCGAACGGGCATCGCCTCGAGATTGAGTGGGCACGTGGCCGTGGCCGACCTTTGGACGTTCTCCCGGCGCTCGCGAATCTTGTAAGCGCAGAAGAAGAGCTTGACGAGGGATCCCTTGGCGTCCCTGCGATGTGCTGGCGTGAGGAGGCTCCCGCACTGTTTGACAAGTTTCAACTGTGCGAAAACGAAGAATACTATGTCGACGTCACTTTGACCGCCAGCCGGGAAGCCGCGCAGGCAGCCTATGCTTTACATCAGGGCTGGCCGTTTGGGCCGCGACTTGCAAACACCTTCACAGCTGATCCTCCGAGAAGATGGCGCCAGCGCGACAATGGCCTCATAACGGTGCCAGGCAAACTTAGCCTGCGCGACCAAGCAGGCCTTCTTGATCTTACTTTCGGGGGTAACACTCCCTTCCGCGCCGAAGTCGTATGCAAGAAGCTCGGCTATATGGAAGAGTTTCGGGCGCTGCTGAACGCGGTTGCCGAGGAGCTAGCGGAACTGCTTCTTCAGTATGACAGCCCGACCAGCTCACTCTTCGATGCATCTGATATTCGCATTGAGAGCAATGCAGCCCTGATGTTTTTGATGCGCTACATCATGGCCGATTCAAACTTGCCCACCGCTCTCGATGAGATTCGGCGGTCCTTTCACAAGGTCTTAAAGGTTGAACGGAAGCAGGAGGCGCTATCTTCCGCCGATGGGAGCGAGCTGTCCGACGCATTATCCGACTTGCCAAGCAGCCATTTCACTCGCGGGGGTCCGCTGGCAGGACTTTTTAGAGGCTATACTCCTAGCGATTTTACTGCATCCATTTATTCGGAGGATACAGACACCCGCGAGAACCAATACATTCGGCAATTCCTCGAAGAGCTGCGTCTAATTTCCGAACAGTTGGTATCCTTGTTGCAGAAGGATGGTCGTACAGCTTCGGCTCGTGAGGCACGGACCTGGGCAGTATCGCTTGATGAGGAGCTTGCGACGAACATATTCCGTCAGGTTGGCCCATTGCGTCACTTTCCTAGCAACTCCCAAGTCCTGCAGAAGCGCAGAGGCTACAGAGATGTCCTTAGATTTGATGCGCTGCTTAGACTTGGACTGCAATTACCTTGGAAGCGAGCTGAAGCCTTTGCCGATGGCCTGATCGGAGACATACGGCCTGTCAATGAGCTGTATGAATATTGGTGCTTCTTCATGCTGCGAAGAGCGCTGGCCAGCATTGCAGTCGAAGATATTTCGATACCGGGTTCTGCGTTTGAATTCACGTCCGGAAAGCTTCAGGTCCGATTGGCGAAAGGGCGACGCAGCAGGATCCGGTTTCACTTTCGGGATGGCCCCGTGCCGATCGTTGTGCACCTATTCTACAACCGCGTGTTCCCGCGCCCCGAGCGGACTATACCGGGATGGCAGGGCAGCTACACTTCCCGCTTCGATCCGGACTTCAGCCTTGAAATTTTGGTGGGAGACGATCCGGCGCAGAGGGTTCGGCATTGGCTACACTTCGACGCAAAGTACCGCGCTAAAATCATGAAGAGCGGTAAGGTCGCCCCTCTTGTCGAGCAGAGTGAAGAAGCGATCGACATGAACTATTTCGAAGAGCTGGCTCGGCTCCACAAGCAAGATGACCTCTTCAAGATGCACACCTACAGGGATGGAATTCTCGGCAGTCGAGGCGCCTACATTCTCTATCCGGGAGATGCCGCTGGCGTTCGGCTAAGCGGCGCTAAACGCAATTTCTTTGTTCGTCACCCCAGCGCATTTGGTGGGACGCCGCCTCTGCTCTTTCCAAGCGTCGGGGCCTTCGAGTTTTGCCCCGGCCACGAGCAAACCCAGGTACCCGCACTAGCGTCTTTTCTTCGTACCGTATTGGTGTCGGTTAGCACCGGCAGCCCATACATTGAAGAAGCAGGCTTGTTTTAGACCAGGCGGAGACAATCGATGTTTGTTCGCATCATCTTGGTACTGTCGATGCTGATCTCCAGCGTTGGCGGGCTCCGCGCAGTGCCGATCGACGCCGCAAAGATTCAAGTCGTGGACGGCGATACCTTAAAGATCGGCCGTACGACGTATCGGATGATCGGGTACGATACGCCGGAACTGACTTCGCGATGGAGAACAGTTGGTCCTGACGAAAAGGCGCTCGCCACTATTGCAAAGGAACGACTGGAAGAACTCATCCGTAAGGGCGCTCTCGATCTGGAGGCGGTACCGTGCTCATGTTCAAATAGAAAGAAGGCTGACGGTACGTGCAACTTCGGTAGGAAGTGCGCCATCTTGTATGTCGATGGTCGCAATGTCGGAGAACAATTGATCGCGGAAGAACTCGCCGTGCCGTTTGTCTGCGGACCCTATAGGTGCCCGCGCATGCCGGATTGGACGACGATCATACAGAGCTATTCGAAATAGCCAGCGAGGTTCGCCGCGGCCTCATTCCGGGCGATATCTCATTTGGGGTATCTCATCTCAGAGGTGACCTCATGGCAGCGGCACGCCGCTTCCCCCCGTCCCCCGTAAGCAAGTTCTGAAACATCCTTCGTGACACGACATGCCTACGCGGGCACGTGCCTTATCTCATGGCCCTCAACACCATGAGCACGATGGGGTCATGCGAGGTCCTGAGTCGATAAGACGCACCTAATTCGGGTTTGCGGGTGACTCCAGCCTCACTAACAATGGTGTCAACGGACGTTGGCTAAGCTGTTTTGAGCAAGGGGACTGAGGGAGCGTGACCGCGAAGCAACGATTTGTCGCTTACTACCGTGTCTCCACACGCAAGCAGCAAGCGTCGGGCCTCGGTATAGAGGCACAGAGGACTGCCGTTGCGAACTACTTAGGTGACCGCACAGCCAAGGTGGTTGCTGAGTTCACAGAGGTCGAGAGCGGGAAGCGAAGCGACAGGCCAGCCCTAGACCAAGCGCTAACCGCAGCGAGGGTGCATCAAGCAGCCTTGGTAGTGGCTAAGGTGGATAGGCTCACCCGGTCAGTGGGCTTCCTGTCGAGGCTCTTTGAGGCAGGTGTTGACGTGAGGTTCGCAGACCTCCCCGCCATTGAGGGACCCACGGGGCGGTTCATGCTTCAACAGATGGCAGCGGTTGCGGAGCTAGAGGCGGGACTGATCTCGTCACGCACTAAGGCTGCTCTCTCCGCAGCAAGGGCCCGAGGGCAACAGCTCGGGGGTAACCGTGGTACGCAACTATCCAGCGCTGCTAAGGCGAAGGGGCGGCAGGCCCAAGCACAGTCGGCACAACGCAGAGCTAACGATCTAGCTCAAGTACTGGAGGAGCTACGGGCGGATGGGGCCTCCTCTCCCACCGAGTTGGCTCGTGCACTTACCGCAAGGGGCATACCTACCGCACGGGGAGGGGTCACATGGACAGCTCCGCAGGTGTCTCGCATAGAGGCAAGGCTACTCTCGTCGAAGCCTACGCAACATCAAAGCAAATGATGTGGCACTTTTCTTGAATCACCGGACGCCGCTCTGAATTTTTCTTCTAGAAGCTGCGAGACCGGCACGAATCTATTGCTGCTTCTCCGTCGCCTTCCCATATCTCTCGTGGTGCTTAGGGCTGCATGCCAAGGCATATTCTTCAACCGATAATGCAGGGAGAGTGGCAGTGGAATTCGACGACCAACAATCTGAGCGAGACAAATTGCTTGCGGAGCGCATTCAAGATTGCGAACGCCTCTTAAGCGAGCAGGGCCGCGTGAAAGGAAGCCGAGATGAGCGCATATGGGCCGCCGGTTTTTTTGACGGGGAAGGTTATGTTTCTGCGTTCGAGACCGGCATCACGTGCGAGATCGACCAGATACAGGAGGACTTGATCAATCTGGTCCGCTTCAGAGACGCTGTTGGCGTCGGCAAGATCATAGCATTGAAGGCTCGCAGCAATGAGAATGCACGCCCCGCATGTCGCTGGAGGGCCAGGAGCCAAGCCGAAGCGCAGACCGTCTTTGATGCTATCGGCGAATTTTTGAATCCTGCGAAGAAGAATGGCCGAAGAGCGCCCAAGGAAGGTGTTGTCAATCCTCCGGCCGACGGCTTTGCCCGAGCGTTAGCCGCTCCGTACAAAACGATTTTAAGCCGCAAGCAACCAGCGCTTCCCGCGGGTGCATTCTTGTATGAGCCGGTCGCTGTGGAAGGAGTAGATCAAGCGTGACGATGCGAGGGCCAGTGGTATCAGCCCGACGCTTGGCCAAGCAGCGGATTAAGCGGCGGGTGGAAAGCGGGGAAGGCGGAGCCGAACGATGTGTTATACCGGGCTGCGGACGCCTCACTATGAAGGCTGCCAAGGCGGGGCTGGCTCCGCACCATTGCCGCACCCACGTGGAATACCGGGCGAGGCACGGGAGCTATTGGCTTAGCACATACACAGCCGCCGAGCTAAAGCCGTATCTCACGGCAGCAAGCTCCTATATCCGCCTCCGGGCCGCGACCGATCAGTTCATAGCCGCTGCGATCAGCGCAATGCAATCCGCCCTGGACGAAGCGGGCCCAGTGGAGATAGCCACGCGACTGAAGGGGATGTCTGCCAGGAAGCGGGCGAAGATAGGGCTGGCCAGACTGCGGGTGGCTAGCGTCGAACCGGAGCGCCTTGTTGCGATCGTCCTCGCCGTCAATGCCATCGCTGAACACAAAGGGCATCGCGCGAAAGAATTTCGCATCGTGCAGGCGTGCAAAGCCGTGCACAGGCTTGCCAGTGGCACCGGGTGGGTCAGCTATGACGCTCAGGGCCGCGAGCACCGTTCTAGGAGGCGAGCCTATCCTAGATCAACAGGCCGCGTGCTGCGCTTGATGGGACGTCTGTTGGAGGAACCCTGCGAGTGGGTCATCGAGAAGCACCTGAAGGGCGTGCTGGCCCACAAGCAGCGCTACGGACGGGGCTCTCGAAAGGGGCCTAGCTGAAAGGCTCCGGTCGAATTTGACGGCTCCGATCGTTCGCCTGAGATCAGGTCAGACTGGCCGGGTGCGTCAATAATCGGTGTTAGAGGCGGTCACTTTGAGCACCTAATCACATGTCTTCCCAACAGCAGCCTATGATGTTCGATCCCCAGCTTCGCGCGAAGAGCGCGGAGCTTCAGGTCGCTGTTAGAGGGCTGGCCGACATATTGCTGGCCCACGAAGCCGCGAGCGGCACGCGCAAGCGAGCGCGAAAGGAGGCAGACGCGACGAAGTTCTGCTTGGCCGTTGAGGCATTGGCCTGCAATCTCATCCTACTGAAGGCAACCAGGAGCAACTCCAAGCTCGCCGTGCCTCGCTCGCATGCCGTGATCTGGAAAGGGAACGCTGTTCTCGGTCAACACTTCCTAGCTGCCATCGATCTCCTATCCGCCAGGGGTCTCATTGCGGAAGGGCGCCGCGGCTACAAGTTCTCCGATAAAGCGAAAATGCGCTCGCTCGTTGAACCACTTGAACGCCTCGCAGACTATCTCCCTCTAGCTCCGCCAGAATGGCGCGCGATCTGCCAACTTGATGATCCCGTGTTGGTCATTCTGAAGGAAGGAAAGGACGAGGACGGAAACGCCGCTGCGATCGCTTATCGCTCGACCGCACAATCTAGAAAGTTCGAGAACCAAGTTCGGAGCATAAATCGACTTTTACGCGAGGCTGACATCGAGGTGATCGGCCAGGATGACTCCGGCCTCTCTTTAGGAGCGGATGGGCAAATCATTGCGCCCTATCGCCGCTCGCTGCGGCGCATCTTCAATAACGGCACGTGGCTTCACGGCGGCCGTCTCGCGGGCGGCTTCTGGATGTCAATGGAGCGAGCGGAACGCCGACGCATTCGGATTGAAAAGCAAGCCTGCGTAGAGGTCGACTATCGGCAATTATTCCCGCGCCTGGCTTATGTCCGGGCCGGAGCGCCTCAGCCAGACGACGACCTCTATGACGTTTTCGGGAATGGCACTGGTCGCGATGGCTGCAAGAAGCTGATGAACGCACTGCTGTTCTCGCATGGGCCGCTTAAGAATTGGCCCGAGGACACGCACCGGCATTTTCCGAATGGCATCAATCTCCGGGCGGCAATCGAGATGCTCGCCGCAAAGCACGCGCCTATCGCTCACCTGTTTGGGAAGGGTCTTGGTTTCCAGCTGATGCGCATCGAAAGCGACATGCTCATCGAGGTTCTCACTGAATTATCGGCTGCTGCGGTCATCGCCCTGCCTCTCCACGACTCGGTGCTCGTCGCGAAATCCAACGCGAGTGTGGCGCAGGAAACGATGCAGGCCGTTTTTCAGCGCTGGAGCCGCTCGCCCTGCGCGATTGTCTCTGTCAAATTTCATACGTAATTACAATATCTTAAAGCTTACGCCTCCGCTAATGGAGGAGGAAGCTAGAGGGGACGAAACTCAGGGGGTTAGAACTTAGAGGCCAATCTAAGGGGCTCTACGGGTTGCCTTCATGTTGGGAGGCTGACACCACCCCTCC
>NZ_LAXE01000001.1:695982-702296 GCF_003122645.1 Bradyrhizobium sp. SUTN9-2
ACCTCCTCCATCGTCACCCTAAGCTCGGCCTCTAGAGGGTCCCCCTTCACCACCCTGAAGGGTCACCTCTAAGCTTAGGGTGAGTAACTAGCACTCCCTCCCATGAGGTCACCACCTAGCACCCATCCTTCGACCTACATCAAGCACGCTCTCTTGCGCCCGTCCTTCCGATGGGAAGCGCGATGACCATGAGCAAGCACCACTGGCTTCTGTTGGCGTGGGACCTTTGGGTGCTCCTCCTGCTGTCCTCTTCCTCTGTGTTGTGTTCGTTGCATGAGTCTCGGTCTCCCGCGCTGCCGCGCGAGATGGCTAGGTGTTAAAAATGACCACTCACGGCTGACACCGGGCGAGATAGGGACTAGGCCCGTCCCTTCCGCTGGGGGACAAGCAACCGATCAGGGGTGGTCTTCAATGCGCGAGCCAAGCGTGCAAGGACGATGATGGTGCAATTGCGGGTGCCTCTCTCGACTTGGCTGATGTAGGTGCGATCTAGCCCCGCCTCTAAGGCCAAATCCTCTTGGGACAGCCCCAGCCCCTTGCGGGCCTTCCGCACGGCCTCTGCCACCACTTCAACGATCCCGGTCTCGTCATCCATCCACAGGAGCAGGCCGTCATGATGACTTTAGGTCTACGGACTATGAGTCCCATTTTTCGGTTGAGGCATGAAGACTATCGTCTACAATCGATTGCTGACCAGCAATGAGGATCGCAAGAATGACCAGCACCGAGGACACAACACCGAAGCTGCGTGACGACGACCCCATCAAGGTTCTCTTCGATAAGGCCAGCTACTGGGCCACCATCTGGAGCCTCATCGCGCTCTGCCTCTGGTTCGAACATGGGGTTCTCAAGCGGCTGGATATCGAGTCGGCCAGCGTTCGAGTTGTCATTCTCCTCGTGAGCACACCGGCCATATTCTTGGCGACGGTCACTCGCATTCAGAAGAACCTGAAGGCGCGGTTGCTTTTGGAGCGGGCTCGTTACGTCGTGGTCTTGGTCGCTGCGGCCTTGCTCGGGGCCCACCTTCAAGCGAACCACAAAGATGATCCCTACGAGGCTGCGCTACGAGAGGGTGCCGTGCTGGCCTGCTCAAAGATCGAGGCTTGTAAAGCAGCAGCAACCGACTATGCCAATATGCGCTAGAGCTCAACGAAATCCGCAAATTTAGAAGTCGGCGTGGCGACCTCGCCCAACTTCACAATTGACTTTAATCGCTTGAGACGTTTATCTTTTTCTATCTAACCTAGAAATTGAGTTTCCGGCTAATTCGTCGGGCAAGCTTTTTGCAAACGTCAATGACATAGTCCTAAGTTCGGTCAGCCCCTCTGTTTTCTGAGGTGATGCAATGATCCGCTTGAGTTTTTACTTCATTTTCTTGCAAGCCATTTGCTTGGTTCCGATTGCCTCCGCTTCTGACTTAGGTGACTGGAACAAATTACTCAACACTCTACCATATTGGCCGATCAAGAGTGTTGGATCAAAGATTCCGCAAGCTCTCATAGATCACTGGAAAACATTCGGTTTTCAATGTCCGGCCTCCCAGACGGGGAATTGGTCCTCCTATCCTTCGAAGTGGGGGAAGAACTGGCCCCAAAACTGCGATGACCTGGACTCGACTATGTTCAATGGCCTTCTTTGTGCAGCCGGCCTCGAAGAGGGTTGTAACGGTGTTCGCGATGCCCAAGGCACTAAGCTGAGATTGTTCTACCGGTCACCTCGTCAACGCTGGAATGTCGAGAACGATTGCTTGAAAGGCAATTCGGCATTTCCAGACCCTGGTAGAAATTTCTGCACAGAGTGCACAAGCACTTTCTCACCGGACATGGGTCTCGGGGTGATGCTTTACGTGATCAAAACGCAGCGAAAAGAAGCTTTTCATCAGTGGATCGACGCAATCGAAGCGGTCGGAGCGACCACAACACTTTGCAAAGACGGGGCTTGCACACCGTTTCCTTGGCCTCGTCTTTGCTCAGCTGACTATCAATGCGGTTCGAAAAAGCCCACCAAGGTCTTAGGCTACACGAGCGGATTCTGTATCTTGACCCCGATAAAAGATACTCCCGACTACGAGTTGATGGCGCGTTATACAAAAAAGCAATTCGGGCCGCTAATGAGCAAGGCGGTTCACGCACCTAAGCAAATTGTAGATCTTCTCGCCCCCATTCCCGATTCAGTGCGGGACGGGCTACTACCATTAGGCCTCAGGCCAAATTTTCCACTTCATTTGGAGGCTGTCAGGGTGCTCTTGCGCATGATGGAGCGGAATCCGGAACTAACCCTGGAGCGATTTCCGAGTGGATCTCTGCCCGGTCTGACGGACAATTTTGCAGATCTTACGTCCTCAGAAAATCCCGCCGCCCTCAATTTACGAGCAAGAGCAATTCTCAACCGCCAAGCCTGGAATCCTTTCTATCAGCTTCTGGCTAACGGACCGGCCAAGTCTACAAGATCGTCAATCATTGATCACTGTCCGGCGTTGAACGATGCGCCGCTGAAGGCGGAGACTAGACCAGCTTGGATATGGAGGTGGGAAACAGACAAAAAGAACGAACGGCCGACTGCAATGGGTGGCGGATGGGACTGTGTATTCGTTGGCTTGCTCTACAATAAAATGCGCGTCGAGGAGGACGTGCGGAAGAAGTTATTATCGTTGCTCGACAGTTTGACGGATCCTTCAGGCCAAATCCTGAATCGACTTCAGTCCGATTTAGGCAAAGCAGTAGCCGGCCTCGCGGCCGCTGAAGCACTGGCGGGAGCTGCGACCGAGGAAGTTGCGAAGGCGCGCAAGGCAGCCCTGGAAGAAAAAGAGAAGCGCCGAAAAGAGCTCGAGGCAGAAGTAAACAAACTTCAAAATGCTGTGGCAGACAAGCAGCGCGAGATTGGCAACGCTGCCGCAGAAATAGCCCGGAAATCGCTACCGCGGTGTCACAAGTACGATTATCCCTGCAAGGAGCTTAGGAAGAGAGTTGAAAAGGCCATAGGCAACCTTCAAGGACATCATGCGAGGTTGGTAGGCGAGTTACAAGTGCTTCAGCGGCCACACCAAGAGCTTCATCAGCTGACCCTTCAAATTGAAGCTTGGTCTGATAAGAAGCTTCAGCAGGCGGAGAAGAGCGCTCTTAGTAACCTGGCGCAGGCGAAGAGCGCAGTCGAAGCTCTCAGGATTCAGGTCGATCGAGTTAGGGCAACCAGAGCAAAAGCGAAGGAATATCTGAAGGTGTGGAACGGCTAGGTGCTGTCGGCCAGCTCGCCCATTGTTTGGCGCTACAGCTCAATGCGCGGAAACTTCGCGACAGCATTCGCCTTCGCCTTGATGGTCACATCTCCGTAGCCCTCCGAGACATTGCGCGGCGCATGTCCCTGTATGGCATCCAGCACGCGCATCTCCAGGCCCTGATCAATGCCAACCGTCTTAAAGCGATGCCGCCAGCCGTGGCTCGGGTCAACGTTCTTATCCTTCACGACCTCGCGCACAAATTCGTTGATCTTGTTCCGCGCAGTCTTCACTGCGTTGCGCACGCCCAGCTCACCGGCCTTGGGGTCAATGAATAGATAGCCGTCCCTCGACTTCTCATAGAACTCCAAAAAGCCTTCCTTGATGACCTGCCGATGGAGCACGACATCACGCGCTTCATCCGTCTTCACGGGCCCCGCTTCGGGCGTTACGTGCAGCACCCAGAGCTTGCCTTCGCGCCTGAGGTCCTCCTTGCGAATCTGAATCATCTCACCCACGCGAGCACCCGTGAAGGCACATAGCCACGGCACCCACCGCTTGGCCGCCGCCAGCTTCGGGGCCTCCCGGCCGGGCACGAACTCGCGGGCGTGCTTCAGGATGGCGACGGCTTCCGAATCATAAAAGCCCTTGGACCGGAGCTTGCGCGACTTGCCGACCTTGATGGTGATCCCTTCGGCCGGATTGCCGGGCAGCCGACGATTGACCACCGCCCATCCAAACACCGTCTTCATGCCCGCGAGGTCGCTATCTTTCACGGTCTTCGGGCTCACGCCGCTTTGCACGCGATAATCCTTGAAGCGAACGATGTCCTCCGGCGTCACCCGGCCCGCCGTGTCGTGCTTCAGGAATGTCACGAGGCGTGCCATCGAGTTGCGATAGCTCTCATAGGTGCTCTGCTTGCGGCCGGCCCGCTTAGCTTCCTTCCACCAGTCCTCAACTAGCCCGGTGAGGGAATTCTTGGAGGCGCCCCGCTTTGGCTTTTCCTTCGGTGCATCTGCCGGGGCTCGCCACTCGGGAAAGCGGTCGGCCTTGGGGTCGGGCGAATAGTCTCCCCCAGCATTCCGTTCGCGACTCGCGAAGGCGTCGCGCAGCGCCATCCAAAAGGCGGTCAGCAATAGCGAACGCGATTCGCTGTCCACACGGCGGATGCCCTTGCTCAGCAAGAGGCGGTCCACGATCGGCCCGAGAGCCTTCTCTAGTTGCTTGGCCTCACCGTCTTGGCCGACCCTCTCCCACATCTTGGTTACGGCCGCCCAGTAGGCTTCCTGCTCCTCCTGGCTCTCCGTGTCAGGCGCCCAGCCGACTCCGGGCGTGTGAACCATGGCGACACTCCGGGCGCGGTTCTCGCTGTCCGCCCAGACGCGATAGAGCTCGCCTGCCAAGGCCGTCGCTTGCCGGTGGGTCAGATGCACGGGAGCGTCGTTGCGGAGTGCAGCCCAGACGGTTTCCAGATAGGCCGCAGCGAGCGCCTGACGCGTCTTGACCTCGGTAGGTTCTGTGGTGCGAAGGGAGAACCGGACGGCCTGAGCGCCCTCTCTAAGCGTCACGAAAACGAAGCCATCGCCGAGCGGAATCGCCAGTTCGATGCCGACCGCTTTGGACCGGACGTCAGCCGGAATGCGCTGCACGAAAAGAGGAAAACGAGACCCAACCCGGCGCATCGGCCGAACAACCCTGAACAGCAATGTTACACCCCATTGTTACACAGTCGGGGCCAACGCAACACTCTGATCGGGCTTATCTATCTGGATTTGTTTGACATCCAGAATCGTATGGTGCCCAGGAAAGGACTCGAACCTTCACGGCCGTTAAGCCACTGGCACCTGAAGCCAGCGCGTCTACCAATTCCACCACCTGGGCATGCCGTTTGGGGCACGGAGGCGGTTACTACGGTTCAGTGACGCCGTTGTCAATTCATGCGTGAGGCCGGGGTCGGGATGCCGATTGCGCATCGCAAACCGGCCCGATACAAGCCTGACACGACACACTCTTTTCCGCAGGAACGGCTCCCATGGCATCGAATCTGGACACGCTGGTCACGGTTTTCGGCGGATCGGGGTTCTTGGGCCGCAGCGTCGTCCGCGCCCTGAGCAAGCGGGATTACCGGGTCCGGGTCGCGGTGCGGCGGCCGGAACTCGCCGGATACCTCCAGCCGCTCGGCCGGGTCGGGCAGATCCACACCGTGCAGGCGAATCTGCGTTATCCGGCCTCGGTCGAGGCGGCGCTGCGTGATTCGCATGTCGTGATCAATCTGGTCGGCGTGCTCACCGAGAGCGGCAAGCAGACGTTCGACGCCGTCCAGGCCAGGGGCGCCGAGACCGTCGCCAAGGCGGCTGCCGCCGCAGGTAGCGCGCTGGTGCATGTCTCGGCGATCGGGGCCGATGCGCAGTCGCCCTCACGCTATGCCAGGGCCAAGGCGGCCGGCGAAGCCGCGGTCCTGGCCGCGGTTCCCTCCGCCACGATCTTCCGCCCCTCCGTGATGTTCGGCCCCGAGGACCAGTTCACCAACCGCTTTGCCGCGCTGGCCCGGATGTCGCCGGTGCTGCCACTGATCGGTGGCGAGACCAAGATGCAGCCAGTCTATGTCGGCGACGTCGCCAGCGCGATCGCGGATGCGGCCGACGGCAAGGCCAAGGCGGGCGCCACTTACGAGCTCGGCGGGCCGGAAGTGCTGACCATGCGCGAGATCATCGAGGCGATCCTCCAAATCACCGACCGCAAGCGCATGCTGGTGCCGCTGACGTTCGGCCTCGCCCGCTTCCAGGCCAACTTCCTGCAATTCGCGCCGGGCGCGTTCAAGCTGACGCCGGACCAGGTCACGCTGCTCGAGCACGACAATATCGTGTCGGACGCGGCGAAGGCGGCCGGGCTGACGCTGGAAGGCCTCGGCATCCAGGCCGACTCGCTGGAAGCGATCGCCCCGCAATATCTCTGGCGCTTCCGCCCGCAGGGCCAGTTCCAGCGCATGAGCGTGTGAGGGATCTTCTTTACCTCGCCCCGCTTTGCGGGGAGAGCTCGGATTGCGCAGCAATCCGGGTGAGGGGGTACAGGTCTCTCGAAGACCGCTCGTGCGGAGAGA
>NZ_LAXE01000001.1:702321-733981 GCF_003122645.1 Bradyrhizobium sp. SUTN9-2
GGTACAGGTCTCTCGAAGACCGCTCGTGCGGAGAGAGGCCCCTCACCCCAACCCTCTCCCCGTAAGAACGGGGCGAGGGGGGTGCACTGTCGCTGGAGCGAAGACTGGCCTGTTACACGACTTTCAAAACTTCAGCTTCTTGAACACCGCTTCCGGCAGCGTCTTGATGATCAGCATCACGAGACGCCATCTGCCGCTGACATAGACGATGTCGGTCTTGCTCTCGACGGCGCGAAGGATCGCAGCGCCGACGACGGGGGCTTCGACGGTGAGCGGGCCGATCAGCTTCATGCCTTCGGTCATCCTGGTGCGGACGAAGCCGGGCTTGACCGTGACGACGTGGACGCCGCCACGGCTGGCGCGGGCGCGCAGGCCGGACAGGAAGGCGGAGAAGCCGGCCTTGGCCGAGCCATAGACATAGTTGGAGGCGCGGCCGCGATCGCCGGCGACCGAGGACACGCCGACCAGCGTGCCGCTGCCGCGGCCCAAGAACTTCTCCGCGAAAAGGCCGAGGATCAGCGCCGGACCTTCGTAGTTGGAGCGCATGATCGCGGTGGCCTGGGCGAGATCGCTCTGCGCGCTCTCTTGCACACCAAGCAGGCCGACGATCGAGATGACGACATCGGGCAGCGCGGGCAGGCCGCCGACGAAGCCCTCGAACGAGGCGGTGTCGAGCACGTCGAATGTGTGAACACCGACCTCGACATTGTAGCGCGCGCGAAGATCGGTGGCGTCAGGCTCCAGCGCGCCGACGTCGCGGCCGGCGAGCCCCACATCGTATCCCGCTTTGGCAAAGGCGCGCGCCGTGGCGCGGCCGATGTCGGATGAGCCGCCCAGCACCAGTACAGACTTGCGCGACGTCACGGCCTAGACCTCATCGAACAGACGTTGTGAAAGCTTGGAGCGGATGTTGCCGGCGGGGTCGAGCGCTTTGCGGATCGCGTTGAAGCGCGGCAAGGCGGGATAGCCGGCTTCGAGCGTCTCGCGCGACTGGCGTGCATCCTTGGCAAGATAGAGCCGGCCACCGGCCGCGACAACGAGACGGTCGATCTCGTCGAGAAAATTCAGGATGTCGCCGCGCACAGGGAAATCCAGCGCCAGCGTGTAGCCGGGCAGCGGAAACGACAGGATGCCCTCGCCCTCGCCGAGCTTCTTCAGCACCGCGAGGAAGGAGGCATCGCCGCGCCGCGCGACGCGACCCAGAATCTCGCCGAGCACGTCGCGCGCGCCGTTCTCGGGTATCACGCATTGATGCTGCAGAAAGCCGCGCTTGCCGTAGATGCGATTCCAGTCGGCAAGGCTGTCGAGCGGGAAGAAATAGGGATAGAGCGAGACCACATGGCTGCCGCCGGCGCGGCGCGCGCCCATGCGGTAGTACAGCTCGTTGAAGGCGCGGATGCTGAAGCGGTTCAGCGTCATCGAGGGCAAATCGATGGGCACGCCAAGACCGGGATGCTTGCCGACGGGAAACGCCGCGGCGCCGGCAGGAAGCTCGTCCTTGCCGGCGTGCTCCCCGAGATAGATCAGCGAGCGGCCGAGATCCTTGCCGCGGGCAGCGCAATCGATCCAGGCCACCGAATAAGTTGCGGCATCGCCTGCATCGAGCGCGCGCATCGCGGCATCGAGATCGGATGCCGAGATCACGCGCTCGCGGATCCATCCCGTTTCGACCTTGCGCAGCCGCAAGGTCGCTTCGAGGATGACCCCGGTCAGGCCCATGCCGCCGATTGTCGCAAAGAATGCGTCGGAGTTCTGCTCGCGCGAGGCTTCGATCAATTCGCCCTCGCCCGTGCGCAGCAGGATGCTGTCGACATAGCGGCCGAAGCCGCCTTCACAATGGTGATTCTTGCCGTGCACGTCGGCGGCGATGGCGCCGCCAATCGACACGAAACGCGTGCCGGGCAGCACGAAGGGCAGGAAGCCGCGCGGGCCGAAGGTCTCGATCAGGTCCGAGAGCAGCACGCCGGCCTCGAGGCGGATTCGGCCGGTCGCCGGATCGAACCACCTGATGCGGTCGAAGCCCGTCATCGTCACGGTCCTGACGGTCCCGATCGCGGCATCGCCATAGGCACGGCCATTGCCGCGCGCCACGGTGCCGGACACGATGGCGTCGGCAACCGACGCGAACGCGCGCGGACGCAGCATCTCGGTATCGACGACCGGGAAGCGCCCCCAGCCGCTGACGAGGGTCATGGCTCAGCTCCTGCGCCGGCGCGCCGCCCGGCATTGCGAAACTGAGTACCGATCAAAAGCTTATATTGCGTTGAAAGCGTAGCCCGGATGGAGCGCAGCGTATTCCGGGATCGTGCCCCAAGTGACGACGGACCGGGATGCGCTGCGCTCCATCCGGGCTACGGACCAAGGGCCTACCGTCCCAGCGCCAGCGCGATCAGGCCGAGGGTGCCGACGATGACGCGCCACCAGGCGAACAGCAGGAAACCGTGCCGGGTGACATAGGTCAAAAACGTCTTCACCACGATGATCGCGGTGATGAACGACACCACGAAGCCGATCGCGACGATGTTGATGTGGTCCATCGTCATCTCGGCGCGGCTCTTGTAGAAGTCGTAGGCGAACGCGCCGATCATGGTGGGGATCGCCAGAAAGAACGAGAATTCCGCCGCCGCGCGCTTGTCGGCTCCGAGCAACATCGCGGCGACGATGCTGGCGCCGGAGCGCGACACGCCCGGGATCATGGCCACGCACTGCGCGATGCCGATATAGAGATACATCAAGAGCGGAAATCTGGTGGCATCATACTCGCGCGGCTTGAGCTCGAGCTTGTCGACCCAGAGCAGGACGGCGCCGCCGACGATCAGTGTGAAGCAGATGACCCACGGATTGAACAGCAGGAGCTTGATGTACTTACCGGCGACGAGGCCGACGATGACAGCGGGCAGGAATGCGACCAGCACGCCGATCACGAAGCGGCGAGCATAGGCATCGCCCGTGAACAGGCCGATGACGACGTCCCACAGCTTGCGGAAGTACAGCCCCACGATCGCGAGAATCGCGCCCAGCTGGATCAGAACCGTAAACGAATCCCAGAACGCGCCTTCGCCGAGATGAAAGAAGCGCTCGGCGATCAGGAGGTGGCCGGTCGAGGATACGGGAAGGAACTCGGTCACGCCCTCGATGATGCCGAGGATCACTGCCCGTATAGCGTCTGACATATTTACGGTCCATTTCGGCTGGAAAAGCGGGGCTCTTCTCGCCTATTCGACCCCATGCCGCAATCGCAAAATGCCAAATCACGCCCTTGCTTCGAGGTTTTGAAGGACTAGTGTGGCGCCGCACAAACATTGATGGATTCTTAAGCACCATCACATAGTCAAAGGCTTCATGTTTACGCTGTTTCATCATCCGTTCTGTCCGCATTCGCGCTTCATTCGCCTGATCGCGGGTGAATACGGGCTCGACCTGAAGCTGATCGAGGAGCGCAGCTGGGAGCGGCGCGAGGCGTTTCTGCTGCTCAATGCGGCCGGCACCACGCCCGTGCTGGTGGACGACGAGCAGCCGCCGATTCCGGGCGCGGCCATCATCGCCGAATATGTCGATGAGGCCTATGGGGCCGGGATGGGCCCCAAGCGCCTGATGCCGGAGACGCTTGCCGAGCGTGTCGAGGTGCGCCGGCTGATGGCCTGGTTCAACGAAAAGTTCTTCGAGGAAGTCTCGCATCCACTCGTCACCGAGCGCATCTACAAGCGCTTCATGAGCGAGGAGAACGGCGGCGGGCCGCCTTCGGCCGACGTGATGCGCGCAGCGAAGGCCAATGTGCGCTATCATCTGGCCTATATCGGCTGGCTGGCGCAGACCCGCAACTTCCTCGCCGGCGACCGGCTCACCTACGCGGATCTCGCCGCCGCGGCGCACCTTTCGGCGATCGACTATCTGGGCGACGTGCCATGGAGCGAGGACGACGCAGCAAAGGCGTGGTACGCGCGGGTGAAATCCCGCCCGTCGTTCCGTCCGCTCCTCAGCGAATGGCTGGCCGGCGTGCCGGCGTCGCGGACCTATGTGGACCTGGATTTCTGAGCTGCGACCCGACTGAACTGAAGGCGGCGCTGGCGCGCGAAGCGCACGCGCTCGGCTTCGACTGCATCGGCGTCACCGCGCCGGGCTCGATCGATGCAGCCGGACAACACTTCCTCGAATTCATCGCCTCGGGCGGCCATGGCGACATGGATTGGCTTGCGAACCAGCCGGAGCGCCGCGTCGACCCGCGCGGGCTGTGGGCCGATGTGCGCAGCGTGATCATGCTCGGCGTCAATTACGGTCCCGACTCCGATCCGCTCGCGATCCTGAAGCAGCGCGCGCGCGCGGCGATCTCGGTCTATGCGCAAGGCGACGACTATCACGACCTCATCAAGAAGCGGCTGAAGGCGCTGGCGCGCTGGCTGGTCGCGACCGCGCCGAGCGAGGTGAAGGTGTTCGTCGACACCGCGGCAGTGATGGAGAAGCCGCTGGCGCAGGCCGCGCATCTGGGCTGGCAGGGCAAGCACACCAATCTCGTCTCGCGCGAGTTCGGCTCGTGGCTGTTTCTCGGCGCGATCTACACCACGCTGGAGCTGCCGCGCGACGAACCCGAGATCGATCATTGCGGCTCGTGCCGAGCCTGCCTCGACATCTGCCCGACCGCGGCGTTTCCAGCGCCCTACAAGCTAGATGCGCGGCGCTGCATCTCCTATCTCACCATCGAGAACAAGGGCCCGATCCCGCACGAGTTTCGCAAGAGCATCGGCAACCGCATCTATGGCTGCGATGATTGCCTTGCCGCCTGCCCCTGGAACAAGTTTGCGCAAGAGGGGCGTGAGGCAAAACTCGCCGCGCGCGACGAGTTGCGCGCGCCCTCGCTCGCTGAGCTGGCACGGCTGGACGACGCGGCATTCCGTGCGCTGTTCACGAAATCGCCGGTGAAGCGCATCGGCCGCGACCGGTTCGTGCGCAATGTGCTGATTGCGATCGGCAATTCGGGCGAGGTCGCGCTGGCTGAGGCGGCGCGGCGATTGTTGGATGACGCAAGTCCGCTGGTGCGCGGCGCGGCGGTGTGGGCGCTCGGGCAATTGCTGGCGCGGGAAGAGTTTGAGGCAATGAAGGGTGCTGCGATCAGTAACGAGCACGACGAGAGTGTGCGCAAGGAGTGGCGCGCCGCTTCCTAGCTCACCGTAGTCATTCCCCGCGAAGGCGGGGAATCCAGTACGCCGCGGCCTATCGATTCAATCACAACTGCCGCGGAGTACTGGATCGCCCGGTCAAGCCGGGCGATGACACTCGTGTTGTGGCTGGCACATGCTCTCACCACCCTTGATTTCCCCGCCCATTCCCGCAATCTCGCGAGTCATGACAAGCATGCCTTTCTTCACCCGCGACGGCGATACATTCCATCCGACGGAAGTCGCCAACGGTCCATGGGATCCGAAATCGCTGCACGGACGCGTCATCGTCGGCCTGCTCGGCTTCGTCATCGAGGAGCGCCATTCCGGGCCCGAATTCGTGCCGGCGCGGCTCACGGTCGACATGTTCCGGCTGCCGACCATCGACAAGCCGATCGAAGTGACGACGCGGCTGGTGCGCGACGGCATGCGCATCCGCGTGGTGGAAGCGGAGTTCTTTTCCGGCGGGGTCAGCATGGCGCGCGCCTCGTGCCAGCTGCTGCGCAAGACGCAAAATCCCGATGGGAATGTCTGGTCGCCGCCGAACTGGGACGCACCGAAGCCGGCCGAGATCCCCAAGCCGGCCGATCCCAGGCTCGGCATGAACGGCAAATGGGCGACGCGCCCGATCGTCGGCCATATGGGCTCGCTCGGCCCGCGCAGATTGTGGATGAGCGAGGTGCGTGAGCTCGTCGCGGGCACCCCGATGACGCCGTTCGTCCGCGTCGCCACCGGCGCCGATTTTGCGAGCCCGTTTGCCAATGCCGGCGAGCAGGGGCTCGGCTACATCAACAGCGATGTCACGATCTATCTGCACCGCCTGCCGGCGACGGAGTGGATCGGCTTCGAGGTGGTGAACCACCACGCCACCGACGGTGTCGCGATCGGCGAATGCTGGCTCTATGACGAACAGGGTCCGATCGGCACCGCGACGGTGGCCGCGCTGGCGCAGCGCAAGCCGATGGTGAATCCGTCGAAGCGGTAGGAGCGCGCGCCTCTCTCCGGTCGTCATTCCGGGATGCGCCGTCAGGCGCAGACCCGGAATCCATCGGGCCGCAGGCCAAGAGTTGAAATGGATTCCGGGTTCGCGCTTCGCGCGCCCCGGAATGACGACCTAGTCCAAATGCCGCTGCATCTCCGGCCGCGCCTTCAGTTCGGCACCCTGCTTGGCGACGATCTTCGCGATCCGCGCCGGGGCGAAGTTCAAATCGACGAACGCCGGCGCGGTGTTGGCGACCTCGTGATAGCTCGCGATCTTGCCGCCCTTCAGCGTCATGATCGCCACGCCCTCGAACATCGCCCGCGCGCCGTTTGCTTCCGGCAATGTCGATCTGTAGCTGAAGGTGTAGCGCGCATAGAGCGTGGTGCCGTCGGTGACGGGATCGTGCATGTCCCAGCGGAAATCGGTCGCCGTGCGGTAGAACCAGTCGTCGATCATCGCGGCGATCTTCGCGCGGCCGGCGAAGGCGCCGTAGAAGACATCGTGATAGACGCCGTCCTCGGTGAACAGCTGGGCGAAGGCTTCGCCGTTGCGCTGCTCGACGGCATCGCAGAAGGCGCGCAGCATGGCGGTAGTGGTCATTGGCGTTGCCTCCCAGTTGTTATGCCCTCTCCCCTTGCGGGAGAGGCCAGCTCCGCTCGTTGACGCGCATTTCGTTCGGGTGAGGGGTTGCTTCCGCGAGTCCAACTCTCATTCGGGCCCGTGGAGAGAACCCCTCATCCGACTTCGCTTCGCGAAGCCACCTTCTCCCGCAAGGGGAGAAGGAAGATGACACATCACCCGATCTCAGCCACCGCCGCAAGAATGCGCGCGATGTCCTGCGGGCGGGAGAGGCGGTGATCGCCGTCCTGGATCATGGTCAGCACGACGTCGTCGGCCGGCAGGCGATGAGTCAGCGCAAACGCGTGCTGCCAGGGCACATCAGGGTCCTTCGCGCCTTGCAGGATGCGGACGGGGCAGCCGAGATCGATGGCGCTGCCCAGCACGAGGTGGTTGCGTCCCTCCTCGATCAGGTTGCGCGTGATCGGATAGGGCGAGCCGTCGCCATATTCCGATGGGCGCAGCCAGAAGCCCTTGGTCTCGATCTCCTTCTTCACTGCGGGCGAAAAATTCTTCCACATCAGCTCTTCGGTGAAATCGGGCGCCGGCGCGATCAGCACGAGCCCTGCAAGCGACGCTTTGCCGGCACGCTTCCTGATCTCGCGGGCGAGCAGCAGCGCCATCCAGCCGCCCATCGACGAGCCGATCAGGATTTGCGGGCCGTCGCAGAAGCGTTCGAGCACCGCAACGCTATCCTCGAGCCAGCTGCCGATCGTCCCAATGGCGAAATCGCCGCTGGATTCGCCGTGGCCGGAATAGTCGAACCGGACGATTGCGCGGCCGTGCTCGTGGGCCCAGGCATCCAGCGCCACGGCCTTGCCGCCCTGCATGTCCGACTTGAATCCGCCCAGCCAGACCAGGCCGGGGCCTTTTCCGGGACGGCGGCGCACCGCGATTCTGCGTGCGGACGGCCCCTCGCCCACCTCGATGAACTCAAGCACGGCATCGGGAATTGCGTCGGTCATGGAACGTTTACTCTGGCTGTGCGGTTTGAGCTGTCCGGACCTGTTCCGAAAGTACGACCGGCATCGGTATTGGTCCTTTGGGACGCTTGCGGAACAGAGGCAAGGTGTCTATGTCGGTCAGCGTGCCGAGGGCCGTGACCAAAATGCCTCGCATTTGAGGGTTTTTCGCGCCTCGCACCAGCGACTTGCTTGCCGGCAAACGCATCTTCCTTCAAAATAGCCGCTTCTTTCACAACTTTGGAGAACCACCCATTCGCCGTCCTAATAAAGCTCCGCCCGCTGCCAGCAAAGACGGGCCGCGCATCAATGATGATATCCGCAATGCGCAGATCCAGCTGATCGACCAGACCGGTGACAACAAAGGCACGGTCGAGACCGTCGTCGCCATCCGCATGGCGCAGGAAGTCGGGATGGATCTGGTCGAGATTTCGCCGAATACCAGCCCTCCCGTCTGCAAGATCATGGATTACGGGAAGTACAAGTATTCCGCTCAGAAGAAAGCCGCGGAAGCCCGCAAACGGCAGAAGACCGTCGAGATCAAGGAGATCAAGCTCCGTCCGATGATCGACGACCACGATTACGACGTGAAGATGCGCGCGATGCAGCGCTTCTTCGAAGAGGGTGACAAGGTCAAGATCACGCTGCGCTATCGCGGCCGCGAAATGGCGCACCAGGAGATCGGCACCAAGTTGCTCGACAAGATCAAGACCGACGTCGCCGAGCTCGCCAAGGTCGAGCAGGACGCGCGGTTCGAAGGTCGCCAGGTCGTAATGGTGCTGGCGCCGCGCTGACGCGCAACGCTTTAGGACCTCGAGAATTTCAACGGCCCGTCCGGATCCCCGGCGGGCCGTTTTGTGTGTCAGGTCCTCGTCGCCTGCCAGGTTCCGCTGCACTGGTCGCCGGAGATAATTCCCTTCCACGACCCGGCGCCGTTCACGCCGGCGAGCCGGCCACCACCACTGGCGTGGGAGGCGCCGACCGAGACCTGCACGGCGACAGCGCCGGAACGGTTGACCCGGCCCGAGACCCGGCCGCCGCCGGCGGAGGAGACGCGGGTGCCGGTCACGGTGAAGGGAACGCTGTAGCCCGAGCTGCAATTGCCGCGGGTGGTGGCGAAGGTGACGTTCCAGATGCCGTCATAGCCGCCGGCGCGGGCGTCAGCCGCCTGTGGCAGCGCAGCCGCGGCGAGCACGGCGAACAGCGCCAGAGGGCGCGGGCGGGCGAATGAAATCAGAAGTTGCGGGAAATGAGCCATTTTGGACCTGCTTCAGGCGAGAAGGCTTGGACATGAGGGGTGGCAGCGTTCAATAGTCGGCGGGCAGGTTGCGGCGGTTCATCGTTGCCAATTGGCCTGTCCTCTGTCATAAGCCCAGCCTTCACCGCCCGGCTGATTTACGGGCTGCCGTGGCGGTGTCTCGTGCGGGTTTCGCGCCTGTTCGCAAAACTTGAGCACAATCAACGCTCTAACGAGCATTTTTGACGGTCCAGCCGCCTTCGCGGGCGGATCTCTGTGGCCATTAGGAGAGCCAAATGCCCAAGCTGAAGACCAAATCGGGCGCTAAAAAGCGCTTCAAGGTGACTGCCACCGGCAAAGTGATGCACGCCCAGCGCGGCAAGCGTCACGGCATGATCAAGCGGACGAAGAAGCAGATCCGTCAGCTCCGCGGCACCCGCGTGCTGTTCAAGACCGACGGCGACAACGTCAAGAAGTACTTCTTGCCGAACGCCTGATCGGGTCCACGATCATTGCCACCTCTGCCGCGCATCCCGCGGCGATCCGATAACCAAAGTCATCTCTGAAGGATCTCGTCATGTCTCGCGTCAAACGCGGTGTGACCGCCCACGCCAAGCACAAGAAAGTCTACAAGGCCGCCAAGGGCTTCTATGGCCGCCGCAAGAACACCATCCGCGCCGCCAAGCCGGCCGTGGAGAAGGCCCAGCAATACGCCTTCCGCGACCGCAAGCGTCGCAAGCGCACCTTCCGCGCGCTCTGGATCCAGCGCCTCAACGCCGCGGTCCGTCCGTTCGGCCTGACCTACAGCCGATTTATCGACGGCCTTGCCAAGTCGGGCATCACCGTGGACCGCAAGGTGCTGTCGGATCTCGCGATCCGCGAGCCCGCCGCGTTCCAAGCGATCGCCGAGAAGGCCAAAGCCGCGCTGGCGGCGTAAGCCGCCCCACTGCGCGACTTGCGCAGCGTTCAGCTTGTGATGGCCCGGGCAGAGGCGCGTGTCGCGCGTTCATCGCCCCGGCCGTCATCTCTCGCGCATACACTTCTCCGACGTGGATGCCCGGCGAATCTAACGCGAAGATGCGCTTCGCGCTTTTGGCCGGGCGTGACGGGCTAGGATCATCGGCTCAGCATCCTGGCCAAAAGGGATTGCCATGACCGATCTTGCCCAGCTCCAAGCCCAGATCATCGCCGACATCGCCGCCGCTGCCGACGAGGCCGCGCTCGAGGGCGTGCGTGTTGCAGCCCTCGGCAAGAAGGGCTCGATCTCGGCGCTGCTCGCCACGCTCGGCAAGATGTCGCCGGACGAGCGCAAGACGCAAGGCGCGGCGATCAACCAGGCCAAGGACGAAGTCAGCCAGGCGCTTGCTGCGCGGCGCGACGTGCTGAAGTCGGCGGCGCTCGATGCGCGGCTGGCGTCCGAGACCGTCGACGTGACCCTGCCGCTGCGCGATGCGCCGGCTGAGGCCGGCCGCATCCATCCGCTGAGCCAGGTCTGGGACGAGCTCACCACCATCTTCGCCGACATGGGATTCTCGGTGGCCGAAGGCCCCGACATCGAGACCGACGATTACAACTTCACCAAGCTGAATTTCCCGGAAGGCCATCCGGCGCGCGAGATGCACGACACGTTCTTCTTCCATCCGAAGCAGGACGGCTCGCGCATGCTGCTGCGGACCCACACCTCGCCGGTGCAGGTGCGCACCATGCTGAGCCAGAAGCCGCCGATCCGCGTGATCTGCCCGGGCCGCACCTATCGCATCGATTCGGACGCGACCCACACGCCGCAATTCCACCAGGTCGAGGGCCTCGTCATCGACAAGAGCTCGCATCTCGGCCATCTCAAATGGATCCTGCACGAGTTCTGCAAGGCGTTCTTCGAGGTCGACCACATCAACATGCGCTTCCGGCCCTCGTTCTTCCCGTTCACCGAGCCTTCGCTCGAAGTCGACATCCAGTGCCGCCGCGACAAGGGCGAGATCCGCTTCGGCGAGGGCGAGGATTGGCTCGAGATTCTCGGCTGCGGCATGGTGCATCCGAACGTGCTGCGCGCCTGTGGCATCGATCCCGACGAGTACCAGGGCTTCGCCTGGGGCATGGGCATCGACCGCATCGCCATGCTGAAATACGGCATCGCCGATTTGCGCCAGCTGTTCGACAGCGACGTCCGCTGGCTGAGCCACTATGGCTTCAAGCCGCTCGAAGTGCCAACGCTTGCCGGAGGGCTCAGCACGTGAAATTCACCCTCTCCTGGCTGAAGGATCATCTCGAGACCGACGAGCCGCTCGAAAAACTCGCCGACAAGCTCACCATGATCGGGCTCGAGGTCGAGAACATCGAGGACAAGGCGAAGGCGCTGAAGCCGTTCACCATTGCGAAGGTGATCTCGGCCGAGCAGCATCCGAATGCGGATCGCCTGCGCGTCTGCATGGTCGACACCGGCGACGGTGGTGCGCCGGTGCAGGTGGTGTGCGGCGCGCCGAATGCGCGCGCCGGGCTCGTCAGCGTGTTCTCGCCGCCCGGCACCTACATTCCCGGCAAGGATATCACGCTCGGTGTCGGCACCATCCGCGGCGTCGAGAGCCGCGGCATGCTGTGCTCGGCGGCCGAGCTGCAGATCTCCAATGATCATGACGGCATCATGGAATTGCCGGCGGACGCGCCCATTGGTGCGGCCTATGCCGAATGGGCCGGCCTCGGGGATCCCGTCATCGAGATCAATCTGACGCCGAACCGGCAGGACTGCACCGGCGTGCACGGCATCGCGCGCGATCTCGCCGCCGCCGACATGGGCAAGTTCAAGGATCCCACCATCAAGCCGGTCAAGGGCGAATTCCCCTGTCCCGTGAAGGTGACGGTCGAGGATGCCACGCTGTGCCCGGGCTTTGCGCTCCGTCTCGTGCGCGGGGTCAAGAATGGGCCGTCACCGGAATGGCTGCAGAAGCGGCTGACCGCGATCGGCCTGCGTCCGATCAACGCGCTGGTCGACATCACCAATTTTGTGACCTACGACCGCGCACGCCCGCTGCACGTGTTCGACGCCAAGAAGGTGAAGGGCAATCTCGTCGTGCGCCGCGCGCGCGAGGGCGAGAGCCTGCTGGCGCTCGACGGCCGCACCTACAATCTCGATCCCGCCATTTGCGTGATCGCGGACGAGCACGGCGTCGAATCGCTCGCCGGCATCATGGGCGGCGAAGCATCGGGCTGCGACGAGAACACCACAGACGTGCTGATCGAATCGGCGCTGTGGAACGAGATCAACATCGCCCAGACCGGCCGCAAGCTCGGCATCAATTCGGACGCGCGCTACCGCTTCGAACGCGGCGTCGATCCGGCCTTCATGGTGCCCGGCATCGAGCTCGCGACCAAGCTGGTGATGGAGATGTGCGGCGGCACGCCGTCCGAAACGATCGTGGTCGGCAAATCATTCGCCGACGACCACATGATCGACTTCCCGGTCACGGAAGTGAAGCGCCTCTCCGGCATCGAGGTGCCGCAGGTCGAGATGAAGCGCATCCTGACCCATCTCGGCTTCATGATGGCGGGTCCCGGCCCGGTGGTAAAGGTCGCAGTGCCCTCGTGGCGCTCCGACGTGCACGGCAAGGCCGACATCGTCGAGGAGATCGTCCGCATCTTCGGCGTCGACAAGGTGCCGATGACGCCGTTCGAGCGCGGCGACGAGCCGCGCAAGCCGGTGCTGACGCCGCTGCAGCTGCGCAACCGCCGCGCGCGGCGCGCGCTCGCGAGCCGCGGCATGGTCGAAGCCGTGACCTGGTCGTTCATCGCCAAGCCTGCGGCCGAATTGTTCGGCGGCGGACAGCGCGAGCTCGAGGTTGCCAACCCGATCGCCTCGGATCTCTCCGACATGCGCCCGACCCTGCTGGCCGGCCTGATCGCGGCGGCGCAGGCCAATGCCGATCGCGGCTTCGGCGATGTCGCGCTGTTCGAGGTCGGCCAGGTGTTCAAGGGCGATCGCCCGCAGGACCAGTTCATGGCGGCGAGTGGCGTGCGCCGCGGCCTTGCTTCGTCCGAAGGGCTCGGCCGGCACTGGACCGGCTCGGCGCAGGCCGACGTGTTCGACGCCAAGGCCGATGCGCTGGCGGTGCTGGCGGCCGCCGGCGCGCCGATGCAGGCTCTGCAGATCGTGGCGGGTGGTCCCGGCTGGCTGCATCCGGGCCGCTCCGGCACGATCCAGATCGGGCCGCAGAACGTGCTCGGATATTTCGGCGAAGTGCACCCCAGAGCGCTCGAAGCGCTCGGCGCCGACGGGCCGCTTGTCGTGTTCGAGGTGATCCTCGACCGCATCCCCGAGGCGAAGAAGAAGCCGACGCGCGCCAAGCCCTTGATCGAGCTCTCGGCGTTCCAGCCGGTGTCGCGTGACTTCGCTTTCATCGTCGACCGCGCCGTCAAGGCCGGCGACATCGTTCGCGCGGCGCAAGGCGTCGACAAGAAGCTGATCACCGGCGTCAATGTCTTCGATATCTACGAAGGCAAGGGCATCGATGACGGCAAGAAGTCGATCGCGATCGCGATCACGCTGCAGCCGCGCGAGAAAACCCTGACCGATCAGGAGATCGAGGCCGTCGCCACGAAGATCGTGGCCGAGGTCACCAAGAAGACCGGCGGTACGTTGCGCGGATGAGTCCTGCTGACTTCCTTCCGAAGGACGTCAGCCTCACGATCGCGGCGGCGCTCTGCGCCGTCGCTTTCGTTTCGGGCACAGCGCGCGGCTTCTCCGGCTTCGGTTCGGCGCTGATCTTCATGCCGCTGGCGAGCAGCATCGCGGCACCGCGGCTCGTTGCTGCCCTGCTTCTCGTCATCGATTTCGTCGCAGCCGCGCCGCTGCTGCCGGATGCATGGCGGAAGGCCGATCGCAAGGCCACGGCCGTGATAGTGCTGGGCGCGCTGATCGGCGTACCCATCGGCACCTATTTCCTCAGCGTGCTCGAACCCGTTACCACGCGCTGGATCATCTCCTGCTTCGTAGCGGCGCTGCTCCTTCTGCTGCTGTCGGGCTGGCGCTATCGCGGCAAGGACCATGCCTTTCTGTCGGTCGGCATCGGCGGCCTCTCCGGCTTCTGCAGCGGGCTCGCGCAAACCGGCGGCCCGCCGATCGTCGGCTACTGGCTCGGCCGCCCGATCGCGCCGATGGTCGCGCGCGCCAACATCGTGCTGTTCTTCGGCGCCTCGGATTTCTTCTCGATGATCAGCTACGCGGCGACCGGCCTGATCAGCCGCGAATCGCTGGTGCTGTCGCTGATCGTCGGCCCGGTCTATGCGGTTGGCGTTGCGTTCGGCAGCTCATTGTTCGGCCGCGCCAGCGAGAGGGTGTTTCGCGGCATCTGCTATGCGCTGATTGCGATGGCGGTGATCTTTGGATTGCCGGTGCTGGATGGCGTGCTGCGGTAACATCTCCGCTGTCGTCCCGGGGCGCGCGTAGCGCGAGCCCGGGACCCATAACCCCGGGGAGTGGTTATGGGGCAAGGTGGCAACTCCGAGTCTTCGCCAAACCACTCCCTGTGAGTATGGGTCCCGAATCTGCGCTCCGCTTCGCTGCGCCTGTCCGGACGACAGTGGAATTTATCGCGGCTTGATCGTCTTACTGCTTCGGCACGCGCCGCTTCTTCGTCGACTGGGTCGGCACGTCGGCCGGCTCGTCCTTCAGCGCGCCGATCTTGCGCAGGGCTGCATCGGCGGCGCGTTCGCCGCTTTCCCAGGCGCCGTCGACGGTGCCCCAGAGCGTCTCGTGCGTGGCTTCGCCGGCGAGGAACACATTGCCGATCGGCTCGGCCAGGGTCCTTCGCGACAGCTGGCCGCCCGGCGAGGCTGCCGACATCGCGCCCATGACGTAAGGCGAGGCGTTCCAGCGCGTGGCGCTGGTCTTCTGCACCACGGAAGCGGCCTCGCTGCCGAACAGCTTCGTGATCCATTCCCTGGCGAAAGCCACCATCGCCTTCTCGCCCTGCTCGGCGAGATCGCGGCCGAACGAGCCGCCGACATCGATCGAGCACAGCGAGGAGCCGCCGATATTGGCTAACATCAGCGCCGTGCGGGTCGAATTGCTCTGCTCGATCAGGATATCGTCGCGCGACAGGCCGAGCGGATTGCCCGGCAGCTGCAGCACGATGCGATCGTAGCTACCGAGGCTGAGCTTCGATGCCGCATCCAGCGTCCGCTTGGGAATGTCGGGCGCGAACTTGATCGCGCCCGATGTCAGCACATTGGTCGAGACCGTGACGATGGCGGCGCGCGCCGCGATCTTGCCGGCTTGCGTCTCGATGCTGACGTCGCGGTTGCTCCAGGCGATGCGGCTCGCCGGGGTGGACAGCGCCACCGGCGCCTGCTCGGCGAGCTTGGCAATCAGCGTGCCCAAACCCTGGCGGCAGGCGATCGCCGCGTTGCGGTCCTGCGCGCGTCCCTTGTCGATCGCGGAGAGCTCCTTCAGGTCCTTGCCGGCAAAGCTCGCGCCCAGCATGAACTCGGCCGCGCCGGCCCAGTCGCCGAGATCCTTCGGCATCACCGATGCGCAGGAGGTGTCGAGCTTGCCCCGCCCGGCCTCGTCGATGGCGCGGTTGGCGCGCACCAGGGCGGCCAGGAACTGCTCGGTCTCGCCCGCGCGGGCATTGCGGCGGCCGATGCGCATTTTCTGGCCCGAGGGCGCCGGCAGCACGTCCAGCCCGGCACTGCGCGCCAGCCGGATCATCGGGTTGGTGTCCGGATTGTACATCCAGCGCGCGCCGCGGTCGAACGGCGTGTCGAAGGTCGTGCTGTCGGTGATGCAGCGGCCGCCGACTTGCGCGGCCGCTTCCACTACGATGACCTTGCGGCCCGTTGCCAAGATACGCCGCGCCGCGGCAATTCCCGCCGCCCCCGCGCCGATCACGACGATGTCAGCCTCGCGCGGCAGGGGCGCGGCCGATGCGCGCAGCACCGGCATCGCCGCAAGGGCCGCCGACGCCGAAAGAAAGCCGCGGCGCGTGATTGTCATGTCATGGTTTCCGGGGACTTGCGGCGAACGTGAACAGCCCGCGAACCTTGCCGTATCCGATGTTGCGCAGCAACCAGGATGGTGAATCAACCATGCTTGATCTCACAGAGTGATGAACCGAATTGCAACACGTTTCGACCATGATAGAGAAGGGAAAAAGACGGCCGGAAAAGGCCGTGGGGGGTTGAGATGGGGACGGTCCTGGATTCTGTCGGCAAGGTGATTGCCGCGTACCTCTCAAAGGAGGTGCCGGGCTATGAGCCGTTCACGCCGAGCGACCCCGAGCATCTGCGCGGCATCATCGAGCCCGGCGACGTGCTGCTGGTCGAGGGCAACAACCGCATCTCCGGCATCATCAAATACCTGACGCAGTCGACCTGGTCGCACGCCGCGCTCTATGTCGGTCCGATCGATGGGGCAGAGGAGCCCAATGGCGAGCCGCATGTTCTGATCGAGGCCAATATCGGCGAGGGCGTCACCTCGGCGCCGCTGTCGAAATATTTCCCCTATCACACCCGCGTCTGCCGCCCGGTCGGGCTGTCCTATGAGGATCGCACCACGGTGTGCCGCTATGCGATCAACCGCATCGGCTTCGGCTACGACACCAAGAACATCGTCGACCTCATGCGCTATCTGTTCCCGCTGCCGATACCGCAGCGCTGGCGCCGACGCATGATCGCGATCGGCTCGGGCGACCCGACCAAGATCATCTGCTCGGCGCTGATCGCGCAGGCCTTCGACGCCGTGCGCTACCCGATCCTGCCGAAGATCACCAAGGCCGGCAGCCGCGCCGCACGGCGCGAGATCCTGCACATCCGCGATTCCTCGCTCTACATGCCCCGCGACTTCGACATCTCGCCCTATTTCGAAGTCGTCAAACCCACCATCGTGCACGGGTTCGACTACACCGCCTTGCACTGGGCAGACAAGCAGAAGCCGCTCGAGGAGGTGGCGGGCTCATTCAGTGTGTTTCCAGAAGCGCTCGTGGCGCCGCCGCTCGCTCCTGAAGCGGCTGACGAAGCGACGTCGGGTGAAATTCCGGCTCAAGAAGTGAGCGCGCCGCCTGCGCGAGCCAGCGTGGCTTTCTCCGAGCATTTTGTACAACTGAGCGAGCTCGCGATGTATCGCGCGCGGGCGCGGGAGATGACGGCTTAGATTCGCACGGTCTCGTAGGGTGGGCAAAGGCGCGATGCGCCGTGCCCACGTTCTGGCGCGATCACTGACCGATGGTGGAGAGCGCACGCGCTACCGATCCGCCCGTCCGATCACCGCCATCAGCTCCGCGATCTTGGCGCGCTGGTCGGCCTTGTCGCCGCTCGCGATGGCGTGCTCGACGCAATGGGCGACGTGATCCTTCAAAACCTCTTCCTCGACCCGGCGCAACGCGGCGCGCACCGCCGCGATTTGCGTCACGATGTCGATGCAGTAGCGGTCTTCCTCTACCATTCTCGAGAGGCCACGAACCTGGCCCTCGATCCGGCCGAGGCGTTTTCCGACGGATGCCTTGATGTCTTTGCGCATGGGGTCTATATACCCCTACCGGGTATGGGTTTCAAGAGCAAGCGCAAAGGCCGGAACATGGCAATGAACAACAACGAGCACGAGCATCGTCACAGCGCGGCAACGCATTCCGGATGCGGCTGTTCCACGAAAGCTGCAGCGCCGGCGGCGAAACCCGAGGCTTCCTCGTGCTGCGGCGGCCACGGCGATCATGCCGGCCACGACCATCACCACGGCGACGCCGCAACCAAGGTCAAAGATCCCGTCTGCGGCATGATGGTCGATCCCGCGACCTCGAAGCATCGCATCACACATCGCGGCGAGACATTCCATTTCTGCTCGGCCGGCTGCCGCACCAAGTTCGCCGCCGATCCCGCCAAGTATCTTGCCAAGGACAAGGCGCCCGAACCGGAGATGCCCGCGGGCACGATCTACACCTGTCCCATGCACCCGCAGATCCGCCAAGTCGGTCCGGGCACGTGCCCGATCTGCGGCATGGCGCTGGAGCCTGAGGTCGCAAGCCTTGAGACCGGCCCCAATCCCGAGCTCGCCGACATGACGCGGCGGTTCTGGATCGGCGGCGTGCTGTCCCTGCCGCCGATCGCGCTGGAGATGGGCGGCCATCTCGCAGGCCCCCACAGCTGGATCGATCCGACCGTGTCGAATTGGATCCAGCTCGTCTTTGCAACGCCCGTGGTGCTGTGGGCCGGCTGGCCGTTCTTCGTTCGCGGCTGGCAATCGCTGCTGACGCGCAATCTCAACATGTTCACGCTGATCGCGATGGGTACGGGCGTTGCCTATGTTTACAGCGTGCTCGGCACGGTCACGCCGCAGATCTTCCCCGCCACCTTCCGCGGCCATGAGGGCGCGGTCGCAGTCTATTTCGAGGCGGCCGCCGTCATCACCGTCCTGGTGCTGCTCGGCCAGGTGCTGGAGCTGCGCGCCCGCGATGCGACCTCGGGCGCGATTAAAGCGCTGCTGCAGCTCGCGCCGAAGACCGCGCGCCGCGTCGACGCCGACGGCAGCGAGCACGAGGTCGAGATCGACACGCTGCACGCCGGCGATCGCCTGCGCGTGCGTCCCGGCGAGAAGGTGCCGGTCGACGGCGTCATCCTCGAAGGCCGCTCGTCGCTAGATGAATCACTCGTGACAGGCGAATCCATGCCGGTCACCAAGGAGACCGGCGCCAAGGTCATTGCCGGCACGCTGAACCAGTCCGGCAGCTTCATCATGCGTGCCGACAAGGTCGGGCGCGAGACGATGCTGTCGCAGATCGTGCAAATGGTCGCGGATGCGCAGCGCTCGCGCGCGCCGATCCAGCGCCTGGCCGACCAAGTCTCCGGCTGGTTCGTGCCGGCCGTGATCGTCGTTGCCCTCGCCGCCTTCGGTGCCTGGGCCTGGTTCGGACCGGAGCCGCGGCTGGCCTTCGGCCTGGTCGCGGCTGTCAGCGTGCTGATCATCGCATGTCCCTGCGCGCTCGGCCTCGCGACGCCGATGTCGATCATGGTCGGCGTCGGCCGCGGCGCGCAAGGCGGTGTGCTCATCAAGAACGCCGAGGCGCTGGAGCGTATGGAGAAGATCGACACGCTCGTGGTCGACAAAACAGGCACGCTGACCGAAGGCAAGCCCAAGGTGGTGACGATCGCGCCGGCGTCCGGCTTCGCGGAAGAAGACATCCTCCGGCTGGCGGCCACCGTCGAGCGCGCCAGCGAGCATCCGCTGGCCGACGCCATCGTGCGCGCGGCCAAGGAAAAGCAGCTCACCCTCGGCCAGGTCGAGCAGTTCGACTCGCCGACGGGCAAGGGCGCGACGGGCAAGGTCGACGGCAAGACCATCGTGCTCGGCAATGCCAGATATCTGTCGTCGATCGGCATCGACACCGAGTCGCTCGCCGCCGAAGCCGAGCGGCTGCGCGGTGACGGCGCCACCGTGATCAACATGGCCGTCGACGGCCGGCTTGCCGGCCTGTTCGCGATCGCCGATCCGGTCAAGGCCTCGACGCCGGAGGCGCTGAAGGCGCTCGCGGCGGAAGGCATCAAGGTGATCATGCTGACCGGAGACAACCGCACCACGGCCGAGGCCGTGGCGCGCCGGCTCGGCATCGCCGAGGTCGAGGCCGAAGTGCTGCCGGACCAGAAGAGCGCGGTAGTGACCAAGCTGCAGAAGGCCGGCCGCAGCGTCGCCATGGCCGGCGACGGCGTCAACGACGCGCCGGCACTGGCGGCGGCCGAGGTCGGCATCGCCATGGGCACCGGCACCGACGTTGCGATGGAGAGCGCCGGCGTGACGCTGCTCAAGGGCGACCTCGTCGGCATCGTCCGCGCGCGAAAACTGTCGCAGGCGACGATGAGCAACATCCGGCAGAACCTGTTCTTCGCCTTCATCTACAACGCCGCCGGGATTCCGATCGCCGCCGGCGTTCTCTATCCGGCGTTCGGTCTGCTGCTCTCCCCGATCATCGCCGCGGCGGCGATGGCGCTGTCCTCGGTGAGCGTGGTCGGCAACGCGCTGCGGCTGCGTGCGACGCGGCTGTAAGGACGCTGTGTAGCCCGGATGGAGCGTAAGCGAAATCCGGGGGTCCTGCCTCATATTGCACCGTCCCGGATTGCGCTTCGCTCCATCCAGGCTACGGTTCAGAGGACATAAGCGGGAGCATCTGATGCAGCGGATTACCATCACGATCGAGGACGATCTCCTGGCGGAGATCGACGCCGCGGCCGAAGCGCGCGGTTACCAGAACCGCTCCGAGATCATCCGCGACCTCGCGCGCGCCGGCCTGCAGCAGAGCGCCGAGGACACCGCGCAAACCGGCCAATGCGTTGCCGGCCTCATCTACGTCTATGACCACGCAGCGCGCGATCTGTCGAAACGGCTGGTGCAGGAATTCCACGGCCACCACGACCTCGCGCTGGCGACGCTGCATGTCCACCTCGACGACAACAATTGCATGGAGATGACGGCGCTGCGCGGCGCGGCCTCCGAGGTCAGGCATTTCGCCGATCACATCATCGCCGAACGCGGCGTGCGCTACGGCCGCGTGGTGATGATCCCGACGGGGGACGGCAAGTCGGCGAAGGCGCGCAAGCACGGGCATAGACACGACTAGGCTGAATCTTACCCTCCAGGGGAGGGTAAAGAAGAAATCGCGCCACCTTCACCGACAAGGCGAGACGGCCACCGCCCTTGCCGAAGCCGCATCCGGTGTCTACCTCTCGCGCAGTGTCTACCTCAGAGGGTCCCCCATGCTGGATGCCGCCATTAAGGCGCTGTCGCAATTGATCTCGCCGCCGATGCGCTCGATCCTGTGGCGGTCGATCGGGCTTGCGCTGGTGCTGATCACCGTGCTGGCGATCGGCTTGCAGCGGCTGCTCAGCTGGTTTGCGACCTCCGGCGAGGTGTGGCTGGAAGGCCTGCTCGGGCCGGGCTGGCATTCTTCGATCGAGGTTCTCTCCTGGATCGTCTCGATCGTGACGGGTCTCGGCGTCGTGTTCGGCGGCATCTTCCTGATGCCGGCGATCACCTCGCTGGTGGCGAGCCTGTTCGTCGACGACGTCGCCGACGTCGTCGAGCGCGAGCATTATCCGGCCGAGCGGCCGGGCGCGGCACTGCCGTTTAGCCGGGCGATGCTCGAGGGCATCAAGACCGCGCTCGTGGCCATCCTGGTCTATCTCGCCGCTCTGCCGCTGGTGCTGTTCGCCGGCGCCGGTTTCCTGATCTTCTTCCTCGCCGCCGCCTGGCTGCTTGGCCGTGAATATTTCGAGCTCGCCGCAATGCGCTTCCGCCCGCCGGAGGAAGCCAAGGCGATGCGGCGCGACAATGCCGCGACGGTCTTCACCGCCGGCCTGTTCATCGCCGCCTTCGTCTCGATTCCGATCGTGAACCTGGCGACACCGATCTTCGGCATGGCCTTCATGGTCCACATGCACAAGCGCCTGTCAGGCCCGCGGCCCGAGCTGATCGAGCCGGCGCGGCAGGTGCGATAGCGGCCCGGGGCGGCGTTGCCTCACACCGTCTTCTCCGGCCAGCGACAGAGATCGTTGATCAGGCAGACTTCGCAGCGTGGCTTGCGCGCGAGGCACGTATAACGGCCGTGCAGGATCAGCCAATGATGCGCGTGCAGCATGAACTCGGCCGGGATCACCTTTTCCAGGCCAAGCTCGACCTCCAGCGGCGTCTTGCCGGGCGCTAGGCCCGTGCGGTTGCCGACGCGGAAGACATGGGTGTCGACCGCCATGGTGTGCTCGCCGAAGGCCATGTTGAGCACGACGTTGGCGGTCTTGCGACCTGCGCCGGGCAATGACTCGATCTCCGTGCGCGTGCGCGGCACCTCGCCGCCGAATTCATTGAGCAGCTTGGCCGACAGCGCGATCACGTTCCTGGCCTTGGTGCGGTAGAGTCCGATCGTCTTGATGTAGTCGCGCAAGCGCTCCTCACCGAGATCGAGCATCTTCTGCGGGGTGTCGGCAACGTCGAACAGCGCACGCGTCGCCTTGTTGACGCCGGCATCGGTCGCCTGTGCCGACAGCACCACCGCGACCAGCAGCGTGAACGGGTTGACGTGCTCGAGCTCGCCCTTGGGCTCCGGATTGGCCTTGCGGAAACGGCTGAAGACCTCGTGGACCTCGGCCGGCGTCCACGGTCTTGTGGCTTTAAGTGATTTCTTCGCGGGCGCTTTCGGCTTGGTCGCGACCGGTCTTGCCGTTCTCTTCGGCACCGCCGCTTTGCGCGGGACCGGCTTGCGGGTGATTTTCGCCATGATCGGGATATACTGATGGACGATGAGCACAGGCAACGAAATAGCGCGGTCGCGATCTGAGAGCGAGGATGAGCCTCAGATCTTCTCCGCGCTGCTGACGCCGCACCGCTCGCTGAACCGCACCGGCTTTCTCGCCGTGATGCTGTTCCTGAGCGCCGTCGGCTTCGTCACAGGCCTCGCTTTCCTGATGATGGGCGCCTGGCCGGTGTTCGGCTTCTTCGGTCTCGACGTGCTCGTGATCTGGTGGGCCTTCAAGGTCAATTTTCGCGCCGCACGGGCCAGCGAGGAAATCGTGGTGACGCCGTCGGAATTGCGGGTGCGGCGCGTCAGCCATCGTGGCCAGGTTTCCGAATGGACCTTCAATCCGCTCTGGGTCCGGCTCGACCAAGAGGTCGATGAGGAATACGGCATCGAGCACCTTTATCTGATCTCCCGCGGCCGCCGCCTGCTCATCGCGGGCTTTCTCGGGCCGGCAGAAAAGGCCAGCTTTTACAATGCCTTGGTGGGGGCTCTCAACGCCGCGCGGCGCGGCCCGACCTATCATCCGGCGACCTGAGCACAGTCGGAAATCGGGTGGTTTCGCGCCAGCGCCTCCCCTACATTTCCGGTCATGATGACCCTTGCGATACATGACCAGCGCCTGGCCAGGCCGGGCACCCAGAACGCCGCGTTGCGCGACTATGATTCGGTGCGGCGGGCGATCGCCTTCATCTCGGCGAACTGGCGCGCGCAACCGACCATCGAGGCGATGGCGGATGCCGCTGGCGTCACGCCGGATGAGCTGCACCATCTGTTCCGCCGCTGGGCTTCGATCACGCCGAAGGCTTTCATGCAGGCGCTCACCCTCGACCACGCCAAGAACCTGCTCAGGGATTCCGCCAGCATCCTTGACGCGGCGCTCGACTCCGGCCTGTCCGGGCCGGGCCGGCTGCACGATCTCTTCGTCACCCATGAAGCGATGTCGCCGGGCGAATGGAAGAACGGCGGTGCCGGCCTCACCCTGCGCTACGGCTTCCATTCCTCGCCGTTCGGCACCGCGATCGTGATCGCCACCGATCGCGGCCTGTCGGGCCTCGCCTTCGCCGACCACGGCGAGGAGAAGATCGCGCTCGCCGACATGACGCGGCGCTGGCCGAACGCCACCTATGTGGAAGATCATGAAGGCACCGCGCCGCTCGCGGCGCGCATCTTCGATCCAAAATTGTGGCGGCCGGACCAGCCGCTGCGCGTGGTGCTGATCGGCACCGATTTCGAAGTGCGGGTGTGGGAGACGCTCTTGAAGATTCCAATGGGCCGCGCAGTGTCCTATTCCGACATCGCCTGCAACATCAGGAATCCCAAGGCTTCACGCGCCGTCGGTGCCGCCGTCGGCAAGAACCCGGTCTCCTTCGTCGTGCCCTGCCACCGCGCACTCGGCAAGAGCGGCACGCTCACCGGCTATCATTGGGGCATCACCCGCAAGCAGGCGATGCTGGGCTGGGAGGCCGGGCAGCTGGGGCTGCAGTAGGCAAGATGCAGTAGGATTTCGCAGGGTGGGTTAGCGCAGCGTAATCCACCTCTCTGGTTTCCGCAGAACAGAAGTGGTGGGTTACGCCAGCGACTGCGCTTTGCGCAGTCGCCGTCTAACCACCCTACGGCACCGCGCTTGCGGCAAAGTCTACCCCGCCAGATCCAGCTTCGAGGCCACGGTCGAATCCGCGTTGAGGCGGTAGATGATCGGCACGCCGGTGGCGAGCTCGCGCTTCAAAATGCCTTCGGGCGAGAGCTTCTCCAGCACCATGATCAGCGCGCGCAGCGAGTTGCCGTGGGCGGCAACCAGCGTGCGCTTGCCGTTGAGCACACCGGGCAGGATCTCCTGCACGTAGTACGGCAACGCGCGCGCGAGCGTGTCCTTCAGGCTTTCGCCGCCGGGCGGCGGCACGTCGTAGGAGCGGCGCCAGATCAGCACCTGCTCCTCGCCCCATTTCTTGCGGGCGTCGTCCTTGTTGAGACCGGAGAGATCGCCGTAGTCGCGCTCGTTGAGCGCGAGGTCCTTCGAAGTCGGCAGACCCTCCTGGCCGAGCTCAGCGAGGATGAGATCGAGCGTGTGCTGCGCGCGCGTCAGCACCGAGGTGTAGGCGACGTCGAACACCAGGCCCTGTGCCTTCAGCTTGCGGCCGGCTTCTTTGGCTTCCTTCACGCCGAGCTCGGTGAGGTCAGGGTCCTTCCAGCCCGTGAACAGGTTCTTCAGATTCCATTCGCTCTGGCCGTGGCGCACGAGCACGAGAAGGCGTTCGCTCATTGACTGCTTTCCGTTGCTTGATTGGATCAGATATCGTCGAGGCCGAGCACGTCGGCCATGGTGTAGTGCCCCGGCTTCTTGCCGTGCGCCCACAGCGCCGCCTTGAGCGCACCATGGGCGAACAGCATGCGGTCCTCGGCCTGATGCGACAGCGTCAGGCGCTCGAACGGGCCGAGGAAGGTCACGCTGTGATCGCCGGCCACGGTGCCGCCGCGCAAGGAGGCGAAGCCGATATTGCCCGGCCGGCGGGCGCCGGTGATGCCGTCCCGGCCGCGTTCGGAATGGTCATCGAGAGTAACCCCGCGGCCGCTCGCTGCGGCCTGCCCCAGCATCAGCGCGGTGCCCGAGGGTGCATCGACCTTCATGCGGTGATGGGTCTCGACGATCTCGATATCAAAACTCTGGTCGAGCGCCTTGGCAACGCGCTTGACCACGGCGGCGAGCAGATTGACGCCGAGACTCATATTGCCCGACTGCACCACCACGGCGCGATTGGTGACGCTCTTGATCACGGCATTGTCCGAGCCGGACAGGCCGGTCGTGCCGATGACGTGCACGAGGCCGCGTTCGGCGGCGATCGCGACATTGGCGATGGTCGCCGCAGGCACTGTGAAATCGAGGATGCCGTCGGCCTCCTTGCACATCGCCCAGAGATCGGCGGAGAGCTTGATGCCGTTGGCGGGCAGGCCGGCGAGCACGCCGGCATCCTTGCCGAGCAGCTGGGAGCCCGGCGCCTCCAGCGCGCCGGCCAGCACGGCGCCCTCGCTTTCAGCAATCGCCCGCACCAGCGCCCGGCCCATCCGGCCGCCGGCTCCCGCAACAATCAAGCGCATGTCGGACATGGTGTGATCCTCTTCGAGGCCGTTGTAGCGGGGGGAGGCAGTTCCGGCAACCGAGGCCCACGCGCGCGACGCGTGCCTTTACCCTCCCCTGGAGCGGGAGGGTAAGAACGAGAGCCTTCAGCCGTCCTGCGGCTGCGGGCCGTCGTAGCCTTCGATGACGATGAGGTCGGCGATCGAGTGCGGCTGGCGCACCTTGATGTTGGCCTGGTATTCCGGCGAGTTGTAGCAGGCGAGCGCGGTCTCGTAGTCAGGGAATTCGATCACGACGTTGCGGTTGCGGCTGGCGCCTTCGACGGTGGTGAACTTGCCGGCGCGGACGACGAAGCGGCCGCCCCATTTCTTGAAGATCGGGCCGTTGGCGATGGCGTAGGGCTTATAGCCCTCGTCATTGCTGACGTCGACACGCCCGATCCAGTAGCCTTTTGCCATTGTTCTTCTCCCTGTTGTTTAGTGGGTTAGCCGAGCGCTTGCGCGATCTCGGCGTGGATGGTGTCCGCGACCGCCTTGGGATCGGCGGCTTCCACAACCGGGCGCCCGACGACCAGATAATCCGCGCCGGCGGCGATCGCACGGCTAGGCGTCATGATGCGCTTCTGGTCGCCGCTGGCGGCGCCCGCCGGACGAATGCCGGGGGTGACTAGGCTCATCTGGTGGCCGACGATCTTGCGCAGGCTACCCACCTCCTCCGGCGAGGACACGAGGCCATCGACACCGAGCACCTGCGCCTGCTGCGCACGCGCCTCGACCAGCTCCGACACGCTGAGCCGATAACCGGCTGCATGCAAATCGTCGTCGTCGTAGGACGTCAGCACCGTCACGGCGAGGATCTTCAGGCTGGCGCTGCCGCGGCCTTCGACGGCGCCTTTCATGGTCTGCGGATAGGCGTGCACGGTGACGAAGGTCGCGCCCAGCTTGGCGACGCTCTCCACGCCGCGCGTCACGGTGTTGCCGATGTCGTGCATCTTGAGATCGGCGAACACCTTCTTGCCCGCATCAGCGAGCTTGCCGATCAGCGGCAGGCCGCCGGCATAAGCGAGTTGATAGCCGATCTTGTAGAACGTGACGCTGTCGCCGAGCTTCGCGATCATCGCCTCCGCGGCATCAACGCTCGGCAGATCGAGCGCAACGATCAGGCGGTCCTTCGGGGCGATCTCGGCTGGCGTCATGTCACCTCACATCATGCGTTGGGAAACGTCGATCAATTGCGCCACCAGCTGCTTCAGCGCGGCGATATCGCCCTCGTTCTTCAGCCTGTCCCTATCGTCATAGGCCTGGTCGGCAAAGGCGAGCGTGAGCTGGCTGGCAATCACGTTGGCGTGGCAGGCGGAGAGGATCAGCCGCAGGGCCTGCAGCGCGCGAGCAGCACCTAACCGGCTCTGCGACGCGCCGGCAAGCGCGAAGACCCGGTTGCGGAACACCTCTCCGCGCGCCTCGTGCAGCTCGTGCACGCGGCTGACCCAGTCGATCGCGTTCTTCAGGAGCGGCGGCACCGAGGCGTTGTATTCGGGCGAGACGATGAGGACACCGTGATGCGCGCCGATCATGCGCTTCAGATTGATCGCGTGCTTGGGCACGCCCGATTTGGCCTGGAGATCGCCGTCATAGATCGGCAGCGGAAAATCGGCGAGCGAGATGCGGGTGACGTCGACGCCGGCCTGGACGAATTCGTAAGCAGCCACAGACGCCAGCTTCGCATTGTGCGAGCCGGTGCGCAGCGAGCCGGGAATAATCAGGATCTTGGGGGCTGGCATCCAATCTCATGCATTCGGCGAAACGAGCCCGCCGCGCAAAGAGGAGCCGGCGGATTTAATGCTTGCGATACACCCAGACGCGGGCCGGCGGAAGGTTCATCCAGATCCGTTCCGAGGCCTCTGTGGACACGCCGGATAGCGATTTCGGGATCGGCGGCACCACCGCATAGGTGAACTGGATGAAGGGCGCACCGGGCGCGAGCGCGGTGAAGGCATCGCGGATGAGCCGCAGCCGCGTCAGCATCGGTTTGGTGACGAGCGGCAGGCCGGACACGACCGCGCTGGCCGGCGCGCTCAAGACATTCCAGAGCGTGTCGCGCAGGCGGTAGGCATCGCCCTGCACCACCTTGGCTTGCGGGTAGCGGTCGCGCAGCAGCGCGCAGAAGCCGGGATTGTATTCGACGAGAACGAGACGTTTCTGGTCGACCCCGCGCTCGATCAGCGCGGACGTGATGGCGCCGGTGCCGGGTCCGAGCTCGACCACCGGTGCGTCGGAATCGGGATCGACATAATGAGCCATGGTCCGCGCCAGCAGCTTGCCGGACGGCATCACCGCGCCCATGTGCAAGGGCTTTTCGATCCACGACCTGAGAAAGCGCACCTCGTCATCGAGACGAGGCTTCTTCAACGCACGCGCGGACGATGGCAATGGCATGTCGGGACCGGACGGAACCGCAGGACCGCGGCGTGTCAGAAAATGGTCATAAAGACGTATAGGCCGGAGGCGATACGGTCAAGACGCGTCAGTTCGCCCGATTGCCGAAGAAATCCTTGACCTTGGCGAAGAAACCCTCGGCTTCCGGCTGGGTGTTGCCGGAGGAGAGCTTCTCGAACTCGGCCAGCAATTCTTGCTGCTTTTTGGTCAGGTTCTGCGGGGTCTCGACCATGACCTGAACGTACATGTCGCCCATCTGGCGCGACCGCAGCACCGGCATACCCTTTGATGCAATGCGGAAACGACGGCCCGACTGGGTGCCGGCGGGCACCTTCACCTTGGTCTTGCCCTTGTCGATGGTCGGCACCTCGAATTCGCCGCCGAGCGCGGCGGTCACCATCGAGATCGGCACGCGGCAATGCAGATCCGCGCCGTCACGCTGGAAGAACTGGTGCTGGGCCAGCGACAGGAAGATGTAGAGATCGCCGGGCGGCCCGCCGCGGACGCCAGCCTCGCCCTCGCCGGCGAGCCTGATCCGTGTGCCGTCCTCGACACCTTGCGGAATGTTGACCGAGAGCGTCCGCTCGCGGGTCACCCGCCCTTGTCCCGAGCAGGATGGGCAGGCGTCCTCGATCATCTGACCGCGGCCCTGACAGCCCGGGCAGGTCCGCTCCAGCGTGAAGAAGCCCTGCGACTGCCGCACGCGGCCGGCGCCGCCGCAGGTCGAACAGGTCTTCGGCTTGGTGCCGGCCTTGGCACCGATGCCCGAGCAGGCCTCGCAGGTGACCGAGACAGGAATCTCGATCTGCGCGGTCTTGCCGCCAAAGGCTTCCTCGAGGGTGATTTCCATGTTGTAGCGCAGATCGGCGCCGCGCTCGCGGCCGCCGCGGCCGCGCTGCCCGGCCATGCCGAACAGGTCCTCGAAGATGTCGGAGAAAGAGGAGGCGAAGCCGGCACCGAAACCGGCGCCACCGCCGAAGCCGCCGCCCTGCTCGAACGCGGCGTGGCCGTAACGGTCATACGCGGCCCGCTTGTCCTTGTCCTTCAGGACCTCGTAAGCCTCGTTGATTTCCTTGAACTTGACTTCGCTGGTCTCATCCCCGGGGTTGCGGTCGGGATGGAATTTCATCGCCAGCTTGCGGAACGACGATTTCAGCTTGCCTTCGTCGGCGTCGCGTTCGACTTCGAGGGTCTCGTAATAGCAGCGCTTGGTGGACGTGGACATGATGGGCTCGGTCTATCCAATCGCGATTCAAGTTGGCGCGGAACAACGCTGACATGCGGCGGTATGAGCGCCCTTCGACCTTGCGGCGGAGGGCAGCCTGGCAGCGCTGAGAATAACGGCTGGGAATTGATCGATCGTAACGGGGCCGACTTTGAAGGAGCCTTGAAAGGAGTCCTGGCCCGTCCGTCCCGACACGACGGCCTCCCCCGCAAGGGAGGAGGCCGGTAGCGTGTGTGGGGTCCAAGCCGTCCGCATCGTCACCCTCTCGGGGCTTAAGCGGACTTCTTGTTGTTCTTGTCGTCGTCGACCTCGGTGAATTCCGCGTCGACGACGTCGTCCTTGGCCGCATCCTTCTTGGCGTCGGCCTCGGCCTGCTGCTTGTACATGGCCTCGCCGAGCTTCATCGAAGCCTGCGCCAGCGTCTGGGTCTTGGCCTTGATCGCCTCGGCATCGTCGCCCTTCAACGCTTCCTTGAGGTCGCTGACGGCATCCTCGATGGCGCGGCGCTCGCTCTCGGCAACCTTCGAGCCGTGCTCGGCCAAAGCCTTCTCGGTCGAATGCACCAGGCCATCCGCCTCGTTCTTGGCGGTGACGGCCTCGCGGCGCTTCTTGTCCGCCTCGGCATTGGCCTCGGCGTCCTTGACCATCTTCTCGATGTCGGCTTCCGACAGACCGCCGGAGGCCTGGATGCGGATCTGCTGCTCCTTGCCCGTGGCCTTGTCCTTGGCCGAGACGTTGACGATGCCGTTGGCGTCGATGTCGAAGGTCACCTCGATCTGCGGCATACCGCGCGGCGCCGGCGGAATGCCCATCAGGTCGAACTGACCAAGCATCTTGTTGTCGGCCGCCATTTCACGCTCGCCCTGGAAGACGCGGATGGTGACGGCGTTCTGGTTGTCCTCAGCCGTCGAAAACACCTGGCTCTTCTTGGTCGGGATCGTGGTGTTGCGGTCGATGATGCGGGTGAACACGCCGCCCAGCGTCTCGATGCCCAGCGACAGCGGGGTGACGTCGAGCAGCAGCACGTCCTTGACGTCGCCCTGGAGCACGCCGGCCTGGATCGCAGCGCCGATCGCCACGACTTCGTCCGGGTTGACACCCTTGTGCGGCTCCTTGCCGAACAGCTGCTTCACGACTTCCTGGACCTTCGGCATGCGCGACATGCCGCCGACCAGCACGACCTCGCCGATCTCACCGGCGGTGACGCCGGCGTCCTTCAGCGCCTTGCGGCAGGGCTCGACGGTCTTCTGGATGAGGTCGTCGACCAGCGCCTCGAACTTGGCGCGGGTGAGCTTCATCGTCAGATGCTTCGGGCCGGTCTGGTCCGCGGTGATGAAGGGCAGGTTGATCTCGGTCTGCGTCGTCGAGGACAGCTCGATCTTGGCCTTTTCAGCGGCTTCCTTCAGGCGCTGCAGCGCGAGCTTGTCGTTGCGCAGGTTGATGCCCTGTTCCTTCTGGAACTCGTCTGCGAGATAACCCACGAGGCGCATGTCGAAATCTTCGCCGCCGAGGAAGGTATCGCCGTTGGTCGACTTCACCTCGAACACGCCGTCGCCGATTTCGAGAATGGAGATATCGAACGTACCGCCGCCGAGGTCATACACCGCGATGGTGCCGGCCTTGGTCTTGTCAAGGCCATAGGCGAGCGCGGCCGCGGTCGGCTCGTTGATGATGCGCAGCACTTCGAGGCCCGCGATCTTGCCGGCGTCCTTGGTCGCCTGGCGCTGAGCGTCGTTGAAGTAGGCAGGAACGGTGATGACGGCCTGCTCGACCTTCTGGCCGAGATGGGCTTCGGCGGTCTCCTTCATCTTCTGCAGGATGAAAGCCGAGACCTGCGAGGGCGAGTAGGTCTGGCCGTCGGCCTCGACCCAGGCGTCGCCGTTGGAAGCCTTCACGATCTTGTAGGGAACGAGCTTCTTGTCCTTCTCGACCATCGGGTCGTCGTAGCGGCGGCCGATGAGGCGCTTCACTGCGAAGAAGGTGCGCTCGGGATTGGTGACGGCCTGGCGCTTGGCGGGCTGGCCGACGAGGCGCTCACCGTCATCCGTGACGGCGACGATCGAAGGCGTCGTGCGCATGCCTTCGGAATTCTCGATGACTTTGGCGTTCTTGCCATCCATCACGGCGACGCACGAATTCGTGGTGCCGAGGTCGATCCCAATGACCTTTCCCATGGTCCTGATATCCTTCTTTTTGCGGCAGGTTGGCTGGGCCCAAGAGGCACCCGAACCGAAACCCCCTAAGATCAAACATCCGCGATATTGCGATGATTGAGGCTCATATAGGAGGGGGGGAGGGGCCCGCAAGGACCGAAGCTAGGTTTCTGCCGCTAAAACATCGGGTTTTGGAAGGTGATATCCGGGCTCAACCGCCCTTGCGGGTGAGGAATTATTAACAGGTCCGGGCGTCGGCAAGCCCCCGCACCCGCAAGCCCGCCCGCCCTGTTGCGGCGAGGCCAAACCGGCTAAAAGGCGGACCGACCGCACAGCCGGCGCAGCTGCTTCGCGCGACAAAGCGGCCCCGTGGCCGACCATCGAACGGCCTCAATGTGAACCAATCAGAGTGGCCATGAAGCTGATCCGCCCCCTCGCCGCGCTCGCCCTCCTCGCCGTAACAGCGCTTCCGGCCTTCGCCGCCGACGTCGTTTTCCCACCCGGCTTGCGTCTCGGCATGGTGCCGCTGATCGGCCTCAGCACGGCCAAGACCTTTCCGG
>NZ_LAXE01000001.1:734289-759378 GCF_003122645.1 Bradyrhizobium sp. SUTN9-2
CCAATCCCGGCGGGACCGGCGGCGTCAAGCAGGACAAGGTCGAGACCCCCGCTGGCCTTGCCTATTTCACCACCGAAAGCGGCAAGGCCGGCGATACCCCGGTGAAGCGGTATTCGATGATCGTGCCCGGCGCCGGCTTCTCCGGCTATGTCGCGGTACAGATCCCGGAGAATGCGACCAAGATCTACACGGACGAGGCGGTGCGACAGATGTTCGCGAGCGCCACCACCCGCAGGCAGGTCTCGGCCGAGGAGCAGATCGCGCTGCTGCCGTTCAAGATCACCGATCTCGCCGACTTCAAGGACATCAAGACCCTGGCACCGGGCTCGAGCATCATCCTGGCCGACGGCGATGAGAGCGTGGGCTACGAGGCGAGGCCGTTCATGATCCTCGGCCTGATCGGCGCCACCCCGCAAGCCGCCGACGACCGCGCCCGCTTCGCCCGGGAGGCGGCGCTCCAGATTCCCGGCGTGCGCGAGTCGCGCATCACCATGTCCGAGCCGATCCGCATCAACGGCCAGCAAGGCTTCGAGACCCGGATCGACGGCGTCAGCGGCAAGGACAAGGTCCCGGTGACGGTGGTGCAGTGGATCCGCTTCTCGAGCGGCGGCGCATCATTGCGCATCATCGCCAGCGCCCCGCGCGACCAATGGCAAGCCGCCTTCACCCGCTTCCGCACCGTACGCGACGGGATTCAGCCGAAGGGGTAGGGCGAAGCCGGCGCTAATCGTGGTTGGTCGCAGTTTCACGAAGAACCTTCGCCCAACTTCTCCCTGTGGTTATGGATCCCGGGTTCGCGCTTTGCGCGCCCGGGGATGACGGCGCTATGGGCTTTGTCAGCCCACGCGCTGGACAGAACCGGCCGCATTTTCAGGCTTCTGTTCGTATACGAACGGAACTAGGCTTCCTCCCGTTGGATCATCCTGGAGGGGAGGTAGACATGCTGGTTCGGCGACAGGTCTTGGCAATGCTTGGAACGACGGCGCTGGCTACGCTCGCGCCAAGCGCGCTGTTCGCGGCCGCACCGATCAAGCCGGACGAAGCGTCCGCGCTGCTCGTGATCGACGTGCAGAACTGCTTCCTGCCCGGCGGGAGCCTCGCGGTGAAGGAAGGCGAGCAGGTGGTGCCGGTCATCAACAAGATCTCGAAGGCATTTGCGAATGTGGTGCTGACGCAGGACTGGCACACGCCGGGCCACGTTTCGTTTGCGTCGGTTCATTCCGGCAAGAAGCCGTTCGAAACGGTCGACCTGCCCTACGGCAAGCAGGTGCTGTGGCCGGACCATTGCGTGCAGGGCACCGAGGGCGCGGCGCTGTCGAAGGACCTGTCGATCCCGCACGCCGAGCTCATCATCCGCAAGGGATTTCACAAGAACGTCGACAGCTATTCGGCCTTCCTCGAGGCCGACGGCAAGACCTCGACCGGGCTCGCCGGCTACCTGAGGGGCCGCAAGATCAAGCGCGTCTTCGTCGCTGGTCTTGCGACAGACTTCTGCGTCGCCTGGACCGCGCTCGACGGGCGCAAGGCGGGCTTCGAGGTCTATGTGGTGGAAGACGCCTGCCGCGGCATCGACACGCAGGGCTCGCTCGCCAAGGCCTGGGCCGACATGGCCAAGGCGGGCGTGAAGCGGATTCAGTCTGCGGATATCGCGGTGAGCGCGTAGGCGGCGCGCCATCTTCCGTCATTCCGGGGCGCGCTTCAGCGCGAGCTATGGTGCGCAATTTGCGCACCTGAGAATCCATTGTGCGGTTGTCTCTGCTGTTCGATGGATTCCGGGTTCTCGACTTCGCCGAGCCCCGGAATGACGCCAACACTCAGTTCGCCGCGCTGCTCGATTCGTTGTTGTTCGCCGCGGGCGCAGTCTTTGCGCCGCCCTTGGCGACGCCGACCAGCGCCGGGCGCAGCACGCGGTCACCGATGGTGTAGCCGGCCTGCATGATCTGCACCACGGTGCCCGACGGCACCGACGCGTCAGGCACTTCGTACATTGCCTGGTGGAAGTTCGGGTCGAACTTCTGGCCCTGAGGATCCAGCTTCTTCACGCCGTGTTTTTCCAGCGCGTTGAGCAGCGCGCGCTCCGTGAGCTCGACGCCCTCGATCAACGAGACCAGGCCGGGATCGGCCGCAGCACGCGCCTCCGCCGGAACGGCATCGAGTGCGCGCTGGAGATTATCGGCGATGTCGAGCACGTCGCGCGCGAAGCCGGTGATGCCATAGAGGCGGGCGTCGGCAACTTCCTTGGCGGTGCGCTTGCGCAAATTCTCCATCTCGGCCAGCGTCCGCAGCATGCGGTCGCGCGCTTCAGCAGCTTCCTTTTGCAGGGTTTCGACCGAACCCGGCTCGGGATCGTCGGGCATGATGTAGGGTTTCGACACCACGGGCTCGCCGGTCGCTGCAGTCGTGTCTTGGGGTTGCCGGTCTTGCTCGGTCATCGGCTCTGATCTCGAACTCGTTTCAGGGATGTTGGCCCGGATATCGTGCTTAAGCCCGCGAAAATCAAGCGCCCGTGATCGGCAGAAAGGCCGGTCAGCCCCCCAACAGGCGGCTGACGATGCGGGCGGCGTAGTCCACGGTCGGGATCACGCGGGCATAATTCAGCCGCGTCGGGCCGATCACGCCGAGAACGCCGACGATGTGGCCGGCGGCATCCCGATAGGGCGAGATGATGGTGGAGGACCCCGACAGCGAGAACAGCTTGTTCTCACTGCCGATGAAGATGCGCACGCCTTCGGCGGTCTCGGCCCGGCCGAGCAGATCGATCACGCCGCGCTTGGTCTCGAGGTCGTCGAACAACAGGCGAACCCGTTCCAGATCCTCCAGCGCGTGCAGATCTTCGAGCAGATTGGCGTGGCCGCGGACGATGAGCTGACGGTCCTCGCTCTCGCCGCCGGACCAGCTGGCAATGCCGGCCGAGATCACTTTCTGTGTCAGCTGATCGAGCTCGGCACGGGCCTCGCCGAGTGCGGTCTCGAGCTCGAGCCGCGCTTCGGCCAAGGTCCGGCCGCGGATCCGCGCATTGAGGAAATTGCCGGCCTCTGTCAGCGCCGAAGAGGGAACTCCGGGCGGCAGCGTCAACACGCGGTTTTCAACCTGGCCGTCTTCGCCGACCAGGATCACCAGCGCTTTTTCCGGTTCCAGGCGGACGAATTCGATGTGCTTCAGCCGCGCATTGGATTTCGGCGTCAGCACGACGGCGGCGGCCCGGGTCAGGCCGGAGAGCCGCATCAAGGCCTGGTCCAGCGCCGCCTCGACCGATTGCGCCTCGCCGACGGACGAGAGCTGGCTCTGGATCGCCTGCCGCTCGGCCTCGTTGAGGTCGCCGACCTGCATCAGGGCATCGACGAAGAAGCGCAGGCCCAGTTCCGTCGGCAGCCGGCCGGCGGAGGTGTGCGGGGCATAGATCAGGCCGAGCTGTTCCAGATCGGCCATGACGTTGCGCACAGATGCCGGCGACAGCGGCATCGCAATCAGGCGGGAAATGTTGCGCGAGCCGACCGGCTCACCGGTCGCGAGATAGCTTTCGACAATTTGACGAAAGATGTCGCGGGAACGCTCGTTGAGCTGGGCAAGGCCTGCGCGCGGCGCGATCAGATGGATCGGATCGTGATGGGCCACAGACGGTAACTCCTCTCGGATCCTTATAATTTGTCCATCCGGGCCGCGTCTGACAAGCGTGGCGTTTGCAGGCCGACGGTCAGGGGGTGAATAAGCCCTTGCCGCCCACCCCCGCCCCACCTACAAGCACCGCGAACAGCCTATTCCCGTGAGTTTTGGAGATTTCCCATGCGGCCAAGCCGCCGTGCGCCCGACGAATTGCGCCCCGTGACGCTGGAGCGCGGCGTGGTCAAATATGCGGAAGGCTCGTGCCTCGTTAAATTTGGCGACACCCATGTGCTGGTCACCGCCACACTGGAGGATCGCCTGCCGCCGTGGCTGAAGGGGCAGGGCCGCGGCTGGGTCACCGCCGAATACGGCATGCTGCCGCGCGCGACCTCCGAACGCACCCGCCGCGAGGCCTCCGCCGGCAAGCAGAGCGGCCGCACCGTCGAGATCCAGCGCCTGATCGGCCGCTCGCTTCGCACCATCGTCGATCTCGAAGCTCTTGGCGAGCGCCAGATCACGGTCGATTGCGACGTGCTCCAGGCCGACGGCGGCACGCGCACGGCCTCGATCACCGGCGCCTGGGTCGCGCTTGCCGATTGCCTCAACTGGATGAAGGCGCGCAACATGGTGAAGGCCAACGTGATGCGCGACAACGTCGCCGCGATCTCCTGCGGCATCTACAACGGCACGCCGGTGCTCGATCTCGACTATGCCGAGGATTCGGAAGCCGAGACCGACGCCAATTTCGTCATGACCGGCGATGGCCGCATCATCGAGGTGCAGGGCACCGCGGAACGCGAGCCGTTCACGCAGGACGAGTTCCTGAAGCTGATCGCCCTGGCGCAGAAGGGCATTGCGCGCCTGGTGGACTTGCAGAAACTGGCCGTGGCGTAGTCAATAGGCCCATGCACCGCCGAATCACCGACAAGCTCGTCATCGCCACCCACAATCCCGGCAAGCTCGCCGAGATGAGGGAGCTGCTCGCGCCGTACGGGATCGAGGCGGTGTCGGCCGGCGAGCTCGGCCTAGACGAGCCCGAGGAAACCGGCAACGATTTCCGCAGCAACGCCGCGATCAAGGCGATCGCCGCGGCGGAGGCGACCAAGCTGCCCTCCTTCGCCGACGATTCCGGCATCGTCGTCGACGCACTCGACGGTGCGCCGGGAATCTACAGCGCGCGCTGGGCCGGTCCATCCAAGGATTTCAACGCGGCGATGGCGCAGATCGAGCGCCTGCTGCAGGAGCGCGGCGCCACCACGCCGGACAAGCGCAAAGCCCACTTCGTCTCGGCGCTTTGTGTGGCCTGGCCCGACGATCATCGCGAGGAGGTCGAGGCGCGCGTCGACGGCACGCTGATCTGGCCACCGCGCGGCGCAGCCGGCTTCGGCTACGACCCGATGTTCCTGCCGGACGGGCACAGCCGCACCTTCGGCGAGATGACCAGCATCGAGAAGCATGGCCTGCCGCCGCTTGGCCTCGGCCTGTCGCACCGCGCCCGCGCTTTTCGGAAACTGGCGGAGATCTGCCTTGAGCCGCGCTAACAAGGATGCGTTTGGCGTCTATGTGCACTGGCCGTTCTGCCTGTCGAAGTGCCCCTATTGCGACTTCAACAGCCATGTCCGCCATGCCGCGATCGACGAGACGCGCTTCGCCGCCGCCTTCGCGCGTGAGATCGCAACGACCGCCGAGCGCGCGCCCGGCCGCGAGGTCACCTCGATCTTCCTCGGCGGCGGCACGCCGTCACTGATGCAGCCCGCCACCGTCGGCGCGGTGTTAGACGCGATCGGCAAGCACTGGACCGTCGCAGGCGACGTCGAGGTAACGCTGGAAGCGAACCCGACCAGCGTCGAAGCCACGCGCTTTGCCGGTTATCGCATCGCAGGCGTCAACCGCGTCTCGCTGGGCGTGCAGGCGCTCGACGACGCCTCGCTCAAAGCGCTCGGCCGCATGCACAGCGCGCGCGAAGCGCTCGATGCCGTCGCCATCGCGCGCCGCGCGTTCGACCGCTATTCGTTCGACCTGATCTACGCCCGCCCCGACCAGACGCCGGCGATGTGGGCGGGCGAGCTGCGGCACGCCATCGATGAAGCGGCCGAGCATCTGTCGCTCTATCAATTGACCATCGAGGAAGGCACGCCCTTCTTCGGCCTGCACCAGGCCGGCAAGCTGAAGACGCCGGACGAAGCGGTCGCCCGCGCGCTCTACGACGTCACGCAGGAGACCTGCGACAAGCTCGGGCTGCCCGCCTACGAGATCTCCAATCACGCGCGGCGCGGCGCCGAATGCCGGCACAATCTGGTGTACTGGCGCGGCGAGGAATATGCCGGCATCGGCCCGGGCGCACATGGCCGTCTCGACATCGACGGGATCAGGCACGCCACCGCCACCGAGAAGCGTCCCGAGGCCTGGCTGATGCGGGTCGAGACCAACGGCGACGGTGTCGTCAGCGACGAGCTCCTCAACAGCGAGGAGCGCGCCGACGAATTCCTGCTGATGGGTTTGCGTCTCGCCGAAGGCATCGATCCCGAGCGCTACAAGGCCCTCGCCGGCCGCCCGCTCGACCCCCGCCGCATCGCGCTCTTGCGCGAGGAAGGCGCGATCACCGTGGATGCGACGGGACGGCTGCGGGTGACCAGCAGCGGTTTTCCGGTGCTGGATGCCGTGGTCGCGGATTTGGCGGCTTAGCGGATCTCGTAGCCCGGATGGAGCGTAGCGCAATCCGGGACGGTCTCACCGCGTGGACAGAACCCGGATTACGCTGCGCTCCATCCGGGCTACGAAACCATTACGCCCCAAAGCTCTTCGGCGAGCCCGCCACCGCAACGCCGCCGCCTTGCGTCACCTTCATCACGGCAAGTCCGCGTTCATTCGTGCCATCAGCACGGAAGCGGAACAGGCCGTCGATGCCGGCGAAGCCTGAGGGGTTGGTGAGCACGTCGGAGGAGAAGCGCTGGCCGCCTTGCGTGCGCGCCAGCGCGGCAACGAGCGCGACCGCGTCATAGGAAAGGGTCGCGGTGCGGATCGGCTCGGCGCCGTATTTCGTGCGGTAGCGGCCGGAGAAGGCGCGGAAGCCGGCCGGATCGGGCGCGGCGTAAAGGCCGCCCTGCAGCGCGGCGCTGGCATAGACGCGCGGATTGTCCCACAGGCCGGTGCCGAGCAGCTGGATGTTGCGCAGGTTCGCGCCCGCGGCCGTCATCGCATCCGCCACTGACACGACGGCATCGCCGTCATCGGCAATGAATAGCGCGTCCGCACTGCCGAGCTGCTGCGCCACGGTGCGCGCGGGCGTGGCGCGATCGGCACCGTATTTCTCGAACGCAACGATGCGCCCGCCGCGCCGCGGCACCGCCGCCTTCACCGCGGCCTCGACGACATTGCCATAGGCGTTGTCGGGCACCAGCACCGCGACGGAGCGCTTTCCGATGCCGGCGGAATATTCGACGATGCGGTTGACGTCGGACTCCGGCAGGAACGAGAGCAGATAGACGCCGCGTCCGGCGATGCTGGAATCGGTCGAGAAGGCGATGACGGAAATGCCGCGCGTGCGCGCGACCTGCGCCACCGCCGGCACCGATTGCGCGAACAGCGGCCCGAGGATGATCTCGGCACCCTCGTCGACCGCCTGCTGCGCGCCGGCCTGCGCGCCTTGCGGGCTGCCATTGTCGTCCTTGATCAGGAGCTGGATGTTCGGGTTCTGGAACTCGGCCAGCGCCATCTCGGCGGCGTTGCGCATCGATTGCGCGGCGAGCCCGGCATTGCCGGCCGCGGAGAGCGGCAGGATCAGGCCGACCTTCACGCCGCCGGTGCCGGCGGTCGTCGCCTGCTGCTGCGGTCCTGCCGGCTGGGCCGGCGGCGCGGAGCTCGAGAACGGGTTGGAGAACTGGCTGAGGCTTTGCTGCACGCCGGCGCAGGCCGACAGCACGGGCGCGCCGAGCAACAGGCCGAGAGCAGTCCGCCGGGTCGCCCCTGGCGATGGGGATCCCGGAAGGTGAGACTTTGGATGACGCAGGCCGACCATGGCAGCTTCTCTTCCGACCCGCCGTCGCCGGCTGATCACGACATTGCTTTCCGCGACGGGGGGCCGCGGATTCAGGCAGTGTGTCGGCAAATAGTTAACCAAAACAAAAGGATAACAACCGCTTAACGCGGCCGCAATCCCGTCCCGGCAGCTCTTCGCCGTCACTCATTCACTCATCAAGGCGGCGTTTCCGTCGCGAATATGGCGCGAGGGCCCCTCCTGCCTCCCGGCGCGATCTCGACCGATCACATTCCCGTCCGTTCCTCGCCCCTCACCTGGATACGATCTTTGGGCACGATCTTTTTCGGCGAGCCGGTTCCCAGCCTTAGCGATCGTGCCTAAGTTGGCTCCATTATGCGCGGAAAGCCGGCCCCGATAAATACGCCTGAAGCTCAAGACGCCGCCTCGCGCGGTTTCTCCATCGATGCCCATCGGCTCGCGGCGCCGAAGGCCGCGCCGGGCCTCCATCTGGTCGCGACCCCGATCGGCAATCTCGGCGACATCACCCTGCGGGCGCTGCAGACGCTCGCCGGCGTCGACGTCATCGCCTGTGAGGACACCCGCATCACGCGCCGCCTGACCGAGCGCTATGCGATCACGGCCCAGCTCAAGCCATATCACGAGCACAATGCGGAGGCCGCGCGTCCCAAAATCCTCGAAGCCCTCGGGCAAGGCGGCTCGGTCGCGCTGGTGTCGGACGCCGGCACGCCGCTGATCTCCGATCCCGGCTTCAAGCTGGTGCGCGAGGTCTGCGCCGCCGGCCATGCGGTGTATGCGCTGCCCGGCCCGTCCTCGGTGCTGGCCGCGCTGTCGGTCGCCGCGCTGCCGACCGACCGCTTCTTCTTCGAAGGCTTCTTGCCGGCGAAATCAGCCGCGCGGCGCAGCCGTCTCACCGAGCTCGCCCGCATTGACGCGACGCTGGTGATGTTCGAGTCAGGCAACCGCGTGCAGGATACGCTGGCCGATCTCGCCGAGATCATGGGGCCGCGCGAGGCCGCGATCTGCCGCGAGCTGACCAAGCTGCATGAGGAGATTTCGCGCGCAACGCTGAGCGAGCTGGCGCGCGAGGCTGCAACGCTGGAGACACGCGGCGAATTCGTGCTGGTGATCGCTCCGCCCGCGGCCGACGCCGAGGTTCTGACATCGGACGCGCTCGATAGTCTGTTGCGCGAGCAGCTTGCCGCGCACAGCGTCAAGGATGCCGTGGCGCACGCGGTCGCGTTGTCGGGCCGGCCGCGCCGCGAGGTCTATGCCCGCGCGCTCGAGCTCGCAAAGGATTCGCGGGGCAGCGATGGCGAAGACTGAGATTCCTGCGGAACCGAAGGTCGCGTCGCCCGAGCGCGTCGCAGCGTTCCAGACCGGTATTTCCGCTGAGAGCCGTGCCGCCGCCTACCTCATGGCCAAGGGCTACCGCATTCTCGCCAAACGTTACCGCACGCCGCATGGCGAGATCGATATCGTGGCGCGGCGCCGCAATCTGATCGCCTTCGTCGAGGTTAAGGCCCGCGCCACGCTGGACGAGGCCGCATTCGCCGTGACGCCGCGCCAGCAGCAGCGCATCATCGACGCCGCCCAAGGCTGGCTCGCAGCGCATCCCGAGCATGCCGAATTCGAATTGCGATTCGACGCCATGCTGATTGCGCCGCGCTCGCTTCCGCGCCATGTGTTGGCGGCATTCGACGCCTCGACCTGAAAGGCAGCCCATGAAACTGAACGTCGCCGTCCAGATGGACCCCATCGCCCGCATCAACATCAAGGGCGATTCCACCTTCGCGCTGCTCTTGGAGGCGCAGAAGCGCGGCCATGGCCTGTCCTATTACACGCCCGACAAGCTCTCGATGGTCGGTGAGGAGCTGGTCGCGCCGGTTCAGCTCCTGACCGTGCGCGACGAGCCAGGCGACCATTTCACCCTCGGCGAGCCCAGGCGCGAGGCGCTGAACGGGTTCGACGTGGTGCTGCTGCGCCAGGATCCGCCGTTCGACCTCGCCTACATCACCTCGACGCATTTCCTGGAGCGCATCCATCCGAAGACGCTGGTCGTCAACGATCCCGCCTCGGTGCGCAACGCGCCGGAAAAGCTGTTCGTGATGAATTTTCCGCAGCTGATGCCGCCGACGCTGATCTCGCGCGACCTCGATGAGATCAACGCGTTCCGCGACAAGTACGGCGCGGTGGTCATGAAGCCGCTGCACGGCCATGGCGGCGCGGCGGTATTCCGCGTGATGCCGCAGGACATGAATTTCGGCTCGCTGTTCGACATGTTCTCGGTGACGTTCAGGGAGCCCTGGGTGATCCAGCAATTCATCCCCGAGGTGAAGCACGGCGACAAGCGCATCATCCTGGTCGACGGCGAGTTCGCCGGCGCGGTGAACCGCGTGCCGGCCGCCGACGACCTCCGCTCCAACATGGTGCGCGGCGGCGCGGCGCAGGAGACCGAGCTCACCCCGCGTGAGCGCGAGATCTGCGCCACGGTCGGCCCGGCGCTGCGCGAGCGCGGCCTGCTGTTCGTCGGCATCGACGTCATCAACGGCAATCTCACCGAGATCAACGTGACCTCACCGACCGGCATCCGCGCCATCGCGCGGCTCGGCGGCCCGGATGTCGCGGCGAAGATCTGGGACGTGATCGAAGCGAAGCGGAAGAAGTAGAGCTCCTGCGCGCAGCCCGGATGGAGCGTTAGAGAATCTGATGCCCCCCACTTGCACCGGCCCCGGATTACGCTTGGTCTCCATCCCGGCTACGGACGACGCTCGCGGCCACCTCGCGCGCTAACGACGTATTCACCATGACGCCGCGCGCGTCATGCGAACGTACGTGCCCGCGTAGGTGAAACTACGGGGCCGTTGGCCGACCCAATAACGCCGCGTTCACCATCTGCCGAAAACCAGCATCGCGGCCGGCGATCACGTTCGGCCTCGCAACACCCCTTATACTTTTGCTGCCTACTCATCGACGCGGGGGAACACGCCAGGTGCGGTTCGAGTGCCCCGCGTAAGAGTAGAAGCGTATGAATACCGCACGCATTGTCGTTCTCGTCATCGCTCTCGGCGCCGGCGGCGTCGCTGCATATCTGGCGAGCGGCTATCAGAATCCGCCCGCGGCCGTCCTGCCCGTCGCCGAGAAGCTGCCGACGGTCGAGGTCCTCATCGCCAAGAACGACATCCAGCTCGGCCAGGCCGTCAAGCCCGAGGACCTGCAATGGCAGGCCTGGCCCGCGGCAACCGCCAGCAGCGCCTTCATCCGCCGCGACAGCAGGCCCGAGGCACCGACCCAGATCGCGGGCTCGATCGCGCGCGTGCCGTTGATGCAGGGCGAGCCGATCCGCGAGCAGAAGCTGGTCAAGGCCGAAGGCTCCGGCTTCATGGCCGCGATCCTGCCGTCCGGGATGCGTGCCGTCTCCACCGAGATTTCAGCCGAAACCGGCGCCGGCGGCTTCATCCTGCCGAATGACCGCGTCGACATCGTCCTGACCCGCCGGCTGAAAAATCCGGACGGCGGCAACACCAACGGCCCGACCGGCGGCAACGACCTCATCCTGTCCGAGGTCATTCTCACCAACATCCGTGTGCTCGCGATCGACCAGGCCCCGAAGGAAAAGGAGGGCCAGAACGCGGTGGTCGGCAAGACCGTCACGCTCGAGCTGCGGCCCGACCAGATCGCCACGCTTTCGGCCGCACGGCAGGGCGGCACTCTGACACTCGCGCTGCGCAGCATCGTCGATGCCAACGCAGTCGACGGCACGCCCGAGGACCAGGCGATCAAGCGCCCGGGCGGCGTGAACGTAATCCGTTACGGCGTCCAGGCACGGCAACTGACGTCACAGAAGTGATGGGGACAGCATGAACTACGGGGGTGATCGGACGGGCTTGCGCATTCGGGGGAAGCGCGTGCGCTCGGTTCTGGCGGGGACGATGTTGGTGCTGGGGCTGCTCGCGGCTTCCGGCGTCCTCAGTGCTGCGGAGGCGCCGGTCGGCGACCAGGCGCCGATGCAGGCGTCGGATCTCGGCTTATCGTCGGTTGGGACTATCGCACCGGCGCGATCGCGCTTTCTGTCGCTCGGCATCGGCAAGTCCGTCGTCATCGACCTGCCGCGCGAGGTCAAGGACGTGCTGGTGGCCGATCCCAAGATCGCCAATGCGGTGATCCGCTCGGCCCAGCGCGCCTATATCATCGGCGGCCAGGTCGGCCAGACCAACGTCGTGTTCTTCGCGGCCGATGGCCAGCAGGTCGCCTCCTATGACATCGCGGTGAAGCGCGACCTCAACGGCATGCGTTCGGCACTGCGCCAGTCGCTGCCGGGCGTGCAGATCGAGGGCGTCGGCGACAGCGTGATGCTGACCGGCTCGGTGTCGAGCCCGGTCGAGGCCCAGCAGGCCGGCGACGTTGCCGCAAAGCTGGTCGGCGGCGCGGACAAGGTCCTCAACAACATCGTCGTGCGCGGCCGCGACCAGGTCATGCTCAAGGTCGTGGTCGGCGAAGTCCGCCGCGACATCGTCAAGCAGCTCGGCGTCGATCTCAGCGCCAGCCTGAATGCCGGCACGGCGGTGGTGAATTTCAACAATTCCAATCCGTTCTCGGTCTCTGGCGGACCGATCGTCAGCAGCAATGGGCTCGGCGTCACCGGCCTCGCCAAGGGCGTCGCCACCGTCAACGCCACGATGCGGGCAATGGAAAGCGCCGGCGTCATGCGGACCCTGGCCGAACCGAGCCTCACCGCGATCTCGGGCGAATCCGCCACTTTCATCGCCGGCGGCGAATTCCCGATTCCCGGGGGCTACGCCTGCGATCCCGTCACTCACGTCTGTACCACCCAGGTCACCTACAAGAAGTTCGGCATCTCGCTGAACTTCACCCCGGTCGTGCTCAGCGAAGGCCGCATCAGCCTGCGCGTGATGACCGAGGTCTCGGAGCTGTCGAACACCAACTCGATCACGTTAACGCAGGCCGTGACCGGGTCCTCGACCAACTCGATCACCATTCCATCGATCCAGACCCGCCGCGCCGAAACGACGCTGGAAATTCCCTCGGGCGGCTCGATGGCGATGGCCGGCCTGATCCAGCAGCAGACCAAGCAGGCGATCAACGGACTGCCTGGTGTCGACCAAGTGCCGATCATCGGCGCGCTGTTCCGCAGCCAGGACTTCGTCAACAACGAGACCGAGCTGATGGTGATCGTGACGCCTTACGTGGTGCGCGCGGTTGCCCAGAAGGAATTGTCGCGGCCCGACGACGGCTTCGCGCCGGCCTCGGACGCACAGAGGGCGCTGCTCGGCAGGGTCAACCGCCTCTATGGCATCGCGAGCCGTGTCGATCCGGTGGCCGGCACGCCGGGCGATTTCGGCTTCATCATCGACTGAGACGAACGGTTTGGGGACCGGGCAAGGCAGGGGCAGGAGGGATCAGGGGATGACGACAACATCAGCCGATCGACGGCGCAATTTGCGGCTCGCGCTGGCACTGACGAGCCTCTCCGTCATGCTCGGCGCCTGCAACACCACCGAGATCGTCACCCAGACGGTGCCGACCGATTATCGCCAGCGCCATCCGATTGCGGTGCAGGAAGGCAAGAAGTCGATCGTGATCTTCGTCGGCAAGAGCAGAGGCGGCCTCTCGGCTGCGCAGCATTCGGACGTCGCGGGCATCGCGCGGGACTGGATGCGCGAAGGCACCGGCTCGGTCGTCGTCGATGTGCCGGTCGACACCGCCAATTCGCGCGCGGCCGCCGCAACCTATCAGGAGATCCGCTCGGTGCTCACGTCCGGCGGCGTGCCGTCGCGCGCCATCGCCCAGCGGCCCTATCGCCCTGAGGATCCGGGGCTGCTGCCCACCATCCGCCTGAGCTATTCCAAGATCACCGCCGTCGCCGGCCCCTGCGGGCTGTGGCCCGAAGATGTCGGCCCCAACATCCTCAACCCCGGCTACACCGAGAACCGCCCCTATTTCAATCTGGGCTGCGCCAGCCAGCGCAATCTCGCCGCGATGATCGACAACCCGGCTGACCTCGAGCAACCGCGCGCCGAGACGCCCGCCTATACCGCACGGCGCGACATCGCGTTCGATCGCTATCGCAAGGGCACGACGACGACGACCACCTATCCCGAATCCGACAAGGCCAAACTCAGCGATACCGCCAAATGACAGGCATCCACGACGAAGACGCGGACGATCCGCAGCATCCCGAGGAACACATCGCCCCGGTTCCTCGCATTTCGGTGCAAGCCTTCTGCGAGACCGAGCAGACGCTCAAGGCGGTGACGGCGGCTGGCCAGGATCGCCGGCTCGCCAAGGCCCATCTCAGCGCCAAGGATGGCGGCCTCGCCGCGGCGATCGAAGCCTATGAATCGATGCCGACGCCGAACGTGATCGTCATCGAGTCCGACGGCACGCGCGACATCCTCGAAGGACTGGATGACCTCGCCGGCGTCTGCGATCCCGGCACACGCGTGGTCGTGATCGGCAGCCCGAGCGACACCGCGCCCTATCGCGAGCTGGTGCGCCGCGGCGTCAACGACTACGTGGTCGGACCGGTCGAGACCATCGACGTGGTCCGCTCGATCTGCAGCCTGTTCTCGGCCTCGGAGGCGATCATCACCGGCCGCGTCATCGCCGTGGTCGGCGCCAAGGGCGGCGTCGGCGCGTCCACCGTCGCGCATAATCTGGCCTGGACCATCGCCCGCGATCTCTCGCTCGATTCCGTCGTGATCGATCTCGACCTCGCCTTCGGCACCGCGGGCCTCGACTACAACCAGGATCCGGTGCAGGGCATCGCAAACGCGGTGCTGTCGCAGGACCGGCCGGACACGGCGCTGATGGAGCGCCTGCTCGCCAAATGCACCGATCGCCTCAGCCTCCTGGCAGCGCCCGCCACGCTCGACCGCGTCTACGATTTCGGTGCCGAAGCCTTCGATGCCGTGTTCGACACGCTGCGCATGACGACGCCCTGCATCGTGCTCGACGTGCCCCATCAATGGTCCGGCTGGACCCGGCGCGCGCTGGTGAACGCCGACGACATCGTGATCGTGGCCGAGCCCGATCTCGCCAACTTACGCAACACCAAGAACATGCTGAGCGTGCTGAAGGCGGCGCGACCGAACGACCGGCCGCCGCTGTACTGCCTCAACCAGGTCGGCATGCACAAGCGCGCGGAGATCGAGGTCAAGGCTTTCGCCAAGACCATGGAGAGCCAGCCGATCGCGGTGATCCCGTTCGATTCGAAACTGTTCTCGACCGCGGCCAATAACGGCCAGATGATCGCGGAGGTCTCCAGGACCCACCGCACCACCGTTCTGTTTCAGAACATGGCGAACCGCCTCGCCGGCCGCGGCGAGGTGAAGAAGCCGAAGCGCTCGCTGCTGGAGCCCCTTTTGAAGAAGCTGAAGGGCAAGTCGGGACGCAGCTCGGCCCCGCATCGCAAGGCGTCGTAGGCGTGGCTTATTTGAGCATGATCTCCGCGCAAACGCGTTCCGCGTTTGTCGCGAGGGAAAACCGCTTCACACTTTGCGCTGACGCGGCCCTTCGGGTCCGGATCATGCTCTAGGGCGGACTACCTGTCCGCCCGCTGCTGCTTTTTCGCCAGCAGCTGCTTCAGCGCCGCGACTTTGGCCGCGGCCTGGTCCGGCGGCAGATCTGCCTTGACGAGGATTTCGGCCTCGGCCTCGCGACCCTGCAATCCCAGCACGAGCGCCAGATTGGCGCGGACCCGCGCATCGTTCTGATTGCGCTGATGGGCGCGGCCGAGCACCTGTTCGGCCTTCGATAGATTATTCTGCAGCATGTAGGACAGGCCGAGATTGGACAGCACGGTCGGCTCGTTCGGCACGATCTTCAACGCCGCAGCGTAATATTGCTGGGCTTCCTCGTTGCGGCCGAGCTGGTCGAGCACAGCGCCCTGCGCCGACAGGATGCGCCAATCGGGATCCTCGGGCGAATGCGCCCGGCCGAGGACGTCGAAGGCCTGCTGGAAATTGCCGTTGTCGGCGAGCGCGCGGCCGTAGCCGGCGAGCAGCGCCTTGTTGCCAGGACGGGCGAGCACGGCCTGCTCCAGCACTGCGACCGCCTGCGCGCGCTGGCCGCTGCCACGCAGCGCCTTGCCGTATTCGAGAGCAATGGCGGGATCGCTCGGCTTGGCGCGATAACGCTCGCGAAGTGCGTCCATCTCCGGCGTGGGGTCGGCCTTGCTGTCGGACTTGCCGTCAAACTTGGCGGCGGACTCCCGCTTGCCGCCGAGCGCACCGGTGACGTCGTCGATGCCGGCCGTCTGACAGCCGCCGAGGGCGAGGATCAGGACGGCGGAACACAGATATCCCGCCGGGGATAAGGCGAGGAACGAACGCTTGGGCATACTCTGATCACTCGGCAACTGATCAGAGATGCTTACCCATTAACGCTAAAGTCCCGTTAAGGAGGCGCGCCTGTTGAGGTTCAGTCGACGAACTCGGCGCCGAATTCGCAGCCGATGCGCCAGCGCAGGCGGCATTGGCGGGAATAATCAGGCGCGAAGATGATGGTGAATTGCGGCGGCACTTCCAGAAATTCCGCCACCACTTTCACGCCGCCATCCGAAATGTCCGTGATCGTGCAATCCCGCGGCAGCGAGCCCGCGCCAAAATAAATCTTGGCGAGACGGCTGCACACCCGACGTTCGCTTCTCCGGCGATTTGCAAGCATTTGAACTGTTCACCCGTTAGACCACGGCCCATCCCGCAGCCCTAGGAGTAGCGGACATTCGTTGGAATGTGCTGAGGAGAGAAGCTGGCATTCGAGACGTAGTGTCGGGACCGCGTTTACGCCTGGTTAGGATTTGATCGGCCGCCAAGTGATTGTTCCCGTATTGTTCTTGCGGAAACGGCCGCGCTCTGCTACCCCTAATTGCAGCAATGGGCAGGCTGGTTCGGCATGGTTCAGCGGGTTTCTACCGTCGCCTTTGAGGGGATCGAGGCCCGCGCGGTCGACGTGCAGGTGCAGGTCGCGCCCGGCCTGCCGGCCTTTGCCATCGTCGGCTTGCCGGACAAGGCGGTATCGGAGGCGCGCGAGCGGGTGCGCTCGGCGCTGATCGCCTCGGGGCTGGCGCTGCCGGCGCGGCGGATCATCGTCAATCTGGCCCCGGCCGACCTCCCGAAGGAGGGCAGCCATTACGACCTGCCGATCGCGCTCGGGCTGATGGCCGCGATCGGCGCGATCCCCCCGGATGCGCTGACCGGCTTCACCGTGCTCGGCGAGCTCGGCCTCGACGGCTCGATCGCGCCGGTGGCCGGCGTCCTTCCCGCCGCGATCGGCGCCAATATGCGCGAGGCCGGACTGATCTGCCCGGCGTCCTGCGGCTCCGAGGCGGCGTGGGCGAGCCCGGACATCCAGATCATTGCCGCACACTCGCTGATCCAGATCGCCAACCATTTCAAGGGCACCCAGGTGCTGTCGCGGCCGACGCCGAAGGTGCATGAGGCCGCCGCCTCGACGCTCGACCTGCGCGACATCAAGGGCCAGGAAAGCGCCAAGCGCGCGCTCGAGATCGCGGCCGCCGGCGGGCACCACCTGCTTAAGTGATGTCCTTTTGATCCTGGATTAATTGGCCACCTGATCTTGATGTGATGTCCGTTTGATCCAGGACTTGGAGTACATCTCATCGTCGAGCGATGGTTATTTCGGGGTTAGCCGGCGCGGGCGTAGCACCCGAAATGCCGTTCTGTCTGCGCAATTCCTTCTGATCCGGCCCACCAAGGGGCTACGCACTGACCTTGAACTCAACGGTGACCTTCTCGACCGCCACGCCGACCCGCTCCGCGAACTCTCGGCGCACGCGATCAACGAAGCTTTCCTCCGCCTCTGGCGCGGCCACTTCAGTTGTCACCTCGGCTGTCAGCACAAGCGGCACGGTCTCCGACCACAACGCTTTCGCCTTAAGGTTCGAGCTGGTTGCCGAGGGACCACGACCAGGTGCGACCGTGTCCAAGCAGACGAAAATAGGCGCGGTCTTTGACAATACAGCGTTGTTCGCCTCGCGAGCGGCAAGATTGGCGTCGAACGCCTTTTCAACTGGCGCTGAGTCGAAGGCGTAGACCTCAGCGCCATTCGGCCCAAGAGCGGCAACGACGATAAGGTCGGCGTCACGCATGCCACGCCATTTGCCATTCTCGTCGCGCATCCAACCGACCCAGCGGTCGGACGAGGTGCGGACCGCCACGTTAATCGACTTACCGCCCTTGGTTGCCGTTAGGCGGGCTCCACCGGAGCCGCGCATCACCTCGACCTTATAGCCCTGGTTGGCGATAGCCCGTTCGGCCGCCGCGCGAAGGGGTTTCTGGTTTGCATACTTACGTTCTGACATTTTACGGCACCTCAGCAAGGGGTTTCTGGAAGCAAGCCAAAACATAGGCCTAAGTTCCGAACTGTCAAGGGGGTTCTCGCAGAACCCCTACCGCGTCACACGAGAACCCCTTCTGCTGCGATCGGATCCATCGCTAGCCGCTGCAGCTCTAGCAAACCAAGGGCGGCCCAGCGGGGCTGCGAAATCTGAATCGATGCAGGTGAGAAGAACGTATCCGACGAACGCGACAGATCGAGGCCGCCCGCCGTGCTAGGTCAGAGAGATTACGACTCGGAGGTAATCGTGGCGCATTCAAAGGACTTCATCGATGGGCTCAAGGCTGCCGAGGCAATTGCTGAAAAGGAGCTGTCCGCAGCCGAAAAGGAATTACGTTACAATCTCGCCGCCAGCGTTAGAGAGCGGACCGAGGTGAGGAGAAACACCGCTGAAACTATCTTGCGAGAAATTCGCCGGGCAATGGTCTAACAATCAGATGAGCAGACCGAAAAAGGGATCGCCCCGCTGGAATGCGGGACGATCTGATTGAGACCGCAGTTAGACCGCCGAGGCCCTGATTGGCTGTCGTTACGTCACTGGTGAGGGTCCGTAAAAGTGACGTATGGGATAGATCAATACAATCTTACGGAGGCGGCGCCTTCGTCTACATTGTCGCGATAATTCCCATCCAGAGAACGACTCCCTCTGACCCGATCGATAAACTGGCATGAGGCCGACAGCGCCTCCTCAAGCTCGTAACCGATCATCGACTTGGTCAGAATGGCTGCGGCTTCAAGGTTCGGTAACCTTTCCGTCAATCTCTCCAGTATCTGAAAAATTCGAGCCGTTCGGGGTGTCGTGTGCGGTTTGAAGACAGCCCGCTTGCCGTTCTCGACGGTCGCCCTCGTAGTCACGATGCCATAGTCCTGAAGCCCGACGTCATTCAGAAGTGCCGCAAAGTCCGCCGCCGACATTGATTGATAGGACGCCAGCCCCGCCTGGCCGTGCTTAAATGCTCGACAGAGATCTCTCTGCAGCCTGCTCACATCAGCAGTTGGGGTTCGTTTGAGATAGGGCGCGTCCTTTGCGTCCAGTCCTGCAATCATGTCGAAGAACCGCGCGAAGTCTCGAAAGTCCCCGAGTGTCTTGATGCATCGGCGGTTCGTACTCCAATGATCGTCCCAAAACCGGCGCAGCTTGTTGAACTCCTCGATGGTCTCCCAGGGCCTCGTGCTGAACACAACGTGTTCGAACTTGCGCCCAAGCGGCAAGACCTCACCGGAGAGCATCGCCACAGCATGCGGTTTCCGTTTGAAGTCGAATTCCATGCTGATGCGGCGCGGGATTTTTTTCGAAACGAGGTCAGCGTCCCACAGGATCGTCTCCCGGATGCTCGTGTGCACCTGGAAGTCAATCTGGCTCGTCGCCGATCGATCGAGGAAAGTCTCGACGATGTAAGCGTTCTGCTCGTCGAGCTCTGTGGAGAAGATCGGTGGTTTGATGCCGGCGCGAGCCAACACGATTGATTCGTCTCTGGCTGCCTCGCCCGGCCGCAACGTTGCTTGGCCCCTGGTTCGCCAGCCAAGAAGCTGCCGGACAGAGTGCTTCTCCTTCAGCGTGTCATCGATGCCCGTCAGTTCTTGACGAAGACGGCCGAATTTCTGTGCAAGAGGTCCAGACTTAGCGACAGCCATCTCGGCCTCAGTCGCATCAGTAATGAACCCATCTGTTGTGACGCTGAAAACCATTCGGTGCGCGGGGATGCGGTTCATAATTTCACCCACAACAGCGCGCACACCGGATGTAATCTCGGCCGCCAGAAACGGATTCGTTATCGGGCTCGGAGATACCCTTTGGCCGCGCTTTGTCCTGAGGTTAAAGACGCGCTTGTCCCTGAGCCCCTGTGCCGTTTTGCCATAGCAGGAGTTCGTAGCCTCCTTCCAGAAGGCTTCATCAAACTCATTGCCTGCGTCCCGAGCGGCGAACCTGTTCGCTATCGACTGCTTGATGAACGGAAAGAAAATCTTGTCATTGACATCCCTGGGGATGCTGATGCCGAGCAGCAGATTGAGCCGGCACCCCATTTGGCGCGCAAGCTCGATCTCGGGCATCGCGCAGCAACTGCGGCCCTTCAGCGGAAAAATGATGCCATTCTGAGATCGAACGGGCAGGACCGGGTATCGGGTAGAGGCGGGAAACTCGAAATCGACCCATACAAGACCGAGATCATCAGGCGCTATTTCAGAGAATGTCCTCACGGTATGCGCCTCAGTCCATCGAGGCCGACCAATACCAGCCATGACTGTGGGGTACGCACCTGAAAGGTCGTAGTCTGAATAGTCTCCGACTGGGCTCGGTCCGAACCACATCTGTTCATTGCGACCGCCATGATAGCAATCAGTCGCAAAATCGATCCAATAGTGAAGCTCTTGGATGAACGGCTCGCGCTTCTGTGTCCGAAAAATGTGCCGTTTGTCATCGTACACCTTCTCCTCCACCCGTTCACGACCGACTACGTCGACCGGATCGAGTCCGCTCGCTTCCCAATCCTTGATCAAAAGCTTCATGCCGATTGAGGAAAGAGCTGTCGGTGCGAAATCGCCGGTGATGTCGGCGACGGTATCAGCGAGCCTCTTGTAATACCGGGCGCAGATTTCGGCATCGAGCAGCGCATACTCCCGAAACAGATTCCAATCGTCAGCCCTCACAAGCTTCATCAGCTTCTTGAGCTGTCGATCCTCCTCGTTGTTGTCGGCAAGCTTGATTTTCTCGACACCGACTAACGGCGCAATCTGCGCCAGGCTCTTACGATTGGCCGCCGTCAACAGGATGGTATCGCGAACGTAGACATTGACGTCTGCATGGTCGTCCTTCGCATCACTGAACGCGATCCGTACTTTGACTGGCATGCCAAGTGACACAAGCGAATTTCGAACGTTTTTCAGCCGGGGAAATATTTGCTTCGTGTCGTCAAAAGCCGGCACGTCAGCGCGATTGTAGTGCCCGACGAGAATGATGGTCTTCGGGATCGGCTCCCCAAGCATCGCCCCCTTGCCGAGCGCGTACACCAGAAACTCGGTGAACGAGAGGCGACGTCCCGGTTCTGGAATGGCAATGCCTGACCATTCGGCACCAGTGTAGTTGATCGCGTAAAACTGGTACGAGAGAACTTCGTACTTTGCCAATCGATTTCGCACTTCTTTGTTCGTGTAGAATTCCTGCAACTGCTGATACTCGGTGTCGAAGCCGAGGATCAGATAGTGCGTGTCCCTTTTGAGATCGCCCCGAACGTCTCCTCGGTCGATTGAGAATTGAGTCTTTGGTCCGGCAGGACGCTCAGCGATCAATGCACTTGGCGTGGCCAACAGGAACGCTTCTCCACCATGCTTCTCCTTCGCTTTCGACGGCATCGCTTGATCGGTGTGCTCAGCGAAGTCGACCGGCTCTTCAGGCATAATGTCCATTGTAATTACTCGCTCCGCTCGCGTTGTTTCCTTCGTTTATGAATGGCCAAGCGCGTTTTCGCGATCTGCACTTCAGCCGCGGTGAATAGGTCCGAGTCGGCAAAGTCGATGATCGCCTGCTCCACTGAAAGATGCTCGAGATCGTGTTCCGCAAGCACCTGAAATCCATCGTATGGCTTGAGCACGTTATTCATATCGACCAGCATCTTGGCGACTGATGCGGCACCGTGCAGGTCGATCAACTCGCGAAGGCCGAAGAACGAATAGTCAATTTGGCTCTCTGCCGTTTCGATGTTGGCGAGAACGTGCTCTTGAAATTTCTCTTCTGATGTCATTTGGATATCGTCTCTCTTTGCGATAGGGCACGTCAGCCGAGGGCATTAATGCCCTCGGACGATCGTGCGTGGCGCTCTGATGCAGTTTTCGTCGGGTTCAGGCGGCCGACTGCTCGTCAGCAATGGCCCATCCATTCACGCCCTCTTTGGCGATGAAGTGGATGTTGCGGGCTTCAATTTTTTTCTGAAGCGTCTTTCTGGTCGAAAGCAACGAACCCCGACTACCTCGAATGAGGAGAACGGCCTCATCCCCACTAATGTCCGCGAGAGACAGCACCTCGATCAACTTTTCACTGAGTTGATACACATCTTGGGACTTCGGGGTGGTCGTGACAATCGTCGTGGGCTCATCGGAGCCGGCTCCGGAGTCCGCTTGATCCGTCTCCTTCTCGTTGACGACGTCTCCGGTTTCGCTCTGCGCGACCATATCCCGTCGCGAGATGGATGCTGGCACAGTGCTTCGGTCGTTGGGCTCAGCGCGACGTTTATCAGCAGTTTCGGTCTGAACCGGCTGCACCGTGGAAGTCTTGGCAGGGGTCGGCGGCCGGAGCTTGTCGCGCTCCTTCTTCAACCAATCGCGTGTAGCCGGACCATCGCTACTCGCGAGCATTTCGTGCAACTTGGCGATTGCGGCATCAGCATCCTCGATGCCTCGAATATCTTCGATTGCATCGTAAAGCAGTGCCATTTGGTACAGCACCGAATAGCCGGGCTGTACATATGGAAGGATCTTGGGATGCAGAATGACCTTCGCGTTCTGCTTGATCTTCTTCAGCCTGGAGACCGTCGAGTTTGACGTCTTGGCGCCCACGCCTTCTGCGACCTCTGCTGCCGTGAGGACCTTTGCCCTTGCAAGCTCCAAGAGGAATTCCTTCATCAGCGTCTCGTCCGTCGCGAATGCCGTCATGCCTTCCGACAGGACAACCGTGCACGACACCTCCTCCTCCACGCTTGCGGCACGGTGAGCAACGAACCTTTTGGCAAAGCTGGCTGGGTTGTTGACCTCTTGAGCCGACCCCTCGGGACTAACAAGGCCTCCTTGTTTTGAACCGTCGGTGCAAAAATCGCCCGGCAATTCGTTGAGTGGCTGGTCTTCCGTAAGTACCTGCATATCAACACCTTTTGGTTGGTTTCGGTGCTGATAGTCGTATCGATGAGTGGGGGCTGCGTCGTGTAGGTTATTGCAGTCTGCTCCTACACGACCTGGGTGCAATCCTAGCCGTCGAATAGCTTCAGCAGCTCGATATCCTCTTCCGATGCCGCGCCGTTCGCCGCACGGTCTCTCTTCTCTCTCAGAATTTCCTGAAGCTGGATGCGCAGGCTCTCGCCCGTTGCCGGGTATTCATTAGGTTTGCTGTTATGGAGGCGTTCACAAAGCAGGCCTCGGCGGTTGTTCTCGCCCTCGATGCGCTGTGCCGCCACGTCACGAAGGAACTTGTTCTTTTCGCTCTCAGTCCAGTCGGTCGTTACGCGTGTCCAATACTTCGCGTAGGCATTTACAACGGCCACCAACATGAACTGCCAGTGCCCTGGTTTATTAGTGTCGAGGCCGGCTCTATCGAACATTTCGGCCAGACCCGGAGCGCTGTCTTCGTCTGGTACGAGTGGCGAAAACTCACCCGGCCAGTCGTCGCCATCTCGTTTCACGTCGTCCAAGAACTCGAACAGATCCTCCCGGAAGTTGCGGCTATGTTGCCTCTTGGCTCCTTCCGACGCCTTCTTTAAGGGCTTCTTTGTCACTTCGCATCACCTCTTGGCTCTCTCTGCCGAAGACTAATTGAACCATATCGACCGTTGAAGTTTCATTCGGTCCGGTTTCTCGCAACCCTGTCCGCTTCAGCCGATAGCAGTCACCTGGGGCTTGCTGGTCACAGACTTGCCGCTTCGAGATACTTCTAAGACTGCGCCTTCTACAATTGTCGCTTCTTACTTGTTGGAGCGCAGTTAACTATTAAAGCGTCCCATTCGCAGACGCCCTTTGCACTTCAACAAACGATCGGTTGCCTGAGAGGAGACTTCACTCAGCAAACAATTGGCAATTGACCCAATCTATGGAATCGAAAAGCGAGCGCTTCTGGCGCTGCTTGAGGAGATAATTTGTCCAGCCCTCGTTAGGCTCGTCTTGGATATCGACCTGGCGATACCCGAAATCTGTCTTCGCCCATTCTTCACGCACCACGGCAATGAACCGGTGGAAAGTGCAATGGTATGGGCGGTCAATGATGCAGTGATAATGCAATCGATTGTCCGCGCTGGTTTCGAGCACTACGATCATCAGCAGGTGTCTGCCGTATCGCTTGGCCGCACTCCCGAGTAGCGAGTGCTCAAGTCTGTTGCGGAAATGCTTGAAGTTCTCGGAAGCAACTATGTCATCTGCCGAACGTGCGCCGTGTCGCTTCTTCATTGTGAGGGTCAGGGCTGCCGGCGCTATGAATGGCATTGTGTTTATCAGACGAGCCAATTGCTCTCGACATGCCTGCTCGGGTGGCATCATCGATATCGGATCGGTTGCCAACGACGAGCCCTGCGAAGCCGACACAGCGTGCGAAGAAGGAAGTGGCGAGCCTTGTCGCTCAGGATGAGCACCGCACTGGTTGGGCCGGTCAGCAACATCTTCTGCTCGCCGATCGAAGTAAGGCCAGCAAGCCTGATCCGATACTTCCCCTTCGTGCGACGCGCATAGAGAGACTTGCGTAGGTCCATCAGCTCGGCGAAATCGTCTGGCTCGTTCTGCTTCAGCCATTCGAGGACATCGGTTGGAAAGCCGTTCCGATATCGATCGCGATATTCCGGCTTTTGCTGCTGCGATGGTTTGTGGGGGAAAGGATTTGAATCGGGCTCTGAGTCCCATAGCGGCGGCGCATCAACCATACATGTCTCCATTGGGTTCGGGATCGTGAGCCGCACGTTGGTTTGCGGCCCCAATGGATGTATTTAGAATCTGGAAGATCACTATCGCCGTGTTTGGGAGCAATTCCGGTTGACGGCCGGCGAGCTAAGCTCACGATCTCGATCCAACCTTGAGTTTGGATATGCCGCATATTTTGCACCGCCGGTGCAACGCAGTGGTTCATAGCCAACTGGTAGCCGGCAGTGGAAGCCAGTAGAGCTATCGAAGATAGCCAAGCTCAATGGTGACTTCAAAAGGAATGCGGAACACTGCTCGGTGCGTTTCTTTATCTGCGTTCGATCAGTGCCGCACGCGGACGATCTTGGTTTTGGATTGGGGTAGCTTCGGTCGTTTGTACCGCCTTGGTGTCTGCAGCCGTTGGACCCCCTCAACCAAAGAAAGCGCGCTACGGACCCACACGGAAGCCATGAGTTTGAGGGAGCTAGGAAGTGACCAAGACGAAGCAAGAGCGGAAGCGT
>NZ_LAXE01000001.1:762147-789661 GCF_003122645.1 Bradyrhizobium sp. SUTN9-2
GAAGCGCAAACCGCCTCCGGAGCCGGAGCACACGTTGGTCGCTGCTGTGAAATCGGTCTCGCTAAGCTACTACGTGGGAAACCATGGTGATGGGATCTCCGACGAGGCCATCACCGATTTGCTTTGCGACATCGTTGCATTGAACCCCGACATGCCGAAGTATCACGGCAAGGAAGTGACCTGCTCTCTCATGTGCTCGCGGCAATACGGTCGAGTCGATGATCCTGACGAAAAAGTCTGGCCACGCATTGGAAAGGGGTACACCGTTCCGGAAAGACCTTTTCTGCTGAACATGCGGCTCAGCAAGGAGAGGGGCTTGTTTTCCGCCTACCTGCCCGAGGCGGCATATTGGGCGTTGCAAGCCGACTTGAAGAATGGGCGGTTGAAGTTCATCGAAGCTACATTCATGAGGCCGAGGCATGGCTATGGTAACCTGACCAGTCTCTACTTCTCGGAAACCTTGCCGCAAAGACCATGACGCCTCTGCCAACGCTCCGTATAAAGATTGCGTATTGGCCAAGCGGATAGCAAGCCTCGGGTATCTAGCTCAAATAGCTGTTGCCCAGGTGCTGAATTCAGAGGACGGCGGCTCCACCAATAACGAGGAGCCCATCATGGCACGAGCGACTATCTCTCTGGTTTCCGTACAGAAGCCGACCGCTAACACTCCGGTCCTTCAACGGCGCAACAAGCTTACGTCCAGCATCGATCAGCAGATCACGAAGATCGGGCTCTTTCGCGAGGGAAAGCGCATCTCTCGGGAGCAGTTCTGGGTTGACGCAAATGGCGGGATCTTCTTCCAGCTCCGTTATGGAAAGCAGCCACTGGAGCTCGAGAAGGGCAAGAGCACCCTCAAGGCTGTCGGGACCGGAAATGCTGCATGGGATGATTTGGTCGAACAGTTGGAGCAGATCAAAACGCTCGCGGTTGCCGGCGGCCTGGACGACGCCTTGTCCTCCTGCGCGAACGCGGTCAAGGCCAACTTTAGGGCGAAGGACAAGAAGGCGGGCAAGAATTAGCGCCGCTGTTGTCTATGTTCGCTTTTTGGTCGACCCTCCTTCGGTTCAGCCAGAGGAGGGTTTTCCACGATGCGGTCCGGAGCAGAAACGCTACCGCCTCAACCTGAAAAGCACCGCTAGCCCTTCTTGGCCGCCCTGCGGGTCGGACGCTCAAGGAAGGCAGCCGGCTCGGCCTGCAGCACCTTTGAGATCTTTACGAGTACCTCTAGGCCGACCCATGTGGACCCCTTCTCCAGCTTGCTGATGTAGGTGCGGTTGACGTCGGCCTCATAGGCAAGCGTCTCCTGCGAGAAGCCTCGCTCTCGTCGAATCCTCCGCAGGTTAACTGCAACCACTTGGCGCCAGTCCATGCGCCAAAATGATCAGGATGTCGCTTATTGACCCACCGCTTTAAATCGACAAAATGGGACCTTTAAACGAGGAATTGTGGGATGGTTCAAGGGGTCTGGAGGCGCGAGAACAAGCCGGGGGTGGAGTTCGACCGGGCCTGGAAATGGCTCTTGCTGCCCGGTGTCGTTACTCAGTGGTTTCTTTACACATTTCCCACCGGCAGCTTTGCCAAAGTAGTCACGGATACCCGCGTCGCTCGAAGCCCCATAATGACGTATGTCATCAGCGGGATCTTTTACATTCTGACGCTGCCGCTTATCGGGTTAGCCCTGTTCACTGTGATCTCTTCCCGGTGACGCATGGCGAAGAAGCCACCGCAAGAGCCGCTCGGCTGCACGATCGCAATCTTTGTTATGCTCGGGCTCGCCTATTCGCTGCCCTATCTTTTCACCTTCACTGTGTACTCCTTTCCATTGTTCCTCGGTTTTCTCTTGGTGTTTGCTCGATGGAGAAAACGGCCGACATCAGATCTGATCGACGAGTCGCAGATGAGCGCTGCCTTGCTTGATCTTGAAACAACCAAGAGATCGCTGCTTGACGAGATTGCTGATCTTAGACAGCGAGGCGCAAGGGAAGGCGTACGCTACCTCAAATTAGAAGATCGGTTTGAGATGAGGTCTCGCAGAGGGCAGGAATTGAACGAAGCGCTCGCGAATGCGAGGTCGGCTCTGGCCGATGTCGTTACTCGCCTTGAGATGGCGCAACATCCTCAACATCGCGGAGATCATGCTTGGCGGTTGTCTATGCGATCTTGGAGGCGAGGAAGGGCCTATCGTCTCGCTTTCATCGCCGCGCTGTTGAGCTTTGGTGCTTCCGCTGCTCTCCTCAAAGCTTACGTATATGAAGGCATCGGCGCTGATTTACTTGTGTGGAATGCCTTTCCGAATCTTATCAGTCGTCACGTCGAAGTGGCGACTGTTCTTGGATGGGTGGTCGGCTTGGCGACTCTTTCGGCAATTCGGCGTAGTAGCCGACTGGCGGATGAGCGAGAAAACGGTGCGGCGGAACTTTACCCTGACGTGTTGGATGATTCTGTCGGATCAGAATCAAGCGGGGGCGATCAGAGCGATAAAGAGAGCGACGATCCCTATTTGATCTTGAACGTCTCGCCGCAAGCTACAATACCTGAAATCAAAGCGGCCTATCGACTCGCAATCGTCAAGTGCCATCCCGACACAGTGGCCGACCGCAGCAAATCAATTCGCGAGGCTGCTGAAGCCGAGGCTCAACGCGTTAATGCAGCATACGACGTCATCCGGAACGAGCAGGGTTTCAATTAGCACTCTGTGACTACGGAGCGCTATCCCGCTCTCCTCCAATGCTGTAAGGCCGATTGAGGAAGAATTCGCGATTGCCCAACGCAGCTTCAGCGTATCGGTCGATTGCTACTATGATTGCTTGGACGTGCTGGTATCGCCAGCTTCTCGCGTAGCCAAATGGCGAGCCTCCGCGAGCTCCTTGATCCATGGCGGGTTGTCGTCCCTCGGGTCGTACCACCTTAGCTCTTGCATCTTCACCACCTCCGACCACCAAGGACCTTTCCCTTTGTTGGGCCGGGCTGACTCCTTCTCAGGGCATCGCGCAGAGTGCAGAGGTCGTCGATCTTGGCAAGCATCCTCGCGAGGAGCGCTTCTGCCGAGGCAGTGGCAATACCCGCTCTTTGTAGCTGAAGGATTTCCTTCCTTTGGCGGGCGACCTGAGCCCGCATGCGTTCAATCTCAGACCTAACGAATTCGATGTCTGGCATGTCCGGCTCAGCGATTCCAAGGAGACGAATATGAGAACATAAAGCGAACAGGGAGTCAAAGCCCCCGTGCGGGTCAATTGCCGCCGGCCTGATGTCGGAACTAGCCCCGGCTGATCGTCTTGAATCCAAGCCGCACTACCGGAGTTTTGCGTACATGGCGCCCCGTGCCAATTGGAAAGGCTTCCTGCGTCTGTCGCTCGTCACTTGTCCAGTGGCTCTCTATCCGGCTACTTCCGAGAGCGAGAAGATTTCCTTCAACCAGCTCAATCGGCAGACCGGTCACCGCATCAAGTATCTGAAGGTCGATTCCGACACGGGCGAGGAGGTCACCAACGAGGACATCGTTAAGGGTTTTGCGCTCGATAAGGACACCTTTATTGAGGTGACAAAGGAGGAGCTGGAGAACGTCGCCCTCGAATCAACGCGCACTATCGAGATTGACGAGTTCGTGGACCGCAGCGAGATCGATCCTCGCTATCTGATCCGCCCCTACTATCTGCGGCCCGATGGCAAGGTCGGCCATGACGCCTTCGCGGTGATCCGGGAAACGATCCGCGAGATGGATAAGGTCGCCCTTGGCCGGGTGGTGTTGACCAACCGCGAGCACATCATTGCACTCGAACCTCTCGACAAGGGCTTGGTCGGTACGCTCCTGCGCTACCCTTATGAGGTCCGCTCCGAGGAGGAGTATTTCGACGAGATTCAGGACGTCAAAGTTACGAAGGACATGCTCGACCTCGCTAAGCACATCGTGAACCAAAAGTCGGGGCGCTTCGATCCGGAGAAGTTCGAGGATCACTATGAGGCTGCTCTAATCGATCTCATCAACCAGAAGCGCGCTGGCAAGCCGATCACGCCAAAGGAGCGGCCGGCTAGCGGCAATATCGTTGATCTGATGGAGGCGCTCCGCCTGAGCGTTGGCCAGCAGCAATCCTCCAAGGCACCAAAGGTGAAGAAATCAAAGAAGGCGGTCTCCGGTCAGAAGGAGATGCTGTTACCGATCACCGGCAAGAAGCCGGCGAAAGCAGGTACCGCCAAGAAGCCGACGGCGCGTCCCCAGAGGAAATCAGCTTAGGTATTTGGCAGAGCGGACACCATCGGGAGGTCCGTAAATGTGCCGTATGGGATAGATATACAGCCATTTACTGACCTTCCGGCGCGCACTCTGGGCAGGTGTCGCCGATCGAATCGAGCACATCGATGATTTCGGCAAGGGCCTGGTCGGCAGTGAAGCCGAGCGGCGGATTCTCGCTGGCTATAGTGATGGCTCGATCTCGCGCGTGCGGATCAGCACGGTCCTGCATCCAGCCGTGCTCCTCGCATTCTCGCATGGCTCCGGCTTCCTGCAGCACAGAGATCGCCGAGCCACGCAGAGTCCGAACTGTTGGCCGCCGTTCCTTGATCATCAGCATCGAGATAGCTCCTGCCCGGACGAATCCGATCGGACCGTCGTCCGTTCCGGCTGCTAACACAGAGTAGGGATTCCTATTCGCTGTAGCTGTGGCTTTTTCCACGTGTTCCGCGGCGCTGCTCAGCGAGTCGCGATTTGAAGATGGACGCTCTTCATTCGCGGAATCTCGGATCGGCCTTCAACGAACTCCACGACGGATAGTGGCGGTCGGCGAGTTGAAAATCCACCCGGCACGTGTCGTAGGAAGCGGGACGCTCCTTCGAGGAGGTCCATTCGCTGATCCGAGATCTTGCAACACTCCGCATATGGCCGACTTTCTGAGCCGCATCCGCAGAGTTCGTCGTCCTTGCACTCGCGCAGCCGATAGTAGGCCTGCACCAGGGGATCGGAGCCAATCAGTCCATATTGCTTTCCCGGCCAACGGTCGAAAACTTCAAGGTACAGATGGCGCGCGGCCCAGACGCTATAGAGATCGATCAGTGTTCTCAGATCGCCGCCCTCGTACCAAGCTCCATCATTTGGGGAGAAGGCGCAGATCGATCCGTCTTGGAAGTTGGTGTGTCGCGGTCCGATCCAACTACACGACCCAGCAGCCGCCCAAAATCCCCATGCTCGGGGACCTACTTCTGATCGGTACGGAAGAGCGACAAGAAACGTGGCTTCCCGCTCCAAGCCCGGGATGATCGAGCTTCTCGCAAGGAGCCACATTCCGTCGTCGTCGGGGAAAGTCCGAAGCGAGGGGTACGCTTCGGTAACGCATTCTAACTGGCCCTCGTACGCAGCGCGGAGCACGTCGCCGCCGACCCGTGGTGGGGGACCGGCCGACCGTGATCCACTGGCTGTCCCTTTCCGTCGGGCGGACCTCTCCCGTGATCGGGCTGCGGATCGTGTCTTTCCTTGTCGTTCATTGCCGAACTCCTTGGCTGAGGCGGTTTGGGGGTAATCCAGGGCGATTTGCCCGTGAACATGCACTCGAAGCGGTCGGCGCTCGTCTAAGGCGGCCCCGATTTGCTCCAACACGGATCGAGCCTCCGGCGCCAAGGCGGCTTCACCTGGAATCGGAAATGTGCGAATCTGTGTCATACGCACATGCTGGGCCGGATGGTCCGACGTGTCAAGGCGTGTCATTCGCACGGAAACCGATGCCCACATCTGAAGAAAAGCTAGTTCTCGCTATTAGAAAGAAGCGGGAGGCCGAAGGCCTCAGCATCCGTGCTCTGTCAGCTGCGATCGGGGTAAGTTTCTCTACGTTGGCCAGAATCGAACGTGGAGAGGGACAACCGGACAACAATTCGAAGATCAGGCTTCTGCAGTGGCTCGGTGCAGATGCAGAAGAAGCCGGGCTCGGATTCGATAAGGTCGCTTTCGTGCACTTCCGTGCGGGGAAGAATATTCAGTCTTCGACAGTGCACACGCTGTTAACGGCGGCCGAGCGTTTGGTCCAATCAATGGGACGCCGCAGCAATTCGCCAGGACAGGAAGTTACCGAGGACAACTCCCCCACCAATAGTGATTCGCTGTCAAAAGAAGAGCTTGAACGAGCCGCAGCGAAGTTCAGAGCAGATCTCGGCTTATCGCAAAATGAGCCGCTGGACAGTCTTCGCGTTGAAGTAGACGGCATCCGGGTTATTCCCCTCGGGAAGGCAGACTGTTTAGAAGCTCGAACGATAAGTCAGCTGAGGGGAAAAGCCGCCGGCGAATGGTCCGCAATGAGTGTGCCCCTTGATCCTGATAACGAGAATTGGGCTGTGCTCTTGAACGATACACATACCGTCGAGCGCCAGCGGGTCACGTTGCTGGAAGAATTCTGGCACATCTTGCTCGGGCACAAGCTTACGAAGATTGCTCGGATCGCTGACTCTTACGGACGCACCTATGACAAGGCCGAGGAACACGACGCATACTATCTCGCCTCGGCGACGCTCCTACCGAAAGCAGCCATTGTTGCTGCGGTGAGCAAGAAGCGCTCTTCGGAGCAGATCGCTGCTGCATTCGGGACCTCATCCGAGTTGGTCGACTACAGAATCAAGCGGCTCGGCCTCTGGCGTGAACACGTAGGCAAGCAGATCAGACTATCGTCAGACTGAGAGCTCCGACCTGTTTGAAACCTTTATCGCCGCAAATAGAACGGGCAGGAAATGCAATTGACTGAAATTCTCTCGCGCGCCACTCCGCCGGAGGATGCGCGGGCTACTATGGAGTTTGAGAAAATGCGCTTCGAGCTGTCGTGGCGCTATTTCGATTTCCACGCTCGGCAACGGACCCAGCTATTCCACTTTTTCATTATCCTGGCGCCATTCATGTTCGGAGGATGCTTCTACCTGTTCAAGGAACGGGAGATGGTCGGCTATATGCCGGGGCAGATTGCATCGTGCGCCGGCGCGTTGTTGGCAATCTTCTTTTTTGGCTTGGATCGACGCAACCGGCAAATCATTCACCTGAGCGAACGGGCAATCCGGCTCATCGAAGCGCAACTCTTGTTCACCGATTTTCGGTCGATCAATGAACGAGGATCGGTCTTTAAAGGCGTGCTCACGACCGAGAAGGCAGATAACGACAAGCGGACGCTAAAATCATTGCGGAGCCATAGCTTCTTGGTCGGCGCCGTCTACTGGCTGGCATTCGCGGCATTCGCTGCCCTGCTCACCTACTTCGTGGTTGTGCAGAACGGCCACGTCATCCTGCCTAAGCAGCCTGTTCCTGTGCACCTGCGCTAGGCTCCTTAGCGACAGGCTCCAACTCGCAATCGGATGCAGAGCATACGGGCGAGAAGCGCCGTCTTGAGCCGCCTATAGCGTTCCGTCAATCATAAACGCTGGTTTGCTCTTGACGGAGCTAACCGGTCGATGAAGAAAGCCGAATTGCAATCCACCGTATGCCGCGCTCGGCGCCCCCACTCATTTGACAGTTATCTTTTCCGATTTCGATGGTGCCAGACTCGACGAAATGAGTGATGTTGCATCCACGAATCATCGCGAAAGTTCATGAGGGAATGAATTGAGCCTCAGGGGCGAACCACTTCCATCTCCGAAGCAAAACAGAAGGCTCCAAAAGGGTTGGGAAGGATTCTTCCCATACTATGCTGGTTATCCGGAAGCTTTTGCGTCGTCGGTTATCAATCAAATCGGCCTTAGAAAGGGTTCGGTTGTCTTAGATCCATGGAACGGAAGCGGGACCACCACGTATGCTGCCGCGCAGTTGGGGTTCGATGCTATTGGGCTTGACCTGAACCCCGTCATGGTAACGATCGCCCGCGCTCGCCTGCTGGCGTCAAGCGAGGCTGACAGCATTGGGGCGCTGGCAGATCATGTGGTGAGACGATCGCAATCCTCATCTCAGGAAGTCGACGCATCCGATCCGCTGCTCGCGTGGTTCTCGAGGAGATCAGCCGCAACAATACGCTCTATCGAATGCGGCATTAGAGAGTACCTCGTAAGCGACCTTACGATATCCACTGAAGGGGTGATGTTAGAGAATCTGTCTGGTATTGCAGCTACGTTTTACGTTGCGCTGTTCGCCCTGTGTCGCCAATTGGCTCGCCGATTGCAGTCCTCAAACCCGACGTGGCTCAAGTTTCCTTCCGATGACGATCAAAAGATATCGGAACGTCCGAGTCTGTTAATTGAGGCCTTCAAAAGCAATCTCCAGGGAATGGCTTCCGCTCTACGCAACCGGGAGGATGGCAAGGTCTCTCGACGATATGCCGAAACGCAGCTACGAGTCGCTGACAGCACGGCGCCAAATCTAAAGCGTGCCAGTGTCGATCTCATCCTGACTTCGCCTCCATACTGCACACGAATCGACTACACATCTGCAACGCGGATTGAGTTTGCTGTCCTAGCGCCACTCGCCGACGTTGAGATCAACGAACTGCGCCGGCAGATGATTGGATCGATTCGGGTGCCTGTCCAAGATCTGTCCCCTAAAGATGAGTGGGGCCCGACCTGCAATAAGCTCCTCCGCAGAATTCGACGACATCCGTCAAAAGCGTCAGCCGGATACTACTACCGAACGCACCTCGACTATTTCGATAAAATGTCGCGATCCATCGCCAGTCTTTCTAAGACCGTCAGGCGCAGTGGAAGCATTGTCTTCGTCGTTCAGGATTCCTTCTATAAGGACATCCACAACGATTTGCCGGCGGTGATGGTTGATATGTTCGGAGCAAACGGGCTCGATCTTTATCGAAGAGAGGATTTTCGAATTCCAAGATCGATGGCAGGTATCAATCGTTACACGAAGCTATACAAGCGTGATCCTGGCGCGACGGAAGCTGTTCTTTTCTTTGCAAAGGCTTGAGGCGGCCCTACTGGGCCGCCTCAAGTTGACCGTCATGCAGCCTCTGTCTCGTCGACTTCGGCATCTTCCGAGTTCAAAACTTCTTGCAGCCGGTCCCAGGTGCCGAGGTACTCATGGGCCTTTCTCCGAATTGCTTGCCGGCTTTCGTGACCGCCACCCATGAACGTGAGTGTCGGCGTACCGCGCACGACCTTCTCGCGCATGACTGACTGCCAGAACGGTGAACTGCGTTGCCAGTCAATTTCACCAAGCTTACGACCGGCGCCATCGAGGTCTTGCTCTCCCAGAATGACGTCCAGATCATAAAAGATGGACCCCAGAGCGCCCCAGCCCGGTCCGCTCAGATGGACTGCGTTCTTCGTGTCGGAGAAGCGCTCCTTACCCATACTGGCCGCCATACCTCCCAAGTACCTGTCAACCGACTGAACAAAACTGTCGAGGTTGGACTCGTTGAGACGGCCGTTGATCTTCTCGACGTTCATCTTAGCTTCAGTGAACGTGTCTCCTTCGGCCGCCGCACGAACGAAACGAAGAAGGTTTTGCTGAACGACCAACGCGGTCGATTTTGAGCCGAGAGACGCCCTGCTCAACTCCATGCCCCCGTTGGCGTTGATCACGCCACCTGTACCCAAGCGGCGCGTAGCTTCGATGTACAGGTCGCTCGAGTCCGCAGCGATCGCCATGCTCGGGCTGATGGACTTCTGTTTGAAGTTGAAATCTGCAAAGAGCTGTCGCATCTCCCGCATGTCGAGTGGCCTACCTTCCTCACGAGGAGCGAAGATAACCACGGGAAGCGAAAACTCCTCGAGAAGAGCGTTGAGGTCTCCCCTCTCTTGAACCGAAAGGTTCTCGCTGTTGGCCAGCTCGACCAACTCAATCACTCCAGAGACACGGGCCAACCCATCCAGCACGATTCGGCTGTTGGACTTCGACATGTCGAGGTGAAGCGTCCCAGCGCCCGCAAGATCATTTCCCTTGTCGAAGGGCTCGAAACGGAGATGATTCTTCACGGCCACCGAAATTGCGGGAAACGCCCCGCAAATCACGGCCAGTTTCGAAAAACGCTTTTGGATATAGGTCTGAATGCCCCTGAGGCGATCGGCCGTAGTCAGCCGTTGAAGCTGGGAGTAGATTTCGTTCAACTCAGGGTCGAGCTTCTTCCACAGACGTGAGCGAGGGTCGTGGCCCAAAAAGGCTTCCAGGGAGCGGGGACCGACCTGGGTTGAATAGGTCGAGAGCCTATGACCGAAAGCTCCTTGAACTGCTGCGATGCGAACTGTAAGCTGAGTGGTATTGAGCATGGTGTTCTCCATTATGCTCGGTTACGGACGCCGGTAGGGATGGAACCCCTGCCGGCGTTTTCGTTTGTGCCATGCGTCGGGGAACTTGGTCAATAGCAATACTTACGGGGAAACGGTTTCCCCGCAACTTTTTTTGCCATTCGTCGCGCTCGAGGATGCTCGTTAGGCGGCTTGGCTGCGGGGATTGGATCACGAACAACCCACACTCACGAGAGAAGGTGAGGGTTTTCAAACAGTTAACTGCCGCGCTATCCGACACGTGCAGTTTCTTCGCGCTATTGAAACGCTGTCCGGCTCATTCGCCGCGTCCGTGAGGGAGGCTTACTTGGCAGATCGGCTTTTCGTATCGGTGCTTGGACATCGAAACTCAGGCAAGAGCCATACCTGGAATGAACTCTTTGGCCGAACGGTACGGACCAGCGGCTCGTCACGCTTCTTGGAGTTGCGGCCTAATGAATGCGTCGAGGTTTTTCTGATCAGTGGCTCCAATGAGGAGCGGGACCAATATGCCGGAGACGTGCTGCGGGATCAGACAGCGAGGGTCGTCCTTTGCTCAATGCAGTATGTTGATCGCGTGTCGAGCACCGTTGCGTACGTTCTTCAGGAGGAGTTCCAGATGTACGTACAATGGCTCAACCCCGGTTATTCAGACACGAGCGCCTATCCCGACTATCTAGGCATTGGAAATAGGCTCTTGCATGCCCATGCAACGATTGCGGTGCGGTCGGGCAAAGACGACGCCGTCAGTCGAGTGCGCGAGTTGAGAGAGTTTATTTATGGTTGGGCTGCTTTTCGAAAATTGATCGTGCAATGCTGACAGCCTCTACCGTTAGCATCGAATCAGTCTGCAATCTTAATTGGTCTTGGTAGATCGTGCAGGCGCTACTTGAGCAACGCCGAGCGCGCTTGCTGAAGCGTTTCCTCTGGGATCGCATGAAGGGCGACAATCTCGGCTTTTTCGCACTGAAATGATGTGTCGACGCCCTTGTGATCAGGGTCGGCTTCAATCGCTCCCTTTGGCTCGACTTCATAGAGCATCGGTGAAGAATGTTGCGCTGCCCAAACGATAGCAGCGGCAATGTCCGTAGTGACGTAAACGCGATCCTTCCGCCGGACGTTGTCGGGAACTACTCCATTTTGCTCGGCGCCGGTTAGCGATGGTGGCAATATCTCTTTGTAACCAGCTCTTCCGCCATGAAAGTAACGTCGTGCTTTTGGCACTCCTCTGTGAACCGGCGTCGCCTGCTGTTGCAGTTTGCGCTTTCGCTTCCCGAGCCTCTGATTCATCGCCGTTCCTTCGATTTCAAACCACCGCATTTCCGACCTCGGTCTCGCATGGCCCACTATGACCCCCAATTAGTCAGTGGGTGGCTATTGGGACCAGGAGCTACGCATTTGTCGTCGCAATTTCTGAAATGATTGATCAGATGCCATCACCTCTGTTGTCTCTTCGTCTGGATCATAAGAAGCGCCCCTATCTTTATCGAGGGCGGCGCATTGATAAAATTCATAGCGTATTACCGCGTTTCTACAGAGCGCCAAGGTAAGTCTGGACTTGGCTTAGCTGCTCAAAAACGCAGGATCTCCGACTTTGTCGCAGGTCCTGGAATGCTAATCGCTGAATTTTGTGACGTTCAGTCAGGGAGGGACGACTCACGCGTCCAGCTTCAGCTGGCGATTCAGTTGGCTAAACGAGAGAACGCGAAGATTGTAATCGCTCGCCTCGACCGCTTCTCGCGACGAGTCAGCTTCATTGCTAATATTCTTGAACAAGGCATCGGCCTCGTCTGTGCCGAGATGCCCAACGCTACGGACTTTCAGCTCCACATATTCGCTGCGCTCGCCCAGGAAGAACGCCGACTAATCTCCGAACGAACTAAAGCGGCTTTGGCTGAGGCGAAACGTCGAGGAAAGAGTCTCGGTTCAAATGGAAGGAATTTGGCTGCCAAGAATCGCAGAGCTGCTGATGAATTTGCATCCCAACTCAGGGAAAAACTGGACGCGGATGTATTGCGGCGTTCTTACAGCGAGATAGCGCGGCACTTGAACGATGCGGGAATCGCGACGGCGACCGGGCGAAGATTCTACCCGCAGACAGTTAAGAACTACCTTTTAAGAGAGGCTCTACGCGACTAAGTGAGAGCTAGCAACTCGGAAATGGATCGCTCACACACAAAGTCTGGGGTCACGTCCTTTGCCTCGTTTGCATAATTCTTCTCTCGCTGTATATCCGCTGCTGTCCAATGTGATATGCGGATCAAGCTATTATACATCTGCCGATCTGTATGTGCTCCGTATTTGGCCCATACAGCGAAACAAGAGGCGCGCTTAGCCATCAAAACATCCTTGGCTAAGCTGTCACCGACATAAGCGACACTGGACATCGGCAAGCTTTGCTTCGCTACGATATCCTGCAGTACGCGAGGATTGGGTTTCGATTCATGAGAGGGAATTTCTGTGACTTTGTCTGTCACGGGCACACCGTCTAATATCGGCCATCGGTGCGGTCGTTGGCTCTCGCCGCGTTCTCGACAATAGACTTGCTTGAAGAAGTCAGAGAGGCCCAAACGCTCGATTCTTCCACAAGCCGCGAAATAGGTGCTGTCGGTATACGCCACCAGGTCGACGCCACGCGAGCGCAACGTTGTTAGCGTCTCCTTGGCTTCCGGGAACAACTTCAGATTTTCTTTTCTCAGCTTGTTGAAGGCATGGAATGCCGGGTCTAAGAGCTGCCACACGACGTCCTCTCCCATAGACGCAGCGAGATTTTGCACTATGGCAGTCTCGTACAAACTGAAGGGGTGCTCTACGTCGTGATGTCGTATGTGGACCTGCTGTAGTTCTCCAAGAAGCTGCTCCTGGTCACAGCCGATTATCCCCGTTGCTACACGGACCATTTCATAAAAGGCCGGCAGGAAGGCGGCATACCAGTCATAGACTGTGTTATCCAAATCGAAGATGATCAATGAAAATCTGTTCATTGTGCATCAGATCAAGTCATTGCCGATAACGAACATGATCACAGCGCACGCAACCAGCGCGAAGATGACCGTCCAGTAAAAGCCGTTAATCTTCTGCTCGGCGTTTCGGCGGTTCGAGCCCGAGTATGTCGTTTGTCCTTCTGCGATCGACGCAACAGCGTCGGAATGTCGGCTGAAGTGAGATATTGCTTGAGTCATTCCCTTACTCAATCCGAACATCTTCCGAAGATGTGTTTCTTCTAAATCTTCGCCGAAAGCGACCGCTCCGCGGAGCATTTTGTGATACACGCCCAGGTCAAGTAACTTGACCGCGAAAACCGATGCCGCCGCTGCTAATATTATGAACTCGGCGACATGAAACTCGAAGTGATGCCCACGAATTGTGGCCGAGAACGCAAACCGGGCTTCCGAGCCGCCGCGCGAGAACAGAAAAACCGCAAGGCCAAGTGCTGCTGCGACAAAGGTTAGCCCCAGCTGCCGCGATTTCACACTCATCTCGTTAAAGTGCATCTGCGTATCGACCGCCTTCGCCCATACGGCCACCAGGTTGTCTTCAAATTCGTTGCTTGTTTCAGATGATTTCTCATTCTCTTGATCCATAGTTCATCCTCAGAAAGGAGCCCTCGAAGGCCAATTGCGCTGCGAGACCATCCAGTCACAGCGGCGCGGTAATGAATTCGTCGAGTTGTTGGCCGACTCTCATTTTTACCAACAATTGCCCGGCCGAAAGCGGTGATTTTTCCATCGGGGAAAGATTACCTCTCTGAGTGACCTGTTTGGGAATCTTTATTTCCCGTCCAGAGTTGCTTCATCCGCCGGCAACTGGATGGTCGTCCCATCAGCGGAAATCATCTCGAAATCTGGTGCGGTGCCGGTGACCTTCTGGATGAACTTCGTCGGGTCTTCGGGATTGACGAACAGAATCATGCCTTGGCCGTCTCTGAACACGACCTCAAAGCTCTGAGTGTCAGGGTCCACGGTCAGGCGTAGCTCGCTGATCAACAATTGTAGCCTCGATGCGATCTGAGCACGGAGCTTATACACGTCACCGCCTCTGGCCGCCCGCACACGCTCGATTAGCTCGGCGACCTGATCAGGGCTGCGGTAGTAAGTCAGTGCCGTCTGGTCGAGGATCGCTATCTCGTGGCGCAACTGCTGCCTCGTGTTCTTCGCTTCGGTAAGCTCCTGCTCTCCCTTCCTAATGATTTCCGCTAGAAGTTCGCTCCGGAACTCCGCGAGTTTGACGCTGGTATCGATGGCACGTCGCACCTTCTCCTGGAGGAGGTTGATTCTTCCTTCGACCGCCTCGATTTGGAAGGCGAGCTCGCTTCTTTTGCTCGAATGCTCGCTCGACCGGACCAGCGAACCTAGATCAAGCTGCTCAACGAACGACAAGAACGTCGACTCGAACTGGTCATAGCGCCATCGGCCGGTCATTTCGCATCCGATATTGCGGAGTGCATTCGAGCACACGAGGTACGACTGGCCCTTAGGCGGCGTGCCTTTGTTTTGATAGTGCATTGGCTTGCCGCAGTAGTCGCAGACCGCCAGCTTCGAGAACAGGTTGGTGAAGTGTTTACCCTTCGGCCCGCCACTACCCTTCCTGCCCTGTTCAGGCTTCGTTTTGCGTTCCAGCCGACCACGCTGCGCTGCCTCGAACACCGGCTGGCGAACAATCCCGGGGAAGTAGTTGCGGATTGGATCACCATGGGGCGTCCGCTTGCCTCCCTCCATGCGATTCGGCTGGAACGTCCCTATCGCCGCCGCGCTACTCAGGATCTTGTTGACCGTCGAGTTCTGCCATCCACCCTTCCCGGTGAAGGTCGGAACGCCCTCTTCGTTCAGGCGCCGGACGATCGTAAACGTGCCGATCCCGGAAGCAGCCTCGTCGAAAATGCGGCGGACGATGGCGGCACGCTCATCGATCACGTCGAACCCGGTACGATCTGCAGTGAGGCGCAGCCAGCTCGGACAGCGGGCCGTAAGCTTCTTCTGACCAATGCTGGCCCGTTTTGCTTTCCACGCCTGTGATAGGCGGTCGCTCTTCCGGGCCGATTCCTCGTTCGCCCTGCTCATTTTCGCGATCGAGATAATCAGATCTTCGAAGCTGATATTGCCACGGAATACGCGCTCATCATCTAGCGTGACCAGGACCAGACCCGCTTCGACGATCTCAATGAACGGTTTCAGGGCGACCACCGGCTCTTGGCGGCTCATTCGGTCAAATGATTCGACGAGCAGGTATGAGCCAGCCTGGATCTTCCCGTCCCGAACGGCCTCCAGAAACCTTCCGAAGGCTCCGGATGCGATATTTTTGCCCTTGTAGGCCGAGACACCGATGTCGTGGAGGTCGATATCCTCGATCAGCTCCAGGCCGTGCCGGTCTGCGTATTTGCGGGAGGCTTCACGCTGACGGCGAAGGCTATCGCCCTTCAGTTGAAGGTCCGTGGACATCCTGACGTATGAAAAAGCCTTCGGACGGACTTCCGGGCGATCTATAACCATTTGGTCTCATTAACATTTAGCAATTTAATTGTCCACCATATCCTCATGATCGGCGCGCCGGGCGCCGGCAAATCGATGCTGGCCGCGCGCCTGCCCTCGATCCTGCCGCCGCTGTCGCCGAGCGAGCTGCTCGAGGTCTCCATGATCGCCTCGGTCGCCGGCGAGATCGAAGGCGGCGCGCTGACGGCGCGGCGCCCGTTCCGCTCGCCGCACCATTCCGCCAGCATGGCCGCGCTCACCGGCGGCGGCGCGCGCGCCAAGCCCGGCGAGATCTCGCTGGCGCATCAGGGCGTGCTGTTCCTCGACGAATTGCCGGAGTTCGATCCGCGCGTGCTGGATTCGCTGCGCCAGCCGCTGGAGAACGGCGAGGTCGCGGTGTCGCGCGCCAATCATCGCGTCACCTACCCTGCCCGCTTCATGCTGGTCGCGGCGATGAATCCCTGCCGCTGCGGCAATGCGTTTGAGCCCGGCTATGCCTGCAAGCGCGGCCGCATCGACCGCTGCACCGGCGATTACCAGGCGCGCATCTCCGGTCCGCTGATGGACCGCATCGATCTGCGCATCGAGGTGCCGGCGGTGACGGCCGCCGACCTGATCCTGCCGCCGCCGTCGGAAGGATCGGCCGAGGTCGCTGCCCGCGTGGCGGCGGCGCGCGACATCCAGCTGGCGCGCTATGCGGATGCAGGCCTGCCCCATGTCCGCACCAATGCTGAAGCCCCCGCCTCCGTGCTGGAGGAGATCGCAAAGCCGGACGCGCAGGGCCAAAAACTGCTGCGCGACGCCGCGGAGACCCTGCGCCTGTCGGCGCGCGGCTATCACCGCGTGCTGCGGGTGGCGCGCACGCTGGCCGACCTCGACCATGCCGACAAGATCGGCCGGCTGCACCTCGCCGAAGCGCTGTCGTACCGCGCACTCGCGGAGGATGTGCGCCAGCTGGCTTGATCATTCCGCGCATCAACCCGGCGGTAACGACTTTCCTTTACGCTCTGCAAACCATAAGGCCCGACGCGTTTCGGTTGTGAGTTCCCGGGGCCTAGCGAGTAGAGCGTCATGTTGCGTTTCAAGTTCCTGGCCTCGGCTGTTCCCCTGTTGGCGGCTGCGGTGTTCGCCCGCGCCGAGATCGGATCGGTGTCGCATCCCTGCATCGCGCTGGGCGACACATCGGTCGAGCTCACTTCGCTGTTCTGGACCGCCGGTGTGCATGTTGCCTTCACCGACGATCCCGCGCGGGCAACGGTGCGGGTCCAGATCACCGAGGATGCCGACACCGCGGATTTCGCCGTGGTCGACGACGGCCTCGGCTCCGAGCCTGACACCTGCCAGGCCAGCTCCTCGACGCGTCTCGTCTCGATCGCCGCGCAGCCGGTCGACGGCGGCCAGGTGGTCTATCTCTCCAGCGAAGGACCGGCGGATTACCGCATCTATGTGCGCTCAAAGACGTTCTCGCCGCGCGAGGCGGCGGCGCTGATCGTCGGCGCCCGCAGCGGCCATGGCCGCTTCCAGGCGGCATCGCTTTAGAGCTTTGTGTTTGAGCATGATCTCCGCGCAAACACGTTCCGCGTTTGTCGCGAAGGAAAACCGCTGCACACTTTTCGCTAACGCGGCCCTTCGGGTCCGGATCATGCTCTGACCCGTTAACGTCTCGTCAACCCTGTTCGGAGGCGGCGCCACCGCCGCAATTTGTTCGCAAGGTCGGCGGGCCATCGTCGCACGCGGCGGCGGGGTTTCAGGCAAGGGTCGGTTGCGATGGGTCGGACGTTCCGGATCAAGGTGCGCATGCGTCGTTTCAGGCGACGGCATCCGAGGCTCGCTTTCGCGATCCGCTCCTTCATGATCTTCTCGGCGACGTTCGGCGGCGCCTATGGTTTCGTCTCAGGCAGCCGGTCCGACAATTCCGGCTACGATCCCCACACCTTTGCGATCGGCGCCAGCTTCCTGTTCGCGCTCGCCTGCCTCGGCCTTGCGACGCTGAGCATGCGCCTGCGCTTCGTCAATAAGCGGCTGCGGACGCTCGCCGCCCACAATGAGGCCTTGATCGACCGCAATTGGGAGCTGAAGGAAGCCGAAGAGCGCGCCCGCAGCCTGTTCGAGCAGCAGGGCGACCTCATCGTGCTGCGCGCTACCGACGGCCGCATCACCTTTGCCAACGAGGCCTATTGCGCGCTCGCGGGACAGGCGCGCAGCGCGCTGGTCGGCACGCGATTCGATTTCGACGTGCTGGAGCAGGGCGACAGTGCCCGCGAGAGCAGCGGCACGCGCATCCACGACCAGAAGATCGCAACCCCGCTCGGCGCGCGCTGGATCGCCTGGCGCGAGGGCTATGTCCGCCTCGATGCCGGCCAGCCCGCCGAGTTGCAGAGCGTCGGACGCGACGTCACCGACCGCACCGAGACCGAGCGCGCATTGTCCGACGCGCGCGACCAGGCCGACGCCGCCAACCGCGCCAAGTCGCGCTTCCTGGCGATGGCCTCGCACGAGATCCGCACCCCCCTGAACGGCATCATCGGTATGGGCGGCCTGTTGCTCGACACCGATCTGACGCCGGAGCAGGCGACCTATGCCAGGGCGGTGAAGACCTCGGGCGAAGCCTTGATGGCGCTAATCGAGGAGCTGCTCGACTATTCCAAGATCGAGGCCGGCAAGCTCGACCTCGATCAACGTCCCTTCGCGCTCTCGACCCTGGTCGAGGAGATCACCGAGCTGCTCGCGCCGCGCGCGCAGGCGAAGACGCTCGAGATCGCCGCCTATGTCGACGAGCGCCTGCCGCTCGAAGTGGTCGGCGACGCCGCGCGGTTGCGCCAGGTGCTGCTCAACCTCGCCGGCAACGCCATCAAGTTCACGAGCAGCGGCGGCGTGGCACTGATCGTCGAGCCCGGCATCTGGCCGACCGAAATCAGCTTCCTGGTTCGCGACACCGGCATCGGCATCGCAGCCGAAGCCCAGCAGCGCATCTTCCGCGAATTCGAGCAGGCCGACGAGCGCGTCGCCCGCACCTATGGCGGCACCGGACTTGGCCTCGCCATCAGCGAGCGCATCGTCAAGCGCATGGGCGGCCGGATCACGCTCACGAGCGAGCCGGGCAAGGGCTCGACCTTCGAGGTCGCGGTGCCGCTTCCGCCGTCGCAAGGCGGCGCTGGGCAGACCGCATTTCCGAGTCCCGACCTCACCGGCAAGTCGATGCTCCTCGTCGCCGACGGCATCGAAGCCTCGCTCATCGCGCGGCGCCTCGAACGCTGGGGCGGCCAGACCTGCCTGGTTGCAGATGCGGCGGTCGCCGAAGCATTGCTGCCGGAACGCTCCTGGCACACGGTGCTGATCGATCGGGCGATCGGCCCAGCCGCGGCCGATCAGCTCGGTGAGGCCGCCCGCGCGCATGCCTTGCAGCGCCTCGTTCTGCTGACGTCGAGCTCGCGCCACGAGAAGCTGTCGCCGGCTTTCACCGGCTTTCTGGTGAAGCCGCTGCGCGCGGCCTCGCTCGCCGCACGCCTTGCCCTGACGCCGGAGGTCGCCTCGCCCGATCTCGCGCCGGAGCCGCCGCCGGCCTCCGCCGGCCCCGCGCCGGCGAAAGGCCTGTCGATTCTCGTCGCCGAGGACAACGAAATCAACGCCTTGCTGATGCGCTCGCTGCTGACCAAGCTCGGCCATCGCGTCGTCATTGCCGTCCATGGCGAGGCCGCGCTGGAATCCTGGCTCGCCGCGTCATCGGCCGGCACGCCCTACGATCTCGTGCTGATGGACATCCAGATGCCGCAGCTCGACGGCATCGAGGCGACAAAGCGCATCCGCGCGCACGAGGCCGCGCTGGGCGATTCCCGGACGCCGATCCTGGCGCTCACCGCCAACACGCTGGTGGAGGATCGTTATGCCTGCTTCGAGGCAGGCATGAACGGATTTCTGATCAAGCCGGTCGACCGTGAGAAGCTCGAGGAGGCGCTGGCGGGCCTCGCCGCATCCCCGGCACCAGACGGTTCCGGATCTCACGGGAACCTGATCTCGTCTGACGATCGCAATTGAAATCGAGCGCGTTGCGCGTCACGATCCCACCGGGGGCATTTTGCAACCAAAGGATTTGCGCATGAACGTGCTTTGCCGCCTCGCCCTGATTGTTCTCCTGGCTGGAATCTCCCGCCACGCAGCCGCCGACACACCGGACCTCATCTCGTCGCTCAAGCAGGGCGGCTACGTCCTGATCTTCCGACACACCGCGACTGACGACAGCCAGAAGGATGTCTATCCCTTCAAGTTCGACGACATGAGTGCCCAGCGTCAGCTCAGCGAGAAGGGCAGGGACGCGGCGCGCCAGATCGGGACGGCGATCAAGGACCTCGCGATCCCCGTCGGTGACGTCTACACCAGCCGGCTGAACCGAGCGGTCGAGGCCGGCAAGCTGATCTCCGGCCGTGAGGTCAAGCCGGTCGATGCCCTGACCGACAGCAGCAACGCCAGCGCATCGGGAATGGCAAACCCGACCGGCGCCAATGCCAAGGCCGGGCAGGCCGTGCGTCAGCTCGTCGATGCGCCGCCGCAGGCCGGCACCAACACGGTCCTGGTCACCCACAAGACCAACATCGCCGACGCCTTCGGCAAGGACGCCGGTAACGTCGGGGAAGGCGAGGCCTTCGTCTACAAGGCCGGCAGCTCGGGCCCCGCCACCTTCGCAGGGCGCATCACGCTTGCGGATTGGATCGCGAAAGCGGGCAGGTGAGGACCTGCCGCTCCGCCACGATGTTGTGCTACGGACATCATCTGGCGAACGAGCGAAGAGCTGGCGAACACGTGAGAACATCGGAGAACCGTTCATTCCTCATCCTGCTCGGCGCGATCTCCGTCGCGTTCGTCTGGGTGCTTTGGCCGTTCTCCGGTGCCGTGTTGTGGGCCACGCTGCTGGCCATCATCTTCGCCCCGTTCTATCGACGGATCCTGAAATCCGTGCCCGAAAAGCACAACCTTGCCGCCCTCGTCACCGTCATCGTGGTGGTCGTTATGGTCCTGATCCCCGTGGCGATCATCATCGCGTCGCTGATCGACCAGGGCGGGGAGCTGTATCAGCGCGTTCAGAGCGGGGAGATCAGCCTCGCTCATCCCCTGCAGCAGCTGAAATCCGCGCTGCCCGCCTGGGCTGTGTCGCTCGGAGACCGCCTGGCCGGCATCGATTTTTCGGCCCTGAGGGAACGCCTGTCGGGTCTCGTCGTCCCTGCCGGACAACAGCTGGCCGGGCACGCGATCAACATCGGTCAGGTGACGCTGGAGTTCGTCGCAAGCCTGCTCGTGATGCTGTACCTGCTGTTCTTCCTGCTGCGCGACGGTGACGAGCTCAATGCCCGCATTCGCGAGGCGCTCCCGCTGAGCCCGAACCATACCGCGGAAATTCTCGATGTCTTCACCCTGGCGGTTCGTGGAACGATCAAGGGGATCGTTCTCGTCGCGTTGATACAGGGAGCACTCGGCGGGCTCATCTTCTGGCTGCTCGGCCTCACCGCGCCGCTGCTGGCGGGCGCGCTGATGGCGCTGCTCTCGCTGCTGCCGGTGCTCGGCTCCGCGCTGGTCTGGGTTCCGGTTGCGCTTTACCTGCTTGTGGCAGGTTCGGTCACGAAGGGACTCATCCTGCTCGCTTTCGGCACCTTCGTGATCGGCCTTGCGGACAATTTTCTCCGCCCGATCCTGGTCGGCCAGTCGATCCAGATGCCGAGCTATATCGTGCTGCTCGCCACGCTGGGCGGCCTTGCGACGTTCGGAGCGAACGGGTTCGTGATCGGCCCGCTCGTCGCTGCAATGTTTCTGACGACGTGGCACATCTTCGTCGTCTCGAAGTCGAAACAGGGGGCCCCGAAATGATCGTCATGCCGGGCCTGGAGCGGGCGATCCGGCCGATGCGCAATCTCATGCAGCAGAGACAATAAAGCGCGGTGCAGACAGCTTGTCCGGCGTCGTCTGGCCTCCCCGGAAGACGGTATTTGCCTGCGCGGCGCGCTTGCAATGGGGGCACACGAAGAGATGCGCGATGACCGGGGTCGGCTCGTCCGTGAGCAATTCCGAGCGGAACCACTTCATCTCGACATGGCAGTCCGGGCAGACCGGAGCTACCAGCTGCTCCGCAGCGCTCCTGAGACGATCAACCATGGTGTGCCCCCGCCGTTTTCCAAGGAATAGCGGAATACCCATCGTTGGTCTGCATCAAAAGATACTCTGCGCGAATGGGCAGGGCCCGGGCACCAAGGCGATTACAGCCGCCTGAGCGCCACGCTCTCCACCGTGTGGTCGGCGCCCTTCTTGAGGATCAGCGTCGCACGGGGCCGGGTCGGCAGGATGTTGTCCTCGAGATTGGCGAGGTTGGTACGCTCCCAGATCGCGATCGCGGTCGCGGTGGCTTCCTCGTCCGACAACAGAGCATAGCGGTTGAAGTAGGATTTTGGATTGGTGAATGCGGTGTCGCGCAGCGCCAGGAAGCGCTTGATGTACCATTGCCGCAGCGCCGCCTCGTCGGCGTCGATATAGACCGAGAAATCGAAGAAGTCGGAAACCACCGGCACCGCCTTGCCATCGCGCGGCAGCTTGCCGGTCTGCAGCACGTTGACGCCTTCGACGATCAGGATGTCGGGCTGGTCGATCTCGGCCCATTGGTTCGGCACGATATCGTAGGTCAGATGCGAATAGACCGGCGCGCGGACGTGGCGACGGCCAGCCTTGATGTCGGAGAGGAAGTTGAGCAGCATCGGCAGATCGTAGCTCTCCGGAAAACCCTTCTTCTGCATGATGCCGTGCCGCTCGAGCACCGCGTTGGGATAGAGAAATCCGTCGGTGGTGATCAGTTCGACTTTCGGCCGCGGCGACCAGCGCGCCAACAGGGCCTGGAGCACGCGTGCCGTGGTGGATTTCCCGACCGCCACCGAGCCGGCGACGCCGATGATGTAGGGCACCTTGCGGTCCCTGATGTTGAGGAACTGGCGCTCGGCGTAATACAGCCGCTGCATGGCATCGACGTAGATCGACAACAGGCGCGACAGCGGCAGATAGATGTCTTCGACCTCCTGCAGGTCGAGGCGATCGTGCAGCGAACGCAGCCGGTCGAACTCGCCCGGCTCGAGCGTCATCGGCGTATCGTCGCGCAGTCGCGCCCATTCCTCACGCGTATAAACGCGGTAGGGATTGTACTGCTGCTCGGGTGCGCGGATATCCATGACGCCGCCTTTCCGTTGCGATCTATTCGCCCTTGCCTAGCCGCCCTTGCGCGACGCCTTCTCTTCCAGCCCCGACATCGAGGTCCGCTTGTCCAGCGCGGCCTCGACCTCTTCCAGCTTTATGCCGCGCGCCTTCAGCAGCACAAGGAAATGATAGAGCAGGTCGGCACTTTCAGCGATCAGATGCGCGCGATCGTTTTCGACTGCAGCGATTACGGTTTCGACTGCTTCCTCGCCGAACTTCTTGGCGCAATGCTCGGGGCCTTTGTCGAGCAGCTTGCGGGTATAGGATGCTTCGCCGCCGGACGCTGCGCGGACGTCGATGGTTTCGGCCAGATCATGGATCGTGAAACGCGGCATCGGACTCACTCGGAAACACGCTTGAAAGCAAGCTTGGCAACAGATTTGGCCACGGCGGCCATCCCCGTCCGCCAATGTTAGCATCGTTACGAACCGGAGTCGTCAGGCATCCAGGCGCATCGGCAGCCCACGCCGCGCCATGTGCTCCTTGGCCTCACGAATGGTGAATTCCCCGAAATGGAAGATCGAAGCCGCCAGCACCGCGGTGGCGTGCCCGTCGCGGATACCGTCGACGAGATGGTCGAGATTGCCGACGCCGCCCGAGGCGATCACGGGAACGGGAACGCTGTCGGCGATCGCGCGGGTCAGCGGAATATCGAATCCCTGCCTTGTGCCGTCGCGGTCCATCGAGGTGAGCAGGATTTCACCGGCGCCGAGCGAAACCACCTCCTGCGCGTATTCGATCGCGTCGATGCCGGTCGAGTTGCGCCCGCCATGGGTGAAGATCTCCCAGCGGTCGCCGCCCGGACGCTTGACGCGCTTGGCATCGATCGCGACCACCACGCACTGCTCGCCGAATTTTTCAGCGGCTTCCTTGACGAATTCGCGCCGCGACACCGCGGCGCTGTTGATCGACACCTTGTCGGCGCCGGCGCGCAGCAGCGTCTTGATGTCGTTGACCTCGCGCACGCCGCCGCCGACGGTGACAGGCATGAAGCAGGCTTCCGCCGTGCGCCGGACCACGTCCAGCATGATGCCGCGGTTCTCGTGGGTCGCGGTGATGTCGAGGAAGGTGAGCTCGTCGGCGCCGGCGGCGTCATAGGCGATGGCGGCTTCGACGGGATCGCCGGCATCCCTGAGATCGACGAAGTTGACGCCCTTGACGACGCGGCCGTCCTTGACGTCGAGGCAGGGGATCACGCGCACCTTGAACATGGGTCAGCTCCTGCGCGCGTCGCGGATCAAGGTGAGGGCGGCGGCGGGATCGAGCCGGCCGTCATAGAGCGCGCGGCCGGCAATCGCGCCGGCGAGCTTCTTCGCGCGCAGCATGGCTTTCACGTCCTCGATCGAGGCGAGGCCGCCGGAGGCGATCACGGGAATCGAAATGGCATCGGCCAGCGCGATGGTCGCCTCTAAGTTCAAGCCCTTGAGCAAGCCGTCGCGCGCGATGTCGGTGAAGATGATGGCGGCGACGCCGGCATCCTCGAAGCGCTTGGCGATCTCGAGCACAGTCACTTGCGAGGTCTCGGCCCAGCCTTCGACCGCGACCTTGCCGTCGCGCGCGTCGAGCCCGACCGCGACGCGGCCGGGGAATTTTTTGGCGGCGCTTTTCACCAATTCAGGATCGCGCACCGCAGCGGTGCCGATGATGACGCGGGTGATGCCCTTGTCGAGCCAGGCTTCGACGGTCGCGAGATCGCGAATGCCGCCGCCGAGCTGCACCGGAATCTTGATCGTCTTCAGCATCGCCTCGACGGCGTCAGCATTCACAGGCTTGCCGGCGAAGGCACCGTCGAGGTCGACGACGTGGAGATATTCAAAACCCTGCGCGGCAAAGCTCTGCGCCTGCGCGGCGGGATTGAGGTTGAACACGGTCGCGCGCGCCATGTCGCCTTGCTCGAGGCGCACGCACTGGCCGTTCTTGAGGTCGATCGCGGGAAAGAGAATCACGGTTTCCATCGCAAGAAATTCGAGATCAGGGCCAGCCCGAAGCGTTGGCTCTTCTCGGGGTGGAATTGCGTGCCGATGGCGGTGTCCTTGCCGACGATCGCCGTGACGGGTCCGCCATAGTCTGCGCGCGCGAGCACATCCGCCTCGTCGGCGGCGTTGAGATGATAGGAGTGCACGAAATAAGCGTGCTGGCCCTTGGGACCGAGCGGCAGCTTGTTCAGCACCGGATGCTCCTGCAGCAGGTCCAGCGTATTCCAGCCCATGTGCGGGATCTTCAGGCTTTCATCGCGCGGCGTGATCTTCTCGACGTCGCCGCCGATCCAGTTCAAGCCCTCGGTGACGACGTGTTCCTTGCCGCGGCTCGCCATCAGCTGCATGCCGACGCAGATGCCGAAGAACGGCCGCGCCTTGACGCGCACCGCTTCGGTGATGGCCTCGACCATGCCGTTGACGGCATCGAGCCCGCGCCGGCAATCGGCAAAGGCGCCGACGCCGGGCAGCACCAGGCGGTCAGCCTCGTAAGCCTGGTCCGGATCGCTGGTAACAAAGACCTTTTGCGGGCTCTCCAGGCTGCGCGCGGCGCGCTCGAAGGCTTTCGCGGCGGAATGCAGATTGCCGGAACCGTAATCGATGATGGCGACGCTCATCTTGACCCTCCCGGTTCTGGAAACAACCCAATGATGCCGCCGGCCGGAATCGGCGGCGGGTTCGAGAATGGCTGACCCGGCACATTGCGGGTCGGCGGCGGGCCGCCGCGATCGACGGCCCATTGATCGCCAGCGCTGCCGTTCTGCTTCTGGCTCCAGCGTTCGAAAAAGCGGCGCTCCGCAGTGTCGCTGTCATCAGCGACGACGATATCCAGCTGCCGCCACTTTCCGCGCGACAAGGTCCAGCGGCGCAGGCTCGAGGCTTCGAGGCCCATCAGCACCGCGACGATGCAATCGGCGAAGAAGATCGAGGAGCGCCCGACGCCGAGGCTCGACAGCCCCGCGTTGAACGCGGCCAGGAAGATCAGATAGCCGATCAGCGCCAGCCACAGCCGATTCCACAACAGCCAGAACGGACCGAAGATCATCGCCCAGAAATGAAAGCCGTCGCGCACGAACACGAACTTGTCGGTCGCGCGCGGGTCGGCTCCTGCGGGTGAGGGAGCGTGAACTGTGTAGACAGGCATGGTGATGCCCCGTTCTCGAAATTCAGTGATGCCGCCAGCAGCGTTCGCCGCAAGACGGAAGATGTCAGCCGCCGAGCGAGCCCTTGGTGGACGGGATTTCGCCCGCCGCCTTCGGATCGATCGCCACGGCCGCGCGCAGTGCCCGCGCCAGACCCTTGAAGCAGGACTCGGCGATATGATGGCTGTTATCGCCATATAGGGTCTCGACGTGGAGAGTCACGCCGGCGTTGATGGCAAAAGCCTGGAACCACTCGCGCACCAGCTCGGTGTCGAACTCGCCGATCTTGTGCCGGGGGAAGTCGGCCTTGAACACCAGGAACGGGCGGCCCGAGATGTCGATCACCACGCGCGTCAGCGTCTCGTCCATGGGGATGTGCACGCCGGCGTAGCGGGTGATACCAGCCATGTTGCCGAGCGCCTGCTTGACCGCCTGGCCAAGCGCGATGCCGGTGTCCTCGGTGGTATGGTGATAATCAATGTGCAGATCGCCCACCGCCTTGACCGTGAGGTCGATGCGGGAATGGCGGGCGAGGAGATCGAGCATATGGTCGAAAAAGCCGATGCCGGTCGCGATATTGGCCACGCCGGTGCCATCGAGGTTCACGGAGACCTCGATGTCGGTTTCCTTGGTCTTGCGCTTGATCGTCGCGGTGCGCATTGAAAGCTGGCTTTCATCCTAGCTAGGGAGCCGAAAACGCCAGTCTCTTAACAGCCAAATGACACCTTCGCTACTGCGGGAACGGCCGGCCGGACCTCTACTTCTGCCTATGGTGAGCGAAATTCGGCCCGGAACGGCCCGTTGTGCCCTTCGTCCCGACCGCCTAAATCAGGCCGGACAGTGAGGTATTCATGCAGGACTCCCAGAACAGCTCGCCGGGCTGGCACGGCACCACGATTCTAACGGTCCGCAAGGGCGGCAAGGTGGTGGTCGGCGGCGACGGCCAGGTCTCGATCGGCCAGACCGTGATCAAGTCCAATGCCAAGAAGGTCCGCAAGCTCGGCAAGGGCGACGTCATCGGCGGCTTTGCCGGCGCCACGGCTGACGCCTTCACGCTGTTCGAGCGGCTCGAATCCAAGCTCGAGCAATATCCGGGGCAGCTGACCCGGGCGGCGGTGGAGCTCGCCAAGGACTGGCGCACCGACCGCTATCTTCGGCGGCTGGAGGCCATGATGATCGTGGCTGACAGGGACGTCTCCCTCGTGCTGACAGGCACCGGCGACGTGCTCGAACCCGAGGCCGGCGTGATGGCGATCGGCTCCGGCGGCAATTACGCGCTGGCGGCGGCCCGGGCCCTGCTCGACACCGACAAGGACGCCGAGACCATCGTCCGCCGCTCCCTGGACATCGCCGCGGACATCTGCGTCTACACCAACCGGAATCTGACGATCGAGAGCCTGGCTACGGGGTAGGGCGGAGGGGTCATTTGTCCGAGTGCCTCTCCGCACGGTCGGTGCAACCTCTCCCGCTTGCGGGGGAGGTCGGCGCGAAGCGCCGGGTGGGGGCTCTTCCCTCTGGGGGATTGTCCCATTGTGGAAAC
>NZ_LAXE01000001.1:789952-821287 GCF_003122645.1 Bradyrhizobium sp. SUTN9-2
TCTTCCCTCTGGGGGATTGTCCCATTGCGGAAACACCCTCTCCCCAACCCTCTCCCGCAAGCGGGAGAGGGAGAGCAGCACCGCTGTGGACGCTAGATGACGCAAAGCTACGCCTTCCGTCCCATGACCGCGGCCGACATGCCGCTGATCCGGCGCTGGCTCGCCGCACCGCATGTTGCCGAATGGTGGCATGATCCGGAGACGCTTGAATTCGTCGGCGGCGACCTCGATCATCCTGACCTGGCGCAGTTCATCGTCAGCCTTGACGGCCGGCCTTTCGCCTACCTGCAGTGCTACCGGCTCGGCGATTGGCATATCAGCTTCGGCCCGCAGCCCGTGGGCACTCGCGGCCTCGATCAGTTCATCGGCGAGGCCGACATGCTCGGATGCGGCCACGGCTCCGCTTTCATCCGCGCCTTCATCGACCAGCTCTTCGCGCGCGGTGTGCCGCGCATCGTGATAGACCCGAGTCCTTCCAATGCGCGCGCGATTCGTGCCTATGAGAAAGCTGGCTTCGTGCCGCAGCACGAGATCGTCACGCCCGATGGTCCCGCACTCCTGATGATCCGAGACCCATGACGCTCGCCGCAACTCCCGCCGCCAAGACCACCTTCCCGCCGCTCGCCTGGGCCGGCATCGCGCTGTTGCTGCTGGCGCTGCAGGCCGCGATCCTGCTTGCGATGGGGCGGGTGCCGATCTGCGCCTGCGGCACCATCAAGCTGTGGCACGGCGTGGTGAACAGCTCGGAGAATTCTCAGCAGATTGCAGACTGGTACACGTTCTCACACGTCCTGCACGGCTTCCTGTTCTACGGCCTGACCTGGCTGCTGTTCGCGCGGTTTCCCTTGCTGTCTCTCTCCTGGCCCGCACGGCTGATCATCGCCATCCTGATCGAAGGCGCCTGGGAGATCGTCGAGAACTCGCCCTTCATCATCGAGCGCTACCGCGCCGGCACGATCTCGCTGGATTATTACGGCGACAGCATCCTCAATTCGGTCTCGGACAATCTGGCCATGATCTTGGGGTTCCTGGCCGCACGCGCGCTGCCTGTCACCACGACCGTGCTGCTGGGGCTGGCCTTCGAGATCGTGCTGGCGCTCCACATTCGCGACAATCTGACGCTCAATATCCTGATGCTGATCCATCCGATCGAGGCCGTGAAGCAATGGCAATCCGGCCCGCCGATCATCTGACCCAAAATGCGGCTTGTCCTTGGCCGTCTCCCGCCCTAGCTAATCAGACATGACAGACTTCTCCCCCCGCGAAATCGTTTCCGAACTCGACCGTTTCATCGTCGGCCAGGGCGACGCCAAGCGCGCCGTATCGATCGCGCTGCGCAACCGCTGGCGCCGGCAGCAGCTCACCGGCTCTTTGCGCGAGGAGGTGCTGCCGAAGAACATCCTGATGATCGGCCCCACCGGCGTCGGCAAGACCGAGATCGCGCGGCGGCTCGCCAAGCTCGCGAATGCGCCGTTCCTGAAGGTCGAAGCGACCAAGTTCACCGAGGTCGGCTATGTCGGCCGCGACGTCGAGCAGATCATCCGCGATCTCGTCGAGGTCGCAATCGCGCAGGTGCGCGAGCGAAAGCGTAAGGACGTGCAGGCGCGCGCCCAGCTTGCCGCCGAGGAGCGCGTGCTGGATGCGCTGGTCGGCGCCAATGCGAGCTCGGCGACACGGGAATCCTTCCGCAAGAAACTGCGCGCCGGCGAACTGAACGACAAGGAAATCGAGATCGAGACGCAGTCGTCGGGCGGCGGCATGCCGATGTTCGAGATCCCGGGCATGCCGGGCGCTCAGATGGGCGCGATCTCGCTCGGCGACATCTTCGGCAAGCTCGGCGGCCGCAGCAAGACGCGCCGGCTGACGGTAGAGAGCTCGCACGAGATCCTCGTCAACGAGGAATCCGACAAGCTCTTGGACACCGAGCAGCTGACGCTGGAGGCGATCAGCGCGGTCGAGAACAACGGCATCGTGTTCCTCGACGAGATCGACAAGATCTGCGCTCGCGACGGCCGGGTCGGCGGCGACGTCTCGCGCGAGGGCGTGCAGCGCGATCTCCTGCCGCTGATCGAAGGCACCACGGTCTCGACCAAGCACGGCGCGGTCAAGACCGACCACATCCTGTTCATTGCGTCGGGCGCCTTCCACGTGGCCAAGCCGTCGGACCTGTTGCCGGAATTGCAGGGCCGCCTGCCGATCCGGGTCGAATTGCAGGCGCTGACCCGCGACGACATGCGCCGCATCCTGACCGAGCCCGAGGCCTCGCTGATCAAGCAATATGTCGCCCTGATGCAGACCGAAGGCGTGACGCTCGACATCACCGACAGCGCCATCGATGCGCTGGCCGACATTGCGGTTGCCGTCAATTCAACGGTCGAGAATATCGGCGCCCGGCGGCTGCAGACCGTGATGGAGCGGGTGCTGGACGAGATCTCCTTCACCGCCCCCGACCGCAACGGCGAGACCGTCCGGCTCGATGCGGATTACGTGCAAAAGCACATCGGCGACCTCGCCAAGAATGCGGATCTGAGCCGCTTCATTTTGTGATTCGGAGCGGTCACGCTATTGATGCGGCGTGACCGTACGCATCCTGCAAAATCCCTGGCGGCTCCTGCTCGCGATCAACGCGGCGGTCATCGTCGGCGTGCTCATTCACAAGATCCAGCTGCCGCCTTACGTCCCCTACATCCATCTCCTGGTCGACTATCATTTCGGCTTTATCAAGCGCGCGCTGATCGGGGCCGTCGTCGCGCTGTTCACCGAGAAGGTGCCGGTCTGGCTGGTGTTCGCGCTCGGCGGGGCGACGTGGCTTGCAACGCTGGGCCTCTATGCCAGGCTGTTCCAGAAGACGTTCGGTTTTTCGGCGAGAACGCTGCCGCTGTTCGTCTTCACCGCGGGTTCGCCGTTCTTCCTGAAGAACTTCATGCACACGCTCGGCCATTTCGATATCTATGGCTGCGCGCCGGCGATCATCCTGCTGCTGATGCCGGCGGGCTCGCTGGTCTTCGTGGCGACGGCTGCGCTGTTCTCGATCGTTCTCGTGCTGATCCATCACATTCATCTCTTGATGTACGTGCCGACGATCATCACCATCGTCGTGATCCGGCATTACCTTGCTTACGGTTGTGACCGCAGCAATGTTGTCTTCGGCGGGGTCGCTCTCGCCATTGTCTCCGCGCTGTTCTTCGCCGCGCAGTTTCTGGGAACGATGCCGGTCCCCGAAGCGGACTTCGTCGCCTATCTCAAAAGCCGGATGGCCGATCCTGCGCGCATCGACCTCTTGCAATTCGCCTACATCTGGTACCAGCCGCTGGCGAAGGAGGTTGCCGACACCTGGGGCCGCCTGCCGCATAACATCCTCGGCGTGCCCGTGTTCGCAGCTCTGATCTGGCTGCACGCGCCGCTGTGGCGCTTCTTTGCCAGCCTGATCGGCGCGCTCGCCAGCGATCTGCACAAGCGGCTCGTCATCGCAGCACTGGTCGGCATCAGTGTCGCCTATCTCGTGATGTTCGCGATGGTGTTCGACTATTCACGCTGGATCTCGAACTGGGTGGTCTGCATGTTCCTGATCCTTCACGCGGTGAAGATGCTTCCGGCCAAGCAGGAAGCTGCGCTGATTCCGGCGGAGGATCGTCAGACCAACATTTTCGGTTTGATCCTCACGCTGATCCCACGCGTCGGAATCATCCGACCGTTTTAGAGGTAGACCCAGCCTCAGAGAAGGTGAGCTCCCTCACCGGCTTGCGGGCAGGGCTATCGCATTTGAGATTTTCCCTGCGGCCATCCTTCGAGACGCCCGCTTGAGGCGGGCTCCTCAGGATGAGGTCGGAGTGCGCGGTGGCAGTTTCAACGGGCACTGACGCCGATTAGCCTCATCCTGAGGAGGCGCGTCAGCGCCGTCTCGAAGGACGAGCCGTGCGCGCAGACCGCCGCCACAAGTCATATGCGATTGCCCTGCGCTTGCGGGGGAGGGTTGGGGAGAGGGTGTCTCCGCAGAGCGATTCCCCAAGAGGAAAGAGCCCTCACCCGCCGCGCTTCGCGCGCCGGCCTCTCCCGCAAGCGGGAGAGGCAAGGGAAGCCGCATGCGCCGAGACTGCTACCCTCTCGCCCGCCTGATCCGCACATACAGCGCCCCTCGCCGCCGTGGCCGATCGCGGCTTCCTCGAAGCCGACTACGAAGGCGCGGAATTCCGGCAGGCTGAGCCATTCCGGCACTTGGCGGCGGAGCACGCCGCTTTCGCCGCCACTGCGTCCCTTGCCGGTGATGACGAGCACGAAGGTGAGGCCGTCCTGATGGGCGCGGTGCAGGAAGCCGGCCAGCGCGCGATGGGCGCGCATCTGGGTCATGCCGTGCAGATCGAGCCGTGCCTCGATCTCGCTGCGGCCGCGCGACAGCTTGGTTCGCTCGCGCTTGCCGAGCGGCGCTAGCGGCGGAATCGACGGCTTTGCAGCGCGCGGCGCCGGTGCAGCGGCAACCGGCCTTGACGGTGGCGAAGTCCTCGTCACCTGGGACCCGGGCGAAGATTCGGCGCGCGGGGTAGCATGCGCCTTGGCCGCGCGATGCTTCCGCAGCGGCTTGACATGCTTTGCGACGAGATCCCACAGCTCGCGCTCCTCCTCGCTCAGCGCGCGACGGCGCGGCGAGGGGCGAGGCTCCAGCACGGGCGGACGGGACGGCCGTTTCATTGCGGGCGTTGAGGACGATTCTTTGCCGGACGGCGCGGCTCAGGGGCAGGCTCGATCGCGGGACGCGGCACCGGCAGCGGAACCGGGCCGGCGACGGCGACTGTTTCGGTCTTGCCTTGCGCCGTCGCGGCGAGGGGCGTGCCGGTCTTTGCCGGATCGGTCTGCGGAAACAGCTTTGCGATCTTCTCGGCGGGCCTTGGGTCCGGGATTGGCAGCTTCGCGGCGCGCGGGGCGGGATCGAGGCTCTTCGGCACCAGCATCACGAATTGCATGGGGTGGCGCAGCCGGCCGGAGACACGGCCGGCATCCGCGCCGGCGCCGAAAAACAGATCGGCCCGTGCTGGCCCGATGATGGCAGAGCCGGTGTCCTGCGCGATCATCAGCCGGCGGAACGGCGTCTTGGCGCGTTCTGACTCGATCGGAAGCTCGCCCTCGATGAAGAACGGCGTGCCGTAGACATGCAGCGATTTGTCGACGGCGATGGAGCGCCCCGCGGTCAAGGGAATGCCTTGCGCGCCGACTGCCTCCTCCTTGTCGGAGAGGTTGACCTCGCGGAAGAAGATGTAGGCGCGGTTCGCGCGGCGCAGCTCCTTGGCGCCGTCGGGGTTCTGCGCCATCCACTCCCTGATCTTCTGCATCGACATCTCCTCTCTCGGGATGATGCCGCGCTCGATCAGGATGCGACCGACCGCCGTGTAGGGATAGCCGTTATAGGCGTCGTAATTGAGTCGAACCGAGCTGCCGTCGTCGAACTTGATGCGGGCCGAGCCCTGGATCTGCGCGAACAACAGATCGGTCGGATCCTTCAGCCAGGCGATCTCGAGCCCCCGGCCGGCGATCTTGCCGTCCTCGATCTCGCCGCGGTCGTAATAGGGCACCAGCTTGCGGCGGCCGATCTTGCGATAGACCGGGCCCTTGTTGGGCAGGCTGAGCGCATCCTGCTTGTAGCCGCGCACAAACAAGTTCGAGGGACGGCGATAGACCGGCACGTTGTAGACATCGGACTGCGTGCGCGACCCCTCCAGCACCGGCTCGTAATAGCCGGTGACGAAGCCTTCGGGCTCGCCGAGCCGCGAGATCCGCAGCGGCGTGAAATTCTCCTCGAAGAAGGTCTTCGCTTTGCCGTCGTCGGCGAGATCGAGCGTTTTAGCGACGCGGCAGGGCTCACCCAGCGATGTGCCCAAAGCTTTGGGCTCGGCCTTGGCTTCGCCGTTCTGCGCATTGATCGGCTTGCAGCTGGCGCGAAAGGTCTTGTACGCGGCGAGATGATTGTCGTCGCCCCAGCCCTTCACGTCCGCCCAGGCCAGCGGCAGATATTGCGCGCCGGGAATTTCGAAGGGCAGGGTGAGCTGCGGATAGGGCAAGGCTCGTGGCGGAGCGGCAGGCGTTCGCGGCAGATGGTGGTGGTGGCTGCGATGGTGACGCCGCGCCGCCTCGGCGCCGAGCGAAAACGACGACAGCGCGACGGCAGCTGCGCAAAGCGCCGTCGCGCCGTTCTTCAGGAAGATCTTAATTCGCGCTTCCGGTGCCAACCAGCTTCCAGTTCGGATCGCGAGAGGAGGTGTCGCGGGCGAAAGTCCAGATATCGGTGATATCGGCGACCGTGTCGGCGCTGCCGTCGACGATATTGCCGGCCTTGTCGCGGGTGGCCGAGATCATCTGCGAGACGAAGCGCACGGTGAGCTGCGCACTGCGATCGCGCAACTCGGCGCCGACGAGCTCGGCCTTGTCGATCGACACGAAGCGCGTCTCGGTCTTCTGCTCGTTCTTCTCGCGTTCCTTGATCGCAGCGTCGAAGCTTTCATAGACGTCCGACGACAACAGATCGCGCAGCGCGCGGCGGTCGCCATTGGCAAAAGCGAGCACGATCATCTCGTAGGCGCCGCGCGCGCCCGAGAGGAAATGGCGCGGGTCGAAGCTGGAATCCTTCTCGACGATGGCATCGAGACCCTGCGCCAGCGGCGTGCCCGGCTCGGTCAGCCCCTTCCAGCGATCGGACGGCGCGGTCGGCTCGGCCGTCGGCGCCAGCGGGGCCTGGTCGATCACCTTGCCCGGCATGGTCACGACGTTGTTGTCCTGGGCGCCTCCGAGCGCGTTGCGGGCGGCGGTGCGATCGAACGGCGGCCGCTCGTTGCCGGTGCGCTGCCCCAGCACGCTACGCAGCCGCAAGAAGATGAAGACGGCCAGCGCCAGGAATATGATGGTGTAGATGTCCACGTCGTATTCGCTTTCTGGTCTTTGCAGGGCTCGTTGCCGGGAAAATCAATCCGGCCAGTAGACCGTTCCTTACGGAAACGGCAAGTCTACATCACCATTTTGGGTCCACGTCAGGTCCGTGGGATGTAGGCACGAAATCTGGCCCGGCCAATGGCGCCTTTTGGCACAGCGTCAAGTGTAGCGCGTTTTATGCTTAAGGGGAAACCCGATCCTGCCCGGAAATGGCGCATCTTCAATCGTTTAAGGCGAAATTTCGCGGAAAAGGCAGGAGGAACGTCAAAGGCGCGATTGCGGCCCGAATTCCCGGTCCGGGACCGTTCGTCCTTGTGGAACGAGCCGGCCCTATGTTAGCCAACCGCCGCGAAATTCAGCCCCAATCGGGTAAGGAGACACTTTCATGACCAACGGTAACGGTACCCCTCCCGAGGCGGCCCAGGCTCCCCAGCTCAACGTGCTGGCGCAATACACCAAGGACCTCTCGTTCGAAAATCCCAACGCGCCGAGCTCGCTGCAGCCGCAGAGCCAGCCGCCGCAGATCAACATCCAGATCAACGTCAACGCCAACAATCTCAATGAACAGGAATTCGAGGTGACGTTGTCGGTCGAGGGCAAGGCCGAGACCGCCGGTAAAGTGATGTTCTCGTTCGAGCTCGCCTATGCCGGCGTGTTCCGGATCGTCAACGTGCCCAAGGAGAACCTGCACCCGCTGGTCATGATCGAGTGCCCGCGCCTGTTGTTCCCGTTCGCACGCGAGATCATTGCGACGGCGGTGCGCGATGGCGGGTTCCCGCCGCTGATGCTGGATCCGGTCGACTTCGTCGGTCTCTACCGCCAGAACATGGAGCGGCAAATGGCCGCTCAGGGCGGACAGGCCGGTCAGGCCTGAGCCGCCGCCAGCGCGACTGGAGCGGGCAGGTACTCGTTCCAGATCGCCTTGTCACCGAGCGTTGCGATGAAGGCCCGATGAGCCTCGCGCTCGGCTTCGGAAATCCGCGGCGCGAGCGGCACCGGGCGTTGCCGTCGCGGCGCATCGCCGGCGCTATTGACCCTGATCTCCTCGGCGTCCGAGGCCAGCAGCAGCTGCGACTGCCGCGCTCCGACCAGATCGACATAGACCTCGGCGAGCAGCTCGGCGTCCAGCAGCGCGCCGTGCTTGGTACGGTGTGAATTGTCGATCGAATAGCGCGAGCAGAGATCGTCGAGCCGGTTGGACACGCCGGGATGCTTGCGACGCGCCAGCAGCAGCGTATCGACCAGGCGCTCGCGCGGGATCGCGGTGCGCTTGATGCGGTCGAGCTCGGCATTGATGAAGCCGATGTCGAACGAGGCGTTGTGGATCACCAGCGGGGCGTCGCCGATGAACGCCAGAAAATCGTCGGCGACCTCGTGAAACAACGGCTTGGTCGCCAGGAATTCGGACGACAATCCGTGTACCGCAAACGCTTCCGCCGGCATGTCCCGCTCGGGGTTGATGTAGACGTGATACGTCTGTCCGGTCGGCATGCGGTTGAAGATCTCGACGCAGCCGATCTCGACCAACCGATCGCCGCGCAGCGGATCGAGGCCGGTGGTTTCGGTGTCGAGGACGATTTCGCGCATGTCTCTTGGAAGCCGTGTGAGGCGGCGAATCAGGTCCGCCGCTGCGGCATCTTAACGACCTCGGCCAGGATGTGCGCGATTTGGGCCCGCACGGGGTCAAGTCCGTGTGAGGTATCCACCACGAAATCGGCCCGCTTGCGCTTCTCGGCATCCGGCATCTGCTTGGCGATGATGGCATCGAGCTTGGCCTCGTCCATCGTGCCGCGCGCCAGCACCCGCTGGCGCTGCAGCTCGGGCGAGGTCGAGACCACGACCACGGCATCGACCCGCTTCTCGCCGCCGGTCTCGAACAGCAGCGGGATGTCCAGCACCACGACCGGCGCCTTGGCGGCCTCGGCGTCGGCAAAGAATTTCTGCCGGGACGCGCCGAGCATGGGATGAACGATCTGCTCGAGCTGCTTGATCGCGGCGGGATCGTGCACGACACGCGCCGACAGCTTTTGCCGGTCGACCTTGCCATTCGCGGTGGTGCCGGGGAAAGCGGCCTCGATCGCGGGGGCGGCCTCGCCCTCATAGAGCTGATGCACGGCGGCATCGGCGTCGTAGACGGGGACGCCGGCCTCCGCGAACAATTTCGCGGTGGTGGATTTGCCCATCCCGATCGAGCCGGTCAGTCCGAGAATTCGCATCAGCACCCAGCCTTCTCTCGCATCTACACCGCAATTAGCTGCTCGCTGCGCAGATACGCAAGCAGCGGCAGCAGCGGCAGGCCGAGAATGGTGAAATGGTCGCCCTCGATGCGCTCGAACAGATGGATGCCGAGGCCCTCAAGCTGATAGGCGCCGACGCTTCTGGTCACAGCGTCGCCCGCGGCGTCGAGATAGGCCGAAAGCTCGGCTTCGCTCATTCCCCGCATGGTCATGCGCGCCACGGAAACGTCCTCGAAGAGAATCCTGCCATCCTGCGCCACGGCGACGGCTGAATTCAGCTCGTGCGTCTGACCGGCGAGGTCGCGCAATTGCACCAGCGCCTGGGCGCGCCCAGCCGGCTTGTTAAACAGACGGCCCCCGAGCGCCAGCGTCTGGTCGGCGCCGATCACATAATGTCCGGGATAGCAGGCAGAAACAGCCTTGGCCTTTTCGCGGGCCAGCAGCAGGGCAATCTCGCGCGGGTCGGAGAGCTTTGACGCGGCCTGGATGCCACGCTCGTCGATATCGGCGGTGACGGCTTCGAAGTCGAGCCCGGCATCGCCCAGCAGCATTTTGCGCGCGCTGCTTTGCGAGGCCAGGATCAACGGACTTTTGCCGCGCCACAGACTCATCGGCGACACTTACTCGGACGGCCGGTTGCGCTGGCGATCGCTATACAGCTTCATGATCGCCGCCGCGGTTTCCTCGATGGAGCGGCGCGTGACGTCCAGCAGCGGCCAGTCATGCTTGGCGCTCAGCTTGCGCGCGAACGCGACCTCCTCCGTGACCGACTGCTTGTCGGTGTAGGTATCGCTACCGCTGCTGGACTCGGCGCCCATGGACAGCAGGCGGTTCTGCCGGATCTGAATCAGGCGTTCCGGCGTCGCGTGCAGGCTGACCACCAGCGGCCGCGTCAGCGTCTCCAATTGCGGGGGCACCGGAATGCCCGGCACCAGCGGCACGTTGGCGGTGCGAATGCCGCGATTGGCGAGATAGATCGATGTCGGCGTCTTCGATGTCCGGGACACCCCGACCAGTACCACGTCGGCCTCGTCGAGACCTTCGACATGCTGACCGTCGTCATGGATCATCGTGTAGTTCAAGGCATCGATGCGCTTGAAATATTCCGCGTTGAGCACGTGCTGGGCGCCGACACGGCCGGTGGTCGCTGCTCCCAGATAGGCCTCGAACAGCTGCATCACCGGTCCGATGATCGACAGGCTCGGAACATTGATCTGCTTGCACTTATCCTCGAGTCTGGCGACCAGATCCTTCTCGAGCAGCGTGAACAGCACGATCCCTGGCGCTTCCTCGATCTCATCAAGCACGCGGTCGAGCTGCTTCTGGCTGCGCACCAGCGGATAGACGTGCTCGACCGGCGTCACGTTGGCGTATTGGGCCGCGACCGCGCGCGCCACGGTGATGAGCGTCTCACCCGTGGAGTCCGAGACCAGGTGGAGATGGAAATAATTGTTCGAGGTCGGCACAAAAACCCTTTGAATTTCGTTGGGGTGGTTTGTGGATTTCTGTGGAGCTTAACCTCTCGGAAAGGGATGTGCGACACCAGGGGCGGGACAAGGCGTGATTTTCTTCACACCGCTGCCGGTCAGGACAAATCCGACGCCTCGCCGAGAGGGAAGCGGGATTGCGCGGACAAGTCCCTTGATAAGCTGCCGATACAATCGCGCAAGCCTTTGAAGCCGGCTGACTTATCGGAAGTCGACAAAGGCTGTCCGGAATATGTGGATGGATGTGAACAAGCGCGCGTGAACGCGCGGACGGAATTGCGTGAGTCCAATCCACGGTCACATAGACTCAAACCTTAAGAATCTAAGATTCTAGATTTGAGGAAGGCGCTACGGAGGGATATGTGTGCGGGGTAAGACCTTAACGGGTTCTTACTATCCCCAGCGTTCCCCGCGCTGGGCAGCAAGCCGGACCCCGAAAATGTTCGAAGACGTCTATCTCTGGATCAAGGCGCTGCACGTGATCGCCGTCATCTCCTGGATGGCCGGCATGCTCTACCTGCCGCGGCTGTTCGTCTATCACTGCGAGGCCGAAATCGGCTCGAAGCAGTCGGAGACGTTCAAGGTGATGGAACGCCGGCTGCTCAAGGCGATCATCAACCCCGCGATGATGGTCACCTGGCTCGCCGGGCTCTATCTCGCCTGGTCCGGCCATTGGTTCTCGTTCGGCTGGCTGCACGTCAAACTGGCACTGGTCCTAGTGCTCTCGGCGGTCCACGGCTATTTTTCACGCTGGGTCAAGGATTTCGCCGCCGATCGTCGCCCGCGAAGCCAGAAATTCTATCGGATTATCAACGAGGTGCCGACCGTCCTGATGATTTTCATCGTTATCATGGTGATCGTGAAGCCGTTCTAGGCAAACTGCGCGACGATTCGCTCAGCGCTTCGGCTTGCGGAGCGCTAGGCGATTTTCTATATTATCGATATCCCACCCAACGCAGGCGGATGTGGTTGTGTCCGAGCCTTCCAGAGGCCGGACCCCGCATCAGGATTGAAGCCTCACCGGCGTTCACCTTGCCAGACCTGCGGACCTTACCTGCACCTGCTCGCGTCCGCATTTCAGAGCCTCCTCGCACCCCCTTCTTTTCAGGTTACCCCACAGGACCACCCCAATGCGGGAAATCAAACTCGAAGACCTCAAGTCCAAAACGCCGGCCGAGCTCGTCTCGTTCGCGGAGGAGAATGGGGTCGAAAATGCCAGCACCATGCGCAAGCAGGAGCTGCTGTTCGCCATCCTCAAGCAGCTGGCGCTCGCCGAGACCGATATTGTCGGCCAGGGCGTCGTCGAAGTTCTCTCCGACGGCTTCGGCTTTCTCCGCTCGCCTGACGCGAATTATCTGCCGGGTCCTGACGACATCTACGTGTCGCCCTCGCAGATCCGCCGTTTCGGCCTGCGCACCGGCGACACCATCGAAGGTCACATCCGCAGCCCGAAAGAGGGCGAGCGCTACTTCGCGCTGCTGAAGGTCAACACGCTCAATTTCGAGGATCCGGAAAAGGCCAAGCACAAGGTCAATTTCGACAACCTCACGCCGCTGTTTCCGAATCAGCGTTTCCGCATGGAGATCGACGATCCCACGCGGAAAGACCTGTCTGCACGCGTGATCGACATCGTCGCGCCCATCGGCAAGGGCCAGCGCGCCTTGATCGTGGCACCGCCGCGTACCGGTAAAACCGTGCTGATGCAGAACATCGCGCATTCGATCACGCACAATCACCCCGAATGCTATTTGATCGTGCTCTTGATCGACGAGCGTCCGGAAGAAGTCACGGACATGCAGCGCTCGGTGAAGGGCGAGGTCGTGTCCTCGACCTTCGACGAGCCGGCGGTGCGCCACGTCCAGGTCGCCGAGATGGTGATCGAGAAGGCAAAACGCCTGGTCGAGCACGGTCGCGACGTCGTGATCCTGCTCGATTCGATCACGCGCCTCGGCCGCGCCTACAACACCGTGGTGCCGTCATCCGGCAAGGTGCTGACCGGCGGTGTCGACGCCAACGCGCTGCAGCGTCCGAAGCGCTTCTTCGGCGCGGCCCGCAACATCGAAGAGGGCGGCTCGCTGACCATCATCGCGACCGCGCTGGTCGATACCGGCAGCCGCATGGACGAAGTTATCTTCGAAGAGTTCAAGGGCACCGGTAACTCGGAGCTGATCCTGGACCGCAAGGTCTCGGACAAGCGCACCTTCCCGGCGATCGATATCTCGCGCTCCGGCACCCGCAAGGAGGAGCTCATCACCGATCCGCAGGTGCTCAAGAAGATGTACGTGCTCCGCCGCATCCTCAATCCGATGGGGACGATGGACGCGATCGACTTCCTGCTCGACAAGCTGCGCTCGACCAAGAGCAATTCGGAGTTCTTCGACTCCATGAATACCTGAGTGCACTGCAGCAAAGTATTCAGGGGCGCCTTCGGGCGCCCCTTTTGTTGTTGCGGCTTTGCTGCAGCGAAGGTGCAGCATGAGCGGCAGCCGCTACCCGATCTCGGTTTCTCCTTAAGCTGTTGATATTGAACAGTAATCCTTGAAATTCTGGTCGGCCTCCTCCTGCGATCGGGCTAGCTGCAGCAGAATGCTGCGGTTATATTGCGGTGCAAAATCGATTTGCTGCAGAATCTGGTGCAGCAAAACCCAATTAGCTCGCGAGAACGGACGTTTGCGTTTTCGGCCGCAGCCGGACAAATAGGCTATGTATCCGCGAGACCAGACCATTTTCGCGCTGTCATCCGGGCGGGCGCCCAGCGCGATCGCCGTGGTCCGCGTCTCCGGCTCGCAAGCCGGCGCGGCGCTGACGGCGCTTGCGGGCCGGCTGCCGGCGCCGCGACAGGCGAGCCGCCGGCTGCTCCGGGACGGCGAGGGCCAGCCGATCGACGATGCGGTCGTGCTCTGGTTTCCAGGACCGGCCAGCGCCACCGGCGAGGATGTTGCCGAGTTTCACGTTCATGGCGGCCGGGCGGTGCTCGCGGCGCTCTTCGCTGCAATTTCCGATATCCCGAATACGCGTGCGGCCGACCCCGGCGAGTTCACGCGCCGCGCCTTCGAGAATGGCAAGCTCGACCTGACCGAGGCCGAGGGGCTCGACGACCTCATTCACGCCGACACCGACCGCCAGCGCCGCCAAGCGCTGCGCCAATTGCAGGGCCTGCTTGGCGACCGCGCGCGCGACTGGCGCGAGCGCATCATCGAGGCCTCCGCGCTGATCGAGGCCGGCATCGATTTTTCCGATGAAGGCGACGTGCCGGCGGAGCTGCGGGCGCCGGCGGTGAAAGCGATCAGAGCGCTTCACGACGAAATCACGAAAGTGCTTGCGGCACAGGGGCATTCTGAACGGCTGCGCGAGGGCCTTGTCGTTGCCATCGCCGGCGAGCCGAATGTCGGCAAGTCGACGCTGATCAACCAGCTCGCGCGCCGCGAGGTCGCGATCGTCTCGCCGCATGCCGGCACGACGCGCGACGTCATCGAGGTGCAGCTCGACCTCGACGGCTATCCCGTCACGGTCATCGACACCGCTGGCATCCGCGAGACCGACGATCCGGTCGAGCAGGAAGGCGTGCGCCGCGCCCGCGCGCGCGCCGAGGACGCCGACCTGGTGCTGTGGCTGGTGGAGGGCGGACAAGCCGTCGATCCGGATACAATGCGCTCGCGCTGGACATTGGCGGACGGTGCTGTTCCGTCCGGCGGCTCGGTCTGGATCGTGCGCAACAAGATTGATCTCGGCAGGGTCGGAGCAGCCAGGCCGAGCGAGTTCGGGATCTCGGCAAGCCGGGGCGACGGCATGCCTGAGCTGGTCGAGGCGCTGGTAAAATTCGCTTCGGAGTTCTTCGGAACCACCGAGGGGGCCATGGTGACGCGGGCGCGCCAGCGCGAATTGTTGAGCCGGGCCTCAGCCAGCTTGAGCCGGAGTCTGGACCTTGTAGAACACGGCGAGGAGCTCGCGGCCGAAGAGCTGCGGGCGGCCGCCTATGCCCTAGGCCGGCTCTTGGGCCGGGTAGACGTCGAGGACGTCCTTGGGGCCATCTTCCAGAAGTTCTGCATCGGAAAGTAGTATTAGATCTTCATTGTAGAACTAGGGCTTGTTCCATTTCTTCTGTTTCAGGTGAAACGGAGTCCGGTTCCGGCCCGTGTTTCTGGTTGTTTCACGTGAAACAGCGCCGGGGCGCCATGTCGGTCGGGCGTTCCGATGTACAGAGAGAGCGAAGGCGACGGCCGTGCTTCGAATCTCGTCATTGCGAGGAGCCCTTGCAACGACGCAATCCAGACTGTCCTCCGCCGCGAGATTCTGGATTGCTTCGCTGCGCTCGCAATGACGGAGTATGATGCGGTTGCCCCGCATTCGACTGGCAGCTCCGGTAACGGGTAAGGGGGCACGTGATAAAGGCTTGTGTGCTTGGAGCTCCCGATCGTGTTTCACGTGAAACACCATATGGCTCAATGCCGCTCCTACTGTGCATGGGGTTGTTTTCGCGAAAGTGCTTCCGACCTGGACCGCGCTTGTTTCACGTGAAACACTTCACCCGAGTTTCTACTTCCGGCTTTCTCGCCGCTAAGCTAGAAGTCCGTCCATGCGAACAGAGCGAGAGAGCTTCGACGTCATCGTTATCGGCGGCGGCCACGCCGGCTGTGAGGCCGCGGCTGCGTCTGCCCGGATGGGTGCGACGACCGCTCTGGTAACGCACCGTTTCTCGACCGTTGGCGCGATGTCCTGCAATCCCGCCATCGGCGGGCTCGGCAAAGGGCATCTGGTCCGCGAGGTCGATGCGCTCGACGGCCTGATGGGCCGTGTGGGCGATGCCGGCGGCATTCAGTTTCGCGTTCTCAATCGTCGGAAAGGTCCGGCCGTCCGCGGTCCGCGGGCCCAGGCCGACCGCAAGCTCTACGCGGCGGCGATGCAGGCCGCGATCCGCCAGACCGAAGGTCTTTCCGTCATCGAGGGCGAAGCCGACGGGCTGGTCGTAGTCGATGGCCGGGTGACCGGGCTTCGCCTGGCCGACGGCCGGGAGCTGCGGGCAGGGGCCGTTGTCGTGACCACCGGCACCTTCCTCCGCGGTCTCATCCATCTCGGCGAGAAGAACTGGCCCGCCGGACGCGTCGGCGAGGCGCCTGCTATGGGCCTTTCCAGCTCCTTCGAGCGCACCGGCTTCACTCTTGGACGTCTCAAGACCGGGACGCCGCCGCGTCTCGACGGCACCACCATCGACTGGTCCGCAGTCGAGATGCAGCCCGGCGACGAGCCGCCGGAGCCGTTCTCGGTGATGACCGAGCGGATCACGACGCCGCAGATCCAGTGCGGGATCACCCGGACCACGTCCGCCACCCATGAGGTGATCCGGGCCAATGTCCATCGCTCCCCGATGTACTCCGGCCAGATCAAGAGCTCCGGTCCACGCTATTGCCCCTCGATCGAGGACAAGATCGTCCGCTTCGGCGACCGCGACGGCCACCAGATCTTTCTGGAGCCGGAAGGGCTCGACGACACGACCGTCTATCCCAACGGCATCTCGACCTCGCTCCCCGAAGAGGTCCAGCTCGCGATCCTCGCCAGCATCCCCGGCCTGGAGCGGGTGAGGATGGTCCGTCCCGGCTACGCCATCGAATACGACCACATCGATCCCCGCGAGCTCGATCCGACCCTCCAGACCAAGCGTCTGCGCGGTCTCTTCCTGGCCGGGCAGATCAATGGCACCACCGGATATGAGGAAGCCGCCGGGCAGGGCATTGTCGCCGGCCTGAATGCCGCGCTCTCCGCCAGCGGTGCCGCGCTCACAGTGTTCGACCGTGCCGACGGCTATCTCGGTGTGATGATCGACGACCTCGTCACCCGCGGGATCAGCGAGCCCTATCGCATGTTCACCTCCAGGGCCGAGTACCGGTTGACCCTGCGGGCCGACAATGCCGACCAGCGTCTGACCGAGAAAGGGATCGCTCTGGGATGTGTCGGCAGCGCCCGGATCAGGCATCATCGCGCCAAGATGGACGCCCTGAACGCTGCCCGGACGTTGTCGAAGTCCCTGACCATCACCCCGAACGAAGCCATCAAGCATGGGCTGTCGCTGAATCGGGACGGCCAACGCCGCTCGGCGTTCGAGCTGATGGCCTATCCGGAGATCGGCTGGAGCCAGGTCCGCGCGATCTGGCCTGAGCTGTCGGCCATCGATCCCGTCATTGCGACCCATCTCGAGATCGATGCCAAGTACGACGTCTACCTGGAGCGCCAGAGCGCCGACGTCGAAGCCTTCCGGCGCGACGAGGGCATGGTGCTGGCGGATGTCGATTACCAGCTCGTGCCCGGTCTCTCCAATGAAGTGCGCGCCAAGCTGGAGAAGGCACGACCGTTCACCGTCGGCCAGGCCGGCCGGATCGACGGGATGACGCCGGCGGCGCTCGGCATTCTCGCGGCCTATCTCCGCCGCGAGGCACGGAAGACTTCCAAAGCAATCGCATAAAGCCAATCGCATAGGCGTTTCACGTGAAACAGCGCGGATCGGGCGGAGATCGACCGCCATCGCGAAGACCCGGAGCGGGTGAGGGCGCCGGGCAGCGAAGTGAACCTGGAGTGGCCAGCCCGAAGATCAGCAAGGCCGCGGCCAACGACAAGGTGCTCGATTCGATCATCGCCGCTGACAAGACCGCCGCTATGAAGCTCGCTCCCGTTTCACGTGAAACCGAGGAGCGGCTTGATCGCTACATCGCGCTACTCCGGGAGTGGCAGGCCAAGACCAATCTCGTCGCGCCATCGACTTTGCCAAACCTCTGGACCCGGCACATCGCTGACTCGCTCCAGCTCATCGATCTCGCACCGGCTGCAAAACGGTGGGCTGATCTCGGGAGCGGCGGCGGATTTCCCGGCGTCGTGCTCGCCTGCGCTATGGCCGGCACGCCTGGCGCGAGCGTCCATCTGGTCGAGCGAATCGCCAAGAAGGCCGCTTTTTTGCGCGAAGCGATCCGCGTCACCACATCTCCGGGAGTCGTACATCTCGCTGAGATCGGGGATAATGTGGATAGAATCACCGGCCCCGTCGATTGCGTCACCGCGCGTGCGCTGGCTCCGCTACATCAACTCATCGGCTTTGCGGAGCCGCTGATGCGCCAGGGCGCAAAAGCGTTGTTTCCCAAGGGTCAAGATGTAGAGGCTGAATTGACCGAAGCCGCTAAATATTGGAATATTCGGCCGCAGCTCCACCAAAGCCGCACGGGCGACGGCTGGATCGTGGAGCTCAATGCCGCCGAACGGCGCAGCTGAGGCGTTGAGGGGTGAGTGGGGAATTGCGATGAGCGTGATTGACGAACCGCAGCAAGAACAGACGGCCCAAAAGACCGACGAGGTCCCCCACGGCCATCCGCGCATCCTCGCGCTGGCGAATCAAAAGGGCGGGGTGGGGAAAACAACCACAGCGATCAACTTGGGCACGGCGCTCGCGGCGATCGGGGAGCGCGTCCTGATCGTCGATCTTGACCCCCAGGGCAACGCCTCGACCGGGCTCGGCATCGATCGCCGCAACCGCTCCTGCTCGACCTACGACGTGCTGATCGGCGAAGCCGCCTTGCGCGAGGCGGTGGTCTCGACCGCGGTGCCGCGGCTGCACATCGCACCATCGACCATGGATCTCTCCGGCCTCGAGCTCGAGCTCGGCACCACGCCCGGCCGCGCCTTCAAGTTGCGCGATGCGATCGGCGCGCTCAACAACAACGTCTCGCCGGACGCCGACTACACCTACGTGCTGATCGACTGCCCGCCCTCGCTCAACCTGCTTACGGTCAACGCGATGGCGGCCTCGGATGCGATTCTGGTGCCGCTGCAATGCGAGTTCTTCGCGCTCGAAGGTCTGTCGCAATTGTTGCAGACGGTCGAGCAGGTGCGCTCGACGCTCAATCCGAACCTGTCGATCCACGGCATCGTGCTGACCATGTTCGACTCGCGCAACAACCTGTCGAACCAGGTCGTCGCCGACGTCCGCCAGTTCATGGGCGAGAAGGTCTACAAGACCATGATCCCGCGCAACGTGCGCATCTCGGAAGCGCCGTCCTACGGCAAGCCGGTGCTGGTCTACGACCTCAAATGCGTCGGCAGCGAAGCTTACTTGCGCCTCGCCACCGAAGTGATCCAGCGCGAGCGCGAGTTGCGCACCACGCATTGACGCTGCCGTAGGGTGGGCAAAGGCGTCTTCGCCGTGCCCACCGTCTTCCGCACACAATTGGTGGGCACGCTTCGCTTTGCCCACCCTACGATAATTCAGTTCTGGAGTGCTGCACCGTGAATCCAAGGGAGCTGGCGATGGCCGACGAAGCGCGTTCGCGACTGGGCCGGGGTCTTGCAAGTCTGATCGGTGACGTCGGCGGCGAGGCTCAGCATGTCGATCGTCCGCGCGCGCAGCGCAAGGTGCCGATCGAATTCATCAAGGCCAATCCGCGCAACCCGCGCCGCACCTTTTCGGACACCGAGCTGAAGGAGCTCTCGGAGTCCATCAAGCAGCATGGCGTGATCCAGCCGATCGTGGTGCGTCCGGTGAAAGGCGCGCAGGACCGCTTCGAGATCATTGCCGGCGAACGACGCTGGCGCGCCTCGCAGATGGCCGGGCTGCACGAGGTGCCGATCGTCCCGGTCGACATCAGCGACAGCGATGCGCTGGAATTCGCGATCGTCGAGAACGTGCAGCGCGAGGACCTCAACCCGATGGAAGAGGCGCAGGGCTATCATGCGCTCGCCAACGAGTTCAAACGCAGCCAGGAGGACATCGCCAAGGTCGTCGGCAAGAGCCGCAGTCACGTCGCCAACATGATGCGGCTGACCAAGCTGCCGGCGGAGGTGCAGGCCTTCATCGCGACCGGCGAGCTGACGGCCGGCCACGCCCGCGCGTTGATCGGCGTGCCCGATCCGCTCGCCGCCGCCAAGCGCATCGTCGAGGAAGGTCTCAACGTCCGCCAGGCCGAGGCGCTTGCGCATGAAGAGGGCGTGCCGGAGCGCAAGCCGCAGAAGGCGCGCGCCAGCGGGGGCAAGGAGAAGGATCCCGACACGATCGATCTGGAGAAGCGCGTCAGCGACGCGCTCGGGCTCAAGGTCACCGTCAATCACCGCGATCCCGGCGGCTCCGTGCAGATCAACTACCGCAACCTCGATCAGCTCGACGAGGTGATGAAGCGGCTGGCCAAGGGCGCGCTGTAGAGCCATTTTCACGCCACTCTCTCCACGCGTCATTGCGAGGAGCTCGCGACAAAATTACGAAGCAATTTTGCGCTGAAGCGACGAAGCAATCCAGAATCTTTCCGCGTAGGGACTCTGGATTGCTTCGCTCGGCTCGCAATGACGGGTGGAGAGAGCTCCGCTCGCAATGACGTGGAGAGAGCGGAGGTCTAGCCCCGCCGTTTCGCATTCGCGGCGATCGCCATCAGCGCACGTTGGGCGATGGCAGCGGCGAGGGTGGACTGCTTGCGCGTGTCGAGGGCGGCGGTCGCCAGCTGCTCGATCACAGCGGCGAGCCGCGCCGGGCTGAAATTGCGCAGCGCGGTTTCGACCGCGGGCTTTCGTGAAAAATGCAGGCGCGGAAAGCCGCCGTCGAGCACGGCGGAGGCAGGCGTGCCGTCTGCAATCGCCAGCGCGGATTTGTGCAGCCACGCGGCCTGGCGCTGCGCGGCCGAGATGATCACGCCGGGATAGGTCCCGGCGATCATCGCTTTCGCAAACTCGGTCTCGACGATGTCGGGCCGCCCGGCGAAGGCACCGTCGACGATCGGATCGAGCTTCAGCTCCGAGGCATCGGCGACCACGGCCATGACGTCATCCAGCGTGACCTCGCCCTTGCCATGGGCGTAGAGCGTCAGCTTGCGCAGCTCGTTACGCGAGGCCTGACGGTCGCCGCCGAGGAACGACATCAGCGCCGCGCGGGCGTCCGGCGCGATGCGCAAATTCGCGATCCGCAGCTCGTCGTCCATCAGCTTGGCAAGATCGCGCTCGGTGTCGGGATAACAGCCGATCGCCACGGCGGTCTTGGCTTTCTCGCAGGTCTTGCGCAGCGGCGATTCCGGACGGAGCTCGCCGGCCTCGATCACGATGCGGCAATCCTTCACGTTCATCTCGGCCAGAGTCTCGATGCCGGAGGCAAAGCTGCGCGAGCCGGCGCGAACGCGGATGGCGCGTCGGCCGCCGAACAGCGGCACCGTCATGGCTTCGTCGACCAGGCGCGACGGCTCGGCGGAGAGCTCGTCACCGTCGAGCTTGACCAGCGAGAACGGATCGTTGGGATCGTCGACGCCGGACGCGATCAGCGCGTCGGCGCGCTCGCGCACGAGGCCGGCATCGGGACCGTAGAGCAGGATGATCGGACGGCCCGCATCGGGGCGGGCGAGGAAGGCGTCGATCTCTTTTCCGCGCAGTGCGACCATATCGTCCGATACTCGTCATTCCGGAATGCCTCGTCAGAAGGCGAACCCGGAATGACGGAAGCGTATTACGTTCCCGCGGTGAAGAACGAGGCGAGCCGGGTGGTGATGTTCTCGGCGATCTCGTTGGCGGCGCGATCCTCGGCATCGCGCACGGCGCGGGTGCGCGAGAAACGCTGATAGGACCCCGGCATGTCATAGGACACGCGCGAGAAGGTCGAGCCGGTCATCACAGACTTGCCGGTCACGACTTCGACCAGATTGTACTGGGCGTCGATGCCGAGATTTTCGCTGGTCGGCAATCCCGTTGCGGAGCTGACGATCAGGGAGGAGCGGCTGGTGGTGAAACGGATGTCGAGCCGGTGGGTCGGGGGCATGCCCGTCGCCGTGCCGTAAAGCTTGAAGGCCAGCGCGTTGCGGATCTCGACGCCGACGCGGGCCTCGCGGGACGCATTGGGTTTGTTGATCGGGGGCAGCTCGACCCCCATCAGCTTCTCGCGCAGGCCCGGGGTGCCGTCGCTGCGCTCGGCATACATCGGCTGGAAGCAGCCGGCCGTCAGCGCCGCCAGTGCGGCAACTGCCAGCAAGCGGGCTGCGATACGGGTCCTAGCCGACAACATTCACGATCCTCTTGGGAACGATGATCACCTTGCGGACGGGCTTGCCGTCCAGGGCCAGCTTTACCGCATCGAGGGCCAAAACGGCAGCCTCGATTTCCGGATTTTGGGCCGCTGTTGCAACTGTGACCTCACCCCGCTTCTTGCCGTTGACCTGCACCACCAGGGTCACGCTGTCTTCAACCAGCAAATCGCGTTCGATTTGCGGCCAATCGGCCTCCGAAACCAGCCCCTTTCGGCCAAGACCATTCTCAAAAAGCACCTGCCAGCACTCCTCGGCGAGGTGCGGCATCATCGGCGAGAACAGCTGGACAAGGATTTGGCTGGCCTCCTGGATCGCCCAAGCCAAATCTGGAGCGAGATCCGGGGCGGGCTGGCCGGCGCGCTGGAGCACCTCCGAGAATGCATTGGTGAATTCGCGGATATGCGCGAGGCAAACGTTGAAGTGCAGCCGCTCGATTCCTGATGTGACCTTGTCCAACGCGCCGTGGGCGGCCTTGCGCAACGCCGTGGCGTCCGGGCCGAAGCTGGCCGGCCGGGCCGCCGGCGCAGCCTTGCCGAGGGTGGCGGCATCGTTCACCAGCCGCCACAGCCGCTGCACGAAGCGCGAGGCGCCCTGGACGCGCTCGTCGCTCCAGATCACGTCGCGGTCCGGGGGAGAGTCCGACAGCATGAACCAGCGGGCGACGTCGGCGCCATAGGTCTCGATGATGTCGTCGGGGTCGACCGTGTTCTTCTTCGACTTCGACATCTTCTCGATCGGGCCGATCGCGATGTCTTCGCCCGTCGTCAGCAGTGTCGCGCGGCGTCCGTTGCCGCCGACCTCGACCTTCACCTCGGCCGGCTGCACATAGCTGCCGTCGGCCTTCTGATAGGTTTCGTGCACCACCATGCCTTGCGTGAACATGCCGGCGAACGGCTCGTCCAGCGCGATGTGCCCGGTCGCTTTCATCGCGCGGGTGAAGAAGCGGCTGTAGAGCAGATGCAGGATCGCGTGCTCGACGCCGCCGATATATTGGTCGACCGGTAGCATCCGGTTGGCGACCGCGGGCGTGGTCGGCGAAGCCTCGTTCCAGGGATCGGTGAAGCGCGCAAAGTACCAGGACGAGTCCACGAACGTGTCCATGGTGTCGGTTTCGCGTTGAGCCTTGCCGCCGCATTGCGGGCAGGTGACGTGCTTCCAGCTCGGATGATGATCGAGCGCGTTGCCCGGCTTGTCGAAGGTCGCATCGTCAGGCAGCTTCACGGGCAGGTCGGCATCCGGCACCGGCACCACGTCGCATTTCGGACAGTGAATGACGGGAATCGGGCAGCCCCAATAGCGCTGGCGCGAAATGCCCCAGTCGCGCAGACGGAAATTCACCTGGCGCTCGCCGACCGGCGCGTTGCCGCGCAGCTCCGTCTCGAGCCGCTTCGCCACCTCTTCCTTCGCCTGCTCGATGGTCATGCCGTCGAGGAAGCGCGAATTGATCATGCGGCCGTCACCGTCATAGGCGGTGTCGGTGATGACGAAGCTCTTCGGATCCTGGCCTTCCGGGCACACGACGGGCGTGTTGCCGAGATTATACTTGTTGACGAAGTCGAGGTCGCGCTGATCGTGCGCCGGGCAGCCGAAGATGGCGCCGGTGCCGTATTCCATCAGCACGAAATTGGCGACATAGACCGGCAGCTTCCAGGTGGGATCGAACGGATGCACCGCGCGGATGCCGGTGTCAAAACCCTGCTTCTCCGCGGTGTCGATGATCTCCTGCGCGGTGCCGATCTTCTTGATCTCGGCAACGAACGCCGCAAGCTCAGGGTTCTTCGCTGCCGCGGCCTGTGCCAGCGGATGATCCGCCGAGATCGCCATGAACTTGGCGCCGAACAGCGTGTCCGGCCGCGTCGTGAAAATCTTCAGCTCGCTCTCGCCGGCCGGCGTCGTCGCCGCATCCAGCGCGAAGCGGATCAACAAGCCCTCGGAGCGGCCGATCCAGTTGCGCTGCATCAGGCGCACCTTGTCGGGCCAGCGGTCCAGCCCGTCGAGCGCCGACAGCAGCTCCTGCGAGTACTTCGTGATCTTGAAGACCCACTGGTTCATCTCGCGCTGCTCGACGACGGCGCCCGAACGCCATCCGCGGCCGTCGATCACCTGCTCGTTGGCGAGCACGGTCATGTCGACGGGGTCCCAGTTCACCTTGCGCTTCTCGCGCTCGGCAAGCCCTGCGCGCAGGAAATCCAGGAACATCTTCTGCTGGTGCTTGTAATAGGAGGGGTCGCAGGTCGCGATCTCCCTGGACCAGTCCAGCGACAGCCCGATCGAGCGGAGCTGCTTCTTCATCGCGGCGATGTTGTCGTAGGTCCAGGCCTTCGGGGCGACCTTGCGCTCGATCGCGGCGTTCTCGGCCGGCAGGCCGAAGGCGTCCCAGCCCATCGGATGCAGCACGTTGAACCCCTTGGCGCGCATGAAGCGGGCCAGCACGTCACCGAGCGTGTAATTCCGGACATGGCCGATATGGATGCGCCCGGACGGGTAGGGGAACATCTCGAGCACGTAATATTTCGGCCGCGGATCGTCGTTCTCGGAGACGAAGATCGCCTGCTCGTCCCAGAGGCGTTGCCAGCGCGGTTCGGCGTCGCGGGCGTTATAGCGTTCGGAGGTCATGGAATCGTTGGGTTTTCGTGGTTCGGCCGTCTCAAGACGGCGGACTAGGCCATAGAAGACCTTAAGGGGTCAATGGGTTGCCGCGTTCTGGAACTTTGACGAGCCATCCGCATAACTACGAGGTCCGCGTTGGGGTGTGATTAAGGCGTCGATGCCAAGTTGCAGCCCGACAAGGTCGCGTTACCGCACATGGATTCCAGCTTCGACGATCCCGATTACGACTATGCCACGTCCGTCGCCGGGCGGGCGATGCGGAGCATGGCCGAACAGCGGATTGCACCGACCCCGGCCAACTTTGCCGTCTGGTTCCAGTATTTGGCGGGCAGCCATGACGATCTGCGCAACGCGATCGATCTCCTGATCGACCACAATCGTCCCTTCGACGCCCAAACCAATCAGGATCTGTTCGAGACCTACGTCGCGCCGCAGGTGAGTGCCGTCGTGGTCGACACCTCCGAGCGGCTGCAGGCGCTGATGGGGACGGCGAAGGAGTTTCTGACGACGGCGATCGCCGACAATCATTCGCAAATGCAGGTCATCAGCCAGGTGGCTGACCAGGGCAAGGCCGGCGTCGATCCAAAGCTGCTGGTTGCCCAGCTCATGAACGAGCTGGCGCGGGCGGCCACGCGGGCGACGCGGCTGGAGGCAGGCTTTGCGGAAAAGACCCGCGAACTCGACGTGATCCGCGATTCGCTGTCGCGGTCCGAGCAGCGCGCCCGGACCGACACGCTGACCGGGCTGGCGAACCGGCGGGCCCTCGACGAATTCCTGCGCAAGGCGCAGACGACCGCGGAATGGGGCGAGCCGCTCAGCGTGCTGATGCTCGACATCGACCACTTCAAGTCGTTCAACGACAATTTCGGCCACGGTGTCGGCGACCAGGTGCTGCGCCTGATGGCCAAGGTCCTGCGCGAGAAGGTTCGCGCGCAAGATCTGCCGGCCCGCTATGGCGGCGAGGAGCTGATCGCGGTGCTGCCGGACGCCGATCTGGCCGCTTGCGCCGAGATCGCCGAACGGATCAGGCGCGCGATCGCAGATTGCACGATCACGCGTCGCTCGACCGGCGAGACTCTGCCCGGCATCAGCGTGTCGATCGGCGTGGCGCAATTCCGGGTCGGCGAGGCGATCACGGATCTGATCGAACGCTGCGACCGTGCGCTCTATCTCGCCAAGGGCGGCGGCCGCAATCGTGTGGTGACGGAGATCGAGCTCGATCGCGCCGGCGCTGCGGGCTAGCTCGGGCGAGACGATAGGCCGTCATGCCCGGGCTTGTCCCGGGCATCCACGTTCTTTGTGCTGTGGGCAAGGCGTGGATGGCCGGGACAAGCCCGGCCATGACGATGTGGAATCTATCGTGTCCGGCAGTGCACAGTTCAGACGCCGCAAGCGGGGCGAGGTGAAGAACCAGCGCTTTAGGCGCTCGCCACCATCATCATCTCGGCCGTGCCGGTCGCGATCGCCTGCACGCCGTGCTCGACGACATTGTTGCGGCCACGATGCTTGGCGGCGTAGAGCGCGGCGTCGGCGGCTTCGATCAGGTCGCCGGGACGCAAGGATTCGCTCGGCTTGGTCGCGGCGACGCCGATCGAGACCGTGACGATCATGTGGTTCGAAGTGATGTGAGGCAGGCAGAGCCTCAGCACGGACGAACGCACCTGCTCGCCGATCGCGACGGCGCGCGTTACGTCGGTGTTCGGCAGCAGCAGGCAGAACTCCTCGCCGCCGTAGCGGGCCGCGAAGCCCATCGTGTCGGCGGCGATGCCGGACAGTGATTCGCCGAGCCGCGTCAGGCAGGAATCGCCTTCGAGATGGCCGTAGGTGTCGTTGAACAGCTTGAAATGGTCGACGTCGATCATCAGAAGCGCCAGCTCGCTGCCATATTGCTGCGCGCGCATCCATTCGAAATCCAGCCGGCTCTGGAAGCCGCGGCGGTTGGCGAGACCGGACAGCATGTCGATCGAAGCCATCACCGTCAGGCGGTCGTTGCTTGCGATCAGCTCGCGCTCGCGCTGGCTCAGCTGCGCGGCCATCGCGTTGAACGCGCGGGCCAGCGGCACGAACTCGGCGGGCAGGCGATTGCGCGCGGCGCGCGCCGACAGGTCGCCCTCGCCGAGCCGCTTGGCCATGTCGGCGAGCATCTCGATCGGCTTGATCACGAGCTTTTCGGCGGCGATCAGCGCGCCGAGCAGGACGAACATGAGCACGAAGGCGAGCTGCAGATAGGCGGTGCGGATGTCGCGGCTGACCGCTGCGGACACCTTGTCTTCGTCGATGCTGGCGATCAGGCGGGCATTGGTGCCGGCGATGCGGATATAGCTGACCGCGCGGCGGGAGCCGTCGGCGGCGAGAAAGGACAGCGAACCCTCATCCTGATCAGAGCGCAGCGCCTTGTCGGCGATCGCGGACATCAGCGGCATGTTGTCGAGCGGACGGCCGACCGCGCTGTGCTGATCGGCCGGGGCCGCCAGCACGGTGCCCGCGCTGTCGACCAGCACCGCAGTGATGCCGGCGCGACCGCCCAGATTGTTCATGACCTTCGACATCCAGTCGAGATTGACGGTGGCGAGCACGACGGCATCAGCCACACCGCTGAAGGCGGAGACCGGATAGACCGCCATCACCGTTGGCGACGGTACCGGTCGCGACATGATGAAGTCGCTCAGCACGAAGCGGCCGGTTTCCTGGGCCTGCTGGAAGTACGGTCGGTCGCTGAGATCGAGGCCGACATACATGTTGTTGGTGGCGCATTGGATGCGGCCGTCCTGGCCGGCGATCAGAAGCGTGCGGATCCAGGGCAGGCTCGACGGCAGGCTCGCGCGCAGCACGTCGCAGCTCTTGCTGATGCCGCCGGCGGAGGCGCGGATGAAGGCCTCCGATTTCAGAATGGTCTCGACCGACGAGATTACCTGGCGCTGCGCATCGGCGCTGTGCCTCGCCACCGTGGTGAATTCAGCCGCGGCCTGCGCAACTTGCCGCGCGCGCGTGTCTTCGAGGGAACGGATGCGCTCGATCATCAAGGGCGTCACGAGAATCACCGCGAGCAACGCAAGCCGCGCCCGGATACCGAGAACCTGCTTGAGTTTCGCGCGCTTGCGGTTGAGACTGACGCTTGCCATTTTCGCTACCCACCCCGCGGGCTAAGGTAAAGCGAAGGGTTCAAAAACTGTTTCTTGAACTCGGTAAAATTGGACCTAACTCGGGCTAAGGTCACAACCAAGAGACGTCATGACGGAAGCCAACGTCGCGCCGGTCACCGGCCATTCACCAAACGCGCTCGCCGCGGTCGAAGCCGAAATTGCACGCGCCTGCAGGGACGCGCAGCGTGACCGCGCCTCGGTCACGCTGATCGCCGTGTCCAAGACGTTCGCGGCGGATGCAATTATCCCGGTTATCGCCGCAGGACAGCGCGTATTTGGCGAGAATCGGGTGCAGGAGGCCAAAGCCAAGTGGCCGGCGTTAACGTCTGCTTACCCCGATATCGCGCTGCATCTGATCGGGCCGCTGCAATCCAACAAGGCGAAAGAGGCGGTTGCGCTGTTCGACGCCATCCATTCGGTCGACCGTCCGAGCATTTGCCAAGCGTTAGCCAAGGAAATCGAATCCCAGAACAGGCACCCGCAGCTGTTCGTCCAGATCAACACCGGCGAGGAGCCGCAGAAGGCCGGGATTGCCCCGGGCGAGGCCGATGCCTTCATTGCAAGCTGCCGCGACACCTACGGGCTGACGATCTCCGGATTGATGTGCATCCCGCCGGTCGACGAGCCGCCCGCCGCGCACTTTGCGCTCACCGCCAAGATCGCCGCGCGCAATGGCTTGACGAATCTCTCGATGGGCATGAGCGCCGATTTCGCGACCGCCATCATGCTCGGCGCCACCCATGTGCGCGTCGGCAGCGCGATCTTCGGTCATCGTTAGTTGCCGTTGGCGAGGGAGGATGCCGCCCGAACGCTGTCAATATCGTCGCAAGGGCTCCTCGCAATGACGGCGGTGTGCCTCACCCGATGATGATCTTTGTGCGCGGGCCCAGGCGCCGCAGCAATTGCAGCATGGCGGATTTCGTCATGGAGACGCAGCCGGCGGTCGGGCCGAAATTGTCGCGGGCAAGGTGCAGGAACACCGCGCTGCCGCGGCCGGCGATGCGGGGCCGGGTGTTGTGGTCGATCTCGATGATGAAGTCGTAGAGATGGTCGGCGCGCCGGAGCCGGTCGCCGCCCTGCCCCTCGCCGAGCCGGATGCTCTGGTTGTAACGGCGGTCCCGCGGATCCTCGCACCAGGCGTCCACGCCGGTGATCATCCGGGCCGGCAGGAACGTCCGGGGACGGCTGTGCCGGTCGCCCCGCCACCACAATTGCCTGGGCCGGAAGCTGCCTCTGGGGGTGCCGCCATCGCCCTCGCGCTTGTTGGCGAGAATGCCGCCTCGCCCCAGCGCAACCGGAATGGTCAGCGCTCCCGCCGTCAGCCAGCCTCGGCGCGGATTGCCGGCAGCAGGCTTAACGCGGATCGCCGAGAGCGGCCCGGGGCCTCGATTCCTGATGTAACCGACTGAAGCTGCTTTGTTTTTCATGTGAACGTGCAATGTCGAATTCATTACAGGACATTCATCCAAACGTCCTGCTATTCTGAGTTAGAGTGCTTCTGGCTTGTGAATCGGTAACAGCCCACTACTTCAACACGAACAACAATAATCACGGCGACCTTAAACTTCCCCTCGCGGCTGGGTGCGGCATGGATGTGCCGCCGAGCCGGACCCCAAAAGGATGACCCCCCATGGCCAATGCCCGCAAGATCCTGATCGTGGATGACGATACCGATCTGCGCGACACGTTGGTGGAGCAATTATCGCTACACGAAGAATTCGAAGCCTCTGCGGTCGATACCGGCGCCAAGGGCGCCAGTGCCGCGAAGGCCAATTCCCCCGATCTGGTTCTGATGGATGTCGGCCTGCCCGACACCGACGGCCGCGAGGTTGTCCGCTCGCTGCGGAAGGGCGGCTTCAAGGCCCCGATCATCATGCTGACCGGGCACGACACCGATTCCGACACGATCCTGGGCCTGGAATCCGGCGCCAACGACTATGTGGCAAAGCCCTTCCGTTTCGCGGTGCTGCTGGCGCGCATCCGCGCCCAGCTCCGTCAGCATGAAGCCAGCGAGGACGCGGTGTTCTCGGTCGGACCCTACTCCTTCCGTCCCGGCTCGAAGATGCTGACCGCGGCCAATGCCCGCAAGGTCCGCCTCACCGAGAAGGAAACCGCAATTCTCCGCTTCCTCTACCGGGCCGGCCAGATGCCGGTGTCGCGCGAGACCCTGCTCCAGGAGGTTTGGGGCTATAATTCCGGCGTCACCACGCACACGCTGGAAACCCACATCTACCGCCTCCGCCAGAAGATCGAGAAGGACGCCGCCAACCCGGAGATCCTGGTGACGGAAGCCGGTGGCTACAAGCTGGTGCCGTGATACGCTTCGATGGCGTGCGAATCGTTTTAGATCGCACGCCTTCGAGCCTCGGACCTGAATGTCAATCGACGATGATGTAGCGCTTCTCGAGCGTGTCCCGACACTGCGCCTGTTGGGAGACGCCTCGTTGCGCATGCTGGCGATCGGCTCGGAGCAGCGTGATTTCGTCCGCGGTGACGTGCTGTTCAATCTCGGCGACGACGCCGACGCCGGCTTCGTGGTCCAGCGCGGCGCCTTCCGGGTCGAGGACGGCGCCGGCGCCGAAATGATCGCCGGTCCCGGCGCGTTGATCGGCGAGCTCGCGCTGGTGGTGCCGATGAAGCGGCCGTCGAGCGCGGTCGCGCTGGAGCATTCCTCCGTCATCCGCGTCGCCCGCAGCCTGTTCCAGCGCGTGCTCGAAAGCGATCCCGCTGCGGCGGTGCGCCTGCGCGACGAGTTCGCGGTGCGCTCCAGCCAGATTGCCAGTGATATCCTGATGGCGGGTGCAAAGCTGACGAGCTGAGCCCTCGTCATTCCGGGGCGCGACGAAGTCGCGAACTATGGTGCGCAATTGCGCACCTGAGAATCCATTGAGCGGCAGAGTCAGTTGATGAATGGATTCCGGGCTCGCGCCAAGTGGCGCGCCCCGGAATGACGAGGGCGGCTCACACCTCCAGCGTCACCGTCACAGGCACGTGGTCCGATGGCCGCTCCCAGCTGCGCGCATCGCGCAGAATCCTGAAATCGCTGACTGCATCCTTCAGCGCGCGCGAGACCCAGATGTGGTCGAGCCTGCGGCCGCGATCGCCGATGGTCCAGTCGGCGGAGCGGTAGCTCCACCACGTATAGACCTTCTCCGACATCGGGATGCGCTCGCGCGCGACGTCGACCCATTCGCCGGCCGCGAGCGCCGCCTTCAGCTTCTCCGTTTCGACAGGCGTGTGCGAGACCACTTTCAGCAGCTGCTTGTGCGACCACACGTCGTTCTCGTGCGGGGCGACGTTGAGATCGCCGACCAGGATGTGGCGGTCCTCACCGCGCGGATGCAGCGGCTCGCACGCTTTCATCTCGTCGAGGAAGCGGAGCTTGTGGTCGAATTTCTCGTTCAGCGCGGGATCGGGAATGTCGCCGCCCGCGGGCACGTAGAAATTATGCAGCACCAGTGGTTTTGCGATGCCCGCCTTTTCACCGAACGACACCGAGATGTGGCGCGAATCCACCTTGTCGCAGAAGGTGCGGATGTCCTTCGATTCGAACGGGATCTTCGAGATGATGGCGACGCCGTGATAGCCCTTCTGACCGTTCAGCGCGACGTGCTCGTAGCCGAGCCGCTTGAAGCGCTTCAGCGGAAAAGCATCGTCGATGCACTTGGTCTCCTGCAGGCACAGCACTTCTGGCCGCGCGCTCTTGAGAAATTTCGCGACCAGGTCGATGCGTAGCCGCACCGAGTTGATGTTCCAGGTTGTCAGGGAAAGACGCATAGGAAATGCGTCTTAGCATGGATTGGCGTGGGGAAAATGCTTGTCCACAGCGAGCTCTCGTAGGGTGGGCAAAGCGAAGCGTGCCCACCGTGATGGCCGTGAGGAGAGGTGGTGGGCACGGCGCAGAGCGCCTTTG
>NZ_LAXE01000001.1:823550-923427 GCF_003122645.1 Bradyrhizobium sp. SUTN9-2
CAGCGGAGCGCTCAACCCCGCGACGGCGTGTTGTAATTGGTGAAATCGATCTTGAACATGTTGGGGTCGAGCTTCTTGCTCGAGTCCAGATTGTACACCGCAATCGTCGTGTCGTAGCCCTGCGGATCGGTGACGGTCCACTGCTTGAGCTGGCCGTCCTTGGCGCCGAACATCAGCAGCAAGCGGCTGGTGCCGACCAGGGCCTGCTTCTCCTCGATGGTGACGCTGACGAAGACGTCGTCGGCCGAGACGCCAACGACATTGGTGTCCCTCATCAGGTCGATGCGGTCGGACAATAGAAAGCGCAGCGGCGTCTGCGACAGCGGGTAGACGTCCTGGGTCGCGAGCTTGCGGTCGCGCACCACGAGCGAGGATCCGTCGGCGACGATGTCGATCGGGCTCGGCGCATCATATTCGAAGCGTACCTTGCCGGGTTTCTGGATGTAGAAGTCGCCCTGCGTCTTGCTGCCGTCGGGACCGACCTGGACGAAATTCCCGACCAACGTCTGCAGCGACGACAGATAGGCGCTGACCTTGGCCGCCTGCGCTTTCTGGTTGGCGTCGAAGGTCTGGAAGATGCTGCTCGGAACGTTGCGCCGCGGATCCGGGATCACCGGATTGGGCGGCGCCTGCGTCGCGCCGGTGACGGCCGGCCCACCGGCGGTCGCGCCGCCGTCACGCCCCTTCGGCGCGGGCTTCGGCACCGGCACGGTCTGCGCGAAAGACGCAGCGGTCACCATCGCGGCGGTGACGAGAAGCACGCCGGCCAAGCGCGCGCTTCGCGCGGCGATCGTGGCAGCGAATCGAATGTCCGGATGTCTGATCAACGCGTCGTCCTGTGTGGCTGGGCGCCCTTTTACCGTGATTTCGGGCAAAAGCAGATATCGAATTTGCGTGAAATGTTGCTCAGAGGCTCCTCGCCTCACATATGGCTGTCTTCTTCCTCGACCAGAATCTCGCGCTTGCCGGCATGGTTGGCGGGACCGACGATGCCCTCCAGTTCCATGCGCTCCATCAGCGATGCGGCGCGGTTGTAGCCGATTTGCAGGCGGCGCTGGATGTAGCTGGTCGAGGCCTTGCGATCGCGTTTGACGATCGCGACCGCCTGCTGGAAGAGATCGCCGCCGCCATCGCCGCCCATGCCGGTGGCGTCGAACACGGCACCGTCCTCGTCCTCGGTCGGCTCTTCGGCGGTGACGGCTTCGAGATATTCCGGCTGTCCCTGCGTCTTGAGGTGACGCACCACCTTCTCGACTTCCTCGTCGGAGGCGAACGGTCCGTGCACGCGGCTGATGCGGCCGCCGCCCGCCATGTAGAGCATGTCGCCCTGGCCGAGCAGCTGCTCGGCGCCCATCTCGCCGAGAATGGTGCGGCTGTCGATCTTGGAGGTGACCTGGAAGGCGATACGGGTCGGGAAGTTCGCCTTGATGGTGCCGGTGATGACGTCGACCGACGGACGCTGCGTCGCCAGGATCACGTGCAGGCCTGCGGCCCGCGCCATCTGCGCCAGACGCTGCACCGCGCCTTCGATGTCCTTGCCGGCGACCATCATCAGGTCGGCCATTTCGTCGACGATGATGACGATGTAGGGCAGCGGATCGAGCGAGAGCTTCTCTTCCTCGTAGATCGCCTTGCCGGTTTCCTTGTCGAAGCCGGTATGCACCGTGCGCGTCGGCTCCTCGCCCTTGGCCTTCAATTCGAGCAGGCGCGTGTTGTAACCGTCGATGTTGCGCACACCGAGCTTGGCCATGTTCTTGTAGCGCTCTTCCATCTCGCGCACGGCCCATTTCAGCGCGACCACCGCCTTCTTCGGGTCGGTCACAACAGGCGTGAGCAGATGGGGAATGCCGTCATAGACGGAGAGCTCGAGCATCTTCGGATCGACCATGATCAGGCGGCACTGGTCCGGCCGCAGCCGGTAGACCAGGCTGAGGATCATGGTGTTGATCGCGACCGACTTGCCCGAGCCGGTGGTACCGGCGATCAGCATGTGCGGGGTGCGCGCGAGGTCGATGATGACGGGGTCGCCGCCGATGGTCTTGCCGAGGCAGAGCGGCAGCTTCGCCACCGTGTCGGTCGCCTCCTTCGCCACCAGCAATTCGCGCAAATAGACTTTCTCGCGATGCGCGTTCGGCAGCTCGATGCCGATCGCGTTGCGGCCGGGCACGACGGCGACGCGTGCCGACAGCGCGCTCATCGAGCGGGCGATGTCGTCGGCAAGGCCGATCACGCGCGAGGACTTGATGCCGGGCGCCGGCTCCAGCTCGTACAGCGTAACGACCGGACCGGGATTGGCCTTCACGATCTCGCCGCGCACGCCGAAATCCTGCAGCACGCCTTCGAGCGAACGGGAATTGTTCTCCAGCTCGGCCTTGCTGAGCGGCTGGCGATCGCCGGCCTTTGGTGCGGCCAGCATGGAGACGGACGGGAGGTCGAACTTGTCGGAGGATTTCTTGGAAGCGGGCTTCGGCGCGGCTTTCTTCTTCGGGGCGCGCGCGGCGGGCTCCTCCTCTTCCTCCTCCTCGTCCTCCAATTCGTCTTCGTGCTCGTCCTCGTAGTCCTCGTCCTGAGACTGCGGCGAGATCGACGGCGCCGAGCGGCCGCCGCCGAGATTCGGCTCCTGCCGGCTGAACTGGGCGGACTTGGTCTTCGGTCCGCTCGAGACCAGCGAGCGGTAGGCGGCACCACACAGCCAGATCAGCCGCGCCTTGGTGCTCATCAATGCATGGAACAGCCAGCCCAGCGAGACCGAACCCCGATCGCTCTCCTCGTCTTCGTCGAGCGGCTTGTCGTCATCGGCGACCTCAGCGATCTCGTCGTCTTGCTCGCGCGCGCCGAGGCCGCAGGCGATCAGGAAGGTCGCGGTCATCGCGGCGAACAGGATCGTGCCCAGCACGATGCGATAGATCGTGCCGGCCGGCCCGAAGATCACTGCGGGCGCGCGCACCAGCGCATCGCCGACCACGCCGCCGAGGCCGGTCGGCAGCGGCCAGGCCCCGCCATGCTGAAAGCAACTGACGAAGCCTGCCGCGATCACCGTGCAGAGAATCCAGGAGCCGAGCCGCAGCGCCTCGCGGTCGAACGGCCGATGCGTCATCATACGCCAGCCCCAGACCGCAACGGTCAGGACCAGCATGATCGCGCCGAGCCCCAGGATCTGCATGGCGAGATCGGCGCCGATCGCGCCGGCATAGCCGAGGATGTTGCGGATCGGCCGCGAGGTCGCGTGGCTGAGACTGGGATCCTGCACCGACCACGTCATCAGCGCCGCCGCGGCGATGCCCGCCAGCGCGATCAGGCCGAGGCCGGCGAGCTCGCGCATGCGCCGCGCCAGCCCCTCGCGGATCGAGGGCGGCAGATGGCCGACCAGAGGAATGACGCGTTCGATTGCCGACATGCTCACGGGCCCCGCCTAACCCAGAGTCTCGACCAGCCGGTGCAGCGCCTGCGCCGTGGTCTCGCCGTCCTGCACCAGTGCGAGGCGGATATAGCCTGCGCCGGGATTGAATCCGTCAGGCTGCTGTCGCGCCAGGAAGCTGCCGGGCACCACGCGCACGCCGGCTTCCTTGAACAGCTTGAGCGTCACCGACACGTCGTCGCCGATCTCGGAGGTGTTGAGCCAGACGCAGAAGCCGGCATCGGGGCGGCGATAGCCGTAACGATTGCCGATGATCTGGTCGGCGAGGTCGAACTTGATCCGGTACAGCCGCCGATTCTCCTCGACATGCGCCTCGTCGCCATAGGCGACCGTCGCGACATGCTGCAGCGGCACCGGCACCTGGGGCGCGGCGATGTTGCGCAGCTCGAGGAACATGCCGATGAACCTCTTGTCGCCGGCGGCAAAGCCGACGCGCAGGCCCGGCAGGTTGGAGCGCTTCGACAATGACTGGAACGCGACCACGCGCGTGAAGTCGGGGCCGGCGCATTCCAGCGCGCTGCCGGGTGCCTCGCGGGTGTAGATCTCGGAATAACATTCGTCGCTGAGGATCACGAAGCCGTAGCGGTCGGCGAGCTGCTTCAAGCGTTTGAAATAGCCGGGCCTCGCCACCGAGCCCTGCGGATTGGCGGGCGAAGCCAAGTAGAACGCCACCGTGCGCGCCAGGGTCGCTTCGTCGATGGCGTCGAGGTCGGGCAGGAAGCCGTTCTCGACCGTGGTCGGCAGATGGACCGGCTCGCAAGCGGCCGCAAGCGCGCCCGCGCCGTAGACCGGATAGAACGGGTTTGGCATCAGGATCGCGGGCTTGCCCGGACGCGGGCCGACATAGCGCGCGGCCGCGATCGCGGCGAGGAACAGCCCCTCGCGGCTGCCATTGAGGACGAGAATCTCGCTCTCGGGGTCGAGCGGCCGCGGCAGCTTGAAGCGCGTCGACAGCCAGGCCCCGGCGGCGTTGCGGAACGGATCGGTACCCTTGTTCGCGGGATAACGGCCGAAATCGGCGATGTGCTTGGCCAGCACCGGGCCGACGAAGTCGGGCACGGGATGCTGGGGCTCGCCGACCGCAAGCGAAATCAAGGGCTTGCCCGGCTGATGCGGGGCCAGCAGCTCGTTCAGCCGGACGAAGGGCGAGCGTTCGGAATCGGAGCCATTACCGCCCTGCGGCGCACGGGATGAAGCGGTCAGAGCCATTCGTTGGGCGCCAGTACTCTTGGAACGGCCGGTCGCTACCATAGGCGCCGGCGGGAAGCGGTTCAGTTCACCATAGATAGGGCGAGGTTAAGACGCGATTAACCATCGGCCGCCGCCCGCGTCCAGAGCGGGAATAATGGGGCCGGAGACAGCGGCGTACATGGACGGTCCACCCTCCCCTGGAGGTGCCTGCAGGCGGAGCCATCAAAAGAAAGGGGCTCCAGCTTGCGCTGGAGCCCCTCAACGGTCAGGGCATTGCCGGGTATGTGCCCGAACCGTAGTTGTGGACGCGGTCCCCGAAGAGACCGCGCCCGGGAGGAGAGGGTCACATGTTGTAGGCGCGCTCGGTGTGCTCGGTGATGTCGAGGCCTTCACGCTCGCTCTCGACATTGGCGCGGAGGCCGACGATCACATCGACAACCTTGAAGAGGATCGCCGAGCCGACGCCCGACCACACCAGCGTGGTGCAGACGGCCTTGATCTGGGCGAGCATCTGCGTGGCGAAGTCGTAATCGGCGACCTTCGGCGGGATCGCCGAATAGTCGATGATGCCGGCGCCGCCGAGCGCGGGGTTGACCAGAATGCCGGTGCCGATGGCGCCGACGATGCCGCCGATGCAGTGCACGCCGAACACGTCGAGGGAGTCATCGTAGCCGAGCGCGTTCTTCACCACGGTGCAGAAGAACAGGCAGACCACGCCGACGACGAGGCCGAGGACGATCGCTCCCATGACGCCGGAGAAGCCGGCGGCGGGCGTGACGGCCACGAGGCCCGCGACGGCGCCTGAGATCACGCCGAGCACGGAGGGATGACCCTTGATGATCCACTCCGCGAACATCCACGACAGCGCGGCGGCTGCGGTGGCGACGAAGGAGTTGGTCATGGCGAGCGCAGCGCCGCCGCTGGCCTCGAGATTGGAGCCGGCATTGAAGCCGAACCAGCCGACCCAGAGCAGCGAGGCGCCGATCATCGACATGGTCAGCGAGTGCGGGGCCATCAGCTCCTTGCCGTAGCCGACGCGCTTGCCGATCAGGAGAGCGCCGACGAGGCCCGCGATACCGGCGTTGATGTGCACCACGGTGCCGCCCGCGAAGTCGATCGCGCCCATCTTGAAGATCCAGCCGGCATCGGCGTTGAGCTCGTCGAGCTTGGCCTGGGCCGCGGTCTTCGCCGCCGCGTCAGTAGCGGCAGCCAACGCTTTGGCCGCATCCTGGATCAGGTCCGGACCCTGCCAGTACCAGACCATGTGCGCGATCGGGAAATAGACCAGCGTCACCCAGAGCGGAACGAACAGCGCGATCGCCGCGAACTTCATGCGCTCGGCGAAGGCGCCGACGATGAGAGCGGGCGTGATCGCCGCGAAGGTCATCTGGAAGCAGACGTAAATCAGCTCCGAGATGTTGGCGTCGACCGAGAAGGTCGCGGCCTTCGTGTCGGTGGTGACGCCCATCATGAAGGCCTTGGAGAAGCCGCCAATGAAGTCGGAGCCGCCGGTGAAGGTGAGGCTGTAGCCGTATACGGCCCAGATCACGCAGACGACGCAGACGGTGTAGAACACCTGCATCAGGACCGAGAGCATGTTCTTGGAACGAACCAGACCGCCGTAGAACAGCGCGAGGCCGGGGATCGTCATCAACAGCACCAGCACTGTCGATGTCAGCATCCAGGCGTTGTCTCCCTTGTTGACCGTTGGCTCGGCGTAGGCTGCGGTCGCAGCGAACAGGCCGACTGCGAGAGCCGCCAGTCCCGCGCCATAGGGACGCTTGAACGTCATATTGTTTACTCCTGCTTGGATAAGGTTGAGCGCGAAATCAGAGGGCCGCGGCATCGGCCTCGCCGGTGCGGATACGCACCGCGTGGTCGAGGTTGATGACGAAGATCTTGCCGTCGCCGATCTGTCCGGTTTTCGCCGCGGACGTGATGGCATCGATGGTCTTGTCGACCTGGTCGGAGGCGACAGCGACCTCGATCTTGATCTTGGGCAGGAAGCTCACGGCATATTCGGCGCCGCGATAGATTTCCGTATGGCCCTTCTGGCGGCCATACCCCTTGACTTCCGTCACCGTGAGACCGTGAACGCCGATGGCGGTCAGGGCGTCACGGACTTCTTCAAGCTTGAATGGCTTGATGATCGCCATAACAATTTTCATGGGTCCTATCCCCGCTTGGGCCCGGTCCGGACGTGGCCGGGCGTTCTCGACTGGTTCGCCACGAGGGAGAAGTTTCACTACGCGGGCACAGCCGGACCCCTAGAATCAAATGCCGTGCCAGATCAGGCGGATTGCCTAACGGACTATGAAGACGGGGGTTTTCGCCTTTGGCGGGTGCTGCGATGCAGTGCGCTATTACGTCGCGCTCAAAACGTGGTCACGCCTGCTGAAAATAAGGGCAAGACAGGCTCCCGACACAATGTTGCTCACGTGTCGGGCAGCGAGGCGGTATTTACGTAGCGTCGGCGCCTACTGCAGGGCTTCACCGTGCTGCGAAATATCCAGACCCTCCAGCTCGTGCTCACGGGATACGCGCAAGGGCACGAACAGGCCGACCAGCTTGAGCAGGATGAAGCTGACGCCCGCCGACCAGACGAAGGTTACGGCGACCCCATAGAACTGGATCAGGAGCTGCTGCGGATGGCCCTCCAGCAGGCCGGCGGTGCCGCCGATGGCGCTGGTGGCGAACACGCCGCCGAGCAGGGTGCCGGTCAGGCCGCCGATGCCGTGGACGCCGAAGACGTCGAGCGAATCGTCGTAGTCGAAGCGGTGCTTCAGCCAGGTACAGGCCCAGTAGCAGAGCGCACCGGCAATGATGCCGATGACGATGCCGTGCCATGGCGCGACGAAGCCCGAGGCCGGCGTGATGGTGCCGAGACCTGCGACCGCGCCGGAGATCATGCCGAGCACCGAGGGCTTGCGCCGCGTCGCCCATTCGATCGCGCCCCAGGTCAGCGCGCCCGCGCAGGCGGCCAGATGGGTCGCGATGATCGCCATCACCGCGCGTGAGTTCGCTCCGAGCGCCGAGCCGCCGTTGAAGCCGAACCAGCCGACCCACAACAGGCCGGTGCCCATCACTGCGAGCGACAGATCGAACGGCGAGAGATTCTCGGTGCCGTAGCCGTGACGGCGTCCCATCACCTTGGCTGCAACGAGGCCGCCGGTGCCGGCCGACAGATGCACGACGAGACCGCCGGCGAAATCGAGCACGCCCATGCTGGCGAGGAAGCCGCCACCCCACACCCAATGCGCCAGCGGAATGTAGACGAAGATGAACCAGGCGACCGAGAACAGGAGATAGGCGGAGAACCGCATGCGGTCGGCGACCGAGCCCGCGACCAGCGCCACCGTGATGATGGCAAACGTCATCTGGTACAGCATGAACAGCGATTCCGGGATCGTCTTCGCCGCCGGGTTGACGCTGTCCATGGTCATGCCGGCGAGAAACCAGCGATCGAGCGTGCCGATCCAGGGGCCGTCGCCGACGAAGCACAGCGAGTAGCCGAACGCCACCCAGAGAATGGAGATCAGCGTTACCGCGGCCAGGCTCTGCGCCATGGTGGCGAGCACGTTCTTCTTGCGCACCATGCCGGAGTAGAACAGCGCAAGCCCCGGGATCGTCATCATCAGCACCAGCGCTGTCGCGACGATCATCCAGGCGGTGTCGGCGGTGCTGGTCTCGTTGGCCGCCGCGCGCGCCGGCGCAGCAACGAGCGACGCAAATCCGATCGGCGCAGCCATGGCGGCTGCGCGGCGCAAATATCCCGCCATGTCGTTTCCCCCAGCACAGTCGTTACGTCGCACGCTGTGGCGTCGTTGCCCGGTGCGATCGAAGAATAATTTGTGTTAAAGCGCGTCGCTGTCGGTCTCGCCGGTGCGGATGCGCAGCGCGTGGTCGATCGGCGTGACGAAGATCTTGCCGTCGCCGATCTGGCCGGTGCGCGCCGTCGCGGTGATCACGGCGACCGCCTTGTCGGCGACGTCGGAAGCGACCGCGATCTCGATGCGCAGCTTCGGCAGGAAGTTCACGACATATTCGGCGCCGCGATAGATCTCGGTGTGGCCCTTCTGCCGGCCATAGCCTTTCACCTCGGTCACGGTCATGCCGTGCACGCCGATCGCCGTTAGGGCCTGGCGGACCTCATCGAGCTTGAAGGGTTTGATGATCGCGACGACGAGTTTCATGGTCAGGCCTATTCCCCGGGATGCGCCGCGCCGTATGTCCCCGGCGCTGCGTCAATCTGGCATCTTTCCGGGCAAATGGCACAAAAAAGTTGCAGATTGAAGCGGAAAAACGTTTGGCCAAGGGCGGTCATGTGAACGGCCGCCTCTGTACAGGGCAGCTGTTCATCATTCACAATGCATTTTTGGCATGGATGCGGTGAACCCAGGCGTGAACCGAAGCGTCCCGGCCGGTACATACGTAAGTTCGAGGGGGACGTTCCATGGCGAGTTGGTTTTACGCATCCGAGGGCAAGCAGCAGGGGCCCTTTCCGGAAGGGCAATTCCGCGACCTCGTTGCGCAGGGCGTCGTGCGTCCGGACACCCTGGTCTGGACCGAGGGCATGGCCGGCTGGCAGAAGGCCGCCGAAATTCCCGGCCTGATCGGCGGCGGTGCGCCGCCGATGGTCCCGACGGGCGGAGGTGGCTATGGCGGCGCTGCCGGCTATGCAAGCGGTGGATCGCTCTCGGTCGATTTCAGCATCCTCGAATTCACCTGGCGTAGCATCGTCCTGCTGATCGGAATGATCTTCGTCATCCCGGCGCCTTGGGCCTTCGTCTGGTACACCAGATGGATCGTCTCCTGCGTGAACGTCCCCGGGCGGCCGAACCTCAGCTTCACCGGCAATGCGATGACGTTGGTGCCGTGGTATTTCGGCTTCATCGTTCTCGCCATCGCGCTTGGCTTCGTCGGCAGCGAGATATTGAGCAACCTGCTGTTCATCGTGCAGATCGTGCTCTACTGGCTGCTGATCAAATGGATGGTCGCGAACCTCGCCTCCAACGGGCAGCCGCTGGGCCTCAGCTTCACCGGTTCGGTCTGGGCCTATATCGGCTGGAATCTGCTGTTCGCGATTTCCATCATCACCATCATCGGCTGGGCCTGGGTGGCCGCGGCTCAGATGCGCTGGTTCTGCCGCAACGTCGAGGGCACCCGGCGCGAGATCGTCTTCAAGGGCAGCGGCCTCGATATCCTCTGGCGCGGCATCGTGGCCGCCATCCTGATGTGCTTCATCATCCCGATCCCGTGGGTGTACCGCTGGATCATGAACTGGTTCGCCTCGCAGACCGAGCTCGCGCCGCGCGGCTCGCTCGGGGCATGATCCGAACGCTTCAGGCGCTGCTTGAAGCGATCAGGCCTTCCGTTCGCGCACCGAGCCTTCCTGCGCGACGGAGGCGACCAGCGTGCCGTCCGGCTTGAAGATCGAGCCGCGGGTCAGCCCCCGTCCCGATTGCGCGCTCGGCGAATCCTGCGCGTAGAGCAGCCATTCGTCGGCGCGGAACGGGCGATGGAACCACATCGCGTGGTCGAGACTCGCCGGCATCATGCGCTTGTCGAACAGCGTGCGGCCATAGCGCGCCATGATCGCATCGAGCAGCGAGAAGTCCGAGGCGTAAGCGAGCGCGCACATGTGCAGCGCCGGATCGTCGGGCAGCTTGGCGGCGGTCTTGATCCAGACGTGGATGCGGCCGTCGTCGATCTTCTGGCCGAAATAACGGCCGAGCTCGACCGGGCGCAGCTCGATCGGCCGATCGGATTCGTAATACCGGCGGATGAAGTCCGGCATCTCCTTGAACATCGGCTGCTTCGCCACCTCCTCCGCCGTGAGCTTTTCCGGCGGCGGCACGTCCGGCATCTTGTCCTGGTGGTCGAACGCAGTCTCCTCCTCGGCGTGGAACGACACCATGATCGAGAAGATCGCGTTGCCGTGCTGGATCGCGGTGACGCGGCGGGTCGAGTAGCTTTTGCCGTCGCGCAGGCGCTCGACCTGATAGATGATCGGGATCTGCGGATCGCCCGGCAGGATGAAATAGCAATGCAGCGAATGCGGCAGCCGGCCCTCCACGGTGCGGCAGGCCGCGACCATCGCCTGCCCGATCACCTGGCCGCCGAACACCCGCTGCCAGCTCGTCTTCGGGCTGTTGCCGCGGAACAGGTTCACCTCGAGCTGCTCGAGGTCGAGGATCCCGATGAGGTCGATCAGTCCTTTGGACATGATGGTGCTTTCCAGTGATGCCTCATTCCGGGGCGCACGCGGTGCGAACCCGAAAATCTCGAGCTGATAAACCTCCGGATTCCGGGTACGCGCGTTGCGCGCCCCGGAATGACGGAACGAAGGGCTAGCGGACCTCGTTTCACCGCACTGTTTCGCCCAGCTCAAGTCTGCTAGCAAGACCGAGAATTGTCCGGGAAGCTTTGGTATGTCGGTACAGGGTAGCATTGTCATCGGTGGCGGCGCGTTTGCCGGCCTTGCGCTGGCCTTGGCGCTACGCCAGGGGCTCGGGCCCGAGATCCCAATCGTCGTTGCCGATCCCGCGCTCGGCACGCGGCCGAGCCGCGACCCCCGCGCCACCGCGATCGTCGCCGCCTGCCGCCGCCTGTTCGAGACGATCGGCGCCTGGGACGACGTCCGGGGCGAGGCCCAGCCGATCCTCGACATGGTCGTCACCGATTCCAAGCTCGAGGACGCCACCCGCCCGGTGTTCCTGAACTTCGCCGGCGACGTCGCGCCGGGCGAGCCCTTCGCGCATATGATCGAGAACCGCCGCCTGATCGACGCGCTGGTGGTGCGCGCCGAGGCCGACGGCATCGATCTTCGCGCCACCCCGGTCGCCTCCTACGATGCGCGCACCGACGGCATCGAGGTGACGCTCGGCGACGGCAGCGTGATCGCGGCGGGCCTCTTGGTCGCCGCCGATGGCGCGCGGTCGAAGCTGCGCGAGCGCGCCGGCATCGTCACTCATGGCTGGGAGTACGATCAGTCCGGCATCGTCGTCACCGTCGGCCACGAGCGCGATCACGAGGGCCGCGCCGAGGAACACTTCCTGCCGGCCGGCCCGTTCGCGATCCTGCCGCTCACCGGCAAACGCTCCTCGCTGGTGTGGACCGAGCGCCGCACTGAGGCCGCGCGCATCATCGCCCTCAGCGACGAGGAATTCCACGCCGAGCTCGAGCAGCGCTTCGGCCTGCATCTCGGCGAGGTCAGTGTGCTCGACAAGCCGCGGGCGTTTCCGCTGTCTTATTTCGTCGCGCGGTCCTTCATCGCCGAGCGCCTCGCGCTGGTCGGCGACGCTGCCCATGTCATCCACCCCATCGCGGGCCAGGGCCTCAACATGGGCCTGAAGGACGTCGCTGCGCTGGCGGAAGTGGTGGTCGATGCCGCGCGGCTCGGCCTGGATATCGGCGGGGCGGACGTGCTCGAACGCTACCAGCGCTGGCGCCGGTTCGACACCATGGCGATGGGCGTCGCCACCAACTCGCTGAACTTCCTGTTCTCCAACCAGTCGACGCTGTTGCGCACGGTGCGCGACATCGGCCTCGGCCTCGTCGACCGCGCCCCGCCGCTGAAGAACCTCTTCATCCGCCAGGCCGCAGGCCTCACCGGTGAGGTGCCGCGGCTGTTGAAGGGCGAGGCGTTGTAAGGGCGAATGGTGAGTATCGAGTGGCGAGTGGACCCATTCGCCATTCGCCACTCCCCACTCGCTGTTATCAATCGATCTTGCGCGCCTCTTCCGGCAGCATGATCGGGATGCCGTCGCGAATGGGATAAGCGAGCTTGGCGCTGCGCGAGATCAGCTCCTGCCGCTCAGCATCGAATTCCAGCGGGCCCTTTGTCAGCGGGCAGACCAGGATCTCCAGCAATTTTGGATCGACGCTGGCTTCGGGACGTTCGGTGGGCGCGTTCATGGAAGTCTCCGGCACTTGCTTGCCTTTAGCATAGAAATTCGCGCCCGCCATCGCGCTTTAGGCGGAGACCATCGCCAGGAGCTCGTCGAGCATGGTCCGCAGCCGCGCGGCCGGGATTGACGGGCCTGACAGGGCGAAACCGAGAAATGTCCAGTACAGGATCTGCGCGCGGGCCTGCGCCGTTGCCGGGGCGAGTCCCCGCTTCTGCAGCAGCTCCTCGATATAATCGAGCCTGCGGCGATCGATGGCACGCACCGCCCCTTGCGCGCTAGCATCGAACGCCGCCCAATTGCGCACCGCGCGTTCGAGGTCGAGCCGCGCGCCGAAGGATCTCCGCAGCAGCATCTTGACCGGCTCGTCGCCGGCGGCTTCGACGTCGGCGATGATCCGCTCGGCCGCGATCTCGCGCCAGCGCTTCAGCACCGCGGCGTGAAACGCGGCGAGATCGGCGAAATGCCAATAGAAGCTGCCGCGCGATACGCCCATGGCCTTGGCGAGCGGCTCGGCCTTCAAGGCCGTGAAGCCGCTCTTGGCCAGGGCCTTGAGGCCCTGGCCAGTCCAATCGTCAGCGGAGAGCTGTTGGTTCATGTCGTTTCCCGGAAGCGCACCATACACTAGTGTATTGACAAGCGCTTGGCCAGACGCTATCGAAACATACATGAGTGTATGGAGGCGTCGATGCGGGATCTGCTGCTCCAGTGTGCGGGCGTCGTGACCATCGCCGTTGCGCTCGTTCACGGCTACCTCGGCGAAGCCAAGGTCTTCGCCCGCGCGCGCATCGAGCCGGAGCGCCTCCGCACCTTGATCCGGCTGGTGTGGCAGGCCTCGACCGTGGCCTGGATCGGCGGTGGCGTGCTGCTGATCGCGGCGCCGTGGATGCAATCGGAGCCGGCTCGTCACTGGATCGTCGCGACCATGGCCTGCGTGTTCGGCTGCTCCGCCCTCGCCAACGCATGGGCGACGCGGGGCCGGCATTTCGGCTGGATGGCGCTCAGCGCGGTCGTCGTGATGTCGGTTGCCGGGTACTAGAACTCATCTAAAGCGGACCAGATCCGTTACCGATCGACCAGGCATTCTTCGGATGCCGTCATCGTCCTGGTCGTGCTCCACGTTGCTGGTGTGGCGCTGATAGGACTCCTGCAGCGCGATGATCACCGGACGCAAGCGCATCCGCGTCCATCTCCAGTCATCCGCAAACGCGCGCAGCGGGCTTCCGGCGCGACCGGCGCGCGGAACGTGTTAGCCCCACAGATCAAATTTTACGGACGGTGTTGGCAAGCCGCTAAGCATGCGATCAGGCGCGGCACAAAATTAACGCGAAGGGCGATTAGCCGGTCCAGCATCGACAAACATCAACAATATCGACGATGGGGCGAAACTGAATGTTCCGCGTTTTCTCCTGCCTTACGGCCGAACACGATTGGCGGCTCGTCGTGCTCGCTGCTCTGGTCTGCTTCGTTGCCAGCATCGTCGCGGTCAGCATCTTCCACCGCGCGATCGCAACGCGCGGGAGAACCCGGTGGATCTGGATCGCCATTGCCGGCGCGGCCATCGGATACGGCATTTGGGCTACGCATTTCGTCGCGATGCTCGCCTACGAGCCCGGGGTCACGACGGGCTACGGCATCGTGTTGACGGCGTCCTCTCTCGCGGCGGCAATGCTGCTGACCTCGGTCGGCTTCGGCGTCGCGGTCGTCACGTCCGGCCGCTGGCGCGCGGCGGCTGGCGGCGTCATCATCGGTGGCGGCATTGCCAGCATGCACTATCTCGGAATGTGGGCGCTCGAAGTGCCGGGCCGAGTCTCCTGGTCCGTGGACCTCGTGCTCCTCTCCATCGTTCTGGGCATGTGTTTTGGCTACGCTGCGCTGGCGGCAGCGCTCACCCGTCAGGGTTATAGCGGCACGCTGGCAGCCGCCACCCTGCTGACGCTCGCCATCGTGTCGCATCACTTCACGGCCATGGGCGCCGTGCAGATCACACCGGATCCGGCGCTCGCGACCGATACGCTTTCGCTGTCTCCGGCCTTCCTCGCGCTCGCCATCGCCGGCGTCGCATTGTCCGTGCTGGGCATGAGCCTGATCGGAGTGCTGGCCGATCGTCGTCTGGCGACCAGAACCGCTAAGTTCGAGGAGATCATCAGCCAGCTCTCCATCGCCCGGCAGCAGCTCGAAGGGTCGCAGAACGAGCTCAAGGAACAGAAGCTGAGGCTGGACACGGCCATCAACCATATGGTCGAGGGCCTTTGCATGTTCGACGCCGGGAAGCGGCTCGTCATCTGCAACGAGCGTTACGCCCGTTTGTACCGGCTGCCGCCGGAATTGCTGCGTGCGGGAACTCCGCACCGCGACATCATCCGTCATCGCGTCACCAGCGGCATACTCGAAGGCGAGGCCAGCGATTTCGCCGCCGAACGGCAGATCGCCAGGCTCGAAGCACTGCCGATCCATGCCGTCTCGAGCCGCATCGATGCGTTCGCCGATGGGCGGCTGATCTGCGTGACGCGGCAGCCGATGGCCGGCGGCGGCTGGGTGGCTACGCATCTGGATGTCACCGAGCAACGCCGGTCCGAAGCGAAGATCACCTACATGGCGGAACACGATGCGCTCACCGAGCTGCCGAACCGCGTGCTGCTCAAGGCGCGTCTGGAGCCTGCACTCGCCGATACGCGTGGCGGAAATCTCCATCTGGCGGTTCTCCTGCTCGACCTCGACCGCTTCAAGGAGGTCAACGACACGCTCGGACATCCGGCGGGCGACCTGCTGCTGCGCTCAGTCGCGGCGCGCTTGCTGGATTGCATCAGGGAGACGACGTTCGTCGCCCGACTGGGCGGCGACGAATTCGCAATCGTCGACTACGTGACCAATCCGGCTGCGGACGCGGCCTCTCTCGCCGAGGCGATCCATGGCGCGCTCAGCGAGCCGTTCGATCTCGGCGATCATCAGGTCATTGTCGGCACCAGCATCGGGATCGCCCTTGCGCCCCGAGACGGCGCCGATTCCGACACGATCCTCAGGAGCGCAGATCTTGCCCTCTACTCGGCCAAGAGCGGCGGACGTGGTGCATTCCGCTTCTTCGAGCCGGAGCTGGACCGGCTCCTGCATGCGCGCCGCAACCTGGAGCGGGATCTGCGGAAGGCGCTTGCGAGGAGCGAATTCGAGCTCCACTACCAGCCGTTCGTCAATTTGAAGAGCGGCGAGACCTGTGGCTTCGAGGCGTTGCTGCGTTGGCATCACCCCGAGCGGGGTCTGGTCTCGCCCGGCGAGTTCATTCCCGTCGCGGAGGAAACTGGCTTGATCCTGCCGCTGGGGGAATGGGTGTTGAGAACCGCCTGTGCCGAAGCGGCAAAATGGCGTTCCGACCTGAAGATCGCGATCAACCTGTCTCCAGCGCAATTCAGGAGCAAGGAGCTCGTGTCGACGATCGTGAGTGCACTGGCGGCGTCGGGGATTGCTTCAGACCGGCTCGAGCTCGAGGTCACCGAAACCGTCATCATGCATGACAGCGGGACCGTATTCGCAGCACTCAGCCAGCTGCGCGAGCTCGGGGTGCGGATTGCCCTCGACGATTTCGGCACCGGCTATTCGTCGCTCAGCTTTCTGCAGAAGTTTCCCTTCGACAAGATCAAGATCGATCGCAGCTTCGTCAGCGAGCTGTCCAGTCCGATGGAGGAGCCCCATCGGATCGCGCGGGCCGTGGTCCAGTTCGCCACGAGTCTCGGTAAGACGTCCACCGCCGAAGGCGTCGAAACCGCCGAGCAGCTGGACATCCTGCGCCAGGAGGGCTGCGTCGAGGCCCAGGGCTTCCACCTCAGCCCGCCGATACGGGCCTCGACGATCGCACGGCTTGCGGATCGAAAGGCCGAGGCCGGCGAGTTTGCCGCATAGAGCATGATCCGGACCCGAAGGGCCGCGTCAGCGCAAAGTGTGTAGCGGTTTCCGAAAAGATCATGCTCAAACCAAAAAAACCAAAGCGCGATGAGGATTCATCCTAATCGCATCGCGCTTTGGGTCGCTTGACGATCACTGCAGCGGCGGGTCGCCGCTAGTGCGCTTCTTGGCGAGGTCCATCTCGGTGACGGCGATCAGGATCTCGGCGCGGGTCTTCAGGTCGGGCGCCTCCAGCATGGCCTGCTTTTCCGCGGGGCCGTAGGGCGACATCATCGCGAGCGCATTGACGAGGGCTTCATTGGGCGCGCTCTCGACGCCCTCCCAGTCGACCTTGAGGTTGTTGGCCTTCAGGAAGTCCGCCAGCACCGCCAGCAGCGCCTCGCGGTCGACCTCCTCCTCGCCGCGGCGCGCGGTGAAATCGTCGACGTAGGCGAAGAAGTCCACCTTGCACTGCCGATAGGGGGTGAGCACCTCGAGCTCCTCGACCACCTTGAAGCGCGAAACGCCGGTGAGCTCGAGGATGTAGCGGCCGTCGCCGGACTCGGCGAGCTGGGTGATGCGGCCGACGCAGCCGACGCGGAACAGCGCCGGCTTGTCGGAATCCTTCCGCGAATGCGCGATGTCGGGCTGGATCATGCCGATCAGGCGATGGCCGTCGCGGAAGGAATCGTCGACCATCGAAAGGTAGCGCGGCTCGAAGATGTTGAGCGGCATCTGGCCGCGCGGCAGCAGCAGCGCGCCCGGCAGCGGGAAGACCGGAATGATCTCCGGGAGGTCGGCGGGCCCGCGATATTCGATGTTGATCGGCATCTGCCCGGTCCCCTGGCGTTGCTAGCGCATGATCCGGATCCGAAGGACCGCGTTAGCGCAAAGTGTGGAGCGGTTTTCCGAACAGATCATGCTCAAAAAAGGCCGTTACGAAAACAGGATCGTCGACAAACGTTTGCGGCCTTCGACGGTTGCATCATCCGTGCCGCCCCAGGCCTCGAAGAACTGCACCAGCTGCTTGCGGGCGCCGTCGTCGTTCCATTTGCGGTCGCGCTTGATGATCTCGAGCAGCTGCTCGGTCGCCGCCGCGCGGTTGCCTTGGGCGTTGAGCGCGGTGGCGAGGTCGAATCGGGCCTGATGATCGAGCGGGTTTGCGGCGACTTTCTGTTCCAGCTCGGCAACCGGTCCGAGCGATTTCGCCTGCTCGGCGAGATCGATCGCGGTCTGCACCGCCTTCACGGCCGGGTCGTTGCGCTTGGATTCCGGCACCATGGCCAGCGTCTGCTTGGCCTGCTCCATCGCGCCGGAAACGGCGTAGCACTTCGCAAGGCCCGCAAGCGCCGCGATGTTGGTGGAATCATGCTGCAGCGCCTCGGCATAGATCTGCGCCGCCGCCGCCGCGTCGCCCTCGGCGAGCACCGCGTCGGCCTCCTGCACGATCTCGGCGACGTTGACCTCGCCCGGCGCGGTGACGCCCTTGGTCAGCCGCTCGATGAAGGCGTTGACCTGGCTCTCCGGCACCGCGCCCATGAAGCCGTCGGCCGGCTGGCCGTTGACGAAGGCGATCACGGCCGGGATCGACTGGATGCCCATCTGGCCCGGGATCGCCGGATGATGGTCGATGTTCATCTTGACCAGCTTGACCTTGCCCTTGGCCGCCTTCACCGCCTTCTCCAGGACGGGGGTGAGCTGCTTGCAGGGGCCGCACCATTCCGCCCAGAAATCGATCAGCACGGGCTGGCGCTTCGATTCCTCGATGACGTCCTTCACGAAGGTCTGGGTGGTGGTGTCCTTGATCAGGTCGGCCGCAGCCGGACCCGCCGCTCCGTTACCCTGGTCGATGATCGTCACGGGATTCCCTCGTCATGTCTGGAATGGCGGCTCTTTAGCACGCCGCCGCGTCATATGCTTGTGGTCGGCTCCTAAATTGGGCCGAATGGGCCGAATTTCAATCCAGGTCCCGCGATTCGCCGGTTCCGGGGCGTTTCCGGTCGATTTGCCCCAGCTTCGGGCTCCATATGGCGCCTCAAATGCGAAATGATGCCGCCCGTAGCTGTTGCATTCCCCTCCCGCTTTTGGCATACGACAGCCGTTGTCGGCGCGTCACGCGACCGACACAGGATGCGGGTGTAGCTCAGTGGTAGAGCACGACCTTGCCAAGGTCGGGGTCGAGGGTTCGAGCCCCTTCGCCCGCTCCAGTTTTTCCTAGGCTGGCCTAGGAAGCGCTCTCCAACCTCGGAGAGCATTGTATGAGCCTCAAAGACTCCAAAGGGCAAGCGCGAGCTGTTGTTGGGCATGAGCCGCCTCGTACGGCGATTTGCTGTCCGCGCTTGCGAGAGCGGCCTCAAACCGAGGCCGGAGCAATTTTGAAGGTCTTTCGGTAGTTTACGGGCAAGTGAAGACGCCGGGAAGGCAGCAACTCAATGGATTCTCAGGCCTTGGTTCACTATATTTGGGGAGAGGAGTTTCCATGTCTGCTCAGCGCTCCGCCACCAAGGCCCAGTATACCGCTGGTGTAATCCAGCGGTTGGCGGCCGCTAACAACGTGGCAGTGATCGCGACATCGAACGATGTCTTTGCCCATCACGTGACGCGGCTCTCCGGCGATGACGTGAATTTCGATCCTATCGAGAATACCATCGTCGCACTCCAGCGCGCCGGGATTTTGGATCGTGTCCAAGCGGTGCGTCTTCAAGCGCGCTATCTTCGCGAAAGCCGTCTGTGACGTTTGATCCGTTTGGAGATTTTGCGACGCGCGGTTATTTGCGCAACGTCGCGAAGGCCAAAGATCCCGGAATCGTTCAGCGCCTCCTGCACAATTCCTTTCTGACCGGCATCGATGCAGCCTTGGATCATCTCAAGGCGCAGCCTTCCCTAAGCTACGCCGATGTCCTCCAAACACACAAAACGCTCTTTGAAGGAGTGTTCCCCTGGGCTGGAGAGGACCGTCATACGAACGCGTCCCACATCTTCGTAAAGAAGGGCTCTGTGATCTTCGCCCATCCCAATGACATCCGCAAAGCTATCGACTACGCGTTGGAGAAGGGACAAGACGAGGCGTTCATGGCGGAAAAGCCCGGCGAAGTGATGGGCTATCTCGCCTATGGCCATCCATTCCTGGACGGCAATGGCCGCACTATCATGCTGATCCATGCGGAACTTGCGCGGCGTGCAGGCATCAGCATCGATTGGGCCGCCACGGACAAAGTTCAGTATCTCGCAGCCCCTGACGCAGGAGCTCGAAGAGCCGGGCAAGGGCAAACTTGATGCTTACCTTAAGCCATTCATCCGCAAGGGCTCGGAGAGCAACATCGCCGACGGGATCAAGGCCGCGCCGGGCCTGGACGGCGGCAACGCAGACACAGTCGCAGGCGAGACGAGCAATCCAATGCTCCAGGCGCAATACGAAGAGCAAAAAGCCAAGCGCAACGGCGGGCGAGACTTGCAATGACAATCCTGGTCACCGGTAGCGCTGGCCATCTCGGGGAGGCGGTCCTGCGGACGCTCCGTGGGCGCGGGTCGCCCGCCCGCGGCGTCGATCTCAAGCCCTCCCCCTTCACCGATGCCGTTGGCTCCATCGTCGATCCCGCCTTCGTGCGGCGCCAGATGGACGGCGTCACCGCCGTGGTCCACACCGCGACGCTGCACAAGCCGCATGTGGCGACCCATTCCAAGCAGGATTTTGTCGACACCAACGTGTCAGGAACGCTGAACCTGCTCGAGGCGGCAGTCGCGGCCGGCGTGAAGAGCTTTGTCTTCACCAGCACCACCAGCGCATTCGGCTCGCAGCTGCGGCCCGAGGCGGGACAGGCGGCGGTGTGGGTCACCGAGGAGCTGCCATCGGTGCCGAAGAACATCTACGGCACGACCAAGCTGATGGCCGAGAACCTCTGCGAGCTGTTCTTTCGCGAGCGCGCGCTACCGATCGTGGTTCTGCGGACCTCGCGCTTCTTTCCGGAGGACGACGACGATCCGGCGATGCGATCGGCCTACACGCTGGACAACGCGCAGGCCAACGAGCTGCTCTACCGCCGGCTGGATATCGCGGACGCAGTGAGCGCGCATCTGCTCGCCGTCGAGCGTGCGCCCGGCATCGGCTTCGCCCGCTACATCGTCTCGGCGACGAGCCCGTTCGAGCAACGTCATCTCGGAGCGCTGGCGCGCGATGCCGCCGGCGTCGTGCGCGAGCTCTATCCGGAGTGCGCGCAGCTCTATGCGGCGCGCGGCTGGCGGCTCTTCCCCGCGATTGACCGGGTCTATGTCAACGAGCGCGCGCGGCGGGAGCTCGGCTGGCGACCCGAATTCGACTTCGCGCATGTGCTGCGCAGCCTGCGCGATGGCCGCGACGTCCGCAGCACGCTGGCGCGTGAGGTCGGTTCGAAAGGCTACCACGACACGCTGTTCGACGACGGACCCTACCCCGTCGCCCCGTGAGCGCCGCGATTATTTTACTCGACGGTTCAAATGATTGTCCGGCGTCACCGCGCGCGGATCAACTTGCGCAGTTCTACTGTGCATGGGGTTGTTTTCGCACTTTTGTATGCCCACCCCGGCGGACCGCCTGACGACGTTGCGCGCGCGCTGTTGATTCCGCGTTGCAGCGCGAGGCGCGGTCGTCGCAGCGTTCATCCGTTCATTGACATTCCGTCTCAATTTTTGCTGCGCGCAGCCGCGCTGCATCCGGCGCGCTTCTCACGATGGGCAGATGTGCTACCCTTTTTGCGTCTGTCGTCCCGACGGGCTCAAGACTTCGCCTCTCGACTAGCAAAACAAAATAACGCGCAGCCCTGATGGCTGCCTTAGGGGAGTGATGCGATGACATCGATGTTCCATCGATCCGTGTTGGCGCTTGCAGCCGTGGCCCTTCTCGCGGGGACCGGCGCCGGCAACGCGCAGCAGCAGGACAAGAACAAGCCGCTGAAGAAATACGATTCCAGCACCAAGGAGTTCTGGACCCATCCGCCGGATGACTGGTTCCTCGGTGACGAGACCGAGGCGCAGAAGGGCCTCGCGCCGCCGTCGGGCCCGCCGACCGGCGCCTCCGACGCCGAGCTCGCCAACATCGTCAAGAAGATCAAGCTGCCGCCGGGCTTCAAGATCGAGGTCTACGCCTCCGGCGTGCTGGCCGCGCGGCAGATGGCCTGGGGTGACAAGGGCACGTTGTTCGTCGGCTCGTTCGGCCTCGGCAACGTCTATGCCATCAAGGACAACAACGGAAAGAAGGAGGTCAAGACCGTCCTCAAGGGCCTCAACATGCCCACCGGTCTCGCCTTCAAGGACGGCGCGCTCTATGTCATCGCCGTCGACAAGCTGATCCGCTACGACAACGCCGAAGCCAATCTCGACAATCTCGGCCAGGGCAAGGTCGTCTATGACGACATGCCGTCCTATGCCGCGCATGGCTGGAAGTACATCGCGGTCGACAAGGAAGGCTGGTTCTTCCTGCCGTTCGGCCCGCCCTTCAACATCGGCATTCCGCCGACCAGCGTGTCGCAGATCCGGCGCGTCGATCCCAAGACCGGCAACGCCGAAATCTGGGCGCTCGGCGTCCGCAACTCCGTCGGCGGCGACGTCGATCCGCGCACCGGCAAGCTCTGGTTCACGGAGAATGCCCGCGACTGGATCAGCGATGATCTGCCCTCGGACAAGCTGAACATGATCAACCGGATCGGCGAGCATTTCGGCTATCCCTATTGCCATCAGGGCAATCTGCCTGACGACAAGTTCGCGATGGGCCACAAATGCTCCGAGTTCACGCCGCCCGTACTGAACCTCGGTGCCCATGTCGCGCCGCTCGGCATGAAGTTCTACACCGGCGATCAATTCCCCGCCGATTACAAGAACAACATCCTGATCGCGGAGCACGGCTCCTGGAATCGCCACAAGTACCAGGGCGCGCGCATCGTGCGCGTGATCGTCGGACCCGACGGCAAGAACCCGAAGCGAGAGGTCTTCGCCTCCGGCTGGCTCGAGGGCGACCAGGGCTATCTCGGCCGTCCCAACGACATCATTATCGCCAAGGACGGATCGATCCTCGTGGCCGACGATTGGGCCGGCGCGATCTATCGCATCAGCTACAGCAAGAAGTAGCGCGATCGGACGCAGAGGCTGCGGCGGCCGGGAGGTGCCGCAGCCTCCTTAATTTTAAAATCTCATGCTGTCGTTCCGGATTGCGCGGTAGCGCAAGTCCGGAACCCATAACCCCGGCTCGTGGTTATGGATTCCGGGCTCGTGCTCCGCACGCCCCGGAATGACGAGCTCGATAGATCGGAATCCTTCCCCATGCGCCGGCAGTTCATTTCGCACGCAATCAGCGTGTTTGCGCTCCTGACGCTCGGCGCCTTCCCAGCCGAAGCCGCCGACAATGCCGCGATCAAGGAGAAGGCCGCCGCCTGCTCCGGCTGCCACGGCGAGAACGGCATTTCGCAGACCGAGAACATCCCCTCGCTCGCCGGCCAGCCCGATCAATTCCTGCAATGGCAGCTCGTGTTCTTCCGCGCCGGCGCGCGCAAGAACGATCAGATGCAGCCGATCGTGGAAGGGATCACCAACGAGGACATCCGCAATTTCGGCGCTTACTTCGCCTCGCTGGCGCCGCCGAAGGGACCCGAAGACGGGGATCCCGACCTGTCCAAGAAGGGGGCGCAGGTGGCCGCCGGCCGCCGCTGCGCCTCATGCCATACCGACAGCTATGCCGGCACCAAGGCGGTGGCGCGGCTCGCGGGGCAACGTGAGGAATATCTCGTCAAGGCGCTGCACGATTACAAGGCCGGCCAGCGTGTCGGCGGCGGCGTCGCCGCGATGGCCGACGTCGCCTATCACATGAGCGATGAGGAAATTACCGCCGTGTCGCACTATCTCGCGCATTTGAAATAGCGCTGAGCTGTTTCGGCAATCGCAGCTCGTCATCCCGGGCTCGCGCGGCGCGCGCCCCGGGACGACACCGAATGTGTGGTTACGCCCTACCCCGCCCGCTGCCTCTCATATGCCTTCAGATGCGTATAGGCGATGCGCAGCTTAGGCACCGGCACCTTGGCCGCGTCGGCGCGCGCGATGAGATCGCCGATGACGTGGTCGGCCTCGACAGGCAGGCCCGCCTTGATGTCGCGGAACATCGATGCCGTCAGCGGCGAGCCCTCGGTGGTGAGATTGCCTTTGACGCGATCGAAGAACGGGCCGCCCGGCGGATAGCCGGACGCCGTGGCAACCGCGCTGGTCTCATCCAGCATGCCGAGCAGGAACTCCCGGCCGCCGGGCGCGGCGAGGATATTGCCGACGGAAGTCCGCATCAGACTGGTGCTTGCTGCGAGCGAGGACAGGAACACCCACTTCTCCCACATGTCCTGCATGATGTTCTGGCTGGCGCTGGCGCCATTGATGCCGCTCTTGAAGGCCTCGTCGATCGCCTTCACCCGGTCCGACATCCCGCCGTCGCGCTCGCCGTAGCTGAGCGACTGCATCGGCTGGAGCTGCACCACCTCGCGCTTCTCGTTCAGCGTGGCCGCAATGGCGCAGAGGCCGCCGAGCACGCGCTCCTTGCCGAACCTCGTGTCCAGCGTGTCGAGATGCTTCATGCCGTTGAGCATCGGGATGATTGCGGTGTTCGGCCCCACCGCGGGGGCGAACGACTTGATGGCATCGTCGAGGTCGAATGCCTTGCAGCTGAGCAGCACGACGTCGAACGTGTCCTTGATTGCGTCGGCCTGAACCGTCGGCGGGTTCTTCAAGGTCACATCGCCGTTCGGGCTCTTGATGACGAGGCCGGCGCTCGCGAGCTCGTCGGCGCGGCGAGGCCTAACCAGGAAGGTCACGTCGCGGCCGGCCTGCAACAGCCTGCCACCGAAATAGCCGCCGATGGCGCCGGCGCCGACCACGAGGATGCGCATGGGAGAACTCCGCTTTTACTATTGGCGAATGGCGAATAGGGAGTAGCGAATAGTGGGCGCGATTTCCACTCGCTATTCGCTACTCGCCATTCGCGCGCTTCACTTTCCCGACACCATCTCCTCGACCTCGCGCAACTGCTCCTTGCCGAAGAACATTTCATTGCCGACGAAGAAGGTCGGCGAGCCGAAGGCGCCGCGGGCGACCGCCTCCTCGGTGTTCTTGATCAGCTTGGCCTTCACCTCGGGTTCCCCGGCGCGGGCGAACAGCTTTTGCGCATCGAGACCAGACGACGCCAGCGCCTTCGCCGCGATCTCGGGATCGTCCATCTTCTTCGGCTCGCGCCAAATGTGGTGGAAGGTGGCCTCGACATATGTCTCGAACACGCCCTCGAGCTGCGCTGCGATCGCTGCGCGCATCAGGTTCAGCGTGTTGACGGGAAAGTGCGGATTCCAGACATAGGGCTGGACATTGAAGCGTTTGATGAAGCGCTCGGTCTCGACCTGCTGGAACTCCCGCTTGTTCTTGATGCCGGCGAGCGTCTCGGCCGGCGACTTGTTGTTGGTCGACTTGAAGATGCCGCCGAGCAGGATCGGTACATATTCGAACTTGACGCCGATCCGCTGTTCGATGGCGGGAATCGCCAGATGGCTGAGATAGGCGTTGGGGCTACCGAAATCGAACAGGAATTGCGGGGCGGTGCGGGTCAAAATCATTCTCCCTGGCCTGGCTTTCTGAGCGGCTTTTTCTCATTGTGGCGCAGGCCGCGCCACAGGTCTATCGTTTAATGACGGTCATAATACTTTGACCGTCAGATCAGGCGCTGCATCGCCCGCTTGCGCCACACCAGATGGTAATAGCCCATCTGCAGAATCAACATGGCGCAGAACACGATGGGATAGGCGGCCCACACGCCGGTCAGGCCGACCGTGTGGCTGAGGATGATTGCAGCCGGCAGCTCGATTGCGGCGATCGCGAAGATCGACAGCAGCATCGGCGTCAACGCGACGCCGGCGCCGCGCATTGCGCCCGAGAACACCGTGGCGAGCCCGAACGGCACCGAGCTCCACAAGGCGATGTTGAGCAATCCCTTCGCCAGATCCAGCACGGCGCCCTCGGTGATGAAGATACCGAGCACCGCGCGTGGCGCGAGGTAGATCAGCGCCACCAACCCGCCGGTCAGGACGATATTGAACGCAAGGCCCATCCGCACGATGCCGTCAAGCTGGGCCCGGTCGCCGCCGCCGACGGCCTGGGCGCCGAGGATCGAGACCGCGATCGAAATCGACATCGCCGTGAACTGGGTGTAGCCCATCACCTGGTTGACGGCGCCATAGGCCGCGGTGGCATTCGAGCCGAAGCCGTTGACGAGGCCGAGCAGCACAAGCTCGGCGATCGCCATCACCACCATGCCGATCGCGCTCGGCAGGCCGATGCCGAGGACTTTGCCGAGCACGGCGCCGTTCAGCCGGAGGTGACGCAGCAGCGTCGCATCCGGCGCGAGCGCGTGCTTTCTCCGCAGCAGATAGGCAGCCAGCACGATCAGCGTCAGCGTGTTCGAGATCGCAGCCGCCCAGGCAGGACTGGTGATGCCGGCCACCGGCAATCCGAACGTGCCGCGGATCAGCATCGGCGTCAGGATCAGGCCGATCGCCGTCGACAAGGCCAGCGCCAGCAGCGGCGTCAGTCCATCGCCGACGCCGCGGATCATCGCCGTCATCAGCAGGAAGATGAAGCCGAGCGGCATCGTCAACAGCATGATGCGCGCATAGGCGCTGGCTTCATCGAGAATGTCCGCGGGCGTGGCGAGCATCACCATCAGGGGCCGGCTGAAGATCCCGCCAACGAGTGCAATCGCTATCGAGAGCAGCAGGCCGACGGCGAGTGTCGTGCCGACGATGATCTTGATCCGGCCATGCTCGCCGGCGCCGAAGGCCTGGCCGATCAGCACGGTGGCGCCGGTGCTGAGGCCCATGACGAAGGCGAACAGGAAGAACATCACCGGGAAGAACGCCGAGACCGCGGCGAGCGCGCCGACGCCGACCATCTGGCCGAGATAGACGTTGCTGACGGTGCCGAACAGCGATTGCAGCGCGTTGCTCAGCATCAGGGGTGCGAGAAAGCGGAGGAATGTGGTCCAGAGCGGCTTTGCGGCAGACATGGCATTGGCCTTTCATCAGGGCGTGCGAAGCCGTTGCCGCGCAATGCGCGGCTCGGCCGTCGATGGGGCGTGAGAAGCGGCGCGCGGTTTAAGCGCGGTCGCTGTAGGCGAGCTTGACGATGTGGTCGCGGATGTCGGTCGGCCAGTCGGCGATCAGGCCGGTGAAGCGTCGCCGGTCATCCGCGAACAGGGCGCGCGAGGCTTCCTCGAACTGCGGCAGATCGCCGGCCATGGTCGACATGAAGTGGTAGGCCGCATCGCGCGCCTGCCGCTCGCGGTCCTTGTCGCCGCTGGCGCGCCTGGCTTCGTCGACGAGCTTGCGCAGCGCGACCGAAGCGCCGCCGGCCTGTGCGTTGAGCCACTCCCAGTGCCGCGGCAGCAAGGTCACCTCGCGCGCGACCACGCCGAGCTTCGGCCGGCCGCGACCGCGCGGCTCTGCGGGTGCTTCGGTCGCCTCAGCCGACGGCGGGACAAGCTTCGCCAAGCGCGCCAACACCTCGCGATCTCCACCACGCAGATCGAAGTCGATCGATCGGCCCGTGGCGTCCTCGAAGATGATGATTGGCTCGTCCGGCTGTGACGCCACCCGCTTGACGACCAGCGCGACCTCTCCAGCCGGCCCGGACACCAGGCGGCGTTGTCCCTGGAAAGCGGTGAAAAATTTCTGCATTGGAATCATTGCCATTTTGACGATGCTGGGTTTCTTAATACCCGGGTAAATTACTCGCGTCAATATACCCGGATAAAAATATCAGCAGCGACGGCTCGACAATGTGTTCCCGGGCTGGCACCAACGGCGCGGCCGATGACCACGACCAAGCCTTGAGGACCCCGCGATGCTGACCGTTCACCACCTCAACAATTCCCGCTCGCAGCGCGTGCTGTGGCTGCTCGAGGAGCTGGGCGTTCCCTACGAGATCGTGCGCTATCAGCGTCAGCCGGACATGCGCGCGCCGAAGGAGCTGCGCGCCATCCATCCGCTCGGCAAATCGCCCGTCATCACCGACAACGGCAACACCATCGCCGAATCAGGCGCGATCATCGAATATCTCATCGCCACCTACGGCAACGGGCGGCTGATCCCGCCGCCGAACACGCCGGAGCGGCTGCGCTACACCTATTGGCTGCACTATGCGGAAGGATCCGCGATGCAGCCGCTGCTGCTCAAGCTGCTGTTCACGCTGATGCCGAAACGTGCGCCGGCCTTGCTGCGCCCGCTGGTGCGCAAGGTCTGCAACCAGGCGCTGACCGCGCTGGTCAATCCGCAGCTGAAGCAGCACATGGACTATTGGGAAGGCGAGCTCGGCAAGAGCGAATGGTTCGCCGGCAGCGAGTTCACCGCGGCTGACATCCAGATGAGCTTTCCGCTCGAAGCCGCCCAAGCGCGCGGCGGCCTCGAGCAGGGCCATCCCAAGGCGATGGCGTTCCTGGAGCGCATCCACGCCCGGCCTGCATATGCGCGCGCGCTGGAGAAGGGCGGGCCGTATCAGGTCGGGCGGTAACTCCCTTACCCCGTCATTCCGGGAGCAGGTTACTGCCCCGCCGCCTCCGCGCCGCGCGTGCGCGGATCGGCTGCGCCCAGCGTTCGGTTCGGCGTCACCAGAATCGAGTTGGCAGATGTCTGGCCCATCGGCTCGACGACGAGGTGCCCTATCGCCTTCAGCTCGAGCAGCACGCCCTCGGGAAAGCCGCGCTCGACGCGCACTTCATCCGGCAGCCATTGGTGGTGCAGCCGCGGCGCTGCGACGGCGGCCGCAACATCCATCTTGTAATCGAGCACGTTCACGATCACCTGCAGCACGGTCGAGATGATGCGGCTGCCGCCGGGCGAGCCCGTCACCAGCACCGGCTTGCCGTCCCTCAGCACGATGGTCGGTGACATCGACGACAGCGGCCGCTTACCGGGACCGGGAAGATTCGCTTCGAAGCCGACCAGGCCATAGGCGTTGGAGGCGCCGATTGCCGCGGTGAAATCGTCGAGTTCGTTGTTGAGCAGCACGCCGGTGCCGTCGGCGACGAGGCCGACGCCGTAGCTGAAGTTCAGCGTGTAGGTGTTGCTGACGGCATTGCCGCGGGTGTCGACGACGGAAAAATGCGTGGTGTTGCTGCCCTCACGTGGCGCGGCAGGAGAGGTCACGAGCTCTTTTGACGGCGTGGCGCGTTCGAGGGAAATGTTTGCGCGCAGCTTCGCGGCATAGTCCTTCGCAATGAGGGTCTCGATCGGCGCGTTGACGAAGGCGGGATCACCGAGATAGCGGGCGCGATCGGCATAAGCGCGCTTCATGGCTTCGATCAAGAGATGCAGCGACGCCGCCGATCCCTGCTTCAGATCGGCCAGAGGGAAGCCCTCGAGGATGTTGAGCGTCTCCATCAGCACGACGCCGCCGGATGAGGGTAGCGGCATCGACACGATGTCATAGCCGCGGTAGCTGCCACGCACCGGCGTGCGGATGACCGGCTGATAGGCCTTGAGGTCGGCCGGCGTCATGATGCCGCCGGCATCGGTCACGGCCTTGGCGAGCTTCTCGGCGACCGGCCCCTCGTAGAATCCCCGCGGCCCCTGTGCAGCGACGGCCGCCAGCGTTTCGGCGAGATCGCCCTGCACCAGCCGATCGCCTTCGCCCAGCGGCGTGCCATCCGGACGCGAGAATATCCTGGCCGAAGAAGGCCAGCGTGCCAGCCGCCGGTGCCAGCTCGGCAACGTATCGGCCATGTCGTCGCTGACGATGAAGCCATCGCGTGCGAGCCCGATCGCGGGCGCCAGCAATTGCGCCAGCGTGAACTGACCCGAGCCATATTTCTCGAGCGCGAGCGCAAGGCCGGCGACGGTGCCGGGCACGCCGATGCCGAGCGCGGAATCCCGTGACTTCGCCACGTCAGGCTTGCCGTCGGTGCCGAGGAAGATCTGCGGCGTGGTGGCGGCCGGCGCGGTTTCGCGATAGTCGATCGTGATGTCTTCATTGCGATCGGCGGAATGGATCACCATGAAGCCGCCGCCGCCGATATTGCCGGCACGCGGATAGGTCACGGCCATCGCGAAGCCGGTCGCGACCGCAGCGTCGATGGCATTGCCGCCGCGCCGCAGGATGTCGGCGCCGATCTGCGCGGAGATCTTCTCCTGCGCCACCACCATGCCGTGCTCGGCGGCGACGGCGCGCACTGGCTCGCGTGCGGGCGGAACATAGCCCTGCCGTGCATCCTGAGCGGTCGCAGGGGCGAGACCGAGCACCAGGACGGTAATGGCGGCTAAAAATCTCCGCCGTGTCGAATATGACGACATCATCGAATTCCCGCCGTGGCGTTGCACCGGTTCACACCCGTCACTGTAATGCTATACCGTTTGCTCTAAGAGAGGCAAAACTGTTCGTGATGGGTGCTGCGTGATGACGACAATCGCTCCGGATGCGCGCATGGCCGGCGTGGCGCGGACCTATCCGCCGCGCGCCGCCGTCGTGAGTTGGATCTTCTTCGATTGGGCCGCGCAGCCATATTTCACGCTGATCACGACCTTCGTGTTCGCGCCCTATTTCGCGACGGCCATTGCGCCAAATCCCGCCGCCGGTCAATCCTTGTGGGGCTTTGCGATGGCGGCCGCGGGCCTTGCGATCGCGCTGTTGTCGCCGGTGCTCGGCGCCATCGCCGACGCTTCGGGCCGCAGGAAACCGTGGATCGCAGGTTTCGGTACGGTGCTTGTGCTGGCGTCCTGCACGCTCTGGATCGGCAAGCCCGGCGATCATGCCGTCATTCCGCTGGTGCTCACCGCAGTTGCGCTCGCCAGCGTCGGTGCGGAATTTGCCACGCTTTTCAACAACGCGATGATGCCGACGCTGGTGCCGCCAGAGCGGATCGGTCGTCTCTCCGGCACCGGCTGGGCCACGGGCTACATTGGCGGCATCGTCAGCCTGATCATCGTGCTCGGCCTGCTCGCCGCCAATCCCGAGACCGGCCGCACGCTGCTCGGCGTCACGCCGCTCTTCGGCCTCGATCCCCTCACACGTCAGGGCGATCGTGCCGCGGGGCCGCTGACTGCGCTGTGGTTCATCATCTTCGTGACGCCGATGTTCCTGTTCACGCCGGATTATCCGGCGAAGCGCCCGCTGGGCGAGGCGTTGCGCGAAGGCCTGTCGGAGCTGAAGCAGTCGATCAAGAGTCTGCCGAGGCAGAAATCGCTCGCGGCATTCCTGCTCGCCAACATGATCTACACCGATGGTCTGGTGTCGCTGTTCGCCTTCGGCGGCATCTATGCCGCGGGCACCTTCGGCTGGCACACCATCCAGATCGGGACGTTCGGCATCATGCTCGCGATCGCCGGCGCGCTCGGCGCCTGGTTCGGCGGCAAGCTGGATGATCGTCTCGGGCCGAAGCGCGTCATCGCCGGCAGCCTGCTGGTCCTGCTGCTGTCGGTGGCCGCGATTCTCCTCGTCGACAAGGACAGCGTCCTGTTCGTCAAGACCGCGCCGCCGCAAGCGGGCGCTGCCCTGTTCTCGAGTACGGCCGAGCGCGCCTATCTCGTGCTGGGCTGCCTGATCGGTGCAGCCGGCGGCCCGCTCCAGGCCGCTTCCCGCACGCTGCTGATCCATCTCGCGCCGAAGGATCGCATCGCGCAATATTTCGGCCTGTTTGCGCTGACGGGAAAGGTGACGTCCTTCATCGGCCCGCTCCTGATCGGCCTGGTCACCGCGCTGACCGCCAGCCAGAAGGCCGGCATGGCCGTGCTGGTGGTGTTCTTCGTTGCGGGATTGGGCCTGTTGCTGCGGGTGCGGGATTAGCCCGCATCATGCAACTCTATCCTCGTCATTGCGAGGAGCACTTGCGACGAAGCAATCTAGACCTTCCTTGCGGAGACAGACTGGATTGCTTCGCTTCGCTCGCAATGACGAGTCGATGGACTCAATGCCTGAAGTGCCGCGTTCCCGTGAACACCATGGCGATGCCGTGCTCGTCGGCGGCCTTGATCACCTCGTCGTCGCGCATGGAGCCGCCGGGCTGCACCACGGCGGTGGCGCCGGCTTCGATGCAGGCAAGCATGCCGTCGGCGAACGGGAAGAACGCATCCGAGGCCACCACCGAACCCTTGGTGTGCGGTTCGGCGAGCTTCAGCTCGGCCGCCGCATCCTGCGCCTTGCGTGCGGCGATCCGCGCTGAATCCACCCGGCTCATCTGACCCGCGCCGATACCGACGGTGGCAAGATCCTTGGCGTAGATGATGGTGTTGGACTTGACGTGTTTTGCCACCCGGAACGCAAACTTCAGATCACGCATCTCCGCATCCGTCGGCGCGCGCTTGGTGACGACCTTGAACGTCATGTCGTCGACCACGGCGTTGTCGCGGCTTTGCACCAGCAGGCCGCCGGCCACCGTCTTGGCGGTCAGGCCCGGCGCACGCGGATCGGGCAGGCTGGCGGCGAGCAGCAGGCGCAGGTTCTTCTTGCCGCCGATGATGGCGATCGCCTCTTCGCTGGCATCGGGCGCGATGATGACCTCAGTGAAGATCTTGGTGATCTCGCGCGCGGTATCGGCATCGAGGGCGCGGTTCATCGCGATGATGCCGCCGAAGGCCGAGGTGGAATCGCAGGCCAGCGCCCTGCGATAGGCCTCGACCAGGTTCGGCCCTTCGGCGACGCCGCAGGGATTGGCATGCTTGACGATGACGCAGGCCGCGGTGCGCTTGGCGTCGAACTCGCCGATGCATTCATAGGCCGCATCGGTGTCGTTGATGTTGTTGTAGGAGAGCTCCTTGCCCTGGAGCTGCCGCGCGGTGGAGACGCCGGGGCGCTTGTCCGGGGTCGCATAGAACGCGGCGGTCTGGTGCGGGTTCTCGCCATAGCGCAGCGACTGGATCAGCCGGCCGCCGAAAGCGCGGAAGTCGGGCGCGTCGATCTCGAGCTGACGGTTGAACCAGTTCGAGATCGCGGCGTCATAGGCCGCAGTGCGGGCATAGGCCTTCGCGGCGAGCCGCCGGCGCAGCTTTAGCGTGGTCGCGCCCTTGTTGGCGGCGAGCTCGTCGAGCACGGCCTGATAGTCCTGCGCCTCGACCACGACGGCAACATCGTCGTGATTCTTGGCGGCGGCGCGGATCATCGCGGGGCCGCCGATGTCGATGTTCTCGATGCAATCCTCGAAGCCCGCGCCTTTGTCGACGGTGGCCTCGAACGGATAGAGATTGACGACGAGCAGGTCGATCGGCGCGATGCCGTGCGCTTTCATCGCCTCGGCATGGTCCTTGTTGTCGCGGATCGCGAGCAAGCCGCCATGCACCTTCGGATGCAGCGTCTTGACGCGGCCGTCCATCATCTCGGGGAAGCCGGTGAGGTCGGAAACGTCCTTGACCTTGAGGCCGGCCGCTGCGATCGCTTTCGCGGTGCCGCCGGTCGAGACCAGCTCGACATCGTGCGCGGCGAGCGCCTTGGCGAACTCGATCAGGCCGGTCTTGTCGGAGACGGAGAGAAGGGCGCGGGTGACGCGGCGGGGATGGTCAGTCATGAGCAAGATCCTCTGTTCAGGGAGTGTCTATGCCCAGGCGCGCGGCTTATATGTCCCGCGCTTCCCGATGGTGCTCCATCCAAGGTCGCCAGTCGCGCGAGCGAGCGCTCGATAGCAGCTTTTGGCGTCGCTCTCAACGGGTAGATAGGGCCCGATCGCGCCTGTTTACAACGGAAGTTCCGGCTCGCGCCGGGCGTTGCGGCGGGCATTGGTCACTGCGGGCGAGGCGGTGGAGCGGACAAAGCTCCAGCGGATCGAGGGGGCCTGGCGGGCGTTCTGACGTATCACGATCTGGGCGGTGCGGCGCGGGCCGTCATTGCCGGCCAGGAATACGCTGTCCTCGAGATCGACCTTGTCGTCCAATGCCTCGAAGGTCCAGACGTCGCGGTTCGGCAGCACCAGCATGACGCCGCGCGCATCCGACAGCCGGCTCGCCTTCACCGCCGGATGCAGATGGAAGCGCAGCGCGAAATCGGCATCGGCACCTTTGAAGCGTCCGCCCTGCGGCGGCGACAGCGAGTCCTCGCCATCGATGCGCGCGCCGTCATTGGCGATCATCAGCACGCGGCGGTGGATTGCGCCGAACTTGGCGAGATAGCCGTCATGTGAGGTCGTGAGCAGCGTGCCGTTCTGCACGACCTCGCGATAGCTCTCGACCTCGACCGGGCCGCTGGTGACGGGCGCGCCGTGCAGGAGCCGCTTCATCGCCGACATCTCGACGAACTGGCATGACGACGACTCGTGATAGGTCAGGGTCGAATGCGCCGCCGTGCTGCGTGCGAACGGCCGCCAATTGTCGCGGCCGGTGGTCGGCATGCCGCAATTGGTGACGATGCGGCTGATGCCGGACGACAATTCGAACGAGAGGCAGCCGGCATGGGCGTCGTGACTGACGCCGGCCGGCGGCGGCGGGCCGGTGTCGATGATCACAGTGGTCTGGCCGGCATCGAGGCGCTGAAAGCCGGTATGCGGCATGTTCGCCATCGGCGCGCCGTGGGTGTCGTCATAGGCGAGCAGCGTGGCGAGCAGGTCGGACGATGTCGCGCTCATGCCGTTGAACAGGGCGAAATTGCCGTCGCCGTGCCGGAAGAAGCGCAGCATCGGCATCATGCGGTCGATCGCATTGAGCAGCGCCGGCGGCGGCGCGATATTGCGCGCGGCAAAAGTCTGCCGCAGTGGCAAGAGGTCGATCAGGAGCTCGATCAGCGCGCCGGGATTGCGCGAGATGTGGCCGCCATCGGGCAGGATCTGCCGCTGCAATTCGTCGGACAGCTTCTTGGAGGCGCTGCGGATGTGACGCGTCTGGTTGGCGAGGCACAGGGACGCATAGCACAGCGCGATCAGCACCTGCAGCTTCGGCACCCCGTCCGGAATGTCGACCATGGTGTAGCGCAGGAAGCGGATCTCGCGCGCTAGCGCCCGCAAGTAACGGCGGTAGAACTTGTTGTCGGTCTCGCTCAGCACCAGCGGCGCCTGCGACAGCAGCGAGATCACGCGCCGCGCCAGCACGTCGGCACGGCGCGCGACGGGGCGGCGCTTGTTGGCGGGGTTGGCGATCCAGTCCTCGATGAGCGCGCGCGCATTCGCCCGCGTCAGCGCCGTATCGGCGGCGCGCAAGTGCCGCAGCCAGCCGAAGCCGAGCAGCGCAACCTCCCAATCTTCCGACGGCGGCTCGAGGTCGAAGATCGAGCGGCCGTGGCAATTGACGATCTTGCCGGCAAAGACGAAGCGACCGGCATAGATCTCGGCAGCGCGAGTCGCATCCGCGGTCCGCAGGTCATGCGGCGCGATGATCAGCCGGTCGGTGCGGCCGGGCCAGACTCGCGACAGCACAACGGAACCGCCGCTCGCGCGCGCGAGCATGTTCCGCGCGAAGCGGTTCATGACCAGCGTCGAGATACGTCTGCGTTGAGCGACCGACACGCCTTGCCTTGATGGGGGAGAGGATCAGTGACGAATCCTTATTAATCCCAAAATCGGACGCCTGACACCACCTTGAACGGCGCGAATCAGGGTCGTGGTCGCAAAATCCAGTGCAAAATCAGGATTTAACGAGCCGGGCCGCGAAAAATCCGTCGAGCCCGCCGAGCCTGGGATCGGCGTTCGGCAGATGGCAGGGCAGGGTGCGCAGGTCGCCGTCCCCGTTGAGGATTTCGTCGAGGCCCGCAACCTCCGATGCCACGATCGGAGCGCGGCGAAGCGCGGGCTCGGCGGCGAGCAGTGCGGCCACCGCCTGCTCGCCCTCCTCGGGTTCCAGCGAACAGGTGCAATAGACCAGCGTCCCGCCCGGCTTGAGCAGCGACACCGACTTGCGCAGCAGCCGCTGCTGGAGCGCGGCCAGGGTCGCGATGTCGGAGTCCTGCCGCAGCCATGCGACGTCGGGATGCCGGCGGATCGTGCCGGTGGAGGTGCAGGGAGCATCGATCAGAATACCGTCGAAGGCCTCGGCCGGGCCGGCCCATTCCACGGCGTCAGCGACGACGGTCTCGGCTTGCAGCGACAGCCGGGCCAGGTTTTCGCGCAAACGCGCCACCCGCGCCGGCGAGCGGTCGATCGCCGTGACCTGCGCGCCCGAGAGCACCAGCTGCGCGGTCTTGCCGCCGGGGGCGGCGCAGAGATCGGCAATGGACTTGCCTTTGACATCGCCGAACAGCCGGGCGGGCAACGCGGCGGCGGCGTCCTGTACCCACCATTGTCCTTCGGCGAAGCCGGGCAGCATGGTTACCGCACCATGCAGCAGCATCCGCACCGTTCCCGTCGGCAGCATCTCACCATGCAGGCGGCTTGCCCATTGGGCGGGATCCGATTTCACCGTGAGATCGAGCGAGGGCTCGTGGCCGAGCGCCGATGCCATGTCCCGTGCGGTCGCCTCGCCATAATGAGCGCTCCAGCGCGCGAGCAGCCATGGCGGCAGATCCAGCGATTGCGTCGCGACCTCCTCGACCAGCGCCTTGCCCTCGCGCGCACAGCGGCGCAGCACGGCGTTGACGAGCCCGGCATAGCGCGCGGCGCGGCGGTCGGATTGCACGAGGCGGACGGAAAGATCGACCGCGGCGTGATCCGGCACGTCCATCCAGAGGATCTGGGCGGCGCCGATCAAAAGTGCGCTCTGCGCGCGTGGCGCGTCGGAGGGAACGCCCTTGTCGAGCAGGCGGGACAGCACATGGCCGAGCGTGCCGAGCCGGCGCAGCACCGTGGCGACCAGGCGCCGCATCAGCGCGCGGTCGCGGTCGGCCAGCGTCTTCAGTCCGGGATGGGCACCGCCGCCGTCGAGCTGGTCGTCGAGCGTGCGGTGCTTGTGCAGCACGCCGTCGACGATGTCGGCGGCAATCCGTCGCGCCGCAAGGCCGGGCACTTCGGACGGAGGGACGAAACGTTGAGATGGCATGCGGAAGCAAGGTTCTGAACGAGCGGCAGTTCCGCCGCGATGGGCGCATGCCTTGAGAAGGCGATCTCTGACACGCGAATATGCCAAATGTAAGAATCGCTTGCGGGTTTTTCAGCGCTCCGAGCCGATTTCAGGAATGCGTTATTGGGCATCGCGTTGTGCGCGGTCCTGCGCTAGAAAGCGCGGCGATGAGTGACCCCGTTCCCGATCGCAAGCCGCTGTCGCCGGCCGCCCAGCGCGCGCTGGCCGAGGCCGAGGCGCGCCGGCAGGCTGCGGCCGCCAAGGCCAAGGATGAGGCCAAGAACAAGACCAAGGCGAAGGAGCTGCAGGGGCCGAAGGGGCCCGAGCCCACCCGCTACGGCGATTGGGAGCGCAAGGGCATCGCTTCCGACTTCTGAGCTTGCAGTCGGAGCGGCTGGATAACGCCGGCAGATCTCGTCCCGGTCGTCACAGGTAGTTGTGCGCTCGCAAGTAGCGGATGATGCGTTCGCAGGCCGCCTCGCTCGACAGCTCCGAGGTGTCGATGGTGATGTCGGGCGCCAGCGGCGCTTCGTAGGGGGCATCGATGCCGGTGAATGCCGGCAGCTGGCCCGACCTAGCCTTGCGATAGAGCCCCTTGGGATCGCGGCGCTCGCATTCGGCAAGCGGCGTCGCGACATGGATCTCGATGAACTCGCCCGCTTCGAGCCGCTGGCGCGCCAGCTGGCGCTCGCTGCGGAACGGCGAGATCAGCGCCACCAGCGCGATCAAGCCGGCCTCGACGAACAGCCCCGCGATCTCCGCGACGCGCCGGACGTTCTCCGTTCTCTCCGCGTTGGAAAAGCCGAGGTCGCGGTTGATGCCGTGACGAAGATTGTCGCCGTCGAGCAACGCGGCATGGCGCCCGAGCTCGGCGAGCCGGCTGTCGACGAGATTGGCGATGGTCGATTTGCCGGCGCCGCTCAGCCCCGTGAACCAGAGCACGCAGGGCCGTTGCTGCTTCAGCCGGGCTCGCACGGATTTGTCGACCGCAAGCCGCTGCCAATGAACGTTGGTGGCGCGGCGGAGCGACATGTCGATCATTCCCGCCGCGGCAGTGCGATGGCTGATCGGGTCGATCAGGATGAAACTGCCCATCTCGCGGTTGTCGCGATAGGCCTCGAACACCAGCGGGCGGTCGAGATCGAGATGGACATAGCCGATCTCATTGACGTCGAGCGTGGCGGCGCTTTCCCGCGCCATGGTGTCGATGGCGATCCGGTGCTTGAGTTCCGTGATCACCGCGCCGGTCGAGGCGGTACCGCACCGGAGCAAATAGCGCCGGCCGGCGACCATGGCCTCGCCATCGAACCAGACGAGATGGGCCGCGAGCTGATCCGACACCGGCGCTGCAGATCCGGCGGTCAGCACGTCGCCGCGGCTGACGTCGATCTCATCGGCGAGCGTTAGGGTGATGGACTCGCCCGACCTTGCGTGATTGCGCTCGCCGGCGGGCGTGAGAATGCGCGCGATGCGGGTCTGGTGTCCCGACGGTTGCGCGCGAACGGCATCGCCCACCGAGATCGTTCCGCTCGTGATCCGTCCGCAGAAGCCGCGAAAATCCGCATGCGGCCGGCTCACCCATTGCACCGGCAGCCGGAACGGCTGCTGCGAGGTGTCCCCGGCCACGTCCACGGATTCCAGATAGGCCGTAACGGTCGGTCCCTCGTACCAGGGCATGCGCGTGCTCGCGGCGACGATATTGTCGCCGTCGGGCGCCACGACCGGGATGCACTGGACCTGGGAGATCCCGAGCTGACCGGCCAGAGTCAGGTATTCGGCGGTGATGGAAGCGAAGCGATCGCCGTCAAATCCGATCAGGTCCATCTTGTTCACGGCGAGCACGACGTGGCGGATGCCGAGCAGCGACAGGATGTGGCTGTGACGCCGCGTCTGCGTGATAACGCCCTTGCGCGCGTCGACCAGCACCACGGCGAGATCAGCATTGGAGGCACCGGTCGCCATGTTGCGCGTATATTGCGCATGTCCCGGCGTGTCGGCGACGATGAAGCGGCGCAGCTTCGTGGCGAAGAAGCGGTAGGCCACGTCGATGGTGATGCCCTGCTCGCGCTCGGCCTGCAACCCGTCGACCAGCAGCGCGAAGTCGAGGTCGCCGCCGGTGGTGCCGGCGGTCCTGCTCTCCGAGGCGAGCGCGTCGAGCTGGTCGTCGAGCAGCGTCTTCGAATCGTAGAGCAGCCGACCGACCAGCGTGCTCTTGCCGTCGTCGACGCTGCCGCAGGTGACGAAACGCAACGTCGGGCGATCGTCTTGCTCGAGCTGCGGCGCATCGGCGGCGGCGATCGCCGGTGCCTCGTGATAGGACATCAGAAATAACCTTCCGCCTTCTTGCGCTCCATCGATGCGGGACTGTCCCGGTCGATCATGCGTCCCTGTCGTTCGGAGGTGCGCGACGCCATCATCTCCTGCACGATCTCGGGCAGGGTTGCCGCCGTCGAGCTCGTTGCACCGGTGAGGGGATAGCAGCCGAGGGTGCGAAACCTGACGGAGCGCGATTGCGGCTCCTCGCCGGGTTGCAGCGGCATCCGGTCGTCGTCCACCATGATCAATGCTCCGTCGCGCTCGACCACGGGGCGCGACGCTGCGAGATAGAGCGGAACGATCGGGATGTCCTCGAGCAGGATGTAGTCCCACACGTCGATCTCGGTCCAGTTCGACAGCGGAAAGACCCGCATGCTCTCGCCGGGCGCGAGCCTCGTGTTGTAGAGGCCCCACAGCTCCGGCCGCTGGTTCTTCGGATCCCAGCGATGCGCAGCGCTGCGGTGCGAGAACACGCGCTCCTTGGCGCGCGACTTCTCCTCGTCGCGCCGCGCGCCTCCGATCGCGGCGTCGAAGCCGTGGAAGTCCAGCGCCTGTCGCAGCGCTTGCGTCTTCATGACGTCGGTGTAGCGGGCCGAGCCGTGGGTGAAAGGGTCGATGCCCTGGCGCAATCCGTCATTGTTGGTATGGACGATCAGGTCGAGACCGAGCTCGCGCGCGCGTCGGTCCCGAAACGCGATCATCTCGCGAAACTTCCAGGTCGTATCGACATGCAGCAGCGGAAACGGCGGCTTGCCGGGATCGAAGGCCTTCATCGCCAGATGCAGCAGCACCGAGGAATCCTTCCCGATGGAATACAGCATGACCGGCTTGCGGAACTCGGCCGCCGTCTCTCGCAGGATGTGGATGCTTTCCGCCTCCAGACGGCGGAGGTGGCTGGCGACGTGACGCTGCTTGCCGCCAGCACCTTCACGGAGTGCGGAATCGGCTCCGGTGGGAACGTCCAGCATGACCATCACGCAGCCGCAGCAAACCAGTCGCCGAACAGACGTTGCGACAGTGCCGCATTCAGGCCGAGATCGCGAACACAGGCGGCGACCGCGACGCGATAGGCATCATTGACCCCGCAGCGCTCCAGAGCTTCGCGTTGCGCTTCGCTCAGAGAGGCCGTCGCACGGCGCTGGTAGCGATAGGCACTGTCGGAGGTGTGCAAATTGGGCACCTTGTAGATCGTCGCTTCGCTCGGGAAGATGACGCGCGCATTGTTCGCGTGCGAGTCTCCCGGCTCACGCCAGGACGTCACGGCATTCTCGTTGAAGCTGCCCGAAAGGCCGATCCGTTCGAACAGGACACGAACCGAGGACACGGCCTCCTTGCTCACCTCGTAGACGTAGTGAGTGACGGCAACGTCCTGTCGCTGGGCGTAGCTTGCGACTTGAGCCGCGCTGAGCGCGGCGACGACATAGTGCCGCAGCAATACATCTTCAGGCGCGCGCGAGATCAGCTTGTCGAGCCACGATGCCAGTGAACTCGCCGGCTCACGATCGAGCATGATGAGATGCAGCCGGTGCCGCGGATAGCCCGCCTCGATCAGCAGCTTGAGCGGATTGAACAGGCTCTCGGCGAGCACGTAGGGCCCGATCGTTTCCTTGCTGAAGATGTGCGGCTCGTCGTCTGCCGACGGCACGGCCCACGGCGCCGGCCTCTTGCCGACGAGCGCATCGCGCAGCATGGCCTTCAAAGGCTGATAGTAGGAAGGCATCCCGGTCATGCCGAACAGATTGCTCAGGGCCGTCGATCCGACGCGCGCCTTGCCGCATGCAAAATAGAGCATGGGAAAGTCTTGCGGCGAGCGATGCCGGAAGCCGTCCGCCAGGCACTCCGTCACCTCGCGCATCAGTGTTTCGAGCGCGACGGTCCTGGTTTGGAACCCCTCCACCGGCGGAAGCAGCGTGGTGTCGAGAGAACTATCTTGCCGACGAACGAGTTCGGCGATTCGCTCGAGCGAATCGGGGGACGACGCATCGATATTCATGGCGGGGGACTCGCTGAACAGGTGCCGCAAGCGAGTTGCTTACGGCTCAATGTTCAACCTAGTGTTGTTTACGACCCCGGTCAAACCCGGGAAATCCCGGGGGCTTCATGAATGTCCGGCGAGCACGGCAATCGTGCTCGCGGCTTCGTTGTGCATTACGCAGCGCGCACGGTGCTGAGGAACTTCTCGACCTCCGTCTTCAGGAGGCTGCTTTCGCTCGACAGTGAACGCGCCGACGCCAACACCTGTCCCGACGCCGCGCCGGTCGCGCTCGCGCCATGGCTGACCTGGGCGATCTTGTCCGCGACTTCGACCGTTCCCTTGGCGGCTTCGCTGACGTTTCGCGCAATCTCGGCCGTCGCTGCGCCCTGCTGTTCGATCGTCGCGGCAATGGTCGTGGAAATATCGGAGATGCGGCCGATGGTCGTTCCGATTTCCTTGATCGCTCCGACGGAGTCCTGCGTTGCCGATTGCATGCCGGCGATCTGCGCGCTGATTTCCTCGGTCGCTCGCGCGGTTTGCGCCGCGAGCGCCTTGACCTCGCTCGCCACGACCGCAAAGCCGCGGCCGGACTCGCCGGCGCGCGCCGCCTCGATCGTTGCGTTTAGCGCCAGGAGGTTGGTCTGTTCGGCGATCGCCGTGATCAATTTGACGACGTCGCCGATGCGGCCCGCCGCCTTGAGCAGCTCGTTGATCCGGGCATCGGTGCGCTCGGCCTGCTTGACCGCATCGCCGGCGATACGGCTGGAATCGTGCACCTGACGGCCGATCTCGACGACCGACGTGCTCATTTCCTCGGCCGCGGACGCCACGGCCCCGACATTGGTGGAGGCTTCCTCCGAGGCGGCGGCGACCATTCCGGAGAGCTGCTGGGTTTGTTCGGCCGTACCCGACAACGTGCCGGCCGCGGATTCGAGCTCCTGGGATGCGGCTGACACCGAGTTGATGATGCCGCCGACCGCAGTTTCGAACGCGTTGGCAAGCCGCGTCATCTCCTGCTTGCGCTGAGCGGCCGCAGCGGCTTGATGGTTCTTCTGCTCGGCTTCCATCTGCTCGATGCGGATCAGATTGTCCTTGAAGGTCTGTGCCGCGCGGGCGTTGTCGCCGACCTCGTCGCCACGGCGGGTGTAGGGAATTTCGATCGCCTTGTTGCCTCCGGCGAGCTGCAGGAGCACATCGCCGATGCGACGGATCGGACGGGCGACGTTCGAGACGGAAAAGACTGCGGAGCCGACCAACGTCAGGACGACGAATAGGCCGACAATCAAAGCGAAATTGGCGACGCGGTCCAACTCGGCCAGCATCTCGCCCTTGCGGCGCGCGGCGAATTCGTTGGCGACGCCGACGAGATCGTCGATGCGCTTGCTGACTTCCTGCGCTGCCGGACGCATATGCTCTGCGAGAATACTTGCCTTGGCCGACTCTGCTGCAAGCTTGGCGCCACCCGCTGGGGCGGCGATGACCGCCTTTTGCGCCGCGGCGAGCTCGACGCCGCTGGCCAGATACGCATCGACGAACTTCTTGGCCTCGCGGTAAGCGTCCTGTGTGACCTTGCGGGTCGCCCGCTCTCTCGCGGCATCGATTTCGGTGCCGGCTTCGCCGGCCCGGGTACGGAGAAGCTCGAGGAGCCTGTCGACCTCTCCGGCTGACGGTGCCGAGCCGAGTTCGAGAGCGGCGAGCTGCGCGCGTGCCATCGCCGTCTGAGCCGCCTGCGCATTGCCCTTGTTGAGATAGTTGATCGTGACGAGGCGATTGGATTCGGCAATGGAGCGGTTGCCGAGCATCTGATTGGTCAGCATGCCGCCGACCAGCACGACGCTCACGCCCGTCACGATGCCGAGCTTTGTTCCAATGCGAAACCTGAATGACCTCACGGCAATCTCCCCTCGGTTTGTCGTATAACAGCTATTCGCAACCAATGATTGAGATTTGGAAAATATTCGCGGATCCCCAGTAGAACTACGGCTAACCTCTTTGACAGACGGAACTTTCGTGCATGGCCTCCGGCGCATTCGGCGTCGTTTATGGACGCGCTCGTGCTTGTGAGTTCCCCCGACTCAGACATAGCGTGAGTTGATGCGTTTCCAGGATCGCCCCAATTCCTACCGGCCGCAGTTCAGCGGCTCGCCGTTCGGCCGCCGCCTCTCCGGCCTATTGCCCTGGATGTTCGTGGTGGGCATCGCGCTGGCCGTCGTGCTCACATTCCGTCATGGAACGCACTGGCTTGTTCGCGATACCGATCGCAATGGAGATGCCGAGATCGTTCTTCAGCAGACCGGCCACGCGGATGTGCGTCCGGTCGAATTCATCCGCGCCATCGATGGCGACACTTTTCTCGCCCGTGTTCGTCTGCACGAGGGACGCGATCCCGTGGTCCGCATTCGGCTGCGCGGCATCGATGCGCCCGAACTGAAAGCATCCTGCCAGGAGGAGCTGGACAAGGCCGAAGCTGCGGCCCGTGCCTTGCGCGATCTGCTCGGCCAGGGCGGCGTGACCATCACCAATCTCGCTCCCGACAAATACGGCCGAGTCCTCGCCGACGTCGCGACCCGGCGGACTGCGAACGTCTCGGCGGCACTGCTCGCCGGCGGCTTCGTGCGCAGCTACAATGGCGGCCATCGCGACGGCTGGTGCGCGCGCGGCTGGCGGTTCTGGCAATAAAAAGGCCGCGTCGAAGACGCGGCCTTTCATTTCATCTCGGCTGATCCAGGCGATCAGCGCGTCACGACCACCGTCGTGCCGACAGAGACGCGGCCGTAGAGATCGGTGATGTCGTCGTTGAGCATGCGGATGCAGCCATAGGAGACGAAGCCGCCGATCGAGCCCGGCACGTTGGTGCCGTGGATCGCATATTCGCCGCCGGCGAGCGTCATCGCCGCAACGCCCATCGGGTTGCGCGGCGAGCCGCCCGGAATGACGTCGGGGATACCAGGCTTGTCGCGCTTCACCTCGGCGGGCGGCGCCCAGGCCGGATTGAGATATTTGCCGTCGATCTTCGTGGTGCCGGCCCACTGCTTGCCGGCTTTGCCGACGCCGACCGGATAGCGCACGGCCTGGCCGTTCCCGAGGATGAGATAAAGCCGCCGCTCGCTGGTTTTGACCACGATGGTGCCCGGCGAATAGTCGGCCAGGTGCGCCCCCACCATTTCCGGCCGCGCCTGCGCCGCCGTCGACGTCAAGGCCCCAGCCGCGATGGTGGCGGCCAGCGCCACCGCAATCCTCATCGACATCGATGCTTCCCCTTGCCCAAAACGGATCGTCCAAAATGACGCAGAACCGGCAATCGTCGCCGCACCAAGCCCTCGTCGATGCTCATTCTTAACCGCGCCCGTTAACCCAATGGTTTCCAGCCGCGGCTGCCGAGGGCCGGCCAGCAGGGGGAACAAAGAAAATGTTCGAAATAAAGTAAATGACCTGAAAACAACACTCGGCGGGAAAGATGCAGGCGCGCTGCCGCGCCCGCTGACAACAGCGTGAGGGTGTGAATGGCCGTTGGTTGAGAGGGCGCGCTGACGCGAAAACTAATCGCGTGTCCCGGATGCGCTGCAGCGTGAAACGCTGCTGCGCAGAGCCGGGATCCAGGAAGCTACACGTTCTGACGTTTAGATGGGCCCCGGCTCAGCAGCGCACCGCTGAAGGAGCGCTGCGCTGCGTCCGGGGCACGAACTCGCCTTACGCCGACTTCTTGTTCTGCCGGTTCTTGACGAGATCATCGACAACGGCGGGATCGGCGAGCGTCGAGGTGTCGCCGAGGCTGCCCGGCTCGTCCTCGGCGATCTTGCGCAGGATGCGGCGCATGATCTTGCCGGAGCGGGTCTTGGGCAGGCCCGGGGCGAACTGGATCTGGTCGGGCGAGGCGATCGGGCCGATCTCCTTGCGCACCCAGGTCACGAGCTCCTTGCGCAACTCGTCGCTCGGCTGCACGCCGGCCATCAGGGTGACATAGGCGTAGATGCCCTGACCCTTGATGTCGTGCGGGAAGCCGACGACGGCGGCTTCCGACACCTTCTCATGCGCGACCAGCGCGCTCTCGACTTCGGCGGTGCCCATGCGGTGGCCGGAGACGTTGATGACGTCGTCGACGCGGCCGGTGATCCAGTAATAGCCGTCGGCGTCGCGGCGGCAGCCGTCGCCGGTGAAGTATTTGCCCTTGTAGGTCGAGAAGTAAGTTTGTTCGAAGCGGGCGTGGTCGCCGTAGACCGTGCGCATCTGGCCGGGCCAGGACCGCGTCAGGCAGAGATTGCCTGATGTTTCGCCTTCCAGCACCTTGCCGTCGGCATCGACGATTTCAGGCACCACGCCGAAGAACGGTTGCGTCGCCGAGCCGGGCTTCAGCTTGGTCGCGCCCGGCAGCGGCGTGATCAGGATGCCGCCGGTCTCGGTCTGCCACCACGTGTCGACGATCGGGCAGCGGTCGTCGCCGACGACGCGGTGATACCACTCCCAGGCTTCGGGATTGATGGGCTCGCCGACCGAGCCGAGCAGGCGGAGCGAGGCGCGCGAGGTCTTCTTCACCGGTTCGTCGCCGGACTGCATCAGCGCGCGGATCGCGGTCGGCGCGGTGTAGAAGATGTTGACTTTGTGCTTGTCGATGACGTTCCAGAACCGCGAATTATCCGGATAATTCGGCACGCCCTCGAACATCAGCGTGGTCGCGCCGTTGGCGAGCGGCCCATAGAGAATGTAGCTGTGGCCGGTGACCCAGCCGACGTCGGCGGTGCACCAGTAGATGTCGCCGTCGTGATAGTCGAAGACGTATTGATGCGTCATCGAGGCGAACACGAGATAGCCGCCGGAGGTGTGCAGCACGCCCTTGGGTTGGCCGGTCGAGCCCGACGTGTAGAGGATGAACAGCGGATCCTCGGCGTGCATGTGCTCGACCGGGCATTCCGTGGTCACCATCGCCGCGGCCTCGTGGTACCAGAGGTCGCGCGTGGGGTTCATGTCGACCTTGGCGCCGGTGCGCTTGACCACGACGACCCAGTCGACGCCGTCGGCCTTGCTAAGCGCCGCATCGACATTGGCCTTCAGCGGCACCTTCTTGCCGCCGCGTAGGCCTTCGTCCGCGGTGATGATCACCTTGGATTGGCAGTCGTTGATGCGTTGGGCGAGGCTGTCAGGTGAGAAGCCCGCGAACACCACGGAGTGGATCGCGCCGATCCGCGCGCAGGCCAGCATTGCATAGGCGGCCTCGGGAATCATCGGCAGGTAGATGGTGACGCGGTCGCCCTTCCCGACGTTGCGGGTGCGCAGGATGTTGGCCATCCGGCAGACCTCGTCATGCAGCTCCTTGTAGGTGATGTGCTTGGACTGCGAGGGATCGTCGCCCTCCCAGATGATCGCGGTCTGGTTGGCGCGTTTGGCGAGATGCCGGTCGATGCAATTGTAGGCGACGTTCAGGATGCCGTCCTCGAACCATTTGATCGAGATGTTGCCCGGCGCGAACGAGACGTTCTCGATTTTCGTCGGCGCCTTCATCCAGTCGATGCGCTTGGCCTGCTCCGCCCAGAAACCGTTCGGGTCCGAGATCGAACGGGCGTACATCTCCTTGTACTTGGCCTGGTCGACCCAGGCGCGCTTCGCCCACTCCGCGGGGATATCGTAGATCTTCTCGGACATGCTTCCCTCCACATGCGGCAAGCTCAGGCAATGCCGACATCATCATTTGATGGATTATGCGTCGGGCTAACCGGACCCGACAAGGAGCACAAGCTGGACCTTCGACGGGCAGCCGGCCATGCGGAGAATCAAGCTCCGGAAGGCCCGCTGTCGCAAATCTGAAACAGGGCCGACGAGCACTTTCCGGCTCTTCACCCAAACCGCCAGAACAGAGACCGCAGAGCCCCCATGCGGCGAGGAGAGGTATTTAGTAACCTCTTCTCACTGATTCGGGACTCGCAATCGTGTTCGGAACACCCTAAATGGCCAACCCGGGTCCAAAGAGACCCCTTGGAACAAAAATCACAACAGCGGCATTGATCGACAACAGGACAGGGCTAAGGCGTAAGACCATGATGGATCAGCAGAATCTCGGGACGATACGGCCCGCTTCAGCCGATCCTGCAGCCATTGCCCTAGCCAAGGCCCTCGGACAATGGCCGAAACCGACCGGTTTCAGGCGCCCGAGCCCCAAGAAGACCTACGACGCGGCGCCTGCGGCGACGGTCGAGGCCCTCGCCAAGGAGCTCGGCTTGCGGCTCGGCGACCAGAACGAGCTGACCATCCGTCGTATCAGGCGCGGCAAGGGCTATTCCTTCGTCCGCCCCAACGGTGCGCATATCCGCGACGCCCGCACCATCCGGCGGCTGCATTCCATGGCGGTGCCGCCGGCCTATCGCGAGGTGCGCTACTCCGCCGACCCGAACTCGCATCTGCAGGCCGTCGGCCGCGATGCCGCGGGCCGGCTGCAATACCGCTATCACGCCGACTGGGAGAAGGTCCGCGAGCAGCGCAAGGCGCATCGCCTGGCAAAGCTCGTCGGCGCGCTGCCGAAAATCCGGCGCAAGGTCTCGGCGTTCCTGTCAGGGGACGAGCCGACGCGCGAGTTCGCGCTCTCGGCCGTGATCGAGCTGATCGCGCGCACCGCGATCCGCCCCGGCAATGAATCCTACGCCCGCCTCAACGGCACCCGCGGCGCGACCACGCTGCTGAAGTCCAACGTCACGCTGGAAGACGATTGTTTCGTGCTGACCTTCAAGGCCAAGGGCGGTAAGGCGGTGCGCAAGGAGTGCGACGCCGCCAAGCTGGTGCGCGCCATCGGCATTTTGCAGAGCGTTCCCGGCAAGCGCATGTTCCAGTATCGCGATGCCTCCGGCATCGTGCGCGCGGTCAGCACCACCCAGGTGAACGCGTTTCTGCGCGAGATCGCCGGCATCAAGATTTCCCTGAAGGATTTCCGCACGCTGATGGCGTCCGCCGTCGTGGTGGAATCGCTGTCGCGGATCACGCCGGCGAGCAGCCAGCGCGGCCGCAAGAAGCAGGTGCTGGATGCGATCCGCGCCGCCGCCGACCAGCTCTCCAACACGCCGGCGATCTGCCGCAAGAGCTACGTCCACGACACCATCGTCACCGCCTTCGAGGAGGGCATCCTCGAGCGCTTCGCCGCGACCATGACGGGTCAGCGCTCGCAGGCCAGGCGCGAGCAGTTGCTGGCGCAGGTGGTGGCGACGGCAGCAGTGTAATGAAGCGCCGCTCTCGTAAGGTGGGCAAAGCGAAGCGTGCCCACCATTTGCCCATGGTGACGGGTGGTGGGCACGGCGCGAAGAGCGCCTTTGCCCAACCTACGAGAGCTACTTATTATCTGACACACCTATGTCAGGACCGGGATCGCCGCCTGCGGCTGCGATCGTGAGCCGCTTAAGGTAGTGCGCCCAACCCGTTGCATGAGCGGCCGCCTGCGCTTCGTTCGGCAGGCCGCTATGGGTCATGCGCAGCAGCGTGCCGCCGTCCTGCTCGATCAGGTCGATCTCGATCAGGCTCGAGCCGGGCGGCACTTCCTGACCACCCTCCCAGCCGAACGTATAGGCCAGACGATGCACCGGCACGACCTCGCGGAACGCGCCGCGGGCGGCGGCGCCGTCCGGGCTGACGCCCTTGAGCAGGTAGAGCCCGCCGGGATAAGGCTCCGTGGTTGCGTCGGAGCCCATCCAGCTCAGGATCTTTTCGGGGTCGGTGAGGTAGGCGAAGACAGTGGCGCGCGGGGCCGCGATCTGGGTCTCGCGTCGCACTATGAAGGGTTCGGGCATCGGCAATCATCCCTGGTCTGACGATGGGACATGGCGGCGGCCCTGCGCTCCGTCAAGGATTGCCCGTGGCAAAGACGGCCCTGTTTCGCCATGATCGCCTCATGCAGCTCTCCCCGACCCTCGCCTGGCTCCTCGACGCGGCCTCGGATTGTCGCGGGGCCGACCACCTGCTCGCGGAGCTCGGCGCGCATCTGGCCGCCGATGGCGTGCCGCTCGCGGCAGGCGCCCTGACGCTGGAGGTGCCGCATCCGCTGATCGCGAAGCGGACCTGGCTGTGGCGTGCCGACAGCGGCCAGGTGATCGAAGCGCTCGGCTTCGCGCCGGGCGGCCTCGCGCCCGATCCACCCGACGACGCCGGCCGCCGTTGGCTGCGCGATATCGCCGGCGGCGATGTGCATGAAGATGTCGCCGGACGGCCCGATGGCCCGCTGCTCGGCTGGATCGGGCCGCGTCCGTTCACGGCGGATGAGATCGAGCAATTGCGTCAGGCCGCGCGTTTCGCCGCAACGCCGCTGGCCGTGCTCGCCGCGCGCGCCACCTTGCGGGCAACGCTCGATGCATACCTTGGCACGCGCAGCGCGGAGCGGGTACTGGCGGCGCCTCTGCGCCGCGATCTCGGCGAGACCATCCAGGCCGCACTGCTCTATGCGGACCTGCGCAATTTCACGACCCTATCGGAGACGACACCGCCGGCCGATGTCATTGCGGCGCTCGATGCCTGGTTCGATCGCATCGCCGGCGCGGTTCACGCCTTCGGCGGCGAGGTGCTGAAATTCATCGGCGACGGCGTGCTCGCGATCTTTCCGGTGCTCGAGGCGTCCCCGCGCCGCGCCTGTGACGCTGCTTTGCGCGCGGCAAGCGCAGCCGAAGCCGGGATGGCGTACCTCAACAAGGAGCGCCGCGCGCAAGGGCTGCCGCCTTTGTCGTTTGGCGCCGCGCTCCATCTCGGCGAGATGCTCTGGGGCAATATCGGCGCCGCGAACCGGCTCGACTTCACCGCGATCGGTCCCGCCGTCAACCTCGCCAGCCGTCTGGAGGGATTGTGCAAGCCGCTGGGCCGAACGGTGCTGGTGTCGGGCGCGCTCGCCGCTGAGACGGAGATGCCGCTGGTCGCGCTCGGGTCGCACTCGCTGCGCGGCATTGCCGCGCCGTGCGAGGTGTTTGCGCTGGCGGAGTCGCAAGCCCGGATATCGTAGCCCGGATGGAGCGAAGCGTAATCCGGGATCGGGCTTCAATCGAGACTTTCCCGGATTGCGCTGCGCTCCATCCGGGCTACGAAACGACGTAACTACATCCGCCCATCTTGCAGACGAGCTTCCACTCCTCTGCCGTCACCGGCTGCACGGAGAGGCGCGAATATTTCACCAGCGCCATATCCGCGAGCTTCTTCTCCGCCTTGATCGCGGCCATCGTCACCGGCGTCTTCAGGGGCTTGTCGGCCTTGATGTCGACGCAGACGAATTTGCCGGTCTTGTCGGTTGGATCGGGATAGGCCTCCTTGATGATCTCGGCGATGCCGACGATCTCCTTGCCCTCGTTGGAATGATAGAAGAACGCCTTGTCGCCCTTCTTCATGTTCACGAGGTTCTGACGGGCGGTGAAATTGCGCACGCCGGTCCAGGCCTCGCCCTTGGCGCCCTTCGCAACCTGCTGGTCCCAGGACCACACCGACGGTTCGGATTTCACGAGCCAGTACGCCATGCTTATTCCTCTGCCTTGAAGGGGCGCGTCATCAGCGCCGAGATCGCGGCATCGATCGTGCTTTTGCCGCTCAGGATCGATGCGACCGCCTCAGATACCGGCAACTCGATGTTTTGCGAAGCGGCGAGCTCGATCAGCACGGGGGCGGTGAACTCGCCCTCGGCGAGCTTGCCGGCGGGAGGCTGCTCGCCGCGGCCGAGCGCGAGGCCGAGCGCGAAGTTGCGCGATTGCGGGCTCGAGCAGGTCAGAATGAGATCACCGAGGCCCGACAGGCCGGTGAGCGTCTCGCTGCGTGCGCCGAGCGCACGGCCGAGGCGCGTCAGCTCGGCAAAGCCGCGGGTCGTGAGCGCCGCCTGCGCGGAGGCGCCGAGCTCGCGCCCGACCGCAATGCCGACCGCGATCGCCAGCACATTCTTGGCGGCGCCACCGATCTCGACGCCGCGAATGTCGGTGGAGTGATAGGGGCGGAATGTCGGCGAGCCCAGCGCCTGTACCAGGCTGCTGGCGAGCGCCTCATCGCCTGCCGCCAGGGTCACTGCCGTCGGCAGGCCGCGTGCGACATCGTCGGCAAAGCTCGGCCCCGACAGGATCGCCGGCTGCGCGTGCGGCGCGGCCTCGGCGATCACGTCGGTCATGAACTTATGGGTGCCGTGCTCGATACCCTTGGCGCAGGCGACGATCGGCACCGCCTTCTTGATGTGCGAGGCCAGCATGTTGACCGCGCCGCGCAAATGTTGCGCCGGCGTTGCGATCAGCAGCATGTCCGCACGCGCGGCGAGCGCCAGATCGCTCGTCACGACGAGCTCAGGCACGATCCGAATCCCGGGCAGCCGCGGATTGTCGCGCGTCGATGCGATCCGCGCGGCGTGCTCGGCATTGCGTGCCCACAGCGTCACGTTTCGCCCTGCTCGCGCCGCCACCGTCGCCAGCGCCGTACCCCAGGCGCCCGCGCCGATCACTGCGACGGATTGGAGAGCGGTCATCCCTAGAATCCCGCCCGAGTCTTGCCGTAGCCCGCGGGCGCGGTCGCGTTGGCATCGAGCAGCCAGCGTGCGCGCGGCTGCGCGTCCATCGTGTCGGTCAGGCCAAGCGCCAGGCGCTCGGCGCCGGCCCAGGCGATCATGGCGCCGTTGTCGGTGCACAGCGCGGGCGGTGGCATGATCAGCTGCGTCCCGGCCTGCTTCGCGACATCGTCAAGCGCGCCGCGGATCGCCTGATTGGCGGCAACGCCGCCGGCGGCGACCAGCGCGCGCGGTGCGCCGAACTGCTCGCGGAAAAGCTTCAGGCCGACGCTCAGCCGGTCGGCCGTTGAATCGAGCACGGCGGCCTGGAAGCTCGCGCAGAGATCGCTGATGTCCTGCGGCATGAGCTCGGCCAGCCGGCTCGCTTCGGTGCGCACCGCCGTCTTCAGTCCCGACAGCGAGAAATTGGCATCGGGGCGCCCCTGCATCGGCCGGGGAAACGCAAAGCGCGTGGCATCGCCACCTGCCGCCGCGCGCTCGACCTGCGGGCCGCCGGGATAGGGCAGGGCCAGCATCTTCGCGACCTTGTCGAAGGCCTCGCCGATGGCGTCGTCGACCGTGGTGCCGAGCCGCACATACTGGCCGACACCGGTGACTGCGACGATCTGGGTATGGCCGCCGGAGGCGAGGAACAGGCAATAGGGAAATTCGATGCCGTCGGTGAGACGCGGCGTCAGCGCATGCGCTTCGAGATGATTCACCGCGACCAGCGGCGTGTCGTGCACCATCGCGATCGCCTTCGCGGTGGTGAGTCCGACGATGACGCCGCCGATCAGCCCGGGCCCCGCGGCCGCCGCGACGCCGTCGAGCTGAGCATAATCGATGCCGGCCTCGTTCATGGCGCGGTCGATGATCCCATCGAGCACGTCGACATGCGCGCGCGCGGCGATCTCCGGCACCACGCCGCCGAAGCGGGCATGCTCCTCGATCTGCGACCGCACGATGTTGGACAGGATCTTGCCCTTGCCGTCGGCCGCGCGTTCGATCACGGCCGCGGCGGTCTCGTCGCAGGTGGTTTCGATGCCCAGCACCAGCATTGGCGAATTGTTATCCAATTTGCGCCCTTGCGCTCATCCATAAAGCAGAGTTCTGGTACGTCCGGTAGCATCCCGGGGTCGGCTTGCGCAATCGTCACGCGCAGCGGTTCTGGTCAATGCGTCACCGCCAAATGGTCCGGGAACAGCAGCGATGTCCATTCTTGTCACACGGCCGCATCCCGACAATGCGGCGACGGCGGACAATCTGCGTACGCGCGGGCATACGGTACTGCTTGCGCCGGCGCTCAAGCTCGAGCCGGTCGCCTTCCAAGGCGAGAGCGAAGTTTCTTATGATGCCGTTCTCGTCACCTCGGCCAATGCGATTCGCGCCATAGCGCCGCAATTGCCGGACCTCGGTCTGCTGGAGCTGCCATTGTTCGCGGTCGGCGAACATACGGCTGCAGCGGCGCGAGAGGCTGGTTTTGCCGAGGTGATCGTCGCCGGGGGCGACGCCGCGTCCTTGCGCGACAAGGTGATGCAGAGCGCGTGCGACAAGGTGTTGAAGAAAAACAGCACGCTGCTGTATCTCGCCGGCGCGGATCTGTCGCGCGATCTTGGCGGCGAGCTCGGCGCGGGAGGTTTCCGCGTGGTGACGCAGACGACCTACCGCATGGCGCCTGTCAAGCATCTGCCGCGCGAGGTGTGCGAGGGCTTTGCCGCCCACGGGATCGAGGCGGTGCTGCACTACTCCCGGCGCAGCGCACGTGCGTTCCTCGATGCGGCGCGGGACGAAGGTGTCGAAATTTCGGCGCTGGCGATCCCGCATTGCTGCCTGTCCGAGACCGTTGCGGGCGTGCTGCGCGATGCCGGCGCGTCACAGGTTCTGGTGGCCGCAACGCCGGACGAAACTGCCTTATTCGACACCTTGGAGCGTGCGTTGCGGACCCGTTTGGCGTAAAGGTCGGGCCGAATCCGACGCAATCTAATCCATCCCTGGTATGGAAGTGTGAGGAACCGTCACGATGGCCGACGACAAGCCTGAAGACGCTGGATTGGCGCCCGATCCGGGTCGTGCCAAGCGCACCCCGCCCACCATCGACCTCGAGGCGACGGAAGTCTCGACCCAGCCGCAGCAGGTCGCGGGCGAGCCCGAGGCATCCGAGCATGTCGCGCAGGAGCAGGCCAGGGTGGAAGAGCCCGGCTCGGAACAGGTCAAGGCCGAGCCTCAGTCCGAATCGGCAGAGCAGCAGGCCTCCGCGGCGGTGCCTGTATCGGCGCCGATTTCGCCCTGGGTCATCGCGCCGTTCTCCGGCGTTGCCGCGGCTGCGGTCGTGATCGCAGTCGGCTGGATGCTGGGCTGGCCCGCGGTGCAGGCCCCGCCGGCCGCGCCGCAGGTCACCAGTGCGACCGTCGATGCGCTGAGCGGACGCGTTGCCGCGGTCGAAGCCAGGGCCGCGAGGCCGGCGGCCGATCCGGCCCAAGTCGCGCGGATCGACGCGTTGGAGAAAGCGGCGAGCGCACTGCGCGGCGACATCGCCAATTTGCGCGCACAGTTCGATAAGACGGCGAGCGCGCTGAACGATGCGAAATCCGCGCCGCCGAGTGCCGCGCCCGATCTTGCCGCGCTCACCGACCGCATCGCCCAGCTCGAGCGCGCGAGCAAGACCGAGCGGGCCGAGCTTGCGCAGCAGGGCGAGAAGATCGCCGAGGCCAAGACGATGGACGACAAGCCGCTCCGCTATGTGGTCGCGGCGTCCCTGCTCGACGTTGCCGTTCGCCACGGCGATCCCTATCAATCGCAATTGGCGGCGGCGCGGTCGCTGGCGACCAAGCCCGATATGCTCAAGCCGCTCGAGGCGTTTGCATCGTCCGGCATCCCGACATCGGCGGCGCTGAGCCGCGAGCTCCTCAATATCGTGCCGAAGCTGTCGCCGCCGGCTGAAGCTCCGTCGAGCGAGGCCGGCATTGTCGAGCGGCTCCAGGCCGGCGCGTCAAAGCTCGTGCGGATCGAGCGCACCGATGGCGTCGGCAACGATCGCGGCGCCATCGTGACGCGCGTCACGGCGGCGGCGCTCCGTAGCGATTTCGCCGAAGCGCGGCGCGAGCTGAAGACGCTGCCCGAGGCTGATCGTGCTCCGGCGCAGGCCTGGCTCGACAAAGCCGATGCCCGCGACGCCGCGCTCGCCGCCTCCCGCAAATTCGCCGACGATGCCATGGCGGATCTCGCCAAATCTACTCAATAAGATTCGCGCAACAATCGGCGCGTATAGGGATCGCCATGCTTCGCATCGTCCTCTTTCTCGTCTTGATCGCACTGGCGGCGGCCGGCGCGGCCTGGGTCGCCGACCAGTCCGGCGACCTCGTCCTGACCGCGGGCAGCTTCCGCATCTCGACGACGCTGCCGAGGTTCGTGTTCTTGCTCGGCCTTTTCGCCGCTTCCGTCGTGCTGGTCTGGAGCATCCTGACGACGATCTGGCGCATGCCGGGGCGCTTGCGCCGACGCCGTCATGACAAGCGCCATGCCCGCGGCCGTCATGCCATCACCCATGGCCTGCTCGCGATCGGCCACGGCGATTCCGCGCTCGCGCGCCGGCACGCCGAGGCGGCGCGGCGGCATGCACCGAACGATCCGCTCGCACTGCTTTTGCACGCGCAGTCGGCGCAGCTCGAAGGCAATCGCGACGAGGCGCAACGCGTCTTCCGCGCCATGGCCGAACGCGAGGACACGCGGCTGCTCGGCCTGCGCGGTCTCTTCATCGAGGCGCAGCGCGCCGATGATGCGGTCGGCGCCGTGATGATTGCGGAGGAAGCGATCAAGCTGTCGCCGTCCGCGACCTGGGCCTCGCACGCGGTGCTCGGCTTCCGCTGCGCGCGTGGAGACTGGAGCGGCGCGCTCGCGATCCTCGATTCGAATCTGTCCGCGGGCCTGATCGACAAGCAGACCTATCGCCGGCAGCGCGGTGTGCTGCTCGCCGCGCGTGCGCTGGAGCTGGAAACGATGGACCGCGACGTCGCGCGCGAGAGCGTGATGGAGGCGGTCAAGCTCGCGCCGACCCTGGTGCCGGCGGCCGTGCTCGCGGCAAAATTCGAGAGCGAGGCGCATCAGGTGCGCCGCGCCATGAAGCTGGTCGAAGCCGCCTGGCTCGCCAATCCGCATCCCGATCTTGCGGATGCCTATGCGCATGTGAAGCTCGGCGATACCGCCTGGCACCGCTTGCAGCGGGTCGAGACGCTCGCGGCGAAGACGCCTGCGGACAAGGCCGGCCATATCGAGGGCCAGCTCGCCATCGCCCGCGCTGCGATCGACGCCTCGGAGTTCGCCCGCGCGCGCGAGGTGCTCGCGCCTTACCTCGCCGATCCGACCCAGCGCGTCGCGCTGCTGATGGCCGAGATGGAGCGCACCGAGCATGGCGACGGCGGCCGCGCCCGCGCCTGGACCTTGCGCGCGGTGCGGGCCCGCCTCGATCCCGCCTGGACCGCGGACGGCTATGTCAGCGACCGCTGGCGTCCGGTCTCCCCGGTCACCGGCCGCCTCGATGCGTTCCAGTGGCAGGCGCCGGTCGCGAGCCTGCCCTCGGACAAGGGCCCCACGCTCGAATCCTCGGCCTTCGAGGAAGCCATGCTGGCCGCTCCGCCGCCGAAGCGGGTGACCGCCGCTCCCAGCGAAGCCGCGGCGGAACCGCCGGAGGTGGCCCCGCTGCCGGCACCGGCCGCGCAGGACAATTCACCCCCTCAGGCCAAGGACGCCGCGAAGGAGGCTACCAAGGAAGTGGCCAAGGAGACTGGGGAGCAAACTGCGAAGGTCGACGAGCCGGTCGTCACGCCCGCCGAGCCGGCGAATCCGGCTCCGGCGCCCGCCGAATCATCGCCGCCGGCGCCGACGCCGGTCTTCCGAACCCGCGCCGACCTCAGCAAGCCCGCCTCGGCGCCGACCCAGACCGTCATCCCGATCGTCCGCGCACCGGACGATCCCGGGATCGACGACGACGGCCCAAGCGACGAATTTACGGAACAAATCGGCACGCCCAAAGCCCAGGCGGGCGGCTGGCGCGGATTCTGGTCCCGCTGGGGCGCGTGAGCGGTATTTCGCCTCCCGCTTGTCCTTGCCAATTCGGGCCATGCCCGATATCAGGGGCGCGCGTATCGGGGCCGGCATTGCTTTGGTCCCGGCAGGTTCGCCGCAATAGCTCAGTCGGTAGAGCACGTCATTCGTAATGACGGGGTCGGGGGTTCGAATCCCTCTTGCGGCACCAGCGCCCCGGTTCATCCGATCCCCAAACGCTCCGATGACCAGGCATCAGCCTGCATCAGGGCTCGCTCGGCTGCGTGATCGCGATCACATAATCGCAGACATGGCTCCCCTAACGTCCTGTCACGCCAACACGGGGAGACTTCACATGCGCAAGATCATTCTGATTGCCGCCATGCTGCTGGCTTCTGCCTCCGCCCAGGCAGGCGGCTCCCGCGGTCTGTCGCTGGCGGCGGCAGGCGAACAGACCTCCACTCCGCAAACCACGACATCGGCGAGCACCGTGACGGCGCAGGTGAGCGAAGCCGCGCCGGCCACCGAGGTTCAGAAATATCATGATCGTCCGCCGGCGGTGTCGCTCTCCGCGCCGACAGTGGCGACCACTCCGACCGTCACCACACCGGCGACGGCCTCCGTGCCGGTCACGACGACCAAGCCCGCGGCCAAGACCACGGCAAAGGCGGACAAGCCGAAGCCCAAGCGCAGCTGGACCGAGCGCCGCATCATCAGCGAGCTGCATCGACACGGCATCTATTGGTGAGGCGCCGACCTGTACCCTGATCTCGCCGTCATGCCCGGGCTTGACCCGGGCATCCACGTCTTCGCGCCTGATCCTAAAACGTGGATGGCCGGGACAAGCCCGGCCATGACGCAAGAGTTTTGGATTTGGCGCTTATTGCGAGATCGTTTGCACGACGCTCGCGATCGGACGGGAGTTCGTGCCTGCGGTCGGCACCTTCATGTCCTTCATCAGCGCCTCGTCATATTCCGGCAGCGTCTGGAGGCTCGTCTTGGCCTTCATCTGCACGACCTTGTAACCGCCGGCCTTCAGCCGCGCGAGCAGCGTCGGCAGGGCGAGGCCCGTGTTCTTCTGGAAGTCGTGCATCAGGATGATGCCCTTGCCGAGCTTGTCCAGCCTCGTCATCACGGTCTCGACGATCTTCTCCGGCGTCGCGCCCTTCCTGAAGTCGAAGGAGTCGATTTCGGTCGAGAACATCGCGACGTTGCGGGTGCCGAAATAGCTCACCATCGCGGGATTGTGCTGAAGCTGCGGAAAGCGGAAGAACGGCGCCGGGTTGGTGCCGAGCGCGAATTTCACTGCGCTGAAGCCCTTCTCAACCTCGTCCTTGACCTGCTGCTCGGTCAACTTCTTGCTGTTCAGATTGACATGCGACCAGGTGTGCGTGCCCACCGTGTGGCCCTGGGCCAGCACCTGCTTCAGGATCTCCGGATGGTAGGTCGCGTGCTTGCCGACCGAGAAGAACAGGCCCTTGGTGCATTCGTCCGCGAGCGCCTTCAGCACCGTGGGCGTGTTGACCGGCCACGGACCGTCGTCGAAGGTCAGCACGACCTCCTTCTCGGTCAGGAAGTCGAACTGCTTGAAATGCTCGAAGCCGAAGCCGGGGCCGCCCGTCGTGTCGATCTCGACGACGCGGGACACACCCAGCGCGTTCGGATTGGCGCAGGCCTGCTTCGGCTGCATCGGCATGAGCGGCGCTGGCGCAGGTGCCGGCGCGGCTGCGGCCGGCTTGGCCGCGACGGCCGCGGTGGTCTCGACGTCGTCCTTGGCGGCGAGCTTCGCCTGTGCCGGCAATGGGTCGGCGGCACGGGCGGCAACTGTCTTGGGAGCGCCCTGGTCGGCGCGCGCGGAATAATAAAACCAACCGCCGGCGGCGATCACGACCGCCGCAACTACACTGGCCAGCATCAGGCCCAACGCATTACGCATCGTTACTCTTTCCAATTACGCAACCAAACCGGCGGAATTTCCCGCGCGACGAGCCATTAATGCGAAGTAAGAGTTAACGTGACACCAACACGACAGCGGTTGCGAAGGAATTTCAGTGGGCTGCGTCTGAGTGACTGAGATCACAGAGGACGGGTCTCCCGTGAGCGTCATCACAGTGGAAACGGTTTTGCCGGAGCATCGTAGCTCCCATCGACAACGGGCCCGCTGTGGCGGCGCCAACGGGAGCTTCAAATGACCAAGTCGTTTACCGGCAAGATCCGCGACGCCAGCCTGGCCCTGGGCTTTGCCGCGATCGTCTCCATCGCTTCGACGGGCGCGAGCTTCGCCTTCTCGGCCGAGGCGCAGCAGATGTGCACGGGCGATGCCTTCCGTCTTTGCTCGGCGGAGATCCCCAATATCCCGAAGATCACCGCGTGCATGATCAAGCATCGCTCGGACCTCAGCGCCGGATGCCGCGCGGTGATGGACAAGACCCTCGCCAAGGGCGCCTCGCGCAAGGTCGCTGACGCTCAGGACACACAGTAACCAAGACGCCGGCGGTTGCGCCGGCAGCTCCCCTCGCCATGTCCCCTGGCATGAAGCCGGGGTGATGGCGGCGGCGCGCTGCAGCTAGTCAACAAAGCCGTTGCAGGTGCGGGATCGTCGCACTAGCTTCGCCCGCACGTCTTTCCGGGTAAGAGGCAATTGCGCGATGACCAGACTGCTTTTCGTTATTTCCTTGCTCCTGTGCGCATCGAGCGCCTCCGCGCAACAGCAGCCCGGCCATGATGCCTGCGCGCGCGACGTCACGCGCTTCTGCCGTCCCGTAATGGACAATGGCGACGGTGCCGTGCTGGCATGCCTGAAGCAGAACCGCACCAAGCTGAGCAAGGCCTGCGACAAGGTGCTGACCCAGCACGGGCAGTGATCGTCATTCCGGGGCGCGCGAAGCGCGAACCCGGAATCCATCGCGCGACCAACTCCTGCGATAAATGGATTCCGGGTTCGCACCTTACGGCGCGCCCCGGAATGACGAGAGGCCTACGTACTGCTTCCCGCCGCGGTCGCGACCACCGGCAGCACCTCGCTGTTGGCGCGGTCCGGCGTGTCGTCCTTCCAGCGCACCGAACCGAAGGGGCGCTCCAGCATGCGGCGGATTCGCACCGGCTCGGGACCGATGTGGAAATCGATCGCCTGCTGATGCAGCGCGCGTTCGGACTGGGTCGCACGGTTGCGCTGACGCAAATAGTCGAGCCAGGTCGGGCAGTGATAGCGCTCGGTCCACAGCTCGGGGTCGGCGATGTCGCGCGCGATCGACCAGCCATAGGCACCGTTGCGCTGGCGCGAGAGCTGCACGTCCTGCATCACGTTGTGGAACGCGCGCGCATTCTCTTGCGCAACCCGATATTCGATCTCGACCACGAGCGGGCCGCTGCGCCCTGTCAGCGACAGCCTCACCTCGGGATCGGCCAGCATGTCCGCATCCTCGTTGCGGGCGCCGACACGCGGCATCGTGAGCCAGATGCCGAGCAGCGGCGAGATCAGCATCAGGCCGGCCGAGGTCAGCAATGCGATCTCGACGCCGGCATAGTCGGTGAGATGGCCCCAGCCCCATGCGCCGATCGCGATGCCCCCGGCGATCGCGGCCTGGAAGGCTGCGAGCGAGCGACCGGCGACCCAGCGCGGGGCCGAGAGCTGCACGCCGATATTGAACAGCGCGATCGCCGCCATCCAGACTGCGCCGCCTAGCACCAGCGCGGCCGCCGTCAGCACCGGCTCCGTGCTCAAAGCGAGGGCGGCCATGGTGAAGGCCATCGTGATGGTGCAGGCGCGGATCGCGGCCTCGCCGCTCATGCGCTTGCGCAATTCGTGGATGTTGAGCGCGCCGATCACCGCGCCCATGCCGAAGGCGCCGAGCATGATGCCATACATCTGCGCGCCGCCATGCAGGAGGTCGCGCGCGACCAGCGGCATCAGCGCCATCACCGCGCCGCCGATCAGGCCCATCACCAGCGTGCGCAACAGCACGATCTTGATCGGCGGCGAATTGGTGATGTAACGCACGCCCGAAACCATGGCGCGGTTGAGCTTCTCCCGCGGCAGGCGCGACGGCTCGGTGCTGCGGCGCCAGAGCAGCAGCACCACCAGCAGCGGCAGATAGAGGATCGCGTTGCAGGCAAACGCGGCCACCGCACCGAGCGCAGCGACGATGACGCCGCCGACCGCCGGACCGAAGCTGCGCGCGATGTTGTAGCTGATGCCGTTCAGCGCCACCGCGGACGCCAATGCCTCGGGCGGCACTTGTTCGCTGACCGAGGACTGCCAGGCCGGACCGAACAGCGCATTGCCGCTGCCGACGATGAAGCAGAAGGCGAGCAGCAATTCCGGGGTGATCAGGTTGAAGCCGGCCAGCACGGTGAGCACGCTCGCGCCGATCAGCGCGATCGACAGCGAAATCACACTGACGATGCGGCGGTCATACATGTCGGCGATGGCGCCGGCCGGCATCGAGATCAGCATGATCGGCAGCATGAGCGCGGTCTGCACCAGGGCCACCTTGTCTGCCGAGGCCGCCATCTGCGTCATCGCCCAGGCCGCACCCACGCCCTGGATTAGGAGGCCGAGATTGGAGAGCAGGCTGGCGAGCCAGATCCGCCGGAACACGGTGTACCGCAGGGGCGCAGTGATGCCGTCGGCGGCCAATTTCGGGCGGTTCGGCTGCTCGGTCATATCCCCTTCCATGTCGGATGGCAGAAGTGGTCGTGGTGATTCCGGCCAATTCAGTGATGCCCGCGAAAGTCCTTCGCTGTCCAGTGCTTAGGCCGGTATAAGCAGTGCAAAGAGCTAGGTTTGCCGGGGAGGAACAGATGAAGCTGTCGCGACGGACGATCTTGCAAGGGGCTGCGAGCGTGCCTTTCGCACTTGCGAGCTTGCGGACGGGCGCGCTGGCGCAGACCGCGCCCGCCACGGAGCTGCCGCCGATTCTGTTCGTCCACGGCAATGGCGATTACGGCGCGCTCTGGATGACGACGCTTTGGCGGATGGAGTCCAACGGTATCGCGCGCGATCGCATGATGGCGATCAATTTCACCGACCCGCTGGCGCGCAACGACGACAAGGTCGAGCAGGCGGGTCGCTCCTCGACCGAGGACCAGCGCCTCGAGCTCGCTGCCGCCATCACCGAGCTGAAGCGCCGCACCGGCGCAGCCCGCGTGGCGCTGGTCGGCAGCTCGCGCGGCGGCTACGCGATCCGTAACGTCATCAAGAACGGCGGCGCCGGTGATGTCAGCCATGCGGTGCTGTGCGGTACGCCCAATCACGGCGTGTTCGCAACAGACGACCAGCCGAACAACGAATTCAATGGCCGCGGCACGTTCCTGCGCGGACTGAACGAGGGCGAGAGTGAAGTGACGCCGGGAGTCGCTTTCCTCACGCTGCGCAGCGACGGTCTGGACAAATTCGCGCAACCCGACGGCCGCTTTATCGGCAAGCCCGGCATGCCGACCAATGTCACCGCCGAAGGGCCGGAGCTGAAGGGCGCCACCAATCTCGTGCTCGGCGCGCTCGACCATCGCGAGGTGGCGTTTCACCCGCGCGCGTTCCGCGAGATTTACAAGTTCATCGCGGGGCGCGAACCTGCGCGCATCGCGATCGTGCCGGAGACCAGCGTGAGATTGAGCGGCCTCGTCACGGGTACGCCCGGCGGCGTGCCGACCAATCGTCCGGTCGCGGGTGCAATCGTCGATGTCTTCCGTGTCGATCCTGATACCGGGGAGCGCAAAGACGGTGCGCTGTACAGCTCGACAACAGGCTCAGATGGCCGTTGGGGGCCGGCGCAGGTCGATCCCGCCTGGTCGCTCGAATTCGTGCTGACCTCGCCGGATGCGCCGACGACGCACATCTACCGCTCGCCCTTCCCGCGCTCGTCCGAGGTTGTGCATCTGCGGCCCGCGCGGCCGCTCGGGCCGGCCGACAAGGCCGCCGACGCCGTCGTGATCATGTCGCGCCCGCGCGGCTATTTCGGCCTGCCGCGCGACGTGGTGCTGCTCGACGGCAAGGAGCCGGCCGACGTCAAGCCGGGCGTGCCCACGGATGCGGCAGCCACCCTGCGGCTTCCCGCCACCGAGGTTGGCCGTAACATCGTGGCCCAATTCGGCGAAGAACGGATTGTGGCACGCGCCTGGGCTGCGTCCGAGAACCGGATTGCCATCGCCGAGCTGACTTACTAGCTATTTACCTGCGTCCCACCTTGCGGGAGAGAGCCATGAATATCGCCAGCGTGCGTCGGCCCATCACCCCTCCGGCTCCTCCGCGAGCGCCCGACGATATGTCGTTCTTCGGCCGGCTCGCGGTCATCAGGCAGAATATGATCGCGACCTGGGGTCAACGCGCCTACGAGGAAGAGGTCATTTCTGGCCGCTTCTTCTTCCGCAATAGCTTCATCCTGAACCAGCCGGACGCGATCCGGCACGTGCTGCTCAGCAATTACGAGAACTACACGCGCACGCCGGCCGGCATCCGCATGCTGCGCCCCGTTCTCGGCGACGGCCTTCTGATCGCGGAAGGTCATTCCTGGACGTTTCAGCGCCGCACGCTGGCGCCGGCCTTCACGCCGCGCGCGACCGCAAACCTCGTTCCGCACATGACGGCCGTGCTCGACGAAACCATCGCCAAGCTGGACGCGCAAACCGGTGAGCCTGTCGACCTGCGCGCGATCATGCAGCGCATGACGCTCGAGATCGCCGGTCGCACGATGTTCTCGTTCGGCATGGACCAGCACGGCGCAACCCTGCGCAACTTCATCATGGAATATGCCGCGCGGTTGGGGCGTCCGTACTTCCTCGACATGGTGCTGCCGGTGTCCTGGCCGAGCCCGATGGATTTTGCCCGCGCCCGTTTCCGCAAGCGCTGGACCGAGTTCGTGGCCATGCTGATCGCCGAGCGGCGTAAGGCGGGCAAGAAGGACGGTGCGCCGCCGCGCGATTTGTTCGATCTCATGGACGAGGCACGCGATCCCGAGACGGGCCAGGGCTTCTCCGACGAGCAGCTGGTCGACGAGGTCGCGACCATGATCCTCGCCGGTCATGAGACCACGGCGACGGCGCTGTTCTGGGCGCTCTACCTGCTCGCGCTCGATCCCGATACGCAGGAGGAGGTGGCGTCCGAGACCCGCGGCGAGCATCTCGACAGCATGGCCGACATCGATCGCCAGAAATTCACCCGCGCGGTGATCGACGAAACCATGCGGCTCTATCCGCCGGCCTTCCTGGTCGCGCGTGCCGCGCGCGATAGGGACAATGCGGCGGGCGTCGAGATCGGCAAGGGCGACATCATCATGATCGCGCCCTGGCTCTTGCACCGGCACGAGAAGCTGTGGGATCAGCCGAACGCATTCATTCCAAAGCGCTTCATGTCGCAGGAGGCGCCGGACCGTTTTGCTTACCTGCCATTCGGTGCAGGTCCGCGCGTCTGCATCGGCGCACCGTTTGCCCAAGCCGAATCCGTGCTGGCGCTGGCGCGGCTGATCGGAGCGTACCGAATCGAGCTTGCCGACCCCGCGACCCCCGTAATTCCGCTCGGCGTCGTCACCACCCAGCCGGACCATTCACCCCTGTTCCGCATCACGCGTCGGTGACAGGCTCGCGTCTGGCCGCTGGCGTGATCCAGCCTACATAGAGTTTCGCCATGAGCGACATCCAGGCCCAACTCTCCGTTCTGAAGCAGACCGCCGATCCCGTTGTGGTGGAGGCCATCGCGCAGCTGATCGCCAACGGTCATGATCGCGATCTCAACCGGATCAATGCGCTGGATTTTGCCGACCGGACCGGGCTCGACCAGGAGAAGGTCATTTCCGGCTTCCTGCACGCCTCGCGGCTCGGCCTGTTCGACATGAGCTGGAACGTGCTGTGTCCCGGCTGCGGAGGCGTGCTGGGCGCGCACGCCACACTGAAGTCGTTGAAGCACGACGACTACAATTGCGCGCTCTGCGCCGCCGGATACGAGGCCTCCGTCGACGAGATGGTCGAAGTGGCCTTCACCGTCAGCCCGCGGGTCCGCCGCATCGGTGCTCATGATCCCGACACGTTGCCGATCTGGGAGTATGTGCGGCAGATGTTCTGGAGCTCAGGCGTCGACATCAACGACGAATCCTTTTCCCGCCTGATCAACCAGGTAACGCTCGAAGCCCTCGAATTGCCCGCCGGCGAGAAGGCGATCCTCTCACTCAATCTGCCGAGCCAGTTCATCATCGTGTTCGAGCCGGTCACCCATTCCGCCCATTTCCTGGACGTTCAGGGTGAGCCGACCAGCGAGCGTCAGCAGCTGTCGATCATGTTCAACAAGCTGGAGGCGCCGACGGGGACCACCGTGATGCGCCCCGGACCGTTGCGTCTCATGCTCGAGAACCAATCGGACAGTCGCGTATTGCCCTCGGTCTGGATTGCCGACCACGCGTTGCACGAGATGATCGGCAAGCGCAAGCCGATCCTGACCGCCAAGCGCATGCTGTCCAACCAGACGTTCCGCGACGTCTTCAAGGCCGACAACCTCAATGTCGACCAGCGACTGAAGATCACGTCCCTGACGTTCCTATTCACCGACCTGAAGGGTTCGACGGCGCTGTATGAGCGGGTCGGCGACCTCAATGCCTTCGATCTCGTGCGGGCGCATTTTCGCGCGCTGCTGGAGATCATCGCCGCCGAGAAGGGTGCGGTCGTGAAGACGATCGGCGATGCCGTGATGGCGACCTTCGTCAGGCCCGAGCACGCCATCACCGCGGGACTGCGCATGCGCGCCGCGATGGACGAATTGAACAAGCAGCGCGGCGCCAACGACCTCATTCTCAAGATCGGGATCCACGAAGGCCCCTGCCTCGCAGTCATGCTCAACGAGCGGCAGGATTATTTCGGCCAGACCGTCAACATCGCCGCCCGCGTGCAGAGCCTGTCGACCGCGCAGGAGATCCACATCACCGGCCCGGTGCTGGACGCTCCCGCAGTCGCCGAGGTGCTCGAGCAGCGTGCGATCAAGCCGATCCAGAAGCAGGCCGCGCTGCGCGGCATCGCCGACAAGATGGTGGTGTACGAGATACCGTGAGCTTGTGGGCTGCGCCGCAGTCTCTAGCTCCGTGGGAAACAAAAGCGCTTTACATCCTTCACCGTCATGCCCGGGCATGAATGTCCTTCCTCGCGGTGACGCTTTGATTGCCGGGTCGAGGCCGGCCATCACGGCAGAAAGCGCGCCCAGATTGCCGAAACGTAATACGCGCGCGGAACTGACGCACGTTGCGCCGGTTGGGTTTCTTGCTCATATAATGCTGGTAACGGCCGCGCTCCTTGCGGCGTCATCAATCTCGGTAGGACCTATGCTCGACGGCTTGCGCCAATTCATCGCCGACATTGTCGGTCCCCAAGCCCAGGACCGCGCATTTGGCGACAGCGATTACCGGCTGGCCGCGACCGCGCTGCTGGTCCATGTGGTCTCGCTGGACGGCCAGCCGAGCGCGGCCGAGCAGCGCAAGCTGCACAGCCTGATCGAAAGCCATTTCGGGCTCGACCGCGGCACCGCTGACCGTCTCATCGCCGACGCCACCCAGGTCGAAGGCGAGGCCGTCGACCTCTATCACTTCACCAGCGTCATCATGCGCTCGCTCGACGAAGCGGGTCGCAAGCGGATCGTGCAGATGATGTGGGAGCTGGTCTATGCCGACGGAGAGGTCAGCGAGTTCGAGGACAATGTGGTCTGGCGCGCGTCCGACCTGCTCGGCATCTCCCAGCGTGACCGGATCGAGCTGAAGCACGCCATTGCGGAGCGTGCCGGTGGCCAGGTCAAGGATCGCGCCGTCGGACCGGTCCCCGGCGGATTGCCTGGCCTGCGAGCCACATGACGAAACTTTAATATAAGCCCGGCGGTCCCCCGCTTCTGCGGATTCGACTGCAAATACCGGTCTTTCCTGCTTCCACTGTCGCTCTCACAAGCAGCCATGCTGCCAGCGCCGCTTGCCTGGCGCGCACGGCTTATGCTCTCGTTCTGGTATTGCCGGGACCACAGACTTCAATTCAAGAGACTTCGATCGTGAATGAGCGGGTAACGTTGATCACCGGTGCCTCGGCGGGCATCGGGATGGAGCTGGCGCGTGTGTTTGCCGCCAATGGACATCGCCTCGCATTGACGGCGAGACGGGTGGATCGGCTCGAAGCGCTCGCGAACGAGATCGCCGCCAAGGGTGGCAAGAAGCCGATCGTGATCGCCTGCGATCTCGAGGACCCGCATGCCGGTGAGAGGATCGCCGCGACACTTGCCGCCGAAGGCGTCGAGCTCGATCATCTCGTCAACAATGCCGGCTTCGGCGTATTCGGCGATGCCATCGAGCGCGATCGCGTCGCGCAGCTCGGTATCGTCGATGTCAACGTCCGCGCCCTGACGGATCTGTCGCTGCGCTTCGCCGATCAGCTCATCCGGAACAAGGGCGGTCTTCTCAATGTCGGCTCGGTTGCAGGCTTCCTGCCCGGCCCCGGCATGGCCGTGTACTACGCATCCAAGGCCTATGTGATTTCCTTCACCGAAGCATTGCGGGCGGAGCTCGCTCCCCGCGGCGTCCGTGTCACCGTGCTTTGCCCGGGCCCGGTCCCCACGGAATTCCAGGCCCGCGCCGGCGTCGGCTCGCAACATGATACGGCCTTTCTCAACGTCTCAGCTGCCGAGGTTGCGCGGGAGGCGTATCGCGCTCTGATGGCCAACAAACGGGCAGTGCTGCCCGGCCTCGGCAACAAGATTGTGCCGTTCGCGCTGCGCTTCTTCCCACGCGGCTTCATCCTGGCGGCCACTAGCCGGTTCCAGCGGCAGCGGCGCTGAACGCCGCCGCCCGCGTCCGTAGTGGCCCGGAGCTTGCTTCCAGACGTGCGCGTGTGTGCGCAAACTCACACGATGTTAACCATCGCTTAGCTATGCTGGCGGTCTGAACCGATAGCACTCGCAGAGGCCATGTCGTTCCGGACGGACAGGTTTGGTGGCGCAGAGGTGGTCGCCTTCCCACAGAGGGCGGCGAGCGTCGCCGCCGCTGAAACCCGGCTGCCGGTTCTGATCGTCCTGCATCAGGAATGCTCGACACCCGGCCGCGTCGGCAATGCGTTGCGCGCGCTCGGCCACCGCCTCGACATCCGCCGTCCTCGCTTCGGCGATCCCCTGCCCGAGACGCTCGATCAGCATGCCGGGGCCGTGATCTTCGGCGGGCCGATGAGCGCCAATGATTCCGACGACTACATTCGCCGTGAGATCGACTGGATCGAAATTCCGCTCCGCGAGCAGCGCCCGTTGCTCGGCATCTGCTTAGGGGCGCAGATGCTGGCGATGCAGCTCGGGGCCCGTGTCGCGCCGCATGCGCAGGCGCTGACGCAGATCGGGTACTACCCGATCAGGCCGACCGCCGCGGGCCGCGCGCTCTGCCCGCACTGGCCGGCGCAGGTCTATCACTGGCATCGCGAGGGCTTTGAGCTGCCTGGAGGCGCCGACTTGCTCGCCGAAGGCGATGATTTCCCGGTGCAGGCGTTCCGCACGGGCAATGCTTTCGGCGTGCAGTTCCACCCCGATGTGACCTATGCGATGATGTGCCGCTGGACCACGCGCGGCTATGACGGATTCAGCGCGCCCGGTGCACGGCAGCGGCATCATCATTTCGCGGATCGCGCCGTCTACGATGTCGCCGAACGCGCCTGGCTCGATCATTTCCTCGACGGCTGGTTGGAGCGCCGGCCGATGCTGGCGCAAGCCGCCGAGTGATCGCGGCTTCGCGCAAGTCCTTGGCGCAAGTCCTTGGCGCAGGTCCTTGGCGCAAGTCCTTCTCCCATCCCGGGGTATGCTAGGCTCGCTTCTAACGAGCGCGTGCGAACGCGTGCCGGCAAACAAGGGAGAGCGTCATGGCCTACGAACACATTCTCTATGAGGTGAGCGACAAGATCGCGACCATTACGCTCAACCGCCCCGATCGCATGAATGCATGGACGCCGGTCATGGAGCGCGACGTGCGCAACGCGATGGAGGCATCGAGCGCCGACGACAATGTCCGCGTCATCGTCCTCACCGGCGCGGGCCGCGCCTTCTGCGCCGGCGCCGACATGGATGCGCTGAAGGGCCTCGATCCCAACGACGTCAGGCGCGCCTCGAACCTGCCGCCGTTCGACATGAATCGCCGGCCAGACTGGCAGACGCGGTACGGCTATTATCCTTCGATCAAGAAGCCTGTGATCGCCATGCTGAACGGCGCGACGGCAGGCATTGGACTGGTGCATGCACTCTATTGCGACCTTCGCTTTGCCGCCGACAACACCGTGTTCACCACCGCCTTCGCGCGGCGCGGCCTGATCGCCGAGCACGGCATCAGCTGGATGCTGCCGCGCATCGTCGGCCACGCCAATGCGCTGGATCTGCTGCTCTCGGCGCGGCGCGTGTCGAGCGAGGAGGCACTGCGGATCGGGCTGGTCAACCGGCTCTGCTCGCCGGAGAAGCTGCGTGAAGAGACGTATACTTACGCGCGCGATCTCGCCGATTTCGTCTCGCCGAGCGCGATGGCCGTGATCAAGCGCCAGCTCTACGAGGTGCCGTTCCAGACGCTGGCCGAGGCGACGATCGAGGCCAACCGGGAGATGATGGTGGCGCTGAACGGGAGTGATTTCAGGGAGGGCGTGGCGAGCTTCATGGAGAAGCGGCCGCCGAGGTTTACGGGGAGGTAGGGGGAGGAGTGTGAGGAGACAGTCCGTCTTCGCCCTGCGGGCTTCGCCGGACACCACGCTTCACTCTTCGGGCTCCGCGCGGCTGCGCCACGCGTAGCCCGAAGGGCGAAGCGTGGTGGAGCCAGGCGGGATCGAACCGCCGACCTCGTCATTGCGAACGACGCGCTCTCCCAGCTGAGCTATGGCCCCTTTGCTGGCCGCTCTGGTGAACGCGGCCGACAACCGGGCGCCATTTAAGTCCCCGCCAAGGTCAAGTCAAGGACGGGCGTAACCCGGTTTTAGCTCTCAGGGTGCCGACTTCCCTTGTTTGGGCCTGACGGAACCGATATCTAGCAAACGGGGCGTCAATCCCGACCGAGCCAGAGTTTCCAAAAGCCAGAGGCCTCATAAGCCATGCGTGCCGTTCTCGACATCGTCATCATCGTGCTCGACCTCTACGTCTGGCTGCTGATCGCCTCCGCGATCCTGTCCTGGCTGATCGCCTTCAACGTGGTGAACACCCGTAACCAGTTCGTGTCGGCGGTGGCGGAGTTCCTCTACCGGATCACCGAGCCTCTGCTGGCGCCGATTCGCAATTTCCTGCCCAGCCTCGGCGGTCTCGACATCTCGCCGATCATCCTGATCCTGATCATCATGTTCATCGAGCGGGTGATCCTGTACTACATCTACCCGAACGTGGTCTAAGCGGGCGGGAGCGCCTTGGTTGCCAACAAGGAGCCTTGTTGTCAGGAGCCTTGCCCTAAGGACCCTTGGCGCTACTCGGCCGCAGGAATCAGCATCGCGCTGCGGGTGACGCCGCGCGGCGGCCGCGACGACATCGACGGGATCGAGCAGCTTTCGGATGGCCGCAGCGTGCTCAAGGTGCGGGTGCGCGCCATTGCCGATGGCGGCGAGGCCAACAAGGCCGTGCTGGCGCTGCTGGCGAAATCGCTCGGCGTGCCCAAGAGCAATGTAAAGCTGCTATCCGGAGCCACGTCGCGGCTGAAGCAGATCGCGGTCGACGGCGATCCGGCGCGTCTCGGCGAAACCCTGCGCCAGCTCACATCGGCCAAACCGACAGATTGAGAGAACGGACATGACCTCTGATATCATCGATGGAAAAGTCATTGCGGCGGAACTCCGTGGCCGCGTCGCCGAGGAGGTCGCCCGCGTCAAGCGCGAGCACAATCTGGTGCCGGGCCTTGCAGTGGTCCTGGTCGGCAACGACCCCGCCAGCGAAGTCTATGTCCGTTCAAAACACACCCAGACCCAGGCCGCGGGCATGGCCTCGTTCGAGCACAAGCTGCCGGCCGACGTCTCGCAGGCAGATCTGCTGGCGCTGGTCGCAAAGCTCAACCGGGATCCCTCCGTGCACGGCATTCTCGTGCAATTACCGTTGCCGAAGGGGCTGAACACCGAAGCGGTCATCAACGCCATCGACCCCGCCAAGGATGTCGACGGGCTGCATCCGAACAATGCCGGCCGGCTCGCTGGCGGCTTCGAGGCGCTGTCGCCCTGCACCCCGCTCGGCTGCATCATCCTGACCAAAAGCGTGCACGCCTCGCTCGAAGGCATGAACGCCATCGTCATCGGCCGCTCCAACCTGGTCGGCCGCCCGCTCGTGCAATTGCTGTTGAACGAGAACGCCACGGTGACGATCGCGCATTCGCGCTCGCGCGACCTGCCTGGCCTCGTGAAGAAAGCGGACCTCGTCTATGCAGCAGTGGGCAAACCAGAGATGGTGCGCGGCGACTGGCTGAAGCCGGGTGCGACCGTGATCGATGTGGGCATCAATCGCATCCCCAAGGAGGACGGCAAGACGCGCCTCGTCGGCGATGTCGCCTATCAGGAAGCGCTTGCCGTTGCCGGCGCGATCACGCCGGTGCCGGGCGGTGTCGGCCAGATGACGGTGGCGTGCCTGTTGGTGAACACGCTCCGCGCGGCCTGCGCGATCGCCGGCCTGCCGAAGCCGGCGGTGTAGTTGAGCGTCATTCCGAGGCGGCTCGCAGAGCCAAACCCGGAATCTCGCGCCCCGACCTCTGGATTCCGGGTTCGCTCTGACGCGCCCCGGAATGACCGTGCGGATCAGCCCTTCTTCTTCTTCTCGCGCTCGATGCCTTCTTGGATCAGCTGGTGCGCTTCCTCCGGGCCGCCCCAGCGCAGGATCTTCACCCACTTGCCCTTTTCGAGATCCTTGTAGTGCTCGAAGAAGTGCTGGATCTGCTGCAGCGTGATGTCAGGCAAATCGGAATACGACTTCACCTTGTCGTAGCGCTGCGTCAGCTTGGACGACGGCACCGCCAGGATCTTCTCGTCGCCGCCGGCTTCGTCCTCCATGAACAGCACCCCGACCGGGCGCACGCTCATGACGGCGCCGGGGATGATGGCGCGGGTGTTGATAATCAGCACGTCGCAGGGGTCACCGTCATCCGACAGCGTATGCGGGATGAAGCCGTAATTGCCGGGGTAACGCATCGGCGTGTAGAGGAAGCGGTCGACCACCAGCGTGCCGGCCTCCTTGTCCATCTCGTACTTGATCGGTTCGCCGCCCACGGGGACCTCGATGATGACATTGACGTCGTGGGGGACGTTCTTTCCGATCGAGACCGCATCGATACGCATTCAAGGCTCCGTTGTTGCCGAGGATAAATCGCGCCCGGCAGCGATTTTGGCGCTGTCATACGCGGGCTTGGCCCGCTGATCCATCGCGTTTTTGTGAAATAATGAATCCGGCGATCACCGGCGCAAGCGGCCTGCGGTATCGACGGATGGGAACGCTGCCCGGCTAGGGTTTCAGCAGCTCAATTGGTCCAAGCGAAGGCAACCTTGTCGAGCGCCTTCGGTCCGAAACGCTCCGACGAGCGCGCCACCATGCGACCACCCAGGGCGCGGTAGAACTCGGTAGCGGGATCGTTGTCCGAGAGCGCCCACACCACCATGCTCTTCAGCCCGCTCTGCATCAGGTCGCGGCGGGCGGCGGCAAACAGGCGGCGGCCGAAGCCGAGGCCCTGAAACTCGGGCCGCAGATAAAGCTCGTAGATCTCGCCGTCGAAATGCAGGCTGCGGGCCCGGTTGCGGCCGTAATTGGCATAGCCGGCGATCTTGTCACCGAACACCAGCACGCTGACACGGCTGCCCTTGCGGATCGCGCTGTCCCACCACTGCGGACCGCGGCGGTTGATCAGCTTCTCCAGCTCGGCGCCGGGAATGATGCCCTGATAGGCCGAACGCCAGGCTTCGTCATGGGTCGACGCCACCGCAGTTGCATCTGCGGCTTTGGCCGGCCGGACCTCGATCAGGGTTGTGCTCATGGACGCGATCAAACCAAGTCGCCGCGCCGGCGGCAAGACCTATCGTTAATTATCGGTTAACCTGTGGACTTTCTGCATCAGTATTTCAACCGAGTTGTGCCGAAAAAAGACAGGACGGCAACTCCGAGGGCACCTGCGTGCGTGCCGTCGGTGCAAAACTCCTGTTGCTTGCGGCAACGAAGGAACGGCAATGGGCACCGCAGAAAGTCCGCTCATTGTGATTCGTTCCTACTAGTGTGCCTGTCGCTGTTCTTGTTCGCCCTCGGCAATTCATGCGGCTCCTCAATACCATCGCGCTCCTGCCTCTGCTGGCCTTGCTCACCGCGCCGCCTCTGTGCGCAGAGGTCAGGTTCGGTCCATCGGGAGAGGAGGGCGAACCGTTTCGTCGGCAGGAATGGCGCGTGCCAACGCCGGATACCGATCTTGCTGCGCATGCCCTGCTGTTTCGCCCCTCGGGCCCAGGTCCGTTCCGGCTCGCGGTGATCGCACACGCCTCGACGCAGAACACGCTACGTCGGGTGCAAATGCCGCAGCCGGAATACCGCCCGCTCGCCGGCTATCTCGTCGCGCGCGGCTTTGCCGTGCTGGTGCCGGAGCGGCCAGGCCATGGTGCCACCGGCGGCCGCTACCTCGAGGATCAGGGCGGCTGCGGCGAGCCCGACTACACGCGCTCGGGCCGCGCAACGGCCGACGCAATCAAACTGGCGCTGGTCCAGCTGCAAAAGCAGGATTTCATCCGCAAGGATGGCGCGATCGTGATCGGCCATTCCGCCGGCGGATGGGGTGCGCTGGCGCTCGCCGGTGCCGATCCGAAGGTGATCTCCGCCATCACCGTGTTTGCACCGGGACGCGGCGGCCATGCCAATGATGAGCCGAACCGAATCTGCGCGCCGCACACCCTGCTCGCCGCCGCAGCGGAATTCGGCAAGACCGCGCGCATTCCCGTCACCTGGCTCGTTGCGCCCAATGACAGCTATTTCGCGCCGGCATTCTCGCAGAAACTCGTCGATGCGTTTCGCGGCACGGGCGGCAAGGCTGAGTTTCGCCCGCTGCCGGCCGTCGGCAGCGAAGGCCATTGGATGATCGAAACCGAAGCCGGCGTCAAAGCCGCCAGCGGCGAGCTCGCGCGGGCGCTGAACCCGCCCAAGCCTGTGGCGACCAAGAAGCCATGACGCTGTATTTCCTGTTCAAATTTGTTCACGTCCTCGGCGCCATCGTCATTCTCGGCACCGGGACCGGCATCGCCTTCTTCATGCTGATGGCGCATCGCACGCAGGACCCGGAGTTCATCGCCCGCACCGCTTCGGTCGTGGTCATCGCGGATGCGATCTTCACGCTGTCGGCCGTGATCCTCCAGCCGGTCAGCGGCGGCGTGCTGATGATGCTGTCGGCGACCTCGATCACGGAGCGCTGGCTGCTGGCCTCACTCGCGCTCTACGCGATTGCCGGCTTGTTCTGGGTGCCGGTCGTATTCATGCAGATCGAGATGCGCGACCTCGCGCGCAAGGCTGCTGCGCAGCGCAGTGCGCTCCCACAGCGCTATCTCGTGCTATTCCGCCGCTGGTTCGCGTTCGGCTTCCCCGGCTTCGGCGCGACGATGGCCATCCTGTGGCTGATGATCGCGAAACCGTTTTGAGAGAAGCGATGAGTGAGCGAACCGTTTTGGTGCTCGGCGCCTCCGGCCTGATCGGCCGCTTCGTCACCGACGATCTGCGCACGCGGGGCTTTCGCGTCGTCGGCGTGGCGCGGAGCCTGTCGCCGGCGCAGAGGATGAGCGCGCTGGACATCGAGCTGCCGATCCTCATCCTCGACACGGCCGCGCTGACGCGTCTCCTCAGCGAGCACGCGGTAGACGTCGTCGTGAACTGTCTCGGCGTGCTCCAGGATGGCCCCGGCAGCAACACGAGCGCGGTGCATCGCGATTTCGTCGCGCGACTGCTTCGGGCGATCGGCGGCAGCGGCCGCGCAATCCGGCTGGTGCACATCTCGATCCCCGGCTCCGCGGAGGCGGACCGCACCGCCTTCGCTACGACCAAACGCGAGGCCGAGCGCCTGATCGGGGCTAGCGGCATTCCTCATGCCATCCTGCGGCCCGGCTTCGTGGTCGCACCGTCAGCCTATGGCGGTAGCGCCATGCTCCGCGCGCTTGCAGCCTTTCCGATCGATTTGCCGGCCAAGGACATGGCAACGCCATTTCAGCCCGTGGCGATCGAGGATATTACGGCGACCATCGCCTGGCTCGCCGCGCGCGACATCGACGATGCCTCGTTGAGGGCGGTGAGCTGGGACCTGATGCAGGCCGAACCGATCACCATGGCCGGCGTCATCAAGCCGTTTCGCCATGCGTTCGGCACGGACGGCTGGCCGCGCATCGCGATGCCCCGCTTCCTGCTCGATCTCGGCGTGAAACTCGGCGATGTCGCCTGCTATCTCGGCTGGACGCCGCCGATGCGCTCGACCGCCATTGCCGAGCTGCGTCGCGGCGTGACTGGCGATCCGTCAGCGTGGAGCGCCGCGACGGGTATCGCGCCGAAGCATCTGGCTGAGGCGATCGGACGCCATCCTGCCAGCATCCAGGACAAATGGTTCGCGCGCCTGTTCCTGGTCAAGGCGCTGATTTTCGCAAGCCTGGTCGCGTTCTGGGTCGTGTCCGGTTTCATCGCCTTGTTCGTGTCCTACGGTGCCGCCGCCGGCATTTTGACCGCGCACAACTTTCCGCCCGCGCTGGTTGATCCCATCACCATCGGCACCAGCCTGATGGACATGAGCATCGGTGTCTTGATCGCCTTCCGCCGAACGGCTGCGATCGGCTTGGTCGCGGGTATTTTCGCTTCGCTCGGCTATATGCTGGGCGCGGCGATCCTGACGCCCGACCTCTGGATCGAGCCGCTTGGCGCGCTGGTGAAGACCGGGCCGGCGATCGTCTTGATGGTCGTCGCGCTCCTGATGCTGGATAACCGATAGCGTTTTCGAGCGAAGTGGATTCCGGTTCGCGTGAAGAAAACGCGTCAAAAAGAGAGTCTGATGCCCAAATGGCCTGAGGACGACGTCATTCTGTTCGACGGCGTCTGCATCTTCTGCTCACGCTGGGTCCGCTTCGTGGCCAAGCGCGACACGGCGAGGCAGTTTCGGTTCACGCCGATCCAGTCGGATTATGGCGCCCGGCTCGCGCGCACGTTCGGCATCGACCCCGATGATCCCGACACCAACGCGGTTGTCCACGGCGGCGAGGTGTTCATGAAGTCGGATGCTGTGCTGACGGTGCTGTCGCAACTCCCAGGCTGGCGCTGGGTGCGCGCATTATTCGTGTTGCCGAAGCCGCTGCGGGATGCGGTCTACAGCCTCGTCGCGCGCAACCGCTATCGCATCTTCGGAAAGTATGACGCCTGCTTCGTGCCAGATGCGGATTTGCGAGCGCGAGTGATCGAGTAGCCCGCAATGACGGAGCTTGCAGCTAAGGCTTGCCCAGAGCCGCCAGCACTTCCTTCGCCGCCCGCTCGCCGCTGTCCCGTGCACCATGCGCGGTCGTGAAGAAGGTCGGCGACGTCGCCTCGCCCGCGAAGAACAGACGTGCATCCACCGGCGCAGCCAGCACGGCACGGTCGCCGGCATGGCCGGGCAGCGCATGCGAATACGACCCCCGCGCAAAGGGATCGCGGGCCCAACGCGATTCATACAGCGGCTTCAGCTTGCGGCGGATATCGTTGCCGAGAAAACCCGCGATCTCGCTGATGGCTTGGGCGGCGATGGCACCGTCGCCGGCATCTTCCAGCGCGCGGGCAAAGCTGCCGCCGAAAAAGCCCTCGATGCAGGGCTGGCCGAACGGGCGGATGTGATAGGTGCCCATCTCCGTGCGCATGGTGGCGCCGCGTAGATTGCCTTCTGTCGGAAAGGTCTCGGCGTCATCGAGGGCCAGCGTCACCTTATCGTCGACGCCGAGCGGCAGGCCCGCCGCTGCGTTCACCTTTGCGGGGAGCGGCGGCGAGAAGCGGATGGCTTCTTCCGCGATGAGATTGGTCGGCACGGTGACGATCGCCTTGTCCGCGGTCAGCGCGCCCCGCGACGTCTCGATGTGGACGCGTTTGTCCGAATGATCGATCAGCGCGACATTGCAATTCAGCGCCACCGGGCAGGGCGCACCATAGGCCGCAATCAGCGCGCCATAGCCGCGGCGGACGCGCCAATTGAAGTTGGTGTCCTCATAGGCGTCCCAGTCCAGCGTCGACATATCCTTCAGCTCGCACCCGTTGATATAGGTCGAGATCGCGTCGATCATCGGATTCCAGCGATTACCGGGCTCCAAATGCGAGCTCGCGGCCTCGTCCTTACCTGTTTGCGCCGCTTCCCACAGACGCTCATAGAACGCGTCCATTGCGCGCATGAAATCGTCGCGCTCGCTTTCCGGAAAGGCATTGCCGTAGGCCCGCTCGCGCCAGGGCGGCAGGTCCTTGTTGAGCTCGAAACCGAGCTGTCGCGCGATCGGCACGAAAGAGTTCTTGTCGGCCGAATGCAGCCAGCCGCAGCCGACGTCGAACGTCACCTCGGGTGAGGCCTGCACCGTCCAGGCCCGGCCGCCGAGCCGGTCACGTGCCTCCAGCACGATGACGGAGAGGCCACGGCCCGCCAGCGCGTGCGCCGCGCCGAGGCCGGCGGCACCAGCGCCGATGATCGCGACGTCGACGGAGGAGGGGAGGGACATGAAAAAGCGAATAGTGAGTGGCGAATGGCGAATAGAGTATCGGAACTAGGGCCTGTGGCCAAACGGCCCTATTCGCTACTCGCCAATCCCCATTCGCCCGCTTACGCCACCGCTTCCTTGGCCTTTTCCGCGCGCTTGCGCTCGTTCGGGTCGAGGTGCTTCTTGCGCAGGCGGATCGACTTCGGGGTGACCTCGACCAGCTCGTCGTCCTCGATATAGGCGAGCGCCTTTTCCAGCGTCATGCGGATCGGCGGGGTCAGGCGCACCGCTTCGTCCTTCGAGGTCGTGCGGATGTTGGTGAGCTGCTTGCCCTTGAGCACGTTGATCTCGAGATCGTTGTCGCGGGTGTGCTCGCCGACGATCATGCCGCGATAGACCTTCCAGCCCGGCTCGATCATCATCGGGCCGCGGTCTTCCAGCTTGAACATGGCGTAAGCCACCGCTTCGCCCTGGTCGTTGGAGATCAAGACGCCGTTGCGGCGGCCCTGGATCTCGCCCTTGTACGGGGCATAGCCGTGAAACAGGCGGTTCATGATCGCGGTGCCGCGGGTGTCCGTGAGCAATTCGCCCTGGTAGCCGATCAGGCCGCGGGTCGGCGCGTAGAACACCAGGCGCTGACGGTTGCCGCCCGAGGGCTTCATCTCGATCAGCTCGGATTTGCGCTCGCTCATCTTCTGCACGACGACGCCGGAATGCTCCTCGTCGACGTCGATCACGACCTCCTCGATCGGCTCCATGGTGGCGCCGGTCGCTTCGTCCTTCTGGTAGACGACGCGCGGACGCGACACCGAGAGCTCGAAGCCTTCGCGGCGCATGGTCTCGATCAGGATCGCGAGCTGGAGTTCGCCGCGGCCCGACACTTCCATGGCGTCCTTGTCGGCGGATTCGACGACGCGCAGCGCGACGTTCCCCTCGGCTTCGCGCAGGAGACGGTCGCGGATCATGCGGCTCGTCACCTTGTCGCCTTCGGTGCCGGCGAGCGGGGAGTTGTTGACGATGAACGACATCGACACGGTCGGCGGATCGATCGGCTGCGCCGGCAGCGGCACCTCGACGGTCGGATCGCAGAAGGTGTCGGCGACCGTGCCCTTGGTGAGGCCCGCGATCGCGACGATGTCGCCGGCTTCGGCTTCATCGAGCGGGGTGCGCTCGAGGCCGCGGAACGCCAGGATCTTGGTGATGCGCCCGGACTCAACCAGCTTGCCGTCGGCGTTCAGCACCTTGACCTGCTGGTTCGGCTTCAGCGTGCCGGAGGAGATGCGGCCCGTGATGATGCGGCCGAGATAGGGGTTGGCTTCGAGGATGGTACCGATCATGCGGAACGGACCTTCCTCGACCTTCGGCGGGGCGACGTGGCGCAGGATCAGGTCGAACAGCGGCTCCATGCCCTTGTCCTGCGGACCTTCGGGACTATCCGCCATCCAGCCCTGCTTGGCCGACCCGTAGAGGATCGGGAAATCGAGCTGCTCCTCGCTGGCATCGAGCGCCGCGAACAGGTCGAACACCTCGTTGATGACTTCGGTCGGGCGCGCGTCGGGGCGGTCGACCTTGTTGATGACGACGATCGGCTTGAGGCCGACCTTGAGCGCCTTGGAGACCACGAATTTGGTCTGCGGCAGCGGGCCTTCGGCGGCGTCGACCAGCACCAGGGCGCCGTCCACCATGTTGAGGATGCGCTCGACCTCACCGCCGAAATCGGCGTGGCCGGGGGTGTCGACAATGTTGACGCGGGTGTCCTTCCACTGCACCGAGGCCGCCTTGGCCAGGATGGTGATGCCGCGCTCGCGCTCCAGATCGTTGGAATCCATGGCGCGATCGGTCACCTTCTGGTTCTCGCGGAACGTGCCGGACTGCTGCAGGAGTTTGTCGACCAGGGTCGTCTTGCCGTGGTCGACGTGGGCGATGATGGCGACGTTACGAAGATTCATGAGTGAGCTTCTTTGCGGTCGAACAATGGGTTAAGCGCGATCTCGCCGGTCGGACCGGGACCTCTTCTCGAAACAACGCTGGAAGACTGGAAACGGGGCGCTTTCCGCCCAAAAAGGAAGCCCGGCCATATCAGACCGGGCGCCCTGCGCGTTGCGGCGCAATATATGCAAAAACGGCCAAAAAACAATGTGTTCTTTGACCGTTGGTTGACTGAATTTTGTCCGGGAATCCCCGGGGCTTAGGGCTGGGTCGGGGGGTGAGCGGGGATCCTGCGCCCCTTGATGGCCGCCCAGATCATGGCGACCCCGCCGATGCCCACGACCAGTCCCAGAAGGACGAACGGCGCGATGTCGCCAGTGATCTTGCCGTCCTCGAACATCGACACTCCGCCGAACAGGAGTGCGCAGAGACCTGGCAGCAGCATGAAGATCCCGGCGATCGCCATCAGCGCGGTGAGGCAACCGCTGCGAGCTGGGCCGGGCGTTGGTGCGGGTGGCGGTAGAACCGGCGGTGGCGTGTCGCTCATCGTGGTGCCTCCTCGGTTTGCCTCGCCTCGTGATAGGTTTGCCCCTCGAGCCCGGCGCGAATCCGGGAGATGGCGCCATTCCGATAGAACAGATTGTAGGTGTCGAACGGGATGATCGCCCCCTGCTCGGTCACGAAATGGATGCAGCTGCGCTTGACGTTGCCGACGCAGAAATTGAAGCGGTCGAGAAACTGCACGATGGTGACGCGGAAGACGTTTTCGTAGGTGAGCCCGTCCGGCACCTGAAAGCTCGGCAGGCAGCACAACAATTCGCAGACGCGCTCGGACGTGTTGAGGGGCCCTGAGGAGAGCGAGAACAGGTCGATGAACTTTTCCCGCAGCATCGGATACTTTTCCGGGCTGATCGTGTTTGGCATCACCGCAACCAGCTGCTCTTGCGGAATCAACGAGGTCAGCGGCAGCACCTTCTCGCCGTTGCGCAGGCCATAGCCGATCGAGATGCTCTCGGGGTTGCAGGGCAGCGGGATCATGTCCTTGTCGCCGAACACGCCGGTTTCGATCACGCGCTTGCGGATCTCCGACAGCATGATGCGGTCGGTATTCTTGTCGAAGCTCTCGTTGCGGCCGGCATCCTGGACCGGCTGCAATGTCACCCCGCGCACGCACGTCCAGGTCAGCGCGTGGCGCACGATGTCGCCGATCTCGGAATCGTTGACGCCGCGCTTGATGGTCGCGACCAGCGTGGTCGAGATGCCGTAATGCTCGAGATTTTCCAGCGCCTGCTGGCGGATTTTTCGCAAGTCCGCGCCGCGCAGATTGATCAGCGCGTCGCGCTGCAGCGAATCGAATTGGAGATAGACTTCCAGCCCGCGCTTGTTCTCGGCGAGCCGCGCCACGAAATCCTTTTCGCGGGCGATGCGCAGTCCGTTGGTGTTGATCATGACGTGGCGGATCGGCCGGGCGCGCACGGCGTCCAGGATCTCGAAGAAGTCAGGATGCAGCGTCGGCTCGCCACCGGAAATCTGCACGAGATCGGGCTCGCCCTCGCTCGCGACCAGCGCGTCGAGCATCTTCTCCACCGTCGCGAGCGGCGTGAATTTGGTTCGTGCCGGCGAGGACTCCGCAAAGCAGACCGGGCAGGTGAGGTTGCAATGCTCGGTGATCTCGATCAGCGCCAGGCAGGAATGCTGCTCGTGGTCGGGACAGAGACCGCAATCATAGGGGCAGCCGAATTGGGTTCGTTCCTGGAATTGCAGCGGCCGGTCGCCCGGCTTGATGAAATCCTTGCACAGCCGCCAATAGGCGGCATCGGTCGACACCAACGTCGATTGCACGCCGTGCTCCCTGCAGCGCTTTTCGTACCAGACCTCGTTGCCGAGAATCTGGATCTTGGTCGGCACCAGCTTCAGGCAGATCTCGCAAAGAGATTGGGTCTGGCCCCAGAAGATGTAGGGACGCGACTTACGCAACGGCGCGTTCATGCAAGTGACTCTTTTTGTAAGCGTCTCGCTTTGGGTGCCGTCGCCAGCATGAATGCGGCGTAGAGCAGGACGGACAGCGACAGCAGGTGAAACAGGGTCAGGGGCCCGATCAGCGTGCCATAGGGCTTGAGGAATTCCCATAGGAAGCGTTGCGCTCCGTAATAGGCGAGCATCAGGTAGAAACCATTGGTGATCGTGAACGCGTTCCGGTTCAAGACCGCCACCACATAGGCGAGCGCGAACAGGGCCATGGCCGCGCTCTCGTAGAGCTGCACGGGATGGCGGCGAACGCCGTCGCCGAAATCATGGCCGAAGGGCAGCGCCGTCGGCGTGCCATAGGTGAAATCGTCGAGGCCCGCGAGGTAACAGCCGATCCGGCCGATCGCGATGCCGAGCGCCAGCGGCAGCGCGAAGCGCGCGCCGGTTCGCACCGTGACGCCTGCGGACCATTTGTAGAGCTCGATCGCCACGATGCCGCCCGCCAGCCCGCCCTCGACCGAGCGCGCAATGCCGCTTTGCCCGGACAGCCACAGATTGGCGGAGCCGAACAGATAGGCGCCGATGCCTGCGCCAAACACCAGCGCGGCAATATAGGGCAGCGCGAAGGATTGCGAGGGAAACTGCAAGCCCCGTCGCGACAGCCAAAAGACGGCGGTAGCCGCCGCCAGCCAGGCCAGGATGTCGAAGAGAGTGTGAAGGAAAGCCCCGCTCATGCGGGGCCAGTATAGCACGACCGCGGTTAGAACGGCGCGCCGCGCATTATAGCGCCACAAGAGAGAAGGAAGAAGCTACCCGGCCTCCCGCTCCTCGGTCGGATAGACCCCGCGCAGCACCTCCTCGAAATGCATCTTCACCGCATCGTTGCACAGGCAGGCGCGCAGCCTCAGGCCGTCGCGGTTGCGGACGAGGATCGAGCCGCGCCGCGTGTCGAGCACGCCTTCGGCCTTGAACGACTGAAGCACGCGGCTGGCATAGGAGCGGCCAACGCCGAGCAAAGTCGCGAGCTGTTCGTGGGTCAGCGGCACACTGGTCTCGTCGCCGGTCCGCTCCATCGCCGCCAGGATCCATTTGGCGGTGCGCTGCTCGATCGAATGGATCGCGTTGCAGGCGGTCGACTGGAAGATCTGGGCCAGCATGCAATCGGCATAGCGGGCAAAGACGTTGCGCAGCGACGCCGAGCGCAGCTTGGCCGCTTCCAGCTTGGCAACGTGAATGCGCGCAAACGGTCCGCCGAATTTGACGCAGATCCGGGTATAGGCCGGCAGAAACCCCTCGCTGACGATGCCGCCCACCGCGCCTTCGCGGCCGACCAGAATGGTTTCGACGTCGCGGCCATCCTCGTTGGGGACGAGGAAAGTCGCGAGCGACGGGCCGCAGGGGAAGTGGACCACCTGCACGTCATCGCCGGGATTGTAGAGCAAGTGCCCGGCTGCAGAGTCCTCGACGGTCACGTGCGGCGCCACGAGGCCGTAGTCGACCTGACTCAAACGCCGCAGCAGATTGTTGGCCGGCCGGCTCTCGACCTCGGTGATCTTGCCGATACGCGCATCCATTCTGAACTCCCACCCTTCCTCCCACCTTAGCGAGTTCCATCCGTTTCCTGTGTGCACAAGTGGACAGACCAGAGAACGATGATGTGGTGAGTTTCGTTCCGGGAACCCTCCGATGCGCTGCGCGCAGGCATCGTGTCGCGGCAGTCCTGATCCAAAAACCCCCAAACCAAGATGCGATCATGGTACCTGCACACTCCAATGGCACAGGCTGGCCGGCCGATGTTCTGATCGTCGAGGACGATCCGATCATCGCGATCGATTTCGAGGATCGCCTGCTCGGATTTGGTGTGGCCGCCGTGCGGACCGTGGGTTCGGTGACGCAGGCGTTGAACGCCATTGCGAAACGGAGACCCGATTTCGCGCTGCTCGATGTCGAGCTGATCCGCGAGACAAGCTTTGCGATCGCCGAGCGGCTCATTGCGCTGAAGGTTCCGTTCGTGTTCGTCACCGGCTACGGCGCCGAGGTGCGCATCCCGCCCGGATTGGCGGGCCGGCCCCGGCTGCAGAAGCCGTGCTCGAGCGAGGCGCTGGAGGCGGCGCTGCAGGCACGGGACACCTGATCGCTACTTGCCGGAGCGAATGCAGAGCTCGGCGAGGTCGGTCTCGACGCCCTTGAAGAAGGTGTGCGGAAGCGGCGGCGGCGATGAGGCTTTCTTGATCGCCGCACTCTGCGCAATCGCCTCTTGATCGGACAATTGCAGGAAACGTTTCAGCGCCTTCGAGCGACTCTTCCTGGCGAATGTCTCCAACCGCTCTTCCGTTGCATCGGTCGGATTGAGACGGAGCAGAGCTTCGTTGCCTGTCTGCAATGGATAGACCCCTCCAAGTTTCACGCGGGCGATCACGTTGTAGCGGTCGAAATGCTCGAAGATCAAATCCAGGATCTTCGCCTGACGTATCGGCTCTTCCATCGCGAGATAGCGCTTCACATCCGGATTGCTCTTCAGGCTTTCCAATTCGGCTGCGCCGGCAAATGGATTGTCGGAGGTCTGCCGGTCGATGAACGCCGATGCGCCATCCAGCATATGCGTGCCCCATCTGATGACGATATCGCGGCCGCGCGGTTCGAGCTGGTCGGCAGCCAACCCCTTGTCCGTCAGACATGCCGGGTCGGCGCTTGCGCGCAGTGACTTGCCGAGCTCGGCGGTCAGCGCCTTGCCGTAAGGCGAAGCGAGGGCCTCGCGCACCAGCGTCGCTCTGTCCTGAGCCTTCTCTTGGGTCTGCGCGCATGTGGGGGATGCTGCGCTCAGCAGCAGCGCGATAACGATCGTTGGGCGGCTGAACGGCACGGTATCAACTCGAACATGGCTCGGACGGCATCACGCCCTCGAAAATGCGCTGGCGCTCGCAATTGTCGTCCGAGCCGGCCGGAGGGTTCATCCGGCTTCGAATTGGCCGTCACGCAAGCTTCGGATCGAGCGTGGTCGACCACAGCGCGACGTCGGCGCGATCGCGCAGGGTCACCGTCATCCGGCCGGACGCGCCGTCGATCTTGACGTGACCAAAGAACTGCATGCCGGCGGACGGCGGCAGGTTCTGGCTATCCTTGCCCGGCGCCTTGACGAAGCGCACCTCGGGGCCAAAGGTATTGTCGAGCGCGTTCGGGCCGAACGTGCCCGCGTGCAGCGGGCCCGAGACGAACTCCCAGAACGGCTCAAACTCCTGGAATTGCGCCTTGTTCGGATCGTAATAATGCGCGGCGGCGTAGTGCACGTCCGCGGTCAGCCACACCGTGTTGCTGATCGGCGCCATCTTGATGAAGCGCAGGATGTCGGCGATCTCGAACTCGCGGCCACGCACCGGGCCGTCGCCCTGCGCAACGGCTTCCGAGCCGCCCTTCGGCGTGTCGGAGACGATCAGGCCGATCGGCATGTCCGATGCGATCACCTTCCATGTCGCGCGTGAATTCAGCAGGCCGCGCTTGAGCCAGGCGATCTGCTCCGGGCCAAGGAAATAGCTGGCGGGGCCATAGGCGGTTTCGAGATTGGCACCGTTCGGCCCGCGATAGCTGCGCTCGTCGAGCACGAATACGTCGAGATGCGGGCCGTAGGAGATCTGGCGATAGACGCGGCCGGGTTCAGTGATGCTCTCCCGCATCGGGTACATCTCGTGGAACGCCCGGCCCGCGCGAGCTGCGAGCAGTGAGATGTCGCGCACCTTGTAGGCGGCCGGCAAGTCTTTCGACAGCGACCAGTTGTTGGTGACCTCGTGGTCGTCCCACTGCACGAAGACCGGCACCTCGGCATTGAAGGCGCGGAGATTGTCGTCGGTGAGATTGTATTTGTACGCGGCGCGGTACTCGTCCAGCGTCTCGGCGACCTTGGCTTTCTCCGGAATGGTCAGATTCTTCCAGATCTTGCCGTCGGCGAGCTTCACCTCGGGTTGGATCGGACCGTCGGCATAGATCGTGTCGCCCGAGTGCAGGAAGAAATCCGGCCGGTGCTTGCGCATGGTCGAGAAGGTGACCATGCCGCCGTCGTCGGAATTGATGCCCCAGCCCTGCCCTGCGACGTCGCCGCCCCAGACGAAGCTGACGTCGCGGCGGTCGGCCGGCGCGGTGCGGAAGTGGCCGGTCACCGCCTCGCCCTCGATCGCGCTGTGGGAGAGATCGCGGAAGCGGACGCGGTAGAAGATGTCCTGGCCGGCGGGTAGATTTTCGACCAGCATCTTGGCGGTGAAGTCGCTCTCGGGCAGCGCCGCAATCGGCGGCAATGCGCGGACGTTCTTGAAGGACTCGCTCGTGGCGACCTCGACCAGCATCTGCGATGGACGGTCGGCGCGCGCCCACACCACGCCGCCATCGACGGTGATGTCGCCCGCTTGCACGCCGTGGGTGACCGCCGGCCGATCAGCCGCGCGCGAAAGATACGGCATCGCCAGCGTGCCGAGCGCACCGGCGCTGCTGGTGAGGAAGCGGCGGCGGGAGAATGTGATGGTCATGAGGCTCCGACCCCGGGCTTGCGGTCGAGTCCGTCATTCCGGGGCGCGCGTAGCGCCGACCCGGAATCCATGTCTCCCCGCGAATGCTGCGCAATGGATTCCCGGTTCGATGCTTCGCATCGCCCCGGAATGACGTTGGGAGCTATATTGAGACAATGTGACGCAGCAATAACGCGCTCGGGCTCACGCGTTGCCGGCGGCCCGGAACTGCGCGCTGGCACGTTGCAGGTTCGGCGGCAGGCTGAACAACACAGCCTTGCGGTCGGCGACGGCGGCGTGGAATTGGTCGAGTGCGATGTTGAAGGCGGTGAGCGCGGCTTCCTCGATCGCGCCGTGATCGAAGCAGCGCAGCGTGTCGCGCAGGATCTCGTCGGCCTCGGTCTGCATCTGGTCGAGCTCTTCGGTCGTCTCGCACTTGCGTGCCGCGGCGATCATGTCGAGCAAGCGTTCGCGCTGGTGATTGTTGTTGTCGCGCTCGTCCTTCTTCAGATAGCCGGCGAACCAGGCGCCGACCGAGCCCATGGCCGAGAGCGCCATCAGGCTCCACCAGATGTAATCGCTGTATTTGTCGAGGAAGGTCTTCTCCTCGCCGTCGACGAAAGCGGCCGCACCCGGATGCACCGGGATCACCGCATCCTTGTCGGTGTCGGGCGTTTCGATCTTCGCCGCCAGCGGGAATTCCGTCACCAGTTGCTGGCGCACGGCGAAGAGCTGGCGCGTGAACGCTGCGATGTCGGCCTCGGACACGCCTTTGCGCGCTACGATGTGGTGCGCGAAGCTGATGGTCTTGACCTCGTCCTCGGGACGGTCGGGCGAGCCGCCGTAGGTGCCGGCGGGGATCTCGCCCGCTTCATAGACTGGATGGTTTTGCGCGATCGCATCGGCGGAATCGATGGCGAGGAAGGTTGGCGTGCCGCCCTCCCTGACCGATGCCGAGATCGCGTCCGCCGTGATCTTGCTGTTGACCGGGCCTGCTGCGAGATAGACGTCGGCCTTCTGCGCCTTGATCGCCTCGGCAACTTCATTGACGGGAAATTGCACGATCTCGACCTTGGCCGGGTCGACGCCGTATTGGTGCAGGATCACCTTGAGCAGATTGACGTTGGCCTGGGTGCGGCCGACGACGCCGATGCGGTGGCCGGCGAGTTGCGCGACCTTGGTGATCTTCGCGCCCTTCTTCTTGCCCTTGGCGGGCACGGACCACAGCACCACGACGTTCTTGCGCAGGGTCGCGACCGCCTGTGCGTTCTTCGGCACGTCGAGATCGCCACGCACGATGGCGAGATCGACCTTGCCTTCGGCGAGCGCATTGGCGCTGGCGGTTGCGCCGTCGGTCTGGATCGGGCGCAGCCGCACATAGCTCTTGTGCTGCGCGAAGCCTTGCGTCAGCGCCTGCACGACCTTGACGTCGTCGCTGTTGGCGGGGCCGACCGCGATTCTGAGCGTCACGGGACGCATCGCGAAGTAATAGCCGCCTGCGACCACGCCAACGATCGCAAGCAGGAACGCCAGAGACACGAGCGCCGTCTTCCGCGCCGCGGATCGCGGCGAAGGCGGAGGGGGCGTTTCGGCCAGGTCCAATCCCCCGGTCATCGGTCTCCCAAACAGGCGCTTCAGGCTCAGTTTCATCTTGGCCGGCGATTTACGCCCGCAATTGTAGCAAATTTCTTGTCCGGCGGGGTTACATCTCCGTCATGGTTAGCGGATGCAGGAAATCCCGTATGAACCGGGGCGCCGGGGCGGTGTTAGAGTAAAGTTCCCCCTAGAGGACGGAGACGACCATGGCAGAACGGCTCTCGGCGGAGGCGCGCAGGCAAGCGCTGGGCGGACTATCCGGCTGGACTGACGTCCAAGGCCGCGACGCCATCGGGAAGACCTTTGTCTTCAAGGATTTCAACGAGGCGTTCGGCTTCATGACCCGCGCCGCGCTGGTCGCCGCGAAGATGGATCACCACCCCGAATGGCGCAACGTCTACAAGACGGTGGAGGTGGTGCTGTCGACCCACGATGCCGGCGGCGTCACCGCGCGCGACATGGCGCTAGCCAAGGCGATGAACGCCATCGCAGGCTGACACCAAGCAGACGTCTTGAAGCAGACGTCTTGCAGGGACCGGCTGCATCCCCATCTTGTGATCAGCCGGGATCGGGCGGTCCTCCGCCTCCCGCAGAACGGGGAGCATTTGAGCATGGCTGCCGAGCACAGCGTTGGCTTCGAGCCGGCCGATCGGCTCGCGGAAGATCGCGAGAGCGTGCGCCGCCGCTTCTGGCGCAAGCTGAAGCGGGTCGCTGCGCATCTGCCGTTCGCGGAGGATCTACTTGCCGCCTATTACTGCGCGTTCGACCGGCAGACGCCGCGTCACGTCCAGGCTTCGCTGCTCGGTGCAATCGCCTATTTCGTCCTGCCGTTCGATTTCGTCGCGGACGTGATGCCCATGCTCGGCTTCGCCGATGACGCCGCCGTGCTCGCCACTGCCATCCGCATGGTTGCCGGCCACATCACGAACGAGCATCGCGAGGCCGCCCGCGCCGCGCTGAAGCGTGGGGTGGAGGAGGCGGACGTCGAGGCAGCGTAACAGTTTCGCCACGCCTTCCGCTGTCATTCCCCGCGAAGGCGGGGAATCCAGTACGCCGCGGCCTCCCGGTTCAATCGCTGACGTCACGGAGTAATGGATCGCCCGCCCCTGTGCGCAATTGCGCACTAGGCGGGCGATGACAGTGAGTGTGTGGTGTGCAGGTCGCGACAAACGCGTTTCCGTCTCGCATCCTCACGGATGCAAGATCACCTTGCCCATCGCCTGCCGTCCCGCCAGCACCTTCAACGCATCCGCCGTCTGAGCCAGCGGGAAGGTGCGATCGACATGCGATGAGATCTTGCCTTCCGCGGTCCACTTCACCAGCTTCTCGAGATTGGCGCGGTTCTTGGCCGGGTTGAGCCGGGTCCAGGCGCCCCAGAACACGCCGCGGATGTCGCAACCCTTCAGCAGCGCGAGGTTCAGCGGCATCTTCGGAATGTCGCCGGCGGCAAAGCCGATGACGAGGAAGCGGCCTTCCCATGCGATCGAGCGCAGCGCCTGTTCGGCGTAAGCACCACCAACGGGATCGAAGATGATGTCGACGCCCTTGCCGCCGGTGAGCTTGCGCAGGCCTTCCTTCAGATCTTCCTTGGCATAGTTCAGCGTCAGCTCGGCGCCGTGCGCCTTGGCGAATTCGAGCTTCTCGTCCGACGAGGCGCAGGCGATGACCTTCAAGCCCATCAGCTTGCCGAGCTCGCAGGCCGCAAGGCCGGTGCCGCCGGCCGCGCCCAGCACAGCGAGCGTCTCGCCCGGCTTGGGGCTGGCGCGATCTTCCAGCGCATGCAGCGCGGTGCCGTAGATGATGATGATGCCGGCCGCGCGGTCGTAGTCGAGATTGTCGGGGATCTTCACGATCGATGCCGCCGGCAGCGCGATCTTCTCGCGTGCGCCGTTGTGGCCGCAGGAGGCGACCACGCGATCGCCGACCTTGAGATCAGTGACACCAGCGCCGATGCTCTCGATCACGCCCGCAACTTCCGCGGCCGGCGAGAACGGGAACGGCGGCTTGATCTGGTACTTGCCCTGGATCATCAGGATGTCGAAGAAATTCAGCGCCGCCGCCTTGATCGCGATCACGGCTTCGCCGGGCCCCGCCACCGGATCGGGCACCTCAGTCAGGACGAGGTCGTCGGGCTGGCAATATTGCGAGCAGAGGATGGCTTTCATGGCAGCACCTTGAGGGCGTTTCGGGTGGAATTATAGTTTGGCCGTTTCTGCCGGATTTAGGCAGTGGCGACAATCCGGATTCTTTGTCTGGGGTCAGCGGCGGCCTATCCTCCGTCGTTGCGAGCGCAGCGAAGCAATCCAGAGTCCGTCCTGCGGAATAGTCTGAATTGCTTCGCGAAGCCCGTCATCGGGCCGCGCTTCGCGCGGGACCCGGTGGCTCGCAATGACGAAATCCGCGGAGAAAGGATTCAAACGATGTTTGAAACAAGCCTGCTGAAGAACAAGCGCATCCTCATTACCGGGGGTGGTTCGGGTCTCGGCGCTGCGATGGGGCGTCGCTTCCTCGCGCTCGGCGCCGAGCTCGTGATCTGCGGCCGCAAGCTCGAGCGGCTCGAGGCGACGGCGCGCGAGATGCGCGACGAGATCGGCGGCACGGTCATCACCATCGCCTGCGATATCCGCGACGGTGCGGCGGTCGACGGCATGATGGATGCGATCTGGCGCGAGGCGCCGCTCGACATCCTCGTCAACAATGCCGCTGCCACCTTCATCGCACAGAGCGAGCATCTCTCCTTCCGCGCCGCGGACGCGATCCTGGCGCCGACACTGCATGGCTCGATGTATTGCACGCTCGCCGCCGGCAGGCGCTGGATCGAGGCTAACCAGCGCGGCGTCGTGCTGTCGATCCTCTCGACCTCCACCATTACCGGCCGCGCCTTCACCGTTCCCTCGGCGATGGCGAAATCCGCACTGCTGGCGATGACCAGGAGTCTTGCGGTGGAATGGGGCCCGAAGGGCATCCGGACCGTGGCGATCGCGCCGGGCCCGTTTCCGACCGCAGGGGCCACCGGGCAGCTCCGTCCCGAAGGCCGCGACGAAGGCTGGACCTCGCGCAATCCGCTCGGCCGCACCGGCGAGCACGGCGAGCTCGCCGATCTCGCCAGCTTCCTGGTCTCGGATCATGCCGCCTACATCAATGGCGAGATGGTGGTGATCGACGGTGGCGCGCATCTGCGCAGTTCCGGCGCCGAGGATTTGCTCGGCTGGACCGAGGCGCAATGGGCCGCGCAACGCGCCGCCCGATCCAGGGCCTAGCCGCCGAAGATACCGCTAACTGCCTTCCCAAATTGAACTTTCCCGGCTATCCCTGCCCGGGGACAAAGCGCGCTCGGGCCATCTTCCAGTCACAATATTGAGGGAACCAACGCGGCATGTGGCGGGTGCTGATTTTAGCTTTGATGACTGGCGTGGCGGCCGGGGGAATCGCCGTGTCTGCGCGGGCGCAGACGGCGCAACCGACGCCCAAGTCCAGTCCAGCTCCAAAAGAGGCGGCACCGAAGCCGGCGGCGCCGCCGGCCAACACCAACGCAAAGGCGGCCCCGAAGCCCGAGAGCAAGCCGGCGGCTGCGGCCGTTGCGGGGGGCGCGGAGCCGACCCTGATCGGGCAGTTCGGCACCTGGGGTGCCTATTCGGCGACGCCGAACGGCAAGAAGGTCTGTTTCGCGCTGGCCAAGCCGTCATCGTCGAAAACCAACCCGCCGAACCGGCCGCGCGACCCCGCCTATGCCTTCGTCTCGACCCGGCCGGCCGAGAAGGTCAACAACGAAGTCTCGGTCATGATCGGCTATGCGCTGAAGCCGGGCTCGGAATCGACCGCCGAGGTCGGCGGCGCCTCCTTCGCCATGTACACGCAGGGGGACGGGCTCTGGATCAAGAACGCGGCCGAGGAGGAGCGGATGGTCGAAGCCATGCGCAAATCCGCCGATCTCGTCGTCAAAGGCGTCTCGGCCAAGGGGACCGAGACGACCGACACCTTCTCGCTGAAGGGCCTCGCCCAGGCGCTCGACAAGATCGCGCAGGATTGCCGGCGTTAAGACCGCGGGCGATAAGGTCGCAATCGGCGGTTCCGGTTGTTATATAGGGGCCGTTCCAGATTTCTTCGTCATTCCGGGGCGCGCACAGCACGAACCCGGAATCTCCGAGGTTCCGGGTCTGGTCCTCAGGGTCGCTTCGCGATCCCTTCGGACCATCCCGGAACGACCAAGCCATTAGGTCCATTCAATGCAACCGACGACCGAGCCGCACAACGGCCTCCTGGTGGAGAAGACCCCGCTCGAAACCTATGTGCCGCCGGCCAAGCCGTCGCTGATCGGCCTGTCGCGCACCGAGCTTGCCGATCGGCTCGGCGAGATCGGTGTCGCGCCGGCCCAGCGCAAGATGCGGGTGCAGCAGCTGTGGCACTGGATCTATTTCCGCGGCGCCCAGAGCTTCGACGAGATGAGCTCGATCTCCAAGGGCATCCGCGCCGAGCTCGCCCAGCATTTCACCGTCGACCGGCCGGAAGTCGTGGCCGAGCAGATCTCCAACGACGGCACCCGCAAATGGCTGTTGCGCCTGCCGAGCGGCGATAATGTTCAGAAGGCGCATGAAGTCGAATGCGTCTACATCCCCGAGACCGACCGCGGCACGCTCTGCGTTTCCTCGCAGGTCGGCTGCACGCTCAATTGCGCCTTCTGCCACACCGGCACCCAGCGCCTGGTGCGCAATCTCACCGCCGGCGAGATCGTCGGGCAGGTGATGGTCGCGCGCGATCGTTTGAATGACTGGGCCGATCGCGAGGACGGCACGCGCCGCGTCACCAACATCGTGATGATGGGCATGGGCGAGCCGCTCTACAATTTCGACGCGGTGCGCGATGCGCTTCTGATCGTCGGCGACAACGAAGGCATCGGCATCTCCCGCCGCCGCATCACGCTGTCGACCTCGGGCGTGGTGCCGAACATCGTGCGGGCCGGCGAGGAGATCGGCGTCATGCTCGCGATCTCGCTGCACGCGGTGCGCGACGAGCTGCGCAACGAGCTGGTGCCGCTCAATCGCAAATATCCGATCAAGGAGCTGCTGCAGGCCTGCCGCGACTATCCCGGCGCATCGAACGCGCGCCGCATCACCTTCGAATATGTGATGCTCAAGGGCGTCAACGATTCGCTCGACGATGCCAAGCTGCTGGTGAAGATGCTCAAGGGCATTCCGGCCAAGATCAACCTGATCCCGTTCAATCCCTGGCCCGGCACCGCCTATGAATGCTCGGACTGGGACCAGATCGAAAAGTTCTCCGAATATATCTTCAACGCCGGCTATTCCTCGCCGGTGCGCACCCCGCGCGGCCGCGACATCCTCGCCGCCTGCGGCCAGCTCAAGTCGGAGACGGAAAAGCTCTCGGCGCGCGAGCGCCAGGCGCTGCGCGCCATGGCGATGACGGATTAGTGTGTCATGCCCGTGCTCTCGCCTCCTCGTCATTGCGAGGAGCGTAGCGACGAAGCAATCCAGACCGTCTCCGCGGACGTATGTCTCGATTGCTTCGCTCCGCTCGCAATGACGACAATCGGGACTTCTTCGTCATGTCCCTGATCGGCCGCCTCGTCGTCATCTTCATCGGCTTCCTCGCCGCCTGCTTTGTCGGCGGCATGATCGTCGTCGTCGCGCTGCTGTTTCCGGAATTCGCCGATCTCGGCGCCGGTCCGGTCGACCAGGGCACGATCGACATCCTGCTCGGCTTCGGCTTCATCTTCGTGTCCGGCTTTGCGCTGGTGCCGGCGGCGGTGATCGTCGCGATCACCGAAGCGCTCTACATCCGCAGTGCGATCGCCTATGCCGTCGGCGGCGGCCTTGTCGGGCTCGCCTGCTATCTCGGCCTCGTCCCGTTCCATTCCGACACGTTGCAGTTCGAGGGCATCGTCCGGCGTCACCTGGAGATCATGACCGGCGCGGGCATCGTTGCCGGCTTCGTCTACTGGCTGATCGCCGGCCGCAACGCCGGCGCCTGGCGCATCCCGCCGTCCCCGCGGAAACCACCGCCGCCATTGCCGGCGAATTCAAGGCCGGGCCCGCGGTGAGTTTCCTACCCTCCCCTGGGGTTTCCATCTCCATCCCACTCCGCTAAACCGCGCGCCATGAACCGTACCGGACTCTTCATTGCCCTGGCGCTGTGGCTCGTGATCGGCGTCGTCTTCGGCCTCTATCCCGAGCTCGACCTCAAGCTCGCATCGCTGTTCTTCGACGCGGAGACCAAGACGTTTCCGCTCAAGCTGAACGGGTGGGCCGGCTTTGCGCGCGATGCGGCGATGTGGATCGCCTGGGCCTTCGCCCTTCCCTCGATCGTCGCGCTCGTGGTCAAGATGATCCGGCCCGACCGGCCGCTGATGGTGCCGGGGCGTACGGTCATCTTCCTGCTGGTGACGATGACCATGTCGGCCGGTATTTTGACCAACCTGACGTTCAAGAATTATTGGGGCCGTCCGCGTCCGGTGGTGGTGACCGAGTTTGCCGGCGATCAGCAATTCGTGCCGTGGTGGGATCCGCGCGGCACTTGCGGGCGCAATTGCTCGTTCTTCTCCGGCGAAGGCGCGACGGCGTTCTGGACGCTGGCGCCGGCCGCGCTGGCGCCGCCGGCGTGGCGGCCGCTCGCCTATGCCGCCGCCGTGGTGTTCGGCGCCTTGACCAGCGCCCTGCGCATGGCCTTCGGCGGGCACTTTTTCACGGACGTGTCGATCGCCGGCCTCGTCACCTTCGTCGTGATCTGGTTCGCCTACGCGCTGATTTACCGCTGGCCGCGGACGCGGTTCTCGGACGAAGCGGTGGATGCCGCCCTGACCCGGTTGAACATGCCCGCTTACCGGCTCCGCCAGCGCCTGTTCGGCCGCAAGACCGACCCCGAGCCCTCGGTTTGAGCCATTAAAGGGGTGCCGAGCCCCGCGAAATTTGATATTCGCGCGGTCGAACGCACCCATCACATCAGCTTAGACCCGATTGGAAGCCCTATGACCACGATCCTGAAAAGCCTGCCCAAGGGTGAGAAAGTCGGCATCGCTTTTTCGGGCGGCCTCGACACCTCTGCGGCGCTGCTCTGGATGAAGCAGAAGGGGGCGCGCTGCTACGCCTACACCGCCAATCTCGGCCAGCCGGATGAAGCCGACTACAATGAGATCCCGCGCAAGGCGATGGAATTCGGCGCCGAGAACGCGCGCCTCGTCGATTGCCGCACGCAGCTGGTCCACGAGGGCATCGCCGCGATCCAGTCGGGCGCCTTCCATATCTCGACCGGCGGCATCACCTATTTCAACACCACGCCGCTCGGGCGCGCCGTCACCGGCACGATGCTGGTCGCAGCGATGAAGGAAGACGGTGTCAACATCTGGGGCGACGGCTCGACCTTCAAGGGCAACGACATCGAGCGCTTCTACCGCTACGGCCTGCTCACCAATCCCGGCTTGAAGATCTACAAGCCTTGGCTCGACCAGCAGTTCATCGACGAGCTCGGCGGCCGCGCCGAGATGTCTGCGTTCATGACCGCGCAAGGCTTCGCCTACAAGATGAGCGCGGAGAAGGCGTATTCGACCGACAGCAATCTGCTCGGCGCCACGCACGAGGCGAAGGATCTCGAAAGCCTCGACAGCGGCATCAAGATCGTCAACCCGATCATGGGCGTGCCGTTCTGGCGCGACGACTGCAATGTCAAGGCCGAGAAGGTCGTGGTGCGCTTCGAGGAAGGACAGCCGACCGCGCTGAATGGCCAGACCTTCTCCGATCCGGTCGCGCTGTTCCTCGAGGCCAACGCGATCGGCGGCCGTCACGGCCTCGGCATGAGCGACCAGATCGAGAACCGCATCATCGAGGCCAAGAGCCGCGGCATCTATGAGGCGCCCGGCATGGCGCTGCTGCACATCGCCTATGAGCGCCTCGTCACCGGCATCCACAACGAGGACACGATCGAGCAGTACCGCATCAGCGGCATGCGCCTGGGGCGCCTGCTCTATCAGGGCCGCTGGTTCGATTCGCAGGCGTTGATGCTGCGCGAGACCGCACAGCGCTGGGTCGCCCGCGCCGTCACCGGCGAAATCACGCTCGAGCTGCGCCGCGGCAACGATTATTCGATCCTCAACACCGAGAGCCCCAACCTTACCTATGCGCCGGAGCGGCTGAGCATGGAGAAGGTGGAGGACGCCGCCTTCACGCCGGCCGACCGCATCGGCCAGCTCACCATGCGCAACCTCGACATCGCCGACACCCGCACCAAGCTCGGTCTCTATTCGAAGACCGGCCTGTTGTCGGGCAGCGAAGGCTCGCAGATGTTCCGGCTCGAGAGCGACAAGGGCTGAGGCTTTCCGGAGCCCGGATTGCGCTTCGCTCCATCCGCGCTCCGAGCTTAATGACGCTGTCATTCTCGGCCGCTACGCTTTCACTGTTGGAAACGGGATTGCGGAGCATCGCACATGGTCAGGGGATCGGCACTCGCCTCTCTCATTGTTCTCTGTTGGGCATCATCATCGTCGGCGCAGACGATCTATCCGATCGATCGCGCCGAGATCCTGGCCGGAGCCAAGTTCGACTTCAAGGTCGAGCTCCCGGGGCTGATCGATCCCGCCAAGTTGAAGGTGACGGTGAACGGCGCGGATTACGCGGCCGCGTTCGGCCGCTCCGGAACCTTCGTCGAGCGCGAGGACGGCAAGGAGCAGTCGGCCCTGGTCCTGCGCGACGTCACGCTGACCAAGCCGGGTAGCGTCGCCGTGGAGGTGAGCGACGGCACGCGCCAGCGCAGCGTCACCTGGACGGTCTACGACACCGGCCCGCGCAAGGCGAAGAACGTCATCCTGTTCATCGGCGATGGCATGTCGCCGGCGCATCGGGTCGCCGCGCGAATCCTGTCCAAGGGCATTTCGGAAGGCAAGAGCCGCGGCAAGCTCGCCATCGACGACATGCCCCATATGGCCCTGGTGGCAACCGCCGGCTCGGACTCGATCATCACGGATTCCGCGAACTCGGCGAGCGCCTATGCGACCGGGCACAAGAGCGCCGTCAATGCCCTCGGCGTCTATGCCGACCGCAGCGCGAGCCCGCTCGACGATCCCAAGGTCGAAACCATCACCAGCCTCGCCAAAAGGCGGCTCGGCATGGCGATCGGTGTCGTCACCAATACCGAGATCGAAGACGCGACGCCGGCGGCGATGGTCGCGCACACCCGCCGGCGTGCCGCCTATGACGACATCGTCGAGCAGTTCTTCGCGGCAAAGCCGGATGTGATGATGGGCGGCGGCAGCGCGAATTTTCTGCCGAAGTCGGCTGCCGGCTCCAAGCGCAAGGACGAGACCGACTACATCGCGAAGTTTCGCGATGCCGGCTATCAGCTGGCGACCACCGCGGGCGAGCTCAGCGCCTCCGCCGCCAAGCAGGAGACGAGCAAGCTGCTCGGCCTGTTCGCCACCGGCAACATGGACGGCGCGCTCGACCGCAAATTCCTCAAGGGCGGCGGCGTCAAGAAATTCCCCGAGCAGCCTGATCTGACCGAACAGGTGCAGGCAGCGTTGAAAATCCTCTCTAAGAACGAAGCCGGCTTCTTCCTGATGGTCGAATCCGGAATGATCGACAAATACGCGCATTTGCTCGACATGGAGCGTGCCGTCTACGACACGATCATGCTCGACAACGCGGTGCGTCAGACGCGCGAATGGGCGCGCGCCCGCGGCGACGATACCCTCATCCTGGTGGCGGCGGACCACAATCACCCCAACAGCCTCGTCGGCACGGTGAATGACGACATGGCCACCGTGCCCAACGTTCCCTTACGCGAGCGCGTCGGGGTTTACGACAAGGCCGGATTTCCGAACTATCCGGCCCCAGACGCGGAAGGCTACCCGTCACGCATCGACGTGAGCCGCCGGCTTGCCATCTTCTCGGCGAGCCTGCCCGATCATTACGAGACGTTCCGTCCGAAGCTCGACAATCCCAACGAGCCGACCGTCAAGGCCGGCGACGACGGCACCTTCAAGGCCAACGACAAATACAAGGAGGTCCCGGGCGCGGTGCTGCGCCCCGGCAATCTGTCGTCGCTGGTCGGCGCCAGCGTGCATTCGGGCGAGGACGTCATTGTCACGGCGGCGGGCCCGGGGAGCGAGCGCGTGCACGGCTCGATGGACAATACCGAAGTGTTCCGCGTCATGGCCGAGGCGCTGGGATTGGCTGCGCGAGAATGATGGGGGCGACTGGCCAACCTGGGCCCAATCACATTCCTGCCGCTGGCGAGCGCGGCAGGACGGGCCGCCCTGGTCCGCTCACGTTCCATCAATTCACGACGAGTGAGGCGGCGTGAAGACCAGCTTCACGCAGCTGCGGAAGAGCATGATCTGCCGCTCCAGCCGCTTCGGGTCGTTGAGCGTCTTGGACATGATGATTGCACCGTCGACCACGCACGAGATCATCTCCGCGAGATCGTCGAGGTCGATCGGCTCGCGGGGCGGATAGACCGCGGCGATGCCGTCGAGAATCTCGCGGAAGTGCGCATTCCAGCTCCGGACCGATTGTGCAGTCAGATCGCGAACATCGCGGTCGAACAAGCGCTCCTGGTAGCAGATGCTGGCGATCAGGCAGCCGGGATGGCCGTTCGGCAGATCGGCCATGACTTCAGCGAGTAGTTTCAGCGAGATCAGGAACGACTGCAGCGGGTCGTCGGAGAGCTCACGTCCGCGCCTGAAGATCTCATCGAACAGGCGGTCATTCGTATCCACGTACCGGCGCAGCATCTCCCGTGCGAGCGCGTTCTTGTCCCTGAAGTGATAGAAGAAGCCGCTCTTGGTCAGTCCGGCCTCGGCAATGACCTCCTCGATCGAGGTGGCGCCGAAGCCCTTTGCAAGCACCGCCGCTTCCGCGATCTCGAGAATGCGCTCGCGCGTCGCTTCGCCCTTTCCCATCGATGTCTCCAGAACTGTACCGACGGTGCGGAAATTGGTTCTTGGGGCCAAGGCCCACTCCGCGTGACTCGTGCAAATCATTGATTTGTCTCCGCTTGCGGGTGGAAGTTCAGCCGCACCACGGGGCTTCTAGAGCGACGCGACATTATGCGGCACCAAATGCCGCGACCGAACACGGGCCTAGCGCGACCGAGTGAAGAGAGCGGGCCCGTCCAAATGATGGAGCGATCAATGGCCAGATACAGACATGGTCTGCCGCAGCGCGGCGGCGGCATTTTCCTGACCGACGGCGGAATGGAAACAACCCTCATCTTTCAGCACGGGCTGGAGCTGCCCCACTTTGCGGCATTCGTGCTGCTCGACAGCGCGGATGGCCGCGCGCATTTGAGGCAGTACTACGAAGCCTACCTGCGTATCGCGCGGCAGCATGGGCTCGGCTTTGTCCTCGACAGTCCGACCTGGCGCGCCAACCCCGATTGGGGCGCCAAGCTCGGCTATGATGCGGCCAGGCTTAAGGCCATCAACATGCGCGCCATCCGCTTCCTCGACGAATTGCGCGGCGCTTGGGAGTTGCCCGGCATGCCTTGCGTCATCAACGGCGCGATCGGTCCGCGAGGCGACGGCTACAAGGCCGGCAACATGGACGCGGCGGAGGCGGAAGCCTACCACTCAGGCCAGATCGCGGCCTTCGCCGAGGCGGGCGCCGACATGGTGACTGCATTCACGCTGAACAGCATCAACGAAGCGGTGGGCGTGGTCCGTGCAGCCAAGAGGCAGGACATTCCGGTCGCCATCTCTTTCACGGTCGAAACCGATGGCTGCCTCGTCCGGGGAGAGTCGCTGCGCGAGGCGATCGAGGCGGTCGACGACGCAACTGAACGTGCCTGTGAATACTTCCTGATCAATTGCGCGCACCCAACTCACTTCGAGAGTGCACTCGCCGCAGGCGAGGCGTGGGTGCAGCGCATCCACGGCATCAGAGCCAATGCATCGGCCAAGAGCCATGCCGAGCTCGACGAATCGGAGGCGCTGGACAGTGGTGATCCCCAAGATCTCGGCCGCCGCTACCATTTGCTGAGGCGCGCATTCCCCGGCATGCGCATTCTCGGCGGCTGTTGCGGCACTGATCACCGGCATGTTGCCGCCGTTTGCGAGGCATGCCTGCCGTCGGAAGCAATGACGGCGTGACAAGAAAAATGGCCGGGATCGCTCCCGGCCATTGTCTTCTTGCGAAGGTCTTACTGGCGCGGCGGAGGCGCCGCGTTGGCCTGGTCGCCGTTGAGCAACGGCGTGATGCGACGGACGGTGACGCGCCGGTTGATCAGGCTCGCGCCTTGCGTCTGCTCCTTCAGATACTGCTCGCCATAGCCCTGCGACGTCAGGTTCTCCGCGGGCACACTGAATTGCTGCGTCAGCAATTCGGCTGCGGCCTGCGCGCGGCGATCCGACAGCGACAGATTGTCGACCTCGTTGCCGACCGCATCGGTGTGGCCCTCGATCAGGAACACCTCCTGCGGGTTGGCCTGGAGCGCCTGGTTGATGCCGTCGGCGATCACTTGCAGCCGCGCCGCCTGATCCGGCGGAATGGTCCACGATCCGGTCTCGAAGTTGATCGTGTTGACGTCGATGCTCGGCATCTGCATGCGAACATTCGGGCTGTAGCGGATCTCGTCGAGCGAGTAGCGCCGGTCGATCCGCTGCACCGGCGGAGCCCGCATCGTTTCGTAGATCACCTGCGGCGGCGCCTCCTGGGCGTCGACGATGTAGCGATCGTAGGGAATGTTGACCACCGGCGGCGGCACGTCGACGTAGAAGCCGCCGACCGCCCGCGGATCGCGGTAGGTGTTGTCGATGATCACGATCTCGCGTCCGCGCGGGTCCCGGCGGATACGACGCAGCAGCGAGCCGTCCGGCCCGACCACGGTGATCACCTCGCTGCCGTCGGGACGGATCACGACGGTGCGGGTTTCGCCGCCGACGGTGTCGGTGCGGATGTCGCGGGCGCCATAGCGGAAGCGATAGAGATCGTTGCCGCGGACGTAAGCCTGCCCGCCCGGATCGCGGATGATGATGCGGTCCGGCTCGGTGTAGACGGTGCGGCCGCCTTCGACGACCTCGCGCCGCTGGTTATGGATATCGGCGATGGTGGCGCCGATCACGGCGCCGGCCACCACGCCCGCGCCGATCGCGAGCGGCGTCAGGTCACGCTGCTGCGGACGC
>NZ_LAXE01000001.1:924114-993473 GCF_003122645.1 Bradyrhizobium sp. SUTN9-2
CGGAGGAGCTGCAGGCGGCTGGGGCGGTGCAGCCGCCGGCGGCGGAGCCGCGGGGCGTGCGGGTGCTGCAGGCGGCGCCGCGCCTGGCGGTCCCTTCGGCGGCTGCTTCGGTCTTCCGTCAGGGCCCGCGTCCTGCGGCTGGGCCTGAGCGACGACGAACGGCGCAGCGTCTTGCGCATGCGATGCGGTGTTGGCCAATTGCATCGCGGTCAGAGCCGTCGTCGCAAGCAGCACGAAACGAAGGTTGGTCATGTGGTGAACTTCCCCGGAAGGTTCTTTGTCGAAGTGTCGGGATGAACGGCTAAGCGTTAGGCCGCATTGTGGCGGGCGATGCAACTGCGACCCGATTTATTTCTGCACGCAAATCATCTCACTATGGCAACGTTCATTGCGCATTCAGACGCTGGTGGCAATCGCCTGACATTGCTTCGCTGCTTCACGCGTGATCGCGCGGCGGAATCGCATCCGTCGCAGGATTGGGCGTGAGCGGCCCGTTCGGTCCGCGCGATGGGATCTCCTCAGGCATGCGGCCCGGCAATTCGTCGGGCCGCGGCGGCGAGCCGGGCTCGCGCACCGGCGGCGTGATTTCGGGCTGCGGATTGCCGGGCGGGATTCCGGGCGGCGGCTCAGTCGGCGTACCGGGCGTCGACGGCGGAATCTCGGGCGGTTCAATCGGCATCGGCATCATCGGGATCGTTGTCAGAGAACAACAACGAAGGTGCAGCACCGATGTTCCGCGTCACATCGCTTCGGAGACCGGATTATTCCGGCGTGTGGCAGACCGCTTCGATGTTGTGGCCGTCGGGGTCGAGCACGAAGGCGCCGTAATAGTTCGCGTGATAATGCGGGCGGATGCCGGGCGGGCCGTTGTCGCGGCCGCCGGCCGCCATCGCCGTCTTGTAGAACGCATCGACGGTGGCGCGGTCATTGGCGCGGATGGCGACATGCACCGGCTTGTTCATCGCGCCTTCGCCCCCGATCCAGAAATCGGGCTTGCCGTCGGCACCGAAGCCTGCAGCCGCAGCGTGTCCGGTCTGCTCGGCAGTGACCTCCATGATCAGGCTGTAGCCGAGCGGCGCCAGTGCCTTCGCATAGAACGCCTTGGCGCGCTCATAGTCGGAGACGGAGAATCCCAGATGATCGATCATCGCAACCTCCCTTGTTCGTACCCGTCAGCGGGACAAAAACGTATTGCTTCGTGTCTTGCGTGCGATCGTAAAGCCGCGCCCGACCATGTCGGCAATACAATCCTGCTGCCATTCGTTTTGTGACAGATGCTCGATCACCACCGCACGTGGCCAGAGCGATTGCGGCGCGTCGCGGAAGAAGCCGATCAGCACGCGGTCCTCAAAGCCCTCGACGTCGATCTTCAGCGAATCGACTTGGCCGACGCCGGCCTCCTCCAGAATGCGCACCAGGCGCAGCGACGGCACCTTGATGGCCTCGGCACTGGCCGTGCCGGTGACGACGTGGGTGGCGCCGAGATTGCCGCCGCCGCTCTCGATCATCAGCTCGCCGTCGCTGTCGCCGGCGGCGGCCTGCACCAGGCGCACCTGCGGCGTCTTCGATGCGGCGTGGTTGAACGAGAGCCGTCCGAAGGTCAGCGGATGCGGCTCGATCGCCACCACTTGTCCGGATGGCCCGACCTGCCGCGCCATCACCAGCGCAAAGGTGCCGACATTGGCGCCGACATCGACGAACGTGCCGCCCGCAGGGGTGTGCTGGCGCAGGAAGTCGAGCTCGTCGAGATTGTAGTCGGGATTGAACAGCGCGCCGCGCTCGGTCGCGCTGCCCTGGTGATGGAAGCGGAACGAGGCGCCCTGATATTGGACGTCGACCGGGCCGCTGCGCAGCAGGTTGACCAGCCGCGACATCCACGGCCGGAACGCGCCGCGCTTCAGCCCCGATCGTTGAGCGAGGCGGATGATCGCGGCCTGTGCCGCATTGGGCGCAAACGCACCGAACGGCGCGGACGAAGGGGCATTGTCGGACGTCAAGCAGCAGATCCTCGTTGCAGGCGGCGCATGCATAACCGGTTTTGACGAGGACTCCAACTTCAGGTCCGTAGCCCGGATGGAGCGCAGCGAAATCCGGGATTCTTGCTGACGGATAGATCTTTCCGGATTGTGCTGCGCTCCATCCGGGCTACACGCCGCGAACCTCACGCCGCCTTCTTGCGCTGCCGCAAGAACCGCCCCAGCAGCCGGCGCCGGCCCTTGCGCGGAATCAGGTCGATATCGCTGACGAGCTTGGCGCCGCCCTTGCGCCGCTCCAGCACGATCTTGCGGCTGTGGAAAGCCTCCAGCTCGGCGCGATGCGCGACGCTGACGATGGTCGCCTTCGGCAGCGCCTCGGTGATCATCTGCATCATCTTGTCCTGGCTCTTCTCATCGAGCGCCGAGGTCGCCTCATCGAGCACGACGATGTCGGGGTTGTGCAGGAGCAGCCGCGCAAAGGCGAGGCGCTGCTTCTCGCCGCCCGACAAGGTCTGGTCCCACGGTGCCTCCTCCTCGATCTTCTCCTTGAGATGATCGAGGCCGACCTTGTGCAGGGCTGCGCCGATCTCGTCCAAAGTCCAGTGGTCGGCCGCGCCGGGATAGGCGACCGCCCGCCGCAAGGAGCCGGAGGGCACATAGGGCCGCTGCGGCAGCATGAACAGCCGGCGATCGGCATGGAAATTCACGCTGCCGCCGCCCCACGGCCACAGCCCGGCGATGGCGCGCACCAGCGTGCTCTTGCCGGTGCCGGATTCGCCGGCGACCAGCAGCCGCTCGCCGGGCTCGATCACCACCTCGGTCTCGCCGACCACGGCCGTGCCGTCGTCGAGCGTGACCGAGAGATCCTTCAGCTCCAGCATGGCCTCGTTGCTGGTTTCGCCGCGCTTGATGCGGCCGAGGCCGTCGCCCTGCTCGGCGCGCTCGAGGCCGTCGAGCGACATCATCAGCGAGGCGATGCGGCGTGCACAGGCGTTCCAGTCGGCGAGCCGCGGATAATTGTCGACCAGCCAGCCGAACGCGCTCTGCACGATGGTGAAGGCGGACGCGGCCTGCATCACCTGGCCCAGCGTCATGCTGCCGTCGAGGAATTTTGGCGCGCAGAGCAGAAGCGGCACGACCGGCGCAACGAGGCTCGATCCTTGCGACACCAGCGTGGTGCGCATGTGCTGGCCGGCAAGGCGCGCCCATTGCCGCAGCACGCTCGTGAAATTGCGATCGATGCCGTCGCGCTCCTCCTCCTCGCCGCCGAGCAGGGCGATGCTCTCGCCGTTCTCGCGCACGCGCGTCAGGGTGTAGCGGAACTCGGCTTCGGCCTGGTTCTTGCCCTCGGAGACCTGCACGAAGCGCCGGCCGATCACCACGATCGATCCGGATGCGATCGCGGCGTACAGCATCGCGGCGATCACGAGGAAGCCGGGAATGGTCACCGACGAACCGCCGAGCGTGACGGTAAGTGCCCCGCCGATGGTCCAGAGCACGACGATGAAGGTCGCGGCCGACAGCAGCGCCGAAGTCACGCCGGCGAGGAAGTCGACGGGGGAGTCGGTCGCAATCCGCAAATCCTCCGCGATCCGGTATTCGGGATTCTTGTGGTCGCCGCCGACAAGGTTGAGCTGATAGTAGCGCCCGTTCTTGAGCCACCGTGTCAGCACGCTCGCCGTCAGCCAGGCGCGCCAGCGTCGCTGGATGCCCATGCGCGCGAACACCTGCACAACTGCGAGCACGATGCTGCCGATCGCGAGCGGGAAGAACATTGCGGTGAGATGGAAGACGCTCGCCGCATCGCGCTTCTCGATGGCGTCGAAGATCGCGCGATTCCAGACATTGATGCCGTATTGGAAGCCGACGGTCAGCACGATCAGCAGGCCGAGACCAACCGAGAACGGCCAGGCGAGGCGGTCGCCGTTGCGGCCCCAGAAGCCGCGGGCGCTGATCCAGAACCGTGTCAGCAGATAATCCTTGCGGACCTGCTCGGCTGCCTCGGGTGACAATTGGGGGTCGGGTTCGACCAGTTCGGGCGGCGGCGGTGTCACTTCGTCGCCGTTCTCGCCCTGGATGTCGATGATGGGCGGCTTCTTGCCCTTTTCACGCGTCGCGGCCGGCTTGTACATGAGCGGACAACGCCAAGGGAACTCGGCCGGTTCCCACGAGAGTTCCGCGTGCCCCTATTCGGCGGCGCCGTTCCTGACGCGCCGGATCCGCGCCGCCCGATGCAGAACGCGCGACAATTCCTCGATCGTATAAGGCTTTTGCACGAGGTCGCAGCCGCCTGTACCCTCCTGCGACAGGGCCTGGCTGTAGCCGGTGGTCAGCACGACCGGCACGCCGAGGCTGCGCTCGCGGATCGCCTGCGCCAGATCGAGCCCGGTCATGCCGGGCATCACCACGTCCGAGAACACGACATCGAAGCGGTCGGTGTCCACGACGAGCTCGGCGAGCGCGTCGGCCGCGTTGTCGACCAACGTGATGCTGTAGCCGAGCTCGGTGAGCCCGTCGGCGGCGAAGTTGGCCAGCTCGATATTGTCCTCGACCACCAGCACCGACATGCCGCTGCCGGCCACCGCCGGCGCCGTGTTGGGCGCTTGGCGTTGCGGCAGCAGGCCCGGCGGCACGCGCGGCAGATAGAGCGAGAAGGTGCTGCCGTGCCCCACCTCGCTCGTCACGGTCACCTCGCCGCCGGATTGTCGGGCGAAGCCGAACACCTGGGACAGACCGAGGCCGGTGCCGCGGCCGACCTGCTTGGTGGTGAAGAACGGCTCGAAGATGCGGCCGAGCCGCGCGGCGGGAATGCCGACGCCGGTGTCGCTGACGGTGACGCGGACGAAGCCGTGGTCTGGGCTGGCGGAAAGTTGCACCAGCGCGTCCGGAACGGTCGTCGTGGCCTCGACCCTGAAAACGATTCGCCCTTGGCCCTGCATGGCATCGCGCGCATTGGTCGCCATGTTGATCAGGGCCGTCTCGAACTGGCTGGCATCGGCATTGACGAGGCACGGTTCCGCCGGCAGTTGCATGACGATCTCGATCGCGGGGCCCAGTAGCGTGGCGAGCATGTCGTGCAGCGACTGCACCCGTGCGCCGACGTCGAACACCTCCGGCTTGAGGGTCTGGCGCCGCGCAAAGGCGAGCAATTGCGAAGTCAGCTTGGCCGCACGCGCCACCGAATCGGCAATGGCCGTGATGTAGCGTTGTCGCCGCTCCTCCGTCAGCTGCGGACGGTTCAAGAGATCGACCGAAGCACGGATCACCGTCAGGAGGTTGTTGAAGTCGTGCGCGACGCCGCCGGTGAGCTGGCCGAGCGCTTCCAGGCGCTGGCTGTGCTTGAGCGCCTCCTCGGCCTCGCGCCGCCTTGCAGCTTCGGCCTGAAGGTGCTGGGTACGCCGCAGAGCGAGCACCAGCAGCAGGAACAGCAGCGCGGTGGCGGGAATGCCGAACACCAGATGCTGGCCGATGGTGGCGAGCCAGCGTGCGCGGATCGCAGAGGTCTCCAATCCGGCGCTGACATAGATCGGATATTCGGCGACGCGCCGGTAGGCGATGCGCCGCTCGATACCGTCCGAGGGCCAAGCGACCGTGATGAGGCCGTGCACGGGCTGGGTCGCGATCTTCTGGCCCACCGGTCCGGTCGGATCGAGCCGAAGCTCGTGGTCGAGCCGGGGAAAATGCGCGAGCATTGCGCCGTCGGTGCGCCCCATCGCGAAGAAGTTGCCGGGATCGGTGCCGATCCTGGCATAGAAGCTTTCGAAATATTCCGGCAACACGGAGGCCTGGATCACGCCGATGAAGCGACCGTCGTCGGACTCGCGGCGGCGGCTGACGCCGAAGAATCGGGCGCCCTGATAGGGCGGTCGTGGCGTCAGCGCCGTGCCGATGAACGTGCCGATGCTCTGGTCGACATGGGAATAGAAGTAATCGCGGTCGGCAAAGCTCAGGTCCGGCGGCGGCGAGACGAGGCTGTTGACCAGCGCCTTTCCGTTCGCGTCGAAGATCCAGGCCGATTTGAGCTGCGGCAGCGAATCGGTCAGCCGCTTCAGCCGGCGATGCAGCGTCGGCTCGCGCTCGCGGATGATGCCGTCGGGCAGACCGCGCACGACCTCGTTGAGCTCGGCGAGGCTGCGGTCGATGGTCTCGAAGACCTTGAGCGCGTGCTCATGGGCGACATCGACCGTGCGCTCGATCTCGCGGTCGGCGGTATCGTTGGTCGATGTGTAGGAGATCGCGGCGGCGACGACGAACAGCCCAATCGGCAGCGCCAGGGATGCCGCCATCATCCACTGCAACAGCCTCAGCGAGTTGCGTTGCGCCCTCTGCACAGTCGCTCCGTCCCTGACGGGAGCTTAACTGAATCCCGCGCAAGGAAGGAAGCAGCTTGTGCTGGAACCGTTGGTTGCGAGCCGGAAATTTGCGCGTCGAGCGGGTCAGAGAAAAATTCTGCTCGAATTAACGGCAAATGCAGAACACCCCGGCCGGTTTAGCCGGAGCGGCAGGGGGGACTTCGCCTCAGATCTGGCGTTCGACCATCTTGAGCTTGAGCTCGGCGATGGCTTCGGCCGGGTTGAGGCCCTTCGGGCAGGCCTTGGCGCAGTTCATGATGGTGTGGCAGCGATAGAGCCGGAACGGGTCCTCGAGATTGTCGAGCCGCTCGCCGGTGGCCTCGTCGCGCGAATCCGAGACCCAGCGGTTGGCCTGGAGCAGCGCGGCGGGGCCGAGATAGCGCTCGCTGTTCCACCAATAGCTCGGGCAGGAGGTCGAGCAGCAGGCGCAGAGGATGCACTCGTAGAGGCCGTCGAGCTTCTCGCGGTCCTCGTGGCTCTGGCGCCATTCCTTCTGCGGCGTCGGCGAGGTCGTCTTCAGCCAGGGCTCGACCGAGGCGTATTGCGCGTAGAAATTGGTGAGGTCGGGGACGAGGTCCTTCACCACCGGCTGATGCGGCAGCGGGTTGATCTTCACCGCGCCGTCCTTCACGTCGTGCATGGACTTGGTGCAGGCCAGCGTGTTCTGGCCGTCGATGTTCATCGCGCAGGAGCCGCAGACGCCTTCACGGCAGGAGCGGCGGAAGGTCAGCGACGGGTCGATGTGGTTCTTGATCCAGATCAGGCCGTCCAGCACCATCGGGCCGCAATCATTGGTGTCGATGTAATAGGTATCGACGCTTGGATTCTTGCCGTCGTCCGGATTCCAGCGATAGACCTTGAACTCGCGGAGCTCGGTCGCGCCCGGGGGCTTCGGCCAGGTCTTGCCGCCAGTGATCTTGGAGTTCTTCGGAAGTGCGAATTCAACCATTCGATTAAGGCCTTCGCTGTTCGATCAATACACGCGCGACGTTTAGTAAACGCGAGCTTTGGGCGGGATGTACTGCACGTCGTTGGTCATGGTGTAGTTGTGAACCGGGCGATACTCGATCCTGACCTTGCCGGCATCGTCCAGCCAGGCCAGCGTGTGCTTCATCCAGTTCTTGTCGTCGCGCTCGGAGAAGTCCTCGCGGGCATGGGCGCCGCGGCTCTCGGTGCGGTTGGCGGCCGAGTTCATCGTCACCACCGCCTGCGAGATCAGATTGTCGAACTCCAGCGTCTCGACGAGGTCCGAATTCCAGACCAGCGAGCGGTCGGAGACGGCGATGTCGGTGATGCCGCTGTGGACCTTCGCGATCAGGTTCTGGCCTTCGCTCAGCACTTCGCCGGTGCGGAACACGGCGCAATTGTTCTGCATCACGTGCTGCATGCCTTCGCGCAGCTTCGCGGTCGGCGTGCCGCCTGAGGCGTAGCGGTAATGGTCGAGGCGACCGAGCGCCATCTCGGCCGAGTTCGTCGGCAGCTCGGGCTGCTTGGCGTTGGGTGTGAGCTTTTCGGCCAGGCGCAAGGCGGCGGCGCGGCCGAACACGACGAGGTCGATCAGCGAGTTGGAGCCGAGGCGGTTGGCGCCGTGCACGGAGACGCAGGCCGCTTCGCCGATCGCCATCAGGCCGGGGATCACCGCGTTGTCGTCGCCGTCCTTCTTGGTCAGCACCTCGCCGTGATAATTCGTGGGGATGCCGCCCATGTTGTAATGCACGGTCGGCACGATCGGGATCGGCTCGCGCGTCACGTCGACATTGGCGAAGATCTTGGCCGATTCCGAGATGCCCGGCAGGCGTTCGGCGAGCACGGCGGGATCGAGATGGTCGAGATGCAGGAAGATGTGGTCCTTCTTCTTGCCGACGCCGCGTCCCTCGCGGATCTCGATGGTCATCGCGCGCGAGACCACGTCGCGCGAGGCGAGGTCCTTGGCCGACGGCGCATAGCGCTCCATGAACCGCTCGCCTTCGGCGTTGACGAGATAGCCGCCTTCGCCGCGCGCACCCTCGGTGACGAGACAGCCCGAGCCGTAGATGCCGGTCGGATGGAACTGCACGAACTCCATGTCCTGCATCGGCAGGCCGGCGCGCAGCACCATGCCGCCGCCATCGCCGGTGCAGGTGTGCGCCGAGGTGCAGGAGGCATAGGCGCGGCCATAGCCGCCGGTCGCCAGGATCGTGGTCTGGGCGCGGAAACGGTGCAGCGTGCCGTCGTCGAGCTTGAGCGCGATGACGCCGCGGCAGGTGCCCTGGTCGTCCATGATCAGGTCGATGGCGAAGAACTCGATGAAGAACTCGGCCGCGTGGCGCAGCGACTGGCCGTACATCGTGTGCAGCATGGCGTGGCCGGTGCGGTCGGCGGCGGCGCAGGTGCGCTGCGCCTGGGCCTTGCCGAACTCGGTGGTCATGCCGCCGAACGGACGCTGGTAGATCTTGCCGTCCTCGGTGCGCGAGAACGGCACGCCCCAATGCTCGAGCTCGTAGACCGCGTCGGGCGCGTTGCGCACCATGTATTCGATCGCGTCCTGGTCCCCGAGCCAGTCCGACCCCTTCACGGTGTCGTACATGTGCCAGCGCCAGTCGTCCTTGTGCATGTTGCCGAGCGAAGCGGAGATGCCGCCCTGCGCCGCGACCGTGTGCGAACGGGTCGGAAACACCTTGGTGATGCAGGCGGTGCGGAGGCCGGCTTCGCTGCAGCCGACGACGGCGCGCAGGCCGGCACCGCCGGCGCCGACCACGACGACGTCATAGGTGTGGTCTTCGATCGGATAGGCTTTTCCGTTGGTGGCGGGAGCGCCGTTGCCCTTGCCATTGGTCTCAGCGGCCATGGGTTACACTCCGGAAGAAAGCTTCAGGATCGCGTAGGTCGAGGCGAGCGCCACGGCGACCGAGAAGAAATTGTTGAGCATGATCGCGGTGAGCTTGAGCTTCTCGTTATGGACGTAGTCCTCGATCACCACCTGCATGCCGATCTTCATGTGCCAGGCGCTGGCGAAGATGAAGAGGAGCAGGATCACCGCAACGGGAATGGAGCTCAGGGTCTGCGCCGCGTAGACCTGGTTGCGGCCGAGCAGCATCATGATAATGACCAGCGCCGGGATCATCAGCAGCGTCATGGCGACGCCGGTGATGCGCTGGCGCCAGAAATCGGACGTGCCGGAATGCGCGGCGCCGAGATTGCGGACGCGGCCGAGCGGGGTGCGCATCGAGGGACGCTTCGGAGAGCCGTGGGATTCGTCAAAGCTCATCGGCCGCCTCCGTTTGCATAGGCGATGATCCAGATCAGCACCGTCAGTGCGATGCCGCCGACCAGGGCGCCCCAGGTCAGCGCTTCGCGCTCGTTGGCCTTGAAGCCGTAGCCGAGATCCCAGACGAAATGCCGGATGCCGCTGAGCATGTGGTGCATCAGGGCCCAGGTGTAGCCGAACACAATCAGCCGGCCGATGATGCTGCTGGAGAAAGCCTGGACATGGGCATAGGCGGCCGGGCCGGAGGCCGCCGCAACCAGCCACCAGACCAGCAGCAGGGTTCCGACGTAAAGGGCGATACCGGTGGCGCGGTGCACGATGGATAGAGCCATCGTCAGCGTCCAGCGATAGGTTTGGATGTGCGGCGAAAGCGGTCGTTCGATCCGTGCGGTCATGGGCGGCTTTTGATGTTTGTTGCGGCCCAGCATGGGGCGCGCGGGGATCGCGAAAGGTGGGCTCTATTTACGGAGTCGATCTGGCCTGCGCAATCACCAAATCGCCATAAACCGAACTGTGGTTCAGCTCTATGGCCTTGATGAACCAAGGCCAATCAGGGTCTTGGTATACCAGCCTATCGGTCCGCCAACGAACATAGGAATCCAAATTCATCTCTTTGGCGCGAGCGTACGGCGCATTGAAATCGCTATTGGAACGCCTCTAAGCCGCCTTGAGCCCGTGCGGCCGCAACGTGCGAGGGGACGATGCCGAGGGTAAACCGTCCCGGCTGCGACCCACCGCGACTCCCGGCACGCGCACCGGTTCCCGCGCTCCGGGCGGATATGCGCACCCTGCATTCCACCCCAGCCCGACCGTGCGACGTGTCAGGTGCTATCTGTTGGTCTCGGCCGCCGGCTTGCTTCGTCGCAAGAGCTCCTCGCAATGACGCCGACAGAGCGGAGCTCTCTCACTTCTTCGCGTAAATATCCTTGTACGTTTCGCGCAGCACGTTCTTCTGCACCTTGCCCATCGTATTGCGCGGTAGCTCGTCGACCACGAAGACCCGCTTCGGCATCTTGAATTTCGCGAGGCGCCCGTCGAGGCCCTTCAGCACGGCCGCTTCATCGATGCTCGCGCCGGGCTGGCGCACCAGCACCGCGGTGACGCCCTCGCCGAAATCGGCGTGCGGCACGCCGATCACGGCCGACTCCACCACGCCAGGCATGGCATCGATCTCGCTCTCGATCTCCTTCGGGTAGACGTTGAAGCCGCCGGAGATCACGAGATCCTTGCCGCGTCCGAGGATGTGCACGTAACCCTTGGCGTCGATCTTGCCGAGATCGCCGGTGATGAAGAAGCCGTCGGGCCGGAATTCGGCCTTGGTCTTCTCCGGCATGCGCCAATAGCCCTTGAAGACGTTCGGCCCCTTCACCTCGATCATGCCGATTTCGTCGCGCGGCAGCTCTTTCGCTGTCTCGGGATCGGTCACGCGCACGGAGACGCCCGGCAGCGGAAAGCCGACTGCGCCGGGCACGCGCTCGCCGTCATACGGGTTCGACGTGTTCATGTTGGTCTCGGTCATGCCGTAGCGCTCGAGCACGGCATGTCCCGTGCGCGCCGACCATTCGCGATGGGTGTCGGCGAGCAGCGGCGCCGAGCCCGAGATGAACAGCCGCATGTGCTTCGTCGTCTCATGCGACAGCGCAGGGTTCTGCAGCAGGCGGGTGTAGAAGGTCGGCACGCCCATCAACACCGTGGCGCGCGCCATCAGCTTGATGATCAGGTCCGGATCGAGCTTCGGCAGGAAGATCATCGACGCCCGGGCGAACAGCGTCACGTTGGTCGCCACGAACAGGCCGTGGGTGTGGTAGATCGGCAGCGCGTGGATCAGGACGTCCTTGTCGGTGAAGCGCCAATAGTCGACGAGCGAGAGCGAGTTCGACGCGAGATTGTCATGCGTCAGCATCGCGCCCTTGGAGCGGCCGGTGGTACCCGAGGTGTAGAGGATCGCGGCAAGATCGTCGCTTTCACGCGGCACCGTCGTGAATTCGCGGCTCGCTTTGTCGGCGGCCTCCGTCAGCGAGCCCTTGCCGTCAGCCCCGAGCGTCTCGACCTTCGCCCTCACCTTGCCTGCGATCGGCGCGAGCCCCTCCGCCTTGGCGGGATCGCAGACCACCAGCGACGGCTCGGCATCGCCGATGAAGTAGTCGAGCTCGTTCAGCGTATAGGCCGTGTTCAGCGGCAGATAGACCGCGCCGGCGCGCACCGTGCCGAGATACAGCACGATATTGGCGACCGACTTCTCCACCTGTACCGCGACGCGGTCGCCCGGCTTCACGCCGCGCGCGACCAGCACGTTCGCCATCTGGCCCGCGCGCGCGATCAGATCGCCATAGCTGATATGGGCGCCGTCATGCGTCTCGATCGCGAGCCGCTTCGGATCGGCGAGGCCCTCGAACAGGCGGGAAAACAAATTGGCGTTGGCAGCTTGGTTCATGCAACATTCCTCGCCGGCACAGGCCGGTCAAAACCGCGGGCTGGATTAGCAAAAACCGCCCCGATCAAGCAACGGAGACAGTTTGCATGTCAAAAAGCGGGAAACGCGTGGCCTGGGTCACGGGTGGCGGCAGCGGGATCGGGGAGGCCGGCGCCGAGGCGTTAGCTGCCGACGGCTGGACGGTGGTGGTGTCCGGACGGCGGCAATCAGCCCTGGACGCCGTGGTGGCGAAGATCAGCAGTGCAGGTGGCGCGGCCGAGGCCATTGCGCTCGACGTCGCCAACGCGGCCGCAGCCCAGAAGGCGGCCGACCAGATCGTCGCGAAGCACGGCCGCATCGACCTGCTCGTCAACAATGCCGGCATCAATGTCCCCAAGCGCAGCTGGAAGGACATGGAGCTGGAGGGCTGGGACAGACTGGTCCAGGTCAATCTCAACGGCGTGCTTTATTGCATGCGCGCCGTGCTGCCGACGATGCGCCAGCAGCAGGACGGTTCCATCATCAACGTCTCGTCCTGGGCCGGCCGTCACGTCTCGAAGATGCCGGGTCCGGCCTACACCACCACCAAGCACGCGGTGCTGGCGCTGACCCATTCCTTCAACATGGACGAATGCGTCAACGGCCTGCGCGCCTGCTGCCTGATGCCGGGCGAGGTGGCGACGCCGATCCTGAAGCTGCGACCGGTGGTGCCGAGCGAAGCCGAGCAGGCGAAGATGCTGCAGCCCGAAGATCTCGGCCGTACCATCGCCTTCATCGCGAGCATGCCGGCGCGGGTCTGCATCAACGAAGTGCTGATCAGCCCGACGCATAATCGCGGGTTCATTCAGACGCCGAACAACAGGGATTGAGGCGAGGACACTGCCTCAACGGGTACGCCGTCGCAGGATGGGCAAAGGCGCGAAGCGCCGTGCCCACCATCTCTCTCCGCATTTGCGTTTGGTGGGCACGCTTCGCTTTGCCCACCCTACTGCTTCGCTACGCTTGTCCGGGTGCTCTCGTTCGCACACGAAGATCCCCGCCGATAGTTTCACCCATCACAAAGAATTTTTCCTCGAAACCGCACCTGAAACCCTCCCGTAGTTCGGTCCAACGACGGCACTGCTGCATCACCCTTAACTGTCGCAGGCGCCGTTGTTGCTCAACTCAACGCCGGCCAACGCCGGTCTCAATTCAATCGGGAGACTCTCTCATGTCGAAGCGCATTGCCTATCTCGCTGCCGCCGCCTTCAGCGCCATGGCCCTCACCGCGACCGTCGTCGCGCCCGCCAGTGCCGAGGAAAAGACCGTCATGGTCGGCGGCGCCGCGATGTACCCGTCCAAGAACATCGTCCAGAACGCGGTCAACTCCAAGGATCACACCACGCTGGTGGCGGCGGTGAAGGCGGCCGGCCTGGTGCCGACGCTCGAAGGCAAGGGCCCGTTCACGGTGTTCGCGCCGACCAACGCCGCCTTCGGCAAGCTGCCGGCCGGCACCGTCGACAACCTGGTCAAGCCCGAGAACAAGGCAGCGCTGACCAAGATCCTCACCTACCATGTCGTGCCCGGTAAGCTCGCGGCTTCCGACCTCACCGACGGCAAGAAGCTGAAGACCGCCGAAGGCGAGGAGCTGACGGTGAAGAAAATGGACGGCAAGGTCTGGATCGTCGACGCCAAGGGCGGCACCTCGATGGTGACGATCACCAACGTCAACCAGTCGAACGGCGTGATCCATGTGGTCGATACCGTGCTGATGCCGGCGACGTAACACCGCGCGATCCTGTTTCATCCCCGAACAGGACGTCCTCAGACCGCGAGCCGGGGATACCCGGCTCGCTCTTTTGTGACCACAATAGCCTCACGACATCGATTCGATGGCGAACGGGATGTAACGAAAGCCGAAACACCGGCGTATAATCGCTGTCACACGACCTCAGGATGGAACCCGCCATGGCGAGCCTCACAGTCACTGACGAGCAGGTCACGGCCACCAAGTCCAAAGTGATCCAGCCGGCCTGGGTGCGGGTCATGCATTGGATCAACGCGCTCGCCATGATCCTGATGATCCTGTCGGGCTGGCAGATCTACAACGCCTCGCCGCTGTTCGACTTCCGCTTTCCGCGCGAGTACACGCTGGGCGGCTGGCTCGGCGGCGGCCTGCTCTGGCATTTTGCGGCGATGTGGCTGCTGATGATCAACGGCCTCGCCTATCTCGTCACCGGCATCGCTACCGGCCGCTTCCGCAAGAAGCTGCTGCCGATCACGGCATCAGGCGTGCTCCACGACGTCAGGGCGGCGCTGACCTTCAAGCTCGGCCATGACGATCTCACCGTCTACAATTACGTGCAGCGGCTGCTCTATGCCGGCATCATCGTGGTCGGCGTGCTGATCGTGCTGTCGGGCCTTGCGATTTGGAAGCCCGTTCAGCTTTATTATCTCGTGATGCTGTTCGGCGATTATCCGGCCGCGCGCTATGTCCACTTCTTCTGCATGGCCGCGATCTGCGCGTTTCTGGTCGTCCACGTCTTGCTTGCGCTGCTCGTGCCGAAGAGTCTGCGCGCGATGATCATCGGTCGCTGAGGAGGAGAATATGGCGAAGCGCCCGTTCCTGATTCCCGGCGTCGACAAGCGGCTCCTGATCAAGGATTCCCTCAAGACGATGCCAGACGTCACCCGCCGCCGCTTCATTGCGGGCGGCGCCAGCCTGGGCGCACTGACGCTGCTCAGCGGCTGCGACGTGATCGACTCGTCCTCGGCCGAGACCATGCTGGCGAAGGTCTCGAAGTTCAACGACGCGGTGCAGGCCTGGATGTTCAATCCCGACGCGCTGGCGCCGACCTTCCCCGAAAGCGCGATCACCAAGCCCTTCCCGTTCAACGCCTATTACGATCTCGACGACGCGCCCGATATCTCGGCCGCGGATTGGAAGCTCGAGGTGCGCGGCCTCGTCGACAACAAAAAGTCCTGGACGCTGGACGAGCTCTACAAGCTGCCCCAGGTCACGCAGATCACGCGCCATATCTGCGTCGAGGGCTGGAGCGCGATCGGCAGCTGGACCGGCACGCCCTTGCGCGATTTCCTCAAGCTGATCGGCGCCGACACGCGCGCGAATTATGTCTGGTTCCAGTGCGCCGACAAGGACGGCTACAATTCACCGCTCGACATGCGCAGCGCGCTGCATCCGCAGACCCAGATGACGTTCAAATACGCAAACGAGATCCTGCCGCGCGCCTACGGCTTTCCGATGAAGATCCGCGTGCCGACCAAGCTCGGCTTCAAGAACCCGAAATACGTGGTCTCGATGGAAGTCACCAACGATTACAAGGGCGGCTATTGGGAAGACCAGGGGTATAATTCGTTCAGCGGGAGCTAGCTCCGCTGTCGTAGGGTGGATTAGCCGAGCGGCTGCGCGAAGCGCAGTCGGTGGGCGTAATCCACCATACTTCCGCAGTTGCCGAGCGAAGTTGGTGGATTACGCTTCGCTAATCCACCCTACGGCACCGATTGCTTGGCCGGCCCCACCTTCCGCTGGCACAACGCCGCCACCGCGCCCAGCGCCAATAGCGCCGCCGACACATTCAGCGCGTAACTCAGGCTCCCCAGCGCATCGGTGATCGCGCCGACCACGATCGGCCCGAGCGTCTGGCCGACGCCGAACGAGATCGTCATCGCCGCGATCGCGGTCGGCCACACCTCTGGCGGATAGTTGAAGCGGACGAAGGCGGTGGTCGAGCCGACCACGGCGAAAAAGGCGACGCCGAACACGATCGCGGAGACCGCGAGCCAGGCCGGCGAATGCCCGAGCATCGGCAGCGCTGCGCCAGCTGCGTTGGTGCCGAGGATGATGGCGGTGGCGAGCCCGCCGCGGTCGAGCGCCAGCACGCCGCGCCAGGCCCAGGGCGTCACGAACGCAGATAGACCGATCAACCCCCAGAACGCCGCCTGCGCCGCGGCCCCGCCGCCGCCGTCGCGCACATAGGCGATCATGAAGGTCATGTAGGCGATGTAGCCGGCGCCGAACAGAAAATAGCCGGCCAGATAAATCAGCACCGGCAGGATCGCGAACGAGGCATGACCGCCTTCAGAGAAGCGCGCGCCGCTCTCGATCCGGATCAGGAACAGCGGGATCGTCATCGCGACCGACAGCAGCGTCAGCGCCCACCACACGATCCACCACGAGCCCGGCCCGAAATATTGCAGCGTGAACGGGGCGATCAGCCCCGAGGACAGAATGCCGATGCCGGGTCCGGCATAGAACAGGCTGAGCAGAAAGTTGGCCCGTTCGGGCCGCGACTGGGCGATGGTGGCGGCGAGCGCGCCGCCGGCGACGAAGCCGGCCGCCGCGCCCAGGCCCAGCACCAGGCGCGCCAGGCTCAGCGCGACGAAATCCCCCGTCAGAGCGCAGGTGGCGAGCGCTGCGACGCAGGCAATTGTTCCGCCGCGGATCGCGGCGGCCCAGCCGACGCGCCGGATCAGGCGGGACGCCACCAGCGCGCCCACGAGATAGCCGACGGCGTTGATCGTGTTCATGAAACCGGCCGCCGAGTAGGACCAGCCGAGGTCCTCCCGCATGTCCGGCAGCACCAGCGCATAGGCAAAGCGGCCGATGCCGAGCCCCACGGTGGCTGCCAGCGACAGGGTCAGGATCAGCCGCGCGGGGTGTGCGTCGGGCAGGGGGCGATCAGGTGCGTGCAAGGGGTACTCCGGTTTGTCCAGTGTGGCAGGCCCCGCCGGCCTTGCACAGCCGCAGCGCGGCAATGGTGTCTTGCCAAGCGCGCAACGCCGCTCTAGCACTCCGGCGCCGTCATTCCGGGGCGCGCGAAGCGCGAGCCCGGAATCCATAACCCCGGCTGGTGGCTATGGATTCCGGGCCCGCGCTAAGAGGCGCGTCCCGGAATGACGAGAGAGGATCGAAAAGGACACGACCATGGCGACCCACAAACTGCTGCTGCTTCCCGGCGACGGTATCGGCCCCGAGGTGATGGGCGAGGTGAAGCGGCTGATCGACTGGCTCAATTCGGCCGGGATCGCCAAGTTCGAGACCGACACCGGCCTCGTCGGCGGCTCCGCCTATGACGCGCACAAGGTGTCGATCTCCGAAGGCGACATGGCCAAGGCCAAGGACGCCGACGCCGTGATCTTCGGCGCGGTCGGCGGTCCGAAGTGGGATGCCGTGCCTTACGAGGTGCGCCCGGAAGCCGGCCTCTTGCGCCTGCGCAAGGATCTCGCGCTGTTCGCCAACCTCCGTCCCGCCGTGTGCTATCCGGCGCTGGCGGATGCTTCCAGCCTGAAGCGCGAGGCGGTCGAGGGCCTCGACATCGTCATCGTGCGTGAGCTCACCGGCGGCGTCTATTTCGGCGAGCCCAAGACCATCACCGATCTCGGCAACGGCCAGAAGCGCGCCATCGATACCCAGGTCTACGATACCTATGAGATCGAGCGCATCGGCCGCGTCGCCTTCGAGCTTGCCCGGAAGCGCAAGAACAAGGTGACGTCGATGGAGAAGCGCAACGTCATGAAATCGGGCGTGCTCTGGAACGAGGTCATGACTCAGGTCCACAAGCGCGAATACCCCGATGTCACGCTCGAGCATCAGCTCGCCGATTCCGGCGGCATGATGCTGGTGAAATGGCCGAAGCAGTTCGACGTCATCGTCACGGACAACCTGTTCGGCGACATGCTCTCCGACATCGCGGCGATGCTCACCGGCTCGCTCGGCATGCTGCCCTCGGCCTCGCTCGGCGAGGTCGACGTCAAGACCAAGAAGCGCAAGGCGCTGTACGAGCCCGTGCACGGCTCGGCCCCCGATATCGCCGGCAAGGGCCTCGCCAATCCCATCGCGATGATCTCGTCCTTCGGCATGGCGTTGCGCTATTCTTTCGACATGGGCGATCTCGCCGACAAGGTCGACCAGGCCATCGCTGCCGTGCTGGCCAGCGGCCTGCGCACCGCCGACATCAAGTCGGAAGGCACCACGGCCGCTTCCACCACGCAGATGGGCGAAGCCATCCTGAAGGAATTGCAGAAGCTGCACGCGTAAGGCGGGAAGAATCGTAGCCTGGATGGAGCGAAGCGAAATCCGGGTTCTCACCCCGTGGACAGACCTTCCCGGATTGCGCTTCGCTCCATCCGGGCTACGGCCTCATTGGAAACCGCCTCATGGATACACCCCGCCCCAAGATCGCGGAAACCGTCATCCATGAGACGGTGCGCCTGCGCGAGGCGCAGGTCGGGCGGCGTTGCGAGGTGCTTGCGGGCACGCGCATCGAATATGCTTCGCTCGGCGACTACTCCTATCTCGGCGAGAATTGCGACGTCGCCGACGCCGTGATCGGCAAGTTCACGGCGATCGCCAACTCGGTGCGGATCGGTGCGCCAAACCACCCGATGGGCCGTCCCTCGCAGCACCGCTTCACCTACGTCCCCGAATATTACGAGGCGGGCGCGACGCGCGACCGCGACTTCTTCGCAGGTAGGCGCGGCGACCGGGTGATCGTCGGCAACGACGTCTGGATCGGCCACGCCGCCATCCTGCTGCCGGGCGTGAGCGTCGGCGATGGCGCAGTGATCGCCGCAGGCGCCGTCGTTAGCCGCGATGTCGAGCCGTACACCATCGTCGGTGGCGTTCCCGCCCGTCCCATCCGCAAGCGCTTTGACGATACCGTTTCCGCAAGCCTGCGCCGCATCGCCTGGTGGGATTGGCCGGATGCGCTGATCTTCGAACGCCTCAGTGATTTCCGCTCCGAGGCCATCGAAGAATTTTGCCGGCGCTACGATCCGGCAGCCAATGCGTAAGACGGACGCATCTCGCGAAAAACAAAAATGGCCGGGCGTGAGCACCGGCCATTTTGATTCGGTCGTGACGCCCGCCTCAGTACAGCGGGAAGTTCTGCGGATAGCCGCCGACATCCTGCGGCGGGGAGAGCGGCTGGCGGTCGATCGGCCGGTTGAGGTTCTCGCGGGCGAAGGACGGATAGCCCACGGCCGGGGGGAAGGCGTAGTCGGTGAACTTGCGGTCGCCCGGATTGACCTCGGTGCCGCCATCGAGCCAGGAGCGCTTGCTCACATAGAGGCGGGTGCGGCCCTGTTGATAGACCGTGTTGGGGCCGCTCGGGCCGTAATAGGGCCGGCCGCGGTCGTCATAGCGCTGCTTGGTCCTGGTGTCGGCGGAAGCCGCGGTCGCGAACGCAACGGCCATTGCGGCGCCCGCCGCAAGCAATGTCGCCAGTTTGTTCGCGGCAGAAAATTTCAAGCTCATCACGTCCCCTTCAGGCGGCAGGCCGCCAGTCGATTTCACCCCATACTAGCCCGGCCGGGGCGGACGCAACTAGGTCAATTGGGTCACACCAGCTCGGAATAATCGTGCGCGCCGGCAAAAGTTGCATGCAAACCAGCTACTTGAGCTTGATGCAGAATCCTTGATGCAAGTCAAAGCGCTCCGCGCAATTGCGCGTTCGCTGCGCCCAGCAGCCAGTCCGGCGAGCCCTGAGGGTCACAGCCGCGGCGCCTGAGCTCGGCATGGGCGAACAATTCCGCCAGCCTCGGCTCGTTGCCCGAGGCCAGCAGCGTCAGCCGGTTCAGCGTGCAGGCGATCGCCGCGCGGCGGGCGGGCAAGCTGTCGCCCTGGCAGGAGAAGCCGGAGATCTGCAAGGCGGGCTCCTCGTAGCGCTTGAGATAGCCGAGGCAGGCCCGCGTCCCCTCTGTCGCGCCGACCGGCCGGAACAGGGCGACGGGGCCGAATTTGCTGTCAATCAGGCCGGCCTGCTCGAGCGGGGCATCTGCACCCAAACCCATCCGGGCGGCCAAGCCCGCGGCCGCCGGCCGTGTCACGTCGAATTCGGCGCCTTGCCGGTAGATTTCGAGTTCGGCCACCGGCTTGTCCGCCATATCGGTCCAGCGCAGCACGTCCCTGCGGCCGCCCTCGGGATGCCTAAAGATGACGTAAGAGGCTGTTTTTTCTGATGAATCGATCCGGCTGACGGCGAAGGCCAGATGCGAGCGGTCGGCGATGCTCCAGCCCGGTCTGTCCGCCGGACCATCGCCACGCAGGTCAGGCAGCTGTCCCAGGCCTGCGAGGGCGAGGATGGCAAACAGGGCGAGCGCCCCCACATAGGCGACCAGATGCGCCAGCGTGCCGACGACCTCGTCGGCCAAGGCCAAGAGCGTCAGCTGGATCTGGGTAGGGCTAACGGCCGTGCTGGCCTCAGGCGACTGCATCCACGTCCCTAAGGCATGGTCTTAACGTTGTCTTGAGTCCGGTTCTCGCATAGAAGCGCTGCTCTTCCTGTTTAAGCGTCAGCTTCGGGAACGGGCTTTTTCATCGGAGAGTGAACGATGGGTTACAAAGTCGCAGTCGTCGGCGCGACCGGCAATGTCGGTCGGGAAATGCTCAACATCCTGGATGAGCGCAAATTCCCCGCGGACGAGGTCGTGGCCCTGGCGTCGCGCCGCAGCGTCGGTGTCGAAGTCTCCTATGGCGACCGCACCCTGAAGGTCAAAGCGCTCGAGCATTACGACTTCTCCGACGTCGACATCTGCCTGATGTCGGCGGGTGGGTCGGTGTCGAAGGAATGGTCGCCGAAGATCGGCGCCGCCGGCGCTGTGGTGATCGACAATTCCTCCGCTTGGCGCATGGATCCGGACGTGCCGCTGATCGTGCCCGAGGTGAATGCGGCCGCGACCGAAGGCTTCAAGAAGAAGAACATCATCGCCAACCCGAACTGCTCGACCGCCCAGCTCGTGGTGGCGCTCAAGCCGCTGCACGAGAAGGCGACGATCAAGCGCGTCGTGGTCTCGACCTATCAGTCGGTGTCGGGCGCCGGCAAGGACGCAATGGACGAATTGTTCTCGCAGACCAAGGCCGTCTACACCAACGACGAGCTGGTCGCGAAGAAATTCCCCAAGCGCATCGCCTTCAACGTCATCCCCCACATCGACGTCTTCATGGAGGACGGCTACACCAAGGAAGAGTGGAAGATGATGGCGGAGACCAAGAAGATCCTGGATCCCAAGATCAAGCTGTCCGCCACCTGCGTGCGCGTGCCTGTGTTCGTCGGCCATTCCGAGGCCGTCAACATCGAGTTCGAGAATCCGATCACCGCCGATGAAGCGCGCAACATCCTGCGCGTGGCGCCCGGCTGTCTCGTCATCGACAAGCAGGAGCCCGGCGGCTACGCCACGCCCTATGAAGCGGCCGGCGAGGACGCGACTTACATCAGCCGCATCCGTGAGGACGCGACCGTGGAGAACGGTCTCGTGCTCTGGTGCGTGTCGGACAATCTGCGTAAAGGCGCCGCCCTCAACGCGATTCAGATCGCGGAAGTCTTGATCAACCGCAAGCTGATCACCGCCAAGCAGAAGGCGGCGTAAGGGGCTTACATCGGCCGGACTTCGACCACGTCAGGCACGAAGTGCTTGAGCAGGTTCTGGATGCCGTGCTGGAGCGTCGCCGTCGATGACGGGCAGCCGGAGCAGGCGCCCTTCATGTTGAGATAGACGATACCGTCCTTGAAGCCGCGGAAGGTGATGTCGCCGCCGTCATTGGCGACGGCCGGCCGCACCCGGGTCTCGATCAGGTCCTTGATCATGTCGACGGTCTCGGCGTCGGCCTCGTCGAAGAACTCGTCCTCGTCGTCGAGATCGGCCTCGCTTGTGGCCGTGCCGTCGGCCAGCAGCGGCGCGCCCGACATGTAGTGCTCCATGATGGCACCCAGGATCGCCGGCTTGAGCTGCTGCCACTCACCGCTCGCCTTCGTCACGGTGATGAAGTCCGATCCGTAGAACACGCCGGTGACGCCGGGCACCTCGAACAGCTTTTCGGCGAGCGGCGAACGCGCCGCCGATTCGCGGCTCGAAAATTCCATCGGGCTGCCGTCGACCACGACGCGGCCGGGAATGAACTTCAGCGTGGCGGGATTGGGGGTGGCTTCGGTTTGAATGAACATGGTTTTCTCCAGACGTCGCCGGTTCAAGGCCGGCGCGTGCTCTATCCCCTAGCAGATGGCGACGGCTAACGCACGGTCAAGGGGAGGCGGGATATTAGCTCATGAAAATCAGTGGGTTGGCCTTGCCCTCCCCTGGAGGGGTCCGGGACGAGCGTAGCTCGCCCGTGGTCGATCGCGCACAGCGCGAGCGGGGTGGGGTGATCTCTCCACTCGGGCAGTGTCGGATGTGGAGAGACCGTCACCCCACCCCGTCTCATGCCTCGCTTCGCTCAACATGAGCCGACCCTCTCCTCCAGGGGAGGATAAGATGCATCGTCGCTAGGACAGCGAATCCACGCTCTCATCGCTCAGGGCACCCGAGATGATCGTCACCGGCACCGGGAATGTGCCGAGCGCATGCGCGAGCAGCGAGACCAGAGGCCCGGGCCCTTCCGCGCCAGGATTGGCGGCGAGCACCAGCATGGCGATATCAGGATCCTCGTCGATCACTGCGAGCAGCTGTTCCATCGCGCTGCCTTCGCGAATGACGCGCTCCGGCGTGATGGCGGCGATGCCGTTGGCGCGCCCGGCGGCGCGGTCGAGCGCGGCTTCGGCGGCTTCCTGTGCCTCGGCGCGCATGATGTCGGCGACCCCCAGCCATTCCTGGCTCTGCTGCTCAGGCTCGATGATGCGCAGCATCACCACGCCGCCGCCGGCGCGAATCGCCCAGCGGCTGGCGTAATAGACGGCGCGATCCCATTCGGCGCTGTCGTCGACGATGACGAGGCATTTGGGCTTGTGACCCGGCTCGTAGCAAAGTCGCTTGCTGGTCATGCATGTCCCGGATTGTGCACGGGGAGCATGCTGCCACACTCCCGCGATGTTTGGGAGGGGCGAAGCGGCCGGCGCCGTGGCGCCAGCCGGTATCGCGAAGCGCGCCCTAGCGCCGGCGAATGAAGCCGACGATGTCCTTGGAGAGCTTCATGGTCTCGTCGGCGATCGCGCGCGCCCGGTCGGATCCGTCGTTCAGGATCGCCTCGATGTGGCCAGGGTCGGCGACGAGGCGCTTCATCTCACCGGCGATCGGCGCGAGCTTGGTCACGCACAGCTCCGCCAGCGCGTTCTTGAAGCTGGAGAACTGGCCGCCGCCGAACTCGCGCAGCACGTCCGCCTTGGAGCGGCCGGACAGCGCGGCGAAGATGCCGACGAGATTGTCGGCCTCGGGCCGCGCTTCCAGGCCCTTCTCTTCCGTCGGCAGCGGCTCCGGATCGGTCTTCGCCTTGCGGATCTTCTGCGCGATGGTGTCGGCATCGTCGGTGAGGTTGATGCGCGAATTGTCGGAGGCGTCCGACTTCGACATCTTCTTGGTGCCGTCGCGCAGGCTCATCACGCGTGTCGCCGGACCCGTAATCAAGGGTTCCGGCAGCGGGAAGAACAGCCCGTCATTGACGCCCTGCGCGCGGATCGAGTCGCCGAAGTCGTTGTTGAACTTCTGCGCGATGTCGCGCGAGAGTTCGAGATGCTGCTTCTGGTCCTCACCCACGGGAACGTGGGTGGCGCGGTAGAGCAGAATGTCGGCCGCCATCAGCACGGGATAGTCGAACAGGCCCACCGAGGCGTTCTCGCGGTCCTTGCCGGCCTTCTCCTTGAACTGGGTCATGCGTCCCAGCCAGCCCATGCGCGCGACGCAGTTGAAAATCCAGGCGAGCTCGGCATGGCCCGAGACCTGGCTCTGGTTGAACACGATGTGCTTCTTCGGATCGATGCCGGCCGCGATGAACGCGGCGGTCACCTCGCGGGTGTTGCGCGCGAGCTCGACCGGCCCGCCCCAGACGTCCACCCCTTGCGTGATCGCGTGCATGTCGACGACGCAATAGATGCAATTGTGGGTTTCCTGCATCTTCACGAAGTTGACGATGGCGCCGAGGTAATTGCCGAGGTGCAGATTGCCCGTCGGCTGGACGCCCGAAAAGACCCGTTCAACGAATGGCATGGTCAGCCTTCCCATAGGTATTCGGCCGTCGTTTCCAACAGCGGCGCTGCCCCGTCAAGGGTCTTTCGCGGAGGCCGTGGTCTAGCTGGGCCGTTTCAATGCGTTAACCGCCTCGCGCCAGGAGGCGGCACCGAGGATCTGCAGCAACAGGCCGTAGACGGCGATCCCGGCTGCGATCTGCACACCCAGCACAATGAAGTGGATGAGCCCATGGGCGCCGGCCGGCACCAGACCCGCGGTCAGCCAGAGCAGGGCGCCCATGGCAATCGCGGCCAGCACGATCCGCGGCAATCGCGTGCGGGCCGCCGCGTCGATCGAGAAGCCGAACTCGCCCGCGCCCTTGCGGAGCAGCGCGAGCGCGCTGCTCCAGGCGCCAGCCGCGATGCTTGCCGCGATTCCGCTTGCGCCAAAGACATGACCGAGCAGAACCGCGAGCACGACCGTCACCACGAAGCCCTTGGCGGTCGCGAGCAGCGGCGTCATCGTGTCGCTGCGGGCATAGAACGCCGGCGACAGCGCCTTGATCAGCACATGCGCCGGCAGGCCCAGCGCCAGCCACATCAGGGCACGCGCGGTGGCCGCGCTGTCCGCCGCACCGAACGCGCCATGCTCGAACAGCAGCCCCACGATCGGCTCGGCGAGCACGATCAGGCCGACCGTGGCCGGCAGTGCCAGCCCGGCGGAAAGCTCCAGCGCGCGGGATTCGGCATGCGCCACCGCCTCGCGATCGGAGCTCGCGACGGCGCGCGTCAGCTCCGGCACCAGCACGGTGCCCATGGCGACGCCGACGATGCCGAGCGGCAGCTCGATCAAGCGGTTGGCGAAATAAAGCCAGGACACCGCGGACGGCGTTGCGGACGCGATGATCGCACCCGCCACCATCAGCCATTGCGGCCCCGAGCTTGCGATCATGCCGGGGATCGCCTTGGCGAAGAAGCCGCGCATCTCCTTGTCGAAACTCGCGCGCAGCGGTGTCGCAAGGCGCGCGCTTCGCTGCGACAGCAGCATCAAGAGTTGCAGCAAGCCGGCGAGGCCGACGGTCGCTGCCAGGATCCAGGCGGCGAAGCCGGCGTCTGCATGCCAGACCAGCAGCATCGCGATCGCGGCGATCAGCGCAATGTTGAACAGCAGTGGCGAGAACGCCGTCAGCGCGAAGCGTCCCTGCGCATTGAGCAGCCCCATCAGCACGGTGACGGGACCGGCGAAGGCGAGGTAAGGCAGCATCAGCCGCGCGTTCTGAACCGCGAGATCGAGCGTGCCACTGCCGAGGAATCCCGGCGCGATCACCGTCATGATCAGCGGCATCAACAATGCGAGCAGGAGTGAGATCCCGATCAGGGCCGTGCTGACCGTGCCGATCACGCGCCCGGCGAACGCCGCGGCTTCCGCCACCCCGTCGCGGTCCCTCACCCCCAGCCAGGCTGGGATCAGCGCCGCGTTCAGCGCGCCCTCGCTGAGCAGCCGCCGCACCACGTTGACGAGCTGGAACGCCGCCAGAAACGCATCCGCCACGGCGCCGGTGCCGAGCAGCGCCGCAATCAGGGAATCGCGGGCGAAACCCAGCAGGCGCGAGGCCAGCGTTCCCGTCGAGACGGTCAGGAAGGAGCGGATCATGCTCTCGAAAATACCGTTGCTTGCCCGCCAAGGCCCGGTCGTGATAGGCCGCGAGCTTGGATTTCAGGCCGACAGGAAGCGGATTTCCGGTTAGATCGCAATCCGGCAAACAGGATCAAGGTGAATGGCTGACGTGAAATATGACGTTCTCGGCATCGGCAACGCGCTGTTCGACGTGCTGGTTAGGACCGACGAGGCCTTTCTGGCCAAGCATGGCATGGCGAAGGGCAGCATGTCGCTGATCGACGAGGCGCGCGCGGCCGCCATCTACAAGGACATGGGTCCGGCGACCGAGGTCTCGGGCGGTTCGGCCGCCAACACCATCGTCGGTATCGGCAGCCTGGGGGCGCGCGCCGCCTATGTCGGCAAGGTCAAGGACGACCAGATCGGCAAGCTCTACGTGCACGACATTCGCGCCGCCGGCGTCGCCTTCAACACGCCGGCCGCCAAGGACGGCCCCGCCACCGGCTGCTCCTACATCCTGGTCACCGGCGACGGCGAGCGCACCATGAACACCTATCTCGGCGCGGCGCAGGACCTGTCGCCCGCCGACATCGATCCGGCCGAGATTGCCGGCGCAGGCATCGTCTACCTCGAAGGCTATCTCTGGGACCCCAAGAACGCAAAGGAGGCCTTCGTCAAGGCGGCCAAGATCGCCCATGACGCCAAGCGCAAGGTGGCGCTGACGCTGTCGGATTCCTTCTGCGTTGATCGTTATCGCGACGAGTTTCTCTCGCTGATGCGAGGCGGCACCGTCGACATCGTGTTCGCCAACGAGTCTGAGCTGCACTCGCTCTACATGACCTCGGACTTCGACACCGCGCTGAAGCAGCTGCGCAACGACGTCAATCTCGGTGTCGTCACCCGCAGCGAGAAGGGCTGCATGGTGGTCTCGTCCGAGGATGCCGTCGCAGCGCCGGCCTTCCCGGTCGAGAAGGTGGTCGACACCACCGGCGCCGGCGACCTGTTCGCCGCCGGCTTCCTCTACGGCCTCGCGCGCAACTTCGGCTACAAGCAGTGCGGCGAGCTCGGCGCGCTCGCCGCCGCCGAAGTCATCCAGCACATCGGCGCGCGGCCTCAGGTATCGTTGAAGGAGCTGGCCGAGCAGCGCGGGCTGACGGCGTAAGAAATTATCTCTGCCTCCACGATGCGGTCGGCATAGCGACCGCACTTTGCCGGCGTGCCGCGTAGAACGAGGCGCTCTCTCTGGCTCCTGATCAAAAAAAAACGGCTCCGAGCCGAATGGCCGGAGCCGGGATCTTGGGCTTCTTCGCTTCTCAGTACTTGGCCATCATCGGCCCGCCGAACTTGTAGTTCAGGCCGGCCCGCACGGTATGGAAGGTGAGGTCCTGCGAGATGCGTTCGACGTAGTTGGAGCCGGGCGGAGCAAAAGTGCTGCCGGGCACGTAGGTCGATGTGTAATCCACGCCGCCGAGATCGGTGTAGAGATATTCGAGCTTAACCGTCCAATTCGGCACGAAGGCGTGCTCAACGCCGGCGCCGACCGTCCAGCCGACCTTCGTCTCGGACACCGAACCCGTCTTGGTATAACCATTGGACGAGGTGAGATCCCAGCTTCCCTTGACGCTGCCGACGGCCAGACCGCCGGTGACGTACAGCAGGGTCTTGTCGACCGCATAGCCGGCGCGGCCGCGAACGGTCACGAGCCAATCGTTGCGGATGCTTTCGTCGAATGTGCGGATCACCGGCGGATTCGCTCCGGTGAAAACGGTGCGCGCACCGATATCTGTTGCGTTGGCGTCGGCTTCTACACCCAGAACCCAAGCACCGGTCTGCCAGTTCGCGCCGATCTGAAGACCGCCGATAGCGCCGGCCGGATCGAGGCGGCGATTGCTCAGCGCCACAAACTCGTTCCTGAACGCTACGCCTTCCACGGCCCAGCTGCTGGTGGGATCGAGCACGGTGCCGAGATCCGACTGCCCCCAAGCGTAACCCGCATTCACGCCCACGTAAAAACCGGTCCAGTTATAGACGGCTACGGCGGTCGCTGGTGCCTTGAAGGGTCGGGCCGCGAGATCTGCAGCGCTTGCCGAGCCGACGGTTGCAAATCCAATTCCTGCAACCAGGATGGTCCTCCAAGCCAATTACATGGCATTCCCCCTAGATCAACAATCGATCAAGTCAGGACACGACCGTAACATTGTACTGCCGCCGATGGCTGTGCCGGGCCTGCCACAGGTGATCGACATTGAACGCGCGTGGGAGACGCCACAAGCAGAATGAATGGCGCACCTGTCCAAATAGCTGGAACTAAGGGTGCCGCGCAGCATCCGGCGGCGTAACGCTCGTCATCCCCGTCATTGCGAGCGCAGCGAAGCAGTCCAGAATCTCTGCGGGGAGACAGCTGGATTGCTTCGCTGCGCTCGCAATGACGATGTAGGCAGGCGCGGGCCTCAATCAAAGCTGTCATCGCCCGGCGAAGACCGGGCGATCCAGTACTCCGAGCGGCTGTGATGGATCGAGAAGCCGCGGCGTACTGGATTCGCCTGCGGGGGGAATGACGGTCGTTGTATATGGAGAGCGTTCAACACTTTCACGCCGTCTTCGCCGCCTTCAATCCGAGCCGCTGCTCGACTGCCTCGCGCATCAGGAATTTCTGGATCTTTCCGGTCACGGTCATCGGAAATTCGTCGACGAACTCGACGTAGCGCGGGATCTTGTTGTGGGCGATCTGGCCCTCGCAGAAGGCACGTACTTCCTCAGCCGTCAGTTGCTCGCCCGCTCTGACACGAATCCAGGCGCAGAGCTCCTCGCCGTAGCGGGTATCGGCGACGCCGAAGATCTGCACGTCCTGGATCTTGGGATGACGATACAGAAACTCCTCGATCTCGCGCGGATAGAGGTTTTCGCCGCCGCGGATCACCATGTCCTTGATGCGGCCGACGATGTTGCAATAGCCTTCGTCGTCGACGGTGGCGAGATCGCCGGTATGCATCCAGCCGCTGGCGTCGAGCACGTCGGCTGTCTTTTCCTTCTCCTCCCAATAGCCCAGCATGATGCTGTAGCCGCGGGTGCACAGCTCGCCGCGTTCGCCGCGCTTGACGATCCTGCCCTCGAGATCGACGATCTTGACCTCGACATGCGGATGGATACGTCCGACCGTGGAGACACGTCGCTCCAGCGGATCGTCCACCGCGCTCTGGAAGCTGACGGGGCTGGTTTCGGTCATGCCATAGGCGATGGTGACCTCCCGCATGTTCATCTCGGTGTTGACGCGCTTCATCACCTCGATAGGGCAGGGCGCGCCGGCCATGATGCCGGTCCGCAGCGATGTCAGGTCGAAGCCGGCGAATTCGGGGTGATCAAGTTCGGCGATGAACATCGTCGGCACGCCGTAGAGCGCCGTGCATTTCTCCTGCTCGATGGTGCGCAGTGTCGCGAGCGGGTCAAAACCCTCGCCGGGATAGACCATTGCGGCGCCGAGCGTCACGGAGGCAAGGTTGCCCATCACCATGCCGAAGCAATGATAGAGCGGCACCGGAATGCAGATGCGGTCCTGCTCGGTGAGGCGCATCGCGCGGCCGACGAAATAGCCGTTGTTGAGGATGTTGTGGTGGGTCAGCGTCACGCCCTTCGGTGATCCGGTCGTGCCGCTGGTGAACTGGATGTTGACGGGATCGTCGAACTGCAGCTCGGCGCCGAGCGCGGCCAATTGCTGACGGTGCCGGTCGCCACCCATCTGCGCGACCTCGTCGAAGGCAATTGTGCCCGGTGCGGCCGGGCCGCCGATCTGGATGACATTGCGGAGGGCCGGCAGCCGTGCCGCTTGCAGCTGTCCGGGCCTGGCGGATGACAGCTCCGGCAATAGCGTGTTGAGCATCTCCATGTAGTTGCTGGTCTTGAACGCCGTCGCGGTGACGATCGCCGCGCAGCCGACCTTGCGAAGGGCAAATTCCAGCTCGCTCAGGCGATAGGCAGGATTGATCGTCACCAGGATCAGGCCGGCCTTGGCGGCGGCGAACTGGGTCAGCGTCCATTCCGGTCGGTTCAGCGACCAGATGCCGATCCGCTGGCCCCGCTCGAGTCCGAGCGCGAGAAAGCCGGCGGCGAGCGCATCGACCCGTTCGGCGAATTCCGACCAGGTCCATCGCACCCCGTGGCTGGGCGAGACCAGCGCTTCGCGATTGCACCAGCGCTGCGCGGCCTGGTCGAGACTCCGGCCGATCGTGTGGCCGAGCAGCGGCGCGTCCGAGATGCCGCAAACGTAGCTGTCCGCTTTGTCCGCCAAGTCGAAATCCTTTCGTGAGTGATGATCGGCACACTCTACCCGTCGTCATGCCCGGGCTTGTCCCGGGCATCCACGTTCTTTGTGCCGCGTGGCAAGTCGTGGATGGCCGGGACAAGCCCGGCCATGACGTCAGGTGAGAGGTTGCGAGTCACGCCGCCTTCTGCCCGCTTCCGGCAGCATCGAGCCCGGCATAAACGCCGCGCTCAAAGCCCGCGAACGCCTCCAGGCATTTCGCATCCGCGAACGGCAGCAGCTGCATCAGGATGACGCCGGTGACGTCGCGCGCCGGATCGATCCAGTAATAGGTGTTGGCAAGGCCTGCCCAGGCGAGGCTGCCGGCGCTGCGGCCCTCGGCGGTCTTGGCGGTGTTGATCATGAAGCTGAGGCCCCACTTCTTCACCTGCTCAGGATAGAGATCGACGTCGTTGGTGTACATCGGCGCCGCCGTCGTCATCTTGCCCATAGCGAGATCGCCGATGTGGTTCTGCCCCATCGTCGCGACCGTGTCGGCCTTCAGCACCTGGTTGCCGTTGCCGCGGCCCTTGTTGAGGATCATCTGGGTGAACTTGATGTAGTCGGCCGCCGTCGAATAGAGCCCGCCGCCGCCCATGTGGAATTCCGGCTCCTGCTCCAGCTCGAACGGGATCGCTGCCAGCTGGCCGTCCTCGCCGCGCGCATGCATGCCCACCAGCCGCTTGCGCATGTCGTCGCTGATCTTGAAAGCGGTGTCCCGCATGCCGAGCGGCGCGAACAGATTGTCGCGCAGGTACGCGTCGAGCCGCTTGCCGCTGGCCGCTTCCACCGCCTTGCCGACGAAATCGATGTTGGTGCCGTATTCCCAGCGCGTGCCGGGATCGGACATGATCGGGGTCTTCAGCGCCGCGTTCTGGCAGGTGGTGATGGCTGGAATGCCGTTCTTGTCCAGATAGACCGCGAGATCGCCGTTCCACATGTTGTAGCAGAAGCCGGCGGTGTGGGTCATGAGCTGGCGCAGCGTGATCGGCCCCTTGGCCGGGCGCAGCTTCGCCTCGCCATTGGCGTCAAAACCTTCGAGCACCTGCGGATTGGCGAGCTCCGGCAAGACATCGCCGATCGGCGCATCCAGCGACAGCCTGCCCTGCTCGACCAGCTGCATGGCGCCCGCTGTGGTCACCGCCTTCGTCATCGATGCGATCCAGAACACGCTGTCGGCGGTCATCGGATCGGGCTTGGACAGATCGCGCTTGCCGAACGCGCCCTGATACAGCACGTCTTGTCCGCTGGCGGCGATGGCGACGACGCCTGGGATCTCCTTGGTCTCGCTCTTCTGACGCAGAATCTCATCGATCTGGGCTTGGCTTTGCATGGCGTTTCCTCGGGTTTGATTATTTTGTTGGAAGCGATCGATTGTCTTCCCGGATCTCCGGCGCGGCAAGCGCCATCTATGGACCTGCACCGGTCGCGATGTCGTGACTTGACGGTCTTGATCCAACGCAGGACGACAACGAGGCTGAGCGTGTACGCTCTTTTACAATCTGCGGTGGATCGACGTGTCTCGCCTCACCTCGGATGGGTTTCTCGCGATATGCTTCGTGGTTCTGAACCCCTGAAACATTTCGTGAGCTGCCGCGTTCAGCACCCGGCCCGATCGACGAGCCGTTAAGACTTGATGCAAATGTGCCGGCCGTGGATGGGCGGCGAGGGGGACCTCAGATGATTTCGACCTGGAGCGAATGGAAGCGCTATCCCCGTCCGGGACGTGGCGAGAACCTGGAGGCGCCGATTTCGCCGGGAATCTACGAGGTCCGCGTCGCCGGTACCGGCGCCCTTTATTCCTTCGGGGCGGTGGACAATCTGGCGCAGGCGCTGGCGCTGCTGCCGGTCGGCTCGAAGTCATGGTTCGGTCGCCGCGACACCTCGTCAGTCCCCGATTTAGAGTACCGGACCTGCGCGACGTCCACGAAAGCGGATGCCAAGGCTGCCGCGGAGCGCATGATCGGCCGCCGCGAGACCTATATGAGCGGCGCGGCCTAGGGCCGCTGCCAGTTTAGCTGCCATCTGACGTGCGTTTGCAGGGCGGTGCATTGCGCACCGTCTTTCCCTATATTGCGGCCGATCCGATCGCCGCCAGGGAGAAACGCCATGACACCGACCACCGCCGCCGCCCGCGCCCCGCAAGCCACCGCCACCCTGCGCGACCGGCTGAAGGACCCCTCGCTGCTGAAGGAGGCCTGCTACATCGACGGCGCCTGGGTCGGCACGCCGGTCTTCGCCGTCAACAATCCCGCCACCGGCGTCGAGCTCGCAAAGGTGCCGCAGCTTGGTGCCGACGACACCACCCGGGCGGTTGAAGCCGCCGAGCGCGCCTTTCCGGCCTGGGCCAAGCACACGGCCAAGCAACGCTCCAACACCTTACGCAAATGGTTCGAGCTGATCACCGCCAACCGCGAGGATCTCGCGCTGATCCTCACCTCAGAGCAGGGCAAGCCGCTCACCGAGGCGCTCGGCGAGGTCGATATCGGCGCGGCCTATATCGAGTTCTTCGCCGAGGAAGCGAGGCGCGTCTATGGCGAGACCATCCCGACCCAGCGCGCCGATGCGCGCCTGCTCGCCATCAAGCAGCCGATCGGCGTCTGCGGTGCGATCACGCCGTGGAATTTCCCGAACTCGATGATCACGCGCAAAGTGTCGCCGGCGCTGGCGGCCGGCTGCACGGTGGTGCTCAAGCCCGCCAACGAGACGCCGCTGTCGGCGCTGGCGCTGGCCGTGCTCGCCGAGCGGGCCGGCATCCCCAAGGGCGTGCTCAACATCATCACCGGCGATGCACCGCCGATCGGCAAGGTGCTGTGCGAGCATCCAGCGGTGCGCTTCGTCGGCTTCACCGGCTCGACCGCCGTCGGCAAGATCCTCTACCAGCAGGCCTCGGTCGGCGTGAAGCGGCTCGGCCTCGAGCTCGGCGGCAACGCCCCCTTCATCGTATTCGACGACGCCGACATCGACGCCGCGGTCGAAGGCGCGATCGTCTCGAAATATCGCAACATGGGCCAGACCTGCGTCTGCGCCAACCGCATCTACGCCCAGGACAAGATCTACGACGAGTTCGTGCAGAAGCTGTCGAAAAAGGTCGCCGCGATGAAGATCGGCGACGGCACCGAAGGCGGCGTCACGCAAGGCCCGCTGATCAACATGAAGGCGGTCGATAAGGTCGAGCGCCACATTGCCGATGCCGTCAAGCGCGGCGCCAAGGTCGTCACCGGGGGCAAGCGCAGCGAGCTCGGCCGCTCCTTCTTCGAGCCGACGGTGCTCGCCGACGTCAAGCCAGATTCGCTGGTGTCGCAGGAGGAGACCTTCGGCCCGCTCGCGCCCGTGATCCGCTTCAAGGACGAGGCCGACGTCATCGCGATGTGCAACGCCTCGCCGTTCGGCCTCGCGTCGTACTTCTACTCCCGCGATCTCGGCCGCGTCTGGCGCGTCGCCGAAGCGCTGGAGTCGGGCATGGTCGGCGTCAACACCGGCCTCATCACCACCGAAGTCGCGCCCTTCGGCGGCGTCAAGGAAAGCGGCCTGGGTCGCGAAGGCTCGCGTCACGGCATGGAAGAATATGTCGAGATCAAATACGTGATGATGGCGGGGGTGTGAGCGGCTCGCTCGTGTCAGCGCGAATGCGAGCCAGGCGGAGATGTTGGAGAGGCCGACCGGCCTCTCCACGTCATTGCGAGCGCAGCGAAGCAATCCAGAATCCCTCCGCGGAAAGACTTTGGATTGCTTCGCTGCGCTCGCAATGACGGAGCTGCGGTAACAGTCGGGCCTAAATCTTCAGCTCTGTCCCCGTCACGCGCCGATACGCTTCCAGGTACCGCTTGCTGGTCGCGTCCACCACGCTGGCCGGCAGCGGCGGCGGCGGGGCGTCGCCGTTCCAACGGCCGGCGCGGCGCTCGACGTCGAGATAGTCGCGCAGCGGCTGCTTGTCGAAGCTCGCCTGCGGCTGGCCCGGTCTGTAGGCGTCGACCGCCCAGAACCGCGACGAATCCGGCGTCATCACCTCGTCGATCAGGATGATGCGGCCGTCCTTGTCGCGGCCGAACTCGAACTTGGTGTCGGCGATGATGATACCCTGCTCGCGGGCGAGCTCCTCGCCCAGCGTGTAGATCGCCCGCGTCATGCTCTCCAGCGTGTAGGCGACCTCGTCGCCGACCACCGCGCTCATCTTCGCGATGGTGATGTTCTCGTCATGGCCGCTTTCGGCCTTGGTCGCGGGGCTAAAGATCGCCGGCTCCAGCTTCTCGCTCTCGACGAGGCCCGGCTTCAGCTTCTCGCCGGCCAGCGTGCCGCTCGCCGCATATTCCTTCCAGGCGGAGCCTGAGAGATAGCCGCGGATCACGCATTCGATCGGGAACACGGTGGTGCGCTTGCACAGCATGGCGCGGCCGAGGATCTCGGCGCGGTGCGGCTGCAACGCCGGCACGGCCGCAATGATCTCGTCGGTGTCGGCGCTGATCATGTGATGCGGCACCACGCCTTCGAGCTCATTGAACCACCACGCGCTGATCTGGGTCAGCACCGCGCCCTTCATCGGGATGGTCTCGCTCATCACCACATCTAAGGCGCTGATGCGGTCGGTGGTGACGAGCAGCAGGCGCTCGTCGTCGACGGCGTAGATATCGCGCACCTTGCCGCGTCCGATCTTGGATAGAGGCAGGTCGCTGGAGAGCATGGTGGTCATCGGCAAAGCCTTCGCACAGGACATCCGGCCGCGTCTGATGGCGCGGCCGGACACCGGATTAGCCTATTCCGGCAGCGGAATGAACTCGTGTTCCTGCGGAACTGCGGCGAAGCGCCCGGTTTTCCAGTCCTGCTTGGCCTGCTCGATCCGCTCCTTGCTGGAGGAGACGAAATTCCACCAGATGTGGCGCGGGCCTTCCAGCGCATCGCCGCCGAGAAACATCATTCGCGTCGCCTTCAGCGCCTTCACGGTGATGCGGTCGCCGGGCCGGAAGATCAGCAGGCGCGGCCCCTCGTAGCGCTCGTTGGCGATCTCGATTTCGCCGTCGACGACATAGATCGCACGCTCCTCATGATCGGGGTCGAGCGGCACGCTCGCGCCCGCGAGCGCCGTGACCTCGGTGTAGAACCAGGGCGAGACCATCGACACCGGCGAGGCGATGCCGAAGGCGGAGCCCGCGATCACCCGCGCGGTGAAGTCGCGCTCGGAAATCATCGGCAAATCGCCTGCCGCATAATGCTGGAACGACGGCGCGATCTCTTCGGAGCCCGCCGGCAGCGCGATCCAGCTTTGCAGGCCGAGCATCTTCTGGCCCGAGGCGCGCTGCGCGTCCGGCGTGCGCTCGGAATGCGCGATGCCGCGCCCGGCCGTCATCAGGTTCATTGCGCCGGGCGCGATCTCCTGGACGTTACCCTCGCTGTCGCGATGCATGATGGCGCCGTCGAACAGATAGGTGACGGTGGCGAGCCCGATATGCGGATGCGGCCGCACGTCCATGCCCTTGCCGGAGACGAACTGCACCGGGCCGAAATGGTCGAAGAAGATGAAAGGCCCGACCATCTGCCGCTTGCCATGCGGCAACGCCCGGCGCACCGCGAACCCGTCACCGAGATCGCGCGTGCGCGGCACGATGACGAGATCGAGCGCATCGCAGGACATGGGATCGCCGAGCACGGGATCGTTCGAGGGCTGCCAGCTCATGGGGGGACTCCTTTTGGCTTTGTTGAACGCGACGCTAGCAGGATTTGGCGTCGCCGTCGCGACAAAGCTCCGCTAACCCTTGCATGCGGATCGTCCTTGAAAAACCGGGCGCAACGAACGATGTTCGGCTGCCCTTCAACCGCGACCGTTCGCCCCAGCCGATGACCCTTGCCGCAACCGAACTTGCCTTCCGCGCTGCCAGCGTCGCGCTGCTATTGGTGCTGGCGGCGTCATTGCTCTCCGATTTCCGCAATGTGCTCGCGGCCCGCCTCGGCGCGGCCTTCGCGCTAGGCTCGGCGGCGCATGCCGCGAGCTATTCCATCGGTGTGTCGTCGCTCGTTCCAATCTGGCACGCGCCGCTGATTGCACTGTCGACCGGCAACATCGTCGTGTTCTGGCTGTTCACGCGCGCGCTGTTCGACGACGACTTTCGGCTACGGTGGTGGCACGGATTGATCTGGGCCGCGGCGACCGCCTTCAGCTTCGTCGGATGTCTCTGGATCGCGCCCGGCGGCAACGCGCGGTTCTCCGTGACGGCAGTGAACCTGATCGTGCTCGGCTTCATCGCGCTCGCGGTGGTGCAGACGATCGGATCGTGGTCCGCCGATCTGGTCGAGCGTCGCCGCCGCCTGCGCGTCGTCATCGTCTGCGCCGCCGCACTCTATGGCGGGTTGAATGCGCTGCTCCAGATCCTCGTTGCCTTCAGCGCGAGCGATGTCGCCGACACCATCAATACAGGCGTGCTCGCCTGCATCGTTGCCGCGATCGCCTACGCAATGTTGCGAGTCGATGGCGCCGATCTGTTTCCGATTGCGCCAGAGCCCGCACCCGCGATCGCGCCGATCCAGCCTTTGGCCGAGGACTCCGACCAGAAACTCATCGATGCCCTGATGCGCCTGATGGCGGACGAGCGGATCTATCGCCAGGAGAACATTACCATCGGTGTGCTGGCGGGCCGGCTCAGGATTCCCGAATACAGGCTGCGCCGCCTGATCAACCAGCGGCTCGGCTATCGCAATTTCAATGTGTTCCTGAACAACCACCGCATCGAGGAAGCCAAGGCCGCGCTCGCCGATCCCTCCCAGGCCGAGGTCCCCGTCATCACCATTGCCATGGACGCCGGCTTCCAGTCGCTGGGACCATTCAACCGCGCCTTCAAGGCGGTGACAGGCGTAACGCCGACCGAGTACCGGCGGTTGAAGACGAGTGCGGCCTAGTTTCCAAGCCATTCTAATCACATTGAAATTCTGGAATCGGCCAGCTCGCTCCGAATTCGACCAGCCTGTTTTCCAGATCCGGCGAGCATCCACCGTCCGCATCCCGCTTCCTGCCCGGCCTACGCCCCAGCCGGAGAAAGCCCCGTGGCCCGTCGCCGCAAGATCGTCCTTCTCGCTACCGCCATCGCCGCAGCCGGCCTTGCGCTCGGCGCGGCCCAGGCCCGCGACGTTCCGAGGGTCGTGACCGGCTTCGTCGCCAACATCCTATGCGCCGAGACGTTCGTGTCCGGCCTCGATCCCGGACGCAACTTCGCCGAGACCACCGACGCCATGCCCGGAGCGAGCCTGATCAGCTGGGCGATGGAGTACAGAATCGACCGCGTCCGCAAGGACGTCACGGTGACGCTGTTCGGCTTCGGCGGCAGCCACGCCGTGTATCGCGAGGGGCTCGGCTGCACGCTCGCGCACGGCGCTGGCATCGTCGCCGTCGAGCCGCTGCCTGTCGACAAACGGCCGGCCTTGCTGCCCGAGATCGCCGGTCCCGCGATCGTGCCGCCGCAAAGCCCCGCGCTCGCCGCTGCGCTCGACCGCGCCTTCGCCGAGCCCACGCAGCCGCCTCACCGCCGCACCCGCGCTATTGTCGTGATGAAGGCCGGCCGCATCGTCGCCGAGCGCTACGCCGACGGTATCGAACCCGAGACGCCGCTGCTAGGCTTCTCCATGACCAAGTCGGTAATCTCGGCGCTGATCGGCGTGCTGGTGCGTCAGGGCAAGCTGAAGGTCGACGGCCCCGCGCCGGTCACCGTCTGGAGAGATTCCGACGATCCGCGCCATGCCATCAATGTCGACCAGCTGCTGCGTCACACCGCGGGCCTTGCGCTCGGCAGCTCGCTGCAGGCCTCGCTCGGCTCCGCGCTCGAGCCCATCAACCGGATGAAATTCGCTGAGAAGGACATGGCCGCCTACGCCGAGAGCATCCCGCTCGCAACCGCGCCGGGCACGGCATGGAATTATCACGACGGCAACAGCCTCATCCTCGCGCATCTGATTCGCGATGCGGCCGGCGGTACACCGGAAGATGCCTTGCGCTTCGCGCGCCGCGAATTGTTCGCCCCGCTCGGCATGCGCCATGTCGTGCTCCAGCTCGACGGCGCCGGCACGATCGAAGGGTCGAGCGAGATGCTCGCCTCCGCCCGCGACTGGGCGCGCTTCGGCCAGCTCTATCTCGATGACGGCCTCGCCGGCGGCAAACGCATCCTGCCGGAAGGCTGGGTGAACTATTCGGCGAGTGCTACGCCAAATGCGTGGGTCGGCATCGGCGCCGGCTTCTGGACCAACCGGGGCGACAGCCTTGGCGCAAATTATCGCGTGGAGCACGGCTGGCCGCGCGATGCCTTCTTCGCCAAGGGCACGATCGGGCAGTACACGATCGTGATCCCGTCGCAGCAACTGGTGATCGTGCGCATGGGCCGCTCGCCGAACGCGCCGCCGCAAGCCGATGGGGTGTTCGACCTCGTGCGCGACGTGGTTGCGGCAACGCGCGAGAAGGGGAAGCTGGCGGGAGGGAAATGAGTTCTTTCTTACCCTCCCCTGGAGGGGGAGGGTCGATCGCGCGCAGCGCGAGCGGGGTGGGGTGACGGTCTCTCCGCGACGAACAGTGCCCGAGTGGAGAGATCACCCCACCCCGTCACGCAATCTCGCTTTGCTCGATCGCGTGCCGACCCCCCCTCCAGGGGAGGGTAAGCGAAGCCCTGCGGCGAACCTGCTTACCTCCCCAATTCCGTCGCCTGCGCCACGCGGTCGAACCGCTCCAACGTCATGATCGCGTCGGCAAATTTTTCCGCGCGCGCGTTCAGCACGGGGCGGGCCAGCGTCAAGAACTTCTGCTGCATCGCCTGGGTGTCCGGAAAAGAATTCGGCTCGCCCGAGGGGTCGGCATAGAGCCGCTCGTGCACGCCGTCGTCCGTGGTGATGCTCACGCGCGCGCCGAAGGGATGAGTGCGGCCGATCTCGAGCCGGTCGTCCTGCACCACGTCGAACTTGTCGGCGAGCGCGTCGATGGTGGCGTCGCCGAGACGGTTGTAATCGTCCCAGCCGAATGAACCCTGGTCGAGTGCGAGCGCACCGGTGAAGAACATCGAGAACTGGCCGCCGACGATCGAGCGCGGGTGCCGTTTGGTTGCGGCGTCGCCGGTCAGCGTGATGCCGTTGCGGTGCAGGCCGATCTCGACGCGCTTGACCTGCTCCGGCGTCAGATTGTGCTCGCGCCGCATCGCGATCAGCGCGTCGATCGCGGCATGGGTGTAGCGGCAGCTCGGATAGGGCTTCACGCCGATCTTCATGGTCTCATAGGTCTTGCCGAGCTCGGCCACCGCCTTGTCGGGATGCGCATCGTCGGTGTAGCCGGCGAGCAGGCCGTGCTTGCCCTCGACCGACTCGGTCGCGCCGACGAAATCGTTGCGCGCGAGCGTCGCGGCGATCACGCCGTTCATCGCGGCGGCGCCGACCTGGTAGCGCTTGTTCCAGGCGCCGTTGACCAGAAATTGCAGCGAGCCCGCGGCCTGGCTGCCGGAGACGCCGAACGCGGTAATCAGCTGCTTTTCGCTCAGACCGAACAGCTTGCCCGCCGCCGCAGCCGCGCCGTAGGTGCCGGCCGTCGCCGTCGGGTGGAAGCCGCGCGCGTAATGCGAGGTCGGATCGAGCGCATTGCCGAGCCGGCAGCAGACCTCATAGCCGGCAACGATCGCCGTCAGCACGTCGCGCCCGGAGGCGCCGACCATCTCGCCGACGGCGAAGGCGGCCGGCACCACCGGTGCGCTCGGATGCAGCGAGGAATCGGCATGGGTGTCGTCGAAATCGAGGGAGTGGCCGAGCGCGCCGTTGAGCAGCGCCGCGACCGCCGGCGTCCAGGTCTTGGCATCACCGAACACGGTGGACTCGCCCTTGGTGTCGAGCGCCAGCGCCTCCAGCATCTTCAGCATCGACGGGGTCGATTCCGCCTCGCGCCGCGCCCTGATGGCGCTGCCGAGGAAGTCCAGCGTCAGTACCTTGGCGCGCTCCAGCACCTCCGCCGGAATATCCTGGTACTTGAGATTGAAGACATAGGCGGCGAGCGTTGCGGTTTCGTGAGCCATCGTGTTTCCTCGATTTGGCGCGCAAGTTAGGCGGGCTGATTTGGCCTTTCAAGCGGCCTTGCGTCGGCGGGGATCAGCCATGCTTTTGCTTAGGCGAAAAGGATCGGGATATTCCGCATGACGCGCGCAAGGCAGCTGTTCGACCGGATTCGAGCGCGGCGGACGCAATTGGGGCTGGCGATCCGGGTCACGGTCGCCGCGACAGCGGCCTATGCGATCGCGACCGCGCTGCATCTGCTGCTGCCGCTCTGGGCGGTGCTGACCTCGCTGATCGTGACCCAGATGAGCGTCGGCCGCTCGCTGAAGGCGACGCGCGACTACATGCTCGGCACCATCGGCGGAGCCCTCTATGGCGGCGCCATCGCCATCCTGATTCCCTATTCCAGCGAGGCGGGCCTGCTCGGCCTGCTGGTCCTCTCCGTCGCCCCGCTCGCCTTCATCGCCGCGATCAATCCGAGCCTCAGCGCCGCCACTGTCACCGCCGTGATCGTGCTCCTGGTTCCCACCCTGCATCATGCCGATCCCCTGACCTCGGCGATCGATCGGGTCAGCGAGGTCGGTGTCGGCGCCGTCACGGGATTGCTGGTCTCCTTCCTGGTGCTGCCCTCGCGCGCGGTGCGGCAGATCCGCGCCAGCGCGGCGGTTCTGCTCGAGCTGATCGCCGATGCCCTCGCCGAGCTGCTGGCAGGCCTCACGCGCGGCCGCGACAACGACGCGCTGCACCGGATCCAGGACGGCATCGGCACCGCGATGGTCAATCTGAATGCGATCGGCTCCGAAGCCGAGCGTGAGCGCGCGGCGCGCTTGTCGAGCGGTCCGGACACCGGCCCATTGCTGCGAACGATCCTGCGGCTGCGCCATGACGTCGTGATGATCGGCCGCGCCACGGTGGTGCCGCTGCCGGTGGAAGTGCAATTGCGGCTGGCAGCGCCCCTGTCGGAAGTGTCGACCGTGATCGCCCGCTTCCTCCGCTCGGCCGCTGGCGCCTTGCGCGAGGGCGTCGGCGCGCCGCCGATCCATCCCGTCCATGTCGCGCTCCAGCGCTACGCCGAGGCGGTCGCGTCCGTCCGTCAGGATGGCCTGATCCGCGGCCACGCGAGTGACACAGCCGAGCGCTTCTTCGCGCTCGGCTTCTCACTGGAGCAGATGCACCAGAATCTCGGCGACCTCGACCGCGTCGTCGGCGAATGGTCGGAGGCCTCGACAGATAAAACCGCACGCGTTGCGGAGTGAGTTCGGGCGCGTCGTCGTCAACGTCGGCTTTCGACAGTAATGCGCGTGTGCGAAGCGCGGCGGTGATCGGCGGTCTGCGGCTCTAAGCCGCTCCACGCACAAGGTTCCATCGGGTCATGTTGCTGACGCATTCTCTGTTTTAATCGGCGGCAAGCTAAACACGACGTGAGACCACTCCGGTTCTCACAACGGTTCCGTAGCCAGGGGTTGGCTCGAATCCGCAAAACGTTCGGCAAGTTCATGAGCGCTGCTGCGTTCGCTTGACCACGTTTGCGGTTCTGGAACCGGACAATCTAAAAAATCACAGGACTCATGATGCTCTTCCGCTCGAGCGCCGCAGTTTGCGGCGCCCTGGTTACGCTTGCCTTCTCTGTTGCCGTTGCTCGAAGTGAAACGCGTGGGGATCACTCAAGTGCCGTCGTCGATGCCGCCTCAGGCGATGCGATTATTGGCGCGGCGTCCACCTATAATCCGTTCAAGCCCGGCAAGGAGGAGGGCGGTCCGCAGACGGCTTCCGGCGAACGTTATGATCCCTCCGCCTGGACGGCTGCCATCAAGACGAGCCTGCGCCGGAAATTCGGTGGGGTCGGATTCGGCGCGAGGCCGAAATATGCTCTCGTCGAGGCCGTGGGCAAGAAGGTCATCGTCAAGATAAACGACGTGGGACCACTAAGACCTGGCCGCATCATCGACCTCAATGAGCGAACGATGCGCCATTTCGATCCGAGCATGGACCTCGGTGTCATTCCTGACGTGAAAGTCAGTCCGCTCGCTGGCGACAATTGGACTGCAGGGCCGGTGGGCTGAACAGGGCGTGTTCGTTCAATGTCGGCCCGCACAGTTCATCGGGCCGTCTCCACGATGCGTCCCATCATGTTGCGGACCACGAGCTTGTGGAAGGGCATGATCAGCGCAAGATAGGTCCGGCCGAGCAGGTTGTGCGTGCGCACCAGCGTGGTCGAGGTCACCTGCCGGCGCGCGGCATTGCCTGAAACGTCGACTACGATGCGGAAATCGAGGTGCGAATCATCGAAGCCCGCGACCAGCTGCTCCGGCGTCTCGCTCAGCACCGGAAACAGGCCGATCAGGCCGTACGGCGCCGGCGCGCCTTCGCCCGATGTCTTCAGCCCGAACGGCCTCACCAGAATGTTGCGCAGGCGCAGCAGTGCGTCGATCCAGCGCGGCCCGTGCAGCACCATCCTGGTGCAGGCTTCGCGGGCATTCACCGTCGCGGCGCCGATGTCCACGCAAAACGCGTCGATTAACTGCGCGCCGGCGAGCAGCGCATCGGCATCGACTTCAGGCGCGACTTCGCGGACCGTCCCGATCATCCCGCCATTTTGCGCGTCAGCATCCGGAAGCGCAAGATCAGGAGCCCGGCATAGACGAACGTGCCGATCGAGAATCCGATCCAGACGCCGATCGCGCCCAGCCCTGTGTGGAACGCCAGCAACCAGCCGATGGGAAAAGAGACGCCCCAATAGCCGATCGCGGCGAACAACAGGGTCATCTTGGTGTCGTTGATGCCGCGCAGCGCGCCGCCCATGATGGTCTGCAGGCCGTCGGCGATGAAGAAGCTGGCCCCGACCAGCAGCAGCGTTGCCGTCAGCTCGACGGTGGCCGCACTTTCGCTGCCGGCGCCGAAGAACAGCCGGCCGAGCTGATAGCGACCGATCACGATGGCGATCGTCAGCGCGGAGACCAGCGCGAGGCCGAGCACGGCTGCGACGAGTCCTGCGCGCTTCACCGCCGCCGGATCCTTGCGGCCGAAGGCATGACCGACCCGCACGGTCGCCGCCATGCCGATGCCGAGCGGCACCATGAACAGCACGGCGGTGACCTGGAGCGCGATCTGGTGCGCGGCAATCGCGGTGGTCGAGATCAGGCCCATCAGCAGCGCGGCCGAGGAGAACAGGCCATATTCCAGCAGCAGCGAAAACGAGATCGGCGCGCCGATCGCGATCAGCTGGCGCATCAGGGGCCAGTCGATCCGCCAGAGGTGGGCGAGCGGACGATAGTCCGCGAACGGCTTGCGCAGCCCGGCGATCGCGAGCGCGGCGAGGAAGGTGCCGAGATTGACCAGCGTGGTCGCAAGCCCCGCGCCGAACAGGCCGAGCTCGGGCAGGCCGAACAGCCCGTGGATCAGGGCATAGACCAGCGCGGCATTGACCGGGATCGCCGCCAGCGTGATCCATAGCGGCGCCTGCGGCCGGTTCACTGCGCTCATCATGCTGCGCAGGGCGATGAATCCGAGCGCCGGTGCGATGCCCCAGGCCAGGCCATTCAGGTAGTGCTGTGCCAGCGCGGCCGAGTGCGGCATTTGACCGAGCGTGAGCAAAATCTGCTCGCCATAGAGCGGCGAGGCCATCATCGGCAGTGAGATCAGCAGCGCGGCCCACAGACCGACGCGCAAGGAGCGCCGAATGCGCCTGACGTCGCCGGCGCCGAACGCCTGCGCCGCCAGCGGCGACACTGCGGACGTCAATCCGAGCCCGAACGTGAAGCTGACGAAATAGACCGTATGGGCCAGCGCCGCCGCGGCCACCGCCTCCTCGCCGAGCCGCCCGATCATCGCAAGATCGGTCGTGATCATTGCGATCTGCCCAAGCTGGGTCAGCATCAGCGGCACGGCGAGGCGCAGCGTCTCGATGAATTCTTCGGCAAGATGGTTCTGCCGTGCGTCCAGGCGTGCCCGGTACCGCCGTTTGGTATCCAAAAGCTCGGTCATGCCGGGGACATAGCAGCCTCGTTCGGCGAAGTAACGGCAAAGAAATGTGAGGGCGCGGTGCCGCTGAAAAAGGCGGGCTCAGGCGAAGGAAAGGTCGGGTTGCGCCGTATTCGTCATGTGCGGCGAATCTGGGCCGGTCTCACATTGGGAATTGAGTATGATAACGAGATTTAGACTGACGTTCGCCGCACTGTTCATCGGTTCTGCCATCCTGGGGGCCGGCGCCGCTGCAGCGGCCGACCTGAGGCTGCCCGCAGCACCGCAGGCGCAGGCGGCGTCGGCAGCCCTGCTGAGCTGGGCGGGGCCCTATTTCGGCGTTCAGGCCGGCTATCTTTCGGGCCGCTCCGAGATCTCGCTGCCCGCGACGGGTGAATTCCACTTTGTCGATCCGAAGGGCGCGATCGTCGGTGCAACGGCGGGCTTCTCGGCGCAATGGGGCCGGATCGTCGCCGGGCTCGACGGCGACGTGAACTTCGTCGATGCGCGCGCGACGATCGATACCGGCTTTGCGCCTACCCCCGCGGTCACGCAGCTTCAATCCGCGGTCAATTGGAACAGCCATCTCCGTGGACGGATCGGCTATGCTTTCGACCGCACGCTGCTGTTCGCCGCCGGTGGCCTTGCCGTCGCGGGCGTCGAGAGCAAGGCGTTCGACAATGGGATCGGGGCCGTTGCGAGCTGGAGCGATACACGGATCGGCTGGTCGATCGGAGCGGGCGGGGAATTCCGCCTGGCACCGCAGGCCTCGGTCCGGCTCGAATATCTCTATGACAATTACGGCTCGAAGACGCTGGCCGCCCAGACGGTCGGCGCGACGACCTTCGGCGCGCGCGAGTCCCGGCTCGACACGCACACGGTGCGAGCCGGAGTCTATTGGCGCTTTTGATGCTCGGTTGGAGGCGGCTATCGCCTGGTAGGATCGGTTCGCAATTCTCGACTACGATGTCCGCAGGCCAGAGCAACAGATCGATGTGATGGAAGAGCCATCGGACGAGGCCTTGATGGCGGAGGTTTCGGCGCAGCGGCAGCATGCGTTTCGCGTCCTCATGCGGCGCCATATGCCTCGGGCGCTGCGGGTCGCGGAGCGGATCGTGCGCGACCCGGCCGAGGCCGACGATATCGGCCAGGAGGCGTTCATGCGGGTCTGGACGCACGCAGCCTCTTTCGACCCAGAGGTTGCGAAATTCACGACCTGGCTCTACCGCATCGTCCTCAACCTGACGTTCGACCGCACGCGGCGGCGAACGTTCCTGCCGCTCGAAGACGCCGGCGACGTACCCGACATGGGACCGCATGCTGTCGAGCGGCTGATCGCGGATGAGGAGCTCAGTCTTCTCAATCGCGCGATGGCCGGCCTGTCGGACCGGCAGCGCGGCGCGATCGCCCTCTTCCACATGGAGGGATTGAGCGGCGAGGAGGCGGCGAACGCGATGAATCTCAGCGCCAAGGCGTTCGAATCGCTGCTGGGCCGCGCCCGCACGGCGCTGAAGGCAAACGTCCAGAAAATACAGGAGACAGGGAGCTACGCATGACGCCGGATCAGTTCAGACGATTGGCCGAGACATGGGGAGGCGATGTCGAGCGTTGGCCCGCGGCAACGCGCGAGGCCGCGCGGCGATTTGCGGCAAGTGCGGAAGGCGCGGCCGTCCTGGATGAGCAGGGACGGCTCGATCGCCTGCTCGCGGTGGCCCCGGAGATCGACGAGGCGAGGGCGGATCGTTCGAGCCTGCTCGTCCTGCAGCGGCTCGCCGCGGTCCCGCAGCAGCATCGGCCGGCATGGTATCGACGCCTGCTGCGCTGGCCCACGCTCGTTCCCGCCGCAAGTCTCGCCTGCTCCGCGATCGTCGGCGTGTGGCTGGCGGGGGCGATGCCCTATGTCCATTCGGCGTCGGACCCGTTGTCCGTCATGAGCGGCGTCTTCGACGTCTACTCAATCGGTTTGGGATCGGTGCAATGAAGTTCCGGCGAGAATGGTCCATACCCTGGCGGGCGCTCATGCTGCTGTCGCTGTGCGTCAACGTCGTCCTGTTCACCTATGTCTCGGTGCAATGGCTGCGGCCCGGCGGCTTCCGGGCCGGCGCGGGCGTGCCGCTCCGCATGATCGAGCGCGTCGCGGAGCGATTGCCGGCGGAAGACGCGGAGATCCTGTGGAGCATCTATCGCGGCAAGGAGGCGAAGCTGGCCCCGCTCCAGGCCGAGTACCGGCTCGCGTTGATGAAGGCGATGAAAACGGCGGCGCAGACGAATCTCGACAAGGCCGAGCTGGAAGCAGCCGTGAAGGATGCCCGCGACAAGCGCGTGAAGATTGGCGACCTCGTCGTCTCGACCTTCGTCGAGATGCTGGAACGAATTTCAGCGAAAGGACGCCGACAGCTCGTCGGCGGCTATTTTCGCTGAGTCGCGCAAAGTGAACGAGGGATTCGGCCCGTCCAGACGTATCACCTACATCGATGTCTGCGAATTGGTGGAGATGACATGGTGCAACGATTTGACAGGACGGCAAGCGGACCAGTGGTGAGGTTCTCGCATCGGATGGCCGTCTACGTGCGTGCGGGTCTTGCGGCCGCGAGTCTGATCGCACTTCTCGTGCTGTTTCTTTCGCAAGCCTCCGCAGGTGATGCGCGGAGTGAGGCGAAGCAGGCCTGCAAGGCAGACTATTCACGGTTCTGCGCCGGCACCATGCCCGGGGGCGGCCGCATCCGCAAATGCCTCGGCGACAATTACGCGAGCTTGTCCGCGGCCTGCAAACAGGCCTTCGACGCGAATCCGCCAAAATAGAACAGGTTAGCTCCGCTCCGGCACGCGCTTGATCTTCGCACCAAGCGCGTTCAGCCGCTCCTCGATGCGCTCATAGCCGCGCTCGATCTGGTCGGCGTTGTTGATGGTCGAGGTGCCCTCGGCGCAGACGGCCGCGAGCAGCATCGCCATGCCGGCGCGGATGTCGGGCGAGGTCATTGTGGCGCCGTGCAGGCGGCTGGGGCCGGCGATGATGGCGCGGTGCGGATCGCACAGCACGATGCGTGCGCCCATCGCGATCAGCTTGTCGACGAAGAACATCCTGGATTCGAACATCTTCTCGAACATCAGGATCACGCCCTCGCATTGCGTGGCGGTGACGATGGCGATCGACATCAGGTCGGCCGGGAAGGCCGGCCAGGGCTGGTCCTCCAGCTTCGGCACATGGCCGCCGAAATCGTCCTGGATCTTCAATGTCTGGTTGGAGGGCACGATAAGATCATCGCCCTCGATTCGGCAGACGATGCCGAGCCGCTCGAAGCCCATGCGAATCGAGCGCAGATGCTCGACGCCCGCGCGCGCGATGCGCAAGGGCGAGCGCGTCACGGCGGCAAGCCCGATCAGCGAGCCGACCTCGATGTGGTCGGGCTGGATTCGGTACGTCGTCCCGCCGAGCGTCGCTTGACCATGGATGATCATGGTGTTGGTGCCGATGCCTTCTATCCTGGCGCCGAGCGCGACCAGGAAATTGGCGAGGTCCTGCACATGCGGCTCGGAGGCCGCGTTGCGCAAATAGGTGATGCCGTCGGCGGCGACCGCCGCGACCAGCGCGTTCTCGGTGGCGGTGACGCTGGGCTCGTCCAGGAACACGTCCGCGCCCGCGAGCTTTGGCGCACGGAATTCGAGCCGATCGGTCGCGGTGACCTTGGCGCCGAGCTGCTCCAGCGCGAGCACATGCGTGTCCAGTCGCCGGCGGCCGATGACGTCGCCGCCCGGCGGCGGCAGCATCACCTCGCCGCAGCGGGCGAGCAGGGGCCCGGCGAGCAGGATCGAGGCGCGAATGCGCACGCACAGCTCGGGGTCGAGGTCGGCGGCGCGGATGCTCTTGGCATGGATGTGAAGCGTGTTGCGCGCGGACCATTCGGCCGACGCGCCGACCGAGCGGACCAGCTCGACCAGCGTCTCGGTGTCGCGGATCCGCGGCACGTTCTCCAGCACGACCGGATGCTCGGTCAGCAGCGCGGCGGCGATGATCGGTAGCGCCGAATTCTTATTGCCGGACGGCTCGATCGAGCCCGAGAGCCGGTGACCGCCCTCGACGATGTATTGGATGGGCGCCACGGGGTTCTCGCTGTCCTGTTGAGTGGGAGGGCCTGTTTCGGGCGGAAACTACAGAGATTTGAGCGCGGGAGCAATTGTGCCGGCTGGGACCCGCACACGTCCGTCCGTCGCTTGTGGCAGGACCCGCCCTCAGAACAACCCGATGATACTCCCGACCACATAGAGGAACGCGATCAGGATCAGGACGCCCATCAGGAAGAAGGAGATTTCGATGGCGATGGCGCCGGTGCCGAGTGCGGCGGCGACAGCGGCAAGGAGCCGTTCCTCCCGAAAGATCAGCGAGAGCACCGACAGCAGGATGGCGAGCAGGCCGAGCGAGATCGCCGTGACCGATGCGATATCACGCCAGCTTCTTCCAGCCGACTTCTCGAGGTCCGGAGCCTTGAACTCCACGCCCTTCACCTTCGCGACGATGCGGTCCTTGATGCGATGTCCGGTGTCGACGATCACCTTGTCCGCCGGCGGCGGCGGAAACACGATCGGCACGACCCAATGCGGCAGCACTGCCGCTATCAGCGCCAGCACGCCGACGATGCTGCCGATGATGCCGAGGCGGCGCGAGGGCGCGGCGGAGCTGGTCGTTGCAGAGGCGGTCATGGCGCGACACTTCCCGGCCCGAATTGGCCTTGCGGGGGCATGCCGTTTCGTCGCGATGGCGGGTGGGGAGGTTCAGGGGCGGTGTTGCCACGAAGGTGGTGCGCCCCCTCCCCCGCTTGCGGGGGAGGGCGGGGGAGAGGGTCTCTCCACACGGGACAATCCCCTAGAGGAGGAAGCCCTCACCCGCCACGCTCTGCGAGCGTGTCGACCTCTCCCGCAAGCGGGAGAGGTGCAGCGAGTGCTTGGCCAGCAGATCAATCCAAAGCCAGCCGCCCTCAAATATCGATCGTCGCGCTCAGCGAATGTTCCTGAATGAAATCGCGGCGCGGCTCGACGACGTCGCCCATCAGCTTGGTGAAGATGTCGTCGGCCTCGTCGACCTCCTTGACCTTCACCTGGAGCAGCGAGCGTGCCTCGGTGTCGAGCGTCGTTTCCCAGAGCTGCTCCGGGTTCATCTCGCCGAGGCCTTTATAGCGCTGCAGGCTGATGCCCTTGCGACCCGAATCGGTCACGGCCTCGAACAGATCGACCGGGCCGTGGACCACGTGCTCGGAATCCTTGCGCCGTAGCTTGCCGGAGCGGGCGTAAACGTCCTGGAGCTTGGTCGTGTATTCGTCGAGCTTGCGCGCCTCGGCCGAGCCAAGCAGCGCATCGTCGATGACGGCGGCTTCCTTGACGCCGCGCACGGTGCGCTCGAACAGGAAGCCCTGGCCCTCGATGAATTGTCCGACCCAGCCCCGCTCGACCTCCTCGGCCTGGTTGTCCAGCCGGCTCGCGATATATTGCGCGGCGGCCGCCGCCTTCTCGGGATCGCCGTAGATCTCCTTGTTCAGCACGCCGGTGATGGCGGCCTGCTCGACCACCTTGCGATTATAGCGGCTGTGCAGGTTGCGCAGGACGCTGCGGACTACGCGGGCGTCGTCGACCAGCGCGCGCAGATCGCGCCCGGAGCGGTCGCCGCCGGTGCCGGGGATGTACACGCAATCATCGAGGCCGGCGTCGATGAGATAGTCTTCCAGCGCCCGCTCGTCCTTCAGGTACTGCTCGGACTTGCCGCGTGAGACCTTATAGAGCGGCGGCTGGGCGATATAGAGATAGCCGCCATCGATGATGTCGCGCATCTGCCGGTAGAAGAACGTCAGCAGCAGCGTGCGGATGTGAGCGCCGTCGACGTCGGCGTCCGTCATCACGATGATCTTGTGATAGCGCAGCTTCTCGACCGAGAACTCGTCGCTGATGCCGGTGCCGAGCGCGGTGATCAGCGTGCCGATCTGCTCTGACGACAGCATCTTGTCGGGACGCACGCGCTCGACGTTCAGGATCTTGCCGCGGAGCGGCAAGACGGCCTGGAATTCGCGGTTGCGGCCCTGCTTGGCGCTGCCGCCTGCCGAGTCGCCCTCGACGATGAAGAGCTCGGACTTGGCCGGATCCTTTTCCTGGCAGTCGGCGAGCTTGCCCGGCAGCGAGGAGACCGAGAGCGGGCTCTTGCGCGTCAGCTCGCGCGCTTTTCGCGCAGCTTCACGGGCCGCCGCGGCCTGGATCACCTTGCCGACGATCATCTTGGCTTCGCTCGGGTGCTCCTCGAACCAGGCGGCAAGCGCCTCGTTAAGGACGTTCTCGACCACGGGGCGCACTTCCGAGGACACCAGCTTGTCCTTGGTTTGCGACGAAAACTTCGGATCGGGCACCTTCACCGAGAGAACGGCGGTGAGCCCTTCGCGGCAATCGTCGCCGGTCAGCGCGATCTTTTCCTTCTTGGCATTGGCCTCGGCATAGCCGTTGACCTGGCGCGTCAACGCGCCGCGGAAGCCGGCGAGATGGGTGCCCCCGTCGCGTTGCGGGATGTTGTTGGTGAAGCACAGCACGTTCTCGTGGTAGCTGTCGTTCCACCACAAAGCGGCCTCGACGCCGATGCCGTTGGCTTCCGAGCGCACCATGATCGGCGCCGGCACCAGGGCCTTCTTGTTGCGGTCGAGATATTTGACGAACTCCTCGACGCCGCCGGAATAGAACATCTCCTCGCGCTTCTCGACCGCGTGGCGCATGTCGGAGAGCACGATGTTGACGCCGGAATTGAGGAAGGCGAGCTCGCGTAAGCGATGCTCGAGCGTGGCGAAGTCGTATTCGATGTTCTTGAAGGTCTCGGTCGAGGCCAGGAACGTCACCTCGGTGCCGCGCCGGCCCGGCGCCTCGCCGACCACCTTCAGCGGTGCGACGGCATCGCCGTGAGCGAACTCGATATAGTGCTCCTTGTTGTCACGCCAGATGCGCAACCCGAGCTTGCTCGACAGCGCGTTGACGACGGAGACGCCGACGCCGTGCAGGCCGCCGGAAACTTTGTAGGAGTTCTGGTCGAACTTACCGCCGGCGTGCAGCTGGGTCATGATGACCTCGGCCGCCGAGATGCCTTCGCCCTTGTGGATGTCGACGGGAATGCCGCGGCCGTCGTCGCGCACGGTGACGGAATTATCCGCGTTGAGGATCACCTCGACGCGCGAGGCATGGCCGGCGAGCGCCTCGTCGATGGCGTTATCGACGACTTCGTAGACCATGTGGTGCAGGCCCGAGCCGTCGTCGGTGTCGCCGATATACATGCCCGGGCGCTTGCGGACGGCATCGAGTCCCTTGAGCACGCGGATCGATTCCGCGCCGTAATCGCTCGCGTTGGAGGGCTCGTTTTCGGCAGCGTGCTGCCGAGCAGGTTCTGTCATGAGAGGCCTTCGAGATGTCGCCCGAATCAGCGGCGCAAAAGGCGCTGATTTGCGGGGCTATTTGTGCCATGAAAGACCGCCTGCGCCTAGCGCAAAGTATCCTCCGGCAACCCTTTGAGCAGATAGGGTTTTTCGGCCGGCTTTCAAGGCGCCGGAGGGCCGATTCTGGGCGCCGCAAAAAGCCCGATTCGAGGGCAGTTTTTTGCCTCGAAAAGCCGTGGATTTTGCGGGGCCAGGAAGAGTGGTTTTGGGGCACCTGAAACTGATTCATCGATCGCCGTCATGCCCGGCCTTGTCCTGGCATCCACGTTCTTGGCGTCTCGGAAGACGTGGATGGCCGGGACAAGCCCGGCCATGACGATACCGCGAATCTGAAAGCGTGCAGCCTCAATACATCTGCAGCGGCAGCACGTCGCCGCTCGGGCCCACCAGAAGGCCCCAGGCCTCGCCGGCGGCAACGGTCAGGGACTCGCTACGCGCAGGGCGGCCGGGCAGGCGCAACGCGTATACGTATTTGCCGGGCGGCAAGTCGAGCATCGGGCCTTTCGGTGATTGCGGGCCGCCGGCGCCGGCTGCGATCTTCACCGTCTGCTTGTTGATCGTCAGCGCGACCTCGTTCGCTGCCATGTTTCCGAGCATGAGCCGCGCTTGTCCCGCCTTCGGCATGATCTCGGCCTTGGCCGCGGCATCGGCATTCTTCTGCGCCAGGCTGACCGTGGTCTCGCCCTTGGCGCGGCCGAGCTTGAGCACGGCGGGACCTTGCGGCGAGGTGAATTCGATCTGCGCGCGTTCTGCGGACGCGGCTGCGCCGTCGGTCTTCTCCTGCCAGCCCAGCTTTGCAAGCTCGGCCCGGTAGAAGGCGAGGACCTCGTCGAGCGAAGCGGGGATGCGGGCCTCGAGCTCGCGGCGGAGCGGCGCTTCGCCTCCGGGTATCTTGGTGGTCGCGAGCGATTTCGACGAACGCTGCGTCGGTACCGGCAGCGGGGACTCAGGATCGGGCTTGAGCGGCTCGGCGGATTTGGCCTGAACCTCCACCTCCGCGCCGGCCGCAGCCTTGGCCGCTTCCGTCACCAGGCCCGATCCGTCGGCGCGGACATTCACCTTCGGGCCCATCTGCATCACCGTCATCGAGATCGACTTGCCGCCCTTCGAGAACGCCATCACCGCCATGTTCGGCTGGTTGATGACGGAGGGCTGCTCCTTCCAGCCCGAGCTCTTCAGCGCCGCCCGATAGAAACTGCTGAGCGCCTTCACGCTCGACGCCGAGGAGAATTCCAGGTGGCCGTCGCCGCCTTCGAACGTCACGGCTTCGGCGTTTTCGGGCAGCGGCACCGGCGTCTTGCCGTCAGCGAGCGCGGTGAGCGGGGCGTCCGACAGGGAGGCGGCCTGCGTCTTGCGCCTAATATCATCGGCCGCAATGAGCTGCTGAGCCGTACCCAAGGCATCGCTCAGGAACCTCGCGTCGGCCTCCTTCTTCGCCTTGGCGCGGGCAGCGAGCGCGGATTCCTTCACCTGCGCGGTCAGGCTGACCATGGTGAAATCATATTTGCGGCCGAGCCGCAGCACGCCGGTTTCATCAGAGTTGGAGATCTTGATCGCCACCTCGTCGCCGGGCGCGAGCGGTGCGCTGCCATCCTCCTGCCAGCCGCGCGCGGCGAGCTCGCGCTGATAGAAGGCGCGCACGGCGGGCAGCTCGGCGATCGCGGCGGCCGAGATCTCGCGCTTGTTCGAGCTGGCGCTGCCGAGACCCCGTGCAGATTTGGTTGGCTTCGGCCGCGGCAGGCCGGCCATGTCGTCGTCGGCCTCGAGCACCTCCGGCAGCGCGAACGGCGCGACCCGGATCTCGACATTGGTGCGGCCATCGTCGCGGCGCGTCAGGGTCAGCATCACCGGCTTCTGGTAGACGTGCGTCGCGTCGCGATCGGGGTGGTCGTAGAAGACGCGAACGCCGTTCGGAACGGCTCCGGCAAGATCGGCGTTCGGCCAGCGCGATGCCGTATCGGGGTTAAGCTTGCGCCACCCCATCGCCGCCATGTCCTTGGTAAAGAATGCTGCGGTCGCATCGAGCGCGCCGGGCGCAATGCAGCTGAGATAGGGCCGGGTCTCGTCGAACACGAGATCGATCGCGCCTTCCGGAAAGGGCACGTTCGCATAGATCCGGTTCGGCGTGTAGAACACGGCGGACTGGTCGGGTCGCCCGCGCGCCTGTGTGAAGGAAACGCGCAGCCCCTGCCGTCCCTTCTTGAAGGTCAACGCTGCGCTTCTCTCATCCAGGGGATACACATAGGGCACCCAGCCGTCGGCGCTCAGCAGCTTCCTGGTGGCGTCCGACGTGCCGGCAAGCGGGGTCGGCACGGTGTAGATCACGCGATAGGTGTCGGGACGCGAAGTGTCCTCCACCGCGCCGTCGAGCCGCGGCAGCGTATGGACGTCGACGATGCCGTCGTCTGCCGCGCCGGCGGGACGCGAGGGGATCACTATCGCGAGAATGCCGCAGGCAAGCAGCAGCCATCTTGCCGGGACTTGCGCCCCGCGCCGGATCATCGGCATCGTCAAAAAACTCCTGGATGTCGCGCGGGTCGTCATGCCCTTGCGCATTGGCGGGCTGCGGCGCCGTCGGTGCGGCCTCAGACGAGAAGTCGCGCCGGGAACCGGAGAGGTTCAACAGGCTCAGTACAGCTGCAACGGCGGCCAGGCGTCACCGTCGCGCCCGACCGTGAGCTCCCAGGTGTCGCCGGCGGCGACGGTGAGGATGCTCGTGGTGGCGGGTTGGCCCGGGACGCCCAGCCTGTACGAATATTCGCCCGGCGCGAGGTCCAGCGCGACAGCGTTCGCGCCGGCCGGGCGCGAGATGGTCCGCTCGTTGATTGTGAGGACCGCTTCCTTGTCGCCGATATTGCTGAACACCAGCTTCGCCTGGCCGGGCTCGGGCAGCACGTTCGCCTTCGTCGCCGTGTCCGCGTTCTTCTGCACCAGATGAACCGAGGTGCCGGAATCCTTGCGATCGAGCATCAGCGCGGCCGGCCCCAGCGGCGAGACGAAGGCGAGCCGGACGTGATCGGCGTTGATCACGGCGCCATCATGCTGCTCTTGCCAGCCGAGCTTGCGAAGCTCGGTCCGGTAGAAGGCGAGCACGTCGCTGATCCCCGCGGGCACGGTGGCCTCCAGCCTGACGCGGAGCGGCGCGTCGACGCCCTGCATCAGCGTGGTGTGGATCCCCCTGTAAGTATAGCGGGTCGGTGCGGGCAGCTTGGCATCGGAATCCAGCGTGAGCGGCGTCGGAAACAGATGCGGCAGCGAGGCACCGGCGCTGGCCGCGAGCATGCACATCGCAAACAGGGCGAAGCCGCACGCAAACAACTGCCATCGTGCCGGGGCTTGCGCCCCATGCCTCACCGCCGTCATGCTCATGCTCCAAAAATATCGCGAAGGATGTCGCGCATGTCCGAGTGCTGCGCGATGGCCGCTTCTTGCGGCCTCAAGCAGCTAGTCGCGATCTGGAACAGGCGGGTTCAATGCGGCGGCCTAGCTGCGGGCCGAGACTCGTCCGCTCTCGACGTCAAACACTTCGCCCCCCGCGCCGATCTCGGCGAAGGCGGCAGGATCCGCACCGGTCAGCCACACCTGCGCGCCGAGCTTCTTCAGCTCATCGAACAGCGCCGCCCGGCGGTTCGGATCGAGATGCGCAACCACCTCGTCGAGCAGCAGCAGCGGCACGATGCCGGTCATCTCGGCGACCAGGCTCGCATGCGCCAGCACGAGGCCGATCAGCAGCGCCTTCTGCTCGCCGGTGGAGGCATCGCGCGCCGGCATGCTCTTGGGCGCGTAGATCACCTGGAGATCGGTGAGATGCGGGCCGTCGGTGGTGCGGCCGGCGATCGCATCGCGCGGGCGGTTGTCGCGCAGGATCTGGCGGTAGCGGTCCTCGACCGAGGTCGCGGTCTCCTCGAGCAGCGCATTCTCCATCCAGCCGTCGAGCGCGATCTGAGCGGACGGAAATGCGGATGCCTGTGCGCGCGCGTTGAGCATGCCGGTGAGCCTTGCCGCGGTCTGGCCGCGCGTGGCCGCCACCGCGACGGCGAGTTCGGCCGTCTCGCGCTCGATCGCGTCGCACCAATGGTCGTCGTAATTGCGCGTCTCCAGCAGGCGGTTGCGCGAGCGCAACGAGCGCTCGAGCGAGTTGATGCGGCTGGAATGCTCACTGTCGATGGCGAGCACGAGACGGTCGAAGAAGCGCCGCCGTTCGGACGCTGCGCCCATGAACAGCCCGTCCATGGCCGGCGTCAGCCACACCATGCGGATATGATCGCCGAAGGCGCTGGCCGAGCCCACCGGCTCGCGGTCGATGCGGCAGCGCCGGCTGACCGTGGTATCCGCGCGCGGCGCATCGATGCCGGTGCCGAGCGTCGCCAGCCCCAGCGCGCCCTCGACCTGCGCCGACACCGCCCAGGAGCCGTCGCCCTGGTTGTCGGCGACATCCTCCAGCGTCGCCCGGCGCAGGCCGCGGCCCGGCGACAGGAACGAGATCGCCTCGATGCAATTGGTCTTGCCCGCCCCGTTCGGCCCGACCAGCGCCACCAGATCAGCCGCCGTCTCGAGCCCCGCCGCCCGGTAATTGCGAAAATGCGTCAGCGTCAGCCGATGAATGCGGGAGGGGGTCATGAGATCTTTGTCATGGACGCGATTCTTCCCTCTCCCCGTGTGGGAGAGGGTGGCGCCTCACGAAGTGAGGCGACGGGTGAGGGGTATCTTACCGCCCGGCAAGCTTTGCAAGGATATCCTCCAACACAGAGGTGGGCTGCTGCAGCACGTCATTGTTCCAGTAGCGCGCGATCGAAAATCCTTCTGCAGAAAGTGCAGCATCGCGGGCGGCGTCGCGTGGCGACTCCGCGTGCTGACTGCCGTCGATCTCGATCACAAGGCGTTTTTCGAAACAGACGAAGTCGAGAATGTAATTCTCGATCGGCACCTGTCGACGGAATTTGTAAGCCGATAGCCGGCGATCCCTCAGCAATCGCCACATAGCCGCTTCCGCATCCGTCGGCTCGTGCCGCATGTTCTTCGCGAACTGGCGAAGATGCTTTGCAGTCGGCCGGTGATGCGGGTCATTCGGCATCGGTGTTCATTCTGAAAGGCGTTGGAGCGCGGTACTTTCACCCTCTCCCCTTGCGGGAGAGGGTGCCGACGCGAAGCGGCGGCGGGTGAGGGGTTGCCTCCACGTAGAAGGTGCCGCGAGCGGACCCCTCACCCGAGTGAGGTCTTGGCCGATGGCGGAGATGCCCTCTCCCGCAAGGGGAGAGGGCGCATCAACGAGCATCGCGTTCGGTTCTAAAGGCAGTCTGCGCTGGCGAGGGAACACGCCCCTCACACCCGCATCGGCATCAGCACGTATAGCGCGCTCTTGTCGTCGCGGTCCTGCACCAGGGTCGGCGAGCCGGGGTCGGCGAGGCGGAGCGTGGCGACGTCGCCTTCGATCTGGGCGGCGATGTCGAGCAGATAGCGGGAGTTGAAGCCGATATCGAGCGCGTCGGAGGCGTATTCGACCTCGAGCTCTTCGGTCGCGCTGCCGGAATCCGGATTGGTCACCGACAGCACCAGCTTGCCCGCCGACAGCGACAATTTGACCGCGCGGCCGCGCTCGCTCGAAATCGTCGAGACGCGGTCGACCGCGTTCTCGAAATCCTTCTTGTCGACGACGAGCTCCTTGTCGTTGTTCTGCGGAATGACGCGGCCGTAATCGGGGAAGGTGCCGTCGATCAGCTTCGAGGTCAGCACGACGTTGCCGATGGTGAAGCGGATCTTGGCCTGCGACAGCTCGATCGTCATCTCGGCCTCGGTGTCCTCGATCAGGCGCTGCACCTCGCCGACCGTCTTGCGCGGCACGATCACGCCGGGCATGCCCTCGGCGCCCTTGGGCTGCACCAGGTCGAGCTGGGCGAGGCGGTGACCGTCGGTGGCGACACCGCGCAGGGTGGCGGCCTTTGGCGTGCCGGCGGCATGCAGATAGATGCCGTTGAGGTAATAGCGCGTCTCCTCGGTCGAGATCGCGAACTGGGTGCGGTCGATCAGCCGCTTGACGTCCTTGGCGGCGAGCGAGAACGAATGCGACATGTCACCGGCGGCCAGATCCGGGAAATCGTTCTCCGGCAGCGTCTGCAGCGTGAAGCGCGAGCGGCCGGCGCGGATGGCGAGCACGGCGCGGTCGCCGTCGGCCTCCAGCACGATCTGCGAGCCGTCCGGCAGCTTGCGCACGATGTCGTAGAACATGTGCGCCGGCACGGTGGTGGAGCCCGCGGTCGCGGTTTCCGCCGGCAGCGTCTCGGTCACTTCGAGGTCGAGGTCGGTCGCCTTCAGCGACAATTTCGCGTTCTCGGCGCGCACCAGCACGTTGCCGAGAATCGGGATCGTGTTGCGGCGCTCGACCACGCGGTGGACATGGCCCAGCGACTTCAGCAGTTGTGCGCGTTCGACCGTAACCTTCATTGCACTACTCGCCCGATCCCTTAGGAAAACACAGCGTTGAGAAGGCCGGGCGGCGGGACGCGCGCCACGGCATCGAAGACCCCGACCGGCCGGATCATTCCTGCCGATATGACCAAAGCCGTCTGGGTCGCGCAAGGTGGCGCGGATGGCCCGCAGATTCAAGGGATTGGGGCCAGTTCCCCACGATTTACCGCCTCAAAACGAAGACCGCCGCCCAGGCAAGCCGGGGCGGCGGAGCAGGGCGGGAGCCCTAGGCCTTTATTCCTGAAGCTGGCGCTTCAGCGATTCCACTTCCTCCGACAGCGCGGTGTCCTTGGAGACCAGCGCCTCGATCTTGCGCACCGCGTGCAGCACGGTGGTGTGGTCGCGCCCGCCGAAGCGGCGGCCGATCTCGGGCAGCGAGCGCAGCGTCAGCGTCTTGGCGAGATACATCGCCACCTGGCGCGGGCGCACCACGTTGGCGGTGCGGCGCGAGGACAAGAGGTCGGAGCGGCTGACATTATACTGCCGCGCCACCACGCGCTGGATGTCCTCGATCTTGATCCGCTTCGGCTCCTGCGGCCGCACCAGGTCGCGCACCTCGTGCTCGGCCATCTCCAGCGTCACCGGCCGGTTGTTGAGCTTGGAATGCGCCAGCAGCCGGTTGATCGCGCCTTCGAGGTCGCGGCCGTTATGGGTGATGGTGCGCGCCAGATAATGCAGCACCTCCTCGGGCACCTCGAACGTGGCATGATGGGCGCGGGCCGCCGCGACGCGCGACTTCAGGATGCCGTGGCGCAGCTCCTCGCCGAGCGATCCCATCTCGACCACGAGCCCGCCGGCGAGCCGCGAGCGGACGCGATCGTCGAGGCTTTCCAGATCCGACGGCGGACGGTCGGCCGCGATCACGACCTGGCGGCCGGCGTCGATCAGCGCGTTCAGCGTGTGGCAGAACTCAGCCTGGGTCGACTTGCCCTGCAGGAATTGGAGATCGTCGATGACAAGCACGTCGATGCCGCGCAGCGCTTCCTTGAAGGCCAGCGCCGTCTGCGTCTTCAGCGCGGCGACGAAGCCATACATGAATTTTTCGGCCGTGAGATACAGCACCTTGCGCTCGTTGCCGGAATTGCCGGCCCAGGTCACGGCCTGCAAGAGATGCGTCTTGCCGAGGCCGACGCCGGCATGGATGTAGAGCGGGTTGAACATCACGGGGTCGCCACGACGCCCTTCGGCGACCTGGCGCGCGGCCGCATGGGCCAGCGTGTTGGAGCGGCCGACGACGAAGCTCGCGAAGGTCAGGCGCGGATCGAGCGGCGAGCCGCCGAGCGCGTCGTGATTGGCCGAGACCGGCGCGGTCGCGGTCGAGCGCAATTCCGGCATCGGCGCGCGGCGCGCCTCGACCGGCGCGGGCGCTTCCTTCGGCTGCGCCGAGGGGCGCACGGCGGACCGCACCGTGAGGTCGATGCGATGCACTTCCGGCATCTCGGCCTGCCAGCACGACAGCACGCGCTCGGCATAATGGGCCTGAATCCAGCTCTTCAGGAACCGCGTCGGCACCGAGAGCCGCACGCTCTCGTCCTGCACGCCTTCCAGATCCATGCGCGCAAACCAGCTTGTGTAGACGTCCTCGCCAACGCTCGAGCGCAGCCGACCCTTCACGCGTGACCAGCGATCCTGTTCCATTGTCATCGTCAGAAAACTTCTCTTGAGAGATATAGTTGCGTTTGTGAGCGCCATGCAGGGTTCCTGCCACGGTCCCTGAAGTGGCGCGACCTCGAGCGAGTCCATCGTCGGGCATGGCTCGACCGTTCGGCGCGAACGCCGCGGGTCAGATCAGCGATGTCAGAGATGGTGGGTCGCGAGGTCAGCGCGTACTCGGCGCTCCGTCACGCGCGGGAGGCTGGAAATCCGACGGGGCTGAAACGGCATCGTTGGAAAAGGAAACGTGCTGCAATACCGCGTTGAGTCCGTAAGACATGATACCTCCCCGTCCTGCCGTGATCGCTCACGACAAGGTCCTGCGTGTCCTAAAGACAACCGCGCCGTACTCCTGTCGCGGATGCCTGCCCAAATGTACTAGTCGTCCGCTCGACTTCGCCACCTTGCGTGCCGGGGTAGCTTCGCGATGTCTCTCATATGAGCCTGGCGCGAGTAGATGCGCCTGGCGCGAGCGGGAAGGTCCCGCTTGGAAACATTCAGACAAAGAGCTACCATTCCCACATTGCTGTGGGTTTTGCACCGACATCACTTTTTGAAGCGTCGCCTACGTGCACACCGCCGCCGATTTGCACGCTCGCCCCGTTTCCTAAACCGCGCTGGTCTGAAGATCGTGGGCGCCGCTGACTGGGTTAAGGAATACACTAAGCGGAAAGACTCGCAACGAAATTGATTCACAGTTGAGCCGTCAAAAAACTTGACCTCGGTTAACGTCGCACAGGAGTTGTTCACAGGCTGCGAAGCAAGTTTTTGAATCCGTGCACAGAATCGAGAAGGCCGCGCGTCATGTGACAATTCTCGTTCAGCGCCAAATTATTTTTATAAATTCGTCATGCGCCCGACGTGCGGGCGAATTTTCCAAATGCTTGTCCCTGCTATGTTGATAAGTGATTATCGAGCCATCGCTTTTCGAGACTCGTTTTGCAGGGTAACTCCACAGTGACACACGTTCCGGTGAATCTACGGTGTGCAGAACTCTCATCGGCCATCGATTCAATTCGCGCCCGCCTCACAGGGGTTTTTTGCAACGCAGTGAAGTTTCCTCTGTTGCAGAACATCGGCAGGTAGAATTACGGAATGAAGACTGACGCAGACGATGTAAATCATCCAAGCGAGGCGTGAGCCTCGCCTGACTGCTTGCGTGAATGTGACAGTCAACAAAAAAGCCCGGCGCGAGGCCGGGCTGTTTGACGCGCTGACCGGATCGACCGATCAGACGATGTCGCCAAGATGACTTGGCAAGATTTACTTCGCGAGCTTGGCGATCTGCGCGGTGAGGCGCGAGACTTTGCGGCTGGCGTTGTTCTTGTGAATGATGTTGCGCTGGGCGGCGCGCATCAAGGCGGGCTCGGCCGTCGCGAGCGCCTTCACGGCAGCGGCGCGGTCGCCGCTCTCGATGGCTTCCTCGACGTTGCGCACGGCGCCACGCATCTGGGTGCGGCGCGACTTGTTGACGGCAGTGCGGCGGGCGATCTTGCGCGTCGCTTTCTTGGCGGAAGTGGTATTGGCCATGGTCTCAATGTCCTTTGCGGGTACCGGTCGCGTCTTGGTCGGGTAGCGCCGGCTTGCTTGACCGCGGAATCGACGCTCGGATTTAGGGTGTTCGGTTGCTGGGCCGTTCCCGGAACATGAGCGACCGCCTTGCGGCTGTCTCTGAGGCTCCAAGGTGTCTTCAAGCTCGGATGAGTCCTGAAGCCCAGGGTGCCTGCAACTGCTCAAAGAACAGCGGCGGCGGGATTGCGCCCACCGCCAGTTGGCGCCCTTATAGAGAGGGTCTTTCGCACCGTCAACGCTTTCGGGCGCCGGAAACGCCCCTTTGGCGGCCTGGATGAGTGCCGTAACGCCCTGAAGAGGTTGAATTTCTGCCGTCGCCCGGCTATTGGCTGGCATCGTTCCGAAAAGGTCGTCCGCTTCGACGGCCATCGTAGGTGAGGCATGATCCGCGGCTTTTTCCGACTGATTGGGCTGTTGCTGCTCGCCGGCGGGTTCATCTTCATGGTCTATGACGGCGCCCGCTGGGTGGCCGACCAGACCCTCAAATTCACCCGCTTCGGCCAGTTCTGGAACGATATCAATCAGGCCAGCCAATCGGCCTTCCGCACCTGGGTCGAGGCCAAGGCGCCCTGGCTCTGGACCTCGGTGATCCGCCTGGTGCTGGAGCAGCCGGTCTTCGCCGTCCTCGGCATTCTCGGCATCCTCCTGATGATCTTTTTCCGCCCGCGGAAACCGCTGATCGGCTATTCCCGGGATTGAGCCTGCAGCTGGCGCCGCGTAACAGCGCTGCCTCTTACCCTCCCCCTCCAGGGGAGGGTTGGAGCCCCACTCAACGCTTTATTAACCATAACCGGTGCATCACTGGAGCCGTCTCGTTTCGAGGATGGGTCCGGTGCCGGTTGCACGCGCGTTTCGATGGTCGAACTTGGCGTCCTTGGCAGCGTCCGCCGCGCTCGCTTTGGGCGGCTGCATGCAGACCGCAACTCCCGTCGCGATGGTGCAGCCTCGTCCCGATCTCGATGCCATGGCCTATGGCCAGCCCTATAATGCGCCGCGGCCGGTCGTCGTCGCCAATAACGGCGGTGGCGCGATCGCAGCGCTCAGCAATTCCTTTGCCGCTTCGCCCGCACCGATGCCTGTCGGCTACGCCGCGCCGATGGCGGTGCCGGTGCGCAATGGCCCCTCCTACCATCTCGACGCCGGCGACAAGCTCCGCGTCGTGGTCTACGGCCAGGAAGGTCTCACCAACAGCTATGCGATCGACGCCGGCGGCTCCATCACCATGCCGCTGATCGGCGCGGTGCCCGCCCGCGGCCGCACCACGGCGGGGCTGGCCGGCGAGATCGCCGCACGCCTGCGCAACGGCTACATCCGCGAGCCTTCGGTGGCGGTCGAGATCGAGACCTATCGTCCGTTCTTCATCCTCGGCGAGGTCCTCGCGCCCGGCCAATATCCATACGTGCCGAACATGACGGTCGAGAGCGCGGTCGCCATCGCCGGCGGCTTCTCGCCGCGCGCCAAGCGCGACATGGTCACCGTCACGCACACCGAGAACGGCGGCGCCATGCGCGCCGTGGTGCCGCTCGGCACGCCACTCGCGCCCGGCGACACCGTGTTCGTCGGCGAGCGCTGGTTCTAGGGCTCTCTCCCCTCGTCATTCCGGGGCGCGCGTAGCGCGAGCCCGGAATCCATTCCTCGACTGGCTCTGATGCCCGATGGATTCCGGGCCTGCCGCTGCGCGGCGCATCCCGGCATGACGGTGAGAGAGCCGGCCGCTACCTACGTCAAATGCTTCGCGAAAAAATCCATGCTGCGCGGCCAGGCGATGTCTGCGCTGGCCTTGTCGTAGCTGGCGCGCTCGTCGCAATGGAAACCATGCTGGGCGCCTGGATAGATGAAGACCTCCACATCCGGCCGCTTCGACTTGATGGTCTCGACATCGGCGAGCGGAATGCCGGCATCCTTCTCGCCGAAATGCAGCTGGGTCGGCACCTTCGGCGTCTCGTCGGCGAAGCGAACGACGGCGCCGCCGTAATAACCGATTGCCGCCTTCAGGCCGGTCAGTCGCGTCGCCGCGACGAAGGCGATGCTGCCGCCTAAGCAGAAGCCGATGATGCCGACGGGCCCGACGCTCTTCACCGCATCGATCGCAGCCTGCGTGTCGCGCAGCATCGCGGCCCAGTCCGGATTGGCTACGAACTTGCGCGCCTCCGCGATCTCGTCGGGCGAATAGCCCGACTGGAAGTTCGGCGCCGTGCGGTCGAAGATCGACGGCGCGATCGCGACATAGCCTTCCCCGGCGAGGCGGTCGCAGACCGAGCGGATGTGGTGATTGACCCCAAAGATCTCCTGGATCACCACCACCGCGCCCTTCGGCGTGCCGGCGGGTTCAGCGCGATAGGCGCCGAGCTGGAAATTGTCCGAGGCCGTCAGCTTGATGTCCTGTCCCACGCGGGTTGTCCTTCTTGGTTGGTATTGATCCGAGGTCGCGTTCGTTCCACGCGCTCGTCATGCCCGGGCTTGTCCCGCCTGCGCGGCCGAAGCCGCTTCGGCGAGGCGAAGGCCCGGGCATCCACGTCTTGTCTCAGCGCGAGGGAACGTGGATGGCCGGGACAAGCCCGGCCATGACGATCCGGAAATATCGGCGCTCAACACTACTCCCACATCCAGTTCTCGCCGTAATCCTCCTTCCATCCGGCCAGCCGGCCGTGGCGGAATTGCAGGAACAGGCGGTGGCGATGGGGGATCAGGCCGCTGCCGCCGATATTGCGCAAGGCGAGATAGATCTCGTGGCCGGGACGTCCCCGCACATATTGCAGCTGCTGCCCGAGGGCGCGCGCGGTTTGTTCGGCATCCATGCCGAAGGCGAGCGGAATGTTGTTCGACAAGGTCGCGGCGAAGGGCTTGCGCGGCGGCACGGCGCCGATCGGCTCGGCCTGTGCAGAGAGCGACAGCAACATCGTGCCCGCAGCCAGCATCATCAGCTTCATCGCCTGTGTCCCTGCTCGATCGGCCTATGCAGGCAAGTTCTTCAGGAAAGGCGCGACCGCGTCAACAAAAGCCTTGGGCTGATCGATGTTGACGGCGTGTCCGGCCGCGGGGATCACGGCCTTTTGTGCGCCCGGGATTTTTGCGGCCATGTAGTCGGAGGCGGCGAGGAACGGGGTGTCTTCGGCGCCGACCACGATCAGGCTGGGCACCTTTATCTCAGGCAACAGCTCCATCACGCGCGCATCGCGCTGGGTCAGCATGCCGCGCGCGGCGAGCGCAAGGCCCCTGGCGTTGCGATGGTTCGCGGTGGCGCGCTCGCGCGTCGCCGATTTCAGCACATCGAGGCCTTCGCGGTCGAGCCGGTCGGCCGTGGCGAGCGCTCGCGCGTTCCAGGCTTCGCGCGCATCGTCCTTCCTGAAGCCGGGGCCGGTGTCGATGATCAGCAGCGCGCGGGCCCGCTCCGGATGTGCGCGATAGAACGCCAGCGACATGTAGCCGCCGAGCGAAAGCCCGCCGATGATGGCGCGCTTCGCGCCGACCGCATCGAGTATCGCCGCCATGTCACCGACCGTGAGGTCTTCGCTATAAGCGCTCGCATCGTCAGGGTAATCGGACTGGCCGTGGCCGCGCATGTCCCACAGGATCAGCGTGTGGTCCTTCGCCAGCGCGTCGATTTGCCCATGCCACATCGCCGACGTTGAGGAATAGCCGTGGGTGAGCAGCAGCGGCGGCCCGTTGCCATGAACCTCGTAGTAGATGTTGACGCCGTCGCGATTGATCTCCGGCATTGTTCCTGCCCTTTCTTTTTCCTCGCCACGACACCGCTGCACCCTCTCCCCTTGCGGGAGAGGGTGACTTCGCTGAAAGCGAAGCCGGGTGAGGGTCTCTATCCGCGCATGATTCTCTCAATGCGAGTGCGCGGATACAACCCCTCATCCGGCGCTTCGCGCCACCTTCTCCCACAAGGGGAGAAGGAAGAAAGCGGCGGCAGCTGCACCTTAGCTCGCCAAGTTACCTCGAAGAAACTGCCTGAATGCGTAGCACGCATGCCGGAGGCATGCGCTGTTGTGTCCAGTGGCTGCGTCGACGCCCTTGGCGCGGCGCACAACGAGCGAGTGTGGCGAGCGCTTTTTCGACTCGTTCCAAATTGCGTTTGCCTCCGCGTCGGAACGCGATCATTCTCGCCGGCAAGGCTGACGCCAGCCCGGTGGGCGTCCGCCATTCAAATTGCCGCCGTAAGCGGCTTCATGCACCGGCAGGGGAAGACGCCTATGCCAACTCTCACCATCAACGGGCGGAGTCTGTCCGTGGATGCGGCGAACGACACGCCGCTCCTCTGGGCGATCCGCGAACAATTGCAGATGACAGGCACCAAGTTCGGCTGCGGTGCCGGGCTGTGCGGTGCCTGCACCGTGCATGTCAACGGTGAAGCCGTGCGCTCGTGCCAGACCATGCTCGGTGACGTCGCCGGCAAGAAGATCACCACCATCGAAGGTCTCTCCGCCAAGGGCGATCATCCCTTGCAGAAGGCCTGGATCGCCGAGCAGGTGCCGCAATGCGGCTATTGCCAGTCCGGCCAGATCATGCAGGCGGCTTCGCTGCTCGCCAAGAATCCCAATCCGACCAAGGAGGAAGTGGTCGCCCATATGGACGGCAATCTCTGCCGCTGCATGACCTATTCGCGGATCCAGAAGGCGATCATGCGCGCCGCATCCGAGATGCGCACGGCGTCCGCCACCTCGAGCGAGCGGAGGCCCACATGAACAAGCATGTCAAGAACGTGACACCTGAGACGACCGATCTCAGCCGCCGCTCCTTCCTCGTCGGCACCGCCGCGACCGGCCTCGTGCTCGGCTATGCGGGCGTGCCCGGCATCCAGTCGGCCGCCGCCGCGCCCGCCAATTTCGAGCCGAGCGTCTGGTACGCGATCTCGCCGGACGGGCTGGTGACCGTGACCTGCGGCAAGGCGGATATGGGCCAGCACATCGCCTCCACCCTGGCTCAGATCGTCTGCGAGGAGCTGGGCGCGAAATGGAGCGACATGCGCGTAGCGCTCGCCTCCAACGATCCCAAGTTCAACGATCCCGTGCTCGGCGCCCAGATCACCGGCGGCAGCTGGTCGACCATGATGAACTTCGAAGCGATGAGCCGCGCCGGCGCCGCCGGTCGCATCGCATTGACCGAAGGTGCCGCCGCCGCCATGGGCGTGCCGGCATCGGAGCTCGTGGTGCGCGATTCCATGATCGTGCATCCGAAATCGAAGAAGCAGATGTCGTTTGCCGATGTCGTGAAAAGCGGCAAGGCGACGAAAACCTTCTCGCCCGACGAGCTGAAGGCGATCAAGCTGAAATCGCCGGACCAGTACACCATGATCGGCGTCTCGGTTCCGCAGCTGGACATCCCCTCCAAGACCAACGGCACGGCCAAGTACGGCATCGACGTGATGCTGCCGGGCATGGCCTATGGCGCGCTGGTCACGCCGCCGGTGCGCTTTGGCGCCACCGTGAAATCGGTCGACGACAGCGCGGCAAAGAAGGTGCCGGGCTTCATCAAGGCCGTCACGCTCGACGACAAGACCGCAACGACGTCGGGCTGGGTCGTCGCGGTCGCCAGCACCTACGCCAACGCCAAGAAGGCGGCCCAGGCGCTGAAGATCGCCTATGACGCGGGTCCGAACGCGAAGCTGTCGAGCGAGTCGCTGCTCGACGAGGCCAAGCGGCTGCAGAAGCTGGACGATTCCGGCCAGTTCTTCGTCAAGGACGGCGATCCCAATGCAGCCTTCGGTTCGGCGGCCAAGGTGGTGGAAGCGGAATACACCACCAGCATCAACATCCACGCGCCGCTGGAGCCGATGAACGCCACCGCGGAGTTCAAGGGCGACATCCTGCACATCTATTCCGGCAACCAGTTTGCGACGCGCTCCGGCGCGATCGCGGCGGGCGCTGCCGGGATCGATCCGAAATTCGTGGTCATGCACCAGATGTGGCTGGGCGGCGGCTTCGGCCGGCGTCTCGATGCCGACATGATGATTCCGGCGGTGCAGGCGGCCAAGGCCGTCGGCAAGCCGGTGAAGGTGATCTATTCGCGCGAGAACGACATGACGATGGATTTCTCGCGTCCCCTCACCTACCAGAAGGTCAAGGCCGGCGTGGACGGCGATGGCAAGCTCATTGCGATCAGCCACGACGTGGTCTCGGCCTGGCCGACCGCGCGCTGGGGAATCCCCGATTTCCTGACGCCCTCGGTCGACAAGAAGGGCCCGCTCGATTCCTTTACGGTGAACGGGGCGGACTTCTTCTACACCGTGCCCAACCATTATGTGCGCGCGATCAAGAACGAGCTCGCGCACAACGCCACGCCCTCCGGCCAGCTTCGCTCGGTGGCGCCGGGCTGGACCTTCTGGGCGGTGGAAAGCATGATCGACGAGATCGCGGCGGCGACGGGCAAGGATCCCGCGCAGTTCCGCATCTCGTTGCTCGACGGCGCCGGCAAGAACGACGGCGGCGCGCAGCGCTTGCGCAACACGCTGCTCGCCGCGATGGGACTGTCCGGCTACGGCACCAAGCAATTGCCGAAAGGCGAGGGCATGGGCGTCGCCTGCGTCTCCTCGCAGGAGCGGGCGACCGCGAGCTGGACGGCGTGCGTGGCTCACGTCGCCGTCGCGCCGTCTGGGGAGGTGACCGTGAAGAAGCTCACGGTCGCAACCGACGTCGGCACGCAGGTGCATCCCGACAATGTCCGCGCCCAGGTCGAGGGCGCGGCGCTGTGGGGCTTGTCGCTGGCGATGTACGAGAAGGCGACGCTGAAGGACGGTGGCATCGAGCAGACCAATTTCGATGGCTACACGCCCTTGCGCATGAGCCAGACGCCCGAGGTCGCGATCGCCGTGATCGCCAATGGCGAGAAGGCCACCGGCGTCGGCGAGCCCGCGGTCACCGTGGTCGCGCCGGCCATCGGCAACGCCATCTTCAATGCTAGCGGCGCCCGCGTCCGCGCCCTGCCGATCACCGCGGAAGCCGTGAAGGCGAGCATGAAGGCGTAAGTCGAGCCGTGATTGCCAAATGAGCTGATCCGCCGGAGGGCAACCTCCGGCGGATTTGTTTTGGAGCCGCCTCCACACCCTCACCGTCATGCCCCGGCTCGACCGGGGCATCCAGTACGCCGCGGCTTCTCGGTTTCAGCCGGACCGTCTCAGCATACTGGGTCGCCCGGTCGAGCCGGGCGACGACAACGGACGGCGGGGCGATAGCGTCCAAAATTCCCCTTATCCATCAATGCCCGTTCTACTGTGCATGGGGTTGTTTTCGCCGGTTGTGAAATTCCCCCCCGAACCCCAATCCGTAAAATTGCGTGCAATTCCCCAAGGTTCCATTGAGCACGCCTCTTAAGGGCCAGAGAACCTGATCCGGCTTAGGCTCATCGGCCAATACGCCCGAGTTTCCGGTCCTTGTGGGGGAAGCCATGAACGCCACAGCCAAATCCGCCGCCAAACGCCGGCTCCTGCTCGCCTCCGATCGGAGCGACGGGAGCAGCGAGCTCGCCAGCATCCTGAAAGCGGTCGGCGACGTCTCCACGGTGAAGACGGACGAAATCCCCGCCCAGCCGTCGCGCGATCTCTCCGGGCTCGTGGTCGACATCAATCTGCGCTCGCCCGACAGCGTGCAGCGGGTCCGCAACAAGCTGCGCGGCGATGCCTATCGTTCGATGCCGCGGCTGTTCGTGCTCGCGGACGCCCTGCATCACGGCACCATGCAGGCCTGGGCGCTCGGGGCCACCGACACCATCTCGCGGCCGCTCCAGGCCGAGGCCATCCTGCAGCGCATCCGCGCCGCCTTCCCGGACACCGCGGCCTATGACGCGACCGATCGCGGCAAGACGCTCAACCGCGGCGTCGAGGCGGCGCATGCGGTGCTGACCAAGATGTTCGAGAAGCTGCCACTCGGCGTGCCCCTGACCTTCGATGACGTCATCGCCGCCGAGAGCAAGATCCTGAAGGCGATCAAGCATTCCTCGCTGCGGGAATGGCTCACCACGGTCGGCTGTCACCATGTCGGCAGCTACCGCCATTGCCTGTTCGTCACCGGCTTCGCCGTCGCCTTCGCCCAGCATCTCGGCATGCGCGAGGACGACCAGCGCCGCCTGACCCGCGCCGCGCTGCTGCACGACGTCGGCAAGGCCTTCGTTCCGGCCTGGCTGCTCGACAAGCCCGGCAAGCTCACCGACGAGGAGATGGCCGAGGTCCGCCAGCATCCGCGCCGCGGCTATGATGCGCTCGCTGCCCAAGGCGGCTTCCCGCCGGAGATGCTGGACGTGGTGCTGCATCACCACGAATTCCTCGACGGCTCCGGCTATCCGAACGGCCTGTCGTCGAACCAGATCAGCGACATCGTGCGCCTGACGACAATCGTCGACATCTACGCCGCGCTCGTCGAGAAGCGCGCCTACCGCATGCCCTTCACCCACTCCCGCGCCTTCACGATGATGGAAGGCATGGGCGGCAAGCTCGACCAGCAGCTGCTGCAGGCGTTCCGTCCGGTCGCGCTGGGGTCGTT
>NZ_LAXE01000001.1:994863-1034228 GCF_003122645.1 Bradyrhizobium sp. SUTN9-2
GTCGGGATGCCGTAGTCATAGGGTGGGTTAGCCTCGCGGCTGCGCGAAGCGCAGGCGCCAGGCGTAACCCACCATGCCTCCGCGATTGCCGAACGAAGTAGGTGGGTTACGCCTTCGGCTAACCCACCTACGAGATCACCCCACCAGCTTCCGCAGCTCCGCCTTCGCCACCTTCTCCAGCGTCGAGCGCGGCATGTCGTCGACGAGCCTGATCTCGCGCGGCAGCTTGAAGTCGGCAAGACTCCTGCGGCAGGCTTCCATCACGCGATCATGCAAGTCGGGCGCAGCGCCTGCGACGCCGCCCTGCGGGATGATGAAGACCACCGGCACCTCGTCCAGCATCGGATGCTTCTTCGCCACCACCGCGGCCTCGCGCACGCCCGGCACGAGCGCGATCACCTGCTCGATCTCGGAGGCCGCAACGTTCTCGCCGCCGACCTTCAGCATGTCCTTGGCGCGGTCGCCGAACTTGATGAAGCCGTTCTCCAATCGCTCGACGCGGTCGCCGGTGAGGAAGAAGCCGTGCTCGTCAAAACTCTCGCGCGTCGCCTTCTCGTTGTGCAGGTACTCGGCGAACAGCGACAGGCCGGGGATGCCTCTGATCGCGAGATTGCCGGTGTCGCCGACCTCCGTCGGCCGTCCGTCGTCGTCGGTGATGCGGATCTGATATTCGGGCGCGGCGCGACCGATCGACATCGGGATGTTGGGCTGATCCACCTCGCCGACGATGCCGTGGGTGATGGTCTCGGTCATGCCCCACCAGCCGATCATCTTGACGCCGAAGGCGGCAAAGGCCGGCGGCTCGTTGATGGCGGTGCCCCACAGGCGGAACTTGTGGTCTTTCGGGATATCCTGCTCGAGCAGCGCCTTCATGCAGAACGGGATCGTCGAGGTCCAGGTCGCGCCGTGCTCGCGCGCGACGCTCCAGAACCGGCTGGCGGAGAAACGCGGCTGGATCACGCAAGTGGCGCCGACCCACAGCGCCGCCAGCATGGAATAGGCCAGCGCATTGGTGTGGAACAGCGGCAGGTACGCCTGGTGCACGTCGCCGGCGTGAAGGTCCTCATGCGCGGCGTTGATCTTGGCGCCCCACAGCGCGTTGGCATGGGTCCACAGCACCGCCTTCGGCCGCGACGTCGTGCCCGAGGTGTATTGCACGCTGCATGGCGCGAGCGGATCGGTCGCGCGCTGGGGACGATCGGCACTGTCGGCGAACAGCGATTCGAAGCTGTCGCCGCGCGAGACGCCGCGCGCAGGCGCCGCGCCCGCATCGTGCGAGGTCACCGCCAGCCAGCTTATGTTGTTGCAGTTCTGCGCGACGGCTTCCGCATAGGCCGGCTGCGTGATCGCGGCGACCGCGCCGCAATGATCGGCGAAATACGCGATCTCGGCCGGCGCCGAACGCGTGTTGGTGGTGACCGCGATGGCCCCGAGCTCGACGCAGGCGAACCAGGCCAGCATCGCCTCGATGCAATTGTCGAGATGAATGAGCACATATTGGCCCGGCTTGACACCGCGCCTGGCGAGGCCGGCCGCGAGCGCGCCGACGCGCTCATGAAACTCGCCGTAGCTCCAGCGCCGCGCCGGCGCGTCGAACGGCGCCCAGATCAGGAACGGATGATCACGCCGGACCTCGGCGCGCAGCTTGAGCAGCCAGGGCACGTCGAGCCCGTCGAACGGGCCCACGATTCCAGCTGTGGTCTGTTGAACTGGCATGGCTCCTCCCGGTGCAGCCGCATCTTGCCGGCGGCTGTCTTTTGATGATTGCGTCTTCCTGCCATTGGACGACGCGTGAAGCAAATCCCGGGAGAGGGCCGAGCTCTCTCCTGCGTCATTGCGAGGAGTTCTTGCGACGAAGCAATCCAGACTGGTTCCGCGGAGGATTCTGGACTGCTTCGCGGAGCCTGTCATCGGGCCGCGCTTTGCGCGGACCCGGTGGTTCGCAATGACGTTTTCGGGGCGGGCAGCGTGGCCCTATCAGCCGGCGTCCCCGTACGACGAGATCTCGATCAAACTGCCATCGGGATCCCGGCAATAGACCGAGCGCAACGTGCCGCGGGCGCCTTGCCTCGGGCCCGGACCTTCCTCGATCGCGACGCCATGTGCCCGCAAATGCGCGACCACCTCGTCCGGCGTGGCCGAGGTGAGAAAGCACAAATCTTCGCTGCCCACCGTGGGATGGTTCGCGGTGAACCACTCCACCTTGTCGGCATCGCGTTGCCGGACGTTGATCCTCTGGTTACCGAATTCAAGGAAAGTCCGCGGCGCTTTGCCGCCGCCGGGATCGAACACCTTGACTTCCATGCCGAGAATCTTGCCGTACCACGCAGCACTTGCCGCGACGTCGCTGACATTGATCACGAGATGATCCAGGGCATGAACCTTGACCGGCATGTCTCATCCTTTCGTCGTGATGTGCCCCGCGCACTTTCCGCACGCGGCAAGCTTTGTTACAACCGCAGCGACGCGGCTTTCAAGCCATCCGACTTCAAGAACAACACTGGGAGAACCCTTGAGATGATCACTCGCCGTACCGCGCTGGGCCTGCTCGCCGCCAGTCCGCTTGCAGCCACCCCGCTGTCGAAGGCCCTTGCCGCCGATTATCCGGCCCGTCCGGTGAAATGGGTGGTGGGCTATCCGCCGGGCGGCGCCACGGACATCCTGGCACGGCTGATCGGCCAGCGCCTGTCGGAAAAGCTCGGCCAGCAATTCGTGGTCGAGAACAAGCCCGGCGCCGGGAACAACATCGCGACCGAATCGGTCATCAATGCCGAGCCCGACGGCTACACGCTGCAGCTGGTCAACCCGGCCAACTACATCAACGCCTCGCTCTACAAGAATCTCAAGTTTAACTTCGTGAACGATATCGCGCCGGTCGCCTCGTTCCAGCGCGTGCCGAACGTGATGACCGTCAACAAGGACGTGCCGGCCAAGAACGTCGCCGAGTTCATCGAGTATGTGAAGGCCAATCCCGGCAAGGTGAACATGGCCTCGTCCGGCAACGGCACCTCGGTGCATCTGTCCGGCGAGATGTTCATGGCCATGACCGGCTGCAAGATGCAGCACGTGCCCTATCGCGGCGCCGCGCCCGCGATCACCGACATGCTCGCCGGCCAGGTGCAGGTGATCTTCGACAACATGCCCTCGATCATTCAGCACATCCGCTCCGGCAGCCTGCGCGCGATCGGCGTCACCACCACGGAACGCTCGCCGCAGCTGCCCGACGTGCAGCCGATCGCCGACACCGTCAAGGGCTATGAGGCGAGCGCGTTGTTCGGCATGGGCGCGCCGAAGAACACGCCGAAGGAAATCATCGCCAAGCTCAACGCCGAGGTCAACGCGGTGCTCAAGGAGCCCGACATGGCCAAGCGCCTGGTCGAGCTCGGCGGCGAGCCGCGGGTGCAGACGCCCGAGGCGTTCGGCGAGGAGATCAAGGCCGAGACCGAGAAGTGGAAGAAGGTCGTCGACTTCGCCGGCCTGAAGGTCGAGTAGAAAATTCGTTATGACGAGGAAGAGAGCCCTGCCGTTCGGCAGGGCTTTTTTCTTGGCTGCATTGCCAGCAACCCGATCACGCTCTCGTGCGGATCCGCGTCTGCGCCTTCCGGCTTGACGTTGTCGCGCTCGCGTCTATACTAAACCACATGGTTAAGTATCAGGACGAGACGCTGGACCGGACTTTTGCGGCGCTGTCAGACCCGACGCGTCGTGCCTTGCTGGCGCGCCTCGGCGAGCAGGACGGCCTGTCGGTGAGCGAGCTGGCGGCCCCGTTTGCGGTATCGCTGCCGGCGATCATGAAGCATCTCGACGTGCTCACCGATGCCGGGCTGATCGTGCGCGAGAAGACCGGGCGCACGGTCGCCTGCCGGCTGACCGCGCAGCCGATGGAGCAGGCGATGAACTGGCTCAATCGCTATGCGCAGTTCTGGTCCCACAATCTTGATCGCCTTGCCGCCTTCGTGGAGGAAGAGACATGGCCAACGCAGCCGCCAACACCGCCGAACGCCCGGCAGAACGACCAAGCCTCACGCTCACGCGCCGGCTCCGCGCGCCGCCGCAAAAGGTCTACGCCGCCTGGACGCAAGCCGCGCAGCTAGCGCAATGGTTCGGGCCGCCAAACATGAAGCCGGCGACGCTTCAAGCCGAGCTCGACGTTCGCGTTGGCGGCCGGTTTCGCATCAGCTTCACCGGCGACGACGGCGAATATTTCGAGGCCGGCGGCTGCTATCGCGAGGTGGTGCCGAGCGAGCTTCTCGTCTTCACCTGGGCCTGGCACTCGACGCCGGAGCGTGAATCGCTGGTGACGATCTCGCTGAAGCCGGACGCTGCCGGCACCTTGATGATCTTTCAACACGCCCAGTTCTTCGACGAGACCGCGCGCGACAACCACCAGCGCGGCTGGAGCTCGATTTTCGACAAGCTCGATGCTTTCGTCGCCTGATCCCCAAGGAGAACGCCATGCAGCAACATCAGATCGTTTCGCGCGAGCAATGGATCGTCGCGCGCAAGGCCCTTCTGGCCCACGAGAAGGAATTGACCCAGGCTCGCGAACGGCTTGCCGACGAGCGCCGCCGGCTCCCCTGGGTCAAGGTCGACAAGGCGTACGAATTCGAAGGGGCGAACGGCATTGTGTCCCTGGGCGATCTGTTCAAGGGCCGGCCGCAGCTGATCGTGCAGCACGTGATGTTCGCACCCGATTGGGACGCGGCCTGCAAGAGCTGTTCGTTCTGGGCCGATGGGTTCGAGCGCATGGTGCCGCATTTGGCCGCGCGCGACACCGCTATGGTTGCGGTCTCGCTGGCGCCAAGCGCAAAGCTCGAAGCCTTCAAGAAACGGATGGGCTGGACCTTCGACTGGGTTTCGTCAGGCCACAACGACTTCAACCGCGATTACGGCGTGACGTTCTCACAGGAAGAGGTCGCGACCGGCAAGCCGATGTACAATTTCGGGACCACGCCGTTCTACGGCCCCGAGCTGCCCGGCATCAGCGTGTTCTTCCGCGACGAGGCCGGCGCGATCTTCCACACCTATTCCTGCTTCGCCCGCGGCCTCGACATGATGAACGCCGCTTATCAATATCTCGATCTCACCCCGCTCGGCCGTCACGAGGAAGGCCTGCCCTATCCGATGGACTGGGTCCGCCTGCGCGACCAGTACGAGCCGCAGCCGGCGAAGGGTGCGTGCTGCCACGGGTGAGGGGAGCGCTCGACGCACATCAAAGGTGTCATCGCCCGGCTTGACCGGGCGATCCAGTATTCCGAGACGGCAGTGATGAATCGAAAGGCCGCGGCATACTGGATTCCCCGCCTTCGCGGGGAATGACAGCTACGGGTGAGGTGCAGGGTGTGCCTTGCCCCGATAGCTACCGCTTCGCCTCCGCCTGCTCCGCCGCGTTGCACGAGATCAGCATCGTGTAAGGCCGGGCGTTGGTGGCGATGTCGGTGGTCTTGAGCTCGCTCTTTGGCTCGGCGGTCTGATAGGGCACGATCGAATTGTCGAGGAAATCGCGCAGCACTCCGGTCTTGATGGCGAAATTGATGTTTTCAGGGATGTTGCCGGTCGCCACCGCGATCCGCAAGGCTGGAATCTTGCCCGTGACCACGCCCACGACCTGACCCGTGTTGTCGAACAGCGGCCCGCCGCTATTGCCTGGCTGCACAGGTGCGCTGATCTGCAGGAAGCGCGAGTCGTTGCGCATGCCGCTGAGCGAGCTCACGATGCCGGTGGTCACGCTGAAGTCCGAGGTCAGGATGCCGTGATAGGGAAAGCCGATCGCGATCACGGAATCGCCGGAGCGGATCGAGCGGTCGCGGATCCGGGCAAAATCCTTGAAGGTCGTCGTCGACGGCGCCTGCAACAGGGCGAGGTCGTTGTTGGCATCGCTCGAGACGACGCGCAGCACCATTGCGGCTTCGCCGGTGAGATTGCCCCTGACGTCGCCGACGCAGCCGTCGATCACATGATGGTTGGTGACGACGTGCCCGCTCGCGCTGACGACGAAGCCGCTGCCGCTCCTGGCTCGGGCGGGTTTGCCGCCGGCCGGCGCTGCCGTCTGCTTCTCCGCCGTCGCCGCCGGCTTGGCCGCACCCTTGGTGAAATCGCCGGCCTTGCTGAGCCCGTCTGCCTTCACCCGCGTGACGCAGTTCGCCAGCGCCGCGATAAGGGGGGCCGTCGACGTCAGCACAAATTGGAGTGGCTTGCTCCCGTTGGTCGTGATCACCATCAGGCTTGCCTTCTGGAAGGTGCGAGCGACGTTGGGGGGCAGCATGGTCGTCACCATATTGGTGGTGCCGGCGGTCGCAAACAACCTCGCCTGCTCCTGGCCGTCGAAGATGAAGTCGATGGGCGCGGTATCGCCCTTGTTGAAGCGAAAGCTGGGGCTGGCAAAGCTCAGCAGCCAGGAGCCGGCCGCATTCTGCGCGACGAAGAGACTCACGCCGTTGGCGTAAGGTGCGGTCGCCGCGCAATGGGAGAACGCGCCCGTCTCGTCATTGCTGAATGCGCCGCCTGCCCAGTTGCCGACCTTGACGGTGCCGAACGGCCCCGCCGCGTTCGCCCCGAACACACTCATCTGCAACACGAACGCAACGACCAACGACCTCAACCACATACCCCAGCCCCCGGCAAACGCACTCGCATCCATCTTATCCGCGAGGGCAGGTGAGGCGCAACCGTCAGTTGTCCGCACCAGTCGGTTCGGCTGACCGCAACAATTTGGGCTTGCATTTACTTTGCAGTGCCATATACTTTGCAATACAAAGTAACGGGACCGGTGTCCCGCGAAAGTCGGGGTGGAACGAGGTTTTGGCGTTGCCCATGCGCGATCTCGACAAGGCGCTGGCCGACATCGTGACGATCCGCAGCCAGATCGCGGCAGGTACCGCCTTCCGCGGTTACGGCCCGGCGACGATGGCGGCGACCGGTGCTGTTGCGCTCATCACCGCCGTCCTGCAATTCTGGTTGTTGGATGATCCCACCGGCGAGCCGCTCGTTTTCTTCATCGGCTGGTTCATCGCCGCCGCGCTGTCTGGATTGATCATCGGCATCGAGATGCGCGCCCGGTCGCGGCGCCATCACTCCGGCCTCGCCGACGCGATGATCCACCAGGCGGTCGAGCAGTTCCTGCCGGCGGGCGTTGCCGGCGTTCTGCTCGCGGTGGTGATGTGGAAGTTCGCGAGCGAGACGCTGTGGCTGCTGCCGGGCCTGTGGCAGATCCTGGTGTCGCTCGGCATCTTTGCCTCGGTCCGCTCGCTGCCGCGCACGGTGGCGCTCGCCGGCGCCTGGTATTTCGTGTCCGGCTTCGCGGTCGTGGTGCTCGCGAGCCGAACCCACACGCTGTCGCCATGGACCATGGGCCTACCTTTCCTGATCGGCCAATCGCTGATGGCGGCCATTCTGCATTTCGCGTCCGGAGACAACGATGTCGAAGACTGACAGCGCGCCCTTCTCCTATGAAGGCCTCGACCGCGTGATCCACGAGAAGGCGAGGCTCGGGCTTCTGACCTCGCTGATGGCGCATCCCAAGGGGCTGGCGTTCGGCGATCTCAAGCAGCTCTGCGGCCTCACCGACGGCAATCTCAGCCGGCACCTTGCCGTGCTGCAGGAAGCCGGACTGGTCGAGGTGACCAAGGGCTACGAGGGCAATCGCCCGCACACCACCTGCCGCCTCACCAAGGCCGGCCGCCGCCGCTTCCTCGACTATCTCGCCGTGCTCGAGCGGCTGGTGCGCGACGCGGCGAAGGCCGCTGGCCGCGAAGCGCCGCCGCTCGGCCGTCTCGGCATCGCCTCGACCTGATCTCCCCTTTTTTGACCGGAGACTTTGCAATGCAAAGTGACATCACGTCCCGCAACGAGAAGCTTCATGTCGGCATCATCATGGACGGCAACGGCCGATGGGCGACGCGGCGCGGCCTGTCGCGCGTGCGCGGCCACGAGGCCGGCGTCGAGACCATCCGCCGCATCGTCGAGGCCGCGCCCAAGCAGGGCATCGGCACGCTGACGCTTTACGCCTTCTCCACCGACAATTGGCGGCGGCCGAAGGCCGAGGTCGCGGCGCTGATGACCCTGCTGCGCTTCTACCTCGCGAACGAAGTGCAGAGCCTCGTCAAGAACGGCGTGCGCCTCTCCGTCATCGGCCGCCGCGATCGCCTGCCCGACGGCATCGCCGCCGCGATCGCGCGCGCCGAGGCGGCCACCGCCGATGGCCGCGCGCTGCATGTGCGCATCGCCGTCGATTATTCCGCGCGCGACGCCATCCTCAATGCCGCGGCCAAGGCGGCCGCGCTGACCAGCCTGACGCGTGAAGCCTTCTCGCAGCTCGTCACGGGCGAGGCTGGCCTTCGCGACGTCGACCTCATCATCCGCACCTCCGGCGAGAAGCGGCTGTCGGACTTCCTGCTTTGGGAAGGCGCCTATGCCGAGCTGTACTTCACCGAGCGGATGTGGCCCGAATTCGACGCGGGCGATCTTGCCGAGGCGCTCGCCGCCTTCCATGGCCGCGAGCGCCGCTTCGGCGGGCTGCAAGCCATTATGCCCGGAGAGGCGCCCTCGCTCTCGCAGGTGTGAGGCGCCTCGGCGCCCGCCGGCTCCCCCACCGATTGCCGCTCGGCACGGATCGTGCTCTAGTCTTCCGGCGTTGTGTACCCCTGCGACGGGAGCGTTCGCACCATGCGCGCAGTCCTCGATTACTGCACCGGCGGAACGGAGCGGCAGCTTGCCGCCGGCACCATCATCGTCGCCGAGGGGGGCACCTCCGGCCATCTCTACGTGCTGATGCAAGGCAGGCTCGAGGTGCTCAAGGGCGAGATGGTGGTCGCCACCGTCACCGAGCCCGGCGCGGTGCTGGGTGAGATGTCCGTGCTGCTGGGCCAGCCGCACACCGCAACGGTACGCGCCTGCTCCGACGCCATCGTCTACGAATTCGAGGATGCCGCCGCGTTCCTCGAGAGGGAGCCGGGCGTGGCGCTGCTGATCGCAAAAATGCTGGCGCAGAGGCTCAACGTCGCCAACACCTACCTCGCCGATCTGAAGCGGCAATATGCCGGCCACGGCACGCATCTGGCCATGGTCGGCGAAGTGCTCCAGAGCATGATCAACCTGCCGCCGGCTGAGGTTTCGCCCGGCTCTGATCGGCAATCCGATCCAAGAATGTGAGCCAGTCGGGCGGCGCCTCGATGGGGGCGGCGGGCCGCCGCAACGGCGCATTCAGGTCGATCCATTGCGCCTCGCCGGCCGCCAGCCAGAACGCCTTGCCGGCATCGAGATCGAGCACGATGTAGGTCGGGGGACGGCCGGGTTGCAGGCCCGTGTTGAAGACCCAGGTCTGGCCCAGCCGGTCGAACCACGATCCATTGCTGATGAAGGGCGATTGATGCACATGGCCCGAGATCACCATCGACGGCTGGTATTGCATGATCCACTGCACCAGCTCGACGTCGCCGAAGAAGCGCTTGCCGCCCCAGCTCGTCGGTGAATCCGCCGGCGGCGCATGATGCGCCCAGATCCAGCGCTGCGGCCTGACGGCTGCGGCATCGCGCAACTGCTCGATGAGGCGTTGCTTGACCTGGGGTCCGTCCCACCATGGGCACACCGTGAACAGGGTATCGCCGACCGTCAGGCCGTCGCCGTCGCAGGCGATGCCGAGCTCGCGCACCTCCGAGATCCAGCGCGAAATCTTCTCACCTTCGGCGTTGCGCTCGTCGAGATCGTGATTGCCGGAGCAGAGGATCACGCGGGTCGTCGCGGCCAGCAGCGCGAGATACTTCTTCACCACCACGATCTGGGCGCGGAAATCCACTATCGAGCCAATGTCGAGCGCGTCGCCGGCGAAGATCACGAGGTCGAATTGCGGCGCCGCGCTGACCAGCCAGTCGAGCTGCGGCAGCGAATAGTGCAGGTCGGCCACGACCAGGCAGCGCATGGAAAATCCGACGGCGAGAGATCAAAATGTCAGGGAATTCCAAAAACGGTATAAAGCAAGAAGCAGACCAGCCCGGCCGCCCCTTTGCATCAATCCAATGAGCGACAGCATGCTGCGTCCCGTCGCAGAGCGCAAGGGGCGGCAATGCGGGGGCTGGACCGGATCGCCGAATTCTGGTGTCGTGGCCTGCCCTCAACACCCGTGTTCACATGACCCCCTTCAAGACCATTCGCGCCCGCGCCGAGAAGCGCAAGGGCGGGCCCAAGGCGCTGGACAAGTTGATGCCGGCCAAGCCGGACCTCAAGCAGCTCGCCAAGCTCGGCGACGATCGTATCCTCGCCGAAATGACCAAGCGGGTGTTCTGCGCCGGCTTTGCCTGGAGCGTGATCGACTCCAAATGGGACGGCTTCGAACAGGCCTTCCTGCATTTCCAGCCCGCCAAGCTCACGTTCCAGCCCGAAGACTATTGGGAAGGCCTGCTGCGCGACGCGCGCATCGTGCGCAACGGTGCCAAGATCATGTCGGTGCGCGACAACGCCGCCTTCGTGCAGGAGATCGCGAAGGAGCACGGCAGCTTCGGCAAGTTTCTGACGAAATGGCCGTCCTCCGACGAGATCGGCCTGCTCGACCTCCTCAACAAGCGCGGCAGCCGGCTGGGCGGCAACACCGGCCAGATGCTGCTCCGCTTCGTCGGCTGGGACGGCTTCGTGACGTCGAAGGACGTCGTGGCCTGCCTGCGCGCTGCCGGTCTCGACATCGCCGAGGAGGTCAAGTCGAAGGGCGATCTCGCCAAGGTGCAGGCGCAGTTCAACGCCTGGGCCGAGGAGTCCGGCCTGCCGTACACATATCTGTCACGCATCTGCGCGCTGTCGGTCGGCGAGAACAGCAGCGAGTAGCGCGTCGATCGATAGATCGTGTGCATCCTGTGGCGATCCTGTGCCGCGAACGCGGCCGATGAAACCCCGCGATCACGAAATACATTTCGCAGGAACATTTGTCCGCAGCACCTGTTCGGGACTCTGAGCCAAGCGCATAAGGGCGCAGGGAATGCTCGCTCCCGCCTGGCTCGATGAAACCGGATACAACAACGGAGCAGCTCATGAAGCTCACATCTGAACAGGTGAAGCAGACCGTCAACCAGCTCGGCGCCCAGGTGCTGCCCGACGAACATCCGGCGATGCCGCAGCTCAACAGCATGTTCGGCGAGCACACCTTCTTCGTCGACGAGATGGGCCTCAAGGTGCTCGAGCCGACGGGATCGCTCGGCAGCGACCGCCAGAGCGGCGAAGTCGTCAGCCTCGCTGATTGGGGCGATTCCGACCTGACGCGCCTGATGGCGCATGAGCCCGAACCGACCGGCGTGATCGTGGTGTTCGAGCATGTGAGGCATTGAGCAGCCCGACGGGACGTTTTGGAGACACGTGCGCCACGGCACTCCCGTGGCGCGCGCGGCTTTGGCGTGACTGGTGACGTGGTGATCAGCTCCGCCGTCTTGCGAACGGTCTGGTGCCGGTCGCATTATCTGCCGCGAATGCTCTGTGCGTAGCGCCACATTTCTCCGCGACAGGCCGGAAACAGCGCAACGATCGTGAGCGAAACCGCATATGAAAGGCAGAAGCAGGCTGCCAATTCCGGGATCCCTCCGATCGAACGCGCCAGCAGCCAGCGATGCAGCAGAGACACCGTCACCACGGAAGCGAGGGCTCCGGCGAGATGTGGCCCGACCACTTCCATGAGGTCTCGATGACGCACCGGGCCGCGTCGCCCAATCAGCCACCACAGGATGGGCGTGCGCACGCACTCGCTGATCGAGTATGCGCTGGCGACGCCGACTGGTCCGAACGGCAGCCCGCATATGAAAGCGAGAATCGATGTTGAGACATTGAACAGGCCCCAGCGCATGTATTCCTTGGTGCGGCCCTGGCTGAGGAAAAGCCAGTTGGCGGGGCTGTTGCTGGTCTGCAGCAGACCGGCGATGCTGAGGGCGACGAAGATCGGCGCAGCCTCGCTCCATTGGTCGCCGAGCAGGGTTTCGACCAGCGTATCGGCGGTCGCGATCATGAAGCCGACGCCAGGCAACACGAGCAGGAGCGCCGGCAGCACCGCGCGACGGAACGAATCCCGATAGCGCTCCGGCTCCTTCAGCAGGCCCGACAGCGTCGGCAGCATGATTCGCACCATCGGATTGCTGACTTGCTGAAGCGGAAACAGCAGCAACCGGTAGGCGCGGTTATACGCGCCAAGCGAGGCAGCCCCCCAGACCTTGCCGATCAACACCCCGTCGGTATTGCGGGACAGGAATTCGGCAAGATTGTAGCCGGTCACGCCGAGCCCGAAGTTCAGCATGTCGCGTGCAGCCTTGATCGAGCCGGGCCTCGACGGCAACCATCCCGAACTCAGCCACGCGCCGCTCGCGAGCACCAGACCTGATGTCAGGCTGCCGGCGAGAATGGCCCAATAGCTGTGATAGACGTACGCGACCGCGGCAGAGGTCAGTAATCCAGTCAGTGCGGCCGCGGACTCCAGGCCTGCCAGCGTCCAGAATCTCATCTGTCGCGTCAGCAACGACAAATGCTGGACGTCAGCGCCGCTGAGCAGCAACGTGACGCTCATACCGGATGTCAGTGGGGCGAGATTTGGCGCGCTGTAGAACCTGGCGACGAGCGGCGATAGCGCCACCTGTGTGGCCGCCAGTAGCGCGCCGACCGAGAGGTTCACCCAGAACAGCGCACTCAGCTCGTTGTGCGTCAACTCGTCCTTCTGCACGGTCGCGTGTCCAAGACCGAGATCCTGGAACAGCACCGCGAAGGCGAGCACCGGCGAAGCCATTGCATAAGTACCAAAGTCGACTGGCGTCAGTAGGCGCGAGAGCAGGATCACAGATCCGGTCTGCGTCGCTACACGCACGACCTGAGTGACGATCGCAGCGAGCGCACCTTTCCGTACGTTCCGGGACTGCTCGTCCTCGGACAAGCGCATGTTGAGTTGAGTCACGATCAGCTCCTCGAGCGGCGAACAACGAAAATTTCAAGCGCAGTTCGAAAGCAAGACGGTGAATCAAACGACAGTTTATCTTTTCGATTTCATGCGATTGGCGCTTCATTCATGTGCGATCAACCGGACGCCCTCATGCGCGGACCACCGCACGAGAGAGACATCGAGGCTATCGCGCGTGAGCAGCGTCGCGAAACGCCGACGACTATCCGTCAGTACGTGTCAATTGAATGGCGCGACCAAACTGCGTTCGCAAAAAACTTTACGTCGATCGCGCTCGAACGAACAGCCAATGGAGTGCATCTTGTTCAGAGCAGCGCGTCGAAATCGAAAAAGAGGCTGGTCTGTCAGCTTCACGTCAGGCAGTGCCTCGAAGATCGACACAGAACCGCTCGCAATAGTGTCAAACCTCTAGTCTTCGCGGTTCTCTTGCAACGTGTTCTTCAACGGGAATTTCGATGACGATCTGAGTTCCCGGACTCGCCTTGCTCTCGAGCAGCAAGCGCCCGTTGAGCGATGAGGTGACGAGATTGAACGCGATGTGCAGTCCCAGACCGGCATTGCCTTTCTCGCGACTTGTCGTGACGAATGGATCGAAGATGTGCGCCTGCAGGTGGTCAGGGATTCCGACGCCTTCATCAGCGCAGACAAGGCGGACTGATCTCGGATTCGGTTGGTTTACCGTGATCACGAACCGGCCGCCTCTCTTGTCAGGATACGCATGCGCTGCAGTGTTGAGGGCGAGATTGCTGATCACCTGAGCAAGCGCTCCGGGATAGCTGTTGAGCTTGATTCCCGCCGGGCAGTGTACCTCCACGGTCAGGGCATGATGCGACAGCAATGGCCCGAGCCGGGACATCAACTCCGATAGCCAATCCCTGAGCTCGAAACTGCGCCGGTCCTCATCGGCTTGATGGACCGCGACCTGCCTGAAGCTGTGCACCATTTCGGATGCGCGGTGCAGATTTTCGAAGGTCAGGTTGAGCCCCTGCTTGAGCCGGTCAATGCCCTTGGTTAGATCGGACCGCCGGACCGATGCTCCGCCCAATGCATCACTCATCGTTTGCAGGTCATCCTGCATGGCCGTTGACGTCGTCAAGGCGAGGCCGAGCGGGGTGCTGACCTCGTGAGCGACACCTGCCACCAATTGCCCGAGCGAGGCGAGCTTTTCCGCCTGCACGAGATGCTCCTGGGTCGCGCGCAGATCGCGCAACGATTTCTCGGAGCGTTCCTTTTCCTGTTGCAGCGCCTCGGATGTCCGGAACTGCTTTCGCGCCCGGTACTCGCGCGCAGCCACCGCGTAGAGCGACAATGCGTAGGCGTTGCCGACGAGAGAATGGTTGATGAAGCTCAGGCCGGTCGGCATTGTCGACGCGAATGTCTCGGCGACCAGCAACGCCACCCACGACAGCAGGCAGAAGATCGCCAGCGAGCCGATCCGCAAGGGCAGCATGGTCGAGACGAACAGTATGATCATCATCATGCCGGGCGCGGCAAAGGTGAAGCCCGAGGGAAGCACGAGATAGATGCTCGGCAGAATGCAGCCCGGGATGACGCAATAGATGAGAAAGATCGTCTCCGCCCATGGCTTCATCCGGCGCCGCGACAGCAGCGCCGTCAGCGGGAGCAGGATGACCACGGCGGTTCCACCGCGGATTGCGAGCGTGGTCGGCACGACTTCGGGGTAGAGCACCCAATCCCAGAGCGTGTAGCTGGCATAGGTGGCGGCGCCAAGCAGCATCGCGATCTGCGTCCATCCGAGACTGCCCCGGACATATTGGTCGACAAACCGGCGTTCCTCGATGCGGTCTTCGAAGCGCAGTCCGAGGCGTATCAATAAGGCAAGCATCCAAACTCAATCGCGAAAAGTCATGTCTGGTGTATCTACGACAGGTTTGGCGCCGCGTCGCGGATAAAGATGCCGCGTTCACCGAAGGGGCCTCAAGCCGCGTTCAGATGCCCAGCGTCAGCTGCGGCTCCGACTCGCCGGCGGGGTGGAGCGACGACAACGAGACCCCAAGCAGCCTGACGCGCTTGGGCAGCGGCATCTCGGCTTCGAGCAGGCCGCAGGCCAGCCGCTCCAGATCGTCGCGTCCGGCAACGGACGCCGCGACGGATCGGCTGCGCGTGATGATCTCGAAATCGGCGAACTTGATCTTCAGGGTGACGGTGCGGCCGCGATTGCCCGTCGCCTCGCAATGCCGCCAGACCTTGTCGACGAGCGGCCTTAGCTCGGCGGCAAGCGCGTCGAACGCATCGAGGTCGGTCGAGAACGTGTTCTCCGCGCCGACGGATTTGCGGATCCGGTTGGCGCGGACCGGCCGCTCGTCGACGCCGCGCGATATCCAATAATAATACGCGCCTGACTTGCCGAAATTCGCGTTCATGAACTCCAGGGATTGGTTGCGGATGTCCCGGCCGGTGAACAGGCCGAGCGCGTTCATCTTCGCAGCCGTCGCCGGACCGATGCCGTGGAATTTGCCGACCGGCAGCGGCTCGACGAAGGCCGGCCCCATCTCCGGCGAGATCACGAACTGGCCGTTGGGCTTGCGATGATCGGACGCGAGCTTGGCCAGAAACTTGTTGTAGGAGATGCCCGCCGACGCGGTGAGGCCGGTCTCCGCCTTGATCTTCGCGCGGATCTCGAGCGCGATGTCCCGCGCCAGCGGGATGCCTTGCAGGTTCTCCGTCACGTCGAGATAGGCTTCGTCCAGCGACAGCGGCTCGATGACGGGCGTGTGCTCGGCAAAGATGTCGCGGATTTGCCTGGAGATCGCCTTGTAGACCTCGAAGCGCGGCTTGACGAAGATCAGGTCGGGACATTGCCGCTTCGCCGTCACCGACGGCATGGCCGAGCGAACGCCGAACTTTCGAGCCTCGTAGCTCGCAGCCGCAACGACGCCGCGTTCCGCGGAGCCGCCGACCGCGACCGGCTTGCCGCGCAGCTCCGGATTGTCGCGCTGCTCCACAGAGGCATAGAACGCATCCATGTCGATATGGATGATCTTGCGGACAGGCGAGGGCTCGCCGGTCGTCGGGTCGGATTCGCTCATGGAAAGATGATACAATCGAGATGCGCGAGCTGAGGGATGCTTCCGTCGATCCGGCGGCTGAATTGAGCTGCACAATCGCGGCAGGGTCAAAAGCTATCTCAGGCTCGTGACGAGAGGCGCTCGTCAGTTCCGTTCAGTCGAGATGGCTTCGGCTCGGCCGCGATCGCTTGGGAGAGGCAGAGGCTCCTACTTGCCACGGATGAACTCAAGGAGCTGGCTTGAGGCTCCGTCGCCAACGCGCTGCGCACCTGCGACCGTGAGGTGATTGACGTCCCAATAGAGCCAGAGGCCGTCCATGGCGGTCGGACACTCGGCTTCTCCGCACAAATAGCGTTCTGGATAGAGCAGAAAGACCTGGTTCGGGTAGCGGCTCCGGATCTCCTCGAGCATGGCGTGGAATTCGCGATTGTCGGCCTGCACGCGATCAAGGGGCACAGCAGGACAGGGCTTGCTTGGCGCGTGCCAGAGGGGTCCCGGTGCGAAGCGGGACATCGGACTGCGGCAGCCCGGCTCGACTCCGGGCGCTATGATCAGGATGCGTCGTCCGCTGCCGCCCAGCTCATGGATCGTGTTCTCGATGCCGGCCCGCCAGACCTGCAGGGCCGGTGCATTGACCTCCGGCGCGAGCTCGTTGCGGAGCGCATCGCCGTAGGTCATCCAGGATTGACTGAGCACGATTGGAGCCTGGTTCTGCCTGATCGCGGCGAGGTAGGTATCGCGCTGGCGTTTGCAGTCCTGCGAGCCGTCGAAAGCTGCTCGCACGAGGCCGACGAGCAACGGACAACCTTCGGCCGTATAGGCCTCTCCCCGGACGGCGGCGCGCTTTGCCGCCGGGTCCAGCGCTGCGACATAATGCTCGGCGAAGGAGTCGCCGAGCACTTGCACGCCAACGGGGTCGCTCAATGAACCGAAGGCACATTTCGATTGTGCGCTCTTGGCGCACGGCCAGAAGCCGAATCGCTGCAGATCGGCGACCTCGCGGGCCTGTGCCGGGAGCCGCCATGGCCAGCCATCTTGGCGGTTGGCCACAAATGCAACAATCGCGAGCGCGACGATCGTCGCGGCGGCGGGGCCGGCGACTCGCAGCAGTGACGAGCGACCCGCGCGATAAGGCTGTTCGATCAGCCGATACATCAGCACAGCCAGCGTCATCGCGAGGGCGACGATCAGCGCTTTCACCGCAACCGACTTGGCGTCGTCGCCCAGGATGTAGTTTGCGTAGACGATCAGGGGCCAGTGCACGAGGTAGAGCGAGTAGGACACCAGCCCGATCCCCGCACTCAGCGGATTGGTCAGGACAGGCGAAAGGACGTGACGCTCGCCCGCCAAGATCACGCAGGCTGCACCCAGGCATGGGATGAGGGCCGTCGCGCCAGGGAAGGAGGTCGCACTGTCGAAGCTGACGACCGCGTAAGCGATCAAACCGAATCCGGCGGCAGCCAACAGCGAGCGCGCTCCGGCCTGGAAGGTCAGCCTCTGCTCAGCAAAGATGACCAGCGCTCCGATCGCAAATTCGAAGGCGCGACAGGTCGGCAGGTAGAAAGCACCCGAGCTGTCGGTTGCGAGTGTCGCTTGCGCGACGCCGAGCGAAAGAATTGCGATGCCAAGAATGAGCAAAGGCAGTGCGCGACCGAGCAATCGGCGCCCCAGCAGAATGAACACGGGCCAAAACAGATAGAATTGCTCCTCGACGGCCAGCGACCAGAAGTGAAGCACGGGGCTGGGATCGGTCGAGTTGGCGAAATAGGCGTGGCTGCCGCGCCAGAAGTAGAAATTCGAGACCGATACCAGCGTAGCCACGGCGTCTTGAGTCAGGCCCTTGAAAAGCTCCGGAGAGAACCAGAGGCCACCGACGGCCAAGATGCCGATGATGGTGACGATCGCTGCGGGAAAGAGGCGCCGGATGCGGCGCTCGTAAAATCGCTGGAGCGAAAATTCGCCGCGATCTGCCTCGCTGAGAATGATCCGAGAGATCAGATAGCCGGACACGACGAAAAACAGGTCGACGCCAACGAAGCCGCCGCCGAACGGCGGAACGTCCAAATGATAGAGGAATACGCTCAAGACGGCGATCGCCCGGAGCCCGTCAATGTCGCGTCGATGGGATAACTTTGTAACCAATTGCTGAATCCACTGGCGGCGGTTCGTCCGACTGCGGATCCGCGCGCGCCCGCTTGCCTTTAGCGCGCCCGCATGCGTTCCTCAACCGCAGGACGGGCCGAATTCTCCCCCAATCGGGCTCGCCCCGGTCAGGCCGTCTCCGTCAACGCCGGCAACCCATCCGACGCTGCTGCGAGAAGACGCAGGACTTTGCCATGGCGCTCAGCGCATCGCTTCTCGTCGCACGGCCGCGGCTGCGCCAGGCATCGAGTCGGATTGGCTCATGGAAGGATGTTACAATCGGATGATGAGAAGGGCGAGGTGACGGATGCTTCAGTTGTTGGTCTTCGTGGCGGGCGTCGTCGGCACCGGCTGGTTGATCGGAGCGACCAATCCCCCCGGTGAATGGTATGCCGGCCTTGCCAAGCCGAGCTTCGTCCCGCCGAACTGGGCGTTCCCGATCGCCTGGACCATCCTTTACGTTCTGATCGCTGTTGCGGGATGGCGGACCTTTCGCCGTGAGCCCAGGGGCAAGGCGATGCTGGCCTGGGCGGCGCAAATGGCGCTCAACTTCATTTGGTCTCCGGTCATGTTCACGATGCACCAGATCGGCGCCGCGCTCGTCATTCTCGTCGGCCTGTTCATCGCGATCGTGACCTACATCGGTCTCGAGCTGTCACGCGACAGACTCGCCGCCGGATTGTTCGTGCCCTACGCAGCCTGGGTCGCGTTCGCCGGTGTGCTCAATGCGGCGATCTGGCGCTTGAATTGAGGCGCTGGGTCTCGACCGATTCAAAAAACAATCTCAGGCTTGTGAGTGGCAAGCATGGGCACGCGACCCAATATGAGCCCGCGGAGGACAGCCCATGCAATACAGCTCCGAGCTCATTCACACCATGCGTCAAGCGCTGGAGACCGTGATGGCGAGTGTGCCGGCCCATCAATCGGTGTTCGGCCTGAAAGCGGCCGTCGCCGAATGCATCCTGAAGGCCGCCGCACACGGCCACACGTCATACGATGGATTGGTGACGGCAGCGTCCGACCAGCTCCAGGCGATCATCGCGATGCTGACGTGAGGGCCGGCCTCGTGCTCGTCTTCACGGTTCGGGTGCTGCGGGTCAGTGGGTGAGAGGCGCTGCTTCCTGCGCGCGGAGCTCTCGTCCAGTGCGCTGCCCAGCGCCGGGGTCATCATCGCGAGCAGCTCCGGATTGTGCCCCGGGGAATATCGAACGCCCGGACAAATCTTACGCAATGCCGCCAATGATGAGATCGAAAGATCTTTCGTGCGTCGCTTTCGAGTAGTTTATCGCCCGGTGTAGCCGCCGTTAATGTAGACAGTCTGGCCCGTGACCCAATGCGATGCTGGCGACGCAAGGAACCGAATCAGCGGAACGACGTCGGAGACCGCGCCGAGGCGCCCCGCTACAGAAAGACGCGTCGCGTAGGCGATGGCGGCCGCGTCCTCGGGCGCCCGATAGAAGGGTGTATCTATTGGGCCGGGCGCAACGGCATTGACCGTGACACCGCGAGCCCCGAGTTCGCGCGCCATGGAGCGCGTGAACTGTTCGAGAGCTGCTTTCGATCCCTGATATAACGCATAGTTGGGAAGGTAGCCGTCGATCAGCGACGAGCATGCATTAATGATTCGCCCACCGTCCGGAAGATGACGGCTCACCTCCTTCATTATGAAAAAGCTCGCCTTGGCGTTCACTCCGAACACGTCGTCGTATTCGGCCTCGCTGATTTCGGCCACCGGCTTCTTGACCATGCGACCGGCGTTGTTGATCAGTATGTCGATGCGACCGAATTCGCGCAGCGTCGCCTCCACGAGGCGCGAGTGCGTCGGCATGTCGTGGAGTTCGCCTTCGATAGTGGCGGCACGAGCACCCTGTGCGCGGACAAGGTGCGCTGCAGTCTCGGCATCAGCTCGATCGCCCACGTCATGATAGTGGATCATGATGCTCGCACCGTCCGCTGCGAGTCCTGCTGCATATGCGCGGCCGAGATTGCGCGGCCCTCCGGTGATCAGCGCGACTTTTCCCGCGAGAACACGGGTTGGGTCTCCCGACTGATTCGTTTGGGCGTCTGTTCGACCGACTGCAGCCGCCGTAGCCGCCGCCGCGGTGATGCCAAGTGTCATCGAACGACGCGATAGCCAAATGTTTTCGTTTTGAGTCATGGTTATCCTGCGCCTCCGCTTCAGCATGTCAGCAGGCCGTCGTTCACAAAAACGGCTTGGCTCTCCGGTCACGCGAACCTAGAGGCATGAGGCCGCTGCGCGGCAGGTCGATTCTTGCTGTCTTTTGCTTCAGCGCGCGCGGATATCAGACGGCAACAGACCTGTCCGGGCACGGAACTGACGACGAAAATGATTGATGTTCGAATAGCCGAGGTCGGCGGCGATCGCTTCAACGCTATCGGGCGTGTTCCGAAGGCGTTGGCGCGCGTGCTCTAGGCGGCGGCTCGACACATATTGATGCGGCGCAGATCCGGTGGCGGCCTTGAACGCCCTGGCAAAGTGAAACGGACTTAGTGCCGCAACTTCGGCCAGCCGCGCGAGCGTCAGATCCGTGGCGGTGTGTGCTTCTACAAAATCCAGCACTCTGCGCAGGCGCCGAGTATCCAGCGAGCCTTTTGAGCGCTCGATCGCCCGCCCTCCGAATTTTCCGCACAAGACAATCGCGTAGAGGGTCCGCACCAATGAATCGCGTTCGACGTCGTTCAAATGATGCCTCCCGCGCGCGGCTGCGCGGAAACGGTCAACGATCGCCCATGCGTGAAAGTTCTCCCAGCCATGAATATCGGCAAGATCGGCATGGCCCTCAGCACCAAGTTCCTCGGCAATTTGCTTCCGCAGCGAGCCATCCGCTGAAATTTCTACCACTTCAGCGGGCGAAGTTGTTCGCACCCATTTGACCGGTTCTCCGCCGGTCAGACCGATTGTTCCGGCAGGCGCATCGCGAGCGACCGTGCGTCCATTCGCCAGCATTACAGCGGCGTTCTTCTGGCCGTTAAACCCCACCGCGATCGCTCCAGGCAGCGCGAGCGATGCATCACCTGCGTCCGCCGCGGGCGGCAGACGGAGGTGCGCAACGCGCACGCTCCCCCATGTGAACCGGGCTATGTCGATGCGATTGAACATCCGACGTGAGATTTGGGGGACGGTGTACGTCGCGCCAAGCCCGGTATCTCGCCGCCAATCGGTAACATTCGTCGCTCCGGGAGAGAGGCTCCGGCGGGCAGAACTGGCTCACGCGAGCCGAGGCCGTTGCATCGAAGACGTGATCGAAAAGGCTCTGGTGAATGTGGGGCGGTTCGGTAGCGCGAGCGACATTCCGCTGCTTCGCGCTTGGTCACTCTATCCTGATCTGGGGTGTGCTTCGCGATACAGGCCATCAGGGAGATTGATGAAGCGACCGGCCAGATGAAGCCGCCTGCCGAGAGCTAGTTGAGGTAGGGCTAATTGAGGTAGCGCGCCGCATCGAGGGAGCTGCGCGTCAATCGGTGACAATATCGCGCAAATCACAAAATGGCGCACCCGACACGATTCGAACGTGTGACCTTTGCCTTCGGAGGGCAACGCTCTATCCAGCTGAGCTACGGGTGCTAGTCGAGGTTCATTTAGCCGATTGGCGCGGGGCGGGCAACCGCTTCTCGATGGAAGCGCGCTTCAGGCCGATTTGCGCTTGACCGGGTCCGGAACCGGCTTGCCGCCGAGGGCGGCGAATTCGGCCAAAACCCGTTCGGCGCAGATGACGCGGTTGCGGCCGAGGCGTTTGGCGACATAGAGCGCCTCGTCGGCCGCGCCGAGCAGCCGGTCGGGGCCGCCGTCGGCACCGCCGGGAATATGGCTTGCGACGCCGACGCTGAGGGTAACGTGGTCGCCGGCGCCGATCGCGCCATGGGCGATCGCCAAGGCCATCACGGCGCAGCGGATCGCCTCGGCCACCATGCAGGCGCTGTCGCAATCCATCTCGGGGAGGATCAGCGCAAACTCCTCGCCGCCATAGCGGCTGGCGAGGTCGAGCGGGCGCACCGCATGCCGGCTGACGACGTCAGCCACCGCGCGCAGGCACTCGTCGCCGCTCTGGTGGCCGTGCTGGTCGTTGAACAGCTTGAAATGGTCGACGTCGACGAACAGCAGGGCCAGCGGTTTCTGCGTGCGTTGGGCGCGGGCCCATTCGCCGAGCAGCATCTGGTCGAAGGCGCGGCGGTTCGCGAGGCCAGTGAGCCCGTCCTTGGTCGCGAGCTCCTTCAGCGCCATCTCGGCGCGCTTCTGGTCGGTGAGGTCGCGCAGAGTCTCCACCACCGCGATCAGGTTGCCGGCCTCGTCGTGGATCGGGCCGGCGTCGATGGCGAGATAGAGCTGGCTGCCGAGTTTGGGCATCACGCACCAGTTCTCCGCTGAGAAGCCGAGCCCGTTGTGGCCGCGCGCGGCATATTCCGAATAATACTCCGGCAACTGCTCGGGCCGGTCGAGCGCGACGAGGTCGGCAAGGCAGGGGCGCTTCGTCTCGTAGAATGCCTGCCAGTGCTTGCTGGTGCCGATCACTTCGGCGGCCCCGACGCCGGTCAGCCGCTCGCAGGCTCTGTTCCAGATCACGACGCGGCGCTTCGGGTCAATCACGAAGGTCGGCACCACGAGGTGCTGCATCAGCCGGACGGCGTAGGAATCGGCGACATCGAGCGCCTTGCGCGACTTCGGCATCAGGCCACCGCAGCCACGGGCAAGCCATCGGAGGGACCGAACAGCTTGCGTACCTCGCTGGCCGGCTTCGGTGCACTGAACAGATAGCCCTGCATCTGCGTGCAGCCGAGCGCGCGCAGCATGTCGCGCTGCGCCTCGGTCTCGACGCCCTCGGCGACCGTGGTCATGCTGCTGGCGGCCGCGATGTTCACTACCGCCTGCACGATGATGGGCGAGCCGCTCGCCTCGGCGATGTCGACGACGAAGCAGCGGTCGATCTTGATCTTGTCGAACGGGAAGCGCTTCAGATAGCTCAGCGAGGAATAGCCGGTGCCGAAATCGTCGAGCGCGATGCGCACGCCGATTGACCGCAACTGGTGCAGGATCGAGAGCGCCGCCTCGTCGTCGCGGATCAGCACGGCCTCGGTGATCTCGAGCTCGAGCCGGCGCGGGTCGAGGCCGGAGGCGGCGAGCGCGCCCGCGATTCGCAGCGCCAGCGTGTCGCATTTGAGCTGCACGGGCGAGACGTTGACCGCGAGGCGCACATGCGCCGGCCAGGTCGCGGCCTCACTGCAGGCGGTGCGCAGCACCCAGTCGCCGAGCTCGGTGATGAGGCCGGTGTCCTCGGCGACCGGAATGAACTCCGCCGGCGACACCATGCCGCGCTGGGGATGGCGCCAGCGCAGCAGCGCCTCGCAGCCGGAGACTTCACCCGAGCGCAGGTCGACCAGCGGCTGATAGTGAATCTCGAAGCCGCCGTTGACGAGGGCCTGGCGTAAATCCTGCTCCATGCTGAGGCGTGCCTTGGCGCAGGCATCCATTGCGGGCTCGAAGAAGCGGTGGGTGCGCCGCCCCTCGGCCTTGGCCCCGTACATCGCGAGGTCGGCGTTCTTGACCAGCTGATCGAGATCGGCGCCGTCCTGGGGCGCCAGCGCGATGCCGATGCTGGCATCGGTGGAGAGCTGATGGCCGAGGCAATGATAAGGCTGCCGGATCGCCTGGTAGATCCGCTTCACGAAGGACAGCACGTCGGCGGAAGACCCGATGTCGGTCTGGATCACGGCGAATTCGTCGCCCCCGAGCCGCGCGATCAAATCGCCTTGCTTGAGACAGCCGCGCAGACGGCCGCCTATCGCCTTCAACAGCTCGTCGCCGACGTGATGACCGAGCGAATCGTTGATGCCCTTGAACTCGTCGACGTCGATGTAGAGCAGCGCAAACTGGCCGCCTTCGGCGATCTTCTCCAGCTCGCATTCGATCTGCTCGCGGAACAGGGCCCGGTTCGGCAGGTCGGTCAGCGCGTCGTAATGCGCCATATGCGCGATCTTCTCGTGATCGCGCCGCCGCTCCGTGACGTCCTCGACGACATTGATGATGTAGCGCGGCTCGCCCGACCTGTCGCGGATTCCGATCCGGGTGGACGTGATGTAGCGCCGTCCGATGCTTGGCGTGGTCCACACGTGCTCGTCCAGGAACAGCCCGTCCGGCGATTGCAGCAGCTTGTCGTCGTCCCGGGTGATGATCCCGGCGGTTTCTGCCGGATAGAGATCGAACGCGGTCTTGCCGACGATCGTCTTGCTGGTTTCGCCGAGTTGTTGCTCGGCCACCTGGTTGGCCAGCAGGTAGCGCCGCGTGCGGGCATCCTTCACGGTGATCCGTGACGGGATATGGTCGATGATCTCGCGCAGGAAGGTGTAGTTGCGGTCGCGCTCCTGCTCCAGATTGCGCTGCTCGGTGATGTCCTCGATCGTGGCGACCCAGCCGCCCTGCGCGAGCGGCGTGTTGATGACCTGGAAGGCGCGGCCGTTGGCCAGCTGATGCGTTCTCGTCGAGACCGTGCCTTCGGCGACGACCCTCATGACGTCGGCGCAAAACGCTTCGACATCGCCATCGAATGCGCCGCGCTCCTTGCGATGATACATCGCCTCGCGGATGTGGCAGCCGGGCTTGATGACGTCGTGGGACAGGCCGAACATGTCGGCGTAGCGGCGGTTGCAGGTGACGATGGTGCCGCCCGCGTCGTACAGGATCAGCCCTTGCGACATGTTGTTGAGGGCGGTGTCGAGCCGCAGCCGCTCCGCTTCGATGCGCTGCTGGGCTTCGCGGTTCTGCCGGTTGATCTGGCGGATGATCAGATAGAGGATCAGCGCGATGGTGGCGGCCGAGAGGGCAGCGGTCGCCACCAGGAAGCCGGTCTGGTGGCGCCAGTCCGCGAGCGCGGCCGCTGTGGTGTTGGTGGCGATGATGACCAGCGGAAAGTGCTTCAGCGAGGCGGCCGAACCGAGCCGCTCCTCGCCGTCGATCGGGCTGTTGCCGCGGTGGCTCTGATGACCACCTTGCGCCAGCACCTTCTGCATCAGTGGCGCATCCCTGAAGTTCCGCCCGATCAGCTCTTCGCGATGCGGATGACGCGCCAGCATCTTGCCTTCGCGGTCGAACAGGGAGATGGCCGTACCCTCGCCGAGGGCGACGGAGGCGAAATAGTGCTGGTAGCTGTCTGGATTGATCCGCCGCACCATCGCGCCGAGGAAGGTGCCGTCCGCGCCGTTCAAGCGGCGTGCGACGATCGTGGTCCATTTGTTGATGATGAAGCTGCGGACCGATTCCAGAAGCACCGGCTCGGACTGCGGATTCAGCTTGAATGTCTTGAAATAGCCGCGCGAGGAGACGTTGATCTTGGGCAGCGGCTGGGCCCGCGACCAGTTGATCAGCTCGCCCTCGGCATCGTAGATCGCGATGTCGCCGAGATACGACACGGAGCTCATCTTGCTGCGCAGCATCTGGTTGGCGGCAGGCCCGGACAGGCGCTCGCGGAACATCGCAGGCGAGGTGATCTCCGGCAGGTTCATCTGTCCGATCAGGTCGGCGGCGACGACGTCGGAATCCTCGAATTGCTGATCGAAATGCCGCGCGATCAGCTTCACCGTGTTTTCGAGCTCACGCTCGCGGTTGGCGAGGGTCCGCTCGCGGAATTCGCCGACCGCCATGGCCGTGACGATGAAAATGCCCGCGACCAGAAATACGCCGCACAAGGTCAGCCACAGGACAGGACCGCGGCGCGCCAAGGCCTCCCAGCCGTTCCTCGCGGCTAGAGACATTCCGGCTGCTACCTTGGCAAAGACCTGGCGCATTCCCCCTCGCTGGAGGACCACGAATACACCGCACAAATGGCGCAAACCTTAGGAAAGCCAGTTACCTAAGCATTAATCCGGCTCGTGTGATCGCATCCATCCTAGCGCTGCGCCCATCGCACGCGGCGCTTCTGTCGCGCGCGCTGCAATCGCGGCGCCGCATCGTGAATCATCGGTTAATGCCCGGGTCCTGCGGGCTTCTTGCCGCCGCCATGGCGCAGCCGTCCGACCACGCCGGTCGGGAAGAAATAGACGCTGGCGATGAATAGCAGCCCGAGCCACAGCAGCCAGCGGTCGGGATGCAACAACCCCGGCAGCAACGGCAGCCCGGCTTCGCCCGCCGCCTTGGAGGCGACGCCCATCAGCGACTGCAGATAGTTCTGGGCGAGGATGAAGATGGTGGCGCCGATGATCGCGCCGTAGATCGTGCCCATGCCGCCGATCACCACCATCAGCAGGATGTCCAGCATGATGGAGAAGCTCAGCGAGGTGTCGGGACCGGCATAGCGCAGCCACAGCGCATTCAGGATGCCGGCGCTGGCCGCGACGAGGGCGGCGAGGCAGTTGGCGTAGGTCAGGTGGAACACGGTGCGGAAGCCGAGCGCCTCGGCGCGAAAGCGGTTCTCGCGGATCGCCTGCAGCACGCGCCCGAACGGCGAGTTCACGACGCGCAGCAGCGCGAGGATCATCAGGGCCGAGATCGCGAACACCAGGTAGAAGGTCAGGATGCGGCCGTTGATCTCGAAGCCGAACAGGTTCTTGGAGATCAGCACCGTGCCGGGGCGCAGCAGCTCCGGCAGCTGGAAGCTGCGCCCGTCCTCACCACCGGTCAGCCAGGACAGCTGCGAGGCCAGCACCTGGAAGGCCGAGGCGACCGCGAGCGTGATCATGGCGAAGAAGATCGCCGCGACCCGCAGCGAGAACAGCCCGATGGCGAGCGCAAGCAGGGCTGCGAGCGGCAGGCCGGCGACGATGCCGGTGGCGACCGCGGCCCAGTTCGGACCCATGCCGTACAGCGCGATCGCGATCGCGTAGCTGCCGATGCCGTAGAACATGGTGTGGGCGAACGACACCGAGCCGGTATAGCCGAGCAGGAGATCGTAGGAGGCGACGAGGGCTGCGAAGATGCAGATCTTGGCCGCGACGTTCAGTGCCTTGGCGCCCGGGAACAGGAATGGCGTTGCCGCCAGCGCCAGGATGATGACGACGAGAACGAGCGTCAGGACGCGGCTGCGCGGCGGATCGCCTGAAAGGATCATCATCGGCTGGTCACCGCATAGAGGCCGCGCGGCCGCCACATCAGAATGGCGACCATCAGCAGGATGTTGGAGACGAGGGCGAGCTTCGGCACCAGGAAGCCGCCGTAATTGGCGACCATGGCGACGAGGATGGCGCCGATGAAGCAGCCGCCGATCGATCCCAACCCGCCGATGATGACGACGATGAAGATCAGGACGGTGAGGTCGTCACTCATGGAGGCGTGCACCTGCTCGCGGTAAAGCGCCCACATCACGCCGCCGAGGCCGGCCAGCGCCGATCCGGTCATGAACACGCCGAGGAACAGGCGGCGGATGCGGTAGCCGAGCGCCTCCACCATCTCGCGGTTCTCGACGCCGGCGCGGATCAGGAGGCCGAGCTTGGTGCGGTTGAGCACGAGCTGGATCGCGATGAAGACGGAAAGCCCGATCAGCATCGCCAGCACGCGGTACTTGGCGATCGCGACGTCGCCGATGATGAAGGAGCCGCGGAGCGAGGCCGGCAGCGGCATCGGGATGATCTGCGGCCCCCACAGCGCATAGAGCGTCTGCTCGGCGACGATCAGGCCGCCGGTGGTCATCAGGATCTGCTTCAGGTGCTGGCCGTAGACGGGAAGGATGAGCACGCGCTCGACGACGAGGCCGAGCGCACCCGACACCGCCATTGAGAGCAGCGCGGCTGGCCCCAGCACCGCGAGGTTCATCCAGAGCGAATCGGCCTGGATGGACGCCGCGAACGGCGCCAGCACCAGGGTCGCGACATAGGCGCCGACGGCGATGAAGGCGCCGTGGCCGAAATTGAGCACGTCCATCAGGCCGAACACCAGCGTTAGCCCTGAGGCCATGATGAAGATCATCATGCCCATGGCGAGGCTCGCGACGGTCAGCGTCAGCCAGGACGAGGTCGATCCGATCAGCGGGATCATCAGCAGCGCGAGCGCGAGCGGCAGCAGGATCGGCGCGAGATCGCGTTTCGGCTTCGGCAGCGGATCGGTTGCGGCAAGGTCTGTCACTGATGCGCCTCCAGGCTCAGGCCGAGCAGCCGCTCCTGCAGCGGCACGTCGGCGGCGAGTGCCGCCATCTCGCCGCGATGAACGATGGTGCCGTTGTCCATCACCAGCACGTTGTCGCCGAGCTCGCGGGCGGCAAAGAAATTCTGCTCGACCATCAGGATCGTGGCGCCCTTGCGCTTGATCTCCTTCAGGCACTCGATCAGCGCCATCACGATGGCGGGCGCGAGGCCCTTGGTCGGCTCGTCGATCAGGAGCAGCTTGCGCGGCTCGACGATCGCGCGGGCGATCGACAGCATCTGCTTCTGCCCGCCCGACAGGCTTCCCGCGCGCGACAGCCAGAAGCGGCGCAGCGCCGGGAAGAAGCCGAAGATCCAATCCAGCTGCTTGTCGTCGAGCGGCGCGTCGCGCGCCGCCAGCACCAGGTTCTCCTTCACCGTGAGATCGGAGAACACGGCCATGCTCTCCGGCACGTAGCCGACGCCGAGCCGCGCGATGTCGGGCGTCGCAAGGCTCTCGATGCGCTGGCCTGCCAGGGTGATCTCGCCTTTCGAGGCCTGCCACAGCCCCATGATGGTGCGCAGCGTCGTGGTCTTGCCGGCGCCGTTGCGGCCGAGCAGCATCGTGACCTGTCCTTCCGGCACCGTGAGATCGATGCCCTGGAGGATGTGATAGCGCCCGATATGGGTGTGCACGCCGGAAAGCTTGAGGAGATCGCTCATGCTGCGCTCCCTGCAGCGTTCTTGGGCGCGATGCCGAGATAGGCTTCCTGCACGATCGGCGAGGCGATCACCTCGGCGGGTGCGCCGTCCGCCACCAGCTGACCGTTATGCAGCACGATGATGCGGTCGGCGAGCGAGCGCACCACGTCCATCTTGTGCTCGACCAAGAGGATGATCTTGCTCCTGTCCTGCTTGAGCTGCGCGATCAGGTTCAGGACGATCGGCACCTCGTCGATGCTCATGCCGGCGGTCGGTTCGTCGAACATGAAGACTTTTGGCTCGAGCGCGATCATCAGCGCTACCTCGAGCTTGCGCTGGTCGCCATGCGACAGCGCGGTCGCAGTGACGCCGCGGCGATTGCCGAGCGCGACCTGGTCGAGGATGGCGTCGGCGCGCGCGATCAGGTCGCGGCGCACCATCCAGGGCCGCAGCATGTCGTAATGCGTGCCCGCTGCCGCCTGCACTGCGAGGCGGACATTCTCTTCCACTGAGAGGTTCGGGAAGAGATTGGTGAGCTGGAAAGCACGTCCGAGACCCGCACGGGTGCGCATTGGTGCGGAATGCTCGGTGATGTCGGCGCCGTCGAACACGATGCTGCCGCCGGATGCCCGCAGCTGGCCCGAGATCAGATTGAAATAGGTGGTCTTGCCGGCGCCGTTCGGCCCGACGATGGCGGTGAGCTCGCCCGGGCGAAACGTGCAGGAGACATTGTTGACCGCGACATGGCCGCCGAAGCGGATGGTGAGGTCGCGGGTTTCGAGGGTGAGCGGCATGGAGAGTCTGGCAAATGATGAAACGAGATAGATCCGCAGGTCACGCTGCGCTCCCTCCCCCGCTTGCGGGGGAGGGTCGGGGAGAGGACTGTCTCCGCAGGCGAGAACCCCCAAGAGGAAGGAGTCCTCTCCCGGCCTCTCCGCATCCGCCTTCGCCAAGGCTTCGGCGGACAAGAGCGGGAGAGGTGAAGCAAGAAAGCTCACCGCTTGTTCTTGATCGGAACGTTCATGTCCTCGATCTTCAGCTCGCGCACCGGCTCGAGCACGGCCCAGGCGACGTTCGGATCGACCTTGACCTTGAAGTGATACATGCTCTGCAGCGCCTGATGGTCCTCTTTCCGGAACACCATCTTGCCCTTGGGCGTGTCGAACTCCAGGCCCTCCATCGCGCTGATCAGCTTCTCGGTGTCGGTCGACTTCGCCTTGGTGACGGCGGCGACGACGGACATCGCAGCCGCAAAGCCGCCCGCGGTGAAGAAGTCCGGCGGCGCGTTGAAGCGCTTCTGATGCTCGGCGACGAGCCAGTCGTTCACCGGGTTCTTCGGGATCTCATAGAAGTAGTAGGTCGCGCCTTCCATGCCGGGCAGACCCTTATAGGCGGCGAGCGCCGGCAGGATGTTGCCGCCGGTGGAGAGCTCGATGCCGTAGCGCTTCGGGTCCATGTCCTGGAGCTTGGCCAGCGGATTGCCGGCGCCGGCCCAGATCACCCAGATCACCTTGCGGCCCGGCTTGTCCTTCAGCGCGTCGAACAGGCGCTGGCCGACCGCGGTGAAGTCGGTGGTCGAGGTCGGGGCATATTCTTCCGCCGCGAGCGTCGCGCCGGTCTTGGCGAGCGCCTCCTTGAACGCGGCGACGCCGTCGCGGCCGAAGGCGTAGTCCTGCGCCAGCGTCGCCACGGTGACGCCCTGCTTGCCGATCGCGACCGCGTTGGAGATCGCGTCCTGCGAGGAGTTGCGCGCCGTGCGGAAGATGTAGCGATTCCATTTCTCGCCGGTAATCTGGTCCGCGACCGCGGGCTCGACGATCAGGATCTTCTTGTTCTCCTCGGCGACGGGAAGAATGGCGAGCGCCGCGGCCGACGAGGTCGTGCCGATCGCGATATCGACCTTGTCATCCTGATAGGCCTCCGAGAGCGCGGCCTTGGCGAGGTCCGGCTTGCCCTGGTCGTCCTTGGTGATGATGACGATCTTGCGGCCGTCGAGCGTCATGCTGCCCTTGGTGGCGTATTCGAATCCCATCTTCAGGCCGGTCTCGGTCTGCTTGGCGTAGGCCTCGAGCGGACCGGTCTTGCCGTAGATCAGCGCGATCTTGAGATCGTCGGCGAGCGCGGAGGTGCCCGCGCCGAGCGCGAGGATGGTTGTTGTTATGATGAGTGATCGACGCACGATGGTCCCTCCTGATGTAAAGTTTCTGCCAACAGCGATTTGCACAACGTCACGAACATTGCAATTGATCCTTCCGGCGGCGTGCGCCGGCGCGAGAGCATGCATCATTTTTGAGCCTGGCTCGCACTGCGCGCCGCGCCGGCCTCGACCTGGCGCCAGTCCGACTGCGCTTCCTCCGCGCTCTCGAAGATGTGCGGCGCGACGCCGCGCTTCTCCAGGGCTTCGCCTAGCTTGATGCGCAGGAAACCCGACGTGGTGTAGCGCGACACGCCGGAATAGAAGCGGTCGACGAGGCTGCGCACCATGGCCGAATAATCGTCCATCAGTTCCGGCAGGATAAAAAAATTGTCATAATTGACGATGGCGTAGACGCGGCGTCCGAGCGGCGCCAGGCGGGCCTCGACGATGGCGGCGATGGTGTCGATCTCCGCCTTGCTGCGCAGCGGATAGCGCTCGAGATTGACGAAGAACAGGTTCTGCTGCTCGTCCAGCGTGAAGCGCTGGTCGAGCGGGATGGTGAGCAGGCGCTCGCGCAGATCCATCAGGCTGTCGCCGAAGATGCGCGCGTCCATCAGGGCGGGGTCGCGCGGGATCAGCGGCTTGAAGTCCATCAGGCGCAGGATGTCGCGCTCGACGTCGATGCCGGGCGCGACCTCGACGAGCTCGAGCCCGCCCTCCCGGAGCTCGAACACGCAGCGCTCGGTGACGTAAAGGGTGCGTTGCTTGCGCGCGGCGGCAAACGGGCCGCTGAAGGTGACGTGCTCGACATTCTCGACGAATTTGCGCGACGTGGCCTCGCCCAGGATGACGAGCTTGCCGTCCTTTACCGCGATGCGTTGCTTGCCCGCACCGAACGTGCCGACGAAGATCACTTCCTTGGCGTTCTGGCTGATGTTGATGAAGCCGCCAGCGCCTGCGAGCTTCGGCCCGAACTTGCTGACATTGAGGTTGCCGGCGCGATCGACCTGGGCAAGCCCAAGGAAGGCGGCGTCCAAACCGCCGCCGTCGTAGAAGTCGAACTGGTAGGGCTGGTCGATCACCGCCTGCGTGTTGATCGCCGCGCCGAAATCGATGCCGCTCGCCGGGATGCCGCCGATCACGCCCGGCTCCGCCGTCAGCGTGATGAGGTCGATGATCCGCTCTTCATTGGCGACCGAGGCGATCCCCTCGGGCATGCCGATGCCGAGATTGACGACGCTGTTGGCCTTCAGCTCCAGCGCCGCGCGCCGGGCGATGATCTTGCGCTCGCTGATCGGCATCACCGGCAGCGAGGCGGCGCGGACCCGGATCTCGCTCGAGAAGGCCGGATTGTATTGCGTGCCGAAAGTCTGCCAGTGGTTCTCGGGCCTCGACACCACGACACAGTCGACGAGGATACCGGGAATCCTCACTTGACGCGGATTGAGGCTGCCGGCCTCGGCGACGCGCTCGACCTGGGCGATGACGATGCCGCCGGAATTATGCGCCGCCATGGCGATGGCAAGCGCCTCCAGCGTCAGGGCCTCCTTCTCCATGGTGAGATTGCCGTCGGGATCGCCGGTGGTGGCGCGGATGATCCCGACATCGATCGGGAAGGTCTTGTAGAGCAGGCACTCCTCGCCGCGCAGCGTGATCAGCTCCACCAGGTCCTCGGTGGTGCGTGCGTTCAGCTTGCCGCCGCCGTGCCGGGGGTCGACGAAGGTGCCCATGCCGACACGGGTGATGTGGCCGGGCCGGTGCGCGGCGATGTCGCGGAACAGGTGCGTGATGACGCCCTGCGGCAGGTTATAGGCCTCGATCTGATTCGCAATCGCGAGCTGCTGCAGTTTCGGCGCAAGGCCCCAATGCCCGCCGATCACGCGCCGCACCAGGCCTTCATGTCCGAAATGATTGAGGCCGCGCTGCTTGCCGTCGCCCTGACCGGCCGCATAGACCAGCGTCAGATTGCGCGGCTTGCCTTGCGTATAGGGCGCATCGCCCTCATGGGACAGATAGAGCTCCTCCAGTGCGATGGCGATCTCCTCGGCAAAGCCGATGCCGACGAAGCCGCCGGTCGCCACCGTGTCGCCGTCGCGGATCAGCATGACGGCTTCATTCGCCGAGACGACCTTGCCCTTCTCGGAATTGCGCAAGTAAGGCAGAGCTGGATGATGGCTCACGGCGTTCCTCCCGCTCCCTGGACCGTAGGCCTTGTTGTGCTTGATCTTATCGCGAAGCGCTGCCCCGGAACAGGTTGCTCCTCGCGAAAGAAAGACGGCAAAGCGGAGAGCAAGGTCCGCGCCAGATCCCGCAACGTCGCGCAAAACCGCTGAAATCTGCGGCAATTGCCTGCAATCTGTCCCGGAAGAGCAGCCGGGTGCGGTGTCCGGAATCCGAGACTCCGGACAGTCCGGTGTCTCGAAACTCAGACGGGCGCCGATCCCGAGGCGAGGCCGAACTTGGCGAGCTTCTTGTAGAAGGTCGCGCGCGAGATCCGCAGCATCCTGGCGGCCTCGGCGATCTGGCCGTTGCTGGCGGCGAGCGCCTGTTCGAGCGTCTGCTTCTCGAACTCGGCCTCGGCCTCGGCATAGGGTACCACCAATCCGGCCGGGCGCTCGGCCGGTGCGAGCCTGACCTCGGTGCCGATGGGGAGAATGCGGGCGACATCCTCGCCGGTCAGCCGCCCGGAATCGCTGAGGATGAGCGCGCGCTCGAGGATGTTGCGGAGCTCGCGGACATTGCCCGGCCAATCGTAACGGGCGAGCGCAGCGAGCGCGCTCGGCGTGATCTTCGCCTTGACGTAATCGCCCGACGCGCTGATGTCGTCGAGCAGCCGGGCGCAGATGTCGGGGAGATCGTCGAGGCAGTGGCGCAGCGGCGGCAGATCGACCGAAAGCACGTTGAGGCGGTAGTAGAGGTCGGCGCGAAATGCGCCGTCGCTGACACGCTTGCGCAGGTCCACATTGGTCGCGGCGATGACGCGGACGTCGACCCTCGTGATCTTGTCCGAGCCGAGCGGCTCGATCTCGCGCTCCTGGAGCACGCGCAGCAGCTTGGCCTGCAATTGCAGCGGCATCTCGCCGATCTCGTCGAGGAACAGCGTGCCGCCGTCGGCAATGCGGAACTTGCCCTCGCGTCCCCGTCGGTCGGCGCCGGTATAGGCGCCCGGCGCAGTGCCGAAGAACTCCGACTCGATCAGCGTCTCGGGGATCGCGGCGACGTTGACGCTGACGAACGGCTTGTCGGCGCGCGAGGAGGCGTTGTGAATCGCCTGTGCCAGCATCTCCTTGCCCGTCCCGGTTTCGCCGGTGAGCAGGACGGTGACGCTCTGCCGCGCGGCGCGGCTGGCGATCTCCTTGGCGCGCGCGATCGCCGGCGTCGTGCCGACGAAATCGGCAAAGGTGAAGCGCGCCGCGCGGGCGTTGGACAATTGCCGCCGCGCCAGCCGCAGATCGCTCTCGAGCTGGGCGACGCGGGCGAGCAGGGGCTTCAGGCTTTCGAGATGATCATAGAGCACGAAGCCGATCGCGCCGATCACCGTCCCGTTCTCGTCCTCGATCGGCATGCGGGTGACGACGAGTTGCTCGCCGCCGAGCTCCATGATGTCGAGCAGGATCGGCTCGCCGGTCTCGGCCACCTTCCGCATCAGGCTGTTCGGGATGACCTCCTCGATCGACCGGCCGATCGCCTCGCTGGCATGGTCGAGACCGAGCGCGGCAAGATATTTCTCGTTGACGTAGACGACGCGCCCGCCGCGATCGATCGCAATCGCGCCCTCGCAGAGCTTCTCCAGCCGCTCGAACAGCGTCTCCATCGCGCGCGCGCGGAGATAGGCGGGATCGCTGATCGAGGAGGCGGCGGCAGGCATGAGATACCTCGGGGAGGTCCGCCCCGTGTATTAGCAAAAGTCCAGCGATTTCAAAGGGGGAAATGGCGCCAAAGGAGGAATGGGCGCTGAACCCAGCTCAGCAATCGCTGTCGTCCCGGGGCGCGCAAAGCGCGAGCCCGGGACCCATAACCACAGGGCGCAGTGCTGCGCGACGCTCCCACTCCGAGTCTTCGCTAAATTGCTCTCTTCGGGTATGGGTCCCGGGCTCGCTTCGCGCCCCGGGACGACAGCGGTATGTGTCGCGCCGCCCCTACCGCCGGTACCCGCTCGCCCGCGAATAGCCCTGGCGGTGCTGTTGCGCCGGGCGGCTTGCCACGCTGACCCGCGCCTCGCTCGAGGAGGGCGTTGCGAGCTTCAGCTCCTCCAGGAAGATCGGCCGGGAGAAATAATAGCCCTGCGCGTAGCGGATCTTGGTCGCCGCCTGCAGATAGGCCAGCTCCTCGTAGGTTTCGAGGCCTTCGGCGATCACCGTCATGCCGAGCGCCTCGCTCAAGGATTCGATCGCGCGCAGGATACCCTGGCTGCGCGGACGATTATGAATGTCGGTGATGAAGGAGCGGTCGATCTTGATCTCGTCGGCGGTGATGTCGGCCAGCGCCGAGAGCGAGGAATAGCCGGTGCCGAAATCGTCGATGGAGACGCCGACGCCGAGCTTGCGGAACATCGGCAGGATCTCGTCCTGAAAATGATTCTTGGCGACGAAAGCATCTTCCGTCACCTCGATCATGAACCGCTGCGGAAAGCCGGTCTCCTCCAGCGCCTGCGCAAAGCTGCGCATGAATTCGGGATTGCCGGCCTGCTTGGCGGCAACGTTGATGCTGATGGTCGCTTCCGGGCCGAACGTGTCGTTGATCAGGTCGATCGACTTGACGATCTCGGCGAGCACGAGATGGGTCAGCTCGTCGATCAGGCCGAGCTCGCCGGCAAGATTGATGAACGAGCCGGGCGCCTGGATCACGCCTTCGTCGTCGCGCAGGCGCACCAGGGCCTCGATGCCCTTCACGGCCTGGGTGCGGATGTCGACCTTGGACTGGAAGGCGCAGCAGAAGCGCTTTTCCAGGATGGCGAGCCGGAGCGACTGCTCGACCTTCATCCGCGCCTGCGCCTCGCGCTCCATGCTGGCATCGAAGAAGGCGGCCAGTCCCTTGCCATTGTTCTTGATGCGGTACATCGCGATGTCCGCGTTCTGCCGCAGCGTTTCGAAGCTGCGTCCGTGGTCGGGATAGAGGCTGATGCCGACCGAGGTCGAGGCGAACACTTCCGAATGGTCGATGAAGAACGGCGCGGTCAGCCGCTCCAGCGTCGATTGCATGAATTCGGCGACTTCCTCCTGGCTCTGGACCGGTGACAGCAGCAGCAGGAATTCGTCGCCCGAGATGCGCGAGAGCATGTCTGAATCGCGCAAGTCCCGTCCGAGCCGCTTCGCCAGCTCGACCAGCAGCGCGTCGCCCACGGCGTGGCCGTAATAGTCGTTGATGTGCTTAAAATTGTCGACGTCGAGAAAGGCCAGCGCAAAACGTTCGCCGCTGCGGTCGTGCGCGAGCAGGGCATTGGCGCGGTGCTCGATCACGCGGCGCGAGGGCAGCCCGGTCAGCTCGTCGAAATAGGCCGAGCGGAACAGCTGGTCCTCGAAATTCTTCTGCTCGGTGATGTCGGAGGATGCCGAGATCAGCAGCTCGCGTCCGTCGAGACGAACGGGGCGATGGGTCGTGAGCAGCACCTTTCGCGCGGCGCCGACGTGAAGCGCTTCCTCGGTCACGACCGGCTGCCCGTCGCTCAGGGCCTGGCGGCAGGCCTCGCGCCGCGGCGTCAGATCGGGTGAAGGACGGCTGCCGTCCAGGCCGAGCTGCGCGGCGGCGGCATCGTTGACCAGCAGCAACTCGCCATGCGCGTCCTGCACGGTGAGGCCGGCCGGCAGCATTCTAACGATTTCCTTGAGAAAACCGAGCTCGGCTTCAGTCGCGCCGGAATATTGATTGTCGTTCATAGAAGTCATGAATCTTGTTGTTTCAGCGCGCCTTTGCAATGGGCGCGATCTTCCGCGGTTCCCTCTTAAGTTTGGTTAAGGGGTCAGGAGAAATACGGGGGTGTTTTGGAGAAAACTTGCGACGATCCGACGCGCGCTGGCGATCGTCATTAACGGAGCGTCAACGCGCTCGGCGAAACAGCGGAGTATCCGCGTGGGAGCGATTTCGCCTGCGGCCATCCTTCGAGACGCCCGCCGTGGGCGGGCCCTCAGGATGAGGGCCGGAGTGCGCTGCGCGATATCACCCGAGCACCGATGCCGCTTAGCCTCATCCTGAGGAGACCGCGAAGCGGTCGTCTCGAAGGACGAGGCGCTTGCTCAGGTCGCGCAAGTGCCACACGCGATTGCGCCACCGCGCGGGCAGCAAGAAGCACACCTTACATGTTGCGACGTCTACTCGCTTCGTGGAATTCGGCACTGCATGATGCAATGCAGCCCGGTTTTCAGATACGAGATCTCAGTTTTGCCGTCGAAAGCCGACAGCGCCGACTTCAAGAGCTTGGTGCCGAAGCCGGGCTCCGACACCTTGTCCACGCTCGGTCCTTCGGTTTCGTCCCAGGTGATCGTCAGGCGGTCGTCGGTGATGGTCCATGACACCTGCAACAGACCGCGCGGTGAGGAGAATGCGCCGTACTTGCCTGCATTGGTGGCGAGCTCGTGAAACATCAATGACAGCGTGACCGCGAGCTTGGGCGGCAGGAACAGCCGCTCGCCGTTGAGCGTGAAGCGGACATGGCCGTAAGGCCCGAGCTCGGAGATCAGGAGGTCGCGGATGTCGCAGCCGGCCTTGTCGATCCGCGAAATCAAATCATCGGTTGCGGCCAGCGAGCGCAGCCGCGGATCGACCCGGGCCCAGACCTGTGGCTGGTCGTGCAACACCTGGTGCACCACGGCATGCACCGTCGACAGCTTGTTCTTCAGCCGATGCTGGAGCTCCTCCACCAGCAGCTTGCGATAATCCTCTTCCTCGATCAGGCGTTTGGAAATTCGGCGCTGCTCGGCCAGCATGGTGCGATAGTGCTCGACACCCCAGATGGTGATCGCGCACACGGTCCAGTAAAGCGCCAACAGGACAAACCGCGCGCGATCCGCAAACGCATCGCCGAAATTCAGCGCGACGCCGAGCACGCCGCCGACGAGCGCCGTCACGATGCCGATCCGGAATCCGCCCAGGGCCGCAGCAAAGAAGACGGCCGGGAAGTACGGCGTGAAATAGATGTCGGGACGAACCTGAGCGAGGCCCCAGCGGACCAGGGTTGCAGCCAACAGGCAGACCACCGCAAAGCCGATGCTCAGAGCGAGCGAGGGCGGCGCCGCACCCTGCCAGCCCTTGCGGAACTCCTCGATCAGCTTCCTCATGCACTGCCTGGTTGCGATAGGCGTTCGACGGTCGAGCGGCCCGTGAGGATGTTACGCATGCCGCCCATACAAGCATAGCTTGCCTTGTCGGAAGCGGGCAGGAATAGTGACCGCTGCGGCGACGGCGGCGGCCGGCATTCGCCATTTGGCATCAAATCACTCGAAAACAGGAACATTCCATGGGCAGGCTGGACGACAAGGTTGCGGTGATCACGGGGGCGACGAGCGGCATCGGATTGCGCACTGCGGAAGTCTTCGTTGCCGAAGGTGCCAAAATTGTGATCGCAGGCCGGCGCGTACCGGAAGGCGAGGCGCTGGCGAAGCAGCTCGGGGAAAGCTGCATCTTCCGTCAGACCGACGTCACCGTCGAAGCGCAGATGCAGGCGCTGATCGCGCTCGCGGTCGACAAGTTCGGCAGGATCGATTGCCTGTTCAACAATGCCGGCGGGCCGGCACAGACCGGCGGCATCGAAGGGCTCGAGGTCGAGCGGTTCGATGCGGCGATGGCGACGCTGGTGCGCAGCGTCATGCTCGGCATGAAGCACGCCGCGCCCTACATGAAGAAGCAGGGCGGCGGCAGCATCATCAACAATGGCAGCATTGCCGGCCGCCTCGCCGGCTTCTCGTCGTCGATGGTCTATGGCGCGGCCAAGGCGGCGGTGATCCATCTCACCAAATGCGTGGCGATGGAGCTCGGCGAATCCAACGTTCGCGTCAACTCGATCTCGCCCGGCGCGATCGCGACCGGCATCTTCGGCAAGGCGCTGGGGCTCTCGACCGATGCCGCCGAGAAGACGCCGGCGGTGATGCGCGAAGTCTACAAGACCGCGCAGCCGATCCCCCGCGCGGGTCTTCCTGAAGATATCGCCCAGGCCGCAGTGTTCCTGGCCAGCGACGAATCCAGCTTCATCAACGGCCACGACCTCGTCGTCGACGGCGCCATGACCGGCGGCCGCAACTGGAGTCAACAGCAGCAGGGCTATGTGGCCTTGCGCAAGGCGTTCGATCAGGGGGCGTAGCAGCTCCGGCGATGGTGCCGTAGGGTAGGCAAAGGCGCGCCCTTCGCGCGCCGTGCCCACCATCGATGTTTGCACCCGGAGAAACGT
>NZ_LAXE01000001.1:1035966-1208942 GCF_003122645.1 Bradyrhizobium sp. SUTN9-2
AGATCGGCGCCTAAACCGCCTTCACCTTCACCCGCAGCCCGTCCCGCGGCTTCGGGATCGGCCACATCTGCCAGTCGGGCTTGTAGCCTGGCGCGAGCGACACCTCGATATTCTCCAGGAAGTGCCGCGCGAAGCATTTCGCCTGCATGTAGGCGAAGTGCAGACCGAGGCACATATGCGCGCCGCCGCCGAACGGCACGAAGGCGAAACGGTGACGGCCACGCTGTGCGTCCTCGGTGAAGCGCAGGGGATCGAAACGGTCCGGCTCCGGCCAGATCTCCTTCATGTGGTGGGTATAGAGCGGGTTGATGCCGATCGCCGTGCCGGCGGGAATCGCAAAACCCTTGAAGCTGAAATCGCGCATCGCGCGGCGCGGCATCGACGGCACCGGCGGCTTGAGCCGCAGCGCTTCCTTGAACGCCATCTCGGTCAGCGGCATCTTCTCGAGATCGTCGAAGCTGGTCGGCGCGCCGGAGGCGAGGCCGAGCGCGAGCACCTCCGCGCGCAGCCGGTCCTGCCAGTCCGGATTGGCGGCGAGCTCGCCGATGAAGGAGGTCAGCGACGAGGTCAGCGTGTCGTGCGCGGCCATCATCAGGAAGCTCATATGGTCGATGATGTCCTGGTCGGACAGCAGCGCGCCGTTCTCATGGGTGGCGCGGCAGAGCTGCGAGAACAGATCGTCGCCGCCGTGATTGCCGCGCCGCAGCGGAATCTGCTCGCGGAAATAGGCGATGATGCGCTTGCGTCCCTTCACCCCTCGCGCCATCTGGGTGCCGGGCAGGGGGCGCCGGATCGGGGTGACGGCGGCGGCCACCATGTCGATGAAGGCGCGGTTGATCTCGTCGACCTCGGGCCCGATATCGGCGCCGAGGAACGAGGCCGCGGCGAGATCGAGCGTGAGCTGTTTCATCGCCGGATAAAGCTGCATCTCACCCGGCTTCGCCTTCCACTGCGCGACGCGCGCGGAAATGCCCCGGTCGAGATCGCCGAGATAGGACTTCATCGGCCCCGACTTGAACGCGACCGATAGCGCCTTGCGATGCAGGCGATGCTCCTCGAAATCGAGCAGCATCAATCCGCGCGGAAACAACAGCCCCAGCACCTTGTCCCAGCCATGGGTCGAGGAGAACAGCTTCTGCTGGTCGAACAGCACGAGCTCGTTGGCCTCGGGCCCGAGCAGCACGACGTTGGTCTCGCCGAAAAAGTGCGTGCGGTAGACCAGACCGTACTTGGCGCCGTTCGCCTCAATATGGCCCTTGGGGTCGGCGAGCACCTGAAAGGTCTTGCCGATGATCGGCCAGCCTTCGTCACCGGGAATGTGCGTCAGCTCGTTGCGCCTGGGCGGAGTGAACGGAAGCGCAGGGGCGGCCACATTCTGCATCGACATGACGATTGCTCCGGTTGGCTGGCCCCGCAAACATAGCACGATCCGGCCGCGATGAGCTGCGGTCGTCTTGCGCACAAAATCGTCACTCCCACCGCCGTCGTCCCCGCGGAGGCGGGGACCCATAACCACAGGGAGGAGTTTTGGTGCGAGGCTGGTAGCTCCGAGTCTTCGTAAATCCGCATCCTGTGGTTATGGGTAGCTCGCGCTGCGCGCGCCCCGGGACGACGAGTGGAGTGCCTACCGCTTCGCCGCTTCCTTCTGCAGATCCGGCGCGTTAACGGCGGGAATGGCGACGCGGCCGGGGCCGGTCACTTTCAGCGCCTCGGCGGCCTTCTCATTCTCCATGATCTTGGCCATCACCGCCTGACCCGCGCGCTCGAAGATCGCGCGGTTCTCGATCACGAACTTTTGCGACCTGCGCAGTCCGTCGATATAGCCGTTGATCTCCGGCACAACGTAGCGCGCCACCATGTCCCAGCTCCGGCGGGTGTTTTCCGGATTGGCCCAGTCGTGCACGAAGCCGATGATGGCGCCGACGCCGCCGGAGACCTGCATCACGTTCTTGATGGTTTTGACGAGATCGTCGGGCGTGCCGATGGTGGACGCCGCCCCCTCGACGAAGGCGGTCTTGTCGACGGCCTCGTCGGGCGAGGAGAACGCGGTGAGGCCCGGCCGCTGCAGCGTGCCGACATTATATTCGTTGTGCCAGCGCATCAGCCCGGCGCCGGCCTCGCGGCGGGCTTGTTCACGCGTTTCGGCGATGTGCCAGGTCAAGAGCACGCGCCAGTCGGCGCGACGCACCGTGGTTCCGTGCTTCTTGGCGGCATCCTCGGCGAACTGCCATTGCTGCTGCAGCGACATCAGGCCCTGGGTCGTCATCGAGCCCAGCGAGATGATGCCGATGCCGTATTTGCCGGCGAGCGTCATGCCGGAGGGCGAGATCTGCGAAGCTACCACGAACGGCATCTCCTCCTGCAGGGGCAGGATCTGCAGCGCGGCGTCGTTCATCGTGAACCAGTCGCTTTTGGCGGTGACGCGCTCGCCGTTGAAAAGGCGGCGGATGATGCCGATCGCCTCGTCCTGGCGGTCGCGCTGCGTCATCGGATCGATGCCGAGCGTGTGCGCATCGGAGGCGAGCGCGCCCGGTCCGGAGCCGAAAATGGCGCGGCCGCCGGTCATGTGGTCGAGCTGCACCATGCGCTGGGCGACGTTGAAGGGATGGTGATAGGGCAGCGACACCACGCCGGTGCCGAGCTTGATCCGCTTGGTGCGCTCGCCGGCCGCGGCCAGGAACATCTCGGGCGAGGCGATCATCTCCCAGCCCGAGGAATGATGCTCGCCGCACCAGAACTCGTCATAGCCGAGCGCATCAAGCTGCTCGACCAGGTCGAGATCGCGCCGGAACTGCAGCATCGGATGCTCCCCGATCGGGTGATGCGGGGCAAGAAAGGCTCCGAACTTCAGGCGCGCCATGGCGGTCTCTCCGGCTGAATTTTCTGTTTGTTGGTCGTGTCAGGCTACGTGCCTGACGGCACGAACGCAATCACGCGATGTCCCGCGCGGTGGAATGCAGGCATGCGCGGTGGCAAGCGAGACGTTGCGTAGTCCTCGCCTCCTTCGCGCTTCATCACGATAACGACGCGCAGCGCGATTGGGCCGGTCCGTTCATTCGCGTTCGACACCTCCGCGTCGAAGCCTCACAATCAGCACGCGCAGAATTCCTCGCCTCGCTCGTGTCATTTGTGACATTCGTCATGATCGGCGCCGCATTTCCGGCGCGGATGCGCCGCGCATCGGCACGAGATTGCGACGTTGCGGTTAATACGTGCGGATTCTTGCGGATTTTCAGCCAATTTCCCCAATTGACAGCCCACGGTCTTTTTATTTTGCGCCGCAGCAACTATCTGGTTGGGCTGGACGTTGAGCGTCGCCCACCAGGAACTTGCCGTGTCGTTAGCCAGAAACATCGACCTCTTGAGACGTCTGCCCCGGCTGGACGGACTGCGCTTCGCCGAGCCCGGCCGCGGTGCAGATGGATCGAGCCCGCTGCAGGAGGTCACTGGCTTCGGCGACAATCCCGGCGCCTTGCGCATGTTCGCGTTCGTGCCGGCGCAATTGCAGCGGCCGCGCGCGCTCGTCGTCGTGCTGCATGGCTGCGGGCAGACGGCGGCCGCTTACGATCTCGGCGCGGGCTGGTCGACGCTCGCGCAACATTACGGCTTTGCGCTGTTGATGCCCGAGCAGCAGCGCATCAACAATGCCAACACCTGCTTCAACTGGTTCAATCCGGAGGACACCGCGCGGGACAGCGGTGAGCCGAGTTCGATCCGCGCGATGATCGCGCACATGGTGAAGACGCATCGCATCGATCCCAGGCGCGTTTTCATCACCGGCCTGTCGGCCGGCGGCGGCATGACCTCGGTGATGCTCGCGACCTATCCGGAAGTCTTTGCGGCCGGCGCGATCATTGCCGGGCTGCCTTACGGCATCGCCTCGAACTTGCGCGAGGCGCTCGACGGCATGTTTCATTCCCCGGCGCGCCCTTCGCGCGAGCTCGGCGATCTCGTGCGCAGCGCCTCCGACCATCGCGGCCCTTGGCCGAGGGTCTCGGTGTGGCACGGCAGCGCCGACCGCACCGTCAATCCCGGCAATGCCAACGAGATCGTCAAGCAGTGGCTCGACCTGCATGGCCTGCCCGAACTGCCGATGGCGGAGACCAATGTCGACGGCTATCCGCGCCAGGCCTGGTGGGACAAGGACGGCGAGACGCTGGTCGAGTCCTATGCCATCACCGACATGGCGCACGGCACGCCGCTGGGGCTCGCCGACAACGATCAGCGCTACGGCATCGAAGGCGCCTTCCTGATCGAGGCCGGCATCTCCTCGTCCTACCACATCGCGAAGTTCTTCGGCCTCACCGGCTGGATTGCGGACGCCGCGACGACGAAGGCGGAAGCCAAATCCACGACGAAGCCCGCGACGAAGCCTGCCGCGAAACCGGCACTGTCGCCGGCACCGCATCTCGCCCGCTCGATCCGCACCGCGGTCGCCGCGGAGCCGGCCGAGCCGCAGGCCGAGAAGGTGCGCGGCTTCGACCTCGGCCAGATCATCACGCGCGCGCTCACGGCCGCGGGATTGATGAAGTAGCGCCGCTGTCGTCCCGGACAAGCGCGCCTAAAGCGCGTGCCGATCCGGGACCCATAGCCACAGGACAAAGTTGGGCACGAAGAGGTGACTCCGAGTCCCCGTAACCACATCTCCCTGTGGTTATGGATCCCGGATCGGCGCGCGCTTCAGGCGCGCTTGTCCGGGACGACAGCGAAGTTGTAGCGGCGGCTTCAATTCAGCTCCGCGAAAAGCTACCCCGTCTGATCGATCACCTCGACCGGTGTCACGCTGATCTCGCCGCCCGCGACCTTCCGCGTCACCTCCTGGTAGTGCTTGAAGAAGTCCCGCGATTGCAGCGTTTTCTGCGCAGCATCGTCGGCGACGCTGGCGAAGTGGAGATAGCTGCCGTCGTCGCGATGCTTCAGGCAACGATAACCGATCCTCCCCTTCAGCTCCGCATCGGCGTCGATCGCCCTGATGAAGCGGCCGATCTCGCGGTGCCACTCCTCCGTCGTGCCGTTCTTGAACGCGTACCTGATCATGAAGTGCTTCATGTGACGCTCCCTGTTCGTCTTGTGCGTCATCATCTGCGCGCTCGATACGATCCCGCAAGTATGGACAAAATTGATAGTATGGACTTTTTCGCCGTTGCTCCTATCCTCATCGCATAGCGTTTTCGAGCGAAGTGGATACCGGTTCGCGTAAAGAAAACGCGTCAAAACAAGAATCTTCCACATGGAGGAAACGACATGGCGAAGACGTCTCCCGCGCGCACCTGTCCGGTTGCGGCGTTTCAGAAGATGATCAGCGGCAAATACAAGCTGCGCATCGTCTGGGACCTCAAGGACGGCCCGCGCCGCTACGGCGAGATCAGAAGCGGCTTGCTGCGCGGCGCATCAGGCAGCGCCGAGATCACCCCGCGCGTGCTCAGCCGCGAATTGAAGGCGTTGACGATGAGCGGCCTGATCGACCGCAAGGATTTCGGCGAGGTGCCGCCGAAGGTCGAGTACCGCCTGACGCGAAAAGGAAAGAGTTTTGTGCCCGTCGTCGCGGCGATCCGCGAATGGGGTGAACGAAACCTCGGCGAGCCCGTGCTCACCGAGGCTGCCGAATAAGACTCACATCTCGCCGGTGATGAACGGATTGGTCATCCGTTCCTGGCCGATGCTCGAGCCGGCGCCGTGGCCGCAGATGAAGCCGACATCGTCGCCGAGCGGCAGCAATTTCGTCTTGATCGAACTGATCAGCGTGGCGTGACTGCCGCCGGGCAGGTCGGTGCGTCCGATCGAGCCGGCGAACAGGACGTCGCCGACATGGGCAAACCGCAGATCCTTGTTGAAGAACACCACGCTGCCGGGCGAATGACCCGGACAATGCAGGATGTCGAACTGCAAGCCGCCGATCGACACACTGTCGCCCTCGTCGAGCCAGCGGTCGGGCGTGAAATTGCGTCCTCCCGTCATGCCGAAGCGCGCGCCGCTCGCCACGACGTTGTCGAGCAGGAACTTGTCCGCGACATGCGGTCCCTCGATCGGCACCGTCAGCGCATCGCGCAGCTCGGCCGCGCCGCCGACATGATCGATATGGCCATGGGTCAGCCAGATCTTCTCCACCGTGACGCCGCTTCTCTTGATCGCATCCAGGATCTTCGGCACGTCGCCGCCGGGATCGATCACCACGGCCTTCTTGGAAGGCTCGTCCCAGATGATGGTGCAGTTCTGCTCGAACAGCGTCACGGGAACGATGATCGCGCCCGCCTTGGCTTGCCGGGATTCTTGCCGGGATTCTTGGCTGTCGTTTTGCTCGGTCATGGCCTCACAATGCCGATTTTTGCCGGGCCGCCAAGCAAAAGATTCGGGCCCGCGCCAGGGAACAACCGTCACACGGCCGTCCCAATTGGCCTGCCAATTTGAACCGGGGCGTTGCTGTCGCGTTCTCCCGCGCAAGGCGTCAGATTTGGGTGGTCTTCGGCATGGCTCACGACAACGAGAATTGGTGGCGCGACGGCATCTTCTATCAGATCTATCCGCGCTCGTTTCAGGACTCGGACGGTGACGGCGTCGGCGATCTCGCCGGCATCCTCAAGAGGCTGCCTTACGTCAAATCGCTCGGCGTCGATGCGATCTGGCTGTCGCCTATCTTTCCCTCGCCGATGGCCGATTTCGGCTACGACATCTCGGACTATGTCGGTATCGAGCCGCTGTTCGGCACGATGGCCGATTTCGACGCGTTGCTCGCGGCCGCCCACGACAACGGCCTGAAGCTGATCCTCGACCTCGTGCCGAACCACACCTCCGACCAGCATCCCTGGTTCGCCCTGAGCCGGTCCTCGCGCGACAATCCCAAGCGCGACTGGTACATCTGGCGCGACCCGGCGCCGGGCGGCGGCGTTCCGAACAATTGGCTGTCCGAGTTCGGCGGCAGTGCGTGGCAGTTCGACGAAGCCACCGGTCAATATTACTACCACGCCTTCCTCGCCCAGCAGCCGGATCTCAACTGGCGCAATCCGGACGTCCGCAAAGCGATCTACGACGTGATGCGGTTCTGGCTCGACAAGGGCGTCGACGGCTTTCGCGTCGACGTGATCTGGCACCTGATCAAGGACGCCGAATTCCGCGACAATCCGGCCAACCCGCACTACGTCGAGGGTCGTCCGCCGAACGAAAAAATCCTCACGCAATATTCCACCGACCAGCCGGAGGTGCATGACGTTATCGCCGAGATGCGGCGCGTCACCGATTCCTATGGCGCGCGCGTCTTGATCGGCGAAATCTATCTGCCGCTGCACCGGCTCGTGGCCTATTACGGCAACGATCTCACCGGCGCGCAGATGCCGTTCAACTTCGCGCTGCTCTCGACGTTCTGGAGCGCCCGCTCGATCGAAAAGATCATCGAGGATTACGAAAAGGCATTGCCGCGCGGCGCCTGGCCCAACTGGGTGCTCGGCAATCACGATCGTCCGCGCGTCGCGAGCCGCGTCGGGCCCGAGCAGGCCCGCGTCGCGGCGATGCTGCTGCTGACGCTGCGCGGCACGCCGACGCTGTACTACGGCGACGAGATCGGCATGCACCAGCTCGCGATCGCGCCGGAGGACGTGCGCGATCCCTTCGAGAAGAACGTCCCCGGCATCGGTGTCGGCCGCGACGGCTGCCGCACGCCGATGCAATGGGATTCCTCGAACTTCGCAGGTTTTTCGCAAGCAAGGCCGTGGCTGCCGCTGCCGGAGGACCACATCCGCGAGAATGTCGCCAATCTCGAAGCCGACCCGCGTTCGATCCTCAACCTCTACGAGCGCCTGATCGGCTTGCGGAAGAGCTGCCCTCCGCTGGTCACGGGCGATTATCATCCGATCGCCGCGCAAGGCGATCTGCTGATCTATCGCCGCGCGGCCGGCGGCAAGGCCGTGATCGTCGCGCTCAATCTCGGCCCCGATCCGGTCGCGGTGACCAGCAGCGCGATCCGTTTCGGCAGCAGCATCTTGCTGTCGACGTTCCTGGATCGCGAAGGTGAGGAGATCGAAGGCGTGCTGGACCTGCGCGGCAACGAGGGCGTGGTGGTGGCGTCACCCACCTAACTATCGTCCCGGGGCGGGACGAAGTCGCGAGCTATGATGCGCAATTGCGCATCTGAGGACCCATAACCACAGGAAGAAGTTTTGCGACGACTCGGAGTTGCCCGCTTTGCCCCACACGTCTCCCTGTGGTTATGGATTCCGGGCTCGCGCTGCGCGCGTCCCGGAATGACGGGCGGGATGGAATCGGCTATTCTCCCGCCATGGACAACACCGCCCGCATCACACTCGTGCCGCCGCCGGATCGTCGCCAGTCGGAGACGGCGCTGGCGATCGCGCGCGGCACCGCGCGTCTGTTGCGCTCGCTCGGCTTCTCCTGCATCAGCGAATTGCCGCTGCCGTCGGGCCGGCGCGCCGATCTCGTCGCGCTGAACGAGCGCGGCGAGATCTGGATCGTCGAGATCAAGTCGTCGGTCGAGGATTTGCGCGCCGATCAGAAATGGCACGAATACCGCGCCCATTGCGACCGGCTGTTCTTCGCCTTCACGCAGGATCTGCCGTGCGAGATCTTCCCCGATGACACCGGCCTGATCGTCGCCGACGCCTACGGCGCGCACCTGCATTGCGAGGCACCCGAGCACAAGCTCGCCGCCGCCACACGCAAGCAGATGACGGTACGTTTCGCGATGACGGCGGCCTTGCGGATCAACCGCCTGGTCGATCCGCAGGGCCATGCGGATTTCTGGGAGTAGGCTGACTTCGTAGCCCGGATGGAGCGCAGCGCAATCCGGGACAATTGCAGCCCGTCGCGCCAATCCCGGATTACGCTGCGCTCCATCCGGGCTACGCAGTGTCGTAGGGTGGGCAAAGCGAAGCGTGCCCACCAATTAAAATTAATCAGGATCGAAATAGAGAACGTGGGCACGGCGCTTCGCGCCTTTGCCCACCCTATGCGACCGCTACCTCGGCGCGCGCTTCGCCAGGATCCGCTGCAAGGTACGCCGGTGCATGTTGAGCCGGCGCGCCGTTTCCGAGACGTTGCGATTGCACATCTCGTAGATGCGCTGGATGTGCTCCCAGCGGACGCGGTCGGCCGACATCGGGTTGGCCGGCAGCTCGGATTTGTCCGTGTTGGTCGACAGCAGTGCGGCGACGACGTCGTCGGCATCCGCGGGCTTGGAGAGATAATCGATCGCGCCCATCTTCACCGCGGTCACCGCAGTGGCGATGTTGCCGTAGCCGGTCAGCACGATCGCGCGCGCATCCGGCCGCTTCTTCTTGAGCGCCGAGACCACGTCGAGGCCGTTGCCGTCGCCGAGCCGCAGATCCACCACCGCGAACGCCGGCGCCGATTTGCCGATCTGCGCAAGCCCGTCCGAGACCGTGTCGCATGATGTCACCGAAAAGCCGCGGCTCTCCATGGCCCGTGACAAACGCTCCAGAAACGGCTTGTCGTCTTCAACGATGAGCAGCGAGCGGTCGGTCTGTTCGTTCAGGTCGGCAATGGCGTTCAAGGTTGTTTCCTCTCTCCAGCGCATCGACATATGGCGTCGCAATCGCGCGGTGCCAAGGCGGCAAATGGTCGACCCGCCCCGTTGTGCGACGCAAGGTCGCGGCTATCCTATTGTTTCTTCGAGCGTCTCGATAGCCTCAAAACGCTGTCTCGGCCATGTGATCTGAACCACCGCACCATGGTCCGGAAAGATTCGGTTGGTAAACGAGACCTTCGCGCCGGTGCGCTCCAGCAAGGTGCGCGCGATGAAGACGCCGAGGCCGAGGCCGCGCCGTTCGCCGCCACCATCATCCTGGGGGCGTCGCCGCGACAGATAGGGCTCGCCGATCCGGTTGAGGATATCGGGTGGAATGCCCGGTCCGTCGTCGGAGATCACAAGCTCGATATGGTCCTGGTTCCACCAGGCGTTCACCTCGACGGTGGTGCGGGCGAAATCGACCGCGTTCTCGACGATGTTGCCGATGCCGTAGAGGATCGCGGGATTGCGCGAGCCGACCGGCTCCGCCGCCGCGGCCACCGCGATCCGCACCTTGATCTCGACGCCGAAATCGCGATGCGGCGCCACCACCTCCTCGATCAGCTCCGACAGCTTCATGTGGTCGAACGGCGCGCCGGTGGGGGAAAGCTGGGTGATCTTGCTGAGGATGTCGCGGCAGCGCTGGGTCTGCTCGCGCAAGGTCTTCAGGTCGGCGGCGATGCTTGGCTCCTTCACCGTCTTTTCCAGCTCGCGCGAGATCAGGAAGATCGTCGCGAGCGGCGTGCCGAGCTCGTGTGCGGCCGCGGCGGCAAGACCGTCGAGCTGGGTCAGGTGCTGCTCGCGCGTCAGCACCAGTTCGGTTGCGGCCAGCGCGTCCGCAAGCTTGCGCGCCTCCTCGGTCACCTGGAACGAGTAGAGGCTGGTGACGCCGATCGCGAGCGCAATCGAAAGCCAGACCCCGACGAGATAGACCGGCGGCAGCACCAGGGGATCCTCGGAATCCCACGGCAGCGGAAAATGGAAGAAGAACAGGACCGACGCGCAGGCCACCGCGAGCAGGCCGAGGCCGAAGGTGAAACGGGCCGGCAGCGCCGTGGCCGAGATCAGCACGGGTGCGAGGAACAGGAACGAGAACGGGTTCTGCAGTCCGCCGGTGAAGAACAACAGACCGGCCAGCTCGACGATGTTCAGCGCGAGCAGGCCGGCCGCCTGCATCGGCTCCAGCCGCTGCATCGGATTGGCTGCGGTCTGGAGTGCGAGGTTGAGCGCCGCCGAGAGCGCGATGATGCTGACGCAGGGAATGATCTCGACGTTGAACTCCAGCCCCTGGGCCACGATGAAGATCGCGGCGAGTTGCCCCAGCACCGCCAGCCAGCGCAGCCGCAGGATCGTGTCCAGCCGGATATGCCGCTGCGCGTGATGGAAGTCGGAATCGGCAATTTTGGTCATATCGGCCAATGTGGCGGCGCCTTCCAAGGTCACGGACGCCGGGCTGACGGAACCGCCCGGTGAGGAGCCCTTACATCGAGCCTTGCGCTCGCCGATGCAATAGCAGAAGAACGGCCAGCATGACCGAGAATGGCAAGGCTTCAAGTCGGCCGACTGTCGCGGATCGAGATTCGTCCGCGGCAATTGCCGTCGATCACCTCGTCAAGGTCTACAAGCAGACCCGCGCCGTCGACGACATCTCCTTCTCGCTGCCGCGCGGCAGCATCACCGGGCTGCTCGGCGGCAACGGCGCCGGCAAGACCACGACCATCGCGATGATCATGGGCTTGGTGCTGCCGACCTCCGGCCGCGTGCAGGTGCTCGGTCACGAGATGCCGGACGAGAGTGCGTCCGTGCTGGGGCGGATGAATTTCGAAAGCCCCTATGTGGATATGCCGATGCGGCTCACGGTGCGGCAGAACCTCACCGTGTTCGGCAAGCTCTATGCGGTGAAGAACCTCACTGAGCGCATTGCCAGGCTCGCCGCCGATCTCGACCTCGGCGATTTCATCGACCGCGCCAACGGCAAGCTCTCCGCCGGGCAGAAGACCCGCGTTGCGCTGGCAAAGGCGCTGATCAACCAGCCGGAGCTGCTCTTGCTGGACGAGCCGACCGCCTCGCTCGACCCCGATACCGCCGATTGGGTGCGGGCGCATCTGGAGCGGTATCGCCGGGACAACAACGCCACCATTCTCCTCGCCTCGCACAACATGCTCGAGGTCGAGCGGCTCTGCGACCGCGTCATCATCATGAAGCGCGGCCGCATCGAGGACGACGACACGCCCGAGGCGATCATGGCCCGCTACAACCGCACCACGCTGGAGGAGGTGTTTCTCGACGTCGCCCGCGGCCGGGCAAACGGGGCGAAGGAGGCGGTGAGGTGAGGGAGAGCTGTAATCGTAACTTCAATGGAGCGACGTCATTCCGGGGCGCGCGGAGCGCGAGCCCGGAATCCATAACCACAGGCGGCAGCTGTGAGGCGAGACTGGTAAATCCGAGTCTTCGCCAAATTCAATCCTGTGATTATGGATCCCGGGTTCGCGACTACGTCGCGCCCCGGGATGACACTTTCCATCCCGGCCACGGGGTACGGCCATGACCGAGCTCTCCCTCCACCGCGGCATCTCGCTCCACCGCATCGGCGCGATGATCCTGCGCTATTGGTATCTGCTGCTGTCGTCCTGGCCGCGGCTGCTCGAGCTGCTCTATTGGCCGGCGCTGCAGGTCATCACCTGGGGCTTTCTCCAGTATTACATCGCCGAGAACGCCAATTTCTTCGCGCGCGCCGGCGGCACGCTGATCGGCGCCGTCATCCTCTGGGACATCCTGTTCCGCGGCCAGCTCGGCTTCTCCATCTCGTTCCTGGAGGAGATGTGGGCGCGCAACCTCGGCAATCTCATGATGAGCCCCTTGAGGCCGATCGAGTTTCTGTTGGCGCTCATGGTCATGAGCCTGATCCGGCTTGCGATCGGCATCATTCCGATGACCCTGCTCGCGCTGTTCCTGTTTCACTTCAACATCTATGCCCTCGGCCTGCCCCTGATCGCGTTCTTCTGCAATCTGATCTTCACCAGTTGGTCCGTCGGCATCTTCGTCTCCGGCCTCGTGGTGCGTAACGGCCTCGGCGCCGAGAGCATCGTCTGGACCTTGATGTTCGCAATCCTGCCGCTTGCTTGCGTCTACTATCCCGTCAGCGTGTTGCCGGTCTGGCTGCAATACGTCGCCTGGGCGTTGCCGCCGACCTATGCCTTCGAGGGCATGCGCGCGCTGCTGATCGAGCAGACCTTTAGGAGCGATCTGATGATGGAGGCGTTGCTCATCAACGCCGTCCTTTTGGTTGCATCTTTTGGGGCATTCCTTGCCCTTTTGCGCAGCGCAAAGCGGCACGGCTCGCTGCTGTCGGGCGGTGAATAAAGTCACTTTCCCGTGGATTCACGCTGATTTGGCGGTTTTCGCCACGTAGATGTACGGAACCATGCATTGACGCAATATTACGCATTCGGCAGTATGCTGCGATGCGAAGAGGAATATGACGATGCCTATTGGTGAGTTCGGCGGCGCACCGCCCCTGGCGGCAGAAGGCAGTCCGGTCCTGACGACGCCGATGTACTGGATGTACGAGATGGCGCACGCCTCTCTCAATCCGGCGCGTGCGGTCACCGACGCGACCAAGCTGCTGTTTCAGAACCCCCTCAATCCCTGGTCGCGCACCGAGGTCGGCAAGTCGGTCGCCGCGGCCTGCGAATTGTTCGAGCGCACCACGCGCCGCTACGGCAAGCCGGAATGGGGTCTCAACGACACCGAGGTCAACGGCATCCGCGTCCCCGTCGAGATCCGCTCGGTCTGGGAAAAGCCGTTCTGCAAGCTGCTCTACTTCGACCGCAAGTTCGCCCGTCCGCTGCGCAGTCCGCAGCCGCGCGTGCTGATCGTGGCGCCGATGTCCGGCCATTATGCGACGCTGCTGCGCGGCACGGTCGAAGCCTTCCTGCCGGCGCATGAGGTCTACATCACCGACTGGGCCGATGCCCGCATGGTGCCCTTGAGCGAAGGCCGCTTCGATCTCGACGATTACATCGACTATGTCATCGAGATGCTGCATGTGCTCGGCGGCAACACCCACGTGATGGCGGTGTGCCAGCCCTCCGTGCCCGTCGTCGCGGCGGTCTCGATCATGGAAGCGCGGCGCGATCCGTTCGTGCCGACCTCAATGACGCTGATGGGCGGCCCGATCGACACCCGCCGCAATCCGACAGCGGTGAACAATCTCGCCCAGGAGCGCGGCATCGACTGGTTCCGCAACCACGTCATCACCAAAGTGCCGTTCCCGCATCCGGGCATGATGCGCGACGTCTATCCAGGATTCTTGCAGCTCAACGGCTTCATCAGCATGAATCTCGACCGGCACATGGATGCCCACAAGCAGCTGTTTGCCCATCTGGTGAAGGGCGACGGCGATCTCGCCGACAAGCATCGCGACTTCTACGACGAATATCTCGCGGTGATGGATCTGTCGGCCGAGTATTACCTGCAGACCGTCGACACCGTGTTCGTGAAGCACTCGTTGCCGAAGGGCGAGATGACCCATCGCGGAACCCGCGTCGATCCTTCCAAGGTCAAGCGCGTCGCGTTGATGACGGTCGAAGGCGAGAACGACGACATCTCCGGTCTCGGTCAGACCGAGGCGACGCACACATTGTGCAGCGCGATTCCCGATCATCGCCGCGTTCATTACGTCCAGAAGGGCGTCGGACATTACGGCGTGTTCAATGGATCGCGTTTCAAGTCGGAGATCGTGCCACGGATTCACGACTTCATGGTTTCGGCTGCGAATCCTGCTTCGTTGCAGGCGCTTGCGGCTGAATAACCTGGAATTTCGGCTTTCCCGTCGAAATTTCGGCCCCTGTCGCGGCCTCCGGCGGGCGCAACTCCACGCCAGATTCGCGGTATTTAGGTAGCTTTATAGGAGTGAGTCTGCCCTCACCCCTTGGGGGTGTTGCATGCGTCCAGCGGGGGCGAAAAAAGCCGGTTCCAACCCCAGTCTGTAGGGTCTCCCGGACGCCTGACCGCTGTATATTGGGCAAATGATTTGTTTTTGCGCCGAGCGCTTCCCATGGCGGCGGTTATGGCAGAATCCGGGCGCCCTCCTGCCCCCCGGACTGACAGACATGGCCACCCGCGCACTCCTTTATCGTAGGCCCCACGAACCGAAGACCCTCGTCATCACCCACGGATCGCAATTTTTTGCGATTCGGCTGCGCCGGCACCGCCGCGCGCGCCGTTACACGCTCAGAATCCATCCGAGCGACCGCGAAGCCATCCTCACCATGCCGCCGCGCGGCACGCTTGCGGAGGCCAAGGACTTCGCACAGCGTCACGGTGCGTGGATCGCAGCGCGCCTCGGCCGCTTGCCGAAGGCCGCACCGTTCCAGCCGGGCACGGTGATACCGCTGCGCGGGACGCCGCATCGCATCGTTCATCGCGCCGGCACCCGCGGCACGGTGTGGACCGAGGTGCGTGACAGCGGTGAGCGCATTCTCTGCGTCGCCGGCGGCCTCGAGCATGTCGATCGGCGCGTCAGCGATTTCCTAAAGCGCGAGGCGCGCCGCGACCTGCAGCGCTCGGCGGAGGTCTACGCGGCCGAGCTCGGGGTCAGGGTCAAGCGCCTCTCGATCCGCGATCAGTCCAGCCGCTGGGGCTCCTGCACCTCGGCCGGCTCGCTGTCGTTCTCCTGGCGGCTGATCCTCGCCCCGCCCTTCGTGCTCGACTACCTCGCCGCGCACGAAGTCGCCCATCTCGTCGAGATGAACCACTCGCCGCGCTTCTGGCGCGTCTGCGGCAAGGTCTGCCCGTCGATGGAGCGCGCCAAGAAGTGGCTCGACACGTACGGGAATGATCTGCACCGGTATGGCGTCGAGGATTAGTTCCTCGCAGATCAGGCCGCGCTCTCAGCGCTGTCATCGCCCGCGAAGGCGGGCGATCCAGTACGCCGCAGCAGCCGTTATGAATCTCGATGCCTCGGAGTACTGGATTCCCCGCCTTCGCGGGGAATGACAGGAGAGAGTGGGCAGGCATCACCGCTCCATTCTCGCCACACTTCGCGACGATTGCGCCGCTTGCCTGATTAATCCCGGCGCATCAACCGCTTCGCAGCATCCAGCGCGCATCGCGCCGGACCTCGTCTTCTACTGTGCATGGGGTTGTTTTCGCAGTTTGTGCTTTGAGGCCCGAAGGGTCCCAACCCACAACTACCGATTCCCGCCGAACAGCCGATCCATCAGCCAGCCATCGAGCCCCGCCGCCGCTTCCGGCCGGACATTGGCGCGCGTCGGAGGCGGCGGGCGATAGCCGCCGGCGTTCGGTTGTGGCGGTGCCGCGGGCGTCGGCGGCGACACCTGCGAGGCCGCCTGCGCGAGGTTCGACAGGCCCCAGCCGCCGGGTGAGCTCGGCAAGGCCGCCACCGGCACGCCCTCGTGCGCGGCCTTCATGAAGCGCGACCAGACTTCGACCGGCAGGCCGCCGCCGGTCGCCTTCTTGGTCGGCGAGTTGTCGTCGTTGCCGAGCCAGACGCCGGTGACGAGACTCGCGGTGTAGCCGATGAACCAGGCGTCGCGATAATCCTGGCTGGTGCCGGTTTTGCCCGCCGCCGGCCAGCCCGGGATCTCCGCCTTCTTGGCAGTGCCCGAAACAAGCGTCTCCCGCATCATCGCGTTCATCATGCCGACATGGCGGGGGTCGATGACCTGGTTGCGCTCCTCCGCCTGGCGCATGTAGAGCAGCTTGCCGCTGACTGTCCTGATCCTTGTGACGACATGCGGCGCCACGGCGAGGCCGCCATTGGCGAACGGCGCATAGGCGCCGACCAGCTCGACCATGGAGACTTCGGAGGTGCCGAGCGCGATCGAGGCGTTGGGCTCGAGCTTGGAGGAGATGCCGAGGCGGTGTGCGGTGCGCACCACGTTCTTCGGCCCGACCTCGAGGCCAAGACGGATGGCCACCGTGTTGAGCGACATCGCCAGCGCCTGCGTCAGCGTCACCGCGCCGAAATATTCATGGGTGTAGTTCTCAGGACGCCAGCCCTTGACCTCGATCGGCGCGTCCTGGCGCATGGTGTCGGGCGTCAGCCCCTGCTCGAGCGCGGTCAGGTACACGAACGGCTTGAACGAGGAGCCCGGCTGACGTTTTGCGGTGACCGCGCGGTTGTACTGGCTGTCGGAATAGTTCCGCCCGCCCACCATGGCGCGCACCGCGCCGTCGGGCGTCATGGCCACCAGCGCGCCCTGGCTGACGTTGAACTTCACGCTCTTGGCCGCGAGCTCGTCGATGATGGCGGCTTCCGCCACGCTCTGCAGTTTCGGATCGATCGTGGTCTCGACCTTGATGCTCTCGTCGATCTGCCCGACCAGATCGTCCAGCACCTCGCCGATCCAGTCGGCGACGTAGTTCACCGTGCCGGCGCCGGCCGGCTTCACGTTGTAGGAGGGATGGCCGATCGAGGCCTTCGCCTGCGCGTCGGTGATGAACTTCGCATCCGCCATCGCCGCGAGCACGATCTGGGCCCGCGCTTCGGCACCTTCCGGATTGCGGTTCGGGGCAAGGCGGGACGGCGACTTGACGAGGCCGGCCAGCATCGCGGCTTCCGCGACCGTCACGGCCTTCGCCGACTTGCCGAAATATTTCTGCGCTGCCGCCTCGACGCCGTAGGCGCCGGAGCCGAAATAGACGCGGTTGAGATAAAGCTCCAGGATCTCGTCCTTGGAATGCTTGCGCTCCAGCCAGATCGCGAGCTCCACCTCCTGCAGCTTGCGCTGGATGGTGCGCTCCTGGGTCAGGAACAGGTTTTTCGCGAGCTGCTGCGTCAAGGTCGAGCCGCCCTGCGATACGCCGCGATGGAGCACGTTGGTGACGAGCGCGCGCAGGATGCCGACCGGGTCGATGCCGAAATGCGAATAGAAGCGGCGGTCCTCGATGGCGATGAACGCCTTCGGCAAATGCGGCGGCAGATCCTTCAGCGCGACATTGGCGCCGGCCATCTCGCCGCGCTGGGCCAGAATGCTGCCGTCGATGCCGACGATCTGGATCGTTGGCGGGCGCTTCGGGATCTCCAGCGACTGGATCGGCGGCAGATGCGCGCCGACATAGATCACGACGCCGATCACCGCGATGACGCCCCACAGGCTCAGCACCGCGCCCCAATAGACCAGGCGGCCGAGACCGAACCCGCCACGCGACTTCGCTCGACGCTTGGCGCCGCTGCGGCCGGCTGGCGCCTTGCGCTCGCGCGGCGGCTCGGTGCCGGCATCCTCGCTCTTGCGCTTGGCGGATGGCTTCGCGGATTTCTTCGGCTTGTCGTCGCCGCCGGGAACGCGGTCTGCCGGGGTGAGCCGCAGATCGGCAAGCGCCGCGGGCAAGCCGAACAGCGGCTCCTTCCGCGCACCCTTTTTCTTTCCCCACGCCATACGCAAAACGCCCGGTCAGCCCGCCCCGCCGAGACGCTAGCGGTCGCTGTTTAAGGCCGGGTTACCCCGGCGTTAACGCACGATTAGGAGATGCGGCATTCGCCGGCCGCAGTTCCGCTTCCGGGGCCGCAAGGCTAGGATCGCTCGTATCAATAAGATGAGGGAGCGCCATGGGCCATATCGATCCGACCAAGGAGATCTTCGCGCAATTCCGGGAGAACGATCGGCCGGGCCCGATCCACATGCTCAACCTGGTGCGCCTGCGCAAAGAGGCGGCCTATCCCGACGGCCGCAAGGCCAGCGGCGCGGAAGCCTATGCGGCCTATGGCCGAGAAAGCGGCCCGGTGTTCGAACGGCTCGGCGGGCGCATCGTCTGGCAGGGCAAATTCGAGCTGATGCTGATCGGCCCGCAGGAGGAACGCTGGGACCATTGCTTCATCGCCGAATATCCAACCGTCGCCGCCTTCGTCGAGATGATCCGCGACCCCGTCTATCGTGAGGCGGTGAAGCACCGCCAGGCCGCGGTGGAGGATTCGCGGCTGATCCGGCACGCCGTGCTGCCGGTCGGGAAGAACTTTGGAGAGATACCGACCTGAACGCCAAGTAGGAGGCTCTCTCGATCGTCATGGCCGGGCTTGACCCGGCCATCCACGGCTTCCTTGACGCCCCAAGAACGTGGATGCCCGGGACAAGCCCGGGCATGACGTCGCAGAGGCAGATGCGTTCTAGCCCGACGGGCCGGTGTCCTCGATGATCGGTCCGAACAGCTCCCAGCGCTCGCCGTTGAACTTCATCATCTGCATCTGCTTGTTGACGCGGTAGTCGTTCGGCCCGGTGTTGATCTTGATGCCGGGCAGCGCCAGGCTCGGCGTGTAGCCCTTGATATTGGCGGCCTGCTTCATGATGTTCGCACGCGTCAGATCGTCGCCGCATTGCTTCAAGACCTGCACCAAGAGCTCGGCGACCGAGTAGGCGTAGGTGTTGATGGTGTTGAGCTTGTCACCTTCCGGGAAATACTTGTCCATGAAAGCGAAGAAAGCCTTCACGCCGGGATCGTCCTTCCACTGCGGGTCGCTCGGCTCCTTGCCGTAATTGGTCGAGATGATGCCCTTGGAGATGTCGAGGCCTGCCGGCTTCAGCGTCGCCGAAATCGGGCTCGCATTGATGTCGAGGATGTGCACCGGCGTCCAGCCGAGATCGGCAAGCTTCTTGATAGCCTGCGCCGCGAATTTCGGCGTCGAGGCGTTATAGAACAGGTCGACGCCCATCGACTTCAGCTTCACCACCTGCGAGTCGACGGTGGGGTCGGTCACCTCATACGACACCTCGCCGACGATCATGTTGGCCTTGTCGCCGAGGCCGCTCTTGAGGCCGGCAAGATAGTCGCGGCCCATGTCGTCGTTCTGGTAGAGCACGCCGATCTTGGCGTTGGGGTGATTGGCGAGAATGTATTTTGCGTAGATCCGCCCCTCGGACACATAGTTGGGATTGTAAGCGATGGTCCAAGGATAGTTCTGCGGATCGTTGAAGCGCGCGGCGCCGGTCGAGGCCAGCAGCTGAGGTACCTTCTTGCCGTTGAGGTACTTCTGCACGGCGGCGTTCGCGGCTGTGCCGATCAGCTGAAAGGTGAACAGGACCTCGTCGCCCTCGACCAGCTTGCGCACCTGCTCGACGGTCTTCGGCGGCGAATAGGCGTCGTCATACTGGATCAGGTTGATCTTGCGGCCGTTGATGCCGCCCTGATCGTTGATCATCCTGAAATATGCGGCCTGGGTCTTGCCGATATTGGCGTAGACCGAATAGGCGCCGGAGAACGGCACGGTCTGGCCAATCTTGATCTCGGTGTCGCTTGCGCCGGTGTCGTATTTCTTCTGGGCGAGGGCCTGGCTGGTCGAGACTGCGACGGCGAACGCCGCCGTGGCAGCTAGGAAGGCTCTGCGATTGTTCATGTTGGTTCGTTCCTCCTGACGGAATTTTAGGTCGATGGTCTTTCTCCGTTGATTGCAACGGTCGCCATCGCTGCCGAAGATTGTGGAGGAAGCTTCGCCGCAGCGCAAGGATCGCGGCGCCGCGCCGTAGCGTCTCAGGCGAGAAACATCGCAATCAGCGCGATTGCCGCCGGCAGCGCCTGCACGATCAGGATCCGCGTGCTGACGGTCGCCGCGCCATAGGCGCCGGCCACGATCACGCAGAGCAGGAAGAACACCTTGATCTGGAATGCGAAGGCCGGGTTGCCGTGGAACAGGCCCCAGACCAGGCCGGCCGCGAGGAAGCCGTTATAGAGACCCTGATTGGCGGCCAGCACCCTGGTGATCTCGGCCTTCTCGGGCGAATTCCGAAACACCTTCAGGCCCAGCGGCTTGTCCCAGAGAAACATCTCCAGGACGAGGAAGAAGACGTGCAGCGCCGCGACCAGCGCCACCAGGATATTGGCGATCAGGATCAAGGCGAGCTCCCCCAAAAGCATCAGCTTTCGGGTGGACGTTAGCACGGCCGCCGTGGCAAGTGCGATCGATGTGTTTCGATTGCTGGTGCCGCAATGTCCGCTCGATCAACCAAGGTGCCTGAACGCTTCGGTCTCGACCACCTGGCGACGCCGATCGGGATTGCGCTGCTCGTCACCGATGCCGAGGGCAAGCTGCGCGCGCTCGACTGGGAAGACTATGAGCACCGCATGCGCGATCTGCTGCGCCTGCACTATGGCACAGTGGATCTGCGTGATCAGCCTGCGCCGTCGGACATGCGGACCGCACTCTCGCGCTATTTCGACGGTGATCGCGGTCAGCTCCAGAGCATCGCATGGCGTATCGCCGGCACGCCGTTCCAGCAAAAAGTCTGGACCGCGCTCGCGCAGATCCCCGCCGGCACCACGATGAGTTACGGCGCGCTCGCCGCGAAGATCGACATGCCCAGGGCGATACGAGCCGTCGGCCACGCCAACGGCTCAAATCCGATCAGTGTGGTGCTCCCGTGCCATCGCCTGATCGGAGCGGACGGTTCGCTGGTGAAGTATGGTGGTGGCCTCGAGCGGAAGAGATGGCTGCTGCGGCACGAGGGGGTGGAGATTTAGGTCTTTCAATTCGTCATTCCGGGGCGCGCGTAGCGCGAACCCGGAATCCATCGGGCGACACCGACGGTACCGATAAATGGATTCCGGGTTCGCCGCTACGCGGCGCCCCGGAATGACGAGTGGAGAGAATCCCCCGAGCGTCCTACGCCGCCGGCTGCACCGCCTTGTCGCCGGCCATCACATGGGTCAGCGCGCTCTTGATCGCGGCCTGGCGCGTCGGCGCGTTGATCTGGGCGCCCAGCAGGTCGGTGACGTAGAACACGTCGCGCGCGCGCTCGCCGAAGGTCGCGACATGGGCCGAGGCGATGTTGAGATTGAGCTTGGAGATCGCGGTGGTCAGCTCGTAGAGCAGGCCGGGCCGGTCGAGCCCGGAGACCTCGATCACGGTGTAGCGATCGGACCATTGGTTGTTGATCGTCACCTCTGGTTCGATCACGAAAGGCTTCGCCTTGCTGCGCACGGTGCGCCGCGCCACCACTTCCGGCAGGCGCAGCTTGCCCTCCAGCACGTCCTCGATCATCTCGCCGATGCGCGTGGCGCGCCGTCCCTCGTCCTCGTCGCGGTCGTACTCGCGCGAGATCGAGATGGTGTCGAGCGCGCGGCCGTCGGTCGTGGTGTAGATCTGGGCGTCGACGATGTTGGCGCCGGCCGAGGCGCAGGCGCCCGCGATGATCGACAGCAGCCAGGGATGGTCGGCGGCGAAGATCGTCAGCTCGGTGACGCCGCGCACCTCGTCGAAACCGACATTGATCGCGAGCTTGTGGCCGGCCTGCTCGCTGGAGCGGACGAAGCGGGCGTGCCGGATCTTGCGCGGCAGCTCGACCTTGAGCCAGTAGGCCGGATAGTGCCGGCCGATATAGGCGTCGAGCTCGTCGTTCGGCCATTCGGCGAAGGCCATGCGGAATTCGGCGTGCGCAGCGGCGAGGCGCTTGCCGCGGTCGACCTCTGAGAAGCCGCCGGTCAGCACCGGCTCGGTCTCGTAGTATAGCGAGCGCAAGAGCTGCGCCTTCCAGCCGTTCCACACGCCAGGGCCGACCCCGCGGATGTCGGCGGTGGTCAGGATGGTCAAGAGCTTCATCTGCTCCACAGACTGCACCACGGCAGCGAAATTCTCGATGGTCTTGCGATCGGAGAGGTCGCGCGACTGCGCGACCGTGGACATCGTCAGGTGCTCCTCGATCAGCCAGGCCACGAGCTCGGTGTCGGCCGGGCTGAAGCCGAGCCGCGGGCAGAGCCGCCGCGCCACCTTGGCGCCGGCGATGGAGTGGTCCTCGGGACGGCCCTTGGCGACGTCGTGCAGCAGCGTTGCGATGTAGATCACCGCGCGGTGCTCGGGCCGGATCTTGCGGAACAGGTCGCTCGCCAGCGCGAACTCCTCGATGCCGCCGCGCTCGATGTCCTGGAGGAAGCCGATGCAGCGGATCAGGTGCTCGTCGACGGTGTAGTGATGATACATGTTGAACTGCATCATCGAGACGATCTTGCCGAAGGCGCGGATGAAGTGACCGAGCACGCCGGTCTCGTTCATCCGCCGCAGCACGATCTCGGCATTGTCCGAGGTCAGGATCTCCATGAACAGCCGGTTGGCCTCGGGATTTTCGCGCAAGCCCGCATTGATCAGGCCGAGCGAGCGCGTCACGTCGCGCATCGCATCCGGATGGAAGGCAAGGTTGTTCTTCTGCGCGAGGCGGAAGATGCGGATCAGATTGACCGGGTCGTGCTTGAACACGTCGGGCGCGGCAACATTGATGCGGTTGTTGTCGACGATGAAGTCGTCGCTGTCGGGGACGCGCCGCTTCACTGCGCTCGGTCGCAGCCGCGCCATCACCCGGCTCAGCACCGGCGCGGGCTTGGCCTGCTGGTCCTCGAGCTTGGCGCAGAGGATGGCGGTGAGGTTGCCGACTTCCTTGGCGACCAGGAAGTAGTGCTTCATGAAGCGCTCGACGTCCTGCATGCCCGGATGCGAGGTGTAGCCGAGACGTATCGCGATCTCGCGCTGGAGATCGAAGGAGAGGCGCTCCTCGGCGCGACCAGAGTAGAAATGCAGATTGCAGCGCACCGACCAGAGGAAGTCGGCGCAGCGGCGGAAGGTGCGATATTCCTGCGCGTCGAACACGCCGCGCCCGACCAGCTCGTGGGTGTCGCGGACGCGGTAGACGTATTTGGCGATCCAGAACAGTGTGTGCAGGTCGCGCAAGGCCCCCTTGCCGTCCTTGACGTTGGGCTCGACCAGATAACGCGACTGGCCGCCGCGGCGGTGGCGCTCCTCGCGCTCGGCGAGCTTTGCGGTGACGAATTCGGACGCGGTGCCCTGCACCACTTCCTTGTCGAAGCGCTCGACCAGCTCGTCGTAGAGCGGCTTGTCGCCGGTCAGGAAACGCGTCTCCAGGATCGCGGTCCGGATGGTCATGTCGCCGCGCGCCTGCCGGATCGATTCATCGACCGATCGCGTGGCGTGGCCGACCTTCAACCCCATGTCCCAGAGGCAATAGAGGATCGCTTCGGCGACCTGCTCGCCCCAGGCGGTCTGCTTGTAGGGCAGGATGAAGAGCAGATCGATGTCCGATTCCGGCGCCATCAGGCCGCGGCCGTAGCCGCCGGTCGCCACCACCGCCATGCGCTCGGCGCCGCTCGGGATCGGCGAGCGGTAGAGATGGCGCGTCGCGGCCGAATACAGGATGCGAATGATCTCGTCCTGCACGTGGCACAGCCGCTCGGCGCAGCGGCGGCCGTGGCGGTCCTTCAGAAGGATCGCCTGGGCGGCGGCGCGCGCCGCGATCAGCTCCGCCTTGAGCAATAGCGCCATCGCCGTGCGGAACGCGTCCTCGCGCCCCTCGTGCTTCTCGGCAAGCGCATCGACCGCGGCGGTGATCCGCGCGGTATCGAAGCGCTCGTCCACCTGTGGCTTCTGCTCAGTCGCGACGCTGTCCATATCTTACCGGATATAAGAGGTGACAGGCGCTGTCACGAGACATTCGCAAGGGACGACCGGCGAGTTTCGCCATGCAGATGAATCGGCTTCGATACCGATATCGGCGCCTGGGGTAACGTCATGAATGTGCTCAGATTTTTCTCCTGGATCCCGGCTGGTCATGACTGCCTCCACCAATCATGGGCTGACACAAAACCAATCGCGCTCTATACCGCACGTCGATATCCCCGGGAGAGAACAAGATGGACGCTGCAGAGCTGCGCCAGATGCAGGCCCCGATCAAGGAGCGCTACAAGACCGATCCCAAGGCTGCGCTGATCACGCTGAAGGCCAAGGGCTCCACCGATAGCGAAGGCATTGCGTGCAAGGTCGAGACCGGCCGCGCTATCGCGATGGCCGGCCTGCATCCGGGCACAGGCGGTTCCGGCCTCGAGCTTTGCTCCGGCGACATGCTGCTCGAAGCCCTGGTCGCCTGTGCCGGCGTCACGCTGAAATCGGTCGCGACCGCGATCGAGGTGCCCTTGAAGACCGGCAACGTCTACGCCGAGGGCGATCTCGATTTCCGCGGCACGCTCGGCATCGACAAGGAGACCCCGGTCGGCTTCGCCGAGATCCGCCTGCGCTTCGAGGTCGACACGTCAGCGCCGCAGGACAAGCTCGATCTGCTGCTCAAGCTCACCGAGCGGTATTGCGTGGTCTATCAGACCATCAAGAACGGCCCGAGGGTTTCGGTGTCGATGCAAAGGATGTAAGACGCAGGTCGTCATTCCACCGATTGGTGTCGTCCCGGGACGCGCCGCTTGGCGCGAGCCCGGGACCCATAATCCCCGGCCGTCGGGATTTTCGGACGGTCGTTGCTCCTAGCTCTTAAGCCACCATGGCCTGTGGTTATGGATTCCGGGCTCGCGCTTCGCGCGCCCCGGAATGACAGATAAAATGTCCCTCGACCTCCACTTCCTCCTCTTCCTGCTCCTGCGCATGGCGATCGCGGCGGCGTTCGTGGTGACGGCATCGATCATCACCGAACGCTCGGGACCCGTGATCGGCGCGCTGATCGCGACCCTGCCGGTCTCGGCCGGGCCGTCCTACGTCTTCCTTGCGATCGATCATGACGCCGCGTTCGTCGCCCAGGGCGCGCTGGCGAGCCTGCCGGTCAATGCGGCAACGATCTTGATGTGCCTCACTTACGTTGTGCTGTCGCAGCGGCACACTCTCGTGGTGAGCTGCGGAAGCGCTTTCGCGGTATGGATCGGGATGGCCTCGATCATCCGCCAGTTCGACTGGTCGCTCGCCGCGGGGCTCGCCGCCAATCTGATCGCGTTCGGCATCTGCATTCCACTGCTCGCGCGCTATCGCCATGCGAAGATGCCGCTGGTGACGCGCCGCTGGTACGATGTGCCGATGCGCGCTGCGCTGGTTGCGACCCTTGTCGCCATCGTGGTTTCGACATCGAGTTGGGTCGGCCCGCGCATCAGCGGCATCATTGCACTCTTTCCCGTGGTGTTCTCCAGCATCATGGTCATCCTGCATCCGCGCATCGGTGGACCGCCGACCGCTGCCGTGCTCGCCAACTCCGCCTGGGGCCTGCTCGGATTTGGCATGGCGATTGCGGTCCTGCACGTTGCAGTCGTGTGGTTCGGCTCCGCCGCCGGCTTGTGCCTCGCGCTCGCAACTTGCGTGGCATGGAATCTGACGCTGTGGAGAATAGGACGGCGCGCCTTGCGCCGCACGCGGCCGATGCCGTGAGACTACGGATATGCGCGACGCGACGTCGCGAGAAGCCGATGTGGCCCGCTCGGATCAACCGTTGAATGAGCGCCATCATTTCAAGTCCTGCCGTACTGTTCCGGTGTGAGCTCCAGCGGCTCCTCGCGCTGACATGCTGATAACCCCCGTCGAATTCCCGACAGTAAAATTAGAACTTTGTTCGAGCTTTTGCCGTAAAGAATCAGGCTGCTCGCCCGCTTCGTTGCTGTCCGACCATCGCGACGGACCTTCCAATCGGATCTGGGGGAGACGCAGATTGGAATATGTCAGCACTGCTGCGCGATCAGTTCCTCGATACTGACGAGCATATCCCCCTTCGGCTCAATTCGAGATGGAGATTTCCTGATGTTCGGCCGTAAATTCCACACTGATGCACAATCGCGGCTCGATGCCATCGGCCGTTCGCAGGCGATGATCGAATTCAATCTTGATGGGACGATCATCACGGCCAACAAGAATTTTCTCGACGCACTCGGCTACCGGCTCGAGGAGATCCAGGGCAAGCATCACTCGATGTTCGTGCCGGCCGACCAGCGCGACAGCGCCGAGTACAAGGCGTTTTGGGCCGCATTGAACCGTGGCGAGTATCAGGCGCGCGAGTTCAAGCGGATCGCGAAAGACGGCCGCGAGGTCTGGATCGAAGCATCCTACAATCCGGTGCTCGACGGCAACGGCAAGACGGTGATGATCGCCAAGATTGCGACCGACATCACCGAGAAGAAGATCCGCAGCATGACGGACGCCTCCAAGATCGCTGCCATCAGCCGCGCCCAGGCCGTCATCGAGTTCAAGCTCGACGGCACCATCCTCTCGGCCAACGAGAATTTCTGCAAGGCGCTCGGCTATTCGCTCGACGAGATCAAGGGCAAGCATCACAGCCTGTTCGTGGCCGAGGCCGACCGAAACAGCCCGGCCTATCGCGAATTCTGGGCCGCGCTCAACCGCGGCGAATACCAAGCTGGCGAGTTCAAGCGGATCGGCAAGGGCGGCCGCGAGGTCTGGATCCTTGCCTCCTACAATCCGTTGCTCGACGAAAACGGCAAGCCGTACGGCGTGGTCAAGTTCGCGACCGACGTCACCGCGGAGAAGCTGAAGAATGCCGATCTCGCCGGCCAGATCGCGGCGATCGACAAGGCCCAGGCCGTGATCGAGTTCAACATGGACGGCACGATCATCACCGCCAACGCCAACTTCCTCGGCGCGCTCGGCTATTCGCTGGCCGAGATAAAGGGCCGCCACCACAGCATGTTCGTCGAGCCCTCCGAGCGCGACGGTGCCGGCTATCGCGAGTTCTGGGCCGCGCTCAATCGTGGCGAGTACCAGGCGGCGGAGTACAAGCGCATCGGCAAGGGCGGCAAGGAGGTCTACATCCAGGCCTCCTACAATCCGATCCTCGACCTCAACGGCAAGCCGTTCAAGGTCGTGAAATACGCCACCGACGTCACCAAGCAGGTCCTGGTCCGCATGGGCAACGAGCGCGTGCGGGGCATGATGGAATCGGTCGCCGCCGGCTCGGAGGAGCTCAACGCCTCGGTGCGGGAGATCTCCGAGGCCATGACCAAGTCGCGCGAGACCGCGATGGGCGCGGTCGAGCAGGTCGGCGCCGCCGACGCGCAGGCCCAGCGCCTCACCGAGGCCGCGCAGGCGATGAGCGGCATCGTCGAGATGATCAACAACATCACTGGGCAGATCAACCTGCTCGCGCTCAACGCCACGATCGAATCGGCGCGCGCGGGCGAGGCCGGCCGCGGCTTCGCGGTGGTCGCTTCCGAGGTCAAGAGCCTCGCCAACCAGGCCAAGCAGGCGACCGACAAGATCGGCCAGGAGATCGGCAGCCTCAACAGCATCTCCGGCGACGTCGTCAGCGCGCTCGGCTCGATCAAGCAGGCGATCAACAATGTCAGCGAGTACGTGACCTCGACCGCCGCCGCGATCGAGGAGCAGAGCACGGTGACCAACGAGATGTCGACCAGCATGCAGCGCGCCGCCGCGGAAGCCGCGGCGATCGCGGCGAGGGCGTAGCGTCGAATTTGTAGCCCGCATGAGCGCAGCGAAATGCGGGACATGCGTCCCCCGATGTCGCTTCGCTCATCCGGGCTACGACGCCTCTACGATTTCGGCAGTTTCGCCTTCAGCGCATACAGAGCATCGAGCGCCTCGCGCGGCGACATCTCGTCGGGGTGCAGCGCCTTCACCGCCTCCATCAGCAGCTCCGCTTCGCTCGGCGGCGCGGCTTCAGTGGCGGCGCGCGAAGGGACAGCGAACAGCGGCAGATCGTCCACCAGGGCTCGTGCGGTCTGGCCGCGGTCCTGCGCCTCCAGCTTGGACAGCACCGATTTGGCGCGCGTGATCACCGCCGGCGGCAGGCCGGCGAGTTTCGCCACCTGGATGCCGTAGGAGCGGTCGGCCGAGCCCGGCAGCACCTCGTGCAGGAACACGACGTTGCCCTGCCATTCCTTCACCCGCACCGTGGCGTTGAACATCCGCGGCAGTTTTGCCGCGAGCGCGGTCAGCTCGTGATAATGCGTCGCGAACAAGGTTCGGCAGCGGTTGCTCTCGTGCAGATGCTCGATCGCGGCCCAGGCGATCGAGAGGCCGTCGAAGGTCGCGGTGCCGCGGCCGATCTCATCGAGGATGACGAGCGAGCGCTCGCCGGCCTGGTTCAGGATCGCCGCGGTCTCGACCATCTCCACCATGAAGGTGGAGCGGCCGCGGGCGAGATCATCGGCGGCGCCGACGCGCGAGAACAGGCGGTCGACGATGCCGATCCGCGCGCGCGTCGCCGGCACGAAGCTGCCGATCTGGGCCATCAAGGCGATCAGCGCGTTCTGGCGCAGGAAGGTCGATTTACCGGCCATGTTGGGACCGGTGAGCAGCCAGAGCTGGCCTGACTTCTGCGCCGGCGCGGGAGAGAGGTCGCAGGCATTGGCGATGAACGGCTCGCCGTTGCGCTTGAGCGCCTGCTCGACCACGGGGTGGCGGCCGGCCTCGATCGCAAAGCTGAGCGAACCGTCGACCTCGGGCCGCACATAGTTCTCGTCCACGGCGAGCTTGGCCAGTGACGTCGCGACGTCGAGCAGCGCAAAGCCTTGCGCCGCGGCGCGCAGATCGTCGCTGATCGCGAGCGCCTTGCCGCAGAGCCGCTCGAAGATCTCGAGCTCGAGGCCGAGCGCGCGGTCGCCGGCATTGGCGATCTTGGCCTCGATCTCCCCTAACTCGGCGGTGGTGAAGCGCACCTGTCCCGCCAGCGTCTGGCGATGGATGAAGGTCGCGTTCAGCGGCGGCGACATCAGCTTGTCGCCGTGCTGGGCGGTGACCTCGACGAAATAGCCGAGCACGTTGTTGTGCCGGATCTTGAGACCCTTCACGCCGGTTTGGTCGGCGTAACGGGCCTGCATCGAGGCCACGACCAGACGCGAGGCATCGCGCAGGTTTCGCGCTTCGTCCAGCGCGGGCGCGTAGCCCTGGCGCACGAAGCCGCCGTCGCGCTTGATCAGCGGCAGCTGCTCGTCGAGCGCGCTGGCGAACTCGGCTGCGAGCGCGCGCGACGGCCTTTGCAGCGCCGCCATCACCGCCGCGATTTCCTGCGGCGGCTGATCCAGTTCGGCGAGCCGCGTCAGCACCTGGTCGGCGGCGATGATGCCGTCGCGGATGCCGGCGAGGTCGCGCGGCCCGCCGCGGCCGACCGAGAGTCTGGCCAGAGCGCGCGACATGTCGGGCGCGCCGCGCAGGATGCTGCGGATGTCCTCGCGCGCGGCGGAATCGGCCACGAAGGTGCTGACCGCGTCTAGCCGCCGCGCGATCGCCGGCGCATCGGTCAGCGGCGCCGCCAGACGCTGCGCCAGCAGGCGGGAGCCTGCCGAGGTCACGGTGCAGTCGATCGCGTCGAGCAGCGAGCCGCGGCGTTCGCCGGCGAGCGTCCGCGTCAGCTCGAGATTGGCGCGCGTCGCCGGATCGATCGCCATGGTCGCACCCGAGGCTTCGCGCGCGGGCGGCGAGAGCGGCGGATGCTTGCCGACCTGGGTGCGGTCGACATAGGTGACGGCGGCGGCCGCCGCGGTGGCCTCCAGTCGCGTCAGCTGCGCGAGCCCGTCCATGGTCGCGACGGCAAAGTAGTCGCAGAGCCGCTTCTCGGCGGTGGCGCCGTCGAAGACGTCGCGAGTCAGCGGTGTCACCGCCGGCAGCTCGCGCAAGGTCTGGCCGAGCTCGTTGTCGCCAAAGAGCGCGTCGGTGACGATCGCCTCGTTCGGGTTGATGCGCGCCAGCGTCGCGGCGAGCTCGCCGCCCGAGACCTCGGTGACCATGAATTCGGCCGTCGAGATGTCGATCCAGGCAAGGCCGAAGCGGTCGCCGCCGGCGGAGGAGCGGGCGCGCGCGATCGCCAGCAGGTAATTATTGGCACGTGCATCCAGCAGCGTGTCCTCGGTCAGCGTGCCCGGCGTCACCAGCCGCACCACGCCGCGGCGTACCACGCTCTTGTTGCCGCGCGCTTTCGCCGCGGCAGGATCCTCGGTCTGCTCGCAGACCGCGACCCGATGCCCGGCGCTGATGAGACGATGCAGATAATCCTCTGAGCGCTCGACCGGCACGCCGCACATCGGGATATCCGCGCCCTGGTGCTTGCCGCGCTTGGTCAGGACGATGCCGAGCGTCCTCGAGGCGATCTCGGCATCCTCGAAGAACAGCTCGTAGAAGTCGCCCATCCGGTAGAACAGCAGCAAGCCCTGATGCGCCGCCTTGATCTCCAGATACTGCTCCATCATCGGCGTGACGCGCGCGGCAGCCTCGGCCTGCGGCGCGGGCGTGTCATCGGCGGGCGGAACTTGTATCGGCTGTTGCATCGTCATGGGCGGCGCAACCTACAAAATTTCGGCACCTGCTCCTATTTGCTTTGCCGGGGAAGCGAAGGTTTTCCACGTTGTCCGTGTAGCGCATGCGGCTGCCACATTTTCCGCCGTCATTCCGGGATGCGCCGGAACGGCGCAGGCCCCGAATCCATCGGGCCGCACGTCACGCCGACAAATGGATTCCGGGTTTGCGCCAAATGGCGCGCCCCGGAATGACGTCTGCTCCGCGAAACCGTCAATTGACCTGCCGCGGGCGCCCTCCTAAAACTCCGCCGACATTGAAGAATTTGGCCGGATCGCGGCATTCAGGGAGAACAACGATGCGTGACGTCTTTATCTGCGATGCCGTGCGGACCCCGATCGGCCGTTTCGGCGGCTCGCTCGCCAAGGTGCGCGCCGACGATCTCGCCGCCGCCCCGATCAAGGCGCTGATGGCCAAGCACCCCAATCTCGATTGGGCACAGGTGGACGAGGTGTTCTTCGGCTGCGCCAACCAGGCCGGCGAGGACAATCGCAACGTCGCGCGCATGGCGCTGCTGCTGGCGGGCCTGCCGGATTCGGTTCCCGGCCAGACTCTGAACCGGCTCTGCGCCTCGGGCCTCGATGCGGTCGGCGCCGCGGGCCGCGCCATTCGTTCCGGCGAGATCGATCTCGCGATTGCCGGCGGCGTCGAATCGATGACCCGCGCGCCCTTCGTGATGGGCAAGGCGCAGGAAGCCTTCTCGCGCTCGGCCGAAATCTTCGACACCACGATCGGCTGGCGCTTCATCAATCCGCTGCTGAAGGCGCAGTATGGCGTCGATGCGATGCCGGAGACCGGCGAGAACGTCGCCGAGGAGTTCCAGGTCTCGCGCGCGGACCAGGACGCCTTCGCCATCCGCTCGCAGCAGCGCGCAGGCGCAGCGATTGCCGCCGGCTATTTCGCGGAAGAAATCACGCCCATCATCATTCCCGGCGGCAAGGCCGGCCCGATCACCATCGACAAGGACGAGCATCCGCGTCCTGAGACCACGCTGGAAGGTTTGGCAAAACTGAAGCCGATCGTGCGCAATCCCGGCACCGTCACGGCCGGCAACGCCTCCGGCGTCAATGACGGCGCCGCCGCCATGATCCTGGCCTCGGAAGCCGCGGTCAGGAAGCACGGCCTGACGCCGCGAGCCCGCATCCTCGGGCTCGCCTCGGCCGGCGTGCCGCCGCGGATCATGGGTATCGGCCCGGTGCCGGCGACCCGCAAGCTGATGGAACGGCTGGCTAAGAAGATCAGCGATTTCGACCTGATCGAGCTGAACGAAGCTTTCGCTTCGCAGGGCATCGCCTGCATGCGCCAGCTCGGCGTCGCCGATGACGCCGATTTCGTTAATCCGCATGGCGGTGCCATCGCGCTTGGCCATCCGCTCGGCATGAGCGGTGCTCGCCTCGCGCTCACCGCCGTGCACGGCATGGAGAAGCGCGGCGGCAAGCTCGCACTCGCCACCATGTGCGTCGGCGTCGGCCAGGGCGTCGCGGTTGCGATCGAGAAGCTGAATTGAACTCTCTCCTTCGCCGCTCCCCGCTCTTCGCGGGGAGAGGCGAAGATCCCGGGCTCGCTCATTTCTCTCGCGTCCCGGAAAGACAGGGAGAAAATACCTGTGATCATCGAGCGCGAAAAGGACGTCACGGCCGCGGCCCTCGCGGTAATGGAGCGGACATCCGATCCTCGGCTGCGCGAGATCATGGTCTCCCTGGTCAAGCATTTGCACGCCTTCGTCCGCGATGTCAGGCTGACCGAGAAGGAGTTCCGCGACGCCGCGGCGATCGTGGCCGAGCTCGGCAAGCTGACCACCGACACGCATAACGAAGTCGTGCTGATGGCGGGGTCGCTCGGCGTCTCCTCGCTGGTGTGCCTGCTCAACAACGGCGATCAGGGCAATACGGAGACCGATCAATCATTGCTCGGCCCGTTCTGGCGGTTGAATTCGCCCCGGGTCGAGAATGGCGGATCGATCGTGCGCTCGCAGACACCGGGAGCCACGCTGTTCGTCAGCGGCCGCGTCGTCGATAAGGACGGCCGGCCGGTCGCCGGTGCCGAGGTCGATGTCTGGCACGCCTCGCCGGTCGGCCTCTACGAGAACCAGGACCCCGAGCAGGCCGACATGAACCTGCGCGGCAAGTTCACGACCGATTCTGACGGGCGCTTTTCCTTCCGCTCGGTGATGATGGTCGGCTATCCCATTCCGACCGATGGTGTCGTCGGCCGCCTGCTCGCGGCGCAGGCCCGCCACCCCTATCGTCCCGCGCATCTGCATGCCCTGATCTTCAAGCCGGGATTCAAGGTGCTGATCTCGCAGGTCTATGATCCCAGCGACCCCCATATCGACAGCGACGTGCAGTTCGGTGTGACGCAGGCGCTGATCGGCAAGTTCGTGCGCCACGATACGCCGCATCCGACGGCGAAGGACGCCACCGTGCCTTGGCATTCGCTCGACCATACCTACCGGCTCGAGGCCGGAGAGGCCGTGCTTCCGCGTGCGCCGATCAGGTAGCAGCGGCCGGCTGCCATGCGCGGGAACGCCGCCAAACCGGCTTTCCCAAATTAGTTATATCCTATAATGATTGGCGGAAGAGTTGACTGGCCGGACCGAAAACGGCCGGGGAGGAGTTCGCCAATGACATTCATCTATCCCACCGGCAGCAACGCGGCGCATCCGCTGCCGCTGTCGCCCGACTACAAGAGCTCGATCAAGCGCGCGCCGAACAAGCCCTTGATTCCGATGCCCCATACGCTGTCGGAGCTGACCGGGCCGGTCTACGGCCACGAGACCGTGCGCGAGGGCGACAACGACCTCACCCGCCAGCACGCGGGCGAGCCGCTCGGCGAGCGCATCATCGTGCATGGCCATGTGCGCGACGAGGACGGCCGCGGCGTGCCGAACTCGCTCGTCGAGATATGGCAGGCCAATTCCTGCGGCCGTTATGTCCACGTCCGTGATCAGCATCCGGCGCCGCTCGATCCGAATTTCACCGGCGCGGGCCGCACCGTGAGCGATGCGTCCGGCTATTATCGCTTCGTGACGATCAAGCCTGGCGCCTACCCTTGGGGCAATCACCACAATGCCTGGCGTCCAGCGCACATCCATCTGTCGGTGTTCGGCCATTCCTTCGTCACGCGCCTGGTGACGCAGATGTATTTCCCGAACGACCCCTTGTTCCCGTTCGACCCGATCTTCAACTCGGTGCCGGACGAGAAGGCGCGGGCGCGGATGGTCTCGTCGTTCGACTTGGAGAATACCCAGCCCGAATGGGCGCTGTGCTACCGCTTCGACATCGTGCTGCGCGGCAAGGACGCCACCCCCATGGAGAACCATTAAGTGCAAGAGTCCGCGAAGCCCGACGGGATCACCCCATCGCAGACGGTCGGTCCGTTCTTCAAATACGGCCTGACGCCGACCGGCGAGTACGCCTGGAACGACGCGTTCACCAATTCGACGCTGACGCCCGATGTCACCGGCGATCGCATCCGCATCGAGGGCCGGGTGTTCGATGGCGACGGCGTGGCCGTCCCCGATTGCATGCTGGAGATCTGGCAGGCGGATGCGCAGGGCCGCTTCGCCGATCCCCAGGACAAGCGCGCGCTGCCGAATGCGAGCTTCCGCGGCTTTGCCCGCTGCGGCACCGACAAGGACGGCAACTATTCCTTCGAGACCATCAGACCGGGTGTGGTGCCGGATCCCGAGGGCAAGCCGCAGGCGCCGCACATCCTGCTTGCGGTGTTTGGCCGCGGCATGCTCAGGCATCTCTACACCCGCATCTATTTCAACGACGAGGCCGGCAACGCCACCGATCCAGTGCTGGCGCTGGTGCCTGCCGACCGCCGCGCCACGCTCACTGCGGTCCGCGAGGCCGGCAAGCCGGTCTACCGGCTCGACCTGCACCTGCAGGGCGACAACGAGACGGTGTTCTTCGACGTATGAGGGCAGGGCGTGCCGGGGAGGCCTGCTCCTCGGCACACATATCTCATTCGGCGCATCGGAGCCGGTGCTGCGTTGCCGCATCAGACTCGAACGTTGATTTTGCGCGGTTGTGCGTCAGCCTCGCTGACTCAATACCGATGACTTGACGCCTAATCTCCGTATTCATGCGGGGTTCGTGAAATACAATTCCGGCGCGAATCAATCCCGTATTTACCGTAGTCGTCTAGGGTGGCCGCAGTTTCGACGCCGACCTGGATTGTTTCATGAAATTTCGTCTGTCCTTGTCCTCTGCGATCGTCGCGTTTGGCATCGTTCTCGCCATTGGTTTCGCCGCCGTTGTTTCCACCAGCCTGTACGCCCTAAAAGAGCTCAAGGTCGGCGGTCCGCTCTATTCCGACATCAAGCTCGGCAATGACCTCATCGCCGACATCCTGCCGCCGCCCGAATACATCATCGAAGCCTATCTCGAGGCGACGCTGGCCATGCGCGAGCCGGATCAGCTGGCGGCCCACGGCGAGCGTCTGGTCCAGCTCCGCAAGGACTACGACGAGCGCAAGGCGTTCTGGGTCTCCTCCAGCCTCTCGGCCGACCTCAAGACCGCGCTGGTGTCGAAATCCGATGCGGAGGTGCAGAAATTCTGGAAGGCATCGGATCAGCTTCTGCCCGCCCTCAAGGCCAAGGACGCGGCGGCTTCCGAGCGCGTCTATGCGCAGCTCAAGGAGGCCTATACCGCGCATCGCGCCGTCATCGACAGTATCGTCGAGAGTGCCAACAAGCGGAATGCCGCCATGGAGAAGCTGGCCGCGGACCGCGACAGCGCGATGCTCTATATCCTCCTCGGCGTCTCCATCGCCGTCCTCGCCTTCGTTACCGCCGGCCTGCTGGGTGTTGCCCTCGGCGTGGTGCGCCCGATCGTGCGCATGACGGACACGATGCAGAAGCTCGCGACCGGCGATCTCGCCGCCGAGATTCCGTTCGCGCAGCGCCAGGACGAGGTCGGCTCGATGGCGGGTGCGCTTGTGGTGTTCAAGCAGGCGGCGGTCGAGAACTCCCGTCTGCGCGAGGAGCAGTTGCGGCAGGAACGGGCGGCGGCGCTCGCCAAGCGCTCCGCCCTGCACCAGATGGCCGAAACGGTCGAGCGCGAGACCGGCCGCTCGGTCGATACCGCGACCGCGGCGACGCAGGGCGTGGAGCAAGCCGCCTCCGGCCTCTCTGAGATCGCAAAGTCGCTCTCTGCGCAGTCGCAGGCGGTGGCGGCGGCCTCGACCCAGGCGCTCGGCAGCTCGCAGGCCGTCTCCGCTGCGGCCGAAGAGTTGAGCGCCTCGATCCGCGAGATCACCAGCCAGGTCGCGCGGACCAGCACCGTCACCAAATCGGCCGTCGCCGGCCGCGAGCAGGCGCGTTCGACCATTCAGGCGCTGGCCGGATCGGTGAAGAAGATCGCGGAGGTCTCCGACCTCATCGGCGGCATCGCAGGCCAGACCAACCTCCTCGCGCTCAACGCGACGATCGAGGCGGCGCGCGCCGGCGAGGCCGGCCGCGGCTTCGCGGTGGTTGCCGCCGAGGTGAAGTCCCTGTCCGACCAGACTGCCAAGTCCACCGAGGAGATCGGCCGGCTGATTGCAGAGATCCAGGCCTCGACGCAGGCCGCGGTGGACGCCGTTGAGGCTATGGGAGGCCACATCATCGAGATCGACGGCGTGGCGACATCGGTCGCTGCCGCGATGGAACAGCAGGATGCCGCGACCCGGGAGATCATGCGGTCGATTTCCGAATCGGCCTCCGCCGCACAGGAGGTCTCGGCCAAGATCGGCGACGTCAGCCGCGATGCCGCCTCCGTCAACCAGCGCGCCGCGGATGTGAGGCAGGCGATCGCCGGGATGACGGCCAATCTCGATCAACTGCGCGCGATCGTCGTGCGGACGGTGCGCGACTCGACCGCCGCGGCCTGAGCCGGCGGCAGCCGCTGGTGCCCGGGCATGTGATCGTGCAGTATGACGCGGGACAGGGGCATCGTGGTTCATGACATCTCCACAATTGCCGACGGTCGTTGAGCCCGCCCGACTGACGGCCGCGCTGCGCCGGGGCGGCGCGCTGGATGCAGGCGCCGTCCGCGAGGTGAAGGTGCTGCATCAGCGCGACACAGTGGTGTCGCATATCGTCAGGCTCGGGCTGCGCTATGTCGGCGAGTCCGCCGGTGCTCCGCAGTCGCTGATCCTCAAGACGCCCAATGCCGCTTTCGCCAAGCGCCTCGCCAATGGCGGCCGGCGCGAGGTGGGCCTTTACACGCAGCTGGTGCCGCAGATGCCGCCGGGACTCGTGCCGCGCTGCTTTGATGGGCATTTCGACGAGGACAGCTTCGCCTGGCATCTGCTCCTGGAAGATCTCACCGACAGCCACGAGATCGCGACGGCCTGGCCGGTGCCGCCGTCGCGTGAGCAGACGTTCGCCATCGTCACGACGCTGGCGCGCTGGCATGCAGCCTGGTGGGACCATCCGAGCCTCGGCGAGACCCTCGGCACCTGGGCCAGCGTGGAGGACAGCGCGCAACGCATGGAGACGTTCGCGGGGCATTACGACCGCTTTGCCGATCTTCTCGGCGATCGCCTCAGCGAGGAACGGCGGATCCTCTATCGTCGGCTCATCGATCAATCGGAGCGGCTGTCCCAGCGTTACCATTCACGCCGCCACCTCAGTATCACGCATGGCGATGCCCATGTCTGGAATTTCCTGCTGCCGCGCACGGGAATCGATGACACCGTGCGCATCTTCGATTTCGATCTGTGGAGCATCGACGTTCCGACGCACGACCTCGCCTATATGATGGCGATGCATTGGTATCCGGAACGCCGGCAGGCGCTCGAACGGCTGCTGCTCAATCTCTACCACGACACGCTGATCGAGAGCGGCATCACCGGCTATTCGCGCGGAGCGCTCGACCGCGACTATCGCTGGGCGGTGCTCTGGCAGATCACGCGGCCGGTCTGGCAGTGGAGCATCAACATCCCGCCGCTGATCTGGTGGAACAATCTGGAGCGGGCGTTTGCGGCCGTGGATGATTTGGGCTGCGAGGAGCTGTTGTAGCGCTGTTGTGTCCCGGACGCGGTGCAACGTGTAGCGCTGCGCTGCGTCCGGGGCCCGAGATCCGCTACTCCATCACCGCATGCTCCGGCCCCGCCGCCTGCTTGCGCAGCGTCGCCTTGGTCGAGCCGATCAGCAAAGCGAGCGGGATGGTGCAGAGGATGAAGAGCATCACCAGCTGGTAGTCGTGCGCGAAGGCGATGATCTGCGCCTGCACGTTGACCATTCTGTCGGCCATGGCGCGGCCGGTGTCGGTCGACAGATTGATGATGCCGCTGACGCCGGGCATCTGCAGCGCGTGGTTGAACGGGTTGATGTGCTCGGACAGGATCGCGTAGGTCCATCGCGTGCCTTGCGTCAATTGCGCGATCACGACGGAAATGCCGACCGAGCTCGCGACGTTGCGCATCAGGGTCAGCATCGCGGTGCCGTCGGTGCGCAGCTCGTTCGACAGTGTCAGGAACGCCACGGTCGAGAGCGGCACGAAGACGAGGCCGAAGCCAAAACCCTGGATGACGCTGACCGTGACGATCTCCGGCACCTGGGTCAGATCGGTCCAGCCGGTCATCTGGAACAGCGAGCCGGCGGTCAGCGCCAGGCCGCAGATGATCAGCGTGCGCGCCTCGAAGTAGCGCATCATGCGGCCGACCAGCATCATGGCGAAGAAGGTGCCGAGCCCGCGGGTCGCCAGCAGCAGGCCGGCGGTGATGATGGGATAGCCGATCACGTTCTGCATGTAGGGCGAGGCGAGCGCCATGGTGGAGAACAGGACGAGCCCCATCACGATCATGAACAGGCAGCCGGTGACGAAGTTGCGGTCCCGGAACAGGGCGAAGCGGATGAACGGGGTCGAGGTCGTGAAGGAATGCGCGAGGAAGAAGTAGAACGCGGCGGCCGAGACGATGAACTCGGCGAGGATCTCGTTCGATTCCAGCCAGCCCAATTGCTCGCCGCGGTCGAGCGCGAGCTGCAGCGCGCCGATCGCGACCGCCAGCGCGGCGAAACCGAACCAGTCGAATTTGAGGCTGAAATCCTTCCTGGTCTCGTCCATGAAGACGACCAGCCCGAGCACGGTGATGATGCCGAACGGCAGGTTGACGAAGAACACCCAGTGCCAGGAATAGGTCTCGGTGAGCCAGGCTCCCAGCGACGGTCCCATGATCGGACCCATCATCACGCCCATGCCCCAGATCGCCATCGCCTTGGCGCGTTCCTGAAGCGTGTAATAGTCGAGCATGACCGATTGCGACAGCGGTACCAGCGCTGCGCCGAACACGCCCTGCAGCAGGCGGAACAGCACCATCTGGTTGATGTCCTGCGCGAGGCCGCACAGCACCGATGCCATGGTGAAGCCGGCCGAGCAGATGATGAAGATGCGCTTGCGGCCGAAGCGGTTGGCGATCCAGCCCACCGGCGCCGTCATGATCGCGGCGGCGACGATGTAGGAGGTCAGCACCCAGTTGATCTGGTCCTGCGAGGCCGACAGCGTGCCCTGCATGTAGGGGAGGGCGACATTGGCGATGGTCGTGTCGAGCGCCTGCATGATGGTCGCGGTCATGGCGCAGATCGTCACCATGTTCCGGCGCAGGCCGGGGACCATCGGGCTGGCATGGGGGCCGGACATCGCGCCAGTCCTTGTCTTATTCTTTATCCTGGCCCGCGGTCGCGGACAGGCCGAGCAGGCCGGCAAGCGACCGCCGATGACCGGTGTCGATGGTGGCGTAGACGCTCATGCCGGCTTTCAGCTTCCGCACATATTTGTCGGTCTCGTCAAAATAGATGCGGATCGGCACACGCTGCACCACCTTGACGAAATTGCCCATGGCGTTCTGCGGCGGCAGGATCGCGAATTGCGCGCCGGTGCCGGGCGAGAGCGAGCCGATCTTGCCCTTGAAGACATGGTTCGGGAACGCGTCGACCTCGAGCGTGACGGACTGGCCTTCGGTGACATAGGTGAGGTCGCTCTCCTTCGGATTGGCGTCGACCCAGGGATGGGCGACGTCGATGATGGAGAACACCGGCGTGCCGGCGGGCACATAGCGGCCGAGCTGAATCTGCTCGACCTGCGTCGCCACTCCATCCATCGGCGCGCGCAGCACGGTGTGGTCGAGGTTGCGCTGCGCGTCATCCAGCTTGGCTTTTGCCTGAGCGTAGGGCGGGAATTGCTCGAGCGGCAGATCAGGGTTGCCGAGCAGCTGGGTCTTTGCGTTGGAGAGCTGCTGCTTGATGTACTGCGCCTGCGCCCCGGCGGTGACCAGTGCGTTGGAGGCGTTGTCGAGATCGAGCTGGGAGCCGAAATTGTTCTTCACCAGCGCCTGCTTGCGCTCGACGTCGCGCTGCTTCAGATCGATGCCCTGCTGGGCGAGGCCCAACATGTCGCCGTAGATCTTGATGTTGGCGACGAGGTTGTCATAGGTCGTGCGCGCCTGCGCGAGCTGCGCCTTGGTCTCCTCGACCGCGAGGCGGAAAGGAACCGGGTCGATCTCGAACAGTTCGTCGCCGCGCTTGACCGACTGGCCTTCCTTGACGACGACTTTCAGGATCTTGCCGGAGATGTCGGGTGTCACCAGCACCTTCTGTGCGCCGACATAGGCATCGTCGGTGCCGACATAGCGGCCCCCATGCAGATAGAAGGTGACGCCGCCGATGGCGACGATGACAGGCAGCACGACCAGGAGCAGGAAACGGCGATAGCGGCGCAGGCCCGCCAGCAGGCGGCGGCGCGGATCGGTGCCGGCCTTCTTGGTCGGCTTGCCGCTGTCGCTCTTCTGCTCGGGCTGCAACTTGACGACCTGATCAGCCATGGCGCTGCTCCTTGCGTGCTTGCTCCGCGCCGGATGCCTGGATCGCGGTTCGCACGTTTTCCTTGATGGTTTCGAGCTGGGTGAGGAGGCGGTGCGCGTCCGCCGGATTGATGCCGTCGAGCGCGTTCGCCGTCAGCTCCGACTTCAGGCCGCTCATGCGGCCGAGCAATTGCCGCCCGGCCTTCTTGAGGTACAGGCGCTTGACCCGGCGATCCGAAGCGTCGCTGCGGCGCTCGATCCAGTCGTTGTCGCAGAGCTTGTCGATCAGCCGCGTCAGCGTGATCGGCTGCATCTCCAGGAGCTCGGCGAGCTCGGACTGCTTCATGCCCTCGCTGCGCTCCACCTTGGCCAGCACCGCCCATTGTGCCCGGGTGATGCCGAAGCGCGAGGCCTCCTTGTCGGCATAGACGCGCAAGAGGCGATAGAGCTCACCGAGCGTGAACAGGAAATTCTGGTCTACCGACCCGCGGCTCATGAGCGTCGTCTCCAATAAGCTTGAATATTATAAGCAAGCTTATGATTAATTCACGGACCGGTGGCGCGGTGCTGTCCCGCGGGAGGAGCATGGCTGGCAGCCGTAGGACTCGTCGTGCTTTGGGTTCCCCCGCCGAAATGCTAGAAGACGGCGACATGAGCCTCGCAAAGCCGGCATTCCCCGCGCCCGACCATGATCACGGCCGCTGCACCGCGGACGCGCTTGCGCATGCCGAGGTGGTCTGCCAGCAGCGTGCGCAGAAATTCACGCCGATCCGCCGCCAGGTGCTGGGTGCCTTGCTCTCCAGCCACCGCCCGCTCGGCGCCTACGAAATCATCGACGAGCTTGCCAAGTCGATGGCGCGGCCGGCACCGATCACGATCTATCGTGCGCTCGACTTCCTGATGGCCAACGGCCTCGTGCATCGCATCGAAAGCCGCAACGCCTATCTCGCTTGCGCAGCCCACGACCACGATTCGACCTCCGCGGTGGCGTTCCTGATCTGCGAGCGCTGCGGCCTGGTCGGCGAGATCTCCTCGGCGTCCTTCGCCAAGGACCTCAACGCCGCCGCGCGCAGCTCAGGCTTCGCGCCAAAGCTGTCTGTGGTGGAGATCACGGGCGTCTGCACGCATTGTCAGAAAATGTCTTGAAGCAACAACGGCGCAAAGCCGGATTTTTGGGAAGAAATGTCCGCACCTCAAGCCATACCGTCCGCCGGCCGTCCCCTCAGTGCCAGCGCCATCGCCCTGATGCTCATGCTGTGCCTGACCTGGGGATTCAACCAGATCGCGGTGAAGCTGGTGCTGCCGGACATTCCGCCGATGCTCCAGGCCACCATCCGCTCGATGGGCGCGCTGCCGGTGCTGTTCCTCATCGGCACCTTTCGCGGTGTCAATTTTTTCGAACGTGACGGCACCTGGAAGCCCGGCCTGATCGCCGGGCTGATGTTCGGCATCGAGTTCGTGTTGATCTTCCAGGGGCTGCACTTCACGTCTGCTTCTCGTGCGGTGGTGTTCCTCTACACCGCGCCGTTCTTCGTGGCGCTCGGCTCCTACCAGGTGCTCGGCGAGCGTCTCGGTGGCGCGCAATGGCTCGGCCTTGCCATCAGCTTTGCCGGCGTGGCGCTTGCGATCGGCGTGCCCCAGCCCAATGTCGATTCGCAGGTTCTGCTCGGCGATCTCATGATCGTCGGGGGCGCCGCGCTGTGGGCCGCGACGACGCTGGTTGCCAAGGGCACGCGGCTGCGCTTCGCCGCGCCCGAGAAGGCCCTGGGTTATCAGGTCGCGACCTCGATCCCGATCCTGGGGCTGGCGGCCTGGCTGTTCGGCGAATCCATCACCCACACTCCGTCGCCGCTGTCGCTCGGCCTGATGGCCTTCCAGGCGATCTGGGTGGTGGGAACCACGTTCACGCTTTGGTTCGCGCTGGTGAAGGCCTATTCGGCCAGCAAATTGTCCGCTTTTACCTTCATCACCCCTTTGTTTGGCGTGGTGGGTAGCTATTTCATCATGCACGACACCCTCAGCCTGACATTCGGGGCCGCAGCGGTCCTTGTAATTGCTGGGCTTTTTCTGGTTAACCGTCCCAGCCCATCAGCTGCGGCGCCGCGTGATGCATTGCTGAACGTCACCAAAACCTGATATTTGGACCGCCATGAACAAGCTCGAAAACCCTCTCGATTCAGACATTGCGGGCCCGGCGCCCCGGCACCGGACCACCCAGGTCAAGGTCGGCAACGTCACTGTGGGCGGCGGTGCGCCGATCGTCGTACAGTCGATGACCAACACCGATACCGCCGATGTCGAAGGCACCATCGCCCAGGTCGCAGCGCTCGCGCGCGCCGGCTCCGAAATGGTCCGCATCACCGTGGACCGCGAGGAGGCCGCAGCCGCCGTTCCGTACATCCGCGACGGCCTCGCCAAGCGCGGCATCACTACGCCCCTGATCGGCGACTTCCACTATATCGGCCACAAGCTGCTCGCGGCCTATCCGGCCTGCGCCGAGGCCCTGGCCAAATACCGCATCAATCCCGGCAATGTCGGCTTCAAGGACAAGCGCGACACCCAGTTCGCCGACATCATCGAGATCGCGAACAAGAACAACAAGCCGGTGCGCATCGGCGCCAATTGGGGCTCGCTCGACCAGGAGCTTTTGACCAAGCTGATGGACGAGAACGCGGCCTCGCCCAATCCGCGCGACGTGCGCGCGGTGACGCGCGAGGCCATGGTGCAGTCGGCGCTGCTCTCGGCGGCGCGCGCCGAAGAGCTCGGCATGCCCAAGGACCGCATCATCCTCTCGGCAAAAGTCTCGGCGGTGCAGGATCTCATCGCGGTCTATCAGGATCTCGCGTCCCGTTCGGACTACGCCATCCATCTCGGTCTCACCGAGGCCGGCATGGGCTCCAAGGGCATCGTTGCGTCCTCGGCCGCGCTCGGCATCCTCTTGCAGCAGGGCATCGGCGACACCATCCGCATCTCGCTGACGCCCGAGCCCGGCGGCGACCGCACCCGCGAGGTGCAGGTCGGCCAGGAGCTCTTGCAGACCATGGGCTTCCGCACTTTCGTGCCGCTGGTTGCCGCCTGCCCCGGCTGCGGCCGCACCACCTCGACCACGTTCCAGGAGCTGGCCCGCTCGATCCAGGATTTCATCCGCGACGAGATGCCGACCTGGAAGACCAAATATCCCGGCGTGGAAGAGCTCAACGTCGCGGTGATGGGCTGCATCGTCAACGGCCCCGGCGAGTCCAAGCACGCCAATATCGGTATCTCGCTGCCCGGCACGGGCGAAGCGCCGGCCGCGCCCGTCTTCGTCGACGGCAAGAAGTTCCGCACGCTGCGCGGCCCGACCATCTCCGCCGACTTCAAGGCGCTGGTGATCGACTACATCGACCAGCGCTACGGCCAAGGCGCCAAGGTGCCGGCGCCTGCGGCAGAGTAGGCGCTCCTCAACATCGGAATCGTAGGGCGGGTTAGCACAGCCTAACCCGCCTATTTTTTTGCGGGCGCGAGGTGGCGGGTTACGCTTCGCTAACCCGCCCTACGTTGCTACGATGGCTCCCAATCAAGAACGATCGGGAGACACGCCATGAGCTCACTCGCCGGCAAGCAGGGCCCGCGCTATCGTCACACCGCTGAAGACGGCGCGCCGTACGAGACCATCGTCGTCGAGAAGCTCACCCCCATCATCGGCGCGGAAATCAGTGGCGTCGATATCGGCAAGCTTGTCGATGGCGATGCCCGCTCCAACCGGCAGATGGACGAGATCCATCGCGCGCTCGCCGAGAACCTCGTCATCTTCTTCCGCGACCAGCACATCACACCGCAGCAGCATCTCGCCTTTGGCCGCAAGTTCGGCGAGCTGCATTTTCATCCCGCCGCCCCGCATGAGGACGAAGACCCCGCCTTGATGAAGATCTATGCGGACAAGAACTCGCCGCGCGCCAATGGCGAGGGCTGGCACTCCGACGTGTCCTGCGATCTCGAGCCGCCGATGGGCTCGATCCTCTACATCAAGCAATGCCCGCCCCGCGGCGGCGACACGCTGTTTGCCAACATGTACGCGGCCTATGAGGCGCTGTCGGAGCGCATGAAAGCCTATCTCGATGGCCTGACGGCGCTGCATGACGGCGAGCCGATCTATCGCGGCCTCTATGCCAATTATGGCGTTGCCGATCGTCCCTCCTATCCCCATGCCGAGCATCCCGTGGTGCGCACGCATCCGGTCACCGGCAAGAAGGCGCTCTACGTCAACCGCGGCTTCACTCGCCACATCAACGGCATCCCGCGCGACGAGAGCGATGCGATGCTGGCCTATCTCTACCAGCACGCCGAGAACCCGCTGTTCCAGTGCCGCTTCCGCTGGACCGAGAACGCCATCGCGTTCTGGGACAACCGCTGCACCCAGCACCGCGCGATGTGGGACTACTGGCCGCACACACGCTCGGGCACGCGCGTGACGGTGAAGGGAGAGAGGCCGGTCTAATGGGCCGGGCTCGGGAGACCAACATCAATCAGTCGGCTTCGCGCAAAGGAAAGCCCCGGACGCGAGACCGGGGCTTCGTTTGTCGAAGAAGTGCCAAAGTCAGTATTTGGCGACGATCGGGCCACCGAAGCGGTAATTGATGCGGGCGGTGACAATGTCGACATCCTGGCGGATCGTATCACCGCGCGTGACCCCCGGAACGATCGACGAGCTAAAGGTGATGTCGCGATTCCCCATGAACAGGTGATCGTACTCGAGCGCCAGCGACCAGTTCGGCGCGAAACCGAATTCGATGCCGGTGCCTACGACGCCGCCCCAGCGGGTCTCGGTGGCGCGATCAAACACCAAGCCGATGCTGGTGATCACGCCCTCGTACTTGTCGCGGGTGACGGCGGCGCCGCCTTTCACGTACCAGAGAACGTTGTTCCAGCTGTAGCCGACCTGGCCGGTGAATAGGCCGAGCGCATCAACCTCGGAGCGGTTGGTGAAATTGCCGTAGAACAAGCTGGAATTGGAGCCGGTGAAGTCGGCCCAGTTGCCCTGCGCCTCAACACCGAACACCCAATTGGTGGCCTGCCAGCGATAGCCGATCTGACCACCGACGGTGGCGCCGCTCGCATTGTGGCAGCCTTCCCGGAAGGGCGGTGCAACGGTGAAGCCGGCATCGTTGTAGATGTCCCAGCACTTGTCGGCCCAGCCGCCACCGCCGTTGATGCCGACGTAGAAGCCGCTCCAATCGTAGATGGGGGCGATTGCGGGTGCCTTGGTGTAGGGTCGGGCTGCAAGGTCAGCGGCCGACGCCGCGCCTGTGAACAGCGCCATCAGAGCGGCGGTTGCGAATGCGAGTTTCTTCATTTGACCCCGTAGACATTCAATGGACGATTCGAATTCAAACCCGCCCAAAATACCGGCTAGTTGCGCGTTCGTCCGTCGCTCCGCCGCAACAGTCGCCGACAATCTCCGCGAGCGCGGGAATCGCGCGATTGCCAGTGCCGCATCGCGCAACGACACGATCGTCATTTTCATTTCGTCTCAAGTACTTAGCTGCCGACGCGATGGTCGGCCTGATCGCCCAAGGCAGGGGGGCGCCCTGGGTCAGACCGCGCGTTGACGCTCGGACCTCCCTGCGTCAAGGTGATCAAAAGCAAAAAGCACCGCCGAAGGTCGCGTCATCTTTCGTCCCGAAAGACTACAACTTCCTCACCGAAAGCGGTCCCGGCACCGGCATGCGTGAGCAGCAGCGGAGTAGCGCTTGAGGCACCTGCGGAGCGTCATCGTCGGGCTGGTCGCCTCGATCGTTCTGTCATCGCTTGCATTCGTCACGGCCGGCGAGGCTGCTATCGCGCGCAAGAGTGCGAGACATGAGCCGAAACCCTCACCTTCATTCAAGTGCGAGACGCCCAAATTCCGGATCGTCGTGGATGTCGGCCACACGCCGGACTCCTACGGTGCATTGAGCGCACGCAACGATCCGGAGTTTGGCTTCAACTTCCGCCTCGCACGGCTCATCACGGCCAAGCTCAAGGCCGAGGGCTTTGCCGCAACCCGCCTGCTCGTCACCGACGGCAAGGCACGGCCGAGCCTGTTCAAGCGCGTCGGCGCTGCAAACGAAGGCCGCGCCGATCTGTTCCTGTCGGTCCATCATGATTCGGTGCCGGACAAGCTGCTCGAGACCTGGGAATTCGACGGCGCAAAGAGCTATTTCAGCGATCGCTTTTCGGGCCACTCGCTGTTCGTGTCGCGGCAGAATCCGCACTTTGCCGCCAGCCTGATGCTGGCCAGGATGATCGGCCGGCAATTGAAGCAGCAGGGCCTGCACTATGCCAGCCAGTACACGCTGCCGGTGATGGGCCGCTACCGGCGCCAGCTGCTCGACAAGGATGTCGGCGTCTACCGCTATGACGGGCTGGTCGTGCTGTCGCGCACGCGAAGCGCCGCCGTGCTGCTCGAGGCGGGCTCGATCATCAATCGCGACGAGGAAATGGAGATGAACTCGCCGGAGCGACACGAGGCGGTCGCACAAGCCGTCGCGGCCGCGATGAGGGAGTTTTGCGAGAGACGGTAGTTGGCCCTGCCGGTTCAGCAGCAGTCATTGCGAGCGCAGCGAAGCAATCCAGAGTCCTTCCGCAGAGGCAGTCTGGATTGCTCGCTGCGCTCGCAATGACGAGGAAGCTACAGCGGCCCGGCTCGATATTCCCTATTCGCCAGGCTCGCCTCCTCCAGATCCAGATCGCGCTCGATCCGCCGCCGCGTCTCGTCGGTGATCTGGCCGTCGCGCAGCAGCTTGTGGATGAATTTGCGCTCGGCGGCGATCAGGTCGCGGGTCAGAGCGGTGCCGGCGGCAGAGATGTCGTGACGGTTGGGATCGAGCGAGTCCGGGAGCTGGTTGAAGCGGATCTCGTGGCGGGCGCGCAGCAGCCGCATCACCTCGTCGGAAACCTCTTTTTCCGCCGTGAGCGCGTCGAGCGATTTCAGCGCGGCACCCAGCGCCTGACGGCGCGCGGCGATCTCCGCTTCGTGCTCGGCGGCATGCTCGTGACGACCGGCTTCGGCGACGCCGAGCCACCGCACGATCGGTGGCAGCGTCAGGCCGACGCCGATCAGCGTCACGAAGATGACACCGAAGGCGACGAACAGGATCAGGTCGCGATACGGAAACGCTTCGCCATTCGGCAGCGTGAACGGCAGCGCCAGCGCGGCGGCGAGCGACACCGCGCCGCGCACGCCGGTAAAGGCGAGCACGAATGGCCATTGCCATGGCGGCGAAGGATCGCGCTCGCGCAGCGACCTGGAGAGCATTCGCGGCAGATAAGTCGCGGGATAGAGCCAGGCAAAACGCGCGATCACGACGATCACCAAGACCAATGCGGTTGCGATGAGAATGTCATCGAGCGGAAAAGTCTTTGATTTCTCGTAGAGCGCGCGCATCTGGAAGCCGGTGAGCAGGAACAGCATGCCCTCGATCAGGTAGATCACGAGATCCCAGAAGAAGATGCCTTGCAGGCGCGTCGCCGAGGAGATCAGCAATGGGCCGTTCCAGCTGACATAGAGCCCGCAGGCCACCGTTGCGATCACGCCGGAGCCGCCGACATGCTCGGGCAGCCAATACGAGACATAGGGCGTGATCAGCGACAGCGTCAGCTCGACCTGCGGATCTCCAGACCATTTGCGAAGGCGCAAGGAGAGCCAGCCGACGCCGATGCCGAAGGCGATCTCGCCGGCGACGATGAGGAGGAATTCACCGGCCGCGAGCGGCAGTGAGAAATGGCCGACGAGGATCGCGGCGAGCGCGAAGCGGTAGAGGATCAGCGCGGTGGCGTCGTTGGCGAGACCTTCGCCTTCGAGCACGACCAGGATGCGGCGCGGCATGTTCAGCCGGCGCGCGATCGCGAGCGGCGCCACCACATCGGGCGGCGCGACGATGGCCCCGAGCAGGAAGCCGACGGTCCAGGGCAGGCCGATCATGTAGTGTGTGGCGGCCGCCACCATCGCCGTGGTGAAGATCACGGCGCCGACCGCGAGCAGCACGATCGGACGCAGGTTCTTCTTGAATTCGCGCCAGCTCATCGCGACGCTGGCCGAGTAGATCAGTGGTGGCAGCACCACCAGCAGCACCAGCTCCGGCGGCAGCTCCACAGTCGGCATGCCCGGCACGAAAGCGAGGCCGACGCCCGCCAGCATCAGCAGGATGGCAGGGGCGACGTTGAAGCGTCGCGCGGCCAGTGCCACGCCTGCCAGCACGGCCAGCAGGATGAGAAAGGTCTGAAACTTCGCTTCCATGATGGTCTGTCTTGACCCGGAAGCGACGGCTAGGTCAATGCGCGGCTCACGCCAGCCGTTCGGCCACCATCCGCCCAATCCGCGCGAACGCGGATGTGATCTGCGCCGCGCTCGGCGTGCCGCCCTGGGTATAGGCCGCGATCAGGATCGGCGTATCCGGCTTCGGCCAGGCGACCGCGATGTCGCCCGAGGCGTCCTTGCCGTTGTTGCCGGTCTTGTCGCCGATCTTCCAGCCTGCCGGGAGTCCGCCACGCAGGCGATTTGCGCCGGTCTTGCAGTTCACCATCCAGTCGGTGAGCAGGGCCCACGAAGCAGGCGACAGCGCCTCGCCCGCGACCAGCCGGCGCAAATTTCCCGCCATCGCTGCCGGCGTCGTGGTGTCCCGGGGGTCGCCGGGTTGCGAGCGGTTGAGCTCGGGCTCGTTGTGGTCGAGCCGCGAGGTGGTATCGCCGAGCGACCGCCAGAAGGCGGTCAGCGCGGCGGGGCCGCCGATCCGCGCCAGTAGCAGATTGGCGCAGGTGTTGTCGCTGAGCTCGACGATGGCCTTGCACATCTCGCCGACCGACATCTTGCCGGCCGCGAGATTTTCCCTCGCCACCGGCGCGTATTCCAGCAGATCCGACTGGCCATAGCGGATCATGGCCGCGAGTTGCTCCTCGCCGCGATCGACCCGCGCCAGCACGCTGGCGGCGAGCGAAGCCTTGAACGTCGAACACATCACGAACCGTTCGTCGGCGCGCCAGGAGAGCTTCTTGCCGGTTGCGAGATTCTCCGCATAGAGCCCGATCCGCCCGCCGCTCTCGCGCTCGTAGGATTCGAATTCTGATGGGGCATCCCCGGCGAGCGCAGGGGAGGCGGCCAACCAGGCGAATGAGGCGAGCAGGGAGCGGCGGTCGACAAGCATGGTGATTTCCAGGCGAGCAGGGGTGGGAGATGGAGCGGACGCTGCATCCGCATCGTCATTGCGAGCGCAGCGAAGCAATCCAGACTGTCTCCGCGGTGAGATTCTGGATTGCTTCGCTGCGCTTGCAATGACGGAGAATTGGATAGCGAGTGCGTCCGAATTCGGGCAGCAGGACGGCGTCCGTCACTCCCTCAAATCATATCGGTACGACTTCGACACGATCTGCCAGCCGTCGGCGAGCTTCATCGCCACGAGATAGTCGGTGAAATAGCGCGGCGGCAGCTGGCAGCGCACCTTGATGAACGCGGTCTTGTCGTCCGACCGGTCGATGGTGACGATGAAATCCTCGCGCGGCTTGCCTTCGGCCTTGGCCGAGGCGCGCTTGCGCACGCGGTCGAGCCAGTCCGGCACGGTCAGAACCTGGAGCTCGCCCTTTTCGACCCAGCGCAAATCGGCGGAGGGATGGAAGATGGCGCCGAGCTTGTCGGCGTTGCCCTCGTAAAGTCCGTCAAAATAGGATTGCACGACGGCTTCGACGCTCGACCGGTCCTGGCTCATGGGTCGTTCCTTTGCATGATGGCTTCGGGCCAACTTAGTCGTACACGTTGAAATGCGCTATGGGTGTGTCAGCGATTTGCGCGAAGGCGTCACGATGGCAGAATCAGAAAATTCGAACGCTCGCATTCTTGTCGGCGAATGCTTTTGCCGCGCCGTGCGCTTCGAGGTGGCCGACGCATTCGCCTATGCGATGAACTGCCACTGCTCGAACTGCCGGCGCACCACCGGTGCCGCCTTCAAGCCCTTCGCCGGCATCCGGCAAGACAGGCTTCGTATTGTCAGGGGTGGCGACCTCCGGATGATTTTCGGCGACGACACCACCCATGACGCGCATTGTGGCCGCTGCGGCTCGCTGCTCTATTCCCGGGTCCGAGAAGGAGAGTGGGTCCACGTCGCCATGGGAACCCTGGTCGATGCCCCCTCCATCCGGCCGAGCGCCCATATTTTCGTCGGCTCGAAGGCGCCCTGGCATGAAATTACGGACGACCTGCCGCAATATCGGGAGCACATCGGGGTTGTCTGACGGAACCCGGTCCGCACCGCCGTCCGTTGGCGAACCGCGACAGCGCTGGCGCGACAAACAAGAGAGGTCGTACGGCCTGCCGCCGGGGTCCGCTTCGTGACCTCCATCACAAGCGCCGGCGGAGGATGTTGCTAAAGCGGTCCCAAAGGGCCGGACGGCCCGGAACCATCGGAAGTCGTGTCATGCGCAGCTTGTTCAGACTTTGTCCGCTTTTCGTCGCCCTCGGCCTGATGTTCGGCGCCGGGCCGGCTGTTGCCGGAAAGCGCGTGGCGCTGGTGCTGGCCAATTCGGCCTATCAGCACGCGCCCTCGCTCGCCAATCCTGTCAATGACGGGTCGGTGATGGCCAAGACCCTGAAGGAGGCCGGCTTCGACGTCGTCGACTCCCGGCACGATCTGTCGGCGCTGGAGACACGGCGCGTGCTGCGCGACTTCGCCGACGCGACCCGCGACGCCGAAATCGCCGTGGTCTACTACGCCGGCCACGGCATCGAGGTGGAGGGCTCGAACTATCTGATCCCGGTGGATGCCAAGCTCGAGCGGGACACCGACGTCTTTGACGAGGCGCTCTCCCTCGACCGTGTCCTGGTCGCGGTCGAGCCCGCCAAGCAATTGCGTCTGGTGATCCTCGATGCCTGCCGCGACAATCCGTTCAGCAAGCGGATGAAGCGCACGGTCGCTTCGCGCGGCATCGGCCGCGGCCTCGCCCAGGTCGAGCCGTCCAGCCCAAACACGCTGATCGCCTATTCGGCCAAGGCCGGCTTCACCGCGCAGGACGGCGACGGTGCCAACAGCCCGTTCACCATCGCGCTGTCGAAGCATCTGACGACGCCGGGCCTCGACGTCCGCCGCGCCTTCGGATTCGTGCGCGACGATGTGCTGAAGTCGACCGGCAACAAGCAGGAGCCGTTCGTCTATGGCTCGCTTGGTGGCGAGGACGTGCCGCTGGTGCCGGTCAAGCTGGCGCCGGCAGCGCCCGTAGCCAATCCCCAGGCCGATATCCGCCGCGACTACGAGCTCGCGCTCCAGGTCGGCAACCGGCCGGCGTGGGAAGCCTTCCTTGCCCAGCATCCCGACGGGTTCTATGCGAGCCTTGCCAAGCTCCAGCTCGAGAAGATCGGCGCGGAGCAGGCGCATGCGGCGGCGATCGCGAAAGCGAAGCAGGCCGAGGCCGAGCGCGACCGCCTTGCTGCGCTCGGCGCGCAGAAGGATGCGCAAGCCAAGGCCGCGGCCGATGCGAAGGCCGCCGAGCAGGCGCAGCTTGCCGCGCAGAAGGCCAAGGAGCAGGCCCAGCAGCAGGCCGCCGCCGCCGAGCAACAGCGCGTCAACCTCGCCGCCACGGCGCCGGGCGTTGCGCCGGGCAACACCACGAGCGCTGCCGGCACCAACGTCGCCGCGCTCAGCCCGACGACCGCGCCGGCCGATCTCAACCGCTCGGTGCAGAGCGAGCTCGGCCGCGTCGGCTGCTTCTCCGGGCAGGCCGACGGCAATTGGAATACGTCCTCGCAGCGGTCGCTGTCGCAGTTCAACCGCTATGCCGGCACCAAGCTCGACGTGAAGGTGGCGAGCACCGACGCGCTCGATGCGGTCAAGGCCAAGCCGTCGCGGGTCTGCCCGCTGGTCTGCGAGCACGGTTTCAAGGCCGAAGGCGACAAGTGCACCAGGATCGTTTGCGGCAACGGCTATGTCCTGAACGACGACAATGAATGCGAGAAGAAGCGCGCGGCCAAGCCGGCGTCAAAGCCCGCGACCTCGCGTCGCGACGACGGCGAGGACCGCCCCGCACGGCAGCGGGCCGGTGCTGGAGCGGGCGGCTACGGTGCAGCCGCGGCGGCTGGCGCGGGCCGTGCCTCGAGCGGCAGTGGTCAGATCTTTTGCAACGCTCTGCTCTGCCGGCCGGTCAGGCCCGGTTGCCGCCTCGTTTATCGCGGCGGCGGCGGCCCCCACGTCGACGCCAATGTCGAGGTCTGCAACTGAAATGGCACGGCTTTCCTGACCACTCGAACAATAACCTAAAGCGCGATGACGCTTCATCCTGATCGCATCGCGCTTTAGCTCAGTTCTTCCGCTCGGCCACGAAACGCGCGGCGGCCTGCAAAATTGCGGCGCGGTCGCCGAAGATCGAGACGGCGCTGTCGGCGCGCGCGAGCAGGTCGCGCACGCGCTGCTTGGCGCCTTCGATCCCGAGCTGGGTCACGAAGGTGGTCTTGCCGAGCGCGGCATCGGCGCCGGCCGGCTTGCCGAGCGCGGCCGCATCGCCCTCGACGTCGAGCAGATCGTCGGCGATCTGGAAGGCTTCGCCGAGCGCGCGGCCGTAATCGTCGAGCGCCTGATATTCCGCCTTCGAGGCCTGGCCGAGGATCGCGCCGGCAATGCAGCCGTAGCGCAAGAGCGCGCCGGTCTTCATCTGCTGGATACGGGCGACATCGATCGGCTCGTTGCCGCCAAAGCGGCCTTCGCCGGCGAGATCGAGGATCTGGCCACCGACCATGCCGCCGATGCCGGCGCAGCGCGCCAGTGCACGCGTCAAGAGCAGCCGCACATTGGCGTCGCGATGGACCTCGTCGCGGGTGATGATGTCGAAGGCGAGCGTCAGGAGGCCGTCGCCGGCGAGGATCGCGGTGGCGTCGTCGGTTTGCTTGTGCAGGGTGGGGCGGCCGCGGCGCAGGTCCGAATTGTCCATGGCCGGCAGGTCGTCATGGATCAGCGAGTAGCAATGGATGCATTCGAGCGCGGCGCCCACGAGCAGGGCCGCCTCCCGCGGCACGCCGAACACGGCGGCGCTCTCGACCACCAGGAACGGCCGCAGGCGCTTGCCGCCGTTGAGGCTCGAATAGCGCATTGCGTCCATCAGTCGCTTGGGCCGGGCGATTTCGTCATGCAGGATGTCGTCCGACAGCAGGCGCCCGAGCAGGGCTTCGGTGTCATCAGCGGTCTTGTCCAGACGTTTGGCGAAATCGGACGGGGACGTGCCGGTCATCAAGAAGGGCTCCAGAACTAAAATTCGGCGGGACAATCCTTTATGCGCCCGCGCCAGTCAATCGTTTGGAAGGCCTAAAAAGTGCTGGAAAAGGCCCGAATTATCACAGACTTAATGCTCCAGCCCGTGGCCGCTCGTCAGTTCGTGCCGGAAAGGTCGATTTGCGCATCGTCAAAATCCTGCTGGTGGTGCTCGCGCTCGTGGTCCTCGCGCCCTATGTGATCGCGCCGTTCTACCGCACCGGCCACCCAGTTTCGACGCTGATGGCCTGGCGCAGCCTGCGGGGCGCGCCGATGCAGCGGGAGTGGATCGATCTCGCTGATATGTCGCCCTCTCTGCCGCGCGCGGTGGTGGCGGCCGAGGATGCCCATTTCTGCAAGCATCACGGCATCGATTGGGGGGCGCTGCGCGAGGCGATCGACGACGCCAGGGAGGACGGCACCGCCTTCCGGGGCGCCTCCACCATCACCCAGCAGGTCGCGAAGAACCTGTTCCTGTGGCAGGGGCGCGACTTCGTTCGCAAGGCGCTCGAATTCCCGCTGGCGCTTTGGATCGACCTCGTCTTGCCCAAGCAGCGGATTCTCGAAATCTACCTCAACATCGCCGAGCTCGGCCCGCAGGGGCAGTTCGGGGTCGAGGCGGCCAGCGCCTATGCCTTCGGCAAATCGGCCGAAAGCCTCTCGCCCCGCGAGGCGGCGCTTCTGGCCTCGATCCTGCCGAATCCGGTCAAGCGCAGCGCCCGGACCCCGGGACCGGGCGTCCGGCGGCTGGCAGCCACCTATATGGCGCGGGGGCAGGCGAGCTCGCTTGCGACCTGTTGGCGGGAAAATCGCTGATTTTTGGCCCGTTCCGGGCGCATTTTCCGGCCCAAGAGCCTAGCTTTACGGCCAGCCTTCCTCTATAAGCGCGGCCTTGATCGGCATTCAGCTCGCCTCGTTATTTGCGGGTGCTGAGCCGTCCCTTCGCGGACGATGCCCTGATGACACCAATCCCTAGAGGATACTGAAATGGCCGTTCCGAGAAGAAAAACCTCGCCGTCGCGCCGTGGCATGCGCCGCTCGGCGGACGCCATCAAGAAGCCGACCTATGTGGAAGACAAGGACTCCGGCGAGCTCCGTCGTCCGCACCATCTCGACCTCAAGACCGGCATGTACAAGGGCCGCCAGGTCCTGAAGAAGAAAGAGTCCTGAAGCCAGGATCTTTCTCGGGCGGGAGATCGGACCCGCCCGATTCGGCCAACCCATGAGATAGACGGTGATGGCGGCGGAGCGGATGCTTCGCCGCTGCATTGTTCTGTCCGGATATCTTGATCGAGAAGGCATCAAGCCGATGGTCGGTTTCCCGCTGCTCCTGATTCCGCTCGCGGTCTACAACATCATCGCCTTCCTGATGCCGACCGTGTCCTTCACGGACGTGCTGTTCAAGGTGCCTATGGTGTCCGGAGAGGTCTGGCCGGTCACGCTCGCCGATCTCCTGCTCGCGCTCGGCATCGTTCTGCTGCTGCTCGAGGTGGTCAAGGGTGCGCGGCCGGGCTCGAAATTCCTGATGGATCATTTGCTGTCGCTGATCATCTTCGGCGCGGCCGCTGCCGAATTCGTGATGTGGCCCAAATTCGGCAACTCCACCTTCTTTCTGCTGGTGCTGCTGGCGATGGCGGACTTCTTCGCTGGCATCGCCCAGCGCACGCGCCGCCGCGTCACCTATGTCGCCGAGACCACGGTGCCGGCCCCTCGTAAGGCCAAGCGCAGGGCCGAAGCGCCGGCGGAAGACGTGGAGTCCGAGCGCAAGTTCGAGCCGGTGATCGCGCCGCAGCCGGCGCCGGCCGCACCTACCGCGCAATGGGTCGCCGAGTCCGTGCTGATGGATCACCCGGCGCCCAAGCCCGTGCAGGGCGCCCCCTCGCCGGAAATTCCCTCGCCGCAGCTGCAGCCGGGGAACGGCACGCCGTCTTCCGACACGCCGCCGCGCTGATTTCTCTGAATTGGCTCGCATCTCACCGCCGCGGCAGTGTGCTCCCTTGCCCCGTTCTTACGGGGAGTGGGTTGGGGTGAGGGGCCTCTCTCCGCGGATGCGATAGCCGCGGGACCTGTACCCCCTCACCCGGATCGCACCGGACGATGCTTCGCATCGCCGAGGCGATCCGACCTCTCCCCGCAAGCGGCGAGAGGTAAGAAGCGCGCTCTCACTTCAATCAATCTTAAGCTACCTGACGCGTGCGCGCGCTGACGGTTCCGAGCGGGCGCTTGCTGCCATAGGCCATCAGCGCATCCTCGGAGGAGGCGCGGCGGAGCCGGCTCGTTTGCGGCAGCTGCTCGGCATTGGCGATCAATTGTGTGACGAAGCTCGGATCGGGGCGGGGCAGGGGCACCTTATGGACCCACCGCAACGTCGGCATCAGCGGCACCAAGGCCGTGCCTGTGCCGTTGTCCGCCGCGTCCGATCGATCAGTACTCAACATCGCAATCACCGTTGATCCGGCGAGACTGTCGCGTTTCGAGACGCGGGGGCCGGCGCGAGTCCTGTACTCGCAAGGCCTATGCCGGCCGGGCCGGTTTGGTTCCGACGCCTTCGGAAACGTGGTTTCCAAATTGTTTATCAACTTTGCCTAGGTTCGGCAGCGAATCTGGCTCTATCCTGTGCCGGCTCAGGACTTCTCCACTGTCCCGAAACGAGGCGACTTTGACCCCTGGATTGCCGCAAGCCTCCGACATCCTGGCCGCGCTCGGTCAGGCCGTGTTCGCCTGGGACATCGCCAGCGATGCCATCGTCTGGGGTGAGCAGGTCAGCGCCGTATTCCCCGGCATTCCCGCCGAGCGGCTTTCGACCGGCGCCGAATTCGCCAAGCTGATCGAGCCCGCGCAAACGCTGCGGACGGCGGCGCTGGCACTGACGTCCCCGGTGCACGGCGCCGACGGCACCCCTTACCGAATCGAGTACGGCGTGCGCATGAGCGCCTCCGATCCCGTGATCTGGATCGAGGAGACCGGCCGCTGGTTCGCAGGTCCCGACGGCCGTCCCACGCGAGCGATCGGCTCCGTCCGCATCAACAATGAGCGCCACGCCCGCGACGAGGAATTGAGCAGGCTGGCCCGGCTCGATCCGCTGACCGGCGAGCTCAACCGCTCGCATCTGATCGCGGCGCTGGCCGAGGCGATCGAGGAGACGACGCGCTTCCGCTCGACAGCGGCCTTCATGCTGGTCGGCATCGATCATCTCGCCCGCGTCAACGATGCTTTCGGCTTCGACGTCGCCGACGCCGTGATCCTCGACGTCGCCAAGCGCATTCGCGCGCGCCTGCGCGGCGGCGACGTGCTGGGGCGCTTCTCCGGCAACAAGTTCGGCCTGATCCTGAAGAACTGCACCGTCGACGACATGAACGTGGCTGCGGAGCGCTTCCTCGCCGGCATCCGCGACGAGGTGGTGCCGACCAAATCCGGTCCGGTCTCGGTCACCGCGTCGATCGGCGCGGTCAGTCTGCCGCGCTATGCCCGCAACACCGACGAGGCCGTCAACCGCGCCCATGAGACGCTGGACGCCGCCAAGCGCCGCCGCTCCGGCTCGTTCGCGGCCTGGCGTCCGGATGCCGCGCGCGACGCACAGCGCCGCGTCAACATCCGCGTCACCGACGAGATCGTCACCGCGCTCAACGAGCGCCGCATCAGGCTCGCCTATGAGCCCGTCGTCTCGGCTGTCTCGCGCGAGCGCGCATTCCATGAATGCCTGGTGCGGATGGACCAGGGCGACGGCCAGGTGCTGCTCGCGCCCGACATCGTGCCGGTCGCCGAACGGCTCGGCCTGATCCGCCTGGTCGATCACCGCGTGCTCGAGCTCGTGGTCGCCGAGCTCGCGGCGGCGCCCGACGTCTGCCTCAGCCTCAACATCTCGCCGGATACGACCATGGATCCGGACTGGTGGGCGGGGATCGAATCGCTGATGCTGGCCCATCCCGGCGTCGCCGAGCGGCTGATCGTCGAGATCACCGAGACGGTCGCGATCCAGGACATCGACGACGTCCGCGCCTTCGTCAGCCGCCTCAAGCATTTCGGCAGCCGCATCGCCATCGACGATTTCGGCGCCGGCTACACCTCGTTCCGCAATTTGCGCAAGCTCGGCGTGGACATCGTCAAGATCGACGGCGCCTTCGTGCAGAACATCACCCATTCCGCCGACGACCGCGCCTTCGTGCAGACTCTGATCGATCTCGCTCGCCGCCTCGACATCAAGACCGTCGCCGAATGGGTGCAGGACGACGAAGCGGCAAACATGCTGCGTGACTGGGGCTGCGACTACATCCAGGGCCGCCTGATCGGGCTGGCTTCGGCGGAGCGCCCGTGGGGCCTGCCGTCGGATGCGCTGCCTGCGGCGGGCTGAGATGCTGTAGGGTGGGTTAGCCGAAGGCGTAACCCACCACTTTACTCTCCGCGTCGAGAGAGAAGCGGTGGATTACGCCTTCGGCTAATCCACCCTACAGACTACGAGATCTCCTCACGCTCCCTCGTCCAGCGCCACCAGCTCGCGCTTCTTGCGCAGCGACGGCAGCAGCGGCGCGATCAGCAGCACCAGGGCAAACACAAGGCACACTGCCGAGATCGGCCGCTGCACGAAGGTCCAGAGATCGCCCTGCGACAGGATCAGCGACTTGCGCAAATTGTTCTCCATCATCGGACCCAGCACGAAGGCCAGCACCAGTGGCGCCGGCTCGTAGCCGAGCTTGCGCATGAAATAGCCGATGATCCCGAACGCGATCATCACATAGACGTCGAACACGTTGTTGCTCGAGCAGTAGACGCCGAGGATCGTGAACAGGATGATCAGGGGGAACAGGATGTTGTAGGGCAGCTTGAGCAGCTGCACCCACATGCCGATCATCGGCAGGTTCAGGATCAGCAGCATGACGTTGCCGATATACATGCTGGCGACGATGCCCCAGAACAGGCCGGGGTTCTGCGTGATCATCAGCGGGCCCGGCTGCAGGCCGTGAATGACGAAGGCTCCGAGCAGCAGCGCCATCACCACGTTCGGCGGGATGCCGAGCGTCATCAGCGGAATGAAGGCGCCGCCGGCTGCGGCGTTGTTCGCCGATTCCGGGCCGGCGACGCCCTCGATCGCGCCGTGGCCGAACCTTTCAGGGGTCTTCGACAGCCGCTTCTCCAGCGCGTAGGACGCGAATGACGAGACCACGGCGCCGCCGCCCGGCAGGATGCCGAGGAAAAAGCCGAGGATGGTGCCGCGGCCGACCGGACCGGCGCTCGCCTTCCAGTCCTCCTTGCTCGGCAGGAGATGGGTGATCCTGGTGTTGATGACGTCGCGCTTGATCGCCTGCTCGGTGTTGAGCAGCACCTCGGCGACGCCGAACAGGCCCATCACCACGGGCACGAGGCCGATGCCGTCGATCAGCTCCATGCGGCCGAAGGTCAGTCGCGGCTGCGCGGTGATGCTGTCGAGCCCGATCAGCCCGAGCACGACACCGATGCACGCCATCAGCAGTGCCTTCGGCATCGATCCCTGGGTGAGGAAGGTGAGCACGACGAGGCCGAGCACCATCAGGCTGAAATACTCGGCCGGGCCGAAAGCAATGGCGAGGCTGGCGAGCTTCGGCGCCACCAACATCAAGGCGACCAGCGCAAAGGTGCCGGCAGCGAAGGAGCCGAACGCGGCGATGCCGAGCGCGGGGCCCGCACGGCCCTGCTTCGCCATTTGGTGGCCGTCGATGCAGGTGACGACGGAGGCCGCCTCGCCGGGGATGTTGACCAGGATCGAGGTGGTCGAGCCGCCATACATCGAGCCGTAATATATGCCGGCCATCATGATGATGCCGGATTCCGGCGTTCCCGACAGTGTCACCGGTAGCAGTAGCGACATCGCCGAGATCGGGCCGATGCCGGGCAGCACGCCGACCAGCGTGCCGATGAAGACGCCGATGAAGCAGTAGAGCAGGTTGACCGGCAGCAGCGCGACGCCGAATCCATGTGCCACGTTGACAAGCGTATCCATGGCGTCAGCCGATCCCGAACAGGCCTGACGGCAACTGGATCAACAGCAGCCGCTTGAGCACCCACCACATGCCCAATGGCACCAGCACCGCGATCGGAATCGCCAGCGTCCAGCGCACCGGATCGATCAGCCGCAACAGCAGCAGCATCAGCGGGATCGATGACAGCAGGAATCCCAGCGGCTCCAGCGCGAACGCGAATGCAGTGAGGCAGGCGATGAGGACAAGCGGCTTGCTCCAGCGCACGTTCTCCCAGCGCGAGGCCAGCGTCGGCCCACCCTCGGTGATTGCCGAGACGATGATCGCGCTCGCGAACACGCACATCAGGATGCCCGTGTAGAACAGCACATAGCCGGATCCGGGATCGTTGATGGTGCCGAGCCTGAGCTTCAAGCCCGACCAGACCACGAAGCCGCCGAGCGCGAGCCCGATCAGCCCGCCCCAGAGTTCGGAGTTGCTGAGGCGGAGCTTGACGTTGGTTGGATCGTTCATCGATTCTCTCTCGTGCCCCGGACGCAGCGCAGCATCGCAACTTGCGTTCACGCACGTCCTCGACGTGCTATGGCAGGTGCGCTGCAAAGCCGGGGCCAATGCGTGTGGGCGAAGAAGATGGGTCCCCGCTCTGCGCAGCAGCGTTGCACGCTGCAGCGCGTCCGGGACACAAGCAGCGCGGTCTTACTTCTTCGCGAGCCCGAGCGTCTCGATCACCTTGCGCTCGGACTCCGTGACCTCGACGATGAATTTCTTGTAATCCTCCGTGTTCTTGTAGTTCGGCACCATGTCGTATTTGGCCAGCGTCGCCACCACCGCAGGATCCTCGACCGCCTTCTTGAATGCGTCGTGCAGCTTGGCGACGATCTTGGGATCCATCCCTTTCGGTCCTGCAATGCCGAACGGGGAATCATAGACCATGGGATAGCCGAGCTCCTTCAGCGTCGGCACGTCGGGATAGTTCGGCGAGCGTGCGCCGGTCCACACCATCAGGAGCCGCAGCTTGCCGGCGTCGACCAGCGGCCGCCATCCCGTGGAATCAGCCTGCAGCATAGTGTGCTGTCCCAGCACGGCGGCGTTAGTCTCCGCGCCGCCCTTGAAAGGGACCTGGGTCAGCTTGATGCCGGACATCGCGGCGATCTGCTCCATGCCGATATGCAGCGAGGTGCCGGCGCCGGGCGTGGCATAGGTCACCTTGCCCGGATTCGCCTTTGCGAACTCCACCACGTCCTTCCAGCTCTTGAACTGCGATTCCGCGCTCGTGGTCACGCCGAAGGTGTAGCCGGTGAGATGGACGATATAGGTGAAATCCTTTGCCGGATCCCACGACACCTCCTGCATCAAGGGCAGGCGAAACACGGTGATCGGGATCTGTGAGATGGTATAGCCGTCCGGCTTCGCCGCCGCGGCCATCGTCGCCGGCCCGACCGTGCCGCTGCCGCCGGCCTTGTTGTCGATCACGATCGGCTGGCCCAGCACCTTCGAGGCGCTGTCGGCGATCGCGCGCATCGAGAGATCAGTCGATCCGCCGGCCGGCCAAGGCACGATCAACGTGATCGGCTTCGTTGGATAGTCCTGCGCATTGACCGCCGTGGAGAGCAATAAGCCCATGACGGCGTGCACCGCGGCAAATGCAATCGTCTTCAGCCCGTATCCCGACATCGAAAGCCTCCCTCGCGGCGGCCTCTCTGGGGGCGCCGTCTCTCGTTGCGAGGCGATTGTTCCTGAATTTGACGGAGAAGAAAAGCGTGTTGCGCGCATCGCTGTGCGGCCGTCGGTCAGCTAACGCCGACAGAGCCGACCTCTGCGACAATTCGTCGTTTGGCCGCGTGCCGAGAGGCGGAATTTGAGCGGCCGAAGCGGTCAGGCCACGCGCCGGACCGTGTTCAGCGTCTCGATGGTGCGGCCGACTTCCGAGGCGAGACACGGCTTGCCGAAATAATAGCCTTGGACCGCGGTGCAGCCGCATTCGCGGACGAAGTCGAGCTGTTCCTCGGTTTCCACGCCCTCCGCCGTGGTCTCGACGCCGAGCACGGAGCCGAGGCTCGCGATCGTTCTGACGATGGCAACGCTCTCCGGGCTTTCGCCGAGCGTTCCGACGAAGGAGCGATCGATCTTGATGCGGTCGAATGGAAACTTGCGCAGATAGCTCAGGGAGGAATAGCCGACCCCGAAATCGTCGAGGCTGACGCGCACCCCGAGTGCGCGGAGCTGGTGCAGGATGTCGATGGTCGCCTTGCTGTCGTCGAGCAGCGCCGTCTCCGTGACCTCGAGCTCGAGCCGCTGCGGCGGCAGGCCGGCTTCCGCAAGCGCGCTCGTGACCATCGCCACCAGGCCGCGGGAGCGGAATTGCACCGGAGACAGGTTCACCGCGACGGTGACGCCGGGCCAGGACGCGGCGGTGGCGCAGGCCGTGCGCAGCACCCATTCGCCGATCGGAACGATCAGCCCGTTCTCCTCCGCAATCGGGATGAACTCGGCCGGAGAGACGAAGCCGCGCGAGGGATGCTTCCAGCGCAGCAATGCCTCGAAGCCGGTGAGCTCGGAGGAATCGAGCCGCATCTGCGGTTGAAACACCAGGTGGAATTCACGCCCTTCCAGCGCGCCGACCAGGTCCTGCTCCAGCGCGTGCCGGCTGCGCGCCTGTTCCTCCATCTCGGGCTCGAACAACTGATAGGCTCCGCGCCCCTTGGCCTTGGCCTGGTAGAGCGCGAGGTCGGCGCATTTCATCAGCTCATCGGCATCGAGTCCGTGGTCGGGCGCGATCGCGATGCCGACGGAGACGCCGACATGGATCGACTGGCTTTCCAGCGGCGGCGGATGACCGATGATCTCGACCAGGCGGCGGGCGAGCGCCTCGGCCGATTGCGGCTGCGGCCCGCGCTGGAGCACGGCGAACTCGTCGCCGCCAAGCCGCGCGACGGTGTCGTGCTCGCCGACATTCTCCTTGAGGCGCGCCGCGACCCAGCGCAGCAGGCGGTCGCCGGCGGCGTGGCCGAGGCGGTCGTTGACGGTCTTGAAGTTGTCGAGGTCGAAGCACAGCACGGCCATGGCGCCGCCGGCGATCGCGACCTGGTTCAGCCCCTCGCCCATCTTCTCGCGGAACAGCGTGCGGTTGGGCAGGTCGGTGAGCGAATCGTGCCGCGCCATGTGCGCCACCCGGGCCTGGGCCTTGTGGCGCTCGGTGACGTCCTCATAGGTCACGACCCAGCCACCATGCTCCATCCGCTTGTGGTTGAGCTTGATGATGCGGCCGTCGTTCAAATGGCGGTGCAGCGTGTGCTCGCCCTCGCGCAGCCTCTCGACGTAGTCGGCATAGAGCTTGGCGCCGGTCATGTTCGGATGGATGCCGAGCTCGCAGGCGTGCTCCATGATGTCGCGCATCGAGACGCCTGGCTTCACGGTCTCCGGCGACAATCCATACATCTCGATGTAGCGGCGGTTGCAGACGATCACGCGCAGGCTGGCGTCGAGCATGCACAGGCCCTGGCTCATGTTGTTCAGGGCAGCGTCGAACCGGCGGTACTGCTCGCTCAGCTCCTCGATCGCACGCTCGCGCTCGGTAATGTCCTCATAGGTGGCGACGAAGCCGCCTTCGGCCAGCGCGCAATAGCGCACCGAGATCACCGTGTCGTTCGACATGCGCCGGCGCATCGGCGAGGAATCACGGCTTGCGATCCGCGCGCGGACGGCTTTGAGGATCTGCTGCGGGCTGTATTCCGGGGAGAACGCGCCGTTCGCCATGGATCGCTCGATCAGCTCGGCGAGGTGTGTGCCGGGGCGGGTCTCCTCCGGCGACAACAGGTAGATCTTGAGGTAGGTGGAGTTGCAGACCCGAAGCCGCATGTCGCTGTCGAAGAAGGCGAGCCCGTGGGCCATGTTCTCCAGCGCCGCATCGAGGATGAAATTCTGCTGCCGCAGCGTTTCCTCGTATTGCAGCCGCTCCGTGACGTCCTCGTGCACCGTCACCCAGCCGCCGTCGGGAAGAAAGCGGGAGACCGCCTGCACCATCCGTCCGTCGTAGCGCATCACCAGCAGCGTCTTCGGCTTCCTAGTGCGCACGTCCTCCAGCCGGTTCTGGTAGAATTCGTCGCCCGACATGCCCGGCAGGTTGCCGCGCGACATCCAGTGCTCGATCACCGTGGAATGCGCGACGCCCGGCTTCACGATCTCGGGGTCGAGGTTGTAGAGCTTCAGGAACCGTTCGTTGCAAACGACGACACGGCTGTCGACGTCGTACATGATCAGTCCGTGCGACATGTTGGCGAGCGCGTGCTGGCTGCGCTCGGTCTGCACGCGCAGTTCCGCTTCGAGCCGGGCGAGGCGGGTGACGTCATCGCAGATCGTCATCCAGCCGCCGCCGGGGAGCGGCTTCAGCTCGAGCGACATGACGAGGCCGCTCGCCAGCATTTGCTCGGTGCGGAACGGCTTGCCCGCGGCGATCTGCGCCATCCGCCTCGAATACAACGCGTCGAGCTGGTCTTGCGGAAAGTTGCCGCGGCTTGCGCTGTGCGCGAGCACCTCGCGATAGCTGGTGCCGATCCGCACGATTTCGGCCGACATGTCGAACAGTCTGAGATAGCGCTGGTTCGTCAGCACGATCCGGTTGTCGGCATCGTAGACGCAGACGCCCTGTTCCATGTGGTCGAGCGCAAGCTGGCTCAGCGCGACGAGGGCGCCTGGGCCCTGCTCACGGCCTGTACCAAGCTCGCTCTCGCGGGTCGACATCATGGGGTCGGCGGGGCCTCGGCCAGCAATAGACTGAATGCAGCCTAATTCAGCCGCCGAGGCTAGCGAACAGGCCGGAAAATTCCCTTAAGCGCCGTAGTTTACGGAGGATGACCGGCGATGGTGAGCGCACGCGTAAACGGCCCGCTGCCAAGGCGATAGGCCGTAGCTCCGGACGAGCGCGGCGATATTCCCGCTCCGCTCGTACAGATTTACAGCGCCGGGCGTTGCTCTACGGCCCGTACAGCACGAGCTCCGTATCGGTGAGGTCGCCGAGCTGTGGCTGGTGCGGGCCCCTGAAGTATTTCCGGCCGCGCCGCTCGGTGTAGATGCCGACGAGGCCGGGAACCGGACCGTTGGCATCGACGGCCACCGCGATCTTGCCGAGCCGCAGCAGCAGCCGTCCGATGCGGCCGGCGCATTCGGCAAATTCTGCGGTGCTCCGGCAATAGATCAGCTTCATGGCGGGCGGTGCGATGAAACCGCGGCGGATGCGCACCGGTTGCAGGATGAAGGGGAAGGTTCCCTTCGGCGTGCGGCATACCAGACTGAGGCAATTGTAACGCGCATGTCGCGTCAAAAGCTCGGTCTCCGCCTCGGAAAGCCCCTTGATCTCCTTGGCGTGCGGCGGAATGACCTCGATCTCGTTCCAGCGCGGGACGCGCGCTAGCGCAGGGACCGAGAAGAATATGCCGCGGCAATAGGCGCGAAAGCCCTGCGTCTCGATGATTGGCCAGGTCCACTGCGCCGGGCTGATGTTGAAATAAGTGACGTGCTTGTGCCGCTGGGCGATCTTGGTCAGCAGCGGCGCGTAGTTGCGGTAGGCCGGGTCGACATACCAGCTCGACAAATTGCACCGGATGGCGGTCTCGTCGCCCTCCTTGCGTTCGCTGTAGATCAAGAGCAGCACGCCGACGGGCGTGCCGTCGTCGTCGAGCATGTAGCCGAAGCGCGGATAGCCCTCCGGCGCGGCCCGGAAGGCCTGCCGGCGCAGACCCTGGATCCAGTAGTCGCGTGAACGGCCGACGAAGCCGCGCGTCAGCAAGTCCGCGATCTTATCGACGTCGGACTCGGTGATCTCGCGGCATCGGACCTTGGTATGGATCACGCTCGTCTTGCCCGTGGAAATGGTCGGCCTCGTGAGGTCTATCGTTTCAGCATGATCTTCTCGGAAAACCGCTCCGCACTTTTCCGGATCATGCTCTAGCGCCAACCTTCGCCATGGGCCTCGGCCGCGACAGGCGGCTGCAGGCTCAGGACGTCCCGCACCTTGGCGGGCCAGGCGGAAAGATCGGTGCCGTGGGTGTGGAACATGGCGACGGCCAGGCGGTCCATGCCGAAGGCAACGCAGCCGGTGTGCGCCGGCTCGCCGTCGGCGTCCTGGATTCCCCAGGTCGTACCGAAATGCTCGCGGTGATAGTTGAAGCTCATGCACGCCGTCGGCTGCTCTTCCGAGCGCAGCGGGATGAGCAGCTCGAACTTGAGCTGCTGCTGCTTCTGGCTCACCGCTTTCATCTGGCCAACGCGGCCGAAGAACGGATCGCTGGCATAGTCGACGCGGAAGGTGAGGCCGAGATCGGTCGCGATCTTCTGCGCGCGCACCATCCAGCGCTCGCGGAAATCGGCGACGTCGTCGGGGCTGCCGATGCAGACATATTCGCGCATGCGGAACGATTGCAGCCGGTCGAGATGCTTCGACGGCTCGCGGCGGAAGCAATCCGCGGCAACGTCGAAGCGCAGGCCACCCTTCGGCAATTGGCCGCGGCTCGCCGCGATCGGATAGACCGGATAGCAGGCGGCCGGCGACAGCACGAGATCGGCCGGCGACAGCGAAGTCGTCCAGTCGCCGCCGGCATCGAAGCGGCTCACTGCGGCGTTGATCTCGCGTTCGGTGCCGTGCAGGCCGCAGACGCAGCCGAGCAGGTTCGGAAAGCTCTTGAGATAGCCGGACTTCTCCAGCTGGGATCGGCTCATCACCGGCGGGAAGCGCATCACCTCGGTGCCGGCCTCGCGATGAACGGTGATCAGCGCGGCGAGCTTCTCGACGATGCCCTCATAGAGGGCGGTGCGGGCATAGACGCCATCGGCGCCCATGCGGTGGAACAGCTGGTCGGCGAGATGATCGAGCGGATCGATCATTTGCGGCGCGGTGGTGGGCGAGTCGGGGAGGACGGCAATATTCATGGTTCGATGTCCTGCTATCTCAAAATTGTTCTTGTTGAATCGGTCGCGGAGGTACGTCAGTCGCGAAGGCTCGCCGGCACCCCGCTCATCAATGTCGACGTCGCGGCATTGGCCAGGATCCGGTCGTTGTTGATCATGATCGGCGACGACAGCACGTCGCGGAGGTGGCGGCCCATGGTGAACTCGCCGTCGTTGCGATAGCCGGCAAGTCCCGCGGTGCGCATCGCATGCATCACGGTCTCGACCGCGAGCTCGGAGGCCTGCACCTTCAAGAGCGTGATCGAGGACTGGAAGTCGAGCGAGCTCAGAGCACGCTCGTCGTGCTCGACGCGGGCGAAAGCGTCGATATTGGCTGATATCAGCGCGCGCAGCTTGGCCAGCGACATCTTGGCGGCGGTGAAGTGCGCCGCGGCCGGGGGCATCTGTCCGCCGGACGAGCGGGCCGCCTTGCGGATGAAGGCCTGCGCGCGCGTCACCGCCGCAGCGGCGATGCCGGCCCAGGCCGACGACCAGCACAGATGCGCGAATGGCGTCATGGTCTGGGCGTGGATCTTGTCATAGGATTCCGGGAAGATGCGGTCGGCGGGGCAGTCGACCTTCAGCTCGAACCCGGTCGAGCAGGTGCCGCGCATGCCGAGCGTTTCCCAGCCCAGCGTCCGCTTCAGCGAATAATCGTCCTTGGCGAGCGCCAGCAGCACCTGGTCGGAGGCGGCGGCTTCGGTGGCGCGGCGGGCGATGGTGACGAGGCCATCGGCTTCGGCGCCGTAGGAGATCACGGTGGCGTCGCGCACCAGCGAGACGGTATCGCCGGCATGGTCGACCGCAGCCGCGCTGGCGCGGATGTTGCCGCCGTTCTGGCCTTCGGTGGTGGAGGAGGCGAGCAGCCACTGGTCGCGGGCGACCCGGCGCATCATGGTCTCCATCCAGGGGATGCCATGGCCGTGCCTGATGACGCAGGCGACCTTGGTCTGGTGCATCGCGTAGATCATCGCCGTGGACGCGCAGGCGCGTCCGAGCGTGTAGCAGATGTCGGTGACGTCATGGATCGAGGCGCCGAAGCCGCCGAACTCGACCGGAATCATCACGCCGAGCAGCTTCTGCTCGCGTGCGACGTCGAAAGCCCGGTGCGGGAAGCGGGCGTCGCGATCGACCTCGTCGGCGTCGGCCGCGGCCGCTGCGGCGGTCCGGGCGGCGCGCTCGATCAGGGAGGGACCCTGCTCGAGAAAGCTCGTCTGCATTTCGTCGACAGTGAGGACTGCTTCACGCACGTTCATGCTCGTCCGCCTCCGGTTTGCCGTTCGAGATCGCCGGCATCATTCGCGATGCCGCTTGAGGCGATCCTCCAGCCATCTTTGCTTGTGAGACGAGGCTACGGATTTAATTCAAATTCGTCGATGAAATAGAGGGTAAACAAAACCCAATTCCGAACGAACAGTTAAGGTCCGGTTGTTCGCATCGCCGGATTTTCTGGTATCGCGTTAGGACTCTGGAAGAAGGTTGGATTTCCGACAATCTGAGTCATCGTTTACTAAGAAACGCGAAGTATTGGTGTCGCCCATTGCAGGACCGGCAGCCCGCACCCATCGTAGCCGGCAGTCCGGTCCGACCCCGATAGACAGATGGGAATTTGCCGATGCAGGCCTTTGATACCGTTTTGCGCAATCGCATCATCAAGCTGGTGAAGGGCATCCTCGAACAGAATTCGCTCACCGCGAACGTTACGCCTTCGGCCAAGCTCGTCGATATCGGCCTGACCTCGATGGACATGGTCAATCTCATGCTCGGCGTCGAGGCCGAATTCGACTTCACCATTCCGCAGTCCGAGATCACGCCGGAGAATTTCCAGTCCGTCGAGACGCTGGAGCGGATGGTCGCGATGCAGCTCCAGCCGGCGACCGCGGCTTAACAGGGGCGCATCTCCCCCCGTTCCAAATCCGCCGCAAAACTGGCATAGCTTAACCATGTCACATTCGGCGGACAGGGTGGAGCAGGCATGACGCAGGCGGTATTGGGCATCATCGGCGGCTCGGGCATCTATGACCTGCCCGGCTTAGAGGGTGCGCGCGAAGAGGTGATCGAGAGCCCCTGGGGCGAGCCGTCGGCTCCTTTAAGGCGTGGCTCCATCGCCGGCCTGCCGATCGTGTTCCTGCCCCGGCATGACAAGGGGCACCGGCTGTCCCCCTCCGACATCAATTATCGCGCCAACATCGACGTGCTGAAGCGCGCCGGCGTCACCGATTTGATCTCGCTCTCGGCCTGCGGTTCCTTCAGGGAGGAACTGCCGCCCGGCACCTTCGTTCTCGTCGACCAGTTCGTCGACCGCACCCATAAGCGCGAGAGTTCGTTCTTCGGCCGCGGCTGCGTCGCGCATGTGTCGATGGCGCACCCGGTCTCGCCGCGGCTGCGCATCCATCTGGCGGCCGCCGCGGAAGCGGAAGGCATCGCGATCGCGCGCGGCGGCACTTATGTCTGCATGGAAGGGCCGCAATTCTCCACTTACGCGGAAAGCATGACGTACAAGACGCTGGGCTACTCGGTGATTGGCATGACCAATATGCCCGAAGCCAAGCTCGCCCGTGAGGCGGAGATCTGTTACGCCACCGTCGCCATGGTGACGGATTTCGATTGCTGGCATCCCGACCACGATGCGGTCACCGTGCAGGACATCATCCGCGTGCTGAATTCGAACGCCGACAAGGCGAAGTTGCTGGTGGCGCGGCTGGCCAGGGACTTTCCGCGCGAGCACGAGCCGTGTCCGATCGGATCGGACCGTGCGCTCGACACCGCGCTGATCACGGCACCCGAGGCGCGCGATCCCGAGCTCCTGAAGAAGCTCGATGCGGTGGCCGGGCGCATCCTGCGAGCGTGAGACGCAAGAAGAACGAAAAGGCAGAATGCCATGAAAGTCGACGGCAAGCATTTCCGCAGCATCTGGCGCGAGCGCGACGGCTGGTCGGTCGGCGCGATCGATCAGCGCCGGCTGCCGCATGAATTCGTCATTGCGCGGCTGACTTCGTGTGAAGATGCGGCCGTTGCTATACGCGACATGCTTGTGCGCGGCGCGCCGCTGATCGGCGCCACCGCCGCCTACGGCATGGCGCTCGCGATGCGCGAGGACGCTTCCGACGCCGGGCTGCAACGCGCTTATGACACGCTGGTCGTGGCGCGGCCGACCGCGATCAACCTGAAGTGGGCGCTGGACGAGATGCGCGCGGCGCTCGCGCCGATCGATCCGGTGGAACGGGCGGAAGCGGCCTATGGGCGCGCCGACGAGATCGCCGAGCAGGACGTCGAGATCAACCGCGGCATTGCCGACAACGGCCTGAAGCTGATCGAGGCCACCGCGGCGAAGAAGCCGGGCGAAGTCGTCAACGTGCTGACCCATTGCAACGCCGGCTGGCTCGCCACCGTCGATTGGGGCACGGCGACGGCGCCGATCTATCTTGCGCATGAGCGCGGCATCAAGATCCATGTCTGGGTCGACGAGACCCGTCCGCGCAACCAGGGCGCCTCGCTCACGGCCTGGGAGCTTGGCCATCACGGCGTGCCGCACACGGTGATCCCGGACAATACCGGCGGGCACCTGATGCAGCACGGCATGGTCGATCTCGCCATCGTCGGCACCGACCGCGTCGCCGCCAATGGCGACGTCTGCAACAAGATCGGCACTTACCTGAAGGCGCTTGCCGCGCATGACAACGGTGTGCCGTTCTACGTCGCGCTGCCGTCGCCGACGATCGATTTCGCCGTCCATGACGGCATCCGCGACATCCCGATCGAACAGCGCAGCGGCGTGGAGGTCACCGACATGACCGGCCGCACCGCGGACGGCCGGCTGGAGACGGTACGCATCGTGCCCGAAAACTCGCCGGTCGCGAATTACGCCTTCGACGTGACGCCGGCGCGGCTCGTCACCGGTCTCATCACCGAGCGCGGCGTGCTGAAGCCGGATCGCGCCGCGCTGGCGTCGGCATTTCCGGAGCGGATCTCTACGGCGGCGAAGTAGATTTGGTTGGGCGATATCTCGCCACAACCGTCATTGCGAGCGCAGCGAAGCAATCCAGACTCCCTCCGCGGAAAGACTCTGGATTGCTTCGCTGCGCTCGCAATGACGGCGTATGTCGAACTACCCCAGCTTCAGCCCCGTCGCCGTCTCCAGCTCCGCGATCGCCTGCGCCCCGCTCGTCACCTTGATCGTGGTCATGCCCATCTGACGCGCCGGCTTCAGGTTGACGCCGAGATCGTCGAGATAGACGCAATTGTTCGGATCGACCTTCAGCGTCTCGACCATCATCTGGTAGATGCGTGGATCGGGTTTGCGCAGACCGATCTTGGCGGATTCGATGACGTGATCGAACAGCACCATGACTTCGGCGATGTAGAGAGAACGTCCCGTCATGCTGCCGATCGCGTTGGCCGGCAGATTGTTGGTGATGCAGCCGGTCTGGAATTGCGCCTTGATGCGCTTCAGGGCCTCGACCATCTCCGGGCGCAGATCGCCCTGCAGCAGCGGCAGCACGTCTCGGCCGCGCACCTCCGCACCGAGCGCGAGCGATTCGGCGGCGAACAATGCGTCGAACGTCTCGATGTCGACCTCGGCCCGCTCGAATTTGGCCCAGGCGTTTTCCAGATGATTGGCGGCGTTGGTGCGCCGGATGATATCGGCGGGCAGGCCGCGCTCGGTCTCGAACCGCGTGAACGCCTCGAAGGGCGAGCTCGTCAGCACGCCGCCGAAATCAAAGATCACCGCCTCGATCGCCAATGTCCTGCCCTCGTCAATTGCTTTCCAAGAGGGCTAGCATGCGCTATCGGCAAGAGCCAGTCCGAAGCAATCGCCCGCCTTCATCGATGCCGATGCGTGTTCCCATGAAGAAGCTCGCCACCCTCATCGCAGCTACGCTGCTGCTCGCTGCGCCCGCTCACGCCATCGTCGGCGGCGGCACGCCGCAGGCAGATGGCGTCGCCCGCGCCGTCGTCACCATCGTCGGCTCGCGCGGCAATTTCTGCACCGGCAGCCTGATCGCCCCGAGGCTGGTGTTGACGGTCGCCCATTGCGTGCAGCCGGGCGCGGATTACAAGGTGGTCGATCGCGGCGGCGACGGCCAGCCGCAATTGCTGAACGTGCGCACCGTCGCGATCCATCCGAACTTCAACATGCAGGCGATGCAGGCGCATCGCGCCACCGCCGACGTGGCGCTGCTGCAGTTGGAAATTCCACTGAAGGGAAAATCCACGGTGACGGTCGGCATGCCCACGATTCCAATTCAGGTCGGCAGTCGCTTCGTCGTCGCCGGCATCGGCGTCACGGTTCTCGGTGATGGCAAGAGCGGCGGCACCACGCGCGTGGCCGGCCTCGTTGCAACCGGGCAGCCCGGCACGCTGCAGATTCGTCTGGTCGATCCCGTAACCAACGGTGTTCGCGGCGGAATTGGCGCCTGCACCGGCGATTCCGGCGGCCCCGTGTTCGAGGACAGGTCGAACGGTCCCGTGCTCGTCGGCCTCATCAGCTGGTCGACAGGACCGAACGGCGCCGCCGGTTGCGGCGGCTTGACCGGCGTGACGCCGCTGACGCTCTATCGCGACTGGATCTTGCAGACCGCGCGGAGCTGGGGTGCGGCACTGTGATTTGACCGCGACTTGATCTATGTCATTTTGAAGCGGAGGCGCGGCGGGTGATCATGCCCGTCGCGGAGGAAACGCGCCGTCCAATCAAGGACGGCCACAAAGACAAGCAAGGCATAGAAGCAACAATGAATGTCGCTGTTCGCAGTCACGCCACGGCCAAACAGGCTTCTGAACATTTCGACGTGCTGATCGTCGGCGCCGGCATATCCGGCATCGGTAGCGCCTATCACATCCAGAAGCAGCTGCCGGGCACGAGCTACGTCATCCTGGAGACGCAGGAAACATTCGGCGGCACCTGGAGCACACATCGCTATCCCGGTATTCGCTCCGACAGCGATCTCCACACTTTCGGCTACAGCTTCAAGCCTTGGGTCGGCCCGCCGATTGCGACCGCCGAAGAGATCCTCTCCTATATGAAGGAGGTGATCGACGACAACGATATCGCGCGGCACATTCGCTACAAGCACAAGATCAATTCCGCGAGCTGGTCGAGCGAGCAGAATCTCTGGACCATCGACGCCGTGACGACCGACACCGGCGAGCCCAGGACCTTCACGGCGAACTTCCTCTGGATGTGCCAGGGCTATTATCGGCATTCCGAAGGCTACACGCCGGAATGGAAGGGCATGGACCGTTTCAAGGGCCGCATCGTCCATCCCCAGACCTGGCCCGACGATATCGACCTCACGAACAAGAAGGTCGTCGTGATCGGCTCGGGCGCAACCGCGGCAACACTGGTGCCGAACATCACCGACAAGTGCGCCCATGTCACCATGCTGCAGCGCTCGCCGACCTATTTCCGCCTCGGCCGCAACGCCATCGAGATCGCGGAAGAGCTGCGCCGGTTGCAGGTCGATGAAGCCTGGATCCACGAGATCGTGCGGCGCAAGATCCTGTTCGAGCAGGATGCGTTCACCAAGCTCTGCGTGTCCAAGCCCGAGCAGGTGAAGAAGGAGCTGATCGGCCAGATCAGCGCCGTGCTCGGTCCCGACTACGACGTCGAGACCCATTTCACGCCGAAATACCGGCCGTGGCGGCAGCGCATCGCCTTCGTGCCGGATGCCGATTTGTTCAAGGGCATCGCCAGCGGCAAGGCCTCCGTCGTCACCGACGAGATCGAATGCTTCGTCGAGAACGGCATCCAGCTCAAGTCCGGCAAGCTACTCGAGGCCGATGTCATCGTCACTGCGACCGGCTTCAATCTTGCCGCGCTCGGCGATATCGCCTTCGAGATCGACGGCAAGCCGCTCGCCTTCGGCGACACCGTCACCTATCGCGGCATGATGTTCACGGGCGTGCCGAACATGGTCTGGGTGTTCGGCTATTTCCGCGCCAGCTGGACGCTGCGCGTCGATCTCGTCGCCGATTTCGTTTGCCGGCTGCTCGGGCACATGAAGGCGAAGGGTGCAAAGAAGGTCGAGGTCAAGCTGCGACCTGAAGACCACAACATGCCGATCCTGCCCTGGATCGATCCGGAAAACTTCAACCCCGGCTACATGATGCGCAACATGAACCTGCTGCCCAAGCGCGGCGACAAGCCGGAATGGCAGCACAGCCAGGATTACTGGACCGAGAAGGACGAGATTCCGAAGACGGACCTGGACGACAAGGCTTTCGTCTACAGTTGACGATGCCGATGTAAGGCGAGGTTAGCGATCGCCACTGTCGTCCCGGGGCGCGAAGCGAGCCCGGGACCCATACTCCCAGGCGGTGGTTATAGAGCGAGCTGGTCACTCCGAGCCTTCGCCAAACTACTCCCTGGGGTTATGGGTCCCGGATCGGCGCTCCGCTTCGCTGCGCTTGTCCGGGACGACACCATTTGCTCGGTTGGCAGCGCCTCAACTCATCTACACCACGCTCAAGAATTCCGCCGCGTCGCATTCGCGGCGATCGCGGCCGCGGCGGTCCGGTTCTCGACGCCGAGCTTGGCGTAGATCTGCTCCAGGTGCTTGTCGACGGTGCGCGGGCTGAGGCCCAGAATTTGCGCGATGTCGCGGTTGGTCTTGCCCTTGCTGAGCCAGGCCAGCACCTCGCCTTCGCGCGTGGTGAGGCCGAGCTCGCTGGTGAATTCGGGCGGCAGCGCGGTGCCGGCTTCCTTGGACAGCCGCAGCAGGAATTCGTTCGGCGCGGTCTCGCCCATGTAATAGAAGCGGAGCTGCGGACTGTCGGGCAGCGACGCGGCCTGGGATTTCGAGCCGCTCTTGGCCTTCGCCTGCTCGAGCCATTGCAGCAGCGTCGGCGGCAGCACGAAGTCGTCGGTCTGCGCGCCGTGATGATCGGATAGCAGCTTCTGCGCCTGCGGCGTCGCCCACAGCAAATGGCCCTGGCGATTGACCGCGAACAGGAAACGGCCGGAGACGTCGAGCGCGGCGCGCGCGCTTTGGGTCAGCCGGGCGTTGCCGAGATGGACCCGGATGCGCGCCAGCATCTCCTCGATCACGATCGGCTTGGTCACGTAGTCGACCCCGCCGGCTTCCAGTCCACGCACGATGTGCTCGGTCTCGGCAAGACCCGTCATGAAGATCACCGGGACGTTGGCGAGACCCGCATCGCGCTTGAGCCGGCGGCAGGTCTCGAAGCCATCGATGCCGGGCATCACGGCATCGAGCAGGATGATGTCGGGCGTGATCTGGTCGATGATGCGCATCGCCGCGGCGCCGTCGAGCGCCACCATCACCGTCATGCCGGCGCCGTCGAGCGCGTCGGTGAGCAGCCGGAGCGTCTCCGGGGAATCGTCGACGACGAGCGCGACGTCGCGCTTCTTCGATTCAATGCTCATAAGCATGCAACGTCTTCAATGTGTCCATGTACTGGTCGAGATCGAAGCGATCGACCAGCGACCGCATCTGCGCGACGAAGTCGGCATGCTCGGGGTGCTCGCTGCCGATCTCGTCCAGCTTCAGCTGGATGCCCTTGACGTAGCCGATCTGGCCGAGCCCGATCAGCGCCTCGATGTGCCGCAGCGGCGGCTTCGATCCGGTCTCCGGATGCCAGAACGGCACCGCGACCTCATGCGAGCCGTATTGCCATTCGATCTTGAGAAGCTGGCGAATCGTCGCCAGCAGCCGCGGGATGTCGATCGGCTTCATCAGGTAGCCGTCGTGGAAGGGCTGCGCCAGCGGCGCGCCATGAGCCTCGAGCGCGCTTGCCGACACCATCAGGATGCGGGCCTGATGATGGCCGCTGGCGCGCAAGGCCTCGGCGACCGCCCAGCCGTCCATGGCAGGCATCGAGATGTCGAGCAGGAACAGATCGGGCCGGCAATGCTGCGCCAATGCGAGGCAGCCGGCGCCGTCGGGTGCGCTGAGCAGGATGAAGCCGAGCGGCGTCAGCACCTCGCGCAGGAGGTCGCGATGCACGGGATCGTCGTCGGTGACGAGGATGGTCTTGCGCGGGCCGTGATACCCTGAGACCGGCGCCTCCACCGGCGCGATCCGCTGGGGATTGGCGACCTCCGAGAGCAGGATCTTGACCCTGAAGGTCGAGCCGGTGCCGACCGTGCTCGTGACCTTGATGTCCCCGCCCATCACGCCGGCGAGCAGGCGGCTGATGGTGAGCCCGAGGCCGGTGCCGGTCTGCGGCTGCGACGCGCCGAGCGCACCCCGCTCGAATGGCGCGAAGATGCGTTCGAGGTCGTCGCCCTGGATACCCGGGCCGGTGTCGATCACCTCGAACTCGGCGACCGGGCTGCGGTAGTGCACCACGAACTGCACGCTGCCGGACTGGGTGAACTTGATGGCGTTCGAGAGCAGGTTGATCAGCACCTGACGCAGCCGCTTCTCGTCGGCATAGACCACCCGCGGCAGCGTCGGCGGCCGCCTGAACACGAAGTCGATGCCCTTGGCGGCGGCCTGGAGGCGGAACATGCCGACGAGCTGGTCGAGGAACTCGCTCAAGCGCACCTCGTCGCGCGACAGATACAGCCGCCCCGCCTCGATCTTGGAGATGTCCAGGATGCCGTCGATCAGGCCGGAGAGATGGTCGGCGCTGCGGCGGACGACGCGGACCTGGTCGCGCGGCTTGGCGCCGAGAGTCGTATCCTGCTCGAGCAGTTGCGCATAGCCGCTGATCGCATTGAGCGGCGAGCGCAGCTCGTGGCTCAGCCCGACCACATAGCGGCTCTTGGCGAGGTTGGCGGATTCGGCGACCTCCTTGGCACGCTGGAGCTCGGCATCGGTGCGCTTGTGCGCGTCGATCTCCTGGATCAGCAGCGCGGTCTGCCGCCGCGTCTCGGCCTCGGCGGCGCGGCGGCTCTGCTGCGCCAGCACGAACAGCCACGCCACCACGCCGATGATGATGCTGAGCGAGAAGAACACCTTCCAGAGCACGTCGGACACGAGCTCGTTGTCGCCGTGCACGTTCGCCGACGTCTGTAGATAGATGAGTCCCAGCACCAGGGCGATCAGGCCGGCGGAGACCACGAACACGCCTATATAGTGGCCCACTTGCGAGTTGATCCGGGCGTAGATCGGCTGCGGCATCAGCCGGCCCAGCGTTTCCGACACCTGCGCCTGGAATCTCGCATGCGGCTTGCAGAGATCGTGGCAGCGCGCGTCCAGCGAACAGCACAGCGAGCAGATCGGGCCGGCGTAAGCGGGGCAGGAGGCCATGTCCTCCGGCTCGAACGAGTGCTCGCAGATGCAGCACTGGATCGCCTCGATGTTCTGCCAGCTCCGCTTCGGCTTGCGGGCGATGTAGTATTTGCCGTCCGTGGCCCAGGCGATCAACGGTGCCGTGAGGAAGGCCGCCGCGAGCGCGATGAAGGCCGACAGCGCCTTCGCGGTCGGCCCGAACAGGCCGTAGAAGGCGCTGATCGAGACGATGGTCGCGATCGTCATCGCTCCCACGCCGACTGGATTGACGTCGTAGAGATGCGCGCGCTTGAACTCGATCTGCTGCGGCCGCAGTCCGAGCGGCTTGTTGATGACGAGGTCGGCGACCAGCGCGCCGACCCAGGCGATGGCGACGTTGGAATAGAGCGCCAGCGTCTGCTCCAGGGCCTTGTAGACGCCGATCTCCATCAGCAGAAGGGCCACGACGACGTTGAAGACCAGCCAGACCACGCGCCCGGGATGGCTGTGGGTCAAGCGCGAGAAGAAATTCGACCAGGCGATCGAGCCGGCATAGGCGTTGGTAACGTTGATCTTGACCTGCGACAGGATCACGAAGGTGCCGGTCAAGGCCAAAGCGAGGTCGGGCTGCGACAGCACATAGCGGAATGCTTCGAGATACATGTGCGCCGGCTCGGCGGCTTCTTCGGGCGGCACGCCGTGGCTGAGTGCGAAGAAGGCGAGGAACGAGCCCGCCAGCAGCTTCAGCGCGCCCAGCACGATCCAGCCCGGCCCCGCGCTCATCAGCGCCATCCACCAGGAGGCCCTGGAGGCGCGGCGGTCGCGCGGCAGGAACCGCAGGAAGTCGACCTGCTCGCCGATCTGCGCCACCAGCGAGAACACGACCGAGGCCGCAACGCCGAACAGCAGGAGATCGAAATGCCCGTTGAGGTCGCCGTGCTCGCCGGAGAACTTGTGCCACTCCGCAAAGGAGCGCGGGTTGTGCCAGGCGATCGCGGCAAACGGAATGATGTGAAGGATCACCCACAGCGGCTGCGTCCACAATTGGAAGCGGCTGATCAGCGTGATGCCGTAGGCCACCAGCGGGATGATGACGACGGCGCTGATGAGATAGCCCACCGGCCGCGGAATCCCGAAGCACATCTCGAGTGCCGACGCCAGGATCACGGCCTCGATCGCGAAGAAGATGAAGGTGAAGGAGGCGTAGATCAGCGAGGTGACGGTCGAGCCGATGTAACCGAAGCCGGCACCCCGCGTCAGCAGGTCGATGTCGATGCCGCATTTGGCGGCATAATACGCAATAGGCACCCCGCAGCCGAAGATGATGATGGAAACCACGACGATGGCGGCAGTCGCGTTGGTGACGCCATAGTTCAGCGTGATGGTCCCGCCGATCGCCTCCATCGCCAGGAACGAGATCGCGCCCAGTGCCGTGTTGGCGACGCGGGCGGCGGACCAGCGCCGCGCGCTCTTGGCGGTGAAGCGCAGGGCGTAATCTTCCAGCGTCTGGTTGGCGACCCATTGATTGTACTGGCGCCTGACGCGGTCTATTCGCTGCCGCCCTGCCACTTAACCCCACTCCCGATACGGACCCGGACCCCTCGCAAATTCCGTACCAGAAGCCTACGTCGGCATTTTGCGGTGCAGTATACGCGATCTTGCGTATGCGTGGGCTGCATAAATTCGAGCCATCCTCACGGGCACCAATCGCGTGTTCTCGAACAAAAGTGGGGTGCTCATGTCAGACGAAGCAAACAAGGGCCTGTTGTCGCCGCTGCGGCGCAAATTATTGATGGGAATGGCCGCGGTCCCGGCCATCACCATGCTGCCGCGCGGGTCATTTGCGCAGGCGCCGGCGACCTCGGCGGTCAACACCACGGGTCTGGCCGTCACCGACACCGAGGTCACGGTCGGCATCCTGCATTCGGCGACCGGCACCATGGCGATCTCCGAGACCGGCTCGATCCAGGCCGAAAAGCTTGCGATCGAGCAGATCAACGCGGCCGGCGGCGTGCTCGGCCGCAAGATCAAGTTCATCCAGGAGGACGGCGCATCGGACTGGCCGACCTTCGCCGAGAAGGCGAAGAAGCTCCTCGTCAACGACAAGGTCGCGGCGATCATGGGCTGCTGGACCTCGGCCTCGCGCAAGGCGGTGCTGCCGGTCGTCGAGCAATATAACGGCATGCTCTACTACCCGACCTTCTACGAAGGCCTCGAGCAGTCCAAGAACGTCATCTATACCGGCCAGGAAGCGACCCAGCAGATTCTCGCCGGCCTGAACTGGATCGCCAAGGAGAAGGGCGCCAAGTCCTTCTTCTTCATCGGCTCGGATTACATCTGGCCGCGCACCTCCAACAAGATCGCGCGCAAGCACGTCGAGAACGTGCTCAAGGGCAAAGTGGTCGGCGAGGAATATTATGCGCTCGGCTCGACGCAGTTCAATTCGGTCATCAACAAGATCAAGCTGACCAAGCCGGACGTGATCTTCACCGACGTCGTCGGCGGTTCCAACGTCGCCTTCTACAAGCAGCTCAAGGCGGCCGGCATCGATCTCTCCAAGCAGGCACTGCTGACGATCTCGGTGACCGAGGACGAGATCGACGGTATCGGCGGCGAGAACATCGCGGGCGCCTATGCCTGCATGAAGTACTTCCAGTCGCTCGACAATGCGAACAACAAGGCTTTCGTCTCGGCGTTCAAGAAGATGTGGGGTGAGAAGACCGTGATCGGAGACGTCACCCAGGCTGCCTATCTCGGCCCGTGGCTGTGGAAGCTGACGGTCGAAAAGGCCGGCTCTTTCGACGTCGACAAGATCGCCACGGCTTCTACGGGTGTCGAGTTCAAGGGCGCGCCGGAAGGCTATGTGCGCATCCACGAGAACCATCACCTCTGGTCGAAGACCCGGGTGGGGCGCGCCAAGCTCGATGGCCAGTTCGAGCTGATCTACGAGACCGCCGATCTCGTCGAGCCGGATCCGTTCCCGAAGGGTTACCAGTAAGAAGCGTTACCGTTAAGACGCGGCGTCCGCCGCACCCCCTCAAGGCAAAACCGCTCCCTGGCGTGGATCGCAAGTCCATGCCTCAAGCCCCCGCGTCGCGAACCTGCTCGCGACGCGGGACCCTTTCCCGACGGAGGACATGGATGTTCGGCGACTATTCGATTGGCGACCTCGGCTCGATCTTCGTCATGCAGGGGTTTGCCGGACTGATCCTGTTCTCCGTCTATGTCCTGATGGCGCTCGGCCTTGCGATCATCTTCGGCCAGATGGGCGTCATCAACATGGCCCATGGCGAGTTCATGATCCTCGGCGCCTACGTCACCTGGATGACCTCCAACCTCTTCCAGGCCTATTTGCCGAGCCTGTTCAGCGGCTACTTCTTCCTCGCCATGATACTGGCCTTCCTCGCCTCGGGCGCGCTGGGCATGCTGGTGGAATGGGGGTTGATACGGCACCTCTACAAGCGCCCGCTCGATACGCTGCTCGCCACCTGGGGCCTCAGCCTGATGCTGCAGCAGGCCTATCGCTCGGTGTTTGGCGCGCGCGAGGTCGGCGTCGAGCTGCCGCAATGGATGCTGGGCTCGCTCCGCGTCACCGACAGCATCGAGGTGCCGATCAACGGCGTCTTCGTGATGTGCCTCACCGTGCTGATCACCATCGCCGTCGCCTACGTCCTCTACATGTCGCGCTGGGGCCGCCAGGTGCGCGCGGTCGTGCAGAACCGCATCATGGCCGGCGCGGTTGGCATCAACACCGAGAAGGTCGACCGCTACACCTTCGGCCTTGGCTGCGGCATCGCCGGTGTCGCCGGCAGCGCCTTCACCATGATCGGCTCGACCGGGCCGACGTCGGGCCAGCTCTACATCGTCGACACTTTCCTCGTCGTCGTGTTCGGCGGCGCCGCCAGCCTGCTCGGCACCATCGCCTCGGCCTTCTCGATCTCGCAGACGCAATCGACGCTCGAGTTCTTCATGTCGGGCTCGATGGCCAAGGTGCTCACGCTGCTCGCCGTCGTCGGCATCCTGATGCTGCGGCCGCAGGGTCTGTTCGCCCTCAAGGTCCGCAAATAACGAGAAGCAGGCAAGTCATGATCATCAACTCACGCTTCTTCAACCGATCCGAACTGATGGGCTTCATTGCGCTCGCCGCCGTGCTGTTCGTGATCCTGCCGCTGACGCTGGATGTCTTCCGCCTCAATCTGGTCGCGAAATATCTGACCTACGCCTTCGTCGCGATCGGCCTCGTGCTGTGCTGGGGCTACGGCGGCATCTTGAGCCTGGGGCAGGGCGTGTTCTTCGGCCTCGGCGGCTATTGCATGGCGATGTTCCTCAAGCTCGAGGCCTCCAGCGTCGAGAACACCAAGATCCAGTCGACGCCCGGCATTCCCGACTTCATGGACTGGAATCAGATCACGGCGCTGCCGTTCTTCTGGCAGCCGTTCCACAGCCTCACCTTCACCATCCTCGCCATCATCCTGGTGCCCGGCCTGTTCGCTCTGATCATCGGCACCGCGATGTTCAAGCGCCGCGTCGGCGGCACCTATTTCGCGATCATCACCCAGGCCGTCGCCGCCATCCTCACCATCCTCATCGTCGGCCAGCAGGGCTATACCGGCGGCATCAACGGCATGACCGATCTGCGCACGCTGAAGGGTTGGGACATCCGGCCCGATCACGCCAAGATCATCCTGTACTTCGTCGAGGTGGTGCTGCTGTTCGCCTGCATCGGCATCGCGCAGTTCATCCGCCTGACCAAGCTCGGCCGTATCCTGGTGGCGATGCGCGAGCAGGAGGACCGCGTCCGCTTCTCCGGCTACAGCGTCGCCAATTTCAAGATCTTCGCCTTCTGCATGGCCGCGATCTTCGCCGCGATCGGCGGCGCCATGTTCGCGCTCAACGTCGGCTTCATGTCGCCGTCCTTCGTCGGCATCGTGCCGTCGATCGAGATGGTGATCTACACCGCGGTCGGCGGGCGGATGTCGATCTTCGGCGCGGTCTGGGGCGCCATCCTGGTGAACTTCGCCAAGACCAGCCTGTCGGAATCCTTCCCGCAACTCTGGCTGTTCGGCCTCGGCGCGCTGTTCATCGCGGTCGTGCTTGCTTTCCCGAACGGCTTGTCCGGGCTCTGGGCCGATTACGTGCAGCCGCGCATCGACCGGCTGTTCGCCTCGCACAAGCCGAAGGAGAACTGGACCGACAATTCCGTCGCCGACGGCGCACCGGCAGAGTGAGGAGGCGATCATGCTCATCGGTCATCAGCCGAAGGACTTCCTGCTCGCGGTCTCCGGCCTCACCGTCTCGTTCGACGGGTTCAAGGCGGTCAACGATCTCTCGTTCTATGTCGAGGAGAACGAGATCCGCGTCATCATCGGCCCCAACGGCGCCGGCAAGACCACGGTGCTCGATTTGATCTGCGGCAAGACCAGGGCGACCTCGGGCTCGATCCAGTTTCGTGGCAAGGAGCTCACGAAGATGAGGGAGAACGAGATCGTGCAGACCGGCGTCGGGCGCAAGTTCCAGACGCCGTCGGTGTTCGAGGATCTGACCGTGTTCGAGAACCTCGAGATCTCGTTTCCGCGCGGCCGCACCGTGTTCGGCTCGCTGACCTTTCAGCGCGATCAGCTGGTGAAGGACCGGGTCGAGGAGGTCGCGGAGATGATCTTCCTCAAGGACAAGCTCAATACCTATGCCGACGAGCTCAGCCACGGCCAGAAGCAGTGGCTCGAGATCGGCATGCTGCTGATCCAGGATCCCGACCTCTTGATGCTCGACGAGCCCGTCGCCGGCATGAGCGTGTCCGAGCGCGCCAAGACCGCCGAATTGCTCAACCGCATCATCAAGAACCGTTCGGTGCTGGTGATCGAGCACGACATGAAGTTCGTCGAGGACATCGCGCACAAGGTCACCGTGCTGCACCAGGGCCAGATCCTCTCGGAGGGGACGATGGAGAAGGTGAAGAACGATCCCAAGGTCATCGAAGTGTACCTCGGTCACTAGCGCATGATCCCGGAAAGTGGCGTCCGGTTTCCGGACAAGATCATGCGCAAGAAGCAAGGAGCAGGCTGATGCTGGCTATTTCTGATCTCCACGTCGCCTACGGCCAGAGCGAGGTGCTGCACGGGCTCAACGTCAAGGTCGCGGCGAACGAGATCGTTGCGATCATGGGCCGCAACGGCATGGGCAAGACCACGCTGATGAAGTCGCTGATGGGCATCCTGCCGGCCAAGAGCGGCTCGGTGAACATGGATGGCGCCGAGCTCGGCAACCTCAAGAGCTTTGAGCGCGTCGCCAAGGGTCTCGCCTACGTGCCGCAGGGCCGCATGATCTTCTCCACCATGACGGTGAAGGAGAACATCGAGACCGGGCTCGTCGTCTCCGGCGGCTCCGAGGTGCCTGACGACATCTACGAACTGTTCCCGGTGCTGCTGGAGATGAAGGGCCGCCGTGGCGGCAATCTCTCCGGCGGGCAACAGCAACAATTGGCGATCGCGCGCGCGCTCGCCACCAAGCCGAAGGTGCTGCTGCTGGACGAGCCGACCGAAGGCATCCAGCCCTCGATCATCAAGGAGATGGCGCGCACGTTGAAGCGCATCCGCGACGAGAAGGGGCTGTCGATCGTCGTGTCCGAGCAGGTCCTCAGTTTCGCGCTCGACATCGCCGATCGCGTGCTGGTGATCGAGAACGGCGAGATCGTGCGCGATGATCCGCGCGATGCCGTCGATGCCGCGCAGGTCTCGAAATATCTGTCCGTCTAACCAACCGTGTAAAAGGGGAGCATCTCGATGCCAGAGACACTGATCAAGGTCGATCTCACCAAGTCGGCCTATGAAAACGACATGGTGCACAACCGCTGGCACCCCGACATCCCGATCGTGGCCTGGGTCAATCCCGGCGACGATTTCATCATCGAGACCTATGACTGGACCGGCGGCTTCATCAAGAACAACGATTCCGCCGACGACGTGCGCGACATCGACCTGTCGATCGTGCACTTCCTCTCCGGCCCGATCGGCGTCAAGGGCGCCGAGCCCGGCGACCTTCTCGTCGTCGACCTGCTCGACGTCGGTCCGCTCAAGGAGAGCCTGTGGGGCTTCAACGGCTTCTTCTCCAAGCAGAACGGCGGCGGCTTCCTCACCGACCATTTCCCGCTGGCGCAGAAGTCGATCTGGGACATCAAAGGTCTCTACACCTCGTCGCGTCACGTGCCCGGCGTCAACTTTGCCGGTCTGATCCATCCCGGCCTGATCGGCTGTCTGCCCGATCCGAAGATGCTGGACACCTGGAATAAGCGCGAGGCCGAGCTGATCTCGACCAACCCGACCCGCGTGCCCGGCCTTGCCAATCCGCCGTTCGCGCCGACCGCCCATGGCGGCCGCGCCAAGGGCGATGTGAAAGCCAAGATCGGCGCCGAGGGTGCGCGCACCGTGCCGCCGCGCGAGCATGGCGGCAATTGCGACATCAAGGATCTCTCGCGCGGCTCGAAGATCTACTTCCCGGTCTACGTCCCCGGCGCGGGTCTTTCGATGGGCGATTTGCACTTCAGCCAGGGCGACGGCGAGATCACCTTCTGCGGCGCGATCGAGATGGCCGGCTGGCTCCACCTGAAAGTCGAGGTGATCAAGGACGGCATGTCGAAATACGGCATCAAGAATCCGATCTTCAAGCCGTCGCCGATCACGCCGAACTACAAGGACTATCTGATCTTCGAGGGCATCTCGGTGGACGAGGCCGGCAAGCAGCACTATCTCGACGTCCACATCGCCTATCGTCAGGCCTGCCTCAACGCCATCGAATATCTCAAGAAGTTCGGCTATTCCGGCGCCCAGGCCTATTCGATCCTCGGCACCGCGCCGTGCCAGGGCCACATCTCCGGCGTCGTCGACGTGCCCAACGCCTGCGCCACGCTATGGCTGCCGACCGAGATCTTCGACTTCGACGTGATGCCGTCGGCGGCCGGACCCATCAAGCACATCACCGGCGACATTCAGATGCCGATCTCGCCGGACAAGTGACGCCGCGCTCCCTCTCCCCGTTCTCACGGGGAGAGGGTTCGGGGTGAGGTGCTGTCTCCACACGCACGGTGGCAGCGAGTTGTGTGAACAGGCAAGAGCGTAGGTGATGCGATGCCGGTCTACGAATATCTCTGTGACGACTGCGGTCCCTTCAAGGACCTGCGCCCGATGGCGGAATGCGACGATCCGCAGAGCTGCCCACACTGCGAGACGATGGCGCCCCGCGTCATCCTGACGGCGCCGAACTTTTTCTGCATGCCGGCGGAGAAGCGCAAGGCGCACGCCGTCAACGAGCGCAGCACGCACGCACCGCAGACGCTGGCGCAATATAAGGCCTCGCACGGCCCGGGCTGCGGCTGCTGCTCCTCGGGCAAGACCGTGAAGGACAAGAGCGCGGCGGATAGGACAAAGCCGGCGCGGCTGATGACCAAGAGCAGGAGCGGCGCCAAGGGCTTTCCGACCGCACGCCCCTGGATGATCAGCCACTAACCCACGCCAGCATCAGACAACAGGAGCGCTCCACATGCTTCACGGTGACATCTCCAGCAGCAACGACACGGTCGGCGTCGCGGTGGTCAATTACAAGATGCCCCGCCTGCACACCAAGGCCGAGGTGCTCGACAACGCTCGCAAGATCGCCGACATGATCGTCGGCATGAAGGTCGGGCTGCCCGGCATGGATCTCGTGATCTTCCCGGAATATTCCACACAAGGCATCATGTACGATGCCAAGGAGATGTACGAGACGGCGTCAATGGTGCCGGGCGAGGAGACCGCGATCTTCGCCGAGGCCTGCCGCAAGGCCAAAGTGTGGGGCGTGTTCTCGCTCACCGGCGAACGCCACGAGGAGCATCCGCACAAGGCGCCCTACAACACCCTGATCCTGATGAACGACAAGGGCGAGATCGTGCAGAAGTATCGCAAGATCATGCCTTGGGTACCGATCGAAGGCTGGTACCCCGGCAATTGCACCTATGTCTCCGAGGGGCCCAAGGGTCTGAAGGTCAGCCTGATCATCTGCGATGACGGCAATTATCCGGAGATCTGGCGCGACTGCGCGATGAAGGGCGCGGAGCTGATCGTGCGCTGCCAGGGCTACATGTATCCGGCCAAGGAGCAGCAGGTCATGATCTCCAAGGCGATGGCCTGGGCCAACAACGTCTATGTCGCGGTCGCCAATGCCGCCGGCTTCGACGGGGTCTACTCCTATTTCGGCCACTCCGCGATCATCGGCTTCGACGGCCGCACGCTCGGCGAATGCGGCGAGGAGGATTACGGCATCCAGTACGCCCAGCTGTCGAAGCATCTGATCCGCGACGCGCGCCGCAACGGCCAGTCGCAGAACCATCTCTACAAGCTCGTTCATCGCGGCTACACCGGCATGATCAATTCCGGCGACAGCCCGCGCGGCGTCGCCGCGTGCCCGTATGACTTCTACAAGAACTGGATCAGGGATCCCGAAGGCACGCGCGACATGGTCGAGGCAATGACCCGCTCGACGCCGGGCACCGAGGAATGCCCGATCGACGGCATCCCGAACGGCGCGGCGGCCAGCAATTACTGAGCCGTGGCCGATTCCGCCTTACCCTCCCCTGGAGGGCCCCTGGAGGGGGAGGGTCGATCGCGCGTAGCGCGAGCGGGGTGGGGTGATCCCTCCTCTCGGGCGCTGTTGGATGGGGAGAGACCGTCACCCCACCCCGTCTCACATTTCGCTACGCTCCATGTGAGCCGACCCTCCCCCTCCAGGGGAGGGTAAGAAAGAGGCGTTACCGCTTCTGCTCGGTGGGCCTGCGCGGGGGCCGCGGCGGCGCCGGCGTGCCGCTCATCTTGTTGGCGGCCTCGCTGACGTCGAGCAGCGAGCGGCGAATGTCGTCGAGGTAGGCCGCCGATTTCTTCTTCATGGTGCGGGCAAGCTCGTGCAGTCCCTGGATCTTCTCGAACAGCTCGTCGGCCTTGCCGTCGACGAAGCCCGGCACCGCGCCCTCGATCTTGGCGACCGCCTTGTCGAAGCCCGCAAAGGCGCTGTCGACCTTGGCCATGACCGAATCGATCTCGGCGCCCTTGCTCCTGAGGTCGGCGGTATAGGTCTCGAACGTGTGCAGGCCCTCCTTGATTGCGGGGGCGTTGTTCACGATGGTGCGGTCGACGCTGTGCAGGGTTTCGACGATGGTTTCGGCGTCGCTGAGATCGGCCGTCAGCACCGGGATGCCGTCCGCGTCCAGCGGCACCGGCGGTGCAGAGGGGGCGCCGCCGATGAGTGAGATCGCGGCAATGCCGGTGAGGCCCTGGAACTCGATTCCGGCCACGGTGTCCTTGCGGATCGGCGCGGTGTTGTCGAGCATGACGAGTGCCACGATCCTGCGCGGACTATCCAGCTTGATCGACAGGATCTGGCCGGCGGGCACGCCGTCGAAATTGACCGGCCCGCCGCGGCGCAGCCCGCTGGCGGAGCCGCCCTCGAACACCACGCGCAACTGGCTGCGGCTCTGGATGGTGCGCCATTTCTGCGCGCCGAGCAGGCCGCCGAACGCCACGGCGATCGCCGCCAGCGTTGCCGTTCCGATCACAAGATTGCTCGCGCGTGCCATGCAGGGGCGATTTTACGGCCAAAGCGGGGAAGTTGGAAGAAGGTCACGATGGTACGTAGGGCGGGTTAGCGAAGCGTAACCTGCCAACGCCTCGCGCGTGGATGCACCGAATTGGTGGATTACGCTGCGCTAATCCACCCTACGGACCTACGCACCTCAATGCCCGGCCGCCCGCTTTGCCGCAGCATTGTTCAGCACGATCAGGGCGTCGACGGCCACACCCGTCCTGGTGTTGATCAGGAACGGGTTGATGTCGATCGAGGCGATGCGATCGCCCGCATCCGCGATCAGGTTGGATAGCCCGACCAGCGCCTTCACCGCCGAGGCCTCGTGCAAGACCGGCCTGCCGCGATAGCCGCGCATCTTGACGCCGGCCTTGGTGCGGCCGATCAGGAGCCGTGCCTCGCTCTCATCCAGCGGCGCGCCGGCGAGCGCGACGTCCTTCATCAGCTCGATATCGATGCCGCCGGTGCCGAACAGCACGACCGGCCCCATCTCTGCATCGAGCGAGGCGCCGACGACGAGCTCGAGCTCGGCCTTGACTTGCTGTGCGATCAGGATGCCGTCGAGCTTCGGCTTGCCCTTGAGCTTCGCCACGCGCGCGGTGATGTCGGCGAACGCCTTCTTCACCTCGGCTGCGCTGTTGAGGTTCAGCACCACGCCGCCGATGTCGGACTTGTGCAGGATCTCCGCACTGACGAGTTTTGCCACGACCGGAAAACCGATCTGCTTGGCAATCTTGATGGCGTCCGCCGCGGTCTGTGCGATCGCCTCCTTCGAGATCGGAATGCCGTAGGCCTTGAGCAGCTTCTTCGAGGCGACCTCGTCGAGCGCAGCACCGGTCGCCGATTTCAACGTCTTCTCCAGCACGGCGCGGGCGGCGGGTTTCGAGCTCGAGACGATATCGGGCACCTCCTTGCGCAGCTTCGCATAGGCGAGCAGCGACTTGATCGCGGTCACCGCGCGGTCCATGCCCTGCATGACCGCGAGATGCGGCAGCGACTTCCGCAAGTCCTTGGTGTATTCGGTGAAGCCGATCGACATCGCGCTGATGTAGATCACCGGCTTGCCCGCCTCGCTCGCCATCTCGTTGACGATACGCAAATTGCGCTCGCGCAGCTCGTGCGGCGCCTTCGGCAGCTCGGCATCGACGATGACGATGTCGATATCGGGGTCGTCGATCATCAGCTTGATCGACTTCATGTAGACGGAGGGATCGACCACTGCGGCGAAGCCGGCATCGAGCGGATTGCCGACGATCGAGCCGGGGCCGAGCATCTTCGCCAGATCCGCGCTGACATGCGGGCTCAGCGGCGTGAAATTCAGGCCTGCGGCATAGAATGCGTCGATCAGCATGCCGCGCTTGCCGCCGGACAGCGTCACAGCGGCGAGCCGGTCGCCTTTCGGAACGGCCGCGTGCACGAAGCACTCGGTGGTCTCGATCAGCTCGTCGAGGCCACCGACCCGGATCACCCCTTCGCGCGTCGCGATCGCGTCGAACGTCTCGATCGAGCCGGCGAGCGCGCCGGTATGGGCCATCGCCGCGGCGCGGCCGCCTTCGGAGGCGCCGAGCTTGAGCGCGATCACGGGCTTGCTCGCCGCGCGCGCCGCCTTGCAGGCATCGCGGAACGCCTTGGTGTTGCGCACGCCTTCGAGATAGACGACGATCACCTTGATGCTCGGATCCTCGGCGAAGTAGCGCATCAGATCCGGCGTCTCGAGCCCGGCCTCGTTGCCCGTGGTCACCATGTAGCCGACGCCGACACCCCGGTCTTCCAGCGTCTGGCGGATCGCCATGACGATCGCGCCGGATTGGCCGGCGATCGCCACCGCGCCCTGCTCCATGGTGACGAAGCGATCGTCGATATTGGTGAAGAGCTTTTCGCCGGCGCTCAAATTGCCGAGGCAGTTCGGGCCCGTGACCGCGAGCCCCGTCTCGCGCACCGCAGCCTGCAATTCGGCAGCGAGCTTCTGGCTTTCGTCATCCTGCAGCTCGCTGAAGCCGGAGGTGACGATGGTGGCCGACCGCGCGCCGGCTGCGGCGGCGTCGCGGATCACCTGCACGGCAAAGCGCGCAGGCACCAGCACCAGGACGTGATCGGGCTTCTCCGGAAGACTCGCAAAATCCTTGTAGCAGGGAACGCCCCAGACGGTATCGCGCTTGGCGTTGACCGGATAGAGCCCGCCTTCGAAACCGTACTTGATCAGATTGTTCCAGATGCGCTCGGCATAATTGCCGGGCTTGTCGGTCGCGCCCACCAGCACGATGTTGTGCGGGTGCAGCATTGCGTGGATGCCCTTGACGATGTCGCTGGCATCGGGCGGCGGAGACCATGGACGTGATGCGGGCGCAGCAGACACACGGGCTTCCATGGCGTGACCTCACCTGTTGTTCTTATTGGTGTCGCGTCACTCTGTTCTATGGCGAGTCCTTTGGCAACTGTGTGGCCGGTATGCCGTGTGGTGGAATGAAGCGCGCACCGGTGCGTGTCAGTCCGATCGGCGATCTAGCCGTCGGCGCCAATCAATGTCGCATGCACGATGTAGCGCCCGGGGCCGGATGTGACGGCATCGAATGGCCAGCAGGTCGCGAGAACAAGCTCGAAACCCTGTGCCATGGGATCGATGCCGGATGCATCGAAGCGAACCACGGCCGAGGAATCCGCGCGATAGCGAAAGTGTCGACCGTCACTGCGCGTGACATCGATGATGTCGCCAATGGCAACATCCTTCAGGAAGCGGAAATGAGTGTCGCGATGGGCGGCATAGACGGCGATCCCGCGTTCGCCCGCATCAGCCGTGTGCTGGATATGACCGGGCCCGAAAGCGAGCGCCTGTCCGCTCGTGCCTTCCAGTACGATGGCGCTGGCACCGATCCGCTTCACCTCGATCCGCGCGACCGGCCAGGTGTCGGCCCAGGACCAGGGCTTTACCGCCTGTCCCGTGGCAATGCTCCGGTCGAAGGCGCGCTCCAGCAGCACCTGCGCCAGCCACGCCTTGGCGTGGATATAGGCGCCGTCGCCGAACAGGAAGAGGCCGACAAGCGCGAGGACCAGCGGAGAGATGAAGCGGGGCATTGTGTTTCGTCTCCCGTCATTGCGATAGCGAAGCGAAGCAATCCAGACTGTCTCCGCGGCGGCAGTCTGGATTGCTTCGTCGCTTCGCTCCTCGCAATGACAGTGAAAAAAGGCGCGCGCGGCCGTTTGGAAGGGACGGGCAGCCGCGCGCGCTAACAGAGGAGTCGGGGAGCTCCTCTCTCAAGCGGCGTCAGTGAGCAAGGTCCGACGCCGGTTGAACACGAACACGATCAGGGCGAGCACGATCAGGATGAAGCCTGCGATCATCTTCAGCTCGGCCGAGGTCGCGGTCTTGGGCAGGCGGATCGCATCGGGCGCAGCAGGCATAGGCCGTCGCGTTGCCGGCTGATTGCGCGCGTCGGCATGGCGCTCGTGCAGCTGCGTTGGCGTCAGATGCGGCCGCTCGCCGAACACTTTCTCGAACTCCCAGCCCGCGGGCAGGTTGATCGGCAGTTCGCTGAGCTTGAGCGGTTCGCCTTCGGGACGGCTTGGCGTCTTGTCGACCGCGACGAGGCTGGTCAGCCGCGTGACGATCTGATGGTCGAGCGCCAGCGCCAGGATCGCCTTGTCAGCTTCCTCCGGCGTCATCTCGCGCAGGGTGCGCGCGACTTCCGCATCGGCGATCTTCCGCCTGGCCCAGAGCTTTGACAGGCCCTTGCCTTCGGCTGCGTTTTGCAGCGGCAGCGTCACCGACCACGGACGGTCGCCGACGCGGCCCTTGATCTCGAGCGAGCCTGCGAGCTTGTCGAGTCTCGCCGCCAGCACCAGGGGCTCGTCGCGATAGACGTCGGGGATGATCGCCGGGGTGACGTCGGCATTGGCCTCGGAAAACCTTGCGGTGAGGCCGGTCACGGCCGGATTCTCCAGCTTGGCGAACAGGCCGCGCATGCGCTCCTCCACCTGCTCGGTGGAGCCGATATGGGTGAAGGCGCCGCGGCCGAGCTCGGCGGCACGGGTCATCAGATAGGTGTTGGGCGCGGACCCGATGCCGACCATGAAGACGCGCGAGCGGCCGCGCATCGTCGTGATCGCATCGAACAATTGCTGCTCGTTGCCGATCGCGCCGTCGGTCAGGAACACGACCTGGCGGACCATGCCGGTGTCGCCGAGCCTGTCGGTCAGCGCCGCGCGCATCGCCGGCACCATCTCGGTGCCGCCGCGCGCCTGCAAGGCGCCGACGAAGGAGGTCGCCTCGCCGACATGCGCAGCATCGGCCGGCACGGAGGCCGGAAACAGCATGTCCATGGTGTCATCGAAGCGGATCACGTTGAAGCGGTCATTCGGCTGCAGGCGGCCGAGAGCGTAGAGCAGGCTTGCCTTGGCCTGCACGATGGACGTGCCGCCCATCGAGCCGGAATTGTCGATCACGAACACGACCTCGCGGGGCAGCGGCTTCTGCGCCGCCTGCTCGGCGCTCGGCGGGGTGACGAAGGCGAGCAGGTAATCGGCATCGCCGATGTGCTCGCGGAACAGTCCGACCGAGGGCGCTGTCTCGGCAGCCGGCTTCCAGGTCAGCTCGAAATCACGGTCGGCGGGCACAGCACCGTCGGCGAGCGTCACCACGCGCGTCATGTTATCAGGGCTTTCCGTCTTGACGGCGTGATGGTGGCTCTTGACCTCGCCGAGCGCAAAGCCGGCCCGCAGGCGCACAATGATGCTGGTCGGATTGAGCGGCGGATGTTTGGCGGGATCCAGCACAGGCGGCGAGATGCGCTCGCGATCCGGCACCGGGTCCGACGTCGCCGCGCCCCAGCCCGAGCCGTCCTTGCGGAAATCGACGCTCTGGATGATCGGTGCGGGATTGTAGCGCGGTCCGACCACGAGCGGCAGGCGCAACGAATATTCGTTGCCGACTTGATGCACCGGCTCCTGGTACTCGATCTGCACCAGCACGGTTTCGCCGGGACCGATATTGGCGACCGAGTTGGTGAAGATGTTCGGCCGCTCCTGCTCGGTAAGCGCGGCCTTCTGGCCGGCGCGGCGCGCCTCCTCGTAGATCACGCGCGCTTGCTGCCGTTCCTTGATGTCGCCGATGATGACGCGGTCGCCGACCACCATCTTCAGTGTGTCGACGGCGCCGCCGGCCGCGAGCGGATAGACGTAGGTGGCCTCGACCCAATCCTTGGTCGGGTTGCGGAATGCTTGCGTGACGCGGGCGCGCAAGGTCGGGCCCGACACGGTGATGTCGATATCGGTCCCGAGGCGAATCGCCTCCGTGGTAGTGCCGTCCTCTTTCAGTAGCAGGCTGCCCGACCGTGCTTCGCCGGGCTGGAGCAGGCTGGCCTGTTCGGTCGTCGCCGACCAGCTCGCCCCGAAACTCACCAGCAGGGCCAGGAAGGCGACCAGCATCACGGCGATGCCCTGCGCCAGAAGGAACAGTCCGACCTTGATGAGGCGGCTCAACAGCGGGTGGTCGTCGCTATCGGCCGTGTCGTAGGCGTTCATTTGGCTTGCTCCGAAGCATGTTTGCTAGTCCTCAGCATCCGCCGGCGGGGCGGGATTTCGCGAGCAGAATGATCGGCAATGTTCCGCCGCGGCCGGCCCAGGCTCGCTTGAGCCGGGGCGGTCATGTGCGGTTTTGTGCTGGTTTGTCCGCCCTGCTAGAGTGACCGGCCTGGAGCGGGGCTGACGATGCAGATGCAGGACAAACTCACGGACAAGCAGCTTTCGGACGAGCAGAGCCGCGAGATCGCCGAGACCATTCGCGAGGAGCTCGCCCGGCGCCGGATGTCCCGGCAGGCGCTGGCCGAGCAGGCCAAGCTCAGCCTGTCGACGCTGGAGAAGGTGCTCGGCGGCCGGCGGCCGTTCACGCTGGCGACGACAGTCCGGCTGGAGCAGGCGCTCGGCGTTTCCTTGCGCAAAAATGTCGTCGCGGCGGCGCCTCCCGCCGCAAACGACGTCGCGCCCGACAGTCTCGGCTCCTATGCCCATCGCGCGGTGACCTGGCTCGAGGACGTCTACATCACCCTGCGGCCGTCGTTCGGCGACAAGGATGCGATCTTCGCCTATCGCACTGAGATCGCCTGGGAGCCGAAGCTCTCGTCGCTGGTCTTCCGCGAGGGCGATCGGACCGATGCCGCCTACGAGCATACCGGCGAGGTCGCCGTTCCCCATCAGTCCGGCTTCATCTACCTCGTCATCATCAAGCACGGCCAGCACCGCGTGATCACGGTGTCGCGGCCGACGGTATCAGGCGAGATGTACGGCATCATCTCGACGCTGCGCGCCGGGCCCGGCTCGCAGCTCACGCCGATCGCCGCGCCGATCGCCTATGTGCCGCTCAGGAATATTCCAAAACCCTCCTTGGGCCGGGTTGCGCCCGAGGATCCCAACCACGCCTTGTATCGAAAGCACTTGCGCCGCACGGTGGAAGAGCCGTTTGCGCTGTTTCTGACGTTGTGACAGCAATCCGCTGGGGGGGTGCGTTGCTGGCTTGCTCGAAGGGTTCGCGCCGATCAGCCACTCCGCGCAAGTGAACGGCCCAGGTTAAAGCCATGGTGGCCGGGACGAATCCGGTCGAGGCAAGTCTCGCGATGAAGAGCCCGTTCTATACCGCCGAGCACGACGCGTTCCGCGACGCGATGCGGCGGTTCGTCGAGAAGGAGATCGCGCCCTTCGCCCATGAATGGGACGAAGCCGGCGAATTCCCGCGCGAGCTCTATCGCAAGGCGGCCGAAATTGGCCTCTTGGGACTTGGATTCCCGGAAGAATATGGCGGCGTCGCCGCCGACCAGTTCATGAAGATCGTCGCGAGCCAGGAGCTTGCGCGCGCCGGCGCAGGCGGCGTCAGCGCCAGCCTGATGAGCCATACGATCGGCTCTCCCCCGATCGCGCGGGCCGCACGCGCCGAGGTGAAGGCGCGCGTGCTGCCGCAGGTGCTGGCAGGCGAGAAGATCTCCGCACTGGCGATCACCGAGCCGGGCGGCGGCTCCGACGTTGCCAACCTGAGCACGCGCGCGCGGCGCGACGGCGATCACTACGTCGTCAGCGGGGAGAAGACTTTCATCACCTCAGGGATGCGTGCCGACTACCTGACGGTTGCGGTGCGGACCGGCGGCGAGGGCGCCGGCGGCGTCAGCCTGCTCCTGATCGACGGCGATACGCCCGGACTGTCGCGCACCAAGCTGAAGAAGATGGGCTGGTGGGCCTCCGATACCGCGACGCTGTATTTCGATGCATGCCGCGTGCCCGCCGCGAACCTGATCGGCGAGGAGGGCCAAGGCTTCAAGATCATCATGCAGAACTTCAACAGCGAGCGCATGGGCATGGCCGCGAGCTGCACCGCCTTTGCGCGGGTCTGCCTTGACGAGGCCATCGCCTACGCAAAGGAGCGCAAGACCTTCGGCAAGCCGCTCGCGCAGCACCAGGTCATCCGCCACAAGATCGTCGACATGGCGCAGAAGGTGGCGGCATCGCAAGCGATGCTGGAGATGCTGGCCTGGCGGCTCGAGCAGGGCGAGAGCCCGGTCGCCGAAATCTGCATGATGAAGAACCAGGCGACGCAGACCATGGCTTTTTGCGCCTCGGAGGCCGTGCAGATCTTCGGCGGCGCCGGCTTCATGCGCGGCATCAAGGCCGAGCGCATCTACCGCGAGGTCAAGGTCAACGCCATCGGCGGCGGCACCGAGGAGATCATGAAGGATCTGGCCTCGCGGCAGATGGGGTTGTGACTACGGCCGTCATTCCGGGGCGCGAAGCGAGCCCGGAATCCATCGGGCCGCAGACACCGTAGACAAATGGATTCCGGGCTCGCGCTACGCGCGCCCCGGAATGACGAGAGGACAAAATGTTATTCACCGCCGATCACGACGACATCCGCCGCTCCCTGCAGAAATTCATTGCGGGCGAGATCAATCCGCACGTCGATGCGTGGGAAAAGGCCGACATCTTCCCCGCGCACGAGCTGTTCAAGAAAATGGGCAGCCTCGGCTTCCTCGGCCTGAACAAGCCGGTCGAATTCGGCGGCTCGGGCCTCGACTATTCCTACGCGCTGATGATGGCGGAGGAGCTGGGCGCCATCACCTGCGGCGGCGTGCCGATGGCGATCGGAGTGCAGACCGATATGGCAACGCCCGCACTGGCGCGGTTCGGCTCGGATGAGGTGCGGCGCGAATTCCTGGCGCAGTCGATCTCGGGCGATTACGTCGCCTGCATCGGCGTCTCCGAGCCCGGTGCGGGGTCGGACGTCGCCTCGATCAAGACCCAGGCGCGCTCTGACGGCGACGATTACGTCATCAATGGCGGCAAGATGTGGATCACCAACGGCACCCAGGCCGACTGGATCTGCCTGCTCGCCAACACCGGCGACGGCCCCGTTCACCGCAACAAGTCGCTGATCTGCGTGCCCATGAAGGCCAAGGGTGTCACTGTCGCGCGAAAACTCGACAAGATGGGGATGCGCTCCTCCGACACCGCGCAAATCTTCTTCGACAATGTCCGCGTGCCCAAGCGCAACCGGATCGGCGAGGAAGGCCAGGGTTTTACCTACCAGATGATCCAGTTCCAGGAGGAGCGCTTGTGGGGTGCGGCCGCCTGTCTGAAGGCGCACGAATACATCATCGATCAGACCATCGAATACACCCGCAACCGCAAAGCATTCGGCAAGTCGATCCTCGACAACCAGGTCGTGCACTTCAAGCTCGCGGAGATGCAGACCGAGGTCGAGCTCCTGCGCGCGCTGATCTATCGCGCCGGCGAGCAGCTGGTCGCCGGCGAGGATGTGACGCGGCTCGCGACCATGGCCAAGCTGAAGGCCGGCCGGCTCGGCCGCGAGCTCACCGACGCCTGCTTGCAATATTGGGGCGGAATGGGCTTTACCAACGAGACACCGGTCAGCCGCGCCTATCGCGACAGCCGCCTGACCTCGATCGGCGGCGGCGCCGACGAGGTCATGCTGATGGTCCTGTGCAAGATGATGGGCACGCTGCCCGGCAGCAAAGGGAAGGCCTGATGATCACGCTGTATCACTGCGACGCCGCACGCTCGTTCCGTCCGCTCTGGATGCTGGAGGAGATGGGGCTGCCCTATGAATTGAAGATGCTGCCGTTCCCGCCGCGCGTCTTCGCCAAGGACTATCTCGCGCTCAATCCGCTCGGCACCATCCCCTTCTTGATCGACGGCGAGACAAGGATGACGGAATCCTCCGGCATCTGCCATTACCTCGGCATCAAATACGGCCCGACGCCGTTGATGGTCGGTCCTGAGGATCCCGCCTACGGCGCGTTCCTGAACTGGATGTATTTCAGCGACGCCACGTTAACCTTCCCGCAAACGCTGGTGCTGAGATACACACAGCTCGAGCCGGAGGAGCGTCGCAACCCGCAGGTCGCCACCGATTACGCGAAATGGTTTCTGGGGAGACTGCGCGCGGTCGAGGCAGCGACCGCGACTGCCGAAACATTGTGCGCGGGCCGCTTCACCGCCGCCGACATCGTCATCGGTTACGCGCTTCGGCTCGCGAGCAATATCGGGCTTGCCAAGGATTTCGGGCCAAACGTCGCAGCCTATTGGGCGCGCCTGCAGCAGCGCGAGGGTTTCAAGCGCGCGGTCGCTGCGGAGCAAAAGGCCGGGCAAGAGCAGAATGTTGCGCCGAGGGTGAGGGCGTAAGGGAGACCGTCATTCCGGGGCGCGGAAGCGCGATCCCGGAACCTTGAGATTCCCGGTTCGCGCTATTGGCGCGTCCACGACGCGCCATGTCTTTTGACAGCGCTATCCTACCGTGACAGCGCCCAAATTTCCGCTAAGGTGACCTCCGTCCGCAGCGGCCAGAGAGCCGCGCGAGGAGGAACCCAATGGAATATAACGGTCGCGAATCCGACCACCTGATGCTGATCACGCCGGAGCGGGTGTTTTATGCGGGCCTGCTCGGCCGTCCGCGCAAACGGACACCCGGCTGCTGCCATGTCTATGTCGCGGTGAAGGGCAATCTGCACCTGACCATCGACGACGTTCTCGCCACCGGCGAGCTGTTCGTCACCCTGCCGAACCAGCGGCACTCCATCGCCAGCGACTATCGCACCGTCATCAGCGTGACGCTGGAGCCGGAAAGCATGGCGGATGGCGTGATTGAAGCCTTGGCCGCACGCCTGACCGGACCCGATCAGGCCGCCTATGCCCGCAAGATCCTCGCCGCCTACGCACTTTTGCGTCAGCGCCGCTATGGCGACATCACCACGGCCGAGTTCGACGAGATGTGCTTTGGCGAGGCGCTGCCGCGCCGCGTGCTGGATCCGCGCGTGATGCGTGCGGTGGCCCGCATCGAGCGCTTCTCCGGCGAGCCGGTGACGGCGGATACCTGCGCCGCTGAAGCCGGCCTCTCGGCCTCGCGCTTTCTGCACCTGTTCAAGGAGGAGACCGGCATCTCGTTCCGCTCCTTCCGCGCCTGGAAGCGCGCGCGGTATCTGCTGCACTTCGCCAACCAGGACCTCAACCTCGCCCATCTGGCGCAGGACATCGGCTATCCCGATTCCACGCATTTCAGCCACTCGATCCGCCGCTTCTACGGATTGAAGCCGCGGGCGATCTTCGTCGGCTCGCGCGATCTTGCGATCTACCGCAGCACCGAGACCGTGCGGATGGCGGAGGCTTCGTAGGGTGGGTTAGCCGATCAGATGCGCGAAGCGCAGCTGCTCGGCGTAACCCACCTCGTCAATTTCACGGAGGCAGACAGTGGTGGGTTACGCCTTTGGCTAACCCACCCTACGAATTCGTCGTTTTTCCCAGCTTCTCCGCGCAAGAAGCCGCATGTCGCGCGTCACATGATCGCAAGCGTTGAATTCTCAACGTGCGAGACAGTGAACGCATGAGCGACAAGGCCGTCATCACCTGCGCGCTGAACGGCGTGCTCACCGACCCCAAGCAGCACAACGTCCCTGTCACGCCCCAGCAGATGGCGCGCGAGGCCAAGGCTGCGTTCGAGGCCGGCGCGTCCATCATGCACATCCATCTGCGTCAGCAGGCGCCGGGCAAGGGACATTTGCCGTCCTGGGAGGTCGCGGTCAGCAAGGAGATCCAGCAGGCCATCCGCGAGGCCTGCCCGGGCGTGATCATCAACCACACCTCGGGCGTGTCGGGGCCGAACTATTCAGGCGCGCTCGACTGCATCCGCGAGACGAAGCCCGAGATTGCCGCCTGCAATGCCGGCTCGCTCAACTACCTGAAAGTGAAGGCCGACAACAGCTGGGCCTGGCCGCCGATGATGTTCGACAATGCGGTCGAGAAGGTGAAGGACTATCTCGACGTCATGAACGCGGTCGGCACCATTCCCGAGTTCGAATGCTTCGACGTCGGCATCGTCCGCTGCGTCGGCATGTACACCCAAGTCGGCATGTACAAGGGCCCGCTCGAGTACAATTTCGTCATGGGCGTCGCCTCCGGCATGCCTGCCGATCCCGAGCTGCTGCCGATCCTCTTGAAGCTGAAGCGCCCCGAGGCGCATTGGCAGGTCACCGCCATCGGCCGCGAGGAGATCTGGCCGCTGCACCAGCGCTGCGCCGAGCTCGGCGGCCACTTACGCACCGGCCTCGAGGACACCTTCTACCTCGCCGACGGCAACAAGGTGACGTCGAACGGTCAGCTGATCGAGGCCGTCGCCGCCTGCGCAAGGCGCGCCGGCCGCGAGATCGCGTCACCGGCCGAGGCGCGGAAGATCTTTGGGACGAACAGGTAAGGTATCGCCTCACCCGTCATTGCGAGCGAAGCGAAGCAATCCAGAATCTCTCCGCGGATGCAGTCTGGATTGCTTCGTCGCTTCGCTCCTCGCAATGACGAGCAGGATCAAGTCATGTCCACCATCGAAAACACCATCTCCCCCGGCAGCGCCGCCTACCACGCCAACCGCGACGGCATGCTCGGCCTGATCGACCGCATGCGAGCGCTGGAAGAGCGCACGCGCGCCGCATCCGCCGCGGCCAAGGACCGCTTCCACAAGCGCGGCCAGCTGCTGCCGCGCGAGCGCGTCGCGCTGGTGCTCGATCCCGGCGCGCCCTTCATCGAGCTGTCGACGCTCGCCGGCTACATGTTCGACGTGCCGGATGCGAACAAGAGCGTGCCGGGCGGCGGCGTCATCGCCGGCATCGGCTTCGTCTCGGGCATCCGCTGCATGGTCAGCGCCAGCGATTCCGGCATCGACGCCGGCGCGCTGCAGCCTTACGGCCTCGACAAGACGTTGCGGGTGCAGGAGCTCGCGCTGGAGAACAAGCTGCCCTATGTGCAGCTGGTCGAAAGCGCCGGTGCCAATCTGCTGCGTTACCGCGTCGAGGATTTCGTTCGCGGCGGCAACATCTTTCGCAACCTGGCGCGGCTCTCCGCTGCGGGTCTGCCGGTCGTCACCGTCACGCACGGTTCCTCCACCGCGGGCGGCGCCTATCAGACCGGCCTCTCCGACTACATCGTCATGGTTCGCGGCCGCACCCGCGCCTTCCTCGCAGGGCCCCCGCTGCTGAAAGCCGCGACCGGCGAGATCGCGACCGAGGAAGAGCTCGGCGGCGCCGAGATGCATACGCAGATCTCCGGCCTCGGCGATTACCTCGCCGAAGACGATCGCGACGCACTTCGCATCGCGCGCGAGATCATGGCGGCGCTGCAATGGGAGCGGCCGGGCCGGGCGACGCTGCAATTCAAGCCGCCGCGCTATGACCAGGACGAGCTGCTCGGCATCATGCCGATGGACCACAAGCGCCCGGTCGACATGAAACAGGTGATCGCGCGCATCGCCGACGATTCCGATTTCACCGAGATGGCGCCGAACTACGGCCCGGCCACCGTTTGCGGCCATGCCCGCATCGAAGGCCAGGCCATCGGCATCATCACCAACAACGGCCCGCTCGATCCCGCCGGCGCCAACAAGGCGACGCATTTCATCCAGGCCTGCTGCCAGACCCGCACGCCGATCCTCTATCTCAACAACACCACCGGCTACATGGTCGGCAAGGCCTATGAAGAAGCCGGCATGATCAAGCACGGCTCCAAGATGATCCAGGCGGTGACCTCGGCAACCGTGCCGCAGATCACCATCTACTGCGGCGCCTCGTTCGGTGCCGGCAATTACGGCATGTGCGGCCGGGGCTTCCATCCGCGCTTCTGCTTCTCCTGGCCGAATGCCAAGACCGCGGTCATGGGCGGCGAGCAGGCCGCCGAGACCATGGCGATCGTGACCGAGGCCGCAGCGGCGCGCCGGGGCAAGCCGATCGAGAAGGACAGGCTGGACGCGATGAAGGCTGAAATCATCGGCGTGTTCGACGGCCAGATGGATGTGTTCTCGACCAGCGCCCGCGTGCTCGACGACGGTGTGATCGATCCGCGCGACACCCGCGCCGTGCTGTCGGAGGTGCTCGCGATCTGCCGCGAGGGAGATGCGCGCACGCCCCAGCGCATGCAGTTTTCGGTGGCCCGCCCATGAGGAACGGATCAGTGCAGCACCGGCCGTTCTTCAAGGTCCTGGTCGCCAACCGCGGCGAGATCGCGCTGCGCGTGATGCGCAGCGCGCGAAAACTCGGCCTCGGCGTCGTCGCGGTCTATTCCGATGCGGATCGCGATGCGCTCCACGTGCGGCAGGCCGATCAGGCCGTACGCATCGGCGAAGCCTTGCCGGCGCAATCCTATCTCAACATCTCGGCAATCATCGCCGCGGCCAAAGCCAGCGGCGCGGATGCCGTTCACCCCGGCTATGGCTTTCTCGCCGAAAACGAGGCGTTTTCGCGCGCCTGCAAGGATGCCGGCCTCGTCTTCATCGGCCCGTCGCCGCAGGCGATCGAGGCGATGGGCAACAAGGCCGGCGCGAAGGAGATCATGAAGAAGGCCGGCGTGCCCATCGTGCCCGGCTACCAGGGCACTGAGCAGGGCGACGAGGTCATGCTCGCGGAAGCCAAAGAGATCGGCTTTCCCGTGATGATCAAGGCGGTCGCCGGCGGCGGCGGCCGCGGCATGCGCCTCGTCACCGATGCGGCTTCGTTTCCCGATGCGCTGCGCAGCGCGCGATCGGAGGCGAAAGCCGCGTTCGGCGATCCCACACTCATCCTCGAGCGCGCGATCCAGAATCCGCGCCACATCGAGATCCAGGTGTTCGGCGACAGCCACGGCAACGCTATTCATCTGGGCGAGCGCGATTGCTCGGTGCAGCGGCGGCACCAGAAGCTGATCGAGGAAGCGCCGTCGCCCGCGGTCACGCCGGAGCTGCGCGCTCGAATGGGCGAGGTCGCAGTCACCGCCGTGAAGGCGCTGCGTTATGAGGGCGCCGGCACGCTGGAATTCCTGCTCGATCCAAGCGGCGCGTTCTACTTCATGGAGATGAACACGCGCCTGCAGGTCGAGCATCCCGTGACCGAGGCCATCACCGGGCTCGATCTCGTCGAGCTGCAGCTGCGCGTCGCGCGCGGCGAGCCGCTGCTGATCAAGCAGCAGGACATCAGGTTCTCCGGCCACGCCATCGAGGTGCGGCTGTGCTCGGAAGATGCCGCGCAGGATTTCATGCCGCAGTCCGGCCGCATGGCACGCTGGCAGGTGCCCGAGGGCATCCGCGTCGAGCACGCATTGCAACCGGGCTCGGAGATCCCGCCGTTCTACGATTCCATGATCGCCAAGCTGATCAGCCATGGCGCCAATCGCGAGGAGGCGAGGGGACGGCTGATCGTTGGCCTCGAGCAGCTTACGGCCTTTGGCGTGACGACCAATCAGGCGTTCCTGTTATCGTGCCTGCGTCATCCCGGCTTTGCCAAGGGTGAGGCGACGACGGCTTTCATCGGCGCCCATCGCAACGAGCTGCTTGCGCCGCGTGCGGACGCGGCATTCAAGATCGCGCTGGCAGGCCTGCTGCTCTACGTCACCAATCCGCGCGCGCCATCGCGGCAGGGCGGACGGAGCCTCGCCGCCACCTTTCCGCTGCCGGCGAAAATCGACATCGGCGGCGATGCGCACGAGCTCGACATCATGCGCGAGCGCGACGGCAGCTACACCGTCGCCGTCGAAGGCCGCCAGCATAAGTTCGAGATCGACCAGCTCGATCCCGACGCCGTCCGCTTCCGCCTCGCCGGCGTGATGGACAGCGCAAAATTCCTGCGGGATGGCGATCGGCTGTACGTCCAGCACCGCGGCATCCCGCTGGTGGCGAATGATCTCACCCTCGCCGCGCCGAAGGCGACTTCAACGAATGGCGGCGACGGCAAAGTCCGCGCCGCCATGAACGGTCGCGTCGTCGCTGTCCTCGTCAAGCCCGGCGATCGCGTCACCGTCGGCCAGCCGGTGCTGACGCTGGAGGCGATGAAGATGGAGCACGTCCACAAGGCCGGCACCGCGGGCGTGGTTAGCGCGATCGACGTCGCCGAAGGCGAGCAGGTCACGACGGGCCGCATCGTCGCGGAGATCGGGGCGGGTTAGCGCCACAAACGCGGTCTCGTAGGGTGGGCAGGCACGCAGCGCCGTGCCCACGAATGTCGATCATAAGCGGAATGGTGGGCATGCTTCGCTTTGGCCACCCTACGGCTGTGGCGGCCGCTCACGTTCAAAAACAAAGTAATTTCAAGATCTTGCTTGTTGCGCAAATCTCGCGGCAATTTCGCATTGAACATAGTTCATTTTCAAGCTACCAATATTGAACGATGTTCAATATCTGGAGCTATTCATGCTGCGCGCGCGCGACCAAGCTCAACCGGCCAATGCACTGGTCCCGCCAGTCGTTCGCCGACTCTCGTACGCCCCCCTTCAAACCGGCGAGAAATATCTTATCGGTGCGCTCCTCGTCCTGACGCTCACCGCGCTCCTGGCGCCCACGATGCCCGCCGCCGCCTGGCACATCCCGCATTTCGTCGATAGCCGCACCTTCCTCGGCGTGCCCAATGCCGGCGACGTGCTGAGCAATCTCGCCTTCCTCGCGATGGGCGTCTGGGGCTCGGAGCGGCTGCGTGCCCGCCACGATGCGCCGGTGGGTGCGAACTGGTTCTTCGTCGGCCTGATCCTCACGTGCCTCGGCTCGGGCTTCTATCATCTCGACCCCGACGTGCCGCAACGGCTCATCGCCGATCGTCTCGGCATGGCGGTCGCGTTCGCGGGCTTTCTGGGCATCGCGGCCAGCGAGCGCATCAGCACGCGCGCAGGCGAAGCGGTGCTGGTGCTGACGATGATCGCGGGCCTGTTGGCGGCCTGGGTGGCACGCGAGAATCTCACGCCCTGGGTGGTCGTGCAGTTCGGCGGCATGGCGCTGGCCGTGGGCCTTGCGTTGACACGCCCGCGACCCGGCGCGCTTGGCGTGCCGCTCGGCGGCGTGATGGTCTTCTATGTTTTGGCCAAGCTGTTCGAACTCGGCGACGTGACCGTGTTCGAAGCGACCGGCCACATGGTCTCGGGCCATACGCTCAAACATCTCGCCGCCGCGCTCGCGGCCTGGCCGGTGATCCGGGCACTGGGATCTAGGCCGTGTACGCATTAAGCGGCTGGCCGTCGACTGATGTCCGCTTAAGCCCCAACACCAGCGGAGAAGCAGCAATCTTCCAATGTCGCTGAAGGGCCACATGCGGACTCATGCAGGGCAGCATCATTCAATCACCTCGTCAGCCGTCGCGAGTAGCGCGGTTGGAATATTCAGACCGAGAGCGCGAGCAGTCTTAAGATTGATCACCAATCGGAAGCGTTCCGGCTGCCGGATCGGGAGTTCGGCCGCTTTCGCGCCCCGCAGCAGTTTTGCAACATAACCGGCGGAGCGGCGATTGAGGTCAATGATGTCAGGGCCATACGCGAGAAGGCCACCTTCGACCGCTTCTTCACGCCAGTGATACACCGCCGGAATGCGGTTTTGCGCGGCGAGCTCGATGATCTTGCGCCGGTTGGCGAACCCGATGGGGTCCACAAGCACGAGCAGGCCCTGAATATCCTTCGAAGCTATGGTCTGGAAAGCAGGGCCTATGTCCTCCACCGAGCGTTTGATCACCGGAAGTATCTCGACCTGCCGGTCCGCGGCGGTTTTCTGGAAGTCGGCCATCAGCCGTGCATGATATTGGTTGTCGGGGTCGAGGAGCACCGCGAACCGCGACGCCCGTGGCAGTAACTCCAACAGAAGCCCGAAATTCTTGCCGCTGCTTGCGACCCCGGTCAGTCCCGTCACGTTTCCACCCGGCCGCGCAAGACTTGCCGCAAGGCCGACACCGACCGCGTCTGCGGTGGCAGTCACGATGGGGATCGTGCCGGTGACTGCCCTGGCGGCAATTGCCTCGGGCGTGCTGGACGCCACAATCACCTCGACTTCGAGAGCCACCAGCTCGGCGGCAAATCTCGCCAGTTGTTCCCGGTCATTCTTCCAGAACCGGCGCTCGATGATGATGTTCGCGCCCTCCACATATCCCATCTCGCGGAGTCCGCGATCGAAGGCTTCGATTCGTTGGTGCGGAACTGACGCCAGGAAACCGATGCGAGGCATCTTCTTCATGAGCTGATGGGCGGGCTGCGCGATCAAGCTGCGCGGCCAAACGGCACCGATGGCCCCGATCAGTGCAATGAACTCCCGCCGCTGCATGTACCCTCCAAGGACCACGCCTGGGGATGACTACATTAGCATTTTGCCGTGGGACCGTGTGATCGACGGAGGTATGCGGGACTGAGATGGGCCGTTTGGGTTGAATAAGTCGAAAATAACGTCACAGCAAGAACCTCGCTGAATTAGGTCAGAGCGAGTGATGAAGTTCTCGCCTTCAACCCAACTATGCTCTCGGAGCTTTCGCAGAAAAGCATCGAGCGTGCGTTGTACCAACTCCCGGCTCGGAGCACTTAGATAAACAATTCGATGGACACGTTCCTTTTGCCGGGCGCGCGCGGCAACTGGCCAAATTGCGGCCAGTCCGCCGAGGGTCGACATGAAATCGCGTCGCCTCATGACTAGCCTCCAAACAGCGGAGCATTATGGGGCGCAATCAGGACCGAGGATAGGGTAATGAGTCCGCAATGGGTCGAATGCAGACGGTCGCGGTCGCGCGGCAAGGTCGCTACGGGCCGACATCGGGCGTAGAGCCTTATTCGATCACCTCGTCCGCACGGGCGAGCAGTGATGGCGGGATTTCGATGCCTAAGGATCGCGCGGTTGCTGAGTTGAGAACCAAACTGAACTCCGTGGGCTGCTGAATGGGCAAATCCTCCGGCCGAGCACCTCCCAAGATTCGTGCGGCGTAGATGCCGGCTTTTTCAAAGTTTGCGACAAGGCTCGGCCCGTAGCTCATCAGGCCACCGGCCGCCGGAAACTCGCGGAATTCATAGGACGCCGGAAGCGAATGACGATCGGCCAATGCGACAAGTTGCGCACGCAGGTTGAAAAATATCGCATCGTTGCTGACGAGGACCGCACCGACTTGGGCGCTAACAAGCTGCCTGAAAGCTGGCTCTAATTCGTCCTGGTTGCGCGCCTTGGCTACTTTCAAGGTCCGCCCGGTCGAACGGGCAACTTCGTCAATTTCCTGAAGCAGGTCTTGATTGTCAGGGTTCACCAAAAATCCGACGGTAGCCTTTTGCTGGAGCAGCTCCTGGATCAGTTCGAGGCGCTTTAGGACAAGCCTCGCTGTCATCATAGATATGCCCGTGGCGTTGCCCCCGGGGTGAGCGAAGCTCTTTGCCAGTCCGAGCTTCACGGGGTCTGACGCGATTACGAATACGATCGGAATGGTTGAAGTTACTTTCCTTGCGGCGAGCGCAACCACATTGCCCCCTCCGATGATCAGCGCTGGATTGAAATGCAAGAGCTCCTGAGCGAGCTCCGGAAGCCTACTGTGGTTTCCTCGTGCCCACCAACGTTCTATCGTAACGTTTTTGCCAACTACGAAACCCCTCTCCGCGAGACCTCTTTCGAATGCTGCGTCATAGGGACTCGCAATGTCAGGGGAACCCACGGACAACACACCGATAACAGCTACCGCTGAACGTTGCGCGCTCGCCGTCAGCGGCCACAGAGGTGCCGCGCCGACAAGAAGCGTGATGAACTCCCGCCGTCTCATGTGCGCTCCTAAGCTCTCTGGTGACGGCATCGTAGCCGTTCAGGCGAGCTCATTGAAAGTGGCCAAGGTCAAAAGTGTTGCATCCGCGAACCGCCGCAAACTTCTGTCTCCCCCAGCTCCACGAAGCGAGAAGCATTTGTTCCCGCTCCTAGAATTGCAATATGGCAAGCCGATTTGCGACAGCATTACTGCTACACATCTCGCTGGGATTGCTGACCATGCCATCGTTTAAGGAGATCAGGGACCCTGACGATGCTCACGTTCCGGCGTCAGGCACGTGCAACCGCAAGAATGAGTTTCGACCCGGGCGGTTGAGGGGTTGGAGTGCAGGCTTAGACTTCTGCTATGGGTCAAAAGCGGTGCTCGGAGGGCGAGGTCCCAATGGTCGGCTGAGGGCCACAAGCGGACATCAACGGGACGATGCAAGAGCACATGGCGGATTTTCGGTTGCCATGATCCGGCCCCGCGCTGGGGAGCACGGAGCGTACAGAACGCTGGCTTGAGGTTGAGGCAATTGGTCCAATCTTCTGATCCATCTTGAAACAAGATCAAGCCTCTCTAAGTCTCACGCCGGAAGGCTCCTCCGACCTCTTTTGGAAAGGATTGCTTGTAACCGTCGAGGACGACGATGATGACTCTGGAAGAAAAGCTCGCCCGCTTGCGCACCCACCGCAATAGCATTCACCGCTACCACCGGCTGCTCAAGACCCGCCTTTCCGATCTGGAGCGCGAGTACATCGAAAGCCGTCTCTCCGAGGAACGGGCGGCGCTGGTAAGCCTCGCGCGCACGCCGTTCCCCATTCCTTTTAAAATGCCGCCGCCAGAGCAGCAGCCGCAGACCTTCAAGCCTGAGGTGACCTGAGCTTGCCGTGGGCATCAGGAGGTCGCTCCCGTGCGACAGCGGCCCATCAACGGCGTCGAGCCGGAAAGAACCGAGGATGACATTACGCGTGAGCTGCTCGGCCCCAGGGGCGTTCCGGGCGGTCCCGATCCCGCCCGCATGGTCCCGCAGGTCGAGAAGAACACGCCAAAGCACATAAGGTGGAGAAACCCCGAGCTCCCGCGATGAACCGAGCGCCAGAAACCGGAACCTTGTTGATCTGGTCAAGGGCAGAGAGGCGGAACGGGTAGTGGCAAATCACCGTTGCTCCGAATTGCGGGGCGCCTTTGATTGCGGTGCAATGATGCAAGACGCTCAGAAGTACATCAACATTGCCGCTCTAGTCGCGCTCGCTGGTTGGCTTGGTCTCTGTTTCAAGATGGGCTGGTACTGATGGGGCGGCTTACGCCCGGAGTAGACCACATCGGCCCCAGCCTGGAGGTTTTTCCGGATCGAAAAACGAGCTGGGACCGAGAGGTCTGCCGTTGGATGGCAAACGCAGCTTGGTCCCAAAAATCATGCCCCGTGGCATTCAAATTTGGGAATCCGACGCAAACGGAATGCCCGATGAACCTAGCCCCGGAGCAAGGCCTTTCCATCGGCACTTTCGGAATTTGGCGCCGGGAGTAAGCCGTCCAGCAAGGCTAGCTCGAGCTGCGGCACTTACGGCTGACCCAAGGCCGACTGCGCTGAGTAGCTGCCGGCCCCAGGTCCGCACCGAATTTCGTCCGCGTCGGCTGAACAGGTTTTTCCGATGACGGCGAAGCTATGCCACGAGCCAAACGATCCAGCTTCTCAGCTACCGGTGGTCAGCCGCGGCGGGTTGCGGGACATAATCCAGAGCTCGATCGCTGCCAAGATTGCGACCGCCGCGCCGATGATCACATGCACGGTCATCGCGGTGGTTCCCTGGAAGCCCAATACCCAGGGCGATACCAGTGCCCACAAGCCGACGACGAGGTTCAGCCACTCCTCCCACACCGCGAACGCCGCCAGCGCCGCGACCGCAAGGATCGCGATGGCGATACCGGTGATAACGGCGTTCTGAGAGACCGTCCCCGCATCGAAACCGAATATCCAGGGCGAAACGAACAGTATCGCGCCGAGGATCAGGTTCGCAACGTCACAAAACTTTGCGTTCGTCCAATTCCCTTCCCAATTCTGCATGGCACCCTCCATTGGAGGTTTCGATGCCAAATCAACCGCGTAATCGCCGAGCCGGTTTCCATCGCGGCCCGCGGCATAATGGCAACGGAGAGGCGGACCCGCCGCGCCGGTGCTGTCCTAGGCTGTGTGCTCATTAAGCAGCTGACCGCCTGCGGTCCCAACCTTAACAGCGGCGGGAAAGCGGACGGCTCCGGAGGTCGCTGAAGGGTCAAAATGCGAAGAACTCAGGTTGAGCAAATCTGGACCGCTCTGCCGCGATAAGCAGACCTCTGTGAGACGCAGCGCAACTTCGCAGATGGACCAAAGGCTGAATTTACGGACTTAGTCACTATTGGCACGCGCCAGCAGGGACGTTCGAAGCCCTTCTTCGATTGACACGATCTGACTGTTCTCTCCACTTGGCCAATTGTCGGTTAGAGGCTTGAAGTCGTCGCCGCCCATCCTAAGTTCAGACGCTGCCGGCTGTGTCCGGCAAAACGAAACTCATGCGAAGGATTGAGAAGCCCGCTTGCGCGGGCATAAGTCGAGGGAAGTCACATGAGAAAGCTTGCTCTTGCAATCGCCGCGGCAGCAACGCTCCTCATCGGAACCGTTGCGCCGGCCTCGGCCCATTGGCGGGGCCATCATCATCATTGGGGCGGTCCAGGCATTGGTCCGGCCATCGCGCTCGGCATGTTCACCGGAGCGCTGGCCGCCGCGGCCGCACCTCCGGTCTATTATGCGCCGGTCTATGGTCCGCCGCGATACTATTATGGCCCCCGCTATTACCGGACCGTCCGGTATTATCCGGCGGCATATCCTTACTGGTATCCCTGGTGAACTGATGCAAAGGCCCGGCCTGCAACCGGGCCTTATCGCTGCCCGGCATCTCGATCGCCTGCGTCCGGCGCTGCCGAGCCCGCGTTTGGGATGACTGGAACCGATGGCAGCAGGAGAAGTTCTGTCGTGAACATGCAGGTCCGGAGGCGCACCGGGCCCGAGCGAGCGCGCCAAATGCGCCTCGACGCTAGCCCGGCCCGCGTAACACGATCGGATCTGGTCTTCGCATGAACAAGAATGCCCGTTTCAATATCGGATACGCCATCGCCGCAATTTTCGCGGTCTTCCTGATTCAGTATCTGATCTCGGCGGCGAACCAGATCGCGGTGATCCCCTACAGCGAATATCAGCAATTGCTGCGCCAGGGGAAAGTCGAGACGGTCGGCATCTCCGACCGCACCTTGCAGGGCACGCTGAAGGAGCCGCTGTCCGGCGGCCAGAAGCAATTCGTCACCACGCGCGTCGACCAGGACGTCGCCCAGGAGCTCGAGAAGCACAACGTCCGTTTCACCGGGCAGATCGAGAGCACGTTTCTGCGCGACCTGTTGTCCTGGGTGATGCCGGTTCTGCTGTTCTTCGGCGTCTGGTGGTACATCGGCCGCCGCATGGCCGAGGGCGGCGGGATCGGCGGCGGGCTGATGGCGATCGGCAAGAGCAAGGCCAAGGTCTACGTCGAATCCAACACCGGCGTCACGTTTGCCGACGTCGCCGGCGTGGACGAGGCCAAGGACGAGCTGCGCGAGGTTGTCGATTTCCTGAAGAACCCGACCGACTATGGCCGGCTCGGCGGCCGCATGCCGAAAGGCGTGCTGCTGGTGGGCCCGCCGGGCACGGGCAAGACCTTGCTCGCCAAGGCCGTGGCCGGCGAGGCCAGGGTGCCGTTCTTCTCGATCTCCGGCTCGGAGTTCGTCGAGATGTTCGTCGGCGTCGGTGCGGCGCGGGTGCGGGACCTGTTCCAGCAGGCGCACGACAAGGCGCCGGCCATCATCTTCATCGACGAGCTCGATGCGCTGGGCCGCGCCCGCGGCATCGGCCCGTTCGCCGGCGGCCATGATGAAAAGGAGCAGACACTCAACCAGCTGCTGGTCGAGCTCGACGGCTTCGATTCGCGCTCCGGGCTCGTCATCCTCGCCGCCACCAACCGGCCGGAGATCCTCGACCCTGCCCTGCTCCGCGCCGGCCGCTTTGACCGCCAGGTGCTGGTCGACCGTCCAGACAAGCGGGGCCGGATCGAGATCCTCAAGGTGCACATGAAGAAGGTGCGCCTGGCCGAGAATGTCGATGCAGACGCCGTTGCCGCGCTGACACCAGGCTTCACGGGCGCGGATCTCGCCAATCTCGTCAACGAGGCCGCGCTGCTGGCGACGCGCCGCGCCGCCGAGGCGGTGACCATGAGCGATTTCAACAATGCGGTCGAGCGCATGATCGCAGGCCTGGAAAAGCGCAACCGCCTGCTCAACCCCAGGGAACGCGAGATCGTCGCCTATCACGAGATGGGGCACGCCCTCGTCGCGCTCTCACTGCCGGGGACCGATCCCGTGCACAAGGTCTCGATCATCCCGCGCGGCGTCGGCGCGCTCGGCTACACCATCCAGCGGCCGATCGAGGACCGCTTCCTGATGACCAAGGAGGAGCTGGAAAACAAGATGGCGGTGCTGCTCGGCGGCCGCGCCGCGGAGCTGATCGTGTTCGGGCACTTGTCGACCGGTGCGGCGGACGACCTGCGCCGCGTCACCGATATCGCCCGCAGCATGGTGACGCGCTACGGCATGTCGGAGCGTCTCGGCAGCGTCGCCTATGAGCGCGATCCCGGCAACTTCCTGGCCGGCCCTGACCGCCCCTATCCGACGCGCGAGCGCGACTATGCCGAGGAGACCGCCGCCGCGGTCGACCACGAGGTGAAAACCATCGTCGACCAGGTGTTCCAGCGCACCCAGGGCATCCTGACCACGCGGCGGCCGATCCTGGACCGCGCCGCAAAAAAGCTGCTCGAGAAGGAAACGCTGGAGCAGAGCGACATCGATGTGCTGATCCGGGAGATGCCCAAGGAAGGGCTGCGGGCGATCTAGGGCCACTCACGCGGCGCGCTTGCGCCTGATCTCGGCGGGAAGCTCGATCATCCGCCTGTCCGGAGGCGAACCGTTCGAGATGAGCGGCGCGGGCGCGCCATCGCGCTTCGGCGCCTCGATCCCGATGCCGGGATCGGTGCTTCTGGCGTGCCATTCGATCAGGAGATGGCCGGCCACCAACATCAAGCCGGCGCAGAACAGCGCAAGAGCTGCGCTCACGAGATCACGATAGTCATCCATCCCACGAACCAAGCATGCGTGCAGCCTCATCGGCGCCTGCGTGGACCAGATTGGAATGAAGGCTCCGCGTTTCAAGAGCCTGTCTGCAGCGGCAAAGGCATACGGCAATCGCAATTTCCGTCACGACCGTTCACGCTGGAACATTCCGGCCATTTCCAAATTCTAGTGGCGCCCACCGGCCTGAGGCGTCTGGGTGCCATGATCGGGCTCAGCGGATCAGGTTCGCGGTGGTCCAACCATCTTGCTCTAACGAGGATTTGGCCATGAAACCTGACTGCGCTCGGACCGCGCCGCTCTCGGCGCTTCACTCAGATTATCGCTTGGATCGGCAAGGCGCCCCTGATCGGGGCGAACGGTGCTCGTGAGGGAGGGCGCGATGTTGGTTACCTCACTTCCTGCCCTTCACGGGGAAAGCGGGCTATCCCGCTATCTCAAGGAGATCCATCGTTTTCCGCTGCTCGAGGCAACGGAGGAAGCCGACTATGCGAGGCGATTGCGCGATTGCGGCGATCGTGACGCCGCCTATCGGCTGGTGACGAGCCATTTGCGGCTCGCGGCGAAGATCGCGCTGCAATATCGCCGCTATGGCCTCGCCATCGCCGACCTCATCTCGGAGGCCAATGTCGGGCTGATGCTGGCCGTCAAGCGGTTCGACCCCGAGAAAGGCTTCCGGCTCGCGACCTATGCCTCCTGGTGGATCAAGGCCTCGGTTCAGGAATACATCCTGCGATCATGGTCGCTCGTCAAGCTGGGCACCACTGCTGCGCAGAAGAAGCTGTTCTTCAACCTGCGCAAGCTGAAGAACAAGCTTGGCGTTGCGGAGGATGGCGAGCTCCGGACGGATCAGCTGACATCTATCGCGAGGCATCTCGACGTCGGGGAAGCCGACGTCGCCGAGATGAACGGCCGGCTGCGCGGCGACATCTCACTCAACGCGCCGATCAGCGTCGAGACGGAAGGCGACCAATGGCAGGACCGGCTGGTGGATCCCTCTCCCGATCCGGAGAGTCTGCTGCTGGACGCGGCCGACCGTGAACGCACCAAGGCTGCCCTCGCCGATGCACTCGCTGCGCTGACACCGCGGGAGCGCAGCATCGTCGAGGCGCGATATCTCGGCGAGCCGCAGCAGACGCTGGATGCGCTCGCCGGCAAGTTCGGCATCTCGCGCGAGCGCGTCCGACAGATCGAGCAGCGCGCGTTGCAGCGGATCAAGGCGAAGATGTTCGCGCGCCTCGATGAGGCGCGCCTTGCGACGTCGCGTTAGGCGAGCGAAGAAGAATGCTGATCGGCCAAGGCCGATCAGCATCCTCTGCAGATATCGGGGACAAGACGTTCGGGCGAAAACTCCCGGCTCCTGCGCTCGGTCTGGCCGGACTTCTCAGGATTGCTCCGAGACGCTCCGACGGAACTGGTCGCAAGCTGCCGGGCGGGCTCGGCCGAGCTCCGCATCTCGGCGCGAGGCGTGTCGGCCTCCTTGGCCTGAAGCCCATTGGCCATGCCCAACACAGCGACGGCGAGGACAATGCCTCTCATCTGATGATCCTCCTTTCGCGTGAGCGATGAGTGGCTGAACGATGAGGAGCGGCCTCGCCGGCCGCTCCCCCATTTCAGCTCGTGGCGGGCTCCGGCTTGTCTCGATCAGGCGGCGTGAGGTCGAGCCGGATCCCGGATGGCCCGAGGACCGGCAGCAATGTGTCCACCTTCATGGTCGGGCTGCCCCGGTCCCAGCTCGACCACGGCATCGTGTCCAGGTACGGGATCGGCGGCAAGGCGAGCCGCTCGAAACTGTCCGCCGTCTTGGCGGCAGGGCCGGGGCTTTCGGCGCCAAAGGCCGCAAAGGGCACCAGCGAGAGGCCAGCCCCAACGGCCAAGGCGGCGAGCCGCCGCAACGTTTTCCGAGTGGTTTCCCCGCGAGCGGAGAAAGCACGATCCTTGATCATTTCATCCTCCTTTCGTTCGAGAACACAGTCACAGATCCATGGCAAACGAGCCCGGCCGTTCGGCCGGGCTCGCCCGTCCTTAGAAGTCCATCGCGGGAGCGCTCGGCGCTTCCGTCTTCTTCGGCTTCTCGGCCACCAGCGCTTCGGTCGTGATGAGCAGCGAGGCCACCGAGGCCGCATCCTGCAAGGCGGTGCGGACGACCTTGGCAGGATCGATCACGCCCGCCTGCACCAGATCCTGGTACTCGCCAGTCGCGGCATTGAAGCCCCAGGTGTAGGTCTGGTTCTCGAGCAGCTTGCCGACGACGACGGAGCCGTCCTCACCCGCATTCTGCACGATCTGCCGCGCCGGGACCTGGATGGCGCGGCGCACGATGTCCACGCCCGCCTTCTGGTCGGCATTGGCGGTCTTGACCCCGTCGAGCGCCTTGAGCGCGCGCAGCAGTGCCACGCCGCCGCCCGGCAGGATGCCTTCCTCGACCGCGGCCCGGGTCGCATGCAGAGCGTCGTCGACGCGATCCTTGCGCTCCTTGACCTCGACCTCGGTCGCGCCGCCGACCCGGATCACCGCGACGCCGCCGGCGAGCTTGGCGAGGCGCTCCTGCAGCTTCTCGCGGTCGTAGTCCGAGGTGGTTTCCTCGATCTGCGCCCTGATCTGCTGGCTGCGCGCCTCGATGTCCTTCTTGGCGCCGGCGCCGTCGACGATCGTCGTGTTCTCCTTCTCGATCACCACTTTCTTGGCACGGCCCAGCATCTTCACGGTGACGTTCTCGAGCTTGATGCCGAGATCTTCGGAGATCACGGTGCCGCCGGTAAGGATCGCGATATCCTCCAGCATCGCCTTGCGGCGGTCGCCGAAGCCCGGCGCCTTGACGGCTGCCACCTTCAGGCCGCCGCGCAGGCGGTTGACGACCAGCGTCGCCAGCGCCTCACCCTCGACCTCCTCCGCGATGATCAGGAGCGGCTTGCCGGATTGCACGACCTGCTCCAGCAGCGGCAGCACGGTCTGCAGGCCCGACAGCTTCTTCTCGTGGATCAGCACATAGGGATCTTCGAGCTCGGCCTTCATCTTCTCGGCGTTGGTGACGAAATAGGGCGAGATGTAGCCGCGGTCGAACTGCATGCCCTCGACCACTTCGAGCTCGGTGTGCAGGCTCTTCGCTTCCTCGACCGTGATCACGCCCTCATTGCCGACCTTCTGCATCGCATCCGCCAGGAAACGGCCGATCTCGGCGTCGCCGTTGGCCGAGATGGTGCCGACCTGGGCGATCTCGTCGTTAGAAGTGATCTTCTTGGCGTGCGACTTGAGGTCGGCGACGATCGCGTCCACGGCAAGGTCGACGCCGCGCTTGAGGTCCATCGGATTCATGCCGGCAGCGACCGCCTTGGCGCCCTCCTTGACGATGGCCTGCGCCAGCACGGTCGCCGTGGTGGTGCCGTCTCCGGCGAGATCACTGGTCTTGGAGGCGACCTCGCGCACCATCTGGGCGCCCATGTTCTCGAACTTGTCCTCCAGCTCGATCTCCTTGGCGACGGTGACGCCGTCCTTGGTGATGCGGGGAGCGCCGAACGATTTCTCGATAACCACGTTGCGTCCCTTTGGACCGAGCGTGACCTTCACCGCATTCGCCAGTGTGTCGACGCCCCGCAGCATGCGCTCGCGGGCCTCGGTCGCGAACTTCACGTCCTTGGCAGCCATGTTGTTAAACTCCTTTCCGTTCGATGACTGTCAGCGTTACGCCGCCTTCTTCAGCGTGCCGGCCTGCTCGGCCACGCCGAGAAGATCGCTTTCCTTCATGATCAACAGCTCCTCGCCGTCGATTTTGACCTCGGTGCCCGACCACTTGCCGAACAGCACCCGGTCGCCGACCTTGACGTCGAGCGGCACAAGCTGGCCCTGCTCGTTTCGCCCGCCCGGCCCCACGGCGATGACCTCGCCCTGCTGCGGCTTCTCCTTGGCGGTGTCGGGAATGATGATGCCGCCGGCGGTCTTCTCCTCGGCATCGATGCGGCGCACGAGCACACGGTCGTGCAACGGGCGGAAATGCATGCACATCCTCCTTGGGTAGGTTCAGCGATGTCCAAAATCCGGGTCCGGAACCGGCCCCCGGGCGGCAAACGACCTAGGAATACGCGGATTTCTAGTCAAGAGGACCTGCAAAAATTTTTGCGCTACTTCAAGATTCTTGTCCGGATCCTTTGGATGTGCCGCCGTCCCTGTCACGCCTGCTTGGCGGGCGAGGTGCATCGGCTTGGGCCCGCAAATCTCGAGAGCCGCCCTTACTGGTCATTTCCATGTGAGGATGATCCCATATAGCCCCTTGAGGTCCGCTTTGGGTCAAAAGCGGTAACGCTCTGCCGAGCAGAAGATTTCCGCTCCTCCCTCAGGAGCTAACATTTCTTCTATGAGTCCGCCTTAGCGGCCTCGCCCCGTCCCCTCATTGAGCAAACACGCGACCTGATGCCCGTCACCGGCGTCCAGCAGCGCCGGGCGTTCCGTCTTGCACCGCTCCATCGCAAACCGGCAGCGGGTGTGAAATGCGCAGCCTGACGGCGGATTGACCGGGCTCGGCACGTCGCCGTCGACCAGCGGCGCGAGCTTCTTCGCCAGCGGGTTGGCGACCGGCACCGAGGCGAGCAGGGCCTGCGTGTAGGGATGCCGGGGATTGCGGAACAGCTCGTCCTTGTCGGCGATCTCGACGATGCGGCCGAGATACATCACGGCGACGCGGTGGCTGATATGGGCGACCACGGCGAGGTCGTGCGCGATGAAGAGATAGGAGAAGCCGTGCTGCCGCTGCAGGTCGATCAGAAGGTTGATCACCTGCGCCTGGATCGAGACGTCGAGCGCGGAGACCGGCTCGTCGCAGACGATCAGGCGTGGCCCCAGCGCCAGCGCGCGGGCAATGCAGATGCGCTGGCGCTGACCGCCGGAGAATTGATGCGGGAAATTGCGCATCTGGTCCGGCCGCAATCCCACCTGCTCGAACAGCCTTGCGACCCGCGCGTCCAGCTCCTTGCCGGTGGCGAGCCCGTGCACGGCGATCGGCTCGCCAACGATGTCGCCGGCGGTCATGCGCGGATTGAGCGAGGCGAACGGATCCTGGAACACGATCTGCATCGAGCGGCGATGCGGCCGCATCGCCGTTTTCGACAGATGCGTGATGTCCTCGCCGTCGAGACGGATCTGGCCCGAGGTCGGCTCGACCAGCCGCAGCACGCTGCGCGCCACCGTGGACTTGCCGCAGCCGGATTCGCCGACGAGGCCGAGCGTCTCGCCGGTGCCGAGCGCGAACGAGACGCCATCGACCGCGTGCACGGTGCCAACCTGCCGGCGCAACACGCCGGCGCGCACAGGGTAGTGCTTCTTGAGGTCGGTGACTTCGAGCAACGCCTCGGTCATGCCACCTCCGCGACTTCTTCGGCGCGCCAGCAGGCGGCCAGATGCCCGCCGCCCCAATCTGCCAGCGGCGGATATTCGGCCTCGCAGCGCTTGATGGCGAGCTTGCAGCGCGGCGCGAAGGCGCAGCCTTGCGGCAGCCGCACCAGCGACGGCACCGTGCCGGGGATTTCGTTCAGCCGCGCCTGCGCGGCGGCGCCGGAGGCCGGCACGGCCGGGATCGAGGCCATCAGCCCGCGCGTATAGGGATGCTTCGGCGCGGCGAACAGCGCCTCGACGCTGGCCTCCTCGACCTTTCGCCCCGCATACATCACGATCACGCGTTGCGCGGTCTGCGCGACCACGCCGAGATCGTGCGTGATCAGCACGAGCCCGGTGCCGAGCTCCTTCTGCAGGTCGAGGATCAGCGCCAGGATCTGCGCCTGGATGGTGACGTCGAGCGCGGTGGTCGGCTCATCCGCGATCAGGAGCGCCGGCCGGCAGGCCAGCGCCATTGCGATCATCGCACGCTGGCGCATGCCGCCGGAGAGCTGGTGCGGATACTCGCGCGCGCGCCGCGCCGGCTCGGGAATGCGCACCAGCCGCAGCATCTCGACGGCGATGCCTTGCGCCTCTTTCGCCGAGATATGCCGATGCAGCCGCACCGCCTCGACGATCTGGTCGCCGATCCGCATCACCGGATTGAGCGAGGTCATCGGCTCCTGGAAGATCATGGAGATGCGATTGCCCCTGACCGCGCGCATCTGCGCCTCATCCAGCGCCAGCAGGTCGGTGCCTTCCAGCGAGACGGAGCCGCCGACGATGCGGCCGGGCGGATCGGGCACGAGACGCATCAGCGACAGCGCGGTCACGCTCTTGCCGCAGCCGGATTCACCGACGATCGCCAGCGTCTCGCCGCGCCTCACGCTGAAGGAGAGGTCGTCGACCGCCTTGAACAGGCCGGAATTGGTGAAGAACACCGTCTTCAGGTTCTTCACGTCGAGCACGAGATCGGTCTTGTCCGCCATCAGCCGCGCTGCCTCGGATCCAGGATGTCGCGCAGGGCGTCGCCGAAGAGGTTGGCGCCGAACACTGCGAGGCTGATCGCGACGCCCGGGAAGATCACCAGCCACGGCGCGGTGCGGACATATTCGGCGGCGGATTCGGACAGCATGCGTCCCCACGACGGATAGGGTTCGGGAATGCCGAGGCCGAGGAAGGACAGCGAAGCCTCGGTCAGGATGGTCGAGCCGAGCTGCGCCGTCGCCAGCACGATCAGCGGCGCCAGCGTGTTCGGCAGCACATGGCGCAGCGCAATCCGCATCTCGCTCATGCCGATCGACTTGGCGGCCTCCACGAACGGCTGCTCGCGCAGCGCCAGCGTGTTGGCACGGATGACGCGCGCCACCGTCGGGATCAGCGGAATGGCGATGGCGATGATCACGTTCGGCAGCGAGGGCCCGAGCGCGGCCGTCATCACCAGCGCCAGCACCAGCAGCGGCAGCGCCTGCAGCACGTCGGAGACGCGCTGGAACACCAGATCGAACCAGCCGGAGAGATAGCCGGAGGTGAGGCCGACGATCACGCCGATGGTGCCGCCGAGCACGGTCGAGCCGATGCCGACCGCGAGCGAGATCCGTGCGCCGTGGATGATGCGGCTGAACACGTCGCGGCCGAAGGAATCGGTGCCCATCCAGTGCGCCCAGCTCGGGCGCGCCAGCGCGCGGGCGGAATCGACCGTCAGCGGATCATAGCGCGCAATGACATCGGCGAAGATCGCCGTCAGCACGAACAATGTCATGATGACGAGCCCGGCCGCGCCCAGCACGTGCCGCTGCGCCATGAACAGCACGCGCCGCCAGCCCCCGGTCGCATGCGCCCCGGCCCGCCTCAGCTCAACGTCGAAGTCGATCGCGGCCAAGCTGATCTCCTAATCCGTGTACCTGATCCGCGGGTCGAACACCGCGTAGAGCATGTCGACGGTGAAATTGGCGAACACCACCACGACCGCGATGAACATCACGAGGTTCTGCACGATCGGATAGTCGCGCCAGCGGATCGCCTCCACCAGGAAGCGCGCGACGCCGGGGATGTTGAACACGGTCTCAGTGACGATCAGGCCGCCGATCAGGAACGCGGCCTCGATGCCGATCACGGTGATCACGGGCAGGATCGCGTTCTTCAGCGCGTGGTGATAGTTCACCGCCGCTTCGGAGGCCCCCTTGGCGCGGGCGGTACGGATGTAGTCCTGCCGCAGCACCTCCAGCATCGAGGAGCGCGTGATGCGCATGGTCAGCGCCGCGCTGCGGAAGCCGACGGCGGCAGCCGGCACGGCGTAGGTCGCGAACGCCTCGAGCCAGGTCTTCGGGTTGGGATTGAAGATCGGCATCTGCCCGAACATCGCCACGGACGCTGTGAGGATCAGAAGGCCGAGCCAGAACGAGGGCAGCGACAGCCCGCTGAGGCTGACGACGCGAAGCGCGTAGTCGAGCTTCGTGCCCTGCTTCACCGCGCTGATGACGCCGAGCGGAATGCCGATCGATGCCGAGAACAGCAGCGCGAGGCCGGCGAGCTTTGCCGTGATCGGAATCCGCGGCAGGATCTCCTGCAGCGCCGGCTTCTCCGAGACGTAGGAGAAGCCGAAATCGCCGCGCATGAAGCCGCTGATCCAGTGCCAATATTGCACGATCAGGGGACGGTCGATGCCGAGCTCCTTCTCCAGATTGGCCTTGTCGGCCGGGTCGACATAGCCGGCGGCGGCGAACAGGATGTCGACGATGTTGCCCGGCACGATGCGCAGCAGGAAGAAGATGACGATCGAGATCCCGAACAGGGTCACGAACATCAGGAACAGGCGCCGCACCAGATAGGCAAACATGCACCGCCCTCCGCGCCAGCCGTTAGCGTCGCGTCACTTGTCGAGCCACACGTCCTCGTAGCGGAAGCCGTTGTAGGAGCTGTTCGACATGATCGTGACGCCCTTGACGTGGGGGTGCCAGCAGGTGCCGGCGCGGGCATGGAAGATGATCGGGCGGGCGACGTCCTCCTGCAGCTTCTTGTCGATGTCCCACACCAGCGGCCTGCGCTTTCCGATGTCGGTCTCCTGCGACTGCACGTCGAACAGCTTCTCGATCTCCTTGTTGCAATAATTGGTGTAGTTCCGCTCCGAGCCGCAGGCATAGTTCTCGTAGAACGACTGGTCGGGATCGTCGACGGCATTGCCGGTCAGGTTGAGGCCGAGCATGTAATCCTTGCGCGCGACCTTCGGGAACCAGTTCGCGGTTTCCACGACGTCGAGCTCGCCGTCGATATAGATGGTCTTGAGCTGGTCGATCAGGATCACGGCGGGGTCGCGATATTCCGCGATGTTGCGCGTCGAGACTTTCACGGCGAGGCGCTTGTCCGGACCGTAGCCCGCCTTCTGCATCAGCTTCTTGGCTTCCTCGCGGTTGGCATTGATGTCGCGGCCATAGCCAGGAATGGTCTCCAGCCGGTCCTTCGGCATGCCCCAGAGGCCCTGCGGCGGCGGCAGCATGGTGCCACCGATGTCGCCCTGGCCTTCGAACAGGATGTCGACGAACGCCTTGCGGTCGAGCGCGAGCGCCATCGCACGGCGGATGTCGATGTTGTCGAACGGCGCGGAGGTGGAATTGACGATGATGTTGGTCGAGACGTTGGTCGGCTCGACGACGCAGGTCGCATTCGGCGCCTGCGACTTGATGTCCTTCAAAAGCGGGATCGTGATGTGCGTCGGAAAGGTCATGTCGAACTTGCCGGCGACGAAGGCCAGGATCGCGGTCGAGCGGTTGGTGATGATGGTGTACTCGATGCCGTCGAGATAGGGCAGGCCCTTCTTCCAATAATTGGGATTGCGCGTCAGCTTGATCGATTCATTGGCCTTGAACTCGACGAATTTGAACGGCCCGGTCCCGATCGGATGGGTGCGCATGTCCGCCGGCGAGACATGACAGGGATAGACCGGCGTGTAGCCGGAGGCGAGCATCGCCAGCAGCGAGGGCTGCGGCCGCTTCAGGTCGAAGGTGACCTCGAACTCGCCGTTGGTCGTGACCTCGTTGACCTCGCTGTACCAGGCCTTGCGCGGATTCTGCCGCAGCTTCTGCTGCGACTTGCCCATCAACAGATCGAAGCTGCATTTGACGTCGGCCGAGGTGAACGGCTTGCCGTCGTGCCATTTCACGCCCTGGCGCAGCTTGAACGTCAGCTTCTTGTTGTCGCTGCTCCAGGACCAGCTTTCGGCGAGGTCCGGCCGCAGCGTATCGGGGCTGTTCTGCGCGATGTGCTGATCGTAGATGAGGAGATTGTTGAACACCCCCATGAAGGGAATGTTGATCGAATAGGTCGCGCCCTCGAGGATCGAGGCGTTGGCCGGACTGTCGCGGTGATACATCCGCAAAATGCCGCCCTGCTTGGGCTCGCCGGCGAGCGTGGCAGTTGAGGCCGTCAGCACAGATAACGCCGCCATTGCGGCGAGCGCCCACACGCTCCGCATGCTCATCCTCCCTGGACCTCGGCCTTTTGCGGCCTGTTTATCCAGACGATAGCGAGGCGCGTGCAGCGAGGCAACCCGCAAGGCTCGCTGCGCCCTCGACAATTCGGATGACGGAATATCTCAGGCGCTTCTCTCACGATGGGGAGTGCAGGTGCGAAGAGCCGATTCCTGTGCAGAGTTTGCGCGAGGTCGCATCAGCAACCTCCGCTGTCATCCCGGACAAGCGCGCCCTAAGCGCGCGCCGATCCGGGATCCATAGCCAAAGGGAGGAGTTTGGCGAAGACTTGGAGTTGCCAGCTCATGCCGCAACTCCTCCCTGGGGTTATGGGTCCCGGGCTCGCGACTTCGTCGCGCCCCGGGAAGACAGTTGCGTGTATGGCGCTTGCTTGCGCACCTTACGTAGCGGAAACCCTCACACGATCCGCGAGACCTTGTTCCCCCAGTACCGGTCCCGCAGCAGCCGCTTGTACAGCTTGCCGGTCGGCAGCCGCGGCAATTCCTTTTCGAAATCGACCGAGCGCGGCACCTTCTGCCGCGACAGCGACTTTGCGCAGAACGCGATCAGCTCCTCGGCGAGCGCCGGCCCCGGCTCCACGCCGGGCATCGGCTGCACCACCGCCTTCACCTCCTCGCCGAGATCGGCATTGGGTACGCCGAACACCGCGGCGTCCGCCACCTTGGGGTGGGTGATCAGGAGGTTCTCGCATTCCTGCGGATAGATGTTCACCCCGCCGGAGATGATCATGAAGGTGGCGCGGTCGGTCAGGTATAGGAAGCGGTCGGCATCGACATAGCCGACGTCGCCGACCGTGCTCATGCTCCCATCGGCAGAGCGCGCCTCCTTGGTTTTCTCGGGATCGTTGAAATATTCGAACGGCGTTGCCGTCTTGAACCAGACCTGGCCGGGCGTGCCGGTCGGGCATTCCCGCATGTTCTCGTCGAGAATGTGCAGGTCCCCGAGCAGCACCTTGCCGACGGTGCCGCGATGCGCCAGCCATTCCTCGCTGTTGCAGGCGGTGAAGCCGAGGCCTTCGGTGGCGCCGTAATATTCGTGGATGATCGGTCCCCACCATTTGATCATCTCGTCCTTGACCTGCGGCGGACAGGGCGCGGCGGCGTGGATGGCGATCTCCAGCGAGGATAGATCGTAGCGGGCGCGCACCTCCTCCGGCAACTTCAGCATGCGCGAGAACATCGTCGGCACCAATTGCGTGTGGGTGATGCCCCATTGCTCGACCAGCTGCAGGTAACGCTCGGGATCGAAGCTTTCCATGATGATCACGGTGCCGCCCATGCGGATCGTGAGGTTCACGGCCGCCTGCGGCGCCGAATGATAGAGCGGCGCCGGCGACAGGTAGACCATGCCCTCGCGGTAGTGCCAGAGCCTCAACAGGAAATCGAACAGCGGCAGATTGTGCTTCGGCTTCTCCTCCGGCAGCGGGCGCAGGATGCCCTTAGGTCGTCCCGTCGTGCCGGAGGAATAGAGCATGGCGGTGCCGAGCCACTCGTCGGGAATCGGCGTTGCCGGCAGGCCGGCGGTCACCTCCGATAGGCCAACGATGCGCTCGCTCTCGCCCGGGCCGTCGGCGACGATGCAGAGCTTGATGTCGGGACAAGCCTCGATCGCCTCGCGCGCGATGGCGAGCTTGGCCATCGACGTTATCAAAATCTTCGACTGGCTGTTGACGAGCAGATAGGCGAGCTCGCCCGGCGTCAGGAACGAGTTGATGCAGGTGTAGTAGAGCCCGGAGCGCTCGCCCGCGCCGCAGACTTCGAGATAACGCGCATTGTTCTCCATGAAGATCGAATAATGGTCGAGCCGCCTCAAGCCGTGCTGGCGGAACAAGTGCGCCAGCCGGTTGCTGCGCGCCTCCAAGTCGCGATAGGTGACGGCCTCGCCGGTCGCCGCCATGATGAAGGCGGGCTGCAGCGGACGCAGGCGGGCGTGGTGACCTGTGTACATCGATCCTCCGGATGTCGATCAGGCGGCAAGCAGCAGGATCTCGCGCACATCGGCGGGGCCCTCGATCTTGCGCGGGTTGCGCGGAATCCAGTTCGTGCGCATCGCGGCTTCCGCGATCGCGTCGAAATGCTCCGGCGAGATGCGCACGTCGGCGAGGCTGCGCGGCATGCCGAGCGAGCGGATGAAGGCATCGAGCACGTCGGCAGCATTGCGGCCGGGATAGCCCATCGCGGCCGCGACGATCATCTGCCGCTCGGCATTGTCGCGCGCGTTCCAGCGCATCACCGCCGGCAGCATGACGCAGGAGGTGTAGCCGTGCGGCACGTCGAAGGCCCCGCCCAGCACGTAGCCGATGCCGTGGCTCGCGCCCATGGGCACGCCGGCGGCGAGGGCGCCCATCGACAGCCAGGTGCCGATCTGCGCGTCCATCCGCGCATCGAGATCTAAAGGGTCGGCCTTCACCCGCGGCAGCGCGTCGGCGAGCATGGCGAGGCCCTTCACCGCCTGCGCATCGGCGTAAGGATGCGTCTCGCGCGAGCAGATCGCCTCGACGCAATGGTCGACGGCGCGGATGCCGGTCGACAGGAACAGCCATTCCGGCGTGTGCACGGTGATGGCAGGATCGAGGATGGTCGCGCGCGGCACGGCGAGCGGATGCCGCAGCATCTGCTTCACGTGGCTCGCGCGGTCGGTGACGCCGGCGATCGATGAGAACTCGCCGCCGGCGATCGTGGTCGGCACGCTGACCTGCCGCGCGATGGGCGCCTTCATCTCGGGCGCGACGCCCTTGTGCACGCGGATGCGGTCGATGCCGGCGATATCGTCGATGCCGTTGGCAAGGCAGAGCTGCACCGCCTTGGCGCCGTCGGTGATGGAACCGCCGCCGATTGTGACGATCAGATCCGCCTCCGCCGCGCGCGCCGCTTGTGTCGCCGCGATCACAGCCTCGCGCGGCGTATGCGCCGGCATCGCATCGAACAGGCCGGCGCAGCGGGCGCCGAGCGCCTCTCTGATTTTCGTGATTACGTCGGTTTGCCGGTTCAGCGTCCCCGACACCATCAGGAAGGCACGGCTCGTTCCGAGCCGGTCCATCTGCGCGACGATGGCACCGGCCGCAGGACGGCCGAACACGACCTCCTCGATCGCGCCGAACACGACACGTCCCTGGTGCACGCCTGTCTCCCCGGACAATTCGTTGGTGTTGTTGTGGCCGCAATCTAGCCGACCCCGCCACGTCAGTCATGCGCGAAGACGCTGACCGTTTGCAGCGCAGGGGCGGGGCTGTTGCATGTGAGATGTGGCGGCGGCCGGCGCGCACGCCTCGTCCTTCGAGACGGCGCTACGCGCCTCCTCAGGATGAGGCTCATCGGCGCCGGTGCCCGTCGAGAAACTGCCGCCGCGCACTCCACCCTCATCCTGAGGAGCCCGCTTAAAGCGGGCGTCTCGAAGGATGGCTGCAAGGGAAAATCTCTCCAAGGCGAGTCCTTGCCACAAAGGCAGGGCCGCAGGGCCAGCAACCGGCCGCTATCCCCTCAAAACACCACGCCCACGCGCGTGCCGCGCTTCCAGGCGATGCGGCAGCGCTTCTTGGTGTTGACATGCAGCAGCTCGAAGCGATCGGGAATCGCCACCTGGCCGCCGAGATCGACGCAGGCTCCGCCGGGCGAATAGTCGATCAGCGTGCACGGGATCACCGGCGCGCGCGGGTCGGTGATGATCTTGGCCTGGCGTGACACCAGGCCCGCGGGCTTCACACGGACAAACTTGCGCGGATGCATTGGCACGTCTCCTCCAATTCCGCAGGTCGCGGCGGCTGATCTGTCCCAATCATGGAAAAGAGTTGATGCGATCCCCCTAAGCCGCGCCCGAGAATTTTAACGAAAAGTGTCAGCGAAAGCAGAAAGCGCCGGTAGCGGGCTGCCACCCTCCCTGGAGGGGAATGGCGATGTGGCGCGCGTCTGTCTCCGCACCCGTCATTGCGAGCGAAGCGAAGCAATCCAGAAATCCCTCCGCGGAGGCAGCCTGGATTGCTTCGTCGCAAGGGCTCCTCGCAATGACGAGCAGCGAGCCGTGCCCACGCCCTCACTCCGTCACCGGCACCACCTCGATCCCCGCCGCCAGCCCCGGCGGCACCGGCATCGGCACCGTCACGTAATCCTTCGGCAGGTTCACCGGCCGGTAGTCCGGCTCCACCGCCATGCGCTTCAGCACGCTCTCATGCACATGTGCGCCTTCGGGGATCAGACGCGGCTCGCCATCGGGGATGTAGAAGCCGAAATAGACTTTCCGCGCCGGCCATTCCCGGTATTTCGCGCGCTTCGGCAAAAACTCCAGCACGCGCCAGGCCGCCGTCATGGAATCGTGCAGCATGCCGCTCTTCCCGGTAAAAGCGGGCTCGACGTAGGTGAACGGCGAGTTCTTGCGCTGGACGCCCCAGGCGAGCTGGTTCACCGTGCGCGGGTTGAACTTCAGCCCGGCCTTCTCGGCCTCGTCGATCATCCACAGCAGCGGATATTTGGACTCGCCGCTCTCGGCCTCCGGATAGCCGCCGCCGACGTCGCAATGCACGCCGGCGAACCACACCTGCATGATGTCTTGCGGCACCTTCTTCTCGTCAGGCACGTAGCGGTTGCTCCAGAACTCCTGCGGCTCCGCGTAGGGCTTCAGGCGGAACATGCGCCGCCGCTCGTCGATCGCGATCGCCTGCCGGAAGATCCTGATGCTGGGATCGCGCAGTGTGAAGGCGAGCTCCTCCAGGCTCGGCCAGTAGAAGCGATCGGCGCGCGGCACGATCACGCTCGCCACCGTGTCCCAGACGCCGACGAAATGGATGGTCGGCCAGCGCGTCGAGGTGATGCGCGCGAACTGCGCGGCGAGGTCGAATTCGTCCTTCGGCAGCGGCCCGCTCTCGTCGAACACGATGTTCTTGATATCCTCGACGTCGTTGCCGCGCCCGCTGCCGGAATATTGCTTGTAGGCGATGAGGCCCGAGCCTGCGAGGTTCGCCTGCTCCGGCGAGATCAGACCAATTTTGTGGATCAGCCCCGCCAGCACGCGCACCGTGTAAGCCCCGCGCGAGAAGCCGAACAAATAGATCTTGTCGCCGGGCGCGTAATGCTGAACCAGGAAGCAATAGGATGACAGCACGTTGTCATCGAGCCCGTATCCGGTCGCGAGCCCCCACACCAGCTTGATGTTGGCCTTCCAGCGCCCCCACGTCGACGGCTCCGTCATGGTGCCGACCCCGGGATCGTAAAACACCATCTGCCTGGGCTGCGTCTTGTCCGTCTTGCGCAGGCAGCGATAGAGCTTCAGGACGTTGGAGATGTTCTCAGAGATCTCGTTGCCGGTGCCGTCACAGCAGATGACGAGGTTCTTGCCGGCGGGCTTGTGGTCGGCGGGGTGGGCGGATTCCATGGGATGCGCCTCCGGGGGATGCTACCGGGGCGAGTATAGCGGAAAATGGATGGCAGCGAGGAGGCGACGTCGCCGGCACCCGGTCCCATGGCCGAAGGCTGTGTTGACATTAATCTCTTGTTAACCATGCGGTTGCCTAATGTCGACGATGGGGGATCACCATGTCGGCCCATGTGACGCGACGGAAGTTGATGCCTGTTTCGGCCGATCCGGCCATGCGGTCGATGGCGAGGCTGGCGGTTCGCGCCAAGGCCGTCCTACAGGGCAGAACGCCTGTCCTATGGAGCAAAGCCATGTTCGCAAGGGACGACTTAGTGGACAATCTCAGCCGCGATCTCGATCGCGCGCGCGGCAGACGCGATGCGCTCGCATCCGAAGCCACGACCCTGACGGCCCAGATCGCCGAAATTGAAGCCCGCCTTTCGGAGGAGAAGAAAAGGCGAGAGCGTGAGCGCGTCCTGAGCGAGATCGAACTGATCAAGACGCGAATCAAGCAAGCCGCCGGAGCGTTTGCACCTGTCGTGGACGGTCTCTCCAGGGCGGTCGAATCGGCGGCGGCCGTTGTGCCCGAGGCGCGCGAGCTCAATAGTTTCCTGGTGTCGGTGGCGACCGAGGTCGACAGCGTGCTCGATCCCCTGTTGCGTGAACTGGATCAGCGCGCGGATGCAGTGCGATCCGGCCACGCGGCGCTGGACTTGCCGAGTTCGGCCGTTGAAGTGCCGCCCGTCGAGCTGCCGAAGGACACCAACGAACGCCTGCTGCGCTTTCCGGCCTGGCTGTCCCGCGACAAGGAAACGGACAAGGAAGCAGCGGAGAAGCCGCACAGCACGGCGGCCTGAAGCCTCGGCGGCTGCGCACGCTCTACGCCGTCATTCCGGGGCGCGCCTCTTGGCGCGAGCCCGGAATCCATACTCACGATGGTGGTTATGGATCCCGGGCTCGCGACTTCGTCGCGCCCCGGGATGACAAGTTGTCGTTGGGCTCGCTGGTTGCCGAGCAGGTAACTTCCCCGCTCGCCGCCGCTCAGTTCGCCGCGCGGCGCAGGAAGGCCGGAATATCGAGAGCGCTCTCGTCGGGCGCATTGCGCGCAGGCGCACGCCCGTAAGGATCCAGCGGCTGAAGCGCCGCCTGCTGCGCATGGTCCAGGCTCGGCCGTGCCGGCGGTCCCACGGGGTGGTGCGGCTGCGGCCGCAGCGGCGGGCTTGCCGCTTGCGGAAGGGGGGCACTGCGCTCGATGCGATCGGCGATGCGGCGGCCGTCGTTGCGCAGCCTGCCGGCGAGCTGGGTGAGGGCGGTTTCCACTGGTAGCGCCTGCGCCGGATCGAGATTATCGATACCCGTCGCCACCACCGAGACGCGGACGATGCCCTCTAAGCTTTCGTCAAACGACGCACCGACGATGATGTTGGCGTCCGGGTCGGCTTCGTCGCGAATGCGGGTCGCCGCTTCGTCGACCTCGTACAGCATGAGATCCTTGCCGCCGGTGATGGAGATGATGAGGCCACTGGCGCGCTTGATCGAGGGATTCTCGATCAGGGGATTGGAAATTGCGGCCACGGCGGCTGCGAGCACGCGCTTCTCGCCGGAAGCCTCGCCCCGTCCCATCATGGCCTTGCCCTTCTCCTTCATGACGGAGAGGACGTCGGCAAAATCGAGATTGATCAGGCCTTCCTTGACGATGAGGTCGCTGATGCAGGCCACGCCCGAATAAAGCACCTGGTCGGCAAGGGCGAAGGCATTGGCGAACGTGGTCTTCTCGCTGGCCACACGGAACAGGTTCTGGTTCGGGATGATCAGGAGGGTGTCGACCGTCTTCAGCAGCTCCTCGATGCCGGCTTCGGCAAAGCGCATGCGGCGCGAGCCCTCGAAGTAGAACGGCTTGGTGACCACGCCGATGGTGAGAATGCCGAGCTCGCGCGCGATTCTGGCGACGACGGGTGCAGCCCCGGTGCCGGTGCCGCCGCCCATGCCTGCCGTCACGAACACCATGTGCGCGCCGGTTAATTGCTCGCGGATCGTGTCGATCGCCTCTTCGGCTGCGGCGCGTCCCAGTTCCGGCTGCGAGCCGGCGCCGAGGCCTGCGGTTACCCGCGTGCCGAGCTGGATGAGGCGGTTCGCCTTCGACATCGCCAGCGCCTGCGCGTCGGTGTTGGCGACCACGAACTCGACCCCTTGCAGCCCGGCCGTGATCATGTTGTTGACGGCATTGCCGCCGGCGCCGCCGACGCCGAACACGACGATGCGAGCCTTCATTTCATGAATATCGGTGTTGCCAGTCATTCTTCCCTCGCGATTGCTCCGGCAAGCCGGGGACTAAAGAAAGTTCTGAGTCCTACCTGCGGGCCGCGCGGTCTGCTTGCACAATGAAGGCGGCCAGATGTCCCAACCGACGCGCCGCGTGTCCCGCGATCGAGCCGCCAGGGCGGCGATCGCTCCGCAGCGCCGTCACTTCGTCTTCCAGTCGTGCCGCCCATGCATTGGCGGCCGTCGTCTCGGCGGCCGCCTGCGTCAGCTCGACGGCGAGGCGATCGGCGCGCTCGCGCTCGCGCTCGAACACGGCCCTGTAGGCGGTTGCGACGGATTCGAGCCGCGCGATCTCCGCCTTGAAGACCTCGGTCTTGACGGCTTCGATCCTGGCCAGGGAGGTCGCGATGGGATCTGCCCGGCGGGCTCGTCGCGGGCGGGGGGTGTAGCGGAGAGTGGCGAGATCGACGCTCACCACCGCCTTGCCGTCGTCCGACCGCGAGCGCGGCAACCGCCGACGCCGCGCCACTGCCCGCGCGGCCTCGCGCGAGACATTGAGGCGGGCACCGAGATCGGCATACGTCAACAACTCAACGCACATCCGCGCTTCTCCTGGAGCGAACCGGGAAGGGATTTCGAGCTAGTGATGGCTGGACGATTGCAGCAGGCTAGGATGCGTTGGTTAATGGACGGTTAACGCGCGCGCGAGCTGTTTACGGGTGGCGCTGCGGTGACGGCCGCCGGAGTCGAAGGGCGCCATCTGTCGCGGCGTGGGCTTGTCCGTCTTGCGCAGGCAGCGATAGAGCTTCAGGACGTTGGAGATGTTCTCCGAGATCTCGTTGCCGGTGCCGTCCAACAGATGGACGAGGTTGTTCGGTGAGGGGGCGCGGTCGGTGTCGCGCGCGTGCTCTACGGGGCGTGCCGGCGGATGCTACCGGAGCGAGTATGGCGGAGAACCAAGGCCATCGGATGAAGGGGCATCCCGAGAGGAGGGAAATGGTGTGCTGGGGTGCAGCGCGGCAAAAGTGGCGTCGAGTGCGACCACAGGTTGCGCGAATCGAAAACTTTGGGCAAGTTAGATTTATATTTTGACAAGGGCGTAGGCGTATCTAAAAGGCGGTCGATTGATTCTCAACTTTCCGACGGAATTCGTCTTGAAATTGCTCACGAGTGGTGAGGCGGCGACTCAAATTTGGAGCAACTAAAAGATGCTTAGATGAGTCGCCGCACGCAAGTACACTTTCGTCGGTACGCAGGCGCCGCCCACAAAACAAAAACGGCCGGATCTTCCGATCCGGCCGCTACTCAAACTCTACTGGCTAAGCTTACGCCACGCGACGCCACTTAGCCCCCGCCCAATTCCAAAAAATCTCAGCTCGCCTGCTTCGCAGGCTGGGTGTCGCCGACCTTCTTCTGGATGGCGCGCTTCAGCTCGACCGCGCGCGGGGAGAGCGCCTCGGTGCTGGCCTTGAGCAGGTAGGCATCGAGGCCGCCATTGTGGTCGACGCTCTTGATCGCGTTGGTGGAGACGCGCAGGCGCACGTTGCGGCCCAGGGCTTCCGAGATGAACGTCACGTTGACGAGGTTCGGCAGGAAGCGGCGCTTGGTCTTGATGTTGGAGTGGCTGACCTTGTGGCCGACGAGGGGGCCCTTGGCCGTCAGTTCGCAGCGGCGAGACATGGCATAAATCCTTTAGTTCGAACCCCCAACGAGTGCGGCCGCCATTTCGGCGCCACGGGGGCAAATTCTTTCGTCCTTGCAGGGAGCGGGCGGACGTATAGGGGGGAAGGGGCCTTGCGTCAAGGCGACGGGCCGTTTTTGGCCCGTCGTCCCGGGGCGGGCAGAGCCCGAACCCGGGATCTCGTGCCCCATCCTCGGTGTCATCGCCCGCGAAGGCGGGCGATCCAGTACTCCGCGGCGGCGCGGCTGACCAGAGGCACTGCGGCGTACTGGATGCCCCGCCTTCGCGGGGCATGACAGCTGAGGGTGGGGAGAGCTCGGAACGCCCCCCGTTACCTTCCGATCACCAAAACGGCAATGATTGTCGCCCTTACCATCACATAAAGGGCGTATTCGCCCTCGAAGAGTCCGGTGGAGTTCCCGGGGCTGCATGCCCCGACACATTGTTTGTCGCCGGTTTTGGCTTAAGTAACAGCATATCGCGCTCTGATTGGATTGTTTCGTGCCGACAACGCTTCATTTCGCGCAAGTCCTGCGCTCAGCCTGTCTGTGTCGGGGCGTCCGCTTGGACGTCCCCTTGGCCGGCCGGCTGATGGCGCTTTGTGGCCTGGCGGCGGTGCTGGGCCTGGCGTCCGGCGCAGCGCCCGCGGCGGCGCAAGGTAAGCTCGAGGCGCAATATGAGGCGACGCTGGCGGGCATTCCCGTCGGCAAGGGCGCTTGGAACATCGATATCCAGGACGACGTGTTCTCGGCGGCGGCCGCCGGCGGCACCACCGGGCTTTTGAAGTCGTTCACGGGCGGGTCCGGCACCGGCGCCAGCCAGGGGCGCGTCGTTGGCGGCGCGCTGGTTGCGACCGGCTACCAGGCCTCCACCACCACCCAGAAGAAGACCGAAGAGATCCGCATCACCCTCGACAAGGGCAATGTGAAGGATTTCGCCATTTTGCCGGAGCCACCGGTCGATCCTGATCGTATCGTCGTCACCGAGGCGCACCGCCGCGGTGTCTGGGACCCCATGACGGCCTCGCTGCTGCGCGTGCCCGGCACCGGTGATCCCGTTTCGCAGGACGCCTGCCACAGCTCCGCGCCGGTGTTCGACGGCCGCATGCGCTACGAGCTCAAGCTCGATTTCAAGCGCATGGAGACCGTGAAGGCGGAGAAGGGCTACAAGGGCCCGGTCGTGGTCTGCGCGATCTATTTCGTGCCGATCGCCGGCTACATCCCCGACCGCCCGGTGATCAAATACCTCGCCGCCCAGCGCAACATGGAGATCGCGTTCGCCCCGATCGCCGGCACGCGCATCCTGGTCCCGTTCTGGCTGAAAGTGCCGACGCCCCTGGGGCCGGCCATGCTGGAAGCCACCAGCTTCATCACGTCGCCCCAGCCGCCAAGGGTCGCGAAGACGCAGTAGGCAAGGAGGCCGCACCGCTCTCTCCGCCGTCATTCCGGGGCGCGCCCCTTGGCGCGAACCCGGAATCCATCAGGCCGCAGAGACGGTTGCGCGATGGATTCAGGGCTCGCGACTGCGTCGCGCCCTGGAATGACGAGCGTTCGGCGTAGGCTAAGCAAAATCAATCACTTACCTACTGTGCATGGGGTTGTTTTCGCACTCTTTGTTTGGCCAGCCCGCCTGCTCAGGGAATCCATTTGACTCCTCCCCGATTCTGATTCGACTCGACACCATCCCCAGCTTTAACCACCCCGGTCGCTTGTGCGCTCCCGCAAAACTCCATCTAGTGCGCAACCAAGACGAGTCCCGCGACATGTTGCGTGAACGGAACGGGACTCACAGGGGAGTCAGCGATTCGGCCGCGATTCGTTCTAGAGTCGTTCCGAAGCTTAAAGCGAACGGGAAAAGCGTCGCAAAGTGAGACAGTTGCGCGGGATTTGGGGCGGGCGTTTTCACGCCCGCGGTGTGCCCCTCACCCTGAGGAGGCCGCGCAAGCGGCCGTCTCGAAGGGCGAGGGGCTTGGCTCGCCCAGCAGCACCAGCCGGGCCTTCATCCTTCGAGACGCGCTGACGCGCTCCTCAGGATGAGGAACGAAGAGCCAGCCCCCTCACCGCCCCATCCAGCACTGACATTCGCCCAAATCGCCATTACCTAATCCGATAGACATGGCTTTTTCCTCCTCCCCCTTCGCTTCCGAGCGCGCACCCGGCGCGGGCGTCACTGCGGTGCTCGGTCCGACCAACACCGGCAAGACCCATCTCGCCATCGAGCGGATGCTGGCGCATCCCTCGGGCATGATCGGCCTGCCGCTGCGCCTGCTCGCGCGCGAGGTCTACAACAAGATCGCCGCTCGATCCGGCGAGGCCAGCGTCGCGCTCGTCACCGGCGAGGAGAAGATCAAGCCTAGGAATCCGCGCTATTGGGTCTCGACCGTCGAGGCGATGCCGCGCGATATCGACGTCTCCTTCCTCGCCGTCGACGAGGTCCAGATCGCCGCCGATCTCGAGCGCGGCCACGTCTTCACCGATCGAATCCTCAACCGCCGCGGCCGCGACGAGACGCTGCTCTTGGGCGCCGCCACCATGCGCCCGATCATCGAGCGCCTGTTGCCAGGCGTGTCCATGATCACGCGGCCCAGATTGTCGCAGCTCGAATTCGCCGGCGATCGCAAGATCACGCGCCAGCCGCGCCGCACCGCCATCGTCGCGTTCTCGGCCGATGAAGTTTACGCGATTGCCGAGCTGATCCGCCGCCAGCATGGCGGCGCCGCCGTGGTGCTGGGCTCGCTGTCGCCGCGCACACGAAACGCGCAAGTCGCGATGTTCCAGAACGGCGACGTCGATTATCTCGTCGCCACCGACGCCGTCGGCATGGGCCTCAATCTCGACGTCGATCACGTCGCCTTCGCCTCCGACCGCAAGTTCGACGGCTACCAGTTCCGCCGCCTGACACCGTCCGAATTCGCGCAGATCGCAGGCCGCGCCGGCCGCGCCACCCGCAACGGCACCTTCGGCACCACGGGCCGCTGCGCGCCGTTCGAGCCCGACCTCGTCAACGCGCTGCAGAACCACACCTTCGATGCCGTGAAGGTGCTGCAATGGCGTAATTCGAAGCTCGATTTCTCCTCGCTCGGCGCGCTCCAGGTCTCGCTGAACCTCGCCCCCGGCCACGAGACGCTGACGCGCGCGCCGATCGCCGAGGACATGCGCGTGCTCGATCACGCCGCCCGCGACGGCGAGGTGCGCGATATCGCGCAGGGCAAGGCTGCCGTGGAGCGGCTCTGGGAAGCCTGCCAGGTCCCGGACTACAGAAAGCTGTCGCCGGCCGCCCATGCCGAGCTGGTGACGACGCTGTACGGCTTCCTGATGCGCAAGGGCTGCATTCCCGATGCCTGGTTCGAGTCCCAGGTCACCCAGGCCGACCGCATCGACGGCGACATCGACACGCTCTCGGCCCGAATCGCCCAGATCCGCACCTGGACCTTCGTCGCCAACCGCCCGGACTGGCTGAAAGACCCGGAACGCTGGCAGGGGATCGCGCGGGAGGTCGAAAATAAATTATCGGATGCGCTCCATGAACGCTTGACTGAGCGTTTCGTTGATCGCCGGACCAGTGTATTGATGCGCCGCCTGCGGGAGAACACGAGCTTGAATACTGAAATCGGCAAGACCGGCGAAGTCATCGTCGAAGGCCATGTCATCGGCCGCCTCGATGGCTTCACCTTTGCACCGGATGCGGCGGAAGCCGGCTCCGATGCGAAAGCCTTGCAGGCTGCAGCGCAAGCGGTGCTCGCCGGCGAGATCAACGCGCGCGCCGAAAAGCTGGGCAATGCGCCGGACGATCAGTTCGTGCTCACCTCCGAAGGCATCATCCGCTGGACCGGCGATGCCGTGGCGCGCCTTGCTGCCGCAGACGAGGCGCTGCATCCGCGCATCCGCATCATCTCGGACGAGCGCCTGACCGGCGCGCCTCGCGACAAGGTGCAGGCGCGGCTCGAGCTCTGGCTCAAGACGCACATCGAAAAGCTGCTCGGGCCGATGTTCGAGCTGTCGAAGGCCGAGGACGTCACCGGCATTGCCCGCGGCATCGCCTATCAGCTGGTCGAGGCGCTCGGCGTGCTTGAGCGTCCGAAGATCGCCAGCGAGCTGAAGGATCTCGACCAGTCCTCGCGCGCCGTGTTGCGCAAATACGGCGTCCGCTTCGGCGCCTATCACATCTATTTCCCCGGCCTGCTCAAGCCCGCCGCGCGTGCGCTCGCCGCGCTGCTCTGGGCGCTGAAGCAGGACAATGTCGATCTCTCCGCGCTCTCGGGCGCGCAGCATCTGGCCTCCTCGGGGCGTACCTCGTTCCCGGTCGACAAGGCGCTGCCGCGCGATGCCTATCGCGTGCTCGGCTACAAGCAGGCCGGCGAGCGCGCGGTGCGCGTCGACATTCTGGAGCGCCTCGCCGACCTGATCCGCCCGGCGCTGGCTTGGCGCGAGAATTCGCCGGGCGAGAAGCCCGCCGGCGCGTTCGACGGCCGCAGCTTCGTGGTGACGCAGGCGATGACCTCGCTGACCGGATCTGCCGGCGAGGATTTCGCCTCCGTGCTGCGCGCGCTCGGCTATCGCATGGAGAAGCGCCCGCCGCTGCCGCCGAAGCCTGTGGTCGCCGAGCAGGTCGTGACCGAGCAGATCGTCACTGAGACCGTCGCGGCCGAGACGCCGCCCGCTGAAGGCAGCGCGGAGACCTCGACCGAGACTGCGGCTGAAGCCGTTGCCGGCCTGCCGGCTGAGGCCCCGGCCGCTGAGGCTACGGCCGAATCCGTCACCGTCGAAGACGCGCCCGGCATGGAGCCGCACGACGAGCCCGCTCCTGCGGCGGCTCACGAGGAGCCAGCGCTGGAAGCGTCTCCGGAAGCGCCCGTCACGCCCGAGGACGCCCCCGGAATCGCGCCGCCCGCAGAAGAGGCTGCGACGCCCGCCGAGGCTGCCGGCCTCGAAGCGGCTGCCGCCGAGACCGCCGCGACGGAAGCTGCTGCATCCCCCGATGCTGCCGCGCCTGAGGCAACAGTCGCACCGGCCGAGCCCGAGCTGGTCGAGGTCTGGCGCCCTGCCGGTCGTCACGAGGATCGCAAGCCGCGCCACGAGCGCCATCGCCATCAGCGCCACAACAACCAGCGTCCGCGGCCCGGCGCTGAGGCTGGCGCTGCACCCGATGCTGCGAGCGCCGCGCCCGGCGAAGCCGCCGACGGCGCGAAGCCGGGCCATCGTCACGGCGGCGGCCATCGCCGCGATGGCGGACGCGACTTCCGCAAGCCGCGTGAAGGCGGCGAGGGCGGTGAGCGCCGCGACGACCGCAATCGCAGCTTCCAGGGCAAGGGGGACCGCGACAAGGATCGCGATCGCAACCGCGACAACAAGAAGTTCGGCGGAGATCGCGACAAGGGCCGCGACAATCGCGGCCGCGACCGCGACAAGGGCCGCGACCGCCGTGATCGCGAGTCGGGTCCCTCGCTGCGTCCCTACGCCTCGAGCGCGAACCCGCGCGAGCGCGATCGTCCGATCGATCCGAACTCGCCCTTCGCCAAGCTCGCCGCGCTGAAAGAGCAGCTGGGGCGGAAGGAGTAATCCCACGACGACGACGACCGAGCGGCAGCGTATCGACAAATGGCTGTGGCACGCGCGGGTGGTGAAGGCGCGCACCTCCGCGGCCGAGCTCGTCGTCACCGGCCATGTCCGCGTCAACGGCGTGCGCGAGACGTCGCCGGGCCATGCGATCAAGCTTGGCGACGTCCTCACCATCGCGCTCGATCGCACCGTGCGCGTGCTGAAGGTCACCGCCTTCAACGAGCGCCGTGGCGATGCCGCCTCGGCTCGCGTGCTCTACGAGGAGCTCGGGACGCGCAATTAATTGCGCTTTGCATTCATTTCTTGATCGATCAAACACACAAAGCCGTCATGATCGGGCCTTCCCGACCTTGCGGCGCCCGGCCATCCGCGCTAGGCAAGCCGCGACTTCTAAAAGAGCTTTTCGGAGCGTTGGATGACTTACGTCGTCACTGAAAACTGCATCAAGTGCAAGTACACCGACTGCGTCGAGGTCTGCCCGGTCGATTGCTTCTACGAGGGCGACAACATGCTCGTCATCCATCCCGACGAGTGCATCGATTGCGGCGTGTGCGAGCCGGAATGCCCCGCCGACGCCATCAAGCCGGACACGGAACCGGGCCTCGAAAAGTGGCTCCAGGTCAACGCCGACTACGCCAAGAGCTGGCCGAACATCACCCAGAAGAAAGAATCACCTGCCGACGCCAAGGAATTCGACGGCATGGAAGGCAAGTTCGAGAAATATTTTTCTCCGAACCCCGGCTCTGGGGACTAATTCGCGTCCAAACTTAACCCTAATAGCGGCGCTGCCGCCGAAAACCAGCCCTGAAGACCCCTAAATCATTGATTTTTGCGGGAAATGTGCTATATTGGGCACATTAAGCCGAACCCCGTCAGCCCCGTTGGCCCCTCTGGGTTCCCGTGAAACCAAATGTCGAACAGGGGCGTGGCAGTTTCCGCGCGCAGGCTGTGTCACAGAAAACGCGTAAAAAGAGTACTTCAGCGAGGGCTTCCCATAAGGAGGCCAAAAAAGTCGCCGCGGCCAGCCGTAGCGCATCCAAGGGTCGGACCGCGACGAAGGCGCCGGCTGCAAAGTCCTCGAAGAACAAAAGAAGCGCAATGCCTAACAAGACTGCCAAACCGGCCGCGAAAGCGACCGCTGCCAAGCCTGCTGCCGCCAAGCCTTTGAATGTCAAGCCTGTGACTGCCAAGGCCCCCGCTGCCAAGCCCGCCGCGACGAAGGCTCCTGTTGCCGTTGCGCCCGCCAAGGCTCCCGTCGCCGCCAAGCCGGCCGCCAAGCCCGCGGCTGCGCCGAAGGTCGAGGAAAAGAAGGTCGTGACCCAGCGTCAGGGCTTCAAGGCCAACGAATTCGTGGTCTATCCCGCTCACGGCGTCGGCCAGATCCTGGCCATCGAGGAGCAGGAGATCGCCGGTGCGAAGCTCGAGCTGTTCGTCATCAACTTCATCAAGGACAAGATGACGCTGCGCGTGCCGACCGCCAAGGTCGCCAATGTCGGCATGCGCAAGCTGTCCGATCCGGCGCTGGTCAAGAAGGCGCTGGAAACGCTCAAGGGCCGCGCCCGCGTCAAGCGCACCATGTGGTCGCGCCGCGCCCAGGAATACGAAGCGAAGATCAATTCGGGCGACATCGTCGCGATCGCGGAAGTCGTGCGCGACCTCTATCGCTCGGAATCGCAGCCCGAGCAGTCCTACTCGGAACGCCAGCTCTATGAAGCGGCGCTCGACCGCCTGTCCCGCGAGATCGCGGTGGTGCAGCACTCGACCGAGACCGAAGCGGTCAAGGAGATCGAGGCGCAGCTCGCCAAGAGCCCGCGCCGCAATGCCAAGGCGGAAGCTGCCGAGGGCGAAGCAGACACGGATGCAGAGGGTGATACCGACGATACCGATGGCGACGACAGCACCGTCGCCGACGAGGCCGCGTAAGCCGGCACCGAACGCAAGCAATCAAAAGCCCGGCCGTTTGGCCGGGCTTTTTCTTTGGCTTCCTGAGGCCGCGGGAGTTCGGCTCTACGCGCCGCGCGGCTGGGTCCAGATCGCGATCGGCTGCTGAATGCCGCGGACCGCCCGCGCCTCTCGCGCTTCCAATGACTGAAACGTTGCGGCTGCGCCGCCCAGCTCGGCCTTCGCCTGGCTGACGAGGTCGTCACTTGCCACCAGCGCGCAGCCCAGGGTGCGGGTCAAGGCCTCGAGACGGCTTGCCACGTTGACGGTCGCGCCGATCACGGCAAATTCCAGACAGGTCTGCCCGAGGTCGCCGAGCACCACCGGCCCATAATGCAAGCCAAAGCTCACGTGCAGCTTTGGCTCGCCTGACGCTGCCCGCCGATCGTTCCAACCCTCGGCCGCGGCGATCATCGCCTGCGCACATCGCAGCGCGTTGCTGGCGTCGTGCTCGCCCGCGAACGGCGTGCCGAACGTCGCCATCAATCCGTCCCCGAGATATTTGTCGAGCGTGCCGCTATGACGGAAAACCTCGTGCTCCATCAAGCCGTGGAATTCCCGCAACGTCCGCACCACCTCCTGCGGCGAGCGCCCGTCGGCAAAGGCCGTGAAGCCGACGATGTCCACGAACAGCACCGCGACGTGTTGCGTGCGCACCTGCTTCAACGGCTCGTCCTGTTTCGACAATTCCGCCACGACATTGGGTGAGAAGTAGCGCGCGAGGTTGCCGCGCTCGCGCTCCACCGCGGCATGCCGGATCAGGAGGTCGTTGCTGCGGCGGACCGCGAGCGCCAAGGTCACGGCCACGATCATGAATACGACGATCTCCTGGATGCGAACGTGGATTACGATCGCGCTGGGCGAGATCATCGCAAACAAGCGCTGATCGTCGCCTGTTGCGGCTGCGATGCGGGCCGTCAGCGCAGGATCGCGATCGGGTTGCCACCACACCCAGGCGATGCCGATGATCCAGAGCGCAGCCGTCCACATGCCGACCGCAATCACAGTCCGCCAGGTATAGGCCAATGTGGCGCCCGCGAGCAGCACGAAGAAATAGATGAAGTTGCCGGAATGGAACTGCATCGCGACCGGCCAGTACGAGGCTCCGAACGGATTGGGAATCACGATGAGGCACGTGAGCAGCGCCAGGTCGCAAAACAGGAGTGCCAATTCCGGCCGTGACACGCCCACCCGCCCAACCCTGACCTGGGCCCAGCCGATCAGTGCGAACAAGCCGAGCAGCGCCACGTAGTAGAGCTGCTCCCAGGCCGGGTTGATCGCCATGATCAGGCAGCCAATGACGACCAGGGCGACATAGCGCGCCCGCACCGCAAGTTGCAGGCCCTCCCGCTTGGCGGACGCCAGCGCGGCCTGTGCGAACTGAACTGTTTCGGCATCGCGCTCGATCGGCGCGGGCGAAGCCGCAGCCGGCAGGTTGAAGCGCTCGACGAGCATTGTCACGGCAGTCTCTCACAGTCTCCACACTTGGGCCTTCAGCCGCTGGTTCGCTGCGCCCTTGCCGAGACGCTGATTTCATTCCGGCGGCCTTCTCCGTCAGCCGCTGCCGCAACCGACGTCCACCAGTTCCCCAAGGCATCGATCAACGGCACGAGCGCGTGACCGGCGGCCGTCAGATCGTACTCCACGCGCAACGGATAACCGCCGAATTCCGTGCGGCTGACGATGCCGGCGTCCTCCAGCTTGCGGAGCTCGAGCGCGAGCATCCTGTGCGAGATGGTCGGATTGTCTCGGCGCAAGTCGCTGAAGCGCTTGGTGCCCTGCTTCAAATAATAGATCAGCAGCGTCGGCCAGCGACCGCTCAGAATCTGCATCACTTCCTCGATCGGACATCTCGACACGAGATCCTTCATCGGCGCCTCCAGGTTACAAAAAAGTTCGTAATTTACTTGATGCGGCGAGCGGCTAGGGTCGCATCACCGCTGCGCAGCGTGATCATCAGAAATCACGGAGAATGGATCATGGACCCAATTCTACTCTACGGCTTTCCGAAGGGAAGCTCCATGGGGCTCGTTGCGGCTCTCGAATGGCTGGGCAAGCCATATCGGCTCTGTCGGATCGATATGTTGGGCGAGATGCGAAACCCGTCATACGCCCGTATCAATCCGCGACACGAGACGCCGGTCTTCATCACCGGGCAGGGCGAGGTGCTGACGGAAACGATGGCGATCGCGGCCTGGCTAGAGGCCAGGGATGTCGAACGCCGCATCAGCTTCGATCCCTCTTCGCGGCAAGCCGATCGCATGCATCAGCTCATGGCATTCGTGAATACCGGTTTCACCGCCGCCTTCGCGCCGCTGTGGGCCGCATTGGAAGCCGAAGCCATGGAGCCTGCCGCGAAGTCGGTCCTGCGCGCCTTTGGCACAGCAAGGGTCATCGAGCGTCATGACAAGCTGGAAGAGATGATCGAAACGCGGCAATTCCTGCTCGGAGAGCGGCCGACCCTCGCCGACGCCGTGCTCGTCGGCGTCGCGCGCTGGCTCGACTTCCACGCGGTCGCGGAGAGGAGCCGCTGGCCGAAGCTGGCGGCGCTGCGCGCGCGCCTCGAAGCCGATCCCGCGGTCCTCTACGCCACCGCTCTGGAGGACGGCGGGTCTGATCCGGGAACGGGATCGTGCACAGGCCACGTCGCGCTAGCCGAATTGATCGCGCAGTTCGGCAAATAGCGGCCGGTGCGCACGCCTCGTCCTTCGAGACGGCGTTGACGCGCCTCCTCAGGATGAGGCTCATCAGCATCAGTGCTCGTTGAAAACTGCTGCCGCGCACTCTGCCTCATCCTGAGGAGCCCGCTTAAAGCGGGCGTCTCGAAGGATGGGCCGCAGGGAATGCTCTCAAATGGCGATAGCGCTCCTACTTCACCGGGCGCTTCTCGAGCTTCCTCGCCAGCGTCCGCCGGTGCATGCCCAGCCGGCGGGCCGCTTCCGAGATGTTGAAGTCGGTCTCGATCAAGGTCTGGTGGATGCGTTCCCATTCCAGCGTCTTGATCGAGGTCGGCCGCGAATCGAGCGCGACCTCGGCGTTGCCTTCGGCCTTGTGGAAGGCGGCCTCGATGTCGTCGGTGTTCGACGGCTTTGCCAGATAGTGGCAGGCCCCCAACTTGATCGCCTCGACCGCGGTGGAGATGCTGGCAAAGCCGGTCAGCACCACGATCAGCATGTCCGGGTCATGCGTGTGCAGGAGCTCGACGCAGGCAAGGCCCGAGGCGCCGCCGAGCTTGAGGTCGACCACGGCATGACCGAAAGAGCGTTCCTCCAGCACCTGGCGCACCTCCTCGATCGAGGCGGCGAGTACCACCTCGTAGCCGCGGCGCTCGAACGAGCGCTTCAGCGTGCGGGCAAAACCCGCATCGTCCTCGACAACGATCAGCGAACGGTCAGGCGTCAAAATTCCCTCCGATCGCCAATGTTGCGAGCGGCAGCGTGAGGCGCACCGTGGCGCCGCGCTTCCTGTGGTTCTTGGCGCTCACGGTGCCCCCCAATTTGCGCACGACGTTCACCACCAGGAACAGGCCGAGCCCGCCGCCGGCGCGACCCTTGCTCGACTGGTAGGGCTTGCCCAGCTGCGCCAGCATCTCCGGCGCAAAGCCCGGGCCGCGGTCGGAGATCGACAGCACGAGATTGTCGCCCTCGCGCTCGGCGACGAGCTCGACCCACTCGCGCGAGACCTCATAGGCGTTGTCGAGCACGTTGAAGATCACCTGCTTCAGCGCGACGTCGGAGACGATTGCGACGTCCTCGCCGAAGGTGTTGACGAAGTAGAGCGTGCGGGCGGAGCGCGCATTGCGCCATTCGTCGACCAGCGCGGTGACGAAGGCCGTCACCGTCGTCGGCGAGGAGCCTTCGCCGCGCGCTTCGCCCGCCGACACCAAGATGCCTGTCACGATCGACTTGCAGCGCTGCAACGAGGTTTCCATCTCCGCGAGGTCCTCGGCAAGCTCCTGATCGGCGGCAAGATCGGGCATGCGGCGCCAGTCGCTGAGGATTACCGAGAGCGAGGCGAGCGGCGTGCCGAGCTCATGCGCCGCACCGGAGGCGAGCAGGCCCATGCGCACGATATGGTCCTGTTCGGCGGCATGCTGGCGCAGCGCCGCCAGATGCGCGTCGCGCTCGCGCAAATTCCTGTTGATGCGGGTGACGAACACGACGAGCAGCACGGCGTTGAGCACGAAGCCCAGGAGCATGCCTGTTACGGTGAGCGTATAGGTCTCGCTCAACGGATTGGGCGGCAGATCGAGCGGCCGGTAGGCCAATGTCAGCCAGACGAAGCTGGCGCAGGTCAGCGCCACCAGCGACCAGGTCGATCGGGCATCGAGCAGCACCGCACCGAGCGTCACCTGGAGCAGGAACAGCGAGGTGAAAGGATTGGTGGCGCCGCCGGAGAGATAGAGCTGCGCGGTCAGCGCGGCGACGTCCAGTATCAAGGCGACCAACAGCTCGTTGTTGGTGATCGCAGCGCGATGGCGCACCCAGACCAGGCTGGAGACGTTGAGCAGCACCAGCGCGCCGATCACCGCGCCCATCCGCTCCAGCGGCAGGGGGATGTCGAGGCCGAAATGCACGGCACCGATGGTCACGATCTGGCCGACCACCGCGGTCCAGCGCAGCTGGATCAGCAGCGCCATGTTCTTGCGGTTGGTCTCGTCCTCGGTCGGCATGGTGCCGATCAGCTCGCTGCGCGCGTCGGCCTGCGATTGCAGCGTGACGGCTTGCCCGTCACGCCCAAGCGTCTGGGAAAGCGTTTTCCCGTCGTCAGGTCGGCTCGACGATCGTTCCAGCATCTGATCCCGTCCTGCGGGCGTCGGCATCCGAGCCGCCGGCCTTGTCGTGGACGAAGCGCTTGCGACGGAACAGCCCGCCGCCGAATATGACGAAAAGTCTGCCGGCCAGCATGAAAGCCAGGGCAAACCACGTCAGCGCGTAGATCAGGTGGTTATTGGGAAAGCGGATCACGGTCAATCCGCCGATTGGGCCGCCGGCGATTTGTGATCCGGCGTCGGCGTCCACGAAGAAGGGCGCGACCTCGCGAAGGCCGCGCGCCGCCGCAATGGCGGCGACGTCCCGCGAGTACCAGCGGTTGTGCTGGGGCACGTTGGTTCGCAAGAAACCGCCCTTCGGCTCGGTGATGCGCAGGAGGCCGGTGATCTCGACCCGACCTTGCGGATTGCCGTCCCGGCGCGTCGATGCGTCGCGGCGCTCGGACGGCACGAAGCCGCGATTGATCAGGACCAGCGTGCCGTCGTCGCGCGCAAGCGGCGTCAGCACCCAATAGCCGGGGCCTTCCTCGGTAACGGCCTGAACCAGCGTCTCGCTCTCATGCAGGAAGCGCCCGCTGAGGCTGACGTGCCTGTATTCGTCATTTGCGGCGCTGACGGTGGACCACGAAGCGGGCGAGGGAATCGGCTGAGCCGGCGCGTGGACGCGCTGCTCGACCCGGTCGATCAGCGCCAGCTTCCAGGCGCGGCGCTCGATCTGCCAGACGCCGAGCGCGATCAGAAGCACGAAAGCAATGAGCGAGAGGACCGTGAGCCACAAGGACGGCGACCGCGCAGCCTTGCTGCGCGCATCTCCGTCCTCACCCGTCACGGTCCCGGTTTCGCTCACTTCATGCCGTTCATCTGGTGCATCGGCATCATGTTGCTGTTGAGGTGGCTCATCACCCACAGCGAACCCGACAGCGCGATCACCACCATCACGATGGTGAAGATCAGCGCCATCATGGTCCAGCCGTTCTCGGAGGTCGTGTTCATGTGCAGGAAGTAGACCATGTGCACGACGATCTGCACGATTGCGAAGGCCATGATCACCAGCGCGGTGATCTGCTTGCTCGGCAGCGCGCCGCTCATCACCAGCCAGAACGGGATCGCGGTGAGCACGACCGAGAGCACGAAGCCGAGCATGTAGCCCGAGAACGTGCTGTGGGCGTGGCCGCCCTCGTGGTGGTGGTCGTGCGCGCCGGCTGCGTGGGTATCGGTGCTCATCGCAGAACTCCCAGGAGATAGACGAAGGTGAAGACGCCGATCCAGACCACGTCGAGGAAGTGCCAGAACATCGACAGGCACATCAGGCGGCGGCGGTTGGCCTCGATCAGGCCGAACTTTCCGACCTGCACCATCAGCGTCACCAGCCAGATCAGGCCGCAGGTGACGTGCAGGCCGTGGGTGCCGACCAGGGTGAAGAAGGCGGAGAGGAAGGCGCTGCGCTGCGGCGTGGCGCCCTCGTGGATCATGTGGGCGAACTCGAAGAGCTCGATGCCGATGAAGGCGAGGCCGAACAGGCCGGTGATCGCGAGCCAGACCTGCGTCTGCGCGACCTTGTTCTGCTGCATCGTCAGCATCGCAAAGCCGTAGGTGATCGACGACAGCAGCAGCATGGAGGTGTTCACCGCGACCAGGGTGAGGTCGAACAGGTCCTTCGGCGCGGGGCCGGCGGCATAGTTGCCGCCGAGCACGCCGTAGGTGGCGAACAGGATCGCAAAGATGAGACAGTCGCTCATCAGATAGATCCAGAAGCCGAGCGAGGTGCTCCAGCCTTCCGGATGCGGATGCTCGTCAGCGAGGTAGAAGACCGGCTCGCCGGTCTGCGAGGGATTGACGGCAACGGTCATTTACTTGGCTCCGGCGAGCAGCTTGGTGCGCGCGTCCTCGGTCCGGATGACGTCGTCAGCCGGAATGTCGAAGTCGCGGTGATAGTTGAAGGTGTGGCCGATCCCGACGGCGAGCATCGCGATGAAGCTCAGGGCGGCGAGCCACCACATGTACCAGACGAGAGCAAAGCCCATCGCGGTTGCGAAGCCGGCGAGGATGATGCCGGTGCCGGTGCTGCTGGGCATGTGGATCGGCTTGAACCCGGTGAGCGGACGCTGATAGCCGCGCCGCTTCATGTCCCACCACGCGTCATTGTCGTGAACGACAGGGGTGAAGGCGAAGTTGTAGTCCGGCGGCGGCGAGGAGGTCGCCCATTCCAGCGTGCGCGCGTCCCAGGGATCGCCGGTGACGTCCTTGAGCTGCTCGCGCTTGAGCAGGCTGACCGCGAACTGCATCAGCATCGCGAGGATGCCGATGAAGACGAACACGGCACCGATCGCGGCGATGACGAACCAGATCTGCAAGGACGGATCGTCGAACACGCGCAGGCGGCGGGTCACGCCCATCAGGCCGAGCACGTAGAGCGGCATGAAGGCCAGGTAGAAGCCCGTGACCCAGAACCAGAACGACATCTTGCCCCAGAACGGATCGAGCTTGAAGCCGAACGCCTTCGGAAACCAGTAGTTGATGCCGGCGAACGCGCCGAACACCACGCCGCCGATGATCACGTTGTGGAAGTGCGCGATCAGGAACAGGCTGTTGTGCAGCACGAAGTCGGCCGGCGGCACCGCGAGCAGAACGCCGGTCATGCCGCCGATCACGAAGGTCAGCATGAAGGCGATGGTCCACATCATCGGCAGCTCGTAGCGGATGCGGCCGCGATACATCGTGAACAGCCAGTTGAACATCTTCGCGCCCGTCGGGATCGAGATGATCATCGTGGTGATGCCGAAGAACGAGTTGACGCTGGCACCCGAGCCCATCGTGAAGAAGTGGTGCAGCCACACGAGGTAGGACAGGATGGTGATGACCACCGTGGCGTAGACCATCGAGGTGTAGCCGAACAGCCGCTTGCCCGAGAAGGTCGAGGTGACCTCGGAGAAGATGCCGAAGGCCGGGAGAACCAGGATGTAGACTTCGGGGTGGCCCCAGATCCAGATCAGGTTCACGTACATCATCGGGCTGCCGCCGAAATCGTTGGTGAAGAAGTTGGTGCCGACGTAGCGGTCGAGCGACAGCAGCGCGAGCACCACGGTCAGGACCGGGAAGGAGGCGACGATCAGCACGTTGGTGCAGAGCGAGGTCCAGGTGAACACCGGCATCTTCATCATGGTCATGCCGGGGCAGCGCAGCTTGACGATGGTGCAGATCAGGTTGATGCCGGATAGCGTCGTGCCGACGCCGGCGACCTGCAGCGCCCAGATGTAATAGTCGACGCCGACGTCGGGACTGTAGCCGATGTTCGACAGCGGCGGATAAGCCAGCCAGCCGGTGCGGGCGAATTCGCCGATGAACAGCGAGGCCATCACCAGCACCGCGCCGCCGACCGTCATCCAGAAGCTGAAATTGTTCAGGAACGGGAACGAGACGTCGCGCGCGCCGATCTGCAGCGGCACGACGTAGTTCATCAGGCCGGTGACCAGCGGCATCGCCACGAAGAAGATCATGATCACGCCGTGGGCGGTGAAGATCTGGTCGTAGTGATGGGCGTTGAGATAGCCTTCGGAGCCGTTGAACGCGAGCATCTGCTGGCCGCGCATCATCAGCGCGTCGGCAAAGCCGCGCAGCAGCATCACGATGCCGAGGATCATGTACATGATGCCGATGCGCTTGTGGTCCACCGTGGTGAACCATTCGCGCCAGAGATAGCCCCAGAGGCGGAAATAGGTGAGGCCGCCGAGCAGCGCGGCGCCGCCGAGCGCGACCACCACGAAGGTGCCGACGACGATCGGCTCGTGCAGCGGCAGCGATTCGAGGCCGAGCCGGCCGAAGATGAGCTTGAGAAGATCAGGAGACATGCGCGTTCTCTTTAGGAATCTGACTTCAGGAATCGGACTTGGGACGCTGTCCGAGGAAGAAGGACGAGGACTTCAGCGGCGTGAACGACGGCCGCTTCAGGCCGGCACCCAGGAGCGGCGCGAAATCGGTCGGAGCCTTGATCGAGGCGGTGGTCTGCCCCTGCGGCGCATCCGGCGTGCAGGTGCCGGCGACGAAGGTCGGCTCTGGTCCGAGCACCGTGCCGCGGCGGGCATACTTGTCGTAGGCGAGCGGCAGGGTGTTGTTCAGGCCCTGATGGCCGTTGCCGCCCTTGGCGTCGATCGCCATCATCTCGCTTTGGCACATCTTGCCGGTCTCGACGCACATGTTGAGGATCAGGCGGTAGAGATCGGCATCGACGGCGCCCCAGCGCCGCACCGGCTCGTTCTGGCTGGGCTTCTCCAGCTGAAGATATTCGGCCCGGCCGAGCGAGCCGCCGGCCGACTTGGCGCTGGCGATCCAGGCGTCAAAGCCGTTGTCGTCGAGTCCCTTGAAATTGAAGTGCATGCCCGAGAAGCCGGCGCCGCTATAGTTCGCCGAAAAACCCTTGTAGGTGCCGGCGTGGTTGACGACGGCGTGGAGCTTGGTCTCCATGCCCGGCATCGCATAGATCTGGCCGGCGAGCGCGGGGATGTAGAACGAGTTCATCACCGAGGACGCGGTGATGCGGAAGGTGATCGGGCGATCGACCGGAGCTGCGAGCTCATTGACGGTGGCGATGCCGTAGTCCGGGTAGATGAAGAGCCACTTCCAGTCGAGCGCGACGACGTCGACCTCGAGCGGGGCCTTGGACTTGTCCACGGCGCGCTCGGCATGAATGCGGCCGAGGGTGCGATAGGGATCGAGCAGATGCGTGCCCATCCAGGTCAGCGCGCCCAGGCAAATGATGATGAGAAGCGGCGCCGACCAGATCACCAGCTCGAGCTTGGTCGAGTGATCCCAGTCCGGCTCGTAGCGGGCCTCGGTGTTGGACTGGCGGTAGCGCCAGGCGAACAGCACCGTCAGCGCCATCACGGGCACGACGATCAGCAGCATCAGGACGGTGGAGATGATGACGAGGTCGCGCTGTTGCGCTGCGATATCGCCGGCTGGCGCCAGCACGACATAGTCGCAGCCGCTGAGCGCAGCAGCCAGAGGTAGTAGCGCCAGGATCTTGAGACGAGACACGGGCCGAGCCTTATGAGAATGAGTTTCCTTTGCGGGGCCAAGGGGTAGCTGCGGCGCAACAATCCGGACATTGGACAATTTGTCCAATGTTGCAGTGCGGGAGCTTGCGCCAGACAGGGTCAGATTGCCTGGCGCCCGCTGGGCGGTCAGCTTTGGTTTTCAGGACGTTAAGGGCGCACGAATGGCGACGGCACAGACCCCCGCAATGGCAAACCTCCACACGGGCGAGCACGGCCACGACCAGGCCAGTCCCGGCGAGATCGCCATCGGCGTCATCATCGGCCGTACCTCGGAATTCTTCGACTTCTTCGTCTTCGCGATCGCCTCGGTGATTGTGTTTCCGCGCCTGGTGTTTCCGTTCGCGAGCGAGCTGACCGGGACCCTCTATTCCTTCATGGTCTTCGCGCTGGCCTTCATGGCCCGGCCGGTCGGCACCGTCATTTTCATGACGATCGACCGCGAATACGGCAAGACGGCCAAGCTGATCTCGGCGCTATTCCTGCTCGGCACCGCCACCGTCGCGCTCGCGTTCCTGCCCGGCTATCAGGAGATCGGCGTCGCCGCGATCTGGCTGCTGGCGCTGGCGCGCATCGCGCAGGGTCTGGCCTGGGGCGGCGCCTGGGACGGCATGGCTTCGCTGCTGGCGCTGAATGCGCCGGCCTCGCAGCGCGGCTGGTACGCGATGGTGCCGCAGCTCGGCGCCCCGCTCGGGCTGATCGTGGCGAGCGCGCTGTTCGCCTATTTCGCCGGCCTCCTCTCGGCCGATGACTTCTTCGACTGGGGCTGGCGCTATCCGTTCTTCGTCGCCTTCGCCATCAATGTCGTCGCGCTGTTCGCGCGTCTGCGTATGGTGACGACGGAAGAATACGCCACGCTGTTCGAGACGCGCGAACTCCAGCCGGCGCGGATCTCCGAGACGGTCGCGCGCGAAGGCCAGACCATCATGCTAGGGGCCTTCGCGCCGCTGGCGAGCTTCGCGCTGTTTCACATGGTCACGGTGTTCCCGCTGTCCTGGGTGTTCCTGTTCACCCACGAAAGCCCGGTGCGCTTTTTGATCATCGAGATCGTCGCCGCCGTGTTCGGCGTCGCCGCGATCGTGGCCTCCGGCATCATTGCCGACCGCGTCGGCCGCAAGTCGCTCTTGATGGGATCGGCGATCGCGATCGCGATCTACAGCGGCTTCGCGCCGCAGCTGCTCGACGCCGGCGCGTTCGGCGAGACCATCTACATGGTGATCGGCTTCATCCTGCTCGGCCTGTCCTTCGGCCAATCCTCCGGTGCTATCGCCTCGAATTTCCGGCAGGCCTATCGCTATACGGCGTCGGCGCTGACCTCCGACATGGCCTGGCTGTTCGGCGCCGGCTTCGCCCCGCTGGTCGCACTGCTGCTCGCCACCAATCTCGGCGTCATCGCCTCGGGTGCGTATCTGCTGTCCGGCGCGTTCTGGACCCTACTCGCGCTCTGGCTCAGCGGCCAGCGCGAGGCCGGCGATATGGACGCCGGGCGCTGATCGCTCGGCGCGTGCTGGGTGGGCAAAGGCGCTGGTTGCGCCGTGCCCACCTCTAGGCATCACCCCTCCCGCTGCCGCAACAGCGCTTCGACATCCAGCCGCTTGGTGAACATCGCGAGCTTCCCGTCAGGCCCGAACGGCCATTGCTCCCGCGGCTTGTCCCAATACAGCTCCACGCCGTTCTGGTCGGGATCACGCAGGTAAAGCGCCTCGCTGACGCCATGGTCGCTGGCGCCATCGAGCGCAATCCCGGCCGTGAGCACCCGATGCAGCGCATCCGCCAGCGCAGGGCGCGTCGGAAACAGGATCGCGGTGTGATAGAGCCCGGTCGCATCAGGCGGCGGCGGTGAGCCGCCCTTGCTCTCCCAAGTGTTGAGCCCGATGTGGTGGTGATAGCCGCCGGCCGCGATGAAGGCCGCCCCCGAGCCCATCCGCTGCATCAGCTCGAAGCCGAGCACGCCGCAATAGAAGCCGAGCGCACGATCGAGATCGGCGACCTTGAGATGGACGTGGCCGATCCTGGTGCCGGCAGGAATGGTGGGGCTTTGCGACATGTGAATGCTCCCTCGAAAACATGCACGTAAGCCCCGCTTCGAGCCAGTGCTACGGCCAAACTCGAAACCCATCGTTTCTGAATGGGAAACTAAGCCAGCTCCGACACCTCGCCCTCGGGCAGGCCGAACTCGAACGTGTTCAGCGTCATCGACACCAGCGTGTAGTAGCCGCACAGCCCGATGACCTCGACGACGCCGCGCTCGCCGAGCAGCTTGACCGCTTCGTCGTAGAGACCTTTCTCGACGCCGTGGCCCTCGTGCAGCGACTTCGCGAGATCGTAGATCATCTTCCCCATGGGATCATCGAAGTCGGGGGTGCGGCGGTCGCGGATCGCGTCGATGATCTCGCCCTTCATGCCGCCGGCGAGCGCGAGGCGCTTGTGCGCGTACCATTCGTAATGCGCGGTCCAGTGCCGCGCCGTCACCAGGATCGCGATCTCCGACAGCTTGGCCGGGAAGATCGTGTCGAAGCGCATGACCTCGCCGAGCCGCGTGGCGTGCCGGGCCATCTCGGGACTATTGAGCCAAGCCATCATCGGAGGCGGCGGCTTGCCGCGCTTGCCGGCGATCGACTCGTCATAGGTCTGCCGCTGGCTCTCGTTCATTTCGCCAGGCGAAAGAAGTTTTAGGCGCATTGTCGTTTCCTCTTTGTTTTCAAGGCTCGCCGCAGCAATGACTATAACCGATAAGTGGTTGAATTCCGCGGGGGCTTGGCCCAGACTCGCTGTCAACAATTCGAATGTTGGGTGATGGAAACGACCAATGACCGATCTCAAAACCAGCGATTCTGAATCCGCCGATCTCGAAACATTCCGCAACGAGACCCGCGCCTGGCTGGAGGCCAATTGCCCGCCGGAGATGCGCAAGCCCGCAACGTCGGACGCCGACGTGTTCTGGGGTGGACGCAATGCAAAATTCTCGTCCGAGCCGCAGCGCATCTGGTTCGAGCGCATGCGCGACAAGGGCTGGACCGTGCCGGATTGGCCGCGGGAATATGGCGGTGGGGGCCTGAGCGCGGCCGAGCACAAGGTGCTGCGTGCGGAGATGGCGCGGATCGGCGCGCGGCCGCCGCTGTCGAGCTTCGGCATCTGGATGCTTGGGCCGGCGCTCTTGAAGTACGGCAACGAGGCCCAGAAGAAGGAGCATCTGCCGAAGATCGCCGCGGGCGAGATCCGCTGGTGTCAGGGCTATTCCGAGCCGAACGCCGGCTCCGACCTCGCCTCGCTCCAGACCCGCGCCGAGAGCGACGGCGACGACTTCATCATCAACGGCCAGAAGATCTGGACTAGTTACGCCAATTACGCCGACTGGATCTTCTGCCTGGTGCGCACCGATCCGGCTGCGAAGAAGCATGACGGCATCAGCTTCATCCTGTTCGACATGGCCTCGAAGGGCGTCTCGACCAAGCCGATCCTCTTGATCTCCGGCTACTCGCCGTTCTGCGAAACCTTCTTCGACCATGTCCGCGTGCCGAAGTCGCATGTGGTCGGCACCATCAACCGCGGTTGGGACGTTGCGAAATACCTGCTCCAGCACGAGCGCGCGATGATCTCGGGGATGGGCGAGCGCGGCGTCGGCCGGCCGCTCGGCCAGATCGCGGCCGATTCAGTCGGCACCGATGGACAAGGCAAGCTCGACGACGCCATGCTGCGCGGGAAGATCGCCAGCTTCGACGTCGATGAAGCCGCGCTGGCGGCCTGCGCCGAGCGCGCGGTCGATCTCGCCAAGGCCGGGCAGGCGCATCCGGCGTTCTCCTCGGCGATGAAATATTACGGCACCGAGCTCAACAAGCGCCGCCACGAGATCCTGATGTCGGCGGGCGGCGTCGATGCGCTGGAATGGGAGAGCGAGCGCTCCAGGCAGGGCGCCCGCCCGCGCGCCTGGCTGCGCACCAAGGCCAACTCGATCGAAGGCGGCACGTCCGAGGTCATGCTCGGCATCGTCGCCAAGCGCATCCTGGACCTGCCGGGGGCGTGAGGTTTCCGTCATTCCGGGGCGCGACGAAGTCGCGAGCCCGGAATCCATTCATCCTCCCCCTCTGCCGCCCGATGGATTCCGGGCCTGCGCCTGCGGCGCATCCCGGAATGACGAACCAGATAGATTTCGAATCGGAAACACGCACATGGCCCTCGTCCTCACCGAAGAACAATCCATGCTCCGCGACTCCGCGCGCGGGCTGATTAGCGACAAGGCGCCGGTGTCGCACCTGCGTCACTTGCGCGACAGCAAGGACCCCACCGGCTTCTCCAGGGAGCTCTGGCATGCCTTCGCCGAGATGGGTTTTGCCGGCTTGCTCGTGCCGGAAGAGTTCGGCGGCAGCGGTCTCGGCTTTGTCGAGGCCGGAATCATCATGGAGGAGATCGGCCGCACCTTGATGCCATCGCCTTTCCTTGCGACGTCAGTGGTGGCGGCATCAGTGCTGACCCGTGCCGGCAATGCCGCGCAGAAATCGGAATATCTGTCGAAGATCGCAAACGGCTCGCTGCTCGCGACGCTCGCGATCGACGAGGGCGCCAAGCATCGCCCGCTGCAGACCAGCCTCAAGGCCGCGCGCGCCGGCAACGGCTTCAAGCTATCGGGCGCCAAGGCGTTGGTGGTCGACGGTCATGTCGCCGATCTCCTCATCGTCGCCGCGCGCACCGCGGGCTCTGCCGGCGAACGCGAGGGCCTGACGCTGTTCCTGGTCAACCCCAAGGCCAAGGGCGTTGCGATCGAGCGCACCATCATGGTCGATGCGCACAATGCGGCGCGGATCGAATTCGCCAATGTCGAGGTCAATGCGGACAGCGTGCTCGGCGAGGTCGACCAGGCGGCCGGCCTGCTCGATGGCGTGCTCGACATCGGCCGCGGCGCGGTCGCCGCCGAAATGGTCGGCCTTAGCGACGAGGTGTTTGGCCGCACTGTCGAGTATCTGAAGAGCCGCAAGCAATTCGGCAAGCTCATCGGCGAATTCCAGGCGCTGCAGCATCGCGCCGCCGAGCTCTATATCGACATCGAGATCACCCGTGCTGCCACCATGAAGGCGCTGCAGGCGCTCGATGCCGACCTTGCCAAGGCCGCACCCGCCGTCGCCGTCGCCAAGGCGCGCGCCGGCACCACCGCCACGCGCGCGGTGCAGGAAGGCGTGCAGATGCACGGCGGCATGGGCATGACCGACCAGTTCGACATCGGCTTCTTCATGAAGCGCGCCCGTGTCTGCGAGGAGCTGTTCGGCGACGCGAACTACCACACCGAGCAGCTGGCCAGGTCGCGGGGGTATTGAGATGCTCTCGTAGGGTGGGTTAGCACTGCAGAAGCGCGAAGCGCATCTGCAGTGCGTAACCCACCATCTTCGTCCGGCAAACGCGGAAGCATGGTGGGTTACGCCGAGCAATTGCGCTTAGCGCAATTGCAAGGCTAACCCACCCTACAACGTTCGCCGGAGACACCCCTTACCGCATCGGCGGTGCGTACTGCACGCCGCCTGCGTTCCACAGCTGGTTCATGCCGCGCGGGATCTTCAGCTTCGACTTCTCGCCGATGTTGCGATCGTACATCTCGCCGTAATTGCCGACGTGGCGGATGATGCGCGCGGCCCAGTCCTTGTTGAGGCCGAGCTGCTCGCCGTAGCGGCCTTCGGTGCCGACGAGGCGCATCACCTCCGGCTTCTTCGACTTCAAGGCCTCGTCGATGTTCTCCGAGGTCACGCCGAGCTCCTCGGCGTTGATCATCGCGTAAAGCGTCCACTTCACGATCATCATCCAGTCGTCGTCGCGTTGGCGCACCACGGGGGCGAGCGGCTCCTTGGAGATCATGTCCGGCAGGATCATGTGGTCGCCGGGCTTCGTCAGGTTCAGCCTGAGAGCATAGAGCTGAGAAACGTCGGCGGAGAACGTGTCGCACTTGCCGGTGTCGTACGCCTTCACCACGTCGTTGAGGTTATCGAACTTCACCTCTTCATACTTCATGTTGTTGATGCGGAAGTAATCGGCGACGTTGAGTGTCGTCGTGGTTCCGTTCTGCACGCAGACCTTGCTGTCTGCCAGGTCGAGCGAGGTCTCCTTGTTGCGCGTGCGCGGCACCATGAAGCCGACGCCGTCGTAATAGGCCACGGCCGGGAAATACAAATCGTAGTCGAGCTCGCGCGCCATGCTCCAGGTCGTGTTGCGCGAGAGGATGTCCACCTTGCGGCTCTGCAGCTCCTTGAAACGCTCGTTGGCGTCGAGCGGAACGAACTTCGCCTTGCCGGGGTCGTTGAAGATCGCAGCGGCCACCGCGCGGCAGAAATCGACGTCGAAGCCGGTCCAGTTGCCCTTGTCGTCGGGGATCGAGAAGCCCGGCAGGCCCTTGTTGACGCCGCACAGCACCTCGCCGCGGCGAACCGTGCGCCTCAGGGTGCGGGTGTCGTAAAACTCGTAAATGATCGCGCCGATGGCGACCAGCACGGCGATGGCGACCCCGATCAGCAGGCCGCCACGAAAAGTGCGCATCATGTTGCTCTCTCGAAAAATCGGGAAAAGGAATCAGGCGAGGACGGAGTGCATGATCCGGATCCGGACGACCGCGTTGGCGCAAGGCACGCTGCGGCCGTCCGAAGCAATCATGCCGGGATCATGAACCTTAGAGCTCGGGCTTCTGCCGGATGACCACCTTGGTGCCGACAGGGACGCGATCGTAGAGGTCGGCGACGTCGGCGTTGACCAGGCGGAAGCAGCCCGACGATACCTTGGTGCCGATCGTGTCGGGTCGGTTGGTGCCGTGGATGCGGTAGACCGTGGTGCCGAGATACATGGCGCGGGCCCCCAGCGGGTTGCCCGGGCCGCCGGCCATGAAGCGCGGCAGATAGGGCTGGCGCTGGATCATCTCCGGCGGCGGTGTCCAATCCGGCCACTCCTTCTTGTTGGTGATGGTCACCAGCCCCTGCCACTGGAAACCGTCGCGGCCGACGCCGATGCCGTAGCGGATGGCGCGCCCGCCGGGCTGCACCAAATAGAGGTGACGCTCGGCCGTCGAGACGATGATCGTGCCCGGCGGCTCGGTGGTGCGGAAGTAGACCACCTGCTTCTGCCATTCCGGCTCGAGCTGGTATCCGTCATCGGCGATCAGGCCCGGCTCGTCGCCGCGGTCCGGCTGCTGGGCGAAGGCGTGCGGTGTGGACAGCACCAGTCCCATCGCAGCCACGAAAATCCCGGTCAGGCGACGAAAATCCGTCATTCAAGCTCTCCCCGCTGCCACACAGCGCAAATCATTCGGAACCATCAAACCTGAGGGGCAAGTTCATGGCAAGTTGATGGCGCGCCGTCCTGGCATGTCACGAGAATGCTTTGGTTTTTTGACGGGCCCGGCGCAATGCCACGAACAGGGGATGGCGCGAAAAGCATAGGTGGTACCGCAGTGGTGGTTCGCTCCCTCCCCCGCTCGCGGGGGAGGGTTGGGGAGAGGGTGCTTCCGCAATGGGACACTTCCCCAGAGGATAGAACCCTCACCCGCTGCGCGGGACGATGCTCGCATCGCCCGGAACGCGGCGACCTCTCCCGCAAGCGGGAGAGGCTTAGATCGAACGCGCGGTGAGATCGAGGCCGACAATTTGCGCCAGCTAAATCTTGTTGCTCTCCGCCGGGATCCCGAGCCGCCGGACGATCTCCGTCGCCACGGCGCGGGCTTCGACGCGCGAGCCGATGCGGGGGCTGCGAAACCGCCGCCCCGAATGCAGCCGGATCACCACGATGCAATGCTCGTCCTCGGAGCGGCCGCGGCGCTCGACCGTGATCGTTTTCACGTCGGGTCCGGCGATGCGGTCGGCGCGCAGGCTGCCGTCGCCCCACAGGCGCTCGACGCGAATATCGTTCGGCCCGATGATCCAGAACGCGCCAGTCGCAAGGTTGGCATAGCGATAGACGGCGAATGCGGCGATCGCGCCAAGCGGCAGCAGCAGGATATCAACATGGCTCGGCGAGAGGCCGCGCCACAGCTTGTAGGCATAGGGGGCCGCGGACAAAGCCACCGCGATCAGTGCGACGATGCGGATCTCCCGTGCAGGAAACGCCTCGAGAGGCTCGCCGAGATGCATCTCGGGATTGCTGGCATCGAGCGGGTTGCTCGGCGCCTCGACATTGGGAACGTCGAAATGCGCCGCGATCCACGCCACGGTGTCGCGGACATGGGTGACATCGGAAATCGGCGGCGAGGTCAGCCGCTCGCCCGAGGCCAGGGTGAAGACGAGCTGGAAGCGGGCCTTCACCCGCTTGCTGCCGGGGACCTGTAGCGCGGCGATCTCGTCCTTGCGGACGAGGCGCGTCCGGAGCTTTCCGAACGGCCGCTGCCGGCCGATCAGGATCTCGTCCGGCGTGATGATCCACACCACCGCCGGCGCCATCATGATGCCGACGACGAATCCGGCTCCCACCAGCAGCGCCACCGTCGATATCGCGATTTCCAGGACGTCCCTCGTGAACAGTCCCGGCGTGAAGCAGAGTGCGACGGCAGCCGCACAGCCGGCCACGACCAGCCGCTGCGCGATCGAGGAACCTTCACGAAGGCGGATGTCGGTGCTGGTGGTCGCGTCCATTGCGGGCGGCTGATTGCGTCGGTTGCGAAACTCCACGGACGGCTCCGTGGAGTCAAGCAACAAGGGCGACAATTGAAGCCCGCCGCGCGATGACCGTGCGGCGTCAGCTGCTCGCGTTCAGCAGCTTGGCCACCGTGCGGTCGATCTCGTCATAGCTGCCTTCGCCCGCGTGCTGGAACACGATCTTGCCGCTCTGGTCGACGATGTATTGCGCCGGCCAATATTGATTGCGATAGGCGCTCCAGGTTTTGGACTCATTGTCCTGCGCCACCGGATAGGTGATGCCATGGCGCTTCAGCGCGGCCTGCACGTTGGCGGCGGAGCGCTCGAACGGGAATTCCGGCGTGTGCACGCCGACCACGACGAGGCCTCGATCCCGGTACTTGGCGTAGAGGCCGGTGACATGCGGCAGCGTGTTGACGCAGTTGACGCAGCCATAGGTCCAGAAATTGACCAGCACGACCTTGCCGCGGAGATCGGCGATATGAAGCGGCTTCGAGTTGAACCAGTTGGTGATGCCGGTGAAGTCGGGCGCGGCCTGCTGGTTCGCGGCGGCGGTGACGACAGGCGCGGCGCGTGCGGCCTCGTCGCAGATACCGGGGATGACGGCGCCGATCACTGTGATGCCGATCAGTGCAGCAGACATTGCAAGCAGCTTGAGAGTCATGGAAAGTGTCCTCCGGTGAAGATGAGGGGGATCACAGGCCGATCTGGCCGGTGGGGTAGAAGCCGGTGAGCCACGCCACGATCAGCGTGTCGTATTGGAAATAGGCGGCGACCGCGAAGCCGATCACGACGACGCCAAAGCCCTGCTGCAGCCGCGGCGAGATCCGGGCCAGGCTGCGCACGCGCGTGGTCGCGGCCTGTCCGCCGTAGGCTATTCCAAGCATCGGGATCGCAGCGCCAATGGCATAGGCGACCAGCAGCGTGCCGGCCCAGGCAACGTTCTTCGACGTCGCCACCAGCGTCAGGATCGAGCCGAGCACGGGCCCTGCGCAGGGCGTCCAGACCAGTCCCAAGGTGGTGCCGAGGATCAGCCCACCGAGTGCGCCGTCGCGCTGCGTGGCGCCGATGTTGCCGAGATCGAGCCAGCCGTTGATCCGGATCGACAGCCATTCGAACGGCGCCGGCCACAGCATCAACAGGCCGAAGCCGAGCAGCAGGACCGCTGCCGCCTCGCGCAGCACGTTCGGATCGAAATCGAAGGCCCGCGTGATCGCGCCGAGCGCCAGCGCGACCATCGAGAAGGAAAAGACGAAGCCGAGCGCGATCATCGCGGGTCGCAGATGCCCCGCGCGCCCGATCGAGGCGCCGAGCAGGATCGGCAACATTGGCAGCGTACAGGGCGCCGCGATGGTGAGGATGCCGGCGAGGAGAGCAAAGAGCAGGTCGAGCATGAGGCACTCGTGAGGGAGGTCACGAGGGCTGTTCGCGTGCGGTGGGACGGTCGTTACGCAGCGTCACGGCTTCGTGACGGGGGCTGTTGCTTTGCAGAGCACGGTGGCCGCGGGCTCCCGCCTCTCCCCCTTGCCGGAGAGGCCGGCGCACTCGCAGAGTGCGGCGGGTGAGGGTTCTTTCCTCTGGGGGGAGTGCCCCGTTGCGGAAACACCCTCTCCCCAGCCCTCCCCCGCAAGCGGGGGAGGGAGCGCACCGACCGCGGAGCCGGCAACCACTCAGGCCCAAATAAAAACGACCCGGACGGGGCATCGTCCGGGTCGCTGGAGGTCTTGGGAGGTTTAACGAAACCGTATGGGAGCTTTATAGAAGGGAAGTTTTTCCGCCTGATGTTGTCGTTTGTTTCAATTGTTTCGTCAGTGGTAACGCTTCCGTGTCCGGGGAGAGGGCCAAAACGGAGGTCCTATCCCCTTGAAAACATTGTTGTTAAGCGGCGAAACGGTCGACGCCGGCGCCCTTAAGCAAATCGGCGAGTTGCTTGCGCGCATAGAACATCCGCGTCTTCACCGTGCTCTGGGGGATGCCGATGATCTGGCCGACCTCCTCCACCGACTTCTCGTGGTAATAGACGAGGTTGATGATCTCCCGATGCGCCGGCGACAGCTTCTGCACGCAGGCGCGCAGGATGGCGCTGGTGTCGCTGCGGTCGAGCGAGGTCTCCGGCGTGTCGCAACCATCAGGGATCTGACGCACGTCCTCCTGATCGATGTCCTCAAAGCGGCGCTGGCGCATCGCGGTCAGCGCCTTGAAGCGGGCGATCGAGAGCAGCCAGGTGGACACCTGCGAGCGGCCCTGGAATTGGCCGGCGGTCCGCCACACGTCCAGAAACACCTGGCTGACCAGATCTTCCGCCGTGGTGGCGTCGCGCACGATGCGCAGGATGAATCGGTACACCCGTACATTGTGCCGGCAGTAAAGGATGTGCATGGCCGTCCGGTTGCCGTCGGCAATGCTTGCGAGGAGCATGTCGTCCGAGGTCGCCTGAGCGGCAATGATGCTCTGGCTGGCTTGGGCGTTGATGGCAATGACGTTCGGCATGGACTTGGCTCCCCGTAGCGCCGCAACCGAGCGGCGTTTCCTTGGGTCAAAGTGTTAATGAGCCAACGTTTCGGGACGTCTGCACGAAAAGCGGAAAATGGTTTCGTGCGCCGTCAAATTGTTTCGCCGGACAGGGTGCGACGAAACATTCGGGGCAAAAAACCTTGTGATTTCAACGTACGGAAAATACGGGGTGGGGATTCGGGGCCGGACGGGCGCGCCGCGGAACGAATTTAGGAGGATTGCGTTTGGTCGCGCCGCACCTACCGCTGTCGTCCCGGGGGCGATAATCTCGTAGCCCGGATGAAGCGCAGCGAAATCCGGGGCAACTCCATCCGCGGCTACAGCACCCCCGGATTGCGCTGTGCTCCATCCGGGCTACGGCAGAGCGGGTTGTGCCGCTCGCCCTACGCCTTCTCGCCCTGCGGCGAGAACAGATAGCCGCCGCCGCGGATGGTGCGGATTACGGCAGGCTTGGCCGGGTCGGGCTCGATCTTGCGGCGGATGCGCATGATGCGCAGATCGACCGCGCGGTCGAAGGCTTCGGCGTCGCGGGCGTTGGCGAGCTCGAGCAGGCGCTCGCGCGACAGCACGCGCTTCGGATTGGCCGCGAACACCTTGAGCAGCCCGAACTCGGATGCGGTCAGCGGATGCTCGTTGCCCTCGTCGTCGCGCAAGGCCTGCGCTTCGAGGTCGAGCCATTTGGTGCCGAAGCGCACCAGCTGCTCCTTGTCCGCCTTCGCCGCCGGCGCGTCTGCCGCCTTGGCCGGTCCGCTCCGCCGCAGCACCGAGCGGATGCGCGCCATCAGCTCGCGCAGCTCGCAGGGCTTCGCCACGTAATCGTCCGCGCCGAGCTCAAGGCCAACGACGCGGTCGATCGGGCTCGCGGTCGCCGTCAGCATGATGACGGGTACGTTGATGCGGCTCTTGAGGTCGCGGATGATCGAGAGCCCGTCTTCCTCGGGCATGTTGAGGTCGAGCACGACGAGATCAGGCATGCTGCCCTGGATCGCGGCGCGCAAGGACTTGCCGCCGTCGCACAGCGTCACGGTGAAGCCGTGCATCTTGAGGTAATCGCCGACCATCTCCCGGGCCGGAGCCTCATCGTCGACGATCATGATGTGCTGGCTTTGGGTCATGGTCTTTGCATCATGGGCTTTGCATCACGGGCTTTGGCATCACGGCATTTCAGTCGCGGGGAGGGTGATGGTGAAGGTCGAGCCCTTGCCGGGGCCCTCGCTCTCGGCGGTCACTTCGCCGCCGTGCATGTCGATGATACGCTTGACGATGGAGAGCCCAAGTCCCGTCGAGCTCTCCCCGGCGGTTGGCTTGGCCGACAGCCGCTGGAACCGGCCGAACAGCCGGCCGAGGTCCTCCGGCGACAGCCCGGCGCCCTCGTCGCTGACGCTGACGATGGTGTCGCTGCCCTCGTGGACCACGGTGACGTCGATCTTGCCGCCGATCGGTGAGTATTTGATGGCGTTGCTGATGAGATTGTCGATCGCCTCGCGGATGCGGTCGGTGTCGCACATGGTGACGATGTTGGGCGGCGCCGTGACGCTGATCGCCTGCTGCTTGTTGACCGCGAGCGGCTGGTTGGCCTCGGCGACCTCCTTGACCAGGGCGGCGACGTCGACCGGCTCGCGGCGGATGGTGATGTCGAAGGCATCGGCCATCGCGTCCGAGATCAAATGATCGACCATCGTGGTCAGGCGCTTGGTGGCGTCGCGGATATGGTCGACCTGGGCGACGACCCCGCTTTCCGAGGCGCCGGTCGAGATCAGCTCCTTGAGCATCTCGGTGCGCCCGAGAATGACGCCGAGCGGGTTCTTCAGGTCGTGCGCGACGGTGCCGAGAATCTCGTTCTTGAAGCCGTTGGCGCGCTGCAGCCGCAGCCATTGCGCCGAGAGGCGGCGGTTGGCCTGCATCAGGGCGCGGGTGCGCTGGGCGACGCGGTCCTCCAGCTGGGTGTTGGCGTCCTGCAGCTGCTGGTAGAGGATGACGTTGTCGAAGGCGATCGAGAGCCTGGAGGAGAAGATCTCGACCAGCGAACGGTCGGTCTCCGACAGCTCGCGCTCGGCCTGGAGCAGCACCACGACCTCGCGGCCCGATCCGGTGCGCAAATAGATCACGCTGCGATGGTCGGCGAACTCGTTCTTGCGGCGCTGGAACGCGGCCTCCACCATCTCGCGCAGCTCGGGGTCGAGCGCCTTCGACGAGGTGGTGCCGATGAAGCGGCTGTAGCAGCCGCTGCCGGCGAGCACCGAGAGCTCGGGATCGATGCCGCCATTGTCGCGCAGCACCAGGATGCCGGCGCAGTCGACGTTGAGCAGCGAAGCGAGCTGGGTCAGGACGCCCTCGGCGAGCCGCTGCATCGACTTGAAGTCGTACAGCGTCGAGGCCGCATCGATGATGATCTCCAGCCCGCGCCGCGTCTGCACCATGCGCTCGAGCTGCTGATAGGAGCGCAGCGCCGCGGTCAGCGAGGTGAACAGCTTGTCGGCGGTGAGCTCGGTCTTGGCCTTGTAGTCGTTGATGTCGTACTGAACGATGACGCGCCGCTCCGGCGCCTGGCCGGGCTGGCCGGTGCGCAGGATGATGCGCACGGTCTCGTTCCGGATCTCGTTGCGGATGAACTCGACCAGCTCGAGGCCGGCGACGTCGGTCTCCATGATGACGTCGAGCAGCACGGCGGCGACGTCGCGGTGCTCGGCCATCAGCTTGCGGCCTTCGGCCGCGGAATAGGCCGACAGGATCTCCAGGCTCTGGCCGTTCAGGCTGTAGTCCGACAGCGCGAAACGCGTACCGTCATGCACGGCCGGATCATCATCGATGACGGCGATCTTCCATTTCCGGGCGTTGCTGTCCTCCGACGCGGTACCGGTGTCGTCGATCAGGTGGAGGACATCGTCCTGTTCGGCCATTGCGAAGATCCGTCACTTTCTGTGCTTTGCGCGCCGCCCTTGGCGACGCGGGGCATGATAATGCGAAAAGTAGTGCCTTGTCCCAGCTTGGATTCCAGCATCATCCGGCCGCCGAGCTGCTGGGTGACGAGGTTATAGACGATATGAAGGCCAAGTCCCGTGCCGCCTTCATTGCGCCGGGTGGTAAAGAAAGGGTCAAAGGCCTGGCGCTGCACGTCCGGGGTCATGCCGGCCCCGTCGTCGGAGAAGCTGATCTCGATGTCCTCGGTGCCGCGCGGCCGCGCCGAGATCGCGATCCGGCCGGCGCGGCCGTCGGCGAAGGCGTGGTTGGCGGCGTTGAGGAAGAGGTTGGTCAGGATCTGGCCGTAGGAGCCGGGATAGCCATCGAGCAGCAGCCCCTCGGGGACGTCGACCTCCAGCGTGATCGGCGAGCGCTTCAGCACGGGCTTGAGGCTGGCGATGATCTGGTCGGTGGCTTCGCTTAAGGAGAACTGCCGCCGCTCGGCATGGGAGCGGTCGACCGCGACCTGCTTGAACGACTGGATCAGCTCGCCGGCGCGGGTCAGGTTGGCGACGAGCTGCTGCGAGGCGTCGCGCGAGGACTGCACGAATTCCTCCAGCTGTGAGCGGCGCAGGCCGCCCTCGCCCTTGAGCTGGGCTTCGAAAATCTCGGTGCGCCGGGCAAAGCTCGAAGCCACCGTCAGGCTGATGCCGATCGGATTGTTGACCTCGTGCGCGACGCCGGCAACCAGGCCGCCGAGCGCGGCCAGCCGCTCGGCGTCGATCAGGTTCTGCTGCGCGGTGTTGAGCTCGAGCAGGGCGCTCTCGGCCTTTTCCTTGGACGCGCGCAGCTCGTCCTCGGTCCGGCGCTTGGCGATCGCGTTCTCGCGGAATACCTCGACCGCGCGTGCCATGGCCCCGACCTCGTCGCGCGCTTTCGTGCCCTGCACCTCGCGGTCGAGGTCGCCGAGCGTGATCGCCCGCATCGCGGTCATGATCTGCTGCAGCGGCAGGCGGATCGACAGCGCGATCAGGACGCCCGCGGTGAGGATGATGCCGAGGAAGATCACCGCGATCGACAGCACCCGGCGTGAGATATCCGCCAGCGTGCGGTCGAACACCTCCTGCGCCTTCTGCTCGCGCTGGCGCATCTTGGTCGAGAGGTCGTCGATGGCGCCGATCGCCTCGGCCTGGCTGGCGTCGATGGTGTTGCGGAGCAGCTCGGTGCGGCTCGCAAGCTGCTCGGAGAGTTTTGCAAAACCCTCGCGAAGTGCGGCGGTGCGGGCCGCGAGCCGCCGCAAGGCCATCTTCTGCAGGTCGTTGTCGGCGAGATCGATCATGACCGGGATGGTCCTCTCGATCGTCTCGGTATGGCGGCGCGCGTCGTCGGCGGCGCCCGACGACTGCGACAGGTAATAGGAATTGGCCGCGACCAGCATCGCGGTGAAGGCTTCGCGGGATTTGCCGAGCGAGGGCCAGATCAGCGCGTCGCGATGGCCAGTGGCACCCTCGATGATGGAGTAGAGGCCCGCCATGTCCCTGGCTGGGCCCTGCACCTGCTCCTCATAGGTCTTGGCGATGGTGGACTGCACGCTGCGCAGCTCGCCGAAGCCGTTGAGGAAACGGTCGGTGGTGCGCTCCAGCTCCTCGACCGACCCTGATAGCATCGGGTCCTTGGCGGCGCGATTGGTCAGCGTGCCCAGCACCGCCTCGCGCAGCAACAGGATCTCGGCGAACAGGTCCGGACTCGGCTGGTTGATGTAGCGGTGGATCAGGTTCTGCAGCCGCCCGGTCTCGCTTTCGAGCAGCGCCAGGATCCGGTCGGACTCGCGCACCTGGCGCACATCGTCCCAGGCCGAGCCGAGCACCTTGGCGCCGTTCCAGATCATCGCCACCAGCACCACGACCACGGCGGAGTTCAGCGCGGCGATCGACAGGATGCGCCAGCGGATCGGCACCGCCCGTAAGAGGCCGACGATGCGCGCGCGCAGCTGCCCGATCGGGCCGGGTGGCTTGTCCGCGTGATCGCTATGTCCAAGCGCAGCCAACAGGCCTCACTCCACCTTGCGAATCCGTTCGATCAGCGCGGCCGCCGCGGGGTCGCGCGCGGCCTTGGCGTAGATTGCGGCCATGGCGTCCTCGAACGGCTTGCGGTCGATGTCCCTGATGATGGTGACGCCGGCTTCCTGCGCCTTGCGCTGCGACTGTTCCTCGAGGTCGCGCCACTTCTCGCGCATGAACCGGCTGGAGCGCTGCGCGGCCTCCTTAAAGATCGTCTGCTCCTCCGCCGACAGGCTGTTCCAGGCCTTCAGAGAGATCACCAGCACCTCCGGGCTCATCGTGTGCTCGGTCAGCGTGTAATGGCCGGCATGCTTGTAATGGTTCGTGGTCACGAAGGATGGCCAGTTGTTTTCGGCGCCGTCGATCAGATGGTTGGCAAGCCCGGTGAGCACCTGCCCGTAGGGCAGCTCGACCGGTTCGGCGCCGAGCGCGCGCATCATCTGGCTCATCAACTCCGACTGCTGCACGCGGATCCGCAATCCCTTGAGGTCCGCGATGGTCTTCACCGGGCGGACCCCGTTATAGATCGAGCGCGCACCCGAATCGTAGAAGGCGAGCCCGACGAAGCCGTAGGGCTCGAAGCTACCGAGGATCTCGCTGCCGACAGGTCCGTCCAGCACCTTCTGCATGTGCTCCATGGACCGGAACAGGAACGGCATCGCCAGCACGTTCATCGCCGGGACGAAATTGCCGATCAGGGCGACATTGGTCCGGTTGAGGTCGATCGCACCGGCCCGGGTCTGCTCGATCGTCTCCTTTTCCTCCCCGAGCTGGCGGGAGTGGAACACCTTGATCTCGTGGCGGCCCTTGGTGCGCTCGGCGATCAGGGCGCCCATGTAGCGCAGCGCCTGGACGGTCGGGTAGTCCTCGGCCTGGGTGTCGGCGGCGCGAAATTCGCGCGCAACCGCACTCGTCGCGCGCATGCTCGACGAGACTGCGGCAAGCAGAAGCGCGACGAAGACCACCCCGGTCCGCGAGAGTTCGGCACGGCTCAACACTGGCACACTCAACCCCTCAGTGGTGGAGTCTATGGCGGAAGGAAAAGGTTCAATGCAATCTAAAGCGTTTTCAAGCGAAGTAGATACCGGTTCGCGTAAAGAAAACCCGTCAAATTAATAATTTAGAACCCATTCCGATTGGAACGGGGCTGCAGCAGATGTTAAGAGGAAGTCCCATCCCGCCCCCGGCCAGCGGGCTGATTGTGCGGCGCGGCCGGCGTTCATTCCCGGTTGAAACGACCAATGCCGGGCCTTAAGCAGGACAGCCGCCTCGTCGTCGCCGCGGCCTGGGAAGAGCCATCCTGATGTCAGCCTTGCGCCTTTTGCAGCTCGTTGCCGCCTTTGCGGCCCTCGCATTGGCCGCCCCTGCGCGGGCCGCCACCGAGATCGCCTGGTGGCACGCCATGTCCGGCGAGCTCGGGCGGCAGCTGGAAAAGCTCGCCGCCGACTTCAACGCCTCGCAATCCGATTACCGCATCGTGCCCGTCTACAAGGGCAATTACACCGAGACGGTGACGGCCGCGATCTTCGCCTTCCGCTCGCGCACCCAGCCCGCCATCGTCCAGGTCAACGAGGTCGCCACCGCCACCATGACCGCGGCCAAGGGCGCGATCTATCCGGTGTTCAGCCTGATGCGGGACCAGGGCGAGCCGTTCTCGCTCAGTGATTACCTGCCCGCGGTCTCCGGCTATTACACCGATGCGGCCGGCAATCTGTTGTCCTTTCCGTTCAATTCCTCGACGCCGATCCTGTACTACAACAAGACCATGTTCCGCGACGCCGGCCTCGATCCGGAGGCGCCGCCGAAGACCTGGCCGGAACTGGGAGCGGCCGCCAAGCGCCTGCGCGACCGCGGCGCTGCTTGCGGCTTCACCACGTCCTGGCCGTCCTGGATCCATGTCGAGAATTTCGCCGCCTTCCACAACCTCGCGGTCGCGAGCCGGGCGAACGGCTTCGCCGGGCTGGATGCGGAATTGACCATCAACAATCCGAGGCTGGTGCATCACGTCGCGGCGCTCAGCGAGTGGCAGAAGACCAGGCTGTTCGATTATAGCGGCCGTGGGCAGTCGGCCGAGCCGCGCTTCCAGAAGGGCGAGTGCGGCATCTTCATCGGCTCCTCGGCGACGCGCGCCGACATCAAGGCCAATTCGAAGTTCGAGATCGGCTACGGCATGATGCCCTATTGGCCCGACGTGAAGGGCGCGCCGCAGAACTCGATCATCGGCGGCGCCACGCTGTGGGTGCTGCGCGACCGTCCGCGCGAGGAATACAAGGGCGTGGCGCGCTTCTTCGCCTATCTGTCCCAGCCCGGCGTGCAGGCCGCCTGGCACCAGAACACCGGCTATCTCCCCGTGACCCGCGCCGCGTTCGAGCTGACGCGCTCGCAAGGCTTCTATGAGCGCAATCCGGGCTCGGCGATCTCGTTCGAGCAGATCACGCTCAATCCGCCGACCGAGAATTCCAAGGGCATCCGGCTCGGCTCCTTCATCCTGATCCGCGGCGTGATCGAGGACGAGCTCGAGCAGGCCTTCGCCGGCCACAAGAGCGCGCAATCAGCACTCGATTCCGCCGTCGAGCGCGGCAACAAGCTCTTGCGCCAGTTCGAGCGCGCCAGTCCCGAGCGGTAGGGTGTGTTGCGATTAGGTCTCGCCGCCGCTGCGAACGAGGTGCGCTCCCTCCCCCGCTTGCGGGGGAGGGTTGGGGAGAGGGCTCTCTCCACGTTGGGATTGTCTGAAGTCTGCGGAGAGTGTCCCCACGTGGAGAGAGCCCCCACCCGGCGCTTCGCGCCGACCTTCCCCGCAAGCGGGAGAGGTGCACCGTTTCCTTGGCTTGCACCGCGTCAACCAAAGTTGCCCCTGCATTCGATACGCGAGTGCAGATGACAATCACGCCGCAACAGCTGCCTCCCTTCACCGACGCCGCAAGCTTCCGCGCCTTCCGCTCCGCCTCCGCGCAATGGCTGCCGGTCGCTCTCGACATCGCACGCAGACATGGCCTCGATGCCGGCTCGCCGCATGTGTTTGCGACCGGCACCAATCTCGTGGTCGGCCTCGGCGACAGGCTGATCCTGAAAATCTTTCCGCCGCTGCTCGCAGCGCAGTTCGTCTCGGAGCGCGCCGCGCTGACGCAGCTCAAAGGCCGTCTGCACCTGCCGATCCCCGAGATCGTCGCGGAGGGGATGCGCGACGGCTGGCCCTATCTCGTCATCACGCGCCTCGCCGGCACGCTGGGTTCGGAGGTCTGGCCATCACTGCCGGAGCCGCAGAAGGAGCGCCTGCTGCTCCAGATCGGGGAGACCATCGCCGCCGTGCAGCGCGTTCCGCTCGGGGAGCTCGCGTCCATCGAGCCGCGCTGGGATGCGTTCATGCGCGCCCAGATGCAGGGCTGCCGCGCGCGGCACACGCGTCTCGGCCTCGCACCAAAATTCCTCGAAGGCCTCGACGATCTCCTACGTGACGCCCCGAAGCTGATCCCGATGGACGCGCCGCCCGTGATCCTGATCGGCGAATACATTCCCGAGAACTTCCTTCTCGCCTGCGATGACGGCCAATGGTCGCTCGCAGGTCTGTTCGATTTCGGCGACGTGCTCAGAGGGTGGCGCGACTACGATCTGCTCGGCCCCAGCGCCTTCATGGCGGCGGGCCATCCGGGAAGGGTGAAGAGCCTGCTCGAAGGTTTTGGCTATACGACGCTGGATTTCACCCTCAAGCGCCGCCTGATGGCCCTGATGCTGCTGCACCGCGCCAGCGACCTCAACAGCCACATCTGCATCGAGGGCTGGCAGGAGCGGGCCGCCAATCTCGTCGAGCTCCAGGACCTGATCTGGCCGGGCTGAGCGCTCCGCTCCGTCATTCCGGGGCGCCGCGCAGCGGCGAGCCCGGAATCCATTGTGCCGCGCGTCCTGCCGCCCGACGGATTCCGAGTTCGATGCTGCGCATCGCCCCGGAATGACTCTGGGGGCCGGGGCGAGCGCCGGCGGCTGCCTTCATAATGATCCCTCAAGCCGACCAGCCTAATTTTTACGCAATTGTGTGTCTTTGTATGCAATTACGCGTTGCGGTGCAGAGTGGTGAGAACGGGAATAATCTGTAACATCAGTAGCTTAGATGGACTTTAGTCTTCCGTTAAGCCTTGGCACAAACCTTGCGAATCCAGTTCCAGCCAAAAACTTTGTGTTGGAGCGATTTCATGAAGCGCCGCGATTTCCTTAAATCCGTTTCCGGGTTGGCCGCTGGCGCGGCGCTTCCGGCCATGCCGTCCTTGATCTCCTCGGCCAAGGCCGATGCCCGCTCGGAGACGCTGCTGATCGTCTCGGAAGGCGGCCCCAACAATCTCGACATCCATGGCATCGGCACCAACGTGCCTGGCTATGAAGTCTCCTGGAATTGCTACGACCGCCTGATCAGCCACGAGATGAAGAGCGGTCCCGGCGGCGTGCCCTATTACGACCGCGACAAGTTCAAGGGCGAACTCGCCGACGACATGAAGATCGACGACATGTCGGTCACCTTCAAGCTGAAGAAGAACGCCAAATTCCACGACGGCGCGCCTGTTACCGCGAAAGACGTGAAATGGTCGCTCGACCGCGCCGTCAGCGTCGGCGGCTTCCCGACCTTCCAGATGAGCGCGGGGTCGCTCACCAAGGCCGAGCAGTTCGTCGTGGTCGACGATCACACTGTGCGCGTCGACTTCCTGAAGAAGGACAAGCTGACGATCCCCGATCTCGCCGTGATCGTGCCCTGCATCGTCAATTCCGAGCTGGTGAAGAAGAATGCCAGCGAGAAGGATCCCTGGGGCCTCGAGTTTACAAAACAGCAGACCGCCGGCTCCGGCGCCTACAAGGTGACGAAGTGGACCGCCGGCACCGAAGTGATCATGGAGCGCAATGAGGATTGGGTCGGCGGTCCGCTTCCCAAGATCAAGCGCGTGATTTGGCGCATGGTGCCGCAGGCCGGCAACCGCCGTGCGCTGCTCGAGCGCGGCGATGCCGACATCTCCTATGAGCTGCCGTTCAAGGATTTCCAGGAGATGAAGGCGAACGGCAAGCTCAACGTGGTGTCGCTGCCGTTCTCCAACGGCATCCAGTATATCGGCATGAACGTCACCAAGCCGCCGTTCGACAATCCGAAAGTGCGGCAGGCCATCGCCTATGCGTTGCCGTACCAGAAGATCATGGACGCCGTGCTGTTCGGTCTCGGCAATCCCATGTTCGGCGCAAAGGACAAGGCCACCGAAGTCGCCTGGCCGCAGCCGCACAAGTACAACACCGACATGGAGAAGGCGAAGGCCCTGCTGGCTGAAGCCGGTTACGCCAACGGCTTCGAGACCACGATCTCGTTCGATCTCAACTTCGCCGGCGTCAACGAGCCGCTCTGCGTCCTCGTGCAGGAGAGCCTCGCCCAGCTCGGCATCAAGACCACCATCAACAAGGTGCCCGGCGCCAACTGGCGCACCGAGCTCAACAAGAAGGAGATGCCGCTCTTCACCAACGTCTTCTCGGGCTGGCTCGATTACCCCGAGTACTTCTTCTACTGGTGCTATCACGGCAACAATTCCGTGTTCAACACCATGAGCTACAAGTCGGCGGCGATGGACAAGTTCATCGACGGTGCGCGCACGGCGGCCGCCACCGGCGACAAGGCCGCTTACGATGCCGACGTGAAGGGTTTCGTCGATCTCGCCTTCGCCGACGTCCCGCGCATCCCGCTCTACCAGCCCTTCGTCAACGTCGCGATGCAGAAGAACGTCAGCGGCTACCAGTACTGGTTCCACCGGCGGCTGGATTATCGCGCGATGGCGAAGGGGTAAGGGGTCATGAGTGAGGTGCGCACGCCTCTCTCATTCTCTCTCCCCTTGTGGGAGAGGGTGGCTCGCCGCGTAGCGGCGAGACGGGTGAGGGGTAGCCACGAACTTCGATCTCGCTTGTCGCTACCCCTCACCCCAACCCTCTCCCACAAGGGGAGAGGGGGCGCAGCGGCACAAGCCGTGCGAGCTTGTTCCCAATCGGAATGCGGAAGGAGGTTGCTATGCTGACCATGATCGGCAAGCGCCTGATGTTCGCGATTCCCTCGCTGATCGGCGTCGTCATCGTCACCTTCCTGCTGACGCGCGCGCTGCCGGGCGATCCCGCGGCTTACTTCGCCGGCCCCGCCGCGACCAAGGAAGCCGTCGAGCAGATCCGCAAGAAGCTCGGCTTGGACAAGCCGCTGGTCGAACAGTTCTTCCGCTATGCCAACGATCTCGCGCATGGCGATTTCGGCAACTCGCTGACGACGGGCCAGCCGGTCGCCACCGAGATCCGCAACCGACTGCCGGCCTCGGCCGAGCTGACGCTGCTCGGCCTCTTCGTGTCCGTTGCGATCGCCATTCCGCTCGGCGTGCTCGCGGCAACGCGGCCGGGATCATGGATCGACCATCTCTGTCGGATCACGACCACGGCCGGCGTGTCGCTGCCAGTGTTCTTCACCGGCCTCGTGCTGGTCTATGTCTTCTATTTCCGGCTCGGCTGGTCGCCGGCGCCGCTCGGCCGTCTCGACGTGTTCTACAGCGCGCCGCCGACGGTGACAGGCTTCTATCTGATCGACACCCTGATCGCGCGCGATCTCGAGGCGTTCCGCTCGGCGCTGAGCCAGCTCATTCTTCCCGCAACGACGCTCGCAACCTTCTCGCTGGCGCCGATCGCGCGCATGACGCGCGCGTCGATGCTCGCGGTGCTCGCATCCGAATTCGTCCGCACCGCGCGCGCCAGCGGCCTGTCGCCGGCAACCGTGATCGTCACCTACGCGTTCCGCAACGCGATGCTACCGGTCATCACCACGCTCAGCATGGTGTTCTCGTTCCTGCTGGGGGCCAACGTGCTGGTCGAGAAAGTGTTCGCATGGCCGGGCATCGGCTCCTACGCGGTGGAAGCGCTGATCTCCTCCGACTTCGCGCCGGTGCAGGGTTTCGTGCTGACCATGGCGGTGATGTACGTGCTGCTCAATCTGATCATCGACATCTTGTACGGCGTGATCGACCCGCGCGTGCGGTTGGAGGGCTAGGCTATGAGCTCCGTTGCGCCTGCTGTTGAACCTGTCGGCCCCGCCCGCACGTCAGGCCTCGTCGCGGTGCTTGAGCAGACCCATTACGTCCTCAGCGAGAACAAGGTCACGGGCTTTGCCTTTGCGCTGCTCCTGATCATCGTGTTCGCTGCGCTGTTCGGCCCTTACGTGGTGCCGTACGATCCGCTCGCTTCGGACACCGCGGCTGCGTTGAAGCCGCCGTCGGCGGCGCATTGGTTCGGCACCGACCAGCTGGGCCGCGACATCTTCAGCCGCGTCATCGTCGCCACGCGCCTCGACTTCTTCATCGCGATCGCCTCGGTCGCGCTGGTGTTCCTGATGGGCGGCCTTGCCGGCATCGCGGCCGGCTATTTCGGCGGCTGGACCGACCGCATCGTCGGCCGCATCGCCGACACCATTATGGCCTTCCCGCTGTTCGTGCTCGCGATGGGCATCGTCGCCGCGCTCGGCAACACCGTGCAGAACATCATCCTGGCCACCGCGATCGTGAACTTCCCGCTCTATGCCCGCGTCGCGCGCGCGGAAGCCAATGTCCGCCGCAATGCCGGCTTCGTGCAGGCCGCGCGTCTCTCAGGCAACGGCGAATTCCGCATCCTCCTGGTGCACATCCTGCCGAACATCATGCCGATCATGATCGTGCAGATGTCGCTGACCATGGGCTACGCCATCCTCAACGCCGCCGGCCTCTCCTTCATCGGCCTCGGCGTCCGTCCGCCGACCGCCGAATGGGGCATCATGGTCGCCGAAGGCGCGGGCTTCATGGTGTCGGGCGAATGGTGGATCGCGCTCTTCCCCGGCCTTGCCCTGATGATCGCCGTGTTCTGCTTCAACCTGCTCGGCGATGGCCTCCGCGACATCGTCGATCCCCAGCGGAGGACGTGATGGCAGACGTACGTCAGAAATTCTCCAATGATTTCAGTCGCCATTCTACTGTGCATGGGGTTGTTTTCGACCGCTTGAGTGACGGGAGCCGTCCATGACGGCCCAGCCCCTGCTCGACGTCCAGGACCTCACGGTCGAATTCACCACCCGACGCGGCATCGTCAAGGCGGTGCAGCACGTCAACATCTCCGTCGCGAAGGGCGAGACGCTCGCCATCGTCGGCGAGTCCGGCTCCGGCAAGTCGGTGACCTCCTACGCGGTGATGCGCATCCTCGACCGCGCCGGCAAGATCGCCGAGGGCTCGGTGATGTTCTCCGGCATCGACGTCAAGGCCGCCACCGAAGACCAGATGCGCGATCTGCGCGGCCGCGAAGTCTCGATGATCTTCCAGAACCCGCGCGCCGCTCTGAACCCGATCCGGAAAGTGGGCGATCAGATCGAGGACGTGCTGCGCACCCATGTGCAGCAGGCCCAGGTCGCAGATCACGGCGAGAAGGCGATCGAGGCGCTCGAGCAGGTCAAGATCGCCCGCCCGCGCGAGCGCTATCACGCCTATCCGTTCGAGCTGTCGGGCGGCATGTGCCAGCGCGTCGTCATCGCGCTCGCGCTGGCCTGCAATCCGCAGCTGCTCATCGCCGACGAGCCGACGACCGGATTGGATGTCACCACGCAGAAGGCGGTGATGGACCTGATCGTCGAGCTGACGAAACGCCGCGCGATGTCGACCATCCTGATCACGCACGATCTTGGCCTCGCTGCCGCCTATTGCGACCGCGTCGTCGTCATGGAGAAGGGCCGCGTCGTCGAGACCGCCACCGCCGCCGACATTTTTGCCAACCCTCAGCACCCCTACACCAAGAAGCTGATGCGCGCGACGCCGCGGCTCGGGGTGAGCTTGCGCGATCTGCTGCCGGAAGAGGAGACTCTTGCCTCTCCCCGCGCGCGGGGAGAGGCCGACGCACGAAGTGCGGCGGGTGAGGGGGACTCTCCACGAGTCGAGTTCGCAGAGGC
>NZ_LAXE01000001.1:1209156-1221501 GCF_003122645.1 Bradyrhizobium sp. SUTN9-2
CTCCACGAGTCGAGTTCGCAGAGGCAGCCCCTCACCCCAACCCTCTCCCCGTGAAGGACGGGGAGAGGGAGCAGAGCGGTGCAAGCGGTGAGAGGGAGAAGACGCTCCTCCTCCGCGTTGAAAAGCTCGTCAAGGAATATCCCCGCCAGGGCGCGACCGCCGTGCTCGGCAAGCTGTTCGGCCGCAAGCCGCCGGTCGAGCCGGACGTGTTCCGCGCCGTCGACGGCATCAGCTTCGTGATCGGTCATGGCGAGAGCGTCGGTCTGGTCGGCGAATCCGGCTGCGGCAAATCGACCACGTCGATGATGGTGATGCGTCTGCTCGACCAGACCTCCGGCCTGATCCAGTTCGACGGCGAGGACATCGGCGGCATTCAGCCTGCCGCCTTCGCCCGGCTGCCGCAGCGTAGCCGCATCCAGATGGTGTTCCAGGACCCGACCGACAGCCTCAACCCGCGCTTCACCGCCGCGCGCGCGATCGCCGACCCGATCATGCAGCTTGGCGATATCAAGGGCCGCGACGCGCTCCGCGCCCGCTGCGAGGAACTCGCCACCATGGTCGGCCTGCCGCACAATCTGCTCGACCGCTTCCCGCACCAATTGTCCGGCGGCCAGAAGGCCCGCGTCGGTATCGCCCGGGCGATCGCGCTGCATCCCAAGCTCGTCATCCTGGACGAGCCGACCGCGGCGCTGGACGTCTCCGTGCAGGCTGTCGTCCTCAACCTGCTGCAGGACCTCAAGGCGCGGCTAGGTATGAGTTATCTGTTCGTCTCGCATGATTTGAACGTGGTGCGCTTGTTGTGCGATCGTGTCATTGTGATGCGGACCGGACGGATCGTCGAGGAGGGCTCTTCCGAGCAGGTTCTTGGCGATCCCAAGGACGACTACACCAAGGAGCTGCTGACGGCGATCCCGCATCCGCCGTTGCCGACACACTGAGACTGCACTGATTGCTTGAGAGCGTGATGGCCGAACCCCTGGACGACTATATCGACGCCGTATCGAAGGCGCTGGCGCTGCCGATCGAGGAGGCCTGGCGGCCTGCCGTGCGCGCCAACCTCGAGGTCTCGTTGCGGCTTGGCCGTCTGGTCGACGAATTTGCGCTGCCGGACGAAACCGAGCCGGCGCCGATCTTCACGGCCTGACGCCATGTCCGCCAAGCCAGAGATGACGGCCTCCGAGATCGCAAGTGCGGTTGCGGGGCGCAAGATGTCCGCGCTCGATGCCACTGAAGCTGCGCTCGCGCGCATCGCGCGGCATGACGGCATCCTCAATTCCTTCACCGACGTCACCGCTGAACGCGCCCGCGCGAAAGCGCGCGCGATCGATGCGGATCTCGCGGCGGGCAGGACAATCGGTCCGCTCGCCGGCGTACCCTTCGCGGTCAAGAACCTGTTCGATGTCGCGGGCCTGCCAACGCGCGCCGGCTCGAAGATCAACCGGGACCTAGCGCCCGCCAAGCGCGATGCGACGCTGATCGAGCGGATGGAGGCGGCCGGCGCCGTTCTCGTCGGTGCGCTCAACATGGGCGAATACGCCTACGATTTCACGGGCGAGAACATCCACGACGGTCCCTCGCGCAATCCGCACGACACCACGCGGATGAGCGGCGGCTCCTCCGGCGGCTCGGGCAGCGCCGTCGGCGGCGCGCTGGTGCCGATCGCGCTCGGCTCCGACACCAACGGCTCGATCCGCGTGCCGTCGTCCTTCTGTGGCATCTTCGGCCTGAAGCCGACCTATGGCCGGCTGTCACGTGCGCGCTCCTTCCCGTTCGTGGCGAGCCTCGATCATCTCGGCCCGTTCGCGCGCTCCGTCGCCGATCTCGCGCTCGCCTATGACGCGATGCAGGGTCCGGATGCCGACGACGGCGCCTGCACTACGCGCGGGTTAGAGCCCGTCACGCCGCTGCTCGATGAGTCCATCTCCGGCCTGCGCGTTGCGATCGCCGGCGGCCACTTCCAGAAGAACGTGTTTCCGGAAGCGGTCGAAGCCGTCAGCCGCGTCGCCAAGGCGCTGGGCGCAACGCAAGTGGTGGATGTTCCCGAAGCATCGCGCGCCCGTGCCGCCGCCTATGTCATCACCACCACTGAAGGCGCTTCGCTCCATCTCGATCGCCTGCGCAAGCGCCCTGGCGATTTCGACCCGGCGGTGCGCGACCGGCTGATCGCGGGCGCCATGGTGCCGGCCCCGCTGGTCGACCGCGCCCAGAAATTCCGCCGCTGGTATCGCGCGCAGCTTGCCGAGATCTTTCGGTCGGTCGACGTGCTGCTGGCGCCGGCGACGCCCTGCACCGCGCCGAAGCTCGGCCAGGTCAATTTCAATCTCGACGGCGTCGAGCTGCCGGTGCGCGCCAATATCGGCATCCACACCCAGCCGATCTCCTTCATCGGCCTGCCGGTGGTCGCGGTCCCCGTGCCGCTCGAGCCGCTGCCGATCGGCGTGCAGATCATTTGTGCGCCCTGGCGCGAGGACATCGCGCTGCGCGTCGCGCACGCATTGGAGAAGATGGGCGTCGTCGCTGCGCCCGCGCCGAGAGGGTTCTAAGATGCAGATCGATCTCCCCGAGGTGATCGCGGAAGTCAAAGCCGCGTTCGAGCGCTATGAGCAAGCCCTCGTCAGCAACGACGTCGCCGTGCTCGGCGAGCTCTTCCGCAACGATCCGCGCACCTTGCGCTACGGCATCGGCGAGAACCTCTATGGCTACGAGGCAATCTCCGGTTTCCGCGCCGGCCGTTCGCCGGTCGGGCTGAACCGCCGCACCGCCAAAACCGTGATCACCAGCTATGGCCGCGACACGGCCGTGGCGTCCACCTTGTTCTATCGCGATACGGCTCCCGGCAAGGTCGGCCGGCAGATGCAGACGTGGATACGTTTCCCGGAGGGCTGGCGCGTCGTCGCCGCTCATGTCAGCATCATCGACGAGCCGAAAGAGACCGTATGACGCTTGATGATCTTCCGCAGGGCGCATTGCCGGCCGAGCCGGTGGTGCCGCGCGTCGACCGTGCATCGCCGTCGCTGCTGAAGGTCACGCGCGCCGAGGAGCTGCGGCTGCAGCTTGCCGACGAGATCGTGCGGGGAACGCTGGCGCCGGGCTCGCCGCTGGACGAGACCGACATCGCGCGGCGCTTCAACGTCTCGCGCACGCCGGTACGCGAGGCACTGCGCCAATTGGTGGCGAGCGGCCTCGTCGAGGCGCGGCCGCATCGCGGCGCCGTGGTGGCGCGGCCATCCGTCGAGCGGCTGAAAGGCATGTTCGAGGCGATGGCGGAGCTCGAGGCCTTGTGCGCCGGTCTTGCCGCCGAACGCATGTCGCCGGCGGAGCGTCACGGCCTGGAGGCCGTCCACGAGGAGCTGCGGGTGCTGAGCTACACCGGCAATCCCGAGCGCTTCCACGAGGTCAACGAGCGCTTCCACAACGCGATCTATGCCGGCTCGCAGAACGGTTACATCGCCGAGATCACGCTCGCGACCCGCGTGCGCGTGCAGCCGTTCCGCCGCGCCCAGTTCCGCAACCTCGGCCGCCTCGCCAAATCGCAAGCCGAGCACGACCGCGTCGTCGTCGCCATCATGCGCGGCGACAAGCAGGGCGCCGCCGCCGCCATGCGCGCGCATATCGAGCTGGTGCGCGGGGAGTACGAGATCTACGCGGTGTCGGTGTGAGTTGCGTGTTCACCACGAGGTGAAGGAGAGGCGTCGGTTCTCAGGAACCCGGCTTTGCACCGATCGTTTCCTCCCATCGATCCGATAAGGAGAATACACCATGGCCTCCTCCGAGAAAGATCCCCGCCATCACACCCAGAAGATGAAGCAGCGTCTACAGGAGACGGTGACGCATCTGCGCGAAGACATCCGCAAGGTCGACGAGCCCCAGCTCACCGCGATGTTCGAAACGTCCGCAGAGGTGCTGTCCGGCCTCGTCAAGGCGTTCGACGATTACGAGAAGAAGAACGAAGCCGCCTGGCGCAAGTCGGCGTGAGGCCGCGGTCGCTGTCTACGCCGTCGTAGCTTCAGCCATAAACTTGCGCCAGCCGCCATAGGCGGTGATGTCGCGAGCTTCGCCCAGCACTTCCGGCTCGACCAAAAATCCCTTCACGCTGCGGCCGTCGGCGAGCCTGATCGTGCCGATCGCCATGGGCGCGGGAATCGCGTTGACGAACTTGCCGAAGGCGGAGGACGACAGCGACCAGATCTCCAGCTCGATCGCAGCGCCTTGGCCGGCCTCGACGCGCAGCATGCCCGGCTTCGGCGGCGTGGTCTGGAGTGCATAGAGCTTGTAATCGGCGGCCGTCCTGGTGGCCTCGATCATGTGTGCGTTCAGCGCCGTCAGCTCGCCGTTCAGCGCCATGCCGGACAGATGTGCGCCGACCACCGCGATCGGAATCTCGTCGTCGCTGCTTGCGGGCAGGGGCGCGAGCGGGGCCTGCGCCACACCCTTCGCGCCGACCGTCAGTTTCGTGTCGCCATGGAACACCCGTCCGATGCTGGCCAGCAGCGCGTCGCGCCCTGCGGGCGCCAGCAGCGTGATGCCGAACGGGATGCCCTCGCTGCGCATCGCAGCCGGCACGGCGAGGCCGCAGAGGTCGAGCAGGTTGACGAAATTGGTGTAGGTGCCGAGCCGGCTGTTGAGCTCGATCGGATTGGCCAGCACCTGCGCGGTCGTATAGGCCGTCGGCGCCGTCGGCAGCACCAGCGCGTCGATGTTGGCGAACGTGCGCTCGGCGATCTTGCGCAGGCCCTGCAGGCGATAGAGCGCCGAGAAGGTTTCCGCCGCGGTCAGCCGCGCGCCGGCCGCGGTGATCTCCCGCGTGACGGGGTGGATCGTGTCTGGCGCGGACGCCAGCAGGTTCTTGATCACGAGGTAACGCTCGGCGACCCAGGGGCCCTCATAGAGCAGCCGCGCCGTCTCGTAGAACGGCTCGAGGTCGAACTCGACCAGCTTTGCCCCGAGCGCGGTCCATCGCTTCAGCGCATCGTTGTAGGCGGCTTCCGCTTTCTTGTCGCCGAAGAAGATCAGCTGGCCGTTGCGCGGCACACCCAAGCGCAGGTTTGCCGGCATCGGCGTGATCGCGCCGAACGGCCGGTCGCGCGAGAATGGATCGGCCTGGTCGGGGCCGGCCATCACCGACAGCGCGAGTGCGGCATCGTCCACGGTCAGTGCGAACACCGAGATGCAGTCGAGCGTGCGGCAGGCCGGCACCAGGCCTGCGGTCGAGATCATGCCGAGGCTCGGCTTCAGCCCGACGATGTTATTGAGCATCGCCGGCACGCGGCCCGAGCCGGCGGTATCCGTGCCGAGCGACAACGGCACGAGCCCGGCGCCGACCGCGGTGGCCGAGCCCGAGCTCGAGCCGCCGGGAATCAGATCCTCGCGGATCGAATTCCGGGGAATGCCGTAGGGCGAGCGGACGCCGACGAGGCCGGTCGCGAACTGGTCGAGATTGGTCTTGCCGATGATGATCGCCCCCGCCCCGCGCAGCCGTTCCACCGCGGTCGAGTCGTGTGCCGGCGTGTAGGAGAAAGCCGGGCAGGCCGCGGTGGTCGGGAAGCCCAGCGCGTCGATATTGTCCTTCACCGCGACCGGCACGCCGTAAAGCGGCAGGCTGGCAGCATCCGCCTGGGCCGCGAGCTTCTCTGCTTCCGCGATCGCGTCCTTCTCGTCGCGCAGGCTGATGAACACGGCAGGATCGTCGTGATCGCGGATGCGCTGATAGGTCCGCGCGACCGTCTCTGCCGGCGTCAGCGTCCCCGCGCGGTGCGCGGCCACAATCGCGGCGATCGTTTCAGGCTGCTCGGCCCCCATGGCGGCAAAACTCCGGCAATTCGACTTCGCCCGGAGCGAAGCAAGCGATGTGCCATTGTGTACAGAATCGGGGCAGGATGATCGTACCGGATCTTATCGTGCGATCAGTGGCTTGGGGGACATTTCGGCCGGCGCCCGGCCGGTCGCCTCAGTGACCTATCTGCCCAAATCATAGGCAGTCGGGATCAGGTGAAGCCGGAGAGGATCCGGAGCAGCTGTGCCCGGTTCTCCTTGCCGATCTTCGCCTCGACGTGCCGCTCGTGCTCGGCCGCGAGCCGCTTGAACTTCTCAAGCGCCGTCTCGCCCTGCGCGGTGAGGTGCAGCGCATGCGAGCGCCGGTCCTGCTTCGACTTGATCCGCTTCACCAGCTTGCGCTGCTCGAGGCTGTCGAGCAGGTGCACCAGCCGGGCGCGCTCGATGCCGAGGCGTTTGGCCACCGCCATCTGCGACAGGCCCGGATTGGCGCCGATCACGGTCAGCACCGAATATTGCGTCGGCCTGATGTCGACCTCGCCGAGCGTCTTGATGAAGTCCTGAAAGATCCAGATCTGGAAGCGCCGCACTGCATAGCCGGCGTGGCCGACCAGCGCGTCGAGGCCAACGTCGTCGGTGCCATCGCGTGGTGCTGCGCCGTTGCCGGCGCGCTTTCGCGGGGCGTGGCGGCCGTCGGCCCGGGATGCTGTGGCTGTCACGTCGTGTCTCCTGTCACGCAACCCTAGCGCCCTTGGGTTCGAAGCGAAAGATTGTTGTTGACGACAACAATTGGCGTGCCCAACATTATAGGCCAAAGCAGCCCGGAACGAGGCCGCGGTCGATCCTGTAACCGGGATGGAGGAGGAAACACATGACAGTCGCCTCACATGGTGACGTTGCAGGCCTGTTCGCAACGCCAAGGACCGTCGCAGAGCATCGGCCCGACGGCAGCATCGTTCTGCGCTCGCCCGAGCCTCTCGGCGAGACTGCGCGCTGCACCGGCGATTGGCTGGAGCAATGGGCGCAGCAAAGGCCGGATGCGATCTTCCTGGCCGAGCGCGGCAACGTCGAAATGCCCTGGACCACCGTCACCTATGCGCAGGCGCTGCGGAAGGTGCGCGCCGCCGCGTCCTGGATCCTGGCGCAAGGGCTCAGCGCGGACCGCCCCGTCGCGATCCTCTCGGACAACAGCATCGATCATGCGCTGCTCGCGCTCGCCGCCCAGCATGTCGGCGTGCCCTTGGCGGCGATCTCGCCGGCCTATTCGCTGATGTCGAAAGATTTCGACAAGCTCAAGAGCATGATTGCGCTGCTCGATCCGGGCGCGATCTACGTCTCTGCGCTCCAGCCGTTCGCGCCAGCGCTGGCCGCCATCAAGCCGTTGCACAGCGCACACATCATCAGCGGCAATGCCGATGACGTCGACGCGCTCGCGTTCCACGCCATTGCGGCAACGCCCGAGACGCCTGACGTCGCAAGAGCCTTTGCGGCACTCACGCCTGATACGATCGCGAAATTCCTGTTCACCTCGGGCTCGACCGGCACGCCGAAAGCCGTCATCAACACCCAGCGCATGCTGACGTCGAGCCAGCAAGCCAAGGCGCAGACCTGGACCTTCCTCGAACGGAGCCGCGATCTCGTCATTCTCGATTGGCTGCCCTGGAGCCACACCTTCGGCGCCAACCACAATTTCAACCTCGTGCTGCGCAACGGCGGCGCGCTCTACATCGATGGCGGCAAGCCCGCGCCCGGTCTGTTCGCGACCTCGCTCGCCAACCTCAGAAGCGTGATGCCGACGGTCTATTTCAACGTGCCGCGGGGCTTCGACATGCTGATCGCGGCACTGCGCAGCAACGAGGAATTGCGCCGCCGCTTTTTCGGCGAGGTGAAATTCGCCTTCTATGCCGGCGCGGCATTGCCGCAGAATCTATGGGATGCGCTCGAAGAGCTCTCGCTCGAGACGGTCGGCCGCAAGCTGCCGATGGTCTCGGCCTGGGGCTCGACGGAAACCTCACCGCTCGCCACGGACTGTCATTTTCTCGCCGAGCGCTCCGGCAACATCGGCGTGCCCATTCCCGGCACCGAGCTGAAGCTCGTCACCTCCGGCGACAAGCTGGAGGTGCGGGTGCGTGGCCCCAACGTCACGCCCGGCTATTGGAAGGCACCCGAGCTGACCAGGCAAGCGTTCGACGAGGAGGGCTTTTACTTGATCGGCGACGCGGTGAAGCTTGCCGATAGCGCGCGGCCCGAGCGCGGCCTGTTCTTCGACGGTCGCGTTGCCGAAGACTTCAAGCTCAATTCCGGCACCTGGGTCAGCGTCGGCGGCTTGCGCGTTGCCGGCATCGCCGCGCTGGCGCCGCTGGCTCAGGACATCGTCGTCGCCGGTCACGGCGGTGACGAGGTGCGTTTCCTGGTGTTCCCGAATATTGCGGCTTGCCGCGCCCATGCCGGTCTGCCCGAAACGGCGGCGGCCAGCGACGTGCTGGCGCACGACAAGGTCCGCAGCGCCATCGCGCAGGGTTTGGCGAAGCTGAAACAGCAGAGCGCCAACTCCTCCGGTCACGCCACCCGCGCGCTGCTGCTCGCCGAGCCACCGTCGGTCGACGGCGGCGAGATCACCGACAAGGGCTACATCAACCAGCGCGCCGTGCTGACGCGCCGCGCCGATGCGGTAGCGCGGCTGAACGATGATGCGTCGGGTGAGTGGATCGGATTGTAAAGGATAAGTTAGCGACGCCACATTCCGCTGTCATTCCGGGGCGCGCCTCTTGGCGCGAGCCCGGAATCCATTTCACCGTAGGGGTGGTGCACGATGGATTCCGGGTTCGCGCCACGCGCGCCCCGGAATGACGAGTGGGATACGCCAACAACCCTGTCGCAATATCCTGCCGATTCTTTTGTTGCCTAAGCAACTAATCTGTGCGAACCGTTCCAGACAGAGATGACGGCGGGCGAACCGCCGCGTTCTTTTCTGGAGGAAGCAATGCGCGGCAGAAGGGGTGCCGTCGGCAAATGCCGGCGCATGATCGGGAGTGACGGGAGCTTGCGCGCCGCGCGCGACCCGTCAGGTGTCGACGCTGCCGGTGACTGCGCCGAGATTTTCGTGCAGCCGGCGCAAGAGATCGATCAGCACCTCGCGTTCGTCCTTGCTGAGGCAGGACAACAGCCGTCGCTCGCGTTCGAACGCAGCGACGATCACCTTGTCATGGGTGGCGCGGCCCCTTGCCGTCAACGAGATCGAGTGGGTGCGGCCGTCGTTCGGGTCGGTGCGGATCGACACCAGCCCGCGCTTTTCGAGGCCGGCAAGCGTCCGGCTCACCGGCCCCTTGTCGAAGCCGATGACGTGGCAAATGCGCGAGGCCGGGATGCCGGGTTCGATCGCCAACAGCGACATGATCCGCCATTCGGTGACGTTGACACCGAACTCGCGCTGATAGAACGCGGTCGCGCTGTTCGAGAGCTTGTTGGCGATGAAGGTGATGAACGCCGGGACGTAACGGTCGAGATCGAGCGTCGGCCCTGCATCATTGGGCGCGGGCTTCTGGCGGGCTCTGGTCGAAGAAGGCGGCATATCGGGTTTCTGACTTGCGGCGGGCCCAAAGACCTAAGGGCATGCGCCGCCCTTTCACAAGATCAAAATGAGGGAGGTCTTCCATGACCGCATCCGGCTGCGCGGGATCGGGTGTCCCGCATCTCGACGTCGACCCCTTCGACATGAGCTTTTTTGCCGACCCCTATCCGGCGCATGAGCTGCTGCGGGAAGCTGGCCCCGTGGTCTATCTCGATAAGTGGAACGTCTATGGCGTGGCGCGCTATGCCGAGGTCCACGCCGTCTTGAATGATCCCGCGACCTTCTGCTCCAGCCGCGGCGTCGGCCTGTCCGACTTCAAGAAGGAGGCGCCGTGGCGGCCGCCGAGCCTGATCCTGGAGGCCGATCCGCCCGCGCACACCCGCACCCGCACCGTCCTGTCCAAGGTGCTGTCGCCGACGGTGATGAAGCAGGTTCGTGACCGCTTTGCCGAGGCGGCCGAGGCGCGTGTCGATGCCCTGCTGCAGATGCGCAGCTTCGATGCGATCGCGGATCTCGCCGAGGCCTATCCTCTGTCGATCTTTCCGGATGCGCTGGGCCTGAAACCGGAAGGGCGCGAGCATCTGATTCCCTACGCAAGCGTGGTATTCAACGCGTTCGGCCCACCCAACCAGTTGCGCCAGCAGGCGATCGAACGATCGGCGCCGCATCAGGCCTATGTCGCCGAGCAGTGCCAGCGCGAGAATCTGGCGCCCGGCGGCTTCGGCGCCTGCATCCATGCACAGGTCGACGAGGGCGCCATCACGCCCACCGAAGCGCCGCTGCTGGTGCGCTCGCTGCTGTCGGCCGGACTCGACACGACGGTCAACGGCATCGGCGCTGCGGTGTATTGCCTCGCGCGCTTTCCCGATCAATGGCAGCGGCTGCGCGACGACCTCACGCTCGCGCGCGGTGCCTTCGAGGAGGCCGTGCGCTTCGAGAGCCCGGTGCAGACCTTCTTCCGCACCACCACCCGTGAGGTCGAGCTCTCCGGTGCGCGAATCGGTGAGGGCGAGAAGGTGCTGATGTTCCTTGCCGCCGCCAACCGCGATCCGCGGCGCTGGGATGCCCCCGACAGGTACGACATCACCCGCCGCACCTCCGGCCATGTCGGCTTCGGCTCCGGCATCCACATGTGCGTCGGCCAGCTCGTCGCCCGCCTCGAAGGCGAGGTGATGCTGACGGCGCTGGCGCGCCGCATCGAGAGAATCGAGATCACGGGCGAGCCGAAGCGCCGTTTCAACAACACGCTGCGCGGGCTCGACAGCCTGCCTGTGACGATCACCCCGGCCTGACGAGGAGCTTGATGCCTGCCATTACCTTCATCCATCCCGACGGCAAGTCCGATCGCGTCGAGACCGCGGGCGGCGAGAGCGCCATGCAGGCCGCGACCCGTCACGGCCTCGACGGCATTCTGGCCGAATGCGGCGGCAACGCGATGTGCGCGACCTGCCATGTCTATGTCGACGAGAGCTGGCTCGCGCGCCTGCCTGCGATGGCTGACGACGAGGATGCGCTGCTCGACGGCACCGCCGCTGAGCGGCGACCGACGAGCCGACTGTCCTGTCAGATCACGATCACGCCCGATCTCGATGGGCTCGTCCTGAAGTTGCCAGAGCGGCAGGTCTGATCTGCCAAGCCGTCGGATCTTCGCAAAATATCAAACAGGGAGGGAATGATGAAACATCTGAAGTGGACGCTCGCGCTGGCTGCGAGCTTGGTGACCGGCGCGGCCAATGCCGAAATATCGGACAACGTCGTGCGCATCGGCGTGCTCAACGACATCTCCGGCATCTTCCAGGACACCAATGGCATGGGCTCGGTCGAGGCCGCGCGGATGGCGGCGGAGGATTTCAACGGCGGCGGCAAGGGCATCAAGGTCGAGATCGTCTATGCCGATCACCAGAACAAAGCCGATGTCGGCAACGCCATCGCGCGCAAATGGCTCGACGTCGAAGGCGTCGACGCGATCGTCGACGTGCCGAACTCGGCCGTCGGTCTTTCCATCAACGCGCTTCTGCGCGACAGCCGCATGACCTTCCTGGCGTCCTCGACCGCAAGCTCGGACCTCACCGGCAAGGCCTGCTCGCCCAACACGATCCAATGGGTCAACGACGCCTGGGCGACCGGCAACACCACCGCAGCCGCCATGGTGTCGCGCGGCGGCAAGGATTGGTATTTCCTCACGGTCGATTACGCGCTCGGCAAGGGCATCGAGGCGGAGGCGCAGAAATACATCGAGGGGCACGGCGGCAAGGTGATCGGCTCGTCCAAGCATCCGCTCGGCACCTCCGATTTCGCGTCCTTCCTGCTGCAGGCGCAAAGCTCGAAGGCGCAGGTCATCGGGCTCGCCAATGCAGGCGGCGACACCATCAATGCGGTGAAGCAGGCCGCCGAATTCGGCATCCAGCAGAGTGGGCAGAAGCTCGTCGCCTTCCTGCTCTTCATCAACGACGTTCACGGCATGGGCATCAAGGTCGCGCAGGGCCTCCAGCTCATGGAAGCCTTCTACTGGGACATGAACGATGATTCCCGCGCGTTCGCCAAGCGTTTTGCTGCACGGCCCGGCATGAACGGCAAGATGCCGAGCGGCAATCAGGCCGGAGTCTATGCTTCCACGCTCGCTTATCTCAACGCCGTCGCCGCCACCGGCAGCGACAATGCCAAGCAGGTCGTGCCCGAGATGAAGAAGTTCAAGGGCAAGGACAAGCTGTTCGGCGACACCGCGATCCGTCAGGACGGTCGCGTCGTGCATCCGATGTACCTGTTCGAGGTGAAGAAGCCGGAGGAGTCGAAATATCCGTACGACTATTACAAGCTGGTCGCGACGATTCCGGCAGACCAGGCGTTCCGCCCGCTCGCGGAAGGCGGGTGCGAGCTGGTGAAGTAGCGGCCGCGAGCGCGGCGCAATTGCACCCTCTCCCCTTGTGGGAGAGGGTGGCTTCGCGAAGCGAAGCCGGGTGAGGGGTCTCTCTCCTCACGAACAATCGCGAGAGTTGAGAGAA
>NZ_LAXE01000001.1:1221768-1231250 GCF_003122645.1 Bradyrhizobium sp. SUTN9-2
GTGAGGGGTCTCTCTCCTCACGAACAATCGCGAGAGTTGAGAGAACCCCTCATCCGGCGCCGTAGCCGAAGCTCTGCTTCGGCGTTCTTAAGAACGGCGGCCGAAGGCCGCCTATGCCACCTTCTCCCACAAGGGGAGAAGGAAGTAAGACTACACCACCTTGCTCGACCCCTGCGTGATCAACCGCGCTGCGCGCTGGTCTCGCGCGTAGATCCACAGCCAGCTCAGCGCGACGCTGAGGCGGTGGCGCAGGCCGATCAGGAAGTAGATGTGGGCGATGCCCCAGATCCACCACGCGATGGTGCCGCGCAGCTTGATCTTGCCGAAATCGATGATTGCGAGCCGCTTGCCGATCTGCGCGAGGTTACCGGAATGCTTATAGCGGAACGGACCCGCTGCAGCGCCGCGCAGGCGCGCTTTGATGGTCTCCGCGACGTGACGGCCCTGCTGCTTGGCGGCCGGCGCGATGCCGGGCACCGGCTTGCCGTCCCAGGCGTTGATGCTGACGGTATCCCCGATCGCGAAGATCTCGGGATGGCCTGATATGGTGAGGTCGGCCTCGACCAGCACGCGCCCGGCGCGATCGTGCGCTGCGCCGAGCCATTCGGCCGCGGGCGAGGCGCGCACGCCGGCGGCCCAGATCCGTGTCTTGGCCTCGAGCAGTTTGCCGCCGAACACGACGCCCTCGCGATTGATCTCGGTGACGGCCTGCCCGAGCACGACCTCGACGCCGATCTTTTCCAGCGAGGCCTGCGCATAGGCTGATAGCTCGTCGGGAAAGCCGGCGAGCACGCGCTGGCCGGCCTCGATCAGCACGACGCGGGCCTTGTGCGTGTCGATGTTGCGGAAATCGGCGGGCAGGGTGTGATGCGCCATCTCGGCGATAGTGCCGGCGAGCTCGACGCCGGTCGGGCCGGCGCCGACGATCACGAAGGTCAGCCGTGCCGCGCGCCGCTTTGGATCGATCTCGCGCTCGGCGCGCTCGAACGCCACCAGGATGTGCCGGCGCAAGGTGGTCGCATCCTCCAGCGTCTTCAGGCCGGGCGCGAACTGCTCCCATTCATCGTGGCCGAAATAGGCGTGCCGCGCGCCCGTGGCCAGCACCAGCGTGTCGTAGGGCACCTCGCTGCCGTCGTCGATCAGCACGCAGCGTCGTTCGGCATCGACGCCGCTCACGGTGGCGAACAGCGTCGTCACCTCGCGCCGGTCGCGCATGAGATGACGGATCGGCCAGGCGATCTCGCTGGTTGCGAGCGAGGCGGTCGCGACCTGGTAAAGCAGGGGCTGGAACAGATGATGATTGCGGCGGTCGATCAGCGTGATCTCAACGGGAGCGCCCGCAAGCCGGTAAGTCGCCTCCAGCCCGCCGAAGCCGGCGCCGACGATGACGACGCGATGGGGATTTGCGGCCATGATTTAACCCTCGAATCTCGCTGCTGCTCGCCTTCATTTAAGTGCGGATTGGGCGCCGCGGTCCAATAGAGGTCATCAATCGTCGCATAGGCCTGATGTATCGATCCGGCGCGAAAAAGCGCCGCAGCCTCCCGGACCGGCCCTGGGCCGGCCTCGGCCGAAGTGAGTAGAATTATAATTCTTGCCATCTCAGATTGGGGCGAAATATGGTGCAGGGCGGGCGCTGAGCCATTGGCGGCGCGACATATTTTGCGTTCAATAGAGACAGGCCTGGAGCGGCGATCACCCCGCTTCCAGGACCGATAATTAAGGAGGGAGTGTTATGAGGACGGCATTCTGGCTGGCGGGCGCAGCGGCGCTGGTGCTGGCAAATCAGGCATTCGCCGGAGACACCATCAAGATCGGTTTCGTCTCGACCTTCAGCGGCCCGACCGCCGTGATCGGGAACGACATGCGCAATTCTTTCGAGCTCGCGCTCGATCATCTCGGCCGCAAGATGGCCGGCAAGCCGGTCGAGGTGCTCTACGAGGACGACGGGCAGAAGCCCGACGTCGGCAAGCAGAAGACCGAGAAGCTGGTGCAGTCCGACAAGGTCGACTTCATCGTCGGCTATATCTGGTCGAACGTGCTGCTCGCCTCGCTCAAGACCGCGGTCGATTCGAAGACCTTCCTGATCTCGGCCAATGCCGGGCCGTCGCAGCTCGCGGGCGAGCTGTGCTCGCCTTACGTGTTCTCGACCTCCTGGCAGAACGACCAGACCCCGCAGGCGGTCGGCACCTATATGAACCAGAAGGGTGTCAAGTCGGTGTTCCTGATCGGCCCGAACTATGCCGCCGGCAAGGACATGCTGGCCGGCGTCAAGAGCACCTTCAAGGGTCAGGTCGTGGGTGAGGAATATACGGTGTGGCCGAGCCAGCTCGACTTCTCCGCCGAGCTCTCCAAGGCGCGTGCCTCCGGCGCCGAGTCGATCTTCGTGTTCTACCCGGGTGCTGCTGGCGTGCAATTCCTGAACCAATATGCACAGGCCGGGCTGAAGAGCACGATGCCGCTCTACACCGCCTTCACCATCGACGAGCTCTCGCTGCCGCTCCAGAAGGAGAATGCGCTCGGGGTGCCCGGTGCGCAGCAATGGGTCAACGACCTCCCCAACGAGCAGAACAAGCGCTTCGTCGCCGACTACCGCAAGAAGTACCCCGGCCTGCGCCCGACCTTCTACGGCGCGCAGTCCTATGACGCCGCGAACCTGATCAACAGCGCCGTCGTCGCCGTGAAGGGCGACACCTCCAAGAAGGACGAGATGAAGGCCGAGATGGAGAAGGCCAACTTCAAGTCGGTGCGCGGCGCGTTCAAGTTCGGCAACAACCACATCCCGATCCAGAACTTCTATCTGCAGGACGTGGTCAAGGATTCCGAAGGCCAGCTCGCCTTGAAGACCGTCGCCACCATCGTCGAGAACGACCAGGATCGCTTCCACGAGAAGTGCAAGATGAAGTGAGCCACAAGCGACGTAGCCCCTTCTCCCCTTGTGGGAGAAGGTGGCGCGAAGCGCCGGATGAGGGGTTCTCTCCCCTTGCAAGATTGTCCGTGAGGAGAGAGACCCCTCACCCGTTCCGCCGCTTTGCGGCGAGCCACCCTCTCCCGCAAGGGGAGAGGGGAAGCAGAATTGCCTACACCCTCGGCATGCTTGCCGGGCGCACCTCGCGCGCTTGCGCTGCGAGCCTGATGCCGGCGTTGGCCGCGCCAAAACCCTGATAGTTCCTGCGCTCGACGATCTCGAAGAAGAAGCGCTCGTCGAAGATGTGGGTGTAGATCTGGAAGAACTCGCCGTCGCCTTCGCGGTCGTAGAGGATGTGGTTGGCGCGCAGCTGCGCCATCAGTTCGGGCGAAAGATCGTATTTGGCTTCGATGTCGTCGTAGTAATTGTCGGGGATGTCCAGGAAGCCCGCGCCGCGCTGGCGCATCGCGGCGACGGTCGCAAAAATATCCTGACACGCGAAGGCGACATGCTGCACGCCCGAGCCGAAGAACTCCGAGATGAAGCGTGCCGGCAGGGTGCGGTTGGCGGAGGAGCCGTTGAGCACGAAGCGCAGGCTCTGGTCGGCGTTGATGACGGCCTGGCTCTGCACGAGGCCTCTGGGGTCGGCGATCTCCATCTGCGGCAGGCGTTTCAGATCGAGAATGCCGGTGTAGAACAACAGCCAGGTCAGCATCTCGTCATAGGGCATCGACTGCGCGATGTGGTCGACCGCGACCAGCGCATCGGCGCTTGAATCGCTTGCAACAGGCTCGAAATCGGTGTCCCAGTTCTTGCCGGCCTGGTCGAGAAAATAGAGCAGGCTGCCGCCGACGCCATGGATCGCGGGAATCTCGAGTTCACCCGGTCCGACCGGCTGGTAGAAGGTGCGCGCCTTCAGCGTCTCGGCGCGCTGCATGGCGCGGCCGGCATCGTCGACGTCGAGCGCGATGGCGCAGACGCCGGGCCCGTGGGTGACATAGTGCGAATGCGCAAAGCCGTCGGTCTCGCAATTGATGACGAGCTCGACCTTGCCCTGCGACCAGCGCTCCACCGCCTTGCTGCGGTGCTGGCCCGTCTTGCGAAAACCGAGCTGCGAGAACAGGCGGCCAAGCTCGGCGGCCTTGCTCTCGTTCACGGCAAATTCGATGAAGCCGGTGCCGCGGCTCTTCGCCTTCGGGGCCAGCGCCTTGCCGGCGAAATTCTGCCAGTCCGGTGCGAGCTGGTCCTCCAGCAGAATCAGCGAGCGCAGGCCGTCGACCGCGGTCTGTGCGGCCGAGCCGGCGCGGAACTGGTCGTTGAAGATTTCCAGCGACAGCGGTCCGGCATAGCCGGTCGCTGCGATCGCCGCCATGAACGCGCCGACCGGCAGGTCGCCCTGGCCGGGGAAAGAGCGGAAGTGCCGGCTCAATGACAGGATGTCGAGCTCGAGCCTTGGCGCGTCGGAGAGCTGCACCAGAAAGATCTTGTCGCCGGGGATCGAGGCCATGGCGCGGGTCGGAAAGCCAGGTGCCAGCGCATGAAAGCTGTCGAGGATGACGCCAATCGCGGGATGATCGGCGCGGCGCACGATCTCCCAGGCGTCGCGATAATCGTTGACGTGGCGGCCCCAGGCCAGCGCCTCATAGCCGACGCGCAAACGACGTTTCGCGGCGCGCTCGCCAAGCTCGCGAAAATCGTCAGCCGCGCGGTCGATGCCGCCGAGCGCGGCGGGCGAGACGTTGGAGCAGATCAGCAACAGATCGGTGCCGAGCTCCTGCATCAGATCGAACTTCCGCTCCGCGCGGGCGAAGTTGCGCGCGCGCTGCGGCTCCGGCATGCCTTCGAAATCGCGGAACGGCTGGAACGCACAGATCTCGAGATTGAGGTCCGTGCACATCTTCGCGATATCGCGTGGGCCGGCGCCGAACGACAGCAGGTCGTTCTCGAAGATTTCGACCGCATCGAAGCCCGCGGCGGCGATGGCGCGGAGCTTTTCGTCGAGGCTGCCTGAGAGGGAGACGGTGGCGATCGAGCGCTTGTTCATGCGGCCTGCTCCATGATCTGCCCCGGCGAGATCGTTTGCCCGGTACGCGCGGCCGCGCTGACGGCTTCGACGACGGCGAGCGTTCCCATCGCGTCCTCGACCGAGATCAGCGGCTGTTCACGGCCGGCAATCATTGCGCAGAAATGCCGGAGCTGCTCGACCAGCGGATCGAACGCGGGCGGCGCGATGGTCGCGCGCGCCAGCGGCGCGTACCAGCCGGGCTGCTCTGTGTATGACCACAGCTCCATGTTCGGCACGGAGAGCGAACCCGCCGTCCCTGCGAAGATGTAGCAGGGCTGGTCCTGCCTGGGATAGGCCGGGTTCTCGCCTGAGGAGAGCTCCCAGCTCCACGGCGCCGGCGTCGCATCCGACACGGTTACCGTACCCAGCGCGCCGTTGGCGAAGCGCAGCAGCAGCGCGGCGGTGTCCTCGACCGCGAAGCCGCGCACCTTGTTCGAGGTCAGCGCCTGCACCTCGACGATCTCACCGCAGATGAAGCGGAGATTGTCGATGTCGTGGATGAGATTGATCAGCAGTGGCCCGCCGCCTGCCTCGCGCCGCCAGGCGACTTCGAAATAATCGTCGGGCTTCTTGAGGAGCCATAGCCCGACCACGGCCGTGAGCTGGCCGAGCTTTCCGTTCGTCACGGCCTCGCGGGCCGACTTGATGATCGGATTGTGCCGCCGATGGTGGCCGACCAGCATCGGCACGCCGGTGCGTCTCACCGCCGCGCACAGGCGTTGCGCGGTGGCAACCGTCTCGGTCACCGGCTTCTCGATCAAACCCGGCACGCCGGCTTCGGCGCAGTCGAGCGCCATCGGCAAGTGCAACGTGTTGGGCGACGCAATGATGAGGCCGTCGGGCTTCTCTTCGGCCAGCAGCGCGCGATGGTCCGCATAGCAGGGCACGCCATGCGCCCGCGCATATTCCTTCGCGGCGGGCGAGGGGTCTGCGATGCCGGCGAGCACGCAATCCTGGGAGGACTGGATCAACTCGATATGGCGACGGCCGATCAGGCCGGCGCCGGCCACGGCGATCCGCATTCTCGCGCTCATGCCGCACTCTCCTCCATGGCGCCGCCGAGGAAGAGCTGCCCGATGCGCGGATCGTTCAGAATGCGCCTGGCGTCATCGACCATGCGGGTCTGGCCAAGCTCCAGCACGATGCCGATGTCGGAGATCTCCAGCGCCGAGCGCGCGTTCTGCTCGATCATCAGGATGGTGACGCCGCGATCGCGCAAGCTCTTGAGGATGTCGAAGGTCTGCTGCACCATCAGCGGCGACAGACCGATCGAGGGCTCGTCGACCAGCACCAGCGTCGGCTCGAGCAGCAGCGAGCGGGCGATCTCGAGCTGCTTCTGCTCGCCGCCTGATAGCGTCGAGGCCTGCTGCGCGGACTTGCGCCGCAATGCCGGAAACAGGTCGAGCGCCGCCTCGATCCGCTTGGGCAGGTCGAGGCCCTTGTCGGCGGCGACGCCGCCGAGCTCGATATTGTGGCGCACCGACAGCTCGGGAAAGATGTTGCGGCCCTGCGGCACATAACAGATGCCGGCGTTGAGCAGCGCGCGCTGGCTCAAATTGGTGACGTCGCGGCCGGCGAAGCTGATCTTGCCTTCGCGCAGCTTGAGCAGGCCGAAGATGGCCTTGAATACCGTCGATTTGCCGGCGCCGTTCGGGCCGATGATCGTCGTGATCGTGGCTGACGGCACGGCAAACGTCGTGCCGTTCAAGATCGTCATCTTGCCGTAGCCGCCGACGAGATTGTGGACCGAGAGAATGGGATCGCTCATTACGCGCTCCTAATGTCCGAGATAGGCTTCGATCACGGCGGGGTTCTTGCGGACCTCGTCGGGCCGGCCCATCGCCAGCACCTTGCCTTCCGCCATCACCATCACGCGCGAGCACAGCGACATCACGAACTCCATGTTGTGCTCGATCACGACGAAGGTGGCGTTCTTCTCGCGGTTGATCGCGACCAGGCGCTCCTTGAGGTCCGCCAGCATCGACGGGTTGACGCCGCCGGCTGGCTCGTCGAGCAGCACCAGGCGCGAGCCGCCCATGAAGGCCATGGCGGCATCGAGCAGTTTTTGCTGACCATAAGAGAGACCCCCAGCCGGCTCGTCGGCGAGATGGTCGAGCTTGAAGAATCCGATCATCTGGTTCGCGGCCTCCGTCAGCCCGGCATCGGAGCGGCCGACCAGGCGCGAGGCCATGTTGCCCTGGTGCTCCTGTCCGGCGAGGATCAGGTTCTCGCGCACCGAGAGCTTTGGGAACACCTGCAACAGCTGGAAGGTGCGGCTGACCCCGAGCTTGTTGAGCTCGGAGGGACGCAGGCCCGTGACGACCTGTCCGTCGAGCTTGACTTCGCCGCCGGTCGGCGTGAGCTGGCCGAGGATGCAGTTGAACAGCGTGGACTTGCCGCAGCCGTTCGGCCCGATCAGGCCGAGGATCTCGCCCTCGCGCACGTCGAACGAGACCCCGTTGACGGCGTGGATGCCGCCAAAGCTCTTCTTGATGTCGGTGACTTCGAGGACCGCGCTCATTGCGCCGTCTCCAGGCGCGACTTTGCGACGGCGCGCAGCGCGGACGCCGCCTTGGTGCGGCGCTCGGCGAGATATCGGTCGAGGATTCCGAGAATGCCGGTCGGCGACCAGATCAGCAGCAGCATCACGGCGACGGCGTAGAGCATCAGGTAGTAGCCTTCCGTGAAGCGCAGCCATTCCGGCAGCAGCACCGCGATCATCGCGCCCAGGAACGGGCCGAAATAGAAGCCGGCGCCGCCGACGATCACCATCAAGAGGAGGTCGAGCGAGAGCGACAGGTTGAACGGCACGGGATCGATATATTGCGTCAGCGGCGCATAGAGCGCGCCGGCGACGCCGCCGAGCGCCGAGCCGATCGCAAACGCCATCAGCGTGTAGCGGCGGGTGTCGACGCCGAGGGATTGCGCGCGCAACGGATTCTCGCGCAACGCCATGAAGGCGCGGCCCCAGGGCGAACGGATCAGCCACCACACCGCAAGCGAGACGATCGCGAGCGAGCCGAGGCAGACATAGTAGAACGGCAGCGGCTTGTTGGTCGCGATGCCGAAGATGTGCGGACGCGGAATGTTGGAGATGCCGTAGATGCCGCCGGTCAGCCAGCTCTCGTTGCGGAACACCAGGAAGGCGAGGGTGGAAAAGGCGAGGGTGACGAAGGCGAGGTAATGGTGCTGCACGCGCAGTGCGGGATAGCCGAGCACCCAGCCGATCGCAAAGCTCAAGACGATCGCCACCAGGATCGCCGCCGGCAGCGGCCAGCCATGTGTGGTCATGATCGCGGCCGCATAGGCGCCGATGCCGACGAAGGCGCCTTGCGCCAGCGAGACCTGGCCGGCATAGCCGAGCGTGAGATTGAGCCCCATGGCGGCGATGCTCATCACCGCCCATTGGCTCAGGATGAACAGGCCGTAGCGGTTGAAGTTCATGGGGACGATGATCAGCGCGGCGATGATGGCAAGGCCGAGCGCGATCTTCAGGGGTTTGGCGATGCCGCTCATACGGTGCGCTCCTCGGCACGGCCGAGCAAGCCCTGCGGCCGGAACAGGATGACGGCGATCAGGAACATCATCGGCACGGCGGCGCGATACTGCGTCGAGACATAGGCCGCCGCGAGATTGTCGAGTACGCCGATCAGCAGGCCGCCGGCGATGGCGCCGCGCACCTGGTTGAAGCCGCCGACGATCGCGGCGATGAAGGCGGCCTGGCCCAGCACCTCGCCGGACGAGAATTTTGCGAGGTAGATCGGTGTGATCAGCAGCGAGGCCAGCGCCACCAGGAAGGCGTTGATCAGGAAGGTCAGCAGGATCATGCGCTCGACCGGGACGCCGATGATGCGGGCCACCGTCGGGTTCTGCGCCGCCGCCTGCATCTGGTGGCCGAGCGAGGTACGGCTCAGCAGCGTGGTCAGGCCGAGAACGGCGAGGATGGCAACAGTGAGCACGCCGATGCTCTGCAGCGACACAGCATGGCCGAGGATGGAGATGTCGCCGGTCGGCACGATCGAGGGGAAGGGCGAAGCCTCCGCGCTGTAGAACTGCTTGACCGATTCCTTGATGCCGATCGCGAGCGCCATGGTCGCGATCGCCAGCGGTAGCACACCGTGACGCATCATCGGGTCCACCAGCAGCATCTTGAAGGCGAGCCCGAGCAGGATCAGCGAGAGCAGGATGCCGACGATGATCGCGAGCCAGAACGGCGCGCCCACATGCATCGCGGCCAGCATCAGGAACGCCGGCAGCATCACGAACTCGCCTTGCGCGAAATTGATAGTCTGCGAGGTCTGCCACAGCAGCGTGAAGCCGACGGCGACCAGCGCGTAGATGGCGCCGGTGGCGAGCCCCGCGACCAGTAGATCGAATAGGTTGGACATGTTCCCCTCTTTCCTCTCCCTCTCCCCGCTCTCTTTCTTCTCCCTCTCCCCGTACTTACGGGGAGAGGGTTGGGGTGAGGGGCTGTCTCCGCGTACTCGATTGTCACCGTCGTCGCGGAAG
>NZ_LAXE01000001.1:1231275-1293814 GCF_003122645.1 Bradyrhizobium sp. SUTN9-2
CTCCGCGTACTCGATTGTCACCGTCGTCGCGGAAGCAGCCCCTCACCCCGCCCTCTCCCCGCGAAGGGGCGGGGAGAGGGAGACGAAAGATCTCTCCCCGCGTAGAGCGGGGCGAGGGAGAAGGGCCACGCTTCACTTCACCTTGGGCAGCACCTGCTTCACCACCTGCTTGCCTTCGACCACCTCGACCAGGAAGCTCTGGCGGTCGATGTCGCCGGTGTCGCTGAAGGTGACGTCCATCAAAATGCCCGGCTCGTCCGCGGCCTTGATGGTGAGGCCGTGCAGCGTGTCGGCGAACTTCTTCGGGTCGACCTTGCCCATCTTTTCCGTGGTCGCCTTCACCATGTAGACGGCGAGGTAGCCCTTCAGGCCGTTATGATCGGGGACGTAATTGTACTTCTTGGAGAACTTCTCGCGGAACGCCTTGACCAGATCGACCGGCGCGTCGGTGGTGAGGCCGACATGGCCGCGCGCGCCGTTGGCGGCATCGCCCGCGAGCTCGATCACCTTCTGGCCGATCAGCGTGGTCTCGCCCATCAGCGGCGCGGTGACGCCCTGGCGCTTCAGCTCCTTCAGGATGCGCGCGCTCTCTTCCTCGTTCAGGTAGACGAACACGGCGTCGGGATTGGCGGCCTTGATCTTGCCGACGTCGGCGGCGAAGTCGGCCTGGCCCGCTTCGGTGGAGAGATCGGCGACGACCTTGGAGCCGAGCCGGTCGAGCTCCTTGACCACGACGTCGCGGCCACCGCGGCCGAAATCGTTGTTGACCCAGACCACCGCAACGGTCTTCGCCTTCATCTCGTCGTGGATGTACTTTGCGACCTTCGGCATTGAGGATTGCTGGCCGAAGGAGGTGCGGAACAGGAACTTGTTTCCTGTCTGCGTCAGCTCGGCGGCTTCGCCGCCCATAATCTGCGCGATGCCGGCTTCGGCCGCGAGCGGCGCGGTCACCTTCACCGAGCCGGAATAACCGGGCCCGAGCAGCACATAGGGCTCGGCGTCGAGCGCCTTCTGCACCTGGGCGCGCGCCACCCCGGGGTTGGACTGCGAGTCGGCGTGGCTGACCTCGAGCTTGCGGCCGAGCACGCCGCCCTTGGCGTTGATCTCCTCGATCGCGAGGTCGATGCCGTTCTTCCAGTTGGTGCCGACGGTAGCGCCGCCGCCCGAGAGCTCCGCGACATTGGCGAGCTTGATCGCCTGGGCAAAGGCGCCCGTTGCGGTCATGACGGTGAGCAATGCGCCCACCACTAGCGTTGATTTCATCGTCCTCTCCTCCCGTTTCAAATCTTGCAAGCGGCCTTGTATCCGGCCGCTTCGCCTCAAGCTGCCTGATAGGCGGCGCTGCGCGCTGCCATCACGGCGTCGAAAGCCTCTCCCATGATCTCGGTGGATGGGGCAAGGCCTGTGAACAATTCGAAGGCGTCGGCGGCCTGGTAGATCGCGAGGTCGCGGCCGGTCATGATCTTCGCGCCTTTCTCTCGCGCTGCGGCCAGCAGCGGCGTGATCAGCGGCGAGTAGACGGCGTCGGCGACCCAAAGGTCCGCCCTGAGCAGTCTCGCCGGCACCGGCGTGTCACGGTTCGGCAGCATGCCGACCGGCGTGCCGTTGACGAGACCGGTCGCACCCTCGAGCGCATCCTCGACGCTGGCGGCGACGCGGGCGCCGCGCGGGGCGAGCATGGTGGCCAGCTTCTCGGCGCGCGCCGGCTCGCTGTCGAAAATGCGGATGTCAGCCACCTCTTGGCTCGCCAGCGCAAACGCGATGGCCTTGCCGACGCCGCCGGCGCCGATCAGGGCGATGGCGTTGCCGGAGGGCGCCAGCAATGGCGTCACCGCCCGCGCGAAGCCCGTGGTGTCGGTGTTGTGGCCGGTCAGCCGGCCGTCCCTGACCACGACAGTGTTGACCGCGCCCATGCTGGCTGCGCCCGGCGCCAGCGCGTCGAGCAGCGGCACCACCGCTTCCTTGTAGGGGTAGGTGACATTGACGCCGGCAAAGCCGAGCCGCCGGACGCCCTCAAGCATCAAGCGCAGCCCGGCCGCATCGGCGCCGGCGACCTCGATAAGCTGGTAATGGCCGCGCAGGCCGAGCGCTTCGGCGGCGCGCTCATGCATGGCGGGCGAGGCGGAATGCGCGATCGGGGCGCCGATCAGGCCGGTGAGGAGCTTCTTGCTGGCGGCGTATCCGCGTTTCGACATGGTTCGCTATCGTCTCAAGGGAGCGTCCGGCCCCGGCCATTAGCGGGGAAATCCGTGCAACTCCAGCTGCGACGATAGCCTTTCCCCCGCCTAACACAATTACCCTTTTATCTGGCAAACCTAACATCATGTTATTGCTTCCGCCCGCGGGCAGGGGCGGTCTTGCCACTGCCGCGGGACGGCTCGACCGCGCGCATCTCGGTGCGCAGGGCCTCGATGAAGTACTCCGCATGCAGCGACAGCGGCGTGCCGCGCTTGACTGCGATGTAGGTGTCGAACCGCGTCGGCTCGGCGATCTTCAGAAGCTCGATGCCGGGATAGCCGCCATGGGCGACGGTGAACTGGTCGATGATGGCGATGCCGAGCCCCGCCTTCACCAGCGCGCAGACGGTGGTGCCGAAGCGCGCGCGGATCGTGATGTTGTAGTCGAGCCGGTGGCGCGCGAAGATCCCGGCCATGATCCGGCCGTAAGGATCGTTGGGATCGATGCCGATCAGCGGATAGCGCGTGATCTCGGCGGCGGAGACCTGCTTGCGGCCGGAGAGCTCGTGGCCGGGCGGCACGATGCAATAGAGCTCGCCCGAGGCGAGCGGCATGAAGTCGAGCCCGGAATGCTCGAGCCGATAGCTCATCGCCACGCATTCGCCGCGGCCGAGCATCAGGTAGTCGATGGCTTCCTCGAGCTTGAGGATGTTGATGTCGATGCCGAGATCGGGATAGCGGCGGCGGACGCGCTCGATCGCACGCGGCACCATCACCTGCGAGATGCTCGGCACCGAGCCGATGCGCAGCTCCGACAGGCCGCCGCGGCCGATCTTGGAGATGATCTCGGAGAGGTCGTCGACCTTCTTGTAGACGCCGTTGATCTGCTCGAAGATGTTCTCCGCTTCCGGCGTCGGGAAGTAGCGGCCGTTCTGGCGCTGGAAGAAGCGGATGCCGAGCGAGCGCTCGGTGTATTTGACGAGGCGGCTGATCCCCGGCGCCGAGACGTTGAGCAGCTTCGCCGCACCGCCGATGGTGCCCGTCACCATCACGGCACGGATCACTTCGACCTGGCGCAGCGTCATCATGGCCTTGAACCGTCCCTGGCATCGACAAGAGATCGCGGCGATCATCTCACGAGAGATGCGCTGTCATCCAGCGGCAAGTGTGCGCCGATGTGGTCGGAGGCTGGCGCTTTCCCTCTCCCCTTGTGGGAGAGGGTGGATCGCCGCAGAGCGGCGAGACGGGTGAGGGTCTCTCTCCGCGACTTCAAATGGGAGTTGGATTCGCGGAGAGAGACCCTCATCCGGCGCTTCGCGCCACCTTCTCCCACAAGGGGAGAAGGGAAGCCAAAATTCGCGGTCAGAGTGTTTCGACTAAAACCCGCGCGATCAGATGGAGAGGCGTCCTCGTGACGCGATCTGTTGCTCCGGCGTCGTCTTTGCAATGGCGTTCTAGCTCGCCGGCCCTTCCGGCGACACGCTCTCGGCCAGCTCCGCGCGCTCGCTCTGCAGCACCTCGCGCGCAAACTCGATGATCTTCTGCTTGTTCGCCGTTTCGCGGACGGCAAAAAACACGCGGTTCAATTCCAGGCCGAGCACGCTGTTGAGGGCGATGTCCTCGTCTTCCATCGTTGGCTTCCCGCTTCGGATGTTCTCAGGTGTATCGTGGCGTCAATTCTGCCACAAGTAGTTAAATCCTCAGAGCGCATGAGCACCGGGAAACTACGGCCACAGCGAATTGAGGCGGTCTGTGAATACGTGCTATACGGAAGCGCGAGGGTCAGGAAACGTACGATGTCCGCCGTAGACTATGGCCGGGAGGCGCTCGACTTCATCGAAGGCCTGCAGACCTACCGCAAGGTACCAGAGGCCATGAACGCGCTCGAAGCGGCGTTCGGTCGCTTCGGCTTCGAAACCATCATCGTGACGGGGTTGCCCAATCCCGATCAGCAGTTTGCGCAGATGGTGCTCGCCAAACGCTGGCCTGCGGGATGGTTCAGCCTCTACACCGAGAAAAACTACGATCGTTTCGATCCCGTGGTGCGGTTGTGCCGGCAGTCGGTCAATCCGTTCGAGTGGTCGGAAGCGCCCTATGATGCGGAACTCGAGCCGAATGCGGCCGAGGTGATGAACCGTGCCAGCGAGTTCCGCATGTCGCGCGGCTTCATCGTGCCGATCCACGGGCTCACCGGCTACGAGGCGGCGGTCTCGCTCGGCGGCGTCCATCTCGACCTCAATGCGCGCAGCAAGCCGGCGCTGCACCTGATGGCGATGTATGGCTTCGACCATATTCGCCGCCTGCTCGAGCCGATGCCGCATTTGTCGACGCGCCTCACCCCGCGCGAGCGCGAGGTGATCGCCTGGGCTTCGCAGGGGAAGTCGGCCTGGGAAATCGGCGAGATCCTGCACATCACCCAGCGCACCGCCGAAGAGCATCTTGCAACTGCTGCGCGCAAGCTCGGCGCGGTCAACCGTACGCATGCGGTCGCGCTGGCGATTCGGAACAAGATCATCAATCCTTAAGCCGCCTTACTGGGAAATTTCCCAATACCGAAGCTGCGTCTTTTCGCAGAATCTCCCCCCATTGAGGATGAATGGGGGTTTTCATGATTCACGCAGTTTCCGCGGCAAATCGTCACCTTTATGAAGACGTAATCGAGCAGCATTTCCGGCTGCGTCACGACATCTTCGTCGAGGAGCGGCGCTGGGAGACGCTGCGCAGGCCGGATGGCCGTGAGATCGATTCCTATGACGACGAGGACACCGTCTACCTGCTGGCGCTGGAGGGCCGCCGCGTTGTGGGCGGTCATCGGCTCTATCCGACCACCAAGCCCTCGATGATGAGTGAGGTGTTTCCGCATCTGGCGGCGGTTCGCGGCTGGCCCGCCGATCCGCTAGTGTGGGAATGGTCGCGCTACTTCGTCGTGCGCGATCGCCGCGACGGCGCGCTCAACCTGCAACTGATGGCTGCGGTGCAGGAGTTCTGCCTCGACCAGGGAATCGCGCAGGTCAGCGCGATCATGGAGACCTGGTGGCTGCCGCGCTTCCACGAAGCCGGCTTCGTCGTGACGCCGCTCGGCCTACCGGCTCTGGTCGAGAACGCATGGACCATGGCGGCGACCATCGACATTCGTCGGGAGACGCTCGATGCCCTGCATCGTCGGATCGGCACGGCTTCGGTCGTGCAGCAGGACGGCCCTCGTCTCGATGCCGTCGCACGTGCCAACCTCTGCGGTCATGTTGCCGCGCAACGAAAGAGCGCCTGAGATGTCGAACGTGATGCGGGACAGCCAGATCATGGCGCAAATGAAAGACGAGGATCTCGGCTACATGTCCGACATGGCGCTCGAACTGGCGCAAATGGCGGAGGACACCGGATTGACGACGCTCGCCTATCTGTTTCGGATGGCGGCTCTGGAGGCGTCGACGGCCAACAGCGTTCTCGCCGAGCCGGACGAGCTCCCCCGGCAGATGACGTCGCACTAGACGCAGCCCTGCTCGATTTTACGACGATCGTACCCTCTCACCGCCAGCCGGTGAGAGGGTGATGCCGTTTGGCTGCGGCAGGTTGCCTCATGCCGTGCGGCAGCTTTTTTGCATTGCGCGGCGCGTCCCGGCCGCACGTGCCGAGATGCAACAAAGTGCATGTTTGATGTCGAATCGCTCTTGCCTCGGAACGATACTGCCATTACCCATTTTTCGGCCTTGAAGAGGCAGGGGGAGCTCTTTCACTGATGGCGACAGTGTTCGAACATCGGCGCGCGTCTGTATGCGCCTGAAAGAGTCCTGATGCTGCTCGTCGTCGAACAATTCTTGAATGGGTTGCAGTTCGGTCTGCTGCTGTTCCTGCTCGCCGCGGGCCTGACGCTGGTGTTCGGGATCATGGATCTCGTCAACCTCGCGCACGGCTCGCTCTATATGATGGGCGCCTATTTCGCCGCCACCTTCGCGGCGTGGACCGGCAGCTTCCTGCTCGGCGCGCTGATGGCGTTGGGCGCGACGCTCGTGCTCGGCATCGTGCTGGAGGTGAGCGCGCTGCGGCATCTCTATGGCCGCGACCATCTCGACCACGTGCTCGCGACCTTCGGCCTGATCCTGTTCTTCAACGAAGCCGTGCGGCTGATCTGGGGCCCGGCGGGCCTGGCGCTGCCGCTGCCGGCCTGGCTCACCGTGCCGGTGCCGATCCTGCCCGGCATTCACTATCCCGCCTATCGCCTCGCCATCATTGGGGTAGCGCTGCTGGTCGCGCTGCTGCTCTATCTCGGCGTGATGCGCACCCGCATCGGCATGCTGATCCGCGCCGGCGCCTCCAACCGCGAGATGATCGGCGCACTTGGCATCAACATCAAGCTGCTCTACACGCTGGTGTTCGGCCTGGGCGCCGCACTCGCGGGCCTTGCCGGGCTGATGCAGGCGCCGATCCTGACCGTGCAGATCGGCATGGGCGAGAACATCCTGATCCTCGCTTTCGTCATCATCGTGATCGGCGGCATCGGTTCGATCCGCGGCGCTTTCCTCGCTGCGATCTTCGTCGGCATGATCGACACGCTCGGCCGCGCCTTCCTTCCGAACCTGCTCCGCCAGGTGCTGAGCGGCGCCGCCGCATCCACCGCCGCGCCCGCGCTGTCCTCCATGCTGATCTATCTGCTGATGGCGATCGTGCTGGTGGTGCGGCCGGAGGGGCTGTTTCCGGCCAACCGTCGATGAAGAGTTTGAGCGTGAGCAAGGCCGTCACGGCCCTGATGCTGGCGGGCCTCGTGCTGCTGCCGCTCTACTCGCATCTGACCGGCAACATCTTCATCCTGACGCTGTTCACCCGCATCATCATCCTGGCGCTGGCGGCTGCGAGCCTCAACCTCATCATGGGATTTGCGGGCCTGATGAGCTTTGGCCATGCCGCGTATCTCGGCATCGGCGGCTATGCCGTCGGCATGCTCGCGCAGGAAGGCGTTGGGTCCGGCTTCATCCAGTTTCCGGTCGCGATTGCGGCGTCGGCGATCTATGCGCTGGTGATCGGCGCGCTGTCGCTGCGCACCCGTGGCGTCTACTTCATCATGATCACGCTGGCCTTCGCCCAGATGGCCTACTATGTCGCCTCGGGCCTGGCCCGTTACGGCGGCGACGACGGCCTGACCATCTACACGCGCAGCGACTTCTCGGGCCTGATCGATCTCGGCAACCGCACGCAGTTCTATTATCTCTGCCTCGCCTGCCTTTTCGGCGTCATGCTCCTGATATGGCGCATCGTCAACTCGCGCTTCGGTCTTGTCGTGCAGGGCCTGCGTTCCAACGAGCAGCGCATGCAGGCCATCGGCTTCCCGGCCAAGCGTTACCAACTGGTCTGCTTCGTCATATCAGGCACGATGTGCGGCCTTGCCGGCGCGCTGCTCGCCAACAACACCGATTTCGTAAGCCCGGCCGTGATGTACTGGACCCGTTCCGGCGACCTCATGGTGATGGTGATCCTGGGCGGCATGGGCACGCTGTTCGGCCCGGTCATGGGTGCGGTGGTGTTCCTGCTGCTGGAAGAACTGCTGTCGCAGATCACCGAATATTGGGCGCTGATCCTGGGCCCGCTGCTGCTGCTCATCGTCCTGTTCGGCCGCGGCGGCATCATGGGCGCACTCGGGAGGGCTGGCCGTGGCTGAACCCTTGCTCCGCGTCGAAAAGCTGGTGCGCCGCTTCGGCGGAATCATCGCGACCGACAACGTCTCGCTCGACGTCGCATCCGGCGAGCTGCACGCCATCATCGGCCCGAACGGCGCCGGCAAGACCACGCTGATTAGCCAGCTCACCGGGCATCTCGAACCGCATTCCGGCAGCGTCTCGCTGGCGGGGCGCGACATCACCTATCTGCCGGCCTATCGCCGCTGCGCGTTGGGCCTGGCGCGTTCGTTCCAGATCACCTCGCTGCTGCTCGACTTCACCGCCGCGGACAATGTCGCGCTGGCGGCGCAGGCGCATGCCGGCACCTCGTTCCGATTCTTCGCCAATGCGCGGAAAGAGAAGGGTCTGCGCGATGCCGCCCAGGCGGCGCTCGATCGCGTCGGCCTCGGCCATCGCGCCGATATCGTGGTCTCCAGGCTCAGCCACGGCGAACGCCGCGAGCTGGAGCTCGCGGTCGCGCTCGCCAGCAAGCCGAAGCTGTTGCTGCTCGACGAGCCGATGGCCGGCCTCGGCGTGACCGAATCCCAGCGCATGGTGAAGCTGCTCCAGGAGCTGCGGAAAGAGGTCTCGATCGTGCTGGTCGAGCACGACATGCCGGCGGTGTTCGCGCTGGCCGACCGCATCACGGTGCTGGTCTATGGCCGCGTCATCGCCTCCGGCGACCCGGCCGCGATCCGGGCCAATGAGGACGTCAAGCGCGCCTATCTCGGCGATCAGCATGTGGTGACGCATCATGGCTGACACGCTGCTCGAGGTCGACGGCATCGAGACCTGCTACGGCCTGTCCCAGGTGCTGTTCGGCCTGTCGCTGTCGATCAAGCCGGGCGAGATGGTCTCGCTGATGGGCCGCAACGGCATGGGCAAGACCACCACCATCCGCTCCATCATGGGCCTGACGCCGGCGCGCGCGGGCACCATTCGCTTCGCGGGCGCGGAGGTGCGGCAGCTTCCGTCCTACCGGATTGCGAAACTCGGTGTTGGTCTCGTGCCCGAGGGCCGGCAGATCTTCCCGAACCTCACCGTGCGCGAAAACCTGGTCGCGGCCGCGGCGGATCGCTTCAACAGCGATAATCCCTGGACGCTCGCCGCGATCTACGTGATGTTTCCGCGCCTCGCCGAACGCGCGTCCAACATGGGCAACCAGCTTTCCGGTGGCGAGCAGCAGATGCTCGCGATCGGCCGCGCGCTGATGACGAATCCAAAGCTCCTGATCCTGGACGAGGCGACCGAAGGCCTCGCGCCGCTGATCCGGCAGGAGATCTGGAATTGCCTGTCGCTACTCAAGAGCCGCGGACAGTCGATCCTGGTCGTCGACAAGAACGTCGACCATCTCGCCCGCATCTGCGATCGCCACTACATCATCGAGCGCGGCAAGACGGTGTGGAGCGGCACCTCCGACGAGCTGATGGCCGCGCCGGACCTGCAGCACAAATATCTGGGAATCTGAGCCCGGCTCCAGCCGCGTCGTCGTTGCGAGCACAGCAAAGCAATCCAGACTGCCGCTGCGGAAAGATCCTGGATTGCTTCGCTGCGCTCGCAATGACGGAAGAGATAACGTGAGCTCTCACCAATAAATTCCGTGCCGATGCAGCTCGCGGATCACGCGCGCCTCGGTGGACGGCTGCCGGCGCTTCGGCTTGGCGGTTTCGGCCCTCGACGCCGTCGCGGACCGGGCCGACGTTGTGGCGGCCGGAATTGCAGAGGCAGGCGCCGTCGATGCAGCTGGTGCGGTCGCCGTCGGCCCATTCGTTGTTGGCGGGGCTTGAGGCGTCTGCGCTGGAACTGGCGTCGCAGTGGCCGGCTGTTCCGCCTGCTGGCTTGCATTGCTGGCCGCCAGGCTGAGGCTCCGCGAGCCTCCGGCATTGGCCTGGCTTGCGAGCAGCGACATCGCGGCGATCAGGATCAGCTTGCTCATGGCAATCCCCGTCATCTGGTCAATCGACCTTACCCAATTCCCTTGGGCTTCATGGACCTAACGCGCGAGGCGGTGCGTGCCGATCTCGATCAGGGTGGTCCGGCAGGACAGGCGATAGATCAGGCTGAAAAGTTGACCCCACATGACCGAACTCCGTTGTTGATCAATGCAGAGAATTCTAGACCGCCTGCCTTTCCGGCGTTTTTCGCCGGGTGAGGAAAATGGCTTCGTCCGGGGGCGGCGCGATGTCGTCGCAACAGTCCGGAAGAAGTCGCCTCACGCGGGCGTGAAGCAGCGCGCCGAGCGGGGCCGATCGGATTCCGATCAAGGCCGGTAGTTCTCCCGGGATGAAGCGCCCGCAGCGCGGCAGTAACGTGCGGGCGCCTCAGCCCCGGTTATTGTATGAGCTCCGATCGCCAAGACGATCCGCCGATCCTCATCTGCTCAAAATGCAGGCGGCCAATGAAGTTCCTGGCGACACTACCTGGAATAGTCACGCTGCCTGCGGAGCACGTTTATCATTGCGTCCAGTGCCGTCGCGTCGACACGATTCGGCTGAAGTGACGCTCTGGTGGCCGGGGCGGGCCGCTTACAGCAGTTGTAGCTGCTCCCGCCGCCGCGAAACCGGTGCTATAATATCGTGAACGAGAACAGGGAGGACACCATGAACCACACCATGGTTCCCAGTGATCGCGTGGAGCACGTCGCCGTCTACGGACGCGACGGCACGAAGCTCGGCACGATCGAGCGGTTGATGCTCGACAAGATGAGCGGAACGGTTGCCTATGCCGTGATCAAGACCGGCGGGCTGCTCGGTACGCGTCACCATTATCCGCTGCAGTGGAGCGCGCTGAAATACGATCCAGCACGGCAGGCGTTCCAGACCGAGCAGACGCTGGACGAACTCAGCAGCGGCCCGTGCGAGTTCGATGGCGACGCGTTCGACTGGGGCGACCGCTCGCAGCCCTACCCGCATCCGCATTACTGGTCGGTCTAGCGAGCAAGACGGTTCGGCCGCGGAGCAGTATTTGACGCGAGCGCCCGCTATCCCGCGAGCGGCGGCTCGCCGACCTTGGGCCAATAGGTGCCGAAGCTCCAGAGCCCGCCCTCCGGATCGCGTGCGGCGAAATCGCGGCTGCCATAATCGGTCGTGTAGGGCTCCATCTCGATCTCTGCACCAGCGGATTTCACCTTCGCATAGAGCGCGTCGGGATCATCGACAGCCAGATAGACGGCATCCGTCCGCCGGCCGCCGATGTCGCCAACCAATTTGCCGTAGGCATCGTCGCGATGCGCGCCCAGCATGAGGATCGACGATCCGAACGCCAGCTCGGCGTGAACGACCGTGCCCTCCTTGCGGTACACCACCCGTTCGGTGAAGCCGAGAACGTCCTTCAGCCAGGCGATCATCGCCTCGGCATCCTTGCAGCGCATGGTGTGGTAGAGGCGCGGCGCTTCGTAGCCGTTCGGCTGGTTCATGACACTCTCCAGGTTCGGTGCAAGCTTGTTGCGAAGCCGACCCTAGTTCGGATCATGGCGGCCGGCTTGAACAAATGGGACCTGACCGTGCCTCGCGCCGTCTTGCCGCTGTTTTGGCGCTAGCCCCCGCCGTCCCGCATCAGGCGTGAATCGACGACATCGAGCCGCGCGGCCCATCCGGTCGGCGTCTCTCCGCTGAACATCCGGAAATCGCGAGCAAGATGTGCCTGGTCGGCATAGCCGGCGTCCGCGGCAATGGCCGCCCAGCCGCCTGCGCCATCCGTCCGGGCCAGGACGCAAGCGCGATGAAAGCGCAGCATCTGGGCCAGCGTCTTTGGCGGAGCGCCGATCTCGCGGTGGAAGCGGCGTGTGAGATGCTTGCGGCTCCAGCCGATGTCGGAGGCAATGTCGGCGATCCTGACCGCGCCCGCGCCTCGCCACAGCGTCTCCAGCGCGAAGGCGACCTCAGGCGAGGGCTCGTGTACGGCGCGGCGAAGCACGAAGTCTTCGACGATCTCGAATCGTCGCTGCCAGCCGGCCGCCTCGGCCACCCTGGCGCGGAGTTCCCTGCCGTGCCGTCCCAGAATGTCGTCGAGCCCGACGATCCGCGCGGTCAGATCGGGCACGGCGCCTCCGAAGAAGCGATACGCCCCGAGCGGCGTGAAATCGACCTGAACGCATTCGGCGCGCCCGTCGGATTCGATCACGACCGGCCCAGGAAACAGACCCGCTGCGAAACTCGGCCGCGCATCGGCGGTGTCCGGTCGGTGTCCGAGCGCGATGCGGAAGGGCGTTCCCAAATTCACCAGCAGAGGCAGTGCAAGCGGCGCGGCGTGGCGGAAGGCGGCCAAGCCGATCCCGCGCTCGCGGTAGAAGGAAATGCTGGAGATCAGCCGCGCAAGACGCGGCGAGGGCGGTCGACGGATGACATCGGGAGGTGCGTCCATCACGCGCTAACGCTCCGTCGCTTCGCGCTCCATGCGTATGGTGTCGCGGAGCATGTCGGTCATGCCTGGAGCTTAGCAGGCGATCGCAGCGGAACTCAAATGACCCGGTGCGTGGCACGCCGTCGAATTGCGCCGAAGCGCTGCCGCCCCGTCACGGCCGGTTGCGCATCCAGTCGGCCAGGCCCGCTATCGCCTTGTCGAGATCCTGGCGCGCGGCGGCGTCCGTGATCGTCTCCTCCAGCGCGCCGCGCATGCAGAGCATCCAGGCGTCGCGCTCGGCGTCCCCAATGGCGAAGCCGAAATGGCGCTGGCGCAGCCGCGGATGACCTTTCTCGGGTGTATAGAGCCGCGGGCCACCGGTCCATTCGGTGAGATAGCGCTTCAGCACGTCCCTGATCAGGCCGAGGTCGTCCGCATGCATGGCGCGGATGATCTTCGCCTCCGGCAGCGTGTCCATGCGGTCGTAGAAGCGGTCGACGAGGGCGTCGATCGTGGCGCTGCCGCCGATCCGCTCGAACATGGAGGTGGCGACGTCGGTGGACGTCATCGCTACAGCGCCACGCTGCGCAGGCCGAAGCTGCGGGCTTCGTTCTGCAGCACCGGCCGCACCGCATCGATCAGGCGTGCGGCGGCGGCATCGACGGAGAGGCCGGCGGTATCCACCACCGCGGTCGCGCGCGAATACAACGGCTCGCGGCTGAGCAGGATGTTGCGCAGCTCCGTCATCGCCGAGCGATCATCAGCCATCGGGCGTAGATCGCCCTGGCGACGCACGCGCGCCATGTGCTCCTCGGGCTCGGCCTTCAGCCAGATCGTGTAGAACGAGGAGAGGACCTGGTCGAAGGTCAGGGGCTCGGAGACGATGCCGCCGCCGGTTGCCAGCACCATCAGCTCGTTGCGCGCGAGCAGCTGTTGCAGTGCCGCCTGCTCCATGCGGCGAAAGCCTTCCTGGCCGTACAGCGCGATGATCTCGGCGACCGAGAGCCCGTTCTGCTGCTCGACCTCCTTGTTGAGCTCGACGAAACTCCAGCCGATCCTCTTCGCCAGCATCCGCCCAAGTGTGGACTTGCCGGCGCCGCGCAGGCCGATCAGCGCGATCCCGCAGAACGGCGCGCGCCGGGGCGCGGTTGCGCTGCCGCCGGCGAGCAGATCCTTGGCCTGAGCAATCTGCGCGGGCGTCGCCTTGCGCAGGAGGTCGCGAAACACCTGCCAGTCCGGGGTCGGATCGGCGCTGGGCAGCAAATCTTCGAGATGGGCGCCCATCGCGTCGGAGACGCGGCGCAGCAGCACGATCGAGACATTGCCCTTGCCGCTCTCGAGCTGCGCGATGTAGCGCTCCGAAATTCCCGACACCTTGGCGAGTACTTTGCGCGACATGCCCCGCAGCGCGCGCATGGTGCGCACACGCTGGCCGAGTTGTTCGAGGAAGCGGGATTCGGCGTCGGGACTTTCGGTCATGAGTCTTCTTTACAGGGGTCCTGCGGCGCGTTTTAATGAAACATAGTGCCTGCTGGCATTGACAGCAAGCCGCCGTGGTGTCTTTCTATGAATTATAATTCTAAATTCTGGGGAGATGTCCGTGAGCGAGGGATCCTATAACGCGGTGACCTGGCTGCTCGACCGTAACGTCGACGAAGGCAGGGGCAGCAAGCTCGCCTTCGACGATACCGTCTCGCGACTCACCTATGGCGAGCTCCAGCAACAGACCCGGCGCGCCGCCAACATGCTGCGCCGGCTCGGCGTCCGCCGCGAGGAGCGCGTGGCGATGATCATGCAGGATACGGTCGATTTCCCGATCGTGTTCCTGGGCGCGATCCGCGCCGGCATCGTGCCGGTGCCGCTCAACACGCTGCTGACCGCGGACCAATACGCCTACATCCTCGCCGACTGCCGCGCGCGCGTGCTGTTCGTGTCCGAAGCGCTCTATCCCGTCATCAAGGACGTTGTCGGCCGCATGCCGGATCTCGAGCATGTCGTGGTCTCCGGCGCCAAGCAGAACGGCCACAAGCAGCTTGCCGAAGAGCTCGCTGGCGAGAACGATCAGTTCACCACCGCCGTGACGCATCCGGACGAGCCGGCGTTCTGGCTGTACTCGTCGGGCTCGACGGGCATGCCGAAGGGCGTGCGCCATTTGCATTCCAATTTGCAGGCCACTGCCGACACCTATGCCAAGCAGGTGCTCGGCATCCGTGAGAGCGATGTGTGTCTCTCCGCGGCGAAATTGTTTTTCGCCTATGGCCTCGGCAATGCGCTGACCTTCCCGATGTCGGTCGGCGCCAGCGTGATCCTCAACAGCGAGCGGCCGACGCCGGCGCGCATGTTCGACCTGATGAATCGCTACAATCCCTCGATCTTCTATGGCGTGCCGACCTTGTTCGCCGCGATGCTCAACGACGAGACCATGAAGAGCGAGCGCGGCGGCAAGGCTTTGCGCATCTGCACCTCCGCCGGCGAGGCGCTGCCGGAATCCGTCGGCCACAGCTGGAAGGCACGGTTCGGTGTCGACATTCTCGACGGCGTCGGCTCGACCGAGCTGTTGCACATTTTTCTGTCGAACGCGCCCGGCGACATCAAATACGGCTCGTCCGGCAAGCCGGTGCCCGGCTATGCGGTGCGGCTCGTCAACGAGGCCGGGCAGGACGTCGCCGACGGCGAGGTCGGCGAGCTCCTGGTCGATGCGCCCTCGGCCGGCGAGGGCTACTGGAACCAGCGCCACAAGAGCCGCCGCACCTTCGAGGGGCCGTGGACCCGCACCGGCGACAAATACATTCGTGACGCCGACGGCCGCTTCACGTTCTGCGGCCGCGCCGACGACATGTTCAAGGTCTCCGGCATCTGGGTCTCGCCGTTCGAAGTGGAGAGCGCGCTGATCACGCATCCGGCCGTGCTGGAAGCTGCCGTCGTGCCCGAGGCCGATCCGGAAGGCCTCCTGAAGCCGAAAGCCTTCGTCGTGTTGCGCCCAGGCGCAAAGACGACGGACTTGCAGGAGATGCTCAAGGAGCACGTCAAGCAGAAGATCGGCCCCTGGAAATATCCGCGCTGGATCGATGTGGTGGACTCGCTGCCGAAGACCGCGACCGGAAAGATCCAAAGGTTCAAGCTGCGGGAAGGCGCGCGTTAATTGGCCACCTGCAACAGGCCGTGATGGCCGGGCTTGACCTGGCCATCCACGCGCCGCCACGCGTGAGAAAAGACGTGGATGCCCGGGTCAAGCCCGGGCATGACGATCGAGAGAGAAGAGCGCAGAAATGACCAATCTCACCCCCACCGGCTTCCTCGACATCGACGGCGCCAGCCTCGAATACAGATGGCTCGCGCCGCCAGTCCCCGACGCGCCCACCATCGTGATGCTGCATGAGGGCCTCGGCTGCGTCGGCCTCTGGGGTGATTTCCCCGAGAAGCTGCAGCAGGCCACGGGCGCGGGCATCTTCGCCTATTCGCGCGCAGGCTACGGCCAGTCCAGCCCGGTCGCGCTGCCGCGGGCGCTCGACTACATGCATCGTGAGGCGCTGGACGTGTTGCCGAAGCTGCTCGACATGATCGGGTTCAAGCGCGGCCTCCTGCTCGGCCATTCCGACGGTGCCTCGATCGCCACCATCTATGCCGGGGCTCATCAGGATCATCGCGTGAGCGGCCTCGTGCTGATCGCGCCGCATTTCATCGTCGAGGACATCTCGATCAAATCCATCGCCGCGATCAAGACGACGTTCGAGACCACGGACCTCAAGACAAAGCTGGCGCGCTGGCACAAGGACGTCGACAACGCCTTCCACGGCTGGAACGGCGCCTGGCTCGATCCAAAGTTCCGCGATTGGGATATCTCCGAATACCTCGCCTACATCCGCGTGCCCGTGATGATCGTGCAGGGCGCAGACGACCAATATGGGACCCTGCGCCAGGCGGAGATCGCGCAGGAAGAATGTTACTGCCCGGTTGATCTGAAAATCATTGCCGGCGCGGCGCATTCCCCGCATCGCGAGGCCGCGGGGCCGACGCTCGATGCCATCATGCAGTTTGCAAAGGCCGCCTTGCGGGACGATCCGGGGCTTCAGGCTGCATGAAACCCATGCGCGCCTAGATGAAGCAAAGTGCATATGAGGTCGCGATTCGGGCTAGACTAACCTAACTAGATGCACTATTGTGCATCTAACGCTCCAAATGCATAACCAAGCTTAAGGGTGGCTCATGGCCGGGGAAGATCGGCGCCTCGCAGGCGGCGCGACATTCATCGATTTCCAGACCGAACCGTCCCGCTACAAGCATTGGAAGCTCGCGGTTGACGGCGACGTCGCCACGTTGACGATGGACGTCGACGAGAATGGCGGCCTGTTCGAGGGCTACCAGCTCAAGCTCAATTCCTACGACCTTGGCGTCGACATTGAGCTCGCCGACGCGATCCAGCGCCTGCGCTTCGAGCATCCCGAGGTGAAGGTCGTGGTGCTGCGCTCGGCCAAGAACCGCGTGTTCTGCGCCGGCGCCAACATCCGCATGCTCGCGGGCTCGACCCATGCCCACAAGGTGAACTTTTGCAAGTTCACCAACGAGACCCGCAACGGCATGGAAGATTCGTCGGAGAATTCCGGCCAGCGCTTCATCACGGTCGTGAACGGCTCCGCCGCCGGCGGCGGCTATGAGCTCGCGCTCGCGACCGATCACATCATCCTCGCCGACGACGGCTCGTCCGCCGTCGCGCTGCCCGAAGTGCCGCTGCTCGCGGTGCTGCCGGGCACCGGCGGCCTTACGCGGGTGGTCGACAAGCGCAAGGTGCGGCGCGACCACGCCGATGTCTTCTGCACCATCGAGGAAGGCGTGAAGGGCAAGCGCGCCGTGCAATGGCGCCTCGTCGACGAGATCGCGCCGAACTCCAAGCTCGAGGCCAAGATCGCCGAGCGCGCCAAGGAATTCGCAGGCCAATCGAAGCGCAAGGGCAGCGGCAAGGGCATCGCGCTGACGCCGCTCAGGCGCCTGATCGACGAGAACAGCATCCGCTACGGCTTCGTCACCGTCGATATCGATCGCACCGCGCGCATCGCCACCATCTCGATCAAGGCGCCGGAGACCGCGCCGCCCGCCGACATCGACGGCATGATGGCGCAAGGCGCCTCGTTCTGGCCGCTGCAAGTGGCGCGCGAGCTCGACGACGCCATCCTGCATCTGCGCATCAACGAGCTTGAGATCGCGATGCTTGTCTTCAAGAGCCATGGCGACCGCGCCCATGTGCTCGCCAGCGATGCTTTCCTCGAAGCCAACAAGGCGCATTGGCTGGTCAACGAGATCAGGCATTACTGGAAGCGCGTGCTCAAGCGCGTCGACGTCACTTCGCGTACGCTGGTGACGCTGGTCGAGCCCGGCTCCTGCTTTGCCGGCACGCTCGCCGAGCTCGTCTTTGCCGCCGACCGCTCCTACATGCTGATCGGCACCCGCCAGGGCGACAATCGTCCGCCGCCGTCGATCGAGCTGTCCGCCATGAATTTCGGCCCCTATCCGATGAGCCACGGCCTGACACGGCTGGAATCGCGCTTTCAGGCCGATCCGTCCGATTTGGAGCGCGCGGAAGCAACGCTCGGCACCAGCCTCGATGCGGAGCAGGCCGAAGAGCTCGGCCTCGTCACCTTCGCGCTCGACGACATCGACTGGGACGACGAGGTCCGCGTGTTCCTCGAGGAGCGCGCCAGCTTCTCGCCCGACAGCCTCACCGGCATGGAAGCGAGCCTGCGCTTCGTCGGCCCCGAGACGATGGAATCGAAGATCTTCGCGCGCCTCACCGCCTGGCAAAACTGGATCTTCCAGCGCCCGAACGCCGTCGGCGAGGAAGGCGCGCTGCGCCGCTACGGCAGCGGCCAGAAACCAAAATTCGATATGACGCGAGTCTAGCGAATAGGGAGTGGCGAATAGCGAATAGGGGAATTCCATTCGCTACTCGCCATTCGCCATTCGCGCCCTTCAAACGAGTAAGTCCCCCACGGGAGGTCCACATGAACATGAACATCATGAACGTCGACTACTCGACCAAGATTCCCAACAACGTCAATCTCGCTGAAGACCGCCAGGTGCTCAAAGCGCTGGAAGGCTGGCACCCCGGCTATATGGATTGGTGGAGCGACATGGGCCCCGAGGGCTTCCAGGAATCGCTGGTCTATTTGCGCACCGCCTACTCCGTCGATCCGCGCGGCTGGGCCAAGTTCGACTATGTCCGCATGCCCGAATATCGCTGGGGCATTCTCCTTGCGCCGCAGGAAGAGAACCGCGTCGTGCCGTTCGGCGAGCATTATGGCGAGCCGGCCTGGCAGGAAGTGCCGGGCGAGCATCGCGCCATGCTGCGCCGCCTGATCGTGATCCAGGGCGACACCGAGCCCGCTTCGGTCGAGCAGCAGCGCCATCTCGGTAAGACCGCGCCCTCGCTCTACGACATGCGCAATCTGTTCCAGGTCAACGTCGAGGAAGGCCGTCACCTCTGGGCGATGGTCTACCTGCTGCAAAAGTATTTCGGCCGCGACGGCCGTGAGGAGGCCGACGATCTCTTGCGCCGCCGCTCCGGCGATGCCGACTCGCCGCGCATGCTGGGCGCGTTCAACGAAGCGACGCCGGACTGGCTGTCCTTCTTCATGTTCACCTATTTCACCGACCGCGACGGCAAGATGCAGCTGCACTCGCTCGCGCAGTCCGGCTTCGATCCCCTGTCGCGCACCTGCCGCTTCATGCTGACGGAGGAAGCGCACCACATGTTCGTCGGCGAGACCGGCATCACCCGCGTCGTGCAGCGCACCTGCGATGCGATGAAGGCGGCCGGCATCACCGATCCCACCGACATCGCGAAGGTCCGCGCGCTCGGCGTGATCGATCTTCCGACCATCCAGAAGAAGCTGAACCTGCACTACACGCTGTCGCTCGACCTGTTCGGCTCGGAAGTCTCGACCAACGCGGCCAACGCGTTCAACGCCGGCATCAAGGGCCGCTACCACGAGACGCAGATCGACGACGATCACCAGCTCAAGAATTCGACCTATCCGGTGCTCAAGCTGATCAACGGCGAAGTCAAGCTGGTCGACGAGCCGGCGCTGACCGCGCTCAACATGCGCCTGCGCGACGATTACAGCCAGGATTGCGTCAAGGGCATGCTGCGCTGGAACAAGGTAATCTCGACCGCCGGCTACGACTTCAAGCTGACGCTGCCCAACGTCGCCTTCCACCGCCACATCGGCGAGTTCAAGGACGTGCACGCGACGCCCGACGGCATCCTGATCGACGATGCGACCTGGGCCAAGCGCAAGGACGAATGGCTGCCGTCGGCCAGCGACGGCGACTTCATCACCTCCCTGATGCAGCCCGTCACCGAGACCGGCAAGTTCGCCTCCTGGATCTCGCCGCCCAAGGTCGGCATCGACAACAAGCCGGGCGATTTCGAGTATGTGAAGATCGAGTCGTGAGGGCGCTTGCGACGCACCACGACTGTTCCACACCCACAGTGTCATCGCCCGGCTCGACCGGGCGATCCGGTATTCCAGAGGCGGCTGTGATAGACGCGAGGCGCCGCGGCGTACTCACGCGCCAGCCTGCCCACCGCCTGCTTGCCCCAAGAACAAAGCTATTCGGGTAGTCCCGCCTTGATCATCGCTTCCAAGAGTTCCGCTCTAAGCTTGGGCGAATAGTGCGGGGCAGCCACAGTTGATCGTCGAGAGCCAGAAGATCGGCGGAGAATTTCTGCCATCAGCCTTTGAGCGTCGTCCAATCGTCCAGCGCCCACGTAGCAGAGGATGGCCTGAGCCATTCCTACATTAAACGCCGGGGGGAAGGCTCGAACGGCTTTGTCAGCCCACTCACCCGCTTCGGCATGTCTGCCGGCGTTGTGATGCGCTAGGGCAAGTCCCAGCATTGCGTTGTAGTTGAAAGGATCGCGCGGACTTAGGTGCAGAGCCAGCTCAAGGTCCGCAACGGCGGCATCGGATTCGCCTTGCCAACCTCGAATGAGGCCCCGCGCGTGAAGTGCGGGTCCATAGGTTGGATTGAAATGGATAGCGCGCTCGACCAATTCAACCCCGCCATTGAGGTCGAGCGCGAACCAGAACAGGAGAAAGCCCACAACGGTTAAGGCCATTGCGTCGTCTGCCCCGAGCTCCTTTAAACGTTCGGCAATCTGCAAGACCTGAGCGTTGTCTTCGACAAAGTCTCCAGGCCAATTGTTGGCCCTTCGCCACGCTATGCAAGTTGCAGCGCCGCCATACGCAGGCGCAAAACTGGGATCAAGAGCAATCGCTTGCTCGAAATGCCTAGAGGCAGCTTCATTATTCTGTGGAGTGGTCGGGAAACGAATATGAGGCAAACCGCGATAATACGCTGTCACCGCATCGATGTTACCGGTCCTTTTTCGACTGGCTCTGTCGATCTCGGCACGATCGACTTCTGGAGCGATGGCCCCGACCACGTGTAGCGCGACCTGGTCCTGTAAATCGAAAACGTTTCCCAAAGCACCTTCAAACCGATCGGCCCAAAGGTGCGCGCCAGTTGCAACATCGATCAATTGTGCATTGATTCTTAGCTGCGACCCTCCCTTGCGCACACTGCCTTCGAGCACGTATCGCACGCCAAGCTCCTGTCCGACGCGCTTGATGTCGACAGCCTTACCTTTGTAGGTGAACGAGGAGTTGCGAGCGATGACAGAGAGCGTCCTGAAGCGCGAGAGAGCAGTAATGATATCGTCAACCAACCCATCGGCGAAGTATTCTTGTTCTGGACGGGCCGGCATGGATTGGAACGGCAACACGGCAATCGCGGGTTTGTCGGACGGCGCGGGAGCTAGTGTCGAGGGTTGAAGTGCGTCATTTGGGACCGCAGCGTCATCCTGTCCGCCGATTTCCTGCACGCTGCCAATGAAGCGAAAACCCTTCCTCTGTAGCGTCTTAATGAGGCGCTGCTGATCGCCGGCATCATGGATTGCGGCGCGCGCTGCATTGAGGCGGGTCGCAAGCGCGGCATCCGAGATGGCGCGGCCGCCCCAAATGGCGGAAATCAGATCGTCCTTGCTAACCACACGCTGGCGGTTGCGGATCAAGTAGAGAAGCACGTCGAAGGCCTGCGGCGTCACCGAAACCGCATCGATCCCCCTGCGCAGCTCCCGCTTGTCGGCGTCGAGCGCAAAGTCTTCAAACAGATAGCGCATCAGCTCGTCCGTTCCTCCAGCAGCGCGAGCGTAGCACAGCCCAGCAAGCGGGGGAGCGCGCGAAATCAGCCGTCGGTAATGAAAATGTAAGCGGTCTGTAAAGTGTTGCCGTCGCGCTTCGCGCATTCTTGCCAGGCGAAACCCTCGAGACCGGAGTGATGGCGATGAACGCAGCCTCAACAATGCTGCAGGATAGGCACGGCCACATCGACTATGGCGAGGAGGGCACGGGACCCACCATCGTGTTCGTGCCGGGATCGTGGGCGACCGCGTCAAGCTGGCGGGGCGTGATCGAGGCGCTCGGCGGTCGTTTCCGGACGGTGACGACGAGCCTTCCGGGTTATGGCGGCACGAGGGACCGACGGACGGCTGCCGATACATCGATCGATCGGCAGGCGGAGATCATCGAAGCCGTGATCCGCCGGGCCGGCGGTCCCGTGCATCTCGTCGGACATTCCCTCGGCGCGCTCGCGTGTCTGGACGTCGCGCTGTGCGGGATGCTGCCGCTCATGAGCCTGACCCTGATAGAGCCGGTGGCTTTCGGCCTGCTGCGCCGGGAGAGCCAGCTTGCGCTGTATGAGCAGTTCACGGCGATGCGCGATGCATACTTCCAGGCGTTCGAAAACGGCGAGAGGGAAGCCGCGCTCCGGGTGATCGATTATCTCGGCGGTGAGGGCAGCTTCGATGCCCTGCCGTCCCGGATGCGACAATACATCGTTAGGACGACCGCGACCCAGGTTCTGGACATGCGTTCGGCATTCGATCCACCATTATCGGCTTTCGCCAACATCCTGCTCCCAACCCGCCTCATCTGCGGTGAGCGTAGCCCGCAAGCGTTGCAGCGAAGCGCGGAAATCCTGACCCGTGCGTCGGCGAACGCGTCGCTATGCACGATAGCGGGCGCAACCCACTTTATGCCGGGCACGCACGCTGCGGAAGTAGCCCAGCGCATTGGTGACCATGTGTCTACGACCGAAGCGCTTGCTTGGGACAGCCTGTCCATCGCCTCTCCGTTCAGTTCACGATCGCTCGGCCATGCGGTCTAGATCACCATCTGCTTCCGCAGCGCCCTCGCCGGCTGCCTCGGTCATCGCAGGCGCGGAGCCAGCGCCCCGCGGCGCAATTTCGCGGGCGAACTGGTTGAGTGAAAGCAAGGTGGAACGCGCATGAGAGACTTGGTTGGACAGACCGCATTCGTGACTGGCGCTGCCTCGGGCATCGGACTGGGGATCGCGACCGTGCTGTCGCGGGCGGGCGTGAGGGTCATGCTCTGCGATATCGAGGAGGAGGCGCTGAAAAATGTGGTCGCGGACCTGAAGACACGAACCAAAGCCGATGTCGATGGCGTGAAAGCGGACGTTTCGCTCAAGGGCGAACTTCAGGCGGCAGCGGACGCGACCGTCGCGCGGTACGGCAGAATCCACATATTGGTCAACAATGCGGGCGTGGGTGGCGGCGGCACCTTTGGTGAGTGGACTGATTTAGGCTGGAACTGGGTCCTCGGCGTCAATCTGATGTCGGTGATCTGGGGCTTCGAGATATTCGGTCCGCTGATCGAAGCGCACGGCGAAGGAGGGCAGGTTATTTCCACGGCGTCCGTCTCCGGACTGATTACGGGACCAAGTCCGGCATACGATGTAAGCAAATATGGAGTGGTGGCGCTCTCCGAGGGGATGCGTAACGTGCTCGCGCCGAGGAAGATTGGGGTCTCCGTTCTGTGTCCGGGCTTTATCCGCACGCAGATCATGAACTCTCGGCGCAACGTGCCGCACCGATTTGCCGGGGCTGTCGGCAACCCTCCGCCGACAGAAGGACCACGCGCGGAGATCATCAAGGCATTGCATGAACGGATCAACAACGGCGTTGATCCGCTCTACGTAGGCGAGCTGGTTCGCGAGGCCATCGAAAACGACTGGCCCTACATTTTCACCGATACTGAGCACGAACCATTCATCGAGCAGCGCTTCGCAGCGATCAAGCAAGGATTCGACCGGATACGCGGACGAACGCCGCGACGCTAGCTCTCGCATCCATAGATTTTGAGTACACGCGCCAGCTCGACGCGTGTTTTGCCCGACGTGTCAACTGCATGGCGGCTGCAAATGTTGTCTCCAGGCCGCTCGAAAGATCCCTTATCGATCAAGGGGCCCGCTACTGTGCATGGGGTTGTTTTCGACGTTTTGGTTTTGAGCCCCTATGCACGTGACGGGAGACCGCCGGATCAATCGCTGTCCCACCCGCTGCCCTTGATCCCGGGGTTCGCATAGACGATGCCGCCATCCACCGCGATGGTCGCTCCCACCACGTAATCGCCGGCGCGGGAGGCGAGGTAGATCGCAGCGCCCGCCATGTCCTCGTCGGTGCCGATGCGGCCCACGGGGACGCGCGTTGCGACCTCGTCGGCGTGGTCGCGCGCGGCGCGGTTCATGTCTGACTTGAACGGGCCCGGCGCGATTGCGGTGACCACGATGTGGTCCGGGATGAGCTTCACCGCCATGCGCCGCGTCAGATGAATCAGCCCGGCCTTGCTCGCGGCATAGGAATAGGTCTCGCCGGGATTGACGAAGATGCCGTCGATCGAGGCGATGTTGATCACCTTCGCCGGCCGTTCCGCGCTCGCTGACGTGCGCAGCGTCGGCGCCAACGCCTTGGTCAGGAAGAACGGCGCCTTGACGTTGAGGTTCATCACCTTGTCCCAGCCGTTCTCCGGAAATTCGTCGAACTCCGCGCCCCAGGCGGCGCCCGCATTGTTGACGAGGATGTCGAGCCGGGACTCGCGTTTCCCGAACTCGCTGGCCAGCAGCTCGGCGCCGGCAACGGTCGAGATGTCGATCGGCAGCGCGATGCATTCCCCGTCATATTGCGCGCTGAGCTCCTTCGCGGTGGCCTCGCACGGTCCGGCCTTGCGCGCGGTGATGTAGACCTTTGCCGCGCCGGCGCTGAGAAATCCCGCCGCGATCATCTTGCCGATGCCGCGCGAGCCGCCGGTTACCAGCGCGATGCGGCCTTTGAGCGAGAACAGATCGTTGAACATGCGTCCCTCCCTTGGTTGCCGCCGGTTGTGGGCGGAGCGGGGAGGGGTGTCAAGGAAGGCACGCTTGTCCTCGACCAGTGCAGATTGAGGCCTACGCCGCCGCGATGCGGCGGAAGCCGTTCCACATCGCGGTCGCGGCACCCGAGGTCAGCACCGGCAGGATCCGCGCGTCCTGATAATTGCCATTGAGCGAGACGCGGGGCAGCGCGGTCATGTGGCCGGCGTTCTCCGCGAACAGCATGCCGGGCCGCGTCGTCACCGCGGTCTTGAAACCGGCGGATGCGGCAAGGGCGAATTCGCGCGCGCCCGCGGCGTCGCGGTCGCCATAGGGATAGGCGAGGTGCAGCACGGGGCGCTCCAGCACCTGCTCGATCCGCGCGCGGCTTGCGGCCATCTCCTGCGCGGCGATGTCTTCCGTCTGCTTGGCGAGATTGCAATGGCTGATGCTGTGCGCGCCGATCGTGACCAGCGGATCGGCGGCAAAGGACTTGAGCTCGGCCCAGGACAGGCACAAGCCGCGGCACAGCGCTTCCATGTCGACGCCGTAAGTCCTGCACAGCGCCCCGATCTCGCGCGCAAGATCCTGCTCGCCCGGCAGCGCGCGCAGCCAGTCGTGCAGGCGGTCGAATGCCGCTTGCTTCGCCGCGACACTGTTCGCATCGAGCCGCAGGGCGGAATTGCCGATCTGAATGTCGATCTGCTCGGCCTTGGCGATCACGGCCTCCAGCGCCGTCCACCACAATCGCCCGGTGCCGTCGGCAAAATCGCTCGCGACATAGACCGCCAGCGGCGCGTCAAATTCGCGCAGCACCGGCAGCGCGTATTCCAGATTGTCGCGGTAACCGTCGTCGAGAGTGAAGGCGGCGAAGCGGCGCTCGAACCGGCCCTGCACCAGCCGCTCATGCAGCTCGTCCATGCTGACGATGTCGATGTCGCGCGAGCGCAAATGGCACAGCGTGGCGCGCAGGAAGTCGGGGGTGACCTCGAGATGCCGGTTCGGCTGGAACGCGGCCTCGCGCGCCGGCCGCACATGGTGCAGCATGAAAATGGCGCCGACGCCCGACAAGAGCGGGCGCAACAGGTGGTGCGCCCCGCTGAGATAGAGTGCTCCCAGCCCGGCGCGGATGACGTTGTTACGCAGTTGTTTCATGACCGGGTGGGGGACTTTGGCATTCCGGCCTCAACTTACGGAAGAACCCTTGAAGAAAAAGTTATTCCGATTGTCCCACCCGGGCCTTGGGACCAGGGCCATTTCCGGTTTGACAGCCTGCCAAGGGTTTGTTTTGTCTCCGTTTCCAGAGGTCGGGTCGTCGAATGCAGAAGCTTTTCTCGTGGGCCAGCAAATGGTGGCCGGGGTTGATCCCCCTTGCCGTCATGTGGGGATTTGCGGCCTGGAATAATACCTTACCGGTCGAGGCCGATCTGTCGGCCCGCAGCTCGGCTGCGCTCAAGGACACCGTTCTGGACAAGACCCGGATCGCGGTCGACGGCCGCGACGTCAGCCTGGCCGCGGACGCCTTCTCCGAGGAGGGGCGCCGCGACGCAGTGATGGCGGTCGAAACCGTGCCCGGCGTGCGGCTGGTCGACGACCGGACCCGCCTCGTTCCCGAGGCCAAGCCCTTCGTGTGGAATGCCGAGCGCGACGTGGTGCGGGTGACGCTGTCGGGCTCCGCGCCGCTGCCATCGATGAGGGCCCGGCTGACCGAGGCGGCCCGCAAGGAAGTCGGCGGCGTCGAGGTCGCGGACCAGATGGGGCTGGCGCGCGGGGCGCCGCCTCGGTTCGAAGCCGCCGCGATGCTGCTGCTGGATCAAATCGGCAAGCTGAAGGACGGCAAGATCACGATCACGGACACCAAGGTCAATCTGTCGGGCATGGCGCGTGAGCTCGGCGGCCGTGAGGCGATCGCGGCTGCGCTGAAGAACCTGCCCGAGGGTTTTTCGATTGCGGCCAACGAGATCAAGGCGCCGCCCTACATCTTCCAGGCCTACAAGGATCCGGTGGCTGCGACGGTGACGCTGACCGGCAATGTTCCGGACAACAACGTCCACGCCGCGATCGGCACCAGCGCCTCGCGAAAGTTCTTCACCGAAAAGGTCGTCGACAATCTCAAGGCCAGCATCGGCGCCCCCGGCTCCTTCAGCACGGCTGTTATCGCCGCGCTCGGCGCGCTGTCGCGGCTGTCGACCGGCACGCTGGTCGTCTCCGACCGCGAGGTGAAGCTCTCGGGCGATGCGCTCTACGAGGGCGCCGCCAACGAGATCCGCGCAGGCCTCGGCAAGGACTTCCCGAAGAACTGGCAGTACAAGCCGGAGATCACGGTGAAGCCCGCCGCAGGCCCGGTCGACGGCACCGTGTGCCAGCAATTGTTCTCGGAGCTTCTGACCAAGGGCAAGATCCGTTTCGCGAACAGGCGCGCGGACATCGATCCTGACTCGGCCGGCATTCTCGATCGCCTCATCGAGACTGCGCTGCGCTGCCCCACCACCAATATCGAGGTCGTCGGACATACCGACGCCGATGGCGAGGATGCCTTCAACCAGGCCCTTTCGGAAAAGCGCGCGCAGGCGGTGATCGACTATCTGGTCAAGGCGGGCCTTCCTGCCAGCCGCTTCACCGCGGCCGGCCATGGCAGCACGCAGCCCGTCGCCGGCAACGACACCGATGAAGGCAAGGCGCAGAACCGCCGCATCGAATTTCTGGTGAGGTGACGATGCCTTATCTCGTCTCGTTCCATCTGGGCTGGCTGATCGGCTCGCTGCTGCTGGGCTTCTGCATGGGCTGGATCTCGGTGGTCCAGCGCGGCAACGGCACCTCGAAGGTGATTGCGCGGTGGCTCGCAGTGCTTGCCGCCGCCCTGGTCGCGGCCTCTCTCACCCATGTGGTCCCCGGTCGCTTCGGCTACTGGCTCGACCTCGGCCTGATCATGTTCGCCTGCTATCTCGTCGGCGGCACGATCGGAGCGTGGCTGCGCGATCGGGTGGTCTCGCGTACCGCGCCGCCAGCCGCTGTGTGATGTTGCTATGCACCCTCACGCGCGGGACGGGGTGTGCTCCGCCGCGGCCTTTCGGCGCATTGGAAAACCGGGACCTGGCCGCTCCAGTCACCCCTCTTTCAACAGGCAGGCCGGCTCCATAGATTGACGTTGGCTTAAGGCGTGACGGAACATTGTGCGGCCGAAATCATCAAAACTTCATGGCCCCTGCGCAGGATCGCCTGGAGATTCGCGCCAAGCCTTGCCGACGAAAGCGCCAAACCCTGCACTGGGAGCTGCAACCCTGCCTAAAATATTGAAGGCACGTGTTTTTGTTCGAATTGGCGAATTCCACTTCGGCCGAAAACGCGCTAGTGGAGGGGCAGGGGGCATGCGCGATTCCGGCGCCGGCGGCGAGGGTTCGTTGAATGCCTGCGCGTCCGCCTGTCCGCCGGCCACCCTGGCCGCTGAAGCGTTGTTCGAGGTCTAGATGCTGGAAGCCATACGCAGGGCGACGACGTTTCTGCGCCAGAAGCAAGTCCTGCATAAGCTTGGAGTCGTGATCAGCATCGCGGTCATCGGCATCGCTTGCTACGTGCTCTACCACATGCTGCGCGGCATCGATTTCAACGAGGTCCTCGAAGCGATCAAGAGCACCGAGCCGAGCCAGATTGCGATGGCGGCGCTGTTCGTCACTGCGGGCTATTTCACGCTGACCTTCTACGACCTCTTCGCCACGCGCGCGATCGGCCATGCCCATGTGCCCTATCGCATCAACGCGCTCGCGGCCTTCACCAGCTATTCGATCGGCCACAATGTCGGCGCCTCCGTCTTCACCGGCGGGGCGGTGCGCTACCGCATCTATTCGGCCTATGGGCTCAACGCGATCGACGTCGCAAAAATCTGCTTTCTCGCCGGCCTGACCTTCTGGTTGGGCAATGCCGCGGTGCTCGGCCTCGGCATCGCCTACCATCCGGAGGCGGCAGCCTCGATCGACCAGCTGCCGGTCTGGCTGAACCGGACACTGGCGCTGATGATCATCGTGGCGCTGATCGGTTACGTGATCTGGGTCTGGAGCCAGCCGCGGGTGGTCGGCCGCGGCCCTTGGACGGTGGTGCTGCCGGGCGGCCCGCTGACGCTGCTCCAGATCGCGATCGGCATCGTCGATCTCGGTTTCTGCGCGCTGGCGATGTATGTGCTGGTCCCCGACGAGCCCAATCTCGGCTTCGTGATGGTCGCGGTGATCTTCGTCTCGGCGACCCTGCTCGGCTTCGCCAGCCATTCACCCGGAGGCTTGGGGGTGTTCGATGCCGCCATGCTGGTCGGGCTCTGGCAGATGGACCGCGAGGAGCTGCTGGGCGGCATGCTCCTGTTCCGCGTCCTCTATTATCTGTCTCCGTTCGTCTTATCTGTAATCTTGCTGACGTTTCGAGAGGTTATAATCGGCGCCCGATCGAAGCGCTTGCAACAGGCGGCGCTCAAGCTGGACCCCGGCCCGGCGCCTGAAGCCGCCTATGTGAGAGAGCGCAGCGACAGCGGCGCCTGACCGGTGTCAGGTCCTTAAGGACAGTCCCCAGGAGAAGTCCGCCCCGATGGCGATCGACGCCCCCTCTTCTCCCTCCGCCCAGCCCTGGTCCGATCGGCTGCGGCACTCGACCATCATCCTGATCGCCGCGGCGCTGGCGCTGTCCGTCGTGGTCTCGCTCGGCGAATTGTCGGCGCTGCACGCTGCAATCGTGTTCCTCTGCATCGCGGCGGCTGCCTTGATCCCGTGGCGGCTGCACGATCCCGCCACCTCCCGCGACGACGTCAGACGCATCAACCCGGTCGAGAGCGCGGCGGTGGCCGCGGTGGTCGCCGGCATGCCGGATCCGGCGGTGCTGCTCGACCGGGCCGGCCGCGTCATCCACCTCAACGCCGCCGCCGCCCAGCTCGCGCCGGCGCTGCGCAAGAACGAGCTCGCCCAGTTCGCGCTGCGCTCGCCGGAGATCATCACCGCGCTGCGCGAGGCCATCGCGACCACCGAGCCGCGACGCGCGACCTATCTCGATCATGTTCCGGTCGATCGCTGGATGGAGCTGATCATCACGCCGGTACCGGTGCCGACCAGCTTCGGCGGCGCCGACAAATGCATGCTGATGACCTTCCACGACCAGACGCCGCTGCGCCGGGTCGAGGAGATGCGCGCCGACTTCGTCGCCAATGCCAGCCACGAGCTGCGCACGCCGCTGGCGGCGCTGTCGGGCTTCATCGATACGCTCCAGGGCCAGGCCAAGGACGATCCCAAGGCGCGCGAGCGCTTCCTCGGCATCATGCACAACCAGGCCACGCGCATGGCGCGCCTGATCGACGATCTCTTGTCGCTGTCGCGGGTCGAACTGTCGGCCCATGTCCGGCCCGACACCCTGGTCGATCTCGTCCCGATCATCCGTCAGGTCGCCGACGGGCTCGAGCCGCTGGCGCGCGAGCGTCAGGTCGAGGTGGACATCCACCTGCCGGAGCCGCCGGTGATGATCGCGGGGGACCGGGAGGAGCTGCTCCGCCTGTTCGAGAACCTGATCGAGAACGCGCTCAAATACGGCGCCTCCGGCGGGCGCGTCATCGTGTCGCTGACCTCGAGCGCCGCCGCTGACGGAACTCAGGAAATCCGGGTCATGGTCCGCGATTTCGGCCCGGGCATCGCGCCGGAGCACCTGCCGCGTCTGACGGAGCGCTTCTACCGGGTCGACGTCGGCGACAGCCGCTCGCAAGGCGGCACCGGGCTCGGGTTATCGTTGGTGAAACATATCCTTAACCGTCATCGCGGCCGCCTTTTGATCGAAAGCGTGCCCAGGCAGGGCGCCACTTTCACCGCCTGTTTTCCCCAGATCAAGACTCCGGCTTGATCGGAAACGCAAGCAATTTCAATTGCTTGGTGTCGTCATCCAACTGTCACGAAACCTTCGTAAAAGCACAGCCGACCGCCCCTAAAGCGGCGGCGCGGGGAGCGCGATCGGGCGCGGATGGCGCTTCGCTCCCCTGTATGGAGACCAGCATGAATTTCCTCAAAACCATGGTCGCTGCCGGCTTGGTCGCCGCATCGACGACGGTAGCCTTTGCGGCCGACATCACCGGTGCCGGCGCGACGTTCCCGTTCCCGATCTATTCGAAGTGGGCTGACGCCTACAAAAAGGAGACCGGCAACGGTCTGAACTACCAGTCGATCGGCTCGGGTGGTGGCATTAAGCAGATCCAGGCCAAGACCGTGACCTTCGGCGCCACCGACGCGCCGCTCAAGGCCGAGCAGCTCGAGAAGGACGGCCTCGTCCAGTGGCCGATGGTGATGGGTGCCATCGTCCCCGTCGTCAATATCGAGGGCGTGAAGCCGGGCGAGCTGGTTTTCGACGGCGAGACCCTGGCCAACATCTATCTCGGCAAGATCACCAAGTGGGACGATGCCGCGATCAAGAAGCTCAATCCCAACGCGAAGCTGCCGTCAGAAGCCATCACCGTGGTCCGTCGTTCGGACGGCTCGGGCACCACCTTCAACTTCACCAACTATCTCTCCAAGGCCAGCGCGGACTGGAAGAGCAAGGTCGGCGAGGGCACCGCGGTCGAGTGGCCGGTCGGCGTCGGCGCCAAGGGCAACGAGGGTGTGTCGGGCAACATCAGCCAGACCAAGAACTCGATCGGCTATGTCGAATACGCCTATGCCAAGCAGAACAAGCTCACCCACACCGGTCTCGTCAACAAGGCCGGCAAGCCGGTGCAGCCGACCGTCGAGGCCTTCCAGGCGGCCGCCTCCAACGCCGATTGGTCCAAGGCTCCCGGCTATTACGTCATCCTGACCGAGCAGCCCGGCGAGAAGTCCTGGCCGATCACGGCGGCGACCTTCATCCTGATGCACAAGTCCGCCACCGACAAGGCGGCCGCGCAGGAAGCGATCAAGTTCTTCCGCTGGGCCTTCAAGAACGGCGGCAAGATGGCCGAGGAGCTCGACTACATTCCGATGCCGGACAGCGTCGTCCAGCAGATCGAGAAGACCTGGGCTGCCGAGATCAAGAGCTAAGGCGCTATATGTGTCCCGGACACGGTTCCGGGACGCTGCAAGATCTCCGCTCCGGATCGGCCTCCTGCCGCATCCGGAGCGCGCCACCAACAACAAGCGTACATAAAACGGGTATAGGGGATCGGCGTGGCTGAGATGGCTGTTGAGAGCAATGTGATTGATGCTGCCGGTCCATATGATCGCGCCAAGGCCTTGAGCGCGTTCAAGCTCGGCGACGTCACCTTCTACTGGATCACGCGGTTGTCCGCGATCTCGGTGCTGCTGATCCTCGGCGGCATCATCATCTCGCTGATCGTCGGCGCCTTACCGGCGATCCAGGAGTTCGGCATCTCCTTCCTGTGGACGCAGCGCTGGGCGCCCTCGGCCGATCCGCCGGTGCTCGGCGCGCTCGGGCCGATCTACGGCACGCTCGTCACCTCCTTCATCGCGATGCTGATCGCCATTCCCGTCGGTCTCGGCATTGCGATCTTCCTCACCGAGCTCTGCCCGCAATGGCTGCGCCGCCCGATCGGCATGGCGGTCGAGCTGCTCGCCGGCATCCCCTCGATCATCTACGGCATGTGGGGCTTCTTCGTGCTCGGCCCGTTCCTGGCCAACACCTTCCAGCCTTTCATGATCAGGGTGTTCGACGGCGTCCCCGTGCTGGGCGCGATCTTCGCAGGGCCCCCGTCCTATCTCAGCCTGTTCAACGCCGCGCTGATCCTCGCCATCATGGTGCTGCCCTTCATCACCTCGATTTCGGTCGACGTGTTCAAGACGGTGCCGCCGGTGCTGAAGGAAGCCGCCTACGGCGTCGGCTGCACCACCTGGGAGGTCGTCCGCAGCGTGGTGATCCCCTACACCCGCGTCGGCATCATCGGCGGCGTCATGCTGGCGCTGGGCCGGGCGCTCGGCGAGACCATGGCGGTGACCTTCATCATCGGCAACTCGTTTCGGATCTCCTCGTCGATCTTCGCGCCGGGCACGACGATTTCGGCGGCGATCGCCTCCGAATTTGCCGAGAGCGACGGCCTGCACCAGTCCGGCCTGATCCTGCTCGGCCTCCTGCTGTTCGTGCTGACGTTCTTCGTGCTCGCTGCCGCCCGTTTGATGCTGCTGCGCCTCGAAACCAAGGCCGGGAAGTGAAGTCATGAACCCGATCTATTCGCGCCGCCGCCGCTGGGACATCGTCATTCGCGGTCTCTGCATCGCAGCCGCCGCCTTCGGCGTCACCTGGCTCGCGCTGATCCTGGTCACGCTGCTCTACAACGGCCTGGCCGGGCTCAACCTCCAGGTCTTCACAGCTGACACGCCGCCGCCCGGATCGACCGAGGGCGGCCTGCGCAACGCCATCGTCGGCTCGTTGATCATGACCGTGATCGGCGTCGGCATCGGCGCGCCGCTCGGCCTGTTCGCCGGCACCTATCTCGCCGAGTACGGCCGCAACGACAAGCTGACCTCGGTGATCCGCTTCATCAACGACATTCTCCTGTCGGCACCCTCGATCATCATCGGCCTCTTCATCTATGGCGCGGTGGTGGTGCCGATGCGCGGCTTCTCGGCGATTGCGGGCGCGCTGGCGCTTGCCGTCATCGTGATCCCGGTCGTCGTGCGCACCACCGAAGACATGCTACTGCTGGTGCCGAATCCGTTGCGCGAAGCTGCCAGCGCGCTCGGCCTGCCGCGCTCGCTGGTGATCAAGCGTATCGCCTATCGTGCCGCGCGCTCCGGCCTCATCACCGGCGTGCTGCTGGCGACCGCCCGCGTCGCCGGCGAGACCGCGCCGCTGTTGTTCACGGCACTGTCGAACCAGTTCTTCAGCCTCGGCCTGAACAAGACGATGGCGAACCTGCCTGTCACCATCAACAACTTCGTGCAGAGCCCCTACGAGTATTGGAAGCAACTCGCCTGGAGCGGCGCGCTGTTGATCACCCTGACCGTGCTTGCCCTTAACATTGGCGCGCGCATCCTTGGCGCCGAGAGGACTGCAAAATGAGTGAAATGTCTGTTTCCGTCAGCGCGCCGACCGTTCATCCCGGCTCGCAGCCCCTGCCCGAGGCGCCCGCCAAGGTCACGGCGCGCAACCTCAACTTCTACTACGGCGACCACCACGCGCTGAAGAACATCAACCTGGCGCTCGGCACCAACCGCGTCACGGCGTTCATCGGCCCGTCCGGCTGCGGCAAGTCCACCCTGCTGCGCATCTTCAACCGGATGTACGACCTCTATCCGGGCCAGCGCGCCGACGGTCAGCTGTTGCTCGACCATACCAACATCCTCGACCCCAAGCTCGACCTCAACCTGCTCCGCGCCCGGGTCGGCATGGTGTTCCAGAAGCCGACGCCGTTCCCGATGACGATCTACGAGAACATCGCCTTCGGCATTCGTCTCTATGAGAAGATCTCCAAGTCCGAGATGGACGACCGCGTCGAGAAGGCACTGCGCGGTGGCGCGCTGTGGAACGAGGTCAAGGACAAGCTCAATGCCTCCGGCCTGTCGCTCTCCGGCGGCCAGCAGCAGCGCCTCTGCATCGCCCGCACCGTCGCGGTGCGGCCCGAGGTGATCCTGTTTGACGAGCCCTGCTCGGCGCTCGACCCGATCTCGACCGCCAAGGTCGAGGAGCTGATCCAGGAATTGTCCGAGAACTACACGATCGCGATCGTCACCCACAACATGCAGCAGGCCGCGCGCGTTTCCGACAAGACCGCCTTCATGTATCTCGGCGAGTTGATCGAGTTCGACGACACCAGCAAGATCTTCACGTCGCCGAGCGATCGGCGCACGCAGGATTACATCACCGGCCGGTTCGGCTGAGGAGACGGAACATGGGTTCTGAACATACCGTAAAGGCTTTCGACAGCGACCTTCAGGAGCTCACCCGCCTGGTCGCCGAGATGGGCGGCATCGCCGAGCGCATGATCGTCGATTCCGTCGACGCGCTGATCCGCCGCGACGTCGCGCTCGGCCAGCGCGTCGTCGCCACCGACGTCGAGCTCGACGCGCTGCAGAAGCGCATCGAGGAGCGCGCCGTGCTCACCATCGCCCGCCGCCAGCCGATGGCCGTCGACCTGCGCGAGATCGTCGGCGCGATGCGCGTTGCGACCGATCTCGAGCGCATCGGCGATCTCGCCAAGAATATGGGCAAGCGCGTCGCGGCGCTGGAGACGGATTTCCATCCGCTCAAGCTGTTCCGCGGCCTGGAGCACATGACCGACCTCGTGCAGCAGCAGGTCAAGTCGGTACTGGACGCCTATGCCGCGCACGACCTGCCGGCGGCGATGGCGGTGTGGAAGGGCGACGAAGAAGTCGACGCCATCTGCACCTCGCTGTTCCGCGAGCTCCTCACCTACATGATGGAGGATCCGCGCAACATCTCGTTCTGCATCCACCTGATGTTCTGTGCCAAGAACATCGAGCGGATCGGCGACCACGCCACCAACATCGCCGAGACCGTGTTCTACATGATCGAGGGCCAGGCGATCACCGACAAGCGGCCGAAGGGCGACATGACGACCTTCGCCACGACGGTGCCGAACACCTGACGACTTAAGGAGCTACGACCACATGGGCGCACGCATTATGGTGGTTGAGGACGAGGAAGCTCTCACCGAGCTTCTTCGCTACAACCTCGAAGGCGACGGCTATGACGTCGAGACGGTGATGCGCGGCGATGACGCCGACACCCGCCTCAAGGAGCACATTCCCGATCTGATCGTGCTCGACTGGATGCTGCCGGGCCTGTCAGGCATCGAGCTGTGCCGGCGGCTTCGGACCCGCCCCGAGACCAAGCAGCTGCCGATCATCATGCTCACCGCGCGCGGCGAGGAGAGCGAACGGGTGCGCGGGCTCGCGACCGGCGCGGATGATTATATCGTCAAGCCGTTCTCGGTGCCGGAACTGCTTGCGCGCGTGAAGGGCCTGCTCAGGCGTGCGAGTCCCGAGCGCCTCGCCACTGTGCTCGCCTATGGCGATATCGAGCTCGACCGCGACAAGCGCCGCGTGGCGCGCTCGGGCCGGCCGATCGATCTCGGTCCGACCGAATATCGCCTGCTGGAGTTCTTCCTGGAGCATCCCGGCCGCGTGTTCTCGCGCGAGCAGCTGCTCGACAGCGTCTGGGGCCGCGACATCTACATCGACGAGCGCACCGTCGACGTCCATATCGGCCGCCTGCGCAAGCTGCTCAATCTTGGCCGCGAGCAGGACCCGATCCGCACCGTCCGCGGCGCCGGCTACGCGCTGGACGATCGCTTCGCGAAGGCTGAGCAGACGTAAGGCGCCAGCGACAGCTGGTTTGGCGAACTGCGGCGCCGATCTCGGCCGTCATCCCCGGGCGCGCGCAGCGTGAGCCCGGGATCTCAGCGCGAGCGCTTGCGCTCTTCGCGATCAGCCACAGGACGTGGTTTGGCGAAGACACGGAGTGACCATCTCGCGCAACGATTGCGCCCCGCGGTTACGGATCCCGCATTCGCGGGGATGACACCGAGCGATTGGGAGCCGTCATCGTGTGACGGCTGCAGTCTTGGCGATCAAGCTTGGCGATCAGGGAATTCCGCAAGCTCACCGCGTGCCCGGTTTCGGTGCTGCGCGACGGCGATCCGCTGCGGGCTGATAGGCCACGCGCGAATGCTGGGCACAATAGGGCAGGCCGGAGAGCGCCTTGCCGCCGCAGAAGAAGAAATCCGGGCTCGAGGGATCGCCGACCGGCCAGTGGCAGGTCGCCTCGTTCAATTCCAGCAGCGACAGCCGCTGGCTCATCGGCACCACGTTGTCGTAGGTAACCGGCTCGGCTTCCAACTCGACCTCGAAGGCCTGCGCCAACGCGGTGTTGCCGCGCGCGACGGGGCGGGTCACCCGCATCATATGCTGCGCGGGCCGTGCCTTGCGCGGCCGCGGCGCTGCCGATGAAGGGCTCTTGGCGCGGCCGGACAGGCCGAGCCGGTGCACCTTGCCGATCACGGCATTGCGGGTCACATTGCCGAGCTCCGCCGCGATCTGGCTGGCCGAAAGTCCGGCCTCCCAGAGCTTCTTCAGCTGCTCGACGCGATCATCGGACCAGGTCAAAACCGTCATTGCACCCTTTCCCTCGCTGCGCGCCTGCCATCCTGGGGCCTTCGCAGCGAATGCTTTAGCCTTGAAAAACCCGTGCCGTCAGAATCCCTTAAGGCTCGCCGGGCGCGCTCAAGACGCCCGAACGTTTACGCCGGTACATGAGGACTTCTGGGATCAGAACTGCTGCACGAGATGTCGTATCTGACAGTCCAAACGCTACAATATGGCGTGACTCCCGCGCAAGAGTCCGCCGACTCGCTTCCACATGTTCCGTGGTGAAAAACCCGCAAAATCGGCACCGCAAGACTACGGAATCAGCGTTTCGCGAGGCTTTCCGGGCGGCATTGACACCCGTCTTGCCAGGCATAAGATAGTGCCACGTGCCGCCCTTAAAAGGCGGCACGTTTCGTTTTCCGGGGCCGGTCGATGGTGCGTCGCGCAATGCATGCCTCACACCGTCCGCAACATTCAAGTGACGTCATGACTAACAGCGCAGCGCCGCATTTGCTCCCCGTTTTCGCCAGGGCCGACCTCGGTTTCGAGCGCGGCGAAGGCTGCTGGCTGATCGCGACCAACGGCGATCGCTATCTCGATTTCACCTCGGGTGTCGCGGTGAATGCGCTCGGCCATGTCCATCCCGCGCTGGTCAAGGCGTTGCAGGAGCAGGCGACCAAGCTCTGGCACATGTCGAACCTGTTCCAGAGCCCTGACGGCGAGAAGCTCGCAAGCCGCCTCTGCAATGAGAGCTTTGCGGACTTCGTGTTCTTCTGCAATTCCGGCGCCGAGGCGCTGGAAGGCGTGATCAAGCTGGTGCGCCACCATCACTTCTCCAAGGGGCATCCGGAGCGTTACCGCATGATCACCTTCGAGGGTGCCTTCCATGGCCGCACGCTGGCGACGCTCGCCGCCACCGGCTCTGCGAAATATCTCGAGGGCTTCGGTCCGCCGATGGACGGCTTCGATCAGGTGCCGCACGGCGACCTCGACGCCGTGAAGAAGGCGATTGGTCCGCACACCGCCGGCATTCTCATCGAGCCGATCCAGGGCGAGGGTGGCGTTCGTTCTGCACCTCACGCCTTCCTGAGGGCGCTGCGCGAACTCTGTAACGAGCGCGGCCTGTTGCTCGCCTTCGACGAGGTGCAGACCGGCATGGGCCGCACCGGCGAGCTCTTTGCCTACAAGCGCACCGGCGTCACACCGGATGTGATGTCGCTCGCCAAGGCGCTCGGCGGCGGCTTTCCGATCGGCGCGGTGCTGGCAACCGCGGACGCGGCGGCCGGCATGGGGCCCGGCTCGCACGGCTCCACCTTCGGCGGCAATCCGCTCGCGATCTCGGCTGCCAACGCCGTGCTCGATGTCATGCTCAAGCCCGGCTTCTTCGACCACGTGCAGAAGATGTCGCTGCTGCTCAAGCAGAAGCTCGCCTCCGTGATCGATCGTCATCCCGAAATCGTCAGCGAGGTGCGCGGCGAGGGCCTGCTGATCGGTATCAAGGCGGTGGTGCCCTCGGGCGATCTCGTCGCGGCGCTGCGCGCCGAAAAGCTGCTCACCGTCGGGGCCGGCGACAATGTCGTGCGCTTCCTGCCGCCCCTGATCGTCACGGAAGCGGAGATCGAGGACAGCGTCGGCCGGTTAGAGCGCGCCTGCGCTGCGATCTCCTCCAGCCAGACCAAGCGGGCGGCAAGCTGATGAGCACGACGCCCAACAAAGCTCCCAAGCACTTCCTGGACATCAACGAGCTGCCGCTCTCGGAGCTCAAGAGCATGCTCGCCGCCTCTTCCGCCATGAAGGCGAAGCAGAAGGCGCAGCAGCCGGTCAGGCCGCTCGAGGGCAAGACGCTGGCGATGATCTTCGAGCGTCCCTCGACCCGCACCCGCGTCTCGTTCGACGTCGGCATGCGCCAGCTCGGCGGCGAGGCGATCATGCTCACCGGCGCCGAGATGCAGCTCGGCCGCGGCGAGACCATCGCGGATACTGCGCGGGTGCTGTCGCGCTATGTCGACGCCATCATGATCCGCATCCTCAACCACGATGCGCTGCTGGAGCTCGCGGCCAACGCCACCGTGCCCGTCATCAACGGCCTGACGCGGCGTTCGCATCCCTGCCAGGTGATGGCCGACCTCATGACCTATGAGGAGCATCGTGGCCCGATCGAGGGCAAGACGGTGGCCTGGACCGGCGACGACAACAACGTGCTGGCGTCCTGGGCCCATGCCGCCGAGCGCTTCAAATTCCAGCTCAATGTCGCAACGCCGCCGGAGCTCGCACCGAAAAAGGCCATGCGCGACTGGATCAAGGCGACGGGCGCGCCGATCGTGCTCGGCACCGACCCCGAGGCCGCCGTGCGCGGCGCCGATTGCGTCGTCACCGACACCTGGGTGTCGATGGGCGACAAGGAGGGCGAGCACCGCCACAACGTGCTCAAGCCCTACCAAGTCAATGCCAAGCTGATGTCGCTGGCCAAGGCGGACGCATTGTTCATGCATTGCCTGCCGGCCCATCGCGGCGAGGAGGTCACCGACGAGGTGATCGACGGGCCGCAATCGGTCGTGTTCGATGAGGCCGAAAACCGCCTGCACGCGCAGAAGGGCATCTTGGCCTGGTGCTTCGACGCGGTGAAGTAGCCTTCTTGTAGCCCGGATGAAGCGCAGCGAAATCCGGGGTTCTCAACGCGTGGAAAGACCCCCCGGATTGCGCTGCGCTCCATCCGGGCTACGCACTCGTCGTTCCGCGGACGACGGAATGCGGGCGTGCCTCTTTCAATTTGCATCGAACGACCCCAGATAAAGCGCCATGGTTTCCCAGTCTCCTGACATGAACACCGGGCCTGAAGGCCCGGTTCGCGCGCCATCATCGGTTCCGATCGATGACGCCGTGCTGCCTTACGAGGTCGACGCGCTTGACGTGCGCGGGCGCCTGGTGCGGCTTGGCCCCGCGCTCGACGACATCCTCACCAAGCACGATTATCCCGCAGCCGTGGGCAAGCTGCTCGGCGAGGCCATCGTGCTGACGACGCTGCTCGGCTCGACGCTGAAATTCGAGGGCCGCTTCATTCTTCAGGCCCAGACCGACGGTCCGGTGTCGTTCCTGGTGGTCGACTACAAGGCCCCGGACCGCCTGCGCGCCTATGCGCGCTTTGACGCCTCGCGCCTGGGCACGGCCAAGGATTCCGGCACGCTGCTCGGCCGCGGCCATCTCGCCATGACCATCGACCAGGGCCCCGACATGAGCCGTTACCAGGGCCTGGTTGCGCTCGACGGCGGCAGCCTGGAAGACGCCGCCCACGAATATTTCCTGCGCTCCGAGCAGATCCCGACGCGCGTGCGCCTCGCGGTCGGCGAGGAGTGGCGCTCGAGCGACGGCGGCAAGCATCGCTGGCGCGCCGGCGGCATGCTGATGCAATTTCTGCCGAAGGCGCCGGAGCGCGCGCGGCAGGCGGACTTGCATCCCGGCGATGCGCCCGACGGCACCGAGGTGCACAGCGTCGCGGAAGACGATGCCTGGGTCGAGGCACGCTCGCTGATCGAGACGGTCGAAGACGTCGAGCTGATCGATCCCGAGCTCTCTGGCGAGCGGCTGCTCTACCGCCTCTTCCACGAGCGCGGCGTGCGCGTGTTCAATCCGCAGGTGCTCGAGGCGCGGTGCTCCTGCTCGCGCGATGCGGTCGCCGCGATGCTCAAGAGCTTCTCGCACGACGACCGCGCCGCCATGGTCAAGGACGACAAGGTCGTCGTCACCTGCGAGTTCTGCTCGTCGGTGTACCAGTTCACGCCGCACGAGGCGGGCGTCGAGGACGCCTGAGCCTACCCGCGTCGCTGCACTCGCAATGTCGAGTGGAGCAGTGCCACACGCGCGGTGTCATCGCCCGACTTGATCGGGCGATCCAGTACTCCGAGACGATGCTGATCGAAACGAGAGGCCGCGGCGTACTGGATGCCCCGGTCAAGCCGGGGCATGACAGTTGTGAGTGTTACGGCGAACTCGCCTCTCTAATTCAACACCCGCTTGTTGTCGGGGCTGTCCAGCGAAAACGTCGGCACGTCGATCTCGAAACGCTCGCCGGTTTCGCTGACCATCTGGTAGCGGCCGGTCATGAAGCCCGAGGCGGTCGAGAGCGGCACGCCGGAGGTGTATTCGAAGCGTTCGCCGGGGGCGAGGATCGGCTGCTCGCCGACCACGCCTTCGCCCTTCACCTCCTGCTGGCGGCCGGAGGCATCGGTGATGATCCAGTGCCGTGTCTTGAGCTGCACGGTCTCCTCGCCCGAATTGGTGATGACGATGGTGTAGGACCAGAAGTAGCGGGAGCGGTCGGCCGACGATTGCTCCGGAACAAAGTTCGGCTCGACGGTCACTTCGATCTGGCGGGTCACGGCGCGGTACATGGCTGTCATCATACCGAAATCCGCCCCGGGAACCAAACCCCCGCGGGCGCCTTGGCGACATCGTCCCGCCAGAATTGGCGGGAAAGCACACCACCGAGGGAGACACCCTGATGTGATCCGGACGCTTTGCGAGACGACAGCCGGACCATTACACTGCTTCAACGTCGCGATTTGCGGAAGGGTTTCCAGGCCCCGATGACCATTGCCGACCAAGTGACGGGATCGACCATCGCAGGAACCGCGGGCGCCAAGCCCGCAGGGACCAAGGCGCGCGCCGCAGCGCCGGCCATCACGCTGCCCGCCATCGGCGAGCGCGAGCTCCGGCTCGATCTGTTCCGCGGGCTCGCGCTGTGGCTGATCTTCATCGACCATCTGCCGCCCAGTCTGCTGACCTGGTTCACGATCCGCAATTACGGCCTCAGCGACGCCACCGAGATTTTCATCTTCATCTCCGGCTACACCGCCGCCTTCGTCTATGGCCGGGCCATGCTGGAGAGCGGCGTTCTCATCGCCACCGCGCGCATCCTGCGCCGGGTCTGGCAGATCTACGTCGCCCACGTCTTCCTGTTCACGATCTTCCTCGCCGAGATCTCCTATGTCGCGACCAGGTTCGAGAACCCGCTCTACACCGAAGAGATGGGCATCATGGACTTCCTCAAGCAGCCCGATGTCGTCATCGTGCAGGCGCTGCTGCTGCGCTTCCGTCCCGTCAACATGGACGTGCTGCCGCTCTACATCGTGCTGATGCTGGCGCTGCCGCTGATCCTGTGGTCGATGAAATGGCGGCCGGACGTCACGCTCGGGCTGTCGGTCCTGCTCTACGCGGTGACCTGGGAGTACGACCTTTACCTGTCGGCCTATCCGAACGGCTTCTGGGCCTTCAATCCTTTCGCCTGGCAATTGCTGTTCGTGTTCGGGGCCTGGTGCGCGCTCGGAGGTGCGCGTCGCATGTCGGGCATCCTGGCCTCGCCCGTGACGATGTGGATCTCGATCGCCTATCTCATCGCGGCGTTCTACGTGACCTTGACCTGGTACGTGCCCCAGCTCTCCCAGTTCATGCCGAAGCAGATCGAACAATGGATGTATCCGATCGACAAGACCGACCTCGACGTGCTGCGCTTCGCGCACTTCCTGGCGCTGGCGGCGCTGACCGTACGCTTCCTGCCCCGCGACTGGCCGGGCTTGAAATCGCGCTGGCTGCGACCATTGATTCTATGTGGTCAGCATTCGCTCGAGATCTTCTGCCTCGGCGTCTTCCTGGCCTTTGCCGGCCATTTCGTCCTCGCCGAAATCTCCGGCGGGCCGGTCATGCATGCGTTGATTAGCCTCTCCGGAATCCTGATCATGTGGGGGGTGGCCTGGGTCATTTCGTGGTACAAGCGTGTGGCTGACAAGAGCGGTGCGAAAACCAAAAACGCCGTCGGCAACGCCGATCTGGCGGGAGGGGGCTGATGAAGGCGAAGGTTCTCCTGAGCCTGGTCCTGCTATGCGGTAACCTCGCCGCGCCCACGGCGCGCGCGGGCGATGCCGCGTCTGCCGCATCCCCTATGCCTGCGGCCTGCGAACTGCCGTCCTATCTGCTGACCAGCGAAAGCCAGCTGCCCAAGGTCGCCGAGGCGATCAAGGCCGGCAAACCGCTCGACATCCTGGTGATCGGCAGCCGCTCGACCACGATTCCGTCGTCGGAGAGCAGCTCCTATCCGGCGCGCATGGAGGCGATCCTCAAGGAGAAACTGCCGCCCTCCGAGCCGGTGCACGTCTCCGTAGAAATACAGAGCAAGAAAACGGCAGAGGAGACCGCGTCCACCTTCGTTAAGCTGATGGAAGCAAAAACGCCTACTTTGGTCATCTGGCAGACCGGGACCGTGGATGCTATCCGATCCATCGATCCCGACGAATTTCGTAGCGCGGTGACCGACGGGGTTGTTGCGCTGCAAAAGGCAGGGGCGGACGTCGTCTTGATGAATTTGCAATATAGCCCGCGCACCGAGACCATGATCTCGGCGCAGCCTTTTCTCGATAATATGCGCGTCGTGGCACAGGAGCACGACATCCCGCTGTTCGATCGTTTCGCGATCATGCGGCAGTGGAATGAACAGGGCCAGTTCGACCTGTTCAACCCGTCCCGCGGGCCTGAGCTGGCGAAGCAGGTCCATGATTGCCTTGGCCGGGCGTTGGCACAGTTCGTGATCGACGCTGCCCATCTGGAGCCGGCCCAGCAGCAAAATTGAGGTCTAGCGTTAATGAGTTCTCTCCGCCCTTTTTGCCTGACGTCATGGCTAGCCGTGCCTGCAACAGCAGTGCTGTTGTTGCTGACGCCCGCCGCGCATGCGCAGACGCCGGCCGCTCAGCCGGCGACCCCCGCACCCTCCCAGTCGACTGATCCCGCACCCGCTGCGCCGTCCCAGACCACCGTCGCCGCGAGGTCGCCCGAGCAGCGCGGCGTCACCTCGCGCGCCATCGACAAGATGAAGGAGGTCGCGAAGTCCGCCGCCGACATCTTCAGCCGGGTGCCCTGCCTGCCGCCGAAGGGCGGCTCCAAGGCGATGGGCTCGCTGCCGCATGTCGCGAGCAAGCTGGCCGCCGGCCAGCCCGTCGTCATCGTCGCGTTCGGCTCCTCGTCGACTCAAGGGTTCGGCGCGAGCTCGCCGGAGTTCAATTACCCCAATCGTCTCGCCGCGCAGCTGCGCCGGCACTATCCGACTGCCGACATCAGCGTCATCAATGCCGGCGTCGGCGGCGAGGACGCCCCCGAGATGATGAAGCGTCTGCAGACGCAGGTGATCGACAGGCATCCGGATCTCGTGATCTGGCAGGTCGGCACCAACGCCGTGCTGCGCAATCTCGATCCCGGCGAGACCGTCAAGCTGGTGGAGGACGGCATCAACCGCATTCAGGCCGCCGGCGGCACCGACATCGTGCTGGTTGGTCCGCAATATTCGCCGGCCGTCAACCAGCGCAAGGAGAGCGCCGGCAAGATGATCAAGCTGCTCGGCAACGTCGCCGAGCTCCGCAAGGTCGGCATTTTCCCGCGCTTCGAGGTGATGCGCGACTGGCACGAGAACCAGTCGATCCCGGTCGAGGGCTTCGTCATCGCCGACGGCCTGCACATGAACGATTGGGGCTATGCCTGCTTCGCCCAGCTGCTCGGCGACGACATCATCCGCTCCGTCGGCCAGATCAAGCTCGGTGTGAGCGTGCCCGCCGATGTGAGAACGTACCGGCCGATGTGAGAGGGTGCGTAGGGTGGGTTAGGCGAAGCCGTAACCCACCACTGTCTATCTCCGCGGATGCAGCAGAGGTGGATTACGCCTTCGGCTAATCCACCCTACGAGACCTCGCTTCCCTCACGCCTTCTCCAGCGCCGCGGTGAGATCCTCGATCAGGTCATCCGCGTGCTCGAGCCCCGCCGAGAAGCGGATAAATCCCTCGCTGATGCCGAGCGCGGCGCGGTCTTCCGGCTTGAGGCGCTGATGCGTCGTCGTCGCCGGATGCGTGACGAGGCTCTTGGCGTCGCCGAGATTGTTGGAGATCTTGGCAAGCTTCAATTCGTTGAGCACACGGAACGCCGCCGCCTTGCCGCCCTTCACCTCGAAGCCGACCAGCGTCGAGCCGCCGCGCATCTGCTTCTTCACCAGCGCCGCCTGCGGATGATCGGCGCGGCCGGGATAGACCAGTCGCGAGATCTTGGGATGGCTCGCCAGCACCTCGGCGACGCGCGCGGCATTGTCGGTCTGCGCGCGCACGCGCACGCCCAGCGTCTCCAGGCCCTTGAGCAGGACCCAGGCATTGAACGGCGAGATCGACGGGCCGGTCTGGCGCATGAAATTGTGGATATGCTCGGCGATGAAGGCTTCGGAGGACAGGATGATGCCGCCGAGACAGCGGCCCTGGCCGTCGATGTGCTTGGTCGCAGAGTAGACGACGACGTCGGCGCCGAGCGCGAGCGGGCTCTGCCAGATCGGGGTTGCAAACACGTTGTCGACGACGAGCCGCGCGCCGCCCTTGTGCGCGATCTCGGCGATCGAGGGGATGTCGAGCACGTCCAGCGTCGGGTTGGTCGGGCTCTCCAGGAAGAACGTCTTGGTGTTGGGCCTCAGCGCCCGCTGCCACTGGTCGAGATCGAGCCCATCGACCAGCGTGGCCTCGATGCCGTAGCGCGGCAACAGGTCCTGGATGACGTAGAGGCAGGAGCCGAACAGCGCACGGGAGGCGACCACGTGATCGCCGGCCTTGAGCGGCGCCAGGATCGCGGTCGTCACCGCCGCCATGCCGGTTGCCGCCGAGCGCGCGGCCTCGGCGCCCTCGAGCTCGATCATGCGGCGCTCGAACATTGCAATCGTCGGGTTGGAATAGCGCGAATAGATGAAGCCGGGATCCTCGCCCTTGAAGCGCGCCTCGCACTCCTCCGCGCTGGCGTAGACATAGCCTTGCGTCAGGAACAGCGCCTCCGAGGTCTCGCCATATTGCGAGCGCAGGGTGCCGGAATGGACCAGGCGGGTTTCGGGGCGATAAGTGGCAGACGACTTCGACATAGGACCCTCTCCGACATGACCGCCGAGGCGAAAACGGTCACAAAAAAACCGGCCTAGATATCTCCACGGGCCGGGATCACAGAGGTCCCCGGCCTGTTTAGCGACTTATTTAACGTGGCTGCAAGCCGGCCGGCTCAAATCACCACGGGATAAGTGATGCTCATATTCCGCAATGCTCTTTCCGTCAAGGCGTCCATCGGATAGCCGTAAAAGACTTGTATTTCCGGCATGGTCCGGATGCATTCGGCCCCTGATGAGGACCCCCCGGTTGACGTTCACGGTCGCCGCCGACGCCAATGGTATCCTGCCCGACCGCATGATCGCGGCGATGGCGGAAGAAGGTCTCATCCTGCCCACCTACGACTTCGTCGAGAGCCAGATCCAGCCGGCGAGCCTCGATCTGCGCCTCGGCGACATCGCCTATCGGGTCCGCGCCAGCTTCCTCCCCGGGCCCGGTGCCACCGTGGCAGAGCGCATCGACGAGCTGAAGCTGCACGAGTTCAGCCTCGCCGACGGCGCGGTGCTCGAGACCAACTGCGTCTACATCGTGCCGCTGCTCGAGAGCCTCGCGCTGCCGCCGGAGATCGTCGCTGCCGCCAATCCGAAGAGCTCGACCGGCCGGCTCGACGTCTTCACCCGCGTCATCGCCGACGGCACCCGCCGCTTCGACATGATCGGCGCCGGCTATCACGGCCCGCTCTACGCCGAGATCAGCCCGAAGACGTTTCCTGTGCTGGTGCGCGAGGGCTCGCGTCTCAGCCAGGTGCGCTTCCGCACCGGCGATGCCATCCTCAATGCCGACGAGCTCGATGCGCTGCACGCCAGCGAGCGTCTCGTCGACATCGACGATGCCGATCTCTCGGGCGGCGTTGCCGTCTCGGTCGATCTCTCCGGCGAGAAGGCGAGCGGCTTCGTCGGCTATCGCGCCAAGCGCCACACCGACGTCGTCGATGTCGACCGCCGCGCGGGCTACGCGGTGGAGGATTTCTGGGAGCCGATCTCGGCGCGTCCCGACGGCAGCCTGATCCTCGACCCCGGCGAGTTCTATATCCTCGCCTCCAAGGAAGCGGTGCAGGTGCCGCCCGACTACGCCGCTGAGATGGTGCCGTTCGACCCCCTGGTCGGCGAATTCCGCGTGCACTATGCCGGCTTTTTCGATCCCGGCTTCGGCTATGCCGGCGCTGGCGGGCTGGGATCGCGCGCCGTGCTGGAGGTGCGCTCGCGCGAGGTGCCGTTCATCCTCGAGCACGGTCAGATCGTCGGCCGCCTCGTCTACGAGAAGATGCTGGCCCGCCCCGACGCGATGTACGGCCAACGCATCGGCTCGAATTACCAGGCGCAAGGCCTGAAGCTCAGCAAGCATTTCAGGGTGTAGTGCTAACCTCACCCACCGCTGTCATTCCCCGCGGAGGCGGGGAATCCAGTACGCCGCGGCTTCTCGATTCAAGCATGACCATCTCGGAGTACTGGATCGCCCGCCTTCGCGGGCGATGACACCGAGAGCGCGTCCGGTTGCGTCACCCGATCCGCGATGACACACTCCCGCAAAACAACAAGCCGGGAGCGAACATGACTATCGCACCAGACCTCGCGCAGCACGCGCAATGGAAGCGCTGGCGCGCCGTCGCCGATCTCTATCACGCTTACTTCACCGGGCTGATCCTCACAATCGTCACGCGCCGCGGCACGGCGGATGCCGCAGAGTTCGTCTTCCGCGTGTTTCGTCGCCAGCAGCAGGAGCGTTTCCTGCCGGGGCTCAGGAAGCTCGGGATCGACCATCTGCCGCCGGCGGTCGCGGCTGCGCAATACCACTATCTCTCCAACTGGATCGGCGGCGTTCATGTCGAATACATGTACGAGAGCGACACCAAGGCTTGGATCCGCTATCCGCCGCCGCGCTGGATCTGGAAGGGCACTGCGATCTGTGGCGTGCCGGGCGAAGTCTCACGCGCCATGCTGCGCGGCTGGCACGCCAACAATGGCGCAGCCCTCGGCGATCTCAGGCTCGGCTTCGTCTGCACCAAGCAGAGCGTCGACGGCCAGGACGGGCTCGAAGGCTATTATCATCAATACGACCATCCGCTCGAGCTCGACCAGCGCCTCGTATTCGCGCGGCACCTGGAAGCGCCTTTGTTCGATGCGAAGACGGCGCCCGCCTTGCCGGTCGCGAGCTGGCCAAGACCGCGGCTGGAAAAGGCCTATCGCAATTACGCGATGGAATATGTCCGCACCGCCGCGCCCGTGATGGTGCAGCTGTTCGGCCCGGAGGATGCCGGCTATCTGCTGCACCTCACCGGCAAGCTGATCGGCATGCAATATTTCGACGAGGTCGCCGCGGCGCTGGCGACGATCCGCGGCGGCGCGCGAGAATTCGCATCGTTCCTGAGCGCGTTGCTCGCCGCGCAGGATGATGCAGCCGAGACGGCTCAATCGGAAGACACCTTCGAGATCCGGCAGCAGAGCTGGAAGCTGATGGACGACGTCGCCGACACTCACCGCGCCTGCGCCAAGCTGCCGGAGGGATTGTTCGAGGGTCTCGCTGCAGGTTGCGGCCGGCATATCGGCGTGCAGATGCGCGCCGCTCCGGGCGGCCGTCCGCCGCTGGTCTGGACGATCGGTTAGGCGACGGCCGCAGCGGGCTTCACCTCGCCCCGCTTGCGGGGAGAGGTCGGATTGCATCGAAGATGCAATCCAGGTGAGGGGGAGTCTCCGCGAGTCCAGCTCTCGCCGTCTTCGCGGATAGAGCCCCTCACCCCAACCCTCTCAGGGCGAGCGAAGCTCGTCCCGGCCCCGTAAGAACGGGGAGAGGGAGAAGAACGAATTCCACCGCTTGAAATGCGCTGCCGCAGGGCACGCCTGCATCGGGCGCAGGCAGAATCGGAGCACGCCGTGCTAACACGCCTCAGCCGCGCCATTCGCGCGAACGACGCCATTGGCACACCAAGTGATTGCTGCGCTGCAAACGGCGCCTGCGCCCGGGAGAGGACATGTCCGACATCGCCGAAATCCCGGTCGATGAGCAAGAGCGCCCACTGCCGCCGCCTCCGCCGCCGATCAGAAGCGTCCTGACCGAGGGGCCGATCCTGCGCACGCTGCTCTCGCTCGCCTGGCCGAACGCGATCGGTCTGTCGGCCGGCATTTGCGTGGTGATCGCCGAGACCTCCTATGTCGGCCGGCTCGGCGTCGAGGCGCTGGCGGCGATGGCGCTGGTGTTTCCGACGATCATTCTGACCATGACGATGTCCGGCGGCGCTATGGGCGGCGCGGTGGCTTCGGCCATTGCGCGTGCGCTCGGCGCCGGGAATCGCGAGCGCGCCGGCATATTGGCCGTGCACGCGATGCTGATCGGCATCAGCTTCGGACTCGTCTTCATGCTGGGCATGTTGATCTTCGGGCCGAGGTTGCTCGAGATGCTCGGCGGCCGCGGCGATGTGCTGACGCATGCGATCGCCTATACGCAGGTGTTCTTCGGCGGTGCCGTGCTGCCCTGGCTGCTTAACACCATGGCGGGCATCCTGCGCGGCACCGGCAACATGAAGCTGCCGTCGTTCCTGATCCTCAACTCCGCGGCCTGGCAGATCGTGCTCGGCGGCACGCTCGGTCTCGGGCTCGGGCCAGTGCCGCAGTTCGGCATGCGCGGCGTCGCCGCTGGCGCGCTGATCGCCTATACTATGAACATCGGCATTATGGCCTGGTACCTGTTCTCCGGCCGCGCGCGGATCACGCTGAAGCTGCGCGGCCTGCGCATCCAATGGGCGATGTTCTTCGACATCCTCAAGGTCGGCGCCATCGCCTGCTTCTCGCCGCTGCAATCGGTGCTGACGATCTCCATCTTCACGCACATGCTGGCGCAGTTCGGCACTGCGATCCTCGCCGGCTACGGCGTCGGCGCGCGGCTGGAATTCCTGCTGACCTCGATTGCGTTCTCGTTCGGCATCGCCTGCGTGCCGATGGTCGGGATGGCGATCGGCGCCGGCCGCATCGCGCGGGCCCGGCGCATCGCCTGGACCGCCAGCGTTGCCGCTTTCGTCGCGGTCGGTGCGCCGGCGTGCCTCGTTGCGATCTTTCCCGATCTCTGGGTCAACATGTTCACCGACAGCGCGGAGGTGCGCGCGGCGAGCCATCAATATCTTGCGACGGTCGGGCCATTCTACGCCTTCTTCGGCCTTGCGACGACGATGTATTTCTCCTCGCAAGGCGCGGCGAAGGTGATCGGGCCCGTGCTAGCGCAGACTGCGCGGCTGATCTACATCGCAGGTGTCGGCTGGTGGCTGTCGACGCACGGCGCCAGCGCGCAGAGCTTTTTCTGGCTCGCCGCGAGCTCGATGGTCGTGCTCGGCCTCTTGTCGTGCTCCAGCGTCGTGCTGACACGCTGGGGACCGCGCGAGGGCAAGCCTGCAATCGCGCCTGCTCTTGTTGTCGACTAGCGACGCTTGTGGCGGCGATGGCCGCCACCGCCGGTATTGGCGAGCCGCATCAATTGCGGGATCATCGCCATCATGTCGCTGCCACCGGTGCCGCCGAGCATGCCCATGATGTCGCCGCCGCCCATGCTACCGATCCCGACCGGCATGGTGCCGCCGCCCATCGGGGTGTAGCCGCCGTAGCTCGGTGCACCGAATCCGCCGCCGAAATTGCCGCCGCCCATCATGCCGCCGAGCCCGCCGCCGCCGTTCTCCATCATGCGGCTCATCATCGGACCCATGGTCTGCATCAGCATGGCGAAGCGGCGCTTGCCCATCTTCGCCTTCATCATCTCCAGCATCGGCGCCATCTGGGTCATCATGTCCTCGCCGCCGGCACCGCCGCCGCCGAGGAATTGCGCCTTTGCCGGCACGCTCGAGATTGAAAACAGCAGCAGCATCGCGGCCGCCTGGCAGATCACCTTGTCCGCACCTCTCATGGCATGCTCCTCGCGTGCGTGGCGCCGCCGGGAGAGCGGAGCCGACCGGACGCACGCGGGCATGGTTACGGCCGGCGAGGACGGGCTTCTGTGAGAAAACTCACAGTGAATGATCAGGCCGAAGCGGGCGGAAACGCCTTGTGCATGGCGGCCACCGCCTCCTTGGTTTGCCCCTGAACGTAAGGCGCGAGCTCGTTCGGCAGCATGTCGATGATCCAGACGAGGCGGCAGCTCGCCTCGTCCTCGGCAATGACCTGCACCGAGGCGCTGTAATGCCTCAGCCGCTCGTTGCTGATGGCATAGACGAGGCGCCGCCGCGCATCGTCGCAGTCGACCAGCACTTCGCGCGCGACCGAGCCGTTGGCGAAGGTGACGATGCGCGCATCGCCATCGAGCGTGCACGCCGTGACGAAGCCCGCCACCAGCCGCCGATGCAGCGCGCCGAAATCGCGCACCGCGTCCCAGACGTCGCGCGCGGAGGCGGGGAGGGAGATGTCGTTGTGGATGGAGGCCATGAATATTCCCCTTTTGTCGGAGTTCGTAGGGTGGGCAAAGGCGCGCTCTTCGCGCGCCGTGCCCACCATTCATCGGCGTTGTCGCGAGCAATTGGTGGGCACGCTACGCTTTGCCCACCCTACAAGTGCTCGTGCGCGGCGGCGCCTCTACGGACAAACCGCCTCGACATTGTTGCCATCAGGGTCAATCAGGAACGCCGCGTAATATGTCGGGCTGTAATCCCTGCGCGGGCCGGCGCCGCCATTGTCGCGACCGCCGCTCTTCAGCCCTTCGCTATGGAACGCCTTGACTGCGTCGTGATCCTTTGCGCGAAACGCGATATGCGCACCATCTGCCTTGCGGCCCTTGTTCAGGTGCAGCCACAGCGCCGGCTCGCCCTTCGGCCCGAAGCCGGCATAACCGTCGCCGCTCGAGCACAGGACAAACCCGAGCGGCGCCAGCACCGCGCTGTAGAAGCGCGTGGCGGCGTCGAGGTCGGCAACGCGCAATCCGATGTGGTCGTACATGTTCGTCTCCATTGCGAAGAAGCGTGCCGCGAAGGGCACGCGCCGGAGACGACCCTAGTCAGTTGAGGGCAAGCTGCTCTTGGAGAATCTTGCGCTCCCCCTTCGACGCCTGCCGGAACTTGGTCGGCGACACGCCGGCGGCGCGATGGAAGGTGCGGACGAAATTGGAGAGATCGCCGAAGCCGACGTCATAGGCGATATCGGTGACGGCGATGTCCTCGTCAGCGAGCAGCCGTGCCGCGTGGCGCAGCCGGGAGCGCACCAGATATTGATGCGGGGTGACACCGAGCACGGCCGAGAACAGCCGCAGGAAATGAAACGGGCTCAATCCCGCCTGCTTGGCTGCTTGCTCGAGGTCGAGCTCGGCATGCGAGTTGTCGTCGATCCACAGCGCGGCCTCCACCGCGCGGCGGCGATCGCGTGCGGTGGGGCTGGCCGGCTTGCGCGCCTTGCCCGAGACGGCCTCGACAAAACGGCCGGCCAGGATCTGGCCGATCTCGTCGAGGCCGAGATCGCTGTTGCCATCTGCTGCCGTCTGGGCCAGCTCGCCCAGCACCATCAGCTCGGGCAGCGGCGGCGTCGCGCCGATCTGCCAGACCTCGCGCCGCCCGCCGAGGGCGTCGACCAAATCCTCGCTAAAGAAGAAGCCGAGGCAGACGTCGCCGGAGACGTGCTCATGCGTGCAGGTGTATTCCTCGCCGGGGGCGCCGATCAGCATCGAGCCCGCCACCAGTTCGAAGAAGCCGGCGCGGCAATGGCAGCCGAAGCTGCCGGAGCGGACATAGGCGATGGAATGGCCGGTGCGGCATTCCGCGAACGGCCTATCGTCCGGGCCCGCATCGCAGCGAAACTCGGAAGCCGTGATCGAGGGCGTCGTCAGCAACGTGGTGGCGTGCATCCCGCGTATTTAGGTAGGCGCGCGGGGCGGAGCAACCGGCAGCAGCACCTCGAACAGCGTCTTGCTGGCGATGGGATGGGCCCCTTCCAGCGCCAGCAGCCGCCGCTTGGAGATCACGCCGCCATAGGGCGAGAGCCGGTCGGCGTAATTGCCAGCCTCCAGCACCCGGTGGCAGGGCACGATCAGCATGAAGGGATTTTTCGCAATCGCCTGCGCCACGGAATAGGACGCGCCGGAGGCGCCCAGCGCCCGGGCGACCTCGTGATAGGTGCGTGTCTCTCCGCGCGGAATGCTGCAGGTGTACTCGTAGACGCGCCGGTCGAAGCCGGGCACCCCGCCGGCGTCCAGGCTGACCTCGGAGAAGTCGGGATCGTGACCTTGCAGCAGGCCCGTGATGCCCTCGATCGCAAGCTCGGCGTTCTCGGACGGGCGCTGCTCTCGCGCCTCGGGATGGACCTGGAAAATCCGGCGGCGGGTGTCGATCTCCCGCGCCTCCGGCAATTGCACGGCGACCACGCCGGTGCCGCTCCAGATGATGCCGCAACGGCCGATGGCCGTATCGAATATCGCGTAAGCCCGCCCCACCATGCACACGCCCCACTCAGTGCACGTTTCTCCCCGGAGAAGCGATCATAACACCGCCACAATCCGGCGCACCTGGAATCTTATCAGGACGTTAACAACCGCCCCGCTGGTCGCGCCAAACCGCTTGGCGGCAGGCGCCGTCTCGGCTAATCAAGAGGGGCGCAAAGCGCACATCGCGGGCGTAGTTCAATGGTAGAACGGCAGCTTCCCAAGCTGCATACGAGGGTTCGATTCCCTTCGCCCGCTCCAGCCCTTAGTTCGGCAGGCTTCTCAGAAACTGGACGATCGCCGCGTTCACCTCCGCCGGCCGCTCCTGCTGCGTCCAATGTCCGCAGCCGGGCAGCATCTTGATTTCGCGCAGCTGCGGCACCCATTGCTTCATGTTGGCGAGATGTTCGGCGGCACCGGGGAAGGCGATGACCATGTCATGGTCGCCGGCGACGAAGAGCGAGGGCACCACCACCTGCATGCCCTCGAATGCTGCCATCAGCTCCCAATTGCGATCGATGTTTCGGTAGTAATTGAGCGGCCCGCGAAAGCCGCTGCGCGCAAATTCGGCAGCGTAGTGGTCGAGCTCGGCGGCACTCAGCCACGACGGAAGCGGCACCGGCACCTTCGGCAGCATGCCGTCCTTTCGGGAGACCATGCCGGCGGTGACCGTCCGCCCTTGACGCTCGGCATTGGCGCGGATCGCGGTCGCCCCTTCGCCGGAGCCGCCGAAGAGCATGGCGCCGAGCGTTGCGCGAGGATCCCGCTCGAACTCCGCTTCGGCGATACCTGGCTCCTGGAAGTACAGCTGATAGAACTGCGCATCCGCCGTCTGCGGCATGACGCTCGTCGGCCGCACGGGACTGCGCGGCCGATACGGTACGCTGAGGATCGCGGCGGCCCGGAAGCGATCGGGCCGCAGGCGCGCCGTGTGCCAAGCGATTGTCGCGCCCCAGTCATGTCCAACGATGACGGCGTCCTTTGCCTCGAACGCGTCGAGCACGCCGACGAGATCGCCGACCATATGGAGGATCGTGTATTGATCGATCGCTTCGGGCCGGTCGCTCTTTCCGTAGCCGCGCATATCCGGTGCGACCGCGTGGTAGCCAGCCGCCGCCAGCGCCTCGAGTTGATGCCGCCAGGAGTACCAGCCTTCCGGAAAGCCATGGCAGAGCAGCACCATAGGCCCGTCGCCCTGCTCGGCGACATTGAGGCTGATGCCGTTGGCTTTGATCCTCCGCTGCGTCGGGCCATCCATTCGTCGCCTCCGATTTTTTGTGGTTGGGGCGCATCCTAATCGGGCGTACGGCCTGCGCAAAATTTCTAATATATTGGACTGCCGCTCCCGGCGTGTGCCTCCGCGCGCGCTAAGCTTCTCTCACCCCGGCGGATGCGGTCCTCGTATCGGGCGATGTTCGGATGAAACCCATGGACCAGCAAAAACTCGATCGCGCCATCGGTCGGCGCCTGAAGACGCTGCGGACGCAGGCAGGCATGACGTTGAACGAGCTTGCAGGCCGCTCCGGCGTCAGCCGGGCCATGATCGGGCGGGTGGAGCGGGCGCAGAGCAGTGCGACGGCGGCGCTGCTGAACAAGCTCTGCGCGGCGCTCGACGTCACGCTCAGCGATGTCGTCGCGCTCGCCGAGAAGCCGCCGGAGCGCCTGGTGCGGCTGGCGGACCAGCCGCTCTGGCGCGACCCCGACAGCGGCTATCGCCGGCGGCACGCCTCGCCGCCGGATGCGGCCAGCGGCATCGAGATCATCGTGGTCGACCTTCCCGCCGGCGCGCGCGTCTCCTACAGCCCCTGGGGCCGCAACGCCTTCACCCAGCAGCTCCTGATGCTGGAGGGTGCGATCGCCGTGCATATCGACGCCAAGGCGGTGCGGCTGCGCGAGGGCGATTGTCTGGATTTCGACGTGATGCGCGCGGTGATCTTCGAGAACGAAACCAAGCAGGACGCGCGCTACGTCATCATCGTCAGACGCGGCGCGTCCTACGGCAAGATGTGAGGGCAAAGCGTGGAGACGAGCACGATGCAGATCCGGACCGGCGACACCTATGATCCGCGCGTCGTCGCGCTGCTCGATCACCACGTTGCTGCTGCGCGGGCGCAGACGGCGCCGGGCAGTGCCCATGCGCTCGATCTCGCGGGCCTGCGTGCACCCGACGTCGCATTCTGGACCGGCTGGGACGGCGAGACGCTGGTCGCGACCGGCGCGCTGAAGACGCTTTCGGCTGGCCATGGCGAGGTCAAGTCGATGCACACGCTGCAGACCGCGCGCCGGCGCGGCTATGGCGGCCAGATGCTGCGCCACATCATCGCGGAAGCCCGCGCGCGCGACATGACGCGGCTCAGCCTCGAGACCGGCTCGTGGGACTATTTCAAGCCGGCACACGCACTCTATCTGGCGCACGGTTTCGTCGCATGCGGCCCGTTCGAAGGTTATGTCGAGGATCCCAACAGCCTGTTCCTGACGCTGGAGCTGTCGGCGCCAGGCCGCCGGTAGCTTAAGAGCGCGTCTCCTCGATCTTGTCGAGCACGCGCTCGGGGGCGATGTCCCGGGCCGCCTCCTGCAGGTCGCGCTCCGCGTCCGGCTTGACGTCGAGCCGCTCGGCGACCTGGGTGAGCAGGCGGGCCACCTTGGTCAGCTCGTGCTCGGCGAGCAGGCTGATCTGGAGATCGAGATCGGCGCGCTTGTCGGCCGCCGCGGTCATGCGGTTCTGCGAGATCAGCACGAAGGTGGAGAGGAAGATCGCCTCCACCGAGGCGATCATCGCCAGCATGACGAAGCTCTCGTCCCAGGCCGGAATTCCCGGAATCCAATGCAGGTTGGCGATGATCCAGAACCCGAACAGGGCGAGGTGCAGGTAGACGAAGATCATGCTGCCGGTGAAGGCCGTGATCGCGTCCGCGACCTTGTCCTGGCCGCGTGCCGCCTGCTGCTCACGGCGCCGCCGCGCCACCAGCGCCTGGATGTTGCGCTCGAGCGTCGGGCTCAGCCCCTCGCCGGAATCATGTGTGATGTCGTTATGCACGCCCCGGCAACGGTCCGCTCGCGGAGCCGTTCCTGGAAGGGGAAGCAAAAAGACCGATCCCCTCATCAAATGAGTTGCGTACCTCAAAACACCTCTGCTAGCCTTCAGCCATGGCCGAGACCTTGACCCCGACTGTGCTGACGCTGAAGGACATCGCCCGCGAGGCCGGTGTCAGCCTCGCCACGGTCGATCGCGTGCTGCACAACCGGCCGGGGGTCCGCCCGGATACGGTCCGGCGCGTCAAGGACGCCATTGCGCGCAATTCGTTCCAGCCGCATGTGGCGGCCGCCGAGCTCGCGCGCGGCCGGGCCCGCCGCTTCGCCTTCGTGATGCCGTCGGGCTCGAACCCGTTCATGCAGCAGATCCAGTCCTATCTGGGCGAGATGGCGGGCTGGCTGTCGGCCCGCCGCCTCAATGTCGAGATGATCGCAACGGACGTGTTCGAGCCCGCCGCGCTCGCGGCCTCGCTCGAGGCGCTGTCCGGCGACTATGACGGCGTCGCCGTGGTGGCGCTGGACCATCCGAGCGTCCGCGCCGCCATCAATGACCTCGTCGATGCCGGCGCCAAGGTCGTGACGCTGGTCTCGGATGTGCCGTCCTCGCGCCGCCACCATTATGTCGGCATCGACAACATCGCCGCGGGCCGCACCGCCGGCGCGCTGGTCGGGCGCCTGGTCGGCCAGAGGTCCGGCAAGGTCGCGATCATCGCGGGCTCGCAGGGCCTGCGCGACCATGCCGAGCGCATCTTCGGCTTCAACCAGGTGATGGCGACGGAATTCCCCGATCTCAGCGTGCTGCCGGTGCTGGAAGGGCGCGATGAAGATGATCGTTCGGAGCAGCTGCTGGCGCGGCTGCTCGGCAAGCATGGCGACATCGTCGGTCTCTACAACGTCGGCGCCGGCACGCAGGGCGTCGCCAAAGCGCTGAACGGCAAGGCGTTGAACGACAAGGCCTCTGGCGCGGCCGGGCGTGACAAGCAGGTGGTGTTCGTCGGACACGACGTCACCGCGCTGACGCGCCGCTTGCTACTGCAGGGCGTGATGGATGCCGCGATCTCGCAGAACCCCGGACATGAAGCGCGCGCGGCCGTCCGCGTGCTGCTCGCGCTCGCCCGCGGCGAGCCGATCTTGAGTGAACAGGAGAAGATCCGGATCGACATCGTGATGCGAGACAATCTGCCCTAGCGGCAGGTGAACTTGGAAACGGGACCGCCAGCGGGGAAAAGCGACGCAAGATCGCTCTCCCGAGGCAGGCGAAAGGGAGGACGATTTGTATCTCGGGATCGACATCGGCACGTCCGGTGTGAAAGCGGTGCTCGTGAGCGAAGCCGGCGCGGTGACCGCGACCGCGGCGCGCGAGCTTGCGCTGTCGCACCCGGCGCCGCTGTGGTCCGAGCAGGACCCCGACGCCTGGGTCGATGCGGCCGTCGGCGCCGTCGACGATCTCGCCGCGCGCCATCCGCGCGAGGTTGCGCAGGTGCGCGGCATCGGGCTGTCGGGTCAGATGCACGGCGCGACGCTGCTTGGCGAGGACGGCCGGCCGCTGCGTCCGGCCATCCTCTGGAACGACGGCCGCTCGCAGGCCGAATGCGCCGCGCTGGAGCGGCGCTGTCCTTCGCTGCACGCGATTGCCGGCAATCTCGCGATGCCAGGCTTCACCGCGCCGAAGCTGCTCTGGGTGGCACGGCACGAGCCGAAGATCTTCGACCGCGTGACAAAGGTGCTGCTGCCGAAGGCCTATGTCCGCTATCGCCTCACCGGCGAGATGGTCGAGGACATGTCGGACGCGTCAGGCACGCTGTGGCTCGACGTCGGCCTGCGGCGCTGGTCCGCGCTGCTGCTGCATGCCACCGGGCTCGATCTGCACCACATGCCGCGCCTCGTCGAGGGCAGTGCGGTGAGCGCGGTGCTCGCGCCTGAATACGCGCAGCGCTGGGGCATGGCGAAAAATGTCGTGGTCGCGGGCGGCGCCGGCGACAATGCGGCCAGCGCGATCGGGCTCGGCGCCATCGCGCCCGGCGATGCCTTCCTGTCGCTGGGAACGTCGGGTGTCCTGTTCCGCGTCACCGATCGCTTCGCCCCCGCGCCGGCTTCAGCGGTGCATGCCTTCTGCCACGCGCTGCCCGGCCTCTGGCACCAGATGGGCGTGATGCTGTCGGCCGCAGCTTCGCTCGCCTGGCTGGCCGGCGTGATGGAGACGCCGGCCGCAGCGCTCCTGGCGCCGCTCGGCGAGCGCGTCGATGCACCTGGCACGGTCCAGTTCCTGCCTTATCTCGACGGCGAGCGCACGCCGCACAACGATGCCGCCGCCAGCGGCGCTTTCGTCGGTCTGCGCGGCGCGACCGGGCGTTCAGAGATCGTGCAGGCTGTGCTCGAAGGCGTCGCCTTTGCCGCGCGCGACAATCTGGCGGCGCTGAGCACAGCCAGCGGGCCGATCGGCGAGGTCGATCTCGTCGGCGGCGGCTCGCGCTCGCCGCTATGGGCGCAGATCTGCGCCGACGTGCTCGGCATGCCCATCCACCGCGTCGAGGAAGGCGAGGTCGGCGCCGCGCTCGGCGCTGCGCGGCTCGGCCGGCTCGCTGCGACCGGCGAGAACCCCGCGGACGTCTGCACGCGCCCGCGCAGGCTTGCAAGCTTCACACCCCGCCCGTCCGTCGCTGCGGCCTATGACGAGGCCTATCGGCGATGGCGCGCGCTTTATCCCGCATTGAAGGAGCCTTAAGTGAACGCGCCAGCCAAATTCTTCGATGCAAGTGCACCCGTCGCCTTCGGCGGCAAGGAGGCCGAAGGCGCGCCCGCCTTCCGCTGGTACGACAAGGACCGCCTGGTGCATGGCCGCCGGCTTGAGGATCACTTGCGCTTTGCGGTTTGCTATTGGCATTCGTTCTGCTGGCCGGGCGGCGATCCGTTCGGCGGCGAGACCTTCTTGCGGCCTTGGCACCACGGCACCGACGCGATGGCGATGGCGCGCGCCAAGGCCGATGCCGCCTTCGAGCTGTTCCGCCTGCTGGACGTCCCCTTCTTCACCTTCCACGACGTCGATGCGGCGCCGGAAGGCGCCTCCCTCGCCGAGTCCGTCGCCAACCTCAATGCCATCGCCGATCTGTTCGAGCAGAAGATGGCATCGAGCAAGGTCCGCCTGCTCTGGGGCACTGCGAACCTGTTCACGCACCGCCGCTACATGGCGGGCGCGGCCACCAATCCGGACCCTGACATCTTCACCTATGCCGCCGGCCAGGTCCGTGCTGCACTGGAGGTGACTCACCGGCTCGGTGGGCAGAACTACGTGCTGTGGGGCGGACGCGAGGGCTACGAGACGCTGCTCAACACCGATCTCAAGCGCGAGCTCGACCAGCTCGGCCGCTTCGTCTCGCTCGTCGTCGAGCACAAGCACAAAATCGGCTTCAAGGGCCCGCTGCTGATCGAGCCGAAGCCGAAGGAGCCGACCAAGCATCAATATGATTTCGACGTCGCCACCTGCTACGGCTTCCTCGAACGCTACGACCTGCTCAAGGACGTCAAGCTCAACATCGAGCAGAACCACGCCATCCTCGCCGGTCACTCCTTCCATCATGAGGTCGCGCTGGCCGAGGCGCTCGGCGTGTTCGGCTCGCTCGACATCAACCGGGGCGACGATCTGCTCGGCTGGGACACCGACCAGTTCGCGATGAACGTGCCGGAGCTGGCGCTGGTGTTCCACGAGATCCTGAACCGCGGCGGCTTCACCACGGGTGGACTCAATTTCGATGCCAAGATCCGCCGCCAGTCGATCGATCCCGATGATCTCATCCATGCCCATGTCGGCTCGATGGATGCCTGTGCGCGGGCCTTCCTCGCCGCCGCCGACATGCTCGACGCCGGCACGCTGAGTGCGCCGCTCGCAAAGCGCTACGAGGGCTGGGCCAGCCCGGAGGGCCGCGCCATTCTCGGCGGCCAGCGTTCGCTCGCCGATCTCGCCGACCGTGCGATGTCTCCCGGCTTCGATCCGCAGCCGCGCTCGGGCCGGCAGGAATATCTGGAATCCCTGGTCAACCGCTATGTCTGAGGAAACGCCGCTGATGACGAAGACTGACGCGACACCGGTGCTCGAGCTCACCGGCATCGGCAAGGAGTTCGGCGCGATCCGCGCGCTGCACGATGTCGATATGCAGGTCTGGCCCGGCGAAGTGGTCGGCCTGATGGGTGACAACGGCGCCGGCAAGTCGACGCTGGTGAAGATCATCGCCGGCAATTTCCGCCCCACGCATGGCGAGATGCGCTTTGCCGGCAGCGCGGTGCATTTCAACCGGCCGGTCGATGCCCGCGCCGTCGGCATCGAGGTCGTCTACCAGGACCTCGCGCTCGCCGACAATCTCACGGCGGCCGCCAACGTCTTTCTCGGCCGCGAGCTGAAGCGCAGGTTCGGACCCATTGCCTTGCTCGACCACAAGGCGATGGCGTCGCGCGCGCTCGAGCTGTTCGGCGAGCTGCGCTCGGAGACGCGACCCGACGATCTCGTCAGACAGATGTCGGGCGGCCAGCGCCAGGCGGTCGCGATCGCGCGCACCCGGCTGTCCAATGCGCGGCTGGTGATGATGGACGAGCCGACCGCCGCGATCTCGGTGCGCCAGGTCGAGCAGGTGCTCGGCCTGATCCACCGGCTCAAGGAGCAGGGCGTCGCCGTGATGCTGATCTCGCACCGCATGCCCGACGTGTTCGCCGTATGCGACCGCGTCGTCGTCATGCGGCGCGGCGAGAAGCGCGCCGACAAGTCGATTCACCAGACCTCCCCCGAGGAGGTCACCGCCCTCATCACCGGTGCGAAGGAGGCGGCGTGATGGCCATGCCCTTGGAATCCCCGATCAGCTTCACCAATGTCGGCAAGATCAGGTGGTGGCAGCGCGGCATCTTCGCCTCGCAGACCGGCTACGTCCTGCTCGCGCTGGCGGTGCTGCTGGTGATCATGCATTTCGCCAGCCCCTACTTCTTCACCCAGGGCAACATGCAGAACGTGGCGAAGAACTTTTCCTTCATCGCCATCGCGACGCTCGGCGTCACCTTCGTGATCATCACCGGCGGCATCGACCTGTCGGTGGGATCGATGATGTGCTTCTCCGCCATGATCACCTCGATGGTGATGACCGAGCTGTCGGCGCCCGGCTCGCCGCTGGTGCACATGGCGGCCGACGGCAAGACCGTGCTCGCCAATGTTCCGGGGCTGATCCTGCTTGTCTCGATCCTCGCCGGCCTCGGCGCCGCGCTGATTGCCGGCCTCGTTAACGGCTTCTGCATCGCCGTGCTCGGCCTGTCACCCTTCGTCACCACGCTCGGCATGCTCTCGATCGTGCGCGGGCTCGGCTATGTCGTCTCCAACGGACGCGGCAGCTTCCCGGGCGGGCCGGACGCTGACTATTTCTATGCGCTCACGTCCGGTGACGTGCTCGGCGTGCCGGCGCCGTTCATCTATCTCGTGATCCTGGCGCTGACCATGGCCGTGGTGCTGCACCACACCTCGTTCGGCCGCCACGTCTTCGCGCTCGGCGGCAACGAGAAGGCGGCCGAGCTCACCGGCATTCCGGTGGTGCGGGTGAAGATCGAGGTCTACGTGATCTGCGCGCTCGCCGCGGGCCTGCAGGGCATCATCATCTCCGGCTGGCTCGGATCGGCGCCGGCCAACATGGCGATGTCCTACGAGCTCAACGTGATCGCGGCGGCCGTGATCGGCGGTGCCAATCTCGCCGGCGGCATCGGCGGCCCGCTCGGGGCCATCGTCGGCTGCGTGCTGCTGGAGGTGATCCGCAACGGCCTCGTGCTGGCCCAGGTCTCCTCGTACTGGCAGCAGACGTTGGTCGGCGTGATTATCATTCTGGCTGTGCTGGTCGACCGCGTCCGCTCGCGGATGACCTGACATGACGACATCTCGGGAAGGCAAGGAAAACGTCGCCTATCCGCTTCCCGGGGGCTTTCGAGGGGATAGGCACCAACAAGAGTGGAGGAGACAATGAGGAAACTGCTTCTTGCCGGCATCGCGGTTGCGATGATGGCGACGCCGGCATTTGCTGCGAACTACCGCTTCGTCATCGTGCCGAAGGCGATGAACAATCCGTTCTTCGATTTTTCGCGCGACGGCTGCCTGAAGCGCGCCAAGGAGCTCGGCAACATCGAGTGCATCTACAAGGGACCGGTCGAGCATGAGCCGGCGAACCAGGCCCAGATCATCCAGGACTTCATCACGCAGAAGGTCGACGGTCTCGCCATCTCGGTCGCGGACGTCGCGGCCATGACCAAGTCGATCGAGGCGGCGACCGCCGCCGGCATTCCGGTCATCACCTTCGATGCCGACGCGCCGGGCTCCAAGCGCATCGCCTATATCGGCACCAACAACAAGGAGTTCGGCCTGGCCCTGGGCAAGGAATTGCTGAAATTGCGGCCTGACGGCGGCAAATACGCGATGGTCTCCGGCGGTCCCGGCGCAAAGAACCTGGCCGAGCGTGTCGACGGCGTGCGCGAGGCGCTGAAGGGCTCGAAATGGACCGAGGTCGCGGGTTCGCCGAGCTTCTGCAACGACGATCCCGCGCTCGCGGTCCAGCAGATGACGGACATGCGCACCGCAACGCCGGATCTCGCCGCCATCGTTCCGATCGGCGGCTGGCCGATGTTCGCGCCCGAAGGTTTCAAGGCCTTCGCCAGCAGGAACAAGAAGGACATCGATTCCGGCAAGTTCACGCTGGTCGTCGCCGATACGCTGAAGATGCAGCTCGAGCTGCTGCGTGACGGCTATGCCA
>NZ_LAXE01000001.1:1295517-1311164 GCF_003122645.1 Bradyrhizobium sp. SUTN9-2
TATGCCAATGCGCTGGTCGGCCAGCGTCCGTTCGAGATGGGCGAGAAGGCGATGGACACGCTGCTCGCCATCAAGAAGGGCGAGAAGGTGCCGGAGATCGTCTACACCGGCCTCGATCTCGTCACCAAGGACAACGTCGCGAAGATGTTGAAGTAGGAGCGCTGCCCAGCCCCGCGCTTCTGCATGCCTCTCCCGCTTGCGGTTTCCGCAAGCGGGAGAGATGATTTGGAATGGACGACGACTGCTGGAAGGCGATGGGAATGAAAAGGTCGCGGCTCGGCGCTCTCGATGTCACCTCGATCGGCCTCGGTTCAGCCCCGCTCGGCGGATTGTTCTCGCCCGTCAGCGATGCCGATGCGCAAGCGACGATTGAACGCGCCTGGTCGCTCGGTGTCCGATTCTTCGACACCGCCCCGCTTTACGGCTTCGGCCTCGCGGAGCGGCGGCTGGGCGCCTTCCTGCAGCAACAGAGGCGCGACTCCTACGCCATCTCGACCAAGGTCGGCCGCCTGCTGCGCGCACCGGACAATGCTGCGCCGGAGGACGAGCACTACAAGGGCACGCCGCGCGAGCGGCCGGTGTTCGATTTCAGCTATGACGGCGTGATGCGGTCGGTGGAGGAGAGCCTGCAGCGCCTCGGCCTCGACCGCGTCGACGTCCTGCTCGTGCATGATCCCGACGATCACTATGACGATGCCGTCACCGGCGCCTTCCGCGCGCTCCAGCGCCTGCGCGAGGACGGCACGGTGAAGGCGATCGGCGCCGGCATGAACCAGTCGGGGATGCTGGCTCGCTTCGCCGAGGCCGTGCCGGTCGACTGCTTCCTGCTCGCCGGCCGCTACACGCTGCTCGACCAGGGCGCACTGGATGCGCTGTTTCCGCTGTGCCAGGCCAGCAATATCGGCATCCTGCTCGGCGGCATCTACAACAGCGGCATCCTGGCCAATCCGCGGGCCAGCGCGAAATTCAACTATCAGGATGCTGATGCTGCGCTCGTGGCACGCGCGCTGGAGCTCGACGAACTTTGCCGCGGGCACGGCACCGAGCTGAAAGCCGCCGCGCTGCAATTCTGCATGGCCCATCCGGCGGTGACGGTCGCCGTGATGGGCGCGCGCAATGCCGCCGAGGTCGCCGACAACATCGCGATGTCCGAGAAGGCGGTGCCGCCGGCATTCTGGCAGGAGCTGCGGGCACGAAAGCTGGTCGATACGCGCGCGCCGCTTCCTGGCGGAGGTTGAGGCATGATCGTCGATGCACACCAGCATTTCTGGGATCCGGCGCGCGCCGATTATCCCTGGATGGAAGGGGACGAGCTGGCGCCGATCCGCCGTGCCTTCGGCCCGGCCGATCTCGCGCCGCTGCTACAGGCGAACGGCATCGAGGCCAGTATCGTGGTGCAATGTCGCTCCGCGCTGGAGGAGACCGAGGAGTTTCTGCGTATCGCGGCCGCAACGCCCTCGGTGGTCGGCGTGGTCGGCTGGGCCGATCTCACCGATGCGGCGCTCGGCGAGACGCTCGACCGGCTGCGCGCTCTGCCTGGTGGCGACAAGCTGGTCGGCATCCGCCACCAGGTCCACGACGAGCTCGATGCGGATTGGCTGCTGCGCGAGGACGTCCAGCGCGGACTCACGGCCGTGTTCGCCCACGATCTCGCTTACGATTTCCTTGTCCGCAGCCGCGAGCTGCCCGCGGCGGTCGCAACCGCGCAGGCCTTTCCGCACGCGCGTTTCGTGCTGGATCACGCCGCCAAGCCGCCGATTGCCGCCGGCGGGAGCGCGGAATGGACCGAGCGCATCGCAGCGCTGGCTGCCTGCGGCAATGTCTGGTGCAAGATCTCGGGATTGGCGACCGAGGCGGTCTGGGACGACTGGAATGCAGAACGGCTGTTTCCGTTCGTGGAGCACGCCGCGAAATGTTTCGGCGAAGACCGGCTGATCTTCGGATCGGATTGGCCCGTATGCCTGCTCGCGGGAAGCTACGGCGAGATCAAGACCGCGCTGGAGACCTGCCTGGCGAGGCTCGGCCCGCGCGTGCGGGGCAAGGCTTTCGGCGTGAATGCCAAGGCTGTGTATCGCTTGGGTTAATCTGCAGTGGATGTGCGCTCTTACCCTCTCCCCTTGTGGGAGAGGGTGGCTCGCCGCGAAGCGGCGAGACGGGTGAGGGGTCTCTCTCCGCGAGCTCGCGTGTGGATAGATACCCCTCATCCGGCGCTTCGCGCCACCTTCTCCCACAAGGGGAGAAGTAAAAGGCGACGGGGCCCGCCTCGCTACTCCGACATCGGCTTGTCGGAGATGTCCCAGTCTTTCCCGGTGAAGGTGGAGATGAACAGCGTCTTCATCGGTGTGTAGTCCTCGGGCGTGTAGCTGTAGGTGACGCCATCGAGGAAATACGGCGAGTGGAAACCTTGCAGGTTCGATGCCTGCTTCAGCACGTTGGCGCGGGTGAGCTCGTTGCCGCAGCGGCGCAGGATCTCGGCCATGGTGGCGGCCTGCCCATAGCCGGCGAAGGCGATGGTGTTGTCGGGATCGATCGCCGGCGTGTACTTCTTGCGCAGCTCCTCGAACGCCATCACGTCCGGGTCCTTCTCCCATTTGGGCAGGCCGACCTCCTTGTTGTAGCGGATCGCGACGATGCCGGTGGCGTTCTCGAGCCCCGCGGCATTGAGGATCGAGCGGCCCGTGGAGCCGGCGGACAGGAGGTGCAGCGGCTTCCAGCCGAGCTCGGCCACTTTCCGGATCGACTGCGACGAGGCCTTGCCGGTCGAGATGTTGTAGAAGACGTCGGCTCCGGACTTGGAGAGATTGATGAGCTGGGAATCGACGGTCGGCTCGGTGAGATCGTAGGTCTGCTCCATGATCACTTGCGCGGTGCCGCCGGCGTCAGCCAGCACCTTCTTGAAGGGACCGAGGAAGTCGCGGCCGAAATCGTCGTTCTGGTAGAGGATGCCGATCTTCGCGTTCGGCTTCACGCTGACGACGTGGCGCGCGAGGATGCGCGCCTCGGTCGGATAGAGCGGCAGGCCCGCCATCGTCCACTTGAACTCTTTCGGATTATTCCACTTCGACGCGCCGGTGTTGAGCAGGAGCTGCGGCACGCCCTTGGAGTTCAGGTATTTGTGCACGGCGGTCTGCGGTGCGGTGCCGAGCGAGCCGTACAGCGCGAGCACTTCTTCCTGCTCGACTAGGCGCCGCGTCGCCTCGACGCATTTCGGCGCGCTGTAGGCGTCGTCCATGGTGAGGAACTTGACCTTGCGCCCGTTGATGCCGCCCTTCTCGTTCAGCATCTGGAAATAGGCTTCGCCGACGCGGCCGAGCACGCCGTAGAGCGAGCCGGGGCCGGAATGCGGCACGGTTTGACCGATCTTGATCTCGGTGTCGCTGGCACCCGCATCGTATTTCTTCTCCGCGGCCCAGACGTAGGGCGCGGGCAATGTCGATGCGGCGATGGTGGCGAGCGCGCCGGCGCTGAAATCGCGCCGCGATGGATTCTTGGTCATTGTTGTTTTCTCCCTGATGCGCGCATTGTGCTGACATCGCAGCTCGGCTCGCAAGTGGGAAGTCGCAGCTTTGCGACGCAATGACGCTCAAATCGCCAGGCGTTAGCGCCTAGACTCAAGTTTTCTCGGCGACGACGACGAGGCCACGCACCGGCTCGTTGTTCTCGTTGCGTGGCGAGGCCGGCTCCAGAGTCAGCAGCTTCATCCCCGCCTTCGCGATGGCGCTGCGCACATATTCCGCGGAATGGGCATAACGCAGGCCATCGCCGAGCACGATGCCGTCGCCCGCATGCGTCTCCACCGTGAAGGCGAGCACGCCGCCTGAGACGAGCACGCGCCTTACTTCGCTCAGCACCGGCGCGAGATCGGAGAGATAGACGAACGCATCCGCGGCCACGACGAGGTTCGCGCTCGCGTCGGCCTTGCCGCGCAGGCCCTCGATCATGTCGGCGACTTCGAGTTCGGCATAGAGGTTCGTCGCCCGCGCCTCCTTGATCATGCCGGATGACAAATCGATGCCGGTGAAATGGTCGACCTGCTTGGCGAAGGCAGCGGCCGCGAGCCCGGTGCCGCAGCCGAGATCGATGGCGCGCTTGAAGTAGGCGGGCTTCTTGGCGGCGACGCGCGCCGCCAGCACCGCCTTGAAGATCAGCGTCGGGGCACGATAGCCGAGATCGTTGATCAGCGCGTGCTCGAACCGCGGCGCGTATTGATCGAACAAGGCCTGCACGTAGGCCTTGGGCATCTCCGCCATCTCGGTATCGCCGAGCCGCATCAGGTGCAGGCCGGCGCCGTGCTGATCCCCGGGGTCGCATCGCCGCGCTTCACGAAAGGCCGCGATGGCCTTGTCGCGCTCGCCGAGCTGCTGACGAATCTCGCCGAGCGTGAACCAGGCCGAGGTGAAATCAGGTGCAAGCTCGATCGCCTGCTCCAGGAGGTCGGCCGCGGCGGGAAGGTCGCCCTTGAGCTGGAGATCACGCGCGAACTCGAAACGGCGGTCGGCCATGAGATCGCCGGAGGTCAGGAACAGGCGGAGCGGCATTGAGGAACCAGGAAACGAAACGGGTAAGTGACTCGAAGATGTGATGGCTCGACTTATATAACAGGCATGCGTCCGCAAGACATCCTGCTGCCAAATGCTGCCGGCCTGTGCTGCAAGCCCGGCGGCTTCCATATCGACCCCGTCCGCCCCGTGGAGCGGGCCGTGATCACCCACGGCCATTCCGACCATGCCCGTGCGGGCCATGGCGCGGTGCTGGCGACGCAGGAAACGCTGGACATGATGCGGCTGCGTTACGGCGAGAACTTCGCCGGTTCGACCCAGGCCATCCGCTATGGCGAGGAGATCCGGCTCGGCGACGTCAAGATCAAGTTTCACCCGGCCGGCCACGTGCTGGGCTCCGCGCAGATCGCCGTCTCGTGCAAGGACACGTGCATCGTCGCCTCCGGCGACTACAAGGACGCGCCGGACCCGACCTGCGCGCCGTTCGAGCTGGTGCCCTGCGATGTCTTCATCACCGAGGCGACGTTCGGCCTGCCGGTCTTCAGGCATGGCGATGCGAGCGACGAGGTCAAGAAGCTGCTGGCTTCGGTCGCGCTGTTTCCGGAGCGCGCGCATCTCGTCGGCGCCTACTCGCTCGGCAAGGCGCAGCGCGTGATCAAGCTGCTGCGTCTGGCCGGCTATGACGCGCCGATCTACCTGCATGGCGCGATGGAGACGATTACGCATTACTATCAGAGCCGCGGGATCGACCTCGGCGAGCTCAAACCAGTGAAGGGCATGAAGAAGGCGGCGCTCGCCGGCACCATCACGCTGGCACCGCCCTCGGCCACCTCCGATCTCTGGACGCGGCGCTTTCCCGATCCCGTCACCGCCTTCGCCTCGGGCTGGATGCGCGTGCGCGCCCGGGCGCGGCAGCGCGGCGTCGAGCTGCCGCTGGTGATCTCCGACCACGCCGATTGGGACGGCCTCACCGCGACCATCGCGGCGACCGGCGCCGGAGAGATCTGGGTCACCCACGGCCAGGAAGATGCGCTGGTGCATTGGTGCCGGAGCAAAGGCCTGAAGGCACGGCCGCTCGACCTCGTAGGCTATGGCGACGAGGAGGAGAGCGAGACGCCGATTCAAGCCGAGGCCGAAGCATGAACCGCTTCGCCGAGCTGCTCGACCGCCTCGCCTATGAGCCCGGCCGCAACAACAAGCTGCGGCTGATCACCGGTTATTTCCGCGAGGTTGGCGACCCCGACCGCGGCTATGCGCTGGCTGCGCTGACCGGCGCACTCAGCTTCAAGCACGCCAAGCCCGCGCTGATCCGCGACCTCATCGCAGCACGCACGGACGAGGTGCTGTTCGGGCTGAGCTACGACTATGTCGGCGATCTCTCCGAGACGGTGGCGCTGATGTGGCCGAAGGCCGCGCTCGCCGCCCACAACAACCCGCCGCCACCGAGCCTCACCGAGGTCGTTACCACGCTGCGCACGCTGGGCAAGACCGAGCTGCCCAAGCAGCTCGAGCGCTGGCTCGACGAGTTAGATGAGACCGGGCGCTGGGCGCTGCTGAAGCTCGTCACCGGGAGCTTGCGCATCGGCATCTCCGCGCGCCTTGCCAAGACTGCGGCCGCAGCGCTCGGCGACAAGGACCCGCACGAGATCGAGCTGATCTGGCCGGGGCTCGTCCCGCCCTATCTCGACCTGTTCGCCTGGCTGGAAGGCCGCGGCGACAAGCCCGTCAACCGCGATCCCGCGCCGTTCCGCCCGGTGATGCTGGCGCATGCGATCGAGGACAACGATTTCGCCGCGCTCGATCCCGCCGACTACATCGCCGAATGGAAATGGGACGGCATCCGCGTGCAGGCGGTGGCGGGGCGCGACGAGCGCGGCCATATCACCGCGCGGCTCTATTCGCGCACCGGCGAGGACATCACGGGAAGCTTTCCGGATCTCGTGCCGTCGCTGCGCCTGCCGGGCGCGATCGACGGCGAGCTCCTGATCCTGCGCGAAGGCCGCGTCCAGAGCTTCAACGTGTTGCAGCAGCGCCTCAACCGCAAGGTCGTCTCGCCGAAGCTGATCAAGGAGTTTCCGATTCACTTGCGTGCCTACGATCTGCTCGGCGACGACGAGAACGATCTGCGCGAGCTGCCTTTTGCCGAGCGGCGCGAGCGGCTGGAGCGATTCATCGCAAAGCTCGACGATCCCCGCATCGATCTCTCGCCCACCGTGCCTTTTGATAGCTGGCAGGCGCTGACCGCCGCACGCGCCGACCCCGCCAGCGCCGGCGCCGGCGAGGATGCGGACGCCGTCGAAGGCGTCATGCTGAAGCGGCGCGATGCGCCCTACTTGCCGGGGCGGCCGAAGGGGCAATGGTGGAAGTGGAAGCGCGACCCGCACATCATCGACGCCGTCCTGATGTATGCGCAGCGCGGCCACGGCAAGCGCTCGTCCTATTATTCCGACTACACCTTCGGCGTCTGGACCGAGACCGAGAATGGCGAGGAGCTGGTGCCGGTCGGGAAAGCCTATTTCGGCTTCACCGACGAGGAGCTCTTGCAGATCGACCGCTTCGTCCGCCGCAACACCACGGAAAAGTTCGGCCCCGTGCGTCATGTCGTGCATGAGGGCGACAAGGGGCTGGTGCTGGAGGTCGCTTTCGAAGGATTGCAGCGCTCGCCCAGGCACAAATCCGGCGTCGCCATGCGTTTCCCCCGCATCAGCCGCCTGCGCTGGGACAAGCCGCCGCGAGAGGCCGACCGGCTGGAGACGCTGGAGAAGATGCTGAAGGCCGAGGCGGCGGAGATCGAGGTGTGAACTGTTGCCACGAGGACGGTGCGCTCCCTCTTCCGCCCGAATTAAACTCCCGTAACCCGATTGACGGCCCCTTGCGGGTTCCCCATGTCCCCCGCCGTGCCTATAATGGGGTCGAATCCCCGCGAGGAGTTTGCGATGGTCCAAGACGTCAGAGATTTGCCGGCCGGCCGCAGCGACGGCCTGCACCGCTTTCTCGGCGGCTCGCCGCTGGCGGTCGCGTTCCGCCTGGTGCTGCTCTCGATCCTGGTCGGCGTGGTGCTGGCGACGATCGGCTTCGACCCCTGGAACATCATCCACAGCATCCGCCTGTTGTTCCAGCGGCTGTGGGACCTCGGCTTCGATGCGGTGAACTGGCTGTGGCGCTACTTCCTGCTTGGTGCGGTCATCGTGATTCCGATCTGGCTGCTGTCGCGCGTGTTCGGCGCGCCGCGCGGCCGGTGAGGATTTTTATCGAGGGAGTGCGCGGCCGATGCAATTGCGGTTCGTCGGCTGCGGTGATGCCTTCGGCTCCGGCGGCAGGCTCAACACCTGCTTCCACGTCTCGGGGCGAAAAGCGAACTTCCTGATCGACTGCGGTGCGTCGGCGCTGCCGGCGCTGAAGCGGCTCGAGATCGATCGGGGCGACATCGACCTGATCCTGATCACGCATTTCCATGGCGACCATTTTGCCGGTCTGCCGTTCTTTCTGCTCGACGCGCAATTCTCGCGGCGAACGCGGCCGCTGACGATCGCGGGCCCGCAAGGCATCGAGAGGCGGCTGCGCGAGGTGATGGAGGCGCTGTTCGAGCATTCCTCGAACACCAAGCCGCGCTTCGAGCTGAACGTGGTCGAGCTCGCGCCCGGGCAAAGCCAAAGCTTCGGCGCGGTGAATGTGACGCCCTATCCGGTCGTGCACGGCGAATCAGGCGGACCGTTCCTGGCCTATCGCATCGCGGCCGAGGGCCGCACGCTCGCCTACACCGCCGATACCGAATGGACGGAGACGCTCATTCCGCTGGCGCATGGCGCGGACCTTTTCATCGCCGAAGCCTATATGTACGAGAAGGTGGTCAAGAATCACCTCAGCCTGAAGACCTTGGAACAGCATCTGCCCGACATCGGCGCCAAGCGGCTCGTCCTCACCCATATGAGTGACGACATGCTGTCGCGCCTGGGCGAGGTCGAGCACCTCGCCGCCGAAGACGGCATGGTGCTCGTGTTCTGAAAGATGCACGCACCCGTCCATCACCGCGTCGGTAGCCGGCAGGTCTTCGCCATTGCAGGTCCCGCGATGGTCGCGAACCTCACCACGCCGCTGATCGGCGTGGTCTCGACCACCGCGATCGGGCGGCTCGACGATGCCGCGCTGCTCGGCGGCGTCGCGATGGCCTCCGTCATCTTCGACTGCCTGTTCTGGTTGTTCGGCTTCCTGCGCATGAGCACGCTCGCCTTCACCGCGCAGGCGCTCGGCGCGGGCGAGAGGCGCGAGCAGACCGTGATCCTGGTGCGCGGTTTCATCGTCGCCGGCCTGATCGGTGCGGCGCTGATCGTGCTGCAGCTGCCGCTGGCAGGCGCACTGTTCGACCTGATGGGCGGCAGCGAGGGCGTGACGCAGGCCGCAAAGACCTATTTCATGATCAGGATCTGGTCCTCGCCCTTCGCCTTCGCCAATTACGTCATCCTCGGCTGGCTGGTGGGGCAGGCCCGCGCCAATCCGGCCCTTGCGCTCCAGGTCGTCATCAACCTCATCAACATGGTGGCGACGATCCTGCTGGTGCTGGTCTACGACACCGGCATTGCCGGCGCGGCGATCGCCGCGCTTCTGTCCGAGACGATCGGCTTCATGCTCGGCGTGATCGTGTGCAGGCGCCATGCACTCGGCGGTTTTGCCATACCTCGCGCAACGCTGTTCGATCGCGACAAGCTGATGCGGCTCCTGGCGGTGAATACCGACATCCTGATCCGCACCGCGGCGCTGATCGCCGTGTTCCTGTTCTTCACCGCCAAGGGCGCGCGGGCCGGCGACGTCACGCTGGCCGCGAACTCCGTGCTCAACAATTTCCTCCTGGTCAGCGCCTTCTTCCTCGACGGCCTTGCCAATGCGGCCCAGCAGCTCTGCGGCCGCGCCTTTGGCGGCCGCGACGCCAAGGGATTTGCGGATTCGACCAGGCTGGTGCTGCTCTGGGGGCTCGGCTTCGCAATTGTCGTCGCCGTGCTGTTCGCAGCCTTCGGCCCTGCTATCATCAACGTCATGACGGCGAGCGAGGACGTCCGCCGCGCCGCGCGCGAGTTCCTGCCCTTCATCGTGCTGGCGCCGCTCCCCGGCGTGTTCGCCTTCGGTTTCGACGGCATCTATGTCGGCGCGACCTGGGCGCGGGAGATGCGCAATCTGATGCTGCTCTCGCTCGCGATCTTCTTCGCCGCCTGGCTGGCGCTGCAATCGTTCGGCAATACCGGCCTGTGGAGTGCGCTGATCGCGTTCTACGTCGCGCGCGGCGGCTTGCAGGGCGCGAGGTATCCGGCGCTGTATCGCGCGACGTTCGTGAAGCCGTAGAAGAACCGTAGCCCGGATGGGGCGCAGCGTAATCCGGGGGCTTTGTCCATGCCGATAGCTTCCCGGATTGCGCTGCGCTCCATCCGGGCTACGAAGTCTGCGCAGGCGGGGAGAGGCGAAGAGCTACATCCCCGGCCAGTCTTCCGCCGTCAGCGTCGCCGCATCGGCGCCGACGATCTCCGACAGCGAATCCCGCCCTGTCCGCAGCAATGTCGAGGTCAGGTCGCGCTTGATCTCGTCGACGAGGCCGAGGCCCTTGTAGACCAGCGAGGAATAGAGCTGGATCAAACTGGCTCCGGCGCGGATCTTGGTCAGCGCGGCGCCGCCCGAATCCACGCCGCCGACGCCGATCAGCGGGAATGCGCCCTCGACGCGCACATAGGTTTCCGCGACCATGCGCGTCGACAGGCGGAACAGCGGCCGGCCGGACAGGCCGCCTTGCTCCTTCGCCCGCGTCTCTTCACGCAACGTGCTCGGCCGCGCGACCGTGGTGTTCGACACGATCATGCCGTCGACCCGGCGCGAGCGCGCGACCTGCACGACGTCGTCGAGCTGGGCGAGGCTCAAATCCGGCGCGATCTTGAGCAGCACCGGCGTGTCGCCGGCCTTCTGCCTGACACGCTCGCGGGCCTCGATCACGCGCGCGAGCAGATCGTCGAGCAGCGCGCCTTCCTGAAGGTTGCGCAGGCCCGGCGTGTTCGGCGAGGAGACGTTGACGGTGAAATAGCTCGCCACCGGCGCGAAGGTCTCGATCAGCTTGACGTAGTCGCCGACGCGGTCCGGCGAATCCTTGTTGGCGCCGACATTGACGCCGACGATGCCGCCGTGCTGCGCGCGCGCGGCAAGCCGGCGCAGAGCCGCCTCCGCGCCGTCATTGTTGAAGCCCATGCGGTTGATGATCGCCTCGTCGCGCTCGAGACGGAAGAGCCGCGGCCGCGGATTGCCGGCTTGCGGCTTCGGCGTCACCGAGCCGATCTCGACGAAACCGAAGCCGAGCCGCAGCAGCGCGTCCGGCACCTCGGCGCTCTTGTCGAAGCCCGCGGCCATGCCGATCGGATTGGGAAAGTTCAGCCCGAAGGCGCGCACCGCGAGCTTGGGATCATCGGCGCGCGGCTTGACCGGCGGCAGGAAGCGCAGGCCCTGGATCGCGAGGCGATGCGCGTCCTCGGGATCGAGCCAGCGCAGCACCGGCAGCGAAAAGGCGTCGAACGCGCGGATCACGGCAACAGCTCCGGAACATCGTGACTGCCGTCAGAGCGCATGTTGAGGTTCATCACCGCCAGGACCGCGCCGAGATCGAGCTCGCCATAGAGATGCGGGAAGAGCTCGTCATTGCGCGAGCGTTCCCAGCGCAACTCGCTGCCGAGCGCGTCGCCGTCGACCTCGACCAGGAACAGCGCGCGCTGCCCGAAATAGTGCTTGCGCAGGGTCGCGGGAACCTGGGCCGCGGTCGAGAAATGGATGAACCCGTCGCGCGCGTCATCTGCGCTGCCCCGGTAGACACCCTGCCGTTCCGCCTCGCGCCAGGCCGAGGCCGGACAGATTTTGTAGATCTTGACCACCGCTACCGCAGCCTTGTTTGTTCTTTGAGTCTCTTGGGTTTTTTTCGCTTTTCGCGGGTCCTCGAAACCCCGGGCGCGACCGTAAAGGCCGCCCCTTCCGAACTCAAGGCTTAGAGCCTTTTCCGCGCCGATGAAATCGGCTCGGGGCTCCAGATTCCCGTTTTGCGCGCTTTCCTGACGCGAACGGCTACCCGTTTCGTTTGCGAACGCCGCCTCGGTCGCCTCTTGCGCGAAAAACGGAAAACCGGTTGATTTGAGGACAGTTTTCCTGAGTTGCGACGGGCTGGGCCTTCCATGGTCAGACAGGCCAAAGCGCAGAGGATGCTGACTCACGACCAGATCTGGGCCGCGCTGGACCGGCTGGCGGCGCGCGCCGGATTGTCGCCGTCCGGCCTTGCCAAGCGTGCCGGGCTCGACCCTACCACCTTCAACAGGTCCAAGCGCGTCACCGCCGACGGCCGCGAGCGCTGGCCCTCGACCGAATCGATCGCAAAAGCGCTGGCGGCGGCCGACGCCTCGATCGACAGCTTTGCGAAGCTGATTGATGACGACGGTGGAAGCGGCCGCGGCTCGGTGCCGCTGCTCGGCTTTGCACAGGCCGGAATGAGCGGCGCCTTCGATGAGGCCGGTCTTCCAACCGGCAGGGGCTGGACCGAGATCGCGCTTCCGATCGGAGAGGACGGTCAAGTCTTTGCGCTGGAGATTTCCGGCGCTGCGCTACTGCCTGCCTATCGCGACGGTGACATCATCCTGGTCTCGCCTGCGGCGCCGATCCGCAAGGGTGATCGCGTGGTGGTCAAGATCAAGACGGACGAGATCACGATTGCGACCCTGAAGCGCCGCACGGCAAAGACCCTGGACTTGGCGCCCCTCGATGCGTCACAGGAGGCGCGAACGGTCGCGGCGAGCGATGTCGCCTGGGTTGCGCGGATCCTCTGGGCGAGCCAGTGATGGCGCCGCTCACGCACTCCTCGCCAGGGCGCCGTCGATCATGTTGACCGCGTTCTGCACGCCGTAGACCGCGACGAAGGAGCCGAAGCGCGGGCCCTTCTCCTGGCCGAGCAGGACCTGGTAGAGCATGTTGAACCAGTCCAGCGTCACGCCGGGGCGGCCGTCCTTGCCCTTCTTGACCTGGTCGAGGAACGGCTCGCGGCGGCCGATCTCGTAGACGACGTTCTGGATGTCCTCGGCGGATGCGTCCTGCGCAAGCTGCGACAGCGCATCGCGCAAATCCTGCAGCGCGGCGCGCTCGCTGTCCGTGGGTACGCGGAACTGCTTCGTCGGCGCGACGAAGTCGCGATAATAGTTGATGGCATAGCCCACCATCGCATCCAGCTTCGGATGGGTCTGCGGGCTCACGCCGGGCCGGTAGCGGCCGATGAAGCCCCACAGCGTCTCGGCGTTCTCCGCGTTCGACGACGACACCAGCGTCAGGAGCAGCTGGAAGGTGACGGGCATGTCGCCCGTCGGCGGCTTGCCGTTGTGGATGTGCCAGACCGGATTGCCGAGCTGCTGCTTGCCGTCCTGCTTCGGAAAGCCGTCGAGGAATTGCTGGTAGTCGTCGACATTGCGCGGGATGACGTCGAAATACAGCCGCTTGGCCGCCTTCGGCTCGCGGTACATGAACAGCGAGAGCGATTCCGGCGAGGCGTAGCGCAGCCATTCGTCGATGGTCAGGCCGTTGCCCTTCGACTTCGAGATCTTCTGGCCCTTCTCGTCGAGGAAGAGCTCGTAGTTGAAACCTTCGGGCGGCGTGCTGCCGAGCGCTCTGGCGATCGCGCCGGACAGCTTCACGGAATCGATCAGGTCCTTGCCCGCCATCTCGTAGTCGACGCCGAGCGCGACCCAGCGCATCGCCCAGTCGGCCTTCCACTGGCACTTGACGTTGCCGCCGGTGACGGGCGTTTCAACTTCCTGGTTGGTATCGGGATCGACGTAGGTCACCGTGCCCGCCGCGACGTCGCGGCGGATCATCGGCACCTGCAGCACGACGCCCGTGGTCTTGCTGATGGGCAGGAACGGCGAATAGGTCGCGCGGCGATCCGGGCCCAGCGTCGGCAGGATGATCGCCATGATCTTGTCGTAGGCGGCGAGCATCTTCAGCAGCGTCGCGTCGAAGCGGCCCGACGTGTAGTAGTCGGTCGAGCTCGCGAACTCGTAGTCGAAGCCGAAATGATCCAGAAACGCGCGCAAGCGCGCGTTATTGTGCGCGCCGAACGACGGATATTCGTTCGAAAACGGATCCGGCACCCGCGTCAGCGGCTTGCCGATATGAGCGGCCAGCATCTCCTTGTTCGGAACGTTGTCGGGCACCTTGCGGAAGCCGTCCATGTCGTCGGAGAACGCCAAAAGGCGCGTCTTGACCTTGTCCTCGGTGAGCACGCGGAAGGCGTGGCGCACCATCGAGGTGCGCGCCACCTCGCCGAACGTGCCGATATGCGGCAAGCCAGACGGACCATAGCCGGTCTCGAACAGCACCTCGTCCTTCGGGCTTTTCTTCAGCCGCGCGACAATGGCCTTCGCCTGCTCGAACGGCCAGGCGTTGGATTGTTCGGCGAGCGCACGCAACTCGCTCGGGTTTGCGGCTAGATCAATAACGGACATCAGGGGCCTCCGGGCCGCGGAAAATAGCGATTTCCCGGCAGAATGCAAAAGCTGCGAGCTGATTCCCCCAGCCGTCTCCCGCTGGCGCAGGGGCTAGCGCATTTGGGAGTTTTCCCCTGCGGCCATCCTTCGAGACGCCCGCTTTGGGCGGGCTCCTCAGGATGAGGGCGGAGTGCGCGGCAGCAGGTTCAACGAGCACTGATGCCGATTAGCCTCATCCTGAGGAGGCGCGTCAGCGCCGTCTCGAAGGACGAGGCGTGCGCGCAGCCGCCGCCACAGGTCATATGCGCTAGCCCAGCGCTTGCGGAGAGGGTTGGGGGTGTCTCAGCGTCGGATCGAATGCGATCCGGCTCAATGCGCCGCTGAGGCCGAGCGTTTCGTCGCCACTTGCTTGGGAGCCGGCTTCGCGCTGGCTTGCGGTGCGCTGTCCCAGCCGCCGTTCGGGGTCGCAACGTTGACGGCATCGTCGGGCTGCGGCTCGGCGCTGAAGGTCTGGATCGCGAGCTTGGCGGCCGCCAGCGATTGCGGGTCGAGGCGCTTGGCGACGTCGTCGCGCTTGCCGGCGGCATCCGCATCGCCCTGGGCAGCTGCCAGGTTGAACCATTTGTAGGATTCGGCGAGGTTCTGCTCGACGCCGATGCCGCGGGCATAGAGGATGCCGAGGTTGAACTGGCTGTCGGCGACGCCGCGATCGGCCGCTTTCCGGAACCACTGCGCCGCGCTCTTGTAATTGGCGCCGCGACCGCCGCCGTCGGCATCGAGCACGGCGAGATTGTGCATCGCCTTGGCGTTGCCGCGCTCGGCGGCCTGGGTGTAGTAGCGGCGCGCGATGTCGGCGTCCTTCTTCACCCCTAGGCCCTTTTCGTAGAGCGTGCCGAGGCGGAAGATTGCAGGGACGACCCCGGCCTGCGCCGCGCGGTCGTACCACTTCGCCGCTTCGTCGTAATTCGTGGCAACGCCTTTGCCTTCGGCAAAGCGCACGCCGATCTCGTAGGCCGCGGTCGCATCGCCCTTCATCGCGGCGCTGCGCAAGGCCGGGCCGCCGATGCCGTCAGGCAGCTTCTCGCTCGGCGGCACCTGGACGACGCCGAGCTTGGCGCGACTCGTGCCCGACAGCGCGCCGGTGACGTCGCTTGAGGCCGGCGGCATCGCCGCGGCAGGCGCTTGCGGGATTTCAACCGAGGCCGAGCCGCCGGAACCGGGAAGAGGCGCCGGCGCGGCATTGTTCTGCGATTGCCGTCCGATCGGTGTCGGCGATGTCATCGACGGGGTGACCTGCTCGGGCGCGGCTGGCTTGGTCTCGACCGGCGGCGGCGCCGGCTGCGGTGCCGGCTCGCTCGGGATGTTTTGCATCGCCTGCGGCGTCGGTGACGAGCTGCCGCTTTCGAGCAGGTTCATCGCCATCTTGAAGGTGCCGAGCACGATCACGACCACGCTCGCGCCGACCAGCAGCGAGCGGATCTTCGAGGTGATGGTCGAGCCGCCTTCCTGGCCCTTCTCCTTGGCGCGGGCGATCGCGGCCTTGGCGCCGCGGGCCGGCTTCTCGGGCGGCTGTGCGGCGGCAGCTTGCGCCGCGCGGCGGGCGGCGGCGATGAAGCTCGACGACGACACCGGCTCCTTCGGCGCGGCGGCAATTCCGCTGATCGCG
>NZ_LAXE01000001.1:1311821-1368091 GCF_003122645.1 Bradyrhizobium sp. SUTN9-2
CCATCGCCGCCGCCATCGGCATCGACATCGTCTGTGGGGCGGGGGGAGGCGGCGCGGTGCGCACCGCGCGCAGATCGCCCTCGATCATCGAGAGGCGATCGACGACGTGACCGAGCGCGCTGTGGACGGCCTCGAGCGAGTCCTGGGTGTGCCGGTTGGTCTCGGCCTGACTGAAGCGGATGTCGGAGAGCTCGCGCTTGACGAGGTCGACCATGCCGGAATCGGGCGGCGGCGCGGAGCTGCGGCTCTCGGCGAGGGCCGCATAGGTCGCCTGCTGCCGTTCCAGGTGCCTGAGGATGTCGTGCAGCCCGTCCTCGACGCGGCTCAAATTGCCGTTGCGCGGATCGGCGGCGGCCTCGATCCGCTCCAGGAGATAGGAAACACGCTGCTCGAGATGGGCGAAGGTCGAGGCGGAATCGTTGCCGACCTGCATGCGGTCGAAACGGTCCGACAGCGCGCGGATCGCAGCTTCGAGATGCTCGGTGCTCTCGGACGGCTGCGGCCGCTCGCGGGTTTCCAGCGCCGCCGTGAGCGCCGCGATGCGCTGCTCCAGCGCCGCGAAGCTGTCGCCATGGCCGGACGCGCGGGTGATCTGGTCGACCTTGGACGACAGCAGCTGTACGTCTTCGGATAGCCGCGCCAGCGCCTCGTTGGAGGCGACGTTGGAGACGATGGCGCGCAGCGCGGAGATCGCGCCTTCGAGCTGCTGCACGGTCGAGGGATCGTCATTGGCGCGCAGGATCAGGTCGAGCTTGGCGCCGAGATTGCGGATCGCCTCGTCGTATCCGGTGAGCTGCTCGGCCGGCGTCAGCGTGCGCAGTACCTGCTTGATGTCGGACAGTGCGCGCTCGATGCCGGCAAGAACCTGCCCGTCGGTGCCGTTGGAGCGGGTCTCGTCGATCCGGCGGTGCAGCGAGCGGATCTCGTTCTCGATCGATTCGATCGCGCGCCGCGGCATCGCCTCGGTGATGGCGGCGCGGATTTCGGCCAACTCGCTGCGGAAGGCGTTGATGGCCTGCTCGGTATTGTCAGGCCGCTGCAGCGATTCGATCTGGCTCGTGATCTTGAGCAGATGGCGCTCGAGCGCGGAGAAATCCGGCCCCGGCTGCGGTGGCGGCGGCGCATAGCCAGGGGCGGGCGGCGCCATCGGCGGCGCGCAAGGAGCCGTTGGCGCAAGCGGCGGCGCGGCACGCGGCGGCATCTGCCGCGGCGCAAAGCCGTCGAGCTCGCTCTGGCGCGCGGTGATCTCGGCGACCGCGACGTCGAACGAAGCCGGGCTCAGGGGTGGTGAGCCGCGATAGACCTGCGCGGCGGCGCGCTCGACGGCATCGGCCTGGCGCTGGCGCGTCTCGGCCGGGGTGGGGCGAGGGGCCTGCGGCTGCGGCGCTTGCCGCTGTGGACGGGAGATCTGCGACAGGCGCGCGTCGAGCCGCGAGATCGCATCGTTGAGCTGGCGCGCGACGCCCTGCTCACGCGAGACGTCTGGTCGTGAGGCGTCTTGTCTTGAGGAGTCTTGGCGCGGCGCGGGTTTCGAGATTCGCTCGATCTGCTGAGTGATCGCGTCGAGCCGCTGGTGGATGTCGGCGACTTCGCGGCTCTCCTGACTCGGTCCTTGGCTCGGCACGTGCTGCGGACGCTGATCGTAGGATCCGCGGAAGTTGGGCGGGGCAGTATCGCCGAGCGTGGAGTTCAGCCAATCGTTGAGCGACATGCCGGCACGGCGCGCAGCAGCCTCGGCCCGCTCCCGGACGGATGGATCGATGCCGTCGACACTCCACGATACGCGCGAATTCATGACTCTGTCCGGTTCCGACTTCGGCACCCCACCCCGGCGCCTCCAGCTTCCCCACGCGTGCCGGTTGCAAAGACAATCGAATTTGGCGCGGGTCGTCTGCCTCGAAAACCGACTTTTTCCTGTTACGGTAAATAACGAGTTAAGGAATGCCGAGCCGCTGTCTTAAAGTTGGGCGGCGGGAACTGGGGGCGGTGTTGTGTCGCTCATCCGGTCCCGAAACAAACCGGTGTCATGCCCCGCGAAGGCGGGGCATCCAGTACGCCGCGGCTCCTCGGCTCTAGCCGCGCCCTCTCTGGAATACTGGATCGCCAGCCTTCGCGGGCGATGACAGCGGGGAGGCGGAAAGGGCTCGCGTAACGTCGGCGCCCTCAGCCCTTCTCGCGCTTGCCATCCTCGATCGGCACCACCGTCGCCTTGCCGCTCATCGCCGACAGCGCTTCCAGCGCCTCCTCGCAGAAATCGGCCACCATCTGCTCGTGGCGGGCGCCGAGCTGGAGCAGCAGCAGATTGCCGAGATCGAGCCGTCCCTCCGCCGTGCCGTCGGGAAAGCGCTTCTTCAGGATGCGCTCGTAATTGGCGTGGCGGTCGCGGTGGTGCTCCAGGCGGGCCATCAGGTCGGTGCGCATGGGCTCGATGTCGATGCTGTCGAGCGCATGCAGCCGCACCAGGAGGTCGTCCTTGATCGAGGGCGGCGTGCTTGGCCGCGCGGCCCAGTGCCGCAGTGCTGTTCGGCCCTCGGGAGTCAGCGTATAGATCAGTTTATTGGGCTTGCCCGACTGCACCACCTCGCGGCCCTGGATGTAGCCGCGGTCGCGCAGCTTGGAGAGCTCGCGGTAGATCTGCTGATGGTCGGCCTTCCAGAAGAAGCCGATCGAGGAATCGAACGTCTTGGCGAGTTCGTAGCCCGTCATCGGGCGTTCCGTCAGGCATGCGAGGATTGCGTCGCCCAGTGCCATGACTGGCCCCCTTCTTTAGGTTTGACCAAGCTGCTTGACTTTATGCGCATCGGCGCATATGCGTCAATGTGCATATGAGGCAGCGTGCAGGCGGGCCACAGGCCCGACTGAATAATCAAGTGAAATCAATCTCCTCGCTACTGTGCATGGGGTTGTTTTCGCACTTTTTGCCCTGGCCTTGAGGGAGGCACCCGACAATGACCGGCCTCGATTCCTGGTACGCCTACATGAAGTCTCACGACCGCGCTGCGCTCTGGGACTTGCTGCATCCCGACGCCGTGTTCGAAAGCCCGGTCGTGCATACGCCGCAGCGCGGCCGCGACATCACCTTCAAATACCTCTCCAGCGCCGAGAAGGTGCTCGGCGGCCCCGGCTTCACCTATGTCGGCGAGTGGCGCAGCGACAACGGCGCGGTGCTCGAATTCAAGAATGTCATCGACGGCATCGAGATCAATGGCGTCGACATCATCAGCTTCGATAGCGAGGGGCGCATCACCCACTTCAAGGTGATGGTGCGTCCGCTCAAGGCGATCAACATGCTGCACCGCCTGATGGCGGAGCAGCTTGCCGCCGCCCAATCATAAGCCCAACATCACCCTTCAAGCCCCAATACTTCAAGGACACGCCGGGAGACCCCAATGCCGATCTATAAAGCCCCCGTCGAAGACGTGAACTTCCTGCTCAACGACGTCTTCCAGATCGATCGCTACGACAACCTCGCCGGCTTCTCCGATGCGTCGAGCGACGTGCGCGAGGCCATCCTCGGCGAAGCCGCCAAGCTCGCCGAAGAGGTGCTGCAGCCGCTCAACCGCGTCGGCGATCTCGAAGGCTGCAAGCGCGCGGACGACGGCAGCGTCGCCACGCCGAAGGGGTTCAAGGAGGCGTTCAAGCAGGTCGCCGAGGGCGGCTGGCTCGGCCTGTCAGCGCCGACCGAATATGGCGGCCAGGGCCTGCCGGTGACGCTGAGCCAGGCGGTCAATGAATTCCAGATCTCCGCCAACATGGCGTTCTCGATGTATGGCGGCCTCACCATGGGCGCGACCGCGGCGCTCTTGGTGCACGGCACGCCCGAGCAGAAGAAGACCTACGTGCCGAAGATGGTGGCCGGCGAATGGACCGGCACCATGAACCTCACCGAGCCGCATTGCGGCACCGATCTCGGCATGCTCCGCACCAAGGCAGTGCGGCAGGCGGACGGCAGCTTCAAGATCACGGGCACCAAGATCTTCATCTCGGCCGGTGAGCACGACTTGGCCTCCAACATCATCCACCTCGTGCTCGCCCGCATCGAGGGCGCGCCGGCCGGCATCAAGGGCGTGTCGCTGTTCGTGGTGCCGAAGTTCCTGGTCAATGCCGACGGTTCGGTGGGCGCGCGCAACGGCGTCGTCTGCGGCTCGATCGAGCACAAGATGGGCATCCACGGCAATTCGACCTGCGTGATGAACTACGACAACGCCACCGGCTGGCTGATCGGCGAAGAGAACAAGGGCATGCAGGGCATGTTCGTGATGATGAACGAGGCCCGGCTCGGCGTCGCCGTGCAGGGCCTCGCGCAGTCCGAGGTCGCCTACCAGAACGCGGTCGCCTATGCCCGCGAGCGCATCCAGGGCCGCGCGCTGTCAGGCGTCAAGGCGCCGGACAAGCCGGCCGACCCGATCATCGTGCATCCCGACGTGCGCCGCACGCTGCTCTCGATCCGCGCGTTCAACGAGGCCGCGCGAGCCTTCGTGATGTGGACCGCGCTGAAGAGCGACGTCGCCCACCGCTCCGAAGACCCCAAGGACCGCCAGGCCGCCGACGACCACATGGGCCTGATGACCCCGGTGCTGAAGGGCTTCCTCACTGACTATGGCTTCGCCAACGCGGTGCAGGCGCAGCAGATGTATGGCGGCCACGGCTACATCGCCGAGCAGGGCATGGAGCAGTTCGTGCGCGATGCGCGCATCGCCATGATCTATGAAGGCGCCAACGGCATCCAGGCGCTCGACCTCGTCGGCCGCAAGCTGCCGCGCGACGGCGGCCGCGCCATCATGGCCTTCTTCGGCGAGGTCATGGCGTTCGCCAAGGAGAACGGCGGCGACGAGGCGCTGAAGCCCTTCATCACGCCGGTCTCGACCTCGCTCGGCCATCTGCAGCAGGCGACGACCTGGCTGATGCAGAACGCGATGGCTAAGCCCGACAATGCCGGTGCCGCCGCAACCGATTACCTGCATCTCTTCGGCTTCGTCGCGCTGGGCTACATGTGGGCGCGGATGGCCAAGGTGACGAATGCCAAGATTGCCGAGAGCGGGGCGACGCCCTATCTCTCCACAAAACTCGTCACCGGCCGCTTCTTCATGGAGCGGATGCTGCCGGAGACCGCCGCCAATCTCGCGCGCATCCAGGCCGGCTGCGCCACCATCATGGAACTGCCGGCGGAAGCTTTCTGAGCCTGCTTCCGCTGCCTGCTCCCAATCGTACCGAACATCACATCAGGAGGGCGTCATGCCTGAGGCATTCATCTACGACCACGTTCGCACCCCGCGCGGCCGCGGCAAGGCGGACGGCGCGCTGCACGAAGTCACCGCGCTCGCGCTTGCGACCGTGCCGCTGAAGGCGCTGAAGGACCGCAACAACCTGCCCGAGGATTCGGTCGATGACGTCGTGCTCGGCGTCGTCGATCCGGTTGGCGAAGCCGGCTCCGACATCGCGCGCTTCGCGGCGCTGAAGGCCGGTCTCGGCGAAGCCGTGCCCGGCGTGCAGATCAGCCGCTTCTGCGCTTCCGGCCTCGATGCCGTGAACTTCGCAGCGGCGCAGATCATGAGCGGCCAGCATGAGCTCGTGATCGGCGGCGGCGCCGAGTCGATGAGCCGCGTCGGCATCGGCGCCTCCGGCGGGGCCTGGCCGATGGATCCTTCGATGGCGGTGCCGGCCTACTTCATGCCGCAGGGCGTGTCGGCCGACCTGATCGCCACCAAGTACGGCTTCTCGCGCGACGACGTCGACGCCTACGCCGTGCAGAGCCAGCAGCGCGCCGGCAAGGCCTGGGACGAAGGCCGCTTCAACAAATCCGTGGTGCCGGTGAAGGACATCAACGGCCTCACCATCCTCGCCAAGGACGAGCACATGCGCCCCTCGACGACGATGCAGTCGCTGGCGCAGCTGCAGCCGTCGTTCACGATGATGGCGCAGATGGGCGGCTTCGACGGCGTCGCGGTGCAGTCGCATCCGGAGATCGAGCGCGTCAATTACGTGCACCATGCCGGCAATTCCTCGGGCATCGTCGACGGCGCCGGCGCCGTGCTGCTCGGCAGCAAGGAAGCTGGCAGCAAGTACGGCCTGAAGCCGCGCGCCAAGATCCGCGCATTCGCCAACATCGGCTCGGAGCCGGCGATGATGCTGACCGGTCCGGTCGACGTCACCGAGAAGCTGTTCGCGCGCTCCGGCATGAAGAAGTCGGACATCGACCTGTTCGAGCTCAACGAGGCTTTCGCCTCGGTCGTGCTGCGCTACATCCAGGCCTTCGACATCGACAATGCCAAGATCAACGTAAATGGCGGCGCGATCGCGCTCGGTCACCCGCTGGGGGCCACCGGCGCAATGATCCTCGGCACCGTGCTCGACGAGCTCGAGCGCACCAACAAGTCCACCGCCCTGGTCACGCTGTGCATTGGCGGCGGCATGGGCACCGCGACCATCATCGAGCGCGTCTAAGGGTTGAGGAGCAACCAACATGTCGTACAAGAACTTCAAGCTTGAGACCGATTCCGACGGTATTGCGCTCGTCACCTGGGACATCCCAGGCCGCTCCATGAACGTGCTCGACGAGACCTCGACCAACGAGCTCGAGGCGATCGTCAAGGCGACCACGGCGGATGCCGCGGTGAAGGGCGTCGTCATCACCTCGGCCAAGGAAGCGTTCTGCGCCGGCGCCGACCTGTCCATGCTCGAAGGCATGAACCAGGCCTATGCGAAGGTTTTCAAGGAGCAGGGCGAGACCGCGGCGAACCAGATGCTGTTCGACCAGAGCCGGCGCTTCTCGCAGGTGCTGCGCGGAATCGAAACCTCAGGCAAGCCGTGGGCGGCGGCGATCAACGGGCTCGCGCTCGGCGGCGGCTTCGAGATCACGCTGTGCTGCCATTATCGCGTCGCGGCGGAGAATCCCAAGACGCGCCTCGGCCTGCCCGAGGTCAAGGTCGGCCTATTCCCCGGCGCCGGCGGCACGCAGCGCGTGCCGCGCCTGGTGCCGCCGCAGGACGCCATGACCATCCTGCTCAAGGGCGACCCCGTCACGGTCGACAAGGCCAAGGCGCTGAATTTGATTCACGCCATCGTGCCCGCAGCCGACCTCATCAAAGCCGCCAAGGACTGGATCAAGGGCGGCGGCAAGGCCGTCGCGCCGTGGGACGAGAAGGGCTTCAAGCTGCCCGGCGGCCCGGTGTTCTCCAAGGCCGGCATGATGATGTTCCCGGCCGGCAACGCGATCTATCGCCGCGAGACCTACGACAATTACCCGGCCGCGCGGGCGATCATGAGCTGCGTCTATGAGGGCCTGCAGCTGCCGATCGACGCCGCGCTGCGGGTGGAGTCGCGCTACTTCACCTCGGTGCTGCGCTCCAAGGAAGCGGCTGCGATGATCCGCAGCCTGTTCCTGTCGATGCAGGAGCTCAACAAGGGCGCGCGCCGTCCCAAGGATGTGCCCGCGACCAAGGTGAAGAAGATCGCCGTGATCGGCGCCGGCTTCATGGGCGCGAGCGTCGGCTATGTCTCGGCCCGCGCCGGCCTCGACGTCGTCCTGATCGATCGCGACCAGGAGAGCGCCGACAAGGGCAAGGCGCATGCCCAGAAGGTGATCGAGGAGCAGATCAAGAAGGGCCGCGCCAAGCCCGCGGACGCCGAAGCGCTGCTCGCGCGCATCACGCCGACCGCGGACTACGCCGCGCTGAAGGACGTCGACCTCGTCATCGAGGCCGTGTTCGAGGACCGCAAGGTCAAGGCGGAGACTTTTGCCAAGGCGCAGCAATATCTGAAGCCTGATGTGATCTTCGCCTCCAACACTTCGACGCTGCCGATCACCTCGCTGGCCGAGAGTTTTAAGGATCAGGGGAAGTTCATCGGCATTCACTTCTTCTCGCCGGTCGAGAAGATGATGCTGGTCGAGATCATCCTCGGCAAGAACACCGGCGACGTCGCGCTCGCGACCGCGCTCGACTACGTCCGCCAGATCGGCAAGACGCCGATCGTGGTCAACGACTCCAGAGGCTTCTTCGCCAATCGCTGCGTCGGCCGCTACGTCGCCGAAGGCAACGAGATGTTCCTGGAGGGCGTGCCGCCCGCGATGATCGAGAACTGCGCCAAGATGGCCGGCATGCCGGTCGGCCCGCTCTCGCTCTCGGACGAGGTCGCGCTCGATCTCGGTCTCAAGATCATGAAGGCGACCGAAGCCGATCTCGGCCCCAACGCGATCAATCCCGAGCAGAAGAAGCTGATGGTGGAGATGGTCGAGAAGCAGGGCCGGCTCGGCCGCAAGAACAGCAAGGGCTTCTACGATTATCCCGAGAAGGGCAAGGGCCAGAAGAGCCTGTGGCCGGGCCTCTCGGCCTTGCAGCCGAAGCAGCTCGATCCCGATACGCTCGATATCGAGGAGCTGAAGCAGCGCTTCCTGGTGGTGCAGGCGGTGGAAGCGGCGCGCACGGTCGAAGATCACGTCATCACTGATCCGCGCGAAGCGGACGTCGGCTCGATCCTCGGCTTCGGCTTCGCGCCGTTCACCGGCGGCACCCTGTCCTACATCGACTTCATGGGCACGAAGAAGTTCGTCGAGCTCTGCCACAAGCTGGAGGCCAAGTACGGCTCGCGCTTCACCCCGCCGAAGCTCTTGGAAGAGATGGCCGCGAAGGGCGAGACCTTCTACGGCCGCTTCGCGCCGAAGAAGGCGGCGGCCTGACGAGAGGCTTGTAGCCCGGATGGAGCGCAAGCGAAATCCGGGAGCAGTCCTTCAACGCGAGAACCCCGGATTGCGCTTCGCTCCATCCGGGCTACGCAAATAAAGGCCGGATCATCGATCCGGCCTTCTTCATTTGCTGTCTCCGAACGGCGAGAAGGCGCGGCCCCCGACCGCATCGTCGGCGAGGCTGGCCTTCCAGCTGCCCTCGTCGCCGCGGCCGATGCGCACCTTGAAACGCCAACCATTCTGGTTGGTAAAGGCGACGTCCGCGCCGCTCTTCGTCCTGGCGTAGCGGCAGGGATATTCGGTCGGCCGGTCCGGAAAGACGATCTTGCCTTCCTTGCTCTCGAACACAGCCGAGGTGATCTGCGGATGGATCATGAAGATGCAATTGCGCTGCGACGCGACCGGCGTCGAGAGCCCGAGCATCGCGAGCGGCGCGCCGGCGGCGGTCATGAGGACGATCATGTTCATGGAGGCAATTGTCTCCTGGAGATGCTCCTTCGACGTCGCCGCGGATCAGATGGTTCACAAAAGGAAGGGCTGGATCATCGCTTGGGCGCTCTGCCTTGAGCCTTGTCACATCGATTGATGCGCTTTCGTCTCACCCCAGCACCCAATCCCTCCACCCCGGCCACGCTCGCTTCGCCCTGGCACCGCTCTTGCTGATGATCCACCGGATGGCCCATCGACAATGAAGGTGTCCCGCAATGATCCCCACGGTGTCTCAAGACAGCGCAGCCGGCGTTGCGGTAAGATACGCCCCCTTGTTGCTGCTGGATCGGCCGTGGCGCCGCCGCAGGCTCCTCCGGTGGCGCAGAAAAATTCCTTCGTGGTTTGGCCTGGTCTTACTCGTCCTCGTCTTTGATGTTGCGCTGGCCGTGCTTGCCTGGTTCGCCGTCGATCTCGTCCTGCACTGAAAGCTCACCTCTGTGCACGTAGAACGTCGCCGCCAAATAGGCGACCTGGCCGGCAATCAGGCAGCCGACGACGATTGGAACGCCCGTCCAGAATCCAAAGCCCGAGGTCTGAAGCACCGTCGCGGCAAGGATCGCAGTCGCCGGCGAGACCAGCAATAGAGTCCAGACTCGGAAGAATAGACCCGTCGCCAAGCCGGTGATTGCGCTCGCGAGCAGGAGGAGGATTACAGTCGTCACAATAGCTTTCCGGTCCGACGGTTAGCGTCCTGTCCCGCGCTGAAGTTGAGGCACAGGAGGATTGCTCTCACAAGGATGGCGACGTCCGCGGAGCGCAAAAGGCGGAGTTATTGTTAACCCGGACAATGCTCGTAAAATCCCCGTCAGCGCATCGCGAATCATCGGATTAGCGAATGACGCAAGCAAAGAGCCGAATCATCGGTCCGGCTCTTCGTCGACCCCGCCCGTCACGCTTCGCGAACGGCGGACCAGAGCTGACCGGCGATCATCTGGACAATCACTTGGCCTTCCGTCACGATCTGATTGCCGTCGAGGCCCAGCGCAGGGACTTGGCCCGAAGGAGGCCCCAACTTCAGATAATCCTCACCATTTCGGGCTTCTTGGCGCCGCTACCGACCTCGACCAGGCCACAGAGCGGGCTGGCCTCCAGGAGCACGAGGCGGGGACGGCGAGCACACACCGGGGAAACCATCCGGTTTCGAGGAATTTCCTTCCCCTGACGCTTGGCTCGGCCGAAAGAACGACTACATGCACCTGCTTGAAATAGTCAAGATTGATGCAGGTGCATCGAATGGAGTAAGAGACGGGCGACGAGCTTGAGCGGGACCATGAAACGCAAACCATCGACCGAGGCAACCGCCGCCTGGATCCGCCTGATGCGGGTGCAGAGCCGCGTGCTCGATTGCGTCGAGCAGGACTTGAAGAAGGCCGGCTTCCCACCGCTGGCCTGGTATGACGCGCTGCTCGAACTGTCGCGGGCGCCCTCGGGCGAGCTGCGGCCGGTGGAGCTCGAGCGGCAGATGCTGATCCCGCAATATTCGACCTCACGCCTGATCGACCGCCTGGTCGACGAGGGCCTCGCCTCGCGGCGCGAATGCAAGATCGACAAGCGCGGCCAGTTCGTCGAGATCACCGAAGCCGGCCGCGAGCTGCAGAAGCGAATGTGGGGCGCCTATTCGGCCGCGATCGAGAAATATGTCGGCTCCAAACTGTCGGACGCCGACGCCGTCAAGCTCAGCAATCTGCTCGATCGCCTGGGCTGCTCGTGCGGCGAGATGAAACTGCCGCCCGCGGCCGCCAACGAAACCATGCCGTCGCGATGATCGCGCGGCAATCCCGCTCGCCCGTGCAACCGGTGGGTTCGCGGGCCGTCCCTGTCACCCGCGCGCGTTCGGTCGAAGCGCTTTTGATTAGAGTTTGATATGGCGCGAGACCAGATCGACATGACGCCGCTGCAATCACGCGACGAGCTCGTCGCGTGGTTCGAGGCAGGCTGCAAGGACCCGTCCGAGTTCCGCATGGGCACCGAGCACGAGAAAACGCCGTTCACGCTCGACGGCCATCGTCCGGTGCCTTACGAGGGCGCGCGCGGCATCGGCGCGCTGCTCGAAGGCATGAAGCTCCTGCTCGGCTGGGAGCCGATCATGGAGCAGGGCAACATCATCGGCCTCTACGACGTCACCGGCGGCGGCGCCATCTCGCTCGAGCCCGGCGGACAGTTCGAGCTGTCCGGCGCGCCGGTCGAGAACGTGCACCAGACCCAGAGCGAGCTGATGGCGCACTTGGCGCAGGTGCGCGAGATCGCAACCCCGCTCGGCATCGGCTTCCTCGGCCTCGGCATGACGCCGTCCTGGTCGCGCGCCGATATCCCGGTGATGCCCAAGGGCCGCTACAAGATCATGACCAATTACATGCCGAAGGTCGGCCAATACGGCCTCGACATGATGTACCGGACCTGCACGGTGCAGACCAATCTCGACTTCTCCTCCGAAGCCGACATGGTCAAGAAGCTGCGCGTCTCGCTCGCGCTTCAGCCGGTCGCAACTGCACTGTTCGCCAATTCACCGTTCACCGAGGGCAGGCCGAACGGCTTCCTCTCGTTCCGGTCCGAGATCTGGCGCGACACCGACAATGCGCGCGCGGGCATGATGCCGTGGGCGTTCGAGGACGGCATGGGGTTCGAGCGCTATGTCGATTATGCGCTGGACGTGCCCATGTATTTCGTCAAGCGCGGCGAGGAGTACATTGACGTCTCGGGCTCCTCGTTCCGCGCCTTCTTCGACGGCCGCAACAACAACCTTCCCGGCGAGCGTCCGACCTTGTCGGACTGGGCCAACCACCTCTCGACGATCTTCCCGGAAGTGCGGCTCAAGCGCTATCTCGAGATGCGCGGCTCGGATGGCGGCCCGTGGGGCCGCTTGCCGGCGCTGCCGGCGTTCTGGGTCGGGCTGCTCTACGACGATGCCTCGCTCGATGCCGCCTGGGAGATCGTCAAGCACTGGAGCGCGCATGAACGCCAGGCCTTGCGCGACGACGTGCCGCGCATGGGCTTCAAGGCGCGGATCAAGGACCGCTATCTGTTCGAGATCGCCAAGGAATGCCTCGTTCTTGCTCATGCCGGCCTGCGCCGGCGCGGCCGGATCGATCAACTCGGCCGCGACGAAACCCGGCATCTCGAGCCGCTCGATCGCATCATCGATTCCGGCCGGACGCCGGCCGAGGAGATGCTGGATAAATTCAACGGACCCTGGAAGGGTTCGGTGGAACCGGCCTACGCGGAATACGCGTTCTAGACCTCTGAAGCCGGGCACCCAGGATTCAGTCGTTCATCGCCCATACAGGTTTGCGGCGATCAAATGACCGGCTGAAAAACCTGAGCGTCGTCAATAACTCGAAAGCTGTTCCGATGTGGAAGGGCCGCCTGTCCGGGGCCATCATGGCCAGCGCCGCGGCATGTGTCACGCTGCTTTCGCTTGCGTTTGCGAGCGCGCCGGCGCTTGCCCAGACGGCGTTCGACCGGCCCGGCGGCGACTATTTCAGTATGCCCGTCACCTCCGGCGATCCCGAGGATTGCGCGCTGCTGTGCGAGCGCGATCGCCGTTGCCGCTCCTGGAGCTTCAACTATCCCGATGTCGAAGGCGGCTCGGCCGTGTGCTGGCTGAAGAACACCGTGCCGGCCCGCGTGCCGGGTAGCTGCTGTATCTCCGGGGTGCGCGGCGCCGGCGTGATCGAGCCGCGCGTCGAAGGCGTCGAGACGTCGATCGACCGTCCCGGCGGCGACTTGCGCAATTTCGAGCTCAAGGACGGCGAAAGCGTCGAGGCCTGCAAGGCCGCCTGCACCGCCGACAACAAATGCCGCGCCTTCACCTATGCCCGCCCCGGCTACACCGGGCGCGAGGCGCGCTGCTTCCTGAAGAAGGAAATCAAGCCGCCGCGAAGGAAGGCGGGGTTCACGTCGGGCGTGGTGCGGTAGCATCCATACTCGTGCCCCGGACGCCATCAGCGCGTTTACGCGCGTCTTCGACGCGCTATGGCGGCGCTTCTTCAGCGCCGCACTGCAGAGACGGGACGCGTGAGGCACCTCACTCCGCCGCGATCACCGTGATCTCCGGCCACAGCGCTTTCCAGCGCTTAGCCTTCGCTTCGTAGTTCGCCGCGGAAAAATTCGGTCCTGGATTTGGCCGCGCGATCAGTGCCGCAATGTCGTCAAACCCGCGCGGTGCGTAGACCTCGTGGCCATCGCTTGCGCGCCTGACGCCGACCTGCGTGTTCTGCGTGAGGAAGCGGTCGATGCCTTCCCTCGAGCTTCTCAGCGGCGGATAGGGCAGGCCGTGCTTGGCCGGGTACCACATGTGCACGCGGGCCTGGTTGCGGACCTCGATCTTGGCGCCGAGATGCGCGAGGCGCGTATGGAGGGTGCGGATCACCGCGTCCTCGGCCTCCCACGATGTGTCGGCGTCGAAATAGAACACGTCGTAATCGGCGATGCCGTGGTCGATCGGGCGCCCCGTGACCACGTTCCACACCGTCTGCACCAGGCACCCCGACACCAGCCACGCATCCGGTAGTGCAAGCCGGTGCAGCTCGTCGGCGATCGCGGCGTTGACCGGATTGCGTAAGGCGAGCGCGAGGAATTCGTCCTTGCTCACCTGCGACCGGTCAGTGCACGGCGGTGAAGAACCGCGACAGCCTGAATCCGGACAGCCAGGTCCATACCGGCTGGCTGCGCATGCCGAGGTCCCAGGAGCCGACCACGGCGTCCGCACGGCCGATCAGATTATCGATCGGCAGCAGGCCGACGCCGCCGGAGCGCAGCGGCACGCGGCTATCGGCGGAATTGTCGCGGTTGTCGCCGAGCACGAACAGATGCCCGGCCGGGACCGTCACCTCGGGCGTGTTGTCGAGCGGACCGCTGTCGCGCATTTTGAAGATCAGATGCGAGACGCCGTTCGGCAGCGTCTCGACATAGCGATAGGCGGGCTCGCTGCCGCCACGGTCGTTCTCGGCGGCACCGATGCCGTCGGGCTTCAGCTCGGCCGGACGGTCGTTGATGAAGAGCTGGCCCTGCCGCATCTGGATGCGGTCGCCGGGCAGACCCACGACACGCTTGACCCAGGCCTGCGAACGATCGCCGGGCCAGCGGAAGACGACGACGTCGCCGAGCTTCGGCGTCTCCGCGAACACGCGGCCGCTTTCCGGCAGGCTGATCTGGATCGGCAGCGACGAGGTGCCGTAGCCATAGGGGAATTTCGAGGCGAGCAGCGCATCACCGATCAGGAGCGTCGGCTCCATCGAGCCCGACGGCACGTAGAACGGCTCGGCGAGCGCACCCTTGGCGATGAAGACCGCGGCGACGATGCCGGCGAGCTGAGCGATCTGTCCGCCCCAGCCGCTGCTTTTGCGCTTGGGGCTGACCGTGACCTTGTCTTCAACGCTCATGCGCCGGTTCCACCCACGGTGATGCGTTCCATCAGCAGCGACGGCTGGCCGACGCCGACAGGCACGCCCTGGCCGTTCTTGCCGCAGGTGCCGATGCCGGTGTCGAGCGCGAGGTCGTTGCCGATCATGCGGATGCGATGCAGGTCGGTCGGTCCGTTGCCGATCAGCATGGCGCCTTTCAGGGGCGCCCCGATCTTGCCGTTCTCGATCTTGTAGGCCTCGGTGCACTGGAACACGTATTTGCCCGAGGTGATGTCGACCTGTCCGCCGCCGAAATTCGCGGCGAACACGCCGTTCTTCACCGAGGCGATGATCTCGGCCGGATCGCGGTCGCCGGCGAGCATGTAGGTGTTGGTCATGCGCGGCATCGGCACATGGGCATAACCCTGGCGACGGCCGTTGCCGGTCGGCTTCATGTTCATCAGCCGCGCGTTCTGGCGGTCCTGCATGTAGCCGACCAGGATGCCGTCCTCGATCAGCACGGTGCGATTGGTGGGCGTGCCCTCGTCGTCGATCGACAGCGAGCCGCGGCGCGAGGCGATGGTGCCGTCGTCGACCACGGTGACGCCCTTGGCCGCGACCTGCTGGCCCATCAGGCCCGCAAAAGCAGATGTCTTCTTGCGATTGAAGTCGCCCTCGAGGCCATGGCCCACCGCTTCATGCAGCATCACGCCGGGCCAGCCGGCGCCGAGCACGACGTCCATCTCGCCGGCGGGCGCCGGAATCGATTCCAGATTGACCAGCGCCTCGCGCAGCGCGCCGTCGGCGGCCTCGCGCCAATTCCTGCTCTCGATGAACTCGGCATAGCCGGCGCGGCCGCCATAGCCCTTGCTGCCGCTCTCCTGCCGGTCGCCCTGGCCGGCGACCACGGAGATGTTGACGCGCACCAGCGGACGGATGTCGCGATAGCTCTCTCCGTCGGGCCGCAGGATCTCGACGACCTGCCAGGTCGCGCCGAGACTGACGCTGACCTGCCGCACCCGTGGATCCTTGTCGCGCAGGTAAGCGTCGATCTCGGCGAGCAGTTTTACTTTTGTCTCGAAGCCTGGGGCATCCAGGGGATTGTCGTCGCCATAGAGGCGGACATTGGTATGCGGCGGCGGCGCCGAGAAGCTGCCGGAGTAGCCGCCGCGCACGGCGGCAACCGCGTCCGCCGCGCGAATCAGCGCCGGCAGCGACACGTCGGAGGAATGCGCATAGCCGACCGCATCATCCTTGACGGCGCGCAGGCCAAAACCCTGCGAGGTGTCGTAGGTCGCCTGCTTCAGCCGCCCATTGTCGAACATGAGAGCTTCGGTCTGGCTGTATTCCAGGAACAGCTCGCCGTCGTCGGCGCCGGAAAGCCCACGCGCGACCTCGCTGCGAACCTGGTCGCGATCGAGATTGGCACGGTCGAGCAGGGAGGTCGTGGCAGGATTGGTCATGCGTCCGTCCATTAGCCGGGGATGTGGGGCAAGATAATGGTTTCGGATCGGTTCCGCGAGAGCGCGAAGCCTCACATTACGGAAACAAAAGGATTGTCAAGGTTAGCCGCTGCTACGGCAGCTTGTCATAGCCCTCACCCAGTCCGTTCAGGCTGAGCGGGAAGCCGATGCCTTCTTCCGGCGTCTCGAAGATGATGAAGGTCGCGGTCTTGGCGCTGCGGAGCTGGCCGAGCAGCTTGTCTTCCAGCACGACCTCGGCGACGCAGCCATTGGGCAGGCAGCGGACGAAGCCGGCGCGGCCGACGTCCTGGTTGTCGAGCTTGAGCCCGAGGCCGGAGGGCAAGAGGACCCCGAGCGGAGCGACCACGCGCATCAGCCGGCTCTTCTGGTCGGCGGTCTTGAGCACGATCACGGTCAGGCCGGCATTGGAGCGGTCTTCGGCCACCACGCTCTGGATCAGGGCGCATTGCTCGGTCTGGGCGCCGGGCGGGGTGTCGCAGCGGATCTGCCAGTCGCCATGGACGGAGCGCACCGCGCCCTGCGCATGGGCGAGCCCCGGCAGCGCCAGCAGGACCATCGCAGCCACGAGGCCGGCGAGCGCCGGGAGGCCGTTCGCCGGCCTTGCCATCGATCTCGAAAGCCCCATCGGGTCGGTCCCTCTGCTCGCCTGGGTTGCTCGCGCTTGGCGGACTGATCTGGCGGACTGATACGGAATGACGGCGTCTTGAAGGCGATTCCCAAGCAAATTCCGCGCCGCCCACACCGCCATTGCCCGCACGAATCAGGCTGCCGCGTGGCAGTCTTCCAGTGCCTACCGCGGGCAATTCCGCTGTCAAGCCGCAGCGTCCCGGGAAACGGTATTTTTGTCTGATCTTGCTGGGAAATATCTTGCCGGTGATGGCTGGCAGGCGGGGCTCAAGACTGCATTGCGATAGATCAAGAATTATGGTTTGAGAGGCTTGATTTCGCGTTCTAGCGATCTGGCCCCAATTCCTCTTAGAGGTATTCTTGCGTGGCGGTTTGTCGGACTGGCGGATCGAATAAGCGTTTCCCGCAAGCAGGGGAATGCACGTGGGGTGATCTCGGAAGGGGAGCGCGAACGACATGAGGATGTCGATGGGTCGGGTGGGCCGGCAATTGCTGGGATTGGCCACCATCGCCTTGGTGGCGACTGGAGTCACGCTGGCGACGGGTGGTGCGGCCTTGGCCGAGCTCGGGCAGCCGGCGCCGTGGGAGTGGACGCTTCAGCAGTCCGGTTCCCCGGTGATGGACAACATCGTCTGGTTCCATAACTTCCTCTTCGTGCTGATCACTCTGATCACGCTGTTCGTCCTGGCGCTGCTCGTGATCGTGGTCGTCAAGTTCAACGCGAAGGCCAATCCGGTGCCGTCGCGGACCACCCACAACACGCTGATCGAGGTGGCTTGGACGCTCGTCCCGGTGCTGATCCTGGTCGGCATTTCGGTGCCGTCGTTCCGGCTGCTGTTCCTGGAGCTCGACATTCCGAAAGCGGACCTGACCGTGAAGGCGACCGGCAAGCAGTGGTACTGGTCCTATGCCTATCCGGATAACGGCAAGTTCGAATTCGATTCGCTGATGGCGCAGGACAAGCAGCCCCGTCTGCTCGGCGTCGACAACGAGATGGTGGTGCCGGTCAACAAGGTGATTCGCGTCCAGACCACGGGTGCGGACGTCATCCATGCGTTCGCGCTGCCGGCTTTCGGCGTCAAGATCGACGCCATTCCCGGCCGTCTGAACGAGACCTGGTTCAAGGCTACCAAGACCGGCATGTACTACGGTCAGTGCTCGGAACTGTGCGGCAAGGATCACGCCTTCATGCCGATTGCGATCCGCGTGGTGAGCGACCAGGAGTTCGCCTCCTGGGTCGAGACGGCGAAGAAGAAATTTGCGAGCGGCGGCACCAGCACCTACGCCTCCGCGGCCGGCCCGACGCAGTAAGCGCCGGGGGCGGCCTGAGGGACTGAAAGCGATAAGGGTGGGACCTCCAAAGGTCCGAATGGGACGCAAGGCAGGATTTGAAAATGGCAACGAGCGCAGCGGCACACGGCGATCACGCGCATCATGACGAGCATGCCCATCCGACCGGATGGCGGCGCTACGTCTATTCGACCAATCACAAGGACATCGGCACGATGTACCTGATCTTCGCGGTCGTCGCCGGCATCATCGGTGCGGCGATGTCGATCGCGATCCGGGCCGAGTTGATGTATCCGGGCGTGCAGGTCTTCCACGAGGCCCATACCTACAACGTGTTCGTGACCTCGCACGGCCTGATCATGATCTTCTTCATGGTCATGCCCGCGATGATCGGCGGCTTCGGCAACTGGTTCGTGCCGCTGATGATCGGCGCGCCAGACATGGCGTTCCCGCGCATGAACAACATCTCGTTCTGGCTGCTGCCGGCATCGTTCGCGCTGCTCTTGATGTCGACCTTCGTCGAGGGCGAGCCGGGCTCCAACGGCGTCGGGGCGGGTTGGACCATCTACGCGCCGCTGTCGACCTCGGGCCATCCCGGCCCGGCGGTTGACTTCGCGATCCTGTCGCTGCACCTCGCCGGTGCTTCCTCGATCCTGGGCGCGATCAACTTCATCACCACCATCTTCAACATGCGCGCGCCGGGCATGACCCTGCACAAGATGCCGCTGTTCGTGTGGTCGATCCTGGTGACGGTGTTCCTGCTGCTGTTGTCACTGCCGGTGCTCGCCGGTGCGATCACCATGCTGCTCACCGACCGCAATTTCGGCACGACGTTCTTCGCCCCCGACGGCGGCGGCGACCCCGTGCTGTTCCAGCATCTGTTCTGGTTCTTCGGTCACCCCGAGGTCTACATCCTGATCCTGCCCGGCTTCGGCATGATCAGCCAGATCGTCTCGACCTTCTCGCGCAAGCCCGTGTTCGGCTATCTCGGCATGGCCTATGCCATGGTCGCGATCGGCGGCATCGGCTTCGTGGTGTGGGCGCACCACATGTACACGGTCGGCATGTCCTCGGCGACGCAGGCCTATTTCGTCGCCGCCACGATGGTCATCGCGGTTCCGACCGGCGTGAAGATCTTCTCCTGGATCGCCACGATGTGGGGCGGCTCGATCGAATTCCGCGCGCCGATGATCTGGGCGGTGGGCTTCATCTTCCTGTTCACGGTCGGCGGCGTGACCGGCGTCGTGCTGGCGAACGCGGGTGTCGATCGCGTGCTCCAGGAGACGTACTACGTCGTCGCCCACTTCCACTACGTGCTGTCGCTCGGCGCGGTATTCGCGATCTTCGCCGGCTGGTACTACTGGTTTCCGAAGATGTCGGGCTACATGTACAATGAGGGCCTTGCCAAGCTGCACTTCTGGGTCACCTTCGTCGGCGTCAACCTGGTGTTTTTCCCGCAGCACTTCCTCGGCCTGTCCGGCATGCCGCGCCGCTACATCGACTATCCCGATGCGTTCGCGGGCTGGAACCTGGTCTCGTCGGTCGGCTCATACATCTCCGGCTTCGGCGTGCTTATCTTCCTCTACTGCGTGCTGGACGCCTTCATGAAGAGGGTGCCGGCAGGCGACAATCCCTGGGGTGCCGGCGCGACCACGCTGGAGTGGACGCTGTCCTCGCCGCCGCCCTTCCATCAGTTCGAAGTGCTGCCCCGCGTGCAGTAACCAATCCCCCGCGGCGCCCGTGACGGGCGCCGCGGCGCTGTAACGAAGCGAGTAGATCTAAGTGTCCGTCCTCGACAACAACGCCATCGACATCAATCCCCACATCTCCGAAGCGGAGGTTGGCGATTATCTCGCATTGCTCAAGCCGCGGGTGATGTCGTTGGTGATCTTCACTGCGCTGGTCGGGATGGCGATGGCCCCGGGGCATTTCCACCCGGTGCTGGCGATCACCTCGCTGCTCTGCATTGCCGTCGGCGCCGGTGCCTCCGGGGCGCTCAACATGGCGCTCGAAGGCGACATCGACGCCAAGATGTCGCGCACGGCGAACCGGCCGATCCCGCGCGGCCGCATCACCCGCCCCGAGGCGATGGCGTTCGGCATGACGCTCGCCTTCTTCTCGGTGATGACGCTCGGCATCCTCGTCAACTGGATCGCGGGTGCGCTGCTCGCCTTCACCATCTTCTTCTACGTCGTGATCTACACGATGTGGCTGAAGCGCTGGACCGCGCAGAACATCGTGATCGGCGGCGCCGCCGGTGCGCTGCCGCCGGTGGTGGCCTGGGCCTCGGTGACGGGCACGGTCGATGTCGAGCCGCTGCTGCTGTTCGCCATCATCTTCTTCTGGACCCCGCCGCATTTCTGGGCGCTGGCGCTGTTCCGCTCCGACGACTACGCGCGCGCCGGCATTCCGATGCTGCCGAACGTCGCCGGTCCCGACGCCACGCGTCTGCAGATCCTGCTCTACACCATCGTGCTGATCGCGGTCGCCGCCGCGCCCTGGGCGCTCGGCTATTTCGATGCCGTCTACGGCGTGGTCTCGCTGATTCTCGGTGCCGGCATGCTGGTGCTCGCCATCAACGTCTATCTGCGCCGCGAGCGCAGCCAGTCGCTGCGCGCGACCCGCAAGCTGTTTGCCTTCTCGATCCTGTACCTGTTCGCGCTGTTTGCGACCCTGCTGGCCGAGGTCGTGTACCGGGCGCTTGCTCCGATGGTTGGGGGCGCATGATCACCGCGATGGCCGACAAACCCGAGCCGGAAGGAATCGTCCTCACCGAGGCGCAGCGGAAGAGCCGTCGTCAGCGCTCCATCGCGATCGCTTTGGCGCTCGGCGTGCTCGTGGTGCTGTTCTTCGCCGTCACCATGGTCAAGGGGCCGGCCGTGCTCGTGCGGCCGATGTAGGAAATATGGATCACGAGCCCACCATATCGCAGGACGTCAGCGCCAAGCCGGGCCATCGCAACCTGGGCAAGGGCCGCGGGCTGGGGCGCGATGTGGTGGTCGCGTCCATCTGCGGCGGCGTGGTCGCGCTGATGGTCGGCGCCTCCTACGCGGCGGTGCCGTTCTACAATTGGTTCTGCCGCGCCACCGGATTCAACGGCACGACGCAGGTGGCGACCTCTGCGCCGGCCACGGGCCCGATCGCGCGGAAGATCTCGGTGCGCTTCGATTCCAACGTCGCGCCCGGCCTGCCCTGGAAGTTCGAGCCGGAGCAGAGCGAGATCGAGGTCAATATCGGCCAGGTCGTGACCGTCTTCTACACCGTGACCAACCAGGCGGCGCGCGCCACCGCGGGCCAGGCCGCCTATAACGTCGCGCCCCTGACGGTCGGCGCCTATTTCCAGAAGATCAACTGCTTCTGCTTCACCGAGCAGACCATGGCACCCGGTGAGAAGCGCGAGATGCCGGTCGTGTTCTACGTCGACCCGTCGATCGCCGCCGACCACGAGAACGACGGGCTGAGCACGATCACGCTGTCCTACACGTTCTATCCGGTGCGCGATCCCGTGGTGAAACCGCTGGCATCGGGCGAAGCCGACAAGCGCAAGGGAAATCTTTGACCGCAGGGCTCACGCGCAGGCGGTTGGACGCAAGGGGATAAGTGCCGGACAGGCACGGGATTGAGGAGAGAGACGGAAATGGCCACGGCGCACACCAAGCATCACGACTATCACCTGGTCGATCCCTCTCCCTGGCCGGCGGTCGGCTCGCTCTCGGCCTTCATCATGGCGGTCGGCGCGGTCGCCTGGATGCACCACATGTTCTCGGCGGCGCCGATCGTATTCGGCGTCGGCACCGTGGGCGTGCTCTACACCATGGCGAGCTGGTGGGCCGACGTGATCAAGGAGGCCCAGTACAAGGGCGATCACACCCGGGTCGTGCAGCTGCATCACCGCTACGGCATGATCCTGTTCATCGCCTCCGAGGTGATGTTCTTCGTCGCCTGGTTCTGGGCCTATTTCAACGCGGCGCTGTTTCCGGCCGATGCCGTCCACGCCACCCGCGATGCGGTGTTCGGTTGCGGCCTCGGCACGCAGCCCGGCGCCTGCGCGGTCCCGGGCACCTGGCCGCCGAAGGGCATCGAGACCTTCGATCCCTGGCATCTGCCGCTGCTGAACACGCTGATCCTGCTCACGTCAGGCACCACCGTCACCTGGGCGCACCATGCGCTGCTCGAGAACGACCGCCAGGGCCTGAAGTATGGCCTGATCCTCACCGTCGTCCTCGGCGCGCTCTTCACCTGCGTGCAGGCCTATGAGTACGCCCACGCGGCGTTCTCCTTCGGTGGCAACGTCTACGGCGCGACGTTCTTCATGGCGACCGGATTCCACGGCTTCCATGTGCTGGTCGGCACCATCTTCCTGCTGGTGTGCCTGTTCCGCGCCTATGCCGGTCACTTCACGCCGAAGCAGCATCTCGGCTTCGAGTTCGCGGCCTGGTACTGGCACTTCGTCGACGTGGTCTGGCTGTTCCTGTTCCTCTGCATCTACGTCTGGGGACGCGGCGCCGAGACCATGGCCAGCGCCGCGCACTGAGCCCGATCGAACCGATCAGAAAGGGCGGCCGCAGGGCCGCCCTTTCGCTTTCCGGCCGCCGGAAGTTTCGTCGGAAACTGTGATAGAGTCCGCCATCATGAACGACAGTGCCGGCACACCCCCGTCCGAAACCACCGTCCTGCAAAGCGCGCTGCGTGGGCTTGCCTGCAAATGCCCGCGCTGCGGCCAGGGCAAGCTTTATGCGGGCTTTCTGACGCTCGCGCCCGCATGCGACCGTTGCGGGCTCGACTATGCCTTCATCGATACCGGCGACGGCCCGGCGATCTTCATCATCATGCTGGCCGGCGGCATCGTCGTCGCGTGCGCCCTCATCGTCGAAGTCAAATACCAGCCGCCATATTGGCTGCATGCGGTGCTCTGGCTGCCGCTCATCCTCGCCACCACGCTGTTGCCGCTGCGCTCGATGAAGTCGTTGCTGATCGCGCTGCAATTCCACCACAAGGCGGCGCCGGGCCGGTTGGTCGATCGCGCGAAATGAATGAGCCTGCGTCGCGCAAGGCCCCCGTGGCCGGCTTCGCGCTATTCACGCTGTTCCTCACGGCTGTGTTCGTGGCGCTCGGTGTCTGGCAGCTGCAGCGCCGCACCGCCAAGCACGAGTTGATTGCGGCGCTCACCGAGCGGCTTGCGGCCGCGCCGGTTGCGCTGCCGCCGTCCGCGCAATGGGTCGCGCTCAATCCCGCCCGCGACGAATTCCGCCGCGTCAGCTTCACCGCGACCTACGCAGCCCTCCCCGATGCAATGGTCTATTCCTCCGGCTCGGCGGTGCGCAAGGACGCCTCCGGCCCCGGCACCTGGGCGTTCCTGCCGGCGCGGCTTCCCGGCGGCGAGATGGTCGTGATCGACGCGGGTTTCGTCGAGAACACGATGCAGGACCGCGGCGTCGAGGATCGCGCGGTGAACAAGCTTATCACGGGCCAACCGGTTGAGCTCACCGGCTATCTGCGCTTTCCCGAGGCGCCAAGCTGGCTGACTCCGGCGGAGAATCGCGGCAAGCGGCTCTGGTTCGTGCGCGATCATCTGGCAATCGCAAGCGTGCTGGGCTGGGGCACGGTTGCGCCGTTCTATATCGATCTCGAACGGCCCGCGCCGGCGAACGGCATCCCGCGTCCGGGACCGCTCCAGGTGAATCTCAAGGACGACCATCTGCAATATGCAATCACCTGGTTCACGCTTGCAGGCGCCGTGCTCATCGCCTTCGGCGTGTGGGCAAGAGGCCGGCGGCAGAGCTGAGCTCATTGGCAGGTCCATCGAGGGAACCCGGTATCGCCCGGGGTTTATTATTCAGCGCATATTCACGAGGGTGGTTCTAAGCCGCCAATATTGTCCGCGGCAGATTGGGTGCGGCGTGAGTGATTTCGACCAGATGGGAATTATCGTCGACTGGGTGGATGCCTGCCGTAAGGGCGACCTCACAGCCCTGCTCGACCTCTATGCCGACGACGCGCAGCTCGAATGCACCTGCGACGGCGCGCGGCGCTTTCGTGGCCGGAGCGAGATCGAGGCCTATTGGCAGCCGCGGCTCAGCGCCTTCTCCTCGGCGGGGTTCGGGCTGGAAGAGATCAATCCCGCGCCCCACGGCGTCCACCTCGAATATTCCGTCGCCGGCGCGCTGCGCATTCAGGCCTCGTTCCGCTTCAGCCCGGATGGCAAGATCCGCAGCACGCTGTGCGAACCGGCGCGACAGAATGCGCATGATGGTTGCGCCTGCTGAATTAGCCTGGTGACGGAACGTCCCGCATCGTCTCCGCCGGAAGGCGGCAGCGCACGTAGGTTCGGTCATCCACGCGCAACAGCGATAGCGATCCGCTGAGCGCGCGCACGCGCTCATGCATGCCGGTCAGGCCCCGGCCGAAGACGTTGTCCGCAGGGAAACCGCCGCCATCGTCGGAGATCTCGACGACGAGCGTCTTGTCGGCAACCGTCGCCTGCACATGTGCGTTGCCCGCGTTGGCATGTCGCAGCACGTTGGTCAGTGCCTCCTGGATCACTCGATAGACGGTCTGCGCCAGCGGTCCGCCGATTGCGCTGAGATCGCGATCGATCGCATCCGTCAGCACGATATGAGGTGCCTGCTTGCGAAAATTCCGGAGCAGCGTTTGCACGCTGCTCGAAAGGCCGAGCTCTTCGATATAGAGCGGCCGCAGCCGGTCCAGGATGCGGCGGTTGGTCTGCTGCAGGGCCTCGACCGATTGCAGCAGGTCCTGTGCCGAATTGCCGAGATGTCCCGTTGGCTCGGAGGCATCGGTCAGCGCGATCGTGCCGGCGCGGATGCTGAAGAGGAGGGGCCCGAGCTCGTCGTGCAGTTCGCGGGCGAGATCGCGCCGCTCGTCATCCTGCAGCGACACCAGGCGGTGCATCAGATAGCGATTGTCCTGGCTGAGTTGCGCCAGTGTCGCTGCCAGCGCATTGGCTTCCTCGCAGCTCTGCCGGATCTCCGGCGGTCCTCCGACCGGGATCGGCCTTGCGTAGTCGCCGCGCCGAATCCGCGTAAGACCGTCGCCGAGATGTTGCAGGGGGCGCAGGGCCGAACCGGCGAAGACATAGGCAACGGTGCCGGTGAGCACCATCAGGACAGCGACCAGGCTGGTCAGCGCAAGGAAGCCGATCCACTTCTCGAACAAGTCGGCCGATATGTCCGGGAAGAACACGATATCGCCGACATGTCTGCCGTCTATGACGATCGGAAACGCCGCTTCCATCTCTGGTATGGTGATGAGGTTGACGAACCATTGCGGAACCTTCTTCAGGTTGCGCAAGTCTTTCGGAGAAGGCGGGGGACCTCCGTCCATGCGGCGGAATTGAATATCCGTGGAGGCGTCCAAGGACTGAACAAATGCATCGAGGGTCTTTTGCGGATTGTCCGATGCGCGCAGGGTGCTGTTGAGCGCGGCGGCGATGGTCTGGATCGAGCGTCGAGCCGGCTCGTGTTCATCAGCTACCTGACCTGGTGCAAATATCCGCAGTAATATGCCGCCCAGGATCAGGGCTGCGAGAAGGCTCGCGCCGAGCGGGAGAAACAATTGCGTTCGGAACGAAAGTCGTCGCCACATTAGGTCAATTCTAACGCGTATCGGCCGGATTTGCTCTTTCCATTTATTCCCGGCGGGCTATGAGTCGAAAAACAAGAGAGTGCGCGATGCAAGATACCGCCAAGCTGGCGACGAGGGTCCTGATCGTCGACGACCATCCCGTGGTGCTGTCCGGCTGCCGCACCCTGTTCGCATCCGACCATTCAATCCGCATTGACGAGGCGAGCGATGCCAAATCCGGGCATCGCGCCTATGTCAGCAAGCGGCCCGACGTCACCGTGATCGACATCAGTCTGCCCGACGTCTCCGGGTTCGAGCTGATGCGGCGCATCCGCAAGGACGACCCCGACGCCAAGATCATCATGTTCAGCATGAACGACGATCCGGCGTTCGTCGTGCGGGCCGTCGAGCTCGGGGCGCAGGGCTATGTCTCCAAAGGCGACGATCCCAGGATCCTGCTCAAAGCGGTGCGCAAGGTGGTCGCGGGTGACAACTTCATCTCGCCGCAGCTTGCGGAAGCCGTGACGTTTTCCGGCGCGGCGATCAAGGCCAACCCCGCGTCACAGATGACGCCGCGGGAGCTCGAAATTCTTCGCTTGCTCGGACGCGGCGACAAGATCGTCGAGGTCGCCGAGGCGCTCGGCATCTCCTACAAGACGGTCGCCAACACCACGTCCCTGCTCAAGCAGAAGCTTGGCGCCAAGAACCATTCCGACCTGATCCGGATCGCAGTGGAAATCGGAATGAACTGACTTTCGCCATCGACCGAACCGGCTGCTCCGGGATGCAGCGGTTCGGCCGACGGATCGACGCCGCCGTTGGCCGGGCAATGCATTGGACAACGGGCTGACACCCATCCGCCGACACAATGGGCCGAGGCTGTATTCGTTCCCGCGACTGATTCGGGAAAAAGCGGAATTCAGGGTCAGGATCACGGCCGGGGCTTGGCTGCAACTGCCAAAAGCGAACCAGAGCCGGATCGGGAAGAATAGGAACATTTTCGACACGCGCGGGGTTTTGGACTTGACGATTTCATGACAGGCGACGAAAGCTTGCCGGAACAGTTTTGAGGGCTCGGCGACCCCGACGAGGCAACTGGTCTGCACACAACGACAGGCCTTCCAAGAGAAGGGCTGCGGCAATGCCGCAGCCCTTTTTCATTGGGCGAGGGGTACGCCGGAAGCGGTTTCCCGATGCCGCAAAACACTCTATGGTGGTTCAAAGCCACCGGCTGTTGACAAGTAATTACGTAAAATCAAAGGCTTAAGGGTCGAGCTCCGGCCCGGCCGCCTTTGGAGGGCAGTTTGACTCGCTATATCTCGACCCGGGGCGAAGCCCCCGAACTCGGCTTTTGTGACGTGATGCTGACCGGGCTTGCCCGCGACGGCGGCCTGTATGTGCCGGCGGTGTGGCCACAGCTTCCGAGCGAGACGATCGCCGGCTTCTTCGGCCGCCCCTATTGGGAGGTCGCGGTCGACGTGATTCGTCCCTTCGCCGGTGGCGAGATTTCCGACGCCGAGCTCGGGCGCATGGCGAACGAGGCCTATGCCACCTTCCGCCATCCTGCGGTGGTGCCGCTGCGCCAGATGTCCCCGCACCAGTTCGTGCTGGAGCTGTTCCACGGTCCGACGCTCGCCTTCAAGGACGTGGCGATGCAGCTGATCTCGCGGCTGATGGACCATGTGCTAGAAAAGCGCGGCCAGCGCACCACCATCGTGGTCGCGACGTCAGGCGATACCGGCGGCGCCGCGGTCGAAGCCTTTGCGGGCCTCGAGAACGTCGATCTAATCGTGCTGTTTCCGCACGGCCGCATCTCCGAGGTGCAGCGGCGGATGATGACCACGACGGGCGCGGCCAACGTCCATGCGCTCGCCATCGAGGGCACCTTCGACGACTGCCAGGCGCTCGTGAAGGGAATGTTCAACAACCATCGCTTCCGCGATGCGACCTCGCTCTCCGGCGTCAATTCCATCAACTGGGCGCGCATCGTCGCGCAGGTGGTCTACTATTTCACCTCTGCCGTCGCGGTCGGTGCTCCGGCGCGCGCGGTCGATTTCGTCGTTCCGACGGGCAATTTCGGCGACATCTTCGCCGGCTACGTCGCCAAGCGCATGGGGCTGCCGGTGCGCACCCTGCGCATCGCCGCCAACGTCAACGACATCCTGGCGCGCACGCTGAAGACCGGCATCTACGAGGTGCGTGAGGTGCACGCGACGGCATCGCCGTCGATGGACATCCAGATCTCCTCGAACTTCGAACGGCTGCTGTTCGAGGCCGGCCGGCGCGATGCCGACGGCGTGCGCCGCCTGATGGAACAGCTGAAGCAGTCCGGCCGCTTCGTGCTGCCCGATGCGACACTCGCCGCGATCCGCGAGGAGTTCGATGCCGGGCGCGCCGACGAGACCGAGACTGCGGCTGCGATCCGCGCCGCCTGGCGCGAAGCAGGCGAGCTGGTCGATCCTCATACCGCCGTGGCGCTCGCCGTCGCGGACCGCGACACCACCGATACGAAGGTGCCGAGCATCGTGCTCTCCACCGCCCATCCGGCCAAGTTCCCCGACGCCGTCGAGGCGGCTTGCGGCCAGCGGCCGCAACTGCCGGCCTGGCTCGACGGCCTGATGACCAAATCCGAACACATGAGGGTGATGAAGAACGATCAGGTCGAGCTCGAGCGGTTCGTGCTGTCCGCCAGCCGCGCCGCAAAGCAGGGAGTTGCCGGATGAGCGTCGAGATGTCCAAGCTTGCCTCCGGCCTCACCGTCGTCACCGACGAGATGCCCCACCTCGAGACGGCGGCGCTCGGCGTCTGGGCCGGCGTCGGCGGACGCGACGAGAAGCCGAACGAGCACGGCATCTCGCATCTGTTGGAACACATGGCGTTCAAGGGCACGACCAGGCGCTCCTCGCGCGAGATCGTCGAGGAGATCGAGGCGGTCGGCGGCGACCTCAATGCCGGCACCTCGACCGAGACCACGTCCTATTACGCGCGGGTGCTAAAGGCCGACGTGCCGCTCGCGCTCGACGTGCTCGCCGACATCCTCGCCAATCCGGCCTTTGAGCCCGACGAGCTGGAGCGCGAGAAGAACGTCATCGTGCAGGAGATCGGTGCCGCGCAGGACACGCCCGATGACGTCGTGTTCGAGCATCTGAACGAGCTCTGCTATCCCGACCAGCCGATGGGCCGTTCGCTGCTCGGCACCGCCAAGACGCTGCGCGCCTTCAACCGCGACATGCTGCGTGGCTATCTGTCGACGCATTATCGCGGGCCCGACATGGTGGTGGCCGCGGCCGGGGCGGTCGACCACGGTCAGGTCGTCGCCGAGGTCGAAAAGCGTTTTGCGAGCTTCGAGGGGACGCCCGGGCCGAAGCCGCAGGCCGCTCGGTTCGGCCAGGGCGGCGCCAAGGTGGTGCATCGCGAGCTCGAGCAGGCGCATCTGACGCTGGCGCTCGAGGGGGTGCCGCAGACCGATCCTTCGCTGTTCTCGCTGCAGGTCTTCACCAATGTCCTTGGCGGCGGAATGTCGTCGCGCCTGTTCCAGGAGGTGCGCGAGAAGCGCGGCCTCTGCTACTCTATCTACACCTTCCACGCCCCCTACACCGATACCGGCTTTTTCGGCCTCTATACCGGCACCGATCCCGCCGACGCGCCGGAGATGATGGAGGTCGTGGTCGACATCATGAACGAATCGGTGGAGACGCTGACCGACGCCGAGATCGCCCGAGCCAAGGCACAGATGAAGGCGGGGTTGCTGATGGCGCTGGAGAGCTGCTCCTCCCGCGCCGAGCAGCTCGCCCGGCATGTGCTGGCCTACGGGCGGCCGCAGACAGTGCAGGAACTGGTTGCCCGGATCGACGCCGTCAGCATCGAATCGACCCGGGACGCGGCCCGTGCGCTGCTGTCGCGCAGCCGGCCTGCGGTCGTCGCATTGGGCAGCGGCAGGGGTCTGGACACGGCGGTGTCTTTTGCGGAAGGATTGACACGGGCGCGCGCCAAGGCGCGGCTGCATTAGGAGCCGCGTGCGGGCCTCGCCCCGGGAAGCATCACCATGGCCCTCTTTCGCCTGCCATCCAGTGGACCCGCCGCCCTGGCGCCGCGCGGCAACGGGCTGCTCCTGCGCGCGCCGCAAATGTCCGACTTCCTGCAATGGGCTCATTTGCGCGAGACCAGCCGCGACTATCTGACGCCTTGGGAGCCGATCTGGCCGTCCGACGATCTCACCCGCTCCGGCTTCCGCCGTCGCCTGCGCCGCTATGCCGAGGACATTGCCGCGGACCGCTCCTATCCCTTTCTGATCTTCCGCGAGCTCGACGGTGCCCTGGTCGGCGGCATCACGCTCGCCAATGTCCGGCGCGGCATCGTGCAGGCCGGCACCATCGGCTATTGGGTCGGCCAGCCTTATGCCCATCGCGGCTACATGACGGCCGCACTGCGAGTGCTGCTGCCGACGCTGTTCGGCGAGCTCAATCTGCACCGGGTCGAGGCCGCCTGCATCCCGACCAATGCGCCGTCGATCCGGGTGCTGGAGAAGTGCGGCTTCTCGCGCGAGGGCCTGGCGCGCCGCTATCTCTGCATCAACGGGGTCTGGCAGGATCACCTGCTGTTCGGCCTGCTGCACGAGGACTTCCGCGGCTGAGCAGCCTGATGGATGCGGCCAAATCCCTTCTTGCCGCCTTGGGTTCGCCGATATTGGCGATATAACCCGGCCGGAACATTGTCATGGAGTACGGGTGTTGATGGTGCAGGAGCTTCGGTCATCGCGGACGAGGTTGCGGCGGGGCGCAGCGGTCGTGCTGGCATTATCGGTCGGGCTCGCCTCCGTCTCGCCGGTAGCGGCACAGTCGTTGACCGACCGCTTCAAGAGCCTGTTCGGCGGCAAGTCCGACGAGCCGGCGGAGCCGAAGCCGGCGCCTGCGCCCGGGCAGCCGGCCGAAGACGACCTCGATTGCCCGCAGGTCACGGTGCGCGCGGGCGCCTCGACCTACGCGGTCGGCGCCAGCGGCAAGCCGGCGGTCGGCAATGACATCCGCTTCCAGGCCTCGATCACCAAGATGGCGCGCGAATGCTTGCGCAGCAGTGCCGGCATCACGGCCCGGATCGGCATCCAGGGCCGTGTCATCGCCGGCCCCGCCGGGGCGCCTGCCTCCGTCGAGGTGCCGCTGCGCATCGCCGTCGTGCAGGGCGGCGTCGGCGAGAAGGTGATCGCCTCGAAGGCCTACCGGACCACGGTGGCGATGTCGGAAGGCGGCAGCGTGCCCTTCACCTTCGTCGCCGAGGATCTGGCCTATCCGGTGCCGGCGCCCGCGGTTGCCGATACCTACATCTTCTATGTCGGCTTCGACCCGCAGGCGCTCTCGCCGGAGCCGAGAGGGAAGAAGAAGAAGTAGGGGAGATCTTGCGGCAATGTCAGCTGTCATTGCCCGCGAAGGCGGGCAATCCAGTATTCCAGAGGCCGCGGTGCTTGAACTGAGAAGCCTCGGCGTACTGGATCACCCGCCCCAGTGCGCAAGTGCGCGCAAGGTGGGTAATGATACCGCACTTGTGGATGCTGTTACCCGACAGACAAAAAAGCCGGCGCTCGTCGCGCCGGCTTTTTGATTGGGTAAGGCAAACCCCTCAGTTCAGCTTCTGCCTGACTTCGTTGATGCCCTTGGCGAGCAGGTCGTCGGCGATCTGGCCCTTGACTGACTGCGACAGGATCGTGGAGGCAGCCTGCACGGCGGCTTCCGCGGCGGCTGCCCGGACGTCCGCGAGAGCCTGAGCCTCGGCGAGTGCGATCTTGCCCTCGGCGGTCTTGGTGCGGCGGGTGACGAAATCTTCCAATTTCGCCTTGGCCTCTGCTGCGATGCGCTCCGCTTCGGCGTTCGCGTTGGCGATGATGTCGGCGGCCTCGCGCTCGGCACCGGCAGTGCGCGCCTTGTAGTCGGCGAGCACCTTGGTGGCCTCCTGCTTGAGGCGCGCCGCCTCGTCCAGCTCGGCCTTGATACGAGCGGCGCGATGATCGAGCGCCGACATCGCCGTCTTGAACACCCCCACATAGGCGAAGATCACCATCAGGATCACGAAGGCGACGGCGACCCAAAACTCAGGTGTGAAGAACATCGAGACTAACCCTTCAAGGTCGCATCAACGGCGGCATTGACCGACGCTGCATCCGGAACGACGCCCGTGAGCTGCTGAACGATGGTGCCGGCTGCATCGGCCGCGATGCCGCGGACGTTGCTCATGGCGGTCGCGCGGGTCGAGGCAATGGTCTTCTCCGCCTCGGCGAGCTTGGCGGACAGTTGCTCTTCCAGCGCCTTGCGTTCGGCTTCCGCCTGCGCATTCGCCTTCTCGCGGGATTCGTTGCCGATCGCCTGTGCGCGTGCGCGCGCCGACGCGAGCTCGCCTTCATAGGCCTTGAGCGCCGCCTCGGACTGGTCCTTCAGCTTCTGCGCTTCGGCGAGATCGCCCTCGATCTTGTTCTGACGCGCCTCGATCGCACCCCCGACACGCGGCAGCGCGAACCGGGAGACGATCAGATACAGCGCGACGAAGGCGATCGCGAGCGACACCAGTTGCGAAGCAAAGGTGCTGCTCTCGAAAGGCGGAAAGCCACCGCCGTGGTGACCGCCATCGGCCTCCGTGTGAGCGCCGGTACCTTTGGCGCCGCCATGACTTTCAGCCATGGAGTTCTCCTGTTGCTGTCAGACGCGCCGCCTCCCACCTGGAAGCGGCGCGAACGCGTTCAGAGCGGGACGAACAGCAGCAGCAGAGCGATCAGCAGCGAGAAGATGCCGAGCGCTTCGGTCACGGCGAAGCCGAAGATCAGGTTGCCGAACTGACCCTGAGCAGCTGCCGGGTTGCGCATGGCTGCGGACAGATAATTGCCGAAGATGAAGGCCACGCCGATGCCGGCGCCGCCCATGCCGATGCACGCGATGCCCGCGCCGAGAAACTTAGCTGCTTGCGGATCCATTTTTGACTCCTTGGAAGAAAGACAGGTGTGGGTGGAAAAGCACCCGGATCACTCAGTGTCCAGGGTGAATGGCGTCGTTGAGGTAGATACAGGTCAAGATCGCAAACACATAGGCTTGCAGGAACGCGACCAGCAGTTCGAGCGCGGTGAGCGCGACGGCGAGCGCCAGCGGCATGACACCGCCGATCCAGCCGACCACGCCAAGAGACGCGCCGAGCATGGCAACGAAGCCGGCGAACACCTTCAGCGCGATGTGGCCCGCGAGCATGTTCGCGAACAGTCGAACGCTGTGCGAGACCGGCCGCAGGAAGAACGACAGCACCTCGATCGCCATGACCAGCGGCAGGATGTAGCCGGGAACGCCCGAGGGCACGAACACTTTCAGGAACTTCAGGCCGTTCTTGTAGAGGCCGTAGATCAGGACCGTGAAGAACACCAGCAGCGCCAGCGCCGCAGTGACGATGAGATGGCTCGTCACGGTGAACGTGTACGGAACGATGCCTACGAGGTTCGAGACGCAGATGAACATGAACAGCGAGAAGATCAGCGGGAAGAACCGCATGCCATCCGCTCCGGCAGTGCTGCGGATCATGCTGGCCACGAACTCATAGGAGAGCTCGGCCACCGACTGCAGACGCCCCGGAACCAGCTGCTTGCCGCTGGTGAGCAGAAGCAGCGCGATGATCCCCACCGCGACGAACATGTAGAGAGAGGCATTGGTGAAGGCGATCGTGTGATCGCCGATACGGCCGATCGTGAAGAGCGGTTCGACGTTGAACTGATGGATCGGGTCGATTTTCATCCGCGCGGCATCTCTCGTCTGCTGGACAAGCCGACCAGTGAAGATTGGTCGGCCGGCTGTGCCGGCGAGCGGCACGACAGTTAACCCGGCTAGGCCAATTACGAACCACCGCGCCTGTTCGGACCCGCGCCTGCCGTTCTCACCACATTCACCACGCCGGCGATGAAGCCCAGCAGCAGGAACGCGATGAATCCGAAAGGCGACGTCGACAGCAAGTGGTCGAACCCCCAGCCAATCCCCGCTCCGACAGCGACGCCGGCGATCAACTCCGAGGATAGTCGGAAACCAAGCGCCATCGCCGAGGCTCTGGCCGCTTTGTCTCCATCGTCACCTGCGGGTTGCTCGGTCTTGGCCCGGCGGTCGCGAAATTCGGACAACCGCTGATCAAGGTTTCCGAGCCGATCGGAAAGCGCGGCTTCCTCGGGCGATCTATCGCGATCTCCATCCTCGCCGTGTCCCGTGCCCTGTGTCATGCAACGAAGACCCGAAACGCTGCGGCTGAATGGAAATTGCGCCCGTCACCCTCAAAAGCCGCGCGGACCATACTGATGGCCTATAATCAAGTCAAGCCAAGTCACGATTGCGTCCCTTCCGATTATGTATTTGATTTACTTGATGATATTGACGCGCACGGCAGCGCTGCACACAGCGTGACGCCGCACCGCAGCAGGTCTGCTTGCGAACGGCGGACGCAGCCGTGCTTTCGCCGCGCTCGCGGGATCAAAGAAGCCGCCGCGTTCGTTGATTTCGGGGGCGGCTTTTTGGCGGCGGATTGCCGGCTGGGGGTGTAGAATTGCAACCGCAGCCGCAGCAGTGCCGGGCGGAGACAATGATGAGACCTGCGACGTCATCCACGACATCATGGCTCGCGGCGGCGGCCGCGGTGATGGTAGTCAGCGGCGGCCTCGCGGCCGCGCAATCTACGCCCGACGGCGAAAATGGCCGCTACAGCATGACGCCCATCCCCGAGGGCGTGCTGCGGCTCGACACGCGCACCGGCACGGTGTCGACCTGCACCAGGAACGGCGCCGGTTGGGCCTGCTACGCGGTGCCCGACGAGCGGACCGCACTCGACGCCGAGATCGGCGGGCTCCAGGCCGAGGTCGAGCGGCTGAAGGCACAGCTCGCGGCGGGGCCAACGGTATCGGGCAAGATCGACGAGGCGCTGCCGAAATCCGATCCACTCAGGAAGCCCGAGCCCAAGGTCGCCGAGGGCGAGCGCAAGATCGAGATCCCGCTGCCGAGCGAGCAGGACGTCGACCGCATGATGTCGTTCCTGGAAAAGGCCTGGCGGCGGCTGATCGACATGGCCAACCGCGTGCAGAAAGACGTGTCGGGGAAGATCTGATGCGGGTCCCTCCATGACATCAGCCAGATCCGTCACCCGCTCCGCACCATCGTCCGTACAGGCCACGACCGTCACATCGGCACTGCTCACCGTGCAGACGCCTGGCCGCGGCTTCACTGATCTGACCAGCGAGGCCGCGAGATTCATCGCCGAGGCGCACGCGGGTGAGGGCGCGTTGACGCTGTTCATCCGCCACACCTCGGCCTCGCTGACGATCCAGGAGAACGCCGATCCCTCCGTGCTGGTCGATCTTACGACGGCGCTGTCACGGCTCGCGCCGGAGAACGCGGGGTGGACCCATGATACCGAGGGGCCGGACGACATGCCGGCCCATATCAAGACCATGCTGACGCAGACTTCGCTTCAGGTCCCGGTCCTGAGCGGCAAGCTCGCGCTCGGCACCTGGCAGGCGATCTACCTGATCGAGCATCGCAGCCGCCCGCACCGCCGTGAGATCGTGCTGCAATTCATCGGCAGCGATCGATAACCACACAAAGCAAAACCGGCCGCGGAGACCGCGGCCGGTTCGTGCCGTCGATTGTTGCTGCGATCAGTTCGCCTTGATGTCGACGTCCTTGGTTTCCGGCAGGAACAGGAAGCCGATCACCACGGTAATCGAGGCGAAGATGATCGGGTACCAGAGACCGGCATAGATGTCGCCGGTCGAGGCCACGATGGCGAAGGCGGTGGCGGGCAGGAGGCCGCCGAACCAGCCGTTGCCGATGTGGTAGGGCAGCGACATCGAAGTGTAGCGGATGCGGGTCGGGAATAATTCGACCAGCATCGCCGCGATCGGGCCGTACACCATGGTCACGAACAGGACCAGGACGAACAGCAGGCCGATGATCGCCGCCACCTGCGGACGGAAGACGTCGAACGGATGCGACATCTTCACGATGCCGGCGTCACCCGCCTTGGGATAGCCAGCCGCCTGCACTGCGGCGAGAACCGCCGGGTTGCTGTCCTTGGCATTGGTGTAGGGCACGTCCTTGCCGTTGACCACGACCTTTACGCCCGAGCCGGCCGGACCCGACGTCGTCGCGTACCTGACCGACGATTGCGACAGGTAGGCGCGCGCGGTGTCGCAAGGCGCGGTGAAGACGCGGGTGCCGACCGGGTTGAACAGATCGCCGCAGCCGGCGGGATCGGCCACCACCTCGACCTTGACCGACTCGATGGCCTTTTCCAGCGCCGGGTTGGCGTTGGACGTGATCATCTTGAAGATCGGGAAGAAGGTCAGCGCCGCGATCAGACAGCCGCCGAGGATGATCGGCTTGCGGCCGATCTTGTCGGACAACATGCCGAACACGATGAAGAAGCCGGTGCCGAGCAGCAGCGACCATGCAATCAGCAGGTTGGCGGTATAGCCGTCGACCTTCAGGATCGATTGCAGGAAGAACAGCGCGTAGAACTGGCCGGTGTACCAGACCACGCCCTGGCCCATCACACCACCGAGCAAAGCGAGCAGCACGAGCTTGCCGTTCTGCCAGTTGCCGAAGGCCTCCGTCAGCGGCGCCTTCGAACCCTTCCCCTCTTCCTTCATCTTCTGGAAGATCGGCGATTCGTTCAGGCGAAGCCGGATCCAGACCGAGATGCCGAGCAGCAGCACCGAGACCAGGAACGGAATGCGCCAGCCCCACGCCGCGAAATCGGCCTCACCGAGCGCGGTGCGGGTGAACAGAATCACCAGCAGCGACAGGAACAGGCCGAGGGTTGCCGTGGTCTGGATGAAGGAGGTGTAGAAGCCGCGCTTGCCGTTCGGCGCATGCTCCGCGACGTAGGTCGCCGCACCGCCATATTCGCCGCCGAGCGCCAGACCTTGGGCGAGGCGCAGCACGATCAGGATGATCGGGGCCGCGATGCCGATGGTCGCCGCGTTGGGCAACAGGCCGACGATGAAGGTCGACAGACCCATGATCAGGATGGTGACGAGGAAGGTGTATTTGCGGCCGACGATGTCGCCGACACGGCCGAACACGATCGCGCCGAACGGACGCACCAGGAAGCCCGCGGCAAACGCCAGCAGCGCGAAGATATCGCGGGTTGCCGGCGGATAGGCCGAGAAGAACTGCGCGCCGATGATGCCGGCCAGCGAGCCGTAGAGATAGAAGTCGTACCACTCGAAGACGGTACCGAGCGAGGAGGCGAGAATGACGAACCGTTCGTCCTTCGTCATCCCGGCGCCGGCAGATGGTGCCGATGTTGCAGTTACTGTCGTCATTCAGATTCGCTCCCGCTTGTTTTCTTTTCAAGAACCGATTCGCGCCACGCGGGCGCGCCACCAATCGGGGGCGAGCAATTACATGCCTATCGCGTCCGGCCCAATAGTACTTTCGACGCGACTCGGAAGGATCGCGGAGATGTCGGACGGGAAATCACGGAGCCGCGGGAACGAAATACCGTGGGGTCTGCAGCCTCAAACTAAAGTCCAAGGACGGAAAAGCCCATCGCGACAATCCACATCACGACTGACACCAGGGCAGACCAGTATGCGAACACCAGATAGGTTTCTCGCATCACCGCCGAGACTGTTTTTTGTGCATGCGGCTGAGGCGGGCGTCTGTCTTTTGGAAGATACAGCCACATCTCGGTGCGGCGGTGGTCTTTGGTCCGCGCCTCCTGCGCTTTCAGGAGAAGCACCAGTGTCATGATCAGGCTCAGAAAGCCTCCCGCCTGAAACGCGGAGCGCGGCAGAAACGAAAGGCCGATCATGACGCAGAATATGGCGAGGGAGGCAAATCCGCACGCGCGCAGGACCGTTTCAAAGGCGATGCGGCGCATTTCTTCCATGAGGAGGAACTCCGTCGCCTGGCTCATTGGGATCGAGATGCGTCTAGGGTAGTCCCTGCGGGGCCTGCCTTCAATGGTTCCCGCCCGCCGTTCAGAGGCCGACGCTGATGAAATTGCCGGCGGCGGGGAGCGCCAGGATAGCCGTGCCGGCCAGCCAGATCCAAAGCGAGACGCCGTTCGACTCCTGTGCGCCGGTGACGCGTTCGTAGATGGCGGCGGGAATGCCGCCCAGGATCACGGTGGCGGTCGAGACCATCAGCGAGGCGAACATCAGCGTCAGCGACATGTTTCCGAACAGAAGAGGGCCTGCGAGCGGTTGGACGTAGAGCAGGGCGAAGATCAGCCAAAGCTGGTTGAAGAGGCCGTTGATCATTCCGAAGAAGGCAATACCGATCAGGAAGAAGTTGCGGTTCATGATCCTCCTCCCGCAAGCCGCGGCGCGAGGTTGAGCACGAGCAATGTGTAGTGGAGCACGATCCGCAACCAGAACATCCAGACAAAACCGAACAGCCACACGATGGCTGGAGGAACTGCCTTCGGCGTGACGGTTGCAATGGCGGTGAGCACCGGATCGGTGAGGCGGCAGAAGAAGCGCCAGATATAGTTCGGCGAGTCGGCGTCGACGAAGAGGCCGAGCAGGAAGCGGCCGAGCATGGTGTACATCAGAGCCGCCAGAACGAAGTTCGGCAGGTGGAAATACCAGTATCTGGCGAACGAGTCGGCAATGTCCAAAATCTGTTCTCCTCCGGACCTCGCTCTGGCGCAGTATGGTCTTGCGAGGGCTGCCTGCTCGGCCCGGGCCATCGGGCATTCTGCACCGGCCGCCGCACCCAACAATGTCAAGGCAGACGGATCTGGGCAAGCGAGCGCCGCCGGTCGCAAACAAGAACGGGGCCTCGCAAGGCCCCGTTCGTCGCAATCGATCCGATCGCTCAGGTCGTTTTCTCTTCGAGCACCGTGCGGCCTCGCGGCTTGCGAATCTCGTCGACATAGGCCTGCATTTCCCGCGACGGCGCCCTTCCCAGCAGGCTCACGATGATGATCACCGCGAAGCCGAATGGCGTCCCCAGCAAACCGCATGCGATGTTGTTGAGGTTGAACCAACCCACCTTGTTGGCGAGCGGGTGGGCCAGCGTCGGCCAACTCTCCATGGCGTTGGGCAATGCCATGGCCTTGGCGATGTCCACCAGCGGTGCGCCGGTGACCGGATTGAGCAGCGACGTCATGCCGAAATACTTGACGCCCGCGCCCGGGAAATAGCGCGTGACGAGCAGGTAGAACATGCACAGCCCAAATCCGGCGATGATGCCGCAGATCGCGCCCGTGGACGTCGTGCGCTTCCACCACACACCCATCACAAGCGCCGGGAAGTTGCCCGCCATCGCCAGGGAGAACGCCCAGCCGACCATGGCCAGGATATCCCCGGGCTTGGTGGCAGCCGTCGCCGCGGCAATGACTGCGACCGCCAGCAGCAGCACGCGCGCGATGATCAGCCGGCGTGCCGTCGGCGCGTTCGGATCGATCATCTTGTAGTAGACATCATGCGACAATGCATTGGCGATCGCGAGCAGCAGCCCGTCGGCGGTGGACAGAGCCGCGGCCAGGCCGCCGGCCGCGACGAGGCCCGAGATCACGTAGGGAAGCCCCGCGATCTCCGGTGTCGAGAGCACGATCACGTCCGTGTTGATCACGAAGTCCTGCAGCCGGACCACACCGGGGTGACCGGCAACGGCCTTGCAGGCGGCAATGACGGCGTCGATGTTGACGGCGTTCTTGCCGCAGATCTGGATCAGCCCGAGCTCGCCCCAGCTGAACAGCCAGGGCCTGATCGCGGACAGATCGCGCCCGATGATGTTCGTGTACACCTCCAGCTTCGAGAACGCCGCATAGGCAGGCGCCGAGAAGTACAGGAGGAAGATGAACAGCAGCGACCATGCCACGGATTGCCGCGCCTCACGCACCGACGGTGTCGTGAAGTAGCGCATCAAGATGTGCGGCAGCGAGGCCGTCCCGACCATCATGCACAGAATGATCGCAAAGAAGTTCAGCGGGCTATAGCTGAAGAACGGCTGAATGTGCGGCTTGAGGCTTGCCGCCGCCGCCAGTCCGTTCGCGAGCATGTCCTGTTCGCGCGCCGTGATGTCCGCGATCGCGTGCCCATAGGTCAGCTGCGGAAGCGGTATCCCGTAGATCTTGGTCGACAGGATCACGATCGGTGTCAGGTAGGCTATGATCAGCACGATGTACTGGGCCACCTGCGTCCAGGTCACCGCGCGCATGCCGCCCAGCATCGAGCAGACCAGGATGCCGACCAGACCCGCGAAAACCGCGAGCTCGAACTGCATTCCGAGGAAGCGCGAGGCAATGATGCCCGTGCCGTAGATCTGCGCCGTGACATAGGTGAACGAGCAGGCGACGAGCACGACGACGCCCAGCGCCCGGGCGAAATTGCCGCCATAACGGAAGGACAAGAAGTCGGGCACCGTATAGGCGCCGAATTTGCGCAGATAAGGCCCGATCAGGATGGAGACCAGCACGAAGCCGCCGGTCCATCCGAGCACCCAGGCAAGTCCGTCATAGCCGAGCAGGAACAGCGTGCCCGCCATGCCGACGAAGGACGCTGCCGACATCCAGTCGGCACCGGTCGCCATGCCGTTGTAGAACGCCGGTACGCTGCGACCGGCCACATAGTATTCCGAGACTTGCGCCGTTCGCGACAGAATGCCGATGATGGCGTAGACCGCGAGCGTGAAGAACACGAACAGGTAGCCGAGAACCTTGTTCGGCACCCCGATCACTTCGAGGGCGGCGAGCAGAAGGACGAACGCGACGAATCCACCGGTGTAGAAGCCGTAGATCCGCCCGAGGTTGCTGAGAAAGTCGGAGCCGCCGGTTGAGGCCTGCGTAGCCATGTTCAATCCCCCTAATCGTCTTCTGCGAAGCCGAATTCTCGGTCGATCTTGTCCTGCTGTCTGGCGAAGACGAACAGGATGACCACGAAGGCGATCAGCGAACCCTGCGCGGCCATATAGAAGCCGAGCGGGAAGCCAAGGATCGGCAGCTTGATGGCGTTGAGCGGAACCACGAACATGTGGATGACGTATCCGAAGAAGAACCAGATGCCGAGGTTGATCAGCATCAGGCGCGAGGTCTTGCGCCAGTGGGCTTCTTCTCGTTCTTTGAGATTTTGGGAGTCAGGCATGGGCTGCATTTCCTCTGTCAGCACTCCGGCATGCGAGCCGGAGGAATCGAGGGGTTGCATACCCGTCGCTGCGGCCCCCCCGTGCCGCCTTCCAACCGGTCTTTCGCCAATTTGGAATGTCGGAGGCTAACATCAGGAGTGCCGAGGTCTTTCTAATACTTTCGGAGGGAACCGATGTTGCGGATGCGAACGGCGCTGCGGCCGTTGACAATTCGGGCGCGGCGAGCGCGGGATAGCACGGCGATTCCGTTTGGCAGGATCGGATTGCGATGAAGCTGCTGCAGAAATTCTTTCGTCCCCGGCCGCCGATTGGCGATCGCAAGGCGCTTGCCGACTTCATAGACGCGCAGTCGGCATTCATCGTGCAAAAGGGTATTTACGAGTATTCGCGTGCCCGCGCGGGCCATTACGCCAAGGTGCTGTTTGCCGAGGAAGGCTTTGCACAAGCCGTCGAACGGTCGCGCTGGCAGGCTTATCCGCTCGGGCTTGCGATGGTCGGCGAGATGGTCGAGGGGGTATTGCGCCCACATGCCGGCATGCACCGCCGGGCGGTTCTCGACCAGATGATCCTCGTCGTCCTCTCGGTTTTCGACCGTTACCCCGTGCCGCCGTCGCTCGGCGAGGACGCCTGGCTTGAGGCCCGGCGCGAGCTGGAGCAGAGGCTCGACCTTGTTGGCGGGCATGCGCCCAAGCGCGTGATGGACATTCCCGAGCCGCTGGCGGAAACCTATTTTGCGATGATGCCGATCCACGAAAAGCTGCGCGGACGGGATTTCGAGACGATCCGCAATTACCTGCGCGTCAGCCTGTGCAACATCCATGACGAATTGGTCGATCGCATCGATGCGGCTGCCGTGACCAACAGGCTGCTGGCGTAGGATCGCCCGGCCTCTGCCAATGCCCGGTTTCCCGGCCAGCATCGCACGGTCCGGGCCTTCCGAGGGAGGACAATGGATACGACGAGTGGTGCTGCCCCGCTTTTGTCGCTCGACGCCGTTGTCATCGATGCCGAAACGACTGGGCTCGATCCGCGCAAGGCGCGGGTGATCGAGCTTGCCGGCGTGCGTCTGTCGGCCGGAAAGCTGGTCGACGGCGGTTCGTTCGTTCAATTACTGCGGCCGGCCGATCAACCGATCCCCGCCGAAACGACGCGCATTCACGGCATCGATGATGCCATGGTCGCTGAATCGCCGCTATTCGTGGATGTGTGGCCGCGTTTCGAGGCATTCCTCGGCCGGACGGTCGTCATCGGGCACATGATCGGTTTCGATCTGGCCGTCCTGAAGCGCGAATGCGATCTGGCGGGATTGCCATGGTCCCGGCCTCGAACGCTCGATACCAGACTGCTTGCGGAGATCGTTGCGCCGGACCTCGGCGGATACCAGCTGGAGAATCTTGCGGCCTGGCTTGGCATTGACGTAGCCGGCCGGCACTCCGCTCTCGGCGATGCGATCACGACGGCACGGATCTTCCTTGCGCTGCTGCCGAGGCTGCGCGAGCACGGCATCCGGACCGTCGCTCAAGCCGAGCGGGTCTGTCGCGCGCTCACCACGGTGCTCGACGATCAGGTGCGGATGGGTTGGGTCGAGCCGGTCGAAGCGACGGCTCGTATCGATGCAGAGCAAACGCTGAAGCGATTCGACGCCTATGCCTATCGCCACCGCAACCGCGACATCATGCGGTATCCCGTCATTTTTGTCGGTCCGGACGTTTCGGTGAGCGAAGCCCTGGCGCGAATGACCAGCGAGAGAATATCGGCTGTGTACGTCGGTGCGGCGGATGCGGCCGCCGACGATATCAAGGCCGTCGAGGCCGGGATCGTTACCGAGCGTGACGTGCTGCGGGCGATCGCCCGGCTCGGTGCCCCCGCGCTGGAGCTGCCGGTGCACCGCATCATGAGCAGGCCGCTGGCGGCGATTCCCGAGGACGCGCTTGTCTATCGCGCGATTGGCCGGATGAATCGCCTCAAGACCCGCCATCTCGGCGTCGTCGATGAGGCCGGCCGGGTGGTCGGTGCGTTGTCCGCGCGGGACCTGCTGCGTCTGCGGGCAGGGGAGGCCATATCGCTCGGCGACGAGATCGAGGATGCTGCGGATACGCAGGCATTGGCGCTGGCCTGGGCGAAGCTGCCGCGGGTTGCGGAGGTGCTCCTGGCGGAAGGATTGTCCGGGCGTCAGATTGCGGAGGTGATCTCCAGCGAGCTCTGCGCCCTCACCCGTCAGGCCGCTGTGATCGCCGAGCGGATCATGCGGGATCGCGGTCGGGGCGCGGCCCCCACGCCCTACACGCTGATCGTGCTCGGGTCTGCCGGGCGCGGCGAAAGCCTGCTGGCGATGGATCAGGACAATGCCGTGATCTTCGCGCAAGGCGAGCCGGGAGGCGACGAGGATCGCTGGTTTGAGACGTTCGCAGCGCACGTTGCAGATATTCTGCACGAGGCCGGTGTGCCCTATTGCAAGGGAGGCGTCATGGCGAAAAACCCACCCTGGCGCGGCTCTGTTGCAACGTGGCGGGACCGCATCGAGCACTGGGTCTGCCGCTCCAGTCCAAAGGATCTGCTGTCGGTCGATATCTTTTTCGATCTCCGGGCCGTTCATGGCGACGGCAGCCTTGCCGTCGCGGTCAGGCAGGCGGCTTTCGCGGCAGCCGAGGGGCAGGTCGCGTTCGCGAAGCTTATGGTCGAGGGGATCAGCGTCCCTGCGAGCCTGAAATTCTTCGGCGGCATTCGCACTGACGGCGGTCGCATCGACCTCAAGGCGGCAGGGCTGTTCGGCCTGGTCGCTGCAGCGCGTGCGATGGCGATCCGATACCATGTGATGGGCCGGTCGACATCGCAGCGCCTCGCGGGCGTGAAGGCCCTGCTTGGCCGTGGCCAGACCGATCTCGATGCGCTCGACGAGGCCCATGGTATCTTTCTGGAGCTGATCGTGTCGCAACAGATTGCGGATGTGGCGCAGGGGACGCCGCCCTCCAATGCGGTGTTGGTCAAGCCGTTGTCGGGCCGTGATCGCGAGCGATTGAGGGCAGCGCTTCAAGCGGTCGCCGTGATCGATGAGTTGACCCGGGACCTGCTGTTCAGGGATTGATGAGACTCGTCAGCGGCTTTTTGCGCTGCAACATCAGTTGGTTGGCGCCTGTGATTAACCGCCTTGCGACTACGGGCGGAAGGTTGCCTTGCAAGACGGCTCCAGTCAGTAAACAATCGCAATTGCTGCTTGATCAGCAACGAGTTGAACTTCTTTCCCGATCTTTCGTCGGCCTGCGGAACAGATGACTGCAACAGCCAATGCAAACACCCATCTCGTCATCGCCGATGATCATCCCCTGTTCCGCGATGCGCTGCGGCAGGCGGTGGCGGGCGTTCTCCCCGCGGCTCGGATCGACGAGGCCGGATCCTTCGAGGATCTGACCAAGCTTCTTGAGCAGGCCTCCGAGGTCGACCTGGTCCTGCTCGACCTCTCCATGCCTGGGATCTCCGGCTTTTCCGGCCTGATCTATCTGCGTGCGCAATACCCGGCGATCCCGGTCGTGATCGTCTCGGCCTCCGACGACAGCGCCACGATCCGCCGTTCGCTCGATTTCGGCGCGTCCGGCTTCATCCCGAAGCGGTTCGGGGTCGAGACCTTGCGCGACGCCATCCTCAAGGTGATGGAGGGCGACGTCTGGGTCCCCGCCGATACCGACCTCTCCGCCGCCGCCGATCCCGACATGACCCGCCTGCGCGACCGCCTGGTGACGCTGACGCCTCAGCAGGTTCGCGTCCTGATGATGCTGTCGGAGGGCCTTCTCAACAAGCAGATCGCCTACGAGCTCGGTGTCTCAGAGGCCACCATCAAGGCGCATGTCTCGGCGATCCTGCAGAAGCTCGGCGTCGAGAGCCGGACGCAAGCGGTGATTGCCGCCGCCAAGATCGCCGGCGGCCAGTGGAAGCAGGGTACGCCGACGGAATAGGGCTGCTACAGCGTGGTCAGAAGCACGCTGGCCGCTTTGATATCCGCCGTATCGGCGCCCTCGGCAAAGCCCTCGAGCGCCGATTGGAGCCATCGCTTCGCCTCGTCGCGCTGCCCGCGTCCGGCAAACAGCCCGGCGAGATCGATCGCAGCGCGCAGCTCCCAGGCCGTGGCGCCTTGCCGGCGGCTGAGATCCAGGGATTGCATGAAGTGGGCTTCTGCCTGCTCGGCGTCGGGCTCGGGCAGCGACAACAGAACTCTGCCTTTCATCCGCAGCAATTCGGGCATGTAGAGATGATCGCCGCTCTGATCGACGAGGCGGATCGCATCGTCGATCAGGCGCGCACTCTGCTCGACCTGTCCAAGCGCCAACAAGCCTTGAACCAGTGCGATGTTGAAGGTTGTGGTGAGCAGTTCGTAGCCGGCCTCGTGGAGCTTGCGTAGGCAAGCCATGATCGTATCGACGCCTTGCGCGGCGTCTCCCCGACGGATCGCCAGTTCGCCTTTCACGCCGCGGCCCACCACGAGATAGGGACCCATCGAGCGAGATTCGGCATGCGCGATGAATTGGTCGATGCTCTGCTCGGCGCCGTCGAGATCGCCGTCCCAGAGCGAGATCGAGACCGCCCAGATCAACGCGATGCACAGCGTGATCGGATGCTCCATCTGCGCGGCTTCAGTCACCGTCTGTTGCGCCAGCTGCCGCGCGTCCGCGGGACGGCCCTGCAACCAGAGTTCGCGCGCCAGCGTGATGCCGGCCCGGTTGCGATGATCGAAGCCATGGATGGTGCTGATTCGTTCGGCGCCCGGCCCTTGCCATGCGACCTCCAGCATCTTGAGCGCGTCGCGGTGCTCGCCGGCCAGATGCAGCGAGACCCCGAGCAACGAATGGGCGAGGACGATCGAGCCCGGATCGCCGAGCGGCTGCGCGACCGCAAGGCTCTGCTGCGCATAGCCAAGCGCGGCATCGAACTGCCCCATCCGTTCGTGGAAGATGTGCATGCGGCCGAGCAGCTGGAGCTGGTTCGGCGCGTCGCCGCGCGCCTCCGCGATCGCAAGGCTCCTGCTCAAGGCCACGCGCGCCGCCTCGCTGCCGCCGCGCGTGAACATCAGGGTCAGCCCGAGGGCGGCCTGGATGTGCATTTCATCGGCGCTGCCACGCGCGGACGGGGTCATCGCAAGCAGTGCCCGTTCCGACCAGCGCCGGCATTCGATCAAGAGGGACATCGCGAGGAAGATCGGCGCTGCCGCGGCGGCGAGCGCAATGCCGGCCGTGGCGTCGCCGCCCGCGCCAAAGCACCAGTCCAGCGCGGCACGCACATTGTGGAGCGCGGAGAAGTGGATCGCCCGTTCGTCGGCGTTCGGCGTTGCCGCCCATGTGCTGCCGGCCTGCTCCAGCCATCGCCGGTAGTAGGTCGCGTGGCGGGCGGCGAGCCCGGCGTCGTTCGGCTCGATCTCGAGCAGATAGGCGCGCGTGGTATCGAGCAGACGGTAGCGCATCATGGCGCCGACCGGCCGCGGCGCGACCATCGATTTGGCGACGAGACTGTCGATGGCATCGAACAAATGGGAGCGGTCGGCACGTTCATCCGGGACGACCTCGAGGGCGGCGTCGATGGTGAAGTGACCTGCGAAGACCGCCAGCCTGCGGAGGACGAGGCGCTCGATGTCGGACAGCAGCCCGTAGCTCCAGTCCAGCGTCGCCCGCAACGTCTTCTGTCGCGGGGGCGCGGTGCGCTGGCCCTGCCAGAGCAGATTGAGACGCTCATCGAGCAGCGCGGCCGTCTGCTCCAGGCCGTAAGCTTCGACCCGGCCGGCGGCGAGCTCGATCGCCAGGGCCATGCCGTCGAGGTTGCGGCAGATCCTCGCGATAGTCGCGGCGTTGGTATCGTCGAGCGCGATCTGCGCGCCGCCAGCGGTCGCCCGTTCGATGAAGAGCTGAAGCGCGGGATAGGTCTGTGCAGCCGCCGCACTCAGCCCGGCACTATCAGGCGGTACGGCGAGCGGCGCCAGTCGATAGACCTGCTCGCCCTCGACGCGCAGGGCTTCGCGGCTGGTGGCGAGGATGTGGACATCAGGCGCAGCGTGGAAGATCGCCGAAGCCAGCGGTGCCGCCGCGGCGATGACATGCTCGCAATTGTCGAGGATGAGCAGCAACCGCTTGTCCCTGACATGCGCGAGCAGCGCGGGCAGGGGATCGTCGGTCTCGGCCGGCAAGCCGAGCATCAACAGGATCGAGGTGATCACGAGATTGGGATCGCTGAGCGCGGCAAGGTCGACGAAGTGCGCGGCGTCGGAGAACGTCGCGAGCAGGTCGTGGGCGATCGCCACCGCGACGGCAGTCTTGCCCACGCCGCCCGGACCGACGATCGTGACGAAGCGCGAGGTGAGAAGCTTGTCGGAGATGGTGGTGACCGCCTGGTCGCGCCCGATCATCCGTTGCAGCCGATTCGGCAGCTTGACCGGCGGCAGTTCCATCGGCGGGGACGAGCGCCGCGCCGCCGGAAGCTGCGTGTGCGAGATCGGTGCCACGAAGCAATAGCCGCGCCCGGAGAGCGTCGTGATGTATCGCGCGCCGTCCTTGCCGTCGCCGAGCGCCTTGCGGAGAGCGGCGATGTGAAAGCGCAGATTGGCCTCTTCGACGGTGATGCCGGGCCACACCAGCGCCATCAGATCCCATTTGCTGACGACCTCGTTCGGCCGCGACATCAGTGCGATCAGCGCGTCGAAGGCCTTCGAACCCAGCGGCACCGCGACGCCGTCGCGCGTCACGAGCCTTTCATGTGGCGCCACGGTGAATGGTCCGAACGAGAGTCTTGGCCCGGTCGGCGTGGTCATCGCGAAATCTTGCTCATTTGCGAACCGGATAGCCAGAGGGCAGCCATCCCGCAAGGCCTGCGTTGCATCGGCCTCAGACCGTGTTTGCAAGCCTCCCATAAGCTTCTGCGCCGGCCTCACAACTTCTCACAAGTCCAAACGGGTCTCCGGGGCGCGTCGCTGCTAGTCAGTTTGCGCGACGGCAAGGAGCTCTTCATGACGCAAACGGCAAAACTGCTCTACACGGCCCGGACCCACACCAGCGGAGGCCGGCACGACGGCATATCGCGCAGTTCCGACGGTCGCCTCGACGTCAAGCTGTCGCCGCCGGGCGGGGCCGGCATCGGCACAAATCCCGAGCAATTGTTTGCGGCCGGCTGGTCGGCCTGCTTCGAAGGCGCCATGGAACTCGCCGCGCGCAAGCAGAAGGTGACCCTTCCCAGGAAAAGCGCGATCGATGCGGAGATCGATCTGGTGCTCGACGAGGGCGCCTACGCGCTGAGGGCGCGCCTCAATGTCAGCCTGCCGGGACTCGACCCCGAGATCGCACGCGGCATCATCGATGAAGCGCATCAAACCTGCCCCTACTCCAAGGCCGTCCGCGGCAACATCGACGTCACGGTCGCGCTGATCTGACGCACCATCATAAATCACGACAAGGTCACATCATCATGAAGCAGCTCATCGATCAGCACCGCCGCCAGTTTCTCGGCATCGCCACCGGAGCCGCCGCCGCCGGCATCGGCGTGATCGCGTTCGCTCGTGCCGAGACCGAACCGCAGCGATCCCAAGCATCGAATGCGTCCTTCGGCGCGATCAAGCAGATCGATGCCGGCGTTCTCAACGTCGGCTATGCCGAGGCGGGTCCCTCGAACGGTCCGGTGGCGATCCTGCTGCATGGCTGGCCCTACGACATTCACGCCTTCATCGACGTCGCGCCCCTCCTGGCAAAGGCCGGCTATCGCGTGATCATCCCATACTTGCGTGGCTACGGCACGACGCACTTCCTCTCCAGCGAAACGCCGCGCAACGGCGAGCCTGTGGCCATGGCCGCGGACATCATCGCGCTGATGGACAAGCTCGAGATCAAGAAAGCCGTCGTCGCCGGCTTCGACTGGGGTGCACGCACCGCCGACATCATCGCCGCGCTGTGGCCGGACCGTTGTCGCGCGTTGGTAGCGGTCAGCGGCTATCTGATCTCGAGCCAGGCTGCCGGCAACGCGCCGTTGCCGCCGCAGGCGGAGCTGCAATGGTGGTACCAGTTCTACTTCGCGACCGAACGCGGCCGGGCCGGATACGAGAAGTACACGCACGATTTCGCCAAGCTGATCTGGAAGCTGGCCTCGCCGCAGTGGAAGTTCGACGACGCCACCTTCAACAGGAGCGCGGCGGCGCTCGGCAACAGGGATCACGTCGCGATCACGATCCACAATTACCGCTGGCGGCTCGGGCTTGCCCAGGGCGAGGCGAAATACGAGCCTCTCGAAAAGAAGCTGGCCGCAGCTCCGCAAATCGAAGTGCCGACGATCACGATGGAGGGCGATGCCAACGGCGCGCCCCATCCCGATCCTAGCGCCTACGCCAAGAAGTTCTCAGGCCGATATGAGTTTCGCCTGATCACCGGCGGTGTCGGCCACAATCTGCCGCAGGAAGCGCCACAAGCCTTTGCCAAGGCCGTCATCGACGCCGATGGCGCCTAGGCATTCGTCGGCACCTCCGTCCAGCCTCATTGATCGAGCCCGATGAAACATCATGACGATAGCCGAACCCGATAAGAAGAAATCTCTCCACACCACAATGATCGTGCTGACCGTGGTCCTCCTCGTCGTGCTCCTGACCTGCATGCCCTACCTCGTCACGATCGCCTTCGCGGAAGGGCCAGCGGAACATAGCGCGGCGGACGCCTCGCCGATCTTCGGCGTCACAATCCCAGCCGGCTATAAGCGGTGGGAGCTGATCGCGCCGGCCGAAGAGGCCGCGCCACTCGACGAGCTGCGCGCTGTTGTCGGCAATCAGACCGCAATCGACGCCTATCAGGCCGGAAAACTGCCGTTCCCGGATGGCACCATTCTGGTCAAGCGCGCGTGGAAGCGGAAACAGTCACCCGAGTTTGCGTCCGCGACGATTCCCGGCGCCGCCACCACGGTCCAGGTGATGGTGAAGGATTCCAGGAAATACGCCGCTACCGGCGGCTGGGGCTTTGGCCGCTTCATCAACGGCAAGCCGGTGGACGAGGCGCAGCACCGCACCTGCTTCGCCTGCCACGAAGCCCGCGCCAAGAGCCGCGACTATGTCTTCACGCGGCTCGCGCCTTGAGACATACGGTGACTGGCTTGAAGACTTGGTTCATCAGCGGCAGCTCTCGCGGGCTTGGCCGTGCCATCACGGAAGCGGCACTCGCCGCGGGCGACCAGGTGGTTGCCACTGCGCGGACGCTCCAACCGCTTGAACCGTTGCGGGAACGTTTCGCTGAAAGACTGTGCCTTGCAACGCTCGACGTCACGGATGAAGCTGCCGCGCCGGCAGCCATCGCGCTTGCTGCGGAGACGTTCGGCGGACTCGACGTGGTCGTCAACAATGCCGGCTACGGCGACCTCGGATCGGTCGAGGATACTGGCCTGGACTCGTTCCGGCGGCAGATCGAGGCCAATTTGATAGGCACCATTATCGTCACCAAGGCGGCGATTCCGGTGCTGCGCCGGCAGCGCCGTGGCCACATCGTGCAAGTCTCGTCCGTAGGCGGCCGGATCGGCGCCCCAGCCCGCGCCGCCTATTCGGCCGCGAAATGGGGTATCGAGGGCTTTTCGGAATCGCTGGCGCGCGAGATGGCGCTGATCGGCGTGAACGTCACGATCGTCGAGCCCGGCGGCTTTCGCACCGGCTTTGCGCGAGCCGCACATGGGACCGGCGAAGGACGCCCGGAATACGATGCGCTCGTCGGCGCTGCCGTCAGGATGCAGCGCGATTACGACGGCCGGCAGCCCGGCGATCCAGCCAAAGCCGCGGCCGTGGTTCTGAAGCTTGCCGATATGGAGCGCCCGCCTCTGCGCATTGCGCTCGGAAGCGATGCCGTCGACGCCATCGCTGCGATCGATAAGCTCCGCCTCGAAGAGCTGGAGAGGTGGCGAGCGCTCAGCGTATCGACTGACTATTGACCCCGGGGGCCTCACTCCGCCGCCACCATCTGCTGCGTGCGCCACTGCCCGAGCAGGGCACGCAGCGAAGCCGGCTTCACCGGCTTGTTGAGCACTGCGATCTTCTCGTCGCGCGCGGCGACCTGCACGGCGGGGCTGCGGTCGGCCGTGATCAGGATCGCAGGGATGGTATCGCCGAAACGGCGGCGGATCTCGCGGATGGCGGCGATGCCGTTGCCGCGATCGAGGTGATAATCGACCAGAAGGCCGGTGACGCGGCGGCCGGCGGTTTCGATCGCAGCGATCGCGCCTTCGGGATCGGCGACCGCGATCACCTCGGCATCCCAGGCCTTGAGCAGCGTGCGCATGCCGTCGAGGATCGCCGCATCGTTCTCGATGCAGACGATCAGCGCGCCCGAGATCGGTGTGCGCGCCAGCGGCGTCGCGCTGGTCACGGCCGCGGTGTGGGTGACCGCCTTCGCCGTCGGCACGGTCACCGAGAACACCGAGCCGCCGCTTCGATTGCCGTCGATGGCGATGCCGTGCTTGAGCACGCGGGCCAGGCGTTCCACGATCGAGAGGCCGAGGCCCAGACCGCGCGCGATCCGCGCCCCCTGCTCCAGGCGATGGAATTCCTTGAAGATCTCGCCGCGCTTGACCGCGGGGATACCGACGCCGGTGTCGTAGACGCAGATCTTGAGCGAGGCGCCGCGGCGGCGGCAGCCGACCAGCACGCGGCCGCGCGGGGTATACTTGATCGCGTTCGAGATCAGGTTCTGGAGCAGGCGCCGCAGCAGGAGCCGGTCCGACTCGACCGGCAGCGAGCAGGGCACGAAGGCGAGCTCCAGGCCCTTGGCGCGCGCGATCGGCGCGAACTCGATTTCCAGCGACCGCATCAGATCGGCCATCTTGAAGCTCGAGATCGAGGTCGCCATCGCGCCGGCATCGAGCCTGGAAATGTCGAGCAGCGCGCCGAGGATTTCCTCGATCGCCTGCAAGGATTCGTCGATGTTCTCGACCAGCCGCGTCTCCTCGCCATTGTGCTGGCGCTCGACGAGGCTGGTGACGTAGAGCCGCGCCGCGTTCAGCGGCTGCAGGATGTCATGGCTGGCGGCGGCGAGGAAACGCGTCTTGGAGATGCTGGCGTCCTCCGCCGCGCTCTTGGCGATGGCCAGCTCGGAGTTCAGCCGCGTCAGCTCCTCGGTGCGGTCGCGCACGCGCTTTTCCAGCGTCGCATTGGCGCGCTCCAGCGCTTCGGCGGCTTCGAAGCTCGGCGTGACGTCGGTGAAGGTGATGACGAAGCCCCCGCCGGGCATGCGGTTGGTGAGCACTTCGATCACCATGTGGCGTTCCGGCAGCCGCTCGAGATAAGGCTCGCTGTCGGTGGTGTAGGCCGCAAGGCGCCGTTCCAGCAGGGCCTCGCGCTCAAGCGGATCGTTCGGATCGCCGAGGCCGATGAACTCCAGGATCTCGCGCAAGGGCGTGCCGAACTGGATCAGATGCAGTGGCACATTGAGGAGGTCCCCGAACTGCCGGTTGGAGCAGATCAGTTGCAGATCGGCGTCGAACACGGCGATGCCCTGACGCACATGGTTGAGCGCGGTCTGCAGGATCTCGCGGTTGAAATGCAGCGCGGCGTGCGAATCGTCGAGCAGCTTCAGCGCGGCCTTGGCGGAGACCGTCCGCTTGCGCAGCAGCAGCGACATCACGAGGCGGGAGGAGGCCGCGCCGATCGAGGAGGCAATCAGATGCTCGGCGTGTTGCAGCAGCTCGAAATCGGCGGGCGCACCGGGCTCCAGCCGCACGTTGCGCCGCGCCGAGAAGGCCTCGAAGGAGTGCCGTGCGCGGTCGGGCCCGAGATATTGCGCCACCGTGGTCTGGATGTCCTGCACGGTGACGGTGCTGCGCCAGCGGCGGAAGCTCGGGGAGATCGGTGCGAGCGTATTGGGCACGAACAGATCGGCTTGCAGCAGCTCGATGGAGGATGGCCGGCGCGCCAGCGACAGCAGTACATAGGTCAGGATGTTGAGCGACAGCGACCAGATCACGCCGTGCATCAGGGGCGGCAGGTCGGCGCCGAACAGTGCCTGCGGCCGCAGCGCCTCGATGCCGAACGGGCCGTGCTGCAGCAGCAGGATGCCTGACGTCGAGGAATCCATGAAGCTCGGCATGAACAGCGTGTAGAGCCACACCGCAAACCCGACCAGCATGCCGCCGATCGCCCCGCGCGCGGTCGCGCGCCGCCAGAGCAGGCCGCCGAAGAAGCTCGGGGCGAGCTGGGCGATGGCGGCAAAGGAGAGCAGGCCGATCGCCGCGAGCTGGGTGCTGCCGAGCGCGCGATAGTAGAAATAGGCCATCACCATGATGGCGAAGATCGCGAGCCGGCGCGAGCGCAGCAGGAAGTTGCTGAAATCGGCCCCGCCGGCGCGCCCCTCCGGCCGACGTTTCAGCACCAGCGGCACCACGAGGTCGTTCGAGACCATGATGGAGAGCGCGACGCATTCGACGATCACCATGGCGGTCGCCGCCGACAGCCCGCCGACGAAGACGGCGACGCTGAGCAGGTTCGCGCCGCTCTCGATCGGCAGGGCCAGCACGTACATATCAGGGTCGGCCGTGCCGAACGGGAAGGTCACGAGGCCGGCGAGCGCGATCGGGATCACGAACAGGTTGATGGCGACGAGGTAGAGCGGAAACAGCCAGCGCGCGCGGCCGACCTCGGCATCCGAGGAATTCTCCACCACGCTGACGTGAAACTGGCGCGGCAGCAGCATGATCGCGCACAGCGACAGCAATGTCATGGTCAGGAAGTTGCCGATCGACGGCGAATAATTGATGGCGCGCACCGCTTCCGGCGTCCTCATCGCGCGCTCGATCAATTCATGCGGCGAGAACATCCAGAAGGTGACGAAGATGCCGGCGGCGAGGAAGGCGACCAGTTTGATGATGGACTCGGTCGCGATCGCCAGCATCAGGCCGTGCTGGTGCTCGGTCGCGTCGGTCTGTCGCGTGCCGAACAGCACAGCGAAGGCCGCCATCGTCAGCGTCACCATCAGCGCCATGTCGCCGAGGATCGGGATGTGCGAGAAGGCCTGATCTTCGCTCAGGATTGTGCCCAGCGAAGAAGCCACCGCCTTGAGCTGGAGCGCGATATAGGGCACCGAGCCGATGATCGCGATTGCGGCGACGGTCGCCGCCACCGCCTGGCTCTTGCCGTAGCGTGCCCCGATGAAGTCGGCGATCGAGGTGATGTTGTGGGCTTTCGCCAGCTGGATCACGCGTCGGAGCACCCCGGCCCCCAACCCGATCATCAGGATCGGGCCGACATAGATCGCGAGGAAATCGGTCGAGGTGCGGGTCGCGAAGCCGACCGACCCGAAGAAGGTCCAGGACGTGCAGTAGATCGCCAGCGACAGCGGATAGATCAGCCCGGAGGCGCGGCCGCGACCGGCCGGCGAGCGGCGGTCGCCGTGGCTCGCCACCAGGAACAGGAAGCCGATATAGCCGAAGGCGGCGGCGATCACGCCCCAATCGTGCAGCATGGGTCGGGGGCTCTCTCCCTGGGCGCCGGCGGCGCCCGAGCTCATTTTCCTTGCAAACCTAGCGCGTTGAGCGAGTGCAGGCGACAGCGAAATGCCGTGCGGCGGTAGGAACTGCCGGCGTCGTTAAGCGGTGGGGCGAGCTGTCCGCCCGCTCTTACCCTCCAGGGGAGGGTAAAAGAGGCCTATTCCGCGGCCAGCGACTTCGCGCGCAGCGGCAGGCCGAGGCGGTCCCACACTTGCAGCAGCGCTTCGGCGAGCTGATCGATCAGGCCGTCGTCGTGATAGGGCGAGGGCGTGATACGCAGGCGCTCGGTGCCCTTGGCGACGGTCGGATAGTTGATCGGCTGGATGTAGATCCCGTGCTGTTCGAGCAGCAGGTCGGAAGCCTGCTTGCACTTCTCGGGATCGCCGACGAACAGCGGTACGATGTGTGTGTCGCTCGACATCACCGGCAGGCCGGCGGCATTAAGGATCGCCTTGACCCGGGCGGCACGGTCCTGGTGGCGCTCGCGCTCCCAGCTCGACGTCTTCAGGTGCCTGATCGCGGCGGTCGCGGCCGAGCAGACCGCCGGCGGCAGCGCGGTGGTGAAGATGAAGCCCGGCGCATAGGAGCGCACGGCGTCGATGATCTGGCCGTTGGCGGCGATGTAGCCGCCGAGACAGCCGAACGCCTTGGCCAGCGTGCCCTCGAGAATGTCGATGCGATGCATCACGCCGTCGCGCTCGGCGATGCCGCCGCCGCGCGGGCCGTACATGCCGACGGCGTGGACTTCGTCGACATAGGTCATCGCGCCATATTTCTCGGCGAGATCGCAGATCCTGGCGAGCGGCGCGACATCGCCGTCCATGGAATAGAGACTCTCGCAGACGATCAGCTTCGGCCGATCGGGACCGGCCGCTTTCAACAGCTCTTCGAGATGCGCAACGTCGTTGTGGCGGAACACGATCCGCTCGCAGCCGGACTGGCGGATGCCCTCGATCATCGAATTGTGGTTGAGCTCGTCCGACAGGATCAGGCAGTTCGGAATGAGCTTTGCGATGGTCGGGATGCCGGTCTGGTTCGAGACATAGCCCGAGGTGAACAGCAGCGCGGCTTCCTTGCCGTGGAGATCGGCGAGCTCGGCTTCGAGCTGCACCAGCGGATGATGCGTGCCGGCGATGTTGCGGGTGCCGCCGGCGCCGGTGCCGACGCGCGTGGCAGTCTCGACCATGGCGCCGACCACCTTCGGATGCTGGCCCATGCCGAGATAGTCGTTGGAGCACCAGATCACGACGTCGCGCTTGCCCTTGGGCGAGTGCCAGACCGCATGCGGGAACCGGCCGGCCGTGCGTTCGAGGTCGGCGAACACGCGATAACGCCGCTCGGTGTGGAGACGATCGAGGGCGGAATCGAAGAATTGGGCGTAATCCATCGGCAAACCTGCAACGGAACCTGACCAAGGGGACGGGTCTACTTAGAGCTTTTCCAGCTCCAATGTCTATGCGCTATCCCACATTTGGATCTGTGGGGCATTTGGGCAAAATGCCCTATCCGGCGCGTCTCAGTTTGATCCCGATCAATCCTGCGCGACATATAATGCTGCTCTGCACCATCTGCCGGGGCGACCCAGCCTATGGTCTTCCGTCGCGGCCCGGCGCGCGCTTTCCTTGCTCAACCAGGCTCTCGAAAGGACCCTTCCATGAAGCGCGTGATGATCCTCAACGGCCCCAACCTCAACATGCTCGGCATCCGCGAGCCGCACATCTACGGCACGACGACGCTCGCGGAGGTCAACGCGAGCTGCGAGGACGCGGCCGCCAGGCTCGGCCTCAAGCTCGCCTTCCACCAGTCCAACCACGAGGGCGTGCTGGTTGATCTGATCCAGTCGGCGCGGCAGGACGCCGAGGCCATCGTCATCAATCCGGCCGGCCTCTCCTTCACCTCGGTCTCGATCATGGACGCGATCAAGACGTTCGAGGGTCCGGTGCTGGAGGTGCACATCTCCAACATCCACGCCCGTGACGAATATCACCGGCACTCCAAGATCTCGTACGTGGCGACCGGCGTGATCTGCGGGCTCGGGCCGTTCGGCTACATCGCGGCGCTGCACGCGATCGCGAATATGAAGTGAGGCGCCAGCCGCGCCGGAGGTCTGCTCCCTCGCCCCGTTCTTACGGGGAGAGGGTTGGGGTGAGGGGCTGTTTCGGCAATGATGGTGAGAGTTGGACTCGCGGAGACTCCCCCATCACCC
>NZ_LAXE01000001.1:1368116-1463116 GCF_003122645.1 Bradyrhizobium sp. SUTN9-2
GGGGCTGTTTCGGCAATGATGGTGAGAGTTGGACTCGCGGAGACTCCCCCTCACCCGCCACGCTTCGCGTGTCGGCCTCTCCCCGCAGGCGGGGAGAGGCGAATAACTCACGTCGTCCGAAACTGCAGCACGCCGTCCTGCATCTCGGGCGTGAGGCGGCCCTCGACGATCATGTAGTTGACGTGGGCGACGAGCTCGCCGGCGGCAAAGCCCATCTGGTGCTCGTCCAGCACGTGCTTGTTGAACACCACGGGCACCAGGGCGCGCGAGGTTTGCGGCACCTCACGGCAGGCTTCCGCGATCAATCGGCAGCGCTCTTCATGGTGGTCGGCGAGCTGCTTGATGCGGGTCTTCAATCCGTAGAACGGCACGCCATGGCCAGGCAGCACCAGCACGTCATAGGGCAGCGTCGTGGTGAGGCTGGCGAGCGAGGCCAGATATTCGCCGAGCGAATTCTGGTCGGGCTCGACCGCCCAGACGCTGACATTCGGCGAGATCTTGCTCAGCACCTGGTCGGCGGAGAGGAACAGCTTGTCGTCGGCGCAATACAGCATCACCTGGTCGAGGGCGTGGCCGCCGCCGGTGATGACCTTGAAGCGGCGCGTGCCGATCACGACGTCGTCGCCATGCGAGATGCGGCGGTAGGACGGCGGCAGCACCGAGACGCGCTTCAGATAGTCCTGGCCGCGGCCGAGCAGCTTTTCGGTGAGCGACTCGTCCATGCCATGGCGGCGGAAGAACAGCCGCTGCGCCTCGCGCCGCTCCTCGGTGCCGCGGTTCTGGTGATAGACCGATTGCAGATATTCGACCTGCGACATCACCAGCGGGCAGCCGAACCGCTCGACGATCCAACCGGCGAGACCGACATGATCCGGGTGGGAGTGGGTGACGATCAGGCGCGTGATGTTGACGCCTTTCAGCGGTCCGTCGAACAGCTTCGTCCAGGCCTCGATCGTCTCCTCGTTGCCGAAGCCGGCATCGATCATCGCATAGCCGTCGCCATCGGCGAGCAGGTAGATGTTCACGTGGTTGAGGCGGAACGGCAGCTTCAGCCGCGCCCACAACACGCCGGGCCGCACCTCGACCACCTGTTCGGGGCCGGGATGCTGTTCCCAGGGGTAGCGCAGGGCCTCGGCCGAGGACTGCGGGGTGTCGGTTTTCGAGCTCATGCTATCGGCTTAAACCCAGCGCGCGCGGGGCGCCAGCCGAAAAAGGATGCTGGGCGGCGACAGCATGGCGGTCATACCGAGGCAGTTTTCCGTAGCCCGGATTGCGCTACGCTCCATCCAGGCTACAGGACAGGGCCTTACGCCGCCCGCATGTCGTTGAGGAAGGCGTCGATCTCCCCGCGCAGCATATCGGCCTCGCGGCGCAGCGCGTCCGAGGCGCCCAGCACCTCGGTGGCCGCAGCGCCGGCTTCGGCGGACGCGGTGGAGACGCCGACGATGTTGCTGGAGACCTCGCTGGTGCCGCCGGCGGCATGCTGGATGTTGCGGGCGATTTCGCGCGTCGCGGCGCCCTGCTCCTCGACCGCTGCTGCGATCGTGGTGGTGACGTCGTTGATCTCGCCGATGATCCGGCCGATGCCCTGGATGGCGCCGACCGCGGAGGTCGTGACTGACTGCATGCTGGCGATCTGGGTGCGGATCTCGTCGGTCGCCTTGGCGGTCTGGCTCGCCAGGCTCTTCACCTCGGAGGCAACCACCGCGAAGCCGCGGCCGGCCTCGCCGGCGCGTGCCGCCTCGATGGTGGCGTTGAGCGCGAGCAGATTAGTCTGCGAGGCGATGGTCTGGATCAGGTCGACGACGACGCTGATGCGGCTCGCGCTGTCGGCAAGGCTCTGCACCGTGGCGTCGGTCGCTCCCGCTTCGTCGACCGCCTTTTTGGCGATCTCGGCGGAGGTCACGACCTGACGGCTGATCTCCTGGATCGAGGAGGACAGCTGCTCGGTGCCGGCCGAGACGGTCTGCACGTTGACCGACGTCTCTTCCGCCGCGGAGGCGACCGCGTTGACCAGCGCGTTGGACTGGTCGGCGGTGTTCGACATGCTCTGCGCGGTCGATTGCATCGAATTGGCCGATTGGGCCAGATTATCGAGCGCGGAGCGCACCGTGCTTTCGAACTGGGCGATCTTCGCCTCCATGCGCGCGGCGCGCTCGGCCTTGGCGATACGGTCCTTGTCCTGCTCGCTCGTCAGCGCGCGGGTCTCGATCATGCTCTCCCGGAACACCTGCAGCGTGTTCGCCATCACCGAGATTTCGTCGTTGTGATTCTTCGAGCGGTAGATCTCGGTTTCGAGATCCCCGTTCGCGAGCAGCTGCATCGACTGCTGCAAGGCGCCGATCCGGCGCAGGATGTTACGGCCGACATAGAGCCAGACGAACAGCGCCGAGCCGACCAGCATCAGCGCGCCCAAGCCCAGCATGACCGACGTCGCGAGCGAAATCTCCTGCCGCGCCTGGAAGGTCGAGGTGTTGGTCTCTTTCTGCACGCCGTCGACGAGCTGCTGCACGCTGATGCCGAGCCCGACATTGAGCTTGCGGGTCTCGTCCAGGATGGTCTGGCCGTAGTCGATGGAGTCGAGCTCTTTCTCGCGCAGATTGAACACGCCGGTCTTGCCGGTGCCGAGCGCGAGCAGCTTTTCCGCCGTCTCGCGCAGCATCTTGTTGCCCTGGTTGTCCGGCAACAGATCGAGGTTCGACCGCAGGCGCCCCTGCGCCGTCTTGAATTCCTTCTGGATGTCATCGAGCTTGTCGCTGGTGTTCGCCGACAGCGCCGCGCTCATGTTGGCGGCGGCGAGATTACCGCTGGCGACGACGTTGCCGAGCTGACCGACGGTCTGCGCGGCGTCGGTCGCGTCTGCGGCTGACAGGTCGGCTGAACCGAGAATGGCATTGACGCGGGTCTGCGCGTCCAGCATCGCCGGACTCGCTGCGCCAACGAACGCGCCCTGCGCGGCGCGAAGCGCGTCATATTGCTTGTCGTGCAGCGCCGCGATGTCGAGCCGTTCGCGGGCGGCTTTCGTCAGGCTCTGAGCCGCCTCGTTGATGCTCTTCATCGTCTCGCTGAGCCCGGAGACGACGCTCTTGTCGCCGCCGAGCTCGATGATCTCGTTGAGCTTCTGCTGCGTCTGCTCCTGTAATTCCCTGAGCTTCTTGGTACGTTCGGTCAAGGCGTCCTCGCTCTGCGCCGCAAGCAGGGCCGGTCCCTGCGCCGCGAGGCTCGCACTCAGCGCCGACAATTGCAGGCTGGCGGAAAGGCGCGGAATGTCCCGTCCGCTCAGTTCAGTCATGCGTCCGCCGAGATTCTGCAGCGCAAGGCCGGCGCCGGCCGCGATCACGAGGCCCATGCCCGCGATGACCGCAAACGCCGCGAACAGGCTGCCGCGCACGCCCCATTTGGGCATTTTGAAACGCGGACGGAAACTGCCAAGGAAGCGGCCAAGGCCCAAACGGATCGGCATCGAAAATTCCCCCAATGTTCTTCTATTTGTGGCTGCAGTATCGGCAGCACCGGTTAAGGAATCGCAATGAGCCCAATCGGTTGACGTTGTTCCGCAGAGCGAAAAAAGAGGGGCCGGCAACGAGGCCGGCCCCTTCATCTTGATAAGGTCCTGGTAACCGATCAGTAGCGCGCCATGGCCGGGCTCGCCCAGTTGAAGCGGTAGTTGACGCCCGCCTTGAAGGTATGGTCGTCGGTGGTGAAGGCGCCGGTGCCGGCGAGCGGACCGGCAGTGAAGCTGGCGTCGCCGAAATTGTAGTACTGGTACTCGGCCTTGGCCGACCAGTTCGGGGCGAACATGTATTCGAGGCCGGCGCCGACGGTGTAGCCGTTGCGGTGATCGCCGGTGATGACGAAGGCGGCCGGCACGCCGCCGACGGTGACCCTCTCGTTGTTGTCCGAATAGGCGTAGCCGCCCTTCACATAGACCAGGCCGGGACCCCAGGTGTAGCCGACGCGGCCCGTGATCGAGCCGAGGCCGCGCTGGTCGTTGGTGTAGGCGATGCCGCCCGGGAACACGGCGCCGACGCTGCCGGAGAGCCAGGAATACTGGCCTTCGACGCCGACCACGAAGTTCGGGTGGAACTGCCAGTCCGCACCGACCTGCACGCCGCCGAGGAAGCGGCCGTTGCCGTTGTTGCCGGTGGAGAGGCCATTGAAATTGTTGTCGCTGGAGAACGCGCCGCCGACATGGGCGCCGAGATAGAAGCCCGTCCAATTGTAGATCGGCGCGGCGTAGGCCGGCGCGGGCGTCTTGTAATAATTGCGGTTGCCGAGATCGGCACCGACGGCCGGCGCAGCCGCGCCCAACACGAGCAGCGCCACGGTCGCAAACAGAATCTTCTTCATCGTCTTGAACTCCAACACGTAAGGTCCCCGGCAGGCGCGTTTGCTGCGCCGCATTGGTTTTGCAGATAGCTCGCTTTTGACGAAAATGCTGTCACATCCGTGGCACAGCGACGGCCAACGTAACTTGTTGGGCCGCAAATGATTTTCGTGCTTAATGGCAACTTAAGAAGTGGTGAAGGAAGGCTTAACGGCGCACTCTGTCGCTAACTTGCGCGCGCCTTGCGTTAACCAAGACGCCGCCGTGCCTCATCGCGCATCTGCGCGCGAAAGGCGGCGCGCTTTGCCGGCCTGTCTTCCTCACGCACGTCGTGTCGATCGAAGATGTCGAACTTCTCCAAGATCGGATAGCGCTCGCTCGCCATCGCGAGCACGCGCAGTATCCTGGTCCCCTCCGGCGTCGGGCCGCTGACCTCCCAGCGCCGGATGGTGTCGGCGCCGCCTCTTTCCGGCAGTCCGCAAAGCTTGGCCATGTCGGCCGCGCTGAGCTTGCGCTCGAGGGCATCGGAGAGGTCGTTGCGAAGCTGCTTCAGTTCGGCGCCGGTCATGCTTGCGTCCAGGGAAGTCACTGAAAGCAATGCACTAGCGCTGATTCGGGTCCATCCGAAGACGGTGTGAGTCCGCCGCGCTCCGGCACCTTCGTCCGCACACGGAGTTATGAAGGGAGAAACCATGGAAATTTGCCGATGCATGAACACTTGGCATATCGGGGCGCGCAACGGGTGAAGGGATCAGCCATGAAAACCATCAGACTCGCCATTTCCGCGCTGATCACGACGGGACTGCTTGCCGCACCATTCGCAGCTGAGGCGAAAAAGGTCCGGTCCAGCCGGCAATACAGCACTGGTGTGGTGGCTCCGACCTATGGCGGAGCCGGAGCGCCGGCCGCGCAACCGAGGGCGGCCTACGGATCGTCGGGACAGACGGTTGGCACTGTCACCGCGCCGTCGATCGGATCATACAATTGGCCCTCGGTCGGCGTGACCAACTCGGCTCCCACCTGGAGCAACACCACGAGATAGAGGGCTCCGGCAAGGTGGAGACCACTGGCGGATCAACGCATGCCGCTCGCCGATCCCGAGAGCAGATAAAGCGCGATGAGCAATGTCGCGACCGACATCATCGTCGTGATCGAGACCGTGGCCGCAACCAGCTTCTCCTCGACCTTGTGTTCATGTGCGAGGACGTAGACGGTTTTCGCCGTCGGCACGGCCGCGCAGATGACCGCCGCAACCGTGTAGAGAGGGGTGAGGCCGATCACGACGCAAAGCCCGTAGACGATGAGCGGCATGACCACCAGTTTCACCGCCGCGAGCGCAAACGACGCTTTCAGGTTGGACCGCAAGCCCTCGATGGACAGGCCAAGCCCAATGGCGAACAGCGCGCACGGCGTGAGCGCGGCAGCGATCATGTTGAGATAGGCCGCGACCGGTGCCGCAATCGGCAGTCCCGTCACCGCCCAGGTGAGGCCGATGAACGTCGACAGCACCATGGGATTGAGCAGGATCTGCTTTGCCAGTCCCATAGAGCCCACGGAGGCCCCGCGTGCATCGCGCTTTTCCAGCAGGATCACCGTGATCGGAAACATCACCGCGGCCACGAACACCGTCGCGACGGCCGCGGGCAGGACGGCGGGTTGGCCGTAGATCGCATGCAGGATCGGCAGCGCAACGAACCCGGTGTTGGTCATCGCCGCCGCCATCCCGTGAATGGTGCTGCTGGCGAGGTCGTGTTTGCCGCCTGCGCGGACCGGCACGAACACGAGCGCGAAGCAGATCAGCGAGCCGCCGCCGAAGGCGAGCAGAAAACGCCATTCCAGGAGATTGCGCGCCGGCTCCTGGGCGATCGTGACAATCAACAGCGCCGGCATCGCCACGTTGTAGGCGAAATGCACCAGGGCATCGGCCAGCGCCCGCGAGAGATAGCCGAGCTCGCCGGCGAGCCAGCCGGTGACGATGATCGCGAATACGGGAAGAACGAGGCTGGCGACCTCCATCCGGCTTCCCCCTCATTTTCGAACAGGGAGGGTAGACCGGCAATGGACTGGCGTCACTCCGTGATTTGTGGGTCGCCTTGATTTGTCGGAGGAGAATCCGCCTCGCTAGATTCCCCGGCGCCCCTGGTCTCCGATCACGCAGCGCCAGGCCGCCAGGCGCTCGGCCGGATGCTGGTTCATCCATTCGGCAAGCTGCGGCGCGCCCATCAGGCAGGCCTGCACCGAGATTTGCGCAAAGTCCGACGTGGTGACGATCTGCTCGTGACAATTGGAGGGAGAGGCGAGGCTGCAAAGCACGGCGATGATCTTGATCACGATACGTTACCTCCGTCGCGGCCGATGAACGGGCGACGGATCGCCGGCTTTCCCTGGCCCTCGTCCGTCGGATCGACCGGCGGGAAGATGCTGTCGTAGATCGCCCGCGCTTCCTGGATGAGACGCGTTCGCTCGCGCTCGGACTTCGAGACAAATCGAATAACTTCGCCCATGTTGGCTCCGAATATCAGTGTGAGTCCGTCATGAGATGACGTCGATCATTCAAACGTCATCTATGGTCATGCCCTTAAGCTTTGAAGCGGCCGGTCCGGTCACGACCGGATAAAAAGCGCGTGACCAGGCTGCGCAGTTCCCAGCATCCCGGTGCGTCTTGCTTGCTGGGTTGTTGAGCTGCCCATCACACCACGTTCGTTGTACGGCGCCAGCCGCGACGAGCGACTATGGCGTCAACTCACCCCTTGCCGACATGAGCAAGGATGGTCTCACGAAAGCAAATGCCGCTGAATCGAATATGTTTCGCCTCGCTCGGCGTGCAAGTTTTTGGAACCATCACGGAAATCAATGAACGAGGACGAACCGTCTCAGGCCGCCGGCGCGTGCTCCTTCCGTCCGGGCACGGCTGCGAGCAATTCGCGCGTATAGGCGTGCTCGGGCGCGGCGAAGAGTTGCGCCGTCGGCTTCAGCTCGACGATGGCGCCGCGCTGCATCACCGCGATGCGGTCGCAGATCTGGGCTGCGACGCGCAGATCGTGGGTGATGAACAGCATCGACAGGCCAAGGCGCGCCTTGAGATCTTCCAGCAGCTTCAACACCTGCGCCTGCACCGAGACATCGAGCGCGGAGACGGCCTCGTCCGCGACGATGATCTCCGGCTCGAGCGCGAGCGCGCGGGCAATGCCGATACGCTGGCGCTGACCGCCGGAGAATTCGTGCGGATAGCGTTCGAGCGCGCCGGCGTCCAGGCCCACCATCTTGAGGAGATCGCGGGCGCGGTCGAACGCCACCTTCGGATCGGTCCCGGCTGCGATCGGCCCGTCGGCGATGATGTGGCCGATTTTGCGGCGCGGATTGAGCGAGGCGAACGGATCCTGGAAGATCATCTGGATGCGATGGCGCTCGCCGCGCAGCGCCTTGCCGGAAAGCGAGGTCAGGTCGGTCTCGCCGATCCGCACCGTGCCGCGGTCGGCTTCGATCAGTCGCATCACCAGGCGCGCTACCGACGACTTGCCCGAGCCGGATTCACCGACGAGGCCGAGCGTCTCGCCCTTGAGGATGTTGAAGTTGACCGCGCGCGCCGCATCGACGCGGCGGGCCTGGCGGAACCAGCCGCCCGACGTGACGTAGGTCTTGTCCAGCCCGATCACCTCGACGGCCTTGGCCCGATCGTCCAATGGCTCTCGCGGCGGCGGATCCATCGAGGGCACGGCGGCAAGCAATGCCTTGGTGTAGTCGTGCTGCGGCTCGTTGAAGATGGCCGCGGCCGGACCTTCCTCCACGACCTTGCCGTGGCGGAGCACCACGACCTGGTCGGCGATGTCGGCGACCACGCCGAAATCATGGGTGATGAACATCACCGCCATGTTGCGGCTCCGCTGGAGGTTGCGGATCAGCTTCAGGATCTGGGCCTGCGTGGTGACGTCGAGCGCGGTGGTCGGCTCGTCCGCGACCAGCACCGCGGGCTCGAGCGCGAGCGCCATCGCGATCATGGCGCGCTGGCGTTGGCCGCCGGAGAGCTGGTGCGGATAGGCGCGCACGATACGCTCAGGGTCGGGCAGGCCGACTTCGCTTGCCAGCGCCAGCGCCTTGGCCCGCCGCTCCTTCGGCGTGAGCAGGCCGTGCGCCTCGAACATCTCCGCCATCTGGTCGCCGATCCGCATCAACGGATTGAGCGCGGTCATCGGCTCCTGGAAGATCATCGCCAGCCGACGGCCGCGCAGATCGCGCCAGCCGTCGTCAGCGAGCTTGAGCAGGTCCCGGCCCTCGAACTGGATTTCACCGGAGGTGACCGAGACCGTATCCGGCAAAAGGCCCATCAGCGCATGCGCGCACATCGACTTGCCGGAGCCGGACTCGCCGACGACGCAGACGATCTTGCCGGGCTGCAGATCGAGCGAGACACCGTCGACCGCGAAGGGGCGCTCGGCGCCCTTGGGCAGCGCGATCCGCAAGTTCCTGATGGAGACGGCGGGCGAGGCGGTCATCGTCAGCGGCCCTCCCGCGACAGGCGCGGATTGAGCGCATCGTTGAGGCCTTCGCCGATCAGGTTCAGCCCGAGCACCGAGATCAGGATGGCGATGCCGGGAAACACGGTGATCCACCAGGCCTGCCGGATCACGGTGCGGCCGGCGCCGACCATGTAGCCCCAGGAGATCAGATTGGGATCGCCGAGGCCGAGGAAGGACAGCGAGGATTCAAGCAGGATCGCGGTCGCCACCATCAACGAGGCCAGCACGATCACGGGCGACAACGCGTTGGGCAGGATCTCGCGCAGGATGATCCAGCTGTTGCTTTGGCCGGTGACCACGGCGGCCTGGACATATTCGCGGGTGCGCAGCGACAGCACCTCGCCGCGCACGAGGCGAGCGACCGGCGGCCAGCTCACCACCGCGATCGAGGCGACGATCGAATAGATCGAGGGCTGCAGGATGGCGACCAGCACGATCGCGAGCGCGAAGCTCGGAATGGTCTGGAAGAACTCGGTGAAGCGCATCAGGGCGTCGTCGACCTTGCCGCCGAAATAACCGGCCATGGCCCCGATCGGCACGCCCACGATCAGCGCCGCCAGCGTGGAGACGAGACCGACCAGAAGCGAGACGCGGGCGCCGAAGATCATGCCGGCGAAGATGTCGCGGCCGAGCGCGTCGGTGCCGAGCGGCACGGCCCCGAGCGTGAACGGCGGCAGGAACGGCCGCTGCACCATGCGCCAGGGCGAGTTCGGGAACAGCATCGGTCCGAACACCGCGACAGAGATTGCAACCAGGAGGATGACGAGCCCGATGACGCCGCTCGGGCTCTTCAGCATCGATTTCCAGAACTGTTTCATGCGGCGTATTCGATCCGCGGATCGACCAGGCGATAGACGAGGTCGGTGATGAGGTTGAAGGTGAGGACCATGGCAGAGCAGATCACGAACACGCCGAGCAGCAGATTGTAATCCCGCTGCAGCAGTGCGTCGTACATCAGCCGCCCGATGCCGGGCCAGGCGAACACGGTCTCGGTGATGACGGCGCCGCCGATCAGCGTGCCGGAATGCACGCCGGCGAGCGTCACCACCGGCAGCAGCGCGTTGCGCAGCACGTGGCGGCGCTGGATCACGGCGTCGGAGAGCCCCTTGGCGCGCGCCGTCTTGACGAAGTCGAGGCGTTTCACCTCCAGCATCGAGGCGCGCGTCATGCGGGTGTAGGTCGCCATGAAGAACAGTCCCAGCGTCATCGCCGGCATGATCAGGTGCTTTGCGACGTCGAACGCGTGGGCAAGGCCGGTGAGGTTGGCGCCGACCGTCTCGTAACCGAAGCTCGGCAGCCAATCCATCGTGACCGAGAACAGGAGGATGCCCATCAGCGCCACCCAGAAGATCGGCATGGCGTAGAAGATCAGCGCGAATACGGTGATGGCGGTGTCGAAAAAGGTTCCGGCAAAGCGCGCGGCGAAGGTGCCGAACAGGATGCCGAGCGCGAGCGAGATCGCGAAGGCGGTCAGCGTCAACAACAGCGTCGCCGGCAGCCGCTCGCCGATCAGTTTTGCGACCGGAGCCTGCTGGCGGAAGGAAAAGCCGAGGTCGAGGCTGACGACGCCCTTGACGTAGATGAAGAGCTGCTCGGGCAGCGGCTTGTCGAGCCCGAACTTCTCCCGAAGCTGCTTGACGAAGACCTGATCGCTGGCCCCGGCCTCGCCCGCCATCACGATCGCGGGATCGCCGGGCGCCAGGCGGATCAGGAAGAAATTGAGAACGACGATCGCGAGCAGGACGATCACGCCCTTCAGGACGCGCTGAGCAACGAAGGAGAGCATCTAGTGAGTCATATTGGTGATGTGACCTGGCGCCACGGAGACGGAGTGACTCCCTCGCCCCGCTCTTGTCCGCCGAAGCCTCGGCGAAGGCGGATGCGGGGAGAGGGTTGGGGTGAGGGGGACTTCCCGCGAACGTATCAGCAGTTGGACTCGTGGAGACTCCCCCTCACCCGAATGTGCGCTATGCGCACATTCGACCTCTCCCCGCAGGGGAGAGAGGTAAGAGGCTTCACTTGTCGAGCCATGCGTCCTTGAAGCCGTCATTGACCCCGATCCCCGTGGTGATCAGGTTCTTGACCTTGCAGCGCATGATGGTCGGAAATTGCAGCTCGAGCATCCAGGCCACCGGCACGTCCTCGACCAGGATCTTCTGCGCCTTCTCGTAGATCTCCTTGCGCTTGGAATCCGGCGTTGCAACCGCGCCCTCGGCGAACAGCTTGTCGATATCCGGGTTGGAGTAACCCTCGACGTTGTTGAACATCTGGCCCTTGGCGATGTTGCTGGAGATGTAGTTGCGTCCCACTCCGAGCGCGGGGTCGCCGTACTGGTAGAGATAGGTAAAGGCGATGTCATAATCCCACTCGGCGATCTTCTGGTTGCCGCCGGCGACGTCGGTGGCGATCGTCTCGATGGTCATGCCGACATCCTGGAGGTTCTGCTTGACGGCTTCACCCCAGCGCTGCCAGGTCTCGCCATAGGCGAGCGGCAGCAGACGGATCTTTTCGCCCTTGTAGCCGGCTTCCTTCAGCAGTGCCTTGGCCTTGGCCGGATCGTAGGGGTATTTCTTCACGTCATCGGTATAGAACTTGATGGTCGAGGCCGACGGGCCGGTGGCGACCTTGCCGAGCCCGTTCCAGATCACGTCCTTGGCGAAGTCGCGGTCGACCGCATACATGATCGCCTGCCGCACCCGCTTGTCGGCTAGCGGACCCTGGCGGTTGTTCAGCCACAGCCAGGCCAGCGGCGAGAAGAATTCCCAGCCGGCGCCGGTGACGCAGGTGTCCTTCAGCTTGGACAGCCGCGGCACGTCGAAATTCTCGACCGAGCCGCCGGGCAGCACGTCGACCTTGCCGGTCTCGTAAGCCACCGAGCGCGCGGCGGCGTCGGGGATGATCTGCCAGTAGATCTCGTCGAGATGGGGCTTGCCCTTCTCGTGGTAGTTCGGGTTCTTGACCAGGCGGATGAACGAGCCCTTCTGCCATTCCTTGAACATGAAGGGGCCGGTGCCGATGGGTGCGTTGTTGTAGGGGTTGGTCTTCCAATCGGTGCCTGCATAGAGATGCTTCGGCACCATCGGCATCGAGCCGACCTCGAAGATGCCGAGGAACGGGCCGAACGGCTGCTTCAGCGTGAAGACCACCGTATGATCGTCCGGCGTCTCGACCTTGTCGACCTGCGCCAAATTGGTGCGGGCGCGCGCATGGGTCTGCTTCAGCATCTCGATCGAGAACAGCACGTCGGCGGCGGTGAAGGGCTTGCCGTCGTGCCAGGTTACGCCCTTCTTCAGCTTGAAGATGTAGGTCTTGGCGTCCTCGCTGACGCTCCAGCTCTCGGCGAGCTCCGGCAGGGGATCGAGCTTGGGGCTATAGCGCAAGAGGCCTTCGAAGATGTTGCCCGAGACCATCTGGGTCGGGCCGTTCTGGACCTGCGCAAGCATCAGGCCGGGCGGCTCGGGCTGAATCACGGCATTGATCACACCCCCCGTCTTCGGCTCTTGCGCCAGCGCAGGGGCCGCAAGGCCGCAAGCCAGGAGGAGACCAAGCAAGACTCGTTTTGGCATGTCGTAATCTTTCTCAAGCGAGACCAGCCGGAAACGCTTCGCACGCGCCCTCGCGCGCAAAGCGACGGTCGGTCCATCCCAGTCCCCATCCGCCATCAAGGCTCACACAGTCCCGTTCGGCGCGGCAAGATGAAAGTCGCGACAGTGCTCGCACAAAAAATGTACAGCTCGTCCTGTTTCTCCGCCTGTGCGACGGCACGGTAGATCGGCCAGCTCCGAGGGATCAGGCGGCCTTCAGAAGTGATGAGAGCATGCCGGGGCAGTGCACAAGTCCGCGCCTGCGACCAAAAGCATCAGCCCGTCATTTTGCGCCGAGCGCCCGCCGCAATTCGTCGAGCGCCTCTGCAAGCTGCTCGCGGTGCGCGATGTCGTCCTTGGGAAGCGCGGCGACGCTGCCGGCGAGCTCCCGCAGGATGCCGGCCAGCAGGCCGAAGTTGACGTGCAGATGCACCGATTTGCGTTCATCGGCCGCACCAGGATGCTGCAGCACCAGCGCAATGCCGCTGCCGTCGAGCTTCGCCTCGAAGCGGGACGAATGCTCGAAGGTGCCGACATAGAATTTGTCGGGATATTCGAGTGCGACCTCTGCCTTGTCGGGAACCGGCTTGGACATGCGAACCTCATCTATGCCCGCGCATTCTGGCCGGGAATGAGCCGGCCCGCCTGGCGCCAGGTCAGAGGCGGTCGACGCCAAATTTGATCCGGATCAAAGCCGGCCCGCCGCTTTTGCGATCGAATGGCAAGTAGCGGGACGCGGCTGCGCATCCCGTTTGCTTGAGCCGTGAGACGATGGATGGACATTCAGGCCACGACTATCCCTGCGGATGACGACGGCGGATCCGATGTCGCCGGTCTTGAGCCGTCGCCGGATGCGGGCGTGCAGCACTGCCTGCAATTGCTCGGCAATGCCGGCTTGCGCCCGACACGCCAGCGCGTGGCGCTGGGCCGATTGCTGTTCCTGGGCGGCCATCGTCACGTCACCGCAGAAAGTCTCTACGCAGAAGCGATGGCTGCGAACGCATACCTGTCGCTCGCCACCGTCTACAACACGCTGAACCAGTTCACCGAAGCCGGCCTGCTGCGCCGGATCGCGGCCGACGGCATCAAGTCGTTCTTCGACACCGACACGTCCCTGCATCCGCATTTCTATCTCGAAGGCGAGGACGTGCTGGTCGACGTGGCCGAGGGCCTCGCCTTCACCAAGATGCCCGAGGCGCTTCCCGGCCACGAGATCGCGCGGCTCGATGTCGTCGTCCATTTACGCCGGAAGCGAACCTAGCGCTTGCGCTGCAGGGAGGCTAAGACGCCTCACTGCAACCCGGCGCGGCGGAATCCCTCCAGATAGTGTTCGCGATCTCGCTCATTGGCCCACGGTAGCTGCGTCGCGATCCAGTGTAGCGAGATGCCCGGCTGGGTGCGGCGGAGCTCTCCGAGTGCCATTTCCGCAAGCGTGCCATCGCCGGTCATGCCGGCGGAGACGGCGAGCACGCGGTATGCGCCGGTAAGATCGCCGCGGTGGCGGATCGCCTCGCGCGCCAGCGCGATGGCCTCGCCATAGTGCCGTTCGGTGAAGCGCGCATAGGCGGCGATACCGTGATAGATCGCCAATGACGGATCGCGCGGCGACAGCCGGATCGCCTTTTGCGCAGCCTCGAACGAGTCCTTCGACCGTCCGGCGTAGGACAGTGCCAGCGCGTAGTAGCCCTGCGCCAGCGAGAAGTTCGGATTGAGCGCGAGCGCCTGCTCGAACTCGGATAGCGCGTCGGTGAGCCTGCGGGTCGAGAAGCAGACGCTGCCGAGCGCGGCATGTGCCCAGGCATCCTCATGGTCGCAGCGCACCGCTTTGAGCGCGGCGGCTTCCGCGGACGGCGCAACCGCGGCCAGCTCGGTCCAGCCGAGATGCACGCCGAACATGTCGTTCACGGCCAACACCGACAGCGCCTGGCCGTAGTTCGGATCGATCGCGATCGCGCGCGCGAGCAGTTCCTTCGCGGCCGTCTGGTCCTGGCGGGTCACGCGCCAATAATGCGACAGCGCGCGCATCAAGAGGTCCCAGGCGTCGAGGCTCGCCGGCGGCTTCCGACGGTTGCGGAAATTCTCGGCGGCGTGGATCTGCGGCTCGATCGCGGCGGCGATCGCGTTGGTGATCTCGTCCTGCACGGCGAAGACGTCGACGAGCTCGCGGTCATAGCGCTCGGCCCAGAGATGACCGCCCGACACGGCGTCGTTGAGCTGCGCGGTGATGCGCACCCGGTTGTCCGTCTTGCGCACGCTGCCTTCGACGATGTAGCGGACGCCGAGCTCCTCGGCGATCTGCCTGATATGGACCGCGCGTCCCTTGTAGGTGAAGGAGGAGTTACGGGCGATCACCATGAACCAGCGCTGCTTCGACAGCGCGGTGAGGATGTCCTCGCTGATCCCGTCGCCGAAATAGTCCTGCTCGGGATCCCCGCTCTTGTTCTCGAAGGCGAGCACCGCGACCGCCGGGCGGTCCGCCATGCGCGGGGGAGCGAGCCTGGCTTCGGTCCGCGCGGGCGATCCCGCCACCTCTTCCCGGACCTCGCCGACGAACCGAAAGCCCTTGCGCGGAATGGTCTTGATCAGGCGCTGGCTCGCGCCGTCGTCGCCGAGCGCCTTGCGCGCGGCGTTGATCCGGCTGTTGAGGGCGGAATCCGAGACGATGCGGTCGTTCCAGACCTGGCTGATCAGGTCATCCTTACTGACCACACGCGCCCGTTGCGTGACCAGATAAAGCAGCAGATCGAACACCTGCGGCTGCAACGGGACGGGTTTTCCGTCGCAAGTGAGCTCCCGGAGGTCGCCGTCCAGCACGTTGTTTTCAAAGCGGAATCGCACGTTCTCGTCGTCTCAAGCAAAAATCAAAGTCGTCTCAGGCGAAAATCAATCGTCCGCGAAAGCCGCGGGACGTCCGATCCGGCATGGTGCGAAGACCAAACCGTGTCGATGCCTCGGCACAACGGAGTGTTTCATGACCCAAATTGATCATCAGGTTCATTCTCTCGGCCCGGAGGTTACGGGCTCTCGTATTTTCAGGTTCATCGCCTTTCTGTACGGAATTGCGGCATATCTCGTGTTTTTCGTCACCATTCTCTACGCGATCGGCTTCGTCATGGGGGTGATGGTGCCCAAGACCATCGATACCGGTGCCGAAGCGCCCGTCGTTCGCGCGGTCGTCATCAATCTGCTGCTGATGTCGCTGTTCGCAGTTCAACACAGCGTGATGGCACGCCGGCAATTCAAGGATTGGTGGACGCAGTTCGTCCCCAAGCCGGTCGAGCGAAGCACGTATGTGCTGTTCGCGAGCCTGTCATTGCTCCTGCTGTTCTGGCAGTGGCGTCCGCTACCCGCGGTCATATGGGAGGTCGAGAACCCCGATCTTGCCGTGACACTGGTCACATTGTCCTTCGCTGGCTGGGTGCTGGTGTTCACCTCGACCTTCATCATCAACCATTTCGAACTGTTCGGCCTGCATCAGGTGACGAATCATCTCGTCGGCAAGGAAATGCAGCCGCCGCGTTTCAAGACGCCGCTGCTCTACAAATTCGTCCGCCATCCGATCTATCTCGGTTTCATCATCGCGTTCTGGGCGGCGCCAGTCATGACCGCGGGTCATCTCTTGTTCGCGGCCGTGACCACGCTCTACATCTTCGTCGGCATCGCGCTGGAGGAGAGCGATCTCCTCGATCTCTTCGGCGACGAGTACCGGCAGTACAAGCAACGCGTCTCCATGCTTATTCCCTGGCGCCGGTCGGTATAGTCTAGGCCAAGCCCCGCGCATCCAATCGAAACGGCGCGCGGGGCGCCGACGCGCGATAGCGATCCATCGGAAAAAGGGAGACGTCCAAATGAAACATGTCGGAAACTGCTTCTGCGGCGCGGTCACGGTCGAGGTCACGGGCGCGCCGGAGGCGATGGGCTATTGCCATTGCCGCTCCTGCCGCTCGTGGTCGGGCGGTCCGGTCAACGCTTTCAGCCTGTGGAAGCCGGAAGCCGTGCGCATCACCGAAGGCGCTCAGAATGTCGAGACCTTCGCCAAGACGCCGCTCAGCCAGCGCAAATACTGCAGGAAGTGCGGTGGCCATCTCATGACCAACCATCCGCCGCTCGGTCTGGTCGACGTTTTCGCCGCCACCATCCCCACCCTCGCGTTCACGCCCGGCGTCCACGTCAACTATGCCGAGACCGTGCTGCCGATGCGCGATGGCCTGCCCAAGCTGAAGGATTTTCCCGCCGAGTTCGGCGGAAGCGGCGAAATGATGCAGGAATAGCGGCGCGCCTTTGGCATTTTTTCGAGAGGGCGGCAGAGCGCCGCCCTCTCTGGCTTCTTCCAAGAGAGAAGGATGAAGGACTAGCCTCCGCGCGATTCGACCACCTTGCGGCAGGAATCGGACAGCTTCGACTTGTTCTCGCGCAGGCAGGCGTTCATCTGCGGCGGCTTGCCGATATGCTCGGCGCAGAATTTGCTGGCGTCGCCGCGGCAGGCCATTTGCTCCTGCACAGATGGACCGGACTGTGCGGCAGCAGGCAGGGCGGCAGCTGCGAGCAGCAGCGCGGCAAGAACCGAAATCTTCATGGAGCACCTCTTTGGAATTCTCGTTGGTCCCGACCGGGATCAATCGGGCCGGACCATTCCGCAAAGGCCGGGCGCCGGTCCATGCCATGTTCATGGCAGCGGCCAGTCCTCCCGGCCGCGGTACCCCCATCTTCATGGCATGTATCCGCGCGCCGACTTTTGTCATTCAGGCTGCACCTCGGCTGCGAGACCCGGTGATTGCGTCGGGACGCCGAACGGAACCAGGAGAGCAAGATGTCGAAGAGAGCTGGAGCGCTGGGCGCAGGGCTGACGGTCATGGCGCTGGCGGGCGCGGCGATGGTGTCGCTGGGCACGAGCCCGGCGCAGGCCGTGGTCTATTGCAAGACCGTCGGCGTGCCGAAGGGCTGCGTGGTGCGGCCGACTGGCGCCGTGGTGGTGGGAGCGCCGGTCGCGCGGGCTGCCGTCGCGACCCCCGGTATCGGCGCGCCCGGTGTCGGTGTGCGTGCCGGCACGCCGATGAATCGCGGCGGCCCGGTCAATCGCGTCGGCGTGCGCTGATATTTCCGCTTCATTGAATTGATGCATCGCTTCGGGCCAAGGGGCCTGCGGACGAACCCCCCGTCCTCCGCAGCCAATTTTACCCGGCCCGTCCCCTCTCTCCGTGCGCCCCACACGTTCGGGGAGGGGCCCTTTCAGCCTGCGGCCATGTCGCTGTCGGGAAAACGTTGCGGCAATTTCAGCCGCACGCGCGTGCCGGAGGAATCAGACGTCAGGTCGAGCACCGCGCCGCAGCGGGCGGCGCGGCTTTTCATGTTGCGCAAGCCGCGCGCGGTCTGGCCGGCCCCCGCGGCCTCGCCATTGCCGGCCAGCGCAAAGCCGCCTCCGTCGTCAGTCACGCTGATCACGCCGTACGGCCCCTGGCCCGCGTCGAACGTGTCGATGGTCACCGCGATGCGGCGGGCCTGCGCGTGCTTGACCGCATTGGTCACGGCTTCGTCGAGGATGCGCACGATCTGGACGACGTGCCATGGCCTGAGCTCGGGATGCAGCGGCAGGCCCTGCGGCGTCGCCACGCGCCAGTCGAGCGTGATGTCGTGCGGGCGCAATTGGGCCGTGGCGCGCTCGCGCCAGGAGCCGAGCGCCAGCATCAGGTCGCCGCCAATGTCGTCCATGGAATCGATCACGAGACGGAGATCCTTCAGCGCCGCGCGGGCGGCATCCGTGATGCTCGCGCCCGTGCTGCCGCGTTCGGACAGCGCGACGATGCTCACCAGCTGGCCGCCGAGGCCGTCGTGCAGGTCTCGCATCAGGCGCGTGCGCTCGTTGGCGAGCGCCGCCGCGCGGGCGCGCTCCTCCTCGCGGGCAAAGCTCGCCTTCAGCCGCTCCTCGGCCTCCCGCACCCGCGTCACCAACTGGCCGGCAAAGCTGTCGACCTGGTTCAAGGCGCGGGCGAAGCGCCAGGTCAGCCCGGCGCCGATCGCGACCAGCATCGCCGAATAGGACAGGCGCGAGACGAAGATGCGATCGTTGCTCACGATGTCGAGCACCGTGAGCATGTCCTGGACCCAGCAGACCAACACGATGGTCACCGCGCAGCCGATCGTGAAGCTCGCCGCGTCCTGCCGCCGCACCACCGCGGTTGCGGTGACGCAGGCCATCAGGAACAGGCAGAGCCCGACGGTGGGAATGCCGAGCACCAGGAACAGGATGCGCGGCAGCGGTGGGCCTCCGATCAGCCCGACCACGAACACGAGGACGCCGGGCACGAACAGCAGCGTGCCGTAGCGCGGCCAGCGCCAGCCGAAGAACAGCACGCCGAACACGACGATCAGCGCGCTCTCAATCGGTGCGGAGGCCAGCAGCACCGCGGCCAGGTGCGATACCGTAGCCGGCGGCACCGGCGGCGGCGCGAATGCCTGCACCACGCCGAGCACCATCGCCGTCGCCAGTACGCCATAGACCGGCTCGTGACGCCGCATCAGCCACATGATCGCGAGGATGACGGCCAGGATCGCCTGCCAGGCGGAAAACACCACCGGCAGGGTGACGAACAGCAGCGTGCGTGTCTCATAGGCCGGGCGCAAGGCGGCATCCGGCCCGACATAGACGGTGTCGAGGAAGCCCTTGAGCGGGCCCCATACGAACAGCCGCACCGTGATCTCGTTTCCGCCCTCGCGCAGCAGCGACGCGGGGATGGCTGCGATCTGCGGCGTGTTGCGGTCGGGCCGGTTGGCGTTGGTGTCGCGTCGGGAGTCGAGCACGACGACGCCGTTGACGGCGACCTCCACCGCGTTGCTGAAGCGCGGCAGGAACACCGACCAGCCCGAGGCCGCATCGCCGCTCCGGAACGTGAAGGTGCCGGCGTAGATCGGCGGGTCGGCCAGCGAATAGCGCGACGAGGTGAAATGCGGCAGCGTCACCGGGCGCGTCAGACCGTCCTCCCGCGCCGAGAAATCGTCCACCGCGTAGTCGTCGGGATCGCTCGGCTGCAGCAACCGAATCCCCAGGATCGTGACGATCACGATCAGCGCCTGAAGCAGCAGATAGGGCACGAGGCGCGAGGCGATTAGCCGGCGCCGCGGGCGTGTCGGTGCCTTCGTAGGTGCTTTGGCCGCGATCTCGCTCACAGCTTGATCAGGCCCTGCTGCACCGCCTCGAACACCGCCTCGCTGCGCGTATGCACCTCGAGCTTGCGATAGATGTTCTTGATATGCCCAGGCACGGTCTGCTTGGACAGGCCGAGATGGCTCGCGATCTCGGCATAGCTGAAGCCTTTAGCGATGCCCCACAGGATGTCGATCTCGCGCGGGGTGAGCCTTGCCGTGTTGAGCGCGGGGCCGGGCGGCGGCTCCGCCGAATTCTGCGCGGCACCTTGCGTCCTGCGCACGATGAAGCGGGCGATCGAGGCCGAGATCGGCGAATGTCCCGCGACCAGATCGCGCACCGTGGTGGCGATGTCGGTGGGGAAGGCGTCCTTGAGCAGGTAGCCGGTGGCGCCGACCGTGATCGCGGAGATCACGCTTTCCTCGTCGCCCAGCGCGGAAATCACCATGATTTCGGTGTCGGGGAAGCGCTGCCGCATCTCGCGGATCAGCTCGACGCCGTGGCCGTCGGGCAGTCGCAGGTCGGTCAGCAGCACGCGCGGCGCGCCGGCGGCGAGGGCTTGCCGCGCCTCTGCGAGCGTACCGGCGCTGCGCACCTCGTAACCGGCCTTGACCAGCGCATCCTGGAGCCGCCAGCAGGTCGGCGCATCGTCCTCGACGAGGAGGATGGTGATGGCTTCACCCGTCTCGCCTTGTTCGGTCATGATCATGGTCCCGCGATCCGCGTGTCCCCCGCGGCGCGAGGCAAGTCTAACCGCAGCCCGAAGGCCGTGACACCCATAATCATGGGGGCGGGAAAGTCACGGGACTGCCATGTGCCGACCCAACGTTGCCGCGCGACGGAGTGCCGCCGCCAATCCAGCTTACGAAAGATCAACCCGCGGCGGCGGATATCGCCGCGCCAGGACCGATAGCGACAGCGGCCGTTCGTCTTCCGGCAGCTCCAGATAGGCCAGCACGAGCGGCCGCTTCCAATCGCCGACGCCGAAATCCATCGCCGTCCATTTCTGCGGCTCGGGCCCTTCGAGCCCCCGGACCCAGACGAAATAGCGGGGAAGGTCGTCCGCGTCCGTCGTGCGTCTCCTGGCCATCGAAGCGGTCCGCTGCGTCAAGATCGTTGCCGCACGATATAGGGAATATCTGGGGGAAGTCGAACGCCCCGGGACGATCGGGGAAGCTTGCCGCCCGCGCCGGTGCCGGTTGGCGACAAAAGCGCTGTCGTTGCCCGTTAAGGTTCGATCCGTTCGAGAAATGATCGCGTAAGCGAAACAACCTCATCGAGGTTGGTTTCGAGCAGCCAATGGCCGCCATCCAGGAGATGCAGTTCGGCATCCGGCAGGTCGCGGAGATAGGCCCGCCCTGACTCCTCAGGCATGTAATGGTCCTGCGGCCCCCACAGGATCAATGTTGGCGGCTTGTGCTGCTGAAGATATCGGCGGTGCTCGGGAAACCATTGGCGGTTCGCCTTGAGGCCAAACAGAACGTCTGCGGCGGCGTCTTTCCGCCGCTCGGTCATCAGCGACCAGTGCAATCGCCAAAGGTCCGGCGCGATCAGTCCAGCCATGTCCGCACGCACATCATTCAGGAACTCGTCCCGGAAATTCTCTTCAGTGATAGCTTCCCTCATCGCCGCACGCATCTCCTGATCGGGCAGTGACCAGGACTTCTCGATGTCAGCGTATGCCGGGCCAAGCGCATCTTCGTAAGGTATGTCGCCGTTTTGAATGATCTGGGCCACCACCCTCTCAGGCCGCATGATCGCCAGCCTGGCTCCGATCGGTGAGCCAAAATCATGAAGGTAGATCACGAAGCGTTCGATCTTCAGCTGCTTCACGAACTGGTCGAGCCACGCGGCATAGCCGTCGAAGCTGTAGTCGAAGTCATCAGGTGTCCCGCTATAGCCGAACCCGGGATAGTCGGGAGCAATCAGCCGCCAATTATCGGCCAGTCGCGGCATCAGATTGCGGAATTCGTAGGATGAACAGGGATAGCCGTGCGGCAGCAGAACGACGGGCGCGCGTTCAGGACCGGCTTCTCGGTAGAAGGTATCCACGGATCCGATCCGGACCCTGCAATGTCTGACGCGTGTGTCCATGTCTTGCTTCCTTTGTAGATAAAGCAACTTCGGGGGCGGGGTTCCCGGCATCTGCTTCGTGGTGGGTAGAACCGCAGGCGGCACCGACGGAACAACGACCGGAAGGTCACCGTTACGAAGCAACACCGGAACGGGAGGTCGTTGTGATCCATCATGTCTCCGTCGGTACGAATGATGTTCAGCGTGCGAAGCGCTTCTACGATGCGGTCTTGCCGGTCGTCGGGATCACGCCGATGGCCGAGGACGAGGGTGGACTGGGCTACGGAAGCGGGACGTTTCACTTCAGCGTTCAAGTTCCGATCGATGGAAAACCCGCGACCGTGGGTAACGGCAGTCATATCGCCTTTGCCGTCGAGAACCGCGCGATGGTCGATCGCTTCTACGCAGCAGCATTAGAGCATGGTGGCAGCGACGCTGGCGCTCCCGGGCTGCGGCCGAGTTACGACCTCAACTATTATGGGGCGTTTGTCCGCGATCCAGACGGTCACAAGATCGAGGCCGTGACCTACTCGGCACAATAGTCGCGAGCGGGAAGGCGCCATGCCGACCATGCCCTATGCAATTATCGAAGCTCCTTCGACGCTCGGCCTTGCGACCGACGGCGTGGAGCGCTTGCCCGAACAGCTGCTGAAGCTTGGACTTGCGGAGCGCATCGGCGCACGCCGCGCCGGGCGGCTGGTGGTGCCTTCGAAAGATCCGGTGCCGGATCCCGAGACCGGCATCTTGAACGCCGGCGCAATAGCGGCGTGGTCGCCCCAGCTCGCCGACGCGGTGGAAGCGGTGCTTGTCGAGGGCAAGTTTCCGCTTGTGCTGGGCGGCGATTGCACGATCTTGCTGGGCTCGATGCTCGCGCTTCGACGGCGCGGCCGCTACGGCCTGTTGTTCATCGACGGCCACGCCGATTTCTTCCAGCCCGAGGCGGAGCCCAATGGTGAGGGCGCCTCGATGGACCTTGCCTTCGTTTCCGGCTACGGCCCGTCCCTCCTGGCCGACATCGAAGGTCACGGTCCTCTGGTCCGCCCTGAAGACATTGTGGCGTTTGGATATCGCGATCACCAGGATCAGGCGGAATATGGAAGCCAGCCGCTTCCCGAAGAGCTCAAGGTGCTTGATCTTCCTGCTGTGCGGGCGCGGGGCATCGAGGCCGCTGCACGCGAAGCCGTCGATTACCTCACGCGAGCCGAGCTGGACGGCTTCTTCATCCATCTCGACGCCGATTGTCTCGACGATGCCATCATGCCGGCTGTCGATTTTCGCGTGCCGGGTGGGTTGTCGTGGGACGAGCTATCGACCGTGCTCCGGGTTGGCTTGGCGAGTGGCAAGGCGGTCGGCCTGGAGATCACCATTTACAATCCGGGCCTGGATGAAGACGGCAGCGCCGGGCGTGGCCTGGCCGATGTGCTCGCAGCAACGCTCGGGTCGTAGCTCGAGTTTGCTGAACCAGTTCGACTTCGCCAAGAGGCTTCGCCGGACACGCTTCGCCCTTCGAGCCCCGCCACGCGAAGCCCGAAGGGCGAAGCGTGGTGCCCCTGGCCGGAATCGAACCAGCACTCCTTGCGGAACTCGATTTTGAGTCGAGCGCGTCTACCAGTTCCGCCACAGGGGCCCTCGGTCGGCCCCATAGGCGGCGTCGCGAAGCCGGCGGACTATAGCCATGGACGGGACGGGGTCAACCCGCGCCAAAGTGATCCCGGCCGTTCTCGACAGCCGCATGGGCCGGGGCTAGAGGCTTAGGGCGCGCGAGAGATACGAAAGAGGCTGCCGTGACCACCCAGAGTGCCGCCATACCTGCGTTCAAGCCGGGCGCCACGAGCCCCGCGCTGACCGCCGCGGCCTTGGTCACGCTGATCGGCGCAGCCACGATTGCGGGCGCCTGGTTCTTCCAGCTCGTCCTGGAGATACTGCCCTGCCCGTTGTGCCTGGAGCAGCGCTACGCCTATTACCTTGCGATACCGCTCGGTGTGTTGACGGCGCTGGCGGCGCGAAGCGGCGCGCCGCGGCCGCTGCTGCTGGCGGGGCTGGCGATCCTCACCCTGGCCACGCTCGCCAATGCCGGCCTCGGCGCCTACCATTCCGGGGTCGAATGGGGGTTCTGGAAGGGGCCGACTGATTGCTCCGGTCCGGTCGTCAACCTCGGCAGCGCCGCCGATCTCTTGTCGAAGCTCGACACTGTGAAGGTGGTGCGCTGCGACGAGGTGCAATGGCGCTTCCTCGGCCTCTCGCTCGCCGGCTACAACGTGCTGATCTCGCTCGTGATGGCCGCCATCGCCGCGTGGGGATTCGTTCGGACGGCGAAGCGCTAAAGCTCAATCATCCACGTCGTCCTGCGTGCGCCCGAACAGGTGCACGATGCCCGGCGTTGCGATCGTCACGAAGACGAAACGCGACAGGTGGTGGGCGCCGACGAAGATCGGGTCGATGTGCAGCGTCAAGGCCAGCGCCAGCATAGCGTCCATCGCGCCCGGCGCGAAGGCGACGACGACGTCGGAGAATTTCACCGGGGTGGTCAGCGCCACGATGCCAACGAAGATGGCGGAGACGGCGATGGCCACGGCAAACGAGCCCAGCGCAGCGCGGAGGTGGCCGGCGAGCGTCTTGATCCGCATCCGCGCGAAACGGCTGCCGATCAGTGCGCCGATCCCGATCAGCGCAACGCCACGCACCCAGTCCGGCAGGCCGCCCTCGACCCATCCGGCACCATGCAGCACGCTGGAGGCGATCATCGCGCCGAACATCCAGCTCGCGGGAAACCTGATCAGCCGCAACACGAGCGCTGCGGCCAGCGACGCGGCGGCTAGCTCGAGCAGGTCGAGCGGCGAGGCGATGGTCGTCGTCAACGACGGTGCAGCGGAGGGCGTGACGCCTGCAATCGCCAGCACCATCGGCAGCGCGGCGGTCAGGATCATGACGCGCATGGTCTGCACCACCGCAATGCCCGGCAGGTCGGCGCCGCGCTCGACCGCCAGGATCGTGATCTGCGACAGCGCGCCGGGACTGCCGGCCAGGAAAGCGGAGGTGCGGTCCCAGCCATGCATGCGCTGGAGGTAATAGCTCGACCCGAACGTGGAGCAGAACGTGGCGAGCGCAAGCAGGCCGATGGTGACGGGGTAGGCGCTGACCTGCTGAAGCAAATGGCGCGAGACGACCGAGCCCAGCGAGATGCCGAGCAGCACCAGCACGGTCTGGGTCAAAATCGGCGGCAAGGTCAGCTGGCGGCCGGCGATCGCGGCGATCCCGACCGCGATCATCGAGCCGGAGATCAGCCCGCCGGGAAGGCCGGCGAGCAGAAACACAAGGCCGCCGGCGGTGCCGATGACGAGCGTCTCCACCGTGCTCAGGATCGTGGCACGGCTCGGCCATTCGAACGACAGGGAGGCGGTGATGTGCTTCACGCCACCTTATCGCAAATCAGCGCGAGGCGCACAATTGCAGGCTCATCATGCCGCAATGCGCGAGGCCTTCCGCGGAGGCTCGGAATCGTGACGGGCTTATTTCTTGTCGGCTGCGGGAGCGGCGACTGCGCTGCCGGCCTTCGCCTCCTTTTTGCATTCGCGACGGAATTTCTTGCGCTCCTTCCCCTTCAATCCCTTGGCGTCTGCCTGCCTGGAGCATTCCAGCGGTTCCGCCGATCGCTCCTTCGTTGCCCTCTTGTCGTCAACAGTGGCGGCAGTGTCGGTCTTGGCGGCCGGCGCGGCGGTCTGCGCGAAAGCGGTGCCGGTGACGAGCAGGGAGGCGAGAGCAACGGCGGCGAGGCGGGACGTGAAGGTCATGTGGTGCACTCTGCTTGCGAGAATTGCGAAGGGCTGAAACGTTGGCTCGCGTTGCTGAACGCGACATGAATGAAGTCGAGCGGCAGGATCACTATATTTTGCCGGCGCAACTCATCGCATCCTTGTCGCAAGCGGCTAACACGCTAGGATAGCAATCCTCAATTCACTTCCGTCGGGGAAGATCAAGCAGGAGACCCAGGGATGACCATTCAGACGAAATTGTTGTATGTGATCGCAGCGTCCGGTGTCGCGGCATTGCTGACGAGCGCGCCGGCACAGGCACTGACAGCGCAGGAGTGCAGCGCGAAGTACCAGGCCGCCAAGAAGGACGGCTCGCTCGGCACCATGAAGTGGAATGACTTCCGCAAGGCCCAATGCGGTGCCGATGCGACGCCCGCCGCTGCGCCGACAGCGGCTGCGCCCACAGCTCCCGCGGAGCCGAAGCAGGCCAAGAAGGAAGAGGCACCCGCCGCCGCGCCGGCCCTGCCGGCCGGTCCTGCGGTCTACCCAAACGCGGTCGATCCGAAATATGCCAAGGAGACGCCCGGCAAGGCGCGCCTGCACACCTGCGTCGACCAGTACAATGCCAACAAGTCCACCAACGGCAACGGCGGCTTGAAATGGATTCAGAAAGGCGGCGGCTATTACAGCGAATGCACCAAGAAGCTGAAGGGCGCCGCCTGAGCTTCGCAGCGAAGGCCGGAGCAAGGCTCCGGCCGATTCGCCTGAATTCTCGCGCATGATCTTGGCAGAACACCTGCGCTCACCCGGCCCTTGGGGTCCGGATCATGCTTAGTCCAGCAGCTTCTCGGCAGATTTCGCCACGAGCTGCGACCGCTTGCGCGGACCGCTCTCGACGAACAACAGGCTCTGGCCGAAGATGAAGCAGTAGAACAGAAAGGCCTGCGCGTCGGCCTCCTCGGCCGCAAGGCCGGTTGCGCGATAGAGGTCGCCGACGTGCCTGAGCCGCGCCGCGTCGACGCTCGCCACCGCCGCCGCGGCGTTGTCCTCCGATCGGGCCCATTGCCGGATCGCGAGCTCGATCGCCATCCCTTCTGGATTGAGCCGCTCGGAATAAAGCTGGATCACCGCCTTCAGCCGCTCGCGGGGCGCTTGTCCGTCGAGGCTCGTCTGCTGCGCGATCGCGGCGATGCGGCCCTTGCGCCAGGCGTCGAGCATGGCCTCGAGCAGTGCGGCGCGGTCGGCGAAGTGCCGGTAGAAGCCGCCCTTGGTGACGCCGAGATTCTTGGCGAGCACCTCGACCCGCACGCCCTCCACCCCCGCGCGGGCGAGCTCGGCAAACCCAGCCTCGACCCAGACGTCGCCCTTGCCGTCGCTCATGAAGAAAGCCTCACCCGGTCTTGATACGGTGCCGTATTGCTAACGTGACACGGGTTTGATACGCTACCGTATCAACGAGCAAGGACGAAATTGCGGGAGGAAATGCGATGGAGCAGGAGGCGACCTATCGCGGCACGGTCTATCCGTGGCAATGCGACCATGTCGGGCACATGAACATCATGTGGTATGTCGGCAAGTTCGACGAGGCCAATTGGAATCTGTTCGCTCGTCTCGGCCTGACGCCGAGCTATTTGCGCATCTCCGGCCGCGGCATGGCCGCGGTGCAGCAGAACATCGCCTACAAGCGCGAGCTGCTCGCCGGCGACATCGTCGAGATCCGCAGCCATCTGCTCGAGATCAGGGACAAGTCGATCCGCTTCCGGCACGACATGACGAATGCGGAGACCGGCGAGCTCGCGGCGACGTGCGAGATCACCGGCGTGCACATGGACCGTCAGCTCCGCAAGTCCGCCCCGTTCGCCGATTGCATTCGCGAAGCTGCCTTGAAGCATCTTGCCGAACCAGCCGAGGTGTGAGCCATGACCGCATTCGAGCCGAAAAACCCGGGCTATCGCGCGGCGGCCATCGCCATGTTCGATGCCCAACCGGCCATGCGCACGCTCGGTATCGTGATCGTCCGGCTCGCGCCGGGCGAGGTCGAGCTGGCGATGCTGCATGCGCCGGCCCTCACGCAGCAGAATGGTTTCATCCATGCCGGCATCATCACGGCCGGGCTCGACAACGCCTGCGGCGTTGCGGCCTTCAGCTTGATGCCGGCGGAGGCCGGTATCCTCACCGTCGAGTTCAAGACCACGCTGCTCGCGCCCGCCCGCGGCGAGCGTTTCGTCTTCAAGGCCGAAGTGGTCAAGCCCGGCCGCACGCTGACCTTCTGCGAGGCAAAGGCCTACGCCGAGCATGACGGCAAGACCACGCTGATCGCCATGATGAGCGGGACCTTGATGGCGATGCTGCCGGCGGCTTAGTCGAGCCGGACGCGATTCGCGTGGCAATCGCGCCCGCGGCATTCTATATGACCCGTAACAATGACCGGTGCGCGGGCGTATATCCGCAAGACGGGACCGAAACGGGACGATATGACTGGATTTGGGAATAATGGCCTTGGGCCGAGCCGGCGCGCAGCCTTGACGCTGATCGGAGCGGGCGCTCTCGCCGTGGGTGGGATCGTTTCGGCGCGCGCCGCCACCGGCGATGACGAGGTGCTGACCGAAGCCAAGGTGCTGCGCGATCCCGACACGCCGGTCGCAGGCAATCCCGACGGCAACATCACCATCGTCGAATGGTCCGACTACAATTGTCCCTATTGCCGCAAGCTCGAGCCCGAGCTGCGCCAGGTGGTCCAGGACGACGGCAAGGTGCGGCTGGTCATGAAGGACTGGCCGATCCTCGGGCCGGTTTCGGTCACCGCGGCGCGGAGCGCGCTGGCGGCCAAGTTCCAGGGCAAGTATCACCAGGCCCATGACGCCCTGATCGGCGTCAGCTCGCGCCTGACCGAGCCGCGCATCAACGAGCTGCTCGCGGCTGCCGGGGTCGACATGGACCGCTTGAAGCGCGATCTCACCGGCCACGCCAAGGACATCGACGCCATCCTCAAGCGCAACAACGAGCAGGCTGAAGCTTTCGGCTTCCAGGGCACCCCGTCCTTCATCGTCGGCAAGTATCGCGTGCCCGGCGTGCTCAGCATGACCGAGTTCGAGCAGGTCATCGCCGACGCCCGCAAGGCCAAGATGAACTGAGCCGGCGATATTTCAGGACGCAATACAAAGGCGCCGTCGCGGGTCTGCGACGGCGCCTCGTTCATGTCGATCGGACGAAATTACTTCGACGAGATCCGGACCCAGTCCTTGTGCGCGCGATCGCGCAGCGCATCCCAATCGGCCTTGGCGACGTCCCAGTTCACGATCGTTCGGTTGGTGGTCGCGATGTCGCCTTTGGCGACTGACGACGTCTGCATGGAATCATAGACGTAGACGCCGCCCGCAAGCAGCAACGCGCCCAGGATCATTCCGAAAAAAGTCTGCATGGCGAACCTCCGGTGACGGGCGATAACGTCGGCCCGGAGTGATGGTTCCGCGACTATGCGGCGCATCCAAGGTGAGGTTGTTCATTCTCCATTCAGCCACTCCATCAGCTCCGCATTGATCTCGCGCGGATAGGTGTGGCTGAGGTCGTCGATCTCTCGATAGGTGACTTGGGCACCGGCGGCGGACAGCGCCGCCTGCGTCTGCCGTGCGGTCTGCACCGGAAACATCCAGTCGAGCTTGCCGTGAGTGATGAAGACCGGCAAGCCTTGCAGGCGCGTTGCGTCGGCCATCTCCGCCATCAGCGGATGGAAGGTCGCCGCAACCGGGGCGAGATGCGTGAACGGCGAGGCGCCGTCGAGGCCGGTGACGTAGCAGAAGGTGCCGCCGTCGCTCATGCCGGTCAGCAGCATGCGCGAGGGGTCGATGCGCCAGCGGCCGCGTACAGTATCGATGATGCGCATGAGGTTCGGTGTGTCGGTGTCGTCGCCCATCAGCGCCCAGGTCGGGCCGGTCGCGGTCGGCGCCACCAGGATCGACCCGAGAGTGCGGGCGTCGCGGAGCCAGCTCCACAGAAAGCCGCGTCCGTTGCCGCTGCCGCCATGCAGCGCCATCACCAGCGGCATGGCACGCTCAGGCGCATAATATTCGGGGACATAGACCGAGAAGCCGCCGCGGCTGCCAGGCTCGTTGTGGTCGTGGAAGATGCCGGTATCTTCGCCCGCGCTGGCTTGGAGCCGCGACAACAAATCCGCATTGTCGCGATTGGCGGCGTTGAGGAAGAAGCCGCTCACGGGCGGAAATTGCGCTGCCAGCGGATAGAGCGCCTCCTGCGCGCGCGGGACATGGCGCAGCGCGCGGAACACCGCGACGAGATCGCCATGGCCACGCTCGACCTCACGAATGCCGGCAAAGGCAGCGAGCGTCTCGCCGCAGGCGCGATCGAGCCGCTCGCGCAAGCCTCCGAACTGCTCCGGCCAGTCCCCGATTGCTGCGTGCGCCGTCTGCAGCGCCTCGTCCGGCGTGCCGATCGCATCCATCACCGAGGCGAAGGCCGGCGGATGCAGATGCCGCTGGAAGAAGCCGAGCGCTTCCAGCGCATTGAGCAGCGGCGGCAGCACGGCCACGATGTCGTCCACCACGGCCTCGGTCATCGCCCGCTTCCTCAAAGCCTTTTGGATCAGTGCAGCTTCGGCGCCTTCAGGAGCTTGAAGCGATCGGTCGACGTCACGGTGACGTCGAAGGTGACGCCTTCGTGATGAACGGTGAGCGGCACGTCGACGCCGGCGGCGCCGAGCGCCCACATTTTCTTGTAGAAGGCGGTCTGGCTCGTCACCCTGTCACCGTTCACGGCGAGAATGACGTCGCCGGTCTTGAGCTCGGCGCGGGCGGCCGGGCCATTGGCGGAGATCCCGATCACCACCACGCGGTTGTCGATCTCGGTCGAGTAGAGTCCGAGCCAGGGTCGTGCCGGCTTGTTGACACGGCCGAACTTGCGCAAGTCCTCCAGGACCGGCTTCAGGAGGTCGATCGGCACGATCATGTTGACGTGCTCGGCCTCGCCGTCACGTTCGCGATCGAGCTGGAGCGAGCCGATGCCGATCAGCTCGCCGCGTTCGTTGAGCAGCGCCGTACCGCCCCAGTTCGGATGTGCGGGAGCGGTGAAGATGGCCTCGTCCAGCAGATATTCCCAGTAACCGGCGAATTCCTGCTTGGCCACGACCTGGCTCGCGACCGAGCGCGTGCGTCCGCCGGCGCCGCCGACCACGACGCGGTCGCCGATCCGTGTCGCCGCCGACGAGCCGAGCGGCAGCGGCGCAATGTCGAGCTGGCCGAGCGCCTGCACCAGCCCGAACCCGGTCTCGGAATCGAAGCCGAGCGCATGGCCCTCCACCACTCGTCCGTCGGCGCGGTGCAGCCAGACCGACTCTGCCTCGGTGATGAGATAACCTATCGTGAGCACCAGGCCCTCATCGATCACGACGCCGTTGCCGGCGCGTTCGGTGCCCAGCGTCTCGGCACTGAAGGCGTCCGGAGGGATGATGGCGTGCAGGCCGACGACGGAGCCGAGCGCGCGGTCGAGATCGAAACCATAGTCGCCCGCCCGCGGCTGGTTCGCCGGCGGCACTCTCCATTCGGTCAGAGCGCTCATGGAGTTCTCCTGGCTGAGAGCATCGCTCCGGCAAGGCTGGCGGAGCGACGCGCGAAGCACGCCTAATTTAGGCCGGAGCAGGCCGTCTTGAAAGCCTCGTTCCCAACTATTCGGGAGAACGCCGCGTGAAATCTTGGAAAGGCCCGGAAACACATCGTCATCTGATCCGGCGCATGGCTGCTGTCCGGCGCAGTGCTAGGCGCCGTGCAGTGAAGCTGCTAACCATTGCCGCCTCGTTTGACCAAGGGATCACGGACGACAAGCATGGACAACCGCAGCGACATCTGGCGTGGCATCGACACGATCAAGGCACGCTTCATCGACCTCAGCGACAGGGTCTGGGGCATGCCTGAGGTCTGCTACACCGAGGCGCGGTCCGCCGCCGAGCATCTCGCCGAGCTGCGTCATCAGGGCTTCCGCATCACTGAGAACGTCGCCGGCATCCCGACTGCGCTGATCGGCGAGTGGGGCGAGGGCGGTCCGGTCATTGCCTTCATGGGCGAGTACGATGCGCTGCCGGGCCTCAGCCAGGAGGCGGGTGTCGCCGAGCATCGCCCGATCGAGACCGGCGGCCATGGCCATGGCTGCGGTCACAACCTGCTCGGTTCCGCAGCGCTGCTCGCCGCGACCGCGGTGAAGGACTGGCTGGCCGAGAACAAGGTGCCCGGCCGCGTGCGCTATTACGGCTGTCCGGCGGAGGAAGGCGGCGCGGCCAAGGCCTTCATGGTGCGCTCCGGCGCGTTCGAGGACGCCGACATCGCCATCACCTGGCACCCGCACAGCTTCTGGGAGGTGGCGGTAACGCCCTCGCTTGCGAATACGCGCGCGGATTTCATCTTCACCGGCCGCACTTCGCATGCGGCGGCCTCGCCGCATCTTGGCCGTTCGGCGCTCGATGCGGTGGAATTGATGAATGTCGGCGTGAACTACATGCGCGAGCACATGCCGAGCGACGCGCGCGTGCACTATGCCCTGCTCGACACCGGCGGCATCGCGCCGAACGTGGTGCAGGCCCATGCCCGCGTGCGCTATTCGATCCGCGCGCGCGACCTTCCCGGCATGAACGAGTTGGTCGAGCGTGTGTCCAAGATCGCGCAAGGCGCGGCGTTGATGACCGAGACCAAGGTCGAGATGAAGATCATCTCCGCGGTCTCCAACATCCTGCCGAACACGCCGCTGGAGCAGGCGCTGCATCAGGTCATGGAAGAGCTCGGACCGCCGCATTTCGACGATGCGGACAAGAGCTTTGCCGGCCAGATCCGTGCGACCTTGAGCGACAAGGATATCGCCTCGGTCTATTACGCGATCGGCATGGAGCCGACCGATCGGCCGCTGGCCGACTTCCTGGTGCCGCTCGATGCCAAGCGCAATCCGCTGGTCGGCTCCACCGATGTCGGCGACGTGAGCTGGGTGGTGCCGACCGTGCAGGTGCACGCACCGACGGTTGCAATCGGCACGCCCTTCCACACCTGGCAGGTGGTGGCGCAGGGCAAGAGCCCGCACGCGCACAAGGCCATGGTGCAGGCCGCCAAGGCGATGGCAGGCCTCGGCATCAAGGCGTTGACGGAACCGGAGCTGATCAAGGTTGCTAAGGCGGATCTCCAGACGCGGACGGCCCGCACTCCTTACGTCTGTCCGTTGCCGGATCACGTCGCGCCGCCGCTCGACATGTCCGTGGCGTAGGAATTCGCCTCGATACTTCGTCTGATCCAGCGAACAAATTTTCCGCAGTGCAGCGCGCAATCCAGCAGATTTTGATGATGGATTGCCGAACGGATGGGCTGCGGAGCGCAATTTTGCCCAACGGACAGCCAATAGACCGTTTGCATACACACGGTCCCAGTTGACGTGCACCCCATTCGGTGTGCCATCTACCGCCAGCCAAACCCGGCGGTCGCGAGCGGCCGCCTGCATCCATGTCGGAACCAGACGGGGGACAACCATGCTGGACAAAGAGCTGCGTTCGATGATCGGTCAGGTGAAGGACGGGCGGATGGACCGCCGCGCCTTCGTCAAGCGCCTCGCCGCGGTCGGTCTCACCGCTCCCCTCGCCAACCAGCTCCTCGCGCTCGGCGGCGTTGCCATGGCGCAGAGCCCCGCGGTCTACAAGCCGACAAAGCGCGGGGGCGGCGGCCCTCTCAAGGTGCTGTGGTGGCAGGGGCCGACGCTTCTCAATCCGCATTTCGCCACCGGCACCAAGGACCAGGACGGATCGCGGCTTTTCTACGAACCGCTCGCCAGCTGGGACGCCGACGGCAATCTCAACCCGATCCTCGCTGCAGAGATTCCCTCGCTTGCAAACGGCGGTCTCGCCGCCGATGCCAAATCGGTGGTCTGGAAAATCAAGCGGGGAGTCAAATGGCACGATGGCAAGCCGCTGACTGCCGACGACTTCGTGTTCACCTGGCAATACGCCAGCGATCCCGCCACGGCCGCCGTCAGCATCAGCACCTATGGTGACATCACGGTCGAGAAGGTCAGCGATCTTTCGATTCGCATCCTGTTCAAGACCCCGACGCCGTTCTGGGCCAACGCGTTCGTCGGCGCTTATGGATGCGTTCTCCCCAAGCATCTGTTTGCCGACTACAAAGGCTCGAAGTCCCGCGAGGCGCCGAACAATCTTGCCCCGGTGGGCACCGGTCCCTACAAGTTCGTCGAGTTCAAGCCGGGCGATGTGGTCCGCGGCGAGCTCAATCCCGACTATCACATGCCCAACCGTCCGCATTTCGACACGATCGAGATGAAGGGCGGCGGCGATGCCGTCTCGGCGGCGCGCGCGGTGATCCAGACCGGCGAATTCGATTTCGCCTGGAACATGCAGGTCGAAGACGACGTGCTGCTGCGTCTGGAGAAGGGCGGGAAGGGCAAGACCGTCTATGCCACCGGCGGCGACATCGAGTTCATCGCGATCAACTTCACCGATCCGAACACTGAGATCGACGGCGAACGGTCCTCGATGAAGACCAAGCACCCGATCTTCTCCGATCCGAACGTGCGCAAGGCGCTCGCCCTGCTCGTCGACCGCGACTCCGTCAAGAAGGCGATCTATGGTCGGGCCGGCCGCACCACGGCCAACTACCTCAACGGCCCCGAGAAGTTCGTCTCCAAGAACACCTCGTGGGAGTTCAACATCGAGAAGGCGTCGAAGATGCTCGATGACGCCGGCTGGAAGGTCGGCGCCGACGGCATCCGCGAGAAGGACGGCAAGAAATTCAAGCTTCTGTACCAGACCTCGACCAACGGTCCGCGCCAGAAGACCCAGGCCATCGTCAAGCAGGCCTGTCAGAAGGCCGGCATCGACGTGGAGCTGAAATCGGTCGTCGCCTCGGTCTTCTTCTCGTCTGACGTCGCCAACCCGGACACCTATCCGAAGTTCTATGCCGACATCGAGGAGTTCCAGATCCCGATGACGCAGCCCGATCCGGCCCTGCACATGCGGCGCTACATCTCCGCCAATGTGGCCACCAAGGAGAACAAATGGCAGGGGCAGAACTTCCCGCGCTACGTCAACAAGGAGTATGATGACGCCATTGCTGCGGCTGAGACCGAGACCGATCCAGTCAAGCGCGCCGCGCTCTACATCAAGTGCAACGACCTGTTGTGGCAGGACACCGTGTTCATTCCGGTGATGCATCGCCTGCTGGTGGATGCCTGCTCCAACACGTTGCGGCCGGCGCTCTCGGGCTGGGCCAATCGGACCGATAACCTTCAGGACTGGTACCGGGAGGCATGAGCGCAGGCTAGACGGGATTCTTCCCTATGAGTCAGTATGTCCTGCGTCGCCTCCTGATCGCCGTTCCGAGCCTGCTGGCGATTTCGCTGGTGCTGTTCGTCGTGCTTGCGCTCGCGCCCGGCGATCCGTTCTCCGAACTGGCCACCAATCCGAACGTGCCGCCCGAAGTGCAGGCGGCACTCCGGGCCAAGTTCGGTCTCGACGACCCGATCTACCTCCGCTACCTGCACTGGCTCAACGCCATGCTGCACGGCGACTGGGGCTTCTCCTTCGTCAGCCGGATGAACGTCGACACGCTGATCCTCCAGCGCCTGCCCGCCACGCTCTACGTGATCGGCTCGGCGCAGATCCTGGCGCTGCTGATCGCGATTCCGGTCGGCGTCTATGCCGCGACCAGGCCGTATTCGCTGTTCGACCAGATCGCGAATACGCTCGCCTTCGTCGGCTTCTCGCTGCCGACCTTCTTCACCGGCATCCTGTTCATCCTGATCTTCTCGGTCACGCTGGACTGGCTGCCTTTCGTCTACACCACCGACATCAAGGCCACCGGCATCCGCTGGGTGCTGGAGATGATCCGTCAGGCGATCATGCCGGTGGCGGTGCTCGGCCTGTTCCAAGCGGCGTCGATGACGCGCTTCGTGCGCTCGGCGATGCTCGACGTCATCCGGCTCGACTACGTCACCACGGCGCGGGCCAAGGGCCTCGGCCAGACCACGGTGATCATCAAGCACGTGATGCGCAACGCCATGATTCCCGTGGTCACGCTGATCGCGTTGCAGATGCCCGCGGTGTTCGGCGGCGCCATCGTCACCGAGCAGATCTTCCGCATTCCCGGCATCGGCTCGCTGCTGATCTCCTCCATCCTTTCCAACGACACGCCGGTGGTGATGGCCGTCACCTTCGTCTTCGCGTGCCTCGTGGTGCTGTTCAATCTCATCGCGGACGTGCTTTATGGCTGGCTTGACCCTCGCATCTCCCTCCGCTGAGCGGCGCGCCTATTCGCCCTGGCGCGAAGCATGGCGGCGTTACAGCCGCCACCGGCTCGCGGTGGTCAGCGCTGTCCTGCTCCTCATCCTGGTGCTCGCCGTCGTGCTTGGGCCGTTCGTATGGCGTGTGAAGATCAACGAGATCGACATCGTCGCGGGCCTGCAGGGTCCGTCGCTCGCCCATCCCTTCGGCACCGACGATCTCGGCCAGGACATTCTGGCGCGCATGATCTATGGCGGCCGCATCTCGCTCGCGGTCGGGCTCGCCGCGATGCTGGTCGCTGTCATCATCGGCACAGTGATCGGCGCGCTCGCCGGTATGTCGCGCGGCGCGCTCGGACACGGATTGATGTGGCTCACCGACCTGTTCCTGTCGCTGCCGCAGCTGCCGCTGCTGCTGCTGCTGATCTATCTGTTCCGCGACGGGCTGAAGCAGGTGTTCGGGCCCGAAGGCGGCATCTTCATCTTGATCGTGCTCGTGATCGGAGGTCTGCGCTGGATGCCGGTGGCGCGGCTGGTGCGTGCCCAGTTCTTGTCGCTCCGCGAAAAGGAGTTCGTCGAAGCCGCCCGTGCGCTCGGTGCCAGTCCGGTGCGGCAGGTGGTACGGCACATCCTGCCCAATGCGGTCGGCCCGGTGATCATCGCCGGTACCATCGACGTCGCCGCCGCGATCATCGCGGAATCGACGCTGTCCTTCCTCGGCCTCGGCTTCCCGCCGGATACCCCGACCTGGGGCCGGCTGCTGTTTGACGCCAAGGATTTTCTCGACATCGGCCCGCACTGGGCGCTGTTTCCGGGCGGCGCGATCTTCGTCGCGGTGGTGGCCATCAACTTCATCGGCGACGGTCTGCGCGACGCGCTCGATGCGCGACGGGTGATCTGATGGCGCCGCTGCTCGAGATCAAGGGCCTGAAAACCCACTTCTCCACGGACGACGGCATCCTCCAGGCCGTCGACGGTGTCGACATCTCCATCAACAAGGGCGAGACGCTCTGCGTCGTCGGCGAATCCGGCTGCGGCAAGACCGTGACCGCGATGTCGATCCTGAAGCTGATCGCAATGCCGCCGGGCCGGATCGCGGCGGGCCAGATCATCTTCGAGGGGCGCGATCTGGTGCCGCTGACCAGCAACCAACTCGACGAGATCAGGGCGAAGGAGATCGGCTTCATCTTCCAGGAGCCGATGACCTCGCTCAATCCGGTGCTCACCATCGGCGAGCAGATCGCAGAGAGCCTGCGGCGGCACGAAGCGGTGACCAGGAAGCAGGCGCTCGAGCGCACCATCGAGATGCTGAAACTGGTGCAGATCCCGAACGCCGAAGGCCGCGTGCACAATTATCCGCATCAGTTTTCCGGCGGCATGCGCCAGCGCGTGATGATCGCGATGGCGCTCGCCTGCAAGCCGAAGCTGATCATCGCCGACGAACCCACCACCGCGCTCGACGTCACCATCCAGGCGCAGATCCTCGACCTCTTGCAGGACATGAAGGACCGCTTCGGCATGGCGGTGATGCTGATCACCCATGCCATGGGCGTCGTCGCCGAGACCGCGCAGCGCGTCGTCGTGATGTATGCCGGCAAGGTGGTGGAGGAGGCGCCCGTCGACGATCTCTTCGGCGATCCCCGTCACCCCTATACGCAAGGCTTGATCCGCTCGATCCCGCGCATCGATCTCGACAGCGAGCACAAGACGCGGCTCGAGGCGATCGGCGGCTCTGTGCCGATCCTGATCAACCCGCCGGCCGGCTGCCGCTTCGCGCCGCGCTGCAAGTTCGCCATGAATGTCTGCACCGAGAAGGAGCCGCTGCTGCGCGAGATCGCGCCCGGTCACCGCATGGCCTGTCATCTCGGAGATACCAGCGTGGGAGCCGCGTCATGAGCGAGCCCTTGCTCCGCGTCAGCGGCCTGAAGAAACATTTCCCGGTGCTCGGCGGCCTCTTGTCGCGCCAGGTCGGCACCGTCTATGCGGTCGACGGCGTGTCGTTCTCGGTCAACCGCGGCGAGACGCTCGGCCTCGTCGGCGAATCCGGTTGCGGCAAGTCGACGACCGGGCGCTGCGTGCTGCGCCTGATCGAGCCGACCGACGGCGAGGTCACCTTCGACGGCCAGGACGTACGCAAGCTCGGCGGCAACGATCTGCGCGCGATGCGGCGGAACATGCAGCTGGTGTTCCAGGATCCGTTCGCCTCGCTCAATCCGCGCATGACGGTCGGGGCCATTCTCGGCGAGGCCTTTACCATCCACAATCTCGCCTCCTCCTCGAAAGAGCGCGAGGAGCGCGTTGCGGGACTTCTGGTCAAGGTCGGGCTCAAGGCCGAGCACATGCGGCGCTATCCGCATGAATTCTCCGGCGGCCAGCGCCAGCGCATCGTGATCGCGCGCGCGCTCGCGGTCGAGCCGAAGCTGATCGTCTGCGACGAGCCGGTCTCCGCGCTCGACGTGTCGATCCAGGCCCAGGTCATCAACCTGCTGGAGGACCTTCAGGCCGAGCTGAACCTGACCTATCTGTTCGTCGCGCACGATCTCTCGGTGGTCGAGCACATCTCCGACCGCGTCGCGGTGATGTATCTCGGCCGCATCGTCGAGCTCGCGAAAGCCAGCGACCTCTACCGCAACCCGCAGCATCCCTACACCAGGGCGCTACTGTCGGCGGTGCCGGTGCCAGATCCAAAACTCAAGCGCGAGCGCATCCGCCTCAAGGGCGACGTGCCGAGCCCGATGAAGCCGCCCTCCGGGTGTCACTTCCACACCCGCTGCCCGATCGCCCAGCCACGCTGCGCGGAAAGCGCGCCGCCGCTGAAGGAGGGCGCGGGCGGCCATTTCGTGGCGTGCCATCTGGCGTAGTGCTATGAATCCGTAGACGGCCGATCAGCTCACGCGCTTTTCGCGGGCCATGCTATCACCTGGCCCGACATCACCAGCCGGTCTCGGCCGCTCTCCTTGGCGACGTAGAGCGCACGGTCGGCGGCGGCGACCAGCGTACTAGAGTCCATCGCGGTCTGGGACGGAAGAGCCGCGGCGCCGCCGATGCTCGCAGTCACCAGCCGCGAAGGCGGATTTTGCGCGTGCAGCATGGCGAGATCGAGCAGCGCCTGGCGAATCGCTTCGCCGACCTCGGCGCAGCCTTCAGGACCGGTGTTCGGCAGCAGCACGGCGAATTCCTCGCCGCCATAGCGCGCCGCGAGGTCGGCCGGACGCCTGGCCTGGGCGGATAAAATCCGGGCCAGCGCGCGCAGGCAGGCGTCGCCCGCCAGATGCCCATAGAGATCGTTGAATTTCTTGAAATGATCGACATCGATCAGTAGCAGCGAGAGCTGGGTTCCGTCGCGCCGAGCCCGCGCCCATTCGTCGGCAAGGTGGTCGTCGAAGGCGCGACGGTTGGCGAGGCCGGTGAGACCGTCAGTGATTGCCAGCGAGGCGAGCCTGTCCTGAAGATCCTTCTGCTCGGTCATGTCGCGCACGACCGCGACGACGCCGTCGATCACGCCGCTGTCGGACGCCACGGTGACGTGTAGCGCCGCCTCGGCCCAGATCTCGCCTTTGTCGCGATGACGCTGCCGATAGACGAACCGCGCTTCCTCCGCCTCGCCATTCTTCAGCGCGGCGATGGCCTGCTCAACTCGTTCCATGTCGTCGGCGTGAATGCCGGCCAGGGCCGAGGTGCCCATCAGTTCTTCGGCCGACCAGCCGGTGATGCGCGCGCAGGAGGGAGAGACGTAGAGCAACCGGTTATCCAGCCCGATGCGGGTCACCATGTCGCTGGATTGCTCGGCCAGCAGGCGGAAATTGGCTTCCTTGGCGACCAGGGCCTGTGCCGTGCGCTGCCGCTGCAGCAACTGACGGACCAGATAGTAGCCGATCACCGCGATCAAGAGGACGAGTCCGAGGACGAAGCTCATGCGTGCTGCTGCCGCGCGTCGCCAGGGGGCGAGCACGTCGGCCTGCGACTTGCTCGCCAGCACCATCAGGGGATAGCGGCTGCTGCGCTGGTAGTAGCTCAGCCGCTCCGCGCCATCGAGCGGCGATTTGAAGTAATAGACCGCTGCGGCGGGGCGGCTTTTCCAGCTTCTGAACAAGGGCGCATCGGACAGGTCGCGTCCGACGAAGGCGCCGCTCTCGTCACGGCTGCGCGCCAGCATGATGCCGCTGTCGTTGAGCAGAGATGCCGAGCCGTTCGGCCCGATGTCGAACCGCTCGTAGAATTTGACGAAATAGCTGACGTCGATCGTGAGCAGGGCGACGCCGGCGAAGCCGCCGTCGGAATCGTTGATCCGGCGAGATGCGGTGACGATCCACTGACCGCCGGAGCGGCTCTTGACGGGTCGCCCGATCAGCGTGCCCGTGTCCGTAGAATCGCGATGGCGTTGGAAATATTCACGGTCGCTGTTGTTGAGCTTGGAGAAATCGAGGTGCTCCGTCGTGGCGAGCCAGCGGCCGGTCGCATCATAGATGAAGATGCCGCGGATGCGTTCCGATGATTTGCGGGTGGGCAGATAGGCCTGGAGCTTCATGATCGTGTCCGGGCCCATCCCGTCGATCTCGAGCCGGTGGACCAGCCCGACGAGAATCGTATCGGCAAGCTCGAACGTGTCGTCCGCGTGCTGGATCAGCGACTGAGCGAGGTTGGTGACGTCGATTTCGGCGTTCCTCAGATCGGCGTTGCGCGCCTCCCATTCGCGCCACGCACTCAGGCCGAGGATAGCCACGCAAGTCAGCACGACGAATCCGGCCGCCCAGAGCGGAAGGCGCGTCTTGCCGAGTTCGCGGCTTGTGACCATCAGGCTTGCTCCAAATCGGAGCAAACCTCTCACTTTCGCCTTAACGGCTTGTTGCAATATCCGCGATGATTGTGCGGGGTCTGTACTCGACCGGGAACATGGCCGACATCGAGTTCCACTCTCGTCGGCCCGCTTTCATGGTGGTGTCGCCGCGCGATGGGCGGCCTGACGTCTCATCCTTCCAACGTGAAGCCGACGCGCAGCGTCACCTGAAAATGACGCACGGCGCCGTTCTCGACATGGCCGCGCGTTTGCACGACCTCGAACCATCTTATCTCGCGAACGGTCTTGGAGGCGCGGCTGATAGCGTTCTTGATCGCATCCTCGATCGAGGTCTCGGATGATCCGACGAGGTCCAGGATCTTATAGACGTGATCGTGCTCGGCTGTGGGCATGGCCTTCCCTCATTTGGTATATTGCCATCCGAAACATGCGTATGGCGGAACGTGCGCAGGCGAGCATGCCTGGCCCACGGTCTGAACGGTCGTGGGAGCTTCGGGTTCCTTGCTCCGCGATGGCCCGCATGCACCAGGCGAGGTGGAGCGGCCGGCGCTGGCCTGCTAAGCGCTGGGTATGGACACGGCGCGACGCGACAGGACGATCGGCTCTCTCTGCCTGTGCGTAACGGCGTTCGGCTGGGCGTTGAACTGGCCGCTGATGAAGCTGCTGCTGCAGCAATGGCCGCCTTTGTTCGCGCGCGGCCTTGCGGGTGTTTGCGCCTCGCTCATTCTCGGCACCCTGGTGCTGATCCGGAAGGAATCCTTCGCCGTTCCGCGCGAGGCGGTGCCGCGGCTCTTGTTTGCGACCTTCACCAACGTCTTAGCCTGGATGGGTCTCGGCACGGTCGCGATGAAATATGTGAGCGTAAGCGAGGGCGCGCTGCTCGCCTATACGATGCCGATCTGGGCGATGCTGCTCGCCTGGCCGGTAATGCACACGCAGCCGGCGCGACGGGATGTTTTCGGGCTTGTCCTCGGCATTGCCGGCGTCACGCTGCTCCTGAGCGGCAACGGTCTTGCGTTCAGCACCGACAAGCTGGTCGGCATTGCGCTCGCACTGCTCTGCGCCATCCTGTTCGCGCTCGGCAATGTGCTCAACCGCAAGCCGCTGCCGATGCCGCCGCTGGTCGTCGTCGCCTGGCAGGTCGGGCTGGGCTGCGCCACGATGCTGGTCCTCGGCGTGCTGTTCGAGCGCCCTGACGTCACCGCCATCACTCCGCTGGGGCTCGGCTGCTTCGTCTACATGACGCTGGTGCCGATGGGCCTCTGCTACGTCACCTGGTTCGAGACGCTACGCCGTCTGCCGCCGACCTCGGCGTCGACCGGCATGCTGATCGTGCCCGTGATCGGCGTCGTCTCCGCCGCCATCATTCTGGGCGAGCCGCTCGGCTATCGCGAATGGACGGCGATGGCGCTCACGCTCGGCGGCGTGACGCTGGCGTTGCAGCGGGGGTAGCAGAGCGCGCTGGCTCGCACCTACGGATCCAGCTCCGTATCCCAGTACAGATAGTCCAGCCAGCTGTCGTGCAGATAGTTCGGCGGAAACAGCCGGCCGTTGCGGTGGAGCTGGTGCACGGTGGGCGCGAACGCTGTCTGGCGCGGAAACATTTTGGACTGCGCCGGTGTGAGATTGCCCTTGCGCAAATTACACGGCGAGCACGCCGCGACCACGTTCTCCCAGGTGGTCTGGCCGCCTTTGCTGCGCGGGATGATGTGATCGAAGGTGAGGTCTTCGGGCGAGCCGCAATATTGGCAGGCGAAACGATCCCGCAGGAAGACGTTGAAGCGGGTGAAGGCGGGGTGGGTGGTCGGCTTGACGAAGGATTTGAGCGAGACGACGCTGGGCAGCTGCATTTCCAGCGTGGGACTTCGAACCGCCTGATCGTAATGTGCGACGATGTTGACGCGGTCGAGGAACACCGCCTTGATCGCGTCTTGCCACGACCACAACGACAGTGGGTAGTAACTCAGCGGCCGGAAGTCCGCATTCAGCACCAACACCGGCCAACTGCCTTGCGAGACATGTGCGTTCAAGTAACGCTCCCGGCCTCCAATATACGCTGCGAAGCAGCATGTAGTGACATACTACATGCAGCGTGACGGGATTGTGAAGCCCGTTGAGCGACTTATTCAAGCGCAAGCAATGCGGCGGCGGGGTGGCAAACGGGCTCAAAAAGCCGCGATCCAGGGGGCGCGCGGAACCGCCCCAGCATGGCTGCCGTTGCCATGGCAGCTACTCCCGTACCCGCTCCAGCTTCTGCAGGCAGCGCGTCGCGCGCACTGCGGCCGGCATCTCCTCGTCCGGAAAGCTGGTCTCCCAATTGGTGACGCCGACCTCGCCGACATAGATATCGCCCTTCGAGTCCAGCGCGATGCCGTGCGGCGCCAGGAATTTGCCGCTGGCGACGCCCGGCCCCTCCTCGCCGCCGAGCCGCGCGATGCGATTTCCCTTGGTGTCCACGATCGACAGCCGCGGGCCGAGATTGGGTACATTGCGGTTGATGGCGAGGCCGGGGCCGAGCTCGCCGATCACGAAGGTCGGGCTCTCGGCCCCGCCGCAACAGCACAGCGCGCAGGGTCGGTGCAGATTGTTCCACTGCGTCTCGTATTTGCCCTCGCCGTCGAACACCTGGACGCGGTGGTTCTCGCGATCGGCGACATAGACCCAGCCGTCGGCATCGGTGGCGATATTGTGCACGATGTTGAACTGACCGGGATCAGTGCCCGGCTCGCCCCAGCTCTTGATCAGCTTGCCGTCGGGCGTGAATTTGTGCACGCGCGCATTGCCATAGCCGTCGGAGACGTAGATCTCGCCCTTCGGCGACAGCGCGGTGTGGGTGCAGCGGTGGAACGGCTCGCCGCTCATGAACGGCGCCGGCTTTGCAGGAATGCCGATCGTCAGCAGCACCTTGCCGTCGGCGGTGCATTTGCGCACGGTATGGTCGCCGTCGTCGGTGCAATAGAGATTGTCGTCGGCGTCGATATGCAGGCCGTGCGCGCGCGAGAACAGGCCTTCGCCAAAACTGCGCAGGAAATTGCCCTCGCGGTCCAGCACCACCATCGGGTGGGCGCCGCGGTTGAAGACGTAGACGCGGTCCTTGCTGTCGACCGCCACCGAGGCGACGTCGGTGAGCTGCCAGCCGTCCGGCAATTTCGCGAAGTTGTCGACGACGCGGTAGCGGTGCTCGCCGGTGCCGAGAATGGCTGGCATTGATCTCTCCTCTTGTCATTCCGGGGCGCGCGAAGCGTGACCTATGATGCGCAATTGCGCATCTGAGAATCCATTGGGCAGCATACTCTGTGGTTAGATGGATTCCGGGTTCGCGCTTCGCGGGCCCCGGAATGACGGCTGTAGCTATATTCGTGCCAAAATCCCTTCCTCGATCGCCTTGATCTGCAGCGCCAGATATTTCGAGTTGATCCGGCATTGCGCCAGGCTCCCGGCGATGAACCAGAGGCCGGGCTGCCTGGTGCGCGCATACATGTTGCGCAGCTCGAAGCCTTCGCCAAAACCCCAGATCGGCCCGACGCGGTCGGCGATGCCGTCGCCGAACAGCTTGCGCACCAGATATTCCTGCGGCTTGTAGCCGGTCGAGAGCACGACCAGGTCGGCGGTAATGATCGAGCCGTCCTTCATCCGCGCGCCCTCAGCGTTGAAGCTTTCGATGTCGGAGAACTGCCTGAGGCTGATCTTGCCCTCGACGATCAGGTTGGAGCAGCCGACGTTGAAGTAATAGCCGCCGCCGCGGGTGAGGTATTTGAACTGCCAGCCGGTGCCGGCTTCGCCGAAATCGAGCTTGAAGCCGACGCGCGCGAGGCCGTCGAGTAGCTCCTTGTCGAGCTGCTTGGATTGCTCGGTCAGCATCACATGCGTCTTCTTCGCGAGCGGCGTCGGCATCGAGGCCGCAATCAGATCGTTGTCCTCGAGCGTGCCCTCGTTGTAGGTCGCATAAGCGAGCTGCGCCGACGGTTCGATATTGGTCACGAGTGTGGGCGAGCGCTGCACCAGCGTCACCTCGGCGCCGCTGGAATGAAGATCCTGCGCGATGTCATGACCGCTGTTGCCGGTGCCGAGGACGATGGCGCGCTTGCCGGTCCAGTTCTCGCCGTCCTCGTAGCCGCTGGAATGCACCAGCGTCCCCTTGAAATTGTCGAGGGTCGGAATGTCGGGAATGTTGGCGATGCCGCTGACGCCGGTCGCCATGATCACATGGCGCGGATGCATGGTGCGCTTGCTGCCGTCGGCGCGCCGCAGCGTGACGGTCCAGTGGCCCTTGGCCTCGTCATAGGCGCCGCCCTCGAACTCGGTGCCGGTCCAGAAGTTCAGCTCCATCGCATCGACATAGGCCTCGAACCAGTTGGCGAGCTTGTCCTTGGGGATATAGACCGGCCAGTTCGGTGGAAACGGCATATAGGGCAGGTGATTCACCTGCACCTGGTTGTGCAGGGTCAGCGCGTGATAGCGCTTGCGCCAATTGTCGCCGATCCGCATCTCGCGATCGACGATCAGCGTGTCGACCTTGAGCTGCTTCAGCCGCGCGGCGATGGCGAGCCCGGCCTGGCCGCCGCCGACCACCAGCACGGCCGGGTCACGATCGACATAGTCGCGCGAGGCGTTGCGCTGGTCGAGCCAATTCGGCCCGCGGAAGTCGCGCGAATAGGCCTGCCCCCGCGGGCGCGAGGTGCCGAGCTGTTCCTCGAAGCCCTTGAGTTCGTCGAGCGCGGTCAGCAGCGTCCAGGCCTTCAGGCGGTCGCCGTCGGCAGTATCAGGCACGAGCCGTACGATGCCGTTGCCGCGACCGAGCGCGGTCTCGAAGTTGAAAATCGCCTCGATGCAGTTGGTGCCGGCCCGCGTCACCCAGCGCGGCGGGGCCCGGTTCGGAGCGAGCTTGAAACTGATCGGCTCTGCCTTGGACGCGAGCGCGGCCAGCGCTTGCGCAATCGTCTCGCGCCCGGCGAGCGTTTGCAGGTTCCAGCTCAGCGCCAGCACGTCGCGCCAGAAGCCGTCGGCGAGGAAGAGCGGGCCCAGCGTCGCGGGATCAGGTCTGCTTAAGGTGCGCTCGAAGTCGTCGAGCCAGGCCTGTGCGGCGATGGAAATATCCTGCGTCCGGTCCAGCATGCGCGACCTCATGGCCGTCTTCGCGGCGTTTCCTCAGAGATCGAACGCTATACGGTTTCGCCGCCCGCCAAAAGCCGCGGACCTGAGCGAGGCCGGCATGCGGCCCTGCCCGGACGGAATATGGCCCGGAATTCCGCACGTGCGGACGCCGCCGGAGAACGACTTAAGCGCCGGCCGGCCTGTGGTCCGCCCAATAGGGGTCGCGCAGCTTGCGCTTGAAGATCTTTCCGGTTGCCTCACGGGGCAGCGCATCCAGGAACTTGACCTCCTTCGGCACCTTGAAGTTGGCCAGACGCTCGCGCAGATAAGCCTGCACCGCGGCGGCGGAGAGCTGCTCGGCCCTGTCGGGCTCGATGCAGGCGCACAGCCGCTCGCCATATTCCGCGTCCGGGATGCCGAACACGGCGCAATCGCGCACGCCGGGCATCGCGATCAACACGTTCTCGATCTCGGCGGGATAGATGTTGACGCCGCCCGAGATCACCATGTCGCGCTTGCGGTCGCACAGGAACAGATAGCCGTCCTCATCGAGATAGCCGACATCGCCGACGCTGACGAGACCGTCGCGCCCCGCCTCGGCGCGCGCCTGTGCCTTGCCGTGGTAGTCGAAATCCGGCACCGCGGTCTGGCGCATATAGATCTCGCCGACCTCACCAGCATCGCAGAGGCTGCCGTCGTCGCGAAAGATCTTGACGATGCCACCTTCGATGGCGCGGCCGACCGTGCCGGGCTTCTTCAGCGCCTCTTCGGCCGAGTGCCAGACCGGGATGCCGGTCTCGGTCGAGCCGAAATATTCGTTGATGACCGGTCCCCACCACTCGATCATCGCCCGCTTCACCTCGGGCGGGCAGGGCGCCGCGCCGTGCACGACGAAGCGCAGCGACGACAGGTCGTAGCGCTGCCTGACCGCTTCGGGCAGGCGCAACAGGCGCACGAACATGGTCGGCACCATGTGGATATGCGTCACACGGTGGCGCTCGATCAGCGCCAGCAGCTCCTCGGCGTCGAACCGCGGCTGAAGCACGATGGTGCAGCCGTTGCGGAAGGCCATCATGCCGTAGGAATGCGGCGCCGAGTGATACATCGGACCGTTGATCAGCACGACCTGGTCCTCGCGCGGCTTGATGCCGTAGGCGATCGCGCCGACGCGCTCCGAGGCGGCGGCCTGCTCCGGCGGCATCGGCATGCGCCGCACGCCCTTCGGCATGCCTGTGGTCCCCGACGTGTAGATCATCGCCGCCGCCCGGCGCGGCGGCTCCTCTGTTTCCGTGTGGCCGTCGCGCCAGCGGTCCCAATCGGTCAGGCCCGAAGAGACCTCGGTCAGCTCACGGGGAATGGCGAAGGTCGCCGCCAGCTCGGGCGGGGTTGCGACCACGAGCAGGCGGACATCCTCCGGAATGCCGCCGCGGATTTGTGGCAGCAGGTCGGCGTGGCAGATCAGGATCTTCGCGCCACTGTCGGTCAGGATGTAGCGGACCTCCTCGGCCTTCAGGTGCCAATTGATCGGCACCACGGGGCTGCCCAGTGCGGCCGAGGCCGCGACCACCTCGAACAAGGCGAAGTCGTTGCGCAGCATCATGGCAACCGGTGCGCCTGCGGCAAGGTCGAGGGCGCGCAGCCCGCTCGCCGCGCGTCTGATGCGCGCCTGGATCTCGTCATGGCCGATCCGGCGTTCGCCGCTGATGATCATGGTCATTCCCATTCCGTTGGAGTCAGCGATCGTCCAGCACGTCGCCGAAGCCGACCCAGCTCTTGCCGTTGAAGCGCCGCAGCTGCAGCTGCTGGAACGGCAGATAGTCGTCGGCGGCGGTGCTGACGGATATGCCGGGCAGCAGCAGCGGCAGCTTCACCTCTTTCAGCGAGGCGGACTGGCGCATGATGTTGTCGCGGCTGAAATCGTCCTTGCACGCCTTCAGCACCGTCATCAGCAGCGTCGCGTAATGGTAGCCGGCCGCATAGTTGGAGTTGGAGAGATCCGCGTTCGGCATGTACTGCTTCATGAAGGCGAAATACTCCTTCACGCCGGGATCGCTGACCCATTGCGGGTCCATCGTGTCCTTCTGGTTGCTCGACGAGATCAGGCCGACGGCGTTGTCGAGCCCGGCCGGCTCCAGGAACGAGATCGACGAGGCCGAGGTCGGCACGAAGAACAGCTCGGGCTTCCAGCCGAGCTCGGCGACGCCCTTGATCATCTGCGAGGTGAACTTGCCGAGCACGACGCCGAACAGCACGTCGGCGCCCGATGCCTTCAGGGTCGAGAGCTGCGAGCTGATCGTCGGCGCGCTGGTCTCGTAGGTCGCTTCCGCAACAATCATGCCGGCAGCCTTGTCGCCGAGCGCGCGCTTGAAGCCGGCGACGTAGTCGCGGCCGAAATCGTCGTTCTGGGAGAGGATGGCGATCTTGGCGCCCGGCTTGGTGCGCAGCACGTGCTTGGCATAGACCACGCCTTCGGATTCATAGGCGGCCATGCCGGGCATGGTCCATGGATATTTCTGCGGATCGGCCCATTTGGTCGCGCCGGAAAGCACGAACAGCTGCGGCACCTTCTTGCCGTTGAGGTAGCGATGCACGGCGCTGTTGGTGGCGGTGCCGAGCGAGCCGAACAGCATCAGCACTTCGTCCTGCTCCACCAGCTTGCGGGTCTGCTCGACCGTCTTCGGCGGCGAGTAGGCATCGTCCAGCGTGATGAACTTGACCTTGCGGCCGTTGATGCCGCCTTCGGCATTGATCTTCTCGAAGAACGCCTCCTGCGTGCGGCCGATCGCGCCGAAGCCGGAGGCCGGGCCGCTATAGGGCAGGGTCTGTCCGATCCGGATCTCCGTGCCTTCGGCGTGGGTGCTGTCCGTGGCGAGCGCCAACAGGGACAGACCGATCAGTGCGGCTGCCAGCTTCATGATATCCTCCCGTTTGTCTTGTCAGTTGGAGACGTCAGGCGCTGACGCGCATCAGGAAATCCTGCCTCGCCTGATCGAATTCACGCTTCATGCGGTCGACGAGCTCCGCAACGGGCGGGGCATCGGTGATCTGGCCGATGCCCTGGCCCGATCCCCAGATGTCGCGCCACGCCTTGGATTTCATGTTGCCGCCGGAGCCGAAATTCATCTTCGATTTGTCGGCGGCGGGGAGGTTGTCCGGATCGAGGCCGGCGGCAGCGATCGACGGGCCGAGATAATTGCCGTGCACGCCGGTGAACAGGTTGGTGTAGACGATGTCGTGCGCGGCGTGCTGCGTCAGCGCCGATTTGTAGGCTTGGTCGGCATTGGCTTCCTGCGTCGCGATGAAGCGCGTGCCTATATAGGCGAGGTCGGCGCCCAGCGTTAGCGCCGAAGCGATGCCATAGCCGTCGCTGATCGCGCCCGACAGCAGGACGGCGCCGTCAAACCATTGCTTGACCTCGCGCACCAGCGCAAAGGGCGACAGCGTGCCGGCGTGTCCGCCCGCACCGGCGCAGACCAGGATCAGGCCGTCGACGCCCTGTTCGGCCGCTTTGCGCGCGTGCTTGACGTTGATGACGTCGTGGAACACCAGCCCACCATAGGAATGCGCGGCCTCGACGATCTCCGCCGGCGGCCGCAGCGAGGTGATGATGATCGGCGCCTTGTGCTTGACGCAGGTTTCCATGTCCTTCATCAGCCGGTCGTTGGAGGCATGGCAGATCTGGTTGACGGCGTAGGGCGCGACCTTCTTGCCGGGATTGCGCGATTTGTACTCGCCGAGCTCGTCTTCGATCCGGCTCAGCCATTCGCCGAGCTTCTCGACCGGACGAGCATTGAGCGCGGGAAAGGAGCCGACGACGCCCGCCTTGCACTGGGCGATCACCAGTTCCGGGCCGGAGACGATGAACAGCGGCGAGCCGACCACGGGCAGCTCGAGCGAATCCTTCAAGAGATTGGGCAGTGCCATCATGTCCTCCCGAAACGCGGCCCCGCCGGCGGGCGGATCACGAGGCGTTTCCGTTTTGATTGTCGCGCGGGCGGATGGGCCGCCCGTGGCCGCGGATTTGATCCCATTATAAGGTTGGACGGCGCCGCCCGGGCCGTTCAATAATGAACGGACGATCATTCAGGTATGAACAGGGCGCCGATGGATTGGGACCTTTGCAAGACCTTCGTCGCGGTCGCCGATACCGGCAGCTTCACCGCCGCCGCCCGCCGCCTGCACACCAGCCATCCCACCGTCAGCCGCAAGATCGCGGCGCTGGAAGCCCAGCTCGGCACCAGATTGGTGGCGCGCGCCGCCGACGGCCTGGCGCTGACCGCGGATGGACGGACCTTGCGCGAGCACGCCGAGGCCATGGCGGCCGCAGCGCTGCGGGCCGAGACCGCAGTGGCGGCGGGTGGACACAAGGCGCGCGGCATCGTCAAGCTGTCGATCGGCGCGACGCTGGCCTCGCACTGGCTGATGCCGCGCTTGCCAGCCTTCCTGCGCGCGCACGATCATATCCAGCTCGAGATCATCACCCATCCATTTCCGGCGAGCGTGCGCCGGCGTGAGGCGGACGTGGTGCTGCGGCCCTTCGATACCGGGGAGGAGAACCTGGTCGGCCGCAAGATCGGCCGTCTCGGCACCGGCTTCTATGCCTCGCGCGATTATGCCGCCGGGCGGTCCCTGCCCGAAAGGCGCGGCGATTGGAAGGAGCACAGCGTCATCGGCTTCGCCGACCAGACGTCCAATGCGCAGCTTGCGCGCTGGAGCGACGTCGTCACGCGGCAGGCAAGGGTGGCGATGCGCTGCTCGTCCCAGGGGGACATGCTGGCGGCGGTCCGCGCCGGCATCGGAATCTCCGCGCTGTCGTGCTTCGTCGCCGAAGCCTATTCCGATCTCGTGCGCGTCGCCCCGCAGAAGCTCGCCAGCGTTGCGGATCTCTGGCTGCTGGCCCATCCCGACCTCGTCGAGCTGCCGGCGGTGCGCGCCGTAATCGAATTCGTCGCCGAATGCGCCCGGACCGACCGCGCGCGGCTGCGGGGTTAGCCCGATTCCGCGAGCACGCCCTCGCGCTTCTTCACCGCGCGGTAATAGCTCCACCACAGATGCGCCGCCGCACCGCGCAGCGGACGCCAGGGCTCGGCAATCGGCGCCATCTGCTTCTCCGTCGGCCGCGCCTTGAGGCCGAGGCCGATACGGATGCCTTCCTGCACGGCGAGGTCGCCGGCCGGCCAGGCATCGCCGTGGCCGAGGCAGAACAGCAAGTAGAGGTCGGCCGTCCAGGGGCCGATGCCCGGCAGCGCGATCAGGGTGTGATGCGCCGCGTCGGCATCCTCCTCCGCGAGCACGTCGAGGTTCAGCCGCTGCGCGGCGATCTCGCGGGCGAGATGCTTGAGCGTCTTGATCTTGGCGGCGGAGAGGCCGAGCCGCCCCAGCCGGTCGGCGCGGGCGCGGCGCACGGCGTCATGGTCGAGCGGATCGAATGCGGCCGACAGCCGCCCCCAGATCGCCGCGGCGCTCGCGGTGGAAAGCTGCTGCCCGCAGACGATGTGCGCGAGCCCCGTAAACCCGGGCTCGCGCCGCCGCAACGCCGGCATGCCCGCGATCTCGAGCACGGGCTTGAGCCGCGGATCGCGCTTGATCAGCGCGTGGACGGCCTCTTCGAGATCGGACTGGGTTTCGAGGTGGATGGTCATGGCGGGCGGGTTCTCTCCAGCGTCATGGCGGGCTTGTCCGGCCATCCACGTCTTTCTCACCGCGAGGCACTGTGTAGCATGAGCGGTGGTCGTGGTGTTTGTTCGTGACGTTGACACCATCGGTCTGTGGTACCGAAGAACGTGGATGGCCGGGACAAGCCCGGCCATGACGAGATTCATGTGATGGCACCACCCGTTTTCCGATTCGCCCCGAGCCCGAACGGCTTCCTGCATCTCGGCCACGCCTATTCCGCGCTGCTCAACTTCGATCGTGCGCGAAAGACGGGCGGGCGGTTGTTGCTGCGGATCGAGGACATCGACGTGACGCGGTGCCGGCCGGAGTTCGAGACGGCGATCTACGAGGATCTCGCCTGGCTCGGGATTGCCTGGGAGACGCCGGTGCGGCGGCAGTCGGAGCATTTCGCCGATTATCGCGCTGCGCTGGACAAGCTCTCTGCGCTCGGTCTCGTCTATCCCGCCTTCGAAAGCCGGGCCGAGATCGCAAGGCTGGTGGCGGCGCGCGAGGCCGGCGGGCCGTGGCCACGTGATCCCGACGGCGCGCCGCTTTATCCGGGCGAAGCCAAATCGCTCTCGGCTGACGCGCGCGCGCAGCTGATCGCCTCGGGCGCGCCCTATGCGCTGCGGCTCGACATGGCGGCCGCCTGCGGCCGCGCCGCCGGCCTGAGCTGGAACGAACTCGGCGAGGGGCCGGACGGCGAGCGCGGCATCATCCCGGCGCGGCCGGAGGCCTGGGGCGATGTCATCCTGGCCCGCAAGGAGACGCCGACCAGCTACCATCTCTCGGTGGTCGTCGACGACGCGCTCCAGGGCGCCAGCGAGATCGTGCGGGGCCAAGACCTGTTTTCCGCCACGGCGGTGCACCGCTTGCTCCAGGTTCTGCTCGGCCTGCCCGAGCCGGTCTATCGCCATCACCGGCTGATTCGGGATGAGGCGGGCCGGAAGCTGTCGAAATCGAGCCGCTCGACCGGTCTGCGCGAATTGCGTTCGGCCGGCCTCACGCCTGCCGCGATCCGCCGGCTGGTGGGATTAGGTTAAGTTTCTCTGGGGGTTAGCGAAACGTCGCCGTGACTCCGGGCGTTCCTCCGTGCCATGCTTGGCCAGCGCGGGGTTCGAAGAGGGTACTTCGAAGGGGATTCATGGCGGCGAAGACGCGTCCAGTGCGCACCACCCGGACGTCCAGGCGGCGGCCGCTTCGGAAGCGGCCCAAGGCGGCCGGCCAGTTGCGCAAGCGCAGCACCAAGGCGGCTGCGCCTGATGTCGTCCAGGCGGCGCTGGCCGCGTTTGCCCATGAGGTCCGCACCCCCCTGACCGGCATTCTCGCGATCAGCGACCTGCTCGCGACCTCCGATCTCGGCGAGCGGGAGCGGCGCTGGGCCGACACCATCAAGGCCGGCGCCGAGCATCTGGCGAGCCTCGCCACGCTGTTCGTGGATGCTGCCAGAACGGAGAAGGGCGGCAGCACGCCGCGCCAGGATCTGTTCGATCTCAAGGCGCTCGCCCGCACCGCCGGCGATTCCCTGGCCGGCCGCGCCGCGGCCAAAGGTCTCCAGGCCAAGGTCGAGATCGCCGACAAGATCCCAGGGCTCGTGGTCGGTGATTCCGTCCGCCTGCGCGCCGCGCTCGAGAACCTGATCGACAACGCCGTGAAATTTACCGACCAGGGCGGAGTGGCCCTCGCCGTCGAGCCGTGGCGTCCCGCCAAAGGCAAAGCAAAGGGCAGGGTCGGCGTCGCTTTCGCCGTGTCCGACAGCGGCATCGGCCTGACCATGGCCGAGATCAAGCGGCTTTTCCGCCCGTTCACCCAGGCCAATGTCACCATTGCCGCGCGCTTCGGCGGCGCCGGCTTGGGGCTCTCCTCGGTCAAGCAATTGGCGCGGGCGATGGGCGGCGACATCACCGTCGCTCCGCGCCGCGGTGGCGGCGCCACCTTCACATTGACGGTGTCGCTGGACTTGGCGGGACGGGGCAAGACCCGCAAGGCAAAGGACGGCAGCGAGCCCGAGGCGGCCGCTGCGCTTCGCGTTCTCAGCGTCGAGGACAATCCGTTCGGCCGCGTCGTGCTCAACACCATCCTGACCGAGCTCGGCCATCACGCCGAGTTCATCGGGCGCGGCGAGGACACCGTGAACCGGCTGGAGCAGGGCGCATTCGACGCGGTGCTGATGGACATGGTGCTGCCGGGCATCGACGGCATCGAGGCCATCCGGCGGATCCGCAGGCTGACAACGCCGCTGGCTCGGATCCCGATCATCGGCGTGTCCGGCCGCGGCGAGGACGAGGCCGCCTCGCGCGAAGCCGGGGCCGACGCCTTCCTGGTCAAGCCTGTGTCTCCGAGGGCTTTAGCGACTGCGCTGCTTGAAGCGACACGCCGTGAGGAAGCCGCGACTTGATGATCGCGGCATTGAGCTCGCCGCCGTAAACGAAGATCGCGGCGATGAAGTACAGAAACACCAGCGCGATGATCACCGAGGCGAGCCCCGCATACATGGTCACGTAGTTGTTGGCAAAGCGGGCCAGGTATTGGCCGAACACGATGCTGGAGATCAGTGACGCCACGATGGTGAAGACGATGCCGGGCAGTATCTGCAGGAAGCTGCGCCGTCCCGCCGGCAGCCAGGCGTGCAGGATGATCAGCGCCACCACCAGCGCGCCGATGGAGATGCCGTAGCGCACCCAGGTGAGGATGCTCTCGTTGGATTCGACGAACAGCGGAATGTGGCGCCGCGCCGCCTCGATAATGAGCGGACCGAGCACGATCAGGAACGCCATAGCGAGCGCCGTGAAGGCCGCAATGATCGTATAGGCAATCGACTCCAGCCGAAGCCAGTACCAGCTTCGCATCTCCACCACCGCATAGGCGCGGTTGAGCGCCACCCTGAGCGCCTCGACGCCGTTCGAGGCGAAATAGACCGACAGCGCCGCGCCGATGGTCAAAAGGCCGGTCCGGGTGGTGGTCAGCACGTCATGCACCTCGCCCGAGATCGAATCGGCGACCTGCTTGGGCCAGACCTGGAGCATCAGGCTGGCGGCCTGGTCGGCGAGTTCCTTGGAGCCGAAGAAGCCGGCGAGCGCGGTCAGCACGATCAGGAATGGGAACAGCGCCATCAGCGTCGAGAGCGCGATGTGGCTCGCGATCGCCCAGCCGTCATCGGCGAGGAACGTGTAGAACGCGTCCTCAGCGACGCAGTAGATGTAGCGGATGGCTTTCACTTGGCACCTACGCCGCTGCTGTCTCCTTCTGAACGTAGGGAGAGGCCAGGAGAACAAGCAATGGGCGCAAATCGAAAAATCATCGCGCTACCATCTGATATTCTTGGCCCAAAAGCCAGTTCGCGAAGCCCCCTTTGTCATTCCGGGGCGCGCGCAGCGCGAGGCCGGAATCCATCTAGCCGCGGCGCAAGTGGCGCGATGGATTCCGGGCTCGACGCGCCGGGTCTCGCTTCGCTCGATCCCGCCGCGTCGCCCCGGAATGACGAGCTGGGGAGATGGCGGACCGGCACACACGGTGTTATCTACCCTCAAATGGCATCTTTTCTGAGTACTTTCATCCTGCCGGCCGCAGCCGGCGCCGTGGCGCTGGTGCTGCTGCTCGGGCTCATCAACATGATGCGCGGCGGCTCGCCCAACACCTCGCAGAAGCTGATGCGTTGGCGCGTGCTGCTTCAGTTCGTGGCGATCATCGTCGCGATGCTCGCGGTCTGGGCGATGGGACGCTGATCATGGTGGTGCTGAACCGCATCTACACGAAGACCGGTGACGATGGCACGACGGCGCTCGGAACCGGAGAGCGGCGTCCGAAATACGATCTGCGCATCGAGGCCTATGGCACCGTCGACGAGACCAACGCGGCGATCGGCGTGGTCAGGCTCTACACCGCGGAGATGCCCGAGCTCGATGCGATGCTCGGCCGCATCCAGAACGATCTGTTTGATCTTGGTGCCGATCTCGCCGTGCCGGAGCGGGAAGGCAAGGCCGAGCGGCTGCGGGTGGTGGCGAGCCAGGTCGAGCGGCTCGAGCGCGACATCGACATGCTCAACGACAAGCTCGCGCCGCTGACCTCCTTCGTGCTTCCCGGCGGCACGCCGGCCGCGGCCCATCTGCATGTGGCGCGCACGATATGCCGCAGGGCGGAACGCGTGATCGTGGAACTGGCGGCCCAGCCGGGCGAGCCGGTCAGCGCGGCTGGCATCCAATATATGAATCGCCTGTCCGACTTTCTCTTCGTGGCCAGCCGGGTCGTGAACGGCAATGGCGCCGGCGACGTGCTCTGGGTTCCCGGCCAGAACCGCTGACCCATCGCGCTCCCGCATTTCAGAAGGCCAAAATTAGACCCGTTCGCGCGTTGACCGGGGCAGATCGGGCCTTTAGGTTCCGCGCCAGTTGATAACCCCCCTCCCAAATTGAGTGAAAGAGGATCGATGAAGGTCTTAGTGCCGGTAAAGCGGGTGGTCGATTACAACGTCAAGGTCCGCGTCAAGGGCGATGGATCGGGCGTTGAACTCGCCAACGTCAAGATGTCCATGAACCCCTTCGACGAAATCGCTGTCGAGGAAGCGCTGCGCCTGAAGGAAGCCGGCAAGGCCACCGAGGTCGTGGTGGTCTCGATTGGACCTGCGCAGGCGTCCGAAACGATCCGCACCGGTCTTGCCATGGGCGCCGATCGCGGCATCCTGGTGAAGGCGGACGGCACCGTCGAGCCGCTCGCCGTCGCCAAGATCCTGAAGAAGGTTGCGGACGAAGAGCAGCCGGGCCTGATCATTCTCGGCAAGCAGGCGATCGACGACGACTCGAACCAGACCGGCCAGATGCTGGCCGCGCTGCTCGGCTGGTCGCAGGCGACCTTCGCCTCCAAGCTCGAGGTCGAAGGTACCGACTTCAAGGTGACGCGTGAAGTCGATGGCGGTCTGCAGACCGTGAAGCTGAAGGGACCGGCGATCATCACCACCGATCTCCGCCTCAACGAGCCGCGCTACGCCTCGCTGCCCAACATCATGAAGGCGAAGAAGAAGCCGATCGCGGAGAAGACGGTCGCCGATTACGGCGTCGACATCGCCGCGCGCCTCGAAGTTCTGAAGACGGCTGAGCCCGCGGGCCGCAAGGCCGGCGTCAAGGTCAAGGACGTCGCCGAGCTGGTGTCGAAACTCAAGAACGAAGCCGGGGTGCTCTGATGACGACGCTTCTGATTGCCGAACACGACAATGCGTCGCTCAAGGACGCCACCAACAAGGCCCTGACCGCAGCTGCCGCGCTTGGCGCGGATGTCGAGGTGCTGGTCGCCGGCCAGAACGCCAAGGCCGCGGCGGATGCCGCTGCCAAGCTCGCTGGCGTGAAGAAGGTGCTGCTCGCCGATGGCGACCTCTACGCGCACGATCTCGCCGAGCCGCTGGCTGCGCTGGTGGTGTCGCTGGCGTCCGGCTATGACGCCATCGTCGCGCCGGCGACCTCGCGCTTCAAGAACGTGATGCCCCGCATCGCCGCTCTGCTCGACGTCATGCAGGTCTCGGAGATCACCAAGGTGGTCGCGCCCGATACCTATGAGCGCCCGATCTACGCCGGCAACGCCATCCAGACGGTGAAGTCGAAGGACGCCAAGAAGGTCATCACGGTCCGCACCTCGACCTTCGCCGCAGCAGGCGAGGGCGGCAGCGCCCCGGTCGAGACCGTGGCGGCGGCGGCCGATCCGGGCCTGTCGACTTTCGTCGGTGAGGAAGTCGCCAAGAGCGATCGCCCCGAGCTGACCTCGGCCAAGATCATCGTCTCCGGTGGCCGCGCCATGCAGAGCCGCGAGAACTTTGCCAAGTACATCGAGCCGCTCGCGGACAAGCTTGGGGCTGGTGTCGGTGCCTCGCGCGCCGCGGTCGACGCCGGCTATGCGCCGAACGACTGGCAGGTCGGCCAGACCGGCAAGGTGGTGGCCCCCGAGCTCTATGTCGCGGTCGGCATTTCCGGCGCGATCCAGCATCTGGCCGGCATGAAGGACTCCAAGGTGATCGTTGCGATCAACAAGGACGAGGACGCGCCGATCTTCCAGGTCGCCGATTACGGCCTGGTGGCCGATCTCTACCAGGCGGTTCCGGAGCTGACCTCCGAACTCGGCAAGCTCGGCAAGTAAAAGGCATCGAAAACACCGGCCGGAGGTATAAACTCCGGCCGGTGCTGCGTTTCTGAGGCGTTTTCTTTGGCGTTGGGCGCGCCTTGGAGGCGATCCAATCTAGGTTTCGAGCCAAGGTTCTGATTAAATCGGACCTCCCGGCTCGAGGGGAAAAGGCAGGGCGCGCCCCCCGCGCGCCGTTCCGGTGGATGACAATATGGCGGCAGTGATCAAGAAGGTCGGCGTGATCGGCGCGGGTCAGATGGGCAATGGCATCGCGCATGTCGCGGCGCTCGCTGGCTTCGACGTGGTGCTCAACGACGTTTCGGCCGACCGCCTCAAGTCGGGCATGGCCACCATCAACGGCAATCTGGCGCGCCAGGTCTCCAAGAAGGCCGTCACCGAGGACGACAGGGCCAAGGCGATTGCGCGTATCAAGCTAGCCGAGAAGCTGGACGATCTCGCCGATTGCGACCTCGTCATCGAGACCGCGGTCGAGAAAGAAGAGGTCAAGCGCAAGATCTTCCACGAGCTCTGCGCCGTATTGAAGCCGGAGGCGATCGTCGCCTCCGATACGTCCTCGATCTCGATCACGCGCCTCGCCGCCGCCACCGACCGCCCGGAGCGCTTCATCGGCATTCACTTCATGAATCCAGTGCCGTTGATGGAACTGGTCGAGCTGATCCGCGGCATCGCCACCGACGACGCCACCTTCGAGACCGCCAAGGACTTCGTCGGCAAGCTCGGCAAGCAGGTCGCGGTCTCCGAGGATTTCCCGGCCTTCATCGTCAACCGCATCCTGCTGCCGATGATCAACGAGGCGATCTACACGCTGTATGAAGGCGTCGGCAACGTCGAGGCGATCGACGCGGCGATGAAACTGGGCGCCCACCATCCCATGGGTCCGCTCGAGCTTGCCGATTTCATCGGGCTCGACACCTGCCTCTCCATCATGCAGGTGCTGCACGAGGGGCTAGCCGACTCCAAGTACCGCCCGTGCCCGCTGCTGGTCAAATACGTCGAGGCCGGCTGGCTCGGCCGCAAGACCCAGCGCGGCTTCTACGACTACCGCGGCGCCAAGCCGGTGCCGACGCGGTAAGGTGGTCTTGTGCCCCGGACGCAGCGCGGAGCGCGGCAGAGCCGAGGCCCAGGAGCCGCGCGCTGAAGGCTAGGTCCCGGCTCTGCGGTGCGTCACTTGCGTGCCGCCCCTTGTCCGGGACACGATTGCCCGTACTGCTCCATGACAATTCATGTCGCGTTAACCTCTCGCGCCTAGGTTACGGCCGGTACGAGGGTTCGCGTAATGGACATGATGGCAATGGTCAGCAGCATGCTGGCCGCACAGCAAGGCGCGCTGCAGTCGAATATCGCGGCGACGCTGACCAAGCAGAACGCGGATATGGAGAAATCCACCGTCCTGACGCTGCTCGGCACCGGCCAGCCCTCGCTTGCCAATGTCGCCCCCGGCGTCGGCGGCAATCTCAATGTGACGGCCTAAACCCTTAAAGCGCCGCGGCGGCCTTGCCGGTTGCCGCGCGGATCAGCTTGAGCGCGTCCTCACTCGCCCATTCCGCCGGCCCCGCGATCGTCGCGATTTCACACCCGTGAGGGTCGACCAGCACGGAGGTGGGCATGCCCAGTGCCCGTCCCACGGCCTTAAGATCCTGGAACACCTTGGCTTTCTGGTCGCTGAAATAGGCGAGCCGGGTCAGGTTGGCCTCTTTCAGGAAGGTTTTCGGCTTCTCCAGGTCGCGGGTGTCGATGTTGATCGCCACCACCTCGAAATTCGGGCCCGATAGCTTGCCCTGGAGCTCGTCCAGCGCCGGCATCTCCTTGCGGCAGGGCACGCACCAGGTGGCCCAGAGGTTCACCAGCAGGGTCTTGCCGCGGAAGTCGGACAGCTTCTTCGGCTTGCCCTCGGCATCCTCGAAGGTGAGGTCGGGCAGCTTCAGCGGGGCGCTCGCCATGGTCAGCGCCGCCACCTCGCCATGGGCGAGCGGGGCGATCTTCTGCGCCGTCGCCACCGCCGCCTTACAGGTCGGATCGCCCAAGGGCGCCCGGCTCGGGCCGAGCCCGTACAGCGCGGCGAAGCCGGCCAGCCCGACGATCGCCACGGCGGCGATGACGAAGGGGATGCGGCGCGTGGCGGAGGGCTTCTGGTCGAGCATATCGTTTGTCATCCGGTCGCAGATATGGCTATCAGGGGCCTCTTAATACGGCTGGCCGCGGCCAGCAAACGTGCGGCAAATCAGGCGTGAGCAGGGGATCATGAGCAACAAGATGTGGGGCGGCCGGTTCTCGGAACGCCCCGACGAGATCATGGAAGAGATCAACGTCTCCATCGACGTCGATCGTCACCTCTTCGCCCAGGACATTGCCGCGTCCAAGGCCCACGCCGCGATGTTGGCCAATCAGGGCATCATCACGGCTTCTGATGCGAAAAATATCGGCAAGGGTCTAGACACAATCCTGTCAGAGATCGGCAAGGGCAGCTTCGAATTCAAGCGCGCGCTCGAGGACATCCATATGAATGTCGAGAGCCGCCTGTCGGAGCTGATCGGCCCGGCCGCCGGAAGGCTGCACACCGCGCGTTCGCGCAACGACCAGGTCGCCACCGACTTCCGTCTGTTCGTCCGCGACGTCATCGACGAGACCGATGCCGCGCTCGCCGCGTTCCAGCAGGCCCTGGTGGACCGCGCGCTGGAGCACGCCGCAACCGTGATGCCCGGCTTCACGCATCTGCAAACGGCGCAGCCCGTCACGTTCGGCCATCACCTGCTGGCTTATGTCGAGATGGCGGCGCGCGACCGCGGCCGCTTCCAGGACGCCCGCAAGCGCCTGAACGAATCGCCGCTGGGCGCGGCTGCGCTCGCCGGCACCTCGTTCCCGATCGACCGCCATGCCACCGCGAAGGCGCTCCTGTTCGACCGCCCGATGGCGAACTCGCTCGATGCCGTCTCCGACCGCGATTTCGTGCTGGAGACGCTGTCGGCCGCCTCGATCTGCGCCGTGCACATGTCGCGCTTTGCCGAGGAGATCGTGATCTGGACCTCGCCGCTGGTCGGCATGATCCGGCTCAGCGACAAGTTCACCACGGGATCCTCGATCATGCCGCAGAAGCGCAACCCGGATGCCGCCGAGCTGGTGCGCGCCAAGACCGGCCGCGTCATCGGCGCGCTCAACGGCCTCCTGATCGTCATGAAGGGCCTGCCGCTCGCCTATCAAAAGGACATGCAGGAGGACAAGCAGGGCGCCATGGAGGGTTTTGCCGCGCTGTCGCTGGCAATCCGCGCCATGACCGGCATGGTCCGTGATCTCGTTCCGGACGAACCCAAGATGAAGGCGGCCGCGGGCGAGGGCTATGCCACGGCGACCGACCTCGCCGACTGGCTGGTGCGGACGCTGAGGATGCCGTTCCGCGAGGCGCACCACGTCACGGGCCGCATCGTCGCCAAGGCCGCCGAGGGGGGCGTCGCGCTGCACGAGCTGCCGCTCAACGAAATGCAGGCGATCGAGCCCAAAATCACCAAGGACGTGCTCGGTGTGCTGTCGGTCGAATCGTCGGTGAAGAGCCGCACCAGCTTTGGCGGCACCGCGCCGAAGAACGTGGCGTCCCAGGCCAAGGCCTGGGCGAAGCGGCTGGAAAAAGAGCGAAAATTGGGCTGAGGGCAAAATTTCGCTTATGTTTCATGGTCATCCGGCTCTCGCCAGAACGCGCCAATCTCTGTATGGTGCGCCGCGCGTAGTGGGGATTTCGTCGTGACGTCAAAGTTTCGCCCGGCCGGCTCGGGGTGGGCCATCATTGTCTTGAGCCTGACGGCGCTCGCGCTTGCAGGTTGCGGCCGCAAGGGCCCGCTGGATCTGCCGCCGACCGCCTCCAACGCCCCCGCAGCCACCGGCGCCGCACCCGTCGAGCCCGAGACCGCGGCCCAGAAGGCGCCGAGCCTGTTCGAACCCACGGCCAGCGCGGATGCTGCGCCCACGGCGGCCAAGGGCCGGAAGAAATCGTTTATTCTCGACCCGCTCCTGGACGAACCTCCCGGCAAGAAATAAGCCGGGACAACCGAGCCTGCGCCATGAACCATTTCGACTATCGCAACGGCGTGCTGCACGCCGAGGCGGTGAACCTGTCCGAGCTGGCCGCCACCGTCGGCACGCCGTTCTACTGCTATTCGACCGCAACGCTGGAGCGGCATTACCGCGTCTTCACCGAGGCCTTTGCCGGCGAGAAGGTGCTGGTCTGCTACGCCATGAAGGCGAACTCCAACCAGTCGGTGCTGCGGACGCTGGCCAAGCTCGGCGCCGGCGCCGACGTGGTTTCGGGCGGCGAGCTGAAGCGCGCTTTGGCCGCCGGCATTCCCGCCAGCAAGATCGTCTTCTCCGGCGTCGGCAAGACCGAGGCAGAGCTGCGCGCGGCGCTCGCCGCCGACATCCTCTGCCTCAACGTCGAATCCGAGCCGGAGCTCGAGCTGCTGTCGCGACTCGCGACCGAGATGGGCAAGACCGCGCGCATCTCGCTCCGCGTCAATCCCGACGTCGATGCCGGCACACATGCAAAGATCTCCACCGGCAAGTCCGAGAACAAGTTCGGCATCCCGATCGTGCATGCCCGCGAGGTCTATGCGCGCGCGGCGAAGCTGCCCGGAATCAAGGTGACCGGCACCGACGTGCATATAGGCAGCCAGATCACCGACCTGTCCGGCATGGAGACCGCGTTCCGCATCCTCTCCGAATTCGTGCAGACGCTTCGGGCGGACGGCCACGACATCAGCCACGTCGATTTCGGCGGCGGTCTCGGCATCCCCTATTACATGGATCGCGAGGCGCCGCCTGCGCCCGCCGCCTATGCCGCCATGGTCAGGCGCGTCAGCCACAATCTCGGCTGCACGCTGATGTTCGAGCCGGGCCGCATGATCGTCGGCAATGCCGGCATTCTGGTCGCCAAGGTGATCTATGTGAAGCACGGCGACGGCAAGAATTTCGTCATCATCGACGCGGCCATGAACGACCTGATCCGCCCGACACTGTACGAGGCGCATCACGACATCCTGGCGGTGAAGCAGCCGGCCAAGGGCGCCGCCACCATCAAGGCCGATGTCGTCGGCCCGGTCTGCGAGACCGGCGATTATCTCGCCCTCGACCGCACGCTGCCGACGCCCGCGCCCGGCGATCTCCTCGCCATCATGACCGCCGGTGCCTATGGCGCCGTGCAGGCCGGCACCTACAACACCCGGCCGCTGGTGCCCGAGGTGCTGGTGAAGGGCGACCAATACGCCGTGGTGCGCCCGCGCATCGAGGTCGAGCAGCTCATTGCAATGGACACGCCGGCGCCGTGGCTGTGAGGCCGCTACCAAAACCTGCAAAACAACCCCATGCACAGTAGACCGGGGCTTTCGCGATGATGCGTGGTCGTCGGGCAAAACCGCTTGAACTGTCAGATAAATTCAGCACGACCGCGCAATTTCGCTGAACGTCAGTTTTTTCCACCTACGATCACACCCGCCTTCTTCTCGATCGGCTTGATCGCCGCGGTAAAATCGGACTCGGCGCCTTCGGCGCTGATCACCGTTTCCCACAACCGTCCGACCGCGTCGGCGACCTCCATCGACAGGCCGAGCTGCTTCATCTCCTCCAGTGCCAGCCGGACGTCCTTCACCATCAATCCCGTGGCGAAGCCGAAGTCGAAGGTGCGCGGCAGCACCGCGCGCGGAAACTTGTCGCGGCTCGCGGTGTTCATGCCCGAGCCCGCATTGATGACGTCGATCATCACGGCGGGATCGAGCCCGGCCTTCACGCCCATCACCACGGCTTCCGACGTCGCCACGATCGCGGTCGCCGACAGAAAATTGTTGGCCAGCTTCATGGTCTGCGCCGCGCCCGGCTTCTCGCCGATGAAGAACACCTTTCCGATCACCTCGAGCGCGGGCTTGAGCAGCTCGAACTCGGCTTTCGGGCCCGACACCATCACGGCAAGCGTGCCCTTCTCGGCGCCGCCGACGCCGCCGGAGACGGGACAGTCGATCTGCACGATGCCGCGCTCGGCGAGCAGCCCGTGAATCTTCACAGCCATTGCCGAGCCGACGGTGGAGAGATCGACGAAGCGTTTGGCGCGCCTGCCCTCGATCACGCCGTTCGCTCCCGTTGCGACGTCGAGTGAAGCCTGCAGCGAAGGCAAACTCGCCATGACGGTCTCGGCCTGGTCAGCGACGTCCTTCGGCGACGACGCGGCAAGGGCACCGCGCGCGACCAGCTTGCCGATAACCTCCTTGCGCGTGTCGAATACGACGAGCCTGTGCCCCGCCTCGATCAGCCGCCGCGCCATCGGGAAACCCATGTTTCCGAGCCCGATGAATCCGATGTCCATGGTGTTTCCCTTTGGTTGTTGAAAACGCGCACACCGATGTCGTCCCGGACAAGCGCGCCCTAAAGCGCGCGCCGGTCCGGGACCCATAACCACAACAAGGAGGAATCGTCCCGCAAAGGCGCCGCTCCGAGTCGTCGTAGCAACATCGTCCTGTTGCTATGGGTCCCGGGCTCGCGCTTCGCGCGCCCCGGGACGACAGTTGAGATTGGCGCTGGGTCTCACGCCTTCCCGTCGATCTCTGCGAACACCTCGCGCGCGATGCGGAAGCTGTCGACCGCGGCGGGCATGCCGCCATAGATCGCGACCTGCATCAGGATCTCGCGGATCTCCTCGCGGGTGACGCCGTTGGTCAGCGCGCCCTTCAGGTGCGCGCGAAACTCGTGCTGACGGTTGAGGATCGCGATCATGGCGATGTTGAGCATGCTGCGGGTCTTGCGCGGCAGCTCCTCGCGGCCCCACACCGTGCCCCAGCAATATTCGTTGAGCATCTCCTGGAACGGGCGGTTGAAATCGTCGACGTTCTTCAGGGCGTTGTTGACATAGGCCTCGCCCAGCACAGCTTTGCGGACTTCCAGGCCCTTGTCGTGCATCTTCTTGTCCATGGCGTTTCCTTCGTTTCCCTCGAGATTGGCGCGCGGAAATTACGGGGTTGCACCCGGCCAGTCACGTCCTCGTGTTATGCGGGAAAAGGAGGCGCTCCCGTACGGGAACGGATGCCTCAGTGCTGCCGTTGTGATAGGCTCTGCTCTACCGGGCAACCTGGAGAGTTGATTGAACGGCGTCCCCCCCGAGCCGTCAGACCCGATCCGCAACGGCGATGCGCTGTCGCGGCTGAAGCTGGCGCAGGCCCTTGATCGGGCAACTTATGCCATCGCGTGGGAGCGTGCCTGGCCCAATGCGGCGCGCCTTCTGACCGTCGTCGGCCTGTTCCTGGTGGTGTCCTGGGCCGGCCTCTGGCTGGCGCTGCCGTTCACGGCCAGGGCCGTCGGTCTCGCCCTCTTCGCCGCGATCGCGGCGGCCGCCCTGTTCCCGCTGATTCGCTTCCGCTGGCCGAGCCGCGAAGAAGCGCTCGCCCGGCTCGACCGTGGCTCCGGCATCCGGCACCGCCCGGCCACCACGCTCACGGACACGCTGACCTCACAGGACCCGGTCGCGCAGGCGCTGTGGCAGGCGCAGCGCGAGCGGACGCTTGCCTCCATTAAGCGCATTCGCGCCGGTGTGCCGCACCCGCGACTCGCGCTTCACGACCCGTGGGCGCTCCGGGCTCTGGTCATGGTGATGCTGGTCGCGACCTTCTTTGCCGCGGGTGACGAGCGTGCGATGCGCCTTGGCGCCGCCTTCGACTGGAACGGGGTGCTGGCGCCGGCCAATGTTCGCGTCGATGCCTGGGTCACGCCGCCGCTCTACACGGGTAGGCCGCCGGTCATCCTGTCGGCCGCCAACAAGGAAGCCGCGGCGCTGCCCGCCAGCGGCCCGCTTGCCGTTCCCGCCGGCTCGACGCTGATCGTGCGCTCCTCCGGCGGCAATTTGGATGTCGCCGTCTCCGGCGGCCTCAAGGAGGTCGCCCCGGCCGAAGCCAGCCCCAAGGGGACCAACGAAAGGCATTTCGCGATTTCCGGCGACGGCACCGCGCATGTCCGGGCGCCCTCCGGCCAGCCGCAATGGGCCTTCGCCGCCACGCCGGATCGTCCGCCGACGATCGCGCTCGCGAAGGACCCGGAGCGCCAGGCGCGCGGCGCGCTCCAGCTCTCCTACAAGATCGAGGACGATTACGGCGTCACCGGCGCCGAGGCGAAATTCGCCCCGCGGCCGACCGACGCCAAAGATGGTGCCAAGGATGGCCCCAAGGATGGTCCGAAGGCCGCCGCCGGTGATGGCGACAGCAGGACGGCGCCGCGGCCGCTGTTCCAGCCGCCGAAATTCCCGCTCGCGCTGCCGAATGCGCGCACCCGCAACGGCGTCGGGCAATCCGTGAAGGATCTCAGCGAGGATCCCTATGCCGGCGCCGAGGTCACGCTGACGCTCACGGCCAAGGACGAGGCCGGCAACGAGGCCGCCAGCGAGCCGTTCAACATGCGCCTGCCCGAGCGGCTCTTCACCAAGCCGCTGGCCCGTGCATTGATCGAGCAGCGCCGCATCCTCGCGCTCGACGCCAACAAGAATTCGGACGTCTATGCCGCGCTCGACGGGCTGATGATCGCGCCCGAGATGTTCACGCCGGAGCCGGGACAATATCTCGGCCTGCACAGCGTGGCCCGGCAGCTCGAAGCGGCGCGTACCGACGATGCCTTGCGCGAGGTCGTGGCGAGCCTGTGGGCGCTTGCGGTGACGATCGAGGACGGCAAGATCTCCGACGTCGAGAAGGCGTTGCGCGCGGCCCAGGAGGCGCTGAAGCAGGCGCTGGAGCGCGGCGCAAGCGACGAGGAGATCAAGAAGCTCACGCAGGATCTGCGTCAGGCGCTGAACGATTTCATGCGCCAGCTCGCCGAGCAGTTCCGCAACAACAATGACCCGCAGCAGCTGGCGCGGCCGCTCGATCCGAACACCAAGGTCCTGCGCCAGCAGGATCTGCAGAACATGATCGACCGGATGGAGCGCCTGTCGCGCTCCGGCGACAAGGATGCCGCCAAGCAATTGCTCGACCAGCTCCAGCAGATGCTGGAAGGCCTGCAGATGGCGCAGCCGGGACAGTCCGGCGAGAGCGAGATGGAGCAGGCGCTCAATGAGCTCGGCGACATGATCCGCAAGCAGCAGCAATTGCGCGACAAGACGTTCAAGCAGGGCCAGGATTCCCGGCGCGACCGCTCGCGCGGCAAGCAGCAGCAGGGCGATCAGTCCATGTCGGAGCTGCAGCAGGACCAGCAGGGACTGCGCGACCGCCTGAAGAAGCTGCAGGACGAGCTTGCCAAGCGCGGCCTCACTCAGAAGGGGCAGAAGGGTCAGCAGGGCCAGCAGGCACAGAAGGGCCAGAAGGGTCAGCAAGGCGAGCAGGGCCAGCCCGGCCAGAACGGCGATCAGGATGGCGACCAGGGCGATGACGGCAGCCTGGATGCAGCCGACGGTGCCATGGGCGATGCCGGATCAAAGCTCGGCGAGGGTAATGCCGACGGCGCCGTGGACTCGCAGGGCAAGGCACTCGACGCCATGCGCAAGGGTGCGCAGAAGATGGCCGAGGCGATGCAGCAGGGCGATGGCGACGGCCAGGGCGACGGCCCCGGCCAGCGTGCCGGCCGGCAGCAGAGCGGCGGCAACCAGACCGATCCGCTCGGCCGGCCGCTGCATGGGCGCGAATATGGCGACGATTACACGGTCAAGATTCCCGGCGAGATCGACACGCAGCGTGTCCGCCGCATTCTCGAAGAGCTCCGCCGCCGTCTCGGCGATCCCTCGCGGCCGCAGATCGAGCTCGATTATCTCGAGCGGCTGCTGAAGGAGTTTTGAGGGACGGCTCAGGTCTCGTAGCCCGGATGAGCGCAGCGACATCCGGGGCATTGTTCCCGCATATCGCTGAGCTGATGCGGGCTACGATCGCGCCACAGTTTGCGTCATAGCGAGCGCAGCGAAGCAATCCAGAGCCTTTCCGCAACGGCAGTCTGGATTGCTTCGCTGCGCTCGCAATGACGATGTGGGGATACCGCCGACGCTAGCCCTTCTTCGCCGCCAGCGCATCGGCGACCGCCGTGCGGATATCGGCGACCGAGAACGGCTTGGTCACGACGTCATGCACCAGCGCGTTCAGGTTCGAGGCGCGCTCGCGCTGGTCGGCAAAGCCGGTCATCAGCAGGATGGTCAGGTCGGGAAAATCGCGCGCCGCGGAGAGCGCCAGCGCGATGCCGTCCATCACCGGCATCTGGATGTCGGTGAGCAACAGGTCGAAGGCGCCATCCTCGCGGGTCAGGATCTCCAGCGCCTCTGCGCCGTCCTGGGCGGTGACGGTCTCGTGGCCGTCCATGGCAATGGCGCGCGCCACCAGCGCGCGCATCGAATCCTCGTCGTCGGCAATCAAGATCTTCGGCATGAGACGAACCTTGGTATCAACCTCCCCTGGGGGGCGATTATACGCTGCCGCCGGCAATGTCGCGCCGGTTGAAGAAACGAACGTCGATGTTGCGGCCTTCCGGCGGCGGTGAGGCCAGGCGCGAGCGGAAGAAGGCGCGCTCACCTGGCCGCAGCACGGTCTGCTCCAGCACCGCATTCCAGGCATAGATCTCCGCGCCCTGGGCGTCGCGCACGGCAAAACGCAGCCGCGGAATGTCGAGCGGCTTCTTGCCCTCGCCGACGATGACGCCCTCGATCACCAACACCTGTTTACCGTCCACGGTCTCGCTGGAGAGCTTGACGTCCTTGAAGGCGAGACCCCGCAAGTTCACCTCGAGCCCGACCATCTTGTAGAACGCTGCCGTCTGCGGCAGCAGCCGCACCACGTCGCCGCGCCAGAGCACCAGTGCCAGCACCAGCGCGCCCATCGCGGCGCAGGCGGTCGGCAGGCCAAGATAGGATTTGCGCGGAGCTGTGGTGGCGACCGGGCGGCTCACCCGCGCGCCGCGGCGGGGGAACAGGCTGCGGAACCAGGACTGGTGTTGCGCGCCGGCGGCCTCCTCTTCGGCCTGCCGGGCCGCTGCCGACCATTCGTCCTCGGTCTCGCGGGTCTCCTCATCCGGCCAGTCGCTGGCGATCGAGGGACTATCGACGACCGGCGTATCAGTGGCGCCGTCGTCCTTGGCATAGGAGTTCCATTGTTCGGCGAGGTCGGACTGGTCGTCGGCTCGGCTGGCCGCGGCCATGGCCGGAACGGACGCCTCCTCGATGGCATCCTCGGCGTGGGCGATCCAGGTCTCCTTGCAGCGGGAGCAGCGGACCGCCCGCCCGTTCGCCCCAAGGCTCGCGAGCTTGATGGCGTAGGATGTCATACAATGGGGGCAGACGATATGCATGGACGAGCCTTGATGCATGAACGAAGGTCTTGACGATGCCACGGTCGCGGAGACCGGGCGCCCCTTATGCTACTGGGCGACCGTTAACGAACCGGAAACCATAACGGCGGCAAAACCCGTTGATCGCGTATGGCGGACCGCCGCAATGCGGCCCGCGCCCCCTCTCGAACGGAGCTGAGCTTGGTTCGGTTCGAAAATGTCGGATTGCGTTACGGTCTGGGGCCGGAGATTTTGCGCGACCTCACCTTCCAGATCCCCGCGCATTCCTTCCAGTTTCTCACCGGGCCGTCAGGTGCCGGCAAGACGTCCCTGCTGCGCCTGTTGTTCCTGTCGCATCGACCGACGCGGGGCCTCGTCAACCTGTTCGGCCACGACATCTCGCAGCTCGGCAAGGACGAGATCGCAGACTTGCGCAAGCGCATCGGCATCGTGCTCCAGGATTTCCGCCTGCTCGATCACATGACGACCTATGAGAACGTCGCGCTGCCGTTCCGCGTCATGGGCCGCAGCGAGTCGAGCTACCGCAAGGAGGTGATCGATCTGTTGCGCTGGGTCGGCCTCGGCGACCGCATGGACGCGCTGCCGCCGATCCTGTCAGGCGGCGAGAAGCAGCGCGCCGCGATCGCGCGCGCCGTGATCTCGCGGCCGCAGCTGCTGCTCGCGGACGAGCCGACCGGCAGCGTCGATCCGACGCTCGGCCGCCGCCTGCTGCGACTCTTCATCGAGCTCAACAAATCAGGCACCGCCGTCATCATCGCCACCCACGACATCGGCCTGATGGACCAGTACGAGGCGCGGCGCCTGGTGCTGCACCAGGGACGGCTGCACGTCTATGAGTAGGCTGGACGAGCGCGGCGTGCTGGTCGATCTCGGGCAGGAGCGTCCGCAGCTTCCGGCCAAGGCGCGCAACATGTCGCCGATCGTGCCGCGCGCCTCGATCCACGGCAGAGCGCTGCTCGCGGTGGTCGCCATCATGACGTTCCTCGCCTCGATGGCCACGGGCACGGTGCTGCTGGTGAGTGCCTCCGCCGCCGAATGGCAATCGGATGTCGCGAGCGAAATCACCATCCAGATTCGTCCGCAGGCCGGCCGCGATCTCGATCGCGACACCGCCGCCGTGGCGGAAGCGATGCGCACGCAAGCCGGTATCGTCGAGGTCAAGCCGTTCACCAGGGACGAGAGCGGCAAGCTGCTCGAGCCCTGGCTCGGCACCGGCCTGTCGATGGACGATCTGCCGGTGCCGCGCATGATCATCGCGCGCGTGCAGCCGGGCACGCCGCTCGATCTCGGCGCCTTGCGCGCGCGCGTGGCGCAGGTCGCCCCTAGCGCCAGCGTCGACGATCACCGCGCCTGGATCGAGCGCATGCGCCTGATGACGAACGCCACCGTGCTGGCCGGCCTCGGCATCCTCGCGCTCGTCATCGTCGCAACCATCATCTCGGTGTCGTTCGCGACGCGCGGCGCAATGGCGGCGAACCGTCCGATCGTCGAGGTCCTGCATTTCGTTGGCGCCGGCGACCGCTACATCGCCAACCACTTCCTGCGTCATTTCCTCAGGCTGGGCCTGGAGGGCGGCGTGATCGGCGGCGGTGCCGCCATGCTGATGTTCGGCTTCTCCGAGTCCATCGCAGGCTGGTTTTCCGGGACTCCCGTCGGCGACCAGTTCGCCGCGCTGCTCGGCACCTTCTCGCTGCGCCCCTCCGGCTACATCGTGCTCGCGGTTCAGGCCGTCCTGATCGGCGCCATTACCGCAGTCGCCTCGCGCCAAACGCTGTTCGCGACATTGAACGATGTTGATTGAGTTTCTTTTCTTCCCTTCTCCCCTTGTGGGAGAAGGTGGCGCGAAGCGCCGGATGAGGGGTTCTGTCCACGCGTACAAATGTCGAGGTGAATGCGCGGAGAGAACCCCTCACCCGTCTCGCCGCTTTCGCCATAGCCGATGCAAAGCATCGGCGTTCTTAAGAACGGCGGCCGGCGGCCGCCTATGCCACCCTCTCCCACAAGGGGAGAGGGTGAAGAAACCGGACTCCACTTCGCCTCAAAACGTCATAAAATCAGATCGGGAAGGGATCACCGACATCGCATGAGCTCGCCGACCGACGATCGATCGCCGAAACTGCCGCGCGGCTGGCTGCGCGCGGCAATCGTGTCGACGATCGCGCTCGCCTTCGTCGGCGCGGCGGCGGGCTTCATTGCGTTCCTGGCGCAATTGCGCGGGGCCGAGAAAGTACCCGATCGCAAGGCGGACGGCATCGTGGTCCTGACCGGCGGCTCCTCGCGGGTATCGGACGCGATGGAGCTGCTGGCTGCCGGCTACGGCAGGCGGCTCCTGATTTCCGGCGTGCATCCGACCTCGACGGCGAACGACATCTCCCGCACCTTGCCGGAGAATCAGTCCTTCATGACCTGTTGCGTCGACCTCGACCGCACCGCGCTCACGACCCGCGGCAACGCGGCGGAGGCGCGGCGCTGGGCCGAGGGACGCCGATTTACGTCTCTGATCGTGGTCACCTCGAACTATCACATGCCGCGCGCGCTGGTGGAATTCTCGCATGCGATGCCGCGGACGACGCTGATCCCGTTCGCGGTGGTCGGCGAAAAATGGCGCGAGGAGCCGTGGTGGATCTCAGGCTCGACGCTGCGGCTGCTCCTGTCCGAATACGTCAAGTACGTTGCGGCCGAGCTCAGGGTGCGGCTGGAGGATTTCGGGATTGACCTTTGGCCTGAGATGTCGGAGCAGCCTGCAGGTCAGCAACCGAAGCGGCCCGCCACCGCGCAGGCCAATTGATCGGACCATCGATGTTCCTGATTTTCCTGCGATCGCTCGTGTTCAACGTGCTGTTCTACGCCGTGCTGGTCTGTCTGGCGATCGTTGCGCTGCCGACCTTTGCATTGCCGCCGCGCGCCATGCTGACGGTGGCGCAATGGTGGGCCAAGGCCACGCTGGTCCTGATGCGCCTGGTCTGCAACATCAAGGTGGAATTCCGCGGGGTGGAGAAGATCCCGACAGGACCGCTGCTGATCGTGGCCAAGCATCAGTCGTTCTGGGAGACTTTCGTGCTGCCGGGCTTTTTCAATCGCCCGATCTTCATCCTCAAGCGCCAGCTGATGCAGATCCCGGTGTTCGGCCAGTTCCTGGTCAAGACCGGGATGATCGCGATCGACCGCAATGCCGGCGTGAAGGCGCTGCTCGAGATGACGCGGCGCGCGCGCGAGGCGGTGCGCAGTGGAAAGCAGCTCGTGATCTTTCCGGAAGGCACGCGCCGTGCGCCGGGCGCGCCGCCCGATTACAAGACCGGTTTTGCGCAGATCTATTCCTCCTGCGGCGTGCCGTGCCTGCCGATCGCGCTCAATTCCGGCCTGTTCTGGCCGCGCCGCACCTTCATGCGCTACCCGGGCACGCTGGTGGTCGAGTTTCTCGAACCGTTGCCGCCGGGCCTGCCGAAGGACGAGTTTCTCGCACGCGTGCAAGCGGCGATCGAGGACGCGACCGCCCGGCTCGTCGAAGCAGGACGGAAGGAGCAGGAGCAGTTGATCGGCTCGGCGCCGAGCTACGCGCCGACCGGCTAAAGCGCGATGAGATTGGGATGAATCTTCATCGCGCTCTAGGTTGTTGTTTACGCATGATCTTTCCGGAAAACCGCTTCGCACTTTTCCGGGTCATGCTTTAGCGGCTTTCCCGATCCTGGTCCCGAGCCGCCGCGTGCAGGGAATGCGCATCACCGTGCAGCATCAATGCAAGCTGATGCAGCTGCGTGTCGCGAAAGCCTTCGGCCTCGATCGCCTTCACCGTCGCGGTGACGTAGTCGCGGTTGGCGCCGGACTGGCCGTGGCCCTGGACGACATGGCGGTGCTGCTCGGCGAGCGAGAGGCGGCCGGCATATTGCACATGACCGCGGTCGACGACGTAGGCGAGCGCGGCGACGCGCTGGCGTGCATCGTTCTCCAGCCACACCGAGCGCATCACCTCGCGATAGACCGAGGTGACCTGCTCGCGTGCGCGCAAATAGGCGACCACTTCGGCACGGTTCTTCTCGGCGACACGGAAGGCGATGCCGCGGCAGGCGCCGCCGCGGTCTAGTCCGAGCACCAGGCCCGGCTTCTCCGGCGTGCCGCGATGCACGAAGGAATAGACGCAGAGCGCGCGATGCTCGCCGACCAGCCGCGCCGGGACGCGCTCCTCGAAATCGAAGCCCGGCCGCCACATCAGCGAGCCGTAGCCGAACACCCAGAGGTCGCCCTTGGCTGTGGTGACGGAGGGGAGGGTGATTTCGGACATTTCGGGGACGGCTACCAGAACCCTGCGCCCAAGCGAAGCGATTTCTGCGCCTTTCGTCGCAGGCCCGCCCCGCTTACATTTGCCTGAATCTGGCGTCAAAGGGTCGCCGCATGTCCAATATGACCGTTGCCACTGGCCGCCGCTCCCGCTGGGGCCTTTTCATCGCCCCCGTTCTCGTCCTGGTCCTCGCCGTCGGCTGGACCTGCTTCTGGTTCTATGCGGCGTGGCAGGCCGAATTCGTCGCCGACGCCTGGCGGGCGCAGGAGGCCAAGGCCGGCCGCATCTATGATTGTGCCAAGCGCTCGATCGCCGGCTTCCCGTTCCGCTTCGAGGTCCAGTGCTCCGGCGCCAGCGTCGCCCTGGTCTCGCAGAACGCGAGCAAGACGCCGTTCACGGCCAAGCTCGACAACATCCTGGTCGTGGCCCAGGTCTACGACCCCAAGCGCATCATCGCCGAATTCGCAGCGCCCGCCACGCTGATCGACGGCATTACGCAAAACACCTTCACCGTGAATTGGAGCAAGGGCCGCGCCAGTGTGGCGGGTCTGCCGGCTGTGCCGGATCGCGCTTCCATCGTGTTCGACGACCCCAGCCTCAACCGTCTCGATGGCAGCGTGCAGGTGCCGCTTGCGCGCGCCAAGCAGGTTGAGCTGCACGGGCGCCTTGCCGATGGCTCGCCGGCCGATCATCCGGTGATCGAGACCGTGCTCCATGTCGCGCAGGGCAGCATCCAGGGCGTGCATCCGCTGCTCGCCGAGCCGTTCGAGGCGGACACCCGCGCCAAGATCACCGGCCTCTCCGACCTCACGCCCAAACCGTGGCCGCAGCGCTTCCGCGAGATCCAGGCCGCCGGCGGTCACATCGAGATCGTGCAGTCGCGCATTCAACAGGGCGAGATGATCGCGGTCGCGGCCGGCACGCTCGGCCTGTCGCCCAACGGCCGGCTCGACGGCGAATTGCAGATGACGGTGACCGGCCTCGAGCGCGTGATCCCGGCGCTCGGCATCGAGAAGATGCTGGAGGAGGGCGTACCGCAGGCAACGCTCGATCGCCTCGCGCCCGGCGTGAAGTCGCAGGACCTGAATAATCTGTTCGGCGCGCTCGACCGCGCCGTGCCGGGCCTCGGCAAGGTCATCAAGCAGAACGCCAATGCCGGCGTTGCCGCCGGCATCAATTCGATCGGTACCGAGAGCACGCTGGAAGGCAAGAAAGCGCGGAGCTTCCCGCTAAAATTCGTCGACGGTGCCGTGCTGCTCGGCCCGGTCAAGGTCGGCCAGATCCCGCCGCTGTATTAGTTGGCTCCCGTAGCCCGGATGGAGCGCAGCGCAATCCGAGGTTCTTGATCACAGCTGGCACTGTCCCGGATTACGCTTGTGCTCCATCCGGGCTACGCAGCTTTGTCCGGGCTACAGGCTCACGGCTTCTTCAGCGCGCCATGCTGGCGGCCGAAATCGGGCGCGGCGGAATCCTGGCCGATCTCGACGATGCCGCGGCGGATGGCGCGGGTGCGGGTGAAGTGGTCGAACAGCGCCTCCCCGTCGCCGCGGCGGATCGCGCGGGTGAGCTTTGCCAGATCCTCGGTGAAGGTGCCGAGCATCTCCAGCACGGCCTCCTTGTTGGCGAGGAAGACGTCGCGCCACATCGTCGGATCGGACGCCGCAATGCGGGTGAAATCGCGAAAACCGCCGGCGGAGAATTTGATCACCTCGGATTCCGTCACCTGCGCCAATTCGTCGGCGGTGCCGACGATGGTGTAGGCGATCAGATGCGGCAGGTGGCTGGTGATCGCGAGCACGAGGTCGTGATGATCCGGCGTCATCACCTCGACCTTGGCGCCCATCGCCGCCCAGAACGCGCGCAGGTGATCGGTCGCCGCTGCGTCGCTGCCATCAGGCGGGGTCAGGATGCACCAGCGGTTGATGAAGAGCTCGGCGAAGCCCGAATCCGGGCCGGAATGCTCGGTGCCTGCCACCGGATGCGCCGGCACGAAATGAATGCCGCCCGGCAGATGCGGGGCCATGTCGCGGACCACAGCGCCCTTGACCGAGCCGACGTCGGAGACGATCGCACCCGGCTTGAGATGCGGCGCGATCTCCTGCGCTACGGGTCCGCAGGCGCCGACGGGAATGCAGAGGATGACGAGATCGGCATCCCTCACGGCCTCCGCATTGGTCGCCACCACCTGATCGACGATGCCGAGCTCGGCGACACGCGCGCGTGTCTTCTCCGAGCGTGCGGTGGTGACGATTTCACCGGCAAGCCCCTGGAGCTTCGCAGCGCGGGCAATCGAGCCGCCGATCAGGCCGAAGCCGATCAGCGCCACGCGCTGGAAGTGCGCCTGCGCGCTCATTTGCCGCCCATGAAGTCGCGCAAGCCTTCGACGACGAGGCGGTTGGCCTCCTCGGTGCCGATGGTCATGCGCAGCGCATGCGGCAGGCCGTAGTTCTTCAAGCCGCGCAGCACGAGCCCCCGCTTGGTCAGGAACGCGTCGGCGTCATCGGCGGTCTTGCCCTTGTCGGTCGGGAAATGGATCAGCACGAAATTGGCGACGCTCGGCGTCACCTTCAGCCCGAGCTTGCCGATCTCCTCGGTGAGCCAGTTGCGCCAGGTCTCGGTGAACTGCTTCGACATCGCCTGATGCGCGGTATCCTCGATCGCGGCGATCGCGGCATACATCGCCGGCGTCGACACGTTGAAGGGACCGCGGATGCGATTGACCGCGTCGATGACGTGCTCGGGCCCGAACATCCAGCCGATGCGCAGCGCGGCAAGACCGTGGATCTTGGAGAAGGTGTGCGTCACCACCGTGTTCTCGGTGGTGGCGACGAGCTCGATTCCCATCTCATAGTCGTTGCGCGAGACGTAATCGCAATAGGCGGCGTCCAGCACCAGCAGCACGTGCGAGGGCAGGCCGGCGCGCAGCCGCTTGACCTCGTCGAACGGAAGATAGGTGCCCGTCGGGTTGTTGGGGTTGGCGAGCCAGACCAGCTTCGTCTTCGGCGTCACGGCCTTCAGGATGGCGTCGACGTCGGCGGTGAGGTTGGTCTCCTGGGCGATGACGTTCCTGGCGCCGACCGCCATCGTCGCGATCGGGTAGACCAGGAAGCCGTGTGTCGTCGAGATCGCCTCGTCGCCCTGGCTGAGATAGGTGTGCGCGAGCAGATTGAGGATCTCGTCCGAGCCGGCGCCGCAGATGATGCGGTTGGGATCGAGGCCGAACGAGCGGCCGATCGCCTCGCGCAGCACGCGCGAGGTGCCTTCCGGGTAGTCCTCCAGATGATCCGCCACGCGCTTGAAGGCTTCGATCGCCTTGGGCGAGGGCCCGAACGGCGTCTCGTTGGCGGAGAGTTTGAACACCTTGCGGCCCGGCTCCGGCACCGGGCTCTTGCCGGGCGTGTAGGGCGCAATATCGAGAATGCCGGGATTCGGCACGGGGCGGGACATCTTGGACTCCGGATAGGCTGGGCTGTTCGCGACCTACGATTTCGGCCCGGTCGGGGGCACCGTATAGCGCGTTGCGTGGCTGCCGACGAGGGCCACGGAGCGCACCGAGGCCCCCGCCTCGATCAGGGCAGCCCTGATCTTGTCGATGCTGGTCGCGCCGGTGACCGAGACCAAGAGCGCCGCGCCGTCGAAGGCGGTATCGGGCACGGCCACGATCTCGGCGAGCGGCGACAGCGCCCGGGCGACCTCGGCGTTCCATCCGGAGACGCGCACGCTGAACGTCTCGACCTCCGTCACCAGGGCGCTGTCGGCGACGCGCGAGATCGCGAACACCGGCAATGCGGCCGGATGATCGGCACGCTCGATGAAGGGCATCCGCGCGATGATCTTTGGTGCGCCGTCCGCTTCCAGCTCCAGCCACCATGGCGTGCGGCTCGAGGTCGCCGAGACCATTGCCAGATCACCCTTGGATTTCGCTACCGCCTCGACCGCGGCCTGTGCGCTGAAATGCGCGACGTAAGGCACGGTGAAGCCGAAATTGAAGCGCACGGAATCGCGCATCGCCGCCTCGCTGGCCGAGATGTCGGCATGCACGGAGAACGGCGCCTGTACGTAAGTGAAGGTCGAGATGATGACGCGCCAGATGCTCTCGACCGTGTCGAGCGGCAGGATGCCGCGATGACGCTGCACGATCTCGCGCATCATCGAAGCTTCGCGCGCAGGCCGGAACGCCGAGCCGACCTCCTGGGTCTGCTTCACCTGGATCAGGCGATCGATGATCTCGCCGCGCTGCATGAGGAGGCGATGCATGCCCTCGTCGATCGCGTCGATCTCCTTGCGCAGTTCCTGAAGCGATGGTGGCGCGGGCGGACGTTGGGACATGTCTGGTCGTCGATCGTTCCGGTGGGGGATATCCTGATTAGGCAGTCGGGGCGGCGAAAGCAAAGAGAAATGACGTGCTTTGCGGGCGTCGCGGCAGAGGCGAATTGGGCCGATCCGGGCCGCGACTTGACGAAAACCGCCCAAGACGGTAGCTTTTGCCCGTTCCGTGGTCATTTGAGCCGGCCGGCTTGCAGCCACGTTAAAAAACTCGCTAAACAGGCCGGGGACGCTTCCGATCCCGGCCGAACCTATCGTTCAGGCCGGGTTTTTCATGGCCTGATGTCAGCGGCGCGGTCGAGCAGCCAGTCGCAAACGAGGTCGATGTCCGAGATGGGTAGCGTCAAGTCGATACCGAGTCCTGCGATCAGCGCCGACGAGCGGTCGCACGAGGTGGATCATCCAAGCTCGCTGGTTGCGCATTTCGGCGCCGAGCAGCCGCTGCGGCTCGATTGCGGCGTCGATCTCACCCCGTTCCAGATCGCCTACCAGACCTATGGCGAGCTCAATGCCGATCGCTCCAACGCCGTGCTGATCTGTCATGCGTTGACCGGCGACCAGCATGTCGCCAACGTACATCCCGTCACCGGCAAGCCGGGCTGGTGGGAGACGCTGGTCGGTCCCGGCCGACCCATCGATCCCAAGCACTACTTCATCATCTGCTCCAACGTGATCGGCGGCTGTATGGGCTCGACCGGGCCGGCGTCGATCAATCCCGCCACCGGCAAGGTCTGGGGCCTGGACTTCCCCGTCATCACCATTCCGGACATGGTGCGCGCGCAGGCGATGCTGATCGACCGGCTCGGCATCGACACGCTGTTTGCCGTCGTCGGCGGCTCGATGGGCGGCATGCAGGTGCTGCAATGGACCGCCGCCTATCCTAGCCGCGTGTACTCCGCGCTGGCGATCGCCTGCGCGACGCGGCACTCGGCGCAGAACATCGCCTTCCACGAGCTCGGCCGCCAGGCCGTGATGGCCGACCCCGACTGGCATGGCGGCGGCTATGCCGATCGCGGGATCCATCCGCATCGCGGGCTCGCGGTGGCGCGGATGGCGGCGCACATCACCTATCTCTCGGACGCGGCGCTGCACCGCAAGTTCGGCCGGCGCATGCAGGACCGCGAGCTGCCGACCTTCTCGTTCGACGCCGATTTCCAGGTCGAATCCTATCTGCGTTACCAGGGCTCGTCCTTCGTCGAGCGCTTCGACGCCAATTCCTATCTCTACCTGACGCGGGCGATGGACTATTTCGACATCGCCGCCGACCATGGCGGCGTGCTGGCCAAGGCCTTCGCCGACATCAAGACCCGCTTCTGCGTGGTCTCCTTCACCAGCGACTGGCTGTTTCCGACCTCGGAATCGCGCGCGCTGGTGCACGCGCTGAACGCTTCGAGCGCGCGCGTGTCATTCGCCGAGATCGAGACCGATCGCGGCCACGACGCCTTCCTGCTCGACGTGCCCGAATTCTTCGACATCTCCCGGGCCTTCCTGCAATCGGCAGGCAAGGCCCGCGGGCTCAACCTCGAGGACCGTTAGCGATGTCCGTGCAGGAAGTGTTGCCGCTGGACGGCGTTGCCGCCAGGCCATCCGGTGATTATCGCGCCGATCATCGGCTGGTCGCCGAAATGGTCAAGCCGGGCTCGAAAGTGCTCGACGTCGGCTGCGGCGACGGCGATCTGCTTCAGCTGCTGGAGACCCGCGGCATCGACGGCCGCGGCATCGAATTGTCGCGCGAGGGCGTCAACCGCTGCGTCGCCAAGGGGCTCGCGGTGGTGCAGGGCGATGCCGACACCGATCTCGTCAATTATCCCGACGATGCCTTCGACTACGTGATCCTGTCGCAGACGCTGCAGGCGACGCGGCAGCCGAAGGTCGTGCTGGAGAACCTGCTGCGCATCGGCCGCCGCGCCATCGTCTCGTTCCCGAATTTCGGCTTCTGGAAGATGCGGCTCCAGCTCCTGATCGGCGGCCACATGCCGCGCACGGAGAATCTGCCGGCGACCTGGTACGACACCGCCAACATCCATTTCTGCACCATCAAGGATTTCGTGCAGCTCTGCGACGAGATCAACGTCAAGATGGAGCGCTCGGTCGCGCTCGATCTCTACGGCCGCCCGGTGCCGCTGAACCTGCCCTGGTGGGTGTGGAACATGTTCGGCGAGCAGGCGGTGTTCTTGCTGAGCCGCGGCGGGGGGAAGTAGTTTCTCTCCGTCATTCCGGGGCGATGCGAAGCATCGAGCCCGGAATCCATCGTCCAACAGCGCCTGCAGCCCGATGGATTCCGGGCCTGCGCCTTCGGCGCGTCCCGGAATGACAGCTAGTGGGAAACCAGCGACCGCGGGTCCCGCACCGGCCAACGTCCTGCTTCCACCAGCGTCACGAACCGCTCGACACTCTCGTTGAACAGCGCGGGCTCCTCCAGGTTCAGCACGTGGCCGGACTTCGGAAACATCGCGAGCCCCGCCGCGGGCAGGTGCTTCTTCAGGAACAGGCTGGCGCCCACGCAGGGCTCGTCCTCGTCGCCGCAGATGATCAGCGCGGGTGTTGCCGCGCCTCTGATCGCGTCCGTCATCGTGTAGATCGAGGGACGGCCGCCCTGGAATCCGCGCATGGTGCGCGCCGATCCCTTGGCATCGTGCCGCGCCAGTGCGGCGTAGAAATCGGCATGCCCGCGTGGATCCTTCACCAGGAACGGAATCCGGCTCGGCGCCTCGCGCGTGACTTTCGCGACCTCCACCGATCCCAGCGTCTCGAACTGCTCGGCATTGGCGCGGCACTGCGTGCGCCAGGTCTCCAGGTTCTCGAGCTCCGAGCCGGAGCCGACGCCGGCCAGCGTCATCGACAGTGCGCGCTGCGGCGCGTTCAACCCGATCTGCAACGAGGAATAGGCGCCCATCGAAAGACCGACGAGATGCGCGCGCTCGATGCCGAGATGATCGAGCACCGCAAGCGCATCGGTGTAGAAATGCGTGTAGGTGTAGACCTCGCCGTCAGGCACGTCCGACGGCGTGTAGCCGCGCGCCGAATAGGTGATGCAGCGATGGCCACGCGAGAAGTAGCGCATCTGCGGCTCCCAATTGGTGTAGTCGGCCGCGAACTCGTGCAGAAAAAGTATCGGCGTTCCCTGGCCCGCCTCCTCGAAATAGATGCGGACGCCGTCCCTGGTCGTGGCGTGGGGCATTAACCGTTTCCCTCTGTTTCAAGCCGTGTTCGAGGATCGCAGTTAATTCTGTTGTCGGCAATGCGGCAGCAGCGCCGAGCACAAACACAAAATCATTGCAGCCATTCGCGGGCGTTGCGTCTTTTTCTCGCCACATCGGGCGGCTTAACGGCCAAACGGATGTCGGCCATTGCACGGGCCGGCGGGAAGTGGGGGTGTCAAGAAGGATGAAGAATGTTCGAGTTGTTTGCGTCTCGCCTGTCGCGTTGTGTTGTCGCGCTGGCGCTGTTCTTCGCGGCGTTCGCCGTGTTCGTTTCTCCGGCCTCGGCACGGCCGTATCATCGTCATAGCGCAGAGCGGCACGGTTACGTGCATCACGCCAGACATCATCACCACCGTCACTATCGCCATCATGCCCGCAGTTCGCGCTTCGAGCGCAGCGCGGCGCAATTGCAGGCAAGCGGCTTCGCCGACACCCAGGCGAGCTATGATCCGAATGCCAATGCCAGCGGTGCCGGCATGAACGGAGGCTTCAGCGGAGGATCGGGTCTCGTCTCCGAGGCGCGCCGCCATATCGGCGGCAATCCGACCGGGCGCGGCCGGCTGTGGTGCGCGCGCTTCATGAACATGGTGCTGGAGCATACCGGCCATCGGGGCACCGGCTCCGACATGGCGAGCTCGTTCGCGCGCTACGGCACGCGCATCTCCGGACCGCAGGTCGGTGCCATCGCCGTGATGTCGCGCGGCCGCCGCGGCGGTCATGTCGGCATCATCACCGGCATCGACGCGCAGGGTAATCCGATCATGATCTCCGGCAACAACGGCAACCGAGTCCGCGAAGCCCCGGTCTCGCGCGGCAAGATCTATGCGTATGTGATGCCGAACTGAGCCTCGTCATTGCGAGGAGCGCTTGCGACGAAGCAATCCAGACTGTTTCCGCAGATGCATTCCTGGATTGCTTCGCTGCGCTCGCAATGACGGAGTATGTTGAGACGGAGTTAGCTCACAGCAGCTTCGGCTCTTCCACCGCCACCACATCGCCGACGCCGACGTCACCGTCGGCGATCACCTCGGCATAGATGCCGCAGTCCATATGGCCGAGATGGCGCGAGAGCGTGGGCGGGATTTCGAGATCGCGCTTGGCGGTCTCGGGGTCGACATTGGTGGCCGGGCAGCGGACGATGCGCTTGATCACCTTCAGTCTGGCCTGCCCGATCGCGAGCGTCTGGCCGACGAGGTCGAGCTCCGACCAGGCCGGCCAGCCTTTCACGTAGAGATTGGCGCGGAAGCGCAGCGGATGCACGGCGACGCCGCCGAGCATGGTCTCGATGGCGCGGACGCTGTCGAGATTGATGATGGAGACGACCTTGCGGGCAACGTCGGAGAAGCTGTGGTCGCGGCCGGAGAGAATTTTGGGCGGGCCCTTCAACTCGGGCTGAAAGTTCTCCGTGAAATAGGCCTCGATGGCGGCGCGCCCGGCGGCGGTCTCGAGATCGCCGCTGGCGACGATCTGGCCGTCCTTGCGGATGGTCAGCACGTTGGTTTCGTCGTCGAACCGGCTGTCGAGCGCGGCCAGCCGCTCATTGCGCGCCAGCATCAGGAACTGGATTTTCGGCTTCCATTCGGGCGCCTCGGGGTCGAACCCGCTCGGGCCGTTCTCGATGGCGTAGCGGCGGTCGGCCGGCAGGGTCTGGCCGACCCGCAAAGGAACGTGCGACAGGCGCTCCGGCGTCAGGCCCTTGATCGGGTAGCGGTAGAGGCCGGTGATCTCGGCGGTATGGCTGACTGTCATGCCGCTACTTAAGGGATTCGGCCCGCCACCGCCAAGCCCGCCCGTCCGCGCACGAAATTGTGAAGTAGCCTCTTTCGCATCCGCAACCTGCTTCCCACATCTGGCCCAGGCCGGCGGCAACGCCGGCAAAAGACGACCGTTACCGGTTGAGAAACGTCAATGCGGTAATTGGAAACCCAATGAAGATGCCGTTTGGGGTGCCTTAGAGGGCCCCGAGGGCAGGCCGAGGGACAGAAAAGATGAATATCGAGAAGTATACCGAACGCTCCAGGGGCTTCATCCAGTCCGCGCAGTCGCTCGCCATGCGCGAGGGGCACCAGCAGTTCTCAACCCTGCATGTGCTGAAGGTCCTCTTGGACGACAATGAGGGGCTCGCCGCCGGTCTGATCGACCGCGCTGGCGGCAATTCCCGCGCAATCCTGAAGGCGACCGAGGACGCCCTCAACAAGGTGCCGAAGGTCTCCGGCGGCGGTGCCGGGCAGATCTATCTCGCGCCCGAGCTGGCCCGCGCTTTCGATGCGGCCGAAAAGGCCGGCGAGAAGGCCGGCGATAGCTTCGTCACGGTCGAACGGCTTTTGCTCGGGCTCACGCTGGAGAAGACCAGCGAGGCCGGCACCATCCTGAGCAAAGGCGGCGTCACGCCGCAAAACCTCAACGCGGCGATCGAGGCGCTGCGCAAGGGCCGCACGGCCGACAGCGCGACCGCTGAGAACGCTTATGATGCCCTGAAGAAGTATGCCCGCGACCTGACCCAGGCTGCGCGCGACGGCAAGCTCGATCCGGTCATCGGCCGCGACGAGGAGATCCGCCGCACGATTCAAGTGCTCTCGCGCAGGACCAAGAACAATCCCGTCCTGATCGGCGAGCCCGGCGTCGGCAAGACCGCCATCGCCGAAGGCCTTGCGCTGCGCATCGTCAATGGCGACGTGCCGGAGAGCCTCAAGGACAAGAAGCTGCTCGCGCTCGACCTCGGCGCACTGATCGCCGGTGCGAAGTATCGCGGCGAGTTCGAGGAGCGGCTGAAGGCCGTGCTGCAGGAAGTGACCGGCAGCGAGGGCACCTTCATCCTGTTCATCGACGAGATGCACACGCTGATCGGCGCCGGCAAGGGCGACGGCGCGATGGACGCCTCCAACCTGCTCAAGCCGGCGCTTGCGCGCGGCGAGCTGCACTGCATCGGCGCGACCACGCTCGACGAATATCAGAAGCACGTCGAGAAGGACGCCGCGCTGGCGCGGCGCTTCCAGCCGATCTTCGTCAGCGAGCCCTCGGTCGAGGACACCATCTCGATCCTGCGCGGCTTGAAGGACAAGTATGAGCAGCATCACGGCGTGCGGATCACCGATTCCGCGCTTGTTGCGGCGACGACGCTGTCCAACCGCTACATCACCGACCGCTTCCTGCCCGACAAGGCGATCGACCTCATGGACGAGGCCGCGGCGCGGCTGAAGATGCAGGTCGATTCCAAGCCGGAAGAGCTGGATTCGCTCGACCGCGAGATCATCCGGCTCAAGATCGAGCAGGAGGCGCTGAAGAAGGAAAGCGATGTCGGCTCCAAGTCGCGGCTCCAGACCCTGGAGAAGGACCTGGCCGAGCTCGAGGAGAAGTCGGCGGCGCTGACGGCGCGCTGGAGCGCGGAGAAGAACAAGCTCTCCGACGCCCAGAAGCTGAAGGCCGAGCTCGACGGCTTGCGTGTCGAGCTCGCCAATGCGCAGCGGCGCGGCGAATTCCAGAAGGCCGGCGAGCTGGCCTATGGACGGATCCCGCAGCTCGAGAAGCAGCTTGCCGATATCGAAGCCAAGGAGAACTGGGGCGAGATGATGGAGGAGGCGGTCACCGCCAACCACATCGCGCAGGTGGTCTCGCGCTGGACCGGCGTGCCCGTCGACAAGATGCTGGAAGGCGAGAAGGAGAAGCTCTTGAAGATGGAGGAGCAGCTCGGCAAGCGCGTCGTCGGCCAGGCCGAGGCCGTGCGTGCGGTCGCAACCGCCGTGCGCCGCTCGCGTGCCGGCTTGCAGGACCCGAACCGCCCCACCGGCTCGTTCATGTTCTTAGGGCCGACCGGCGTCGGCAAGACCGAGCTGACCAAGGCTCTCGCGGAGTACCTGTTCAACGACGAGACCGCGATGGTCCGCCTCGACATGTCCGAATACATGGAGAAGCACTCGGTCTCGCGGCTGATCGGCGCGCCTCCGGGCTATGTCGGCTATGACGAGGGCGGCGCGCTCACCGAGGCGGTGCGGCGCCGACCCTACCAGGTGGTGCTGTTCGACGAGATCGAGAAGGCGCATCCTGATGTCTTCAACGTGCTGCTGCAGGTGCTCGACGACGGCCGCCTGACCGACGGCCAGGGCCGCACCGTCGACTTCCGCAACACGCTGATCATCATGACCTCGAACCTTGGTTCGGAATATCTGGTGAACCAGCCGGAGGGCGAGGACACCTCGGCCGTGCGCGAGCAGGTGATGGGAATGGTGCGGGCGCACTTCCGCCCCGAATTCCTCAACCGCGTCGACGAGATCATCCTGTTCCACCGCCTGCAGCGCAGCGAGATGGGCCGGATCGTCGAGATCCAGTTCGCGCGCCTGCAGAAGCTCCTGACCGATCGCAAGATCGTGCTGAGCCTCGATGCCGCCGGCCGCGACTGGCTGGCTGCCAAGGGCTGGGATCCCGCCTACGGCGCACGGCCCTTGAAGCGGGTGATCCAGCGCTACCTCCAGGACCCGCTCGCCGAGATGATCCTCGCCGGCGACGTCAGGGACGGCGACAATGTCGCGATCTCGTCCGAAGGCAATGTGCTGACCTTCAACGGCAAGGCGCCGCAGACCGCCGAGATCACCCAGTTCGAGGCGCCGGTGGCGAAGCGGAAGCTGAACTGATGAAATACACGCCCTCCGCGCCAACCTCGCGGAGGGCGTTTTCAATCCGCTAAGAACGCGTCCACCACTGCCTGACCGCGGTCGTAGACCCAGCATTCGCTCAGCAGGCCTTCACGCACGGCATAGACCAGCAACCGTTCCAATTCAGCCGTGCGACCGTCCCGGCTGAATGATTCCCGTGCGAGAATGGCGCCGCGCCGCGGCCCGGCCATCACGTCATCGATGGCGAGCAGTTTTCGGTTGGAGCGGCGTGCGACCTCGGCCAGAGTGGCAACCGCGGCCGCCTTGCCGCGGTGAGTGCCGGCGAGCGGATTATGGCCGGCATAGTGCAGCATGAATTCATCGTGGTAGCAGGCGGCGATCGCGGCGCGGTCACCGGCCTGCCAGGCGGTCGCGTAGCGCGAGACGGCGGCGCGGATCGCGGCGATTTGTGCGGCGTCATCTACCAGAACTCTGTCCATCGATATGATCTCCCGGGTCATCGGCAGCGCTGTGCCGGTGCGCTATGATGAGGCATGACCTCGCCTTCCGGCTTTCAGGAACTGGCTATCAGCACGCCGCCCAGCGGCGGACCAAAGAGGGCGCGGATGCTCGATTGGGACGCGCGGGTGCTCTATCTCGGTCCAGCCTTCGGGCTGACGCCCCACCGCAATGCCACCGGCGTGCTGGCCGTCGCGCTCGACGGGGCGATAGGCGTAGCTAACGATCCGAGGGCGCGCTCACCGTCTTATCGCCAGACCCGCAGCGTGCTGATCATGCCCAACAGTCTGCACCATCTCCGCACCGATGCTGGACGGATGGCCTTCCTCTATGTCGATCCCCTCGGCCGCGATATCGAGGCGCTTCGCTCACGAATGAAGGAGGTCGGATCGAGGGCCGCGTTCGACATGATCGACGAGAGGTCGGTCGTCGCGCTGTTCGGCGCCATCGCGGAGCGACGCCTCGCATCTGAGGACGCGCAGCAAGCAGCCCGCGATATGCTTGGGATCGGATCAAGTCCGCAGCCAGATGCAAGAATCGCCGCCGCCATCGAGCGGATGCGCGAGCAGCCCAGCGGTTCGCACACGCTTGCTGAACTCGGCCGCAAGGCCGGGCTTTCGTCCTCGCGCTTCCTGCATCTTTTCAAGGACGTCACGGGTGTGCCGCTCCGCCGCTACCGGATCTGGACCCGGATCGGCGCTGCCGCACGGGCGGTCGCACAAGGCCAATCGCTGACCGAGGCCGCGCATGGCGCGGGCTTTTCCAGCTCCGCGCATTTCAGCACGGCCTTCCGCGACATGTTCGGTATGATGCCGTCGGAATTGTTCGCACGGGTGCGTGCGGGTTAACGTCTTCAACGTGCTGTTGTAGGCGCTCGGCGACGGCCCGCTGGCCGAGGGCCAGGGCCGTACCGTCGATTCCGCGACATGCTGATCATCATGGCCTCGAACCTCGGTCCGAGTATCTCGTGAACCAGCCGGAGGGTGAGGATCTGAAATGAAAGCCGCCCCGGAGGGTCACCTCTCCGGGGCGTCCTGTTTTGCTGTCTGGCTAGTTGCCAGGGGCCGAGGCGGAGCGCGGCTCGACGCCGTCCTCCTCGTCCTCCTCCAGCTCCGACAAAATATCCACCAGCTCGCGCACCCGGCCCTGCGCCAGCGGGCGCAGATCGTTGATCATCGGCTCATCGTTGGCGAGCCAGGCCTGGGCCTCAGCAAGCTCCTCAGCGGTCGCGCCGGTCCCGATGATCTGGGCAATGGTGACGTCATCGGCGCGGTCCACGGCCTTGACGACATCGTCGCGTGAGAGGCGCGTCATGAGCGATCCTCCTGCTGGCTTCCGTCAGCGTCTAACCGGGGAACCGGCGTGACGGTTCCCGCCAGTCCCGTGCACGTAGCTCCTACTTCTTCACCACCTTGTAGATCGCATTCTCGACATCCGAGCTGACGTAGATCGCGCCCGTCGCGCCGACTGCGACGCCGGTGGGGATATGCGTCGGCAAGCCGCCGGGGGCGCCGGTCAGGCCGATCGGGAGATTGGCTGCGATCTCGGTGACCTTGCCGGATTCCGGCACGATCTCGATCAGCCGCTTGGCGCCGACTTCGGCGACGATCAGCTTGCCGTCGCCGGTGCGCGCGATGCCTTCTGGCATCTTCAGATCCTTGGCGATCACGGTCTTTTCGCCGGTGCTGTTGATTTTGGAGATGATGCCAGCAAAAGCCTCGGTGACGTAAACCTCGTCGCCGGCCCCGCGGACGAGACCCATCGGACCCTCGAGCGCGCCGATCAGCGTGGTGCGATCCTTGCCGTGCTCGCCGCTCACCTTGACCAGCGACTTGGTGCCGAGCTCGGCTACCAGGATGCTGCCGTCCGCGAGCACGACCGCGTCATGCGGCGCCTTGAAGTCGTGCAGCATGTCGCGCGTCGCGCCGGTCTTGCCGTCGATCACCTGCACGGTGCCGGTGAACCAGCTCGACAGGACCACGTCGTTGCCCTTCGCCGTCGCGCTCATCGGATATTCGAGCGTCGTGCCAGCGGCGTGCATGCGCGCCTTTTCGGTGACCTCGCCGGTCACGCCGTCCACCGTGCGATAGGCGAACAGGTCGGCGACGTGGATCGTGTCCTTGCCGTTCTCCGAGGTGACGCCGATGCCGCCGGGCAAAGCGAGCTTGCCGATGATGATCTGCTTGGCATGACCGGTCGCGGGATCGACCTCCTGGATGCCGTTGTCGGCCATGTTGGAGACGTAGATGCGGTCCTTGTCGTCGATGGCGAGATTGTCCAGCGACGGCTTCAGCTGCGCGACCATGGTCTTGGCGCCCGATTTGGGATCGACCCGGACGAGCTGGCCGAGCGCGGTGTCGATCACGACGAGATTGCCCTTGGAATCGAAGTTCACGGCGGCCGGGATCTTGAAGCCGTCGGTGACGACACTCAGCTCGGCCTTGTCGACGTCGACCCTTGCGACCTGGCCCTTGAACCAGAGCGGACCATAGAGCTTGTCGTCGGGACCGAACTCGAAGCCGTTGAGGCCGCCCATCTTCTCCATGATCTGGCGGGGCGGTTTGACGCCCTCGACGTCGATCTCGTAGAGCGCATCGCCGAGGAAAACGGTGGTGGCGTAGAGCCTGCCGTCCTTGCGGAAGGCGAGCGAGTTGATGCCGGGCAGCCCGGACGCGAGCTTCTTGATCGGTCCGTCGCCCTTGCGCGCATAGAGATCGCCGGCGAGGAAGCCGGTCCAGGCCATGGTGCCGTCGGGCGCGAATGCAATGTCGTCGGCCATCCCCACCGGTGCCGGGATTGCAACCTTGGCGCTGCCGCCGGCAATGTCGACCTCGTAGAGCGCAGCGCCCGCGACGCTGCCGGCAAACAAATGGCCGGCCTTGTCGACACCGAGCCCGTGCACGCCGTGGAATGCCGAGCCCGGCACGAGTCTCGTGACCTCCCAGCTGTCGGCCGATGCGCTCGTTGTGGCGAACAGCGCAGCAATCAGGGCTGCGCAGGCGAGCCTGTTTCTCATGGCGTGACCTCCCATTTTTTGGAAAGTATTCGCCCGTCCTGCGGCTTTGGCAAACAAAACTTGACGTTGTGTCGCCGCGAAGCGGCCTCGCTGCGTAGCGTGCTCGTTTGAAATTCTGTTTGACAACGCCGGCCGATATCGGCGCGTTGCCGGCTTACCGGTTGGTGACCTGCAGCGGCCCGCCGGTGGCGTCCGACATGCGGGCGATGGCGCCGCCGCGGCCGCTCATCATGCCGTCGAGCCGGTCGCGCTCCTTCTCGAAGCTTGCCAGCATCGGGCCCTCCAGCGAACGGCCGCGCGGCAGCTTCACGCGCATGGGATCGACGAAGCGGCCGTTGACCAGGATCTCGTAATGGACGTGCGGGCCGGTCGACAGGCCGGAGGAGCCGACGAAGCCGATCACCTGGCCCTGCCGCACCTTCTTGCCGGGCTCCATGCCCTTGGCGAAGGCCGACATGTGGCCGTAGGCAGTCTCGTAGCCGTTGGCGTGCTTGATGCGGATGTACTTGCCATAGCCGCCCTCGGGGCCGGCCTTCTCGATCATGCCGTTGCCGGAGGCGAAGATCGGCGTGCCGTAGGAGGTGGACCAGTCGACGCCGGTATGCATCTTCACGTAGCCGAGGATCGGGTGGCGGCGGCCGCCGAAGCCGGAGCGCATGATGGCGTTGTTGACGGGCTTTCTGACCAGGAACTTCTTCGCGCTCTTGCCGGTCTCGTCGTAATAGTCGACGAGGCCGTCGTCGGGGCTCTGGTAGCGGTAGTATTTCTTGGTCTCGCCGCCGACGGTGAGCGAGGCGAACAGCACCTCGTTCTTCTCGGTCGCGGTCACGCCCTCGTCCTCGCCCGCGTAAAACACGTCGAAGGAATCTCCGGGCTGCACCTTGCGCTGGAAATCGACGTCGTAGGAGTAGATCTTGATCATGTCCTCGATGACGGGCATCGGGACCTTGTTGCGCATCGCGGTCTCGTAGATGCTCTGGTAGAGCCGCACGCCGGAGCCGTCATCGTCATCCTCGTCGTCGCTGCTGGCGTTGGCCGCAGTATCGGCGACGGTATTCATGCTGGAGACGTCGACGGCGACGTATTTGCCGAGATCGGACAGCGCCGCGATCGCTTCCACCATCGTGTCGTTTGCAACCACGACGCGATAGGGCTGCAGGCGGGCGCCGGGGCTTGCGGGCGCCATCAGGATGCGGAGCTTCTCGCCTTCCTTCAGGCCGCTGTCGCGGCCGCGCGGTCCGAGAGTCGCGGTGATCGCCTTGATCTCGTCGGCACTGGCGCCGAGATCGCGCAGCACGCCGGCGACGCTGTCGCCCTTCTTGACCATGTGGACGCGTTCGCCGTTGGGATTGCCGCCGGTGATCTGCTCCTTGGTCTTGGGCAGCAGCGTGACGTTCTCCGGCACCACGCGCGTCTCGAAGCCGGCATAGGGATCGGACGGCGAGGCCTCGGCGGCGTAGGCGGTTCTGATGTCGGAAGGACCGGTCGCGCCGGAGATGTCGGCAGCCGTGTTGGCGAGCGAGGCGTAGCGCACCCCGCCATTGCCGCGCCAATTGGCGGCATCGCGCACCCGCATCAGGATGTCGTCGAGTGCCACCACCGCGGGAATCTTGGCCTTCGGCAGCACCGGCGACAGGTCCTTGGTGACGAAGGACACTTCCGCGTCGGGCTCGACGGCTTCGGGATTGTTGGGATCGTCGGACGCCGTCTTCGGGTCGGAGCCGACATCGGTCAGCAGGCGCTGGGCGTTGAACGGCGGGATCTTCGCCGACAGATCGCTCGTCGTCATCGACAGATTGCCGGCGATCCGCACGAACGGACGCACCCGCATCACGTCACGGTTGCCGACGCGGGCAACCGTCGAGACGCGCATCACGTTGCGTGAGGCGGTGGATTCGCTCGGCGGCGGCAGGCGATCGCTCTTGTGCAGCGTGGCGGCACGATCGGCGGCGCCGAATGCTCCGCGCAGCGCGCCCTCGACCCGCTCCGGCACCTTGGCGAAGGTCATCTCGCCGTCGAGCGAAGCGAAAACGGCGCCGCCGATCAGGGCTGCGCCGCAGAGTCCGGTCAAAATTGTCCCGCTGAACCATTGCACCGAGACGCGTCGGCGGTCGATCACCGCGGCTTCAGAACCATCGACGGACAGCGGCGGCTCGTGGCCGAGATCGATGATCCCGGTCTCACGCCCGTAAGTGCCGCGTGACGTCCTGTGGTTCAACCCAAGTCCCCCAACTCAACGACCCAAGATGCCCGGTTTCGAACCTGTCCCAGGCTGCCCTCTTGAACGGGGATCGCCGGAGCAGGCAAGCCGCACAACTGTCCGCGCCCAGAAAGCCCCTTGATGGGGCCGGCCGAAATTACGAACAGCTGGACGGGTAAAGCTCTCTCGATGTCTTTCGAATGCCGAAGGAAGGTCGCGTCATTTGCAACATCGCCTTCCTCTGACCCCATGAAAATCGCCGGCAGCCCCCACAGGCGTCCCCGCGATTCAAGCTTGTCTCTTATCAGAACGCCGCGGGATTGTGGCTCAAGTACGGCGCCAAATATGGAAAAAGTTTCCTAAATGCCGGGCCGTAAAGGCCCCCGTGAGATCACGGGCTGAGCTCGAGCGGGGTGGGGGACAGGGCCCCATCTAGCGGGGGAGGCGGGCGTCTGGCAGGGGGGCCGACAGCGCTTGGGACGGCGCGCCCCCCCAGGGTGGCGGAGTGCGGAGGAGGGCCCCCGAGGGAGGCCGCCAGGGAGGGCTCCAAGGCGCCCTCCGGAGCCCGCCGGCGGGCAAACTTTTTTTCAGATTTTTTGCCGGGCGGGCTCGTTCGGCGTGCCCGGCGGCTTTCTAAATGGCTGGAATCGTGGATGTTTTCTCGCTGGTCCACTGTGCGACGATTTGTTGACGATTGGCGTTGACAGGCCGGAAGGTGGGGCCTATAACCCCAACCACTGAGCGCGGCGCCGCCGGGTCACTGACCAAGGCGAGCGAACGCGCCACTGATGCTCCTCACCTTGTTGAGTGACACAACAGCCGACACCAGTCGGTTGGAGTTCATCCATCGTCGGTAAGGGTGTCGGAACCCTTCCTCTCAGGAAGGTTGAGACCTCCACGGTCTCGGGCTGTTTGACAAGTGAAGATGAAGAAAGAGAAACGTGGACGGCGGAGTCCTTGCGGGTCTCGCTTCCGAGAAGCTTCGGCTTTTCTGATCGAGACCGGACGAAAGACTTCGGCGGTACACGTTTTAAAGGAAACACCATCGTTGCCAGCGATGTGAATCGCGGGCAGCACATCGACTTCGGTCGATAATGGTGGGACCTCGTCAAACGTTGTGATCAGCCGGTTCAAAGTTCAAGTCCAACTTGAGAGTTTGATCCTGGCTCAGAGCGAACGCTGGCGGCAGGCTTAACACATGCAAGTCGAGCGGGCGTAGCAATACGTCAGCGGCAGACGGGTGAGTAACGCGTGGGAACGTACCTTTTGGTTCGGAACAACACAGGGAAACTTGTGCTAATACCGGATAAGCCCTTACGGGGAAAGATTTATCGCCGAAAGATCGGCCCGCGTCTGATTAGCTAGTTGGTGAGGTAATGGCTCACCAAGGCGACGATCAGTAGCTGGTCTGAGAGGATGATCAGCCACATTGGGACTGAGACACGGCCCAAACTCCTACGGGAGGCAGCAGTGGGGAATATTGGACAATGGGGGCAACCCTGATCCAGCCATGCCGCGTGAGTGATGAAGGCCCTAGGGTTGTAAAGCTCTTTTGTGCGGGAAGATAATGACGGTACCGCAAGAATAAGCCCCGGCTAACTTCGTGCCAGCAGCCGCGGTAATACGAAGGGGGCTAGCGTTGCTCGGAATCACTGGGCGTAAAGGGTGCGTAGGCGGGTCTTTAAGTCAGGGGTGAAATCCTGGAGCTCAACTCCAGAACTGCCTTTGATACTGAAGATCTTGAGTCCGGGAGAGGTGAGTGGAACTGCGAGTGTAGAGGTGAAATTCGTAGATATTCGCAAGAACACCAGTGGCGAAGGCGGCTCACTGGCCCGGTACTGACGCTGAGGCACGAAAGCGTGGGGAGCAAACAGGATTAGATACCCTGGTAGTCCACGCCGTAAACGATGAATGCCAGCCGTTAGTGGGTTTACTCACTAGTGGCGCAGCTAACGCTTTAAGCATTCCGCCTGGGGAGTACGGTCGCAAGATTAAAACTCAAAGGAATTGACGGGGGCCCGCACAAGCGGTGGAGCATGTGGTTTAATTCGACGCAACGCGCAGAACCTTACCAGCCCTTGACATGTCCAGGACCGGTCGCAGAGATGTGACCCTCTCTTCGGAGCCTGGAGCACAGGTGCTGCATGGCTGTCGTCAGCTCGTGTCGTGAGATGTTGGGTTAAGTCCCGCAACGAGCGCAACCCCCGTCCTTAGTTGCTACCATTTAGTTGAGCACTCTAAGGAGACTGCCGGTGATAAGCCGCGAGGAAGGTGGGGATGACGTCAAGTCCTCATGGCCCTTACGGGCTGGGCTACACACGTGCTACAATGGCGGTGACAATGGGATGCTAAGGGGCGACCCTTCGCAAATCTCAAAAAGCCGTCTCAGTTCGGATTGGGCTCTGCAACTCGAGCCCATGAAGTTGGAATCGCTAGTAATCGTGGATCAGCACGCCACGGTGAATACGTTCCCGGGCCTTGTACACACCGCCCGTCACACCATGGGAGTTGGTTTTACCTGAAGACGGTGCGCTAACCCGCAAGGGAGGCAGCCGGCCACGGTAGGGTCAGCGACTGGGGTGAAGTCGTAACAAGGTAGCCGTAGGGGAACCTGCGGCTGGATCACCTCCTTTCTAAGGATGATCCTTCAGCGAGCTCACGCTCACTATCGGATCGTTTTAGAAACATCAGTGGCCAACAGATCGCCAGATCGTTGAGCTGCATTGGCGGGATTTCGCCGTCTTCGTTTCTCTTTCTTCGCGGACGAACACGCGCTGGGCCTGCATCATGCAGGATCCCACGGTCCCTGACGGGATATGCGTTAGGGGCTTGTAGCTCAGTTGGTTAGAGCGCGCGCTTGATAAGCGTGAGGTCGGAAGTTCAAGTCTTCCCAGGCCCACCACTTTCATCGAGTGAGCATTCGTCTTCTGGTTACGGGGCCATAGCTCAGCTGGGAGAGCGCGTGCTTTGCAAGCATGAGGTCGTCGGTTCGATCCCGTCTGGCTCCACCAGATGGTTTGATCACCGAGATCTTGCACCGTCGTCCGCGAAACATCACTTCGCATCCTGCTAGTCTGGATAGCAGCAAGATGCGTGTTTTCTGACATCGTAAAGAGGAGATCGATCCGAGTTGGGTCGTGCAGCAGATTGTTGCGCGAATCCTTCATTATCTCCGGATCATTTTCGGCGCTCGCCTTCAGCCGTGAGGTTGAATGCGAGTTGTAAAATGATCCTTTTAGCGAAGCTTGACCGCCTCGCTATCGGAACGATCTTACGAAGCAAGCTGGTCTTTCTAGTCAATGTCCGGCTGCACGTAGCATTCATCGAGGGTGCGCGCCGTAAGGCAATCGTGCAGACAACATTCTGCCGAGTGTGTGGACATTGATAATGAGAGCAATCAAGTGCCTTAAGGGTGTTCGGTGGATGCCTTGGCGCTGAGAGGCGATGAAGGACGTGCTACGCTGCGATAAGCCGTGGGGAGCTGCGAAGAAGCTTTGATCCGCGGATTTCCGAATGGGGAAACCCACCTTCGATAGCCGGAACTCCAAGACCTTGTGTCTTGGTGTTCGACCAGAAATGATCCGGACCATGACCCTAGAGGTTTTGGATTTCCGGTTATCAAGAGAAGGTATGAGACTTCTGAATACATAGGAGGTTTCAAGCAAACCCAGGGAACTGAAACATCTAAGTACCTGGAGGAAAGGACATCAACAGAGACTCCGTTAGTAGTGGCGAGCGAACGCGGACCAGGCCAGTGATACATCAAAGACAATCGGAACCAGTCAGGAAAGCTGGGCCTCAGAGGGTGATAGCCCCGTACGAGTAATGCGATGATGTATCCACGAGTAAGGCGGGACACGTGCAATCCTGTCTGAACACGGGGGGACCACCCTCCAAGCCTAAGTACTCCTCAGCGACCGATAGCGAACCAGTACCGTGAGGGAAAGGTGAAAAGCACCCCGACGAGGGGAGTGAAATAGACCTGAAACCGGACACCTACAAACAGATGGAGCTCAAGATTCGTTCTGGGTGACATCGTACCTTTTGTATTATGGGCCAGCGACTTAATTTAACGAGCAAGCTTAAGCCGATAGGCGAAGGCGTAGCGAAAGCGAGTCTGAATAGGGCGCCAAGTTCGTTGTATTAGACCCGAAACCTAGTGATCTAGCCATGAGCAGGTTGAAGGTGAGGTAACACTCACTGGAGGACCGAACGGGTGCCTGTTGAAAAAGGCTCCGATGACTTGTGGTTAGGGGTGAAA
>NZ_LAXE01000001.1:1467146-1726890 GCF_003122645.1 Bradyrhizobium sp. SUTN9-2
CAAAGGCGCGCGATGCGCGCCGTGCCCACGTCTTCTCAGCTTCCACGTGGGTACGCTTCGCTTTGCCCACCCTACGAGAGCCGTTCAACGGCAAAAAGCCCCGGAGACATCTCCGGGGCTTTGTTTCAAGCGCTGCGAACCGTCGTCGCCTTACGTCCGCGTCCGCATCCGCATCATGAAGGTATCGAAGCTGAGCTCGGCCACCTGCATCCAGGCGAGCGACTCGCTGCGGAAGGCGGTGAGGCTCGCATACATCTTGCCGAAATGCGGGTTGTTCTTGGCGAGATCGGCGTAGATCTCGTTGGCTGCGCCGTAGCAGGCCTCGAGCACCTCCTGCGGGAACGGCTTCAGGATTGCGCCGGACGCCAGCAGCCGTTTCAGCGCGGGCGGGTTCACCGAATCGTACTTGCCGGTCACCCAGGTGAAGGTGTCCATCGATGCCGTGCTGATGGCGGCCTGGTAGTGCTTCGGCAGCCCATTCCACTTTTCGAGGTTCATGATGTTGTGGCCCTGGCCGGTGCCTTCCCACCAACCGGGATAGTAGTAGTACTTCGCCACCTTGACGAAGCCGAGCTTCTCGTCGTCATACGGACCGACCCACTCGGCAGCGTCGATCGTCCCTTTCTCCAGCGCGGGATAGATGTCGCCGGCCGCGATCTGTTGCGGCACGCCCCCGACCTTTGCGACAATGGTGCCGGCGAAGCCGCCAACCCGGAATTTCAGGCCCTTGAGATCATCGACGGTCTTGATCTCCTTGCGGAACCAGCCGCCCATCTGAGCCCCGGTCGAGCCGGTCGGCACGCCGATCGCGTTGTGCTCTTTCAAGAGATCATTGAGCATGTCCTGACCGCCGCCCCATATCAGCCAGGAAATGTGCTGACGCGTATTGAGGCCGAACGGCAGCGAGGTGCCGAAGGTGAATGCCGGGTTCTTGCCCCAATAATAGTAGAGCGCGGTGTTGCCCATTTCGACGGTGCCGTTGGACACGGCATCGAGCACTTGCAGGCCCCCGACGATTTCGCCGGCCGCGAAGGGTTGGATCTGGAATCTGTTGTCGGTGATCTCCGCGACCCGCTTGCAGAAATACTCGCAGCCGCCGTAGAGCGTATCCAGTGATTTCGGCCAGCTAGCCGCCAGCCGCCATTTCACCTCGGGCATTGATTGTGCGACAGCCGGCGCTGCAATTGCGCTTGCGGCAAGGCCCAGTCCGCCTGCCTTCAGAAATTTACGACGTTCCATGCGTTTCCCTCCTGCGGTGTCGTGTCCTCGACGAGGGATCGCGGTCTTGACGCCGCTTCATCTTTCGCCGGTGGCCGACGTTTCTTGGTGTCCGAAATTCAATGTTCCCGGATCGCAGGCAGCATGACCAAAGGGGAACAGCAAATCAAGCTCGCTTTGGTTGTGCGCCTGCCAAGCCGATCAATGCTGCGGCGCGAACGCGGCTTCCATGGCCTTGCGCGCCTTCACCGTTTCGTTGCCCGGGTCGAATTCGACATCGCTCCAGCGTACCAACGTGCCATGGGCGACGTCGTGCTTAAGCTTGAGGCGATGTGCGAGCCCGATCGGCAGGGCCCCAGCCCTGAGGCTCGCGGCCGCCGGTATCAGCTTGCCCCATACCGTGTAGCCGCCTTCGCCGTCGAGCATCTCCCCGGCACGCAAGTTACGTTTGGCCACGGCGGCGACGTCGCCGCGAAAGCCGTAAGGCTGCCCGGTGGGCTCGCCCCGCAGCGCGGCCGACAGCACCGAGATGTTCAGCTCGAGCCCGATCAGATGGTAGGGCTTGTACATCGCGGCATAGCGTCCGCTCCCATCGGTCTTGAGGCCGTATTGCCTGAAGCAATCGGCGGCATAGTCGTTGGGCGCCTCCAGTACCACATAGACGCCCCAGCGCAGGTCGCGAAACACCGGCCGGCCGTCGCGCTCGAGCGAGGAGACGACTTCGACGACACCGGATCGCTCCAGCACACCGCCGCGCGAGCGCGGCCGCATGATGTGCGGCAGATCATCGACGCCGCACGGCGGAAACGCCAGGCCGTCCGCGGGCACGTCGAGGCCGCAGGCATTGGCGATCGCGGCCATCTCGATCGCCGATTTGGTGCCGTCGAGGAACGAGTTGAACATCTGCGGATTCATGCCGGCCGACTGCGCTTCGCCCGCGGTCAGGCCGTAATGCTGCCAGACACCGTCGGGCGTCACGTCGTGATAGGCCGGCAGGTACTTCGTGCCCTTGCCGGCGGCAATGACGTGAAATCCAGTGGCGCGGGCCCAATCGACCATCTCCGCCGTCAGCGCCGGCTGGTCGCCATAGGCGAGCGAATAGACCACGCCGGCTTTGCGCGCTTCGTCGGCGAGCAGCGGGCCCGCCAGCACGTCGGCTTCGACATTGACCATCACGATATGCTTGCCCGCCGCGATCGCGGCGCGCGCGTGGGCAATGCCGACGGCGGGATTGCCGGTCGCCTCTACCACCACGTCCATGGCGCCGCCGGCAATGGCGCGCGCGCCGTCATCGGTGAACACGGTCGCGGCGATGCGTTCGGCATCCCAGCCGACGGTCCGGCAGGCCTCGCGGGCCCGGTCGCGGTCGATGTCGACGATGATGGGCACCTCCAGCCCCGGCGTGTGCGGCACCTGTGCGAGGAACATCGAGCCGAACTTGCCGGCGCCGATCAGCGCGACACGGACGGGCTTGCCGGCGGATGCGCGGGCTTGCAGGAGGCGGAAGAGGTTCATGGGGGGTCCGAGATCGCTATGGCTGTCAGGTGACACTGTCAAACTTCGTCATTCCGGGGCGCGCGAAGCGCGAGCCCGGAATCCATTTCTCCACAAGCACTGCGGCCCGATGGATTCCGGGCTCGACGCTCCGCGTCGCCCCGGAATGACAGGTTACTCCGCCGCCTGCCGTGGTGCCCGTGCCAGCCGCAGCAGCGCGTCGTCGTCCACCGTCTTGATCGGCGTGAAATCGCGATGCGCGATGTAGTCCGGCCGGGTCGGTGTACGGATATGGTTCGAGACCGCATTCAGCGTCAGGTACACGATCTTGCGCGGATAGGGCGTGATGTTGCCGCTGGAGCCGTGCACGAGATTGCCGTGGAACATCAGCATGCCGCCGGGCTTGCCGGTGGGCGCGACGATGCCGCCCTGCTTGACGAGGCGCGTGACCGTATCCTCGTCCAGCGTCCATAGCGGATAAGAGGTGGTGGCGAGATCGTGCGAAGCCTCGAGATCGCCGGCGTTCTGGCTGCGCGGCACCAGCATCAGGGGACCGTTGATCGGCATCACCTCGTCGAGGAAGATCGCGATGTTCATCGCCCGCGGCTCCGGCATGCCGTCATCGCGCTTCCAGGTGCCGTAATCCTGGTGCCATTGCCAGACGTCGCCGGTGAAGGCCGACTTGGCGTTGATCTTGAACTGGTGCATGTAGACGGGCTCGCCGAACAATTGCTCGACCGGCTCGATCATGCGCGGATGCGCGCCGAGGATCGCGAACGCCTCGTTGTAGAGATGCGCGGCAAAGGCCGTGCGCGGAGCGCCACTCTTCTCGCGCCAGACCTCGGGCCGGTTGGCGTCATAGATGGCGACCGCCTCGCGCGCGAGCAGGTCGACCTCCTCTGGGGCGAACAATTCGGGCAGGAACAGCCAGCCCTCGCGGTGGAAGAACTCCAATTGCTCCTGAGACAGTTTCATGGGTCGTCCTCCTGTTTGCTTTGTTTTGTCATTCCGGGGCACGCGAAGCGTGAGCCCGGAATCCATTCCTCCGCAGTCTCTGCCGCCCGATGGATTCCGGGCTCGACGCTCCCGGGCCGCGCTTCGAGCGGTCCCGTCGCGTCGCCCCGGAATGACGGCGTGCTACGCCGCCGCCTCTTCCGTCACCCGCAATCTCTCCTCGGTCATCCGTCCCGCCGTCTGCGCATGCGCCAGCGCCGCGCGTTCGGCCGCCTTCGCGCTGCCGCTCAGAATGTGTCCGGCAATATCGGCATGCTCCGCCCAGGCGCTGGCGCGATAATCGAGCTCGGAGAGCACCGTCGCCATCGAGCGCCGCATGTGCGGCCATTGCGGCGCCATGGTCTCCTCGATCACGGGATTGCCGGCGAGCTGATAGATCGCGCGGTGAAAATCGACGTCGAGCGCGATGAGCTCGGATAGCGTGGTGTCGCGGTCGCTGCGGCGTCCGGCGGCGAGCGCTGCCTCCAGTCGCGCGCGTCCCGCTGCGTCGCTGGCCGCGCGCTGAGCGGCCAGCCCGGCCGCCAGCGCATCGATGGCGCCGCGCACCTCGTAGAGCTGACGGATGCGCGCGGGATCGAGCTGTGTCACTTCAAAGCCGCGGCGGCCGCTCTCGGCGACCAGGCCCTGCCGATGCAACAGATGCAGCGCATGCGACACCGGCTGGCGCGACACGCCGAGCCGATCGGCGAGCTCGTTCTGCCGGATGCGCTGGCCGGGCCGAAGCGTGCGGTCGGAGATCGCCTCCAGGATCCGCGCATAGACTTGGTCGATCAGGTTCGGGAGCGGGTCGAGAGGGATCACACCGGCAGCTCCAGAAGAACGAAGGAATACGGAATTCCGTATTCGAACTTACGCTCGGCAAGGTGGAGCGTCAAGCCGTATCTCGGGCGATCCCAAGGGCTTCACGTCACCCGGGTAAGCTGTTGAATTTCCTGAGTCCGTCTACTGTGCATGGGGTTGTTTTCGCGACAACGGGTCCGGATCTGACCCATCCAGCACCTCCACCTCCATCGTGGCGATGTCGTCCGCATCGGCCACCGCCTCGATCGCCCCGATCCGCTCGCCCACGAACGTCACGCGCAGGGCAATGCGCAGCTGTCCGCCGAGGATGACGGCAGCACCCAACTCACCATCGACCAGCGCCGTGCGCGCCGTCCGGGCGCGGCCCTTGTAGAGCTGCGCGACAGCCTCGGCGCCGCGCACCTCCGCCAGCGAGCCGAGCCGCACCGCCGCCTGATCGGCGCGGAATACCACGTCGGGATCCAGCACCGCGAGCAGCCCTTCGAAATTGCTCTCGCGCGAGGCTTTAAGAAATGCATCGACGATCCTTCGCTGCTGCGTCAGATCCGTCTCGGGCACCGGTGCGCCCTGCACGCGCCGCCGGGCGCGGCTCGCCAGCTGCCACGAGGCATCGACCGAACGGCCGACGATCGGCGCGATCTCCTCGAACGGAACGGCGAACATGTCGTGCAGCACGAAGGCGAGCCGCTCCGCGGGCTGCAGCGTTTCCAGCACGACCAGCAGTGCCGCGCCGACGGAATCGGCCATCTCCGCCTCTCGCTCGCTTGTATCGTCGACCGGCTCGGGTACGTGCGGACCCATCGGATCCTCGCGACGCGATTTCCGGGCGCGCAGCATGTCGAGGCAGATGCGCGCCACGACCGTGGTCAGCCAGCCGCGCAAATTCGCGATGTCGGACAGGTCGTAGCGGCTGACCCGCAGCCACGCCTCCTGCACGGCATCGTCGACCTCGGCGCGCGAGCCCAGCATGCGGTAGGCGACCGCACGCAAATGATCCCTGCTCGCCTCGAACTGCTCGGTCAGAAAATTTTCTTCGGTCATCGGTCACATTCCCTCGTCGCGATCCGTCATGCCCATGACGAAGCCAATCCGGCCGATGTGACCGGAACCTTCGAAATTCGACAGATGGAGACGCAACATGATGCACGCCCGCATGAAACACCCTGTCATGGTCCTGCCGGAGGCCATGAATGTCCTTCAGTCCCTCGGCAACCTGACAAAGCAGGGTCTGCCGGAAAGGCTCCTCGAACTGGTGCACCTGCGCGCCAGCCAGATCAATGGTTGCAGCGTGTGCGTCGATATGCACCCGAAGGTCGCCCGCAGACTGGGCGAAACCGACGAGCGCTTGTTCGCCGTATCCGCCTGGCGCGAGGCACCCTACTTCACCGACGCCGAGCGCGCCGCGCTGGCCCTGACCGAAGCCGTCACGCGCCTCGCCGATCGCGAGGATCCGGTGCCCGATGCGATCTGGAACGAAGCCGCCAAGCACTTCGACGAGCGCGAGCTCGCCACGCTGATCGTTGCGATCGCGACGATCAACGTCTGGAACCGCCTGAACGCGACGATCAAGATGCCGGTCGGCGTGTGGAAGGTGTGAGCTACTCCGTCAGGAATCTGCTCACCACCTCGCCGAACTCGAGCGGCGCCTGCTCGAACATCCAGTGGCCGGCGTTCGCGATCACTGCCGTCTCGGCGCCCGCGATGTGCGCGGCCAGCACGCGCCACATCACCGACAGGCTGCCGGTGGTGGCGCCGCCGCCGATCAGCAGCGTCGGCGTCCTGATCGCCTGCGCATCGCTGAGGGTGTAGGGCCGGCGCTGCTCGTTGATCTGGCCAAGGAAGGTGAGCGCGTTGTCGCGGAGTTGTTGCTTGGCCGCAGCCGGCACGCGCCGCCAGGAACCGTCGCCCTCGATGCCTTCGTAGAAATTCCGCACCGCGCCCTCGAGGTCGCCGCCGCGGATCATCTCGACGGAGCGCGCCGTGCGGGCCGCCAGCGACGGATGCGCGGGCGTGCCTTCGAGCACAGGCAGGGATGGGTCGAGATCGCCGCCGGGCTCGGCCAGCACCAGCTTGTGCAACAGATCAGGCCGCGCCTGCGCCACGCGGAAGGCGATGTGGCCGCCGCGCGAATGGCCCATCAGGTCGACGGGGCCGGGCCTGACCTGCTCGATGAAGGCAATCGTATCGGCGACGTGCTGCGCCATCTTGTAGTCGTCGCCGACGGCGTCCCAATGCTCGGGAAAGAAGTGCCGCAGGCTGACCGCGATCACGCGATGGGATTTCGACAGCGGACCGAGCACCGAATACCAGGTGCGGAAATCACCGAGTGTGCCGTGCACACAGACCAGTGGCGGGCCCTCACCGACCTCGAGATAGGCCATGTCGTAACCGTTGACGCGGAAGCTTTGCATGGTCAGCTCGCCAGAAAATCCAAAACCACTTCGGAGAATTTCTGCGGCGCCTGCTCGAACATCGGATGCGTCGCGTTCGGGATGATCGCCGTCTTGGAATAGGGCACATGCGCGGCCAGCGCATGCAGCACTTTCGGCAAGAGGCCCTTGGTCCGCGCGCCCAGGATGAACAGCGTCGGCATCTTGATCGCCTCCGCATCCGCCTTCGAGAACGGCGGGCGGCTGTCGCGGACCTGGCCGATCAGCGTAAAGGCATTGTCGCGCAGGTTCTGCTTCACCATCGCGGGCAATCGCGGCCAGGTGCCGGGGCCTTCCAGCGTGTCAACGAAGACGGCGAGCCCGCCGTCGACATCGCCGGCCGCGATCTTCTCGGCCGAGGCCGTGAAGCGCGCCAGCAGCGGCGAGGGGCCGCCGACGTAGTCCGGATCAAGGCTCGCATCGAGCTCGCCCCCGGGCTCGGCCAGGATCAGCCGTCGCAAGAGATCGGGCCGCTGCTGCGCCACGCGGAAGCAGATATGCCCGCCGCGGGAATGGCCCATTAGGTCGACCGGCCCGAGATCGAGCTTGTCGATGAAGGCGATGACGTCCTCGACATGCTGGGCGATCGAATAGGTCTCACCGACGCCATCCCAGCGCTCCGGGAAGAAGTGGCGCAGGCTGACCGCGATCACCCGGTGCCGCTGCGTCAGCGGCCCCAGCACGCAGCCCCAGACGCGAAAATCGTTCAGCGATCCATGCACGCAGACCAGAGGCGGACGGCCCCTGTCTTCGCCCACATCGAGATAGGGCATGTCGTAACCGTTGACGTGGAGGCTCTGCATGATGGACTCGGGAGAGGATTGGAACGCCTGTGCAAGATTCCCGGAAACCGGGTGGATCGCAACTATTTCCAAGCCTAGATTTGGCACGACATCAAAGTGGGGGCCTGCAACGGAAGCAAGCCAGGAACCTAGACATGACCGACCAGCATTTTGCCCTGTTCGACACAAGGATCGGCCTGTGCGCCATCGCCTGGGGCCCGCGGGGCATCAACGGCACGCAATTGCCGATGGGCGGCGAGCAGAAGATCCGCACCCGCATCAGCCAGCGTCATGCCGACGCCGTTGAGACCGAGCCGACCGCCGAGGTGCAACAGGCGATCGACCGCATGACGAAACTGCTCGCCGGCGAGCCGGATGATCTCACCGACATCCCGCTCGATCTCGACGGCGTGCCCGAATTCAACCGCGGCGTCTACGACATCGCCCGCGCGATTCCGCCCGGCAAGACCGTCACCTATGGCGACATCGCCAAGCAGCTCGGTGGCGTCCAGCTGTCGCGCGACGTCGGTCAGGCGCTCGGCCGCAACCCGTGCCCGATCGTCGTGCCCTGCCATCGCGTGCTCGCCGCGGGCAACAAGCCCGGCGGCTTCTCGGCGAATGGCGGCGTGGTCACGAAGCTGAAGATGCTGGAGATCGAAGGCGCGCTGGTGAACCACACGCCGAGCTTGTTCGATTGAAGATACCAAAGCTTGCTCGGCGTCATGGCCGGGCTTGACCCGGGCATCCACCTGTTCCTTTGCGGTACAAAGAACGTGGATGCCCGGGACAAGCCCGGGCATGACGGTGTTGAGAGCGGCCGCTCGCCCTAAATCTTCGTCGCCGTCTTCGGCCAATACCGATCACGCAAATGCCGCTTCACCAGCTTGCCGGTCGGCGTGCGCGGCAGCTCGGCTTCGAAATCGACCGAGCGCGGGCACTTGATGGCGGAGAGGCGGTCCTTGCAATAGGCGATCAGATCGGCCTCGAGCGCCTTGCCGGCGCGGCTCATGTCGTGCGGCTGCACCACCGCCTTGACCTCTTCGCCCATCTCCTCGTTCGGCACGCCGAACACCGCGACGTCGGCGACCTCAGGGTGCGTGATCAGCACGTCCTCGGTCTCCTGTGGATAGATGTTCACGCCGCCGGAGATGATCATGTAGGACTTGCGGTCGGTGAGATAGAGGAAGCCGTCCTTGTCGAGATAGCCGACATCGCCGAGCGTCGACCATCCCTTGACGTTGTAGGCCTTCTTCGTCTTCTCGGGGTCGTTGTGATAGGTGAAGGCGGGCGCGTCGGCGAAATAGACGGTGCCGATCTCACCGACCGGCTGCTCCTCGTCGTTCTCGTCGAGAATCTTGATCTTGCCGACCACGGCGCGGCCGACGCTGCCGCGATGCTCCAGCCATTGATGCGAGTTGCAGACGGTGACGCCATTGCCTTCAGACCCGGCGTAATACTCGATCAGGATCGGCCCCCACCATTCGATCATCCTCGCCTTGACGTCGACCGGGCAGGGCGCGGCGGCGTGGATCGCGCCCTTCAGGGTGGAGACGTCGTACCTCGTGCGCACCTCGTCCGGCAGCTTCAGCATGCGCACGAACATGGTCGGCACCAGCTGCGATTGCGTCACCTTGTACTTCTCGACCAGCTTCAGGAACTCTTCGGCGTCGAAATGCTCCATGATGATGGAGGTGCCGCCGAGCACGATCGCCATCATGTTGAAGCGCAGGGGTGCCGCATGATAGAGCGGCGCCGGCGACAGATAGGTGCTCTCCGCATTCATGCCGCACATGTCGGCGCAGAGCACGCGGAGGAAGGCGTTCGGCACGTCGATCCTGTTGCCTTCGAAAGCCTTCTTGATTCCCTTAGGGCGCCCGGTGGTGCCCGACGAATACAGCATGTCGTAGCCGGCGACCTCGTCGGCGATCGGCGTCGTCGGCTGCGCGGCGGCTTCCTTGTCGTAGGAGCGGAAGCCGGGCAGCGGGTCGTCCATCATGTAGAAGATCGGCTCGCCGGGCGTGCCTTTGATCAGGCCCTTGATCTGGTCAGCGCATTTCGGCGTCGTGATCACGACCTTGGCGCCGCAATCGGCGATGATGTAGTCGATCTCGTCTTGCTTCAGGTAGCGGCTGATCGCGGTGTAATAGAGCCCGCTGCGCTGTGCCGCCCAGCACAGCTCCATGAAGGCGAGGCGGTTCTCCATCAACAGCGCAATGTGGTCGCCGGCCTTGAGGCCAAGCGAGCGGAACAGATGCGCGCCCTGGTTCGAGAGCTCGTCGAGCTCGCGATAGGTGATCGCCTTGCCGGTCCCGGCCATCTGGTAGGCGATCTTGTCGGGCGTCGTCTTGGCGTGGATACAGGGGTGGGTCATGGCGTTTCCTCAAAACGTGAAATGGCGAGTAGCGAGTGGCGAATAGGGAAGAAGGGCAAACCGCTCTTCGCCTACTCACCAGTCGCTACTCGCCACTCGCTACTCGCTTTTGTTTTTCTTACAGCCGCTCCACGATCGTCACGTTGGCCATGCCGCCGCCTTCGCACATGGTCTGCAGGCCATAGCGCTTGCCGCGCTGGTGCAGCGCGTGGACCAGCGTCGTCATCAGCTTGGTGCCGGAGCCGCCGAGCGGATGGCCGAGCGCGATGGCGCCGCCGTTGACGTTGAGACGCTCCGGGTCGGCGCCGGTGGTCTTCAGCCAGGCGGTCGGCACCGAGGCGAAGGCCTCGTTGACCTCGAACAGGTCGATGTCGCCGATCTTCATGCCGGCCTTCTCCAGCGCGCGCTTGGTGGCGTGCAGGGGAGCATCGAGCATGATCACGGGATCGCCGCCCGTCATGGTCATGTGATGGATGCGGGCGAGCGGCTTGACGCCGAGCTGCTTCAGGCCCTTCTCGTTCACCACCATGACGCCGGAGGCGCCGTCGCAGATCTGGCTGGCGCTGGCCGCGGTGAGCTTGCCGTTCTCGGCGATCAGCTTGACGCCCTTGATGCCGTCGAGCGTGACATCGAAGCGAATGCCTTCGTCGATGTGGTGAGTGTCCTTGCTGCCGTCGGCGCGGGTGATCTCGAGCGGCACGATCTCCTTCTTGAAGTGACCTGCTTGCGTCGCCGCGATCGCGCGCTGATGGCTGTCGTAGGAGTACTGGTCGAGCTCATCCTTGGAGAGGCCGTACTTCTCGGCCATCATCTCGGCGCCGGTGAACTGGCTGAACACGATATTCGGATACTTCTTCTCGATGCCCGGGCTCTTGTAGTTGCCAAAGCCGTTCTTGGCCGGAAGCTGCGATGACAGGCCCATCGGCACCCGCGTCATCGATTCCACCCCGGCCGCGATCACGACGTCCATCGCACCCGACATCACCGCCTGCGCGGCGAAGTGCAGCGCTTGCTGCGAGGAGCCGCACTGACGATCAATCGAGGTGCCTGGCACACTCTCCGGAAGCTTCGAGGCCATGATCGCGTTGCGCGCGACATTGTTGGACTGTTCGCCGACCTGCATCACGCAGCCCATGATCACGTCCTCGACCTGGGCCGGATCGACCTTGGTGCGGTCGACCAGCTCGTCCAGCACCTTCGCGGCGAGATCGGCCGGATGCCAGCCGGCGAGACGGCCCCCCTTGCGCCCGCCGGCGGTGCGCGCAGCGGCGACGATGTAAGCCTCGGCCATGTCGGTCTCTCCCTGAATTCTTTATTGGGTGGGTTGTCGGGCGGATTTAAGGGTCGGACCAGCGTTTAGTCAATCGATCAATTAACTCTTGTGATGAGGCGCTGCTTGCGCTTATCTGCGCCCCGCTTCCAGCGGCCAAACAGGGATCTCCGTGGCGACCAGCGTACCGAACAGGCTCCCCAGCGGGAAAAATTCCACGGCAGAGAAATTGCTGGTGGCCGCGAGCGAGCTGATGATCGAACGCTCCTCGATCGAGATCTCACTCTCCGACATTGCGCAGAAGTCGGGCGCCAACGCCGCGCTGGTCAAATACCACTTCGGCAACAAGGACGGCCTGCTGCTGGCGCTGCTGGCGCGGGATGCCGCGACCGAGATGACCAATCTCGAATATCTGCTGGCACAGCCGATCACGTCGACAGCGAAGCTGAAGCTGCACATCGCCGGCATCATCCGTGCCTATCACCGGTTCCCCTACATGAACCGGCTGATCCACTATCTCTTGCACGAAACCAGCGCGAGCTCTGCCGACGAAGTCTCGAAATTCTTCGTTGCCCCGCTGCTGGACTTCCACCGCCGCCTGCTGGCGGAAGGCGTCAGCCGCGGCGAATTCCGCCCGACTGATCCGGTACTGTTCTACACCAGCCTGATCGGTGCCTGCGATCACCTGTTCTTCGGCCGGCACGCGATGTCCCGCGCCACCGGCGTCGGCCCGGTCACTGACGATGTCTGCCGGCAATACATCAAGCACATGGAAACGCTGATCTGCGGCGGCATCCTCACGCAAGCCGGGGAAGCCGCTGCGGCCGGATAGTCCGGCCGACACGTGACAAGTCTAGAGAAGAAACGCTCAAGGAAAGGTACAAGCGATGCAATTAAAAGACGTAGCCGTTCTCATCACCGGCGGCGGCTCGGGCCTTGGTGCCGCGACCGCCCGCGCCATGGCCGCCAAGGGCGCCAAGATCGGCGTGATCGATCAGAGCAAGGAAAACGCCGAGAAGGTGGCCGCCGAAGTGAAGGGCGTCGCGCTGCACGCCGACGTCACCAGCGAGGAGCAGATCAAGGCAGCGATCGCCAAGGCGGAAGCCGCACACGGCGTCGCCCGCGTGCTGATGAACTGCGCCGGCATCGGCGGCTCGCAGCGCATCGTCGGCCGCGACGGTGTCTATCCGCTCGAAAAGTTCGCACGCATCATCAACGTCAATCTGATCGGCACCTTCAACTGCCTGCGGCTGTTCGCCGAGCGCCTCGTTACTGCGGAGCCGATCGGCGAAGAGCGCGGCGTCATCATCAACACGGCCTCGGTTGCCGCCTACGAAGGCCAGATCGGCCAGATCGCTTATTCGGCCTCGAAGGGTGGCGTCGTCGGCCTGACGCTGCCGGCCGCGCGCGATCTCGCCAGCCAGAAGATCCGCGTCAACACCATTGCGCCCGGCCTGTTCTTCACGCCGCTGCTGATGGGCCTGAACGAAGAGGCCCGCAAGAGCCTGGGCGCCCAGGTGCCGCATCCCTCGCGTCTCGGCGATGCCAACGAATACGGCATGCTCGCGGTGCACATCGTCGAGAACCCGATGCTGAACGGCGAGACCATCCGCCTCGACGGCGCGATCAGGATGGCGCCGAGGTAGGTGCTTTCTTCCTTCTCCCCTTGTGGGAGAAGGTGGCATAGGCGGCCTTAGGCCGCCGTTCTTAAGAACGCCGAAGCGAAGCTTCGGCTACGGCGCCGGATGAGGGGTTGTCTCCACAATCTCATTTGTGGAGGCAGACCCCTCACACAAGCGATTGTGCGGCTAGCGATTTACATGCCCTCTCCAAGGGGAGAGGGCGCAGCAATCGGCGCCGCGACTCGCGGCAAGTGCGAGGCACCCATGTCCCAACCGCTGCTGATCGAGCATGACGATGGCGTCGACCGGGTGACGCTCAATCGGCCCGAGCACCTCAACGCCCTCGATCCGGCGCTGATCGATGCGCTCAACGACTATTTCCAGGGCCTGCAACGCAATCGCGACACGCGCGTCGTCGTGCTCAAGGGCGCCGGCAGGAATTTTTGTGCCGGGCTCGATCTCAAAGCTGCGATGGCGCGCCGGGCCGGACAGCAGGAGCCGCCGGGCGTCACGGAGTCGCTGGATTCGCAGCGGCGCATCGCCGACATCGTGATGCTGATGCGGCGCTGTCCGCAGCCGATCCTGGCGCTGGTGCAGGGCGCGGCGGCCGGCGGCGGCTTCGCGCTGGCGCTGGCCTCCGACATCCGCATCGCGACGAGATCGGCGCGGATGAATTGCGCTTTCATCAAGCTCGGGCTCGGCGGCTGCGATATCGGCACCAGCTATTTTCTGCCGCGCCTCGTCGGCGTCTCCGTCGCATCCGAGCTGATCCTCACCGGGCGCTTCATCGGAGCGGAGCGCGCGCTCGCGGTCGGCCTCGTCTCGGAGATCGTGGACGAGGACAAGCTCGATGACGCGGCCGCGCCTTATGTCGAGGCGATGATGACGGCCTCGCCCGTGGGCCTGCGGCTATCCAAGGAATGCCTCAACATGAGCGTCGATGCCAGCTCGCTGGAAGCTGTGATCGCGATGGAGGATCGCAACCAGGTCCTGTGCAGCCGCTCGGAAGAGTTTTCGGAAGGCATCAGGGCCTTCCTTGAGAAGCGAAAGCCTGTCTATATCAGGCGCTGAACGATGAAGATCCGCAAAGGACAGTAATTCCGGGAGACGCAAAATGAGTGGAAGCGCGGCGGCAGTGATGACGAAGCCCGCCTTTCGCAAGGTGCAGTGGCTCGCGCGCGACATCGACGTCGAGCGTCGCGGCGACGGCACGGTGGTGCTGAAGTCGCGCATTCCGCTGCAGCCTCATGAGAAGCACATCCCGGCCTCGCTGGCGAAATGGGCCAAGGAAGCACCCGAGCGCATCTGGCTGGCGCAGCGCGGCGGCCCGAACCGCGAATGGCGCAAGGTGTCCTATGGCGAAGCCAAGCGCATCGTGGACGCGCTGACGCAAGGCCTGCTCAATCTCGAGCTCAAGGGCCGGCCCGTCACGATCCTCTCCGGCAATTCGATCGAGCATGCGCTGATGACGCAGGCCGCGATGCAGGCGCGCGTTCCGGCAGCGCCGGTATCGCCGGCCTACTCGTTGATGAGCCACGACCACGTCAAGCTCAAGTACCTGTTCGACCTGATCAAGCCGGCCGTACTGATGGTGCAGGACGGACCGATCTTCGAGAAGGCGCTGAAGGCGCTCGACCTCAGCGGCGTCACCGTGGTTCACGTCGCGCGGCCCTGCGAGGGCATCAAGAGCGTCAGCTTTGCCGAGCTCGCGGCAACGCGTGTCACGGCCGATGTCGAGGCCTCGATCGCGAAGATCACGCCGCAGACCGTCGGCAAGCTGCTGTTCACATCAGGCTCGACCGGCATGCCCAAAGCCGTCATCAACACGCAGGAGATGATGTGCGCCAATGCAGCGATGATGATGCAAGTGCGGCCGCGCGATCCGAACGGACCGATCTCGACCATGCTGGACTGGATGCCCTGGAACCACACCATGGGCGGCAATGCCGCGTTCCACCCGATCCTGGTCGACGGCGGCACGCTCTATATCGACGACGGAAGGCCGATGCCGGGCCAGTTCGAGGAGACCCTGCGCAATCTGCGCGAGATCTCGCCGACCTATTATGCCAACGTGCCGGCCGGCTATGCCGCGCTGGCAGCGGCCATGGAGAAGGACGACGCGCTCTGCCGTTCCTTCTTCAAGAATCTCTCGATCATGGCCTATGGCGGCGCGCGTCTGCCCGACGATCTCTACGAGCGCATGCAGGCCCTCGCAGTGAAGACCACCGGCGAGCGCATCGTGTTCTACACCGGCTGGGGTTCGACCGAGACCGCGCCGACCTCGACCGGCACCTATTGGGACACCGAGCGCGTCGGCCTGATCGGCCTGCCGTTCCCCGGCGTCGAGTTGAAGATGGTGCCGTGCGGCTCGAAATACGAGTTGCGCCTGCGCGGCGTCAATGTCACGCCCGGCTATTTCGGCCAGCCTGAGCTGACGAAGAAGATGTTCGACGAGGAAGGTTTTTATTGCATCGGCGATGCCGGCGTCTTCGTCGACGATTCCGATCCGGTGCAAGGCATCATCTTCGCCGGCCGCGTGGTGGAGGACTTCAAGCTCACCACGGGCACATTCGTACATGTCGGCTCGCTGCGGACCGATGCGATCGCGGCCGCCACGCCCGTGGTGCACGACGCGCTGGTCGCGGGGCAGGACCGTCCCTTCATCGGCCTCCTGGCCTGGCCGAACCTGCACGCCTGCCGGCAGCTGGTCGGCAATCCCGATCTCAGCTTTGCGGATGCTGTGAAGCATCCCGAGGTGATCGCTTGCTTCAGGCGCGGCCTGGAAGCCCACAACCGTGAATGCGAAGGGGCCAGCAGCCGTATCATCGCGCGCGCGATGCTGATGGTCGAGCCGCCCTCGATCGACGGCAACGAGCTCACCGACAAGGGCTACATCAACCAGCGCGCCGGCCTGGAACGCCGCGCGGCGCTGGTGGAGCGGCTCTATGCGGACAAGCCGGATCAGGATGTGATCGTGCTGAAATGAAGACGACACTCGCTCCATTCGTCATTCCGGGGCGCGCGCAGCGCGAGCCCGGAATCCATCGGGCCGCATATGCGTGGCGAAATGGATTCCGGGTTCGCCGCTGCGCGGCGCCCCGGAATGACGGCAATAAATGACAACGAATAAGAGGTAAGCCCGCCATGAACTTCGACTTCTCCGACGATCAAAAGCAGCTCCGCGACCAGGCGCGCAAGTTCCTCGCCGAGAAATGCTCGCCCAAGGCGGTGCGTGTCGTGCTCGACGGCAAGGCGCCTTACGACAAGGAGCTGTGGAAAGGCCTCGCCGAGATGGGCTTCCTCGGCGTCGCGATTCCCGAGGAGTTCGGCGGCGCCGGCGCCGGTCATCTTGAGCTGTGCGTAATCGCGGAAGAAATGGGCCGGGCCAACGCGCCGGTGCCGTTTTCCTCGACCGTGTACCTCGCCGCCGAAGCGCTGCTGATCGCCGGCAGTGACGCGCAGAAGAAGAAATGGCTGCCGGCGATTGCTTCCGGCGAGGCCATCGGCACGCTGGCGCTGTTCGAGGGCAAGGGCAACCCGTCGCCGAAGAACGTCAAGCTGACGGCTGCAACCGGCGTGCTCAACGGCGTCAAGAAGCCGGTCGCCGACGGTGCGATTGCCGATTTTGCGGTGGTCGCCGCGCGCACGGGATCGAGTGGGCGCGACAATGACATCTCGCTGTTCCTGGTCGATCTCAAGGCCGGCGGCGTCGATGTGAAGAGCCTCACCAACCTCGATCCGACCCGCGGACAGGCCGAGATCACCTTCAAGGACGCCAAAGCCGAGCCGCTCGGAGCTGCGGGCGACGGCTGGAGCATCCTCACCCAGGTGCTCGACCGCGCCGCGGTGCTGTGCGCGTTCGAGCAGGTCGGCGGCGCCGATCGCGCGCTGGAGATGGGCCGCGACTACGCGCTGGACCGCATCGCCTTCGGCCGGCAGATCGGCTCATTCCAGGCGGTCAAGCACATGCTCGCCGACATGTACGTCTCGGCGACGCTGGCGCGCTCCAACAGCTATTACGGCGCCTGGGCGCTCTCGACCAATGCGGCCGAACTGCCGGAAGCCGCCGCCGCCGCGCGCATCAGCGCGACGCAAGCGTTCCAGCACTGCGCCAAGAACAACATCCAGGTCCATGGCGGCATGGGCTTCACCTGGGAATTCGACTGCCACATGTACTATCGCCGCGCCAACGCGATGGCGCTCGGGCTCGGCAGCCTCACTTATTGGGAAGATCAGCTGATCGATCGGATGCGGAAGAAAAACGCAGCGTAACGACAGGTGCGTAGGGTGGGTTAGCCGAAGGCGTAACCTACCACCGACCGGCAGTGCTCGACAGAATTGGTGGATTACGCCTCCGGCTAATCCACCCTACGGACAACAGAGAACCAAGATGAACTTCGACGACACCCCGCAGGAAGCCGAGTTCCGCGCCACCGCCCGCGCCTGGATCAGTGCCAACGCGCCCAAGCAATACGAGGACGAGCTGCGCAAATCCTCACTCGGCCGCACCGTGCTCAAGAACGCTGACATTCTCGAAGTGGCAAAAGCCTGGCAGAAGAAAAAGGCCGACGCCGGCTGGGCCTGCCTGCACTGGCCGAAGGAATATGGCGGCCGTGGCGCCTCGCCGATCGAGCGCGTGATCTGGCAGCAGGAGGAGGGGCCGTTCGGCCAGCTGTCCCGCATGTTCATCATCGGTCACGGCATGTGCGGGCCGACCATGATGGCGTTCGCGCGCGAGGAGCACAAGCGGACCTATCTGCCGCCGCTCGCCTCCGGCGAGAAGGTCTGGTGCCAGCTGTTCTCCGAGCCCGCCGGCGGCTCGGATGTCGCGGGCCTGCGCACACGCGCCGAGAAGGACGGCGACGACTGGATCATCAACGGCCAGAAGATCTGGACCTCGGGTGCACATTATTCAGACTACGGCATCCTGCTCACGCGCACCGATCCGACCGTGCCCAAGCACAAGGGCCTCACCATGTTCTTCCTGGACATGAAGAGCCCGGGCGTCGAGGTGCGGCCGATCAAGCAGGCGAGCGGCGCCTCGGACTTCAACGAGGTTTATTTCACCAATGTCCGCATCCCCGACCATCAGCGCCTCGGCGAGGTCGGTGACGGCTGGAACGTCTCGCTGACCACGCTGATGAACGAGCGCAGTGCGATCGGCGCGGCCGTCTCGACCGGTTTCCCCGAACTGTTCGAGTACTGCTCCAGCCTGATGCTCGACGACGGCCCGGCGATCGAGGATCGCGCGGTGCGATCCAAGCTGGCGAACTGGGCGGTGAAGGCAAGCGGGCTGAAATACACCAGCATGCGCGCGATCTCGGCGCTGTCGAGGGGCGAACGCCCAGGACCGGAGAACTCCATCGGCAAGCTGGTGGCCGGCTCCATGATCCAGGACGTTGCGACCTATGCGCTCGATCTGCAGGGCGCGTCCGGAATCGTCAGCGGCGAGGATGGCGAACTGGCGGGCCGTTTCCAGGCCATGCTGCTGCGTGCGCCGGGTACACGCGTCGAGGGCGGCACCGACGAGATCATGCGCAACATCATCGCCGAACGGGTGCTGGGCCTGCCCGGCGACATCCGCGTCGACAAGGACGTGCCGTTCAACAAGATCCCGACGAAGGGAAGATGACTTCGAATTCGTAGGGTGGGTTAGCGAAGCGTAACCCACCACGTTCGCAACGATACTCGATAGAAGTGGTGGGTTACGCCTTCGGCTAACCCACCCTACGCACCGCGCAAGGATTGAGAGGTCCGCCATGAATTTCGACGACACCCCGCAGGAAGCCGCGTTCCGCGAGACCGCGCGCAAATGGATCGAGGCCAATGCGCCGAAGGAATTGCAGGCCGAGCTGTCAAAGTCCTCGCTCGGCCGCATCCGCCTTGCCAATCGCGACATCGTCGATGTCGGCAAGGCCTGGCAGAAGAAGAAGTTCGAGGGCAATTGGGCCTGCCTGCACTGGCCGAAGGAGTATGGCGGCCGCGGCGCGACGCCGATCGAAAAGGTGATCTGGCAGCAGGAGGAGGGCGTCTACGGCAAGCTGACGCAGCCGTTCCAGATCGGCGAGGGCATGTGCGGCCCGACCGTGATGGCGTTCGGCAGCGAGGAGGCCAAGCGCCGTTACTTGCCGAAGCTCGCATCGGGCGAGGAGATCTGGTGCCAGCTGTTCTCCGAACCGTCTGCCGGCTCCGACGTCGCAGGGCTTCGCACCCGCGCGGAGAAGAGGGGCGACGTTTGGGTCGTCAACGGCCAGAAGATCTGGACCTCGGGCGCCCATTATTCCGACTACGGCCTTCTGATCGCGCGCACCGATCCCAACGTGCCCAAGCACAAGGGTCTCACGATGTTCTTCCTGGACATGAAGAGCCCCGGCGTCGAGGTGCGTCCGATCAAGCAGGCCAACGGCATGCAGGAGTTCAACGAGGTCTATTTCACCGATGTCGTGATCCCCGACAGCCAGCGGCTGGGCGCCGTCGGCGACGGCTGGAACGTCTCGCTGACCACGCTGATGAACGAGCGCATGTCGATCGGTGCGCGGCTCGCGACCGGCGTGCCCGAGATGTTCGAGCTCTGCTCGAACCTGATGCTGGAGGATGGCCTCGCCATCGACGATCCCGCCGTGCGCTCGAAGCTTGCGAGCTGGGCGGCCAAGTCGAACGGCCTGAAATACACCAGCTACCGCACAATCTCGGCGCTGTCGAAGGGCGAGCGGCCGGGCCCGGAGAATTCGATCGGCAAGCTGGTCTCGGGCATGATGCTGCAGGACATCGCGACTTACGCCATGGACCTGCAGGGCGCGGCCGGTGTTCTCACCGGAAATGACGAGGAAACGGCCCAGGGCCAATTCCAGCAGATGCTGCTGTCCTCGCCCTCGATGCGCATCGCCGGCGGCACCGATGAGATCCTGCGCAACATCATCGCCGAGCGCGTGCTCGGCCTGCCGGGCGACATCCGCGTCGACAAGGACGTGCCGTACAACAAGATCCCGACCAAGGGGCGGTGATCGCGCGCGCTGAGCATGCACCAAGGGTGGGCAAAGGCGCAAAGCGCCGTGCCCACCCTTGCGTGTTGCTCACTCCACCCCGATCGTCGTCAGATCCTGGAACCAGTGCTGCGCCTGCACGAACTGCTTGATCTTCGGTGACAGCGCGTGCGGGTTGGTATCGTGGACGACCCACACCAGCGTGGCATCGTCCACAATCAGCGCGTGCGCCTGCGCCAGCAATTGGTCCTGCTTGGTGCTGTCGAACGTCTGCTTGGCCTCGTCGATCAGCGCGTCGACCTTGGGGTTCTTGTAGCCGCCCCAATTGACGCCAACCGGCGCGATCTGGCCCGAATGGAAGAAGCGGACGATGGCGTAGAGCGGATCCGAGGTGACATAGGCGATGTTGTTGGAGGTGATGCCGGCGTTCATCTCGTCGGCGGCGCCCTTGCGCCAATGCGTATAGAGCGTCTCCAGCTCGACCACCTTGAAGTCGATCTCGATGCCGATCTCCTTGAAGCTCTGCTGCAGGAATTCGTTCATCGGCAGTGACAGCATCTGGCCGGTGCCGCCTTGCGCGATGATGAAGGTGGTCTTCAGCGGCTTTGCTTTGGAATAGCCCGCTTCCTCCACCAGCTTCTTGGCGGCGGCGAGATCATATTTCAGCTCGAAGCTGGGCTTGCCGAACCACGGGCTCGACGGGTCGACCTGGCCCTTGGCGGGCTTGGCGAGGCCGTTCATCAGCCCGACGACTTCGTCGCGGTTGATCGCAAGATTCAGCGCCTTGCGCAGGCGGATGTCGGTCCAGGGCGAGCCCGGCAGCACGCTGAGGTGATAATTCCACACATGCGGCGTGACGTTGTCGACCAGCTTCATGCCCGCCGCCTTCAGCTGCGGCACGGCATCCGGGGCCGGCGTCTCGATCAGGTCGACCTGGCCGGCGAGCAGCGCATTGGTGCGCGTCAGCGCTTCCGGCATCGGCACCAGCACGATCTTGTCGGCCTTGGGAATGCGCTTCTTGTTCCAGTAGTCCGGATTTTTGCTGAGCTCGGCGAGCTCGCGCGGCACCAGCTTCGTCAGCTTGAACGGGCCGGTTCCGGAGGGCTGGCTGGCGAACTTGTCCCAATCCTTCCCGAGCTTCTCATATTGCGCCGGGCTCGAGACCAGGAACCACAGCATCTGATAGGGGAAGAAGGAATCCACCGTCTTGGTGGTGATCTCCACGGTGAAGTCGTCGATCTTGGCGTAGCTGGCGACGGAGGGAAGGCGGGTCTTGACCTGCGCGCTCTGCCGCTTGTCGAATTGCGGCGCCTTGTCGTTGAGCACCTTGTCGAGATTCCAGATCACCGCATCGGCGTTGAAATCGCTACCGTCGTGAAACTTCACGCCCTTGCGCAGGGCGAAGCGCCACTTCGTCTTGTCGGCGTCGTCCACCTTCCATTCGGTGGCGAGGCCCGGCACCAGCTTGCCGGGGCGGTCGGCGACGTCCATTTCCCAGGCCACCAGCGGATCGTAGATCGTATAGGCCGTGAACTGATAGGCGCCGGCGCCACGATCTGGCTGGCCAGTGGTGAGTGGAATATCCGCCATCGAGATGCCGTAACGCACCACCGTTTCGGCGTGCGCCGTGATTACGGACACCGCCAATGCAAGCACGGCGAGACAGGTCGATAGGCGAATACGCATGGCCCAAAGCTCCAGGGGGGATCTGGAACCGAACCTGCAATCTTGATGCCAGAATAGGCAGCGCGCCGATTTCGCCCGTGCGTCATCACAAGGACTTGTCGTCGCAGGGGCAATTCGCAGAAAAAGTTTTCCCTTGGCATAGCCATTGCATACGATTGCATCAAAATTAATCATCGGAAGCCGGAAAGGGACTGAGGCGATGTTTATCAAGAACAACAACACACGGGCGGCGCTGATCGCGCTGGTGGCGCTTGGCAGCGCAGCTGCATGGCCGCGGGTGGCGGCTGCCGAAACTGTGCTGCGCATCGGCATGACTGCTGCCGATATTCCGCGCACGCTCGGCCAGCCCGATCAAGGTTTCGAGGGCAACCGCTTCACCGGCCTCACCATGTACGATGCGCTGACCAGCTGGGACCTGTCCTCTGCCGACAAGGCGAGCGTGGTGATCCCCGGCCTTGCCACCGAATGGAAGGTCGACGATGCCGACAAGACCAAATGGGTCTTCAAGCTGCGCCCCGGCGTCACCTTCCATGACGGCTCGCCGTTCAACGCCGACGCGGTGGTGTGGAACGTCGAGAAGGTGCTGAAGCAGGATGCGCCGCAATTCGACGCCAGCCAGGTCGGCGTCACGGCCTCGCGCATGCCGACGCTGGCCTCCGCGAAGAAGATCGACGACATGACCGTCGAGCTCACCACCAAGGAGCCCGACAGCTTCCTGCCGATCAACCTAACCAATCTGTTCATGGCAAGCCCGGCGAAGTGGCAGTCCTTCTACGACAAGGCCGAAGGCGCCGATGCCAAGGCGAAATCGCAGGCCGCATGGACCGCCTTCGCCAGGAGCGCCTCGGGCACCGGCCCGTGGAAGATGGCGAGCTTCACCCCGCGCGAGCGGCTCGAGCTGGTCAAGAACGCGACCTACTGGAACAAGGCGCGCGTGCCCAAGGTCGACAAGATGGTGCTGCTGCCGATGCCGGAAGCCAACGCGCGCACCGCGGCGCTGCTGTCCGGCCAGGTCGATTGGGTCGAGGCGCCGGCACCGGACGCGCTGCCCGAGCTCAAGCAGCGCGGCTTCAAGCTCTATTCCAACGAGCAGCCGCACGTCTGGCCGTGGCAGTTCTCGCGCGTCGAGGGCTCGCCCTGGAACGACATCCGAGTGCGCAAGGCCGCGAACCTCTGCGTCGACCGCGAAGGCCTCAGGGACGGTCTGCTCGCGGGGCTGATGGTGCCGGCGTCCGGTACCTTCGAGCCCGGTCATCCCTGGCGCGGCAATCCCACCTTCCAGATCAAGTACGACAAGGCGGCTGCGCAAAAGCTGATGCAGGAGGCCGGCTACGGTCCCAATAAGAAGCTGACCGTGAAGACGCAGACGTCGGCGTCCGGCTCGGGCCAGATGCAGCCCTTGCCGATGAACGAGTATCTCCAGCAGGCGTTGGCCGAATGCTATTTCGACGTCCAGCTCGACGTCATCGAATGGAATACGCTATTCACCAACTGGCGCCGCGGCGCCAAGGATCCCAGCGCCAACGGCTCGCACGCGACCAACGTCACCTACGCGGCGATGGACCCGTTCTTCGCGCTGGTGCGCTTCCTGCAGTCGGGCATGGCGCCGCCGGTCTCGAACAATTGGGGCTTCATCAACAACCCCAAATTCGACGAGCTGGTGAAGAAGGCGCGCCAGACCTTCGATCCCGCCGCGCGCGACGCCGCACTCGCCGAATTGCACGCAGCCTCCGTCGATGACGCCGCCTTCCTCTACGTCGCCCACGACGTCGGCCCGCGCGCCATGAGCCCGAAGGTGACAGGCGTCGTGCAACCGAAGAGCTGGTTCATCGACTTCTCGCCGGTGTCGATCGCGCAGTAGCTCTGTCGATTTGCTCGGTGCACCCTCTCCCCTTGTGGGAGAGGGTGGCTTCGCTTTAGGGAAGCCGGGTGAGGGGTCTCTCTCCGCGGATGCGGACCCTTCGATTGGAAAAGTTGCGTCCGCGGACCGAACCCCTCATCCGGCGCTTGCGCGCCACCTTCTCCCGCAAGGGGAGAAGGAAGAAAGAAGACCAGTGCTCGCCTATACCGCCAGACGCATTGTCTACGTCGTCCCGATCGTCATCAGCGTCGCGCTGGTGTGCTTCTTGCTCGTGCACATCACGCCGGGCGATCCGCTGGTCGCCGTGCTGCCGGCCGATGCGTCGCAGGAGCTCGCCGCGCAGCTGCGCGCCGCCTACGGCTTCGACCGGCCGCTGCCGGTGCAGTTCGGCCTGTGGCTGTTGCGTGCCCTTCACGGCGATCTCGGCAATTCCATCGCGACGGGGCGTCCGGTGCTGGCCGAGGTGATGCGCGCGGTCGGCAACACCGTCACGCTCGCGATTGCCGCCGCCATCATCGGCTTCACCATGGGCGTCCTGCTCGGCCTGATCGCCGGCTATTTCCGCGAGACCTGGGTCGACAAGGTCGCGACCTCCTTTGCCATCGCCGGCGTCTCGGTGCCGCATTACTGGCTCGGCATGCTGCTCGTCATCATTTTCTCGGTCCAGCTGAACTGGCTGCCCGCGGTCGGCGCCGGCCCCAGCGGCTCCAATTCCTGGGCCTGGGATTGGGCGCACCTCAAATATCTCGTGCTGCCGGCGATCACGACGTCGGTGATCCCGATGGGCATCGTCACCCGCACGGTGCGCGCGCTCACTGGCGACATTCTCTCGCAGGACTTCGTCGAGGCTTTGCGTGCAAAGGGCCTGCGCGAAACCGGCGTGTTCCGCCACGTCATCAAGAATGCCGCGCCCACCGCGCTCGCGGTGATGGGGCTTCAGCTCGGCTACATGCTCGGCGGCTCGATCCTGATCGAGACCGTGTTCTCCTGGCCTGGCTCGGGCTTCCTGCTCAACTCGGCGATCTTCCAGCGTGACCTGCCGCTGCTGCAGGGCACGATCCTGATCCTGGCGCTGTTCTTCGTCTTCCTCAATCTCCTGGTCGACATCGCCCAAGCCGCGATCGACCCGCGCATCAAGCGGGGCTAGCCGATGAGCGAGCTTCCGTTGTCCGCCACCGCCAGCGATGCCGCGCTGCAGGCCGCGCCCGCCACCAAGGCGCGCGGTTATTGGGCGACCGTCGGCCGGCGCATCATGCGCGACAAGGTCAGCATGGCCTGCGCTCTGGTGCTGCTGCTGATCTTCCTGTCCGCGATCCTCGCGCCGTGGCTCGGGCTCGAAGACCCCTACAAGGGTTCGATGATCCGCCGCCTCCGCCACATCGGCACCACAGGCTATCCGCTCGGCACTGACGAGCTCGGCCGCGACATGCTGGCCCGGCTGATCTATGGCGGGCGCCTGTCGCTGGTCATCGGCATCCTGCCCGTGATCCTGGCCTTCTGCATCGGCACCTCGCTCGGCATCATTGCCGGCTATGTCGGCGGCAAGCTCAACACCGCGATCATGCGCACGGTGGACGTGTTCTACGCCTTCCCGTCGGTGCTGCTGGCGATCGCGATCTCCGGCGCGCTCGGCGCCGGCATCCTCAACTCCATCGTGGCGCTGACCATCGTGTTCGTGCCGCAGATCACCCGCGTCGCCGAGAGCGTCACCACCGGCGTGCGCAACATGGACTTCGTCGAGGCCGCACGTGCCTCCGGCGCGGGCGCCTTCACCATCATGCGCGTCCACATCCTCGGCAACGTGCTGGGCGCGATCTTCGTCTATGCCACCAGTCTGATCTCGGTCTCGATGATCCTGGCGGCCGGTCTGTCCTTCCTCGGCCTCGGCACCAAGCCGCCGGAGCCGGAATGGGGCCTGATGCTGAACACGCTACGCACCGCGATCTACGTTAATCCCTGGGTCGCAGCCTTGCCGGGCGCGATGATCTTCGCGGTCTCGATCTGCTTCAATCTGCTCTCGGACGGCCTGCGTAGCGCCATGGACATCAGGAACTAGGCCATGAGCGAAACCAACACCTCCGTCGAAATGCTGGAGCCGGTCGAGGACCGCGGTGGGCTCGCGCAGCCGCTGCTGCAGGTCAACGGCCTGACCAAGCATTTCCCGGTGCGCGGCGGCCTGTTCGCCGCCAAGCGCACGGTGCGTGCCGTCGACAATGTCTCCTTCTCTGTCGCCAAGGGCGAGACGGTCGGCATCGTCGGCGAGTCCGGCTGCGGCAAGTCCACCACCGCGCGGCTCCTGATGCACCTGATGCCGCGCGATGACGGCGACATCATCTATGACGGCATGACCGTCGGCCAGTCGCTAAGCTTGCGCGAGCTGCGCCGCGGCATGCAGATGGTGTTCCAGGATTCCTACGCCTCGCTCAACCCGCGCCTGACGATCGAGGAATCCGTCGCCTTCGGTCCAAAGGTCCATGGCATGGCCGATGGCGCGGCGCGCAACCTGGCGCGAGAGCTGCTCGGCAAGGTCGGCCTGCGCCCGGAAAACTTCGCCAACCGCTATCCGCACGAGATTTCCGGCGGCCAGCGCCAGCGTGTCAACATCGCGCGCGCGCTGGCGCTGTCGCCGCGGCTGGTGATCCTGGACGAGGCCGTCTCGGCGCTCGACAAATCCGTCGAGGCGCAGGTGCTCAACCTGCTCGCCGATCTCAAGCGCGAATTCGGCCTCACCTATCTCTTCATCAGCCACGACCTCAACGTGGTGCGCTACATCTCGGACCGCGTGCTGGTGATGTATCTCGGCGAGGTCGTCGAGCTCGGCCCGGTCGACCAGGTCTGGGACAGCCCGGCGCATCCCTACACCCGGGCGCTGCTCGCCGCGATGCCGTCTTCGGATCCCGACAAGCGCACCGAGACGCCGCCGATCACGGGCGATCCGCCCAATCCGATCGATCCGCCCCCCGGCTGCCGCTTCCACACCCGCTGCCCGTTTGCGGAGCCGCTCTGCGCAAATGCGACACCAAAGCTCACCGCGCTGGATAATATGGGTCACGAGGCCGCGTGCTACATGGCGATACCGGGTTCAGGCCACAGCCGCGCCCCCAGGGGAGAAACCGCATGACGAGACCGACACCGAAAGAGATCAAGCCGATCGCGCATATCGCCGGCGTCCCCGTGGACGACGAGATCGCAACCCGCATCTCCAACGCCATCGGCCCCGCCTTCGAAGGCTTCGCCGCGATCGCCGGCACGCTGCCGTTCGATCTGGAGCCCGCAACTTACGTGCTCGCGCAGACGCAGAAGGTGTCCAAATGAGCCGTGAGCCCGCTCTGATGACGCTCACCGAGGTCGCGCGCGCGATCGCGATGAAGCAGGTGTCCTCGCACGAGGCGACGCGTGCGCTGCTGCAGCGCATCGCGCAGTGGCAGCCGCATCTCAACGCCTTCATGTCGATCGAGGCAGAAGCGGCATTGAAAGCGGCGGATGCCGCCGATGCCGAGCTGGCCAAGGGCAATGTCCGCGGTCCCCTGCATGGCGTGCCGCTTGCGCACAAGGACATGTATTACGATGCCGGCCACGTCTCGACCTGCGGCTCGCTGATCCGCCGCGACTTCGTGCCGAACGTCACGTCCACCGCCTTGCAGCGGCTCAAGGACGCCGGCCAGGTCCGGCTCGGCACGCTGCATCTCGCCGAGTTCGCCTATGGCCCGACCGGACACAACGCTCATTACGGTCCGGTGCGCAATCCCTGGAACGTCGCCCATATCACCGGCGGCTCCTCATCCGGCTCCGGCTCGGCGGTGGCCGCGCGCCTGACCTATGCGGCGCTTGGCTCCGACACCGGCGGCTCGATCCGCATGCCCGCACATTTCTGTGGCGTCACGGGGCTCAAGACCACGGTCGGCCGCGTCAGCCGCGCCGGCGCAATGCCGCTGTCGCAATCGCTCGACACCGTCGGCCCGCTGGCCCGCACCGCCGAGGATTGCGCGCTCTTGCTGGCGCTGATGGCCGGGCCCGATCCCGCCGATTCGACCTGCAGCCACGAGCCGCTCGCGGACTACGTCGCAGCCACCAAGGCTTCGCTGAGGGGTCTCAAGATCGGCGTGCCCGCCTCATTCTATGTCGACGATCTCGACAGCGAGGTCGCGCGCGTGCTGGACGAGACCATCGCGGTGCTCAAGCGCGAGGGCGCCGACATCGTCAAGGTCGAGCTGCCGGACCAGCGGCAATTGTCCTCGGCCAGCCAGCTCGTGCTCGCCGCGGAAGCTGCCGCCTTCCACAAGCGCTGGATGATCGAGCGTCCGCAGGACTATGGCCCGCAGGTCTTGATGCGGCTTCAGAACGGCCTCGCCGTTCCCGCCATCACCTATCTCGAAGCGATGCGTTGGCGCGGGTCGGCGCTCGCGGCCCACAATGCCGCGACGGCAGGCGTCGATGCGGTGATCGCGCCGGCGTCCCCGGTGCCGGCGCCGACGATCGAGGAGAGCGACGTCGGCGGCGGCCCGAACGCGCCGGCGCTGTTGCAGCGGCTGACGCTGTTCACCCGCCCGGTGAATTTCCTGGGCTTGCCGTCACTGACCATTCCTTCGGGCTTCACCACGACCGGCCTGCCGGTCGGCATGCAGCTGATCGGCCGCTCCTTCGACGAAGCCACCCTGCTGACCATCGGCGCCGCGTACCAGCGCGTCACCGACTATCACGACCGATTGCCGAAGCTGCCGTCATGAGAAACCTCGTCGAGATCTCAGGCCTCAACATCCGCTTCACCGGCGAGCGCACGGTCTATGCCGTGAACGATCTCAGTCTCTCGCTCGGCAATAGCGAGGTGCTGGGCCTGCTCGGCGAATCCGGTTCGGGCAAGAGCGTGACGCTGCGTGCCTTGATGCGCCTATTGCCGAAGAAGCGCACGCAGATTTCGGGGACGGTCAACGTCATGGGACAGGACGTGCTGGCCATGAACGACGAGCAGCTGTCGTCGTTCCGCGGCCAGACCGTCTCGATGATCTTCCAGGAGCCGGCGCTTGCGCTCGATCCGGTCTACACGATCGGCGCGCAGATCGCCGAAAGCGTGGTGCGCCACGAAGGCAAGAGCTTTGCAGAAGGGCGCGCACGGGCGCTGGAGATGCTCGAGGTCGTGCGCATTCCCTCGGCCAAGCGCCGGCTGGATGCCTATCCGCACGAAATGTCCGGCGGCATGCGCCAGCGCGCGATGATTGCGCTGGCGCTGGCCTGCCGGCCAAAAATCCTGCTGGCGGACGAACCGACGACGGCGCTCGATGCCACCGTGCAGATCCAGATTCTGCTCTTGCTGCGGGAGCTGCAGCGCGAGTTCGGCATGTCCGTCATCTTCGTCACCCACGACATCGGCGTCGCCATCGAGATCTGCGACCGCGTCGCGGTGATGTATGCGGGCCAGATCGTGGAGCAGGGCACCTTGCGCGACATCGTCCGCTCGCCGGTGCATCCCTATGCCAAGGGCCTGCTCGCCTCCACCATCCACGGCGCCAAGCGCGGACAGCGGCTGGAGACCATCCCCGGCACGCCGCCGTCGCTGGCCGAGAAGCCGCACAATTGCTCCTTCGCTCCCCGCTGCAAGCTCGCCGAGCCGCGCTGCCTGGAGCAATTGCCCGGGAATGTCGCGGTCGGGCCGGGTCGGGCCGCCAGATGCGTCCTGGCGGAGCCGGCCACCGTGCTGTCATAGTTCGGATGAGTTGAACCGGGCTGTGCGAGCCTTTCCAGCATTCACACCCCGTTCATTCCGGTTCCCGTTCCATGGCGCCTTTCACGGAGAGGGACCTCACGGATGTACATTTCCAACGAAGGCCTTCTCGTCATCCTGTTCGTCGGTCTCGTCGCCGGTTGGCTCGCCGGCAAGATCGTGCGGGGCGCCGGGTTCGGCCTGATCGGCGACATCGTGATCGGCATCTGCGGTGCGCTGGTGGCGAGCCTGCTGTTTCCAAAGCTCGGCATCCGCCTCGGCAGCGGCTTGATCTCCCAAATTGTCTATTCTGCCATCGGCGCGGTCATCCTGCTGCTGGTGGTACGCCTTGTGCGCGGCGGGGGCCGGCTCTAGCCTCTGCATTCGGCTGAGCGGAACTTGAGCCGCGCTTTTCGCGGAAGCGGCTGAAAGCCTGCAAGAAAAAGCCGCAAGCCTGTGGAATTCCGGACTTGCGTGGAAGGCTATCGGGGGTAGATGTGGCCCATGAGGCCTCGGATTAAATTCGACCGCGTTGGACGGCCGGAAAACAGATGTTAATCCAAGGCGAGTACTCCTTGAATCGCCTTTGAAATCAGGGCTTTGCCCGTTAGCCGAAAGAGATCAGACTGATGGCAGCCATCCCTGGCGTCCGCCGTTCGGAGCTCGGTGACGCCTTGCGCGCTTGTCGCACGGCCTTCATCGGCGTCGGCCTGATGAGCTGCATGATCAACCTGCTCTATCTGACCGGGTCGATCTTCATGCTGGAGGTCTATGACCGGGTGCTGCCGAGCCGCAGCATCCCCACCCTGGTCGGCCTGATCATCCTCGCCAGCTTCCTCTACATGGCGCAGGGCGTGCTGGACATGATCCGCAACCGCATCCTGGGGCGGATCGGCACCGCGCTCGACGAGGCCCTCAATAAGCGCGTGTTCGACACCATCGTGCGCCTGCCGCTGCTGGTCGGCAGCCGCAACGAGGGCCTGCAGCCGCTGCGCGATCTCGACAATGTCCGCTCCTTCCTCGGCAGCATGGGCCCCAGCGCATTCTTCGACCTGCCCTGGCTGCCGCTCTATCTCGCCATCTGCTTCGCCTTCCATGTCCTGATCGGCGTCACCGCGCTGGTCGGTGCCATCATCCTGGTCGGGCTGACGCTGGTCACCGAGTTCATGTCCCGCCAGCCGGCGAAGGAAGCGATGGGCCTCGCCGCCCAGCGCAACGATCTCGCCCAGGCCAGCCGCCGCAACGCCGAAGTGATGGTGTCGATGGGGATGGCCGGCCGGATGAACCAGCGCTGGAGCGAGGCCAACGAAAAATACCTCGCCGGCAATCAGCGGGCGAGCGACGTCGCCGGTGGTCTCGGCGCGGTCGCAAAGGTGCTGCGGATGATGCTGCAATCGGCCGTGCTCGCGGTCGGCGCCTATCTCGTCATCCACCAGGAGGCGACGGCCGGCATCATCATCGCCGGCTCGATCCTGTCCGCCCGCGCGCTAGCGCCGGTCGATCTCGCCATCGCGCATTGGAAATCCTTCGTCGCGGCGCGCCAGAGCTGGCAGCGGCTGACGCGCCTGTTGGAGCAGATGCCGGCGCAGGCGATGCCAACCCAGCTGCAGGCGCCGACCAGCCGGCTCTCGGTCGAGGGCGTCGCCATGGTGCCGCCCGGCGATCAGCGTCTCGTGGTGCAGGATGTCACCTTCGCGCTCGCCGCCGGCAACGGCCTCGGCGTGATCGGCCCGAGCGGTTCCGGCAAGTCGTCGCTGATCCGCGCGCTGGTCGGGGTCTGGCAGCCGGTGCGCGGCAAGGTGCGGCTCGACGGCGCGGCGCTCGATCAATGGACGAGCGACGCGCTCGGCCGCCATATCGGCTATCTGCCGCAGGACGTCGAATTGTTCGGCGGCACCATCGCGCAGAACATCAGCCGGTTCGATCCCGAGGCCACCTCCGAGGCGATCATCGCCGCGGCCAAGGAGGCCGGCGTGCACGAGATGATCATCAAGATGCGCGAGGGCTACAACACCCAAGTCGGCGAGCAGGGCGCCGCGCTTTCCGCAGGTCAGGCCCAGCGCGTGGCGCTGGCGCGCGCGCTCTACGGCAACCCCTTCCTGATCGTGCTCGACGAGCCCAATTCCAATCTCGACACCGAAGGCGACGAGGCGCTGACCCGCGCCGTCCGCTCGGCGCGCGAGCGCGGTGCCATCGTCGTCGTGGTGGCGCACCGCCCGATCGGCGTCGAGGCGGTCGACCAGATCCTGGTGCTGCGCGACGGTCGCATGCAGGCCTTTGGGCCGAAGGAGCAGGTGCTCGCCCAGGTGCTGCAGCCGCGCGTGACGCCGCCGGCGCCGATCAAGATCGTCAGCGAAGGCGGAGTGGCCAAACCATGAGCACGAAGCCATGAGCACGTTGGCCATCGGCGGCACCAAGGCGGCCGCGAAGACCGTCCGCGACTCCATCAGGTTCCACCTGATGCTCGGCCTTGTGATCGTGCTGGTCCTGGTCGTCGGCCTCGGCGGCTGGGCCTCGACCGTCCTGATCTCGGGCGCGCTGATTGCGCCGGGCCAGATCGTGGTCGAATCCAACGTCAAGAAGGTGCAGCATCCGACCGGCGGCGTGGTCGGCGAGGTGCGCGCCCGCGACGGCGACCTGGTCAAGTCCGGCGACATCGTGGTGCGGCTCGACGACACCGTCACCAAGGCCAATCTTGCCATCGTCACCAAGAACCTCGATGCGGCGCAGGTGCGTGCGGCGCGATTGCAGGCCGAGCAGCGCGGCCTCGAGCGAATCGAGTTCCCGCAAGGCCTCATCGAGCGGGCGGGCGATCCCGACGTCAAGGCGCTGCTTGCGGCCGAGACCAAGCTGTTCGAGGTCCGCGTCAATGGCCGCACCGGGCAGAAGGCGCAGCTCCGCGAACGCATCACGCAGCTCAACGAGGAGATCGCCGGTCTCAGCGCCCAGGAAAAAGCCAAGGACCAGGAGATCGCGCTGGTGCTGAACGAGCTCACCGGCGTGCGTGAGCTCTACGAGAAGCGTCTTGTGCAGATCTCGCGCCTGACCCAGCTCGAGCGCGACTCGGCCCGCCTCAACGGCGAGCGCGCGCAGTACATCGCCGCGCGCGCCCAGGCCAAGGGCAAGATCACCGAGACCGAGCTCCAGATCATCCAGATCGACAAGGACGTGGTCAGCGAGGTCTCCAAGGACCTGCGCGAAACCAACGACAAGATCGGCGAGCTGATCGAGCGCAAGGTCGCGGCCGAAGACCAGCTCCGCCGCGTCGACATCCGCGCGCCGCAGGATGGCATGGTGCTGCAATCGACGGTGCACACGATCGGCGGCGTCGTCACGGCCGGCGATACCTTGATGCTGATCGTGCCGCAGACCGACGATCTCCAGGTCGAGGCCAAGGTCAATCCGGTCGACATCGACAAGCTCCAGATCGGCCAGAAGACGCTGCTGCGCCTGTCCGCGTTCAATCAGCGCACCACGCCCGAGCTCAACGGTGTCGTCAGCCGCGTCTCGCCCGACGTCACCACCGACCAGCGCACCGGCCAAGGCTACTACACCATCCGCGTCTCGATGCCGCCGGAAGAGATCGCCAGGCTCGGCGACGTCAAGATGATCCCCGGCATGCCGGTGGAAGCCTTCGTCCAGACCGGCGACCGCACGATGCTGTCCTATCTGATGAAGCCGCTTCACGACCAGCTGATGCGCGCCTTCCGCGAGAAGTGACGCACGACAGCGCGTCGTGGTCTCGTAGGGTGGGTTAGGCGAAGCCGTAACCCACCGCTTCTCTAACCGAGGATGCGGAAGTGGTGGGTTACGCTGCGCTAACCCACCCTACAACACCGCCTTCTTTGCTATAGTTCGACTCAGGCCCAATCACCCGGCGGTCGAACCATGCAATCTCCACCCTCCATCCCCACCGCATCCTTCTCCGACGCGTCCCTCGCCGTTGCCCGCCTCGAGGAAATCTACGAGCGCAACACGAAATTCCTGCGCGACCGGTTTGAAGCCTATGTCGGCGGCGAAGCGATCACGATGCGGGTTCGCGCCTACTATCCCTTCGTCCGTATCACCACTGCGACGCATGCGCGGCTGGATTCGCGCCTTGCTTACGGCTTCGTCGCCGGGCCCGGCGTGCATGAAACCAGCGTGACGCGGCCGGATCTGTTCCGCAGCTATCTCACCGAGCAGATCGGCCTCTTGATCCAGAACCACGGCGTGCCCGTCGAGATCGGCGAGTCCGCCGAGCCGATCCCGATCCACTTCGCCTATCGGCGCGACATCAATATCGAAGCCGCGATCACCACCAGCGAGAACTCGCCCGTGACACGCTCGCTGCGCGATGCGTTCGACGTGCCCGTTCTCGCGACCATGGACGATTCGATCGCCGACGGCACTTTCGAGCTCCAGCCTGATACGCCGGAGCCGCTGTCCCTGTTCCGCGCCGCCCGCGTCGATTACTCGTTGCGCCGGCTTTATCACTACACCGGCACCGATCCCGAATATTTCCAGAACTTCGTGATCTTCACCAACTACCAGTTCTATGTCGATGCCTTCGCGCAAGCGTGCCAGCAGCGGCTGCAGTCCGGCGAAGCCGGGCTCGAAGCTTTCGTCGCGCCGGGCAACGTGATCACGAACAGCGGCGGCGCGATCAGCGGCACCGCGCCGGCTCGCGCACCGCAGATGCCGGCCTTCCATCTGGTCGCACCTGGCTATCGCGGCATCACGTTGATCAACATCGGCACCGGTCCGTCCAATGCACGCAACGTCACCGACCACGTCGCGGTGCTGCGGCCGCATGCCTGGCTGATGCTCGGCCATTGCGCCGGCCTGCGCAACACGCAGCGGCTCGGCGATTACGTGCTCGCGCACGGCTATGTGCGCGAGGATCACGTGCTCGATCGCGAGCTGCCGCTGTGGGTGCCGATCCCTGCGCTGGCCGAGATGCAGGTCGCGCTCGAGGAGGCGGTCGAGGACGTCACCGGGCTTGAAGGCTTCGAGCTCAAGCGCCTGATGCGCACCGGCACGGTCGCGAGCGTCGACAACCGCAATTGGGAAATTTCCGGGCCTGAGGTGATCCGCCGGCTGTCGCAATCGCGCGCGGTCGCGCTCGACATGGAATCGGCCGCCATCGCCGCCAATGGCTACCGCTTCCGCGTTCCCTACGGCACGCTGCTGTGTGTCTCCGACAAGCCGCTGCATGGCGAGATCAAGCTCGCGGGCATGGCCAGCGAATTCTACCGCCGCCGCGTCGGCCAGCACCTCGAGATCGGCCTGAAGGCGCTGGAGCGGCTCAAGCAGCAGGAATCGGAACGGTTGCATTCGCGCAAGCTCCGCAGCTTTGCCGAAGTGGCGTTCCAGTAGGGCCGAAGCCGCACTTTGCTGCTGACAAGCGGAGCGATTTTCAGCATTGTCCGACGCGGGGCTCGACCGGGACGACTTGATGCCGCTCATGCGCCACAAGATCATTGGCCATGATCTGGAACGGCTGGCCTTTCGCTTCACCATGTTGAACGACGGCGAGGTCGTGCAGTGCCAGATCAGCGACGCCGCGATGGACGAGCTCGCGGGCATGCAGGGCACCGAAAGCAGCGCACGTCAGGCGCAATTCCTGTCGCTGCGCGAGACCATCGAGCGGATCGCGTCGGATCTCTACGACGAGGCACCGCGGTTTCAGGGCTATGTGGTGCGGATTTTCATGCGGCATTTAGGACGGTAGCTGTCGCTCCTCTTTCTCACCCCTCCAGCTTCCTCAGCAGCAACCGCAGCGCCGCCGCTGCGAACATCTGCATGTTGCCGAACCGGTCATTGCTCCCCGTCTCCAGCGTCATCACCTCCATGGCGGGCCCTGCAACCGCCATGCAGCTATGGCCCGCCGAATCGCCGTAGCGGTTGCCGGTGGGGCCGGCGGCGCCGGTCTCGGACAGGCCCCAGTCGCTGTCGAAGCGCGTTCGCATCTGCTCGGCCAGCAATTGCGCGTAGGGCTCTGACGAGGACCGAAAGCCCTTCATTCCTTCGTCCGAAATATCCATCAGCACGCGCCTGGCATCGCGCGTATAGACCACCGCGCCGCCGAGGAAATAGGCGGATGCGCCGGGCACCGCGAGCAGGCTGGCCGCGATGAGGCCGCCGGCGGAGGATTCGGCAACCGCAATGGTCTGTTTGCGCGCGATCAGTTTGGCGGCGACCTGTTCCGCAATGCCGACGAGCTCTTTCATGTCGTAACCCCTCATTCCTTCGCAACCGAGCTCAGCCTTCCTAGCATATGACAGGACGCTTGGCCGAGTTGCGGGCGGCGGGCAGGCCTGCTTGAATGGCGGGGACAAGAAGAGACATGCGAGGAAACGTGAGAAGGGAGACGTGATGGCATCCCTGATCGCCGGCGGCATCGATTGCGACGTGCATCCGGCCGTGCCGCATCTGACCAGCCTGCTGCCGTACCTGAACGATTATTGGCGCGATCAGGTCACGACGCGCGGCATGGTCGACCTTATCTCGCAATCCTATCCGCAGAACTCGCCGATCACCGCGCGGCCGGACTGGCGCCCCGAGACCGGCAAGCCCGGCGAGAGTCTGGAGGCCATGCAGCGTCACGTGCTCGATGCTTTCAAGCTCGAATACGCCATCTGCAATCCGCTCTACGGCGTGCAGATGGTGTTTTCGGAAGACATGCAGGCCGCCTTCTGCCGCGCGCTGAATGATTGGCTGGCGAAGGAATGGCTCGATCGCGACTCGCGGCTGCGCGGCTCGATCGTGATCCCCACGCAAAGCGTCGAGAAAGCCGTTGCCGAGATCGAGCGCTGTGCACCGGACGAGCGCTTCGTGCAGGTGCTGATGCTGGTCATGGGCGATACGCCGCTCGGCAAGCGCGCGCTGTGGCCGATCTACGAGGCCGCGGAACGTCTGGAACTCCCGGTCGGCATCCACGCCGGTTCCGCCTATCACAATCCGCCGACCGCCGTGGGTTGGGGGTCCTATCACATCGAGGATTATGTTGGGCAGGCCCAGGCGTTCCAGACCCAGCTCACCAGCCTGATCGTCGAGGGCGTGTTCGCCAAATATCCGCGGCTGAAAATGGTGATGCTGGAGTCCGGCGTGTCCTGGATCGCGCCCTATCTCTGGCGCCTGCACAAGTTCTGGCGCGGGGTACGGATGGAGACGCCGTGGGTCGATCGCGCGCCGCTGGAGATTGTGCGCAGCAACATCCGTTTCTCGTTACAGCCATTTGATGCGCCGCCGGAACCTCAGACATTAATTCGCCTGTTTGATCATATGCAGTCCGACGAATTGGTCCTATTCTCCACGGACTATCCGCACTGGCAGTTCGACGGCCAGGACGCGCTGCCCGAAGGTCTGTCCCCCGATCTCGTGCGCAAGATCATGATCGACAATCCGCATGCAACCTATCCCCGCCTGAAATGAGCCCGCTGCCAAAGGAGGCAAGGCGATGAATATCCAGTTCCGCGAGAACCAAGAAGCCGCTTCCCCACTGAACGTCAAAACCGCAATCGCGGACTGCGACATCCATCCGGCGCGTACGACCCACACCGAGCTCTACCCCTACCTCGCCAAACGCTGGCAGCACCATCTCGAGGTTTACGGCGTCCATGCCTATCAGGGCATGATGGAAGGCCCGCCCTATCCGAAGGCCCAGCCCAACGCCTCGCGCCGCGATGCCTATCCGCCGGAAGGCGGCCCGCAGGGCTCCTCGCTCGCCTTCATGCAGAAGCAATTGCTCGATCCCAACAACGTGCAGCTGGGCGTGCTCAATCCACTCAACACCGGGCAGGGCATCCGCAATCACGAGCTCTCAGCCGCTCTGTGCTCGGCGATCAACGATTGGCAGATCGACAAATGGACCAGCAAGGACAAGCGGCTGAAGGCCTCCATCGTCGTGGGCAATGAGGATGGGCTGTCGGCTGCGGCCGAGATCCGCGAGCGCGCCGGGGACAAGAATTTCGTGCAGGTGCTGCTGCTCAGCCGCAATGTCGAGCCGCTCGGCCAGCGCCGCTATTGGCCGATCTATCAGGCTGCGGAAGAGGCCGGCCTTCCCGTCGGCGTCCACGCCTTCGGCTTCGGTGGCAATCCGATCACACCCTCAGGCTGGCCGTCCTATTACATCGAGGAGATGGTCGGGCATTCGCAGTGCCAGCAATCGGCGCTTGCGAGCCTGGTTTTGGAGGGCGTGTTCGAGCGCTTCCCGAAATTGAAGATGGTGATGATCGAGGCCGGCTTCGGCTGGGCGCCGTCGCTGGCGTGGCGGCTGGACAAGGCCTGGCAGCGGCTCAGGAGCGAGGTGCCGCATGTAAAACGGCCGCCGTCGGAATATATCCGCGAGCAGGTGTGGTGGACGACGCAGCCGATGGAAGATCCTGAAAGGCGCGAGGATCTGTTCGATGTCATCAAATGGATCGGCTGGGATCGTCTCTTGTTCGCCACCGATTATCCGCATTGGGACTATGACGAGCCGTCGCGCGTGCTGCCGGCGGGAGTCAGCGAGGACAATCGCGAGGCGTTCTATCTCGGCAACGCAAAGAAGCTGTACGGGATAACCGCATGATCCGAAAAAGTGTGAAGCGGTTTTTCGGTCAGATCATGCGGAAAACATAGCATGGCGCGGCATGTGATTGCCGCGGTCGACGAGCTTCCGCCCGGCACGCGAAAATTCCTGGAGATCGACGGGCGGCCGATCGCAGTCTTCAACATCAAGGGCGAATATTTCGGCCTGATGAACCGCTGCCCGCATCAAGGCGCGGCGCTGTGTGAGGGCCCGCTGATCGGTCTCGCACAGTCGAGCAACCCCGGCGAGATCGAATACACCAAGTTAGGTGAGATCATCCGCTGCCCCTGGCACGGCTGGGAGTTCGACATCCGCACCGGCCAATCCTATTGCGACCCCCGCCGTTTCCGCGTGAAGGCCTATCCCGCCCATGTCGAGCCGGGCGCGAGCGTGGTGAAGGGACCCTATGTCGCCGAGACGATTCCGGTCAGGATCGAGAGCGATTACGTGGTGGTGGAGCTGTAGGCGGCACGGGCAGTACGCCCCTCGCCCCGTTCTTACGGGGAGAGGTGAAGAGAGTGCGCGTCCCGAAATGACACCGTCTAGCGGCCCGCCACCGGCTCCGGCACCGCATCATAGGCCGGCACTGTGCCGCCGCCGCGATACACCGTCGAGGCCGCGATGATGCCGAGCAGGGCGGCGAACATCAGCCAGAAGCCGGGCGCGGCCTTGTCGCCGGTGCGCTCGATCAGCCAGGTCGAGGCGAACGGCGTGAAGGTGCCGAACAGGGCGGCGGCGAGCGCGAAGGCGAGCGAGAAGCAGGTGGTGCGCACATGCGCCGGCACGATCTCGACGAGTGCGCCGAGCATGGTGCCGCTGTAGACGCCGAAATAGAACGAGAACATCATCTCGACCGCGAGCAACTTGCCGAACGTCGGCGCGGCCACCAGCCAGTGCAGCGCCGGATAGGCGGTGATGAGCGAAAGGCCCGCGATGGCGAGCAGTACCGGCTTGCGGCCGATGCGATCGGACAGCGCGCCGCCGACCGGATTCCAGACGAAGTTGCTCACCGCCACCAGCAGCGTGACCAGCAGAGCATCCTGGGTCGACAGCTTCAGCACGGTCTTGCCGAAGGTCGGCGTGTACACCGTGACGAAGTAGAACGTCGTCGTGGTCAGGATCGCGATCATCATGCCGAGCACCACGATGCGCCAGTTGGCGAGGGCGGAGGCGAGCACCTCGCGCGTCGTCGGATGCTTTCTCATCGCGAGGAAGGCTGGTGTCTCCTCCAGCGTCCGCCGCAGGACGAAGATCAGCGGAATAATCAGGCAACCGACGAAGAAGGGAATGCGCCAGCCCCAGGCGGCCACCGTGTCGGCCGGCATCACCTCGGAAAGAATGAAGCCGAGGATCGAGGCCACGAAGATCGCGACCTGCTGGCTCGCGGATTGGAACGAGGTGTAGAAGCCGCGATTGCCGGGCGTTGCAATTTCGGCGAGGTACACCGACACGCCCCCGAGCTCGACGCCTGCCGAGAAGCCCTGCAGCAACCGGCCGATCAGCACGATGACCGGCGCGGCGATGCCGATGGTCGCGTAGCTCGGGCAGAACGCGATGACGACGGTGCCGAAGGCCATGATGCCGAGCGTGACGATCAGGCCTTGGCGGCGGCCGATGCGGTCGATATAGGCGCCGAGCACGATCGCGCCGACGGGACGCATGAGAGCGCCGAGCCAGAACACGCCGAACGTGTTGAGTAGCGAGGCCGTCTCGTTGGTGGAGGGGAAGAACGCCTTGCCGATCGCGGCGGCATAGAAGCCGAACAGGAAGAAGTCGAACTGCTCGAGGAAATTGCCCGAGGTCGCGCGCAGGATGGCGCCGATGCGCGATTTGATTGCGGGTGGATTGGTCGATGCGGCTGATCCAGCCATGGCGTTCTCCCCTTGGAAAGGCGTGGCCGGCCGAGAATCGTTCTCTCGGCAAGGCGACAGATTGATGCTGCGACAATCTGCCATGCCCCTTCCCGCGCGGGGCGAGGCGAGTCAACCGATTTCGCCGGGGAAGCTGATGAATTTTCAGGCTTTATTTTGCGCTGCAGCGATCATCCAGTCGCGAAAAGCGACCAGCTTTGGCGCCTCACGACGGCCCTCGGGCGAGACCAGGTAAAAGCCGGCGTCCGCCGGCAGCGCGATCTTGAAGGGGACCACGAGCCGGCCCTTGGCGATGTCGTCCTGCACGTAGGAGGTCCGTCCTATCGCCACGCCGATGCCGTCGATGGCGGCCTGGATGGTCATGAAGATCATGTCGAAGGTGATGCCAGGGTGTCTTGCGATATCGGCCGGCAGGCCCGCCGCGGTCAGCCACAGCCGCCAGTCGTCGCTGTTGGTGCTCGACGTGTGCAGCAGCGGATGGTTGCGCAGATCCTCGGGGCGGCGCAGCGGCTTGTCGCCGCGCAGCAGCGACGGGCTGCACACCGGAAACAGCTCGTCCGCCATCAGCCAGTCGGCGCGCAGGCCCGGCCATTGGCCGCGACCATAGCGGATCGCGGCATCGACATTGTCGCGCTGGAAGTCGACGAGGCTGGTCGAGGTGGTGATGCGCACATCGATGCCGGGGTGCTGCTCCTGGAAATCGGTCAGCCGCGGCAGCAGCCATTTGGCGGCGAGCGAGGCCAGCGTCGACACTGTCAGCACCTTGTCGTCGTCCTTGCGCAGGAGACGGTCCGTGGCGAGGCGCAAATCGTTGAAGGCGGCGCGGACGCCCGGCAAATAGTCGCGCGCCTCCGGCGTCAGCGCCAGCGCGCGGTTCTGCCGGATGAACAGGCGGATGCCGAGCTCCTCCTCCAGCCTGCGGATCTGATGGCTGATCGCGGTCTGGGTCACGTTCAGCTCGCTGGCTGCGAGCGTGAAGCTGAGATGGCGCGCGGCGGCCTCGAACGCCCGCAATCCGTTCAGGGAGGGCAATCTGGCAGTCATTTGGCAGCAGGATGCATGACGTTATTTCATGCGAAAAGGTACAAATTGTCGTTTGTCGCGGCGCAACAGAAGGCAGATATTAGCGGTCAACTTAGCTCAAGGAGCTGAAAATGTCTACATTGACCGACAATTCGATGACAAATCATCATGCGCACGGACTCCTTTACCAGATCGGCGAGACCCTTCACCTCTGGCACGAACGCTACCGGACCCGGCGCGAGCTGACCCACTGGACCGCCCGCGACCTCCACGACGTCGGGCTGTCCTGGTCCGACATTGCCTACGAGGCCGAAAAACCCTTCTGGCGGGCCTGACAGGCCGCCAGGCCGGCGCCGCCTGAGCACAGGGGCGCCGGCGGTCCCTTTTCCGCAAGGCATGTGTCATGAGCACCCTTCGCCTCGACGACCTCAAGCAATATTCGGACGTGCTGCGCGCGAGGCATGGCGAGCGGCTCAATGTCCGTTTCGTCGAGCCGCGCGACACCGACGAGCTGCAGCACTATTTCCGGTCGCTCTCGACCCGCTCGCGCTACAACCGCTTCTTCGGTGCGATCAGCGAGTTGCCGAAGGGCCTGCTGCACGATTTCCTCGACGTCGGCGAGCGCGAACGCTTCACAATCGTTGCGACCATGATGGTCGACGGCTTCGAGACCATCGTGGCCGAAGCCCGCTATGCCTTCCATGCCGAGACCGCGACGCTCGAGTTCGGCCTCTCGGTCGATGACCGCTGGCAGGGCCACGGCATCGCCACCGCGCTGATGAAGAATCTCGAATGCCGCGCGGCCGCGCTCGGCGCCGAGCACATCTACGGCGACACGCTGCGCGCCAACGAGACCATGGTCTCGCTCGCGCGCAAATCCGGCTTCACGTTCGTCAACCACCCTGATGACTGGAAGCTGGTGCACTTCGACAAGGAGATCAGTGTCGAACCGAAAGACATTCCCTGCGCGAGCTGGCGCCTCGCCGCCCTTTCCCGTCAGGCCGACAGCCCCTCAGCCTCGGCCTGACATGACTGCAGCCCGGCCTGGCCAAGCCAGAGCCGGGCTTTTTTTGCGCTCTATCTCCCCTCGTCATTCCGGGGCGCGCGTAGCGCGAACCCGGAATCCATTTCACCGCGCGTTTTTGCGGCCCAATGGATTCCGGGTTCGATGCTGCGCATCGCCCCGGAATGACGGCGCTTGTGTCGGAGCTACTTTCCCGTGAACACCGCCTTGCGCTTGTCGATGAAGGCCTGCACGGCCTCCTTGTGGTCGGCGGTCGTGGTGAGGCGGACCAGCCGCTCGGCTTCGTGGTCGCGCGCGGTTTCGAAGTCGAACAGCAGGGCCTCGTCGAGATTGTCCTTCATGTAGCGGAGCGCGAGGCGCGGGCCTTCGGCGAGCGATTTGGCCAGTGCGAACGCCTCGGTCTGCAATTTGTCGTCGGGCACGACGCGGTTGACGAGGCCGATCGCCTCGGCGCGCGCGGCATCGACGCGCTCGCCGGTGAACATCAATTCGCGCGCCCGCGCGGTGCCGACCAGCCGAGTGAGCAACCAGGCGATGCCATAATCGCCGCTGAGCGCGATGCGGGCATAGCCGGTGGCAACGAAGGCCGATTGCGCGGCGATGCGGATGTCGCAGGCCATGGCGATGGCGAGCCCGGCGCCGACTGCGGGGCCGGGCAGCGCAGCGATCGTCGGCTTGCGCACAGACACCAGCGCGCCGGTGAGCAGCCGCTGCCGCTCCTGCAGGTCGGCGACCTTGTCGTCAAAGGACATGTCGAGCTTCGCCTTGTCGCGATGCGCACCCATGCCCTTGACGTTGCCGCCGGCGCAGAAGGCTTCGCCCGCGCCGGTCAGCAGCAGCGCGCCGACATCGGGATTCTCGCCGCAGCTCCGGATCATCGTGCGTAGCGCCGGCGTCAGCGCGTCCGACAGCGAATTGCGCGCCTCCGGCCGGTTCAGCGTGATCACGGCGACGCGGTCGCGGATCGTGCAGAGGAGCTCATTGGTGCCGGTGTCGATGGTGGTTTCCGTGGTCATGGTTTCTCCCTTCCTTCGTCATTGCGAGCGAAGCGAAGCAATCCAGAATCTTTCGGCGGAGACAGTCTGGATTGCTTCGTCGCTTCGCTCCTCGCAATGACGGGTATTGTTGTCAGCTTGCCTTCAAAACCTCTCCACCCAGGGCCGCAGCTCCAGCTCCCAGCTCCAGGCGCTGCGCGGCTGCTGCAGCACGTTCCAATAGCTCTGTGCGATCGCGTCGGGATCGAGCATCGAGTCCGGCTTGTCAGCCGGATCGCTTCGCGTCGCGCTCCTGATGCCGCCGTCGATGACGAAATGCGCGACATGGATGCCCTGCGGCGACAATTCGCGCGCCATGCTCTGGGCAAGGCCGCGCAGCGCGAACTTGCCCATCGCGAAGGGAGCGGACTGCGCATAGCCCTTGACGCTGGCGGAGGCGCCGGTGAACAGGATTGCGCCGTGCTGGTTCGGCAGCATGCGCTTGGCGGCCTGCTGCGCCACCAGGAAGCCGCCATAGGCGCTGACCGCAATCGCCTGCGCGACGTCGGCGGGCACGAGATCGACGAACGGCCCGCGCGTGCGGCCGGAGGCGTTGTAGACGACGAGGTCGGGCGTGCCGATCTCGCGCTCGACCAAACCGAACAGCCGCTCCACCTCGTCGGGCTCGGTGGCGTTGCAGGCATAGGCCTTGGCCCCGGTCTCGGTGCAGAGCACGCCAAGCTTCTCGATCTTGCGTGCGGCGAGCGCGATGCGGATGCCCTGCGCCGCTAGCAGGCGCGCCAGCGATGCGCTGAGGCCTTCGCCGGCACCGACGATGAGGGCGATCTTGTACTTCGGGTGTTCCATGGCGTGATCTCTCGGAGGTAGGAGCCGCTGATCTATGCATGGTCCGCGCAGACAACCAGCCGGCGCGATCACAATTCCGCAGGGCGAGTTGCTCCCTCGCGGCGATCATGCCGCCCTGACATTTTGCGGCTTTATCGCTGTCCGCGACTGGAGCATGATCGACATCATCCAAAGCGGCAAGCGCAAAGAATTGCCGTCGGACGGAAACGAAGAGGACGATCATGCCAAGACCGGTTAAAGCGCAGCCAAAAGATATCGCGGCCGCATCCTCCGGCCTGCTGGCGCCCGATACATCCGGCATGAATTTCTACCGCGCCGATCCCGCGCTCACGGACCTTCTGCGCATCCATCTGCCGGAGAATCTGTTCCGCCACATCGAGCCGCATCTCGACCGCCTCGGCGAGCTCGCCGGCGGCCATCTCGACGAATGCGCGCGGCTCGCCGACCGGCACACGCCCATCCTGCACCAGCGCGACAAGTTCGGCCGCGACGTGCAATGGATCGAATATCATCCGGCCTATCGCGAGCTGGAGAACGCCGCGTTCGGCGAGTTCGGCATCCACGCGCTTTCAATCCGCAAAGGCATCATGGGCTGGTCGGACAAATACCCTGTTGTGGCCAAGCACGCCTTCACCTTCCTGTTCAACCAGACCGAATTCGGCATGGGCTGCCCGATCAACGTCACCGATGGCTGCGCCAAGCTCTTGGCGAATTTCGGCAGCGAGGCGCTCAAGGCGAAATATCTGGATGGCCTGACCTCGACCGACATGAGCAAGCTGACCCAGGGCGGCCAGTTCATGACCGAGAAGGAAGGCGGCTCCGATGTCGGCACGCTGACCACGCGAGCCGTGCAGGAAGGCGACCATTGGCGCCTCTATGGCGAGAAATGGTTCTGCTCGAATGCCGACGCCAAGGTCGTGATGCTGTTGGCGCGCCCTGAAGGCGCCGGCCCCGGTACGCGCGGCGTCGGCCTGTTCCTGATGCCGCGCTTCCTCGACGACGGTTCGCAGAACCACTACCGGATCGTGCGCCTCAAGGACAAGCTCGGCACCCGCTCGATGGCCTCTGGCGAGATCAAGCTTGAAGGCGCGATCGCCTACGCTGTCGGCAAGCTCGACCGCGGTTTCGTGCAGATGGCCGAGATGGTGAACTCCTCGCGGCTCTCCAACGGCGTCAAGTCCACCGCGCTGATGCGCCGCGCTTATCATGACGCGATGACGGTGGCGACCAACCGCGTGGTGTTCGGCCAGCGCATTATCGATCTGCCGCTGGGGCGGCGACAAATGCTGAAGATCATGCTGCCGGTGGAGCAGGGCCTGTCGATGAGCTTCCTCACTGCTGATGCCCTCGACCGTGCCGAGGCCGGCAGCCAGGATGCCGCGGCGCTGCTGCGCATTCTCACGCCGACGCTGAAGTTCCGCGCCACGCGCGATGCGCGCAAGGTTTGCGGCGATGCGCTCGAGATGCGCGGCGGCATCGGCTATATCGAGGAATTCGCCACCGCCCGCCTGCTGCGCGATGCGCATCTCGGCTCGGTCTGGGAAGGCACCGGTAACATCGTCGCGATCGATGCGCTGCGGCGGGCAGTCGGCCGCCACGGCGCGGAATCCGCGCTCGCAGCCGATCTGCACGCCCGGCTCGGCGACAGCGCCTCGGTGCCGCAGGCTTGGCGCGATCATCTGCGTGGCCTCACCGACCGCGCCGTCGGCTTCGCACGCGAAGTTGCGGCCAAGTCCGAGAACGAAGCCGATGCGCGCCGCGCCACCAGCGCGCTCTATCACGTCGCCAGCGCAGTCGCGCTCGCCTGGGAAGCACACCGCATTTACGAGATGCGCGGCGATGCACGCCGGCTGCTGCTGTCGCGCCTCGTGACCGACCACCGCGTGGCGCCGAACGATCCGTTCCGGCTGACGGAAAATGCCGCGCAGGCGAAGATGGCCGAACTGCTGCTCGGCGATCGCGCAGCCGGCATGAGCGAGGTTGGCGAACTGGTTCTGGCGGCGTAGGCTGCGCGCTGCGATCAAACAAAAAGCGCGATAGGGAGTGTTCGATGAAGGCCGCCGTCCTCTATGAAGTCAACCAGCCGCTCGTCATCGAGGACATCAGCCTGCCGAAGCCGGGACCGCGCGAGGTGCTGATCCGCACCGCCGTCGCCGGCCTCTGCCACTCCGACCTGCATTTCATGGAAGGGCTCTATCCGCATCCGCTGCCGGCAGTGCTCGGACACGAATCCGCCGGCGTGGTCGAGCAGGTCGGCTCCGATGTCACCTATGTGAAGCCCGGCGACCATGTCGTCACATGTCTCTCCGTCTTCTGCGGCACCTGCGACAATTGCACGACCGGCCGCACCGTGCTCTGCACCGACGCGACGGTGAAGATGCTGCCGGGCGTCTCCAACCGGATGCAATGGTCGAAGCCGGAGAAGCTGCACCAGTTCCTCAATCTCTCCTCCTTCGCCGAGCAGATGCTGGTGCACGAGAATGCCATTGTGAAGATCCGCAAGGACATGCCGCTCGATCTCGCCGCGCTGATCGGCTGCGGTGTCATCACCGGCTATGGCGCGGTGGTGAACACGGCGAAGGTGACGGCCGGCGAGACCGTGGCGGTGATCGGCTGCGGCGGCGTCGGCATGGCCGCGATCAACGGCGCGCAGATCGCCGGCGCCGGCCGTATCATCGCCATCGATACCAATCCCGCAAAACTCCAGCTCGCGACCAAGCTTGGCGCGACCGACATCATCAACCCGGCCGACGGCGATGTCGTGAAGCAGGTCCGCGACCTCACCAATGGCGGCGTGCATCATTCCTTCGAGGTGCTCGGCCGCAAGGAGACGGCCGAGCAGGCTTTTGCGATGCTCGCCTCCGGCGGCACCGCCACCATCGTCGGCATGATCCCGTTTGGGCAGAAGATCGAGCTGCACGGCTTCGACTTTCTGCGCGAGCGCAAGATCCAGGGCTCCTCGATGGGCTCGAACCACTTTCGGGTCGACATGCCGCGCCTAGTCGACTTCTATTTGCGCGGCCGGCTGCATCTGGAAGACTGGATCTCGGCCAAGCTGAAGCTCTCCGAGATCAACGAGGGTTTTGCCAACATGAAGGCAGGCAAGACGCTGCGCAGCGTGATCGTGTTCGATAGCTAGCGGCCGTTACGGTGTCATCGCCCGGTCAAGCCGGGCATGACAGTTCGTAGCCCGGATGGAGCGAAGCGCAATCCGGGATCTTTGTCGCGGATCGGCTGTCCCGGATTTCGCTTCGCTCCATCCGGGCTACAGGACTTCGAAGCATCAATCATCGAACATCTTCGGCGGCACGAAGCCGCCGAACTCGCGCTCGATCAGCTCGGCGAGCTTGAGCGGCGTCCTGTCCTCGAGGAAGGGACCGACGATCTGCACACCGACAGGCAGACCGTGTTTCGACAGGCCGAGCGGAACGGCCGTTGCCGGCAGGCCCGGAAGCGTTGCGATGCCCGGCCAGGCGAGCTGGTCGGAATAGGGGTAATCCTTGCCGTCGATGCTGATCGTTCGCAGGCGTTGTTCCGGCGAATGATCGTGCGGAAAGGCCGGCGTCGGCATGATCGGGCAGATCACCGCGTCGAAGCTCTTGAACAACGCCCGCCATTGCGCGCGGAGCACGGCGCGGGTCCCTGCGTCGAGGACCCAGGCGCGGTGGCTCGCGGTGATGCCGCGCAGTCGCTCCGCGCCGAGGCTGCGATCTTCCGGCGAGAGCTGGCTCGCCCGCGCCTGCGCATCCGCCAACTCGTCGGGAGGTAGGAACGCGCCGAGGAAACCCAGCAGCATGCGCATGTAAAGCCGGGACGTCTCCGCGAAGTCCGGGAGCAGCGCGCTCTCGCGTGCGACGGTGACGCCGGCCTTCGCAAGATCGATTGCGAGCTTGTCGATTGCGCTGCGGACATCCCGGTCGCTCGGCAGCAGAGGATGGCTGTCGATCACCAGGATACGAAAATCCCGCAGCGACTGATGCCGCGCAGCCGGCAAATCGAGCTTGTAGGCGATACCGATGTCGAGAGGATCGGGTCCCGCCATGACGTCGAGCAGCAAGGACAGATCCGCCGCCGTGCGCGCCATCGGCCCGATGACGGCGAGGTCGCCCTCGCGCGGAATGGCTGGAAACGGCGGCGGGGTCTCGCCGCGCGCCGCGCAGAGATTAAGGGTCGGCTTGTGCGCGAACACGCCGCAATGAAATGCCGGCACACGCAGGGAGCCGCCGATGTCCGAGCCGGTGGCGAGCGCGCAATAGCCTGCGGCGAGGGCTGCCGCCGATCCCCCGGACGAACCGCCCGGCGTGCGGCCGAGATCGTAGGGGTTGTTGGTGGTGCCGTAGATGTCGTTGTAGCTCTGCCAGTCGCCGAGGCCGACCGGCACGTTGGTCTTGCCGAGGATCTCGCCGCCGGCCTGCTTGATGCGGGTCACCGCCAGCGCGTCTTCCACGGGCTTGAAGCCCTTCTGCGGCACGAATCCCCAGGTCGTCGGCAGGCCTGCGATGTTGAAGGATTCCTTGATCGTCGTGGGCAGGCCGAGCAGCGGCTTGTGCTCGCCGCGCGCCAGCGCCGCATCCGCCTCGCGCGCCGCAACGAGCGCGCGATCGAAATCGCGCACGCACACCGCGTTGATCCTGCCGTCGTGCCGTTCGATACGCGCAATCGAATCCTGCGTGAGCTCGACCACCGAGACCTTCTTCGCACGCAACGCGGCCGACAATTCGCCCGCACTCTTGAAACTCCATTCCGATCCGGCCACGGCGCTTCTCCCGCTCTGGTTGCTCGAAGATGATGCGCAGTCTGGCCGAATCTCGCAACGGCTGTTTGATGAAGATTGTGGTTCCCGGTCAAATCAGGCCATGCCGGCTCTGGCGAGGAAGTCGAGCAGCAACCGGCTGACCGCGGCCGGCTGCTCCTGCTGGACCCAATGGCCGGCGCCGTCGACGAGATGGCAGCCGAGCATCTTCGTGCACGCGCTGCGCTGCATTGTCTCGAAAGCGCCGGCCCGTTGATAGGTGCCCCAATCCTGCTTGCCCGAGATGAAGCAGGAGGGCACATCGATGCTGCGGCCGGCAAGCAATTGCATCTCGTCATTGAGCATGCCCGATGTGCCGTAGCGGTACCATTGCAGCCCGCCCTGAAATCCGGTGCGGCTGTACTCGGCGCTGTAATAGGCAAGGTCGCTGTCCCGCAGCCATTGGTTCGCGGCGATCGCGGCCGGCGAGGGCATCTCCTTCGCGACCGTCTCGGCCATGGTCTCGTGCAAGTCCATCACGTAATAGGTCGGCAGCTTCGCCAGCTCCTGCGCCGACCATGCTTGCAGCGGATAGGGCTTGTTGTCGGTCCAGTCCGCGCTCTTGTGATGATAGTAGGCGCGCAGGAAATCATGCACGCCCTGCGGTGCCTGCTGCATATCGGCATTGGCTTCCCGTGTCGAATAATACCATTGATAGTGCTTGCGTGGCCGCGGCAGCGAGGCGAGCTCACGATGCACCGGGTCTTCCACCGCGGGCTTTGCCGGATTGTCGACCGTGCCGAACGGCAGCGGCGGCGGACCGCCGAACGGCGCGCTCATCATCGTCACCGAACGAAACACGTCGGGCCGGATCAAGGCGCACCAGGCTGCGACCGGGCTGCCAAAATCATGTCCGACCACATCGACCTGCCTGTAGCCGAACGCCGACACCAGGCCGAGCGCATCGCGCACGAGATTGAGAAGCGAGAACGGCGCGAGAGGGCCGTCGTACTCCGCGCTCCATCCCGTGGTGCGTCCGTAGCCGCGCTGGTCCGGTGCGATCACGTGGTAGCCGGCCGCGCTGAGCGCCGGCATCACCTTGCGCCAGGAGAAGGCGAGCTCGGGAAAGCCGTGCAGCAAGAGGATACAGCGCCGTCCTTTGGTCTCGAATCCGGCCTCCAGCACATGCATCCGCAAGCCGTTGATGCCCTCGACGTGACGCGAGCGGATGCCGGCGGGCAGGGGGATGTCGGGGAGCGCGGTCATGGTATTCTCCACACGGGCAGTATCGTAGGGTGGGTTAGCCCCGGGGATTGCGCGAAGCGCAAGCCGCGCGGCGTAACCCACCTCTTTATTCTCCGCGGAGGCAGAAGTGGTGGGTTACGCTCGGCGTCTGCGCTTCGCGCAGCCGCAGAGCTAACCCACCCTACGACAGCCAGACTAAACCGCCACACATTCGAACGCGTTGCCCTTGCTCCTGATCTTCCCGACCGACGGCGAGGGGAAATGCGCGGTGCAGCACAGCGTGTCGGTGTCGCAATAGCGTTCCAGGAAGCTGCGGCGCGTCTTCGCGGCTGCGGCCGGATCGACGTCGAACTTGATCGACAGCTCCGGATAGAGCGTCTGCAGCGGCGAGTGCATGAGATCGCCGGAGAACACCGCATCGTCCTTGCCGCGGCCCATCGTGATGGCGATATGGCCGGGCGTGTGACCCGGCGTCGGCAGGATGCGGACGTGGTCGCCGATTTCGTGGTCATTGCCGACGAGCTCGTGCCTGTTGGCCTCGACGACCGGCAACACGCTGTCGACGAAGGGCGGAATCTCCGTCTTCGCGTTCTGCGCGGACCAGTGATCGAACTCCTGCTTGGCGAACAGATAGCGCGCCTTGGGGAAGGTCGGCACCCAGCGGCCGTTCTCCAGACGCGTATTCCAGCCGACATGATCGACATGCAGATGCGTGCACATCACGAAGTCGATGTCGTCGACCGAGAACCCCGCGGCATCGAGTCCCCGCAGGTAGGTATCGTCCGTCTTCATGTTCCATTTCGGACGATTGGGCCGCGGCTTGTCGTTACCGACGCAGCTATCGACCAAAATGGTGTGATGCGGCGTCTTCACCACGTAGGATTGGAAGCACAGCAGCAGCACGTCCTCTTCGTCCAGCGCCTTCGACTCGCGCATCCAGGTCCGGTTCTCGGCCAGCACGTCCGGCGTCAGTCCCGGCAGCATCTCCAGCGCCGGGACGAACGAGGTCTCCTGCTCGATGATGCGATGGATGGTGAGATCGCCGACCGAGAACTTGAGGCTCATGAGAACTCCCGAGATACCAGCATGATCCGGAAAAGTGTGCAGCGGTTTTCCGACAAGATCATGCTCAAACAACAAGCTAAAGCGCGACGATGGTCGCGCTTTAGCTGGCCGGCGGCACCGAGATCTTGACGGAGGGCCGCTCCAGCATCTTCTGGTGGAATGCGTCGAGCTTCGGAAAGGCCTTACGCCAGCCGCAATCGGCGAAGCGGAAGTCGGCATAGCCGAGCACGCAAACGAGGCCGATCTGCGAGATGTCGAACGGGCCGTTCAGCACGTCAGGCATGTTCTCGAAGCGCGCCATGCCGGTCCAGGCCCTGTTCCAGTGGTCGTCCGACCAGGCCTGCCATTGCAGGCCCTGCGGCCGCACCATCTTCTCGTAGCGGCACAGCAGCATGGAATCGAGCATGCCGTTGATCAGCGAGTGATTGGTCTTGGCTTTCCAGCGCCGCGGGCCGTAATCCGGGATCAGGCTGCCGCCGGCGATCTCGTTGAGATATTCGACGATGACATAGGAATCCAGGATCACGTCGCCGTCATTGGTGATCAGCACCGGCAGCTTCTTCAGCGGCGTGATCTTCGAATAATCCTCGTTGGCGGTGCCCGGCGTGACGCTCGCGGGCACGAGCTCGATCTTGTCGATCAGCCCGAGCTCGATCGCAGCGATGCGCACCTTGCGGGCAAAGGGCGAGGCAGGGGAGAAGGTGAGCTTCATGGAGAGTATCCCACAAATGAACGTTTTGTTTCGTCATTGCGAGGAGCGAAGCGACGAAGCAATCCAGAGTGTTGCCGCGGAGGGATTCTGGATTGCTTCGCTTCGCTCGCAATGACGGCGAGAGGGCGGAGGCTTACGCCGCCACGATCTCCTGGCGCTGCTCGCCGAGGCCCTCGATGCCGAGCGTGACGACGTCGCCGACATTGAGGAAGGTCGGCGGCTTCATGCCGAGGCCGACGCCGGGCGGGTGCCCGTGGTGATGACGTCGCCGGGCAGGAGCGTCATGAACTGCGAGACATAGGAGATGCACTTGGCCATCGAGAAGATCATGGTCTTGGTCGAGCCGGTCTGGCGGCGCTGGCCGTTGACGTCGAGCCACATCGACAGTTCCTGCACGTCCTTGATCTCGTCCTTGGTGGCGAGCCACGGCCCGAGCGGGCCGAACGTGTCGTGCGACTTGCCCTTGGTCCACTGGCCCAGGCGCTCGATCTGGAAAGCGCGCTCGGAGACGTCGTTGCAGACGCAATAGCCGGCGACGTGGTTCAGCGCGTCGGCTTCCGAGACGTATTTGGCGCGGGTGCCGATGATGGCGGCGATCTCGACCTCCCAGTCGAGCTTGGTCGAGCCGCGCGGCTTCTCGACGGGATCATTCGGGCCCGACAGCGAGGTATTGGCCTTCATGAAGATGATCGGCTCGCTCGGGATCTCGGCGCCGGTCTCCTTGGCATGGTCGGAATAGTTGAGGCCGATCGCGACGAATTTCGAGATACCGGTGACGGGGGCGCCGAACCGGGGCTTGCCGGAGACGGCGGGCAGCGAGCCGGGATCGAGCGCGGCCAGCTTCTTCAGGGATTCAGGCGAATAGGCCTCGCCGGTGAGGTCCTTCAGATGCGCCGACAGGTCGCGCAACTGGCCGGATCTGTCGATCAGGCCGGGCTTTTCCGCACCCTTCTCGCCATAACGAACAAGCTTCATTCTCGTTTCTCCCTGGGAATGGACCGATCGGTTAACTGCTTCATGGAACAGGGCGGCGGGAAATTCAACCGCCCAAAACGGGCATCACCCCAGCGCCACGAACCTGAATGCGTCGCCGTCTCGCTTGATATGTCCGGCGGAATAATGACCGCCGATCACCAGTGTGGGTGTGTCGGCAAAGCGCGAGAACACCGCGTGCCGGCTTGCCGCCGAACGCGCGGGATCGGTATCCACGGTCGAGCACCAGTCGAGATGGGCCATCTGGCAGGGATGATGGGCAACGTCGCCGGTCAGAAGCGCCTGCTCGCCATCGGACTCGATCAGGACGCTCATGTGCCCCGGGCTGTGACCGGGGGTCGGGATCATTTCGATCTCCTCGCAAAGCCGATGGTCACTCGGGACCAGATCGGCCTGGCCGGCATTGACCACTGGCTTCACGGAGTCGTTGAACACCGCGACCTTGTCCGGCTCGGCCGTGTAATCACGCCAGTGCTCATATTCGGTCCTGCCGAAAACGTAGCGCGCCTTCGGGAACGTCGGCACCCATCGGCCGTCAACCAGCCGCGTATTCCAGCCGACATGGTCGACGTGAAGATGCGTGCACAGCACGGTGTCGATGCTGTCAGGCGGAAACCCCGCCGCGGTCATGGTCTCCAAGAACGGCGTGCTGCGGTTGTTCCAGGTGGGGACGCCGCGGCCTTGCTTGTCGTTGCCGAGGCCGGTGTCCACCACGATCCGCCGCGTCGGCGTCTCCACCACCAGCGAGTGGATCGACATTTTCAGCCGGCCTTCGTCGGTGGCGAAATGCGGGATCAGCCAGGGCAGCTTCTGGATCTCGTCATGGGTGGCTGCCGGCAGGATGAAGCGGGTCGAGCCGACCGTCTCCATTTCGACGAATTTCGTGATCCTGACCTTGCCGACCTTCCACTGCATCCGCCGCCTCCCATTTTCTTGCTCTTGCGCTGGAACATGCACGTTTTCTGCCATCGGGCGCAATGGATCATCTGAGGTGATGTGGCGTTATCGCGGGGAACTGGATGCTAGCCGAAGAGGACGCCATGCCAGAGCTTGCGATTTCCGCGGAAAAGGTCGCCTTTATCATCGAGAAGGCGCGCGAATTCGACGTCAAGGAGGGGGCTTCTGATCCGGACTCCGGCTCGAACGCGGCCGACGACGATATGATGGACGTCCTCGACGACGATGGCTCCGATCCTGTCGTCCAGGAGCTCGGAAGCTTCATGATCGCCTTGAACGAGGACGAGCAGCTCGATCTCGTCGCGCTGACCTGGCTCGGACGCGGCGATGGCACGATCGATGACTGGGACGATCTGCGCGCCCGCGCGTCGGAGGCGCGCCGTGAATATGGCAGCCCACGCCGCGAAACGGTGCACTATCTGCTCGGCGAGCCCATGCTGGGCGATCTGCTCGCGAACGGGCTCGACGAATTCGGCATCGACTGGACCGATGAGCGCACCACCGCCGATTCCTCCGCTCCGAGCCAGCAGGATGAGGACGAGCCGACCAAGCAGCGGTGATGATTTTACCTCGCCCCGCTTGCGGGGAGAGGTGGGCGCGAAGCGCCGGGTGAGGGGGAGTCTCCGCGAGTCCGACTGTCACCGTGCTTGCGGAGAGAGCCCCTCACCCCAACCCTCTCCCCCGTAAGAACGGGGCGAGGGAGTACATCTGCAAACGCGACTACAGCGTCCCCGGGAACGCGCCACCATCCAGCAGAATGTTCTGTCCGGTGATGAAGCCGGCCTTGGCGCCGCACAGGAAGGCGCAGGCATAGCCGAATTCGTCGGGCTGACCGAAGCGCCCCGCCGGGTTGAGCTTGGCGCGCTCGGCCAGGATCTGCTGCGGTGTGACACCGCGCTTGTCGGCTTCGCCCTTCGCGGTGCTGGTCAGGCGATCGGTCTCGAACGGGCCCGGCAGCAAGCCGTTGATGGTGACGTTGTTGATGACGGTCTTGCGCGACAGGCCGGCGATGAAGCCGGTGAGGCCGGCGCGGGCTCCGTTGGAGAGGCCGAGGATATCGATCGGCGCCTTCACCGCGGCCGAGGTGATGTTGACGATGCGGCCGAACTTGCGCGCCATCATGCCGTCGACGGTCGCCTTGATCAGCTCGATCGGGGTCAGCATGTTGGCGTCGATCGCCTTGATCCAGTCGTCGCGGGTCCAGTTGCGGAAATCGCCGGGCGGCGGGCCGCCGGCATTGTTGATCAGGATGTCGGGCTCGGGGCAGGCCTTCAGCACCGCCTCCCGGCCCGCCGGCGTCGTGATGTCGCCGACGATCTCGGTGACCGTCACGTCGGGATAGGCCTTGCGGATCTCGTCGGCGGTCTTCTTCAGCGCATCAGCGCCGCGCGCGGTCAGCGTGACGTCAACGCCGGCCTCCGCCAGCGAGAAGGCGCAGGCGCGCCCGAGGCCCTTGCTGGATGCACAGACGATGGCGCGGCGACCTTTGATCCCAAGATCCACTGTTTCACTCCCGTAAATGTCAGGCAGGTTTTGGACGGCGGCTACATTAGCCAACTGTGATGCCGCTGATAAGGGATCGGCCCGCACCAAAATGCATGCGCCTCGCGGCTAGCGATGCAAATGCGCCAGATCAGATCCGCCGCTCCTGCTTGAGGCGGTCGATCGCGGCGGCAGCCTCCGGCGGCAGGGACTTGAAGCCCATCTGGCCCGCGGTCGAGAACAGCGGCCGCAGATGCGAGCCGGCGAGGAAGGGCGGCTGGCGGTTCGTCGGCACGATCTGATCGAACACCAGCACCAAGGTGGTGGCGACGAGGCCGACCCTGACGGCGCCGAGCGCCGCGCCGCCGAGCCGGTCGCCGAGGCCGGCCTCGCCGATCGTGTCGTTCAGCGCGATGCGGCCGATATGGCCGAACAGCATGCCGACGACCACGAAGATGGCGAAGAACCAGATCCAGTTCTGCAGCAGCGGCGAGTTCGGATTGCCGGCGATCTGCGGTGCGATCAGCGGCATCAGCGCCACCGCGATCGGGGCGGCGAGCAGATAGGCGAGGATGGTCATGGCGCTGCGTAGCAGCCCGGTCCTGAACCCCAAGCCGACCGCGACTGCCAGCGCGGCATAGACGGCGAGATCGAAACTGTTCATGCGCGAAAGCCCTGCCTCGACGGAACGAATGAACGCCGAGCCGATCATTCCGGTTTCAGATCGCTAAAATCGTCTGTATTGGTGGCTCCAAAGCTTAAAGGAACCGTCCAAGGAACGCGTCATGTCAGACCTATTCGACGTCAGTAAAGAAACCATCCTCGTCACGGGTGCGAGCCAGGGGCTCGGCCGGCAATTTGCCCGGGTGCTGGCGGCGCATGGTGCGGCCGTGGCGCTCGCCGCGCGGCAGGCCGACAAATTGAAGGGCCTGGAAGAGGAGATTCGCGGCAAGGGCGGCCGCGCCGCGGCGGTCGCGCTCGACGTCACCGACACCGCCTCGATCGCCAGGGCGGTCGATGCCGCCGAGGCCGCGCTCGGCCCCGTCACCGTGCTGATCAACAATGCCGGCATCGCCATCGAGAAGCTCGCGACCGAGCAGACCGAGGCGGATTGGGACGCCGTGATCGGTGCCAATCTCAAAGGCGCCTATTTCCTCGCAACCGAAGTGGCGCGGCGCATGATCGCGCGCAAGCAGCCGGGCAACATCGTCAACATCGCCTCCGTGCTCGGCACCGGCGTCTTGAAGGCGCTCTCGCCTTACGCGATCTCCAAGGCCGGCATCATCCAGGCGACGAAAGCGATGGCGCTCGAGCTCGCTGGCCAGAACATCCGCATCAACGCGCTTGCGCCCGGCTATATCGATACCGAGATGAACCACGCCTTCTGGTCGACGCCGGCAGGCGAGCGCCTCGCCAAGCGCATCCCGCAACGCCGCGTCGGCGCCGAGTCCGATCTCGACGGCGCGATTCTGCTGCTGGCATCGAATGCGTCGCGCTACATGACGGGCAGCGTGGTGACCGTGGACGGCGGGTTCTTGCTGAGTTGAACGTGTCTTCGCCTCTTCCCGCGTGCGGAGAGGCCGGAATTTGCGAAAGCAAATTCCGGGTGAGGGCGAGCCTCCGCGATTCGAGACGGCGAGTACACGCGTCGCTCAATCCGCGTCGTCATTGCGAGCGTAGCGAAGCAATCCAGAATCCCACCGCGGAAAGACTCTGGATTGCTTCGCTGCGCTCGCAATGACGGAAAACGACTTAGCGCATCTCTCCACGGATCATATCCGCCGCCTTCTCCCCGATCATGATGGTCGGCGCATTGGTGTTGCCGCCGATCAGCGTCGGCATGATCGAGGCGTCGACGACGCGCAATCCTCCGATGCCATGCACCTTCAACGCCGGATCGACCACGGCCATCGCGTCGGTGCCCATCTTACAGGTGCCGACGGGGTGATAGACGGTGTCGACACGCGCGCGCAGAATGGCGCGGATGTCCTCGTCCGTCTTCACGTCGGATGTGAACATGTCCTTCTTCTGCAGCGCCCGCATCGCAGGTGTCTCCATCAGTCGCCGCGTCGTCTTGAAGCCGGCGACCATCGCCTCGAGATCCTCCGCCTCGCCCAGAAAGTTCGGGTCGATCATCGGCGCTGCGAGTGGATCGGCGCTCTTCAGCCAAATGCTGCCGCGGCTCTTCGGCCTGAGCAGACAGAAATGGCATGAGAAGCCCGCCTCCTTGTGCTTCTTGCGGCCGTGATCGTCGAGCATCGCGATGACGAAGTGGAACTGGATATCAGGCACGTCGAGATCAGGCCGGGTTTTCAGGAAGCCGCCGCATTCGGCGAAATTGGTGGTCATCACGCCGCGCCGCTCGCGGCGATATCGCTGGATACCGCGCAGCAGGGATGGCAACCGACTGATCGAGGCGTGAACGAAGTGCGGATAGTCGGAGGCGTAGACGAACACGAAGTCCGGATGGTCCTGCAGATTGCGCCCGACGCCCGGCAGGTGATGCACGACGTCGATGCCGTGGGCGGCAAGCGCATCGACATCGCCAATGCCCGACAGCATCAATAGCTGCGGCGACTGGAAGGCGCCGGCGGCGAGGATCACCTCGCGGCGGGCGCGCAGCTGCCTTGTCTGCCCGCCCTGCACATATTCGATGCCGACGGCGCGCCCTGCTTCGAACAGGATCTTCGTTGCCTGCGCTCCCGTCTCGACCCGCAGATTCGGCCGCTTGCCGAGATGAGGAGCCACATAAGCCCGCGCCGCGCTCCAGCGCTCGCCGCCCCGCTGGGTCACCTGGTAGCTGCCGAGCCCTTCATGGTCCTCGGCATTGAAGTCCTCGCGGATGCGGAACTGCGCCTCGCGCGCGGCCTGATGGAAGACGTCATGGATCGGATTGTCCGAGCGCAGCCGGTTGACATGCAGCGGGCCGCCCTTGCCGTGATATTCGCCGTCGAAATCGGCGTTGTCTTCCGAACGTTTGAAATAGGGCAGCACGTCCGCATACGACCAGCCGGCATTGCCGAGCGCGGCCCAATGGTCGTAATCCCATTTGTGGCCGCGGATATAGACCATGGCGTTGATCGCCGAGGACCCACCGAGGCCCTTGCCGCGCGGCTGATAGCCGATGCGGCCGTTCAATCCCTTCTGCGGCACGGTATCGAACGCCCAGTTGGCCGCGGCGTAGGGCAACGCGAGCCCGAATGGCGTCGTGATCCGCCAGGTGTCGTTGCGTCCCCCTGCATCGAGCAGCGCGACGGATGTGCCCGCATCCTCCGACAGCCGCCCCGCAACGGTGCAGCCGCCCGAGCCCGCGCCCACGACGACGAAATCGAATGTGTCGGTCAATGTTGTTTCCCCCCCGTTTACCGTCATTCTGGGGCGCGCGAAGCGCGAACCCGGAATCTCGAGGTTCGCTTCGCCTCCCGGAACGGCACCCCGGCGTTTTCGGCCTTAATCTTGTTGCCGCAGGCTGGCCGTTTGTGGAACTTCTGGCAAGAGCGCGCGGAACGGCGCGGAAACTCGTCCATCCCCCTGTCACAAAGTCGAAAAAAACGTTCCCGCAGCCCTTTCCAAAGGCAGCCCGCCTTGTTACATACCCCCCGCACCCGACGGGCATTGCCCGGGGGTCGCCTTCCAAGGAAGCCTTTGGGACGGAAGCGAAAAGCCAGCGCGGCCAGCGCCGGCCCTCAACCGACCGTCCCCAGGATTTAACCGAAGGCGCGCAAAGGTTTAACGCGGGGTGGAGCAGCCCGGTAGCTCGTCAGGCTCATAACCTGAAGGTCATAGGTTCAAATCCTATCCCCGCAACCAAATTCGGATTGACCGGATCCGAGACGGAAACGGCCCGCGTGAAGCGGGCCGTTTTTGTTTTGGCGATGGGATCGCCGCGCTACCTCGCCGCGGTCTGCCAGGCGAGTAGCCGCTGCTCGACCAGTGACATCGCAATCGACGTCAAATATCCGGTCGCACCGAGCAGGATGACGCCGGCGAAGAGGTCGGCGGACCGGAACGCGCGTGCCGAGAGCAGCACCCAGTGACCAAGGCCGTCGAGGCCGGCCAGGATCTCGCAGACCACCGAGAGGATCAGCGCAACCGTCAGGCTGAGCCGCATGCCCGCGAGAATATCCGGCAATGCCGAGGGCAGGGCGATCTTGGCGATGATTGCGGTGCGCGACATCTGCAGCGAGCGGGCGACCTCATAGAGCCGCGGCTCGACGGCGGCAAAGCCGTGAATGGTGGCGAGCATGATCGGCCAGATCGCGCCGAAGGCGATCACGAACAGCGCCATGCCTTGCGTCAGCCCGAGCATCGCGATCGCGACCGGGATGATCGCCGAGACCGGCAGGGGCCGCAAAAATTCCAGCGACGGCGCGACATAGGCGCGCATCATCCGGGACGAACCGATCAGCGCGCCAAGCGCAATGCCGGCGATCGAGGCGGCGAACCAGCCATAGGCCATGTGCTCCAGCGTGCCGATGAGCTTGCCCGCGAGATCGCCGCTGGAAAAGCCGCGCACCAAAGCGGCCCAGGCGCGGTCCGGACCGGGCAGGAACACCGGCGACACTAGCTTCAGATTGGCGACGAGTTGCCACGCCGCGATGAAGCCGGCTGCGACGAGGGCGCTTGCGACACGCCAGAGGATCGCGGTGCGCTTCATGGATTGTCTCCGGCGAGCGCGGCGCGGCCGAACAGACGGCGCTGGGCGGCGATCAACAGCATGTTCAGCGCGTAGCCGATCGCGCCGATCCAGACGAGATAGGCCAGCATCAGGTCGGCGCGCAGGGCCTGCTGTGCCAGCATGATGCCGGCACCCAAGCCGATCGGGTTGATGGCGATCTCGACGGTGACCGCGACGATCAGGGCGATCCCGGCCGACAGGCGGAAGGCGACGAAGATCCGCGGCAGTGCGGCCGGGATCACGATCTTCGCGATCCGTTGCGGCGCGCTCAGCCGCAAGGCCCGCGACACTTCCATCAATCGCGGCTCGATGCTGCGCACCGCGCTGCGGGTCATGATCAGCATCGGCCAGACGCAGGCGAACGCCACGATCACGATCTCCATGCGGTAGCCGAAGCCGAGCGCGATCAACGCAATCGGCAGCAGCGCGATCGAGGGAATCGGGCGAATCGCCTCGACCGTCACCTCCATCAGCCGGTCAAGCGGACGCGAAATGCCGAAGGCGATGCCGAGCGCAAGCCCGATGGCGCTGCCGATGGAAAGACCCGCGAAGGCAGCGAACAGCGTGTCGCGGGTCGCGATCGGGATCGAGAGATCGGCGAGCGCCGTGGCCAGCGCCGCGAGGATTGCGCTCGGCGGCGCCAGGCTGTCGCTTTGCAGATGGGTGAGGCGCGCCCAGAGCTCAAACGCCAGCACCAGCGCCAGCGGCAGCAGCAAGGGCTTGGTGCGATCGAGGCTCAATGCTCGGTCGCCTTGATGAAGTCGAACAATTGCCGGCGCAGCCGCAGGAATTCCGGATGCTCGCGGGTGGCAAGCTGGTCGCGCGGACGCGGCAGGTCGACGTCGAGTTCGATCCCGATCCGGCCCGGATGCGGCAAGAGGCCGATGACGCGGTCGCCGAGATAGATCGCCTCGTCGAGATCGTGGGTGACGAAGATCACGGTGGTCTCGCTCGCCTGCGTCAGCGACAGGACCTCGTCCTGCAAGCCCTGCCGCGTCATTGCATTCAGCGCACCGAACGGCTCGTCCATCAAGAGCGTGGTCGGCTCCTGCGCAAGGCAGCGCGCGATCTGCAGGCGCTGCTGCATGCCCCCGGACATTTCGGCCGGATATTTGTCGGCATGGCCGGGCAGTCCGACCTTGCGCAGCAGCGCCTCGATGCGCGCGCCGCGTTCGCGCGCCGGCACACGCGAGGCTTCCAGCGCCAGCGAGATGTTTCCGGCCGCGGTCCGCCACGGCAACAGCGCCTTGCCGTAATCCTGGAACACGATCGCGACCTCACGCCGCGGCTCGGTGATCTCTTCGCCGTCAAACGTCACCGCGCCGCTCGTGGGGCGATAGAGGCCTGCGGCGAGCCGCAGCGCCGTGGTCTTGCCGCAGCCGGAGGCGCCGACGATGCAGAGGAATTCGCCCGGCCGCACCTGGAGATCGAGGTTCTCGATGATGATCTTGCCGCCGAGCCGCAGCGTCGCGGCGTTGAACGCGATCAGCGGTTTCTGCGGCCGCGCGGCGCGCACCTCGCTGAGCCTTGCAACGACGCTCATGATTGCTCTCCGCCCACCTGCGGATAGACGAAATCGATGGTCGAGTGCAGATGCGCCGCCAGCATTTTTTGCGCGGCGGCCACGTCGCGGGCGAGCACGTGGTCGGCGAGCATCTGGTGACTGCGGATGAATCTCTCGCTGCTGTCGATGGCGCCCATCATCACGCGGCGATAGCGGTAGGCCTGGTCGTAGAGGTCGGAGTGGGCGGCCAGCATGCGCCGCGAGCCGCAGGCGGCGAGCAGCGCGGTGTGGAAGCCCTTGTGCAGCCGGTCGAACTCCGCCGCGCCCTCGCGGAATTCGTTGCCGGTGCGTTCGATGTGTCGGCGCATCTGGTGCAGCGCGCTGATGATGCCGGCCTCCCAGGCGGCATCGCCGTGGAGGATGGCGAGCCTGACAGCCTCGATCTCGACCGCGGTCCGCATGCAGGTGATGTCGGCGAGATCCTCGCGGCTGACCTCGGCGACCCGAAAGCCGCGCTGGCCGATGCCCACGATCAGGCCGCGCGACATCAATCGCGACAGGCCTTCACGCAGCGGCGTGGCGCCGATCTCGTAGCGCTGCACGAGGTCGACGATGCCGAGCCGCGATCCCGGCGCGAGATCTCCTGCCAGGATGTCCTGCTCGATGAGGTTTGCGGCACGTTCGCTCAAGGTGCCGGCTTCCGTCGGCAGGCGTTCGAGAGTGCGCTCGGGAGCTGGCATCGTCGATATCCCTTAGTTCAGCACCAGTTTCGCGGTGTCGAGCTTTGATTGCAGCATCTTCTGCGACGACATCACCTCGATCCACCAGCTGAGGTTTTGCGGCTTGAGGTTCGGCTCGGACTGGTTCGGCGGCGTTGCCTTGACCAGCTCGAGCGGCTGCTTGGTGAACTTGGCAATCGAGGCCGAGGCCTTCTCGCGGTCGCCGTTGACGATCGCGGCCGCCTCCGCGACGGCTTCGCGGAATTTCTTCACGGTGGCCACATTCTTCTCCGCCCAGTCGCGCGAGGCGGCATAGAAGATGATCGGATCGGTGCGGCCGAGCTCGGCACCGTAGCGCGCGCCGACCGAGCCGAGCCCCGCATTGCTCATGCGCGTGACGAACGGCTCGGCCGTGAGCACGGCATCAACGCCGCCCGACTTGATGATGTCGGCCATGGTGGGGAAGGTGACTTCGACGAAATTGACGCTTTTGGGATCGACGCCTTTTTCGACCAGCCATTTCACGAACAGCACATGGAGAAAGGCGTTCAGGCCGGGCGCGCCGACCTTCTTGCCGATGAAATCCTTGGGATCCTTGATGGTGATGCCGTTGCGGACGAAGGCGGCGATCGCGGTGTTCGAGGTCGGATTCATGACCGAGGCGCCGGCGATCGCGACCAGGTCGAGGCCGCCGTCGACGGCCTGGAGGAAGACGGTGGAGGTGGGGCCGCCGACCTGAATCGAGTTCGACAGGATCGCCGCCGGGATGTTGGAGTTGATCGCGATCGGCGTCATCTCGACTTGCAGCCCGTGCTTTTTGAAGATGCCTTCGTCGACCGCGACCATGGCCGAGGCGCAGTCGGAGGTCGCGGTGCAGCCAATCTGGATCTTGGCTTGGCCCAGCGCGGGTGCCGTCAGGCCAGCAGACATCCCGAGCACGAGGCCCGCCAACATCGTTCTGCTCGTTCGCCTCACTGCGCTCTCCCCGTTTTGTATTTTTCAGTCTTGTTTATCGATATTTTATCTGATCATATATTTGAAACGATGACAAGGGGTGCCCAAGGTGAAGCTCGCAACGTTCAGATCGGCCGGCCAGGAGAAGATCGGAGCCGTCCATAGCAATGACAGCCAGGTGCTTGACCTCGCCGCCGCGGCCGCACGGGACGGCGGAGCCGATCCGGCCTTCGGCTCGATGCTGGCGCTGATCGACGCGGGGCCCCGCGCGCTCGATCGGGCCCGGGCCCTGCTCGACAAGCACGGAAAGGACGCGACGCTGTCGGCGGCGGTCACCACCGTCGACATCCTCGCGCCGGTGCCGGAGCCGAGGCAAATGCGCGACGGCATGTCGTTCCCCTTGCACATCCTGCAAGCGCCGCGCGGGCAGCTGAAGCTCGCCGCGCGTGCCAAGGGCGACATGGCAGAGTTGGCGCGCATCGACGCCGAGCCGCTCGGCGAATTGCCCGAGGTCTATCGCAAGCAGCCGATCTTCTACATCACCAACCGCTTCAGCGTCCGCGGCACCAACACCACAGTGAAATGGCCGCGCTACAGCAAGGTGATGGACTACGAGCTCGAATTCGGGATCATGACCAAGAACAAGGGCGCGAACATTTCCGCCGCGAAAGCCAAGGATCACATCTTCGGCTACACCATCTTCAATGATTTCTCCGCGCGCGACGCCCAGCGCATCGAGATGGAGGGACGGCTCGGCCCTGCCAAGGGCAAGAGTTTTGACGGCGGCAACGTGATGGGGCCCTGGATCGTGACACCGGACGAGATCGGTGATCCCTACAAGCTGAAGATGGAAGCGCGCGTCAACGGCGAGACCCGCTCGAAAGGCGTGAGTGAGGGCATGCTGTTTTCGTTCGAGGAGATCATCGCGCACGTCTCCCAGGACGAGACGCTGATGCCCGGTGAATTCATCGGCTCCGGCACGGTCGGCAATGGCTGCGGCCTCGAGCTCGGCTGGTTTCTCGAGCATGGCGATACGATCGAGCTCGAGGTCGAGAAGATCGGCATTTTGAAGAATCGCGTCGAGCGGCAAGAAACCTGAAGGGGGCGTCTGAAGGCGCGCTTGAAGCGACGCCTGACTGCCGCCAACGAGAACAATCAACGAGGAAGCGCCATGACGAGCAAGCTGATCGACATCTCCGTCCCCCTCCAGAACGACGTGCCGGCCGACCCGCCTGGCAATCATCCGACGATCCAGTACATCAATCATCAGCAGGGCCTGCCGCGCATGCTGCAGTTCTTCGATGGACTGAAGGCCGAGGATCTGCCTGATGGCCAGGGCTGGGCGGTGGAGCAGGTCAGTCTCTCCACCCACAACGGCACGCATCTCGATGCGCCCTGGCATTTTCACCCGACCATGAATCGCGGCGAGCGGTCCTGGACCATCGACGAGGTGCCGTTGGAATGGTGCTTCCAGCCCGGCGTGAAGCTCGACTTCCGGCACTTGCCGGACGGCTATGTCGCAACGGCCAAAGACGTCGAGGCCGAGCTCAAGCGCATCGGCCACGAGCTGAAGCCGCTCGAGATCGTCGTGGTCAACACCAGCGCCGGCGCCAAATACGGCCGGCAGGACTACGTCACCTCGGGCTGCGGCATGGGCTATGAGGCAACCATGTACCTGCTCGAGCGTGGCGTGCGCCTGACCGGCACCGACGGCTGGAGTTGGGACGCGCCGTTCGTTCACACCGCGAAGAAATATGCCGAGACGAAAGACGCCAGCCTGATCTGGGAAGGCCACAAGGCCGGACGCCATATCGGCTATTGTCATCTCGAGAAGCTGCACAATCTCGAACAACTGCCGCCAACCGGCTTCAAGGTGTCATGCTTCCCCGTGAAGATCGAGCGAGCCTCGGCGGGATGGACGCGAGCGGTCGCGATTTTGGAGGGGTAGCTTCTGGAGGCCTGCGTTGGGCGCCAATCAATTGCGGTGACAGTGCACAAAAATTGGCCCGGATCAGCGCTTCAGATAGCGCTCTGCAATCAGCCGTTTCGCGCCTGGAAGACCGCAGAAGGCTGCACCTCGATCCGTCTGGCGATAGCGTCGGGCGCAGGCGCGACCCTGAAATAGATTCCGCAGCAAAAACAAAGTGATCTCTACTGTGCATGGGGTTGTTTTCGCACTCTTTGATGCGAAGCCCTCGCGCCTCACGTCAGAAACGCCCGAAACCGCCGCAGCGCGATCGCGAAGAAGACGCTGCCGATCACGGCGAGCGCGAGGAGCTGCGGCCAGACCGCCTCCAGGCCCGCGCCGCGAAACAGGATCGCCTGCGCCAGCATCACGAAATGCGTGTTGGGCGCGGCCAGCATGATGTCCTGGACGAATTGCGGCATGCTCTCGCGCGGCGTCATGCTGCCCGAGAGCGTCTGCAGCGGCAGCAGGGTCATCATCAGGAGCAATCCGAACTGCGGCATCGATCCGGCGACAGTGGCGAGGAAGATGCCCATGCTGGTGGTCGCAAACAGCTGCAGCGCCGCGCCAAGCAGGAACAGCGCGACCGAGCCGTCGATCGAGACCGCCAGCCATCCCTTGACGACGAAGACGATCGACAGCGCCGAGGCCGCCAGCACCACCAGCCCCATCGACCACACCTTGCTGACCATGATCTCCAGCGGCGTGACCGGCATCACCAGCAAATGCTCGATCGTGCCGTGCTCGCGCTCGCGGATCAGCGCCGCGCCCGTCAGGATGATCGAGAGCATGGTGATCGAGGTGATGAGCTCGTCGACGGCGCCGAACCAGGCTTTCTTCAGCTCCGGATTGAAGCGGGCCCGCAAGGTGAGCTCGATCGGCGCGGTCTGCGCATTGCGGGTCCGCGCCAGAAACTCTGCGATCTCCGCGCTGACGATCTGCTCGATATAGCCGCCGCCGTTGAACGCCTGCGAGATTCGCGTCGCGTCGATGTTGAGCTGAATCGCAGGCGACTTCCTTGCCAGCAGGTCGCGCTGGAATTCCGGCGGAATGTTCAGGGCAAAAGTGTCGAGCCCCGCGTCCATCCGCCGGTCCATCTCATATTGCGAGATCAGGCGCGGCTCGGAGAAGTAGGGCGGCGTGAATGCCAGCTCGATGCGGCTCGAAACCGGGGAGCGATCCTCATCGACGATGGCGATCGCGGCGCGGTTCAAGGTTTCCGGCAGCGCCTTGGCTCCGGCATAGATTGCGAGCGTGAAGGAATAGACGATGAGCCCGAGCAGCATGGGGTCGCGTACCAGGCCGCGCAATTCCTTGATGCCGAGCTGGATCACGTGGTCGAAGCGCATGGTCATCGAGCCTGTTTCTTCAGCAGCATCGCGCCGGCAATCACCAGGATGGGCACCATGACGCCGAGCGCCAGCAGATCGTTGTGGAGCGTGTCGAAGCCGAGACCCTTGGAGAAGGTACCGCGCGAGATCGTGACGAAATAGGTGGTGGGATAGAGCCGGCCGATCGCCGCTCCAAGGCCTTGGAGCGACGACACCGGATCGATCAGCCCGGAATATTGGATCGCGGGAATCAGCGTGATCAGCACGGTGCCGAACAGCGCGGCGATCTGGCTGTTCATGAAGGCCGAGATCACCAGTCCCATGCCGGTGGTGGCCGTGACGTAGAGCAGCGCGGCGAGCGCATAGGTCGCAAAGCTTCCGGTGAAGGGGACGCCGAAGACGGTGAGCGCGAAACCGACCAGGAGCAGGAAATTGGCGAATGCCAGCACGACGTAAGGCAACTGCGTTCCGAGCAGGAACTCCAGCCGCGTCACCGGCGTGACGTAGAAGTTGACGATCGAGCCCAGCTCCTTCTCGCGCACCACCGCGAGTGCGGCGAGCACGGCCGGAATCAGGACCAGCAGCAGCGGGATGATCCCGGGCGCCATCGCGACGACGCTGACGACGTCGGGATTGTAGCGGTAGCGTACCTGGAGCTGGTAGCTGCCGGCGATCGCCGCCTCGCCATAGAGCTCGCGGGCCTTCTGCGCGAGCCAGGTCGCGTGGATCGCCTGCGCGTAGGAGCGCAGCGTCTCGGCGCGCGTCGGGTTGGCGCCGTCGACCCAGGCGCCGATCTCGACATGGCGGCCGCGGCTGACGTCGCGGCCGAAGCCGGGCGGCAGCTCGATGGCAAGGCCGATCTCGCCAGCGCGCATGCGACGGTCGAGGTCGGCATAGTCGGTGATCGGTGCTTTCTCGGTGAAATAGCGCGAGCCCGCGATCTGAAGGCTGTAGTCGCGGCTAATCGCGCTGTCGTCACGGTCGAGCACGGCGAAGGTCAGATTCTCGACGTCCATGCTGATGCCGTAGCCGAGCACGAACAGCAGCAGCACGCTGCCGAGGATCGCGAGCGTGGCACGGATCGGATCACGCCGCAGCTCGAGCGTCTCGCGCCGGGAATAGGCGAGCATGCGGGTCAGATTGAAGGTCGCGCTGCGCCGCCGGGCCGGCGCGGGGGTTGCGGATGCAGGAGGCGGTGATGCGACCGCCGTCTGGCCGGCCGGCTCGGCCGTGTCCGCGATCGCCTCCTCCAGGCACGCGATGAAGGCCTGCTCCAGCGTGGCGGTGCCACGCGCGGCCGTGATCGCGGCGGGTGTGTCTGACATCAGCACCTTGCCGGCATGCATCAGCGAGATGCGGTCGCAGCGCTCCGCCTCGTTCATGAAGTGGGTCGAGACGAAGATGGTGACGTTGTCGTTGCGGGAGAGCTCGGCGAGGATCTGCCAGAAGCGGTCGCGCGCGACCGGATCGACGCCGGAGGTCGGCTCGTCGAGGATGAGGATGTCGGGCCCATGGATCATGGCGACCGCCAGCGACAGGCGCTGCCGCAGCCCCAGCGGCAGGGCACCGGGCAGGACGCCTGCGACCTCGGCGAGATCGAACCGGGCGATCATCTCGTCGATGCGCGCGGCGATCGTGTCCGGCGGCAGCTCGAACAGGCGCGCGTGCAGGTCGAGATTTTGCGCGACCGTGAGCTCGGAATAGAGCGAGAAGCCCTGCGACATGTAGCCGATGCGCCGCCGCACCGACATGTCGCGGGCGTCGATCGCCTTGCCGAACAGCTGCGCACTGCCCTCGCTCACCGGCAAGAGGCCGGTCAGCATCTTCATCGTCGTGGTCTTGCCGCAGCCGTTCGAGCCGAGAAAGCCGAAGATCTCGCCTTTCCTGATGCGGAAGCTGACGTCGTCGACGGCAACGAAGCCGTTGAACCGCCGGGTCAGGTGGTCGGCTTCGATCGCGATCTCGTCATGGTCCGCGCTGCGCGGCGGGATCACGACGCCAGTATGGTGGCTACGATTCTCCTTCGGCAGGAGACGGATAAAGGCCTCATCAAGCGTGCCGGCAACGGTCTGTCGCAGCAGCGCGGCGGGCGTTCCGGTCGCCAGCACCTGACCGCCGTTCATTGCGACGAGAAAATCGAACTGCGCGGCCTCTTCCATGTAGGCGGTCGAGACGATCACGCTCATGCCAGGCCGGGTCTTGCGGATCGAGCTGATCAACTCCCAGAACTGGCGGCGCGACAGCGGATCGACGCCGGTGGTCGGCTCGTCCAGGATCAACAGCTCGGGATCGTGGATCAGCGCGCAGCAGAGGCCGACCTTCTGCTTCATGCCGCCGGAGAGTTTTGCCGCCGGCCGATCGACAAAGGGGGTGAGCCCGGTGTCACGCAGCAGACCCGCGATCCGCCTGTGCCGCTCCGCCTTGTCATGTCCGAACAGGCGGCCGAAGAAGTCGATGTTCTCGAACACCGACAATGTCGGATACAGATTCTTGCCGAGCCCCTGCGGCATGTAGGCGATCTCGGGGCACACGTTGCGACGGTGGCGCGCGCTCGCCATGTCGCCGCCGAGCACGTGGACGCGGCCCTGCTGGATCGCGCGGGCACCAGCGATCAGCGAAAGCAGGCTCGATTTGCCGACGCCGTCGGGGCCGATCAGTCCGACCATGCAGCCGGCCGGCAGATCGAGCGTGATGGACTCGAGCGCCCGGGTCTTGCCGTAGCTCAGGCCCACGCCTTCCAGATGCACCACGCTGCCGCCGGCAGCCAGTGCTTCCGCTGCGGCTTGCGCACTCATCTCGTCAGCTTGATGGTGAGGTCGCCGGGCCATTGCGCGGCGGGATCGAGCCGCACATAGGCCATGCCAGGCAGGCCGGTCTTCACCTGCTCGATGTGCTGGCGCAGCAGGTCGGGCGCGATATGCGCCTTGATGCGGAACATCAGCTTCTGGCGCTCCTCCTCGGTCTCGACGGTCTTGGGCGTGAATTGCGCGACGTCGGCGACGAAAGTGGCCTTGGCGGGGATCACATATTGCGGGATGGCGTCGAGCACGAGGCGGACCTCGGCGCCGATCGCGACGCGGCCGGCATCGGCCGTCGGCAGGAAGAACGTCATGTAGACGTCGCCGAGATCGACCATGTTGAGGACACGGCCCCCGGCGGCGAGCACCTCGCCGGGCTGCGACACGCGATATTGCACGCGTCTATCGCGCGGCGCCTTCAGCACACTGTCGTTGAGGTCGGCGTTGATGCTTTCGATCGCGGCCTTTGCCGCGTCGACCGCGGCGCCGGCATCGATCACCATGGCGCGGGAGGAGCTGATCGCGGCTTCCGAGGCAGCGACCTGAGCCTGGGACGCGGCGAGCGCCGCTTTCGCCGTGGCGTTGGCGGAGCGGTCGTCATCCAGGACCTGCTGGGACACCGCACTCGTTCTGATCAATTGCTCGGAGCGGTCGAGCTTGCGGCTGGCGGTGTCGAGCTGGGCGATGCGCTGGTCGACCACGGCTTCGGCGGCCTTGCGCTCGGCCTCGCGCTGGTTCACCAGGCTCTTCGCGGTCTCGACATTGATCGTTGCGCGCTGCAGCTGCGCTTCGGCCTGGCGACGCTGCGCCTGCAGCTGCTCGGTGTCCATGCGGGCCAAAACCTGACCCGCGGTGACGAAATCGCCTTCGTTGACCAGGATCTCGCCGATCCGGCCGGGCGTCTTGGTGGCAATGTCGATCTCGACCGCCTCGATGCGGCCGTTGCCGCGGGCGAAGCCCGGTGGCAGCGCGCTCGAATCTCGGTGCTGCCAGTAGTAATAGCCGCCGCCGGCGAGCAGAATGGCGAGCGCGGCGACCACGCGACCGGGTGTAAAGTTCATCTGTTCATAACGCCGTGCGGCGGCGCCCATTGTTGAGACGTCAGCTCGGCCGCGGATCGTGCGGCTGGAGCGGCCTCAGCATTGCAGCGAATTTTGCATCGCAACTTGATGCAGATCAGACGCGGCGTGCTGCTGCCTCTATTTTGGGCCTGCGTCCAGTGCGCGGTGGCGGGCAGGATGGTCCGCTGACATCGGAGCTCGTCGCATCCGTCACGATCACGATCTATCGTGCTGCTTGGATAGCTCGATGACTGCGAGCGCGCTGGCCGAATTGACGCCGCCGGTCGCGCCGACTACGTTTTACGCAAACATCGCAAGCCTGCGAACGCAACGGCCTGGCCAACGCTCGCGCGGGCATCCAGGCAAATTCCACGGGGAAGAAATGACCGGCGACACCGCAGCCACCATCTCGAAAGCGCGCGAGCATTCCATCGGCGATCTCCTGCGCCGCTCCGCAGGCCGTGAGCCGAACAAGCTCGCGGTGAGCTGCGGCGATGTCAGCTGGAGCTTTGCCGAGATGGATGCGATCTGCAACCGGCTCGGCCGCGGCCTGCTCGGCCTCGGCGTTGGCAAGGGCGACCGCCTCGCCGTGCTCTCGCGCAACTCGCACGCCTTTGCTGCGCTACGCTTCGCGGCGGCGCGGATCGGCGCGGTGCTGGTGCCGATCAACTTCATGCTCAATCCGGACGAGATCAATTTCATCCTGAAGAGCTCCGGCGCCAAGCTGCTCGCGACCGGTCCCGATTTCGTCGGGCCGGCACGCGCGGCGAGCGCGAAGGATTGCGCGGTCGAGAAGATGATCTGGCTGCCGGGCGAGGATCCGGCCGCGGCGCCTGCCGACCTCACCACCTTCGATGATCTATTGCATCCCGACGGGTCGTTCCTGGACGCCTCGGTCGATAGCCGCGATCTCGCGCAGATCGTCTACACCTCGGGCACGGAATCGCTGCCCAAGGGCGCGATGCTGACCCATGAAGCCGTGATGTGGCAGTATGTCAGCTGCATCATCGATGGCGGCATGAGCGTGGACGACAAGTTCCTGCACGCTCTGCCGCTCTATCATTGTGCGCAGCTGGATGTGTTCCTGGGTCCGCAGGTCTATCTCGGCGCCTCCGGCGTGATCACGGGCAAGCCGACCGCCGACAACATCCTGGCGCTGATCCAGGCGCACAGGATCACCTCGTTCTTCGCGCCGCCGACGATCTGGATCGCGATGCTGCGCTCGCCGAACTTCGACAAGACTGATCTGTCGACGTTGCAGAAGGGGTATTACGGCGCCTCGATCATGCCGGTGGAGGTGCTGCTCGAATTGCAGCGCCGGCTGCCGGCCGTAAAGTTCTGGAATTTCTACGGCCAGACCGAGATCGCGCCGCTCGCGACCGTGCTGCGGCCGGAGGACCAGCTCCGCAAGGCCGGCTCCGCCGGCAAGCCCGTGCTCAATGTCGAGACGCGCGTGGTCAACACGGCGATGGAGGACGTCAAGGTCGGCGAGGTCGGCGAGATCGTGCATCGCTCGCCGCATCTGCTCTCCGGCTATTACAACGATCCGGTCAAGACCGCGGCGGCATTCACCGGCGGCTGGTTTCATTCCGGCGATCTCGCCACGGTCGACGAGGAAGGCCACATCACCGTGGTCGACCGCGTCAAGGATATGATCAAGACCGGCGGCGAGAACGTCGCGAGCCGCGAGGTCGAGGAGATGGTCTATCGCATCCCGGAGGTCTCCGAAGTCGCGGTCGTCGGCCTGCCCGATCCGCGCTGGATCGAGGCGGTGACCGCCATCGTCGTGGTCAAGACCGGGGCAAAGCTCGACGAAGAAACCGTCATCAGACATTGCGCCGGCCATATGGCCCACTTCAAGGTGCCCAAGCGCGTGATCTTCGTGGACGCCCTGCCGAAGAATCCGAGCGGCAAGCTGCTCAAGCGCGAGCTGCGCCAGCGCTTCGTCGGCGGCGAAACGCTCGACAAGGCGGTGCAGAAGAGCTTTGGGACGTAGCAGGCGCCGTTCCGGCACCGTCGCGGCGAACTCGCCTATTCGGCCTCGCCAGCCAGCTTCCTGACATCGTCGGGCGTCGCTCCGAAACGGCGGCGAAACGCGCGATGGAAGTAAGAGACGTCGTGAAATCCGGCGAGGTGCGCGATCTCGATGATCTTGCGGCTGCGCATCGCAGGATTTCGCAGCAGTCGTTCGGCGCGCAGCAATCGTTGCTCCAGCACGAAGCCGCTATAGGTGATGCCGGCCTTCTCGAACAGTAACTGGATCGTGCGCGCGCTGATGCGGTGCGTGGCTGCAAGGTCGGACAGCGACAATGCGGGGCTGTCCAGCTGCGCCAGGATGTCGGACTTGAGCGCTTCGAAGCGCGCCGCCGCAAGGCCGCGCAATTGAGCCTCTTCGGCGGCATCGCCGCGTGCGCCGAGCATCAGGACGGCGAGGTCGAACAGGTGCTGCGAGACCGCATCGAGCTCCGCCGGCGCGAGCTTGTCCGCGTGCGCATGCGCGAGATCGTAATATCGCAGGAACATCGATGTGATCGGGTTGGCGCCGGAGATCGACCCCGCGATCAGGTCCTCGGCATTCGGGCAGGCGCGCAGCAGGGCCTTTCGCGGCAGCAGCGCGGTCTGGAAATTACCATACGCCAGTTGCGTGATTTGGGCCCCCTTGATCGAGGGATCGCCGATCGTGATGTCGCCGGCGGCGACCTCCAGTGGCCGTTTCCCCATGGCCCCACGCAATGCCGAATTGGGCGACGTCGTGATCACCAACTCGTCGTTCGTTCCCAATGACACGAAGGACATCGGCGTGCCGAACGAGGCCGAGAGTCTGAGGCGGGGAAGAATGGCAGGCGCAATGGTTCGGTGAACGCGCCCTTCACCAACCGGCACGAAATCGACGTTCGCTACCTGACGGCAAAACTGCTCGCGCCATTGTTCATAGGCCGCACCGTTCGGGTCGCCATCGAATGAGAGCTGCGGCTGGGTCATCGATCGCCGGAACGCCTATTGCCGATTCATTGCGGTCCGCACTTTCGTCGGCGCGCCGGGGATGCGGCAACTAAAAAAGCGCCAGATTGCGCGAAAAACCACTCGCACCTACGCGCTGAGCCAGCGACGAGGTGCCGCAGCCTCCTTATTGGGCAATCGAGCACGCTGCGCCGCGACCGCCAGGCGCCGGAGAACCTCAATACTTCTTCACCGCCGCACTGAAGGCCAGCCACAGCGCGATCGACGCCAGGCCAAAGCCGCCGAGCAGCAGGAAGGTCGGCCCATAGCCGATCCATTGCGCGATCCAGCCGCCGAGAGCCGGGCTGAGGCTCGCGCCGACGCCCTGCACGGTGATCACGGCGCCCTGGCCGAGATTGATGCGGCCGGTGCCGTTGAGCGAGCGCGCGACCATGCCGGGGACGGCAACCGTCTGAAGCCCGGTGCCGATGCCGTCGAGCACCTGCATCGGCACGACGCCCCACCATCCCGTGACGAAGAAGGCGAGCACGCCCCGGATGGGCAGGAACATGAAGGAGACCAAGATGATCGGCCAGTAGTTGCGCTTGCTCGCGGCCTTCATCGCGATCAGCGAGGTCACGATCATCACGCCCTGTGCGATCACCACGGTGGTTGCGACGAAGCTCGGGCCGTTGGCCTGTCCCTCGGCGACCGCGGCAAGTCCGTACAGCGGCACGATCGCGGCATTGCCGAGGTGGAACAGCGCGAGGGCGAGAGCCAGCACGAGCAGCGCCTTGTGCTTCAGCAGCATCGTCATCGCATCCGGCGGTGCCTTAGAATCATCCTCCTTGCTGCCGCGCGCGGCGCGGTCGTCGATCGCCTTGGCTGGAATCATCATGACGCAGGCGATGGCGATGGCGCCGAACACGGCCGCCAGCGCGAACACGGCGACATAGCCGAACTTGTAGCCGAGATAGCCCGACAGCGCCGCGCCCACCATGTTGCCGGCGTGGTTGTACGCCTGGTTGCGGCCATTGAGTGCATTAAAGCCCTTCTGCTTGGCGATGCCGAGCGTGATGCCCGTGACCGCCGGCACGATTGCGGCGCTCGCCAGCGATTGCGCGACTTGCGAGAACGTCACCGCCCAGAAGTTTTGCGAGATCAGGATGATTGCAGACGCCGAGACGACGCAGATGCCGGGAATGATCACCCACAGCCGCTTGTTGCGGCTGGAATCGATGAAGCCGCCGATCGGAGTCGTGACCAGCATGCCCGCGACGTTGCCGATCGTCATTGCCGTGCCGATCAGGCCGGTCGCCCAGCCGCGTTCCTGAAGGAAGACCCCGACGAACGGCCCGATGCCCGACTGCATGTCGGCCATGAAGAAATTGAGCGCGAACAGGGGCCAGATGCGAGACGTTGAAGGGCGAGATGTCATCGAGACGCTGAACTTGATGCTGCCGATCGAATCGGATCTCGCATGATGCGGACTCGGCGGGCGGGTGCCCGGGCGGACCAGAACTTAACCTGCTCTCAACCCGTTGGTTCCGGTTGCTCTTGCGATCCGGCGAGTGCGACGTCATGTCTTGCAAGACTGGATCATGATGGATCAGCGCGATGCCCCTCTGGACCTGCGCAACCTGCGGCGCTCAATTCCCGGATAGCGGAAAACCCCCTGCGGCCTGTCCGATCTGCGAGGACGAGCGCCAGTTCGTCGGCTGGGACGGTCAAGCTTTCCTCACGCGCGAGGAGCTCGCGCGCAAGCACCGACTGGTGGGGCGCGACGATCTCGGCCTGACCGGGATCGGCATGGAGCCGAGCTTTGCCATCGGGCAGCGAGCGCTGCTGGTGCCCGACGGCGGCGGCTGCGTAATGTGGGACTGCGTTCCACTCGCGAGCGACGAGGCCATCCACCACGTCGCAGCACTCGGCGGCCTCAAGGCCATTGCAATCTCGCATCCGCATTATTATGGCGCGGCCGCCGACTGGAGCGACAGGTTCGGCGGCGTGCCGGTCTATCTGCATGCCGACGATCGCGCCTTCGTCACGCGGCCTCATCCGTCGATCGTGCACTGGACCGGCGACAGCCATCGCCTCTCCGGCGACGTGCTGCTGCTGCGCACCGGAGGCCACTTCGCCGGCGCCACCGTGCTGCATTATGCGCGTGGTGCGGACGGCAAGGGCGCGCTGCTCACGGGAGATATCGCGCAGGTGACGATGGACCGGCGCTTCGTCAGCTTCATGTATTCCTATCCGAACTACATGCCGCTCAACGCCGCCGCGGTGCGGCGGATTGCGTCAGCCGTCGAGCCGTTCGCCTTCGACCGGATCTATGGCGCCTGGTGGGGCCGCAACATCGCCAGCGGTGCCAAGGCGGCGTTTGCTGCGTCGGTCGCGCGCTATCTCGCGGCCATCGCCTGAGCCGGGTTGCGGACCGGATTTATCTTGCCGACCTCTAATTAGTGTACTATAAGTACATTATAAGGCCGGCCGCAAACGGCGCATCTGCGGGGGTCGGCATGATCGATGCATCGAGGAAGCCGTGAGGTCTAGCGGCCTCCGCGAGCGGGAGCTGGTTGCATGACGGCGCAGCGCGACTACGACATCTTCGAGGCTGGCGACGTCGCGCTCCAATCCGGGTCCGTGCTTTCCGCGCTGAAGCTCGCCTACAAGACCTACGGCACGCTGAGCCCGGCCAAAGACAACGTCATCCTCTATCCGACCTCGTTCAGCGCCCAGCACACCGACATTGAATGGCTGATCGGGCCCGACGGCGTGCTCGATCCCACGCACTACTTCATCATCATCCCGAACCTGTTCGGCAACGGCCTGTCGTCGTCGCCCTCGAACACGCCCGCGCCTTTCCCGGAAGTGAGCTATCACGATGCCGTCGCGGTCCAGCACCGGCTGCTCACCGAGCGCTTCGGCATCTCGAAGCTTGCGCTGGTCTATGGCTGGTCGATGGGCGGCATGCAGGCCTATCACTGGTCTGCGCTGCATCCGGACATGGTCGAGCGCGCCGCGGTCGTCTGCGGCAGCGCCCGCTGCGCACCCTACAACTACGTCTTCCTTGAAAGCGTGAAGGCCGCGCTCACGGCCGATCCCGCCTTCCGCGATGGTCGTTTCCTCGAAAAACCCGTCGCCGGCTACCGCGCCATGGGACGCGTCTATGCCGGCTGGGCGATGTCGCACGGCTTCTACCGCGACGAGCTCTGGCGCGAGGCCGGCTTCACTTCACTCGAGGATTATCTCGTCCGCGCCTGGGATGCGACCTTCGCGCGGCGCGATGCCAACGATCTTCTGGCGCAGATCGGCATCTGGCAGCGTGGCGACATCAGTCGGTGTGGGGCATTCGCCGGCGATCTCGATCGCGCGCTGGCGGCGATCAAGGCCCACATGCTGCTGATGCCGGGCGCGACCGACCGTTATTTCGACGTGCACGACAACGAGGACGAGCTCGGCAAGCTCGTCAACGCGAGATCGGCGGTGCTGCATCCGATCCCGTCGCTGCATGGCCATCGCGCCGGCAATCCCATCAACAATCCCCGCGACCAGGCCTTCATCAAGGCCGAGATCGCCGAGCTTCTCCGCAAGTAGGGCACGCAACCGACCATGAGCGACGCAACCATTCCGGACGCCGGCCATCGCCTGAAGCCCCTGACGCCCACCACGCTGCGCGAATTGTCGGTTCGCTCCAACATCAGAGGTGCGGTGCAGAGCCTCGGCCATTACAGCGTGATTGTGCTGGTGGGCGTGCTGATCTGGACGGTTTCGTCGAGCTGGGGCGCGCTCTGGGCGCTGCCGCTGATGGTGGTGCAGGGCTATGTCGTTGCCTTCCTGTTCATGGCGGTGCACGAGACCGCGCACAAGACGGCATTTAGGAGCCGGGGCCTCAATCTCGGCGTCGGCTATCTCTCGGCGTTCATCATCGGGCTGCCTTACGAATATTACTGTCTGTTTCACTGGGACCATCATCGCTTCACGCAGGACCCGGAAAGGGATCCCGAGCTGATCGTTGGCGTGAAGCCGACGTCCGACACCCAGCTTGCGCTCGCCTATAGCGGCCTGCTCCAGGTCGCCGGCCGTCTGCGGCTGATGCTCGGCCACGCGATCACCGGCAAGGTCGTCGTGCCATGGATTCCCGAGAGCAAGCGCAGCACCATCGTTGCCGAGGCGCGCGCCTATGTCGCGCTCTACGCCCTGCTGTTCGCGCTGTCGCTGTGGTTCTCTTCAGCGCTGCTGCTCTGGGTCTGGATCGTGCCGCTCGTGATCGGGCAGTTCTTCCTGCGGCCCTATCTCTACGCCGAGCATACCGGTTGCGACCGCACCCGCAGCGCCTTTCAGAACACCCGCACGACTTACACCGGTGCCATCGTCAAATGGTTCGCGTGGAACATGCCGTATCATGTCGAGCACCACGCTTATCCCTCGATCCCCTTTCACGCCCTGCCGAAGCTGAACGCGATCGTCGACGGCGAGATCGTCCATCGCGGCCGCGGCTACATCAGAACGACGCGCGAGACCTGGGCCTGGTTTCGCCGGCAGCGGCAGGCCGGCTAGCTCAACGCAAAACTCCGGCCGCGATGCGACCGGAGCTTTGTCGTGACATCGAGATATCAGTAGATCCCGTAGGCGCAGACGTTCACGACGCGCACGCGCAGGCCGTGACGGGTCCGGACCAGGCGCTCCTGATAGCAATTGCTGACGCCGGTGTTGAGGTAGATACCGCCAAAGCCCCAGCCGGGACCCCAGTGGTGATGACCATGATGGTGATGGAAGCCGCCGGCCGAGGCCGCGGTGGGGGCGAGAGCGGCAACGCCGAGCGTGCCGGCGGCGATCAGACCAAGTGCAAGCTTACGAAACATCTTCATTCTCCATTCGGCGCTAGGGCCATTGTTGCGTCCCTGCATTTCCGTCGAGACGAGACGCGATCGCGTTCATGGCAAGCGGGAAGAATCGTGTTTCAGGAATGTTTCGTCGGCTGCGGCAAAATGCGCCGCGATCAGGCTTTCCGCGCCGCGCGATAGCGCACGGCCATCGCCTGCGTCAGCTCGACCATCTTGTCGCGGAGATCGGCCGGTTCAAGGACTTCGGCTTCCGGGCCGAGCCGCAGCAGTTCGGCCGCGGCGTGCCACGATGTCTTTCCGACCGGCACGCGCGCAATGCGCCAGCCGTCTGCATCGGTTGTCTCCTCGAGCTGCGTGCGTGCCTTGACATAGGGCTGGCTGAGCGCGTCGAGCAGCTTCACGCCGAACGGCGACAGGCGGACGATCGCGACATTGGGGTGCATCTCCGCTTCGAGCCGCAGCGTCGCGGCCCGCCAATGGGCGGCGAGGTCGAAGCCGGCCGGACGATCGAAGCGGTCGCCGAGGGCTGTGCAGGCGAGCACGCGTGCGACGCGATAGGTGCGCACGCTGCCGTCGACTTGTCCTGCGAGATACCAGCTGCCGCCCTTCAGCACGAGGCCGAGCGGCGCGACGCGGCGCTGCTTCTCGGATCGCCAGCTCTGGTACCGAATCCTGATCAGCGTCCCGCGCAGCACCGCGCCGGCGATGGTGCGCAGGTGCTTCGGGTCTTCCGCTTCGCCGAACCAGCCGGGCGCGTCCAGGTGGAAACGCTCCTGCATCCGCCCGGCATCCTCACGCAAATTCGGGGGCAGTGCCGCCATCAGCTTGTTTTGGGCGGCGATCATCGCAGCATCGAGCCCGAGTGCGGCGGCTGGGCCCGGCAATCCCGCCAGGAACAACGCGCCCGCCTCGCTCTGCGACAGCCCGTTCAGCCGCACGCGATAGCCGTCGAGCAGCCGATAGCCGCCTTCCGCGCCGCGGTCGGCGTAAACGGGAACGCCGGACGCCGCGAGCGCGTCGATGTCCCGATAGATCGTGCGCACCGACACTTCGCAGGCCTCCGCCAGCTCGGGCGCGGTGACCTGTCCCCTGGCCTGGAGGGTGGTGAGGATCGACAGCATCCGACTCGCGCGCATGATCCCTTAGACCATACCTGACACAAGATGTCAGGTATGGTCCGCTACAAGCAGCGCCATCGCCAGCCGGCCAGATGGAGACTGCCATGACCGATCCAAACCGCATCACCCTGTTCTATTCGCCGCAGACGCGCGCCACCGGCACTCGCGTGCTGCTGGAGGAGCTGGCGGCACCTTACGATCTCCATGTCCTCAATATGAAGGCCGGCGATCAGCGCAAGCCCGCCTATCTCGCCCTCAACCCGCTCGGCAAGGTGCCGGCGATTCGCCACGGCGAGGCGCTGGTGACCGAGCAGGTCGCGATCACCATCTATCTCGCCGACCTGTTCCCGCAAGCGGGGCTGACCCCCGCCCTGAACGATCCGCTGCGCGGGCCTTATCTGCGCTGGATCGCCTATTATGGGTCGTCGTTCGAGCCTGCCTTGATCGACAAGTTCATGCAGCGAGAGCCGGCGCCGATCACGCAATCGCCCTATGCCGATTACGATACGATGCTGGGTGCGCTCGAGGCCCAGCTGGCGAACGGGCCCTATCTGCTCGGCGAGCGCATGACGGCGGCCGACGTATTGTGGGGCGTCGCGTTCAGCTGGACCATGATGTTCGGCATCGTGCCGAAGAAGGATGTCTTCGTCCGCTATGCGGAGCGCATGACAGCGCGGCCGGCGTTCCAGCGCATCAATGCCGCAGATGCGGAGATGGCGGCGCAGCATGCCGCCGCGGCGGGTGGATGAGAGGGCGTCAAAATCGCGGTGCCCGCTTGTCGGCGAACGCCTTGATGCCTTCCTTGATCTCGTCGCCGCGCATGCTGTCGCGGTGGCGCCGGTCGGCGGCGCCTTCATCGAGCTCGCCGCGGGCGAACTCGTTGATCGCGCGCTTCATGCCGCGCATCGCTTGGGGGGCGTTGCCGGCGAGGATCGCAGCGAGCGTGTCGACCTCCTCGTCCAGGAATTCCAGCGGCACCATTGTGGTGAGATAGCCGATGCGCAGCATCTCCGGGGCGTCGATCTTCTGCGCGGTGAGGAACAGCTTCTTCGCATTGTCGACGCCGAGGCGGGTCACGTAGCGTTTGATGCCGCTCGGGTAGTAGTGCAGCCCCAGCCGCGCCGCCGGCATGAACATTTCCGCGGTATCGACGCCGACGCGGAAATCGCAGGCGAGCGCGAGGTCGGTCGAGCCGCCATAGACGCCGCCATTGAGCCGGCAGATGGTCGGCACGCCGAGATCCTCGAGCCGGTTGACGACGGCCTCGAAGGCCGAGCCCGCGCTCTGCTGCTCGCCCGCGCTGACGGCGCGTTCCGCGACCGAATTGAGATCGTAGCCGGCGGAGAAGGCGCGCCCGGTTCCGGTCAGCACCAGCACGCGAATATCGGGATCGGCCTCGACCCGGTCGAACAGTCTCGTCAGCTCGTCGAGATCCTCCGCCTGCAGCCGGTTGAGATGTTTCGGCCGGTTGAGGCGGATGGTGGCGCGGGCGCCGATGATTTCGAGCAGGGGGCTAGATGCTGCGTCGGCTGTGTCCGACATTCTCGTCTCCGTTGTCGGCGCCAAAGTGCCCGCCCGGGCGGAGGCCGTCAACGACGGCGCCGGTCGTTTGCCGCGCCGCTGCAGCGGGCCTGCCGTCCACGCCGCCGTCCCTGGCGGGGTGCCTTACCTGAAATGTGGCGGCTCGTCGTAGCCGCGGCGGCTGCTGAAGAACAGCAGCACCATCAGTCCGACGCCGACAATGACGGAAAACCCCGCGCCCAGCGCCAGTGCCACATAGCCTTCCGTCGGGATCGGCTCACCTTCGACCGCCATTGCGGAATAGGCGAAGTAGCCGGCCGCCGCCAGCATTGCCAGAAGGAGGATGATGAGGAGTGCACGCATGCCGCGTTCTCCGGTTGCAACCGGAAACCAACGGTTGCGGGTGGGCAGGGTTCCAGACGACCGGCAGCGATCGGTCGGGAGCATAGCCTCACTCTCGTCTCGGACGCAGCGCAGCACCACAAGCGCGTTTACGCGCGTCTTCGACGCGCTGTGATGATGCGCTGCAGAGCCGGGGCCCATCGAGCAGCGGAAACTGCGGCTTCTGAGTCCCGGCTCAGCACCGCAACGCCTTCGGCATTGCGGCATGTCCGGGACACGAGCGTGGTGGGTGGGTTGCTCAATCCGGCGGGGTCAGGCGCTCTGGGCGGTCTTCACCACCACGACATTGCTATCGTCCGACGGAGCCGGGCCGGCATCGCGTACCGTCGTGTCGGCTTCGCCGGCATGACGTTTCAGATAGTCGCGGCGCATGCCGATCTCGTCACGGACGAATTCGTAGCCGAGCTTGAAGGTGTCGAGCCCGTCGGTACTGATCGTGCCGTCCCTGAGGCCGATGACGGCACCGCGCAAGATGGTCTCGAGCTCATCCTGGAGACATTCGAGCTGATCCAGCGAATGGGCGTGCTCGATCCGCTCGCCGATGTCGAGGATGGCGGTCGAGAGCTCGCTGGCCTTCTCCGGCGCGATGCGGGTGATCTTGGCGTAGATCGCGGCGAAGATCGACCCGATGACGCTGAGCGCCGCGACGCCCAGATACATCAGGTCGCTGTACTTATCCACGAACGACTTGGTGTCGTCGTTGATGTAGTCGGCGGCGCCCCGATGCGCGACCACGAAGGCGTCCTTCTCGACCGAGGCCGGCTCGATCCTGGTGGCAAAGCCGTTGTCGAGCCCGAGCGCCGCCTTGTTCTCGTAGACGATGCGGGCGAGCTCGCCGGCCGTGCTTGGGGACATCCGGGATTGCGCGACCAGCAGCCATTCGAGACCGATCGTGTCGAGATCGTCGTCGGGAATCTGCGGGGATGTCGACACCGAGCCGGCTGTCACGGTCTCATCGGAAATGCCGGGAAATTTGCGCGCCAGCGTCTTGGCTTCTTCGATGGTGTTCAGTGTGAAGCCGCCGCGCTTGGCGGCTTGCTCATAGGATTTGTCCCGGACCGCCTTCGAGGCGTGGACGATCGCGATCACCGCGCTGAAGCCGTTTGCCGGGGCGAACAGCTTGTCGAGCGTCGCGCCCTGCGGCGCCATCTGGATCTTCGCAGCCTCAGGGCCATCGGGGACGTCGAGGATGCTGCGGACGAAGGCGAGCGAGGATTCGTTCTCGGCGACGACCGCGACCTTCTTCTTCTTCAATTCGGCCAGCGACTTGATCTTCTTGTTGCCGGGACCGAGCAGGAGCACGAGATCGTGCTCGAGGATCGCGAGCGTGCGCGCCCGCAGCGGCACCTTGGCGTCGGTGCGCAGCACGGCGAGGTCGGCCTGCCTGCGGTCGAACTGCGCGAGCGCCTTGGCATTGTCGGCGTTGTTGACGATGTTGATCCGCAAGCGCGAAGCGTTGTTCTTCAGGAGGGCGGCGAGCTTGGCCGCGAACAGCGCCTCATCGCTGTTGGGGCCGCCGACGGCAAAGGTCAGCGTCTCCGAATTGTGCACCAGCGTGCGGCCGGCCCAGACGGTGGCGAACGACAGCAGCAGGGTCAGCACGACGTAGAGGAGAACCTGCTGCTGGTTGGTCTTGATCACCTTGGGGCGCCGGGGCGGCGGCATGGTCGGCGATGCGATGGGGCCTTCGGTACTCATGGCGGCACTCTGGCCTTATCGTTTGGCTGGCGGCGGCGCGTGGCTTGGAAGCGCGGCGGGCCCGGTAATTCGTAAACGCCTGAAAAAAGAACGATATTCCCGATCGCCGATGATAGCGCGAAGGCAGCGGAATGCAAATTTCGAGCCGGAGGTAACCTTAGTCGATATGTCCGCGGCGATTGGCCATCCTATCACCGGTTAGCCACACTTGGCGATTTTCCGGTTCCACCCGGCTGCATTCCGCCGCGGGAGATGTCATAAATTGCGCGTCCCGGCGATTTGACCGGTCCAAGAAGAAGTTGCGCTGAACGCTCCAATTCTTCTCGTCACGTCAATGAGGGCGTCAGCTTTGTCGTTTCCACCCATGTCATCGGCGATTCCGGTTGAAGCGCTCATTGGCTGGATGTTGCTGCTCACCTTCAAGCACGTCATCGCCGATTTCGTTCTTCAAACCGCCTGGATGGCGCACGGCAAGGACCAGAAGCATGGCTGGGCCCTGCCGCTCCTGGTGCACTGCCTGGTCCACCTTGCCGTCGCGCTGCCGCTGATCGTGATCGTGGCGCCGCGATTCTGGTTCGTGGCCTTCTTCGACTTCCTGATCCACATCACGATCGACCGCGCCAAGGGATACGTCTCCGCCAATTTCGGCGTCGACCTCGCCCATCCCTGGTTCTGGACCCTGATCGGCGTCGACCAGGCGCTGCACCACCTGACCGGCTTCGGCCTCGCGATCTTCATGGCGGCGAACTGAAGGTCGCCTTTGGGCCTTTCGGGGAGAGGCAATCGCCATCAGCACGAGGGATCATCATGCCCGGGCTTGTCCTGGGCCTCCACGTTCTTCGTGCCTCCTGGCTTTCCGTGGATGGTCGGGACAAGCCCGGCCATGACGCCGCGGAAGTCTTTGAAAACCCCACCAAGGCGTCCCGCCGATTCGCGGCCGACGCGCAACCACCCCGGGTGACTACCGGGCAGCGTGGTTAACCTTTCGTTAGAGAATTGCGCTGCATCTTCCTTACACGAGGGAGAACTGCAATGTTTTCAAGCCGCGACGCCTTTGAAAGCGATTTCTGCCCGGTCCGCGACGAGCTCCTTGGCGAGATGTATCGCGCCAGCGAGAGTGGCTTGCCGAGGCTGGTTGAGAGTGTTTCCCCTGACGTGCGCGCCAGGCTGGCGCTGTTCTGCTACCGCCGTAGCCATTTGCACTCGCTGGCGGTCGCGATCGCAGCGAGCTGCAGCGAGCGCGACCTGATCGAGAATGGCGGCCGCGTCGGCTCGACGCTCTTCGCGCTGTCGCGCGAAGGTACCGCGAAAGCTTCGACGTCGCTGACGGGTGGGCGCAAGCCGATCACGCTGTCGACCAAGCCGCTCTCGGTGCTCGCACCGCTCGATGACGAGCTCGACGACGAGATCGGCGAAGCCGTCCCCGCCTAAGCGGCCTCGATAACGGGCAGGCCGAACTTCCGCCGCGCCATCGCGCATTCGGCGTCACCAGGCATGCAGGTGCGGCACACCTCCGGCCGCACGTCATAGATGCCGCAGGCCGTCATCCTTCCGATCTCGCCTTGCAATGCCGCGCAGCGATCGCCCTCGCAGCGCATGCCCGATTGCCGGTCGTTGACGAGCGCCTCCGGGATCAGCGCAAGCTCCTCGTCGCTCTCGATCGAGAAGCGCGGCCAGTTCTGCGAATAGCCGCAGCAGGCGCCGCAGCCCTGGCAACAGCTCGACAGCTCGGTCTCGTCCATCGTTCTCACGTGTCCTTCGGCGGACCCCAGACCAGGCTCTGCCGCCATCTCGCGCGCAGCACGTCGCGCCGTTCCGGATATTTCTCGTCGAGATAGGTCGCCTCGACCACGCGGTCGGTGCGGAAGCTGCGGAAGTCGCCGCGCAGCTCGCACCAGGCCGCCAGCAGCCGCACGGCTTCGAGATAGCCGACCGAGATCGGCCAGATCATGCGCTCGCTGGGGCGGCCCTGTTCGTCGCGATAGCGCAGCATGATCTTCTTGCCTTCGTGGATCTGGGTCCGGGTGCGCGCCATGTCCAGGCGGTCCGGTTCCCGGTTCCAGCTCGGACGCGCCCGGCTCGCCGGCTCCAGTACGAAGGGGCGCAGGCGCTCCGGGACGGTATCGGCGATCTTGGCCATCAAGTCTTCGGCCGCGCGCGCCAGCGCGGAATCGGCGTGGCCTGCGACCCATTGCGCGCCCAGCACGGCCGCCTCGATCTCGTCCGGCGTCAGCATCAGGGGCGGCAGGTCGAAACCCTTTTCGAGGATGTAACCCATGCCGGCTTCGCCGCGGATCGGCACGCGCTGGCCGATCAGGGTTGCGATGTCGCGATAGATGGTGCGCTTCGAAGTCTCGAGCTCGGCCGCGATCGCGTCTGCCGTCAGCGGCTTACGCGTGCGCCTTAGCACCTGGATGATTTGAAACAGCCGGTCGGCGCGTCTCATGACAATTCTCTTCTCGAACGACGGATCAGAAATCGGCGCGCGGCTGCTGACAGGATGTTGGCAGCAGGGGGGTTCTATACCGGGACAACACATCGACTGAAGAGGATTTGTCCATGATCATTCCAACCCATTTCGGCCAAGCCGGTCCACTGTGGCGGGCGCAGCTGTGGCACGGCCAAATGTTGCGGGCTTGGGCGTTTGGCCGCCTCGTTCCGCTCGATCTCATGGCCGTTGATCTCCGATTTGCGCTCGCAAGCGTGGTGACACGCTCGCTGAACCATGCCGCGGATGCGCTGGTCCGCCATCTGATGGGCCGCGCCTGGCGCGGGGCCCGCTTCGCAGAAGATATCACGGCTGCTGCCACCATGGTGGCAGCAGCCGGCCGCTAGGTTCCTTCCACTCGTTCGACAGGTTCAGGAGAGCTTGCATGATCACGCTTTACGGCTTTGGCGCCGGCTTCGGCCTGCCGGAAATCAGCCCCTTCGTCACCAAGACCGAGGTGCAGCTCAAGATGGCGGGACTGCCTTATCGGAAAGAGCGGGCGATGCCGCCGGCCTCGCCCAAGGGGCAGCTGCCCTTCATCGACGACGGCGGCGAAGCAGTGGCCGATTCCACCTTCATCCGGGCCCATATCGAGCGCCGCTACGGCTTCGATTTCGATGCCGGCCTCACCTTGGCCGAGCGTGCGCAGGCCTGGGCGTTCGAGCGCATGATCGAGCACCACGTCTATTGGGCGCTGGTGGGCGCGCGCTGGGTCGATCCGGTCAATTTCGCCAAGGGGCCCGCGCATTTCTTCGACGGTGCGCCGGAGCACAATCGCGAGAAGCTGCGCGAGGACGCTCAATTCCGCGTCGCCGAGAACTATCTGCTCTCTGGCCTCGGCCGCCATGCGCCGGATGACGACGTCGATCTTGCCGTGCGTTCGCTGTTCGCGCTGTCGGTGCAGCTCGGCGACAAAGCCTACCTGATGGGCAACAGGCCCTGCGGCGTCGATGCCACTGCGTTCGGCATGCTCGCCGGCGTTCTCTCGCCGTTCTTCGAATCCGCTTTGCGCGAGCGGGCCGAGGGATTTCCGAACCTCACCGCTTATGTCGACCGCATGATGGACGACTATTATCCCGAGTTCGCCTGGACGCCGCTGCGGCAGGCGGCGTAGCCGCGGTGCATCGGCTGACTCGGTGCAACCTCTCCCGCTTGCGGGAGAGGTCGGCGCGAAGCGCCGGGTGAGGGTTTTCTCCTCTAGGGGGTTTTCTCCGTAAGTCTCGGAGGGTCCCAACGCGGAGGCACCCTCTCCCCAACCCTCTCCCGCAAGCGGGAGAGGGGCGCACCTGCGCCGGTGCCGCAGCTCACGCCATTGACCAAACAGAAGAGCCGGCCCATCGGGCCGGCTCTCGTTGTCTCAAATCTTCGCAGCGCCTACTTCACCAGCGTGTACTTGCCGTCCTTCACCGTGAGCAGGATGCGCGAGCGCTCGTCGAGGCCGTAGCGGTCCTTTTCGGTGAAGTTGTAGACGCCCTGGCTCGCCGCCAGCTCCTTCTCCGTCAGCAGCGCCTGGCGGATGGCCTCGCGGAATTCCGGCGTGCCGGGCTTGGCCGTCTTCAACGCCGCCGGAATGACGCGCTTGAGGATCTCGAACGCATCAAAGGAATGGCCGGCGAACTGGCTGCGGCTGTTGGGGCCGTACTTTGCCTCGTAGGCGGAGTTCAGCGCGAGGCCGGGCTTCTTGGTCAGCGCGCTGTCCGGCTGTTCCTCGGGGGCCATGACGGGACCCGAGGCCATCAGCACGCCTTCCGCTGCTTTGCCGGCAATGCGGATGAAGTCCATGCTGGCGGCGCCGTGGGTCTGGTAGATCAGGCCCTTGTAGCCGCGCTCGCGCAGCTCGGTCTGCGGCAGCGCGGCCGCGGTGCCGGACGCGCCGACCAGGATGGCGTCGGGATTGGCGGCGACGAGCTTCAGCACCTGGCCGGTCACCGAGGTGTCGGGACGAGCGAAGCGCTCCTCGTCGACGATGGTCATCCCCATCGGCACGGCCTGCGCCTTCAAATCGTTGAACCAGAGGTCGCCGTAGGAATCGGAATAGCCGATGTAACCGAGCGTCTTCACACCCTTGGCCTTCATGTGGTCGTACAGCACCTTGCCGACGATCGGAATCGGTTGCGGCATCGCCACCGACCACTTCATGCGCTCCGGCGTGATCGGGAAGGGTGCCAGACCGAAGTGCGGGATACCGGCCTCGTTGGCGACATTGGAGACCGCGATGGTCGGCGGCGTCAGCGCCGAGCCCATGATGATGTCGGCCTTGGATTCGGTGACGAAGCGGCGGGCGTTGGTGGTGGCGGTGGTGGGATCGCCGCCGTCGTCGAGCACGATCACCTTCAGCGGCACGCCGCCGATCTCCTTCGGCACGAATTCCAGCGCGTTGCGCTCGGGAATGCCGAGTGCCGCACCCGGGCCGGTCGTGGTGGTGGTGATGCCGATGGTGACTTCGCTGGTCTGGGCCAGCGCGGGCAATGCCGGCAGAGCCAGCGCGGCCGCAGTGATGGCAGCGGTCAAATAAAAGCGTTTCATCTATTCCTCCCTTGACGTGTTTATTTGAAAGCAGAAATCGGGGGGTAATTCAGCCCCCTCTTTTGGTGATGCGGCGATTTAGCTTCCCGTGAACTTGGCTACCATTTCCGCCGGGAACGGTGCCGATTTCAACTTGTCTGGGTTAACGGGATCGCGGCCGACCAGGACGCGGGTCTCGAAACCCTCGATCGCGAGCGCCCCGCCTTTGTAGACGTTGTGCTTCACCTCGAAGCTCGAGCGCTTGATGCTCTCGATCTTGGTTTCAATGGTGATCCAGTCGCCATAGGTCGAGGGGATGTAGAACTTGGCACGCGTGTCGACCATGGGTATGCCCACCAGGCCGTATTTGCGGACCAGGTCCTGCTTGGAGAAGCCGGCGGCCTCGAACAGGGTCGAGGTCGAATCGTCGAACATCGCGAAATAGCGCGGGTAGTAGACGATGTTCGCAGGGTCGCAATCGCCCCACTGGATCTGGACCTCGCGCTGGTTCACGAACATCTGGCTGGCCTTAATCCGCGAATTTACTTCGGCGCCATGCGCAGCGAACCGTCGAGGCGCACCACTTCGCCGTTCAGGTAGGCATTCTCGACCATGTGCAGCGCGAGCGCAGCGAACTCGTCGGCCTGGCCGAGCCGGCGCGGGAACGGGATGGCGGCGGCGAGCGAGTCCTGAGCCTCCTGCGGCAGGTTCGCCAGCAGCGGCGTCAGGAACAGGCCGGGGGCGATCGTCAACACGCGGACGCCGAACTGCGCGAGCTCGCGCGCGATCGGCAGCGTCATGCCGACGATGCCGCCCTTGGAGGCCGAATAGGCGGATTGGCCGATCTGGCCGTCATAGGCGGCAACGGAGGCGGTGTTGATGATGACGCCGCGCTCGCCTGTCGCCTGCGGCTCCAGCTTGGACATTTCGGTGGCGGCGAGGCGCAGCATGTTGAAGGTGCCGATCAGGTTGACCTTGATCACCTTGTCGAAATCCGAAAGCGCCATCGGGCCGTCGCGGCCGACCACGCGCTTGGCGACGCCGATGCCGGCGCAATTGACCAGCACGCGGGCCGGGCCGTGGGCCTTGGTGGCCTGCGCGATCGCGGCTTCAGCGGAGGCGGCATCGGAGACGTCGCAGGTGACGGCCACGCCCTTGATCTCCGCCGCGACCGTTTCGGCCAGCTTGGTGTTGAGGTCGCACACCGCGACCTTGGCGCCCTGCGCGGCCAGCTTTCGCGCGGTGGCCGCGCCCAGTCCCGATGCGCCGCCGGTGACGATGGCTGCCTGATCCTTCAACAACATGGCGTTCTCCTTTGGCGATATTTTTCTAGGTGACCGATATCACACGGTTCGACGGATTGGCAGCGTAGAGCTCCTCGATCAGCTCGCCGCGATGCTCCAGCACTGCGCGCTGGTTGATCGAGCCCTTGTCGGTGACTTCGCCCTTGTCGATCGAGAGCGGCGTGTCCATCAGGATCGCGCGCGTGATCCGTGTCGAGGATCCCGTGGCCTGGCCGAGGAAACGGGTCAGACGCTCGCGGAACGCCTCGCGCACCAGGCGGTCGCGCGTCGCGACGACGAGATCGTCGGGCGGCAGCGTCGGGTTGATCAGCCGGCAGCCGTCGAGATCGAGCACGACCAGCGCGGAGATCTCGTCGCGATTGATGCCGGCGATGACGACGTCGCGCACCAGGGGCGCGCAGGCCGCGGTGAGGCGCGCGCGCAGGGGACCGACGCTGACCCAGGTGCCGCTCGCGAGCTTGAAGTCCTCGCTGACGCGGCCGTCGAAATCGAAGCCGGCGTTGAAATCATCGGGATCGGCGGGCTTGAGCGCATCGCCCATCTTGTAGAATCCTTCCTCGTCGAAGGATTTTGCCGTGATGTCGGGTTGGCGCCAGTAGCCGGGCATCACGTTCGGCCCCTTGGCGCGCACTTCCAGCTTGCCGTTGTTCGGCACCAGCTTGGCGTCGTTGCCGGAGACGGGCAGGCCGACATGGCCGGAGCGGCTGGTGCGCGGATTGACCGACATGAAGAACGGCGCGGTCTCGGTCGCGCCGAGACCGGTCAGCATCGGCACGCGATAGCCCTTCTCCTTCGCCGCGAGCTCATCGAGGCTGTCCCAGACGAACGGCGACAGCGCCGCGCCGGAGAAGAACATCGCATGCAGCCGGTCGAAGAACTTGGCGCGCAAGCCCTGGTCGTCGCGCAGATAGGGCAGCAGCGATTCATAACCTTTGGGCACGTTGAAATAGACCGTCGGTGAAATCTCCCGGAGATTGCGCACGGTCTCCTCGATGCCCCCAGGCACCGGCTTACCGGCGTCCAGATACATCGAGCCGCCGTTGTAGAGCGTCAGGCCGATGTTGTGATTGCCGCCGAAGGTGTGATTCCACGGCAGCCAATCGATGATGACCGGCGGCTCGTCCTTCAGGAAGGCGAGCGTCTCGCGCAGCATCACCTGATTGGCGCAGATCATACGCTGGGTGTTGACGACGGCCTTGGGATTGCCGGTCGAGCCCGAGGTCAGCAGAAATTTTGCGATCGTGTCAGGGCCGATCCTGCCGTGAACGTCGTCGAGATCGCCACGGATCGGCGTCGCCATCAGGTCGGCGAGCAGGGTCACGTCGCGGCCCGGCACGTGCCCATAGGACGCGGCGATCTCGGTGCCGAGCGAGACGTTGGCGGCGAGCGCATCGGCGAACTTGTCGGCATCGTCGGCGAAGACGAGGCCCGGCGTGAGCAGCTTCATCAGATAGGACAGCTTGCCGTAATCCTTCGACACCAGCGAATAGGCCGGCGACACCGGGCAGAACGGAACGCCGGCATAGAACGCGCCGAACGCCAGGAGCGCGTGGTCGATCGAATTACCGGAGAGGATGACGATCGGCCGCTCGGCCGACAGGCCGCGCTGGATCAATGCGGAGGCGATGTGACGGCTCGCGGTGAGCAGCTCGGCATAGGTGATCTTGCGCCAGCCGCGGCCGCCCTCGCGCTCGGCCATGAAGAGGCGGTCCGGCGTCGTCGTTGCCCAATGATGCAGGCGGTCGGTGATGCGGACCGGATAGTCGCCGAGCGGCTGCTTTGGCCGCAGGTAAATCGTGCCGTCGTCGCGCCGCTCGATGTTGACGACGGGATCGCCGAACGAGATGGGCCGCAGCGGGAAATTACTCGCGCCGCGCTCGATGCCGGAAGAGGACGGCTGCGCGCTCATGACTTTACGCTCATGGCTTGGGCTTCACCTTCGCGGTCTTGTGCTCGAGGAATTCGCGGATCCGCCGCTTGGCCTCCTTGTCGCTCTGCGCGACGGTGGCCATCAGCGACTCCATCAACAGGCCGGTCTGCGGATTGGCCTCCGCGATCATCGGCAGCGCCTGGAGCACGGCGAAATTCGTCAGCGGGGCGTTGGACGCCACCTTGGTCGCAAGCTCCAGCGCTTTGCCGAGCCCGTTGCCGGCCTCCGTCAGATATTGCGCAAAGCCGTAGGACGCGCCCTCGGTCGCGCTGTAGACGCGTCCCGTCAGCATCATGTCCATCATCCGGGCAACGCCGATCAGCCGCGGCAGCCGCACCGAGCCGCCGCCGCCGACGAAAATGCCGCGCTGCCCCTCCGGCAGCGCGAAATAGGTCGAGGGCTCGGCGACGCGGATATGGGCCGCGCAGGCAAGCTCCAGCCCGCCGCCGATCACGGCGCCCCGGAGCGCTGCGATCACGGGCACGCGGCTGTACTGGATGCGGTCGAACACCCGGTGCCACATCTGGGAGTGCAGGAGCCCGCCGGTGGCGTCGTGCTCGGTCAGCTCGGAGAGGTCGAGGCCACTGGAGAAATGGTCGCCAATACCGTGGATGACGACCGCGCCGATATCCTCGGGCAGGTTCGCAAAACACTCGCCGATTTCCAGGATGATGCCGTCATTGAGCGCATTGCGCTTGGCCGGCCGGTTCAGACCCACGGTCAGAACCCGGTCCGCCCGCTCGATCCTCAACAGCCCGGAGGGACCCGCATTCGCGGTCTCGGCGTTTCCTTGTGTCATTTGCGTCCTTGTCAGAATAGTTATGTTGTATAACGAATTTTGGGGGAGTCAAGGTGGGGCAAGGCCAGGTGGCCGTGACCCCACCCTCCCGGGAGGCCGAGGCGAGCGCAGGGCTATCGCATTTGAGATTTCCCTGCGGCCATCCTTCGAGATGCCCGCTTGAGGCGGGCTCCTCAGGATGAGGTCGGAGTGCGCGGCAGCAGTTTCAACGGGCACTGACGCCGATTTGCCTCATCCTGAGGAGGCGCGTCAGCGCCGTCTCGAAGGACGAGGCGTGCGCGCAGACCGCCGCCACAAGTCATATGCGATAGCCCTGGGGACGAGCGAGAAAGCGGTGCAGGCCTACTCTCGCGTCACAAACTTCGCGAACGCATCCGCGTAATCCGGATGCCAGCGCGACAATGGCGGGCGGTTCTCGACGATATCGCCGGCCGCCCAGAGCATGCGCTTCTCGTCGAGCGCGCGCGGCACGTCATTGTCCGGGCAGAGAATGTAGAAGTCGCCGGCCTCCAGCCGCGCCAGCATGAAATCGACCGTCTGCTCCGGCGTCCAGGCGCCGGCCGGCTTCTCGGTGCGTCCCTTTGCGGTCAGGCCGGTGAAGACGAAGCCCGGGATCAGCAGGTGCGCCGTGACGCGACAGTCATTCGTGTTGCGCAACTCGTGCTGGAGCGCCTCGGTGAAGGCCTTCACGCCGGCCTTGGAGACGTTGTAGGCGGGATCGCCGGGCGGCGTGGTGATGCCCTGCTTGGAACCGGTGTTGATGATGAGGCCGCGCCTGCCACGGGCGATCATGTTTGGCGCGAAGATGCGCGAGCCGTTGATGATGCCCCACATGTTGATGGCGATGATGCGTTGCCAATTGTCCGGCGCGTCGAACAAGGTGCTGCCGGGCTGAATGCCGGCATTGTTCATGAGAACGTCGGTGCCGCCGAACCGCTCTTGGACGGCGCGCTCGAGTTCCGTCACGCTCTCGATCTTGCTGACATCGACGGCCGAGGTCATGACGTTTGCGGCCGATGTTACGGATGACAATTTTGTTGCAGCTTCTGCCAAGCGTGTCTCGTCGACATCCGCGATACACACCTTCATTCCAGCGCGCGCAAATGCCGCGGCGGCGGCAAATCCGATGCCGGCTGCGCCACCCGTGATCACGGCAACATTGTCCTTGACGATGGCGGGATGTGACATCGAGCGTCTCCCTGGAAAGCCTTCAGCCGAGCTATAGCATGGCAGTCGTGCGACCCTGCACAAGTCGGCATGGGAGGTCTTCGTTCCGCGCTGCCTTTACGCTGATCAGGCACGGCTGTATCCTCGGCCAAACGATCCCGCCCAGATCGAACCAATCAATCACCTGACAGGGAGTGCAGCCATGGCTGTGTCGCAGGCTATTCCGATCACGCGCCATCCGTTCGCCAACGGGTCCTACAAGCAGATGCTGATCGACGGCAAGTGGGTCGATGCAGCCTCGGGCAAGCGCTTCGAGACCCGCAATCCCGCCACCGGCGAGCTGCTCGCAACCGTCGCCGAAGGCGACAAGGAAGACATCGATCGTGCGGTCGCGGCCGCGCGTCGCGCTTTCGAAGGCCCGTGGAGTAAGGTCAAGCCGTTCGAGCGGCAGAACCTGCTCCTGAGGCTCGCCGATCTCGTCGAGAAGAATTTCGACGAATTGTCGCAGCTCGACACGCTCGACATGGGCGCGCCGCTGAGCCGCACCCGTGCCTACCGCCTGCGCGCCGTCGGCATGCTGCGCTATTACGCCGGCCAGACCACCGCGATTCACGGCGAGACCATCGAGAACTCGCTGCCCGGCGAGATCTTCTCCTACACGTTGAAAGAGCCGGTCGGCGTCGTCGGCGCCATCATTCCCTGGAACGGTCCGCTGACCGCGACGATCTGGAAGATCGGCCCGGCGATCGCGACCGGCTGCACCGTGGTGCTCAAGCCGGCCGAAGAGGCGCCGTTGACCTCGCTGCGCATCGCTGAGCTCGCGATGGAAGCGGGCGTGCCGCCCGGCGTCATCAACGTTGTCCCCGGCTATGGCGAGACCGCGGGGGCGGCGCTCGCCTCGCATCACGACGTCGACAAGGTCGCCTTCACCGGCTCGCATGTCACGGGGCAGTCGATCATCCGTGCGTCCGCCGGCAATCTCAAGCGCGTCTCGCTCGAGCTCGGTGGCAAGTCGCCGGACATCGTGTTCGCCGATGCCGATCTCGACGCCGCCGTGCCCGGCGCGGCGATGGCGGTGTTCGCCAATTCAGGGCAGATCTGCAGCGCCGGAACGCGTCTGTTCGTCGAGCACTCGATCTATGACGAATTCGTCGGCCGCGTCGCCGAGTTCGGCAAGAAGCTGCAGGTCGGCAACGGCCTCGATCCCAACGTGCAGATCGGGCCGCTCGTCTCGGAGCAGCAGCTCGAGCGCGTCACCGGCTATCTCGACATCGGCCAGAAGGAGGGCGCGAGGGCGCTTGCCGGCGGCGGCCGTGTCACCGAAGGCGCGCTGTCGAAGGGCTTCTTCGTCTCGCCGACGGTGTTCGCGGGTGTCGAGGACAACATGCGCATCGCGCAGGAGGAGATTTTCGGCCCCGTCATCTCCGCAATCGCGTTCAAGGACATGGACGAGCTGGTCAAACGCGCCAACAACACCACGTTCGGCCTCGGCTCCGGTCTGTGGACGCGCGACGTCAGCAAGGCCCATGCGGTGGCGAAACGCTTGCGTGCCGGCTCGGTGTGGGTCAACTGCTACCAGGCGATGGATCCGGCCGTGCCGTTCGGCGGCTACAAGATGAGCGGCTACGGCCGCGAATCCGGCAAGCAGCACGTCGAGGAATATCTCAACGTGAAGGCCGTCTGGATCAAGACGGCGTAAGGCCGGCTCTCCTTCGCCTCTCCCCGCTTGCGGGGAGAGGCGGAATTCGCGCAACGCGCGGATTCCGGGTGAGGGGGACTCTCCGCGAGTCCACTCTCACCGCGATTGCCGAGGCAGCCCCTCACCCCAACCCTCTGCCCGTAAGAACGGGGAGAGGGAGAACAACCACCGCCTTCAGGCGGTCAGTCTCCCTCACAATCATCTGCATCCTTTAAAAGACATCCGGGGACCACATGAAATTCGAAGCCTTGTTCAAGCCGTTGCAGGTCGGTCCCTACCAGCTCGCGCATCGCGTCGCGATGGCGCCGCTAACGCGCATGCGGGCCGAGCGCGACACTTTCGCGCCGCGGCCACTCAACGCCGAATATTACGGCCAGCGTGCGACGAAGGGCGGCCTGATCATCGCCGAAGCCTCGCCGGTGCTCTCGCACGGCCGCGGCAACCCGGCGACGCCCGGCATCTATTCGGAGGCGCAAGTCGCGGGCTGGCGCGAGGTGACGGATGCCGTGCACGCCAAGGGCGGCGTCATCTTTCTCCAGCTCTGGCATGTCGGCCGCGTCTCTCATTCCTCCTTCCACGGCGGCGAGCTGCCGGTTTCGGCCTCGGCAATTCCGATCAAGGCCGAAGGCATGAAGGCGATGACGGCCGACGGAAAGATCGCCGACTACGAGACGCCGCGCGCGCTGGAGACTGATGAGGTGAAGGGCATCGTCGAGGCGTTCCGGCAGGGGGCCAAGAACGCGCTCGCCGCCGGCTTCGACGGCGTCGAGATCCACGGCGCCAACGGCTATCTGCTCGAGCAATTCCTGCAATCGCGCAGCAACCAGCGCACCGATCAATATGGCGGCGGAATCGAGAACCGTGCGCGCCTTCTGCTCGAGGTCACGCAGGCCGCGATCGACGTCTGGGGCTCGAACCGTGTCGCTGTGCGGCTGTCGCCCTACGGCATCGCCAATGATTCCGGCGAGCCCGATCCGATGCCGCTCTATACCCATGTCGTGAAGGCGCTCGAGAAGCTGGGTTTGGCGTACCTGCATTTCATCGAACCGCGCTCCAGCGGCTCGGGCCGCGCCGAGGTCAACTGGCAGAACGTGCCATCGGCGATGGTGCTGTTCCGTCCGCTCTACAGCGGCGTGCTGATGACCGCCGGCGGCTTCACCGGGGAGACCGCGAATGCGGCGATCGCCGACGGACATGCGGACATCATCGCCTTCGGCCGCATCTTCATCTCCAATCCTGATCTGCCGCGTCGTCTCGAGCACGGCTACCCGATCACGCCGTATAATCGCGCGACGTTCTACAGCGGCGAGGAGAAGGGGTACACGGATTATCCGGTGTATGACGAGCTGACGCCGGCTTGATCTGTCATTCCGGGGCGCGACGAAGTCGCGAACCCGGAATCCATCGGGCCGCATACCTGGACGTGGGATGGATTCCGGGCTCGATGCTTCGCATCGCCCCGGAATGACGAGCTTGCTTCGCTGCGCTAGCGATGACGACGGAGAGACGTCCATGGCCAAAGCCGCAGCCGCCGCAGGGATCGCCACCGGCCAATGCCTCTGCGGCAAGGTCGCCTTCGAGATCGACGTGCCCGCGCGCTGGGCCTGGCACGATCATTCCGCTGCCAGCCGCCGCGCCCATGGCGCGGCCTACGCCACCTATGTCGGAAGCTGGAAGAAGCGCTTCCGCATCACCTCAGGCAAATCCGCGCTGACCCGCTACGAGGATAAGGCGACGAAGATCGCGCGCAGCTTCTGCTCGCATTGCGGCACGCCGATCATGTACGAGCGCCCGCGCGGGCCGCACATGGTCAACATCCCGCGCGCCCTGTCAACGAGCGCACCGGCCGCCAGCCGCTCTATCACATCGCCATCGAGGAGCTGCAGGAATGGGCCTATACCGGCGAGCCCCTGGTGCCGCTGAAGGGCTTTCCCGGCGTCGTCTGGCAGCGCTCGAAAAGGAAGAAGCGCGCTGGCGGGGACGACCCGTTCGAACTCGGGCGGGAGGAGATGTAGCGCCTCTCCCGCGCAACGCAGCCATGACCGCGCTTCCTTGCGCCTCTGCCAGCATCTCGGCCATCATGCTTTCGGTCCTTGCGGCAACGGTCCGCTCCTGGAGGAAACATGAAGAACAAGATCACCGGCCGCTCCGCCTTTCTCGCGCTGCTCAAGGACGAGGGCATCACGCATCTGTTCGGCAATCCTGGAACCACCGAGCTGCCGATCATGCATGCGCTGAAGGACCATCCCGACCTCACCTATGTGATGGCGATGCAGGAGAGCCTGGTGGTCGCGATCGCCGACGGCTACAGCCGCGCCTCGGGCAAGCTCGTCGCGTGCAACGTCCACGTCGCACCCGGCCTCGGCAATGCCATGGGCTCGCTCTACAACGCCCAGTTCACGGGCACGCCGATGATCCTCACGGCCGGCCAGCAGGAGCAGGGCCACGGCCTCATGGAGCCGGTGCTCTATGGTCCGCTGGTGCGCATGGCCGAGCCGCTGGTGAAATGGGCGGTCGAGGTGACACGGCTGGAGGACCTGCCGCGCATCGTGCGCCGTGCCGCCAAGGTGGCGATGACGCCGCCGACCGGGCCGGTGTTCATCTCGCTGCCCGGCGACATCCTCAACAGCGAAGCCGGGATCGATCTCGGTCGTTCCACCCGCATCGATGCGCGCACGAAACCTTCGGACGAGGCGCTGAAGGCCTTTGCCGCACGCCTGCTCAAGGCTGAGCGTCCCGTGATCGTCACCATGGACGAGGTGGTCAAGAGCGATGCTTTGACGGAGGCGGCTGAACTGGCCGAGCTGCTCGGCGCTGCGGCCTATCAGTCCTCGACGCCCTACGGCTCGCACTTTCTGTCCGAAAGCCCGAGCTTCGTCGGCACGCTCGCGCGCGTGCAGAAGGTCGCCCGCGATACGCTCGCGCCCTACGATCTGCTGATCGCGCTCGGCGGCGATCCCTTGCGGATGTCGGTCTATAGCGAGGTCGATGCGCTGCCTGAGGGCCTCGGCATCGTGCAGATCGGCCTCGTCGATTGGGAGATCGCCAAGAACTACGGGGCCGAGATCGCGCTGAAGGCGGATCTGAAGGAAACGCTGCGCGCGCTGATCCCGGTACTCAAGGAGATGGGCGGCGCAGCCCTCGCGAGCCGCGCGAAGCAGCGTCTCGCCGAGCTCGCGCCGAAGAACTGGACCGCGCGCCGCGCGGCGCTGGTCGAGCAGATCGGCAAGAGTGCCGGCCGCACACCGATCGATCCGGACTTCCTCGTGCTGCAAATGGTCGAGGCGATGCCTGACAACGCCATTCTGGTCGATGAAGGTCTCACCTCCAGCCGCCAGATCACGGCCCTGTATCCGCATCGCGACCGCTACGGCTATCACGGGCTCGCCTCCGGCGGCATCGGCTGGGGCCTGCCGGCCTCGGTCGGCGCCAGCATTGCCAATCCCGATCGCCCCGTGGTGTGCTTCTCCGGCGATGGCAGCGCGATGTACTCGATCCAGTCGCTCTGGACCGCGGCGCATCACAAGCTGCCGCTCAACGTCGTCATCGCCAACAATGGCGGCTATCGCATCATCAAGCAGCGCCTGCTCGCCTTCCACGGCGATGACAATTACGTCGGCATGGATTTCGTCAATCCGCCGGTCGATTTCGCCGGCGTCGCCAAGGCACTCGGCTGTGAGGCGATCAAGGTCAGCGATGTTAGCGAACTGAAGGCAACGCTGACGTCAGCGTTCAATCGGCCGGGAACCAAGCTGATCGAGGTGATGGTGGACGGGAAGGTGTAGCCCCGCAGTCGTCCCCGCGAAGGCGGGGACCCATACCGCGTGATCTATCGACTGCGGCTGGTAGGCGTATCGAGCTCCCGAGTCTTCGCCAAACTACTTCCTGTGGTTATGGGTCCCCGCCTTCGCGGGGACGACAGCCTGGCTGTGGCGCGATCTTCCGCCTACCCCTTCTTCCCCACGCGATACTCCGCCGCGGGATGCGGCGCGTCGAGGCGCGCGCGGCCCTCGCCGAACAGTTTTTCCCGCAACGTGCCCTTGGCGTACTCGCTCTTGTACCTTCCGCGCCGCGTCAGCTCGGGCACCAGCATGTCGGCGATATCCTCGAAATCGCCGGGCGAGATCGCGAACGCGACGTTGAGGCCGTCGACATCCGTCGCCTCGAACCATGCTTCGATCTTGTCTGCGACCATCTCGGGCGTGCCGACCACGACCGGGCCAGCGCCGCCGATGCCGACATGCTCGATGACGTCGCGCACGGTCCAGACGCGGTCAGGGTCGGCGCGGGTCACGTTGTCCATCGCGCTGCGGCCGGCATCGTTCTGGACGTGGCGCACCTGCTGGTCGAGGTCGTAGCCGGAGAAGTCGACGCCGGTCCATCCCGACATCAGCGCCAGCGCGCCTTCTGGGCTGATGTGGCGGCGGTAGTCGGCGTATTTTTCCTTCGCCTCGGCTTCCGTCCGTCCGAGGATGATCGTCATCATCGAGAACATCAGGATCTCCGCCGGATCGCGGCCGAGTGCGGCCGCCTCCTGCCGGATCGCGGAGACGCGCGGCGCGATCACCTTGGCTGACGGTCCCGACATGAACACGCACTCGGCGTGCCTGGCCGCGAACTGCCGGCCGCGCGGCGAGGTGCCGGCCTGGTACAGCACGGGCGTGCGCTGCGGCGAGGGCTCGCTGAGGTGAATGGTGTTGTTGATGCGGTAGTTCGCGCCCGCATGATTGACGCGATGAACTTTTGCCGGGTCGGTGAAGATGCCGCGCTTGCGGTCGCGCAGCACGGCATCGTCTTCCCAGCTGCCTTCCCAGAGCTTGTAGACGACCTCCATATATTCGTCGGCGATGTCGTAGCGGTCGTCATGGCCGGTCTGCTTGTCCTTGCCGGCACCGCGCGCGGCGCTGTCGAGATATCCGGTGACGACGTTCCAGCCGATCCGCCCCTCGGTGAGGTGATCGAGCGTCGACATCCGCCGTGCGAACGGATAGGGCGGCTCGAAGGACAGATTGCTGGTGACGCCGAAGCCGAGATTTTGCGTCACCGCCGCCATCGCCGACAGCAGCAGCAGCGGCTCGTTCGACGGCGTCTGCGCTGCATTGCGCAAGGCTGCGTCAGGGCTGTTGCCATACACGTCATAGACGCCAAGCACGTCGGCCAGGAACAGCCCGTCGAAACGGCCGCGCTCCAGCGTCTTGGCGAGATCGATCCAGTAGGACAGGCGGTTATACTCGGCGGTACGGTCGCGCGGATGGGTCCACAGGCCCGGTGATTGGTGTGCGACGCAATTCATCGCAAAGGCGTTGAGCCTGATCTCTTTGGCCATGCTGGTCCCTCGGCGCCCTGTACTGAGCGCTCTTCGAATGATAGATGTGCGCCCCAACTTGGCGAAGTTCTTGCATATAATTGGCCCTTGGCAAGGGCCAAGAATAGAAGGCTTGCGCTTGGCAAGGCCAAAGTCAGCGTCGCAGCTGCGCCTGCCAGGCCAGTCTCAAGAAGCAAGAACGAAATCCCAAGAGGACCACGAGAAGAGACCTACAAGAAGAGAACTACAAGAACTATCCAAGTCCCCGCCACTTTCGAAGGCCAACCCGCCTCAGGTAAGGTCCTTCGTCTCACAGTCTCGAAAAGCAAGCATGACCAGAGCCGACGCCATCGCCCGCGCCCGTGAGGATTTCAAGTCCGGCGCGTTCCTCGCTGAACTCGACCGCCGCGTCGCCTACAGGACCGAGAGCCAGAATCCGCAGCGCGGCCCCGAGCTGCGCGCCTATCTGGAGCAGGAGATGCAGCCGGCTTTCGCCGCGCTCGATTTTTCCAGCCGCATCGTCGAATCCCCGAGCGGCAAGGCGCCGTTCCTGTTCGCCGAGCATCACGAGAGCGCCTCGCTGCCGACCGTGCTGGTCTACGGCCATGGCGATGTCGTCGACGGCATGGAAGGCGAGTGGCGTGATGGCCGAGATCCCTGGCGCACCAATGCTTCCGGGACGCGCCTCTATGGCCGCGGCACCGCCGACAACAAGGGGCAGCACAGCATCAATATGGCCGCGCTGCGTGCGGTGCGCGAGGCGCGCGGCGGTAAGCTCGGCTTCAACGCCAAGTTCATCATCGAGATGGGCGAAGAGATCGGCTCGCCCGATCTCGGCAAGGTCTGCGATCTCCATCGCGACGCGCTCAAGGCCGACCTGTTCATGGCCTCCGACGGGCCGCGCCTCTCGGCCGATCGGCCGACGCTGTTTCTCGGCTGTCGTGGAGGCATCCGCATCCATCTCGACGTGAACTTGCGCGACGGCGGTCACCATTCCGGCAATTGGGGCGGCGTGCTCGCCAACCCCGCGACCATCCTGGTCAACGCGATCTCTACCCTGGTCGACGGCCACGGCCGTCTGCAGCTCGATGCCTTGAAGCCGCCGCGGCTGACCAACCAGATCCGCTCCTATCTCGCCGACGTCGAGGTGGTGCCGACTGCCGACGAGCCGGCGCTGGCCGAAAATTGGGGCGAGGAGGGGCTTTCGGCTGCTGAACGGCTCTACGCCTGGAACACGCTGGAAGTGCTGGCGATGTCCTCAGGCAATATCGAGAAGCCGGCCAACGCGATCCCCGGCCAGGCCAGTGCCGTGCTGCAACTGCGTTTCGTGGTTGGGACCAAGGTTGAAGGGCTGATCGACGCTGTCCGCGCACATCTGGTCGGACGCGGCTTTCCGATGGTCGAGGTGCGCGCGGCGCAGAGTTTTGCTGCATCGCGCACCGATTTCGACAGTCCGTGGATCAAATGGGCGGCGGATTCGGTGCGAGCGACCACCGGCAAGGCGCCGGCCGTCCTGCCGAATTTCGGCGGTTCGCTGCCCAACGACGTGTTCTCCGAGATCCTGGGCCTGCCGACGATCTGGGTGCCGCATTCCTATCCCGGCTGCTCCCAGCATGCGCCCAATGAGCACATCCTGCTGCCATTGACCGAAGAGGCCTTGACGGTGATGGCCGGGCTGTTCTGGGATCTCGGCGAGTTGCCAAAGCTACTGACAGGCCCGTTAACCTGAGCCGACAATCCAGCCGAAAGTTACATTCTAATCCGGCCCGATTTGTGCTTGCATCCGGGCCGCATCATCCGAAAGGGGAAGAAAAACGTGAAACATTTCCGTCACATCGGGCTCGCGCTCGCCGCGACCTTCGTCGTCAGCCAGGCCGGGGCCCAGGAGCTGACCGGCACGCTGAAGAATATCAAGGACACCGGCGCGATCACGCTCGGTTTCCGCGATTCCTCGATCCCGTTCTCCTATCTTGACGACAACCAGAAGCCGGTCGGCTTCGCGATGGACATCTGCTACAAGATCGTCGACGCCGTGAAGAAGGAGCTCAAGCTCGACAAGCTCGAGGTCAAGCTCAACCCGGTGACCTCGGCGACCCGTATCCCGCTGATGGCCAACGGCACCATCGACCTCGAATGCGGCTCGACCACCAACAATGCCGAGCGCCAGAAGCAGGTCGCCTTCACCAACACCCACTACCTGACCGCCAGCCGCTATGTCTTCAAGAAGTCGAGCGGCCTGAAGTCGATCGATGACCTCAAGGGCAAGACCGTGGTTTCGACCGCCGGCACCACCAACATCAAGCAGCTCACCGAAGCCAACGCCGCCAAGGGCCTCGGCGCCAACATCATTCCGGCCAAGGATCACGCCGAAGCCTTCTTGATGGTCGAGACCGACCGCGCGGTCGCCTTCGTCATGGACGACATCTTGCTGGCGAGCCTCGTCGCCGGTTCGAAGAACCCGGGCGACTACGTTATCTCCAAGGATGCGTTCTCCAAGCCGGAGCCCTACGGCATCATGCTGCGCAAGGACGATCCCGCGTTCAAGAAGGTCGTCGATGCGGCCACGGCTGCGCTCTACACCTCCGGCGAGGCCCAGAAGATCTACGATAAGTGGTTCACCCAGAAGATCCCGCCGAAGGGCCTGAACCTCAACACGCCGATCTCGGCCGAGCTGAAGAACGAGTTCGCCAAGCCGACGGACTCGCCGAACCCGGACGACTACAAGTAAGATAAAACCTCGATCTTTCGATCGGGATCATGTCCGGCCACTCTTGACACTGGGGTGGCCGGACATTTGCATAGGCGCTCAAGACGTCCAATGACGGGCGCGTTCGCGCGGGGGACACGTGAACTACAACTGGAACTGGGGAATCTTCTTCCAGCCGAACCCGATGGGGACCGGCACCTACCTCGACATGCTGCTGTCGGGGCTGGCGCTGACCCTCAAGACCGCGGCGCTGGCCTGGGTGATCGCGCTGATCACAGGCTCGATTGTCGGCGTCATGCGCACGCTGCCGTCGAAGGGCGCCAATTGGTTCGGCTTCGCCTACGTCGAATTCTTCCGCAACATGCCGCTTCTGGTGCAGCTCTTCCTGTGGTTCTTCGTGCTGCCGGAGATCCTGCCGAGAGCCGCGGGCCTGTGGCTGAAGCAATTGCCGAACGCGCCGTTCTGGACGGCTGCGATCGGCGTCGGCTTTTTCATGTCGGCGCGCGTGGCCGTGCAGCTGCAGGCCGGCATCTCCTCGCTGCCGCGCGGGCAGAAGATGGCGGCGACTGCGCTCGGCCTGACCACCGTGCAGGGCTATCGCTACGTGCTGCTGCCGATGGCCTTCCGCATCATCCTGCCGCCGCTGACGTCTGAATTCCTCAACACCATCAAGAACACCGCCGTCGCCATCACCATCGGCCTGCTCGAGCTGACCGGACAGGCGCGCTCGATGCAGGAATTCTCGTTCCAGGTGTTCGAGGCCTTCACCGCCGCGACCATCCTCTATCTCCTCGTCAACGCCGTCGTCGTGACCGCGATGCGCTTCCTCGAGCGCTGGGTCGCGATCCCCGGCTACATCACGGGGAAATAAGCGATGCTCGGCAATCTCGATTTCGACGTCATCCGCCGCGCGCTGCCGTATCTGTTCTACGAGGGCATGACGTTCACACTGACGCTGACCTTCCTCGCAGCTCTCGGCGGCCTCATCTTCGGTACGGCGCTCGCCCTGATGCGCCTGTCCGGATTCAAGATTCTGGGCCGCATCGCCGGCATCTATGTCGACTTCATGCGCTCGCTGCCGCTGGTGCTGGTGATCTTCTGGTTCTACTTCCTGGTGCCCTATATCGGGCAGTGGGTGACAGGCGCCTCGCGTCCGATCAGCGTCGGCGCGTTCACGTCCTCGCTCGTCACTTTCATCATGTTCGAGGCGGCATATTTCTCCGAGATCATGCGCGCCGGCATCCAGTCGATCTCGCGCGGCCAGCCGGCCGCGGCGAGTGCGCTGGGGCTGACCTACGCCCAGAGCATGCGCTACGTCGTGCTGCCGCAGGCCTTCCGCAACATGCTGCCGGTGCTGATAACGCAAACCATCGTGCTGTTCCAGGACACCTCGCTGGTCTACGTCCTGTCGATCACCGACTTCCTGGGCGCGGCGAGCAAGGTGGCGCAGCGTGACGGCCGCCTGGTCGAAATGTATCTGTTCGCCGCCGTGGTCTACTTCACCATCTCCTGTATCGCGTCCTACGGCGTCCGCCGCCTCCAGGCGCGCATCGCCATCATTCGCTAGGGCTCCCCGCTCATGATCGAAATCAGCCACGTCAACAAATGGTACAGCCCCACCTTCCAGGTGCTGACCGACTGCACCACCAATGTCACCAAGGGCGAGGTCGTCGTGGTCTGCGGCCCCTCCGGCTCGGGCAAGTCGACGCTGATCAAATGCGTCAATGCGCTGGAGCCGTTCCAGAGCGGCGACATCCTCGTTGACGGCACCAAGGTCAACGACCCCAAAACCGATCTGCCGAAGCTGCGCTCGCGCGTCGGCATGGTGTTCCAGCATTTCGAGCTGTTTCCGCACCTCAAGATCATCGACAATCTCTGCTTGGCGCAGGAGAAGGTGCTGGGCAGGGGGCATGACAAGGCGCAGGCCAAAGGCATGCAGCTGCTCGAGCGCGTCGGCTTGAAGGAGCAGGCGCAGAAATTCCCGGCGCAGCTCTCCGGCGGCCAGCAGCAGCGCGTCGCCATCGCTCGCGCGCTCGCGATGGATCCGATCGTGATGCTGTTCGACGAGCCGACCTCGGCGCTCGATCCGGAAATGGTCAGCGAGGTGCTCGACGTCATGGTCGATCTCGCCCGCGAGGGCATGACCATGATGGTCGTCACCCACGAGATGGGTTTTGCCCGCAAGGTCGCCAACCGCGTCATCTTCATGGACCGCGGCGAGATCGTCGAGGACGCAGCGAAGGACGATTTCTTCGGCAAGCCCCGCAGCGACCGCGCGCAGAAGTTCTTGTCGAAGATTCTTTCGCATTAATCACCGCCACCGTCATTCCGGGGCGCAACGCAGTCGCGAGCCCGGAATCCATAACCACCATCGGGGGTATGGATCCTCAGGTGCGCAATTGCGCACCATAGCTCGCGCTACGCGCGTCCCGGGATGACGAGGGTAGGGTTTATCCAGCCCGCCAAATCCCCTATACCGGTGGCCAAATCCCTTCCCTCCCCAGGAGATCTGCCTTGGACTCGATCGCCTACGTCAACGGCTCATTCGTCCCGCTCTCGGAAGCCAAGATCTCGGTGCTCGATCGCGGCTTCCTGTTCGCCGACGGCATCTACGAGGTCTCGGCCGTCCTCGATGGCAAGCTGGTCGACAATGCTTCGCATCTGGCGCGGCTGGAGCGGTCCGTCGGCGAGATCAAGTTGAAGCTGCCGGAGACCATCGAGCGCATCACCGAGCTGCAGAAGGAGCTGATCGCGCGCAACAAGCTCGTAAACGGCCTCGTCTATCTCCAGGTGACGCGCGGCGCCGACAAGGGGCGCGACTTCCCGTTTCCCAAGTCCGACGTCAGGTCGAGCCTGGTGATGTTCACGTCCGAGAAGGACATCATCAACGCCGCGGTGGCCAAGACCGGCATCAATGTCATCACGGTGCCCGACATCCGCTGGGAGCGCCGCGACATCAAAAGCGTGGCGCTGCTGGCGCAGGTGCTGGCAAAGCAGGCCGCGGCGGAAGCCGGCGCCGGCGAAGCCTGGATGCTGCAGGATGGCTATGTGACCGAAGGCGGCTCGTCCACGGCGTTCATCCTGACCAAGGACGACGTCATCGTCACCCGCCAGAACTCCAACGCGATCCTGCCCGGCTGCACCCGCAAGGCCGTGATCGCGCTTGCCGAGGAGCGCCAGCTCCGCGTCGAGGAGCGTTCCTTCACGGTCGCCGAAGCGCTCGCCGCCAATGAAGCCTTCATCACCAGCGCATCCTCCTTCGTGCAGCCGGTGGTCGCCATCGACGGCAAGACGATCGGCGACGGCAAGCCCGGCCCGATGGCGACGCGTCTGCGCGAGATCTACGTGGACTTCGCCAAGGCGACGGCGGTGTAAGCGGCATACGTCGCTGTCGTAGGGTGAGCAAAGGCGCGGTTGCGCCGTGCCCACGCCTTCTCACGTTTTTGCTGAAGAATGGTGGGCGCGCGTACGTTTTGCCCACCCTACGAGACTGTCCGTTGCCGTCGGTTTAAGCCACTGACGCCTTCACCTTCACCGGATGCACGGCGCGGAATGCGATCGCGATCCTGTTCCAGGCATTGATGGCACCGATCAGCATGGTCAGGTTCACCGTCTCCTCCTCGGAGAACTGCGCACGGACCTGTTCGTAAGTCTCGTCGGGCGCATGCGTCTCTGAGATCAGCGTCACCGCTTCGGTCCAGGCCAGCGCGGCGCGCTCGCGGTCGGAATAGAGCGGGGATTCGCGCCAGGCATTGAGCAGGTAGATGCGCTGCTCGGTCTCGCCGCGCTTGCGGGCGTCCTCGGTGTGCATGTTGATGCAGAAGGCGCAGCCATTGATCTGCGAGGCCCGGATCTTGACCAACTCGATCAGCGATTTCTCCAGGCCCGTCGACTGGATCTGCGCCTCCAGCGCCATCAGCGCTTTGATCGTATCGGGTGCGGCCTGATAGTAGTTCATGCGGGGCTTCATGGTCGTTCTCCTTTTCGTTGGTTGATCAGTGGGCTCCGCCGGCCGAGACCTGGCCAGGCCTCTTCAGAAAGAATACGGCGATGAGAGCGACGATCAGCGCCATGCCGAGCAGGTAGAACGTGTCGCTGAAGGCGAAGATGAAGGCCTGCTTCTGTACGGTATGGCCGATCGCGACATAGGCGCGATGCGCGGCGTCCGCACGGTCGATAACGCCGTGATTGACGAAATATTGCGTGAGCTGCTCGAGCCGCGTGCGCGTGGCCTCTTCGAACACAGAGACCGACTGCATCAGCACGTTGGAGTGATATTGCTCGCGCTTGGACAGCACGGTTTGCAGCAGCGCGATGCCGACGGCGCCGCCGAGATTGCGCATCATGTTGAACAGGCCGGAGGCCGAGCCCGCATTCTCCGCTTCGATGCCTGCGGTCGCGACCGCCGACAACGGCGCCATCACCAGCGCCTGGCCGATGGCGCGCACGATATTGGGCCACAGCAGCTGGTCGGCGGCATAGTCGTTGGTCATGTTGATGTTCATGAAGTTGGATGCTGCGAACAGAACGAAGCCGACGCCGATGATGATCCGCGCATCGAACTTCTGCATCAGGCGCGGCACCAGTGGGATCAGCACGAGTTGCGGCAGCCCGGTCCAGGCCAGCACCATGCCGATCTGCTCGGCATTGTAGCCCTGAATACGCGCCAGATATTGCGGCAGGATGAACACGGAGCCGTAGAGTGCAATGCCGAGCAGGAAGTTCGCGAGCATGCCGAAGCCGAAATTGCGACGCACGAGCAGACGCAGATTGAGCAGTGGCTTCTTCACCGTGAGCTCGATGATCAGGAATGCCGTCAGCGCAACAGCGGCGATGATCGAGAGCTTGACGATGAACGGCGAGCCGAACCAGTCGTCCTTGTTGCCTTCCTCCAGCACGGTCTGGAGCGCGGACAGGCCGATCGCCATGGTGATGATGCCGGCCCAGTCGCCCTCGCGAAGCAGCGCCAGCTTCATCGGCTTGGGCTCGAGCGCGTACCAGAGCATGCCGACCATGATCGCGCCGGGAACCAGGTTGACGTAGAAGATGTATTGCCAGCCGAAATTCTCGGTGAGATAGCCGCCGATGGTCGGGCCGATCGCCGGCGCGAAAGTCGCCGACAGCGCGAACAGCGCAAGGCCGACCGGCTGCTTGGCGCGCGGCAGCAGCATGATGATCAGCGTGAAGGCCATCGGGATCAGCACGCCGCCGGTGAAGCCCTGGATAGCGCGCAGCACGATCATCTGCGACAGATCCTGCGCCAGTGCGCAGGCCGCGGACAGAACCAGGAACAGGATCGCGTTGGTGAGCAGATAGATGCGGATCGAGAACACCTGCGCGAGCCAGCCCGACAGCGGGATGACCACGATCTCGGCGATCAAATAGGAGGTCGAGATCCAGCCGCCGTCGTCGATGCCGGCGCCGATCGCGCCCTGAATGTCCGCGAGCGAGGCGTTGACGATCTGGATGTTCAGCACCGCCATGAAGGCGCCGAGGGTGGCGCCGATCACCGCAATCCAGGTCTTTGTGGACACCGCCGTGGGCGCAGCAGCGGCGGGGAGATTGGCGGAGGTAGCGTTGAGGGCCGGTTGGAGCGTGCCCATGGCTTCAACCCCCATTCGCGCGGGACGTATTGTCGGCAAGGCGCTTGGCCGTCTCGCGCTCGGCCAGCACCGCCTGTTTGGTGTCGACGGTCGGCACCGCGGACATGCCGGGCCGCAGCAAGCCGGTGAGGCTGTGGTCGTCGAGGACGATCTTCACCGGAACGCGCTGCACGATCTTGGTGAAATTGCCGGTGGCGTTGTCGGGCGGCAGCAGCGCGAATTCGAGCCCGCTCGCCGGCGACAGGCTGTCGACATGGCCGCGCAGGCTGATGTTGCGGAAGCTGTCGACGTGCAGCTCGACCGGCTGGCCCGGCCGCACATTGGTGAGCTGGGTCTCCTTGAAATTGGCGACGACGTAGACGGCGTCGAGCGGCACCACCGCCATCAATTGCGTGCCGGCCTGCACGTATTGGCCGACACGCAAGCTGCGGGCGCCGACCGTGCCGTCCACCGGCGCGGTGATCTCGGTATAGGACAGGTTCAGCGCCGCCTGCTGCGCGACCGCGCGGGCGCGTTCGAGCTGGGCGGTGGCCTGGGCGCGCTGGGTGGTGAGCACGTCGACCTTGCGCTGCGCGGCGACGAGGCCGGACTTGGCATGCTGCAATTGCGCGCTGCTGGCGCGCAGCGCCGCGTCGGTCTGCTGCGCGCGCTGGATCGTGCCGGAGCCCGACTTCATGAGGTCGTCGTAGCGGGCGCGCTCCTCCTGCGCGAATTTCAGATTGGCTTCTGCAGCGGCGACGTCGGCGGTGCTCTGTTCAATGATCGGCTGCTGCAGTTCGAGCTGGGCGTCGATGTTGCGGACCGAGGCTTCGCCGGCAGCGACGTCGGCTTTCGCCTGGTCGAGCGCCGCCTTGAAATCGCGGTCGTCGATCTTGGCCAGCAGCTGGCCCGCCCGAACCTTCTCATTGTCGCCGACCAGCACCTTGGCGATGTAGCCGGAGACTTTCGGCGCGACGATCGTGGAGTCCGCCTTCACATAGGCGTCGTCGGTGGATTCGAGGTAGCGGCCGTTGGTCCAGTAATCGTGTCCGTAGTAGGCCATGGTTGCAGTGCCTGCGAGCAGCGCGAGCACCAAGGCCGCGCGCCGGACCCTGTTCCGGGCCGGCATAGCGGGCGGCGCCTTGGCGTAATCGCGCGTGATTTCAGTGGCTTGCTGGAAGGTCTCGGTGCGGGGCATTTCGGACATTGCAGTCTCCTGTCGGCTCGCTGAGACTATCGGTCTTGCTGGCCCGGATGATAATTGGCTAGATTCTGGAAGGATTATCCATTCAAGGTGGATAATCTGAGCGGTCACCCTGGTTCGTGATGTCTACCGGGTCAGGCGAGCGGCTACGCAAGCGCGATTGCCGCGCGATTGCTGCTGAGGCGCACATCCCAGTCAAGGAAAGCCATGGATCGATTGACCAGCCTCGAAGTGTTCAGCCGGGTGGTCGAGACCGGCGGCTTCTCCGCAGCAGCCCGCAAGCTCAACATGTCGACCACCATGGTGAGCAATCACGTGCAGGCATTGGAAGACCGGCTCGGGGTGCGGCTGCTTCACCGCACCACGCGCAAGGTCAATCTGACCGAGATCGGGAAGGCCTATTACGACCGCTGCGTCCAGATTCTCGCCGATATCGAACAGGCCGACGACATCGCGAGCGAATTGCAGTCGGTGCCGCGCGGCACGCTGCGCATTCACGTCGCCACGCACATGGTGCCGTTCGTCGCGCCCATTGCGGCCAAACTGCTGTCGACCTATCCGGAGCTCAAGATCGATCTGCGCATGGGCGAGGCCGAGGTCGACCTCATCGAAGAAGGCTATGACGTTGCCCTGCGCATGACACAGCCACCGGATTCAAGCCTGATCGTGCGCAGCCTTGCCACCTGGCGCCACGTGCTGTGCTGCTCCCACGATTACATCGAGAAGCACGGCCGGGTGCAGAAGCTCGACGAGCTCACCGGGCACAATTGTGGTCGGCACTTGAACTATCCGTTCGGCGACGAATGGCGCTTCCTCGATCGCAAGGGCACGCCGGCCTCGGTGCGCGTCTCCGGCAGCTTCGTCACCAATAGCGGAGAAGCGCTGCGCGAGGTCGCGCTGGAGGGCGCCGCAATCTGCCTGATGGCGGGGTTCCTCATTCAGGATGATCTCGAAGCTGGCCGCCTCGTGCGCCTGTTGCCGGAATATCGGACGGTCGAGCTCTCCATGAACGCGGTCTATCCGCATCGTCATCATCTGTCGGCGAAAGTGAGGACCTTCATCGACCTGCTCGTGCACCACAGCGCCGAGCAGCAGAAGCTGATCAACCCGTATTCATGAGACCTTTCACCGCCGGCTCCACGTGCGGCAGAAAGCGTGTTGACAACGCCGAGTTGCCTGCAACAATACAACCTGAGATATGAATGATGTATTTGGGACCGAGGCATTCGGTTCGATCCTTTTTTGATACGACGTTTCGTCCAGGCCAGCTTTCTAGCTTCTCCTCTTCCATCTGTTGCTCTTCCATGTTTGACCGATCGACCGGGGGCAAGCCGGTCAACGTTCGCTTGCGTGAGAGCTTCGCAAGGGATTGGCGGCATCATCCTGTGATGGAGCTGGATGGCTTGGTCTGGCCCGACTGCGGCTCTAGGGAGGCTTCGATGACCATTGCCAGAACAGGATGGATTGCGACTTTGCTGCTCGGCCTCGTGATGGCGGGTGGCGTGCAGCCTTCTCCTGCTGCGGCCGACGATGTGTGGCCGGTCAAGAACAAGCTGATCGGCAAGGACGGAGGCAAGTCGAAGGATGTCAGCGGCATCGCCTGCACGACCGCTGATGGGTTTCCCCGTTCGTGCCTCGTTATCGACGACAATCTCCAGGGCGCTCAATTCATCGAATTGACCGACGGCAAGCTCGTCGCCGGCAGCCCCGTGAAGTTGATCGACAACACGTTCAATGGCAAGGCGCTCGAACTTGATGGCGAGGGCGTCGCCTTCTCCAAAGGGCAGTATTACGTCATCGGCTCGCATGGCCATCCGCGGGACAAGGACCACAAGCTCGACCCCAAGAAAGATGCCGATAAGATTCGGGCGAGGATTGCCGCAAGCAGCCAGATCGTTCGGTTCCGCACGACGGGGGCAGATGGCAATGCGTCGGGCATCGAGCGTACAGGGCAATTGCGAGAGGTCATCGCGGCCGAACCTGCGCTTCTCGAGTTCATGGATATCAGGCTGGAGAAGAACGGCTTGACCATCGAGGGCCTGGCGATCAAGGACGATCGGACGTTGCTCGCGGGATTCCGGGGCCCCGTCTTGAACGACAATCGCGCCGTCGTCCTCTCGGTAGAGATAGACGCGCTGTTCGGTGATCGAAAAAGCACGACTCACCGGCTGTTCCGACTTCCGCTCGGTGACAACAGGGGTGTACGCGATCTCGCCGCGTTCGGCGATCGCACCCTCATCCTGGCCGGTCCTGTTGCGGACGGGCCGGGAGCCTACGCAATATATTCTTGGGACGGAGCGTCCGAGACCGTACGGCTATTGAAGGAACTCCCGTTCGATCCAAAGCGAAAGCCGGAGGGACTGCTGCCGTTGGGCGCGACTTCCGCCGGACTGCGGGTCCTGATCGTATTCGACAGCGATAAGGAAGGTACGCCCACCCCCATCGAAATACCACGATGAACGGGATCGGACCTCCCCGCCTTGTCCAGCCGGCCGAACGAACGAGGCGCCACCTTCCAGCATTTCCGGAGGGAGTCCGTCAGCGAGCCGGTGGCGGCAAGCGCCCGAACGCAGCCTCGAGCGCCATGCCGATCGCGAGCAGGCGGGGATCGCTGCCGGCGGGGCCATCGAGCTCAAGCCCGATCGGCAATCTGCTGCTGGCGCCGAGCGCGATCGGGATCTGGATGCCGGGAATCCCGGCATTGCTGCCTGGGTCCGTGTTCTGAATGAACAGGCCGAAATTCTCGAGGCTGCTGGACTCCGGATTGGAGGGAATGGCGACGCGCGGCGTGGTCGGGAAGGCGATCGCATTGAGCCGGTTGTCGGCAAAGCTCCTGGCGTACAGCGCCTGCAGCGCGGGGCGCGCAATCGCGATCGCGGCGTCGTAGATCGGCTTGGCGTCGACCAGGGTGCCGTCGGGACCAGGCAGCTTGCGCGGGATCACCAAGCCGTCATAGGTGCCCTTCACATCGGCGCTGGCGATCTGCTCCGCCAGTGCCGCGATGGAGAGGCCGGTGCCGGTGTGCCTGAGATAGGCGACCAGATCGTCATAGGCCTCGTACAGCGCGACGGGAAAGCTGACCTGGGCGTCGAGCTCTGCCAGTTGCGGCATCTCGATCCCGACGACCGTGACGCCTTGCACCTTCATTTTCGCGACGGCTTCCTGGAACGCGGCCTCGGTGTCGGCATCGAGATTGGCCAGCATCGATCTCGCGAGGCCGACGCGGACCTGCGTCAGATCCGCCGGCGCAAGCGCATCGCCACCGGCGATGACGCGGTCGAGCAGCGCGACATCCGCTATGGTCGCAGCCATCGGGCCTGCGGTATCGCGGGTGTGCGAGATCGGTGCGATGCCGTCTTGCGGGTAGCGGCCGACCGTCGGGCGCAGCGAGGCGCATCCGTTCAGGGCGGCAGGCACCCGCACCGATCCGCCGGTGTCCGTGCCGAGCCCGCCGGCGACGATCCGTGCGCCGATCGCCGCGCCCGTGCCTGACGAGGAGCCGCCGGCGATCAAAGTGCGATCATAGGCGTTGCGCACGCCGTACTCGGCGCCGGTCTTGAACGCGGTGTTGTAGCCGGAGATGCCGAAGGCGAGCTCGTGCATGCTGGTCTTGCCGATGATGACCGCCCCGGCATCGCGCAGCTTTGTCACGACAGGCGCGTCGGCCTTCGGAATGTAATCCTTCAGCGCCGGTGTGCCGGCACTACAGGGCAGTCCCGCGACCTCGATATTGTCCTTGATCACGATGGGTACGCCGCCGAGCGGCTTTGTCTTGTCGCCTGCCGCGTCGAACGCGGCCGCGGCCTTCAAGGCGCCGGCTTCGTCCAGGGTGACAAAGACATTGAGTTCGGCGTTGGCCTTGGCGCGGGCCAGGGCTTCCCGGGTGAGTGCGGTGCTCGTGAATGTCCCGGCGGCGAGGCCGGCCGCGGCCTCGGTCAGTGTCAACTGGTCGAAATCCATGATGCATCACCCGATCGCAGGAGGCCATCAGAGCGTCCCTTAAGGAGCAGAGGCTGAAGCGTCCGCGGCGCCGCGTCAACCGGTGGCGTGCATCCTTGCCGGCGATGGCGTGTCCAGTTCGGCGAGCAGCCGCTCGACGTCGGCCTTCACCTTCAAAATCGCGATGTCCTTCACCGGGCCATAGCCGCGGATATCCATCGGGCCTTTGGCGATCGCCACGAGATTTGGCAGATGCGCCGCATCGAGCTCGCCCAGCATCCGCTCGACCAGGCCTTCATACCAGGCGATCAGTTCACGCTCGGCGCGCCGTTCCGCGGTGTAGCCGAACGGATCGAACGGCGTTCCACGCAGTGCTTTCAAGCGCGCGAGCATGGCCAGAGGCACCTGAATCCACTGGCCGAAGGCGCGTTTGCGCGGACGTCCCCGTGCATCGCGCCGCGACTTCAGGAACGGCGGGGCGAGGTGGTATTGGATGCTGAAGCCGTCCTCGAATTCACGCTTCAACTCGTCGAGAAAGCCGCTTCGCATGTGGAGCCGCGCCACCTCGTACTCGTCCTTGTAGGCCATCAGCTTGAACAGGCCGCGAGCGACCGCCTCGGTCAGCGCCTCGCTGTTCAGCTTGGCCTCGGCATTGCGGACCTTTCCGACCATCGCCCGGTAGCGCGCCGCGTAGGCGTCGTTCTGATAGGCCGTGAGGAACTCGGCGCGCCGGGCAATGATCTGGTCGAGCGTCTCGGCTTCAGGTGCCTTGTCCGAGTTCGGCAGAAAATCCGGATCGGCAGCGGCGATCCGGCCCCAGGCAAAGGCCTGCTTGTTGCGTTCGACCGCGACGCCGTTGAGCTCGATCGCGCGGAGCAGCGCCTGCAGCGAAACAGGGACGAGACCGCGCTGCCAGGCAAAGCCGAGCATGATGATGTTGGCGTAGACGGCATCGCCGAGCAGGCGTTCGGCCAGCGCATTGGCATTGAACGTGTCGAGATTGTGCTCGCCGATGACCTGACCGATTGCGCGCAGGCGGCTTGGCGCAGCGAGATCGGCGTCGCGGAAGCGGACCACGTCGCCGGTCGGCATTTCCGCGGTGTTGACGGCGGCACGGGTGCCGCGGCGATATGTGCCTGAGGCTTTGGGCGAGGAGCTGACGACGAGGTCGCAGCCGATCAGCGCATCGGCCGCGCCCTGGTCGATGCGGACCTGGTGCAGCGCCTCAGGGCTCGCGGCCAGGCGAATGTAGCTCAGCACAGGCCCGAATTTCTGCGCAAAGCCCGTGAAGTCGAGCACCGAAACGCCGCGGCGTTCCAGATGCGCGGCCATGCCGATCAGCGCGCCGACGGTGATCACGCCGGTGCCGCCGACGCCGGTCACCAAGAGATCGTAGGGCCGCTCGAGCGTTGCGGGCGCGGGCAGGGGTAGCGTGGCGGCGCGGCCGGCCGCATCGATCCGGCTCGCGCTCTTCTTCCGCCGCGTCGCGCCTTCGACCGTGACAAAGCTCGGACAGAAGCCGTTGAGGCAGGAGAAATCCTTGTTGCAGGCCGACAGATTGATCTGCCGCTTGCGGCCGAACGGCGTCTCCTTCGGCTCGACGCTGAGGCAGTTGGATTCCACCGAGCAGTCGCCGCAGCCTTCGCAGACGAGGTCGTTGATGTAGGCGAACCGCTTGGGATCGGCGATCTGCCCGCGCTTGCGCCGGCGCCGCTTCTCGGTGGCGCAGGTCTGCTGGTAGATCAGGACCGAGACGCCGGCAAGCTCGCGCAACTCGCGCTGCACGGCATCCATCTCCTCACGCGGATGGATGGTCACGCCGGATGGCAGGTCGGCCGGCCTGAATTGCGCGGGATCGTCCGACACCAGGGCGATGCGCTCGACACCCTCGGCGCGGACGCTGTGGGCGATGGCATGGACGCTGACGGGCCCGTCGACCGGCTGGCCGCCGGTCATGGCGACCGCGTCGTTGAACAGGACCTTATAGGTGATGTTGGCCTTGGCCGCGATCGCCTGCCGGATCGCCATCGAGCCGGAGTGATAATAGGTGCCTTCGCCGAGATTCTGGAACACGTGCTTGCGGCCGGTAAATCGCGATGAAGCAGCCCAGTTCACGCCCTCGCCGCCCATCTGGATCAGCGAGGAGGTCTCGCGGTCCATCCAGCTCGCCATGAAGTGACAGCCGATGCCGGCGAGCGCCTTCGATCCTTCCGGCACTTTGGTCGAGGTGTTGTGCGGACATCCCGAGCAGAAATAGGGCGTGCGCGTCGCGCCGCTGACATTGATCGTTCGCGCGGCTTCCGGCATCAAGGCGGCCGCGCGCGCGGCGAGATTGAGACCCGGAAACATCGGATCGAGCCGGCGCGCGAGCACGTTCGCGAGCGCGCGAGGCGACAATTCGCCGATCCAGGAGATCAGCCGTACGCCGGTTTCGTCGTGCTTGCCGACCATGCGCTCGGGCTTGCTGCCGGGATAGTCGTAAAAATACTCCTTGAACTGGCTCTCGATGATGCCGCGCTTCTCCTCGACCACCAGGATCTCGCGCTTGCCTCTCACGAACTCCATCGCGTCGTGCAGCGCCAGCGGCCAGACCATGCCGACCTTGTAGACGTCGATGCCGATGCGGCGACAGGCCGCTTCATCGAGGCCCATCAGCCGCAGCGCTTCCATCAGGTCGAGATGCGCCTTGCCGGTGGTGACGATGCCGTAGGTGGCGCTGGGGATATCGTAGATGTGCCGGTCGATCGGGTTGGCCTTGGCAAAGGCGTAGACCGCGTGCTTCTTCGCTTCCAGCCGTTCCTCGATCTGCGGGCCCGGCAAATCGGGCCAGCGATAGTGCAGGCCGCCCGGCGGCGGCGTGAAGTCTGGCGTGCGGAAGACGCGCGGCGGGCGTAGCGCGATGGATGCGCCTGATTCCACGATCTCGGAGATCGCCTTGAAGCCGACCCACATGCCGGAGAAGCGGCTCAGCGCGTAGCCATATTCGCCGAACGCCAGATATTCGCCGACGTCCGAGGGGTGCAGCGTCGGCATGAACCAGCTCATGAAGGCGACGTCGGACTGGTGCGGCATCGAGGAGGAGACGCAGCCATGGTCGTCGCCGGCGACCACCAGCACGCCGCCATGCGGCGAGGAGCCATAGGCATTGCCGTGCTTGAGCGCATCGCCGGACCGATCGACGCCCGGGCCCTTGCCGTACCAGAGCCCGAACACGCCATCGACCTCGCGGTCGCCTTGCGTCTCGACCTGTTGCGAGCCGAGTACAGCTGTCGCCGCGAGGTCCTCGTTCACGGCGGGAAGGAATTCGATGTGATCCCGCTTGAGCCGCTGCTGGATGCGCCAGAGCTCGAGATCGATGCCACCGAGCGGCGAGCCGCGATAGCCGGAGATGAAGCCGGCGGTGTTGAGCCCGGCCGCACGGTCTCGTCGCGCCTGGTCGAACGCGATGCGGACGATGGCCTGCGTGCCCGTGAGGAAGACGCGGCCCTCCTCGCGCTCATAGCGATCGGAGAGCTCGTACGTGTCGATTGACGGAATGGCGTCCATGGCGGACCTCGCGCGGCATCCTGCCCAGTGCTGGAAGGTTATGCCCGGGCCGCTGGTAGGTCTTACCTATTCATCCCTTCTGTTATGGAAATCCGGTAGAATTTTGCATGCAGGCGCCCAATCTGGTAGACCTGCTCGAATTGGAGCCTCCCATGATCGAAGAGCAGGACACCCGCATTCTCGCCCATCTCCAGCGAGATGGCCGCGCCACCAACCAGCAACTCGCCGACGGGGTCGGCATGTCCACCTCGGCCTGCTGGCGGCGGGTGCGGGCGCTGGAGGAGAGCGGCGTCATCCAGGGCTATGCGGCGCTGGTCGCGCGCGAACGGGCAGGCTTTGCGATGTCCGCCATCCTCCACGTCTCGCTGGAGCGGCACGATGCGAAGTTCGTCGATGAATTCGTGGCGAGGGTCACGAAGCGCCGCGAGGTGCTGGAGTGTTTTGCGACCACCGGGGACGCCGATTATCATTTGCGCGTCGTCGTGCAGGACATTGCGGCCTACAACCGCTTCCTCGACGAGTTCATGTTCCGCATCCCCGGCATCCGTTACGTCCGCAGCAACGTGGTGCTGAAGGAGATCAAGACCAGCGTGGCGCTGCCGTTTTGAAGGAGGTGCTACGGCACCGCGATATCTACCTCCCGTAAACCAACACAGGCTGCAAACTGGTAGACGGAACATGCCATTCGTCGGCGGTTCGGCGTCGCAGCGGTATTCCGGTCAGTTTTGTCGCGCTCGTTCGCAGCTCGTTCACTTTGATCGACGGTTTGCGCCGCGCAATAACGACCACTTAGGCGATCGCCGCGCATAAAGGCCCCGGGATAAATAGGCAGAAATGCCCGGGAGCTGAGATCGTGCCGACGACACTCGCGCGCACCTTTGCGGCGTTGAGCGCCATCAATGAAGCGATCCTGTACGCGAGATCGCCGGAGGAGCTGTACCAGAAGGTCTGCGACGCCGGGTTTTCGAGCGGGGATTTTCTGGCCGTTGCCGTTTTCCTGGTCGAGCCGGACGGCCGAAGGCTGCGCTACGCGGCCGGTTGTGGCGATGACGTTGCGCGGCTCCGCTCGATCGTGATCACGACGGAAGCCGGCACGCCAGAAGGAGCCGGCGTCGGCGGCGAGGCGTTTCGCGATCAGAAGCTGTGCGTCAGCAACGACTATCTGAACGATCCGCGCTCGCTGGCGTGGCGCGAAGGCGCCGCCAAGGCGCATATCGGTGCGGCCGCGGCGCTGCCGCTGCTCTGCAATGGCCAGAGCGTCGGCGTATTGTATGTGACGCGGAGCGAGGCCAACTCGCTGAACGAGCAGATGGTGTCACTGTTCGAGCGCATGTCGGCGAACATTTCCTACGCGCTGGACAATTTCGCCCGTGAGACCGCGCGGCAGACCAGCGAGCGGGCGACGCGGCGGCTCAACCGCATGTTCGGCGCCATCAGCGCCACCAACGAAGCCATCCTGCGCGCCAAGACCGAGCGGGAGCTATACCAGCTCGTGTGCGACGCTTCGGTCCACAGCGGCAAGTCGCTGGCGACCATCGTGCTGCTTCGCGAGCCGGACTCGCACTGGATGAAGCCTGTCGCCGCCACCGGGCAGAACCTCGATCTCGTCACCCAGGCACGCTATTCGGTCGATCCGGACAATCCTTACGGCAAGGGTATCTCGGGCGAGGTGTTCCGGACGCAGAAAGCCATTGTCGAGGACGATCTCGCCAGCCGCACCAGGGGCACGCCGTGGGAGCAGGCCAACGTCAACACCGGCGTCGCCGCCTGCGTGGTCGCGCCGTTGATCAGGCACGGCGAGAGCGTCGGCGTGCTGCTGTTCTTCATCAGCCGGTCCTGGGCCAAAGACGAGGAGATCGTCGCGCTGCTGCTGCGCATGGCCGAGAACGTCTCCTTCGCGATCGAGAATTTCGGCCGCGAGGCCGAGAAAGCCCGGATCTCCGCCGAAGAAGAGTGCCTGGCGCGCATGTATGCAGCGCTCAGCGCCACCAACGAGGCGATCCTGCGGGCACGGTCGCGGGCTGAGCTGTTCGACCTCGTCTGCGAGGCGACCGCAACGGGAGCAAAGTTCACCTCAGCCACCGTCGCGCTGGTCGACGATCGGACCGGGCTGCTGCGCGTCGTCGCCTGCTACGGCCCGAATGCGGATCAGGTTCGCAACTTCACGTTCTCCACCTCCGACCAGGTGCCCGAAGGGCGCGGCTTGACCGGCACCGCGTTTCGCACGCGCCAGCCCGCCGTCAGCAACGACGTGCTCGCCGACGACCGCATTGCGCCCTGGCAGGCCAGCGCCCGCCGCACCGGCATCGCATCCTCCGCGGCCTTGCCGCTGTTCAACGGCGACCGGGTCGAGGGCGTCTTTCTGTTCAACTCCCCGGAGCGCGGCACCTTCACGCCGGAGCTCGTCGAGCTGCTGCGCAAGCTTCAGGCCAACGTCGCCTTCGCGCTCGAAAGCTTCGACCGTGCCGATGAGAAGGCGCGGGCGGACAAGCAGCGCAATCGTCTGAGCGGAATGTTCGAGGCGCTGAGCGCGACCAACGAAGCCATCATGCGCGCCAAGACGCGCGAGGAGTTGTTCGACGCGGCCTGCCAGGCGGCCGTGCTCGGCGACCTGTTCGCCTCGGCGACGATCGGCATCATCGACGAAGCACGCGAACTCGTCCGCGTCGTTGCCGTCAAGGGACGCTTGCAGGAGCGCATGAGCGGGCGTACCTGCATCATTTCCGCCGACCATCCCGAGGGCCAGGGCATCATCGGCACCTCGCTGCGGACGTGCCGGCCCAGTGTGATGAACGATTATCTGAACGAGCCGCGCTCCGCATATTGGCGCGCGCAGGCCATCGAGGATGGAACGCGGGCTGCGGCGAGCTTCCCGCTTCTGAGAGCGGGACGGGAACCGGTCGGCATTCTGCTTTTCCTCGCACCGGAAGAGAATACGTTCACGCCCGATCTGGTCGAGCTGCTCGGGCGGCTCGCGGAGAACGTCTCCTTCGCACTCGACAATTTCGAGCGCGCCGAGGAGAAGGCCCGCACCGAAGCGCAGAAGGAGCGCCTGACGCGCATGTTCGCGGCGCTGAGCGCGACCAACGAGGCGATCATGCGCGCGAAGTCGCGGGCCGAGCTGTTCGACCTCGTCTGCCTTGCGGCGTCGAACGGCGCCAAGTTCACTTCGACCACGATTGCCCTGGCCAGACCCGGCACGGACCAGCTCGAGATCGTCGCCGCCGCAGGTCCCTCCGCCGGCACCACGCGCAATGTCCGTCTTTCCGTCGATCCCGAACGGCCGGAAGGGCGCGGCATGAGCGGCACGGCGTTCCGCACGCGCCAGCCCTGCATCAGCAACGATTATCTCAACGACGACCGCGTCCGTGTCTTCCACCCCATCGTGCGCGCGGACGGCGCGCGGTCGGGCGCCGCGTTTCCGCTCATCGTGCACGACCAGGCGGTCGGCGTCATGATCTACATGTCGACCGAACCGGCGACCTTCACGCCCGAATTCGTCGAGCTGTTGCAGCGCCTCGCCGACAACGTCTCCTTCGCGATGGAGAACTTCGATCGCGCCGACGAGAAGAACAAGGCTGACGAGCGCATCGAATACCTCGCCTCGCACGACAGCCTGACCGATCTGCCGAACCGCGAGACCTTCAACGCCCTGCTGCGCGAGGCGATCGATGCGGCGCAACGCCACGATCACCGCTTTGCGGTGCTGTTCATCGACCTTGACCGCTTCAAGGTCATCAACGATTCGCTGGGTCACGAGGCGGGCGACCTGCTCCTGCTCGAGGTGGCGAACCGTCTGCGCGGCGCCCTGCGGGCGAGCGACGTGGTCGCGCGGCTCGGCGGCGACGAGTTCGTGGTGATCCTCGACCAGTGCGGCGAGATCGAGGACGTCCAGCGCATCGCCACCGGGCTGCTCGCCGCGCTCGCCGAGCCCATGCAGCTGGCCGGCCACGAGTGCCATTCCACCGCCTCGATCGGCATCGCGATGTATCCAGCCAACGGCTCCGACGCGCAGACGCTGACCAAGAACGCCGACATGGCGATGTACCTCGCCAAGGAGGACGGCAAGAACGGCTATCGCTTCTTCTCCAACGAGGTGAAGACGCAGTCGATCGAGCGGCTGTCGCTGGAGAGCGCGCTGCGCCGCGCGCTGGAGCGCGAGCAGTTCTCGCTCAACTACCAGCCCAAGGTGGACATGGCGACGGGTCAGATCACGGGCGTCGAGGCGCTACTGCGCTGGGCGCATCCTGATCTCGGCAACGTCTCGCCGGCACAGTTCATTCCGCTTGCGGAGGAAACCGGGCTGATCGTGCCGATCGGCCGCTGGGTGCTGAAAGAGGCCTGCGCGCAGGCCATGGCCTGGCAGCGCCGCGGCCTGCTGCCGCTGTCGATGGCGGTCAACCTGTCGCCGCGGCAGTTTGCCGACGAGCATCTGTTGCAGGACGTCGACGAGGCGCTGGCGGCCTCCGGCATGTCGCCGGTGCTGCTCCAGCTCGAGGTCACCGAGAGCATGATGATGCGCAATGTCGGCCGCGCGCTCAAGGTGCTCGACTCCATCCAGAGCCGCGGCATCCGTCTCGCCATCGACGATTTCGGCACCGGCTATTCGTCGATGTCGCTGATGAAGCACTTCCCGATCGACACGATCAAGATCGACCGCTCCTTCGTGCGCGACCTGCCGCAGGATTCGGAGGATCAGGCCATCGCGCAGGCGATCATCAGCATGGGCAAGGCCCTCGGCATGACCGTCGTCGCCGAAGGCGTCGAGAACGCCGAGCAGGAGGCATTCCTGCGCGCCCATGGCTGCGACGAGATGCAGGGCTTCCTGATCTCCAAGCCGCTGCCGGCGCGGCAGATGGGCGAGCTGCTGCGGCCCATGGCGCTGCCCGTCGCGCCGCCGCTCCAGCCGGAAGCGGCCGACGAAGACGCAGCCTCAGGGCTGAAACGCGCTGTCGTCTGACGGCTGCGGGTGCAGCTCGCGCACCTCGTGCTCTTCCCCCTCGGCCTTGCTCGGAAAGTCCTGGGGACCGGTCAGTGACGTCTGCTCGGTGAACAGCGCGAGAATGGCGCGCGCGCCCTCGGCGAAGCTCGTCCCTTCGCTCACGTTCAACGCGCAGGAGCTTGTTGCGCTCATCGGCTCCTGGTCGTCGACCACGGCCATCGCGGGCCCCCACCACCAGGCGGGCGCGGGCGAACGCTCGTTCTCCGGCACCACATGCCAGCGGACGAACTCCTCCATCACGCGCTCGAATTCCAGGCGGGCAGCCTGATGCATGTGGTCGATGCTCCCGGAATCGCGTCCGACGACGGGTCGACACGCTGACTAGATCGTCACGTCGCTCGGAAAAATCGGCTCGTGCAAGCGAACCGAACCATGAAAGGCCGACATGGCCGTCGGCAATGCGGATCGCGCGGCTGTCGGCAATGTGCCGGCGCAGCCGCGACAAGTCGTTCTAGCCGCTGCAGGGCACGGCAAGCAAGCGATCGGAGCCGCGATTGCCTAACGCGGCCTGAACGGATGCGCCTTCTGATGCCAGGCCCAGGCCGTGCGGACGATCGTCGGTAGGTCGGAGTGACGCGGAACGAAGTTCAGCACCTTTCTTGCAGCAGAGGGATCGGCGACCAGAAAGGTGGGATCGCCGGCGCGGCGCGGCTTGATCGTGTGCGGCACCTCGCGCCCGGTCTCCTGCCTGATGGCGTCGAGGATCTCGCGCACGGAAAAGCCGGAGCCGGTGCCGAGATTGAAGCTGCCGCCGGCATGGCCTTGCTCCAGAAGCCTCAAGGCCGCCACATGCGCCGCCGCAAGGTCCGTGACGTGGATGTAGTCGCGGATCGCGGTGCCGTCGGGCGTGTCGTAATCGTCGCCGAACACCGCGAACTCGACATGGCCCTGAAGCGCCATCATCGCGCGGGGAATGAGGTGGGTTTCGTTGTCGCGCAGCTCGCCGATGCCGCCGGCCGGATCGGCGCCGCTGGCGTTGAAATAGCGCAGGCAGAACGCGCCGAAGCCATAGGCCGTGCGGTAGTCGGCGAGCATGCGCTCGATCATCAATTTCGACGCGCCGTAAGGATTGATCGGCGCGCAAGGAAAGTCTTCCGGCAGCGCCTTGGAATCGGCGTTGCCGTAGACGGCGCCGGTCGAGGAGAACACGATGCGATGGCAGCCCGCGTTGCGCATCACCTGCAGCAGCGACAGCGTGCCCTGGACGTTGTTGATGTAATATTTCTGCGGGTCGGTCATGGATTCCCCGACGAGGCTCGCCGCCGCGAAATGCATCACCGCCGTGATCTTGTGGTCGGCGAAGGCGCGCGCCAGCGCCGCGCCGTCGAGCAGATCGCCCGTCACCAGCGGGCCCGATACGAAGCTGCGATGACCTGTCGAGAGATTGTCATAAACGACGGGCTGATAGCCGGCGGCGGACAATGCACGGCAGGCATGCGAGCCAATATAGCCAGCGCCCCCGGTGACGAGGACGGTCGGTCGGTCGGTCATGTCGTATTCTGCTCTTCTCTTAACGGAGGGGCCGGTTGCGGCTGAAGAGAAGATAGAGCGCGCGGGGGTTGGTGGTCAAATAACGCCAGAGCAGACGGCGCGGCTCGAGCAAGGTGCGCCAGGCCCATTCGAGCCCGATCTTCTGCATCCATTGCGGCGCGCGGGAACGACTGCCTGACAAGAAGTTGAACAATCCGCCGGATGTCTTGATGACGCCAACATTGGTCAGATGCGGCGTGAATTCCTTCACGAATGCCTGTTCGTTGGGCACACCGAGCGCGACCCACAGATAGTCCGGTGCCAGGGCGTTGATCTCCTCGACCTTGGCACGCAGCGCCTCGCCGCGCAGATAGCCGTGGCTGTGCCCGACGATCTTGAGATGTGGATACATTTTCTGGACGTTCGCGACCGCCGCGGCGTTCTCGGCCTCGCTTGCGCCGAACATGTAGAAGGTGCGGCCGGCGGCTTCGGCCTTGCGCGCGACGACGTGGAACAGGTCCGTGGTTGCGACGCGCTCCGGCAGCGGGAACCAGGATTGCAGCTTTGAAGCGGCGACCAGCGGCTGTCCGTCGGCGTTGATCAAATCGGCGGCACGGAACAGGTGCTCGGTCTGCGGCTCGGTCGAGCAGCGCGCCAGCACCTCGCCATTGGCCGAGGTCAGGAACAGCGGACGGCCGATGCGATGCTCGGGATTCGTCGCCTCGATCATGAAATCGGCGGTCTCTTCCAGGTCGATCGCGGCCATGCGAAGTCCGCCAACGGTGATTCTCGGCACGTCGGCAGTTGCTGCCCGTCCCTCGAGGTTGACGCGGCGCTCAAGCATATTGTCTGCCTCGCTGGCGCGTTTGCATTGCAGGGGTGAGCTCGTCGAGCACGACGCCGACGAGCTTGCGCTCGGCCGGGCCGAGCGCGGTCAGGATCTCTTCCAGGCTGTCGTTGACGTCGAGGCTGGTCGGCAGCACGGCCACCAGCGAGTCGATGTCGTCGAGCAGCTTGCGGCCGCCGGCCGCGAGCGGAATGGCCGGGCCGTCGAGGATCACGAGATCATAGCCTCCCGCGGAACGGGCCTGCGCAATCGCCTTGTGGATGGCATCGGCGGCCTTGCCGGCGTCGCCTTCGGCGGCCGGCAGCACCGAGATGCCGTTGACCGTCTTGATCTCGCGCGCGTCCTTGCTGCCGATCGAGAGCCAGCCGAGCCTGCTCGGCTCGCTCTTGCCGGGACGGATGACCCTGTTCGAGAGCGAGTGCGCCTGATGGTCGGCATCGATCATCAGCACGCGGGCGCCGTCGCGTGCGGCCGCCAGCGCGAAGTTCAGCGCGGCCACGCTGCGGCCGCTGGTCTTGCCGGTGCCGACGAGCGCGACGACCGGCATCGCCTTGCCGCCGGCGCGCCGCGTCAACGCGGCGCGCATGTCGCGCCAGGCGTTGAGCAAGCTCGTCATGGGAAAGCCGGGGCGCAGCGTCGGCCAACCCAGCCGTGTGAGATCGACGCCGCCGCCGGTGGGAAGTATTGCGCCGAGCGTATGGATGACGTCGGCCTCCTGGAAGCGTGCGATCAGCGGCTTCTCGATCACTGGCTGCTCGACCATCGAAGGCTGCAGCGGGGGCGCGTCAAGTTCCGGCGTCGACGGCGCAGCTTCAGGAGCGCGCGGGGCCTGGCGCGGCGGAGCAACCTCCGCAGCGCGCGGGAGCTCCGGTGCTCGGGACGCCTGCGGCGCCGGCGAGCGGTCACGCCGGGCGGGCGTCGGCGCAGCAGGCGCGGTTACGCCGGCGAACAGCAAATCTGCCACGACGAACCAGCTCGATGCGGCGATCGCCCCGAAGATGAAGCCGATCATGGCGAACAGGCTCATGGCCGGCGGGAACGAGCGCCGCTGCGGCACCGTCGCCTCGCCGATGACGCGGGCGGCCGAGGTGTTCAGGCTCTCCTGCTCCTCGGTCTCGCGGGAGCGCTTGAGAAAGGACTGATAGACGTCGCGGCTGGCATCGGCTTCGCGCTCGAGCTCGCGCAGGCGCACGGCGGCCTGGCTGAGCTGGACGCTCTGCCGCTTCTGCGCTTCCAGCGCGCGGTTGAGCGAGGCCTCGAAATCGCGGGCGCGCGTCAGGTCGTTCTTGGCGGACTGAGCGAAGCGGTCGATCTCCTCGTTGATGGTGCGCTTGAGATCCTCGACCTGCTTCTCGGTCTGGCGCAGCGCCGGATGGCGCGGGCCGAGCTCACCGGCCTGCTCCGCATATTTCTTCCGGGCGTCGGCATATTGCGCGCGCAAATTCGCAATGGTCGGCGATTGCAGCGCCTCCGGAATCGCGCCGGCATCGGCAGCGGTGCGGCGGCTCGCCTCGATCTGGTCGAGCCGCGCCTGCGCGTCCATCGTCGCCGCGCGGGCCGCGGAAAGCCGCTGGTTGCTGGCGGAGAGCTGCTGATCGCTGATCAGCGCATCCTGGGTGCCGACGAAATTGTTCTGGGCCTTGTAGGTCGCCAGCGCGGTCTCGGCGTTCCGCAGCCGGTCGCGCAGCTCCTTCAGGCGGCTGGAGAGATCGTTGGTGGCGCGCCGTGCCGCCGAAGCCTGCGACTTGCGGGATTCGGCGAGATAGGCGTTGGTCAGCGTGTTGGCGAGCATCGCCGCCTTGGCGGGATCCGTCGACCATACCTCGATGTCGACGATGAAGCTTTTCTCGGTTTTGCGGATCGTGATGTGCTTGTTCAACGCATCGAGCGCCGCGAGCTCCACTTCCCTCTTCTCCGCAGCGGAGGGCGCGCGCGGTTGCAGGCCGATCAGGCCGAGCAGCGACGACATCAGGCTGCCAGCCTCACCGCCTCCGAATTCCGGATCCTTGTCGAGACCGGCCTGCTGGATCACCTCGAGCAGTACGCTGTTGGAGGTGATGAGGCGCGCCTGGCTCTCCACCACCATGGCCATGCCGGTGACGTCCTGGGCCCGGGGCGTGAGCTCGCGGTCGACGAGCTGAAGCTCGCGCGGGTCGACATAGAGCTGAGCGGTGGCGGTGTAGCGGGGCGTCACGCTCTTGCCGATGGTGACGGCAAGCGTCGCGCCGAGCAGGGCGGCCGCGGCGATCGCGACCTTCCGCCGCCAGAGCAGATTGGCGAGCTCCAGCACGTTGAAGCCGGCCTGAGGCTTGCGTTGCGAGGTCTCCGGTCTGGCTCGATCGATCGGCTGGTTATAATCAAGCATGATCCCCAGCTTTCATTCCAAGTGCCGCGGGCTGAGGGGTTACTCTTCGCTTTACGCCACGCACCCGGGATATAGGTGCCCAATCAACGCAACAGGGAAAATTAACCATACTCATTGAGGGACTATTCACCGAAATGGCAAAGAAAGCGTTTAAGCGTAGGCCATCCCTCGGCGCCTTCCTGTGAACCTCGCGATACCCGCTCCTTAACGGTTCGTTACCGCGCGCAGCATGGCCGCGAGCCGTCGTTCGTCCGTTGATGGGCCGCGCACGTGCCATCGCCGTCAGATCCTCCGAAGGATGACGTGATAGTCGCCGCGGCGGACGTCGGTGCCGCGCGGCAGCACGGCGTTGAGCACCGCGGCCCCGGCGTCGACCAGGGCCGCAAACAGCGGCTTGCGCCGGCGCATCTCGGGATAGCGCGGACTCTCGACCTCACGGCGATAGATCATCTCAAGGCCGTTGGCGGCCGCGAATGCTTCCAGCCGCGGCAACGTCACCAAGGGATGGAAGAACGTCGGGAACGGCGGCTCGCCCGGCAGGCCGGCGTCCTTGATGCCGCGGATGTGCCGGTAGAACCAGACGTGAAACCAGTGCGGCGAATATTTGGTGACGAACCCGGAGAGCGAGCGCGGATTCGGTGCGCCGATCAGGATCATCCCGCCGCGCCTCAGCGCATCGCGGAAGTTCAAGAGCGCGGCGTCGACATGGGGCAAGTGCTCGATCACGTTGTAGCAGATCACGAGATCGAAGGTCTCGCGGGCGAAGCTGTAGGTCTGGACGTCGCCGAGGATCGCCTCGTCGGCGTAGGTGTTGTTGCGGACCTGGTCCTCGTCGATGTCGACCACGGTGACCTTGCTGCGGCTCAGCAATTCCGGTGGCAGAACGCTGCACGAGCCGCCGCCCGCCTCATAGATCGCGAGGCGGCCCTGCGGCAGCTCGCGGCACAGCACGTCGTGGACGGCGAGCAGGCTGTCGCGGGCTTCGCCCGGAACGAGATCATGGAGCGCCTCGGCATATGGTGCAGCCGCGGGGAATTGGATCGCCGTGGCTGTCGCGAAATCGATCGGGGCTGGCTTGTTCATGGATTCTGACCGCGCTTGTTCTATTCAAATTTACAGGAAAAAATGCGCCTGCCCGAAGAGCAAATCCGATGCCGCACCGTCTCACCGGTCGCAGTGCTTACGGCCCGGTTAATGCGCATGCGCATTAACTACGGTATTGTTCATGTTGGAGCGTTGTCGGCGCATGGACCGCCAATTGCAGCACGACGCGCGGCGAACTTGGTGGCTATGTGCCGCGCGGCAGCCGTTCATTTTGAAACGCATCTGTCCCGCGGCGATGTGCCGTCGTGGGACGCGCGATTGAAGCAGGGATTCTTCAATACATCTCGGACATCTAGATCTCATGACATTGATCCCGACAGACCTGTCTGCGGCCCGGATCGCGGATGCCGTGCGCGATCCCAACCGGGAGATCGTGGCGAGCTCTCGCGTCATCGACCTGTCGGTCGACATCGTCGTCTGCGTTCCATGCTTCCGTCGTCCGCAACACCTGCGCCTGACGCTGGAGTCGCTCGCGAACCAGCGCACCCCGCGTTCCTTTGCCGTCGTCATGGTCGAGAACGATGCGGTGCGGCGCGAAAGCGCGCCGGTTGCCGCGGAGTTCTTGGCCGATGGGAGGCTTCAGGGCGTCTGCCTGATCGAGAAGCGACAGGGAAATTGCCAGGCGATCAATGCTGCCTTCGAGACGGCGCAGCAGCTGTTTCCCGCCGCCACCCGTTTCCTGATGATCGACGACGACGAGATCGCATCAAGCGACTGGCTCGAACTGATGGTCCGCACCGCGGAGGCGACCGGCGCCGAAGTGGTTGGCGGGCCGGTGCTGCCGGTCTTCGACGACGACAGCAAGCCCTGGCTTTCGCGTCATCCCGCCTTCTGTCCCGCCTACGACTACAGCGGTGCGGTGCCGCTGATCTACGGCTGCGGCAATTGCCTGATCACGCGGGCCGCCTTCGAGCGGTTCGACCGTCCCGCGTTCGACCTGCGCTTCAATTTTCTTGGCGGCGGCGATTGTGATTTCTTCGTGCGGTGCCGTGACGCCGGTATGCTGTTCCACTGGACGGCGGAGGCCGTCATCACCGAGACCGTGCCGCGTAGCCGCACCAGCCTCGGCTGGATCGCAAAGCGCGGCTTGCGCATCGGCGCGATCAATTATCGTGTGCAGTACAAAGCCGCCCCGAGCGCAGCAGCGCGGGCGCGGGTGTTTGCGCAGATGCTGGGCCGCTTGCCGCTGTCGCTGCTTCGCGCCGCCGCCTTGTTGCCGTCGTCGAAAGCCGTCGTCGCGATGCATCCCGTGATGGTTGCGTTTGGCGCCGCCCTGGCGGCCCTCGGCCTCGAGCCGAAGCCTTACGAGGCCTCGAAGATCGCGTCCTGACGCGGCGAGGATTAGATACCGAAACGGGCGAGGGCGACCCGGATTGCCGAGCGTGGCAGCGATTTGAGCGACTGCCGGCCGATCATCGCGAGATAAGCGAACGCCTGGCGATACCTGCCGAAGCGGACCGCTTGCATCGCCGAGTAGGTGACGAGATGAATCTCGGCGGCAAGGCGCAGCCCGGCTGTCATGTGCTCGGGCAATCTCGCCAGGATCAATCCGTCATCGAACACCCGCGCGATGGCCGGGAAGAAGTCCTTCGGCGTCCGGATCGCGGCGTTCATGGTGTTGGTGGTGTGAAGACGATAATCGAGCAACAGCTCTGGCGCGAACGCGAACTCCCCGATCGCAGCGAGGCGGCACCAGCAATGCCAGTCCTCGCAATATTTCAGGGACGTATCGAAGCCGCCGATGGCGCGGAAAGCTTCCGCGCGTGCGAGCGCGATGCCGCCATTGACGATGAAATTGCCGGCGGCGAGCCGCGTCAGCACGTCTCCGGACGGCTTCCGGCGCCCCTTCAAGAGGCCGCGCCGGCCGATCTGGCGGCCTTCGCTGTCGATCGTGTTGTAATCGCCATAGACGAGGACGGCGCGCGGCGCGCCACGCGCAGCAGCGAGCAGCGCCGCCACCGCGCCTGGGCGCAGGCGGTCGTCGGCATCGAGGAAGAGCAACCACTCGCCGCTTGCCTGTCTTGCGCCGAGATTGCGTGCGGCCGATACGCCCGCGGAATCGTTGTGGAACAAGTGCAGCCGCGGGTCACGCATGCCGCGGACGATCGCAACGGTTTCGTCGTCCGAGCCGTCGTCCACGACGATCACCTCGGTCACCTCGCGCTGCGCCAGAGCGCTGGCAAGCGTTTCGCCGACATAGGCCGCAACGTTCTTGGCCGGAATGACGACCGATACCGGTGTGGTCGAGCCGACCTGAAGCGGCAAGCGCGCCGGCGCTGCCGCGCGGGAGGCGGCTGGCAGTTCGAGAACCTCTTCGGCGGTGATCAAGCTACGGCTCGCCTTTAATGATCCGTTAACCAGGACCCCATGTGCCGCGCTGGTAACGCTGGCGATCTGCAAGTCCGGCGTGCGCGCATGATACTCGCATTCCGCTCGAACCGTTGCCGAGAAGGGCCGTGTGCCGCCGGTTTCGTAGAATAACGTTAAGCCGCTGGCATTAAGCCTGTGGCAAATTTGGAAGAGTGCGGCGGACTGCCTCGTGCGAGAATGCGCATCGGACTGCCGCGGATGGAATCCCGTGCCCGCAAACACGTTCGAACACGCCCCCGATACGATGATCCTGAACCTCTTTTACGAGGACAAGGATGACCGCTGGTTTCCGGGCGACAGGCATCTGCGTCGCATCGCCCGCCGGTTGTTGCTCGGCGAGCCGCGCATGAGTGGCCAGCTGCGCGTGTTCCTCAATCTCTGTGCGGGGCTCGACCGGCTCGGCATCCGCTACCGCGTCAACGATTACGGTTACATCGCGGAACATCCCCACGAGCTTGCCTGTATCGTCGGGCGCACGTTCCTGCTCGACAAGTTCCTATGGAAGAACCCGATCCTGCTCGGCGCTGCCGTCCACAATCATCCGCTCGACGACCCTGATCTATTCAAGCGTCTGCCGGTGAAGAAGGTCGTGGTGCCCGGTCCCTGGTACGTCGATATGTACCGGCCATATTGGCCCGAGACCGAGGCCTGGCCTGTCGGCATCGACACGAATCTCTGGGCGCCGTCGGCTCGAGCGCAAAAGACCGTCGATGTCTTGATCTACGATAAGGTCCACTGGGACCGCGAGCGCTACACGTCGGAGATGATTGAGCCCGTGCGCGCCCGGCTCGTTAAGGAAGGCCGCTCGTTCACGGAGCTGCGCTACGGCAGCTACAAGGAAGCCGATTTTCAGGCGGCGCTCGCGCGTTCGCGCGCGATGATCTTCCTGTGCCAAAGCGAGAGCCAGGGCATCGCCTATCAGCAGGCCTTGTCCTGCGGCGTGCCGGTGTTTGCCTGGGATCCGGGCGGGCCATGGCGCGACCCCGACTATTATCCGCATCGCGTGCAGTTCGCGCCGGTGTCGTCGGTGCCGTACTGGGACGAACGCTGCGGGGTCAAGTTCACCGACATCGCCGGCTTCGAGACGGGCTGGGACAATTTCTGGGCCGGGTGCACCGCGGGCGCGTTCGATCCGCGCGGCTACATCCTGGACAATCTCACGCTGGAGCAACGGGCGCTGCAATATTACGAGATCGCGCGGAGCATCATGCGGCAGCCCGCGATGTCGCAGACCTCCGCAAGACCCGTTGACGAAGCCTCGGAAGGGTTGAGCCGCGACCCCAAGCTTCACTGGCGTTACCGAATGTCTTGAGCCATGGACCGCAGTGCCGCCAACATGACCGACGTCGGGGCCCGATCGTTCGGCCATATCCTGCGTGATCGCCTCGCAGGGCTCGATGCCGTGCAGGTGGCGCGCTGCCTCGTCGCGGTCGGGGCGCTGCTGCTGGTGCTGGTGACACTCGATCCGTTCCCGGACCTGCGCAATCCCGACGTCACCATGATCGTCGGCGGACGAATGGCGCTGACCTATATCGCCTGGGGTCTGCTGGCTGCGCTCGCTATACTGTGTGTCGCTGCCACCGATGCGCTCGCGCTGAAGAGCCTGGTGACGCCGCTGCATCTCTGCCTGCTGGTCTGGCTTGTGATCAACATCGTGTTCTCCGAAAGCCGCGGCGTTTCGATGCAGCGATTCGTGCTCACCGTTAGCGTGACGTCGCTCGCCATCGTGTTGCCGTTGCTGCCGCCGACGCGGCGCAGCTTCAACCTTTGCCTGGGCGGCGCCGCGCTCGTGCTGCTCGCGCTGTGCTATCTCGGCGTCTTCCTCGCGCCGCAATATGCGGTCCACACGGCGCTCGACGTCACTGAGCCGCAGCTTGCCGGCGACTGGCGCGGCAGCTTCGGCCACAAGAATATCGCCTCCGCCGTGATGACCATCCTGGTCTATGTCGGCATCTACCTGTCCGCCGTCGGCTCGTTCGTGATGGGGCCTGTGATCGCCGTGCTGGCCGGCACCTTCCTGATCTTCACCGGCGGCAAGACGTCCTCGGTGCTGTGCCTTGCGATCTACGTGCTCGCTTCGCTGGTCTATGTCACGCCAAGCCTGTGGCTGAAGCGGCTCATCTGCTTCGTGCCGCTGGTTGCGATGAACCTGTTGACCGTCGGCAGTGTCGTCAGTCCGGTGCTGGCGGCGATGACACGGCTGCTTCCGCTCGATCCCACCTTCACCGGACGCTCCGCGATCTGGGACTTCGCGCTCGCGGCCGTCGCGGAGAAGCCGATCATCGGCCACGGCTATTCTGCGTTCTGGGACGACGTGAGTGCGCGGGCCACCGCGGAAGGAGCCGAATGGGCGACATCGGCGGCGCACAGCCACAATAGCTACCTCGATCTCGCGGTCACGATCGGTCTTCCGGGGCTGCTGCTGGTGATCCTCATCTTCGTGCTCGCCCCGCTCCGCAATTTCCAGACGGCGCAGGCTCACAGCCGCAGTGGCGCACTGGCCAAGCTGTTCCTGACCGTGTGGCTGTTCGGCCTGTACTACGGTGCCACCGAGACCTTCCTGCTCGAACGACAGAATCCGATCTGGTTCATGTTCGCGCTGGCGGCGGCCGGCCTGCACTTCCTGGCGAGGTTCCAATGTATCGAGCAGACCGAGCCCCGCGCATGACCTTCCTCAGCGTTGATCAGCCCGACGATCTTGCGTCCAGCGCGTCGGCCATCGCGGTCGATTTCCTGCGTGACTGGCGGCACGCGGCCTCGCGCCTGAGCGCCGGGCACCGCACCGCCTTCCAGCATGCCGACTGGCTCGGCGCCTGGTACGAGTCGTTTCACGACGTCGCGCCACTGATCGCCGTGATCTCCGATGCTGCCACCGGCAAGGACATCGCAATCGTGCCGATGATCAGCCATGTCAGGCGCGGCATCCGCATCGTCGAGTTCGCGGACCTCGGCGTCTCCGACAACAACGCACCGATCCTGGCGCTCGATGCCGCGTTGGATGCGGGCGCGACGGACGCGATCAACACGGCGCTGATCGGCGCGCTACGCGCTCTGCCCGACCGTTTCGATCTGCTCCGCCTGAAGAAGATGCCGGCGGAGGTCGGCGGCAAGCCGAACCCGCTGGTATCGCTCGGCCGGATCGGATCCTCCTCGCTCAACGGCAATCTCGTGTTGATGGGCGACGACTATGGCGGCTATCAGGCCGCGATCAAGCGCCTGCAGATGCCGCGCTGCTGGCGGGTCTTCAGCCGTCTTGCCGGTGCGCGGTTCGAGATCGCCGCCGATGTCGGGCGTGCGCACGAGCTGTTGGACGTGATGGATCTCCAGCAGCAGGCACGCATGCAAAAGCTCGGCTCGCGGTTCGTTCTCAACGACGAGACCCATGCGCGATTCTATCGCGCAGTCGTTCACGACGGGCTCGCGGAAGGTTATGCCATGGTGTCGGCGCTGGTCTGCGACGAAGGCGTCGTTGCCACCGCATTTGGCGTCAAGCACGGTGCGACCTATGTCTTGCTGCGCATCAGCCATGCCGGCGATCCATGGTCGAACTGCTCGCCGGGTCTGCTCGTCATCGAGCGCACCATGGCTGCGCTGCATGCACTGGGCGTGCGCCGTTTCGACCTCAGCGTCGGCAATCAAGCCTACAAGCGCCGTTTCGGCGCCGAGAGGGTGCCGCTGACCGATGTCAGCGTCGCGCTGTCCTGGCGCGGCCGGCCCTTCGCCTGGCGCGATCACGCCGCGCAGGGCCTTCGGCGCTATCCGAAGCTCGCCTCCCTCGCGGCGAGGGCGATGGGCAAGGGAGCGCGCTGACGGGCGCCGTCTGTTTCGCCATCACCTCGGAAGGCCCGCCCGGAAAGCATCCAGCAACGCGCGTCCTTGCGGCCAGTCGCCGAGCCCGCTCGCGGCATTGATGTGGCCGAGCGCGCCCGGCACGATCAGGCCGGACTGCCAGTCCTGCGCCCGCCGCCGTGTCACCTCGAGCGCTCCATATGGATCATTCGTGCTCGCGATGATCAGCGCGGGAAAGCGCAACGCGCCGCCGGGGACCGGCTTGAACGCTGCGGCCTCCGCGGGAAAATGGCCGCCATCGGGATCGGGCACGGCGACCAGAAAGGCGCCCGCAATCGCGGAAGGGAAGCGCGCGGCCCAGTGCGCCACCAAAAGGCAGGCGAGGCTGTGTGCGACCAGGAGGGGCGGCCTGGCGCAGCGCGCGACCACGTGCTCCAGGGCTTGCTCCCAGTCGTCGAGCTCCGGCTGGTCCCAGCTCGCCGGCTGGAATCGCGTGAAGCGCGCGTCAGCGAGCTCCCATAGCGTCTGCCAGTGGGTATCTCCGGAGCCGCCGAGCCCGGGCAATGTGATGATGTCGTGCATGAACGTCCCGTGATATCTGAGGTGACCGCAGTGTGACCGATCGCGGTCCTGCATCACATGGCAAGTCATCGGCGAAATCGACCATCTGCCGATGATCTCAAGGTGGAACGGAGAATTGAGTTTGGATCGCTTCGGGAGCATCGATGCCAAGGATTTGAAGATCCTCGAGGCGCTGCAGGCCAATGCGCGCGTGCCGTTGTCCGAGCTCGGCCGTTCCGTCGGGCTGTCCCAGCCGGCCGTGTCCGAACGCGTCAAGCGGCTCGAGGAAGCCGGCATCATCGAGGGCTATGGCGCCCGCATCAACCCGCGCGCTCTCGGGCTCGGCCTGATGGCGCTGGTGCGCCTGCGCACCTCGCACGAGCACATTAAGACCTGCCTCAAGCGGTTCAGCGAAATCCCTCACATCATCGAAGTCCATCGCGTCACGGGCGATGACTGTTTCGTGCTCAAGGTGCTCGTTCCGGCGCCGGAGGATCTCGAGACCATCGTGGATCGCATCGCCGGTTTTGGTGCTGTGACGACCTCGCTGGTGCTACGGAGCGAACCCGTGCGGCCGATCGGCAAGGACCTCGTCAGGAAGAAAATGGAACGGAGTTGAGGCGTGGCTACGCGCCGTCACAAAGGCCGCGATTGCGCAAGCCTTCCGATGATCGTCCTCGTTGTGTTATCGTCGCTTCCATTCCGCGGAGGCGACATGGAAGACCGTTCGGCAAAATATCGTGCATTCTATGCGCAGTTGATTTGCGGTGCTGCGAAGGCTGCAGACCCTCGCCTCGAACAGGCCTTTCGGACCATCAGGCGCGAGCCGTTCGCCGGGCCCGGGCCGTGGTCGATCTGTCTCGGCGGTCATCCCTATGTGGTCACGCCTGACGATGATCCCGCCTTCCTCTATCAGAACGCGCTGTTGGCGCTGGACCCGGCGCGCGGTCTCAACATCGGCATGCCCGGTGCGCACGCTTATTGGCTCAGCGGCTGCGCCGTGAAGGAAGGCGAAACCGTGGTCCAGATCGGCGCCGGCAGTGGCTATTACACTGCGATTCTCGCGCATCTCGTCGGTCCCGGCGGTCGCGTTCACGCCTATGAGATCGATGAACGTCTGGTGGGACTTGCGCGCGACAATCTGAAGGACGTCGCCCATGTGGACGTGCGCGGACGCTCGGGCATCGCGGCGGATCTGCCGGCGGCCGACGTGATCTATGTCTGCGCGGGCGCGGCACAGCCGGCGGCGGAATGGCTCAATGTGCTGCGGCCCGGCGGGCGGCTGGTGTTTCCGCTCGCGCCCGAAGGCATGCTCGGCGGCATGTTGATGATCACCCGGCCGGATGACGGTGCGATCTGGCCGGCGAAATTCCTCAGCCGCGCCCAATTCATCGGCTGCGCGGGATTGCAGGATGCCGAGGCCGGCCGGCGATTGGGCGAGGCGTTCACGAAAGGTTGGGAAGGGGTGCAGTCGTTGCGGAGAGAGGGCGTCCCCGACGAGACATGCTGGTTTGCCGGCGAGGGCTGGTGGCTTTCGACGGCGCCCGCACCTCTACCGACGGAGCCGGTTCGGCCTCACGCCGACATCACGCAGATTTAATGGTGACCGTATCCCGATCCCGGATTGGGGCGGCATTCCCGGCTGAGAATGCCGCCCGGGTCGCATCATCCATGCAGCTTTTTGGCGGTCTCCGCGATCTGGCGGCCCTGATAGCGCGCGCCGGCGAGCTCGTTGGCGCTGGGCTGGCGGCTGCCGTCGCCGCCGGTGATCGTGGTGGCGCCATAGGGCGCACCGCCCGTGACCTCGTCGAGCTTCATCTGGCCGGCAAAGCCGTAGTTCATGCCGACCACGACCATGCCGAAATGCAGCAGGTTGGTGATGATCGAGAACAGCGTGGTCTCCTGGCCGCCGTGCTGGGTCGCGGTGGCCGTGAAGGCACCGCCGACCTTGCCGTGCAGCGCGCCCTTGGCCCAGAGCCCGCCGGCCTGGTCGAGGAAGTCCGCCATCTGCGAGGCCATGCGGCCGAAGCGGGTGCCGGTGCCGACGATGATCGCGTCGTAATTGGCGAGGTCCTCGATCTTGGCGACCGGCGCGGCCTGGTCGAGCTTGTAGTAAGAGGCTTTCGCGACCTCGGCCGGCACCAGCTCGGGCACGCGCTTGATGTCAACGGTCGCGCCGGCCTCGCGCGCGCCTTCGGCGACGGCATTGGCCATCGCTTCAATATGGCCATAGGCGGAATAATAGAGGACGAGAACTTTTGTCATGGTGGTCTCCGTTGGGATTGGGTGAGGTGATTGGTTGCTTGTTCGTCACGCCGCGTCGACGAGCACGAGCTCGGAATCTTCGAGCGCCGTGATCTTCAGCTTGGCCTCGTCGCGGATCGCAGCGCCGTCGCGGGCATTGACGCGGACGCCGTTGATCTCGACGGCGCCTGCCGCCGGCACCAGGTAGAGATGCCGCGACGTCTGCGGCTCATACTCCGCGCTCTCGCCCGCCTTCAGCGTGGTGGCGAGCACCCGGGCATCGGCGCGGATCGGCAGTGCGTCCGTGTCGCCCGCAAAGCCGCTCGCGATGGTGACGAGCCTGCCGGAGCGGTCTGCCTTCGGAAACGGCTTCGAGCCCCAGGTCGGCTGTCCGCCGCGCATCGCCGGCTCGATCCAGATCTGGAAGATCCGCGTCCTGGTCGGCTCGAGATTGTACTCGGAGTGGCGGATGCCGCTGCCGGCGCTCATCACCTGCACGTCGCCCGCTTCAGTGCGGCCCTCGTTGCCGAGGCTGTCCTGATGGGTGATCGCGCCTTCGCGCACATAGGTGATGATTTCCATGTTGGCGTGGGGATGGGCGGGAAAGCCGGTGTTGGGCGCGATCTCGTCGTCATTCCACACCCGCAAGGCGCCGTGGCCCATGTTGTTCGGGTCGTAATGGCCAGCGAACGAGAAATGATGCTTGGCCTTGAGCCAGCCGTGATCGGCGCCGCCGAGCTTCGCGAAAGGTCTGAGTTCGATCATCTGTGCAATTCCTTGATGTCGGATTGACCTGTTGGATAAGCCTTCGCCTGTGGTATAGAAATAGAAACTGTCGAAACGCATTGTTTCCTTAAATGCCCCATCAGGACCGGCTGCCATGGCAAAACTTCCAGATTTCGAAGCGCTCGCGATCTTCGCCAAAGTCGTGGAGCTGCGATCATTTGCGGGGGCTGCGAGCGAGCTCGGGATGTCCAAGGCCACGGTGTCCAAGGCGGTCACGCGATTGGAGGAGCGGCTCGGCGCGCGGCTGTTCAACCGCACCTCGCGCCGGCTCGCGCTGACCGATGCCGGCCACAAGCTGGCCGAACGCGCGACGCGCCTCTTGGCCGACGGCGAGGCCGCCGAAAACGAGGCGTTGGCGCAGTCGGTGGCGCCGCGCGGCCTGGTGCGGCTCGCCGTCCCCATGACGTTCGGCATCAAGGCGGTGGCGCCGCTGCTGCCCGAGTTCTTCCAGGCCTATCCGGAAGTCTCCGTCGATCTGCATTTGAGCGATGCGACCGTCGACCTGATCGGCGAAGGTTTCGACATGGCGGTGCGGATCGCGCGGCTGCCGGACTCTTCGCTGATCGCGCGGCGGCTCTTCACCATGCCGCGCTACACGGTCGCCGCGCCGTCCTATCTCAAGAAGCACGGCCGGCCGACGCACCCGATGCATCTCGCCGCGCACAAATGCTTCAGCTACGCCTATCTCTCCACGCCCAACGCCTGGCACTACACCAATTCGGCCGGCGAGCAGGCCAGCGTGCGCCCGGGCGGCCAGCTTCGCGTCAACAACGGCGAAGCCGTGATGCCGGCGTTAATCGCGGGGCTCGGCATCGCCGAGCTGCCGGAATTCATCGTCGGCGAGGCGATCTCGTCAGGCGAGGTCGAGGTCATCCTGAAGGACTGGAAACAGGCCGAAGGCGCCGTGCACCTCGTGACCCCGCCCGGCGGCCCCCGCCCCGCGCGCGTCGAAGCGCTCGCCGATTTCCTGGCAGCGAAGCTGCCGGGCACATGCAAGCGGCGGCCGCGCGGGAAAAGCAAAGCGTCGTAGGAGCGCGCGCGGCTTCAACGCTCTCCGTCATTGCGAGCGCAGCGAAGCAATCCAGCATGTCTCCTCGGAGAGATTCTGGATTGCTTCGTCGCAAGAGCTCCTCGCAATGACGAACTACGACACCTTCACGCCATGGATCGCGACGACGCGCAGGCTTGGCTTCAGCGTCCCCTCCAATTGCGCCTTCAATTCGTGAACGCGTGGGTCGCTCGATCGCGCCGCACACACACCATATTGATGGACGGATCGCGCCAGCGCGCGCCGCGCTTCCGGCGTTCCCGTCAATTCGGGCGTCGAAAGCCGCAACACGATCGCTGCGAGATTCACCAGCATCTCGTCCAGCGCAACGTCGATAGTCGCCAGATTCCGCATCATCCACTCTCCCTGGGAAGGCAACAGCGGGCCCGGACATGCGTTCCTGAAGGAGCCCGATATGGCTAACGCTTCGTAAACGTCTTGTTCTTGCCGCCTGGCGCGTTAGCCTGGCAGCGAAACAAGAAAATCAGGCGAGGGCAAATCATGGATCGACGCGGTCTCTTGCGTGCGGCTGCGGCATTGCCGCTGACGGAGTTTTTGCCCAGGCAGTTTGCCAAGTTGAAGAAACGCTAGGGCCCTCGCGTTGCGGTCATGAACTTTGTTGTCTATACCCGCGCCGCGTTCTGTTTCCTGCTTCCCGTTTCTCAACAACCCGACGACCGCTACATGATGCTTCGTCTTATTTGCCTCTTCCTCTTCGCACTGTGCCTGGCCGGCCCCGCGCAGGCGCAAACCAACCAGCCGGCGACGGTTGCCAAGCCGGCAAAGAACGCGCCTCCCAAGCCGGCACCTGCTTCGCAGTCCACGCCGCAAGCTGCAGGACCGTGCGTCGGCGTGATATCGCTGCTGGGCGATCGCTTCATCGTGAAGAAGATCGGCGTGACCGTGTTCGGCAACGAGAACAAGGAGGTTCCGGTCGACGGTTTCGGGCTCGATGACCTCGTTGTCGAACGTGTGAGGGCCGCGGTCGGCTCTGGTTTTGTCGTCCGCAGGATCGCTGCCGATAGATCCGCATTCAGTTCCTACGATCCCGGGCTTGGCATGTTCGTTCGCAGCGACAAGGCCGGCGCCATCGTCCGCCAAGTTGCCGGTCAGGCCGGATGCAAACGCTATGTCGTCGTGATCAAGGGAATACGCCAGGGTGGATTCTTCGGCATCGGTGTCATGAAGGTCAGCCCGCTGTACGACATCGCCGACATCTACGCGGTCATACGGATCTACGTTCATGACGGGCAAAGCTTCGATATTCTGAAGAGCGGCGAAGGCTCGATCAGCGGAAGCAACTTTATGACCGGGCCGCCGACCCTGCGTATCGATTGGGCGCAGTGGCCAGAACCGCCGGAAGCCGCCAACAATCCAGTGATGCGCGCGTCGACGCGGCAACTGCTCGGCAACGTCCTCGACAAGAGCCTGCCCACCCTGTTGCAGTCGCAGTAGTTGGGGAGATGCGGCCAACCGGCCGCCCCCTCCAGGCCCCGCCGGGGAGGGTGCAAGCGCACGGCTATCGCAACACAATCCATTCCGGTTAGGCTGCCTCCCAATCACGAAAACAATCGGGGAGGTACCCACCAATGAACCGCCGCGAACTTCTGAAGGCCGCTGCCGTGCTGCCCCTCGCACAGGCCGCTTGCTCTCGATCAAGCTTTGCCCAAGCTCTTTACCCCTCGCGTAACATCACCATGATCGTGCCGTTCCCGGCCGGCGGACAGGCCGATCTCGCTGCGCGACCGGTCGCGACGGCGTTGGAGCGAATTCTCGGCAAGCCTGTGATCGTCGACAACCGGGCGGGAGGCGGCGGCGGATCGGTCGGCAATGCCGCGGCCGCGCGTGCCGAGCCCGACGGTTACACGCTGCTGATGACGCTGTCCTCGCTCGTGGTGCTCCCTGAGGCCGACCGGCTGTTCGACCGACCCGTCGCCTACGAGGTGTCGCAGTTCATGCCGATTGCGCGCGTGCTCGCCGATCCCACGCTGCTCGCGGTGCCGGCCTCGGCGCCCTGGAGAACCGCGCAGGATTTCGTCGAGGATGCGAAGAAGCGGCCGGGCCAGATCGCCTATGGCTCGTCCGGGCCGTACGGCACGCTGCATGTGGCCATGGAGATGTTCGCGAGCAGCGCCGGCATCAAACTGCTGCACGTGCCGTTCCGCGGTGCAGGTCCTGCGCTGACCGCGATCCTCGGCGGCACCGTGCAGGCGATCACCGCTGCACCCGGCACGCTGAAACCGCAGGTCGACGACGGCAGGCTGCGCGTGCTCGGCAATTGCGGCGCGCAGCGCATCGCAAGCTTCCCTGATGTGCCGACCTTCCAGGAGCTCGGCTACAAGGATGTCGAGTTTTACATCTGGGCCGGGCTGTTCGCGCAGAGCGCTCTCCCTGCGCCGATCGCGATCCGCCTGCGCGAGGCGATGACGCAGGTGATGACGAGCCCTGATGTGCTCAAGGCATTCGAGACCTCGGGCAGCCTCGTCGCCTATCAGGACGCGCCGGCCTTCTCTGAGTTCGTCGCGACCGACAGCAAGCGGCTGATCGCGGCGGTGAAGAAGATTGGCAAGGTGGAGTAGGGCCGCTCAGAATTCGCTGCGGACCAGGCCGCGCAGCGTGTGACGGTCGTATCCCGGCGCGAACGCGCCCTCGTACGAGGCCTTGAACGATGTCGCGGTCGTCAGGTCCCACCGGATTTCGGCGCCGGCAAGCGCCACCGTGCGCGCGCGCTCGACGCCGGTGATCGCGAACGGAATGCCGGGTGCGCCTTCCAGCGCCGCCGTCGTGGTTGCCGCGCTGCCGGTAAACTCATGACGAACGGCAATGGTCGCGCCGAACTGTGCCGCGTGGCCATTCGGCATCATCATGCGCTGGCTGCCGCGCAGGCCGGCCGTGCCATAGCCGAGGTCGAAACTGCCGCCTCGCACCAGCTGATTGACCCCCGGCGCACCTGCCTCTGAAAAACTGCCCTGGCGTGTCGCGTACCAATCAGCCTTGGCAAAGGGCTCGGCGACAAGACCCCATCCGGTCTGGAACGGTCGCGAGATGCCCAGCGAAGCGGCAAAGGTGTTTGCACGCGAGGCGGCAGTTGCCGTCTCGCCGAGGAACGCGATCGTGCGCGAGGAGTCGAGCGCCGCAAAGGAATAGCTGATCGCCGATGCGAGATTGAAGCCGCCGGCTTCGCCGCGCGCGTAGACGCCGGCATGCCCGGCATTGGCCTCGATACGGTCGGCGCGGCCGGTCATTCGCAGTTGGCCGGTCGATGCGCCGACCGCGAGGCCTGCCGTAAAGCCCGGCATGTGCCAGAGGTCGGCACCGAGCGCGGCGCCGGCGATGGTCGTGTTGGTTCCGAAGGCAATGTCGCTCGCGGCCACCTTGTCCCAATTGCCATAGCCGCCAAACCAGACGCTCTGCATCGGCGCCGCGCGGCGGCGGTTCAGCGCCTTGCCGATCGGGTCCCTGGGCTCCGGCGCGTAGGCGGACGCGGTCATCCGAACGGTCTCGCCGCGCGACTGCGTCCCGGCATTCCACATGAAGCTCTGGAACATGTCGGCCTGATCCGCAACGAAGCGGCGTCCATCGGCGTGGATTTGACCGGCCAGGTCGTCGAGGCCGGCCTTGATGCCTGGCGTATTGAGCGCGGCGAGTGTGTTGATCGCAGTGGCCAGCGGTCCCGATGCGCCGCCGAGCTGTGCCTGGTCGAGTGCGCCGGCCACCGCAGCCTGGTTCGGCGTCAGCGCCGACAACGTTCCGAAGCCGCCGATCTGCTTCAGCAGGAAATAGACGTTGTTGGCATCGTAGCTGAGCTGCCCCGTGAGCAGCGGGCTGCCGGAGCTCGTGAGCGCCGCGAACGTGCCGCTGACGCCGCCGGCCGCCGAGAGGATGGTGTATTGCGTATTGGCGATAAAGCCCGCGCCGAGCGGCACGATCTGCACCGTGCCGCCGTTGAGCGTCGCGGTCCCGGTCGCTGCGATCCTGTCGGACTGGCCGCCGGGGTTGATCTCGACCTGAAAGGTCGAGCCGGCATTGAAGGCGACGTTGCCGTTGACGTTGAGCGTCCCGATCGAATTGCCGGGCGCGACCATGCCGCCATTGTTGACGACGATTCCGCCGACGGTGCCGGTGCCGCCGAGATAGCCGCCATTGATCGTGACGACCGAGGGCAATGTGCCGTTCACGATCAGCCCGCCCGCGTCCACTGTCGTCGCGCCGTTGAAGGCGGTGGTGTCGGTCAGCGTCCAGACGGAGTTGCCGTTCTTCTTCAGTTGCTCGAACTCGTCATATTGCAGGCCGGGGCCGAGATTGCCGAGGTCGAACGTGGCGCTGCCAATGCTGCCGAAGTTCAGCGTGTCGGTACCGCTCCCGCCGCGAACATTCCCGGTGATCGTCGCCCCCGGAGCGAGGCCGAGCTGATCATCGCCGCCATTCAGCTCGATCGCTCCGCTGCCGCCGCCCGAGATGGTGCCGGCGTTGAAGATGGTGTCGCTGCCGGAAGAGCCCTGGATGGCGATGAAGAAGCCGCCGGAGATCGTGCCGCCATTGACGAGCGAATTGCCGCCGGCGATGAATTGCACGCCGGTATGGCCGCCGCCGATCGATCCGCTGTCATAGACGAGGACGACATTGCCGCTCGACGTCCCGCTGATCCGCAGTCCCGTCGTGTTTCCTCCGGTGCCGACGGCCGTCCCGCGAATGTTGAGGAGGTTGTCGTTCGAATTGTCGATGACGATGGCTGCTTCGGCGTTGCCCGTACCCTCCGCGATCGCACCGGCGGCGACCGTCACATTGTTGTGGGTCGATCCGTTGGAGAGCAGAACCGCTCCGCTGGAGGTCGAGACTGTCGCCTGATTGTTGACGGTGACATGCGAGGCGATGGTGCCGTCGAAAACGATCGCAGGTATGCCGGCGCCGGGCAGCAGCGATGTCGTGGTGCCGTCGCCGACATTGACGGTGACGTTGGTGCGGCCGGTGGCGTTGATGTGATCGGTGTTGCCGAGGCCGGTGCAGGTTGCGACATCGCCCGAATTGAGTGCGCCGATCGTGCCGGTGCCTGCCACGGTGCAGGCGGCGCGCGCCGGGCTGGACGTCAGGACCGGGAAGGCCAGCACGAGGGGCGCCAGCGCGGTGGTGACCAGCAGCTTGCGGCGAAAGATTGCGGCCGTGGCGACGTTTTGCGCACAGACCGGTCTTGCAGTCGGCATCGACATTCCCCTCATTGCAGCCCATTGCTAGCGGGAGCGCCGTGATGATTCTTGGCGTCAGGCGAAATGCCTTATGGCGAAAGGCGCAAGAGGCCGGTTTGCTTCTGCCCTGTTGCTGGGGCGCCACGGACCAAGGCGTCAGCGGGAGCTGCCATGGTTCCAGTCGCGCTTTTCACATTTTGTTGTTGGTCCAGAACAAGCTCGCGTCTCATTGATTGAAGAGAATTCGAGAGAGTTGGGAAGGATCTGGACATGCGAACAGAGCGGATCGCGCTAGGTGTGGCGCTTGCGGTCGGCGGCATCGTGGCGCACAGCGCTGCATCCGCGCAGGAATACCGCGGCACGATGGAACAGCAGATGGCATGTACACCTGATGTGTGGCGCCTGTGCAGCGATCAGATTCCCGATGTGAACCGCATTGTGGCCTGCTTGCAGCAGAACACGCCGCAGCTCTCGAGCGGCTGCCGCGCGGTATTCCAATCCAACAATCAGATGCCGCCGCAGCAACAGGTTCCGCGCGGTCGCGCCGCGCCACCACCACGCTACATTGCTCCGCCGCCTCCACAGCGGCCTTACGACGAGGACGAATAGCCCCGCTCAGGGCCTGTGCTCGCAGACGTCGACCCATTCAGCCGCGGTCAGCTCGGCCATCCGCTCCGGCGTGATGCGCACCGCGCTATGGGTCGAGCCGGCAGCCGGCACCACGACATCGAAGGCCTTCAGCGAGACGTCGCAATAGATCGGCAGCGGCGACTTCAGGCCGAAAGGGCAGACGCCGCCGACCTCGTGTCCAGTGATGTCGGCGACTTCCTCCAGACCCAGCATCTTCGGCTTGCCGCCGAACTGCGCCTTGACCTTCTTGTTGTCCATGCGCGAGGTGCCGGCCGCGACGATCAGGATCACGCGCTCGCCGATCCGTAACGACAGCGTCTTGGCGATCATTCCGGGCTCGACGCCATAGGCTTCGGCCGCCAGCGCCACGGTCGCGGAGCTGATCGGGGATTCGATGACGGAGATGTCGGGGGCTTTCTCGGCGAAGAAGGCGCGAACGGATTCCAGGCTCATTCCGGGCAGCTCATTCCAATCTTACAGCGGGCGACGACCCCTAAGCGATTCCCGGCAGCTCGGAGAGGGCGCGGACGCGATGATCCGGCGCAAAGCCGAGCTCGTCCATCTGGGTGCGGATCGCCTTGAACATGGTGAGCGGTGCCACGAGTTCGTTCTCGACGCAAGCCAGCGCCATCGCTTCGGGCGTCACCCGCTCGATCCAGGCAACCTTCAGTCCGAACGATTTTGCCCCGGCGGCGTCCCAGGGATTGGAGGAGACGAACAGAACCTCATCAGGCGCGGTGCCGAGCACCTCGCCGATCAGCTCATAGGCCTGTGGGCTCGGCTTGAAGATCTTTTTCGCGTCGACGCTGATAGTGGCATCGAGCAGGCGGTCGAGCCCGGAATTGCGTACCAGCGCATTGAGCATGTCCGGGCTGCCGTTGGAGAGGATGGCGAGCTTGCGCGGTCTTAAGGCCGCGAGCGTTTCGGCCGCATCCGGATAGAGATCGAGATGCAGATATTTCTCGATGACGCGCTCGAATGTCTCGCTCTCATAGGCGAGCCCGAGCACACGCAGCGTATAGGCGAGCGAATCGCGCGTGACCGCGTCAAAATCCTGGTAAGCTTGCATCAGCGAGCGCAGCCAGGTGTATTCGAGCTGCTTGATGCGCCAGACCTGCGTGATGATCGCGCCATAGCCCGGAAACGCATCCTCGGTGACGTCCGCGACCGACTGGATGTCATAGAGCGTGCCATAGGCGTCGAAGACGACGGCTTTGATGGGCATGAATTGTCCTTTCGGCCCGTTGAGAACTCCGATCGGGGAGTGCTCATCATGTCAGCTTACCAAATCACTGCGGACGTCTGCCACTGCCCGTCCCGGGCGAATATTTCCCGCCCCGCAGCAAGCAGCGCTTGCCGGGTTGCTTCCGCATATTCCTCACGGCGCGTTCGTTGGTCATTCGCAGCCTTGTTCATAGGCCACTTCCGCTGCCAAATTGTCCTGCCAAGTTTTCCCGAATTTCTATTAGGGGACGTATCGACGAACTGCACATCCTGAAATTGTGAATCTCTTAAGAGTTGTTCTGGCAGAAGCACTCTCCTGGAATGTGAGAATGCCCAATGAAAGAAAGCGATGAGGCTCTTTCGCAATCGCTTCCCTCTGCGCTGGTCGAACCGCCGCAGTTTGACCCGTCACTGTCGTTACTTCGGCTGAATTGGGCGCTTATCGCTGCACTTGCCGCACTATTCGGCGCTGGCGTTCTCCTGACAGGCTTCAGCATCAAATGGGGCGGATATCTCACAGTAGGTGGGGTGGCAGCGGTTTACGGACTTGTGGGGCAATTCAGCGCCAGATCCTCGACCGCCAGTCCCAGGGTCTATGCAACGCTTCTGCTGCCAGCGCAGACCGTCCTATTTCTCATCCTTCTCGTATCCCTCGGCTACATTGCCGCCTCCGCGAATCTGCCAATGCAGGAAGCCAGGCTGCTGGCGTTCGATCGCATGCTGGGATTGGACTTCCGGGCCTATGTTCACTTTGTGAACGAGAGGCCGGGCTTGCTGCATGCGTTCGCGCTCACCTATGATTCCATCAATAAGCAGATGCTTCTGTTGATTATCCTCCTGCCGCTGTTCGGATTCCATCAGCGGGGGACGGAGTTGGTGCTCGGCTTGGCCGTAGCTCTCATCGGAACCACCTTCATCTCGACGCTCGTTCCTGCGACGGGAGCGTATGAAGCCGCAGGACTTGATCTCTCCGACCACCCGAACTTCGAGCCGGTTTGCTATTACGCGACTTTGCGCGAGTTGCCATTGATCCGGCAGGGCGTCACCAGGGTGATCGATGTGTACGCCTTGGCTCCCGTTCTGACCTTTCCCAGTTTTCACGCCGTTTTAGCTGTCCTCTATGTGTGGGCGATGTGGCCGATCCGGTGGTTGAGAATTCCGGGCGCGCTGTGGAACGCGGTCATGCTGGCTGCGACGCCGATCGGAGGCGGTCATTTCTTCGTCGATGTCATTGCCGGGGCCGTCATCGCTTTGCTGACAATAGTTGCCGTTCATTGGCTTGGACGTCGCTTGTCCCGCAACCATAAGATGGCGAAGCCGGCACCGCTGCCGCTCACGACCGCGGCGGCGGCCCATGCGTGACCAGTCTTTTCTGCACCTAGCAGATCACCAGATGCAACGTCCCCGTCACTCCCTCGTAGCGGCAGAACTCCCGCCGCAGGGCGAGACTTACTGCGATGGTTCGGCCAGACGCCAAGCTTCTAAAACGCCGCAGGTGTTCGCGGGTATACAGGCAATGCGCGGCATTGCGGCGCTGTCGGTAGTCTGCGGGCATGCAGTCAGTGCGAGACCCGATATGGTGGGCCCGGAGCTTGCCGAAGGAGCGATGACCATTCTTGCGAGCGGTGTCGACATTTTCTTCGTTATCTCCGGCTTCATCATCGCAACAACAGCGGCGGCACAACACAACCCTTTCAATTTTGCGTTCAGACGAGCCCTTCGAATTTATCCGGTCTATTGGCTCGTGTTGCTGGCGGCGTTCGCCAGCTCCTACTGGATCATACTGGCGCCGGGGGAACGTCCGGCACTCGACGCCGGAACGATCTTCGCGTGGACATATCCGAACTGGTACATAGGGCCAGCATGGTCACTCGCTTTCGAGCTGCACTTCTATGCTGCAGTCGCAATCATCCTTGCGATTAAGCCGAACCGTCTATTCGAGACCCTTTTCGCGTGGCTCGGCATGGTCGTCGTCGCATCCTTCTTCCAAATTCAGCTCGGCATCTACTCCCACCCGCTGGTGCTGGAATTCGGTGCCGGCGTTGGCATCGCCTATCTCTTGAAAGAACGCGGATTGCGCTTTTCGCCCCGTCTCATAGCTTGTTCAGCGGGCCTGTTCTTTGCCGGCTGGTACTGGATTTTTGTGCAGGGAGCGACCGATCCACAGTTTGCCCGCGTACCGACCTATGGCTTAGGCGCGGGATTGCTCATGTATGCGGTGGTATCTGCCGAGATCGAAGGGCAATCCTTCTCGCCCGTCCTGCAATACCTGGGCAAGATTTCGTACTCGCTGTACATGGTCCACTACCCGTTGGTGAAATGGATCGCCAATTTTGACAGGCCGTGGCTGCTGTCAGTCGCCGGGACAGTTATCGCACTCATCCTGCTCTCTGTCGGTCTTGCCATTGTCTTGCACGTCCTCATTGAAGCGCCAATCCTCTCTTGGGGAAGAAGGTTGAGCCTGATGCGCCGGAGCCAATCAACGTCGGACACAGGCAAGCGGGAAGGGACCGTGCATCCAGCAAGTATCGAGTGAACAAACTCTCTTCCGCAGTCGGCGTCGGCAAACGGCTCACGGGGACTCAAGGCGAATTGCGCCAACGCTGCGATCAGGGGCGGACGAAGTGCAGCGGAAGCTAGCCGGTCGGCTGACGTCCTGGCCGCGTCCAGGTCGCCCGCTCTGCGAACACCCGGCTGACCTCCGCCATGTGCTCGGTGCCCCACGTGCAGAGCGGCACCAGCGCTTCGGCGAGGCTCTGGCCCAGAGGCGTGAGGCTATAGTCCACCCGCGGCGGCACCTCCTTGTAGTCGGTCCGCTTCACCAGGCCATCGGCCTCCAGCTCCTTGAGCTGCTGGATCAGCACCTTGTCGCTGACGTCGCGTATGGCGCGCCGAAGCTCGCCGTAACGGGTCGGTCCGTCCTGGGCGACGAAGTACAGGATCAGCGGCTTCCACTTGCCCGAGACGACCCGCAAGGTCGCATCCAGGCCGCAGGTGAAGCCGGGCAGATTCGGCGTGCAACGTTGGACGTCTGCTTGGGCTTGCGCCGGTGGGGAGATGAGGTCTGAACGATCTGACGACATTTTTTGGGCACTTACCAAAAGGTGCATACTTGTCGATAGGTGGGTACGCCGCCAGCTCAGTGCAACCTCAATGAAGGAGCACATCATGAGCAGACTACAAGGCAAGACGGCGGTGGTGACGGGCGGCGGAACGGGCATCGGGCTCGGAGCCGCCAAACGGTTCGTCGATGAAGGCGCATTCGTCTATCTCTTCGGGCGACGGCAGGAGCCGCTCGATGCTGCGCTCGCGCAGCTGGGGTCCTCGGCGCGTGCCGTCAGGGGTTCGGTCACCGATCTGTCCGACCTCGACCGACTGTATGCGACGGTGAAAGCCGAACGCGGCAATGTCGACGTTCTGTTCGCCAATGCCGGGACCGGCGCGTTTGCGCCGCTCGGCCAGATCACGCCCGAGCACTACGATCAGATCTTCGATGTCAACGTGAAGGGGCTGGTGTTCACCGTGCAGAAGGCCCTGCCGCTGATGCGCAGAGGATCGTCGATCATCCTGACCGGCTCGAGCACGGGCGTGATGGGGACGCCGCAGTTCAGCATCTACAGCGCGACCAAGGCGGCGATCCGCAATCTGGCGCGCAGCTGGGCGCTGGACCTGCGCGGCACGGGCATCCGCGTCAACGTGCTGTCGCCGGGGCCGACCAAGACGGGGCTGGCGCTGGAGGTCGTGGGCGAGGAAGCCTTCGATGCACTCGGCAGCGCCACGCCCATCGGGCGCGTCGGCGACCCCAGCGAGACCGGCGCGGTGGCCGCATTCCTGGCGTCCTCGGACAGCAGCTACATGACCGGCGGCGAGGTCTTTGTCGATGGAGGCTTGGCTCAAGTCTGAAGCCTTCGTCTGAGTGCGAGGGCTTTGGTCAATGGGATCGAAGCCCTCATGCGCTGCGATGAGGATACGATTAGAGCGAAATGGCTTTAGGTTGAATTGATCGGTGGGGCTCGTTCACCTCTCCCGCTTGCGGAGAGGCATAGGCGGCCTCTGGCCGCCGTTCTCTAAGACGCCGATGCTTCGCATCGGCTATGGCGCCGGGTGAGGGCTTTGTCCTCTTGGGGATTGTCCCATTGCGGAAGCACCCTCTCCCGACTCGCTCCCGCAAGCCTGCGGGAGAGAGGGCACCTCTGTTGTTGCAGCGATCAAGCACTCGGCGAGCCATACGTGATGCCGCTGTCCGATCAGATGCGTCATGAGAAAGCTCCCCGCATCATCTTCGGTGGCGCCCACGCAGAGCCCGCCGTTGCGTCATACTATTGCGTGGTCCCATCCGCCGTAATGCGCGGCGCTACGGGTGCCGCGTGGCAGGCTCAGCCCGATGAGGAGGACACCGGTTGCAACGTTGGCTATCGTCGCGATTGTCGTGGCGCCGTCGAGGACAAAGGGGGAGATTGCCACCCATGCTCCGAGCGCGACGTTGGCGAACCGCGCGGCACGCGCCACCTCCGCCATCGCCGTAACGGCGACGAGGATGACAAGGCAGCCGGTGATATGGTCGCTGAAGTAGAGGATCGGGCTCGTGCCGAAGGCAAGCGGCGTGATCATCAGCAGCATTCCAAGGAAAGAGCTCGCGACCAGCGTCCAGGGAAAATTGACGCCGCCGGTGACTATGTCGCGCAGCACCGCCGATAACGGGCGGTCGAGATCGGGCGTCGGCGCCTGCTTCTCGGAGAGCGCCGGGCCACCGCGCCAGAAAGTGCGCCAGAACGGCTGGCCCGCCTGCTTCGCGCCCCAAAGATACTGACAGCTCGCCAGTACCTCATCTATCGAATAGGGGATGAGCACTATCGTGATCGCGGCCTGGATGATGCAGAGCGTACACAGTGCACCGATCAAAGGGGCCTGGATAATGATGAAGCTGACGCTCACGAGCCCGAGCGGGATAACCAGTAGGCCGAACAGAATCACCATCCATGGCATTGTGCGCCAGCGGCGACGGTCGCCGATCGCGCCTGCCAGGGCATCTAGCGCGTAGGCGAAGGCGCCAAACCCGGCATCGGCGACCGGAAAGCCCTTCGAGACCCAGGAGGTCACCACCGCCTCGCTGCCATTGGCGACCGCTGCATCACCTGGGCCGAAGAAAGGATCCCACAACCCGTCGATATGACCGAGTTGATAGGCGGCGAGATAGCGCGAGACGAACAGGCCGACAAAGGCCAGAGCAATGATGTGGAGGCGCTGGCTGAATGTGGATGGCGAGTAGGTCCAGCCGAGGGGGCGATCATCGTCGGCGGCGAGGGCTTGGCGGCTGATGCCCGGTGTTGGAGGAACCATCACCGCGAGCGTCACGATCAGCATGCCAGCAAGCGTATCGGTGGCGTAGGCTCCAGCGCTCGTGGTCCAGAACACGAGAGGTGCGAACATGACCCATATGCCGACGGCAGCGGTGAGCCACTGCAACCAGCGCCAGCGCCGACGCATGCCGATGAGTGCGAACGCGACGACAAGAATGCCGGACACGATCTCGCTGATGCCGAGCCTGCCGTCACGTGTCTCGGGCGAAGCGATCTCATGTCCCAGCGCCGGCGGAATTGGCGCCGCGGATGGATCGAAGAGACCAAGCGTGACAGGCGAGGCGACGAGCCACAGTCCAATCGCTGCATTGGTCAGCGGCGCCCAGAGCGTGCGCGCCCGATGCCGTTCCGTCTCGGCCTCAACCTCATCTTTCGAAGGCTCCAGCGATTGCCGCAGTCTCTCCGCGGCCTGGTCGAGCTCGGGTTCGGAAGCGGCGACCGTCGCAGGATGAAGTTTGTTCGTCTCGTACCAGTCCGTCGGGTCGACCTTAAGCCGCCGGATCATTTCGGGCAGCGTGGCGGTCAGACTGTGTCGGGGTTTCCACCCCAAGAGGCTCCTCGCTCGCGAAGTATCGATCTCATAATGGTCGTCGGCATTCTCGATCATCCACGACTTGATGTCGGTATCCTGATCGAGAACCTTCTCCTGCATCCAAGTGCCGAGCTTCGTCATCTCTTTCGGGAGGGACATCGTCCGCCATCTCTCCCCATGCACAAGCTGGCCAATCCGCCTCTGCATCTCGTCGTAACTCGGCGTTTCCTCTTCGCCAATGAGCAGTGTCGTTTCATCAGCAAGATCATTGCGTCGATCGACCACGCGTACCACGGCCTCGACGAGGTCGTTCTTGTGGAGATAGGGCTGGCCAGTGGTGATGTCGCCGGTGAAGAGATAAGCGGTCGGCAAGCGCTCGAAGATGCGGGCGATCTGCTGCGCGATGAATGCCGCACGGCAATCCTCGTCATAGACACCTGCAAGCCTCAGGATCGCGACCTTGATGTTGCCATGCTCGTTCAGGATCAGGGTCTCGGTCTTCGCCTTTGACTGCGGATAGGCCCAAGCTGGTTCGATCGGCGAATCTTCATCGATCTTTCTTCCCTTTGCTGAGCTAGGAGCATGCACGAGCAGCGTGCTCGAGAAGACGAACTGCTTCGTGTCGAATGCCTGAAGGGCCGCCAGCAGTCGGCGCGTTCCCTGAACGGTCACGGCATCGTATCTCGGGTTGTCTTCGCCGGTCGTGTCGTAATAGGCGGCAAGGTGAATGACCGAGGCGATCCGACCGCCTGTTCGCGCACGAACCTGGTCCAGCGCCTTCGCCACGATTGCATCCGAGGTGAGGTCGATCTCAATTGTCTCGATGCCGGACAACGGCTTCTTAGGGCGGCTGACATCGAGGCCGATGACCTGGTAACGATCCATCAAGCCGCGCGCGATCGCCTGGCCGAGAAAGCCGCTGCTGCCGGTGATCAGGACGGTGGGGCGAGACATGGCATTCGCTGCTCAACGTGTCTTAGCGAACGACCCGGGTACCCGAAAGTTTCCCTCCAACCTGCTTTTGCGTCCTGGATCGCCGGAGTATCACGCGCCCCATCCACCTACTTCGACGCCGCTGGTGAGCAGCCCAAGCTTGAATCGGGTGGAATCACACAACGTCGTGAGGTCGATGTGGACCGCGGCCCGGCCGCCAGCCTGAAAGAACTGTGGGTACGATGTCGGTCGCTCTGACGTACCCAGAGGATCCGGAGCAGGCGGCGCGCGTCGTGTTCGAGGTACTCTACGCGCCGTCCGAATCCGGACCAGAGATGGAAGGGATACGCTAGGCTACGCCAGCCGAGATGTACCCCGTGGCCAAACCTAGTTGCATGCCGGTTTCATGGAAGCGGATCGTCTAGATCCCCAGCAGCTTGCGCGCGTTCGCCTTCAACACCTTCGGCCGGATTTCGTCGCGGATCTCGATCTTGGCGAAATCGGACAGCCAGCGGTCCGGCGTGATCACCGGCCAGTCCGAGCCGAACAGCATCTTGTCCTGGAGAATCGAGTTGATGTAGCGCACCAGGATCGGCGGGAAATACTTTGGCGACCAGCCCGACAGGTCGATGTAGACGTTCGGCTTGTGGGTCGCGACCGAGAGCGCCTCTTCCTGCCAGGGGAAGGAGGGGTGGGCGAGGATGATCTTGAGGTCGGGGAAATCGGCCGCGACGTCGTCCATGTACATCGGGTTGGAATATTTCAGCCGCATGCCCATGCCGCCGGGCATGCCGGAGCCGACGCCGGTCTGGCCGGTGTGGAACAGCGCGATCGCGCCGCCATTGTTGATCTCCTCATAGAGCGGATAGGCCATGCGGTCGTTGGCGTAGAAGCCCTGCATGGTCGGGTGGAATTTGAAGCCGCGCACGCCGTATTCCTCGATCAGCTTGCGTGCCTCGCGGGCCCCGAGCTTGCCCTTGTGCGGGTCGATCGAGACGAAGGGGATGAGCACGTCGAGATGCTCGGAGGCGATCTCCAGCATCTCCTCGTTCTTGTAGCGGCGGAAGCCGGTCTCGCGCTCGGCATCGACCGGGAAGATCACCGCGGCGATGTTCTTGGAGCGGTAATAGGCCGCGGTCTCCGGCACGGTCGGCGGATGCTTGTGCGGCGACTTGAAATACTCCGCCATCTGCGCCTGGAAATCGTCATAGCCGTCGTCGGGATGGGTGCCGCAGGGCTCCTCGGCATGGGTGTGGATGTCGATGGCGACGACTTTGTCGATATCAGGCAGCTTCAGCTTCGGCATGGGTGTCCTCCCGACGGGTTGCCGAATTGATTATAGGATATAACGAATTTGGCAAGGCGCTGGTTTCGGCGAAAGCGCAGGTAGCGACAGTCTTTGCCGCGCCTGACCTCCGATGCGCCGGATCGGGCCGATCCGGCCGCTTCTACTGTGCATGGGGTTGTTTTCGCGGTTTTGCTCGTTGGGAGCCGGGCAGTTAACATTGACATGACCTCCCGCCATGCCTTAAGAACCGCTCCGTCCCGGGCGGTCGGTCCGCCAGCGGGAAAAATCTCATTTTGCCACATTCGCGCGTGCCGAAACGGTAGTGCCGAACACGGCCTTTCGAACGTTCAGGATTCTGCCATGAAGGTCCGTAACTCGCTGAAATCGCTGCGCGGTCGCCATCGCGCCAACCGCCTGGTCCGCCGCAAGGGCCGGGTCTATGTGATCAACAAGGTGCAGCGCCGCTTCAAGGCGCGCCAGGGCTGATCTGAGCGGCTGATCACGCCCTGCCGGGAGCCTTCGCGCGCCCCGCAAGATCACGGTCTCACACGAGTTTGACGCCGCCTTTGCTTTGCAAGGGCGGCTTTGCGCGTTTAGACTTCCACCATGGCAGTGAGATTCCGTTTCGCGCGCACCCTGTGTCTGGCCCTCGTGCTGGGAACCGCCGGCCTTGCGCCGGCGGCCCTGGCCCAGCAGGTCGAGCCGCCCGGCAAGCAGAAGAAGCTGCCCGAGGCGCCGTCGAAGCTGCCGAAGGTCGACCGCAGCAAGAATCTCGATTTCCTGTTCGGGGCGCTGAAGGCGGCGCCCGACGAGGTCAGCGCCAAGCATGTCGAGGCGCGGATCTGGGCGATCTGGCTGCAGACCCCGAGCGACACCGCCGCGCTCCTGATGTCTCGCGCCAAGACCGCCGTCGATGCGAAGAAGATCGACGTCGCGATCAAGCTCCTGGATTCGATCATCAAGCTCAGGCCCGATTACATCGAGGCCTGGAACCGGCGTGCGACGCTCTATTACATGCAGAACGATTATGGCCGCTCGCTCGCGGACATTCAGCAAGTGCTGATCCGAGAGCCCCGCCATTTCGGCGCGCTCGCCGGCCTCGGCATGATCATGCAGGAGGTCGGGGACGAGAGGCGCGCGCTCGAGGCCTACCGCAAGGCGCTCGCCGTCAATCCGCACCTGGAAAAGATCCCCGACCAGGTCAAGGCGCTGACCGAGAAGGTCGAAGGCCGCGACATCTAGCTATAACTCGATCATTTCTTGAGCGATCGCGGCCGGCGCGGATTAACCACGATCCGAGCCGGGGCGTTGCAAGGACTATTGCGGGGCCTGTTGCAGGCCTACCTGCATGGCAGGAGCGAAAGCCATGAAGCATTTGATGGTCGCAGCGACGTTGCTGCTCGCGTCGGGGACGGTGAGCTTCGCCGACGGACTGTTCTGGGTGGTCGGCAACCGTGCCACCGGCAAATGCGCCATCGTGACCAGCAATCCAGTCATCATTGGCGACATCTGGTTCGGCGACGGTCCCTACAAGTCCAAGGCCGATGCCAAGCTTGCGCGCTCGACGATTCGCGTCTGTCCCCCGGTCACGCCCGAGGAAGAAAAGCAGGAGGAGGGGGCGAACTAGGCTGCGCTTAATGCAGCACGCTGCTGCCGCGCTCGACCAGGCCGCGGTCGGCGGCTGCGGCGTAGGCCTTTGCCAGCTCGGTCTCGAGATGCTCGTTGATCAGGAGCAGCGCCCGCACCGCACCGCGCAGGTCGCCGTTGCAGCTCGCGACGATTTCGTCGATTGCAGTATCGTTCGATCTGAAGCTCATCGAAATTCTCCGGTTCAAACCAGGACAATCCTGCCGGTCTTTCCCGCATCCCCCTGATGTTGCGGTGAGGATCGGCGCCCACCCGCGCCTAGATGGCGGAACCGACCATGGCGATTATATGGAAGCTGCGATGACGCCCGCATGAAGCTGGTCCGAAGCTTGCGTGCGGCTTAGGATGGCTCTGATTTCATTGAGTTTTCTCGATCAGCAATTATGCACATATCCACAGCCCCAGCATTTTTGGTGGAAGCGCGCACCGCCGGCGGCGAAACTGCCGGCCGAGCAGACCCGTAACTGCCCCGTGCCCAGGATCACCCGGATTCTCTCCATGATCGTGATGTCAGTCGTGACGGCGCTGGTCCTGCTGGCGCTGCTCACGCAGGCCGGAATCGTCGCCGTGCAGCGGGCCTTTCCGCCGCAGGGGCGCATGGTCGAGGTCGAGGGCGCCGCGCTTCACGTCGTCGAGATCGGCCCGCGCGAGGCCGCCCCGCCGATCGTGATGCTGCACGGCGCGAGCTCCAACCTCGAAGCGATGCGGCGGCCGCTCGGCGATCTCCTCGCCCGGGATCATCGCGTGATTCTGATCGACCGCCCCGGCCATGGCTGGAGCACGCGCGCAAGCCGGCAGGATTCGACGCCGCAGATTCAGGCGCGCATGATCGACGAGGCGCTCGGCAAGCTCGGGATCGATCGCGCGGTCTTCGTGGTGCATTCCTGGAGCGGCGCCCTCGGCGCGCGGATCGCGCTCGATCACCCGCGCCGCGTGGCAGGTCTCGTGATGCTCGCGCCCGTCACGCATCCCTGGCGGGGCGGTGTCGGGCGCTACAACGAGATCATCGCAACGCCCGTGATCGGCCCGCTGCTCGCCTACACCATCACGCTGCCGCTCGGCTATTTCATCACCGAAGCCGGGGCCCGCAACGTGTTCCTGCCGCAGATCATGCCGGATGGTTTCGTGCAGGACTCCGCGACACCGCTCTTACTGCGCCCGCGCGAGTTCATCGCCAATGCCTATGATCTGGTGACGCTGAAGGAGTCGGTCGCCGCGCAAGTCGCGCGTTATGGCGCGATTACGGCGCCTGTTACGATCATCGCCGGCGAGCCCGACAAGACGGTGAGAACCAATATCCACGCGCGTCCGTTCGCCGCGGCGGTGTCGAATGCAAAGCTGATCGTGCTGCCCGATCTCGGCCACATGGTGCAGAACGCGGTGCCGGATCTCGTGAAGGCGGAGATCGAGACGATGATCGGAAACATCGCCCCGGCGCAGGCGGTCGCCGACTAAAGCGTTCTTCGAGCAAAGTGGAAACCGGTTCGCGCGAACAAACGCGTCAGAACAAGAAAGCCAGAGCTTCGATTCTGGTCCGATCAGAACCGAAGCTCTAGCGTCCGCCTCGTGCGCGCTTACTGCTTGATCTTCCCGTCCTTGTCGTATTGGGCAAGGAAGGCCCAGAGATTGTTGATCTCGGTCTCGTTCTTGATGCCGGCGAACGCCATCTTGGTGCCGGGGATCTTGGCCTTGGGATCCTTGATGTATTCCTTGAACGTGGCCTCGTCCCAGGTGATGCCGGAATTCTTGTTGGCGTCCGTGTAGCTATAGCCCTCAACCGCGCCCGACTTGCGGCCGTTGAGGCCGTTGAGCTCCGGGCCAACCTTGTTCTTGGCGCCTTCGCCGATCGCGTGGCAGGCCAGGCACTTGTTGAACGATGTCTTGCCGGCCGCGACATCCTGCGCCATCGCGGCGGGTGCGGTGGCAATGACGGTGAGGATTGTCACCGCGCCGAAAGTCAGTTTTGTCATAAGTGTGCTCTTCGTCTCTTCCCGGGTCAGATGGAGGGTCGTGGTTTTGGCAGGTCCGGTGCAAGTGGACAAGCCGCGAAACTCTGACAGGTTTCCTGCTAGCAGACTTGCCCCAGAGAGAACTTGCGCTGCAACAAAGCAATGCGACCTTCGGAGGACCTACCCAAAGTCCGCAAGACATGATTGATTTGCCGAGATAATTCCATCCGTCGGACGAAGGCTTCTTAAAATGGCCATCATGATGCCCGCAAGCGACCTGGCCGTGCTGGCGCGTCGCAGCGAAATCGTCGCCGCCTTGCGCGCAATCGTGCCGGGCGAGGGCGTGATCGACAGCCTCGCCGAGATGCGGGCCTATGAATCCGACGGGCTGACCGCCTATCGGCAGCCGCCGATGGTCGTGGTGCTGCCCGATACGACCGAGCAGGTCTCGCTCGTCCTGAAATATTGTGCCGCGCAAGGCATCAAGGTGGTTCCGCGCGGCTCCGGCACCTCGCTGTCCGGTGGCGCGCTGCCCCTCGAGGACGGCGTGCTGCTCGGCCTCGGCAAGTTCAAGCGCATCCGCGAGATCGATTTCGACAACCGCGTCGTCGTCACCGAGCCCGGCGTCACCAACCTCGCAATCAGCCAGGCGGTCGCCCATGCCGGCTTCTATTACGCGCCCGATCCGTCCTCGCAGATCGCCTGCTCGATCGGCGGCAACGTGGCGGAAAATTCCGGCGGCGTGCACTGCTTGAAATACGGCATGACCACCAACAACGTGCTCGGCTGCGAGATCGTGCTGATGAGCGGCGAGATCCTGCGCATCGGCGGCAAGGGCTGCGAGAATCCCGGCTATGACCTGATGGGCGTCATCACCGGTTCCGAGGGCCTGCTCGGCGTCATCACGGAGATCACGGTGCGCATCCTGCAGAAGCCCGAGACGGCGCGCGCGCTGATGGTTGGCTTCGCGCAGGTCGAGGCGGCCGGCGAATGCGTGGCGCGCATCATCGGCGCCGGCATCATCCCCGGCGGCATGGAGATGATGGACAAGCCCGCGATCCACGCCGCGGAGGCCTTCGTCCATGCCGGCTACCCGCTCGATGTCGAGGCACTGCTCATCATCGAGCTCGACGGGCCCAAGATCGAGGTCGACGAGCTGATCACGCGCGTCGAGGCCATTGCGAACGCCTGCGGCTCGACCACCTGCCAGATCTCGACTTCGGAGGCCGAGCGCAACCTGTTCTGGGCCGGCCGCAAGGCCGCGTTCCCCGCCGTGGGCCGCATCTCACCCGATTATCTCTGCATGGACGGCACCATCCCGCGCGGCGCGCTGCCGAAGGCGCTGGCGCGCATCCGCGAGCTCTCGGAAAAGTACCAGCTCGGCTGCGCCAACGTGTTCCACGCCGGCGACGGCAATCTGCACCCCCTGATCCTCTACGATGCCAACAAGCCCGGCGAGATCGAGCGCGCCGAAGCCTTCGGCGCCGATATCCTGCGCGCCTGCGTCGAGTTCGGCGGCGTGCTCACCGGCGAGCACGGCGTCGGCATCGAGAAGCGCGACCTCATGCCCGACATGTTCAGCGAGATCGACCTCAACCAGCAGCAGCGCCTGAAATGCGCCTTCGACGCGCAGGGCCTGCTCAATCCCGGAAAAGTATTTCCGACCCTGCACCGCTGCGCCGAGCTCGGCCGCATGCACGTCCACGCGGGCAAGCTGGCGTTCCCGGATTTGCCGCGGTTCTAGGCTCCACCGTGACGGGTGCAACCTCTCCCAGCATGACGGATTTGATGCTCGGGACGACAGCGGCGTGTTGGTCGCCTACTGCGCCAGCGCCAGGATGCCGCCGGCAAATGCGTGCCACGCCGCCGTTTCGCTGACCGGCCAGTTGAGCACCTTCACCGCCAGAAGCGCGAGCGTGCCCGTGATGTATACCGGATGCACGCGGCCCTCGGCGCGCCAGTCGCGCACCATGGCGACGACAAGCAGAAGGGAGGCGACCACAGCAGGCGCGATCGTCACGGGCACCGGCGGCGGGCCGGGCGGTCCTGATGGTGCGAGGAAGGTCAGGAACCAGCGCGCGATCGCGGCGTCGAGGATCGAGACCGCCGCGAGCAGCATCAGGCGCTTGTGAACCTCGAGCCTGCGCGCGTTCATGATGGCGAGCGCGAACACCACGGCAAAGAATGCGATGCCGCTCAGCGGCACGATCGAGAAGGCGATGCCTGCATCGGCCTGTCCGAGCGCCGCGGCCTTCTTCATCGACGTCACGGACGCGAAGAAGCCAGAAATGACCATCGCGGTCGCAAGCGAGACGCCGACGATGCCGAACGAGCGGTGATTGACCACACGGCCGGAGGCTGCGAGCCAGGTCTGGAGCACGAAATAAAGCGACCAGGTGAAGAACAAGAGTCCGTGAAAATGGATCACCGGGCTTGTGGACAATGTCCGGTGAGCGAGCGGCACCCAATAGGTCGGTGCGAAGCCGAGAAAGGCAGTCGCAGCGCAGGCGAGCGCCATGTGGAGATAAAAATATCGTGCAGGCGACGCATCACGCGCGCGTACACGACGGTCGTCAATCAGGGTCGTCATCAGGGGTGAGTCTGGAGAGGCGGGGTTTGGTTCAAGCTGCGGGATGCTGTGTGTGACTCGGCGCACATTGCAGAGCGCCCAAACTCTTGTCGGGACGACAGCGGAGAGACATCATCCGCCCGCGCTCAATTCTGCGCGATCGAGCTCCTCCTCGAGCCGATGAAACGCATCGTCGCCGATCACCTCGGTGGCGCGCAGGTCGAAGATCGCCTTGCGCGCGGCCTCGATAGCGCGGCGGCGCAGGGGATCGGCGGGCAGTTCGCCGTTGCTGATGCCGCCGTTGGGATCGGTCTCGGCCTGCATCAGGATGGCGCGATATTCGAGCCGCAGGATTTCCGCCTCCTCCGACGGATCGCTCTCGATCGCATCGAGCGCGGCGCGATAGGCCACGGCGCGGCCGCGGGCGACCTCGATGCCGACGGGATCGTCGTCCTTGAGGTTGAAAGCGAGGATCAGCGGCCGCAGCGTCAGGCCCTGGATCACCAGCGATCCCAGCACCACCGCAAACGCGATGAAGACGATGAAGTCACGATAGGGAAAGTTTTCCGGCAGGGCAAAGGCGGTGGCGAGCGTGACGAGGCCGCGCATGCCGCACCAGGAGATGATGAGCCCGCCCTTGGGCGAGGCCACCTGCTGCGGATCCTTGGGATGATAGAGCCCCTGCGCGATCAGCACCCGCAGGCTCGTGCGATAGAACGTCACCCAGAACAGGCGTACCAGGATCACCGTAAGCAGGATCCAGGCGGCGGCCACGCAATATTCCCAGCGCACGTCCGCATCCAGCCGCGTCCAGATCGGCCGCATCTGCATGCCGATCAGCATGAAGGCGAGCACGTTGAGCACGAACACGGTCGTCTCCCACACCGCATAGGACGGCACCCGCAGCCGCGCCGGGATGCGCGCCGGTGCGGTGCGTGCGACCGTGATGGCGTAGACCACGATGGTGAGGATGCCGGAGAGACCGAGATGCTCGGCGGCGATCCAGACCATGAAGGTGGTGGCGAACTGCACGATGATGGCGCTCGGCGCCTCCGTCACCCGCTCCATGAACAGCGGAATGATGCGGCCTGCGGCCAGACCCGCGATGACGCTGCCGACCAGCGCCAGCGCCATGGTCGGGGCGACCTGGCTCCAGGTCAGATGCTCGGTGGCGACCGCGCCGACGGCGATGCGATAGATCAGCAGCGCGCTGGCATCGTTGAGCAGGCTTTCGCCCTCCAGCACCTTGACCATGCGGTGGGGCAGCTTGACCTGGCTCAGGATCGCAACCGCAGCGGCCGCATCCGGCGGCGCCACGATGGCGCCGAGCGCGACCGCGGCGGGGGCATGTCGGGCATCAGCCGGTGCGCGACATAGGCCACGGCGGCCGTGGTGAGGCCGACCGCGGCCACCACCAGGGTCGACACCGGAACCCAGTTCTTGCGAAGGTCGCGCAGCGACGTGTCGAAGGCGGCATCGAGCAGGACCGGCGCGACAAAAAGGGCAAGGGCGAGGTCCGGCTCCAGCGTCCAGGACGGGCTCGACGGCACGAAGGCGATCAGCGCGCCGCCGATGGCGAGAAAGGTCGGGTAGGGCACCTTGATCCGCCGCGCCAGCGCCGATAAGCCAACCGCGCCGAGCAGCAACACAATGATCCATTCGAATGTCGACACGATGATCCCCGAAGCCGATTTCAGCGGCGCCACAAGCTAGCACCAATCCGGCCGTATGATGGATAGTGCGGCTTCAAGGCAAGAGCTTAACATCGACGACAAGGCTTCGACTGCAACGCATGCGTTTTCTCATTCAGCTGATCGGCGCCGGACTGCTCTATGCGCTATCGTTCGCCCCGGCCGATGCCGCGACCGGCGGCGAGCCGGTGGCTGTGACGCAGGTCGATGTCGCGCCCTGCCTCGCCGCGGCCGCAGCCGATGACATGGACAAGGCCGCCACGGCCTGCGCCGAAGTGATCGACAACGAGAAGACGACGAAGGCCGATCTGATCAAGGCTCTGATCGCGCGCGGTGCGCTCTATGCGCGGCACAATCAGGTCGACCATGCCATCGCCGACGACAGCCGTGCTCTTCTGCTCGATCCCGGCCTTGCCGACGTCTTCAATGCGCGCGGCGAACTCTGGCTGAAGAAGGGTGACAAGCCGAAGGCGGTGCAGGATTTCGGCGCAGCGCTCAGGATCGATCCGAACCACGAGAAGGCCAAAGCCAATCACAAGGCGATGGCGCGCGAGATCGAGCGGATCGGCGCGCAGATGGCGGTCGCCGGCAAGCCCAGCTTCAATTGCGGGCGAGCGCGTCGGGCGGTGGAACGGGCGATCTGCGGCAATCGCGAGCTCGCCGATCTCGATCGCGAGGTCTTTGCCTCCAATGCCCGTGCGATCCGGGAGGCGCGCAATGCGGCCGAGGCCAAAGCGCTCCAGCGCGAGCAGGTCGAGTTCATCGCGCGCCGCAATGCCGATTTCGGCCGGCCGGGATACGACCTGAAGAAGGCGATGCAGCAGCGCTTGCAGCGGCTGAACGGTGTGGATGGATATTGAGATTTTCGCCTCTCCCCGCAAGCGGCAGGGCAATCGCATTTGAATATTGCAGGGGTCGTCATGCCCGGGCTTGTACCGGGCATCCACGTTCTTTGTGCCGTGTGAAAAGACGTGGATGGCCGGGACGAGCCCGGCCATGACTCTGTGGAGACAGCCGGTGCCCATAGCCACATCTCATATGCGATAGTCCTGCCCAAGCAGGGCGAGGGAGAGCCGGCAGCGCTCCGTCCCTCCCAGGCCCGGTTTGAACCCATCGCTTGCCAGCTGCGACAACGGTGAGAACCCGACGTCACGGAGCCCTATGTCATGTGCGGCACTCACGCCTCCGCGCAAGCGCTTTCGCCTGCCAAAATCTCGCTTCGCGCCCTCTTTCTCGGCGCGGCCATGAGTTTCGTTCTCGCGGCTCCCGCCGCGGCGAGCACCGAGTGCGTGCTGGGAAGCAAGGCCGCCCCGGTCGAGTTGATCTCCGCGTGCAGCGCCATCATCGACCAGACCGCCAATTCGGCCGCCGAGCGAAGCGCGGCCCTCGTCGTCCGCGCCGAAGCCAATGCGCAAACCCTTGGAGGCCAGTCACAGGCGCTGCGGGATCTCGACCGCGCCATCGCGCTCGACGGCAAGAACGCGAAGGCCTGGCGCGTGCGCGGCGATCTCCTGCGCGAGGCCGGCGGCGACCTCAATCGCGCCGCGGCGGATCTGACCAAGGCGATCGAGCTCGACCCGCAGGATGCCGAAGCTTACGAGCTGCGCGGCGTCGTCTACACCAATCAGCGCCGCCTCGACCGCGCACTCGCCGATTACGACCAGGCGATCAAGCTGAAGCCGGACGATGCGCAAGCCTGGTCCGACCGTGGTGTGGCCTATTATCTCGGCGGCGACAACGAGAAGGCGATCAGAAATTTCGACGAGGCGCTGCGGCTCGATCCCGACCGCGCGCGCACCTACACCAACCGCGGCGCGGCCTACAAGAAGCTCGGCCAGCTCGAAAAGGCGGTCGCCGACGACGGCGAGGCGATCAGGCTCGACCCGAAGGTGCCGGAATATTACGACAACCGCGGCCTGACCTATGCTGCGATGGGCGAGTACGACAAGGCGATTGCCGATTACGACCAGGCGATCCGGCGGGAACAGCGCGCCAACTTCCTGACCAACCGCGGCGACTCCTACCAGTTCAAAGGCGAGCTCGGGGCGGCGCTGAGCGACTACGAGGCTGCGCTGAAGCTCGATCCGAATTTCGCGAAGACCTACAACAACCGCGCGGTGCTCTACAAGAAGATGGGCGAGCGCAAGAGGGCACTTGCCGATTATGAGACGGCGCTGAAGCTGGATCCCGGCAATGAGAATGCAGCGAACGGCCGCCGCAGCATGATGGCCGAGATCGCCAGGTTCGGCGCGGCGTCGCCGGGCCCAATGCATGCGCGCTCAGCCGACGATAGCGGTCCCTCCTTCAAGTGCGCCACCGCCAAGCGTGAGGTCGAGAAAGTGATCTGCGCCGATCCGCAGCTCGGCGTGCTCGACCGTCAGATCGCCGAGACCTATGAACGCGTGCTGAGGGCTTCCAAAGGACGTTCCGCTAGCGACCTGCGCAAGACCCAGCGCGAGTTCCTCACGACGCGCAATGCGAGCTTCCGCCGCCCCGGATACGATCTGAAGAGGATCATGCAGGACCGCTTGCAGCGGCTGAACGCGATGGAGAGCTGAGAGGCGAAGGAGCTGAAGCCTTGCGACTGGCTCCGTAACCTCTCCAGCCTGCGGGAGAGGTCGACGCGCTCGGAGAGCGCGGCGGGTGAGGGCTCTCTCCTCTCTTGGGGACCTCATGAATCTTGCACGATCCCAACGCGGAGACACCCCCACCCCAACCCTCCCTCGCAAGCGGGAGAGGGGGCCGACTGCCGATGCCGCGCAAGCTTCACACCCCTCCGCCAAAAAAACCCATCCTTTTCAGCTTGAACCGCGGCCCGTTCCCGGGAAAATGGCTCCAAACAAGGCCGGCAATTGATCCTTGTCATGGCGGGGCGCCTGTCCTGCCACGAGGTTCAAGCCAGGTGAATCAAGGGAACGGGAGCGCGGGAATGAATATCCAGGGCAAAAGCAGCTATCATGAAGTCCATGCGCGCTCGCTGGCTGATCCCGAGAGCTTCTGGGCCGAGGCGGCGAAAGAGATCGACTGGATCGAGCCTGCGACGAAGATCTTCGATCCCTCGCAAGGAACCTACGGCCGCTGGTTCGCCGGCGGCGTCGTCAACACCTGCTACAACGCCCTCGACCGCCACGTCGAACGGGGGCGCGCCGACCAGGTCGCGCTGATCCATGATTCGCCGCTGACGGGCTCGGTCACCAAGTTCACCTATGCCGAACTGCTGAACGAGGTCCAGGCGCTCGCCGCAATCATGCAGGATTTCGGTGTCGCCAAAGGCGATCGTGTCATCCTCTATATGCCGATGGTGCCGGAGGCGGTGGTCGCGATGCTCGCCTGCGCGCGGCTCGGTGCGGTGCACTCGGTGGTGTTCGGCGGCTTTGCCGCGAAGGAGCTTGCCACACGCATCGACGATGCGCAGCCCAAGCTGATCCTGTCCGCCAGCTGCGGCATCGAGGCCGGCCGCATCGTGCAGTACAAGCCGCTGCTCGACGAGGCGATCAAGCTTGCCAGCAGCAAGCCGAAGGCCTGCATCGTGCTGCAGCGTCCGCAGCTCACCTGCGAGATGACGCCGAGCCGCGATTACGACTGGGCCAGCCTGCGCCGCAAGGCGCTGAACGACGGCAAGCGCGCGGCGTGCGTGCCTGTCGCCGCGACAGACCCGCTCTACATCCTCTATACCTCGGGCACAACAGGCGTGCCGAAGGGCGTCGTGCGCGACAATGGCGGGCATCTCGTCGCGGTGAAATGGTCGATGTTCAACCTCTATGGCGTCAAGCCGGGCGAGGTCTGGTGGTGCGGCTCCGACATCGGCTGGGTGGTCGGCCACAGCTACATCGTCTACGGCCCGCTGCTGCATGGCGCGACCACGATCATGTACGAGGGCAAGCCGGTCGGCACGCCCGACGCCGGCGCGTTCTGGCGCGTGATCTCCGAGCACAAGGCGGTGGCCTTTTTCACCGCGCCGACGGCCTTCCGCGCCATCCGCAAGGAAGACCCGGAAGGGAAATTCATCCGGCAGTACGACCTCTCGAAATTCCGTACCCTGTTCCTCGCCGGCGAGCGCGCCGATCCGCCGACCGTGGAATGGGCGGAGCAGCAGCTGAAGGTACCGGTGATCGACCATTGGTGGCAGACCGAGACCGGCTGGTGCATCGCCGGCAATCCGGTCGGCCTCGGCATGCTGCCGGTGAAGCACGGCTCGCCGACGGTGCCGATGCCAGGCTATCAGGTCGATGTCGTCGACGAAGCGGCAAAGCCGGTCGGCCCCAACACCATGGGCTCGATCGTCATCAGGCTGCCGATGCCGCCGGGCTGCCTGCCGACGCTGTGGAATCAGGACGCGCGCTTCAAGGAGGCTTACCTGAGCGAATTCCCCGGCTATTACAAAACCTCCGACGCCGGCTACAAGGACGAGGACGGCTATATCTTCGTGATGGGCCGCACCGACGACATCATCAACGTCGCCGGGCATCGCCTCTCCACCGGCGGCATGGAGGAGATCCTGGCCTCGCATCCCGATGTCGCCGAATGCGCCGTGCTCGGCGTCAAGGACGCGATCAAGGGCGAGGTGCCCTGCGGCTTCCTGGTGCTGAAAGCGGGCGTGAAGCGCCCGCCGGCCGAGATCGAGAAGGAGATCGTCGCGCTGGTGCGCGACAAGCTCGGCCCGGTCGCCGCGTTCAAGCTCGCCATCACCGTCGGCCGCCTGCCCAAGACGCGCTCCGGAAAGATCCTGCGCGGCACCATCAAGAAGATCGCCGACGGAGAATCCTGGACCATGCCGGCGACGATCGAGGATCCCAAGGCACTCGAGGAGATCGGCGAGGCGCTGAAGGGACGGATGTGAGGCGAAGCGTCATCCCGGGGCGGGAAGGGCGTTGCTCACCGCTCTCCACTGTCATCGCCCGCCTGTGCGGGGAACGACAGCGAGCGTGGAACGGCGTCCAGGGACTTACAATCTCCGCATTCCGCGCTAAACAGGGCCGGCCGATAGGGAACCTCGTATGCCACTTGCCGCCGCGCCACGCCTGCTGACCGCCTTAGCTCTCGCCGTCGCTCTCTCCGCCTGCTCGGCACGCTACCAGAATCCGGTGGCGGCGAGCGGCGATGATGACGACGCCGTCTGCCAGAGCCGCGGCTATGCGCAGGGCTCGCCGGATTACGTGGCTTGCCGCAAGGACCGCGACGTCCAGCGCAACGCGGCCACCGCGCGCGCCGACCGCCGCCAGCGCGATCTCGGCGAGTACATGCTGAACAACCCCGTGCGCCCGTGATGTGAGCTGCGGCACTATGCTGCCGCGCCACCCGCTTTGCATTCGCGGTTTCCGTGACACATCTGCAACGCCGGGGCCAAATCGCGTCGCGATAGTCCTGGTTTGATCGGCATCAAATCCTTCACCATTCTCTTTCTGCTCTGACGCTGATGTCGCGCAACGACGCGTCGACATGGTTGAAGGGGATTGAAAATGGATGGAACGATAAGAAACTTGGCGCGGGTCGCGACGCTCGGCGCGATGCTCGTGGGCACTTTTGCATCAGTGCAGGCGGCAGATCTGCCGGTCTACAAGAAGGCGCCGGTGCCGGTGGAGGCGTTCAATCCGTGGATGATCCGCCTGCGGGTGCTCGGCGTATTGCCGGATGCGGGCGGGAGCACCGTCAATGTCGCGGGCGTGCCTTCGCTGTCGTCGCCGACTTCAGGCCCGTCGATCAGCGACCAGGTCGTGCCCGAGCTCGACATCAGCTACTTCTTCACCAAGAACATCGCGGCCGAATTGATCCTGGGCGTGACCAGGCATTCGATCAGCGGCACCGGCTCGCTCGCGAACCTGCCGATCGGCAAGACCACGCTACTGCCGCCGACGCTGACGCTGCAATATCACTTCGACCAGTTCGGCGCGTTCAAGCCGTATGTCGGCGCCGGCGTGAACTACACCGTGTTCTTCAACAATTCCGCGGCCAATGCGCCTTCCGCGATCGCCGGTCCGCCCGCGATCGTCGCCACCACCACCAACCTGCACGTCAGCAACGCCTGGGGCGGCGCCGTCCAGTTTGGCTTCGACTACATGATCGACCGGCACTGGGGTCTCAACGTCGACGTCAAGAAGCTCTGGCTGCGCCCGAACTACAGCGCCATCGTCTCCGGCCTGCCGGTCACCGGCACCGCGCATATCGATCCGTGGCTGGTCGGCGCGGGTGTGACCTACAAGTTCTGACCTGAAGCCCAGCTCGGGCGTACAAACAAAACGCGGCAGGTTTTCCTGCCGCGTTCGCGTTGATGGTGGATGAACGGGAGGAATTACTCCTCCTCGTCCTCGTGCTTCTTGCCGCCGAGCGTCTTCAGCTTGGCAAACACGGCGTCGACGTTGAGGTCGTCGCTGGACTTCTCCGCGGGCTCGTACTCGTCCTTGCGGGTGGTCTCGGAGGCCGGCAGCAGGGTGGCGCCGCCATAGGCTGCGTCGATCGGCTTCTCCTTCGCCGCGCGCTGCACCTCGAAATCGAGCTCGATCTGCGAGCACAGGCCGAGCGTGACCGGGTCGATCGGGGTCAGCGCCGAGGTGTTCCAGTGGGTACGGTCGCGCACGCTCGCGATCGTGCTCTTGGTGGTGCCGACCAGGCGCATGATCTGGGCGTCCTTGAGCTCCGCATGGTTGCGCAGCAGCCAGAGGATGGCGCTCGGGCGCTCATGGCGGCGCGAGACCGGGGTATAACGCGGGCCCTTGCGCTTGGGCTGGGGCGGCAGCACCACCTTGCTCTCCTGGAGGCGGAGCCGGTAGTCCGGGTTCTTCTCGCCCTTCTCGATTTCCTCGCGGGTCAGCTGGCCATTGGAGAGGGGATCCATGCCCTTGATGCCCTGGGCGGCGTCGCCGTCGGCGATGGCGCGCACCTCGAGGGGATGCATCTTGGTGAAATCGGCGACCTGGTCGAAGGTCAGCGCGGTGTTGTCGAGCAGCCAAACGGCGGTCGCCTTGGGCATCAGAGGTGCGTTGCTCATGGCAAATCTCCTTTGTGCTTCGCCCACCCCTCTGGAGGCGAAACCGGTGGTCATCAGCGATGACAGGGAATTCGCGCTATATAAGCCCGGAGGGGGTAGCCATGCAATGGTTCTGCTATAGATAGTGCCTTGACACCGCCCGAAAGGGGGCCCAATTCCCTTTGAACCGCTGTAAGGTTCAAGCCGACAGTTTTAAGCCAAATTCCCATCCATCGACCGCCCCGGCAGAACGCGATCGGGTGATTCGGTCCCGAGATCGCTCAATGTCAGCCAAACCAGACCTCAAGATCGTGCTTTGTTCTCCCCGCGGCTTCTGTGCCGGGGTGGTCCGGGCGATCGACACCGTGGAACGGGCGCTCGATAAGTACGGCGCCCCCGTCTATGTTCGCCACGAGATTGTGCACAACAAGTACGTCGTCGATGGGTTGAAGAAGAAGGGCGCCATCTTCGTCGAGGAGCTCGCCGAAATCCCCGAGAATACCACCGCCCCGGTGGTGTTCTCGGCCCATGGCGTACCGAAATCGGTTCCGGCCGACGCCCAGTCCCGCAACCTGTTCTCGCTGGATGCGACTTGCCCGCTGGTGACCAAGGTGCATCGCGAGGCCGCGATCCATTTCAAGCGCGGCCGCGAGATCTTCCTGATCGGCCATTCCCACCATCCCGAGGTAGTCGGCACGCTCGGTCAGCTGCCGCCCGGCGCAGTGACCCTGATCGAGACCGCCGAGGATGCCAAGACCATCACGCCGAAGGACCCCAACAACCTCGCCTTCGTGACGCAGACCACGCTGTCGATCGACGACACCGCGGAGATCGTCGCGCTGCTCAAGGAACGCTTCCCCAACATCAACGGGCCGCACAAGGAAGACATCTGCTACGCCACCACCAACCGCCAGCTCGCGGTGAAGAAGGTGGCGCCGGTGGTGGACGCGCTCATCGTGGTCGGTGCTCCCAACTCGTCGAACTCGCAGCGCCTGCGCGAGGTTGCCGAGCGCGAGGGCTGCAAGATCGCGGTGCTGGCGCAGCGCGCCGCGGACCTCGACTGGACCAGGTTCGGCAACATCAAGAGCCTTGGCATCACCGCTGGCGCGTCCGCGCCTGAGGTGATCGTCGAGGAGATCATGGACGCCTTCGCCGAGCGCTACACGCTGCACGTGGAGACGGTCTCGGCCGCGGAAGAGAACGAGTTCTTCCCGTTGCCGCGTCAGGTGCGCCCCGAAGCTGCCGCCGAGTAGACCTTGATGGCGGTCTACACCGACGTCGCCGCCGACGAGCTTGCGGATTTCCTGAAGCAATACGATCTCGGCGAATTGCTCTCCTACAAGGGCATCGCCGAGGGCGTCGAAAATTCCAACTTCCTGCTGCACACAAGCAAAGGCTCGTTCATCCTCACGCTGTACGAAAAGCGCGTGGCAAGGAACGATCTGCCGTTCTTTCTCGCGCTGATGACGCATCTGGCCGAGCACGGCGTCAATTGTCCGCTGCCTGTGAAGGCAAGAGACGGCGAGGCGCTGCGCGAGCTGGCAGGCCGGCCCGCAGCGATCATCACCTTCCTCGAAGGCGTCTGGCCGCGCAAGCCGAACGCGACCCATTGCGCCGGGGTCGGCGAGGGGCTGGCGAAGATGCATCTGGCAGGCGCGAATTTTGCGATCAAGCGCACCAATGCGCTCTCGGTTTCCGGCTGGCGACCGCTGTTCGACGCAGCTTCAAGCCGCGCCGACGAGGTGCAGCCCGGTCTGCGCGATTTTCTTGCCGCCGAACTTGATTATCTCTCGAGCGGCGTCTGGCCGAGCAACCTGCCCGAAGGCGTGATCCACGCCGACCTTTTCAACGACAACGTCTTTTTCCTCGGCGACAAGCTCTCGGGGATCATCGACTTCACCTTCGCCTGCAACGACATGCTGGCCTATGACGTCGCGATCTGCCTCAACGCCTGGTGCTTCGAGCCGGATCATTCCTTCAACGTCACCAAGGCGCGTGCCTTCCTCAACGCCTATGGCCGGGTGCGCAAGCTGAGCGAAGCCGAAGAGGCCGCGCTGCCGCTGCTGGCGCGGGGCGCGGCGATCCGCTTCCTGCTGACGCGGCTGGTCGACTGGCTCAACGTGCCCGCAGGCGCGCTGGTCAAGCCGAAGGATCCGCTCGAGTATGTCCGCAAGCTGCGCTTCCATCAGAGCGTGACGAGCGTGCGCGATTATGGGCTGATGCCGTCGGGGCTGGTGGCGTGAGCGAGCTACCCAATGTCACGATCTATACCGACGGCGCCTGCTCGGGAAATCCCGGGCCGGGCGGCTGGGGCGCGATCCTGAAGTTCGGCGACAAGGAAAAGGAGCTGAACGGCGGCCAGCCGCACACCACCAACAACCAGATGGAATTGATGGCGGCGATTTCGGCGCTCGAAGCGCTGAAGCGGCCGTGCACGGTCGACCTCTACACCGACAGCCAGTATGTCCGGCAGGGCATCACCGGCTGGATCTTCGGCTGGAAGCGCAACGGCTGGCGCACCGCCGACAAGAAGCCGGTGAAGAATGTCGAGCTATGGCAGCGCCTCGACGCAGCGCTGAAGCAGCACGAGGTCCGCTGGCACTGGGTCAAGGGCCACGCCGGCCACCCCGAGAACGAGCGCGCCGACCAGCTGGCGCGCGACGGCATCGTCATGGCGCGGTTGCAGCAGCGGGTGAGGGAGTAGGGGGCGCCATCGTCGCCTCATTCACCACTGTCATCGCCCGGCTTGACCGGGCGATCCAGTACTCCGATACGTTTCTGATTCAACCGAGAAGCCTCGGCGTACTGGATGCCCCGCCTTCGCGGGGCATGACAGCGTCATGTGTGGCTAAGACCGGTGGCGCCTCACAGCTGCCCGAGCAGCGTATCGCCGCCGGAGACCTCGACCTTGCCGGGCATCGCCTCGAGGTTCAGCTTCTTGACCACGCCGTCCTCGATCAGCATCGAATAGCGCTTGGAGCGGATGCCGAGGCCGTTGGCGGAGGCGTCCAGCTCCATGCCGATCGCCTTGGTGAAGTCGGCATTGCCGTCGGCGAGGAAGACGGCCTCGTCGCGCTGGTCGGTGTCGCGCTTCCAGGCGTTCATGACGAAGGCGTCGTTGACGGAGACGATGGCGATGGTGTCGACACCCTTGTCCTTCATGGCATAGGCGTTGAGGAAGATGCTCGGCAGATGCATCTTGTGGCAGGTGCCGGTATAGGCGCCGGGGACCGCGAACAGCGCCACCTTCTTGCCCTTGAAGATGTCGTCGGTGGTCTTCACCTGCGGGCCTTCCGCCGTCATCACGCGGAATTTCGCCTCGGGCAGCTTGTCGCCAATCTGGATCGCCATCGTCACTCTCCCTGAAAATCGGTCCCGCTTTTTAGACCGGGCGGCGGGCCTGCACAATATTGCCAGTGGCGGAAGCGGCGAGGATGGCGGCCGTTCACCGTGATGTCATCAGCCGGCAAAACCGCCGCCGTCGAGGAAGGCCTGCTCCTCCTCGGTGGTGTCGCGGCCGAGGAGACGGTTGCGGTGGGGAAAGCGGCCGAACCGCGCGATGATATCGGCGTGGTCGCGCGCGTATTTCAGGCTTTCGGTATTGTCGGTGTTTCGAAACAGCGCGACGCAATGCAACTGGTCGGCCAGGTGCTCGGAATGCATGAAGGGCAAATAGAGGAATTCCAGCAGGAGGGGATCGACCCTGCGATCGACGCCGCGCGCGATGGCGCGGCGGGCGACGTCGCGCGCCTGTGCGTCGCTGGCAAAGGCCTGCGGCGTGCCGCGAAACATGTTGCGGGGAAACTGGTCGAGCACGATGACGAGTGCCAGCACGCCGTCGTCGCTTGTCTCCCATGAGGCAAGCTCGCCGGCGGCCGCCTTCTGCCACAGCGAGAGAAAGCGGCGTCGTATCTCCGCATCGAAATCATCGCTGCGCTCGTACCAGCGTTGGCGCCCGGCCTCTCGCCAGAAGGCGAGAACGCCTGATGGCGTGATGTCGCGGGCGTCAGCCATGAACGGAGGCGCGCCTTACGCCGCCTCCGCCTTCTTCTCGTCGCGCAGCTGCCGACGCAGGATCTTGCCGACATTGGTCTTCGGCAGGTCATTGCGGAATTCGACGTGCTTGGGCACCTTGTAGCCGGTGAGCTGGTCGTGACAGAACTTGATCACGGCATCCGCCGTGAGGTTCGGGTCCTTCTTCACCACGAAGGCCTTCACCGCTTCGCCCGACTTGGAATCGGGGATGCCGATCACGGCGCATTCGAGCACGCCTGGATGGCTCGCGATGACTTCCTCGACCTCGTTCGGATAGACGTTGAAGCCGGAGACCAGGATCATGTCCTTCTTGCGGTCGACGATCTTGATATAGCCCTTCTCGTCCATCACGCCGATGTCGCCGGTGCGGAAATAGCCGTCCGCGGTCATCACCTTGGCGGTCTCTTCCGGCCTGTTCCAGTAGCCCGACATCACCTGCGGGCCCTTGGCGCAGATCTCGCCCGCCTGGCCGAGCGGGGCCTCGTTGCCCTCGTCGTCCCGGATCGAGATGTAAGTCGACGGCACGGGGATGCCGATCGAGCCGGCGAACTCGGTCGCCGTGGGCGGATTGCAGGTCAGGACAGGCGACGTCTCCGACAGGCCGTAGCCCTCGGCGATGCTGCAGCCTGTGATGTTCTTCCATTGCTCGGCAACGGGGCGCTGCACCGCCATGCCGCCGCCGTTCGAGATCTTCAGCTTGGAGAAGTCGAGCTTCTTGAAGTCGGGATGGTTCATCAAGGCGTTGTAGAGCGTGTTCACGGCCGGGAAGGTGTTGACCTGGTATTTCGCCAGCTCCTTGATAAAGCCGGGTATGTCGCGCGGGTTCGGGATCAGCAGGTTGCAGCCGCCGGCGCGCACAGCCAGCAGATAACAGGCCGTCAGCGCGAAGATGTGATAGAGCGGCAGCGCGCAGACGATCATGAGCTGCTCGACATGCGGCGGCGAAGCGAGCGCCGGCTGCAGCCAGGCATCGTTCTGCAAGACGTTGGCGACGATGTTGCGATGAAGCAACGTGGCGCCCTTGGAGACGCCGGTGGTGCCGCCGGTATATTGCAGGAAGGCGACGTCACCGGGCGACAGCTTCGGCTTGTTGAACGTCATGCCACGGCCGGCGGACAGCGCGTCGTTGAAGGAGACCGAGCCCGGCAACGACCAGGCCGGTACCATCTTTTTGACCCGGCGGACGACGAGGTTGACGATCACGCCCTTGAAGCCGAGCAGGTCGCCCATGCTGGCAACGATGACGTGCTTCACCTGCGTCCTCGCGATCACCTGCTCGACGGTGTGGGCGAAGTTCTCCAGCACGATGATCGCTTCGGCGCCCGAATCCTTCAGCTGGTGCTCGAGCTCGCGCGGCGTATAGAGCGGGTTGACGTTGACCACCGCGAAACCGGCGCGCAGCACGGCGGCCGTCGCGACCGGGTATTGCAGCACGTTCGGCATCATGATGGCGATACGCGCGCCGCGCTGCAGCCCGCGGCCCTGCAAGTAAGCGGCAAGCGCGACCGACATCTGGTCGAGGTCGCGATAGCTGATCGACTTGTCCATGCAGATGAATGCCTTGCGGTCGGCGAACTTGGTGAAGCTCTCCTCCAGCAGGTCGACCAGCGATGCGTATTGCGTCGGCTCGATATCGGCAGGCACGCCGGGCGGATATTGCTTGAGCCAGATGCGCTCCATGGAAGACTCCCCTCATTGACCAGGGCCCGTTGTTCTCGGGCTTGCCTCGTTGTCGCCAGTATCCAGCTTGCCGGAACGGGTGGCAAGCCGTCGTGGCTTAGGGCAAAGGTCGGGCCGTCGCTACTGGAATCGTCGCAAAACGGTGCTGCCGCAGGTGCGAAGCGGGGCTGCGGTTTAGTGCCGAGCGGCGTTAACTGTTGTTGGCCGGCTTGGCCGCGGCGGGAGGCTTCGTCGCAGCGGGGGTCGTCGCTGCCTTGGGCTTTGCGGGCTTCGCCGCCTGATCGCCGCCGGCCGAAGGCTTCTCGGCGGGCTTCGCCACCGCATCCGGCTTGGTCGCGGCATGCTTGGCGCCAGCCGGCTTGGTTGCGGCCGGTTGGGGCGTGGCCGGCTTGGCCGCCTTGCCATCAGTCGGCTTGGCATCCGGCTTGGCCGCCGCGGTCTTGGTGTCCTTGGGCTTATCGGCCGGCTTGTCGGCGGCGTCTGGCTTCTTGGCGACGCGCGGCTTCTTGGCGCGCGGCTTGGACGCGGCCTGCTGGTCGGCATCGGCTGCCACAGCGGCAATCAGGGCGGTGCCGGTGCGGGTCGGGCCGGTATAGACCAGCACGGGCTCGGTCGGAGCCGCAGCCGAGGCCATCAGCTCGGAAGCTTTCATCAGCGGCGGCTGCAGGCCTGCCGTGAAGAAGGTGAACTGGGCCGCGCCGCCGGTGGCGGAGCCCGATCCGGTCGCGCCGCCACTGGCCGCAATCAGCGCATCGTCGTCGTCGCTGGCCGGCCGCTTGCGGTTGGGTCCGCACATCTCGTCGCGCAGGTTCGGCGGCGTGGCATCGACCGGCACGAGATTGTCGACCGTGCCGAGCGAGGGGCGCAGCCAGGTGAGGTTGTCCGGAGCGAAGCCACGCTCCAGCAGCTGCGCCGCCTTCACCGCGCGTGCCGTGCCGGAGTTTGCACCGAGCACCACCGCGATCAGCCGGCGGCCGTTGCGCGTGGCCGAGGCGACGAGGTTGTAGCCGGAGGCGCAGATGAAGCCGGTCTTGAACCCGTCGGCGCCGGGATAGCGGCCGATCAGCTTGTTGAAATTGCCGGTGACGCGCTTGCCGAAGCGGATCGCCGGGATATGCATGTAGTACTCGTATTCCGGCAGGTCGCGCAGGAAAGACCGCGCCAAGATGCCGAGGTCGCGCGCAGAGGTGATCTGGCCTTCGGCGGGCAGGCCGTTTGGATTGACATAGCTCGTCTGCGCCATGCCGAGCTTCCTCGCGGTGTCGTTCATCACCGCGGAGAAGCCGTCGACCGAGCCGCTGACGCCTTCGGCGAGCACCACGGCCATGTCGTTCGCCGACTTGACCATCATCATCTTCAGCGCGTTGTCGACGGTGACTTGGGTTCCCGGGCGGAACCCCATCTTCGATGGCGATTGCGAGGCCGCGGTCGGCGATACCGTGAGCAGCGTGTCGAGCGTCAGCCTGCCGTCCTTGACCGCCTTCAGCGTCACATAGGCGGTCATGATCTTGGTGACGGAGGCCGGGTACCAGGGAAGGGTCGCGTTTTCGGCCTGCAACACCTTGCCGCTGTCGGCCTCGATCAGCAAGAGCGCTTCGGCGCTCGCCGTGCGCGGCGCGAGCATCGCGGTACAGGCGAGCGTCGCAGCGAACAGGTTGAACAGGGATTTGCGAAGCAGCGGGCGAAGGGCGTGCACTATCCGATTCCGGTCCTTGGAGATCCGCCTGATACGGCCGGTTCTCGTGATCTGATTGTCGGTTCTGAAATCCAGCGCCGCCGCTTGCGGCGTCGCAAACCTATACCGGCTGGTGCGTCGAGCATAGGGGGATCGGCGCGGTATTCCGCAACGAAGTAGGCCGAATTTCGACGGTCCTCTCGGGACTTGCTAGGGGGATTTGACAGCTGTCGCGGCAGCCTCGGCGGCCGTCACGCTGGCCCGTGCGTTCTCCTGCACCATGAACTGGGCCTTGGCCATCTCGGCAAAATGGCCGCCTTTGGCCACGAGTTCATCGAAAGTTCCGGTTTCGATCACCCGTCCATTCTCGAACACCAGGATCCGCGTGGCGTTGCGGATGGTGGAGAGGCGATGGGCGATCACGAAGGTGGTGCGGCCCCTCATCACTTCGTCGAGAGCGGCGTTCACCTTGACCTCGGTGACCGCGTCGAGCGCGGAGGTCGCCTCGTCCAGGATCAGGATCGGCGGGTCCTTCAGCAGGGCGCGGGCGATCGAGAGCCGCTGCCGTTCGCCGCCGGAGAGCATGCGGCCGCGCTCGCCGGCATTGGTCTCGAAACCGCCGCTGCGCTCGATGAATTCCAGCGCCTGCGCGCGCTCCGCCGCCTTGCGCATCTCGGCCTCAGTGGCATCCGGCTTGCCGACGCGCAAGTTCTCCGCGATCGAGCGGTTGAACAGCAGCGCTTCCTGGAACACGACACCGATGTTCCGCCGCAGCGAGGTCAGCGTGACGCCGCGCACGTCCATGCCGTCGATCTTGATGACGCCGGATTGCGGATCGAAGGCGCGGTGCAGGAGCGCAATCGCGGTGGATTTGCCGGCCCCGGTCGGGCCGACCAGCGCAATGGTCTGGCCCGGCAGCGCGGTGAAGGTGAGGTCCTCGATCGCCGGCCGCTTGCCGTCATAGGAGAACGTGACATCGTTGAACTCGACGAGGCCCGACAGCCTGCCGGCATCGATTGCGTCGGGCCGGTCGTGCACCGCGGGCACGGCGTCGAGCACATTGAAGAACTCGCGCAGCCGCGGAGCTTCCATGAACACGTTGTTGATGAAGCTGACCACCTGCTCGAGCTTCTGGATCAGCAGCGTCGCGAAGCTCACGAACATCACGATCTCGCCGACCGAGGTCAGGCCCTGGTCGTGCAACGCGATGCCGAGCGTGAAGATCGCGAGCACCGTGATGGTGGTGGAGGCGCGCGTGATCACAGTGACCAGCGCCCACCACGACAACACCGGCATCTGCGCGGCCAGCAGCTCGTCGGCGACCGAGCGCAGCCCTTTGACCTCGGATTCGACGCGCACGAAGCTCTGCACCAGCGCGACGTTGCCGAGCGCATCAGACGCGCGCGCGGAGAGCTCGCTGTAGTGCTCCTCGACCGCCATCTGCATGCCGAAGGTCCTGCGCACCACGAAGGTGGTCAGCGCCGTGAAGACGATGCAGAGCACGAACAAGAGGATCGCCAGCCGCCAGTTCAGGTAGAGCGACAACGGCAGCAGCACCAGGACCGAAAGGATCGCGGCAAAATGCTCGCGGAAAAAGCCGAGCCACAGCCGCCACAGCGCGTCCGTGCCGTTGAGCATGACCTTCATCAGCCGGCCGGAATGGGTGCCGGAGTGGAAGGTCAAGGGCAGCTGCAGGATGTGCTCGAAATAGTCGGTCAGCACCGCCTGGCGCTGGCGATGCGAGAGCCGGTCGGCCTGCAAGGCCACCAGCGCGCTGCAGACGATGGTGAACAGTCCGAACGCGACCCAGGCGACCAAGAACGGCCAGGCCGAGCTCGAGCCGGCCACGGTCTTGCCCGAGAGCACGTCGACGATCCGGCCGAACAGCACGGGCTCGGCGAACTGCGATCCCGCCAGCAGGAGGTTGGCGACCGCGAGCAGCCAGCCCAGCCGCGCCTCCTTGCCGAGCAACTCGAGAACGCGGGTGTAGAGACGGAGGATGGACATGTGGGCGAGGGACTCGGCGACGAGGGAGCCCACATTCTAAGCAGGGACCGCCGCGAGATACAGCGCAAGCTTTCAGTTTTACTCAGTTGATCAGCCGCTCTGCCCGCGGCGGCAGGAACTGGCCGTCGAAGACGTCGCGAGCCGTCGGCCGTTTGCGGAATTTGAAGTCCCGCGCGATCTGATCAATCGAACGTTCCAGGCGCGCCGGCTCGACGCCGCCGAGGCCGTTGCGCTTGACCTCGTCGGTCAGGATATTGTCGGCAAGGACCGCGTGCAGGCGCTTCAGCTCCAAATTGCGGTCGCCGTCGTCGATGCGGCTCGCGGCCTCCTCCGCCGCACGCGCCGGCTCCCTGGCCGTCGCGGTGATGCCCGCAATCAAGGCGCGGACGAAGCCTTTCACGGCATCCGGCTTCGCTGCGGCGAAGGCGGTGTTGGCGACCACGGCAAAGCCGTAGGCCTCACAGCCGTAGTCCGCATAGCGCAGCACGACGAGATCGGCTTCGGGTACGCCGCGATCGCGCAGGTTCACCGCCGAGAGATAGCTGAACCCGGCGACGGCATCGACCTGTCCTGCGGACAGGATCGGCTCGCGCACCGCGGCACTGATCTTGTGGAATTTGACGTGCGATGCCTTGATGCCGTTCTGCTGCGCCAGCGCCGGCCACAGCCGCATCGACAGATCGCCGTCGGCAACGCCGACGGTCTTGCCGTCGAGGTCGGGCAGGAGACGGATGCCGCGGCTTTTGCGCGCGACGATCGCGTAAGGCGCGCGGTCGAACAGCACGAACACGGCCTTGACCGGCGCCGCGTCGTCCTTGTCACGAAAGCGTATCAGCTCGTTGATGTCGACGAGCGCGAGCTCGCTGTCGCCTTTGGCGAGCCGTGCGAGCGCCTCCGGCGATCCGCTCGCGCTGTTGAAGGACACGTTGAGATGCTCGGCGCCGAACCTGCCGTCCTTCGCCGCAAGGAAGAATGACGCCATGCTCGCATCGATAGGACGGTCGAAGGTGAAACGGATGGCGGTCGAGGGAGTGCCGCTCTCGGCCGCAATGCATTCGCGCACCGTCGATGCGGTGAACGCGATTGCAAGGGCCAACAGGCATTGAAGGGCGATCGTCTTGAATCCGGACATCGGTCGCGCCGGCCCCGCAATGTTATGGTTTCGTGACGCTTGGCAAGCGCCGGCCCGCGACGAACGTGCGCGCGCGAACATGAACGGCGGATGAGCGGGCTTGCGGCATCGTTACGCAACCCCGTTCAGCTTGTGTTGGGGTTGGGGAACCTACTTAGGTGGTGAGTGTTTGACAGACATCAGCCTGTCGTCAGGCACAATCCGAGGTCCCAAGGAGGGTCCAGATCATGTTTGACAGCCTTTCGAAGTTCGTCGGCCGCAAGGCCGTTCTGGCCACGGCCGCCGTGGTGGCCCTGACTGCCGCTGCACCCACCGCCTCTTACGCGGGCGGTCGTCATTGGCATGGCGGTGGCGGCGGCGCCGCTGCTGCCGCGATGTTCGGCCTCGCCGCGACCGGCCTCGCGATCGCAGCCAGCCGCAATGCCTACGCCTATGATCCGGGTCCGGTTTACTATTACGAGGGCGGCCCGGCCTATTACGGCGGCCCCGGCTATGGTTCCTATTATTACGACTCGGGCCGCCGCTACACCTATGGCGGCTACAAGAACCCCTGCGCCCACGGCTATTCCGGCTACAGCTGCTATTGACGGATCGGCCATTCTGATCGACGAACAGGCCGTCGCGCTTGCCGCGGCGGCCTGTTTTTTGCTTACATTGCCGCGTGTTAACACGCCGGCCATTTGTTTCGAGTAGTTTTGCGTACCATGAGTGATTCGCTTGAGCGGCTATATCTGGCTGTGCTCGCGGCCAGAGACCTTGATCCGGCAACATCGCGCACGGCCCGGCTGTTTCAGCGTGGGCCCTCAAAAATGGCAAAGAAGCTCGCCGAAGAGGCCATCGAAGTCGTCATCGATGCGGTCAATGGCGATAGCGAGGCCGTGATCCGGGAAAGCGCCGACCTGCTCTACAATCTCACCGTGCTGTGGGCTTCGGCCGGAGTGCGCCCCGAGGACGTCTGGCGGGAAATGACGCGGCGGGAGGACATGCTCGGAATTGCCGAGAAACTGCCGAAGTCGCCGCCGAAATTGCCCAAAGTCGCGTCACCGCGCATAGTCTCGCGGCGGCCTATTGTCGCGCTCGACGGCCGTGCCGCGCGCAAGCGCCACTAGAAACGTCACAAATCGCTCATAAACTGGCGATGGACAAATCCGTCCCATGGTGCTTCATCGCGGCGCCATGCTGAAACGAATGTACGACTGGTGCATCGACGCCGCCCACAAGCCCTATGCGCTCTGGATCATGGGCATCGTGTCCTTCGCCGAAAGCTCCTTCTTTCCGGTCCCGCCGGATGTGATGCTGATTCCGATGTCCCTGGCGCGGCCGCAGCGCGCCTGGTTCTATGCCGCGATCTGCACCGTGACCTCGGTGCTCGGCGGCGTCGTCGGCTACGCCATCGGTGCGCTGCTGTTCGACTCGGTCGGCCAGTGGCTGATCCAGGTCTACGGCCTCGCCGACAAGGTTGACGCCTTCCGCGCCTCCTATGCGGAATGGGGTGCGGTCATCATCCTGCTCAAAGGACTGACGCCGATCCCCTACAAGCTCGTCACCATCACCTCGGGCTTTGCCGGCTACAACATCCTCCTGTTCGTCCTGTGCTCGATCGTCGCGCGCGGCGGACGCTTCTTCGTCGTCGCGATCCTGCTCAACCGCTACGGTGACTGGATCCGGGTCAGGATCGAGCGGCATCTCGGATTGTGGGTCGCGCTCGGCGCGATCGTGCTGGTGCTCGGCTTCGTTATCGCCATCAAGCTGATCTAGAGCCGCGGCGCTTTGCCGCCGCGCCGGCTTCGGCTACGGTTGTCGTCATGATGGTTCGATCCGGCAATCCGGCGGCACGGCATGGGACGCTGATGTCGACAGCGCTGCTGCTGCTGCTCGCTGCCGGAGGGACGGCCCGGCCGCAATCCGCCCCGCCGGCGCTCGGCCTTCAGCAGCAGGGAGCGCAGGCCGGCCCGTCGCCATCGACGCCCGCTCCCTCGGCGCCGCCGGCGCGCGAGGAGAATCCCGGGCTGATCAACGAAATGGGCAAGCTGTTCGACAAGCTGCCTTCGATCCTGCCGCCGATCAAAAGCCCCAGTGAAACCATGGACGACCTGTCGCGGCTGGCCAAGCCTTCGACCATGGTGTCGGGGCGCGTGATCTGCCCGGTCTCTGCGAACGGCGCGCCCGACTGCAAGCAGGCGGCCGACCAGCTCTGCCAGGGCAAGGGCTACAAGGAAGGCAAGAGCCTGAACGCCGACTCCGCGGAAAAATGCTCGGCCAAGGTCCTGATCCCGGGCCGGCAACGTAAACCGGACGACTGCCGCACCGACACTTTCGTGACCAGCGCGCTGTGCCAGAACTGAAGGCCGGCGCGCGAGAACCAAGGAGCGCCCATGAGCCGCACGGAGCAGGACTTCCTCGGACAGCGTGAGATCGCCGACGACATCTATTACGGCGTCCAGACCATCCGGGGTAAGGAGAACTTCCACATCACCGGCATTCCGATGAACCAGGAGCCTTACTTCGTGAAGGCGCTCGGTTACGTCAAGAAGGCCGCCGCGATGGCCAATCGCGACCTCGGCGCGATCGACGCCAAGGTCGCGGACGCCATCATCCTCGGCTGCGACCGCGTCATCGCGGGCGACATGATGGATCAGTTCGTCACCGATTTCATCCAGGGCGGTGCCGGCACGTCGACCAACATGAACGCCAACGAGGTGATCGCGAACCTCGCGCTGGAATCGCTCGGCTTTGCCAAGGGTGACTACCAGCACGTCAGTCCGAACGATCACGTCAATTACGGCCAGTCCACCAACGACACCTATCCGACCGCCTTTCGGCTGGCCCTGATCCTGCGGCTCGAGAGCTACATGACGGCGTTGCGTCAGCTCCAGGAAGCCTTCTTCGCCAAGGGACGCGAGTTCGAGCGGGTGCTGAAGATGGGCCGCACGCATCTGCAGGACGCGGTGCCGATGTCGCTCGGCGCGGAATTCCGGGGCTGGGGCACCACGATCGGCGAGGAGGTCGACCGCATCTCGGAAGCGCGCGCGCTGCTGCGCGAGATCAATCTCGGCGCCACCGCGATCGGCACCTCCGTCACGGCGGCGGTCGGTTATCCCAAGCTCGCCGTCCGGCACCTCAGCGCGCTCACAGGCGTCGATTTCATCCTCGCCGGCGATCTCGTCGAGGCGACCTCCGACACCGGCGCCTATGTGCAGCTCTCCGGCGTTCTCAAGCGCACGGCCAGCAAGCTGACGAAAATCTGCAACGACATCCGCCTGCTCGCTTCCGGTCCGCGCGCGGGCTTGAACGAGATCAACCTGCCGCAGCTTCAGCCGGGCTCCTCGATCATGCCCGGCAAGGTCAATCCGGTCATTCCCGAAGTCGTCAACCAGACCAGCTTCCTCGTCATCGGCCTCGATACCACGGTGACGCTGGCGGCAAGCGCCGGCCAGCTCCAGCTCAACGTGATGGAGCCGGTGATCTCTTTCGCGCTGTTCTTCTCGATCCGCACCATGGAGCGCGCGGTCAACAGCCTGCGCGAGAATTGCGTCGTCGGCATCACCGCCAACGAGGAGCACACCCGCAACATGGTGCTGAACTCGCTCGGCATCGTCACGGTGCTGAAGCCGCTGCTCGGCTACAAGCAATGCGCCGAGATCGCGCGCGAAGGCTACAAGACCGGCAAGTCGCTGCACCAGATCGTCGTGACCGAACGCAAGCTGCTGACGCAGGAGAAGTGGGACGAGATGTTCTCGTTCGAGCGGCTGATCAACCCGGATTTGATCGGGTAGGCGGTCGCTGTCATTCCGGGCGCGCGAAGCGCGAGCCCGGAATCCATTTCGCCACGCGTGCTGACGCCCGATGGATTCTCTGATGCGCAATCGCGCATCATAGCTCGACGCTCCGCCTCGCCCCGGAATGACGGGTGAAGGAATTCCGCTGCTTGGAATTGCGGCAATGGCCTCCGCTGCGGCGCCAAAACGCAATACTTGACAGTGGAAAGATTGCCTTGTTGGTATGGCTCCCAACTTCAATTTGACCGGCTGAGAGGATCGTACCGCAATGTCCATGCCTGCCTTGTTCAAGGGCCGCCTGTCGATCCCCGTGATCGGCTCGCCGCTCTTCATCATCTCTGTGCCCGATCTCGTGATCGCGCAGTGCAAGGCGGGTGTGGTCGGCTCGTTTCCGGCGCTGAATGCGCGGCCGCCGGAGCTGCTGGACGAATGGCTGGCGCGGATCACCGAAGAGCTCGCGGCCTATGACCGCGCCCATCCCGACAGGCCGTCGGCGCCGTTCGCGGTCAACCAGATCGTGCACAAGTCGAACAACCGGCTCGACCACGACATGCAGCTCTGCGCCAAGTATAAGGTGCCGATGATCATCTCCTCGCTCGGCGCCCGCGAGGAGCTGAACCAGGCCGTGCACGGCTGGGGCGGCATCGTCTTCCACGACGTGATCAACCAGAAATTCGCGCACAAGGCGATCGAGAAGGGCGCCGACGGCCTGATCCTGGTCGCGGCCGGCGCCGGCGGCCATGCCGGCACCATCTCGCCGCTGGCCTTCGTGGCCGAGACACGAAAATGGTTCGACGGTCCGATCGCGCTGTCGGGTGCGATCGGCAACGGCAAGGCGATCCGCGCCGCGCGCATCCTGGGGGCCGACTTCGCCTATATCGGTTCGGCCTTCATTGCGACCAAGGAGGCCAATGCGGTCGAGAAGTACAAGGAGATGATCGCGGGCTCGAGCGCCGACGACATCGTCTATTCCAATCTCTTCACCGGCGTGCACGGCAATTATCTGAAGCCCTCGATCCTGGCGGCGGGTATGGACCCCGAAAATCTGCCGGCGTCCGATCCCTCCAAGATGAACTTCGGCACCGACGCCTCCGGCGAGCGCGCCAAGCCGAAGGCCTGGAAGGAGATCTGGGGAAGCGGCCAGGGCATCGGCAGCATCGACAAGGTCGTGCCGGCGGCCGAGCTGATCGCGCGCTTCAAGAAGGAATACGACGAAGCGATCGATCCGCCGTTGTGATCGCACCCAGATCGAGTGCTGCATGCCCCCCATTTACCGCGTCGACGGCAACGACGTCGTCACCAGCCCCGATGCAGCCGGCCCCTGGGACCGGCGCATGCAGCACGGCTCGGCACCGGCATCGCTGGTGACATGGGCGGCTGAGCGCATCCCTGCGGCGGTGCCGATGGATGTCGCGCGCGTGACCATCGATCTGATGCGCCCGGTACCGGTGGCGCCGCTCACGATCGCCACCGAAATCTTGCGCGAGGGCCGCAAGATCCAGCTCTGCGGGATCAAGCTGCTCGCCGACGGCGTGCAGGTGGTCGGCGCCACCGTGCTCAAGATCAGGCGCCAGGCGCTGACGCTGCCCGACGAGGTCGAGGAACTTCCGGTCACGTTGCCGTCGCCGGAGGATTCATTGGTCGAGGACGGTCACGCCGCCACCAGCCCGTTCGTGCGATCGGTCTCGATGCGCGCCGCGCGCGGCCGCTTCGGCCAGGCCGGCGCCGGCGCGATCTGGTTTCGTGTCGACCATCCGCTGATCGAAGGCGAGGCCGTCTCGCAGGCGATGCGCGCCGTGGTCGCCGCCGACTTCTCCAACGGCACCGCCTCGACGCTCGATTTCCGCGCCTGGACCTACATCAACGCCGACCTCACCGTGAGCTTTGCGCGCCAGCCGGTCGGCGAGTGGATTTTGCTCGACGGCGATTCCTGGATCGGCCCCGACGGCGCGGGCCTTGCGATGTCACGCCTCGCCGACCGCCAGGGCTATTTCGGCCGCGCGGTGCAGAGCCTCGTGATCGAGAAGCGGTGAGAGGCGCTATGTGCGATCAGCCGGGCGATGACACCGATCGTGTGAGAGCTATCGCGCATCGCGGGATTGAACGGCAGGCTTCCGCCGCCGCGGAAGGGATGCAAGGTCGTGTTCGATCAGGGCATCCTGCCAGTTCACACACCGTAGAAGATCTTGATCCCCCACAGCACCACGATGATGGCCGTGATCAACGTGATCGCGGCGACTGCACTTTCCAGGGAAGCGACTCTCATTTCACTCTCCGCTTCCCAGCCCCGTCAGCGGTCTAGTTGATTCCCTGATTCGCCGGCAATTGCGCGGGCATCGCCGTCGCAGACTCCGTTGCGGGCTGTGGTGCCGAAGCAACAACGACACCGTAGAATTCCGGAGTATTTACCCCACCATCCGGTCTCGCCCGCTCCAAAAGCCCGCGCGCAGCACCTTCTTGTCGACCTTGCCGACGCCGGTCATCGGCAATTGCTTGACGAACTGGATCTGCTTGGGCGCATGCGCCGAGCCCTTTCGCGTCTTGACCAGGTTGATCAGCTCGTCCGGATTGGGGTTCGTCCCTTCGCGCGGGACGACGATGGCGGTGACGGCTTCGCCCCATTTCTCGTCGGGAATGCCGACGACCGCGACCATCGCCACGTCCGCGTGCTGCGACAGCACGTCCTCGACCTCGCGGGGGAAGATGTTGAAGCCGCCTGTGACGATCATGTCCTTCTTGCGGTCGAGGATGAACATGTAGCCGCGCTCGTCCTGACGCGCGATGTCGCCGGTGTGGACCCAGCCGTTCTTCAGCGTCTCGGCGGTGATATCGGGCCGCTTCCAGTACTCCGCCATCACATGCGGCGCGCGCACGCAGATCTCGCCGGCCTCGCCCGTCTTCACCTCCTGGTCGTTGTCGTCGAGGATCTTGACTTCGCAGGCCGCGATCGGGAAGCCGCAGGACAGGAACAGCTCCGGCCGCTTGGGATCGTGATCGGCCTTGCGCAGCACCGAGACGGGATAGCATTCGGTCTGTCCGTAGAGCTGCGAGAACACAGGGCCGATGCGTTCGATGCCCTCCAGCAGTCGGCTCGGCGACATCGCGGAGGCGCCATAGAGCACGAGCTCGAGCGAGGAGAGGTCGATCTTGCCGAGCGCGGGCTGATCGAGCAACACATAGATCATGGTCGGAACGAACAGCGTGAAGTTGATGCGCTCGCGTGCGATCGTTGACAGCACGGCTTCGGGATCGAAGCCTTTCAGCATGTGCACGGTGCCGCCGCGCATCAGGGTCGGCAGCACCTTCGTGCCCGCGACATGGCTGATCGGCGCGACCGTGAGGTAGCGCGCAGCCTCGGGGATCTCGAAGTCGGCCAGGATCGCGCCGGCGGCGCCGGCATTTTCGCGGTGATAGCGCAGCGCGCCCTTGGATTTTCCGGTGGTGCCGCCGGTGTAGTTCAGTGTGGCGAGATCGTCGGAGCCGGCGAGGCACTGTGCGCTGGCGTGTCCCGCACTCTCGACCGCCGCCAGCAGATCGACGCCGTAGCCGGCCGGTCCCATGTTGAAGACCGCCTTGAGCCGGCCGGCCTTCGCGGCGAGCTCGCCGCCGCGGTCGCGGAAGGCGGCCGCATCCACCAGCAGCATCTCGGCTTCGGAATCCTCGAGCTGAAACAGCTGGTCCTCCAGCGAGCCCAGAGGGTGGAGCCAGGTGATGCAGAGGCGGGCCAATTGGGCGGCGACGCCGGCGCACCAGCTGTCGGCGCGGTTCGCGGTGAGGAAGGCTACGCGGGCGCCGGGCTCCAAGCCGAGCCGCATGAACACGCCCTGGATCCGTCCGATCAGGTCGATGGCACCCCGATAGCTCAGCGATCCCTCGGGCCAGGCGAAAGCAATGCGGTCGGGATAGCGCGACAGCGCCCGTAGCGTCTGCGCACAAGCCGGGGATGATGCGTGGAGCGGATCAGGCATATGTTTCCTCGTTGCTTTGTCACCGGCTTATGGCGTGCCAATGTTGCTGACGACGCTAGCACAGAGACTGCGGGAGGAAACCACAAAGCCCGCGCGAGGGAGGCATGCATGCCATCAGATCGACTGCAACGCTTCCGCGATCGTCTTGCTCTGCCGCTGATCGCGGCGCCGATGTTTCTGGTATCGGGCGTCGAGCTCATGGTTGCAGCCTGCCGCAACGGGGTGATCGGCAGCTTTCCCACCGCGAATTGCCGTGGCGCGGAACAGCTCGATGAATGGCTGACCGAAATCAAGCTGCGGCTGCGGCAGCATGAAGATCAAACCGGGCGAAAGGCAGCGCCACTTTGCCCGAACTTGATCGTCCACCGCTCCAATGCGCGGCTGGAGCAGGATCTCGCCGTGCTGCTGCGGCACAAGCCGGAGATCGTCATTACGTCGGTCGGCTCGCCGGCGCCAGTCTTGAAGCCGCTGCACGACGCCGGCGCGCTGGTGCTGGCGGACGTGGCCTCGATCCGCCATGCCGAACGCGCCGCGGAAGCGGGGGCGGACGGGCTGGTCCTGCTCACTGCCGGTGCTGGCGGCCAGACCGGCTGGCTCAACCCGTTCGCCTTCGTCCGTGCGGTGCGCGCATTCTACGACGGCATCATCGTGCTCGCGGGCGGAATTAGCGACGGTCGCGCGCTGCGTGCCGCCGAAGTGCTCGGCTGCGATCTCGCCTATATGGGCACGAAGTTCATCGCGACGCGTGAGAGCATGGCGGACGAGCGTCACAAGCAGATGCTGGTCGAGAGCAGCGCCGACGACATCTTGCTCACCACCGCGTTCACGGGCTTGCAGACCAGCATGCTGAGGCCATCGATCGCGGCCGCCGGGCTCGATCCCGACAATCTGCCGGCGCGCGGCGCGATCAATATCACTGAGGATATCGACGTCGCCGCCCGCGACAGCCGCCCCAAGCGCTGGCGCGATATCTGGAGCGGCGGGCATTCGACCTCGGGTGTCACCGATGTGCTCGCGGTCGAGGATCTCGTTGCGCAGACCATCGCCGAATATCGGGAAGCGGGTGGGCGGTAGCGTCGTCGCCTCTCCCACAGGGGATCGGGCAGGGTTAATCCCGCATGCCTCCGGCCCATCCCACTTAACGGCGGATTAACCATCGCCAGCCAAGAATCCCTCTTGTGGCCGCCAATCAGGACGAGAGGGACAGGCGATGGACTTCAATTATCTCAACGGCAAAACGGCTGCGACCCTGGACGAGATCCGCGTCCGCGTCGCCCATGCGCTGGCCCGCCACCCGCTGTGTCGCAACGTCCGGTTTGACATCGTCAGCATCCCCCGGACCCGCCGCGGCGGCAATTGGACGGTGACGCTGCAATCGGTCGAGCCGCGCGCGGTCTGGGAAGCCTCGGAGATCGTCGCCGACATCCAGGATGCCTATGACCTTGCGGCAGCAGCCTGATTTCGTTGGGGGTTTCCGGGCGATGTCGCCTTAGTCCGCGCGATTGCCGCCGCAATAGCACGGTTCAGCCTTAATTATCGCCCAGTTTCCGGGCAGTGATCACGTGGACTTGAAGTCGGACGCGGAGAGACGTTTGTCCAAAGCCATCACCATCGTCGCGCTGACCTGTTTCCTCGTCCTCGGCGCCGCCACCACCGCCATCCTCGGCCGCGACAGCGTTCCCAGCGTCAGCGCCGCGATGATCGCCGAGACGCCCCCAGCCAAGCCGCTCGCAACCAACCGCGCCGCCAAGGCCGACCGTCTGGTTCCGACGCTCGCGCTGGCCTCGGCCGCGATTGAGCCGGTCCAGGTTGCCGCCGACAAGCTGGCGCAGGCACCGGTCCTGACCGAGCCGCTGCGTCAGGCCTTCGCCGCCGCCACCCCCTCCGATTTTCCGATGCCGAAGCCGAGCGCGCACGAGGCGCCCGCCGCGACCGAGGTTCCGGCCGTCGAAGTTCCGGCCAAGCCGAAAGTCGTCGCCAAGCCGCAGCCGCAAAAATCCTACTCGCTGCTGTCCGACGTGCAGATCGCAGGCATCAGGGATCGCCTGAAACTCTCCTCGTCTCAGGAATATTACTGGCCCTCGGTCGAGACCGCGCTGCGCAACGTCGCGCGCAAGATCCAGGCGAACAGGCTGTCGAATCCGAATGCACCGCCCAGCGCACAGATCGATCCGAATTGCGACGAGGTGCAGCAGCTGAAGTCGGCCGCGATGCCGCTGTTGTTCCAGCTTCGCGACGACCAGAAGGAAGAAGTGCGCAAGCTCGCTCGCCTCATCGGGCTTGAGAAGGTCGCGCAGCAGATCTGACGCACGCGGTTCCTCGTCGAGGAGCCGCGGCTTATCAGGAACATCTGGCAATCCCCACGCGTTGCCCGCTCCGAAAGAGGGAGTGGACAAATGCGCGCCTCGACAGCCTATTTTGTCGGTGCCGGAACCATCGTCGCGGCCATCGCCATTGGTCTCGGTGGCGGCATCGTCGCCGGCAACATCATGAATCCGGTTGCGTCAAAACAGGGGCCGGACACCAGCAAGATGGCGCAGCGCGCGGCAAGTCCCACGCCGGTCAGCACCAACGCTCCCTCCGAGCGCGTGAACTATCTCACCGGCTCGCAAGCCTTCGGTGCGATGATCGCCGCGCCCGCACAGGCCGAAGCAAAGTCTGAACCCGCAAAACCCGACACGCCAACCACGCAGGCGAATGTCGCACCGGCGCCGCAACCCTCGCAAGCCGCTGCAGTCGAGCCGCCGAAGCCCGCCGCTGCGCCACAGGCCGCAAGGCCTGCCGAGCAGCAGGCCTCGACCGAGCCGTCGTCCTTACCGAATAACGCCTATGCCAAGGCAAGGGATTCCGATGTGAAGCGCGCCGCGTCCGAACGGCGCCGAGCCGAGCGTCGCGAGCGCTGGGCCGAGCGCCGCTATTATTACGAGTCCCGCGAGCCGCGCGGCCTGCGCGACCGCACCGATTGGGATGACGTCGCGCGCAACATCCGCGAGGATTCCGATGCGCGCGATTACGCGGGGCGGTCGCGCAGCGGCTTCCCGCAGATCAGGCTGTTCGGGCCTGACGACGATTAGCACCTGACACGGGGATCAAGCGGAGCGGTCGCGCCAGCGACCGTCACGTCATTCCGGCGCGCCGCAATCCCTCGAGATAGTGCGTACGATCCTCTTCCCGCAGCATCGGCAGCTCGCGCGTGATCCAGGCCAGCGAGACCTCGGGCTGGGTGCGGCGCAGGCCTTCCAGGGCGGATGCCGCGAGGGCGGGATCGCCGAGCATGCCGGCGGCGGCCGTCAGCACGCGGTGGGCGCCGACGAAATCCCCGCGCTGGCGCATCGATTCCCGAGCCATCTGCACGGCGCCCGCGTAGTCGCGGCCGACGAACCGGGCATAGGCCGCAACCCCGCAATAGATCGCCGCGAGCGGGTCGCGCGGGCTCAGCCGCAGCGCGCGGCGGGCGGCGGCATCGCCGTCCTGCCAACGTCCGGCATAGCACAGCGTCACGCCGTGGAAGGCATGCGCCATCGCGAAATTCGGATTGAGCCGCAAGGCCAGCTCGAATTCAGCCAGCGCGTCGTCGAAGCGGCGGCGGAACAGGTAGGTGTAAGCAAGGCCGTGATGGGCCCAGGCATCCTCGCGGTCGGCCTCCACCGCCGCGAGCGCCGCACGCTCGGCGACCGGCATGGTGGCAGCCATGTCGGCCCAGCCCATATGCGCGCCGAAGATATGGCTGGTGGCGAGCAGGCCGAGCGCCTTGCCATAGGCGGGATCGACCGCGACCGCTTCTTCCAGCAACTTCTGCGCGGCGGCATTGTCCTCGCGGGTGATGCGCCAATAATGCGACAACGCGCGCATCACGAGGTCCCATGCATCCAGGCTGCCCGGCGGCTTCTGCTGGGCCCGGAAGCTTTCGGCAGCATAGAGCTGCGGCTCGATGGCGGCGACGATCGCTTCCGTGATCTCGTCCTGCACGGCGAAGATGTCGGCGAGCTCGCGGTCGTAGCGTTCGGCCCAGAGATGGCTGCCGGTCGAGACGTCGTTGAGCTGGGCCGAGATGCGCACCCGTTCGCCGCTCCGCCGCACGCTGCCCTCGACCACGTAGCGCACCCCGAGCTCCCGCGCGACCTCGTGGATGTGCACGGCGCGGCCCTTGTAGACGAAGGAGGAGTTGCGCGCGATGACGAAGAACCAGCGCAGCTTCGACAGCGCCGTGATGATGTCCTCGCTGATACCGTCGGAGAAATAATCCTGCTGGACCTCGCCGCTCATATTGGTGAAGGGCAGCACAGCGATCGCGGGCCGCTCCGGCAGAGCGAAGGTGGCCTGGGACGGGGCGATCCGGACCGGCTCCGGCGCGACCGCGCCGATTTGCGTCTGGACGTCGCCGACGAAGCGAAAACCCTTGCGGGTGATGGTGCGGATCAGCGACTGGCTCGCGCCATCGTCGCCGATCGCCTTGCGCGCCGCGTTGATCCGGCTGGTCAGGGTGGATTCGGAGACGCTGCGCCCGTGCCAGATCTTGTCGATCAGCTCGTCCTTGCTGACGACCCGGTCGCGGTTCTGCATGAGGTGGACGACGAGGTCGAAAACCTGCGGCTCCACGGCAATGGGAACCTGCTCGCGGCTCAGCTCGCGCCGGTCGGTATCGAGAAGGTGGTCCCGGAACAGAAACTGCACGTCGAAAACTCGGGCCTCATTGCGAAATCGGGCAAACAAACAAAATGAAATTTGGGTCGAAAGATCGTGTGTCTGCCGAAGGGGGCGTTTGGTTCATCGCAATCGCGTGATGGCAGCCATGTGGTTTTCCGAGGGGAATACATCCGCAGCTAGAATGTTGCGGTGTAAATCTGGCGACGAGATCAGGCGCCCCTCCAGCACCGTCATCCTGGAGCGCGGGAGCGTAGCGCAGGCCCTCTCAGCGACAACGGCTTCGCCATTGCGGGGAATGCCGTTTTAGTGTCGCGCACAACGGGGAATGCCCTTTGCCGATCTGCCCTGCGTACGTAAGGTACACCGACAGAAAACACCAACCCAGAAGAAGTGTCCATGCCTGCTTTCCCCGCCGCCACCACTGTGCTCGACTCCCTGCTGTTTCGCGACGCCTTCGGTACGCCTGAGATGCGCGAGGTGTTCTCGGACGTCGCGACGGTCGCACGCTATGCCGAGGTCGAGGTGGCGCTGGCGAAGGCGGAGGCGAAGTGCGGTGTGATCCCACACGAGGCGGCCGCAGCGATCGCGGCGCGGACCGACATCGGCGCGCTCGACTTCGATCTGCTCAGGCAGGAGACCGATGTCGTCGGCTACCCGATCCTGCCTTTGGTGCATCAAATGGTGAAGCAATGCGGCGAGGCGGGCCGCTACGTGCATTGGGGCGCCACCACGCAGGACATTATGGACACCGCCGTGGTGCTGCAACTGCGCGCCGCGCTCGAGATCGTCGAACGTGACATCGCCGAGCTGCGCAAGATCCTCGCCGATCTGTCGAAGCGCCATCGCGACACGGCGATGGCGGGCCGCTCCCATCTGCAACAGGCGCTGCCGGTGACCTTCGGCTACAAGAGCGCGATCTGGCTCGCGATGTTCGACCGCCACGCCGAGCGGCTGGCGCAGCTGAAGCCGCGCGTGCTGGTCGGTCAGTTCGCCGGCGCGGCCGGTACGCTGGCGTCGCTCGGCGACAGGGGGTTCGAGGTGCAGGAGGCGCTCTGCAACGAGCTGAAGCTCGGCGTTCCCGCCTCGACCTGGCACGTAGCGCGCGACGGCTTCGCCGAAGCCGTGAACTTCCTTGCTCTCGTCACCGGCTCTCTCGGCAAGATCGCGCTCGACATCATGATCATGGCCTCGACCGAATTCGCCGAGGTCTACGAGCCCTTCGTCAAGGGGCGCGGCGCCTCCTCGACCATGCCGCAGAAGCGCAACCCGATCTCCTCGGAATTGATGCTTGCGGCCTCCAAGGCGGTGCGCCAGCACGCCGGCCTGATGCTCGATGCCATGGTGCAGGATTTCGAGCGTGCCACCGGCCCCTGGCACGCGGAATGGATGGCGATTCCCGAAAGCTTCGTGCTGGCCGCCGGCGCGCTGCACCAGGCGAAGTTCGCGCTCGCGGGCCTCATCGTAGACGAGGCGAAGATGAACGACAATCTCGCCATCAGCCGCGGCCTGATTGTGGCCGAAGCGGTCATGATGGGCCTCGCCCCGCAGATCGGCCGGCAGGAGGCGCACGACGTCGTCTATGACGCCTGCCGTCAGGCCAACGAGAAGGGAATGACCCTTGCTGACGCGCTATCCGCAGATTCACGGATATCGAGCCACATCGATCGTGCCACAATCGAGGCGCTCACTTCACCGAAAAATTACCTCGGCCTTGCGCCCGCCATGGTCGACCGGGTGCTGGCATCGGCAACGCGTTGAAAACCAAAATGCGTGAAACTGCGTATCTTTCCAAGGGCGCAAGACGCTCGCATACTTGTGCCCCGCGATGCTAGACTTAAATTGAGTGAGCGACTTTCGGCAGAGGGCCCGGCATGACTGATCAACGCAATCCTTCCACTCCCATCGATCCGGCGAAGCTCGACCGACTGGCCGAGGTGGCGGTGAAAGTGGGCCTGGGCTTGCGGCCGGGACAGGATCTGCTTCTGACGGCGCCCGCGATCGCGCTGCCGCTGGTGCGGCGGATCGCCGTGCATGCCTACAAGGCCGGCGCCGGCCTCGTGACGCCGATCCTGTCGGACGAGGAGATGACGCTGGCGCGCTACCGCCACGGCCACGACAACAGTTTCGATCGTGCCGCCGGCTGGCTCTACGAGGGCATGGCCAAGGCGTTCTCCGACAACACTGCACGGCTTGCCATCGTCGGCGACAACCCGATGTTGCTGTCCGGCGAGGATCCTTCCAAGGTGGCGCGCGCCAGCAAGGCCAATTCGATGGCCTATCAGCCTGCGCTGGAGAAGATCGTCAATTTCGACACCAACTGGAATATCATCGCCTATCCGAGCGCGTCCTGGGCGAAGCTGGTGTTCCCGAACGATCCCGAGGACGTTGCGGTCGGCAAGCTCGCAGACGCGATTTTCGCCGCGTCCCGTGTCGATCGCGAGGACGCGATTAGCAATTGGGCGAGCCACAATGCGGTGCTGCGCGAGCGCACCAACTGGCTCAACGGCCAGCGTTTCCGTGCGCTTCAGTACTCGGGTCCCGGCACCGATCTCACCATCGGCCTTGCCGACGGCCACGAATGGGAAGGCGGCGCCTCGCTGTCCAAGAACGGCATCAGCTGCAACGCAAATATCCCGACCGAAGAGGTCTTCACCACGCCGCATTGCCGCCGCGTCTACGGCCACGTCGTGAGCTCGAAGCCGCTGTCCTATCAGGGCACGCTGATCGACAACATCGCGGTGCGGTTCGAGGACGGCAAGATCGTCGACGCCAAGGCCTCGCGCGGCGCCGAGGTGCTGAACAAGGTGCTCGATACCGACGAGGGCGCGCGGCGCCTCGGCGAGGTGGCCTTGGTGCCGCATTCCTCGCCGATCTCGCAGAGCGGGCTGTTGTTCTACAACACGCTGTTCGACGAGAACGCGGCCTCGCACATCGCGCTCGGCCAGTGCTATTCGAAATGCTTCGTCAACGGTGCCCAGCTCACGCCGCAGCAGATCGCGGCGCAAGGCGGCAACCAGAGCCTGATCCATATTGATTGGATGATCGGCTCGGCCGAGACCGACATCGACGGCATCTTGGCCGACGGCAGCAAGGTGCCCGTCTTCCGCAAGGGCGAATGGGCGAAGTCGTAATCTAGATTTTGGTCCAATAGGCAGTCCAGGACGTGGTCAACCTCTCCCCGCTGGGGAGAGGTGAACGTCCTCGCGTCAGTCTTCCCCCTCACGCCGCCGCGTTGCGCAGGGTCGGGCTGTTGTCGATGCTGAAGCGGTTGAACAGCGTCGTGAAGGGGCTGCCGTCGGTGGCCCGCACGATCGCGTCGGACGCCGCCACCGCCTCGTAGAGCGCGCCAATCGGATCGTCCGCGTCCGCCAGCGCGAGCGCGCCGCGGATCTGTTCGCGGGCCTCGCTGACGTCATCCTCGTCTTGGAGCCTTGCCTCCAGCGCATCCGCCGCGCGGCGCATCTCTGCAAGGTCGCCGCCCCCGGAGAATTTGAGGATGTCGCGCCAGTAGGGACGGGCAACGACAAGCTGGATCAATGCATCGAAACTTTCCGCGATGATGCCCGCGCGGCCCTCTGACGAGACATAGAGCACATTCTGCGACGGCAGCAGCACGAACGCGCTGCCGGAGCTGTCACTGCCGATGTGCCGCGGGCTTTCGACGCCGTCGATGGTGAACCAGGGCTCCTCGTCCGGTTCGAAGGAGACGTCGAGACTGCGGAGCCTGGCGACGACCTCGCTGTTGGCTGTCAGAATCTCCGGCGTGAGGGGCATCGGTGCGGCTCCTTCCCAAGACTTCGCGCACTTTGTCGCACCCCGGACAAGCTAGGTTCATGTGTGCGAATTCGCAGAGGAAATCGTGACGTTAACCGTATCGCACCCGCAACTCTGGGCTGATTGTCGAGTGCCATGTAAGAAAGAATTAAAAGCAGCCTACTAGCGTCCCAACTTCTTTCGAAGCAATCCGGGCCGAGACCCGGCCATTCATATTTAAATCTTCTGGGGAAGCAGATGTCGCGCACATTGATTGAAATCGGTAGTTGCAATGTGGACCTCGAGCTGCGGCCGATCGAGCCGTCCTGGATCATCGAGGGCAATCCGGTATCCCGCTCCCGCGTCTTGTCGACCAGCGCCGACGGCACCGCGCAGACGATCATCTGGCACTGCACCGAAGGCCGCTTCAACTGGTACTACGACATCGACGAGACGATCATGATCATGGAAGGATCGATCGTGCTCGAGAGCGACGGCATGCCGCCCAAGCGCTACGGCCCCGGCGACGTCATTTTCTTCCGCGACGGCGCGCATGCCAAATGGCATGTCGAAGGCCACGTCAAGAAGATCGCCTTCTGCCGCAAGACCAATCCGGTGGTGATCGGTTTCCTGATCCGCGTCATCAACAAGCTGAAGAAGATGTTCGCCTCCACCGGCGAGCGCCGTCCGGCCTCGCTGATGGGCGCCGGCTAAGCGGACACCAGGGTTTCAAGGACGCTTCCCAGCGGCCACGACGAAGAGGGGTCGGGATCAAGGTCCCGGCCCCTCTTTTCATCATGACGGCAGCTCGAGCCGGTAGACGTCGATCGCGGTCTGCGAGAACAACGCCGTCTTGTCGGCCTCGCTCAGCTTTGAGGTGATACGCTTGAAGGCATTGAAGATCACCTGGTAGCTGCACTGGCCCTTGTCCGGGGGGAAATTGCTTTCGAACATCGCGCGCTTCGGGCCGAACGCCTCGATGCAGGTCTCGACATAGGGCCGCCAGGCCGCGGCAAGCTCCTCGGATGTCGGCGGCCTCTCGCGCAAATGGAAGTCGTAGCCAAGCAGGCACATCGCGAGACCACCGAGCTTCACCACCACATTTTCGCATGTCGCGATCTCCCGGATCGAGGCGCGCCATTGCGCAAACACCTCCTCGCGCCGGCCCGCGAAGCGGCCGGTTCCGACCGGGCCGCCGCAATGGTCGAGCACAATCCTGGTGTCGGGGAAGGCGCGCGCCAGTGCCGTGAGCTCACCGATTTGCGGGTGGAACAGCCAGGCATCGAAGCTGAGTTTGAGAGGCGCGAGGCAGGCAAAGCCTTTGCGGAAGGTCGGGTCCTGCAACAATCCCTTCGGCCTGTTCGCATACATGCCGGCGACGACAGGATCTTCATCCCAGGCCGAGGAATGCCTGATGCCGCGAAAGCGGCCGTTGCCTGCGGCGATCTCGGCTTCCAGCACGCCCTTTGCAGCGTCGCCGAGCAGCAGATTGGCATGGCTGACGATGCCGGCGCAGATCGCGGCCTTGCCGTAGCCGCCGCTCGCACTCATGGCGGCGACGCCGTTGGCAAACTCGACCTCGCCAACGGGCCGGAACGCCTCGGGCCCATGCGCGCGGTACATCGAACGGCAGTCGACATAGACGGTGGCGATGACGTTGTGACCGGAGGCGATGTCGGCGGCCATCTCCTCGATCAGATAGCGGTGCCCGCGATTCCACAGATGATGATGGGGATCGACGATCGGCCGCAAGGGATCGATGATCTCCTCCCGATGCAGTGCCAGCCAGTCCTCACGCGGATCGACGAACAGCCCGCTCGTGTTGGCGGGTACACCGCTTGCTGCCATCGGCCTTCGCTCCCTGATGTTTTGTGTCGGGAGCCTAGCACCTCATTTCCGCATGCAGCAGCGCGCCTTGCGCAACCGCACCCATCATCACGAGCAATGCGGTATGCTCGTCAGCCCGTCCGCCGTCTTGCTCTTACTTCGACCATCAGCCGCCAGTCCACTGCCGTGGCCGGCTTGACCTCCCCACGCCAACGGAAGGAGTCCCCGGTAATCTCAGTAAAGCTCCAGCGCGTCAGCTCGCCGGATTCGGTCGTGCCTTCCTGCACGATGTCCTCGCCGCGGGGACGGCCGATCTGCTGCCGGAACACGCGGCGGCCCGGATCGAACCAGGAAATCCGCCACGCATCCATGGCCGGATCGTAGACGCGCAGCGTGGTGCCGTACCAATTGCCGGCGATCGGAAAGGCTGCGCTGCCCGCTGGCCGGGGAATGATCCAGACGTCCTGCACCGCACGGCCTTCCAGCACCCAGCCGAAATGGATTTCGCCCGGCGCGGTGTGGCTTCTGCCGTCCGGTCCAAAGGCGGTGATCTCGGCGTCCCAGTCGCCGACGAAACGGCCGTAGAGCTGAAGCGCGGCCGCGTGCTCGGGATGCGGTGCGCTGGCGTGAAGAAGTCTCGCAAAGTCGTTCATGTTGCTCTCCTGCTGCGGAGGATTCAGCACGGATGAGCCGCGGGCGACTTGGAGAAAATTGCCGTCGGTCGTCAGGTCTTGCGCAGCGACAGATGTCTCATGGGACGATCGGCCTCCGCCTGCGTCGACCGATTGCTCGAGCTCTCAGCACGCCAGATGGCGACAACGGCGACAATGACGAGACTCGCGCCCACGAGCATCATGCGAGAGAACGGCTCTCCGAGCGCGAGGGTGCCGAGCAGCACCGCGATGACCGGATTGACGAATGTGTAGGTCGAGACCAGGGAGGTCGAGACATTCTCGAGCAGCCAATTGTAGGCGGCGAAGCCGATGACGCTGCCGGAGACGATCAGCCAAAGAGCTGCTGCAACGGACGTCATCGAGACCTCGCTCGGTCTAAAGCTCTCCAGTTCGCCCGTCAGCCAGCTGATCGCGAACAACACGGCGCCCCCGATCGACAGTTGCATGCCAGACAGCGCGATCGCGGATGCTTGATGCGACATGCTGCGCGACAGCACGGTGCCGATCGACCACGACAGCGCCGCCGCGAGCAGCCAGACGATCGGAAGCATGCTGATGCCGGCCTGCTCGGCATTTTGCCATGCCACGAGCCCGACGCCCACGAAGCCGGGGATGAGCGCGAGCAGCGCGATCGGCCGCGGGCGCTGATCGCCCGGAAAGAGCGTGTCCGCCAGAAGGATCCAGAACGGAATCGTGGCGAGCACGATGGCGGCCACGCCGGACGGAACCGATTGTTGTGCGAAGGCGAGAACGCCGTGGCAGCCGACGAAGAAAAGCAGCCCGCAAAGGCCTGCCTGCAACCATGTCCGGCCCGTGGTATTCGCGACATGCCTGCCGCTGAAGGCGAGCAAGATCATGCCGCCGCATAACGATCGAACGGCCATCAGCAGAAACGGCGGTATCGATTGCAAGCCCAGCGTGATGGCGAAATAGGTGGAACCCCACAGGAGATAGATGGCCGCAAACGAGCCGATGACCAGGAACCGTCTGCTCATGATTGCTCCGACTGAGGTGGGTCTTGGAGCAACCAAGTCGTTGACGGGTGATGCGTTCCGATTCTGAGTCAGACCCCGTCGAGGATGATCACCGTCGGCTTCGTCGGCAGCGTATCCCGTGACATCCGGAAGGAGCGCTCGACGCGCCGGTCGATCTCGAACTGCTGGCCGATCCGGCGCATGAAGTCGTCGAGCGGGGTGGCGAAGCGGTGCATCGGCAGTACCACCGAGGCGCGCAGCCGCTTGGTGATCTCGGAGATGCCGTCGAGCGTCATGGTATAAGTGCCGTCGATCGGCACCATCACGATGTCGAGCCGTCCGATCTGGGCGAAATGGCTGTCGTCGAGCTTGTGATGGAGGTGGCCGAGATGGCCGATGCAGAGGCCGGCTGCCTCGAAGATGAAGATGGAATTGCCGTCGCGGATCATGTCGCTGCCGGCATCGTCGCCGTAATAGCGGCGGATGTCGGTGGTGACGTTGCGGATGAAGGTGTCGCTGATGCGCTGCGACACGATCGCCGGCTTGCCGTCCTCGCTCCAGCCATGCAGCACGTGGGGAATGCGCTTGTCCGGAAAGAGAGTGTAATGGGTGCTGTGCGCCCGGTTCATGGTGACGACATCGGGCAGTCGCCCGACCTGGTAGGCGCCGCTATAGTCGGTCGCGATGCGCAAGCCGGCGGGCGTGTCGATGAAATAGGTGGAATGGCCGGCATAGGTGATCTCGACCTCGGGCGCAGCTGCAGCCTGCCTGAAGACGACCGGCATGATCCGCGGCGCCGCGTTGGCCATCGCCAGGCATTCGCTGCGCAGTGGTTGCTGGGCCAGGGCAGGGGTCAGGAATGCGCTGAACAGCGCGATAGCCGCCAAAACCAGTCGTCGCATGGATCCGTCCCCGATGACTTCACGGCGAAGTCTAGCGTGCAATGCGGAGCATCGCCAATGGGGTGCGATCAACAGCGCGTCAGTGTCGCACCTATAGCTCGCGCTTCGGGCTGAACTTCCAGGTGACCGCGACGAGGCTAGCGGTGATTAGGCCGCTGATGAGGCCGGCCAGGGGAAGGGCGAGCAGCAGTGCGGCGGTGGCGGCCCAGCCGATCGATGAGAAGGCCTCGGCGAAGGTTGCAAGCCGCGAAGACGTCTGACGGCGCCGGAATTGGCTGCGCCTTGCCTGCACCCGGAACCAGAGCTGGATCGCGGTCGCCGAGGCCGCGCTGATGATGATCGCACCCGCGCTGATTGCGGCTTGGGATGGCGAGGCAAAGGCCAGCGCCGCGAGCAGCGGAGCGAAGATTGCGGCAATCGCGATCAGCACCACCTCGATCTTGGCACGGATGATGCCGGACGGCATCAAGGGCGCGGTCGCGACCAAGTCGGGCGCGTCCTCGCCCGAGATCGTCAGCCAGGCGAGCCCGCCGGCGAGCTGTCCGGCCGCCATCACGATGACGGGTGTGATCAGTGTCAGCGCCGCGGAGCTGTCGGCGAAATTACGCCAGAGCAGCAGCGCCGGCGGCACCAGATAGAGCAGCTGCATCAAGGTCTGCGAGATCAGCCATGGATCGCGCCACAGCAGCATGAATTCCTTGCGACGCAGCGCCTGCTGGCGCGATCCGCCGCGGAACGGGCGCTCCTTGGCACGGACGCGGCCGGACGTGGCGTAGGCCGCCGCATCGATCGCGGTGTCGGCAAAGCGGTGCGAGAAGATCGCCATCACGCCGCCGAGCATGACCAGAGCGAGCGCGAGAAGCAGCGCCAGCGCCTCGCTGTCGCCCATCGCTGCCCGCGCCGGCCACCACCAGATGCTGTCGACGTCGGGGGCGTAGGCGGCACCGCTGCCCGAGGTCAGGATGGTGAAGCGCGACAGCGTGCCGTAGGACATGATCGCGGCGACCTGAAGCGCGATCACGAAACCCGCACCGATGATGGCGGCGAGGATCTGTGCGATCAGGCGCGTCCGCGCCGGGCCGATCAACCGGAACAGGAGAATGGTGACGGCGATCGCGATCGCCGCCGCGGACAGGCCCATCGCAATGACGACGCCGAAGGCCGCCAGCCAGCGTGCGCCGCCGCCGATCACCAGCACGTCGATGAAGGGTGTCGAGAACAGCAGCGCCAGCACGGTGACGGTCAGCGCGATCGCGGCGATGCGGACCGAGAACAGATTGGCGAGCCGCGCCGGCGAGGACATGATCAGGTCGAGATCGGCGCGGGCGTAGAATACCCGCGTCACGGATTCGATCGCCTGCGACAGCATCAAGGTCCAGGCGAGAAAGATCGTCGCCGAAATCACGATCAGAGAGGATTTGTCGAGCGGCAACTGCAGGTCGGCGAAACGGCCGATCACCGCCCAGGCCGGCAGGTGGAGCAGCGCGGCGAAGCACATGAGGCCGATCATTGCCGCGCGCGCCCGTTTGCGCCGCCCGCCCGTCATCATGGCGAGCCATTCGCGCCAGGCGAGCCGCAGCTCGTGGCGGGCAAACCAGGACAGCGCGGTGGCCGAGCTCATGCCGCTTCCTGAAGCGTCACCAGCGCGATGAAGAGGTCTTCCAGGCTGGTGTCGGCATGGCCGTTCTGGTGGCGCAGCTCGGTGAGCGTGCCTTCCGCGACCAGGCGGCCGGAGGCGATCACGCCGATGCGGTCGGCCATGCGCTCGGCGACTTCGAGGATATGCGTGGTCATGATGACGGTGCAGCCGGCGCGGACACGCGCGCTGAGCAGGCCCTTCACATGGCGGGCGGAAACCGCATCGAGCCCCGTCAAGGGTTCATCGAGAATGATGAGGCGGGGATCGTGCACCAGCGCCCCTGCGAGAGCGACCTTCTGGCGCATGCCCTTGGAAAAGCCCTCGCAGCGCTCGTGGCGGTGCGCCTCGAGGCCGAGCGAATCGAGCAGTTCCTCGGCGGCCGGTTGCGAGATCGACGGCACGATGCCCCAGAGGCCGGCGACGAATTCGAGATATTCGAGCGGGGTGAGCTTGTCGTAGATCATGGGCTCGTCGGAGACCCAGGCCATCACCTGCTTGGCGGCGACGGGGTCTTGGAGCGCATCGATGCCGAAGATCGAAACGGCGCCGGCATCGGGCCTGAGCAGGCCCGCAACCATGCGTAAAGTGGTGGTCTTGCCGGCGCCATTGGGGCCGACCAGGGCGTAGAATTCGCCGGCGTGAATGGTGAGATCGAGGCTGTCGACCGCCAGACGGTCAAAACGCTTCGTTAACCCTCGGACTTCCAAGGCCGAGTTGTCCGGCTTCATGACGGCCACACCATCCGGTTTGCATCGCCCGCGACCATGACCCGAAGATGTTTCGGCACCGTGAATCGCACTGCCGCAAATTCCGCCAACCGGATTGGACTAAAGACAAGGTATCTCGACAAGTCACCGTTTGTTGACAGCGCGCGGGCGTTCAGGCTGAATTGATTCCGGACAAATGGCGCTAACGCGGCGAAACGACTGCGTAGCGACTGGACACAAGATGCGGCAAGGCGGCCTCGAAGATCGCCGGTTGCATCGGGGAGGACGCGCGTCAATGCTGGATTTCGTTCAGCAGCTGGTCAGCGGTGTTGCGCTCGGCTGCGTCTACGGCCTGATCGCGCTCGGCTTCGTGCTCGTCTACAAGGCCACCGAAGTCGTCAATTTCGCCCAGGGCGATCTGATGATGCTGGGCGGTTTCTTCGCCTTCACCTTCATCGGCATGATGGGCCTGAACTACTGGATCGGCTTCGCCGGTGCGGTCGCCGCCATGGCGCTGTTCGGCATGCTGGCCGAGCGCGTGGTGGTGCGGCCGATCCTCGGCTATCCGCAATTCTCCATCATCATGGTCACAATCGGTCTCGGCTATTTCCTGCGTTCGGTCGCCGGCATGATCTGGGGCACCGACGACCTGAAGATCGAGACGCCTTTCAGCCAGGGCGTGCTGCGCATGGGCTCGCTGGTGCTCGCCTACGACAAGCTCTCGGTGATCGCGGCGACGATGATCCTGTGCACGCTGCTCTGGCTGTTCTTCAACAAGACCACGCTCGGTACCGCGATGCGCGCCAGCTCCGAAAATATGCTGGCAGCCTATTACATGGGCATTCCGGTCAAGCGCGTGGTGTCGGTCGTCTGGGCGATCAGCGCTGCGGTCGCGACCTGTGCCGGCGTGCTGCTGGCGCCGATCACCTTCATCCACTCCAATGTCGGCCTCGTGCTCGGCCTGAAGGCGTTTCCCGCCGCCGTGCTCGGCGGCTTCGGCTCGATCCCGGGCGCGGTGGTCGGCGGCGTCCTGATCGGCGTGATCGAGAGCATGGCCGGCTTTTACCTGCCCGAGGGCTGGAAGGACGCCGCGCCTTACATCGTGCTGCTCACCGTGCTGCTGCTGAAGCCCGAGGGCCTGTTCGGCCTCCACGTCCGCAAGAAGGTCTGAACGCCATGCGCTTCCTGTTCAAGACCGACTACGAGGACGACATCAAGCTGTTCCCGCATTCGGGCTACGTCGTCACCTACGGCGTCCTGCTCGCGCTGCTGCTGATCGCGCCTCACGTGCTCTCCAGCTATCTGATGAGCCAGCTCGTCTTCGTCTGCATCTATGCGATCGTCGGCGTGGCGCTGCTGATTCTGACCGGCTTCACCGGCCAGGCCTCGCTTGGGCACGCGGCGTTCCTCGCGATCGGCGCCTACACGGCGGCGTACTTGCAGAAGTACAACGTGCCGTTCCCCGTCTACTTCCTCGCGGCTGGGCTGTTGACCGGCATCATCGGCGCGATCGTCGGCTTTCCGGCGCTGCGCCTCACCGGCATCTATCTCGTCATCGCCACCATCTCGTTTGCCCTGATCGTGGAGGAGATCCTGGCGCGATGGGAAAGCGTTACCCACGGTAACGAGGGCATGCGGGTCAAGACGCTGTCGCTGCTCGGCGTCGCCGTGCCGCGCGACAGCCCGACCTTCTATTACCTCTGCCTTGCCGTGCTGGTGCTGACCATCGTCGGCACGCTCAATCTACTACGTTCGCCGACGGGCCGCGCCTTCGTCGCGATCCGCGATTCCGAGACGGCGGCGCGCAGCATGGGCGTCAATGTCGCGCTCTACAAGGTGAAGTCGTTCGCGATCTCGGCCGCGATCACCGGCTTTGCCGGCGTCCTGTTCGCGCACAAGCTCTCCTTCATCTCGCCGGAGATGTTCACGCTTCAGCTCTCGATCGAGTTCATCATCGTGATCCTGATCGGCGGCACCTTCAGCCTGCACGGCGCCGTGCTCGGCGCGATCTTCATCGTGATGATCGACCCGTTCCTCACCTATCTCAAGGACGACATGCCCGGCATCATCGCTGGCATTGCCGCGACATTCGGCGCCGGCACGGCGACTGCGGGCAATATCCAGGCGAAGGTCGCGGCCTTCGCCTCGCTCAACGGCCTGAAGGGCGCGATCTACGGCATCATCATCGTGCTGTTCGTGCTGTTCGAGCCGCTCGGGCTCTACGGCCGCTGGCTCAAGATCAAGCTCTTCTTCCAGCTGTTCCCGCTCTACAAGCGCGCCACCTTCAAGCGGCAGAAGATCTACGTGAAGTCGGAGCGCAATCGATGAGCTATTTCCGCGCCGAGAACCTGTCGCTGCATTTCGGCGGCCTCAAGGCGGTCGATGCGGTCTCGTTCGCGGTGGAGAAGGGCGAGATCCTCTCGATCATCGGGCCGAACGGAGCCGGCAAGAGCTCGATCTTCAACCTGATCTCGCGGATCTACCGGCCGACCTCGGGCCGTATCTTCTTCGAGGACCAGGACATCACCGAGCAGCCGCCCTACGACATCGCCAAGCTCGGCATCGCCCGTACCTTCCAGAACATCGAGCTGTTCGAGAACGCGACCGTGCTGTCGAACCTTCTGGTCGGCCGCCACCGCCATTCGACCACGCAGCTGTGGCAGGAGCTCTTGTTCCTGCCGAGCGTGCGGGCCAACGAAAAGGTTCACCGCCGCCGGGTCGAGCAGGTCATCGAATTCCTCGACCTCGAACCCTATCGCGACAAGCTGATCTCGGGCCTGCCTTACGGCGTGCGCAAGGTGATCGAGCTGGCGCGCGCGCTCTGCTCGGAGCCGAAGCTGATCCTGCTGGACGAGCCGTCCTCGGGTCTCAACGTGGAGGAGACCGGCGACATGTCGTTCTGGATTCGGGACATGAGGACCGAGCTCGGTATCACCGTGCTGATGGTCGAGCACGACATGTCGCTGGTCAACCGGGTCTCCGATCGCGTCATCGCACTGAACTACGGAAGGGTGCTGGCGATGGGCTCGCCCGCTGAAGTGCAGCAGCACCCCGACGTCGTCGCCGCGTATCTGGGAGCCTGACCGATGGATGCCGCTGCGCCCCAGGATATCATCCTCAAGCTCTCCAACATCGAGAGCTATTACGGGCCGATCATGGCGATCCGCGGCATCTCGCTGGAGGTGCCGCGCGGGCGCATCGTCACGCTGCTCGGGGCCAACGGGGCCGGCAAGACCACGGTGCTGAAGACCATCTCCGGCATCCTCGATCCGCAGAAGGGCGCGATCGAGTTCATGGGCAAGCCGATCCAGCGCATGGAGGCCGACCGCATCGTGCGGCTCGGCCTCAGCCACGTGCCCGAGGGGCGCGAGGTGTTCCCGTTCCTCTCGGTGCGCGAGAACCTGATGATGGGTGCCTATCCGCGCAAGGACCGGGACGGCGTCGCGGAGGACATGGAGCGCGTCTACGGCTATTTCCCGCGCCTGAAGGAGCGCATCAACCAGCCGGCGGGCCAGCTCTCCGGCGGCGAGCAGCAGATGCTCGCGATCGGGCGCGCGCTGATGAACCGGCCGACGCTGCTCTTGCTCGACGAGCCCTCGCTCGGCCTGTCGCCACTGCTGGTGAAGGAGATATTCACCATCATCCGCCGGGTCAACGAGGAGCAGGGCATGTCGATCCTGCTGGTCGAGCAGAACGCCAAGGTGGCGCTGGAAACCGCCCATTACGGCTATGTGCTGGAGATCGGCCGTATCGTGATGAACGATACCTGCGACCGCTTGATGCATTCCCAGGACATCCAGGAATTCTACCTTGGCGCCAAGGAAGCCGGCGCGCGCGGCGAGCGGCGCTGGAAAAAGAAGAAGACGTGGCGGTGAGGACGAGCTGGCAGTAAGATGAGCTTGCCCAACGTTGAGCAAAGACCGGCCGGCAAGGCAGGCAGCGGAGGGAAGGCGACAAGGAGGAGAGGTGCATGGCCCGACCGGCGGTGCTGACGGTCGCTGATACGATCGCGAAGAGCTTCTTGCGCGCCGCCGAGACGCGGGGCGACAGGCCGGCGATCCGCGAGAAGAAGTTCGGCATCTGGCAGCCGACGAGCTGGCTAGAATGGCTGGAGATCTCCAAAGAGATCGCCTACGCGCTCCGCGCCGTCGGCTTCATGCCCGGCGAGGTCGCCTCCATCATCGCCAATGCCGTGCCCGAATGGGTTTATGCCGACATGGGCATATTGTGCGCCGGCGGCGTCTCCAGCGGAATCTATCCGACCGATTCTTCGTCCCAGGTCGAGTATCTCGTCAACGACTCCGCCACGAAGGTGATCTTCGCCGAGGACGAGGAGCAGCTCGACAAGATTCTCACCTGCCGCGCGCGATGCCCCAGCTTGCAGAAGATCATCGTGTTCGACATGGAGGGCCTCAGCGGTTTCTCCGACGACATGGTGATGTCGCTGGACGAGTTTCGCGCGCTCGGCCGCAACCACATGGTCGGCCGCGAAGCGCTGTGGCAGGAGATGATCGACAGCCGCAGCGCCGGCGATCTCGCGGTCCTCGTCTATACGTCCGGCACGACCGGCCCGCCGAAAGGCGCGATGCACGCCAATCGCAGCGTCACCCACCAGATGCGACACGCCAACGACTTCATACCTGCGCGAGAGGACGAGAACCGGCTGGTCTTCCTGCCGCTCTGCCACGTCGCAGAGCGTATCGGCGGCTATTACATCTCGGTCGCGCTCGGCTCGGTGATGAATTTTGCCGAGAGCCCGGAAACCGTGCCTGACAATCTGCGCGAGGTGCAGCCGACCGCCTTTCTGGCCGTGCCGCGCGTCTGGGAGAAGTTCTATTCCGCCATCACCATCGCGCTGAAGGATGCAACGCCGCTGCAGCAATGGGTCTATCGCCGCGCCATCGGCATCGGCTACCGCATGGTCGATTGCCGGCTCGAGGGCAGGGCGCCGCCGCTATCGCTGCGCATCGCCAACCGCATCGCCTACCTGGTCGCGTTCCGCAACATCCGCCGCATGATCGGACTCGACCGCTGCCGCATCGCGTTCACCGGCGCAGCCCCGATCGCACCGGAGCTGATCCGCTGGTATCTGGCGCTCGGCATCGACATGCACGAGGTCTACGGTCAGACCGAGAATTGCGGGGTCGCAACCATGATGCCCGCGGACAAGATCAAGCTCGGCTCGGTCGGCACTGCGGTGCCCTGGGGCGAGGTCGCGCTGTCGCCCGCCGGCGAGATCCTGATCAAGGGCGACTTCCTGTTCATGGGCTATTTGAACCAGCCGGAGAAGACCGCAGAGACGATCGATTCCCGCGGCTGGCTGCACACCGGTGACGTCGGCACCATCGACAATGAGGGCTTCGTGCGCATCACCGACCGGATGAAGGACATCATCATCACCTCGGGCGGCAAGAACATCACGCCGTCCGAGATCGAGAACCAGCTCAAGTTCTCGCCCTACATCTCCGACGCGGTCGTGATCGGCGACAAGCGGCCCTATCTCACCTGCCTCGTGATGATCGACCAGGAGAATGTTGAGAAGTTCGCCCAGGATCACGACATCCCCTTCACCAATTATGCCAGCCTGTGCCGGGCGAGGGAGATCCAGGACCTGATCGGGCGCGAGATCGAGCATGTCAACGGCAATTTTGCCCGCGTCGAGACCATCAAGAGGTTCTACCTGATCGAGCGCCAGCTCACGCCCGAGGACGAGGAGCTGACGCCGACCATGAAGCTGAAGCGCGGCTTCGTGAACAAGCGCTACGCCGCCGAGATCGAGGCGATGTATCGCGAGCGTGCGGTGGCGTGACGAGTCGGTCCATTTCGAGAAAGCGAAGGAGCTGTGGCCCCGCCCTTCGTGCAATACGGGCCTTTAGGAGAGGAGACGTCAATGTCGAAATCGTTCAGCGCATTCGGCCTTGCTGTGGGTGCCGTGGTGCTCACCTGTCTGCCGGCCGCAGCGCAAACCAAGGTCACCAACGAGGGCATCTCGGCAACCGAGATCGTCATCGGCACTCACCAGGACCTGTCAGGCCCGATCAAGGGGTGGGGCGTTCCGGTCGCGAACGGCATGAAGATGGCGGCCGAGGAGATCAATGCGGCCGGCGGAATTCACGGCCGCAAGATCCGGCTGGTCGTCGAGGACAGCGGCTACGATCCGAAGAAGGCCGTGCTGGCGTCGCAAAAGCTGATCGAGCGCGACAAGATCTTCGCGATGGTGGGGCCGATGGGATCACCGACGGTGCTCGCCGCGCAAGACATCCTGTTCGATGCCGGTGTCCTGCAGCTGTTCCCGCTGACGGCGGCCGAATTCACCTTCAAGTTCGATCCGGCCAAGCCGCAGGAGCGTCTGAAGTTCAACAATTTGCTGCCTTATGTCGAGAGCACGCGGGCTGCGGTGAAATACATGATCGAGTGGAAGGGCTTCAAGAAGCCCTGCATCATGCATCAGGACGACGAGTACGGTAAGAACGTGCTCGATGGCTTCAATCAGCAGCTCACTGCCATGAAGGCGCAGCCGGCCTCGATCACGAGCTACAAGCGCGGCGCCTCCGATTTCAGCGCGCAGATCGCCAAGATGAAGTCAGATGGCTGCGACCTCGTCGTGCTCGGCACCGTGCTGCGCGAGACCATCGGGGCGATGACCGAAGCCAAGAAGCTCGGCTGGGACGTCACCTTCCTCGGGGCCACCCCCACGAACGTGATGGAGGTTCCTGCGCTGGGCAAGGACGCCGTCGAGGGTCTCTATGCTGCCAGCGGCTTCGAGATTCCTTATGAGGACACCGCCAAGGGCAAGGTGAAGGATTGGCTCGTCAACTACAAGAAGATGTTCAACGCCGACGCCAACACGCAAGCCATCATCGGCTACAATGCCATGATGACTTTTGCGTTCTATGCCAACAAGGCCGGCAAGGATCTCACCGGGCAGAAGATGCTCGATGCGCTCGAGTCGGGCGAGAAATTCCTCGACATCTTCAACTCGCCGCCCACCAAGTTCTCCAAGACCGACCACCTCGCCAACACCATCACCCAGGTGCAGCAGGTCAAGGGCGGCCGCTGGGTGCTGGTGAAGGACAATCTGATGTTCTGATGCTCTTCGCCTCTCCCCGCGCGCGGGGAGAGGCCGGAATTTGCGCAAGCAAATTCCGGGTGAGGGGGACTCTCCGCGAGTCCGTCTCTCACCGTCTTTGCCGAAGCAGCCCCTCACCCCGACCCTCTCCCCGTAAGAACGGGGAGAGGGAGAAGGGCCCCTACGATCCTCCGCCCGCGGTGCCCGAATTCACCGGGGCGAGCTCGTCTTCCCGGCAGCGCCAGCCGTCGGCGGCTTTGACGAAGGCGAAGGTTCGCTGGACCCTCAGCCGGCGCGTGACGTTGAAGACGTCTGCTGGGCGCGTCTTGTTGCCGGCTCCCTGCTGCGGCCGACCCGTCGTGGCGTCCCAGCAGGTGCCGGTGCAGATGGAGGCGATCCTGCTGCACACGGTGAAGGGAGCGAGCACGGCCATTTCGATTTCGCCCGTGACCTGTGCCTCCTGGTCGGTCACCTGGCTGTCGAGCGCATAGACGCGGTTGATGCGCAGGAAGTTGCCGCAGGAATTGGCCGCATGAATCCGCGCGGCGCAGAAATCGACGGCGTCGGCGTCGGGAATGCGGGCCGCGACCTGCCGGCCGAACACTTTTTTGGGATCGCCCTTCGCGGCGCGGATTTCATCTGTCTTGCGCTTCAAATGGTCGGCGAGACAGTCCTCCGCGGATTCCAGCTCCTGCAGCGGCACGTTCTCCTTGCCGACCAGATTGCATTTGCGGTCGCGCTCGCGCGTCCACCGTCCATATTCGGCGAAGGCAAAGCGTGCCGCAGTCGGGTCCAATTGCCGATCAGGCCGAGCACCTGGCCGTTGAGCTCGGTTTCGGCAAGCGTCAGCGAGGGGTCTGCGCAGATCACCGCGCCCGCAGCAGTGTTGGCCGCAAGGCAGTCGAAATCCGGATCGCGAACGATCGCGGCGCGCTCCTCGGTGACCTTGAGCAGGCACGCCTTGACCGTCTCGAATTGGTCGGGGCGGATCGCGGTCTGGCCGACGATGCCGCAGCTGAGGTTGCGTTGGCGGACCCAGATCGCATTCTCCTCGATAGCGGGCAGGCGATCCGGCAGGCGGGCGAGCCGCTCCTCGATCGCGATGCTCAGCTTCTCGGCGGCGGCGGCAAGCGCGGCATCACCGCAGAACAATTGGTTGCCGGGGTCGCGAATCGGCTGGCAGTTGTTCCTGGCAAACAGCGGCAGCCTGTCGGCGATCGCGCGGTCGGATTGCGCGGACGCGGGCACCGCCGGCAATGCCAGCAGCGCAAGCACAGACAGCACGATGAATCGCATTCCAAGTCGCCCCCGCACGGAAGGCGCCATGCTAGCGTCTGGTCTTGCGCGGTGAAATGGGTTTGTGGGGACGAGCAGTGGAAGGTCTGTAGCCCGGATGGAGCGCAAGCTTAATCCGGGGCCGGTGCGAGTGGTAAGAGTCCCGGATTTTGCTGCGCTCTATCCAGCTACGAACAATCAACGTGCCTCGGCGGCCGCCATCGAGACCTGCACCGGCTCGTCGACATATTTCAGCACGGCCGACTGGTGGAGCACGAACAGTGGCTGATAGCTCCGCGTCGCGTCATCCTTGACCATCGCCATGCGGCGATTGTCCAGCATCAGCCATTGCCCGTCGAGCTTTGCCGCGGCAATTGCGTGCGCCTCGCCGGCCCTGACGTCTCGCACCACAACGATGCGGAGGTCCTCAGAGGCAATTCCCGCCAGCCGCAACGCGGCCAGCTTGGCGATGGCATAGTCCTCGCAATCGCCGGTCCCGCGCGCGAAGGTCGAAAGCGGCGAGCTCCAGACGTCGTCGGTGCCATCATTGGCGGCATGGATGGCGAGATTGATGGCGCGGTTGACCTCGCCGAGCCGCGCGCGACCGTCGCGGGCGCGGGCGTGGTCGACTATGGCGAGCAGCTCGAGCGCTGCCGGTGAAGCGCAATTGTCCCGGTCGCCGTCACACAGCGCGAGCTGCACCATGTCGTCGTCGAGCTTGTCCTTCAGCACGAACCATCTCTGCTGCAGGCTACCGGACGAGATGGCGAAGGCGAACACGCCGAACGGTTCGGCGGATTTGCGCACTAGGACGCCGGCGCCGGGCGACAGCAGCGTGCCGGCGCGAAGCTCGGCGGCCGATCCGAGCAGGATCAAGCCGCACATGACAAGGATTGCGCGCCAGGCGCGCGAGCGAGCAGCGGTCTCCATCTGACATCCCCTTCCCAGGCTTCACGAGATCCCCCTCGATCTCGACGTGCCGGGCTTTGTTGCTTTCGCGGAGATAGTGCGAGACGGGCCGTTTTGTTCTGCTTAACGCGCCCGGCAGGGGTTCCAAAACCGGGTGACAGGCTGAAATGGGCCTACCGAAATTGCGTAAAATTTTACGATTCGCCGGCTAGGAGGTGTCGCGTTGCCGCGAAATGGAGCCAATTGCAGACACAGGTTGTGGCAGTGCCGAATCTGGGTCCTATGGCTAACAACCCCCATTTCATGGGGTTCTGTTAGATAGGTCACAGATTTAACTCCGTATTTGCCGCAGGATGCTGCGGGAGCTCGCGAAGGAAAGATGATGAAAGTATCTGCTTCGTAACTATACAGCAGGTTACTTTGGATGACTGGAAATGCGTGGAAACAGGCTGAATTCGACATACGAATATTTGAGGAATTACTTTCACTCCTCTGTCGCGGCGCCACGCCGTGGGGCCTTCCGGGGCCAAGTGATGCGAAATCACACAAGCAATAGATGGTATCGCTAAGGACTTGCTAATGCTATGCAAGCTTAGGCGGTCGATACTTACTTAAATTTTAACCCTTTATACGGTGCCCGGTTGAATTACGCTGGCCAATTTGACGGCGCGATTTCTTTGGACGGCCAGGGTTCCCGCTCGCCCGTCGGGGCAAATATCGATTCTTTTACCGCAAAGGCGAACGGTCACGCGCCCGACGGCGCGTTCGTCGTTCCCGACCCCAATCTGATCTTCAACGGTGAGTTCAAGCGTGCCGGGCTCGACCTTGTGCTGTCCCACGACGGTCATGAGTTCGTCGTTCACGATTATTTCAGGGGCGACAAGCGCGCCGCGCTCGCTTCGCCCGACGGTGCCCACCTCAGCGGCGACGTCGTCAACGCCCTCACCGGCCATGTCCAGGTTGCCCAGGCCGCGCCCGGTGCCGGTGCGGGCCAGGTCATCGGTCACGTCACCAAGCTCGTGGGAAGCGCGACCGCGATCCGCAACGGCGTCTCGGTCATCCTGAACAATGGCGACAACGTCGAGAAGGGCGACGTGGTCTCGACCGGGGCCGACTCGACGCTCGGCATCACCTTCATTGACGGCACCGTGTTCGGCCTGTCCTCCAACGCGCGGATGGTGCTGAACGAGATGGTCTACGACCCCAACGGGTCGAACAATTCCTCGCTGCTCAGCCTGGTCGCGGGCACCATCACCTTCGTCGCCGGCGAAACCGCCAAGCGCGGCGACATGAAGGTCGACACGCCGGTCGCCACCATGGGCATCCGCGGCACGGCGGTGCTGACCCAGATCAACTTCGTCGTTCCCGCCGGCGGCGGCGATCCGCAGCCGCAGGCGAGCTTCCAGGTGCTGGTCGAGCCGAACGGCACGACCGGCTCCTACATCCTGTTCGACAAGGTCACGCTGCTGCCGATCGCGACGGTCAACCAGGCCGGCCAGATGATCCAGATCAGCGGCGGCAACGTCTCGATCACCAATGCACTGATGTCGCCGGAGGTGCAGAAGCTGATCACGGACGTGTTCACGCTGAAGTTTACCGACAACAACACCAACACCAAGCTGACCACGAACTACACCGATACGATCACGCCGTTCGGCTATGAGGTGTTACTCAAATCGTCGTCCGGCCCTAGCGCCACCGCAACATTCGTCAATCTCAATCCGCAGGGATCGGAGACGCCCACCACCTCCACGCCGCTCATCGTACGCATTCCCGGCCAGCCGATCGCGCAGAGCTTCGACGCGAGCGGCAACGTGAAGACGGCGTTCGCGTTGACGGAGCGTGCGGACACGACCGGCGACACGCGCGCCGACACGATTTCCGGCGTGATCAGGTTCGTCGATCAGAACCTCGGCGACCGGCCGACGGTGAGCATCAGCCTCGCCGAGGCGCCGAACTACGTCTACAAAACCGCGGGCCAGAACGACGTCACCGGCTCCCTCTCGGAGCTCCAGAAGCAGGGCATCGCGGCGACGCAGATCCAGATCAGCGTCGTCCCCGACCCCGCCAACAACAACAACGGCTCGGCGGTCTGGACCTACACGATCCCCGACCACGTTTTCGACTTCCTCGCGGCCGGCGAAACCCTGACGCTGACCTACATGGTCCGCGTCGACACCAATTTCACGGTGAACCCCGAGTCCAGGTTCATCCCGATCACCATCACGATCACGGGAACGAACGACAAGCCTACCGTTGCGACGTCAGGCGGCACCGTCGTCGAACAGGTCGGGACCGGCAACGAGGCGCTGGACATCATCACGGGCACGGTCACCTTCACCGACGTCGATCTGACGGACCGGCCGATCGTGAGCGCGGCGCTCTCGTCCGTCGAGCCGTTCAAATATCTCGATGCCGAAGGCAACGATATCACCGCATCCCTGACGCCGGAGCAACTCGCGGCGATCGCTGCCGTCAAAGTGCCGCTGACCGTGGTTCAGGGTGCCGGAAACAGCAACAACGGCACGGCCACCTGGACCTACAGCGTTCCCGACCATCTCTTCGACTTCCTGGCCGAGGACGAGAAGCTGATCCTCAACTATGTGGTGCAGGTCGATGACGGGCACGGCGGCGTCGTCAGCACGCCGATCACCGTGTCCATCGACGGTGCGGACGTCAATGTCGAGGGCACCAACGACGTGCCGACGATCGTCGAGGACTCGACGACGCCCACCGGAGAAGTGACAGAGGATACGGCGGCAACCCTGACGGCGAACGGCACCGTCGCCTTCAACGACCCCGATCTCACGGATACGCACACTGCCAGTTACGTCCTGAAGTCGACGACGTCGAACGCGCATCTGCCCGGCTTCGGCAACGGCACCTCGCCTATCGGGACCTTCGCGCTGACCGCGGTGAGCGAGAGTCCGGGTGTCAGCACGCGCGGATCAGTGGGCTGGACCTTCACGCTCAACGACAACGATCCGGTGCTGCAGTCGCTGGCCGAAGGCCAGACCATCACCCAAGTCTACACCGTGACCGTCGACGACCATCACGGTGGCACCGTCACCCGGGACGTCACGGTCACCATCACCGGCACCAATGACACGCCGACCATCACGAGTGATGCAGACGCTGCAAAGGGCAGCGTCACCGAGGATGCCTGCGCGACGCTGTCGATCGAGGGCACGCTCGCGATTCAGGATCTCGATCTGATCGACACCCACACCGCGCAGGCCGCATTCAAGTCGGCGACGTCGAACGCGCATCTGCCGGGCTTCGATGGTAATGCGCCGCTCGGCACCTTCACGATCGATTGCGAGGTCGCGGAGTTCAACACCGATACCGACAACAGCGCGACGCTGGGCTGGCACTTCAGCCTCGACAACGACAATGCGGTGCTGCAATCGCTGGCGCATGGCCAGACCATCACCCAGGTCTACACCGTCACCTTTACTGACGATCACGGTGCGCAGGTCTCCCAGGACGTCACTGTCACGATCAACGGCGCCAACGACGCGCCGACGATCACGAGCGATCCCGAGGCGGCAACGGGTGCGGTTACCGAGGATGACGGCGCCTCGCTGACGACCAGCGGTACGCTGGCGATCCAGGACGTTGACCTGATCGACACCCATACGGCGCAGGTGCAGTTCAAGTCATCGTCCGTCAGTTCGGCTCTGCCGGGATTCGAGGACGACAGCACGAATATCGGCACCTTCTCCATCGGCGCGGTGTCCGAATCCAACGCCGACACCAGCACCGGCGCGACGCTCGACTGGCACTTCACGCTCGACAACAACGATCCCGTGCTGCAGTCGCTGGCGGAAGGGCAGACCATAACTCAGGTCTACACCGTCACCTTCAAGGACAATCACAACGCGACTGTCACGCAAGACGTCACCGTCACCATCACCGGCACCAACGATGCGCCGACCGTCTCCTATGTGACGTCCGACTACATGAACTTCGACGGTGCGACCATCGCGGTCGGCGACGTACCGACGATCGCCACCGACGACGTGACGCTGGACGGCTGGGTGAACTGGAACGGAGACGCTGCCTCCGCCAGCCAGGTCTTGTTCTACAATGGCAATACCTCGACCACCGGTTTCGGCCTCATGGGCACTGTCATCAGCGGCAAGCTGGAGATCGCGATTCTCGAGGGCGGCGTCGAGATCCAGGATACCGGCTTCGCGCTTACTGCGGGGCAATGGCATAACCTCGCCTTGACGCGTGACGACGGCATCTTCACGCTTTATGTCGATGGCAACGCCGTCTATTCCCACAGTGGCGGCGTCAACGCGATCGCTGGCGCTCAGGAGCCGTCCTACATGATGATCGGAGCGGCGAGCGGCAGGTACGCTCCGGGCTTCGGTACGCAAGGCTTCACCGGCTCGATCGCCGATGTCAGCGTCTGGACCACCGCACTCACGCAGGCGCAAATCCAGTCGTACGACTTCACCGCGCTCACCGGCAACGAGGCCAATCTGGCCGCCTATTATACGCTTGGCGACGGCAGCGGGAGCACGGCCTCCAACACGGTCAACCCAACCAAGAGCCTCGCCATTGAAGGTGATGCGGATTGGGCCAGCGGGACCTCCGGGCCGGGCGGCGCATTTGCCGATCTGACGGAGACCAATGGCGGCCAGCTCTCGCATGGCGTGCTGGCGGTCTCCGACGTCGACGCGACCGATCACGTCACGGTATCGGTCGATGCGGTGCAGGTTAAGCTCGACAACGTGTTGCAAACGGGCAGCGTCGGCGGGCTGTCGCATGCCGATCTCCTGAACTATCTGACCGTGCCGTCCGGCGACATTCTCAACGGCACGGCGACCCACGCCCAGTTTACCTGGCAATTCAACTCGGCCGGCCAGGCCTTCGACTTCCTCGCCGCCGGTCAGACGCTATCGCTGCAATACACCATCGTTCCGTCGGATGCTCAGGGCTTTGGCACTAGCGCGGTCGTGACCATCAACATCACCGGCACGAACGACGCACCGACGCTGTCCGATCTCCACATCGGCCCGCTCACGGACACCGCTGACGACGACACCTTCTCCAATCTCACCGGGCAACTGGCGGGGACCGACGCCGACAGCGGTGAGACGGCGACGCTGACCTATGCCGTCCTCAATTCAGATCACCAGGCGGCCACGACGGTCGCGGGACTCTACGGCTCGCTGACGGTCAATTCCAACGGCAGCTATAGCTACGTTCCGAATGATGCTGCGATCAATGCGTTGGCGGACGGATCGTATGTCGATACGTTCACGGTCCAGACCACGGATATCCATGGTGCGACCGACACGGCAACGCTCAAGGTGAACGTGACCGGTGCGGACGACGGTGCGGGCCCGGTCATCAACACCGAGAGCTTCCAGGTCGAGCACATCACCGAGAACAGCAACGAGATCATTACCGACCTCGTCGTCATGGACGCCGATCCCGGCGCTGCGACGGACACTTTCACGGTCACGCTGTCGACCGCGAATCCGGACGTCAGCCTCGCAAGTGTTTATCCGACGACCGGCACGCTCGAGCAGATCAACACCGCCCTCGCGCAAGGCGCGGGCATCGTCTACGAGCCGACCGGCGCTGATCCCGAGGCGGGACTGCCAGCCACCGATCAGATCACGCTGACCGTTGCCGATTCGGCGGGCCGCTCGGACACGGTGAACTTCATCTTCGTCGAAGGAGCCGAGAGCCAGGGCATGACCCTGCAAGGTACCGCCGGCAAGGACGTCATTTTCGCGACCGAGTCGAGTGATACGCTGATCGGCGGCAGTGCCAAGGATCAGTTCGTATTCGCACCGGCCTCGTCGCAGGATTCGGTTCAGCACACCGTGAATGATTTCGAGTACGGCCTCGACAAGCTCGACCTGCGGCAGTTCAGCGGCATCAGCTCCTTGAACGACCTTGCCCCGACCGCCGCGCAGGATGGCGGCACGTTGCTTACGCTGGATAGCCACGAGACGATCCTGCTCAAGGGTGTCGCCGTCGCGAATCTCCAGTCCAGCGATTTCATCTTCGGCACTCACGTCGGCTAGTGGAAGCAGGCGGCGCTTCCGGTTTGCACCTCGACCGCGGCAAAAAATCCATAATCCTCAGCACTCGGGGAATAGCCAATCGCACGCCGACGCTTCATGATCGGTGCGCCCGGCATGATCTGGGTCAGGAAGTCTGACTGGCATGAAGCGTTTCAAAATCCTGCGGCGGTGGTTTGCGCGGAAGTTCGGCCTTGCGCGGCTGATCTGCCTTGCGCTGCTGGTCTTGTTCGCGGGCGCGCGCCTGTGGGATCCGCCGCCGATCCAGGAATTGCGGCTGCGCACCTTCGACATGTTTCAATTGATCGATCCGCGCGAGAAGGCGGCGCGGCCGGTCGTCATCGTCGATATCGACGACAAGAGCCTCGCCAGGCTCGGCCAGTGGCCCTGGCCGCGCACGCGCATCGCCGACATGGTCCAGAACCTCACCAACAACGGCGCGGTGGCGATCGGCTTCGACATGGTCTTCTCCGAAGCCGACCGGCTCAACCCGGATCAGATCGCGAGCCAGATGCGCTATCTCGACGACGCGACCCGCGCCAAGCTGCGTGAGCTGCCGAGCAACGATCAGATCCTCGCCGACGCGATCAAGCGCTCGCTCGTCGTGCTGGGCGAGACCGGGCTTCCGGAGGTCTTGTCCGAGCTCGACAAGTCGCTGCCGTTCACGGGGGTGGCCACGGTGGGGGAGGACGGGGCCGAGCGTTTCCTGTTCGAATTTCCCGGCTTGCTCCGCAACGTGCCGGTCATCGAGAGGGCCGCGGCCGGCCGCGGCCTGTTCTCGATCCGGACCGAGCGTGACGGATTGATCCGCCGCGTGCCGATGATCATGCGCGCCCAGGGCAACATCATGCCCTCACTCAGCCTCGAGATCCTGCGCGTCGTCACGGGCACGCCGACCCTGCTGGTCCGTACCGATAAGACGGGCATCAAGTCGATCCGCCTCAAGGGTTTGGAGGTTCCGACCGACAAGAACGGTCAGCTCTGGGTGCACTATGCCCGCCGGGATCCTTCGATCTACGTCTCCGCGGTCGACGTGCTCGACAATGCGGTGCCGCCCACGAGGTTTGCCGGCAAGCTGGTGCTGGTCGGCACTTCCGCGGGCGGCTTGAACGACATCAAGACCACGCCGGTGTCCCGGGCCATGCCGGGTGTCGAGATCCATGCCCAGGTGCTGGAGGGCGTGCTGAGCCGCGCGGTGATCTCGCAGCCGAACTATGCCCTGGGCGTCGAGCTGATCGCGGCGCTGATCATCGGCCTGCTCGTCATCATCTTCACGCCGAATCTCGGCCCCGTCCGCCTCGTGCTGGTGGGCGCGGCCTTCGCGGCCATCCTGATCGGCGTGTCCTGGTTCTCCTACACGCAGCACCGCTATCTCATCGACTTCACCTATCCGCTGCTGTCGACGACCGCAGTCTACCTGACGCTGATCTTTGCGAGCTTCGTGCGCGAGCAGCGTCAGCGCGTGCAGATCCGCGGGCAATTCGCGCAATACATGTCGCCTGTGCTGGTCGAGCAGCTGGCGCAGTCGCCGGAAAAGCTCGTGCTCGGCGGCGAGGAACGCGAGATGACGATCATGTTCTCCGACGTGCGCGGCTTCACCACGATCTCCGAGAGCTACAAGCACGATCCGCAGGGGCTGATCGAGCTGATGAACCGCTTCCTGACGCCGCTGACCGACGTCATCATCGACCGCAAGGGCTATATCGACAAGTACATGGGCGACGCCATCATGGCGTTCTGGAACGCGCCGCTCGACGACGCCGAGCACGAGATCAACGCCTGCGAAGCCGCGATCCAGATGCTCGAGCAGATCGACGAGGTCAACAAGGAGCGCGAGCAGGAGGCCGCCGACGGCGGTCACGTCTATATCCCGCTCAATGTTGGCATCGGTCTCAACACCGGCATCGGCGTGGTCGGCAACATGGGGTCCGACCTGAAGAAGAACTATTCGGTGCTCGGCGACAGCGTGAACCTGGCCTCGCGCCTCGAGGGCCAGTCGAAGGCATACGGATTTCCGATCATCGTGGGCTCGCGCACGGCACTCGCCGCCAAGGAGAAATTCGCGATCCTCGAGCTCGACTTCATCATGGTTAAGGGCAAGACCGAGCCGGAAGTGATCTACGCCATCGCCGGCCGCGAGGACGTGATGCATTCGGCCGCGTTCCAGCGCCTGCGCAACATCACCATCGAGATGCTCGGCTGCTACCGCAGCCGCGACTGGCAGGGCGCCCTGGATGCCATCGAGCGCGGCCGCAAGAGCGAGGACGCCGACACGCTGGAGAAGCTGTTCAGGCTTTACGAGGCGCGGATCAAGGATTTCCAGATCGATCCGCCGCCGGAGGGCTGGACCGGCGCCTATGCCCTGCTGACCAAGTAGTCGTCACGGTCACCGCTCGTGCAGGGTGGGCAAAACATAGCATGCCTACCATATGCAGGTGCATCGAGGTAAGTATGGTGGTGGGACGGCGCTTGGCGCCTCTGCCCAACCAAAAGAAAAAAGGGCGAGCTGAGTGATGGACGCACAAGTGAGACAGAACGACCGCATCGGGGTGCTCGAGGAGCTCCTCAACGAGCGCTACTCCGTTCGCGCATTTCTCCCCAAGGAGGTCGATCGCGCCACCATCGAGCATGTGCTGGCGACCGCGCAGCGCACGGCGTCCTGGTGCAACAGCCAGCCCTGGCAGGTCATCATCGCCAGCGGCGAGGCCAAGGAGCGCTTTCGCAAGGCGATCTACGCGGAGGCCTCGAAGGGCCTCGGCGATGACTACGACTTCACGCCACCGCGCGAATATGTCGGGGTCTATCTCGATCGCCGCCGCGAGAGCGGCTTCCAGCTCTACAACACGCTCGGCATCGCCCGCGGCGACAAGGCGGCCTATGCCAAGCAGGCGCTGGAGAACTACAATTTCTTCGGCGCACCGCATGTCGCCATCATCCACACCAACGAGCCGCTCGGCATCTACGGTGCGATCGATTGCGGCGCCTATGTCTCCAACTTCGTGCTGGCGGCGCAGGCGCTCGGGCTCGGCACCATTCCGCAGGCCGCGCTGGCGCGGCATTCCGGCCTGATCCGCCGCCACTTCGATCTGCCCGATGACCGCCGTGTCGTCTGCGGCATCTCGTTCGGCTATGCGGACCATGCGCACAAGGTCAACAGCTACCGCACCTCGCGGGCGAGCGTGGCCGAGACCGCAACATTCGTGGATGTGTGATCGCGACGTGAGCCGGACGCATCGCGTGCGAAGACAGCCGTGGAAGCGGCCGTCTTCGTCTCGTTCCGGTGCGATTGACGGCGGCGGTCAGCCGCCGCTGCCGCCGATCACGGCCCGCACGGTCTCGTCAGGCCCAAAATCCTCGGCGCCGTCGACATAGAGCAGCGCGGCGAGCTTCGAGCGGGCGCGGTTCACGCGGCTCTTGATGGTGCCGACTGCGCAGCCGCAGATCGAGGCCGCGTCCTCATAGGAGAAGCCGGACGCGCCGACCAGGATCAAGGCTTCACGCTGATCCTGCGGAAGCTTGTCGAGCGCGGTGCGAAACTCCTCGAATTCGAGGTGCGCATTCTGCGAGGGCTGGGTCTTCAGCGTCTTGGCGTAATTACCCTCGGCATCTTCGACCTCGCGCCGCCGCTTGCGATAGTCCGACCGGAACAAATTGCGCAGGATCGTGAATAGCCAGGCCGGCAGGTTGGAGCCGGGCTGGAACGAGTCGATGTTGGCGAGCGCACGCAGCAGCGTCTCCTGGACCAAATCGTCGGCGCGGTCCGCATTGCCGCTGAGCGAGATGGCGAAGGCGCGCAGACTGGGCACGGCCGCCAAGATGTCGTTACGCAGGGAGTCCGTGAGAGGCATTAATCCCTCCCATTGTTGTTGTCGTTGGATCCGCCCTCATTTTCTACGTGGGGTGACGCTCCCGGCGCATCAAGCTTCTTGATCAGTTCTGCGAACCGATCCGGAACCCCCTGTCGCACGACATCGTCGTACATGGCGCGCAACTGGTGCCCGATCCGGGATTGAATCTCCGGAGTCAGGCCTCCCTTGCCGGGGGTCGTGCTTCTGCTGGCTTGAGACTTGAGATCTTTCATGACCTGTTCCACGTTTCCCCGAGTTAAGTGACTGTAAAATCGAGAAGTTTTCTCAACCGGGAGCCGTTCCCTGGATAGGCACAATTCCAGCTACGCCAAAAAGTTCCCAGCTTGGCGGAACTTTTGTTGTCGTGAGGCGTAGACAGCCCAGCAGGGGAACCTGGGCCCCCCGCGTAATGCCTGACCTCAGGATTGGACCTCAAGGTTGGCCCGAAGACGAATGGAGTGGGGATGTCCCGTTCACAGGTAGTTGCTGAACACTTGCCGTTGTTGCGCAGGTACGCGCGGGCTCTGACAGGCAGCCAGGCCTCCGGTGACGCCTATGTCGCCGCCATGTTGGAAGCCATGCTGGGCGATCCGTCGGTGCTCGACGAGAACCATGGGCCCCGGGCCGGCCTGTTCCGGCTCTTCACCCAGATCTGGAATTCAGTCTCGATCAACGACGATGCCGAGGTGACGACCTTGCCGATGCCGCCGGAACGGCGGCTGTCGAACATCACCCCGCTGCCGCGCCAAGCCTTCCTGCTGCTCTCGCTCGAGGGCTTTTCGGAAGAGGAAGTCGCGTTCATTCTCGGCACCGATGTTGCCGAGACGCGCCGTCTTGCGGACGCAGCCGGACGCGAGATGGCCGCCGAGATCGCCACCGACGTGCTGATCATCGAGGACGAGACCTTCATCGCCATGGACCTCGAGAGCCTGGTGAAGAATCTCGGCCACAACGTCGTCGGCGTCGCGCGCACCCATGCCGATGCGGTGGCGCTGGCCAAGAACAAGCGGCCCGGCCTGATCCTTGCCGATATCCAGCTTGCCGACGGCTCGTCCGGCCTGGACGCCGTCAACGAGCTCCTGCGCACCTTCGAGGTGCCGGTGGTGTTCATCACCGCCTATCCGGAGCGCTTCCTCACCGGCGAGCGTCCCGAGCCGGCGTTCCTGATCTCAAAGCCGTTCCAGCCCGCGATGGTATCGGCGGTGGCGAGCCAGGCCCTGTTCTTCCAGCGTAACTCGCGCAATCGCACGCCCAAAGCGCCTGCGGCGTAACAAGGCGCCTGCGGCCGTCCCAATAGCGAAGTCCGGCGTGCCCAAGGCACGCCGGATTTTTTTCATGCCGCCGGCCCGCTTGACGGACGCTGAATTCGCCGCCCATAGCTCATGTAGCAGCTGCGCGTGCGACCACGCCAATCGGAGACGTGTCCATGGACCAGCAACTCCTCGATCGTCTCGCCATCCGCGATCTCGTCGAGAACTGGGCGGTGTGGCGCGATGCCGGCGACTGGGAGCGCTTTGCCACGTTTGGCACGAAGAAGGCTGGATGTCCGCGACCTGGTTTCAGGGGCCGGCCCGGGATTTCATGCGGGTCAGCCAGGAGGGTTTTGCCAGGGGCGTGCGCATCCTGCATTTCCTCGGCGGCACCAGCATCGATCTTGCGGGTGCGCGAGCGATCGCGCAGACCAAGATGACCATCTCGCAGCGCGGCCTCGTGCACGACGTGCTCTGCGACGTCGTCTGCACCGGACGCTTCTACGATTTCCTGGAGAAGCGGGACGACCCATCAGGTATCGGCAAATGGGGCATCGTCCGCCGCCAGCCCATCTACGAGAAGGACCGCATCGACCCGGTCGATCCCGCCGCGACGCTTCGGCTCGACCAGGATGCGCTGGCTGCACTCCCCGAGGGCTACCGCCACCTCGCCTACATGCAGGAGCTGATCGGCTACAAGGTGAAGCGCGACATGCCGGGCCTGATCGGCCCCGAGGTCGAGAAGCTCTATGGCGAGGGCCGGGAGTGGCTGGCAGGAAAGGCGAAAGTAGGCCCCAGATAAAAGTAAGGCGCGACTGGCATCACCACAGTCGCGCCCTACGTCGCCGGCTTATGGGGCAGGGGGGAATAGCCGGCTGCTGAGACGACTCCTGTGCGCGAAAGTCGTTCCAAGGCGCGCGAAATATTTTGCCGTCTGCTGCATTTTTCGCACACGGTTAAGTGATCGTAGCTGTCGAGAACCCCCGATCCTGCGGCGGCGTTGTTCCCGTGCCCGCCATGGGGCGAGGGATCGGCAGCCATGTCACAGATTCAAAAGGTTTTTTTGAGCGCAATTGCGGTCGTCGCCACCCTCGGTGCCGTGCAACTGGCCTCCGGCCACGATCTTGCGGACCGCTGGCAGGCGGTCGCCGACATCCCCAGCCATAGCTCCACAGCCGCGGTGGGCCATAACGTCAACCGCGTCGCCAAGACAGACCGGCTCGCCGAGATCAAGCCGGCAGCCGTTCCCACCCGTACCGTCTCGATGCGGCTGAACGACCTCGCCGATACGTCGGTGCTGCTGCGGGTCCCCGCCGTGATCGAGACCGGCAATGCCAAGACGCCGGTGCTGCTCCAGAACCAGAAGAAGCCTCGCAACAAGCCGACGATCGCCTGTGAGCCGATGGTCAGCTCCCTGACCGAGGTCGCAAGGCTGCTCCAGCCCGGCCGCTGCGTGACCTGACCCCCTCTCCGCGAGGGGGGTGGCGGACCCAGACTTCACGTCCTCTTGATCCGCCATTGCCTCGCGCTATATCCGGGTTCCCTCCCTTTTGTTTGACCGGGTAAGCGCATGACGACGTCAGATACGGCTGTGCATACGCAGCCTTTCCAGGCCGAAGTTTCCGAACTGCTGCACCTGATGGTGCACTCCGTCTATTCGGAAACCGACATCTTCCTCCGCGAGCTCATTTCCAACGCCTCCGATGCCTGCGACAAGCTGCGCTACGAGGCCATCGCCAGTCCCGCCCTGCTGGGCGAAGGCGACGCACTCAAGATCCGCATCATCCCGAACAAGACGGCCAAGACGCTCACGATCGCCGACAACGGCATCGGCATGGAGCGGCAGGAGCTGATCGACCATCTCGGCACCATCGCCCGCTCCGGCACCAAGGCGTTCGTATCCAAATTGAAAGAGGCCAAGGATGGGCTCGGCCTGATCGGCCAGTTCGGCGTCGGTTTCTATTCCGCCTTCATGGTCGCCGAGAAGATCGTCGTGATCAGCCGCCGCGCCGGCGAGAGCGATGTGTGGACCTGGACGTCCTCCGGCGGCTCCGGCTTCGAGATCGCCCGTGCCAGCGACGAGGAAGCGGCGCGCCTGACGCGCGGCACCGAGATCGTCCTGCACCTGAAGGACGATTCCAAGAAATATCTCGAGACCTACGAGATCGAGCGTATCGTCACCGCCTATTCCGACAACATCCTGTTTCCGATCGAGCTCGTGCCCGAAGACGGCGAGCCGCGACAGATCAATTCGGCGAGCGCGTTGTGGCAGCGCTCCAAATCCGAGCTCACGGCTGACGATTACAAGAAGGCCTATCAGCAGATCGCCTCTGCCTTCGACGATCCCGCGATGACGCTGCACTACCGCGCGGAAGGACGTTACTCCTACGCCGTGCTGCTGTTCGCGCCCTCGACCAAGCCGTTCGACCTGTTCGAGCCGAACCGCAAGGGCCGCGTGAAGCTCTACGTCCGGCGCGTCTTCATCACCGACGATGCCGACCTCTTGCCGGGGTACCTGCGCTTCATCCGCGGCGTGGTCGACAGCGAGGATCTTCCGCTCAACATTTCGCGCGAGATGCTCCAGAACAATCCGCAGCTGGCGCAGATCCGCAAGGCGGTGGCGACGCGTGTGGTGTCCGAGCTCGAAAGCCTTGCCGACAAGGACCCCGAGAATTTTGCCAAGATCTGGGACGCCTTCGGCGCGGTGCTGAAGGAAGGCATCTACGAGGATTTCGAGCGGCGCGAAAAGCTGCTCGCACTGTCGCGCTTCACCACCACGTCGGGCGAGAAGCGGTCGCTGAAGCAGGTCATCGCCGATTTCAAACCGAACCAGACCGAGATCTATTATCTCGTCGGCGACAGCATTGAGCGGCTGAAGTCCAATCCGCGGCTGGAAGCTGCGACCGCGCGCGGCATCGAGGTGCTGCTGCTGTCGGATCCCGTCGACGCGTTCTGGACCTCGATGCCCTCGGATTTCGAAGGCAAGCCGCTGAAGTCGCTGAGCCAGGGCGATCTCAATCTCGATTTGATTCCGCGTATCGACGATAAGGACGAGGCGAAGAAGGACGAGCCGGCTGCGGACGAAGCAGCCACCATCGCGGTGATCAAGGCCGCGCTGGGCGAGCGCGTCAGCGACGTCAAGGTCTCGACGCGCCTGACCAGCTCGGCCTCCTGCCTCGTCGCCGACAGCCAGGGTCCGAGCCGCGAGCTCGAGCGCATCTTGTCGCAGCAGAACCGCGGCATGAAGACCAAGCCGATCCTCGAGATCAATTTGCGCCATCCGCTGGTCACCGCGGTCACCAAGGCGCAGGCTGGCTCGACAGTCGTCGACGATATCAGCCTGCTTCTGCTCGAGCAGGCGCAGATCCTGGACGGCGAATTGCCGGAAGACCCGGCGGCGTTCGCGGCACGGCTGAATCGGCTGGTGTTGCAGGGGCTCGGCGGCTAGCGCTGCCTCGCAGCATCATTCGGACCGCCAGGTTGTCAGATCGCTGATCGCGCAACGCCTCTGGCGCTGCGCGTCCCACTCACCTTGACGTCATCAGGTCTCAGGAACAGTCGCGGACGGCGAGATGTTGTGTCATATGAAGCGACGTCACCAATTCGAGGTTTCCCATGCGCTTGTCATTCCTCACTCTTACCGCGGTCTTTACGCTGCTGGGCGCAGCGGATGCCAGCGCGCAGCGATACGATCCGGCCTATCCCGTCTGCATGCACCGCTACGTCGGTGGCGGCCCTGGTGGCGGAGGCAGTGACTATTTCGACTGCTCGTTCACCTCGTTGGAGCAGTGCCGCGCCACGGCGTCAGGCCTTGCCGCGACCTGCGACCTCAATCCCTATTACGCCTTCAACGAATCGCCGCCGCCGCGCCGGCGTCCCAAGAAGGTGCACTGAGGCGAACGGGACCAAGGCCGGAATTCTGCATTCATCGCTCTTTCGACCTGGTCACACCCGTCGGCGCGCTGCCGGCGGGTGCGACCTTGGCTGCGCGCTGCCGACAGTTAATCGCGCCCTAACCGGGTTTTACCTTGTCTCTTAACGCCTGGGTCAGGGCGCGCGGGCTAAACTGCCGGAAACCGCAGACCGCCCGAAAGAGTAAACAATATGACCACCGGCGTCATCGAGAAGCCGAAAGCCGCGCGCGCACCGTCGGCTTCCAAGATCTGGTTGAGGGCGATCGAGCTCACCGCGCGGATCGAAACGCTGCCGGGCCGCCTGTTCGCCGACGTCGTCGACGATTGGGCGCAGCGCCAGCCTAACCGCGTTGCTCTGGTGGCGGACGAGGCAAGCCTCGATTACGAAGGCCTCTCGAAGAGGATCAATCGCTACGCCCGCTGGGCGCGCTCGCTCGGCCTGTCCAAGGGCGATACCGTTGCGCTGATCATGCCGAACGGCATCGATTATATCGCGGCCTGGCTGGGCATCAGCCGCGTCGGCGGCGTGGTCGCACTGATCAACACCAAGCTCGTCGGGCAATCGCTCGCGCACTGCCTTGGTGTCGCGAAGCCGATGCATGTCATCGTTGCGCATGAGCTAGCGGGGATGCTGGACAGCGCGGCACCTCATCTGAAGACGGCGGCAAAAGTCTGGACGCATGGCGATAGCCGCAGCGAACGTGCGATCGACGTCGCGCTTGCCGTTCTCGACGACGGCCCGCTATCGCCGGAGGAGCATGGCGAGGTCACCATCGACGACCGTGCGCTGCTGATCTACACCTCCGGCACCACCGGCCTGCCGAAAGCGGCCAGCATCAGCCACCGCCGCATCCTGAATTGGGGGTTTTGGTTCGCTGGCCTCACCGGCGCGACGCCGCAGGATCGGCTCTACGATTGTCTGCCGCTGTTCCATTCGGTCGGCGGCATCGTCGCGCCGTGCAGCATTCTGGCCGCCGGCGGTTCGGTAGTGATCGCCGAGAAATTCTCGGCCTCGCATTTCTGGTCCGACATCGTCCGGCACGACTGCACGCTGTTTCAATATATCGGCGAGCTCTGCCGTTACCTGCTCAAGGCCGCGCCCTCGGAATACGAGAATCGGCATCGCCTGCGGCTCGCCTGCGGCAACGGGCTGCGCGGCGATATCTGGGAGGATTTCCAGGCGCGCTTCGCCATTCCGCGCATCCTCGAATTCTACGCCGCGACCGAAGGCAATTTCTCGCTGTTCAACGTCGAGGGCCAGCCGGGTGCGATCGGCCGCGTCCCGGCGCTGCTCGCGCACCGCTTTCCTGCCAGGCTCGTCAAGCTTGACCCCGATAGCGGCGCCCCGCTGCGCAATGAAGAGGGCTTCTGCATCGCCTGCAGCCGCGGCGAGGCCGGCGAAGCGATCGGCCGCATCGGCACCGCGGACGAGGGCGGTGGGCGCTTCGAGGGCTACACCGATGCCGGTGAGACCGAGAAAAAAGTCTTGCGTGACGTCTTCGTCAAGGGCGATGCCTGGTTCCGCACCGGCGATCTGATGCGGATGGACGACAAGGGATTTTTCCATTTCGTCGACCGTATCGGCGACACGTTCCGCTGGAAGGGCGAGAATGTCGCGACCTCCGAGGTGAACGATGCCGTGCGCGATTTCATTGGCGTCGTCGATGCCGCCACCTATGGCGTCAGCATTCCCGGCGCCGACGGCCGGGCCGGGATGAGCGCGATCGTCGTGAACGAGGGCTTTGACATCAGCGCGCTGCCCGCCCATCTCGCGCAACGCCTGCCGGTCTACGCCCGCCCGCTCTTCATTCGTATCTCGCGCGAGCTCGACGCCACCGAGACCTTCAAGCAGAAGAAGGGCGAGCTCGCCCGCGAGGGATTTGACCCGGCCGCGGTCGCCGATCCGCTGTTCATGCTCGACCCGATATCCGGCCTCTACGTCGCGCTGGACGCGGAGACATATGCGGCCATCTCGGGCGGTACGATCAGGCTGTAGGGCAACCAAAATCGAGAGATAGGTCCAATTTTATCTGAATTGTCCAAGAAGCCATTTACTTCTGTCGGGTAAACAGACCGCGATGGGGAGGCGGTCAGCAAGAGCCGCCGCAACAACGAGATCGATAACAAAGCGAGCCAGCCATGTCGGTAAGGTCAAAGGTCATTGAAGCGATTCAGCAGATCGCCAAGGAGCAGCACGTCACGCTTCCCGCCCTCTCGGACGATCTGTCCCTGCATGAGACGGGCTTCGACTCGCTCGCCTTCGCCATCCTGGTCGCCCGCCTCGAGGACGAGACCGGCGTCGATCCCTTCACCATTTCCGAGGACGCAGCGTTCCCCGCCACGGTGGGCGATTTCGTGCGGGCCTACGAAAATGTCCCCGCGTGAGATCTTTGCACTTCGCGACCATCTTGGCGCGGAGCTGAAAGGCCGCACCATCTCCGATGCGCATGATGTCGTATCGCTGACGGGCATCCTGTCGCACACTGTTCTGGGCGGGCGGCTGCACGAGCTCTCTGGCCGTGCCGTGCTGCTCAAGCTGTCGGACCAGCTCCGGTCCGGCCTTGCCATGATCGAGCTCGACGGTATCGCCCGCCGCATGCTGTTGTGTCCGCCGGACCTCAACCCGGCGCATCTCGACGCCTTGATCGCGGATGCCGGGATCGATGCCGTCGTCACCGACGAGCCCGAACTCTGGGCGGCGTCCGGCGTGCCGCTGGTCGTCACCGCGCAATTGCCGCCGCAAGCCGCCGCGCCGGCCAAGACCGCGCGCGGCACCGAATGGCTGATGCTCACCTCGGGCACCTCGGGGGTGCCAAAGATCGCCGGCCATACGCTGGAAGCGCTGACCGGCGCGATCGTCGCCGAAGGCCCATCGCGCGGACCTGCACCGGTCTGGGCAACGTTCTACGACATCCGCCGCTATGGCGGCCTGCAAATCTTTCTCCGTGCCATCCTCTCCGGCGGTTCGTTGGTGCTGTCCGATCCCCGTGAGGCGCTCGCCGATCACGTCGCGCGGCTGAAGGCGCGCGGTGTCTCGCATATCTCCGGCACGCCTTCGCATTGGCGCAAGCTCCTGATGAGCGGCTCGGCCGCCCAGTTCGCCCCGGCTTACGTCCGTCTCTCCGGCGAGATCGCCGACCAAGCCGTGCTCGACGGCCTGAAGGCGGCATTCCCCCATGCGTCCGTCGGCCATGCCTATGCCTCGACCGAGGCCGGCGTCGGGTTCGCCGTCAATGACGGGCTGGAAGGCTTTCCGGCCGACTATCTCGGCAACCGCAACGGCGTCGAGATGAAAGTCGTCGATGGCTCGCTGCGCATCCGCTCGACGCGCACGGCTCATGCCTATATCGGCCGCAACGCCTCCGCGCTCACCGACGACGACGGCTTTGTCGACAGCGGCGACATCGTCGAGCTGCGCGGCAACCGCTATTATTTCGTCGGCCGGCGCGGCGGCATCATCAATATCGGCGGGCTGAAGGTCCACCCCGAGGAGATCGAGGCGGTGATCAACCGCCATCCGGATGTGCGGATGTCGCGCGCGAAGTCGCGCAAGAGCCCGATCACCGGCGGCATCGTCGTCGCGGACGTGATCCTCACCGAGGGCACCGATCCGGCGCGCGCGAAAGAGATCCGCGACCAAATCCTGGATCTGTGCCGCGCCCAGCTCGCATCCCACAAGGTGCCGGCGGTCCTCCGCTTCGTCGAGGCGCTCGACGTCACCCCGGCCGGAAAACTGGCGCGCACCGATGCATAATGTTCTCGTCACCGGCGGCAGCCGCGGCATCGGGCTTGCGATCGGCAAGCGCCTTGTCGCGGCCGGCTTCAACGTCATCGCGGCGGCGCGGCGCGAAAGCGAAGAGCTCAAGGCGGCCATCGCAGCTGCCGACGGGCGCCTGCATTTCCGTGCCTGCGATCTTGCCGTGATCGATGCAATCCCGGCCTTCGCAAAGCTCGTGCGCGACGAATTCGGCCCGATCTACGGCCTCGTCAACAATGCCGGTCTCGGCACCGAAGGCCTGCTGGCCACCATGCACAATTCCGAGATCGAGGCGCTGGTGCAGCTCAACGTGCTGTCGCCGATCATCCTCACCAAATATGTGGCGCGCCAGATGATGGCCGACGGCACTGGGCGCATCATCAACATCTCCTCGATCATCGCGACGACAGGCTATAACGGCCTCTCCGTCTACGGCGCGACCAAGGCCGCCGCGACCGGCTTCACCCGCTCGCTGGCCCGTGAGGTCGGCAAGCTCGGCATCACCGTGAACGCGATCGCGCCGGGCTTCATCGACACCGAGCTCACCCACAATCTGTCTGAGGAAGGCCGCAAGCGCATTGCGGGCCGCAGCGCGCTGCGCCGGCTGCCGGAGACGGATGACGTCGCGCGCATGGTGGAATACCTTTTGGGCGAAGGCGGCCGCAACGTCACCGGCACCGTGTTCACCATCGATGCCGGGAACACGGCGTAGACGGAACCCGGCTGCCACAATTGCGTTGATCGTGCGCAATGACAGCCAGCCGGATTTGGTCGTAAGATGCCCCGCAATCGATTGGTTTACGTCAATCGATCTGCCCTAAACGAAGGGGAGCAGTCGATGGCCACTTCAGACATGACCGCTTCAAGCCGGGCCCTGAAAGAGCCGGTGCGTGTGAAGTCGGATGAGGTCCGCTGCCCGCCGATGTCGCATCAGAATTCCGGCGATCACGGCCACGAGGCGTATCCGCAGCAATTCGTGCGCCTGATCGGCTGCCACGACGTCCCTGCATCCCAGCTGCGCAAGCGTCAGGACGAGAAGCTGCACTAGCCGCTCACGGCCGCTGCTTCGGCAGGTCGAATCGTTCGTGTGAAAATTCCGGCGGCCCTTCGGTGAGGCGGCGAATGCGGCGCTCGCGCTCGTCTGGCGGCAATGCCGGATCGAGCAGTAACTCGATCTCATGCACTGCGATCTCTTCGATCTTGGTCGCGTCCGATACGACCGGGTGCGCGGGCGCGGAGACGGGGAGTGCCAACTTCAGCCCCAGCTCGATCAGCTTGCAGATCGCATCCGAGCGGGTCAGGCGGTGAGCTTCAGCCCAGGCATCGACGCCTCCGTCAATCTTTCCGGCATCTTCACCGCGCTGATCGGGTCGACACCCGTGCGCCGGCGGACCGGAGAGGTGGAGTCCTTGCTGCTGAAGTCGGACACCTCGATTTTCCCATGCAACCCCTTGGAGCCGACCGACGATAGCCGCTCTCCCCGGATGGCCGTTTGATGCCGATCAATGATCCCGCCGAGGCATTGCAAGGCGGCCGCATCTTGTTGTCCGGGCCACTTTCGGCCAATGATCGAAAAGGGGGCGCGAGCCAGCGAACCCGGATCGATCCTGCCACGTATCTTGCTTCGCATTCCAACAGTCCGGCAATCCCGATGAGCTCAGGCGAGTCCTTCTATGGCGGCATTCCCGTCTTCCGAGGCTTCACCAGCCTGATGGATCCTGCGCTTTATGCGCCGCTGCCGGACGACTGGAGCATCGGTGTTGCCGATATCGTCGATTCGACCAAGGCGATCGCGGCGCAGCGCTACAAGGCCGTGAACATGGCCGGTGCCGCCGTGATCGCGGCGGTGACCAATGCGCTGCAGGGGCGGGAATTTCCCTTCGTGTTCGGCGGCGACGGCGCCAGCTTCGCGGTGGCGCCAGACGACGTCGAGCTTGCCCGCCAGGCGCTGGCTGCGACCGCGACCTGGGTGCGCGAAGACCTCGATCTGACCCTGCGCGTCGCCTTGGTGCCGGTCAGCGTCATTCGCACACACGGCCTCGATGTGCGCGTCGCCCGGTTCGGGCCGTCGGCCAACCTGTCCTATGCGATGTTTTCGGGCGGCGGGCTCGCGTGGGCCGACGCAGCGATGAAGCGCGGCGAGTTTGCCGTCGATGAGGCGCCCGCCGGCACGCAGCCGGACCTTTCGGGCCTGTCGTGTCGTTTCGAGGTGATGCCGGCGGCGCGCGGCCTGATCCTGTCGGTGCTGGTGATGCCGGCGCGCGGCGTCGATCAGGTGGCCTTCCGCAGGGTGATCGAGGACATCATTCATCTCGTCGAGCGCAGCCCGGAGGGCGGCCGGCCGGTGCCGCCGCAGGGGCCGCCGCTGAAATGGCCGCCGCAGGGCGTGGAATTCGAGGCCCGAACCAGGCGCGGGGGTCCGCTGCTCGCGCGCAGAGCCAGCGTACTCGCCTGTACGTTGTTCGCCTATTTCATCATGCGCTTCGACATCAAGATCGGCGGTTTCGTGCCCAGCCTCTACAAGCGGCAGGTGGTCGAGAACTCGGACTTCCGTAAATACGACGACGGCCTGCGCATGATTCTGGACTGCACGCCGCAGCTCGAGCGCGCGTTGAACGATCGTCTCAAAGCCGCTGCGCGCGAGGGCATCGTGCGCTACGGCCTCTACCAGCAGGACGCTGCGATGATGACCTGCTTCGCGCCGTCGGCGCTGCGCAGCGATCACGTCCATTTCATCGACGGCGCGCGCGGCGGCTATGCCTCGGCGGCGACGGCGTTGAAGGCGATGATGGCAGCGGGTTAGCGCCCCGCGCGCGTCCAGGTCTCACCGCCGCAGAGCGCGCCGACGCAGCCTTCGACCCGCAGCGCGTCCGCGCCAGTCAGGCTGATGTTGCTCGCATAAGTGCTGCCGTCGTCGGCATTGTAGATCTGGCCCGACCATTTGTTCGGTCCCGCCGGCTCCATGCCGCTGAACAATGGCAGGCCGATCATCGGGCGCCTGGCGAGCGCGGGATTGGGATTCTTGCTGTCGGTGGCGGGCTGGCCGGTCGCGCTGTCCATGGGCTCGCGCAGCCAGACGATGTGGCCGCAGATGCCGCCGCCGCATTTGCTGATTTTGACGCGCGCATCGCCCGCCTGGGTGAGCCAGGTCCCGTCGGCGCTCTGCGCATGGGCGGAAGGCGCACCGATCAGCGCAGCCAGAATGACGGTGAGAGCGGCGAATCTGAATGTCATGGAGAGGAGCCCTGGAATGGAGGCGCCTCCATAGCAGCAATTCGAGCGCGCGCAACGCCCGATGGAATCACATTTCTGAGCTTATCTGCCGGCGCTTATTTGCCTGCGATCATTTGCCCCAGCGCGCGAAAGCGACCGAGGCGGCGGTCGAGAGCCCGAACACGACCATGGCGCCGCCGACCAGCGCGAACAGGGTCCAGGCCGGCGCTTGCGCGGTCATCAGTCCGATGCCGCCGATCGCAACGATCAGAAGCCGTGCCGTGGAAGCGAGCACCGGACCGCCGACGCGTGCGGCGCCTTGCGAGGAGAAGTAAAGCGACACGCCCATGCCGAAGAACACGAAAGCCGGACCGGCCCAGTGGAAATAGCTGTGCGCGGCGGCGGTGACGCCGGGATCGCGGGTGAAGAGCCCGACCCACAGTGACGGCGCGAGCGCAACGACGAGGCCGATCAGCCCCACCGTGAGTCCCGAGGCGGCAGCCGCGGTCCAGGCGACACGCCGCGCGCGCTTCACATGCCCGGCGCCGATCGCCATGCCGACCATCGGCACCGAGGCGATGCCGAAGGCGAAGGTGATCGGGATCAGCAGAAATTCCAGCCGCGAGCCGATACCGTAGCCCGCCAGCATCTCGGTGCCGAAGGTCGCGAGGATCTTCGTGAAGATCAGAATGGTGAGCACGGTCTGCAGCGGCGACAGGCAGGCCACCGCGCCGACTTTGAGAATGTCCAGGAACATCGCGCGCTCGAAATGAAAGGCGCGGACATCCAGCGGCAGCCGGCTGCGCCCCGACAACAGATACCAGATGAAGAAGATCGCCGCGCAGCTGAACGCGATCAGCTGCCCGCTCGCCACGCCCGGCATGCCGAATTGCGGCACTCCGAACAGGCCGAGCCCCAGCGTGCCGCCGAGCACGATCTGCAGCGCGCTCGCGCCGATCAGAATCATCGAAGGCAGGCGCATGTCGCCGGTACCGCGGATCACCGAGGCCAGCGTGTTGACGAGCCAGATCGCGACCGCGCCGGAGAACAGCACCTGCGAATAGCCGCTGGCCTCCTCGAGCACGCGCTCGCGTCCGCCGAGCAGCGCGAAGAAGGAGCGGCCGAAGCCGAGCATCATCACCGTGAAGAACAGCCCGCCGCAAAGGCCGATGATGGCGGCATGCAGCGCCAGCGTCGCGGCGCGGTCGCGATCCCCTGCGCCGAGGGCGCGGCTGATTGCGGACGAGACGCCGCCGCCCATCGCGCCCGCGCTCATCATCTGCGTCAGCATCGCGAACGGAAACACCAGCGCGATCGCGGCGAGCGGGATGGTGCCGAGCCGGCCGATATAGGAGGTCTCAGCCACTGCGACGAGCGTGCTGCCGACCATCGCGATCATGTTGGGGATCGCGAGCCGCAGCAGCGTCGGCAGGATCGGCGCGGTCAGGAGGCTCGCGATGGGGGAGGCGACCGGCGCAACCGGCGGGACGGCATCTGCGGGGGCGTCGATCGTCATGTTCACCGGGCGGAAAATTAAATGATGACCGACATATTATAAGAGAATGAGCCGGCCGGCGCAGCCCTGGCTCACGCAGGGCTCACCACGGCAGGCCGCATAGGTCGATGGTGCCCAGCGTCGGCGCGCGCACGATGTGGAAGACATAGGGCGCCATGTAGGTGAACCGAATCCGCCCTTCCGGCTGTTCGCAATAGACCTCGCCTTTGAACGGCAGCCAGCTCCGGGCCTCGTAGAACGCGAAATTGTGCGGCTCGCAGACCAGTAGGGCGAACCGAACCGCCTCGTTGGCGCGCATGGTATGCACCGCCGCGTCGATCGCCACGGTCGCATAGCCACGGCCGCGCTGGTCCTCGCGCGTCGAGACGCCGCCGATGCCGCCGATATGAACCTTCTGTCCATTCCAGGTGATGGTGCGGAAGTAGATGCCGACATGGCACACGAGACCATCCTCGGGCGTCTCGACCAGCACGCGGAGATCGGCATTGGCCCATTTGACATGAGCCCAGGGCTTGCCTGCGACCAACTGCGGTGCCCAGACCGCCTGAAGTAGCGGCTCGGCCCTCGGCCACGAGGCGTCGCCGTTCAATATGTCGATCTCGATGCTCATGGCGTCGTCCTCCACAGCTCCGCTTCGTGGCGCGTTTGTTCTGTCTTAAGCGCCTCAAAGGCAATGATATTTTACAGCGAACCGCAGGCCTGATCGACACGGCCGGTTGCGGCGAATTTGTGCATTCAGGCAGGACGCGCCAAGTCACGCTTTTCGCAAATTCTGAGGTATTTAATGGCCGCGGAACCTTCTATAAGGGGTGACCGTTAGAACTCGTTCCCCACCAGTTGCGGACAAGAAGCCATGACCTTTACGCTGCCCCCACTTCCTTACGCCTATGACGCCCTTGGCCAGTACATGTCGAAGGAGACGCTGGAATATCACCACGACAAGCATCATCAGGCCTACGTCACCAACGGCAACAACGCGCTCAAGGGGACCGAATGGGAAGGCAAGTCCCTTGAAGAGATCGTCAAGGGCTCGTTCGGCAAGAACCCCGCGGTGTTCAACAACGCCGGCCAGCACTACAACCACATCCACTTCTGGAGCTGGATGAAGCCCAATGGCGGCGGCACCAAGCTGCCGGGCAAGCTCGAGAAGAAGATCAACGAGGACCTCGGCGGCTTCGAGAAGTTCAAGACCGACTTCCAGGCGGCCGGCGTCGGCCAGTTCGGCTCCGGCTGGTGCTGGCTCCAGGTCAAGAACGGCAAGCTCGAGATCTCCAAGACCCCGAACGGCGAGAATCCGCTGGTGCACGGCGCCACACCGATCCTCGGCTGCGACGTCTGGGAGCACTCTTACTACATCGACTATCGCAATCGCCGTCCCGACTATCTCAAGGCGTTCGTCGAGAACCTCGTGAACTGGGAATACGTGGAGTCCCTGTTCGAGAAGGCGTGACAGGTGTCATTCCGGGGCGCGGGAAGCGCGAGCCCGGAATCCATTTGTCTGCTCGGGTGACGCCCGATGGATGTTGGGTTCGGCGCTGACGCGCCGCCCCGGAATGACAGAAACAAAGGCGGTCGCAGGCGCGACCGCCTTTTTGCTGTGCGGAATTGCCCTGCGTGGCGCGCGCATGGGTCTGTCGTCACACCGTTTGCATCGGGGGAACACCGCCCTTAATCAGGACGGGCATCACCCTCGAGCGACTCTAGCCCGTTGTCAGGACCTTCCCCGAACCATCCAGCGCCTTCCGGCGACGCGGAATCCGAGCCGCGGCCGGGCCGGGTCCGCAAGCCGATCGGCTGGTCGACCATCATCATCGCAGCTCTGGTGGCGGTGAGTGCGGCACTGGTCTGGCGGCGGGACGGCACCGACGGCGTTCTGGACATCCTTACCCACGATCTCTCCTTGTTTTCGGGCATCCTGCCGCGCGTGCTCGCCGGCTGCCTGTTAGGGGCCTTCATCTCGGAAATCCTGCCGCACGAGAAAGTCTCGCGCTCGCTCGGGCCGAAGTCCGGCCTGATGGGCCTTTTGATCGGCACGGCGTTCGGCGCGATTCTGCCCGGCGGTCCCTTCACGGCCTACCCGGTGGCGAGCGCGCTGCTCGCGGTCGGCGCCGATTTCGGCGCCACCATCGCCATGGTCGTGAGCTGGACGCTGATCGGCTATGGCCGGGCGGTCGCCTGGGAAATCCCGATCATGGGCACCGATTTCACGCTGTGGCGGATCGTGATCTCGCTGCCGCTGCCGGTGCTCGCCGGCGCCCTCGGCCGCTTCGTCTATGTCAGGCTCTATCCGAAGCCGCTCGCGAAGGACGACGAGAGTTGAGCGCAGCGCTTCTGATCGACATCCTGCTGTGGAGCTCGGTGCTCGGCGTCGGGCTGATCGCCTTTCGTCGTGGGCGTCCGGTGTTCGTGGCCTCGCTGCGCGAAGGCACGATGGATTTCGTCAACATCGTGCCGCGGATCGCGCTTGGCGTGATCGGCTCCGGCTACATCGCGGCCATCATCCCGCAGGAGGTGATCACCGGCTGGCTGGGCCCGGATAGCGGCTGGCTCGGGGTTGCCACCGCCGTGGTCGCCGGCGCCGCCACGCCCGGCGGTCCCGTGGTCGGCTTCTCCATTGGCACCGTCGCGCTGAAGTCGGGCGGCGGGGTGCCGCAGGTGGTCGCCTATGTCGTCGCTTGGGCGCTGTTCGCCTTCCAGCGGGTGATCCTGTGGGAGATCCCGTTCATGCCCGCCCGTTTCGTCTGGTTCCGCTGCGCCGTCTCGGTGCCGTTCCCATTCGTGGCAGCCGCCATCGCCATGGTGATCGGCAAGCCCTGAGCCGCGATGTCAGTCCCGCCGTGGACAGGCGTAATGTTATAATATAACGTCCGCAAATGGCTCCCGCCGCGTCCCACGCCCACCAGCACGACCATGCTCATGGCCATTCCCATGGTCACGGCCATGGACATTCGCACGGGCACGATCACGCCCACGCCCATGTCCACGATGCGACCTCGCCGCATCCGGCCCAGACCGCGCCTTGGTCGATCCTGCGCATGACCATGGCGGGCCGTCTCGCGGCCGCGCTCGCGGTCTGTGCCGTGCTGTGGGGCATCGTCTTGCTGGCGATGAGGTGACGATGGCAGCGTTGCACTTTCACAACGTCACGCTCGGCTATGATCGGCACCCCGCCGTGCATCATCTCAGCGGCGAGGTCGCGCCGGGCGCGCTGGTTGCGGTGATCGGCCCGAACGGCGCCGGCAAGTCGACGCTGTTGCGCGGCATCGTCGGCATCCTCAAGCCGCTCGACGGCACGATCCATCTCGGCGGGCTCGATGCCCGCGACATCGCTTATCTGCCGCAAAGTGCGGAGATCGACCGCAGCTTCCCGATTTCGGTGTTCGATTTCGTCGGCACCGGGCTGTGGCGTGGCACAGGCCTGTTCGGCGGCATCGGCAAGGCCGCGCGCGACAAGATTCTCCGGGCAATCGGAGCAGTTGGCCTCAGCGGTTTTGAGAACCGCCCGATCGGCACGCTCTCCGGCGGTCAGATGCAGCGCGTGCTGTTCGCCCGTGTGCTGCTCCAGGATGCCAGCCTGATCGTGCTCGACGAGCCCTTCAACGCCATCGATGCCAAGACCATCACTGATCTGCTCGCGCTGGTGAAGCGCTGGCATGGTGAGGGTCGCACCGTGCTCGCCGCACTGCACGACATGGAGATGGTGCGCAATCATTTCACCGAAACGCTGGTGCTGGCGCGCGGCCCGGTCGCGTGGGGCCCGACGGCGGAGGTGCTGACGCCGGAAAATCTGCTGGTCGCGATGCGGATGTGCGAGGCCTTCGACGACAGCGCCGCGGCCTGCGCGGCCGATGATATCAGCTCGCGGGCGGCCTGATATCCGATGCTCTATGACGCGCTGATCGGTCCGTTCACCGAATTCGAGTTCATGCGGCGCGCGCTCGCCGCGGTGATCGCGTTGGCGCTGGCGGGGGCGCCGATCGGCGTGTTCCTGATGCTGCGGCGGATGAGCCTCGTCGGCGACGCCATGGCGCACGCGATCCTGCCCGGCGCAGCCATTGGTTTCCTGCTCTCCGGCCTCAATCTGTTCGCGATGACGGCCGGCGGCCTGGTCGCAGGCTTTGCCGTCGCGATCCTCGCTGGCGTGGTCGCACGCTCGACCGGGCTGAAGGAAGATGCCTCGCTCGCCACCTTCTATCTCGCTTCGCTTGCGCTCGGCGTCACCATCGTCTCGATCAAGGGCACCAACATCGATCTCCTGCACGTGCTGTTCGGCAACATCCTCGCAATGGACGATCAGACCCTGCTGGTGGTCGCCTTCAACGCCACGGTGACGCTGCTGGTGCTCGCGGTGATCTACCGCCCGCTGGTGATCGAGAGCGTCGATCCCCTGTTCCTGCGCACCGTGAGCCGCGCCGGCGGCCCCGCCCATCTCGCCTTCCTCGCGCTGGTCGTCATCAACCTCGTCAACGGCTTTCAGGCGCTGGGCACGCTACTGGCGGTGGGGCTGATGATCCTGCCTGCGGGCATCGCAAGGTTCTGGTCGCGCGATCTCACCGCGATGATCTGCATCGCCGTCATTGCTGCTGCGGTGTCCGGCTATGCCGGCCTCGTGCTCTCATTTCAGACCCGCGTGCCTTCGGGCCCGGCGATCATCCTGGTGGCGACGGTGCTCTACATCGTCTCCATCCTGTTCGGCCGCGTCGGCGGCATCGTCCGGCAGCTGTTTCCCGGCCGGCATCTGGAAGCATGACGATGCGGCTCATCCTGGTCTTTGCACTGTTGCTGATCGCCTCGCCGCTGCGGGCCGCGGAGCGGCTCAACGTCGTCGCGAGCTTCTCGATCCTCGGCGATTTCGTCCGCAATGTCGGTGGTGACCGCGTCAACCTGACGACGCTGGTCGGGCCCGACAGCGACGTCCACGTCTATACGCCGGCCCCTGCCGATGCCAAGCGGGTCGCGGCGGCGAAGCTCGTCATCGTCAACGGGCTCGGGCTGGAGGGCTGGCTGCCGCGCCTCGTGCAATCCGCGGGCAGCAAGGCCAAGGTGATCACCGCAAGCGCCGGCATCGCGCCGTTGAAATTGGGTTCGGCCGCTGATCCCCACGCTTGGCAATCCATCCCGAACGCCAAGATCTACGTCACCGACATTGCGAGCGCGCTCGCCACGGCCGCTCCTGACGATGCAGAGTTCTTCCGCGCCCAGGCCAAGGCCTATCTGGAAAAGCTCGAAACACTGGACCGCGAGGTCCGCGACGCTGTCGCAAAAATCCCACCGGAGCGGCGCAAGGTGATCTCCACCCATGACGCCTTCGGCTATTTCTCCCGCGAATACGGTATCCGGTTCATCGCCCCCCGGGGCGTCTCCACGGAGACCGAGCCGAGCGCGCGAGATATCGCCGCCATCATCGGCCAGATCAAGGTCCAGAAAATCCCGGCCGTGTTCCTTGAAAATATCAGCGACGATCGCCTGATCCGGCGGATCGCCGCCGAGACCGGTGCCAGGGTCGGTGGCACCCTGGTTTCGGACGGTTTGACCGGCGAAAAGGGGCCTGCACCCACTTACATTGACATGGTCAGGCACAATATAAAGGCCCTGACCAGCGCGCTTGACCATTAGGGCAGGGGCCACCCCGCCTCGCGTCGCGCGAAAAAGCCTTGAAGTCCGGAGTTGTTATGTCTGACGCGACCTCCCAGAAGATTCCCGTGACCGTGCTGACCGGCTATCTCGGCGCCGGCAAGACCACGCTGCTCAACCGCATCCTGTCGGAGAACCACGGCAAGAAATACGCCGTCATCGTCAACGAATTCGGCGAGATCGGCATCGACAACGACCTCATCATCGGCGCCGATGAGGAAGTGTTCGAGATGAACAACGGCTGCATCTGCTGCACCGTACGAGGCGACCTCGTCCGCATCATGGACGGCCTGATGAAGCGCAAGGGCAAGTTCGACGCCATCATCGTCGAGACCACCGGTCTTGCCGATCCCGCCCCCGTCGCGCAGACTTTCTTCGTCGATGAGGACGTGCAGAAGAACGCCCGGCTCGATGCGGTCGTGACGGTCGCCGACGCCAAATGGCTGTCCGACCGTTTGAAGGATGCACCAGAGGCCAAGAACCAGATCGCCTTTGCCGACGTCATCGTTCTGAACAAGACCGACCTCGTCAACAAGGGCGAGCTCGCCGAGGTCGAGGCCCGCATTCGCGGCATCAATCCCTATGCGAAGCTGCATCGCACCGAGCGCTGCGCGGTGGCGCTGGCCGACGTGCTCGACCGCGGCGCATTCGACCTCGACCGCATCCTCGACATCGAGCCTGACTTCCTGGAGGCCGACGATCATGACCACGATCATGATCATCACCACCATCACGGCCACGATCACCATCACCATGATCACGGCCACGGCCTGAAGCACTATCACGACGAGGAGATGCAATCGCTCTCGCTCAAGACCGACAAGCCGCTAGATCCCAACGTGTTCATGCCCTGGCTGCAGAACCTGGTGCAGGTCGAGGGCGGCAAGATCCTGCGCTCCAAGGGCATCCTCGCCTTCCACGACGACGACGATCGCTACGTCTTCCAGGGCGTCCACATGATGCTGGAGGGCAACCACCAGCGGAAGTGGAAGGAGGGCGAGCCGCGCGAGAGCCGCCTCGTCTTCATCGGCCGCGAATTGCCCGAAGAGGCGATCCGCAAGGGTTTCGAGAGCTGCATCGTCTCGTGATGAAAGAGTTTACGCCAGCGCCCGAGTCCGCTTCGATCGTTTCCGTCACCGACCGCGTCCAGCCGATTGCGCTCGGCATGGCCGTGACCTCGGTGCATTTCCTGAAGGATCGCGCCGCCTTCGTCGGCGGCGAGGAGAACGTCGCATTCGTCGATGCCAATTGCGAGATCACCACGGTTGCCGTGCATAGCGGCGGCATTCTCTCGACCGCCTCCGACGGCAAGCGCCTCGTCATGGGCGGCGACGACGGCAAGGTCGTCTCGATCGATGCCAAGGGCGAGGTGACGCTGCTCGCCACCGATCCCAAGCGGCGCTGGATCGACGCGGTGGCGCTGCACGCCGACGGCGCGTTCGCCTGGTCGGCCGGCAAGACCGCGACCGTCAAGAGCGGCAAGGCTGAGGAGAAGTCGATCGACGTGCCCTCGACGGTCGGCGGCCTTGCCTTCGCGCCGAAGGGCCTGCGGCTCGCAATCGCGCATTACAACGGCGTGACGCTGTGGTTTCCGAACATGGCGGGATCGGCCGAATTCCTGCCTTGGGCCGGCTCGCATCACGCGGTCACCTTCAGCTCCGACAACAAATTCCTGGTCACCGCCATGCACGAGCCGGCGCTGCACGGCTGGCGGCTCGCCGACAACAGGCACATGCGCATGACCGGCTATCCCGGCCGCGTCCGCTCGATGTCGTGGAGCGCCGGCGGCAAGGGGCTGGCGACTTCGGGCGCCGACACCGTGATCATCTGGCCGTTCGGCAGCAAGGACGGTCCGATGGGCAAGGAGCCCGCGATGCTCGCGCCGCTGCAGGCGCGCGTCTCCGCGGTCGCCTGTCATCCCAAGAACGACATCCTCGCCGCCGGTTACAGCGATGGCACCGTGCTGATGGTCCGTCTGGAGGATGGCGCGGAGATCCTGGTCCGCCGCAATGGCACGCCGCCGGTGGCCGCGATCGCCTGGAACGCCAAAGGCACGCTGCTGGCCTTTGCCGACGAAAATGGGGACGGCGGTCTGCTCGAGCTTTAATCTGTCATGGTTCCCGCCGTATAGGGAACCATGCGATTTCTGACGACCTTCCAGCTTGCCGACTTTCGCGACACCCTGGTCAGCCTGATCACGGCCTTCGTGCTGGGCACGCTGATCGGCGCCGAACGGCAATACCGTCAGCGCACCGCGGGGCGGCGCACCAACGTGCTGGTCGCGGTGGGCGCTGCCGCCTTCGTCGATCTCGCCATGCAGCTGGATGGCGCCGACGGCGCGGTCCGGGTGATCGCCTATGTCGTCTCCGGCATCGGCTTCCTGGGAGCCGGCGTCATCATGAAGCAGGGCATGGATGTGCGCGGGCTCAACACCGCGGCGACGCTGTGGGCCTCGGCCGCGGTCGGCTCCTGTGCCGGCGCCGACATGATCGCACAGGCGGCCGCGCTGACCGTGTTCGTCATCGCCGGCAACACCATGCTGCGCCCGCTAGTCAACGCCATCAACCGCATCCCGCTGAACGAGAAGGCGCTGGAGGCGACCTACTATTTCAAGCTCGCAGTTGCGGCCGACGCCTTGCCCGACATGCGTGACCGCCTCGTCGACAAGCTCGAAGCGGCGAAATATGCCGTGGCCGATATCGAAGTCGCCGAGATCAGCGAGGGCATTCTGGAGATCGCCGCCAAGCTGGTTGCGACCGCGGTCGACCCGAACGAGCTGAACGCGGTCGCGACCGATCTGCAGCATCTGCCAGGCGTCCGGCATGCAACATGGGAAGTCAGCACGACGGAGTAGCGCGGCGTTTTGGCGCGTGCGGGTGGGTTCCGCGCGTTTTCAGGTTCCGGAACCGGCGCGCCCCAGTTTCGTTGATTCCGCGAACAAAGGCGGTGATCGACATGCCCGGCCGAGATGACAAACGTAGACTGAAGCTCAACCTGACAATCGCCGGTGCGCTGTTCGCAGCAGGCGTTGCGGTGTCGGTGATGTCCCTGGCGCAAATCCGCGCCGAAAGCCGCATGCAGCTGGCGCAGGCGACGCCCCCGCTCCAGGGCACCCCGTCCGACGAACAGAGCAAGGTGCCCGCGGAGGCGAAGCCCGGCGGTGATCGCCCGACCACGCCGGCCCCCGAGCCGGCACGGCCGGATCCGCAGACTCAGGGCGCGGCTGGTGCGGCCAAACCGGCGCTGCCGCCGGCCCCGGCCGAGAAGATCGCGCCGCCGATGGAGAAGAAGTAGTTTTTCCGGTCATTCCGGGGCGCGCGAAGCGCGAACTACGGTGCGCAATTGCGCACCGGAGAATCCATTTACCTGCAGAGTCTGCCGCCCGATGGATTCCGGGCTCGCGCCAAGTGGCGCGCCCCGGAATGAGGGGCGGAGAGAGCCCGCCTCACCGCACCAGAATATTCCGGAACTGCCAGGGATCGCTGGTGTCGATGTCCTCCGGGAACAGTCCCGGACGATCCGTCAGCGGCGTCCAGTCGGTATAAAAGCCCTTCACCGGGCCGAGATAGGGCAGCTGAATTTCGAGCAGGCGCTCGAAATCCATCTCGTCGGCCTCGACGATGCCTTCGTTCGGGTTCTCCAGCGCCCAGACCATGCCGCCGAGCACGGCGGAGGTCACCTGCAGGCCGGTGGCGTTCTGGTAGGGCGCGAGCTCGCGGGTCTCTTCGATGGAGAGCTGCGAGCCGAACCAATAGGCGTTCTTGTCGTGGCCGAACAGCAGCACGCCAAGCTCGTCGATGCCGTCGACGATCTCGTTCTCGTCGAGGATGTGGTGCTTCTCCTGCATCTTCCCGGCGCGGCCGAACATTTCATGCAGCGACAGCACGGCATCGTCGGCCGGATGGTAGGCATAGTGGCAGGTCGGCCGGTAGATCGCCTTGCCCGACGCATCGCGCACGGTGAAGTAATCGGCGATCGAGATCGACTCGTTGTGGGTGACGAGGAAGCCATACTGGGCGCCGCGGGTCGGGCACCAGGTGCGCACGCGCGTGTTGGCGCCGGGCTGCATCAGATAGATGGCAGCGCCGCAGCCGGCTTCATGGGTGTGCGCATTCTCGGGCATCCATTTCTCGTGGGTGCCCCAGCCGAGCTCGGATGGCTGCATGCCTTCCGACAGGAAGCCTTCCACCGACCAGGTGTTGACGAAGACGTCCGGCTCCTTCGGCTTCTTCGAGCGCTGGGTGTCGCGCTCGGCGATGTGGATGCCCTTGATGCCGGCCTGCCGCATCAAATCCGCCCATTCGCCCTTGGTCTTCGGCCTGGGTGCATTGAGCTTCAGATCGGTGGCGACATTGAGCAGCGCCTGCTTGACGAAGAAGGAGACCATGCCGGGATTGGCGCCGCAGCAGGACACGGCCGTGGTCGAGCCGGCGGGACGGGCCTTCTTGGCGGCCAGCGTCGTTTCGCGTAGCGCGTAGTTGGAGCGCGCTTCCGGACCCTTCGAGGAATCGAAATAGAACCCGAGCCAGGGCTCGTTGACGGTGTCGATGTAGAGTGCGCCGAGCTCGTTGCAGAGCTCCATGATGTCGGTCGAGCCGGTATCGACCGACAGATTGACGCAGAACCCCTGGCCGCCGCCCTCGGTGAGCAGTGGGGTCAGCACCTCGCGGTAATTGTCCTTGGTCAGCCCCTTCTGGATGAAGCGGACATTGTGCTTCTCGCAAAGCGCCTTGCGGCCCTCGTCCTTGGGATCGAGCACGGTGATGCGCGACTTGTCGTAGTCCAGATGCCGCTCGATCAGGGGCAGCGTGCCTTTGCCGATGGAGCCGAAGCCGACCATGACGATGGGGCCGGTGATCTTCGCGTAGATCTGCGAGGGAGGGCTCATGGGATGGATTCTCCGGAACGTGCTGGCAGTGAGGGATGGATCAGGCGCTGCAGCGCTTGTCAGATGCTGCGGCGCTTGGCGGTGACTTCAATCTCGACCTTCATCTCGGGCCTCGCCAGGGCAGAGACGACCAGCAAGGTCGCCGCCGGCCTGATGTCGCCGAGGACCTCGCCGCAGACGGCGAAGTGGGCATCGATATAGCTGGCGTCGGTCACGTAATAGGTCGCACGGACGATATCGGCCATCTCGAATCCGCCCTCCTTCAGGGCGGCGGCGATGGTCTTGAAGCAGTTGCGTGACTGGCTCGTGACATCTGATGGCATCGTCATCGTGGTGTAGTCATAGCCGGTGGTTCCCGCGACGAAGGCGAACTCGCCGTCGATCACGGCACGGCTGTAGCCGACGGACTTCTCGAGCGGGGAGCCGGTGGAGATCAGGCGACGGGACATGGTCATGGGCCTCGACTGAAGGGGGTGTTTCGCGGGGTTAAAGGGCGTTTCCGGCGCCTGCGCAACCCCAAAGGAACGGGCCTCGCGCAGGCGCGGCAGGGCGTTGCCGCTCAATGCGGCTGCGGTCGTCGCTACACGAGCGATCCCTCAGGCCGCGTGCGCCTCAGGCGCGCGAACCGACCTCCGTTTGGGCAGGGCCGCGCCGGTCGGGACGATCATCCCGGCGGCGCCATCAAGCGCGCCATCAGTGAACTCGATCGCCAGCAGGCGGTTGCGCTCGAACGGGCCGGGCAGCGACAGCTCGGCGGTCTTCTCGGCTGTGAAGCCGAAGCGGGCGTAATAGGGGGCATCGCCGAGCAGGATCACGGCGCCATGCCCGCGCGCCCGGGCGGCAGCCAGCGCTTGTTGCATCAGCGCGGCGCCGATCCCGAGCTCGCGGCAGGCAGGGTCGACCGCCAGCGGTCCGAGGACCAGAGCGGGCCTGCCTCCGGCGCTGACATGCCACAGCCGCACGGTTCCCACGAGCTTGCCCTCGCGCATCGCCGACAGGGCAAGGCCTGCAGCGGGCGCGCGTCCGTCGCGCAGGCGCTGGCAGGTGCGGCCATGGCGGTTCTCGCCAAAGCAGGCATCGAGCAGCGCTTCACGCGTCGCGACGTCTCCAGCACGTTCCGCACGGATCACGAACGGAGCGGCTTTCGAGGTGAGGGCAACTTGCGGCTTCCGAGGAGCAGTCATGGCACGTCAGTCCCCGCTTGAACCGGCGTGCGCACAGCACGCCTGTCCAAGACGTCGTCAGAAATCGAGATGCTGGATGAGGAGCCGGCGGACCGGCTCCCGGGTTCGTCAGGCCTCTGGAAAAGAGAGGCGGATCAGATGTGGTACGTCCGCAGCGGCGGAATGCCGTTGAACGCCACCGACGAGTAGGTCGACGTATAAGCCCCGGTGCCTTCGATCAGCACCTTGTCGCCGATCTCGAGCGTCACCGGAAGCGGATACGGGGTCTTCTCGTACAGCACATCGGCGCTGTCGCAGGTCGGACCTGCGAGCACGCACGGGGTCATGTCCGCGCCGTCGTGACGGGTGCGGATGGCGTAGCGGATCGACTCGTCCATGGTCTCGGCGAGACCGCCGAACTTGCCGATGTCCAGGTACACCCAGCGCACCTCGTCCTCATCGCTCTTCTTCGAGATGAGCACGACCTCGGATTCGATGATGCCGGCGTTGCCCACCATGCCGCGGCCCGGCTCGATGATGGTCTCCGGGATCTGGTTGCCGAAGTGCTTGCGCAGCGCGCGGAAGATCGAGCGGCCGTAGGTGACGACCGGCGGCACGTCCTTCAGGTACTTGGTCGGGAAGCCGCCGCCCATGTTGACCATGGACAGGTTGATGCCGCGTTCGGCGCAGTCGCGGAACACCTGCGAGGCCATCGCCAGTGCACGGTCCCACGCCTTCACCTTGCGCTGTTGCGAGCCGACATGGAAGGAGATGCCGCACGGCTCCAGGCCCAGGCGCTTGGCGAGGTCGAGCACCTCGACCGCCATCTCCGGGTCGCAGCCGAACTTGCGCGACAGCGGCCACTCGGCGCCGGCGCAGTCATAGAGGATGCGGCAGAACACCTTCGCACCGGGAGCGGCGCGGGCGATCTTCTCGACCTCGGCGGCGCAATCGACCGCGAACAGGCGAATGCCGAGCGCGAAGGCGCGAGCGATGTCGCGCTCCTTCTTGATCGTGTTGCCGAAGGAGATGCGGTCGGGCGTCGCACCCGCAGCCAGCGCCATCTCGATCTCGGCGACCGTGGCGGTGTCGAAGCAGGAGCCCATGGACGCCAGCAAGGCCAGCACTTCCGGCGCCGGGTTCGCCTTGACGGCATAGAACACGCGGCTGTCGGGCAGCGCCTTGGCGAAGCTCTGGTAATTGTCGCGCACGACCTCGAGGTCGACGACGAGGCACGGCTCGGTGTCGAGGCCTTCGTTGCGGCGGTTGCGCAGGAATTCCTGGATACGTTCGGTCATGGCACTCTCCAACGGTCCCAGCGACGGGAGCCGTATCAACGTGACGTCTGATGAGAGTGCTTCGGCCGCATCGCGCGATGGAGGCGCGCTGGGGCCAAAAAACTCAAACCAGACTGTGCTGCCGTGGATTGGTTGGGAGAGTTTCCCGCCCGCTCACCTGGCAATGAAGGACAAGCCTTTTCAGTAGCCCGCGCCGGCGTTGGACTGCCGGTAGAGACCAAAAAAGCCCGATCCGTCGTTGCTTTAAGTCGCGTCCCCCGTTGAGAGCGGGGTGCGCCGGTTCGCCTCCGGCTGCCAGTCACGGTTGCAAAGAGCGAAGTCACCTTCGACATGGCATCTCTTTGAGAGAGATGCTGGGCGCTCCGGGTTTGCTTCGGTCGCTCGACGTTTCAGTCTCGACTTCCGCACTTCCGAAGAGCCCCTCGGCTTCTTCACCCCTTGGCGGCTGTCCGGCCTCTTGTCCGGATACCTACCGACTGACACACGACCACAGGCACGTGCGAAATTGGGCAAGTCCGCACATAAGCGTTTTGACTCTGGTTCGCAAGAATTTTTTTAGGCTGCGGACAGGATTGCCTAACATCTGCTTGCGCACTGTTGCGCGAGCGACGCGGAAGATGAACGCGCGTTAAGTTTTCGCCGCGCAGCGCGTGCTGCCCACGCGCGAGACGCGTCAGCCGCGCTTGGTGAAGGGCTCGATGCGCTGCGCGCCGCGGATGAAGGCGGTCATCACGAGCACGCCGAGTGCGAACAGCACGGCCTGCAGGATATGGGCGCCCTGGTCGCCGAGCCCGAACAGGATCGCAAGCGCCCAGCCGCCGGCAAACGCCGCGCCGAACACCTCGGCGCCGATCAGGATGGCGGCGCTGATGACGGTGATGACGCTGGACCAGACGATCTGGCGGGACGATGAGGAAGGCGCGTTCATGGCTTCAGGGGATCCTGGCTTCGAGGGCCGCAATCTCCCCGAAAAGGCGGCCGGGGGCAAGGGCAAACGGCCCAAAAAAGCCCCACGCGTGCTATAGCTGGCCGCAACAATCGAGCCACGAAATCCGGGACTTGCGATGTCAGAAACCCGCCAAACTACGGACGCCGAGACCAATCCGCTGCTGAAGGCCTGGGTGACGCCGTTCGCGACCCCGCCCTTCGACGAGATCAAGCCGGAGCATTTCCTGCCGGCCTTCGAGCAGGCCTTCGCCGACCACGCCGCCGAAATCGCGGCGATCACCAACGATCCCGCGGCGCCCGACTTCGCCAACACCATCACGGCGCTGGAGCGCTCGGGCAAGCTCCTGAGCAAGGTCGCGGCGGTCTTCTACGACCTCGTCTCGGCGCATTCCAACCCGGCCATCCTGGAGATCGACAAGGAGGTCTCCTTGCGGATGGCGCGGCACTGGAATCCGATCATGATGAACGCCGTGCTGTTCGGCCGCATCGCCCATCTGCACGAGAACCGCGCGGGTCTCGGTCTCACGCCCGAGCAGCTCCGTCTGCTGGAGCGCACCTACACCCGCTTCCACCGCTCCGGCGCCGGCCTCTCCGAGGAGGCCAAGACGCGGATGGCCGAGATCAACGAGCGGCTGGCCCAGCTCGGCACCAGCTTCAGCCACCATCTGCTCGGCGACGAGCAGGACTGGTTCCTGGAGCTTGGGGAGTCCGACCGCCAGGGCCTGCCCGAGAGCTTCGTCGCCAGCGCCAAGGCTGCGGCGGAAGAGCGCGGCATGGCAGGCAAGGCCATCGTCACGCTGTCGCGCTCCTCGGTCGAAACGTTCCTGAAGAGCTCCGCCCGGCGTGACCTCCGCGAGAAGGTCTACAAGGCCTTCATCGCGCGCGGCGACAACGGCAACGCCAATGACAACAATGCGACCATTGTCGAGATCCTGAAGCTGCGCGAGGAGAGCGCCGGGCTCCTGGGCTATCCGACCTACGCCGCCTACCGGCTCGAGGACTCCATGGCCAAGACGCCGGACGCGGTGCGCGGCCTGTTGGAGCGGGTCTGGAAGCCGGCCCGCGCCCGCGCGCTTGCCGACCGCGACGAGATGCAGGCGCTGATCACGGAGGAGGGCGGCAATTTCAAGCTCGCCCCTTGGGACTGGCGCTTCTACGCCGAGAAGCTGCGTCTGCAGCGCGCCAATTTCGACGATTCCGCGATCAAGCCGTATCTCGGTCTCGACAACATGATCGCCGCCGCCTTCGACTGCGCCACGCGCCTGTTCGGCGTCACCTTCGAGGAGCGCAAGGACGTTCCGGTCTGGCACCCGGACGTCCGGGTCTGGGAGATGAAGGACAGGGGCGGCAAGCACAAGGCGCTGTTCTATGGCGACTACTTCGCCCGGCCGTCCAAGCGCTCCGGCGCCTGGATGACCTCGCTGCGCGACCAGCAGAAGCTCGACGGCGACGTCGCGCCGCTGGTTCTCAACATCTGCAATTTCGCCAAGGGCGCCGGCGGCGAGCCGTCGCTGCTGTCGCCCGACGATGCCCGCACCCTGTTCCACGAGTTCGGCCACGGCCTGCACGGCATGCTCTCCAACGTGACCTATCCCTCGCTGTCGGGCACCTCCGTGTTCACCGACTTCGTCGAGCTGCCGTCGCAGCTCTACGAGCACTGGCAGGAGCGGCCCGAGGTGCTGCAGAAGTTCGCCCGCCACTACCAGACCGGCGAGCCGCTGCCGGACGACCTGCTGCAACGCTTCCTCGCCGCGCGAAAATTCAACCAGGGCTTTGCCACGGTCGAGTTCGTCTCCTCGGCGCTGGTCGACCTGGAATTCCACACCCAGCCGGCCGCCGCCGCGCAGGATGTCCGCGCCTTCGAGCGACGCGAGCTGGAGAAGATCGGCATGCCCGAGGAGATCGCGCTGCGTCACCGGCCGACGCAATTCGGCCACATCTTCACCGGCGACCATTACGCCGCCGGCTATTACAGCTACATGTGGTCGGAGGTGATGGACGCCGACGCCTTCGGCGCGTTCGAGGAAGCCGGCGACATCTTCGATCCCGCCGTGGCCAAGCGCCTGCACGACGACATCTATTCGTCGGGCGGATCGGTCGATCCGGAAGCCGCCTACGAGGCGTTCCGCGGCCGCCCGCCGGAGCCGGATGCGCTGCTCCGCCGCCGCGGCCTGCTCGAAGACGCCAGGGCGGCCTGATGAACATGCGCGCCCTGTTCGGATGCCTGCTCGCCGCCGCGATGTCGCTCGTATCAGGTGCGGCGAGCGCGCATCCCCATGTCTGGATCACCGCGACCAGCGAATTGCTCTATGCTGCCGACGGCAGCGTCACCGGCGTGCGCCACGCCTGGACCTTCGACGACATGTTCTCGGCCTATGCGGTGCAGGGGCTCGAGAGCAAGACCAAGGGCGCATACACAAGCGAGGAGCTGAAGCCCCTGGCGCAGACCAACGTCGAGTCCTTGAAGGAATACGCCTACTTCACCTTCGCCAAGGCCGACGGGAAGAAGGAGCGGTTCCAGGAGCCGGTCGACTATTTCCTCGACTACAAGGACACGGTGCTGACCCTGCACTTCACCTTGCCGCTGAAGAATCCGGTCAAGCCCAGGCAGCTGGTGCTCGAAGTGTTCGACCGCTCCTTCTTCATCGACTTCCAGATGGCCAAGGACAGTCCGGTTAAGCTGGTCGGTGCGCCCGCGGGGTGCCAGATGAAGCTGGAGCGGCCGAACGACGGCACCGCGAGCGCGCAGAAGCTGAACGAGCAGACCTTCCTGAACGGTGAGAACTCGAATTTCGGCATGATGTTCGCCAACAAGATCACGGTGGATTGCCCTTGAAGCCGCAACTCTCTCCGCTTGCGCGCGGGCTGCTCGCCACTGCCGCTGTGCTGCTGGTCGTGGCTGTGACTGATGCCGCGCTTCATGATCTGCTCGCGCAAAACCCGTTCGGCGCGCCGCGGCCGGCGCAGGCGGCCGAGCCTGAAGCGAGCGGCCTCATCGGTTGGCTGCTCGCCAAACAGTCGGAATTCTATCGCGAGATGTCGGCAACCATCCGCGCCGCGAAGTCCGATGGCTCGGCAGTGTGGACGCTGCTGTTCATCTCGTTCGCCTATGGCATCTTCCACGCCGCCGGTCCCGGCCACGGCAAGGCGGTGATCGCCTCCTATGTGGTCGCCAACCGCGAGACTGCGCGGCGCGGCATCGCGCTGTCCTTTGCCTCGGCCCTGATGCAGTCGCTGGTCGCGATCCTCATCGTCGGCATCTCGGCCTGGCTGCTGAATGCGACGGCCAAGACGATGTGCAAGGCGGAAGGCGCGATCGAGATTGCGAGCTACGCCCTGATCGCGCTGTTCGGCCTGCGCCTGGTCTGGGTCAAGGGTCGCACCTTCATCCGCGCATTTCAGGCCATCCAGCCGGTGCCGGCGATGGCGGGCGTGCCGCACGACCATGATCACCACCATCATGATGCGCATGATCATCATCACCACGATCACGGCCATGATCAACACCATGGCCACGGCCACGCTCACCATCACCACGGGCACGACCACGTCCACGACGAGCATTGCGGCCATTCCCACGGACCCACGCCAAGCGAACTCGCCGGCCCCGGCGGCTGGCGGCGCGGCTTCGCTGCGATCCTGACCGTCGGCATCCGCCCCTGCTCGGGCGCAATCCTGGTCCTGGTGTTCGCGCTGGCGCAGGGCCTGTTCTGGGCAGGGATCGCCGCGACATTCCTGATGGGGTTGGGCACCGCGATCACGGTGGCGGCCATTGCTGTCGTCGCCGTCTCCGCCAAGGACATTGCCGCACGCCTCAGCGCCGGACGCGACGGCGGTGGCGCGCTGTTTATGCGCGGCATCGAGTTCGGCGCCGCGAGTCTGGTCCTGCTGTTCGGCGTCGGCCTCCTGTTCGGCTACATTGCCGCCGAACGGACCACGTGCTTTTAAGGGCGCATCTGCGCTTCGCGGCGCTAATCGGGCAAGACGGTCGAGCGCCTTGCTCCGTCATTGCGAGCGCAGCGAAGCAATCCAGAATCTTTCCGCGGAGGGATTCTGGATTGCTTCGTCGCAAGGGCTCCTCGCAATGACGAGCCTGAAATATCTCGGTCGGGGGGTCCATGTCGCGCGAAAACTTCTGGTTCTTCCACCCGTTCCGGGTGCGCTATTCCGAGATCGACGGCCAGGGCGTCGTCTTCAACGCGCATTATTTGACCTATTTCGACACTACCATCACCGAATATTTCCGCGCGCTCGGCTTCGACCAATATGCGGATGCAAAGGCGAGCGGCATCGATTTCCACGTCGTCAAATCGCTGATCGAGTACAAGGCGCCTGTTAGGTTCGACTGGGAGCTCGACGTTGGCGCGCGCGTGGCGCGGATCGGCAATTCAAGTCTCGTGTTCGAGCTCGCGATTTTCGTGAAGGGTGGCACGGATGCGCTGGTGACCGGCGAGATCGTCTGGGTCTACACCGACCAGAAGACCCATCGTCCGGTCACGATCCCGGCATCAATGCGGGCACTGATCGCAACGCGAGAACGCCATCTTTCGGCGTGAAGCCGCTCACACCGGCAGAAACCGCTTCAATGCCGGCATGAAGAAAATGCCGAGATTGATCGCAAAGCCGATGCTCCAGAGGATCGAGCGCAGCGTCGGGCGGTTGCCGAGATACGTCAGCACATAGGCAATCCGCACGATCAGGAACAGCGCCGCGAGCTCGTCGATCAGCCGCTGCGGCGCTTCCCTGTATTCGGCGAGCAGCACCGCGAACGCAAAGAACGGAAACGTCTCGATGCCGTTCTGGTGCGCGCCGAGCGCGCGCTGCGACAGGGCGTCCTCATAGAAGGCGGGGTCGCGCGGCCGGGAATTGTCGAAGCGGCGAAACCTGATCCATTTGACCGTGACGATCGTCGACAGATAGAGCAGCAGCGCCCCGAAGACGCACCATTCCGCGAGTGTCATCCTGCCTCCCCCCGCTTGGGTGCGACCCTAGCGAACCCCGGCTCATCTTGACAAGTTCGGACCAACGCGCGACCCAACCAGTCATGAACAGCGTCCTCCCCCTCGAGACCGCGAAACCGGCCACCCGATCCGCCCTACCGCGCGTCGGCGTGCTCCTGATCAATCTCGGAACGCCCGATACGGCCGATGCTCCGGGCGTGCGGGTCTACCTCAAGGAGTTCCTCAGCGACGCCCGCGTCATCGAGGACCAGGGCCTGATCTGGAAACTGGTGCTGAACGGGATCATTCTGCGCAGCCGTCCGCGCACCAAGGCGCTCGACTACCAGAAGATCTGGAACAATGAGCGGAACGAGTCGCCGCTGAAAACCATCACGCGCTCGCAAAGCGACAAGCTCGCGGCCGCATTGTCGGACCGCGACAACGTCGTCGTGGATTGGGCGATGCGCTACGGCAATCCGTCGATCAAGTCGGGCATCGACGCGCTGATCGCGAAGGGCTGCGAGCGTATCCTGGCCGTGCCGCTCTATCCGCAATATTCGGCCTCGACCTCGGCGACCGTCTGCGACGAAGTCTTCCGAGTGCTCGCGCAGCTGCGGAACCAGCCGACTCTGCGGGTGACGCCGCCCTACTATGACGACGAAGCCTATATCGAGGCGCTCGCCGCCTCGATCGAGGGCCATCTGGCGACGCTGTCCTTCAAGCCGGAGCTGATCGTGGCATCCTTCCACGGCATGCCGAAAGCCTATGTCGACAAGGGCGATCCCTATCAGCAGCACTGCATCGCGACGACCGAGGCGCTGCGCCGCCGGCTCGGCATGGACGAGACCAAGCTGCTGCTGACCTTCCAGTCGCGCTTCGGCAACGACGAGTGGCTGCAGCCCTATACCGACAAGACCATGGAGCGGCTTGCCAAAGAGGGCGTGCGCCGCATCGCGGTGGTGACGCCGGGCTTTTCCGCCGACTGCCTGGAGACGCTAGAGGAGATCGCGCAGGAGAACGCGGAGATCTTCAAGCACAATGGCGGCGAGCAGTTTTCCGCGATCCCCTGCCTCAACGACAGCGGACCGGGCATGGACGTGATCCGCACCCTGGTGCTGCGCGAGCTGCAGGGCTGGATCTGATGGGCGTCCCATGAACCGCCGCCGGTGCCTGGCGCTTCTGGGGATGCTCGCGGCGCTGCCGGCCCCGGCCCTGGCGCAGCAGCCGAACGCGACACGGCGGCTCGGCGTGCTCTCGGTCACGGCTGCTGATGATGCGATCGGCCAGACGCGCAGCATGGCCCTGGTCGAAGCGCTCGCCGGCCAAGGCTGGAAGGAGCGCGACAATCTCAAGATCGATTGGCGCAACGGCGGCGGCGAGCGCGCCCGCATCGCGCAGCTCGCCGACGAGCTGATCGCGCTCAAGCCCGACATCCTGCTTGCGGTCGGCACACCCTCGGTCGAAGAGCTGCGCCGGCGCACCACGACGATCCCGATCGTGTTCGCCGTCGTCACCGATCCCGTCGGCCAGGGCTTCGTCGAAAACCTCGCGCATCCCGGCGGCAACCTCACCGGCTTTACCGATTACGACGGTCCGCTCGCCGGCAAATGGCTGGAGATGCTGACGCAGGTCACGCCGAAGGTGTCCCGCGCTGCGGTCGTCTTCAATCCCGCCACCGCGCCGTTCGCGCCACTGATGTTGCGCGCCATCGAGGACGCCGCACGGACGCTGCGCCTGACGGTCGAGCCCGCGCCCGTCCATGACGCCGTCTCGATCGGGGCGCTGGCTTCCAGGCAAGACGGCGCCATCCTGGTCCTGCCGGACTTCTTCACCATGGCCAACCGCGCGCAACTGCTCTCGGCGATCGCACAGGCGCGTGTACCCGCGGTATTCTGGAGCCGGACGTTCGTCGATGAGGGTGGGCTGATGTCCTACAGCACCGACAGCGTCGAGCAGCTTCGCCGCGCCGCGGACTATATCGATCGGATCCTGAAGGGCGCACGGCCGGCCGACCTGCCGGTGCAGAATCCCACCAAGTTCGAGCTGGTGATCAACCTGAAGGCGGCGAGAGCGCTCGGCATCACGCTTTCCCCGGGCCTGCTTGCAATTGCGAATGACGTGATCGAATGAACCCGTCCGTGACGGACGCCTCGCCCGAATTCGTTAATTTCCGCCGCTAGAGCATGATCCGGAAAAGCGTGAAGCGGTTTCCGAAAAGATCATGCTCAAACAATGACCTAAAGCGCGATGACGATTCATCCTGATCGCATCGCGGTTCAGGCCTGCGCCCGCGCGCTTTCAAGAGCCTGTCGTAAATACAAATCGCGAACCGTTCTCTTGCTGTGCGTCTTGTGTGGAATTGCTCCGATACCGACGTGAATTGCGACCGCTGAACCGGTAGGATCGTGATCCCGACCAATGACAGCGCCGGAAAGGGCTTTTTCCTGACTTCTTGTCCCGGCTTGGAGGAGATATGAGCGGCTTCGACATTTTCGCGATTGTTCTGGTGTTGCTCGTCATCGTCACGCTGGTCGCCGGCGTGAAGACGGTGCCGCAGGGCTATGACTGGACCATCGAGCGGTTCGGCAAATACACCCAGACGCTGAGCCCCGGGCTCAATTTGATCGTGCCCTATTTCGATCGCGTCGGGCGCAAGATCAACATGATGGAGCAGGTGATCGACATTCCCGAGCAGGAGGTGATCACCAAGGACAACGCCACCGTGACGGTGGACGGCGTCGCCTTCTATCAGGTGTTCGATGCCGCCAAGGCGAGCTACGAGGTCGCCAACCTGAACCAGGGGATCACGGTGCTCACCATGACCAACATCCGCTCGGTGATGGGCTCGATGGACCTCGACCAGGTGCTGTCGCACCGCGACGAAATCAACGAGCGCCTGCTCCGTGTGGTCGACGCCGCGGTCTCGCCCTGGGGCGTCAAGGTCAACCGCATCGAGATCAAGGACATCGTGCCGCCTGCCGACCTGGTCGAAGCCATGGGGCGGCAGATGAAGGCCGAGCGGGTCAAGCGCGCCGACATTCTCGCGGCCGAAGGCCAACGCCAGTCCGAGATCCTGCGCGCCGAGGGCGCCAAGCAGGGCCAGATCCTCCAGGCGGAAGGCCGCCGCGAGGCCGCCTTCCGCGATGCCGAGGCGCGCGAGCGGTCGGCGGAAGCCGAGGCCAAGGCCACGCAAATGGTCAGCGAGGCCATCGCCAAGGGCGATGTCGCTGCGCTAAACTATTTTATCGCCGACAAGTATATCAAGGCATTCGGGCAACTGGCCGACTCGCCGAACCAGAAGGTCATCATGCTTCCGGTCGAAGCGATGAGCATGCTGGGCTCGCTCGCCGGCATCGGCGAAATTGCGAAGGCCACGTTCGGGGAGAGCGCGGTGGCGGCGGCCCGCCGCGGCGGCTCGGTACCGTCGTCGGGCCCGACACCGCCGTTCGTGCCGCAGCAGTAACGGGACTATTCACAGAGGTCTTGTCATGACCGACATGTTCGTATCGCTCGGCAACTGGAACTGGCTGATCCTCGGCTTCATCCTGATGGCCCTGGAGGTGCTGGCGCCCGGCATCTTCCTGTTCTGGCTTGGGCTCGCTGCGCTGTTGGTCGGCCTGATCTCGTTCGCGGCTGCAATCTCCTGGCAGATCCAGCTCGTGATGTTCGCGATCTTTGCCGCCGCTGCCGTGCCGGTCTGGCGCCGCCTGGCCAAGCCGAAGCCGGACGCCAGCGCCAGTCCGTTCCTCAACAAGCGTACCGAAGCCCTGCTCGGCCGTGAGTTCACGCTGGAGAAGCCGATCATCGACGGCACCGGCACCGTGCGCATCGGCGACACGGTATGGCGCGTGGCTGGGCCCGATACGCCGGCCGGCACGCGGGTGAAGGTGGTACAGGTTGACGGCGCGAACCTGACGGTCGCCGCGGCGTGAGGACTTTTCCCCTCTCCCCTTGCGGGAGAGGGTGGCTCGCCGCAAAGCGGCGAGACGGGTGAGGGGTGTCTCTCCGCGATAGCTAAGCTGAGTTCGTGGAGAGAGACCCCTCATCCGGCGCTTCGCGCCACCTTCTCCCACAAGGGGAGAAGGAACACCAGCGCGTGGCAACGAGTGATGCTCACTTTCTCCATCGCTCCGCAAACCTGTGCAGTGGCATGAAGGTCTCGCACAATTCCCGGCCCAGCGGTGTCAGTCCGTAACCTCCGCCGTCGCCCAGCTCCACGAAGCCCGCCTCGCGCAGCTCGGTCAGCCGGGCCTGCAGCACCGTGGGCGAGGCCTCGTCGCAGGCGCTGCGCAGGGCGCGCGAGGTGAGGGGCTCTCCGCGCAACTCCCACAAGATCCGCAAGGCCCAGCGCCGGCCGAGCAGGTCGAGCAAAGCCATGATCGGCCGTCCGGTGCGCGAGCCGCGGACGCGGCGTTCTGCTGTTGTCGCCCGTTTCGCCATGGTCACCTCTTGCGTCATGCTACGGATAATGTAGCGTAGTGCTACGGTAAATGTAGCAACGGAAATCGCTCATGTCCCAGGCCTCACCGCGCATCGCCCCGCTCTCGCCGCCTTATCCCCTGGACATCCAGGCGCAGTTCGACCGCATCATGCGCGGTGCGCCGCCGCTGGTGCTGTTCCGGGTGATGGCGGGCCATGACCGCGCCTGGGACAAGTTTCGCGCGGGCGGGCTGCTTGATCCGGGGCCGCTCTCGCTGCGCCAGCGTGAGATCGTCATCGACCGCACCTGTGCGCTGAACGGATGCGAATACGAATGGGGCGTGCATGTCGCGATCTTCGCCGGGCCGGCGAAGCTCACCGCGGAGGAGGTGCGTGCGACGGTGCTGGGTGATACGAATTCGGCCCTTTGGTCGCCGGCCGAGCAGGCGCTGATCGCAGCCGTCGACGCGCTGCATCATCGCGCGACACTCGCGGACGAGGAGTTCGCCGCGCTGTCGACGCATTACGACGAGGCGCAGATCCTGGAGATCATGCTGCTGTGCGGCTTCTATCGCACGGTGTCGTATCTGGCGAACGGGCTGCGCTTGCCGCTGGAGGAGAACGCGGCGCGGTTTCCGGCGCCGCTCTAGCGGCCGTCATTGCGAGGAGCGTCTCATCCTTACCGTCATTCCGGGGCGCGCGAAGCGCGAGCCCGGAATCCATCGGGCAGCGACCTCGGGGTGAATGGATTCCGGGTTCGCGCCAAGTGGCGCGCCCCGGAATGACGGGTGAAGCGGGCTGCGCGCCCTACGCCACGCCCGCGCGCAGCAGATCGTGCAGATGCACGATCCCGACCACCTTGCCCGCTTCCGTCACCAGCAGCGAGGTGATCTTGCGGGTGTTCAGCACCTCGATCATCTCGGTCGCGAGCATCGAAGGCGGCACGGTCTTGGGCTGCTTCGTCATGATCTCGTCGACGGTCACCGTCAGCAGATCGGGCCGCATGTGGCGGCGCAGATCGCCGTCGGTGATGATGCCGACGGCCTCGCCCGCATCGTTGACGATGCAGACGCAGCCGAGCCCCTTCGCCGACATCTCGACCACGGCTTCCGACATCTCGGTGCCGAGCGGCTTGAGCGGAATCTCAGCGCCCGTGCGCATGTAGTCGCGGACGAATTTCAGCATCGCGCCCAGCTTGCCGCCGGGGTGGAAATGCGCGAACTCCAGCGCGGTGAAGCCGCGTCCCTCCAGCAGCGCGATCGCGAGCGCGTCGCCGATCGCGGCCTGCATCAGCGTCGAGGTGGTCGGCGCCAGATTGTGCGGGCAGGCCTCGCGCGCCTTGGGCAGCTCGATCACGAGGTCGGCGGCCTGGCCGAGCGAGGACGACGCGCTCGAGGTCACCGCGATCATGGGGATCGCAAAGCGCGCCGAATAGTTCACGAGGTTCTTCATCTCCGGCTGCTCGCCGGACCAGGACAGCGCCATGATGACGTCGTCGGGAGTGATCATGCCGAGGTCGCCATGACCGGCTTCGGCGGCGTGCACGAAGAAGGAAGGCGTGCCGGTCGAGGCCAGCGTCGCGGCGATCTTGCGGCCGATATGGCCTGACTTGCCGAGCCCGGTGACGATGACGCGGCCCTTGGCATTGCGGATCAGCTCGACCGCCTTGGCGAACGGCTCGCCCAGCGGGCCGCGCAGCGCGCTAGCGAGCGCATTGATGCCGCCGCTCTCCGTCTCCAGCGTGCGGAGCGCGGATTCGACGCTATCGGGAATGGAGCCGGATGATTGGGTCATCAGCGGTTTCGAGCTCGGCATGGTCGGGTCCAGGGAGGAGGGGCGTTCGCCCATTGGCGCCTGCTTAGCACGCCCCGATCAGCGAGGCGACGCGCGGCCGGATGCCCTCAACCGGTCATTAACCATAATTGTTTTAACTCCATTAACGATGGTTCTCGCCAGTCGGCGGGGATGATCGAGAAAGTGTTTGATTTCGTTGGGGTAATTCCATCGTGGGGTCGTCTCCAGGCAGGGGCCGGAGCAAGGTCGCGCATTTCCTGCGCGCCTCTTTGCCGTGCCTCGCGCTGACCACCCTCGCAAGCGGCCCGGCGGCGGCCCAGGGGCTCACGCCCGACCTGTTCAATCCCAACCGCGGCGCCTTCGCCTCGCCTGAGACGCTGCCGACCCGCCGCACCGCCGGCGTACCCCAGGCGCCCTCCGATGCCTTGCCGAAACTGCCTGATCCCAACGCCGACCCGCGCCAGCGC
>NZ_LAXE01000001.1:1727169-1735974 GCF_003122645.1 Bradyrhizobium sp. SUTN9-2
CAACGCCGGCCACGACGCTGGGCCCGCCGCGCATCGCGCCACCGCCCTCCGAGACCGCGCACAAGGTCCCGGTGCCGGCGGCGATGGCGGGCAACGTGCCCGGCCAGCCGCTGCGCCGCCGCCTCAGGGCCGATGACGATCCGTTCGGCGCGGTCGGCGATTACGCCGGCAGCTTCCTGATCAAGGGCGGGCTCGAACTCTCCGCCGGCTACGACAGCAATCCGACGCGCCTCAACAGGCCCGTCGGCTCGCCGGCCTATGTCATCGCGCCCGATCTGCTCGTGGTGTCGGATTGGGAGCGCCACGCGCTGGTCGCCGATCTGCGTGGCTCGTTCTCGGGCTACACCAAGGACATGCCGGCGACGATCAACGGCTTGGCCTCGCCGTCGCCGGTCGAGGCCAATCGTCCCGATTTCAACGGCCATGTCGATGGCCGCCTCGACGTCACCCGCGATTTCAAGCTGACCTCGCAGCTGCGCCTGCGGCTCGCCACCGACAATCCCGGCAGCCCCAATGTGCAGGCCGGCCTGCAGAGATATCCGGTCTACGCCGCCTATGGCACGACGCTCGGCTTCGACCAGACCTTCAACCGCTTCCAGGTCGCGGCCGGCGCCACCATCGATCGCACCGCCTACACCGATTCCAAGCTCACCGACGGCTCGACCTTCAGCAACGACGACCGCAACTTCAACCAATATGGCGGCGTCGGCCGCTTCTCCTACGACCTCAAGCCGGGCCTGAAGCCCTTCGTCGAGATCCAGGGCGACAGGCGCGTCCACGACCAGGCCGCCGACCGCAACGGGTATTTCCGCGATTCCAACGGCGGCTATGCCAAGGTCGGCTCGTCCTTCGAGTTCTCGCGCATCCTCACGGGCGAGATCTCGGTCGGCTATTCCGCGCGCAGCTACACCGACCCGCGCCTCAGCCAGCTCGCGGGCTTCCTCACCACGGGCTCCCTGATCTGGAGCGCCAGCGGCCTCACCACGGTGAAGTTCTTCACCGACACGCAGATCTCGGAGACCACGGTCCCCGGCTCATCCGGCGTCCTGGTGCGCACCTACTCGGCCGAAGTCGACCACGATTTCCGCCGCTGGCTCACCGCGGTCGGCAAGTTCACCTACGGCACGCTCGACTACCAGGGCCAGAACCGCAACGACAAGACCTACTCGTTCGAAAGCAATTTGATCTACAAGCTCAACCGCAACATTTGGGTGAAGGGGACGCTGCGCCACGACATCCTGCATTCGAACCTGGCGGGATCGAGCTCGCAGGGTACGGTGGTGCTGCTTGGGGTGAGGTTGCAGAATTAGCGCGGCCATCGGCCCACGTCGGGGCGAGATGCCGTGCGGGCGTGGCTCTCTTCGCTCGTCATTCCGGGGCGCGCGCAGCGCGAGCCCGGAATCCATTTGTCCACCACCCTTGCGGCCTGATGGATTCCGGGCTCGCGCCAAGTGGCGCGCCCCGGAATGACCGGGTCGCCTACCGCGGCAGATCCGTCTTCCCCATCAAAAACGTGTCGATCGACCGGGCGCACAGCCGGCCCTCGCGGATCGCCCAGACCACCAGCGATTGCCCGCGGCGCATGTCGCCGGCGGTGAACACGTTCGGGCGTGAGGTCTGGTAGTCGAGCGTGTTGGCCTTGACGTTGCCGCGGGGGTCGAGCTCGACCGCGAGCAGCTTCAAGAGGCCCTCGTGCACGGGATGGACGAAGCCCATCGCGAGCAGGACGAGCTCGGCGTCGAGCTCGAACTCGGTGCCGGCGATCGGCTTGAACTTGTCGTCGACGCGGACGCAGTGCAGCTTCTTGACCTGGCCGTTCTCGCCCGAGAACTTCTGGGTCAGCACGGCGTATTCGCGCACCGCGCCTTCGGCCTGGCTCGAGGAGGTCCGCATCTTCAGCGGCCAGTTCGGCCAGGTCAGGCCCTTGTTCTCGCGCTCAGGGGGAGCGGGCATGATCTCGAGTTGGGTCACCGACAGCGCGCCCTGGCGCAGCGAGGTACCGATGCAGTCCGAACCGGTGTCGCCGCCGCCGATGACGACGACATGTTTGCCGCTGGCCAGGATTTCCTGGACGCCGCCGAGCGGCTCCTCGGAGACGCGGCGGTTCTGCTGCGGCAGGAAGTCCATGGCGTAGTGGATGCCGGCGAGCTCGCGGCCGGGGATCGGCAGGTCGCGCGGGGCTTCCGCACCGCCGGTCAGCGCCACGGCGTCGTACTCGTTGAGCATCTCGCGCGGATCGACGTTGCCCTCAGCGCCGACATGGCTGTTGTAGTGGAAGGTGACGCCTTCAGCTTCCATCTGCGCCACGCGGCGGTCGATGACGCCCTTCTCCATCTTGAAGTCGGGAATGCCGTAGCGCAGCAGGCCGCCGGCCTTGGCGTACTTCTCGTAGAGGTGGACGTCGTGGCCGGCGCGCGCCAGCTGCTGCGCACAGGCCATGCCGGCCGGACCCGAGCCGATCACCGCGACTTTCTTGCCGGTCTTCACAGTCGCGACTTCCGGCTGGAGCCAGCCATTGTCCCAGGCGCGATCGACGATCGCGCATTCGATGGTCTTGATGGTGACGGGGTTGTCGTCGATGTTGAGCGTGCAGGACGCCTCGCACGGCGCCGGGCAAATGCGCCCCGTGAACTCCGGGAAATTGTTGGTCGAATGCAGGTTGCGCGAGGCTTCTTCCCAATTGCCCTGGTAGACGAGGTCGTTCCAGTCGGGAATCTGGTTGTTGACCGGACAGCCCGGCGTGCCCGGCGCGACCGAGCCGGTGCCGTGGCAATAGGGAATGCCGCAATTCATGCAGCGCGCGGCCTGGTCGCGCACCTCCTTCTCGGAGAGCGGAACGACGAATTCCTTGTAATGCTTCACGCGCTCGGCGACCGGGGTGTACTTGCGGTCGTGCCGTTCGATTTCCAGAAAACCCGTGATCTTGCCCATTAAACCCGAAGTCCCTGCCGCTTAAATTCGTCTTGTTGTTTCCTCACCGTCATTGCGAGGAGCGAAGCGACGAAGCAATCCAGTCTTTTTTCCGCGGAGAGATTCTGGATTGCTTCGCTTCGCTCGCAATGACGAGGTGTAATGCCTTACGCCCCGATCGCGATTTTCGGCTCGGCGTCCGCGTTGGCCGCCATCTCGCGCAGCGCGCGCCGGTACTCGACCGGCATCACCTTGCGGAATTTGGGCAGCCAGTCCTTCCAATTGGCAAGGATGTCGGCGGCGCGCTTGGAGCCGGTGGCTTTGGCGTGGCGCGAGATCAGGACGTGCAGCCGCTCGACGTCGGAGGCGAGCAGGTTCCTGAACACGTCGACCCGGCCATGCGCCTCGAGGTCGCCGGCATGGTGATAGGTGCCGGCGTTGATCAGCTCCTCCGACAGCACCGGCTCGAGCTCGACCATGCTGAGGTTGCACAGCTTGTCGAAGTCGCCGGCCTCGTCGAGCACGTAGGCGATACCGCCGGACATGCCGGCCGCGAAGTTGCGCCCGGTCTTGCCGAGCACGACCACGATGCCGCCGGTCATGTATTCGCAGCAATGATCGCCCGCGCCCTCGACCACGGCGACCGCGCCCGAGTTACGCACGGCAAAACGCTCGCCGGCGATGCCACGGAAGTAGCACTCGCCCTCGATCGCGCCGTACATCACGGTGTTGCCGACGATGATGCTCTCTTCCGGCACGATGGCCGAGTTCCTCGGCGGCTTGACGATGATCTTGCCGCCCGAGAGGCCCTTGCCGACATAGTCGTTGCCTTCACCTTCGAGCTCGAAGGTGACGCCGTGGGCGAGCCAGGCGCCGAAGGCCTGACCTGCGGTGCCCGTGAGGCTGACATGGATCGTGTCGTGCGGCAGGCCGGCATGGCCGTAGATCTTGGCGACCGCGCCGGACAGCATCGCGCCTGCGGAGCGGTTGGTGCTGTTGATGGCGGCCTCGATCTTCACCGGCGCGCCGCGGTCGAGCGCTGCCTGCGCCTTCTCGATCAGCGTGCGGTCGAGCACCGCCTCCAGATGATGGTTCTGGCGCTCGGAGTGATAGATCTTCTGGCCCTTCTCTTCCTTCTGCTTGACGAAGAGCTTGGAGAAGTCGAGCCCCTTGGCCTTCCAATGCGCGACCAGCTTGGTCTGGTCGAGCAGCTGCACCTGGCCGACCATCTCGTTGAAGGTGCGGAAGCCGAGCGAAGCCATGATCTCGCGGACTTCCTCCGCGACGAAGAAGAAGTAGTTGATCACGTGCTCGGGCTGGCCGGTGAAGCGCTTGCGCAGGACGGGGTCCTGGGTCGCGACGCCGACCGGGCAGGTGTTGAGGTGGCACTTGCGCATCATGATGCAGCCGGCCGCAATCAGCGGCGCGGTGGCGAAGCCGAACTCGTCGGCGCCCAGCAGCGCGCCGATCACGACGTCACGGCCGGTGCGGAAGCCGCCGTCGACCTGGACCACGATGCGGCTGCGCAGCCGCTCGCGCACCAGGGTCTGGTGGGTTTCGGCGAGCCCGATTTCCCACGGCGATCCCGCATGCTTGATCGAGGTCAGCGGCGAAGCACCCGTGCCGCCCTCGAAGCCCGCGATGGTGACATGGTCGGCGCGCGCCTTGGCAACGCCCGCGGCCACAGTGCCGACGCCGATCTCCGAGACGAGCTTGACCGAGACGTCGCCCGTCGGGTTGACGTTCTTGAGGTCGTAGATGAGCTGCGCCAGGTCCTCGATCGAGTAGATGTCGTGGTGCGGCGGCGGCGAGATCAGGCCGACGCCCGGCGTCGAGTGCCGGACTCTTGCGATGGTCGCGTCGACCTTGTGGCCGGGCAGCTGGCCACCTTCGCCGGGCTTGGCACCCTGCGCCATCTTGATCTGCATCATGTCGGAGTTGACGAGATACTCCGTCGTGACGCCGAAGCGGCCCGAGGCGACCTGCTTGATCGCCGAACGCATGGAATCGCCGTTCGGCATCGGCTTGAAGCGGTCGGCTTCCTCGCCGCCTTCGCCGGTGTTCGACTTGCCGCCGATCCGGTTCATGGCGATCGCGAGCGTGGTGTGCGCCTCGCGCGAGATCGAGCCGAAGCTCATCGCACCGGTGGCGAAACGCTTGACGATCTCCTTGGCCGGCTCGACCTGGTCGAGCGGGATCGGCTTGCGCTTTTCTTCCTCCGCGTTCTTGATCCGGAACAGGCCGCGCAGCGTCAACAGGCGCTCCGACTGCTCGTTGAGGATCTTGGCGAAGGCGCGGTAGCGCTCCTGCGAATTGCCGCGCGCGGCGTGCTGCAGCAGCGACACAGACTCCGCGGTCCACGCATGGTCCTCGCCGCGGCTGCGATAGGCATATTCGCCGCCGACATCGAGCGCGGTCTTGTAGACCTGCGCCTCGCCGAACGCGTCGGCATGGCGGCGCACGGCTTCTTCCGCGATCTCCCCAAGGCCGACGCCCTCGACGCGGGTGTGCGTGCCGGCGAAGAACTTGGCGACGAAGTCGGCCTTGAGGCCGACCGCGTCGAAGATCTGCGCGCCGCAATAGGACTGGTAGGTCGAGATGCCCATCTTGGACATCACCTTGAGCAGGCCCTTGCCGATCGACTTGATGTAGCGCTTGACGATCTCATAGTCGTCGAGCGAGCCGGGCAGGCGGTCCTTCATCGCGGTGATGGTCTCGAACGCGAGGTACGGATTGATCGCTTCGGCGCCGTAGCCGGCAAGGCAGGCGAAGTGATGCACTTCGCGCGGCTCGCCGGATTCGACGACGAGGCCGACCGAGGTGCGCAGGCCGGTGCGGATCAGGTGATGATGCACGGCGGCGCAGGCGAGCAGCGATGGGATCGGCACGCGGTCGGTGCCGACCATGCGGTCGGACAGGATGATGATGTTGACGCCCTCGCGCACCGCGCTTTCGGCGCGCGCGCAGAGCTCGTCGAGCACCTGGTCCATGCCCGCCGCGCCGAGACCGGCGTGGAAGGTGGTGTCCAGCGTGCGCGACTTGAAGTGCGACTCCGCCACCTCCGAGATCGAGCGGATCTTTTCCAGGTCCGCGTCGGTCAGGATCGGCTGGCGCACTTCGAGGCGCTTGGTCGTGGCCATGCCCTGCAGGTCGAACAGGTTCGGCCGCGGCCCGATGATAGAGACGAGGCTCATCACCAGCTCTTCGCGGATCGGGTCGATCGGCGGGTTGGTGACCTGCGCGAAGTTCTGCTTGAAGTAGGTGAACAGCGGCTTGGCCTTGTCCGACAGCGCCGAAATCGGCGTGTCGTTGCCCATCGAGCCCGCGGCTTCCTCGCCCGTGGCCGCCATCGGCGTCATCAGGATGGTGATGTCTTCCTGGCTGTAGCCGAACGCCTGCTGGCGGTCGAGCAGCGACAGGTTGGAGCGCACGCCTGTCGTCGGCACCTTCGGAAGGTCTTCCAGCACGATCTGGGTCCGCTCCAGCCACTCCTTGTAGGGATGGCTGGCGGCGAGCGAAGCCTTGATCTCGTCGTCCGGGATCAGGCGGCCTTGCTCGAGGTCGACCAGCAGCATCTTGCCCGGCTGCAGCCGCCACTTGGTGATGATCTGGTCCTCTGGGATCGTCAGCACGCCCATCTCGGACGCCATGACGATGCGATCGTCCTTGGTGACGAGATAGCGCGCGGGCCTGAGGCCGTTGCGGTCGAGCGTGGCGCCGATCTGGCGGCCGTCGGTGAAGGCGATCGCGGCGGGGCCGTCCCACGGCTCCATCAGCGCGGCATGATATTCGTAGAAGGCGCGGCGCTTCTCATCCATCAAGGGATTGCCGGCCCACGCCTCCGGGATCATCATCATCACGGCGTGCGGCAGCGAGTAGCCGCCCTGCACCAGGAATTCGAGCGCGTTGTCGAAGCAGGCGGTGTCCGACTGTCCCTCATAGGAGATCGGCCAGAGCCGGTTGATGTCCTTGCCGTAGAGCTCGGAGCTGACCGAAGCCTGGCGTGCCGCCATCCAGTTGACGTTGCCGCGCAGCGTGTTGATCTCGCCGTTATGCGCGATCATGCGGTAGGGATGCGCCAGCGACCAGGCCGGGAAGGTGTTGGTCGAGAAGCGCTGGTGCACGAGCGCGAGCGCGCTCTCGAAGTCAGCCTCGTGCAGATCGGGATAGTACTTGCCGAGCTGGTCGGCGAGGAACATGCCCTTGTAGATCACGGTGCGGCAGGACATCGAGCACGGGTAATAGCCGGCGAGGCCGCGGTCGCGGCGTTGGTAGATCGCCTGCGAGATCGACTTGCGCAGGATGTAGAGCCGGCGCTCGAACTCGTCCTCGGTCTTGGCGGTGCCGTTGCGGCCGATGAACACCTGCATGCAGGCGGGCTCGGTCGGCTTCACGGTGACGCCCAGCGAGGAATTGTCGGTCGGCACGTCGCGCCAGCCGAGCAGGGTCAGGCCCTCTTCCTTGATCTGGTCGGCGACGATGCTCTTGATGACGTTGCGCCAGGCGGTGTCGCGCGGCATGAACAACGCGCCGATGGCGTATTCGCCGGGCGCCGGCAACTTGAAGCCGAGTTCGGAGGCCTTACGGCTGAAGAAGGCGTGCGGGATCTGCACCAGAATGCCGGCGCCGTCACCCGCGCGCGGGTCGGCGCCGACGGCGCCGCGATGCTCGAGGTTGCAGAGGATGCTCAGCGCGTCCGAGACGATCTCGTGCGACTTCTTGCCCTTGATGTTGGCGATGAAGCCGACGCCGCAAGAGTCCTTCTCCAGGCTCGGATCGTACAGGCCTTCGGCTCTGGGGCGCGAATTGTGCTCTTGAATCGGTGAGGTGATCGGATCGGTCGTTTTCGAGGCGACCGTCGCCGACAGCTCTTCTGCCACGATGTTTGCGCGCTCGAATTGCGACCCGTTCATTGTTCCTGTCCTCTCCATGCGGCAAGCTGCCTCACCGCCATCTTCGGCGCACCTTGGGCGTCCCGCGGCACCCGCTCCTGGGCCACCGCTCGTCCTCTGCGAGCCGCATTTTCTTAAATTCAGGCCTAGGCGTTCTTCGTCCCCGAGAACGGCTTTGCCTGTTACCTTGCCGGCGCTCGAGAGCACCAGTTCTCGCTGCAATCCCTATGCCGGAACCGCAGGCAAAATTGAGACAGTCTTCCTGTCCTAACCATCACCTTGCCAAATTTTTGTCTAGCACACAAGCGCGCGGAAGTCCCGATTCCGCAGAAGTCAATCGATCGCTTTCCAAAAGTTGCGCAGCCCCGGTTTTGAGGCAAACAGGCCCTGATCCGGCCCCGGCGGCGCCGAAATCCCAAATGAAGCTTCGGATCAACCCTTCGGAAGGCGCGCCACGCCGCGAGAAGCGAAAGAGGGCGGCCACCGGAGGGCCTGACAGGAGCGTCTGGATCATGAAGTTTTTCACAGGATGTGTGGCCGCCGCCGTGCTGGCGCTGGGTGCCAGTGCGGGGCAGGCCCAGGTTCCCGCGAGCGGTATCGCCAGAGGGGCCGTCATCGCGGTCTCGGATTTCGACGGGCCCTATGCGCCGCCGGAAGCCGCCCCGCCGCCGCGCTACGGTTATGGCTACGAGGAGCGCGGCCCGGCGCTGGCCCTGTTGCCGCCGACCGAGGTTTACGCCGTGCTGCGCGAGAACGGCTTCTCGCCCCTCGGCATTCCGCGCCTGCGCGGCAGCGTCTACACCATCGCGGTGATCGACAGAAACGGCGACGATGGCCGGCTGGTGATCGACGCCCGCGACGGGCGGATCATCCGCTTCATGCCCGCCCCTGACGCCTATGGCATGGCGCCCGCCTATGACGAGCGCGCGGTCGCGCCCTACGGGCCGCAAACCGCACTGCCGCCGACCGTGGTCCGCGGCGGCCCGCCGCGCCCGCCGGCGTC
>NZ_LAXE01000001.1:1736303-1747286 GCF_003122645.1 Bradyrhizobium sp. SUTN9-2
CGGCGCGCCGAGCCGCCGGTCGCCATTGCCAAGCCGGCAGAGCCGGCGATGCCGCAGGCCCAGGCAGCGCAGCCCCAGCCTGCGCAGCAAGCCGCCGTGGTGCAAGCCAAGCCGGCCGAAGCCGCTCCGCAAGCAACCGCGCCGACCGTCGGTCAGGTCAGGCCGGCCCCGACCATCCTGCCGACGCAGGAGATGCCAGCCGCACTGGGGCTGGATTAGGCCTCAGCAAACGGAAAGCGCCCGAGAACCTCTCGGGCGCTTTTGCGTGAAATGACTGCGTGTCAGCTCCGCGGAGATCCCGCCGCATCCAGGATCAGATTCGCCACCTCCTTTGGATGCGACACCAGCGAGAGGTGGCCGGCATCGAGCTCGATCGTGGTGGCGTTCATGCGCTTGGCGAGGAAGCGCTCGAAATCGGGATTGATGGTGTAGTCGTTCTTCGACACCGCGTACCAGCTCGGCTTGGAGCGCCAGGCCGCCTCCGTGGTGCGGCCGGCGAAGATCGAGGCCGCCGTCGGCCATTGCACGGCGTAGAGCTCCTTGGCCTGCGCCGGCTTCACGCCGTTGGCGAAGTACTTCAGGAAGGCCTCTTCCGAGAGCTTGGTGTAGCCGTCGCGCTCGACGATGCCGGCGCGCGCCGGCCCGGCCGGAAACTGCTTCGACAGCGCCACGAAATCCTCGTTCGCATCGGGCGCGCGTGCGGCGACGTAGACGAGGCCGGTGACCTTCGGGTCGGTGCCGACCTGGCTGATCACGGTGCCGCCCCAGGAATGCGCGACCAGCACCGTCGGCCCGTCCTGCTCGGCCAGCGCCCGCTTGGTCGCCTCGACGGAGTCGCTGAGCGAGGACAGCGGATTCTGCACGGCGGTCACATGCAGGCCTGCAGCCTGCAGGATCGGGATCACCTCCGACCAGCTCGAGCCGTCGGCCCAGGCGCCGTGCACCAGCACGACGTTCTTCGCCTTGACCGTCTGCGGTGTCTGGGCATGAGCGAGGTTGAGGGGAGCGGCCAAAAGGCTCGCGGCGACGAAAAGGCTGCGCCAGAGTGACATGATCTTCTCCGTGTTTTTGGTTCGATGCCCAAAGGACGGAGAGCGAGGCGACGGTGTTACGCCATCACTGCTCTGTGATGCATTGCAACGAAAAAAACGCCCCGGGGCACCGGGGCGTTTTCGCAACCTGGAAGTCGCTGGGTTTGGTCGCTGGCTCAGGCGGCCTGCGCGGCGGAGTTCTCGATCACCTGCGCCTTGGCGCCGGCGTTGATCGCGATCTGGCGCGGCTTCTTGGCCTCGGGAATCTCGCGGACGAGGTCGACATGAAGCAGCCCGTTCTCGAGCGAGGCGTCCTTCACCTGCACGAAGTCGGCAAGCTGGAAGGCGCGCTCGAAGGCACGCGCGGCGATGCCGCGGTAGAGCACTTCGGATTTCGAGTTCTCGTTCGCGACCTTCTCGCCCTTGATCGTCAGCGTGTTTTCCTTCGCGACGATGGAGAGCTCATCCTTGGCAAAGCCCGAAACCGCAACGGTGATGCGGTAGGCATTCTCGCCGGTGCGCTCGATGTTGTAGGGGGGATAACCGGGGCTGCCGTCGGAGCTGGCCTGGTCGAGCAGGTTGAAGAGACGGTCGAAGCCGACGGTGGAACGATAGAACGGAGTGAGATCGTAGCTACGCATGGTCAAGTCCTCCATTGAGCGACTGTTGGTAACCCGCCCGCCAATCGGGCCGGGCTTTAGTCTGTGTGCAGCCTGATGTTCCGGTTCCGAAACACTGGTAGCGGCCTGCACGAAGGTGATATGGGTGGAACGAGACGGCGTTCAAGAGGGCGGGACAGGCGCCTTTTCGGCGCTTTGGCCCCTTGATTTGCAGCACTTCCCGCCCAAGCACGCCCAATGACGCTGGTCTCGATTCCCGCCAATCCGGTCCCCGAAAACGTCGTCAGCGGCACCATCAAGACCCCTGATGGCGTCGAGCTGCGCTTTGCGCGCTGGGCGCCGCCGGCGAACCGCAAGGGTACGGTCTGCGTCTTCACCGGGCGCAGCGAGCAGATCGAGAAATATTTCGAGACCGTGCGCGACCTGCGCGACCGCGGCTTTGCGGTGGCGATGATCGACTGGCGCGGGCAGGGCCATTCGTCGCGCCGCCTGCGCGATCCGCGCAAGGGCTATGTGCGCGACTTCGCCGATTTCGAGATCGACGTCGAGACCTTCGTGCAGCAGGTGGTGCTGCCGGATTGCCCGCCACCCTTCTTCGCGCTCGCCCATTCCATGGGCGGCACGGTGCTGCTGCGGGTGGCGCATGCCGGCAAGCGCTGGTTCGACCGCATGGTGCTGTCTGCGCCGATGATCGACCTGCCCGGGCGCACCACCTCGCTCCCCGTGCGTGCGCTGCTCAAGACGATGCGCCTGCTCGGGCAGGGCGGCCGCTACGTCCCCGGCGGCAGCGACCGCCTCACCGGGCTCGAACCCTTCATCAACAATCCCTTGACCAGCGATCCCGTCCGCTATGCGCGCAACGCCGCGATCCTGGAGGAAGACCCGACGCTTGGCCTAGCCTCGCCGACGGTCGCCTGGGCCGATACCGCCTTCCGCGCGATGCACACCTTCAAGCGCGTGAACTACCCCTCCCAGATCCGCCAGCCGATCCTGATGCTGGCGGCCTCCAACGATACCGTGGTCTCGACCGCGGCGATCGAGGAATTCGCCTATCATTTGCGCGCCGGCTCCCATCTCGTGATCGCCGGTGCCAAGCACGAGATCCTCCAGGAGCAGGACCGCTACCGCACCCAGTTCTGGGCCGCCTTCGACGCCTTCGTGCCGGGCACGCCGCTGTTCAAGTGAGAAGAGATCGGGAGCCTCCACGAGGACGGTGAGAATCGGAGTCGAGGAGCGTCCTCATTCTCCGTCATTGCGAGGAGCTCTTGCGACGAAGCAATCCAGCTATCTCCGCGCTGACAGCCTGGATTGCTTCGCTGCGCTCGCAATGACGAAGCAAGATTCTTTACAGCGTCTTCAGATACTCGATCAGGTCGTAGCGTTCGGCGTCATCCTTGAACATGCGGCCGATGACGCCGGGGCGCTTCGGCTCGCCGTCCTTGCGCTCGAAGGAATGGCCGAGCACGCTGTTGCCCTGGATCGGCTTGCCGTCGGAGCCGCTCGCGGAGAACTCCGTTTCACCGGTCTTGCAGCGCTCGTCGGCGGCGACTGCGAAACCGACGGTGTCGGGGTCGTAGTCGCGGCGGCCCATGCAGAATTTTTGCGGACGCTCGTTCTGCGGCTTCAGCAACCAGTACAGCGAAGGCACCGAGCCGTTGTGCAGGTAAGGCGCAGTGGCCCAGATGCCGTTCAAGGGCCGGGCGCGATAGCGCGGGTCAGGCGCCGGATTGAGACAGTTCTTGCGCGCCATATTCCACATTTGCGCCCGTTCGGCCTCCGGGATCTTCTCGTCGTCCATCCATTTGCGGGCGACGAGATCGACCACCGTCATGAGCCCGAGTGCATAGACCATCTCGTTGGGCGATTTGCTCGCGGTCGGGATCTCGCACTGCCACCACGTCTGCAGGTCAGCCGTGTTGACTTTCAGAAAGCCGGGCACGTCGACGGTCCGCTTGCTGAGAACGAGGGACTGCTCGGGATCGGTCTTGATCTCGTCGAGCGGGATCGTCACCGCATTCAGCACCTTGCTGTCGCCGCTCGGCTCCCAGTGCTTCGACGACCAGAAGGCCGGGGTGTTGATGTCAGGCAGATGGCATCCGGAGCACATCTCCGCGTAGATGGCGCGGCCGCGTTCGACCCGATCGGGCTTCAGCTTCCAGGCATCGCCGAGGATGTGCGAGGGCCATTTCGGTGCGAGCAGACCGCCGAACTTCGGACCATCAGCCGCCTTGAATGGATCGGGGCCTCTCAGCATGTCCTCGATCCAGCCGAGCGTCCTGATGTTCACCGAGGAGCGCCACAGCCTGTCCTGCGGATAGGCATCGGACAAATTGAGCAGCGCCGTCACGCCGAGGGCTTCGCCGGCGTTGCGGATCAGCGGCTGCTCGATCGAGGCGTCGTACTGGGCGAATTTGAACCAGGGCACCGTCCAGATCGCGGGATAGCTGACCGGCGCGTCCTGGGCGTGCAGGTTCTTCTCGAATCCCTTGACCCCGCTCATTGCGAGGTCCTGCGAAAACACCTGGTTGCCGATGCGGTTGAGGGCATCGAGCCGGCCGAACCCTTCCTCGGTGTCCTGCTGCTGCTTGCCGTCCCAGGTCGTCTTGCCTTCGATCGTCTTCTCGTAAGTCTTGGCCCAGTCGATCAGGAAGCTGCCGATCGTGCTCAGCTTCTGCTTGAGCGCGGCGCGGTCCGCCTTGCTGGCGTCGGGGCCGAGCACGCGATCGGCGAAACGCTGGAAGCGGAACGGGACGTACAGCGTGTAGGCGATCGACAGGCCGGTCGCGAGCTCGAGCTTCTTCAGGTCGGTCATCGCCGGGCCGCCGTCGAAACGGACGTCGATGCCCTGGTAATGGATCTGGCCGGTATGACAGGCGGCGCAGGTCAGTCCGATCATGTCGTCCTCGCGGCGGCTCGTCGCGGGATCGACCACGCCGGTCATGCGCGCGAAGCCGACCGGCAGGCCGTCAACGTTCTCCGCCGGCGTCCAGCGCGTCGACCAGTCCGACGCTTGCGTGGTCTCGTAGACATTGGCGTAGCCGAAGCGGCGCAGCGTCGCCGTGTCGGTCTGGATCGTCTGCGGGCTCGGGATGAAGCCGAAGCGTTCGAGATAGGCGCTGTCCTTGATCAGGCCCGGTTTGGAGAACAGGTGGAGCTGCGGCTGCTCCAGCGCCACGAACCACTCATAGGGCACCGGGAACGTCGCGGTGCCCTGGCTGGCGTGGTGGAACCAATGTCGGTCCTTGAGCGACCAATTCTGCTCGAGCCAATAGGCAGCCTTGGTTTCGGGCATCGCCGGCAGGGGCGGCGGCAGGAGATTCACCAGCACGCCCTTCTGCGGCAGCATGGCACGAATTTGGTTGGGGAATTCGGCGACCGCGACCAGGGCGACGAGGCCGAGGCCGATGACGAACGCCGTGAGCGCGACCGCCCAGCGAAAGCGGAGCTGGCAGGGCGACAGCAGCGGCTGCGATACGATCCGCTGATTGATGCGGTCGGGGAATTGGCGCTGTTCGAACAGCGTGCGCACGTCGGCCACGCTGAGATAGCGCTCTTCGCCCTGCTTGCCCTTGCCGATGATCTTCAAAAGGATGGGCCATTCGAACTTCATCAGCAGCGGGTAGTACCAGCGAGCGGCGCTGCCGGCGCGCTCGAGGTTGTCGCGCATGAAGGTCTTGATTTCCGCGGCGTTGAGGCCGGGCTCGCTGCTGCCGGTGTTCGGGTCGGTGTAGTTCCGGCCGAAGCTCGCGAGCCGCGCGATCTCGTCCTCGTCGATCTTGCCGTCGACGCCGAGGATGCGCGAGCCGGCGCCGCGCTTGTCCAGCGGGCCGCCGCGCAGCGCGTCGAGCTGCGCGCCCGAAAAGATGCTCTTCAGAATGTGCTTGACGCCGTTGGCGATCATGGCGACGCCGCGGACCTGGATGCGGGCCGAGACCTTCTTCAGCCCCGTCTCACCGGTCGCATTGGCGATGGTCTGCGACAGCGTGTTGAGCGGGACGGTGCCGCCCTCGACGAAGCCTTCGCCGACGAGGCCGCGCAGGAACGGGCAGGGATTGTTCGGCGAGACTGGAATCGAGGGATCGAGGGGCGGCTTCGAAGCGGGGTGATGCATGGCCCAAATCCTGAAAGCAGCGAATCTTGAAAAAGCAGGCGCGCTGTTAGAGCGCGGAAAGTCCTAACAAACCGACAGCACGATATACTACTTCAGCGTGTGACGAGTGTGGCCCATTTCACTGTCGTGTCAACAACGAGCAGGCGGTCGCACCGGAACCACGTCGGGCCTGCGGCCCTTTCGCTCAGGATTCTGCGGCCCGTTTCACGTCGCTCTGCACCAGCGTCAGCTTGCCGAGCGGCACGCCGGCCTTCAGCAGCCCCTCGCGATAATGGGCGATGTCCTCGGGCCGCTTCCAGTGGAAGTTGCGCAAGTGCCTGTCGACGTTCAACGTTGGATAATTTGCCATCAGCACGCGGGCGGCTTCGCTGGCCTCGTCGCTTCGTCCGAGCTGCGCCAGCGCCGCGGCGCGGATCGCCAGCGCCTGCATGTGATTCGGGTTGATGTAGAGCTGCTCGCGGGCCCACGACAGCGTCGCGTCGTATTGGCGCAGAAGATAATGACTGAACGCGTTCAGCGCCGCCCATTGATAGCGCGGGTCGCTGTTGTCGCGCTGCGACGCCATCGAGAACAGCTCGATCGCCTCGCGGTGCTCGCCGATCATGAAATGGCAGATGCCGAGCACGCCGCGCGCGCCATTGTCGTAAGGGTTGAGCGCGACCGCGCGCTTGGCGGCGTCCATTGCTGCCTCGTGATGACCCTCCAACGCGTGCGCCCAAGTCAGGATCGAGAACGCGAAGGAGGAGCGCGGATCCAGCCGGACGCTGGTTTCGGCGAGGCTCATCGCCTCGGCCCACATCTCGCGCGTGCCCTTGACCCAGCCGAACTGAATGCTCTGGATCTGGATCGTGGCGAGATAGGCATGCGCGATCGACAGCTTGGGATCGAGCCCGATGGCCTCGCGGAATAGGTCGACCGCGACGGCCAGATCTTCCTTGGTTTGCCGATAGTAATGCGACAGCCCCTTGAGGAAGCGGTCCCAGGCGGTGACGTCGGTCGAGAGCCGCGCCGGCGCCGAGGCCTCGGCACGGACGATCTCGGTGGCGATGGCGGCGGACAAGTTGGTGGTGATCTCGTCCTGCATCGCGAACAAATCGCCGATGTCGCGGTCGTAGCGGCCGGTCCAGAGCTGCTCGCCGGTCTCCGGCGCGATCAGCTCAGCGGTGACGCGGATCTTGGCGCCGGCGCGCCGCACCGAGCCCTGGATCAGATAGGAGGCGTCGATCTCGCGCGCGATCAGCCGGGTGCCCACGTTCTTGCCCTTGAAGGCGAAGGTCGAGTTGCGGCTCAGCACCCGGTAGAAGGATTGCAGCGACAGCGCGTGGATCAGGTCCTCGGTGAGGCCGTCGGAGAAATATTCGTCCTGGGCGTCGCTGAGATTGGCAAAGGGCAGCACGCCGACGATGGCCGTTCGGTACTGCTGCGACAGCGCCGAGGCCTCACGGAGCTCGGGGGCAAGCGCCGGCGCCCCTTCGGGCGTCCAGGTAAAGACCCCGATCGCATCCTTGATGTTCTTGAAGCGATGGTTGCCGGCATCGGTCAGCGGCACCGAGAGATGCTTGCTCGCCTCCCGGTAGGCCTTGGCCGACATCGCGAAGCCGCCGGGGCTCGCCACCGATTCCAGGCGGACGGCGATGTTGACATCGTCGCCGAAGACCTCGTCCTCGTCGGCGATGACGTCGCCCATGTGGATGCCGAGCCGGAACTGCATGGCGCGGTCGGCTGGCAGATGGCGGTTGCGTTCGGCCATCAGCGTCTGCATCGCGATCGCCGCCTCGGCGGCGCCGACGATCGAGGCGAATTCCAGCAGGAAGCCGTCGCCAGTGTTCTTCACGACGCGGCCGCCGTGATTGAGGATGATGGGATGGATCGCGGCGCGATGGGCCTTGAAGGCGGCATGGGTGCCGGCCTCGTCGCTGCCCATCATGCGCGAATAGCCGGCGACATCGGCGCAGACGATGGCGGCCAGACGTCTTTCCATATCCTCAAAGCTCCAAGGGACCAGATGACCGGCCACAGCGTGGCGGTTGCCGCGAATCCCGCATTTCAAGAACCCCGCCTTTATAGAGCAGATGCGCCGCAGCGGAAGCATGATCCGCATTGCAAATTCGAGGTAAATCCTGCGCAATCCCGGCGGTGGACGGGAACGGGCGAACCGACTAAGCGGAACCAGGACCGCCAGGACGGCAGCGGAGGACCTTCATGCTGGGCATTCACGAGATCGGGCTTTTCATCCTCTCGGGCGTGGTGCTCAACATCACGCCGGGTCCGGATTCGGTCTATGTGATCGGCCGCAGCATGCAGATGGGCTGGCGGGGCGGCGCCGCTGCCGCCCTGGGCATCAGTTGCGGCTGCTTCGTCCATGTCGCGGGCGCGGCGATCGGGCTTTCGGCTCTGCTGATGGCCTCGTCCACGGCCTTTTCGATCCTGAAGCTGGTCGGCGCAGCCTATCTGGTCGTGACCGGTCTCCAGATGCTGTGGTCGCGCCCGGCGCTGGCTGCAAGCATCGACGAGCCGGCGCGGAGCTCATTGCAGCGGGTCTTCCTCCAGGGTGTCTTCACCAACGCGCTCAATCCCAAGGTCGCGCTGTTCTTCCTCGCCTTTCTGCCGCAATTCGTCGCAGCCGATGCCCCGCACAAGCCGCTCGCCTTCCTGACGCTCGGCCTGATCTTCATCTTTACGGGGACACTGTGGTGCCTGGTGCTGGCGGCGTTCGCCGCCAGAGCCGCCTACCGGCTGCGCAAGTCCGAGGGCGCGATCGCCTGGGTCAACCGCGCGCTCGGCGGCCTCTTCATCTATCTCGGCATCCGCGTCGCCATGCTGGAGACACGGTAGCTCCTTCTAGTGAATGAGAAGCGGTCCGATCGAGGCTGCGCTCGGGAGGTTTCGATGATCCGTGGAAGCTGTCTGTGTGGCACCGTGCGGTTCGAGATCGAGAAGGTGCGCGCGCTGACGCACTGCCATTGCGTCAATTGCCGCAAGCTGAGCGGCGCGGCCTTCGCCACCTACGCGCATGTCGATGCCGACAAGTTTCGCTTCGTGGCGGGCGAGGACATGACGGCATCTTACGAATCCTCGCCGGGCAGTATCCGCTATCGTTGCAGGACCTGCGGCTGCCCGACGCCGGGCAAGGCGAGCTATCTCCCGACCGTCAGCATTCCCGCTGGCCTGCTCGATGACGACCCGGAAGTCCGGCCTCGCCTCCACGTTTTCACCTCGTCGCGCGCGTCGTGGTGGACAATCCAGGACGACCTGCCCCAGCACGAAAAATGGGTGCCGGGCTACGGGCCGAAATCGTAAGGCGCTTAAGCGAATTCTTTCGCCAGCGCGCTGCCGGCGAGGTAAAGGCCGAGCAGGATCATCGCGATCAGGAACCAGCGGCGAAACGCCTCCGCCGGCATCCGCGCCCGCACCGATTGGCCGATGAACATGCCGGCAAAGGCCATGGCGAGTCCGATCGCGCCCGGCACGACATTGGCGGGCGTGAGCAATCCGACCGCGGTCAGGTTGAAGGCGAGCGCCAGCGTTGCGGTGGTGAAAAACACCCCGAGCGCCTGCACCAATTCGTCCTTCTCCATGCCGATCGCCTGCATGAACGGCATCGACGGGATCACCTGCACGCCTGTTGAGGCCGAAATCACCCCGGTGATGACGCCGACCACGCCGCCGACCCATTTCTCGTTCTCGGGCGCGACGCGGAAGTGGAACTTGTTCAGTCCGATCACGGCGTAGACGACGAGCAGGGCGCCCAGCACGATCGTGCCGTAGCGCGCATGCGGCCCGGTCAGCGCGCCGGCATTGAGCCAGCAGCCGACCACGGTGCCGATCATCAGCGGCCACAGCCGCCGCAGGATGTCGCGCAAATACGGGCCGACGAAGGTCTGCCAGATGTTGGTGACGATGGCCGGCACGATGACGATGGCGATGGCGCGGCTCGGCGCCATGCTCACGGCGAGCAGGCCCATCGACACCGTCGGCAGGCCGAGCCCGACCACGCCCTTGACGAATCCGGCGAGCAGGAACACGGCGGCGATGAGGATGAGCAGCGGGTCGATCATGTCTGCACATTGACCGAAGCCGCGCCGGCGCACAATCTGGAGGTTACGGAGAGAGCCTTCGGCCTCAACGAAGGCTCAAGGAGACATCGCATGCGCTTCGACCTGGTCGATCTCCAGCTCTTCATCGCGGTCGCCGACCAGCGCAGCATCACCCGCGGCGCGGAGCGCTCGCACCTCGCGCTGGCCTCGGCCAGCGCGCGCATCAAGGGGCTCGAGGATGCGCTCGGCGTCGCGCTGCTCAAGCGCGGCCGCCGCGGCGTCGAGTTGACCGCGGCCGGCGAGAGCCTGCTCGATCATGCCAGGCTCGTGATCCACCAGATCGACGCCATGCGCGGTGATCTCGCCGGCTTTGCCAGCGGCGTGCGCGCCAGCGTGCATTTTCTCGCCAACACGTCGGGCCTGTCGGAGCATCTGCCGAAAGCGCTCGCCGGTTTCCTGCGCCAGCATCGCGACGTCGCCGTCGACATCGAGGAGCGCGAGAGCACCGATATCGCGGCGGCGATCACCGCAGGCGCCGCCGATCTCGGCTTCGCCGCCGAGCACGCGCTGCCCGAGCATATCGAGCGCTTTCCCTTCAGCGAGGATCGCCTGACGCTGGTGACGTCGAAACGCGGCCCGTTCGCCGGCCGCCGCCAGATCGACTTTCAGGAGGCGGGGGCTTGCGACTTCGTCGGCCTGACCAGCGCCACCGCGCTCCAGATGCACATCGCGAAGCACGCCGCGCGGCTCGGCATGCGGCCGCATTTCCGCGCGCGCCTGCGCGACTTCGACGCGATCTGCCAGATGGTCGCGGCCGATGTCGGCGTGGCGCTGGTGCCCGAAGCCGCTGCCCGCCGCTGTGCCAAGACCATGCCGCTCGCCATGGTCCGCCTGCGCGATGCCTTCGCCAACCGCCGCCTCGTGATCTGCGCGCGCAGCTTCAAGGCGCTGCCGAAGCCGGCCAAGCTGCTGGTGGAGCATTTGCGAGCAGAGGCGGTGTGAGGAGACTCTTACCCTCCCCTGGAGGGGTCCGGGACGAGCGTAGCTCGCCCGTGGGTCGGCTCACATTGAGCGGAGCGAAATGTGAGACGGGGTGGGGTGACGGTCTCTCCACTCCAACAGTGCCCGAGTGGAGAGATCACCCCACCCGGCTCGCGCTGCGCGCGATCGACCCTCCCCTCCAG
>NZ_LAXE01000001.1:1747311-1772137 GCF_003122645.1 Bradyrhizobium sp. SUTN9-2
CTCGCGCTGCGCGCGATCGACCCTCCCCCTCCAGGGAAGGGTAAGAGCACTTACTTCCTGCGCCATCTCCGCTCCCGCGTCGGTGATGCAAGCTCGCCGCCCGCGCGCTACTGGTTCAAAAGCTTCAACGCTGCCTCGTGCACCCGTGCGTCGCCGGCGGCGATGATGCGGCCGCCGCCCTGGGCCGGCTTGCCTTCCCAGGTGGTGACGACGCCGCCGGCGCCGGTCACGATCGGGATCAGTGCCGCGATGTCATAGGGCTTCAGCTCGGTCTCGACCACGAGGTCGACGTGGCCCGCGGCAAGCATGCAATAGGAGTAGCAGTCGCCGCCATAGCGCGACAGCCGCGCGCTCTTCTCGATGTGGCCGAAGATGGCGCGGTCGCGCTCGTTCATCAGCAGCGGGCTGGTGGTGTAGGTCGTGGCCTCCGACAGCGAAGCGCAGCGGCGGACCTGGAGCCGGCGCTCGCCCGACGGCCCTTTATAATTGGCCGAACCGTTGTCGCCGGAAAAGCGCTCGCCGATGAAGGGCTGGTGCATCATGCCGAACACCGGCGTGCCCTTATGCAACAGCGCGATCAGCGTGCCCCAGATCGGAAAGCCGCCGATGAAGGATTTGGTGCCGTCGATGGGGTCGAGCACCCAGACATAGTCGGCGTCCTCGCGCTCGTTGCCGAATTCCTCGCCGACGATGCCGTGCTGGGGGAAGTTGGCCTTGATCAGCCGCCGCATCACCGCCTCCGCGGCGCGGTCGGCCTCCGTCACCGGGTCGAAATCCTTGGTCTTGCTCTTGTCGTCGATCGACAGCGAGGTGCGGAAGAACGGCAGGATGGTTTCGCCGGAGGCGGTGGCGAGCCGACCGATGAAGGCGGAGAAGTCGATCACCGTCACAGGCGAAATCCTCGAAGCGAAGTTGGAGAGCTTGCCTCCTGCCTAGCTCAATTCGCCTGCCGCGTGCAGCGCTGTCTTGATGTTGCTCCCTGGTATTTTGGATGCCGCGGCGGGCTGCCCCATTCCAGTCATCTGCTGGCCAAATATCGATCATGGAGTTGAAATCTTAGTTCCGACCTTGCCTTGTTCGTATGCAAATGACTATCAACCCATTGAATTCCCTTATCAAAGAAACTGAATCTGGGTTTCCATAGAAGCAACTGAGCCATGTGCGATTTGCATGGGAAACCGCGCAAAAGCCCTTGCACTTTGTGCGGCGCGGTCGCATATTGTTGCGGTGCGGTAGCGCCTCGCGTTACCGCTGCCCTCCTTGGGCGTTTCCTCCCTAGACTTGGGCCGCTTGCGTCATTCGCGAGCGGCCCTTTTTCTTAGCCCCGCCGTTTTCATTTGGGGCGCGCAAGCTTGCGAAGCGAAAACGCAGTCGCGCGCAAGGCCTCGTCGTTTCGGAGAGAAGCTGCGTCCTATTCCGCCGCGGCTTGGAACGGGCCGAGATCGGCGAACGGAATCGTGGTCGCCAGCACGTCGGCGAGAACGCCGAAGTCGGAGGCCACTTGCGCAAAGCGAGCGCTGCGCTCGCGCCGCCGCTCGTCCATGTAGATCGCGCGGTTGAGCTCGAGCTGCACGGCGTGCAGGCCGCTCGCGGGATTGCCGTAATGCTCGGTGATGAAGCCGCCGGCATAGGGCTTGTTGCGGCCGATCGAATAGCCGAGCCCGCTCATGGTCTCCTCGACGCGATCGGGCAAGAGCGGCGTGCAGCTGGTGCCGTAGCGATCGCCGATCACGACGTCGGGCCGGCGCGGCTCGTCCCTGCTGACGCCGACCGACGGCATCGAGTGGCAGTCGACCAGCACCACCGTGCCGAACATCTGGTGCACCTTGTTGATCAGCCGGCGCAGCGCGCGATGGTAGGGCTTGTACAACGTCTCGATCCGCCCCAGCGCATCGTCGACCAGGAGGCGGTCGCGGTAGATCTCCTGGCCGTCGCCGACCACGCGAGGAATGGTGCCGAGGCCGCCGGCGACCCGCATCGAGCGGGTGTTGGCGAAGCTCGGCAGCCGGCCGGTGAACATGCGCGGGTCGAGCTCATAGGGCTCGCGGTTGACGTCGACATAGGAGCGGGGAAAGTTGACCCGCACCGTCGGAAAGCCGCGCGCGCTCAGATGGCCGATCAGCTCATCCATGAACGAATCTTCCGACCGTCGCAGCGTGGGCAGGTCGATCCGCGACGCCGCCAGGAATTCTTCAGGATAGGTCGAGCCGGAATGCGGCGAGTTGAAGATGACGGGCGCGCGCCATTCGGCAGGCTCGAAGATCTCGAAGGCTGGCGACATGTCGCCGTCAAAGCGGGTCATCTTCTCAGGCTTCGTCCCTTCGTGCCGCACGATCCGGACAAGCTCCGGGTCCAATGATTCGGCCGATCTCGCGGCTCTTATGTGTCGTCATTGTCCGGAATCGCAACCATTCTGCCAAGCGAAAAGATGTCATGGCCCCTTGGAACACGTCTTAACCGTGCAGGCATCGGGATGGGGACGCGCCGGTCCGGCTCGATTGATCTGGACCTCGTTCCGGTCCACAAAGAGCCGGCAGCGGGGCCGGCGCAGGGTTAAGATTTTCACCCCAAATTTACCCTCTGTCGGGCTTAGTGACCTCTGCTGATATCCTCTGGGGATTCGACGTTTCCTGCCATGCCAAAGATCCTGCTCGCCGAAGACGACAACGACATGCGCCGTTTCCTGGTCAAGGCGCTGGAAAACGCCGGTTTTCAGGTCTCGTCCCACGACAACGGCATGGCCGCCTATCAGCGGCTGCGGGAAGAGCCGTTCGAGATGCTGTTGACCGATATCGTGATGCCGGAAATGGACGGCATCGAGCTCGCCCGCCGAGCCTCGGAACTCGACCCCGACATCAAGATCATGTTCATCACTGGCTTTGCCGCGGTCGCCCTGAACTCGGATTCGGACGCCCCCAAGAACGCCAAGGTCCTGTCCAAGCCGGTGCATCTGCGCGAATTGGTCAGCGAAGTGAACAAGATGCTGGCGGCCTGAAGCGGCCCCCTTCCGTCCTTGCGCCGGCTCCCCTGAGCCGTTATAGGGACCCCACCCGACACAAGTGGACTTTAGGGCACGTAGCTCAGCGGGAGAGCACTACCTTGACATGGTAGGGGTCACAGGTTCGATCCCTGTCGTGCCCACCACGCTTCGCCTTCGGCTTCGCGTGGCACAGCCTGGAAGATTGCGGCGAAGCGTGTCCGGCGTAGCTCGAAGAGCGAAGACGGACTGGTGCGGCTTGCTCGAAAGCTTCTAGCCCGTTGCAGCGACGCGCAATCCGGCCGCAGTTTCCCGGCCGCTGTCCCGGATGACCCTGCACTCCATCCGGGCTACAATGACATCTCCGACACGAGGCCGCCCATGACCGTGTCCGTCATCGAGCAAGCGAAGATCCAGGCGCAGGTGCTGGTGCCGCTGATCAAGACGTTGCAGGCCGAGCTCGGCGAGGCGCGCGCCAATGCGCTGGTGCGCAAGGCGCTCGGCGATCTCTATCGCGGCTTCGGCGAGGCGTTCTGGAAGGCCAAGAACGAGAGCAATCTCGGCAAGGCCGTGTCGTCGGCCTTCAAAACTTATGCCCGCGACGATGCGCTCGCTTATGACGTGATCGAACAGACGGCGGACGCCTTCGCGTTCGACGTGACGCGCTGCGCCTATGCCGAGTTCTACAAGGCCCTGGGCGAGCCCGAACTCGGCTTCCTGCTGATCTGCACCGCGGACTTTGCGACCGCGGAGGGGTTCGGTCCCGACGTCAGGCTCACGCGCACGCAGACCATCATGCAGGGCGCCTCTCATTGCGATTTCCGCTACCGCCGGGATGGAGGCGGATCACAGTGAGAGGAGCGATGCGGACGATCTGTCTCGCCATGGCGATGCTGGCGCTGATGGCGCCGCGCGCCGACGCCGCGATCGTCGACTGGCAAGCCGAGCTCCAGCGCTGCCGCAGCTTGCGCCAGAACGTGGCGCCGCTGCTTCAGGCCGGCGAGGGGATCTCCGCCGTCGGCCGCTCCAGCAGGTCCGTCCGCCGCTGCATCTGGATCCAGCGGATGGCGGTGCGGAAGAAAATTCCCGGCGCGGAGGTGTGGTAGCCTGACCGAGCTCATGGCCCCGGCGTGACGAAGGCCGAGATGATCGTGCCGTCGTTGCCGAGCGCGATGTGCCAGTGCGAGGCTGCGCCACCCTGATGCCAGACGGAATAGACGTCCTGTCCTTGTGCGTTCACACCGAGGAATTCGATCGAGGTGATCGGACCCATTTCGGCAAGGCCCGGCTGCAGGCGCGGCAATTGCTTGCGTGTCGCCTCGGCCAAGTCGGCGCTCATCTCGCCGTAATTGGGCTGGCCCGATGCGACGCTCTCGATCAGACGGCGAAGCGCGGCCGCGGTCCCGGGATTGGCGGACCGGCTGCTCATACGAGACTCGATCGCGCGTTGGAGCTCTTGCGCCGTGCTCGTGTCGATGCGTGGCATGGTGTGATCGTTGCCGTGCTGGCGCAGGATCACGGCGGTAGGCACCCCATCCGGCCCGAGGGTAAACCGTAGCTCGACATCGATCTCCCGCGCGGCGAATTCCGTTTCGCCCACCGCGTAATATTGCGCCGAGCTTTGACCGCTCAGCCGTCCGGACAGATGATCCTGTTCACGCGTCACGGTGAAGACGGCGCTATGGAATTGGTATGTTCCGGCATAACGATCCAGCACCGCCTGCTGCAACTGAGTTTCTTTGGCTCTCGAGCGGAGCTGATCCGCAGCATCGGTCTTGGTGCTTTCCTCGTTGCTGCGGCCCGAGCCGGCCTGCTCCGCAGAACGGATTCGGGCCGCCAGGACATTCCAATCGGCCAGCCCGAATAACCTCGCGATGAGCTCGAGGCTCTCGCTGACGGTGAGGGAGACCGATCGGGCGTTGAGGGATTCTCGGAGCGTCTGCGCCATGGCTTTGGCGTCGCGGAAATCGCGCATACTCTGTTCCTTTGCAACATGAACGGAGAATGTCAGGGCTTGCGTTACTGACCCGTTCGCGTGAGCAAAGGAAGCGGGCGGCGGTCCGATACACTTCACCATACCCCGAAGGGCGCAAGCGGCCGGCGGTATCAACCTTTCGAAATTTTGCTTGAGAGCGCCATGCTTGTCAACTGACGTCGTCGGCGTCTCGACATGGATCACGCATCACTCTTCCGTTGATGCACGACGCGCAGGCTGCAGCAGCAAGTCCTTCAGTCCGGTCGGATAGAGCTTCGGCCCGCCGTCCAGGTCGAGATCGGCAAGGTCGAACCACCGCGCGACGATCTGCTCTCCATTGTCCTCGCGGAAGTCGATGCGCTCCCGGCCGGCGAATGCGCCATCCGGAAACGCGACCTCCGCGATGTACATCACCTCGTGCCCGGTCGATCCCTCGTGCACAAAGATGTTCTCCAGCATCAAGGGCTCACCCACGATGCCGACGTCGATGCCGAGCTCTTCGTTGAATTCCCGCACCAAGGCCGCGCGCCAGCTCTCGCCGAACTCGATCTCGCCGCCGAGCGGGCGCACCCCCTTGATCCGCCCCGCATCGTCGCGCACCTCGGCCGCCAGCAGCCGCCCGCCGCGCCAATGCAGGCCGATAGCGACGACGCGGATACCGGGATGTGGGCGCCAAGTGGTCATGGCGGATCGTTAATCCGTGTCGCATGCTTTCGCAACGAGGGACGAGATCGTGTGCTTGCGATGGCGAGATGAGAGACCCGTCACTCCACCAGATACTTCTTCACCGCCGCTTCGTCCCACGCGATCCCGTTGCCCGGCTCCTCGCTCGGCAGCGCAAAGCCGTCCTTGATCTGCAGCCGCGTTGCCAGCACCGCGTCGGCCCAGTCGACATATTCCAGCCAATGCGCGGTCGGCGTCACGCAGAGCAGATGCGCGCTGACTTCAGAGAACAGGTGCGACGACATCTCGATGCCGGCAGCATGGGCAAGCGAAGCGGCGCGGAGCCAGCCGGTGACGCCGCCGATGCGCTGGACGTCAGGCATCACGTAGTCGCAGGCCTCTGCCGAGATCGCGGCTTGCATGGAAAACGCGCTGTCAAAATTCTCGCCGATCTGGACCGGCGTCTGCAGCGCGTCGGCAATGCGGGCGCAGCCGGCATGATCGTCGTGGCGGATCGGCTCCTCGATCCAGCTGAGGCCCTCGTCGTCGAGCATCTCGCCGCGGCGGATCGCTTCGGTGACCGTCAGCGCCTGGTTGTAGTCGCACATCAGCGTGACCTCGTCGCCGACGGCCTTGCGCACCGCGCGCACCACGGCGAGGTCCTCCCGCGCATCGCGTCGGCCGACGCGGATCTTTGCGGCGTGAAACCCCTCGGCCAGCAGCTTGTGGGCTTCCTCCACCGCGGCGCCCGCCGGCATGATGCCCAGGCCCTTCGAGTTGTAGGCGCGCACCGGCTTCGGCGTGCCGCCGAGCAGGCGGGCCAGCGGCAGGCCGCGCGAGCGCGCCAGCGCGTCCCATGCCGCCATGTCGATGCCGGATTGCGCCAGCCGCTGCAGGCCGGCGAGGCCCAGCAGCGTGAAGCGCTGGCTCAGCTTGCGCTCGATCTCGAACGGCAGCAGCTCGTCGCCGGCGACGAGGTCCGACATTTCCGTGACCATCGCCGCCAGCGGCTTCAAGGCCGAGGGCGTGAGCGAGAACAGATAGGAATGACCCACCGCGCCGTGGTCGGTCTCGCAGTCGATCAGCACCAGCGGTGCCTTGGCGACCGCCCCGGTCGCGGTCTGGAGCGGCAGGTTCATCGGCACGATCACGGGACGTGCCTGGAAGCGCTTGATGCGGACGGTCTCGGTCATGGCTCTCTCCCGGCGGAGCGGATGCAGGTCGGCGCCGATCTTAAGCATCCGTGATCAAACGAAAAGGCTCCTCTGCCGACCCACCATAAAATGGGGTTGCGTGAGCCTGCGATTCTTGGCTCTGTGCCGCCGCATGCATTGTCTCGGATTCCGGAAGGATTTGCGACAAAATCGCACAGAACGGAGCCACAGGGTGAAACAAGAGATCTCCGAACAACAGCGCAAGAGTGGCATTCTCACCGGCGCCGTGATCGTCTTCCTCCTGCTCGCCCTGCCGGTCGCGGTGTGGCTGGACCTGACCGAGCTCAGCAAGACGGCGCTGCGCCGGCAGGCGATCGATCTCAACTCGGTGATCACGAGCGTGCGCAGCTACTACGCCTCCAACGTGGTCGGCCGCGTGCTGGCCAATCCGAACGGCAGCACCAAGGTCGTTCACAACTACGAATCCGTGCCCGGCGCGATCCCGATCCCGGCGACGCTGTCGCTGGAGCTCGGCCGGGTGATCGGCGCCCAGCAGGAGAACATCACCTATCGCTTCGTCTCGGACTTCCCGTTCCAGAACCGCGCTCCGCACCAGCTCGACAAGTTCGAGAAGGACGCGCTCGATGCGCTGCGCCGGGATCCCGAGCAGAAGATCGTGGAGACCGAGACCTCGCTGTTCAACGACAAGGTCCGCCTGGTTGCGCCCGTCACGATGGGTCCGGCCTGCGTCAGCTGCCACAACAGCCACCCCGAGAGCCCGAAGAAGGACTGGAAGGTGGGGGATGTCCGCGGCATCCAGGAGGTGATCATCGCCCAGCCGATCGCCGCCAACATCTTCTCGTTCAAGTTCCTGCTGGCCTATTTCGTGATCGCCGCCGGGAGCGGACTGGCGTTCCTGTCATTGCAGCGACGTCAGGCGCGCCGCATCAAGAACATGAACAAGGAGCTCGAATCCGCCAACGACTTCCTGGCCTCGCTGTCGATGAAGATCTCGCGCTACATCCCGCCGCAGGTCTACAAGAGCATCTTCTCGGGCCAGAAGGACGTCACCATCCACACCGAGCGCAAGAAGCTCACCATCTTCTTCTCCGACATCCAGAACTTCACCGCCACCGCCGAGCGGCTGCAGCCGGAGCAGCTGACCCAGCTCCTCAACGAATATTTCACGGAAATGTCGGCGATCGCCCACGAATATGGCGGCACCATCGACAAGTTCATCGGCGATGCCATGCTGATCTTCTTCGGCGACCCCGAGACCAAGGGCGATCGCGCCGATGCACAGGCCTGTCTGCAGATGGCCTGGCGCATGCAGCAGCGCCTTGCCGAGCTCAATGCGAAATGGCGGGCGTCCGGCATCGAGCAGCCGTTCCGCTCGCGCATGGGCATCAACTCGGGCTATTGCAATGTCGGCAATTTCGGGAGCGCCGACCGTATGGACTACACCATCATCGGTGCGGAGGCGAACCTCGCCGCGCGCCTGCAATCGATCGCTGAGCCCGGCGGCATCGTCTTGAGCTACGAGACCTTCGCCCTCGTCAGCGACATCGTCCGCGCGCATGCGCTGCCGGCGATCACGATGAAGGGCATCAGCCGCGAGGTGATCCCCTATTCGGTGGATGCACTGAACGACAAAACCGCGGAGAACAGCGGCATCATCACCGAGCGCGCGCCGGGGCTCGAGCTCTATCTCGACCCCGCAATGGTGAAATCAGGCGACGCCGCGCGCGTCCGCTCGCTGCTGGAGAACGCGCTGGCCTCGCTGAAGCCGGCGTGAGGCTTGCTTACCCTCCCCTGGAGGGTCCCTGGAGGGGGAGGGTCGATCGCGCGCAGCGCGAGCGGGGTGGGGTGATCTCTCAACACGGGCGGTGTCGTATGTGGAGAGACCGTCACCCCACCCCGCTACGCATTCCGGCTCGCTACATGCGTAGCGACCTACGGGCGAGCTACGCTCGTCCCGGACCCCTCCAGGGGAGGGTAAGTGACCTCACCTTGCCGCGCCTTCCGTGAACGCCGTCTCGATCACATCCCCGAACGGCTGCCACGAGCGCCCGTCGAACTGGACCAGCCGCATCTGCCTGATCGGCAGATAGCGATTGGGCGAGGTGTTCATCCTGATGTTGGGCAATGCGACCGAGGGCTGATAGTCCTTGAGCGAGGCCGCCTGGCGCATGATGTTGTCGCGCGAAAAATCGTCGCCGCATTGCTTCAGCACCTGCGTCAGCGCCTCGGCCGCGGCGTAGCCATAGACGGCTGCACTGTTGTTGGTGCTTTCGACCCGATGGTATTTGTCCATGAAGGCGAACCAGTCCTTCATGCCGGGATCGTCCTTCCAGGCGGGATCGCTCGGATCCTTCAAGAACGCCGCCGAAATCACGCCGGCAGAGTTTTCCAGCCCTGCGGGTGCCATCGCGTTGGCGATCGAGGCGGAGGCATCGTTGACGATGAACACCGGGTGCCAATTGAAGGACGCGGCCAGCTTGATCACCTTGGAAGCGGTCGAGGGCACGCCGAGGAAGACGAAGATGTCAGCGCCGGCGCGCTTGAGGATCGAGACGTGTCCGTCGAGATGCGCGTCATTGATGTCGAAGGCGATGCTGACGAGGACGAGACGATTCAGATCGCCAAGGCCCTCCTGAATGCCCTTGTAGAGCATGCGCCCGAACTGGTCGTTCTGCCAGAGCACGACGATCTTCTTCCTCGGATAATAGGCCTGGATGTAATTGGCATAAATGCGCCCTTCCGACCGGAACGACGGCTGCCAGCCCATGGTCCAGGGAAACGCGCTCGGCTGGCTCAGCTCCTCGTCGCCGGAGGCGACGAACAGCTGCGGAATCTTCTTCTCGTTCAGATACGAGCGCGTGACGAGATTACCGGGCGTGCCGAACGAGCCGAACATCAGGTGCACGCCATCCTTCTCGACCAGCTTGCGCGTCAGCTCCAGCGCGGTCGCCGGATCGGAATTATCGTCGCGGGTGATGAAGCGGATCTTGCGGCCGTTGATGCCGCCGCGCGCGTTGACCATGTCGAAATAGGCCGCTTCCGCCTGGCCGATCGCGCCGAATTCCGACAGCGGTCCCGAATACGGCATGACATTGCCGATGCGGATCTCCTGGTCGGTTGCGGGTTGATCCGAGTGCTGCTGCAGCGACATCGCGCCCAGCGATGCGATGGCAATCACCGAAACGAACAGCATCCTGCCGATGACGCGCATGTTCGACGCCTTGTGGTTGGCCCCCAACGAGGTCGGCTCAATCCTCACCAAGGACGATTGATCTAGGTCAAGCGTTTGGCAATCGTGTGGCTGGAGTCGCGCTTCGATGAAAGCGGCAGGCGTGCTGACGCAACGCGTTACGGCAACCCTCGCGCTTCCAGCTGACGCACCAGCAGCAGCGTCGGCTCCGCGAGGCTGTCGCCGGAACCATCGAGGCCGAAGGCGTTCGCGATGCCGTCGCGGCTGCGCAGCAGCGTGCTGCGCGGGCAATGGCCGGCGCCGCACAGCGTCTTCTTCAGCGTCTCGCCTTGCGCCACGAGGCCGGCGGAATCATCCGCGGCCCAGGCCAGCACGATCGGCACGTCGACATTGAGGATGCCGGGGAATACCGAGCGCTTGTCGTACTGGGTGGCGTCACCGCCGAGATAGGCCTTCTCGCTGTCGCTCGCGTCCTTGCCGACGCGGTAGATCCCGGACACCAGCACCACGCCGGCGACGTCGGCGCCGGCGGTCTGCAGCTCGGGATGCGCCAGCATGGTCGCGACGTGGAAGGCGCCGGCGCCGTAGCCGACCGCGACGATCTCGCGGGCATCGCCGTTGAAGAGGTCGATATTGCCATGAACCCAGGACAGCGCCGCGGCCACATCGGTCGCGCCGGCCGGCCAGGTCGCCGCGGGCGCCAGGCGATAATCGACGCGGACCCCGATCATGCCGTTGCGCGCGGCAAAGCACATCGCCTGGTCCTGGATCTGGCGCGACAGCTCCGGCGCTCCGCGGTCGCCGGTGAAGGTATCTCCCGTCACGAACAGCAGCACCGGCCGCGGCGTGTCGGCCTTGGTTGCGCTGGTCGCGACATCGAGCACATTGGCCTCGCTCTCGCCATAGCGCAGGCCGCGCGAGAAGGTGACCTGCTCGCATAGCCGTGCGGTGCCGCCTGCGGTGGTGTCGGAATCGGTGAGGCCCGCCTGCACGAGACCCGAGGGCGGCCGGAGCCGGCCCGGCACGGGTCCGTGCGCGGAGGCCGTGGTCATGGTCAGAAACAGGAAAAATGTCAGAAAATGCTTCATGGGTGTGGCGGCCTTGCGGGGCTCATACTGGCTCGCTGATCTGGCTCGTCTACTCTGCGCTTCATTAGTCGGCCGGGCTTGGGGCAAATTCGCGGCACCTTGGCGGGGAGGGCGCGCAGTCGCCGTTTTATCCCGATCCGTCAGGCGATTGTCCAGCGCCGCCGAGGCTCGCGCCGGAAACCGCCTCCTACTGTGCATGGGGCTGTTTTCGCAGTTTTGTTTTGGATGGTCCGTCAGGCCCGCTTCATCGTCCGGAAGGTGATGGAGTAGCGCCGCGCCGCGACCGGCGGGATGCTGTGCTCCCATTGCGACCGCGCCTCGCCATCCATCATGTAGAGCGAGCGCGGCAGGGCGGTGAGCGTGTGGCGCTCCCAGGTCTCGCCCTTGCGGCGGCGGAAGCGGAAGTTGCACGGCGAGCCCAGTGACAGGCCGAGGACCTTGTCGAAATGCGGCTTGTCGCGATGCCAGCCGATGCCGACGCCGACCTCGTATTCGGTGCACAGCACCTGCCGGACGCTGCCTTCCGGCAGCGCCGCCCAGGCCTCGGCCTGCCGCGCGACCGGTCGCACCCAGTCCGGGATCGGATCGGCCTCGGCCAGACGCTGCAGCGTGTAGTCGTAGCGATAGCCGAACGACGCCACCCGGCGGTTGCCCTCGAACGCGCCGAACTGAAAGCGCTGGAGCGGCAATGCTGCGATGCGGCCGATCAGATCCTGCTCGGCGGCATGATCGATAAAATCGTCCGTGTAGTGAAGGCCGGCCGGGCCTTCCTGCGGGTCGGCGAACAAACCTAGCTGCGTCATGCCTCGCATTTCCGTGATGGAACCTGTTGGCTGCTGATGCGACTTATCTATGACGCGGGAAGAAACGTGCGAGGCTGTCATGGCAGAGAAGCATACCGCCGATCCGGTTGAGATCATGCGGGCGACCGGTCATCCTGAGTTGGAATACGCCGCCGGCTGGACCATCGCCGGTCTCGCCACCATCGGCACCATCGTCGCCGTCTGGGTCTTTGCGATCTAGGCAACCGGAAACTGGAGCTCGAAGGCTGCGCCCTCGTCGGTCGGCTTAAGCCTGATCGAGCCGCCATGGCTCGCCATCACCGCGCGCGCGATCGCCAGCCCCATCCCGGTGCCGCCCTGGTCGCGGCGGGTGGTGAAGAACGCATCGAAGATCCTGTCGCGGTTCGGCGCCGAGATCGGCTCGCCGTCATTGCTGACCGTCACAAGCACGGTCGTCCGTGCGTCGACCGCCTTCCAGCCTGATCGTGCCGGCCTTGTGCCGCACCGCATTGTCGGCGATGTGCGACAGCACGATCAGCGCCTTCTCCGAGGACATTCCGATCGCCCGGTCGAGGCTGCCGCTGGCCTCGATCGCGCTTGCCGGAAACCGGCTTCTGAGATCGGCGATCACGGGTGCCAGCTCGGTGCGCTCGTTCTGCGGCAGGCTCTCGGCGCGGGCGAGCTCCCGCAGCCGCTGCGCCATCGCCTCCAGCCGCTGGGTATCCGACAGGATGTTGGCGATGAAGGTGTTCTGCTCGGCCGGCGTCAGGCCCTCGGCCTTGCCTTGCACCGAATCCTGCAACAGCTCGGCTGCGCCCTTGATCGAGGTCAGCGGCGATTTCAGCTCGTGGGTGAGATGGGCCGAAAAGGTCGCGATATAGTCGGAGCGCCGCGCCAGCTGCTCGGCCATGCCGAGAAAGCTGTGCGAGAGCTGGGCGAACTCGCGCGTGCCGTAATGCTTCAGCGGCTGGAACGCCTCGCGGTCGCCGCGGCCGATTCGGGCGGCGCGGTCGATCAGCTCGCGCATCGGCAGGGTGATGGTGCGTGAGAACACGAGGCCGATCGCGATGGTGCCGAGGATGACGGCAAGGCCGGCCAGCACGAATTTGGCGCGCTCCTGATAGAGATGGTCGAAAATGTTGCTCGGCGTCCGCGTCGTGTAGATCACCCCGGCAACGCGGTTGTTGACGATGACGGGCATCGCCGAGAACACGTGCACGCCGAGGCCGCGGCTGAAGGAATAGATCGGCGGCGGCGGCTTGTCCGGCACGCGGTTGCGTAAAGTCGCGCGGTATTGCCCGTGCAGGGCGTCCGCGACTTCCTCGATATGGGCGAGCGACTGCCCGACCTCCTGCCGCCCGGCAATCACGACGCCTTGCGGATCGAGGATGCGAAAGCCGGCCAGCGTCACCTTCTGGGTCTCGCGGATGATCGGCGTCAGCCTGGCGCCGATCTCGACATAGGCTGGCTGCGGTGCTTGCGGCGCGGGCAACGCGTCGGGTCGCCGCCGCAGGAGATCGTTCGCGGTGAGGTCGAGCGCGGGGCGGATCGGCGTGACCTGGTCACCGGGATCGGGCAGCACGCCCGGCGGCACCTCGGCGCCGAGCACGAGGCCGCTGTCGAGCCGGGCCGCGACCTCCTGCGCATAGATCGTCGCCAGCACACGACTCTGTGCGATCAGCTCGGCCTGGGTCTGGCGGATCAGCTGGTTGTCGTAGAGTCGGAAGAAGAACAGGCCGACCAGCGGCAATATGCCGACCGTCGCCAGCACCGTGAAGATCACGAGGGTGAGCGACGGCCGCCATTTGTCGGGCGCGGCGCTCATGCCTCTTTCTCGCAGCGGCCGAGCTTGAAGCCGACGCCGTGGATGGTCTCGATCACGTTGTCGCAAGCAAGCGCCGCCAGCTTGGCGCGGATGTTGCGGATATGGCTGTCGATGGTGCGGTCGGAGACCTGGATGTTGAGCTGATAGGCCGCGCGCATCAGCTGCTCGCGGTTGAACACCGATGTCGGCCGGCTCAGGAACGCGCGCAGGATGCCGAACTCGATCGCGGTCAGCTTCAGCGGCGTGCCGGCAAAGGACGCGACATGCTGTTCGGGATCGATCAGCAGCCCGCCTTGCGTCAGCGCGGTGGGCCCGGCCTTGGCCTCGCCGTTGCGCGGGCTGAGGCGGCGCAGGATGACATTGACCCGCGCCACCAGCTCGCGCGGGCTGAACGGCTTCGTGACGTAGTCGTCGCCGCCGATCTCGAGGCCCAGGATACGGTCGATCTCCTCGTCGCGCGCCGACAGGAACAGGATCGGCACGTCGGAGCCTTTGCGAATCTCGCGGCAGACGTCGAGGCCGTCGAACTCGGGCATGCCGATGTCCAGCACGATGAGATCGGGCCTGTCGGCGGCAAAGCGGAGAAGCGCCTCCTTGCCGTCGCGGGCCTCGATCACGTCCATGCCGGCCTTCTTCAGGGCGACGCGGATGACCTCGCGGATGTGGCCTTCGTCGTCGACGATGAGAATGCGATGCGCCAAGAAACTCTCCGTGTCCTCGTCAACTCGCCGGCTGGCTGCCGGCCTGAGCTTTCGCCTCGGCGTCCAGCCTGCGCTGGAGTCGCCAGTTGCGAAAGCCCCAGCTTCGCCAGGCCAGGTCCTGACGCTGCTGTTCTACAAGGCGGTCGCGGCGTGACACAAGGCAGCCCTCTTTGACGGCGGGCCGTAGCGCGATCGCCTTGTCGATGGCTGGCACCGCCTGCGGCCCGAGCGTCAGGAGATAGTCGATGTCGATCTGCACGCCTTTTCCCGAAACTTCCCGGCTGTGGACGACATTGTAGTCGGCGATGAAGGCGTCGAAGTTCACGAGCGAGCAGCCATAGAGCACGATCGCCAATGCGGCGAGATTGGCGCCGATCAGCCATTGATTGGACCTGTCGAGCACGATGCGCGCGACGATCAGGATCAGGCCGAGCGCTACCAGTCCCATCCAGACGAACGCTGCAATCCGCCAATAGGTCAGCATGTAGATGTCGACATAGAGATCGAGCCGGCGGATGGAGGAGACGACCAGCAGCACGTTCTGCCCGACCCAGAGATAGACCAGCGGCCGGATCACCTTCGATTTCTCGGCCGGTCCGCCCGGGCGCATCGCCACCAGCACGAAGGCAGCGGCGAGCAGGGCGGTCGCGATCAGCGGATAGGCGCCGCGATGGGCGTAGGCCGCATAGGTCATGTTGTCGGGCAGCGCCGCGTGGCCCCAGAGATAGATGCCGTCGAGAATGGACTGTGCCGCGAACAGCAGGTTGAACAGGATCAGCGAGCGCAGGATGGTGGAGGCGCCGAGAAATTCCGCCGAGACCAGGGGCGGCTGCGGTGACACGGGGCCCTCGGCCACGGCGGCGGCGACGATCGCCCTGCGCCGCCAGCGCACATGGATGAACGGCCAAACCAGAGCCAGCATCAAGGTCCAGAACAGGACGCGCCACATATTGACATGGTTGAAGATGACCTTGGGATTGAGCAGGGACACCCATTGCTCGATCACCGGATTGGCGGCGGCGAACAATGCGATGAAGACGGTGCTGAGCGCAGCGGGCATCAGCCAGAGCGCGATGCCGCGGGTGAACGCCGACATGTTGAACATCTGGGGCGCCTCGAGGAAGAGCCTGAAGGGACCGACCAGGAGGAAATTGCACAGCGCGCGGGCGCGGTCGGTGACCCCGGTCGTATCAGGATTGGTCGCAAGCAACAGCGCAATCGTCAGCGACGCGACGAGGATCAGGAAGGACAGCGTGTTGAGCTCCTCCACGGCCGGCGCGAGGCCGGCGGCGACGATGGCCCCGCTGATCATCGCGCGCCGCCAGTCCAGGGCCGCGTGATTGAACAGCAACGAAACGCAGGCGGTCGCGATCGCAAACAGCGCCAGCGACAGCCCGATCCGCTGACCGTAGAACAGCCAGTCGGCGAGCCCGGCCAGCAGCAGCGCCATTGCGAGCTTGGCCGACAGTGCAGAAGGCCTGATCGGTTGGATATCCGTCGTCGAAGCCAGGCTCGTCATGTCCAGAAAGTCTCCGTGAATGGTGGCATCACGAATTCTGAACGGCACTTGTGCAGACGGCGGGATCATCGTCTGCACGGCTTCAGGAGTTTCTTGCAGTTTTCGTGCAGGCGCGCTTTTGCCTCTCGCGCAGCGCGATTCGCTTTGCTAGGTGCGAAACATTCATCGCCCATCGCACCTGGTGCATCATGCAATTGCTCAACCGCATCGGTCTCGCCCTGCTCTGGCTCGCCGCGCCGCTCGCTGCATTTGTCGCCGCGAACAAGAACGATCCCTATCTGCTCGTGCTGCGTGGCGCCGGAAACATCTCCCTTGTCGTCGCAAGCATCGCAATCGTCGCTCTTTTGTTGCGCAGCGGTCACTGGCGCACCTTCGCCGGCAAGGCGCTCGTCGTGCTCTGGAGCGTGCCGCCTGTCTTGATGTCCGCCGCGCATCTGAAGTTCGAGCTGCGCAAGCATGACGTTCTCGGCGCCGGCGCCACCGAAGCGCGGCAGCTCGGGCCGCACTTCATGGTCGGCTATTCCTCCTTTCCCGAGGTCGCGCGTCTCGCCAGGCAGGGCCTGATCGGCGGCGTCTATGTCACCCGGCACAACATCCGCGGCCGTGCCATCGAGACGCTGCGGGCCGAGATCGCGGCGCTGCAGGATCTCAGGCGCGCAGCCGGCCTGCCGCCGCTGATCGTCGCCGCCGATCAGGAGGGCGGCATCGTCGAGCATCTTGCGCCGCCGCTGACGAAAGTGCCGGCGCTGGCGACGCTCACGGGACTGGCTTCCGATGAGCAGCAGGCCAAGGCCGAGGAGTTCGGCCGCATCCACGGCCGCGAGCTCGCCCACGTCGGCGTCAACCTCAATCTTGCGCCGGTGCTCGACCTCAAGCCGCCGGCGCGGCGGAACCGCCTCGATTTTCACACGCTGATCGGCCAGCGCGCGATTGCGAGCGATCCCGCCGTCGTCAGCACCATCGCGAGCGCCTATGTGCGCGGGCTGGAAGAGACGGGCGTCGGCGCCACGCTCAAGCATTTTCCCGGCATTGGCCGCGTGCGCGCCGACACGCATCATTTCAGCGCCAATCTTGACACGCCGGTGAAGGAGCTGGAAGCAACCGACTGGCTCCCGTTCCGCGAGGTGCTGTCGCATTCGCGCAGCGCCCTCATGGTCGGCCACGTCACGCTCACAGCCGTCGATCCCCGATCGCGCCGCCTCGCATTCGAAGCGCGTTGTCGATGGGATCATTCGTGGGACGTGGGGTTACCAGGGCGTGGTGATGACCGACGACCTCATCATGGGCGCGATCTACCAGAACGACGTCTGCAAGGCCGTGGTCGAGGCGATCAATGCCGGCGTCGATCTGCTGCTGGTCGCCTATGACGGCGCGCAGTTCTACCGTGTCTTTGCCTGCGCCCTGGAAGGATCGCGACAGGGCAGGCTCGACGCGGCGATGCTGCATGCGAGCACCGCGCGCCTGGAGCGCGGCTTTTCGACCATGCAGGCACGAGCTGCCTCACGCGCCATCAGCGTCGCCCGGCAGAACTAGCCCTTCGCGAACTGGCGGTAGTCCGGTTCACGGTGAAACCAGAATTCGTAGCCGGAGATGCCCTTTTGCATGGCAACGTCGTGGATCGGCTGGTTGAGCGGAACCACGGGGACGTCGCGCATACAGAGCGCGATGAAATCCTTCACCGTCCTGTCGTATTCGGCGGCATCGGTGGTGAAGCGCGCCTTGTCGATCAGGGCGTCCATCTCCTTGTTCTTGTATGAGGAGATGTTGAAGATCGAGTTGTTGCCGTGGAAATTCCAGTAGAAGTAATATTCGGGATAATCGAGCCAGCCGCTGAAGCGGTTGAGCGCGAGCGGCAGCTCCTTCTTGTTCAGCGTCGTGCGCCAGTTCGCGCCGGGAATCTTTTCGATTGCCGCCTTGATGCCGATCTTGGCGAGATTCTCCTGGATCAGGATCGCGGTCGGCTCGCCGACGGTGGCGGTGCCTGTGTCCAGCGACAGCGTCGTCTCCAGGCCGGCTTCGAAGCCCGCTTCCTTCAGCAGAGCCTTGGCCTTGTCGAGATCGGTGACGTAAGGAAACGGTTGCGGCCACACCGGCTTTGAGACTTCGGCGGTGCCGCCATACATGGGAACGGCGCGGCCGAAGAAGGCGCTGGTCTGAATCTGCTCGTACGGCATGGCCCAGGCGATGGCCTGGCGCAGCTTGACATTGTCGAACGGCGGCTTCGCGGTGTTCAGCGCGACGTACCACAGCGCGTTCGGGATCGGCACGCCCGAGACCTTGACCTTGCCCTCCTTGATGATCTGCTCGAAATCGCGCGGGGCAAAGCCGCTGGAAATATCCGCATCGCCCCGCTCCAGCATGGCACGCCGCGTGCCGGCGGAGGGAACGTCGCGCGCGATCACGCGCTTGACCTTCGGCAGCGGCCCGCTCTTCCAGTCGTCGAAGCGCGTCAGCACGGTCTCGCTGCCCGGCTTCCAGCTCTCGATCTTGTAGGCGCCGCCGCCGGCCTCGTTGTTCTTCAGCCAGGCCAGCGCCCACGGGTCTTCCGGCGTCGCGTTCTTCCTGGCGAGCTCGGAATTGATGATGAAGGGCACGACGACGGCCACGTTGAACAGCAGCATCTTGTCATTGCGGATATAGTCGATACGGAAAGTGTGGTCGTCGACCACCACGAACTGCTCCGGCTTTTCCAGCGATCCCGCCGACATCTGGAAGGTCGGAAAGCCGCCGACCTTCACGGCGCGGTCAAACGACCATTTGACGTCCTTGGCGGTCACAGGCGTGCCGTCGTGGAATTTTGCGTCCTTGCGAAGCTTGAAGGTGCAGGACATGCCGTCGGCGGCGACCTCCCAGCTCTCGGCGAGCTCGGGCGCGAGCTTCTCGCGGTCATACGACAACGTGCCGTCCGGCAGTGTCTTGGAGGCGTAGGTGAGCAGGCGGTCGTAGCAATTCCAGGACAGGCCGTTCACGGTCTGGTTGGAGCCGACGCCCTGCATGTCCAGCGAATTCGGCCCCAGCTCCTGCACCACCAGCAACGTCTCGCTGCGTCCCTGCGCCCAGGCAAGACGCGGCGCAAAGGCTGCCGTGCCGGCGACACCGAGGCCGCCGAGCACGACGCTGCGGCGGTTCAAATCGAGGGGTGAAATGCTCAAGAGTGCCTCCCGTTCCGGAATTGTCCGGCATCGAGAGGCAAGCTGTATGCCAGAGTCAGGAAGCCCCAAGCCGCCCCGCGACAAGGCGAGGCGGCTTGGATCGATAGGTGTTGCGCGTCGGCGCGGACTACTCGGCCTGCTCCAGCGCGGCGGGCATCTTCGCCACCGACATCAGCGATCGCGCGACCTGGTTGAGCAGGAGATCGGCATTCTCTTCCTCGGCGAGAGATTTGGAGAGCAGGGCGACGATCGCGCTGTGGCGCAGCTGCTGCGCCAGGTTGCGCGCGGTGGTGTAGCCGGCCATCTCGTAATGCTCGACGCGTTGCGCCGCAGAGATCAGCGCGAGGTCGGCAGCGGCGTCCTCCTTGTCTTGGCTTTCCTTCATGACCTCCTGGCCTTCCTCGATCAGGCCCATCATGCCCTTGCAAGGCTTGGCGCGAGCGTTCTCGCCGAGCAGCTCGAAGCACTCGTTGATGCGCTCGACCTGGTTTTCGGTCTCGGCCAGATGCTGTTCGAACAGTTCCCGCAACTGGTCGAAGCGGGCGGACTGCGCCATCTTCGGGAGCGCCTTGGTCAGCTGCTTCTCGGCATGGAGGATGTCACGCAGCTCATGGAGCAGCAGATCGGTCAGGCCGGCCTCGTCTACAGGCGGCGAGCTCTCCGTGACGATCGGGGTGGCAGCGCCCGGATCGGCGGATTGCAGCGCAGGCGATTCCGTGAACACCCAGTCCTCGCCCTCGTTCCACGGGCCGCGGGTGTCGATTTCGCCATGGTCGCCGCTGCCGGTGGAATCGTTGAAGTACTGGTTCACGAGGCCGGGCGTCGGGGCAATCCGGCCGATGCTGAAGGCCGGCTTCGACAGGCTCTCGAGTGCGCGCGCGAACGCCTTCATATGCGTGATCTCGCGCGTCATCAGGAATTGCAGCGCGTCCTTGCTGCCGGCATCGTCGCAAAAATTGATCAGGCGCTCGTAGACGATCTTGGCACGCGCTTCGGCGGCGATGTTGCTGCGGAGATCGACGTCGAGCTCGCCCGTGATCTTGAGATAGTCCGCGGTCCAGGGATTGCCTTGCGAGTTGAACAGATTGACGCCGCCTCCGCCGGCAATCGCGATCAGAGGATCGGCCTCCGCCGCCTGGCGGTCGTTCCGCGAGGGCGCAAGATGCATCCGGGCGAGGCAACCGACGACCTCGAGATGGCTGAGCTCTTCGGTGCCGATGTCCATCAAGAGGTCCTTGCGGTCGGGATCCTCGCAATTCAGTCCCTGAATCGAATATTGCATCGCAGCCGCAAGTTCGCCGTTGGCGCCGCCGAACTGCTCGAGGAGCATATTGCCGAAGCGCGGATCGGGCTCGTCGACGCGCACGGTGAACATCAGCTTCTTGACGTGGTGATACATGGGGGACTCGCGTGCTGGAGGAAAACTACGCGACAACGAGGCCTCCAGCCGTTCGTTCCTAAGTCTCTCCAGGATCGAGGCTGTCGTTGCCCCGGACCTCTGCCAGGGAGCGCGATGGCTTACGGCGTCACCGCACTGCGCGCGACGGCGCGCGGAGCCGTCAGTTCCTTCCAGGTCGAATTTGCCACATGCACCGGCGAGAAGGCGGGACGTTCGACGTATTGTCCATCGCCGGCCTCGGCGCGCAGGTCGCCATCCTTCCAGACGATACGGCCGCGCGACAGCGTCGCGGCCGCACCGCCGGTGCAGGCAAAACCCTCGAACACGTTGTAATCGATCCGGCTCATCTGCCGCTTGGCGCTGATGGTCTTGCTCGCCTTGGGATCCCACACCACGATATCGGCATCCGAGCCGACGGCGACCGCGCCCTTGCGCGGATAGATGTTGAGGATGCGGGCGATGTTCGCCGAGGTCACCGCGACGAATTCCTCTTTGGTCAGCCGCCCCGTGGCGACGCCCGCGGTCCAGAGCAGCGCCAGGCGATCTTCGAGGCCGCCGGTGCCGTTCGGGATCTTCCTGAAATCGCCGCGCCCGAACCGTTTCTGCTCGGTGGTGAAGGCGCAATGATCGGTCGCAACCACCTGGAGCGAGCCGGCTTGCAGGCCGGCCCAGAGGCTGTCCTGATGCTGTTTGTCGCGGAACGGCGGCGACATCACGCGCTGTGCGGCATGATCCCAGTCCTTGTTCTGATATTCACGCTCATCCAGCAGCAGATGCTGGATCAGCGGCTCGCCATAGACGCGCTTGCCGGCGGCGCGTGCCCGCGCGATGGCCTCATGCGCCTCGCGGCAGCTGGTGTGCACGATATAGACCGGCGTGCCTGTCATATCGGCGATCATGATGGCGCGGTTGGTGGCTTCGCCCTCGACCTCCGGCGGCCGTGAATAGGCGTGGCCTTCCGGGCCCGTGACGCCGCGCGCGATCAGGGCGTCCTGCATCAGGGCGACGACGTCGCCGTTCTCAGCATGGACAACCGGCATGGCGCCGAGATGGGCGCAGCGCGCGAACGAATTGTAGAGCTCGTCGTCGTTCACCATCAGCGCGCCCTTGTAGGCCATGAAATGCTTGAAGGTGTTGATGCCGTAGGTTTTGACCACAATCTCCATCTCGTCATGGATCTGCTTCGACCATGACGTCACCGCCATGTGGAAGCCGTAGTCGCTGGCCGCCTTCTCGGATTTGTGCCGCCACTCCTGATACGCCGCGAGCATGGATTGGCCGGGATCGGGCAGGCAGAAATCCACCACCATCGTGGTGCCGCCGCTCAGCGCCGCCTTGGTTCCGGATTCGAAATCGTCGGCGGTGACGGTGCCCATGAACGGCATTTCGAGATGGGTGTGCGGATCGATCCCGCCCGGGATGACGTAGGCGCCGCCTGCATCGATGACCTCGCTACCTGTCGGCGCATCGAGCGCTGCGCTGATCGCGACGATGGTCTCGCCGTCGATCAGCACGTCCGCGCGGCGCGAATGATCGTGATTGACGACGGTGCCGCCGCGGATGAGGAGGGGCATGAGGTGCTCCGAGAGGTGAGGGACGGCTCGAAGGCTAAGCGCGCGACTGGCGATGCGACAGGTGAAATTTTAGTCAGCCGCCGCCGCTCCTTTCACGTCGTGCGCGATCAGCCCGTCGATCATCGCGCGCACGAGGCCCGTGATCTCCTTGCGCAGCGCCGGCAGCGGCACGGCCACCAGCTTCTGCTCCAGCCCGAGCGCCACCATGCCATGCACGGCCGAGAACAGGCTGCGTGCGGTGATGCCGAGTTCCTCCGGGCTGCGCCCAGGAAACAGTGCGGCCAGCGGCTGGTAGATATGACGGAACAGCTGCATCTGGTCGTGCACGGACCAATCCGGCACCAGCTTGCCCGTCTCCATCCGGTGCTCGAACAGCGCGCGCCAGAGCTGGAGGTTTTCGGCGGCGAAATCGCAATAGGCGAGGGCGATGCGGACCAGGGATTCCCGTGGCGATGGCTCGCCGGCATTTGTTGCGAGAGTCAGCGTCTCGTCGAGCCGGAGCAGCGTGCGCGAGCCGACCCGCAGGATCAGTTCGTCGACATCAGCCACGAGATTGTAGACCGCGCCATTGGCGCAGCCGATCTCGCGGGCCAAATCGCGGGTCTTGAGACCCGCCAGCCCCCGCTCGGCGATCATCTGTTCGGCCGCCTGGATCAGGGCCGCACGCAATTTCTCTCGCCGTTCCAGGGCCTTAGTCATTCTTAACCAAATTCTTGAGCGTCGCTCAAAATAATATTGAACGATGTTCAAGGTTCCTGCTACAAACCATCTGTGAGCAACGCTCATAGACAGGGAGCAACCAATGTTCAAGACCGTCGTGACCCTCTTCCGCGGCAGCGTCGCCGCTGCGGGCGAGGAACTGGAAGATCGCACCGCCCTTCTGATCCTGGATCAGCAGATGCGCGATGCAGCCGCAGCCGTCGAGCGCAGCAAGCGCACGCTGGCGCTGGCAATCGCGCAGGACCAGCAGGAAGGCCGCAAGCTCGAGGCCACGAATGCGCGTATCGCCGATCTCGAGACCCGTGCCGTTGCGGCGCTGGATGGCGGCCGCGAGGACCTCGCCAAGGAGGCCGCCGAAGCCATTGCGGCGCTGGAGGCCGATCGCGATGCGGCCATGACGGCGCGCGCGCTGTTCGCGACCGAGATCATCAGGCTGAAGCGCCACGTCGCCAACGCGCAGGCCCGCATCACCGAGCTCGATCGCGGTCGCCGGATCGCCCGCGCCTCGGAAGCGGTGCGCTCGCTTCGCCGCAGCGGCATCGAGGCCGCGCGCCCCTATGAATCGACATTGCCGGAGGCGGAGGGGACGCTGAGGCGTCTGCGCGAGCGGCAGATGGAGGCTCAGGCGGCCGACGATGCCCTGGTCGAGCTCGACGCGGCCACCGGCCCGCTCGCCACCGCCGAACGACTCGCCGAGCAGGGCTTCGGCCCGCGGCTCAAGACGACCGCCGACGATGTGCTGGCGCGCTTGAAATCCAGGCGCATGCCGGCGGCCTGATCTCGAGTTCCAATCCGAACGCAATCATCATTCCCAATCGACAGGAGACCATCATGAACCAGAATGGCCAGCCCCACAGCGGCGCCTGGGTGAGCTTCACCTACGCGTCCTTCGCAGCTTCCGCCTTCCTCGTCGCCATCGGCATCTTCTTCCTGCCGATCGACCTCTGGATGAAGGGTTATCTCACCATGGGCATCGTGATGATGATCCAGACCTGCGTCACCCTGACCAAGACCGTGCGCGACAATCATGAGAGCAGCCGCCTCGTGAACCGCATCGAGGATGCCAAGGCCGAGCGGCTGCTGATGGAGGTCTCCAAGGCGGCGTAAGGCGAACGGTCGCAGCGCGCGCTCTGGGGCGACAGGGGCGCGCGCGGCAGGCAGGGTGCATTGTGCTTCGCGTGCAGGTGCGATATGGCTCTCGCGCTTTCCAGAGGCGGAGACGAGCTTTGTCGAAACAATCCCTGCGCGAGGAGGCCGAGCGCCTGATCCGCGAATCGATGGAAAAGAAGACCATCGTGGTCAAGCAGGGCACGACCCGCATCGAGGCTGTCTGCGGCAAGTGCGGAGCGCCGAACCGGGTGCAGGCGGAGAAGGGCCAGACCCGCGTCAAGTTCGCCTGCAAGAACTGCGGGCATAAGCAAGAGACGTTGTAGGCGTCTTCGCCTCTACCCGGGTCGCTTCGGCGATGCGCAGCATCGTCTGCCGCGATCCGGGTGAGGGCCCTACGGCCTCTCGCTCACATCACCTGATGCACGTCGATCACGACGCGATCCGCATGGCGCGCCGCTGACGCCACGAAGATGTGCTCCATCAGCCAGCGGTACGTCTCGTGCCCGGTCTCGAACTTCGGCACGGTGCGGAAATAGATCAGCTTCGGATCGACCGGCTCGCCGCGCTTGAGCTTGTGCAACAGCTCGACCGGGCCGAAGCGCATACCCTTGTTCTCGACGTAGACGGTCGCACCGTCGTCGGTCTCGAAGGCGTATTTCGCTTCGAGATCGATCAACTCGTTGGGCCGGATGGTCTGGAAATCGGCGCCGAAGGGGAGCACCTTTCCGCTGACCGCGCCCGTCACCTCGCCGCCGATGATCGGAATGATGCGGCGGACGCCGATCCCGGTCTCGCCCGCGGTCACGACGTCGCCGATCCGCGCGGTGATGGTGAAAACGTATCTTGTTTCGAGGGTCGGGGTGGTCATCTCTGCCTCCAATTATCGACGAGCCTTCCCTTCTCCCCTTGTGGGAGAAGGTGGCGCGAAGCGCCGGATGAGGGGTCTATCTCCACAAGCGTGCTCGCGGAGAGAGAT
>NZ_LAXE01000001.1:1772767-1784097 GCF_003122645.1 Bradyrhizobium sp. SUTN9-2
GTCTATCTCCACAAGCGTGCTCGCGGAGAGAGATCCCTCACCCGTCTCGCCGCTATCGCGGCGAGCCACCCTCTCCCACAAGGGGAGAGGGGAAGCAGCCACGCCGTGCGGCATTCAATCTTGTCACCTCTAATGCGCCATCATCCGCGTCGGCAGCCAGGTTGCCAGCAGCGGGAAGGCGATCAGGATCACGAGGCGCACGAGGTCCGTTGCCACGAACGGGCTTACGCCCTTGAAGATGGTGGAGAAAGAGACGTCCTTCACCACGCTTTTTATGACGAAGACGTTCATGCCCACGGGCGGAGTGATCAGGCCGAGCTCGACGGTCACGACGATGATGATGCCGAACCAGATCGGATCGAACCCCAGATGCATGATCACCGGGAAGATGATCGGCACGGTCAGGATGATCATCGCCATGGCATCCATCAGGCAGCCGAGCACGAGATACATCACCATGATCAGCGCCAGCACGCCGTAGGGGCCGAGGCCGAGCCCGGTGAGGAATTCCGTCACCTTCTGCGGCGTCTGCGTCACCGTGAGGAAATAGCCGAAGATCAGCGCGCCGATCAGCACGGTGAACACCGCAGCCGCGGTGCGCGTCGCCTGCAGCAGCGAGGCCAGCACCTTCTCGCGGTCGAGCCGGCCGGTCAGCACGCCGATGATGAAGGCCCCGGTCGCGCCGACGCCGCCGGCCTCGGTCGGCGTGAAGCGCGGCAGGAAGGGCAGGCCGTAGAGGCCGCCGATGACGAAGATGAACAGCAGCACCGGTGCCCAGATCTCCTTCAATCCGGCAAAGCGCTCGCGCCACGGCGTCACCTTGCCCTTGGGCAGGAACTCGGGGCGGAAATAGCCGATCAGGGAGATCGTGATCATGTACATGGTCATCGCGAGCAGGCCCGGGATGATGCCGGCGATGAACAGCTTGCCGATGTCCTGCTCGGTGATGATGCCGTAGACCGCAAGAACAGTGGATGGCGGCAGCATCGCGCCCAGGGTGCCGCCGGCCGCGATCACGCCGGTGGCGAAGGATTGCGGATAGCCGAAGCGCCGCATCTCGGGATAGGCGACGGCGGAGAAGGTCGCGGCGGTCGCGACCGAGGACCCGCAGATCGCGGCAAAGCCGCCGCAGGCGCCAACGGTGGCAATGCCGAGTCCGCCGCGCAAATGTCCGACGAAGCCGTTGGCGGCGCGGAATAGCTCGCGGCTCATGCCGGAATTGCTGACGAAGGAGCCCATCAGCAGGAACATCGGGATGACGCCGAAGGTGTAGTCGGTCACGGTGCGCATGGTGACCTGACCGACCATCTTCAGGGCCGGTGTCGAGCCCACGAGATAGCTGAAGCCGCACACGCCGACGAGGCCCATGGCCATGCCGACCGGCACGCGCAGCAGCATCAGGGCGAACAGGGCGACGAAGCCGATGACGGCGACGGCGTCGGTACTCATGGTTACTCCGTCACCTTGATCTTGGGTTCATGCATGTCTTCGGGGTGGAAGATCAGCCGGTACGTGCGGATCGCGATTAGCAGCACGGCGCAGACGTCGCCGATCCACGCGACGAGGAAGAACGGCCATGTCGGCATGTGCAGGTCGAAGGTCTGAACGTTGTCGTTGTAGGTCAGCCGGACCTTGTCGAACAGCGTCCAGGTCTGCACGGTGACGACGAACAGCAGCACCAGGGTCGCGAACACGTCGATCCAGCGCTGATGGCGCGGCCCGACATTGCCCCAGACCAGGTCGACCGTGATGTGGGTGCCGCGATAGGAGGTTGCCGCGATGCCCCAGAAGATGAGGATGCCGAGCAGCATTCGGCCGATGTCGAAGCTGTCGGGGATCGAATAGTTCAGCGTGTTGCGCAAGAGCACCGACAGGAAGATGTCGAGCGCGACGATGCCGACGAAGCCGGCCGCGATCCATTCGATCGAGTCGATCACGCGATCCATCCAGGAGCGCTTCATGGGGTGGTCCTACCGGGTGAGGTGATTCGTTTAAGCCAGATGTCGCCGCGCACTTCGCCTCTCCCCGCGTGCGGGGAGAGGTCGCAGCGCATCGAAGATGCGATGCGGGTGAGGACGACTCTCCGCGAGTCCGTCTGTCATCATCTTTGCAGAAGCAGCCCCTCACCCCGACCCTCTCCCCGTAAGGACGGGGAGAGGGGGAGAGAGAGCTCGCCACCACGTCACTCCGCCAGCGCGTTGTACTTCTTCAGCGAGGCTTTGAGCTCCGCGAGCGCGGCGTCGGGATCGGCACCGGCCTTCTTGGCGCCGTCGCCCCAGGTCTTGACCAGCGGCTCGGCGGCCTTCTTCCAGGCGGCGATCTGCTCGGGCGTCAGCTTGTAGACCTCATGGCTGGATTCCGCCTTCACCTTGGCGATGCCGGCGTCCTCGAACTTGCCCCAATGCTCGCCGACCGCGCCTGCCATCTCGACCGTGCAGTTCTTGTCGATCGCGGCCTTCTGCTTGTCGGACATCGCATTGTACTTGTCCTTGTTGATCACGAACACGAAGGTCGTGGTGTAGAGCGGCGCCTCCATGTCGTATTTGGTCACCTTGTCGATCCCGAACAGCACCAGTGAGCCCCAGGGGAAGGTGACGCCGTCGGCGACGCCGCGCTCGATGATGTCGCGCACTTCCGGCGCCGAGGACTGCACATTGGTGCCGCCAAGCGAGGTGACGAAGTTCGCCATGGTAGCGTGCGCCGGGCGGATCTTCATGCCCTTCACGTCCTCGGGGTTGACGATCTTCTTGGTGCGGGAATGGAACGAGGAGGGCGAGTGGACGAAGGCGAGGCAGTATTTGACGTCCTTCATCTCCTTCTCGGCAAATTTGCGATACCACGCGTCGAGCCCCATCGAGCCGCCCTTGGCATCCGAGATCAGGAACGGCAGCTCGCCGGCGCCGATGATCGGAAAGCGGCCGGGCTGGTAGCCGGGGTTGACATAAGTGACGTCGGCGATGCCGTCGCGCGCCATGTCGTAATGGTCGAACGCCTTGCCGAGCTGCTGGGCCGGAAACACCTTGCCGGTAATGGTGCCGCCGGAATCCTTGTTCACCGCAGCCACCCAGTCTTCCAGCGATTTCTGCAGCGGATGCGATGCCGGCACCCAGTGCGAGACCTTCAGGTCAAATGTCTTGTCCTGCGCGAGCGCGGGGCTCACGCTTGCTGCCAGCAGCAAGGCCAGACAGGCTTTCCTCATCACGCGTCTCTCCCTTTTGCGACGGCGGGCTTCGTTGGCCCGGTCTCGTTAATTAACATGTTATCTAATTCGCCGGCGCGTTCAAGCCGGAACTGAGGCGCGCCGAGTCGCGCCATCTACGTCAGCCGTGTTGCACGGATTTGTCGCTGCTCGGGCGACCACCGCTCTCCCTTTGCGCAAACGTTATAAGGTATAATTATCGTCTGCGAGCCTTGGCCACAAGCAGGCTGCGACCAAAGCCTAACAGGATCGGAAGCAGCATGTATTGCGGACAAAGGTCGCAATCGTCGGGCCGTTGCGGCGATGGCGGGGCTCGTTTCAAACATCTGCACAAATTCCGTTTAAAGCTTTGTAGGTGATGCATTCCTCGCGTCATTCGCTTCCAATGCAGCCGAGGCAATGAAGCGAGACCGCCATGACCCGCACCGACATCCCCGCCGGCTACGAGCCACATTTCCGCAAAGCGCCGCTGACCGATCCCTGGGAGCCGCTCTATTCGAAGAAGACCGATAAGGGCGTCACCGTCGGACTGCGCCTGGCGACGCCGCACACCAACGCCCGCGGATTGATCCATGGCGGGCTGATCGCGGCGCTCGCTGACGCCGCCATGGGCTACAGCTGCGCCCAGGCGACGGGCTGGACCACGTCATTCGTCACCATCTCGCTGTCGGTCGACTATGTCGGCGCCGCCGAGATCGGCCAATGGCTGGCGGTCGAGGGCGAGGCGATCAAGACCGGGAACACGATCTGCTTCGCGCAGTGCCTGGTGAAGGCGGACGACGCCGTGATCGCGCGGGCCAGCGGCACGTTTCGGGTAGTGCCGAAGAAGGGGTGAGGCCCAACTCTCTCCGTCGTCATGCCCGGGGCAAGCCCGGCCATGACGGAAAAGATCACCCAAACCTCCACTCCGCCGTCTCCACCACGAGGTCGACGAACGCGCGCACCTTGGCCGAGAGCAGGCGCGAGGTCGGGTAGACGATGTGGATCGGCAACGCCGGCTGCTCGTATTGCGCCAGCACGATCTTCAGGCGCCCGCGCTTCAGGCCCTCGGCGGCCTGATAGGCCAGCACCCGCGTTACGCCGCCGCCGGCCTCGGCATATTGCAGGGCGGCGTCGGCGCTGTTGCTGATGAAGCGAGGCGACAGCGGCAGCCCGATATCGCGGCCGTCGCGCAGGAAACGCCATTCGGACCAGGGGCCGAACTGGATGGTCTGGTGCGTGGCGAGCGCTTCCGGCGTCTTCGGCTCGCCGTTGCGCTTGAGATAACCGGGCGCGGCCACCACGATCCGCCGCATCTCGCCGACCTGGCGCGCCACAAGCGAGGAATCGGCGAGATGGCCGATCCGCACCGCGGCATCGACGGCGTCCTCGACGAGGTTGACGAGATGGTCGGACAGCCTGAGTTCGGCGGCGACCTCGGGATAGCGCTTGAGATAGGCGGTCATGAGAGGCCCGACATGCAGCCGGCCGAAGCCGACCGGCGCGGACACGACGAGACGCCCGCTCGGCCGATTGCGCTCCTCCCGCGCCGAGCCGTCAGCCTCCTCGACGTCGGCGAGGATGCGCCGCGCGCGCTCCAGGTAGCGCGTGCCGACGTCGGTCAGCGCCACCTGCCGCGTGGTCCGCTGCAGCAGCCGCGCGCCGAGATGCTCCTCCAGCGCCGCGATCATCCGCGTCACCGCCGACGGCGACAGCCGCAGTTTGCGCGCGGCCGGCGCGAAGCCGCGCAGGTCGGCGACCGTGACGAAGACGTGCATGGCTTCCAGGCGGTCCATGGACATTATTGCATAAATCGCAATGATGAAGTGTCAAGCTGCTCAATTGTTTTAGACGCCGAAAGGTCCAGATTAGGCGCGGAAGACGCAGCAATGCGCCGGAATTTCAGGAGATGTTCCGATGACGGCAGTTCACACCTATGCCAGCGACGTGGCCTTTTCGCCGGCGGTGAAGACGATCCAGGCGCGCAAGGGCTCGCGCGAGGCCTATGCGCGCAGCGAGCAGCGCGGCTGGCGCACCGAGGTCGACGACAATCTCGCCGCGTTCCTGGCCGACGCCAACAGCTTCTATTTCGCCACGGCTTCAGCCGACGGCCAGCCCTACATCCAGCACCGCGGCGGCCCGAAGGGCTTTCTCAAGGTGCTGGACAAGCAGACGCTCGCCTTCGCCGACTACGCCGGCAACCAGCAGTTCATCACGCAAGGAAATCTCTCGGAGAATCCCAAGGCCTACATCTTCGTGATGGACTACGCCCACCGCCGCCGGGTGAAGATCTGGGGCGAGGCGCGCGTGGTCGAGGACGACGAAGCCCTAACCACGTCATTGATGCCGAAAGACTACCGCGCCCGGCCCGAGCAAGTGATCCTGTTCAAGATCGCGGCCTGGGACACCAACTGCCCGCAGCACATCCCGCAGAAGTTTGATGCAGCCGATGTCGCGGCCGCGCTCGCCGCGAGAGATGCGAGGATCGCAGAGCTGGAGGCGCAGGTTGCGGCGCTGAAGGGGTAGGCGGCGAGCTTAGCCTCTAACGAAAGCTGAAGCAGGCTGCGCGGTCCACCCTCTCCCCTTGTGGGAGAGGGTGGATTCGATGCGAAGCATCGAAGCCGGGTGAGGGGTTCTATCCTCTCGGACGGTCTCACGCGCGGAGAGAACCCCTCATCCGGCGCTTCGCGCCACCTTCTCCCACAAGGGGAGGGAAGAAGAGCGCTGAATCGCTAAATCACACTCTCGCCTTCGTGCTGGAAGCCGAGATAGCTCGCGGCCACCCGTTCGTTGGCGGCGATGTCGCTGGCCTTGCCGCTGAGCACGAACTCGCCGAGCTCCATGACGTAGGCGTGGTCCGCGATCTTCAGCGCGGCCTGCGCGTTCTGCTCGACCAGCAGCACGGAGACGCCGGCGGCGCGGAGCTCGGTGACGATGCGGAAAATGTCGGCGACGATGATCGGGGCAAGGCCGAGGCTCGGCTCGTCCAGCATCAAGAGCTTCGGCTCGCCCATCAGCGCGCGGCCCATCGCGAGCATCTGCTGCTCGCCGCCGGAGAGCGTGCCGGCGAGCTGCTTGCGCCGCTCCTTGAGCCGCGGAAACAGCGCATAGACCCGCTCCATCGAGGCTTTGGCCTTGCTGCGCTCGATCCGGAACGCGCCCAGCTCGAGATTGTCCTCGATATTCATGGTCACGAACAATTCGCGGTGCTCGGGAACGAGACCGAGGCCCATCGCGACACGGTCCTCGATGTCGAGGCGGGCGAGATCCTGCCCGGCAAAGGCGACGCGGCCCTCCAGCGGCAGGATGCCCATGATGGCCGAGAGCAGCGTGGTCTTGCCGGCGCCGTTGGCGCCGACGATGGTGACGATCTCGTTGGCGCCGACCTCGAGCGAGACCGAACGCACTGCCTCGACCTTGCCATAGGCGACATGCGCGTCGGTGACGGACAACAGCGTGCTCATGCCGCCACTCCGAGATAGGCCTTGATCACTTCGGGATTGGTCTTGATCGTCGCCGGCGTGCCTTCCGCGATCTTGGTGCCGAAATCGAGCACCACGATGCGGTCGGCAAGGTTCATCACGAAGCCCATGTCGTGCTCGACCAGCAACACGCTCATGCCGCCGTCGCGCAAGTCACGCAGCAACGTTGCGAGGCGCTGCTTTTCCATGTGGCGCAGGCCGGCGGCCGGCTCGTCGAGCAGCAGCAGCATCGGATCGACGCAGAGCGCGCGGGCGATCTCGACGATGCGCTGCTGGCCGAGCGAGAGCGAGCCTGCGAGCTGGTGCATCTGCTCGGTGAGGCCGACGCGCTCGATCTGGCGGGCGGCCTCGGCGAGCAGCTTGGCCTCGTCAGCGCGGTCGAGCCGCAGCATCGAGGAGATTGGGCCGGAATGGCCGCGCAAATGTGCGCCAATCGCGACGTTCTCCAGCACGGTCATGTCGGGGACGAGCTTGACGTGCTGGAAGGTCCTGCTGATACCGAGCTTGACGATCTCCTGCGGCGGCGCGTTGTCGACCTTCCTGCCGAGCACCGAGATCGAGCCGGCGGTTGCGGACAGCACGCCGGTGATCAGGTTGAAGGTCGTGCTCTTGCCGGCGCCGTTCGGGCCGATCAGCGCGACGATCTCGCGGGTCTGCACGTCGAAGGACACGTTGTTCACGGCGACCACGCCGCCAAACTGCTTTCGCGCCTTCTCGACCTGAAGCAGGACGCCGGTCTCGGCGGGCGCGCGGGTGCGATGCTCCAGCTTCAGCGAGGTGTCCGGCTTCCTGCCGTCGGTGCGCTCGGGCAAGAACGACATCAGCCAGGGCCAGAGGCCGCCGGGCGCAAGCTGCAGCAGCGCCACCAGCATGATGCCGAACACGATGGTCTCGACCTGGCCGGAGCCCGGCAGGATCAGCGGCAGATAGCTCTGCAGCACCTCTTTCAGGATCACGACAATCGCCGCGCCCAGCACGCCGCCCCAGACATAGCCGGCGCCGCCGACCACTGCGATGAAAAGGTATTCGATGCCCATATGCGCACCGAACGGCGTCGGGTTCACGGCGCGCTGGAGATGGGCGTAGAGCCACCCGGACAGGCCCGCGAGCACCGCGGCATGGATGAACACCAGCAGCTTTGCACGCGGCGTGTGGACGCCGAAGGCCTCGGCCGCGACATGGCCGCGGCGCAGCGCGCGGATGGCGCGGCCGGTGCGGGAGTCCAAGAGGTTCATCGTCAGCAGGGCCGAGAGGATCACGGCGATCCAGATCGCGTAATAGATCGAGCCGGGCGAGAGCATCTTGAAGGCACCGATCGACAGCGGCGGGATCGCCGAGATGCCGTCGTTACGTCCCAGAAACTCCAGCTTGCTGAACAGGTAGAACAGCCCAAGCCCCCAGGCGAGCGTGCCGAGCGGCAGGTAATGGCCGGAGAGGCGCACGGTGATCAGCCCGAGCAGCACCGCGAGCGAGCCGCTGACCACGAGCGACAGCGGCAGCGTCAGCCAGGGCGACAGGCCATAGGCCGTCGTCAGCACGGCGGTGGTGTAGGCACCGAAACCGACGAAGGCGGCCTGCCCGAACGAGGTGAGGCCGCCGACGCCGGTCAGCAGCACGAGGCCCATCGCGACCAGCGCGGCAAGGCCGATATTGTCGAGCAGCACGATCCAGAACGGGGGCACGCCCGGGATGAACGGGATCGCCGCCATAACGAGCGCAAAGACGAGGATGGGAAGCCGGCTCTGCATCGGGCTCAGTCCTTCTCTTCCTCGACCGCGGGCGCGGCGAGCGAGCGCAGCAGCAGCACGGGGATCAGCAGCATGAAGACGATCACCTCCTTGTAATTGGAGGCATAGAAGGACGAGAACGCCTCGACGATGCCGACCACCAGCGCCGCGACGGCGGTGAGTGGATAGCTGACGAGGCCACCGATGATCGCGGCGACGAAGCCTTTCAGTCCGATCAGGAAGCCGGAATCGTAGTACAGCGTCGTGATCGGCACGATCAGGATGCCGGAGATTGCGCCGATCACGGAGGCCAGCAAGAAGGCGATCTGGCCCGACAGCGTGGTGCGGATGCCCGCGAGCCGCGCCCCGAGCCGGTTGACCGCGGTCGCGCGCAGCGCCTTGCCGTACAGAGTCAGCCCGAAGAACAGCCAGAGCGCGACGATGAAGGCGATGGTGATGGCATAGACGGTGATGCTCTGGCCGGTGAAGCGCAGGGCGCCGGCGGTGAAGGCGCCGGACAGCACGGCAGGCCCGCGCTGGCCTTCGGCGCCGAAGAACAACAGGCCGAGGCCCTGCAGCGCGAGGTGGACGCCGACCGAGGCGATCAGCAGCACCAGCACCGAGGTGTGCGCCAGCGGCTGGAAGGCGATGCGGTAGAGATAGAGGCCGATCATCGCCACGATCACCAGCGACAGCGCGATGCAGACCGCGACCGGCGGCTTCTGCGCGGCGAGGGACAGGGTCAGCGCCAGCACGACCGCCGGCAGCACGACGTTGGCGATGAAGCTGCGGACGACCAGCCGCCCGTGCAGCGCCTTGCGCGCGACGAACAGGTCGAAGACGAAGGCGCCGATGCCGAGCGCCAGCGCCAGCTTTGCCGTGCCCGGCATCTGGCCGGCGGCCAGCGAGGCATAGGTCAGCGCGCCGTAGGTGACGAATTCGCCCTGGGGAATGAGGATGACCCGGGTGACGGCGAACACCAGCACCAGCGCCAGGCCGAGCAGCGCATAGATCGCGCCATTGGTGATGCCGTCCTGCACCAGGAACAGCATGATGGTGGTATTCAAGACCGGACGCTCCCCCTAATCCGGACCGGTCCCCTCGATTGCGGTGGACGGTCCGCTCACAGCCATTGAAAAACGCAGGCGATATTTGGTATGGTCCATAACAATTATCAAATATAACTTCAAGGGTGGGAACGACCCGCCCCGGAATTTAGCGGGATTACGAGCACGAGGCGATGACCGTTTCCAAAACCGCTGAAAAGTCCTCCGACAAGCCGGCCGACGCGGCCAAGGGCCGCAAGGAGGCAGGCGAGCCGCAGGCGGAGGCCCTCCAGCTCGGCGAGCTTTCCGAGCAGCTCGGCTATGTCCTGAAACGTGCGCAGCTCAAGGTGTTCGAGAATTTCCTGCGCTGCATGGCCTCGCTCCAGCTGACGCCGGCGCAGTTCTCGGTGCTGCTCCTGGTCGAGAAAAACCCCGGCCGTAACCAGACCGAGATCGCCTCCACGCTCGGCATCCTCAGGCCGAACTTCGTAGCCATGCTCGACAATCTGGAGAGCCGCGACCTCTGTGCGCGGATCCGCTCCACCAACGACCGCCGCTCGCACATCCTGGTCTTGACCGACAAGGGCAAGGCCGTGCTGGCGCGCGCCAAGAAGCTCGTCGCCACCAAGCACGAGGCCCGGCTGAACGATCTGCTCGGCCAGGCCAACCGCGAAGCCCTGATCGAGATGCTCGCGAAGATCGCCAACGAGTTTTGACTCTTACCCTCTAGGGGAGGGTAAGCGAACGTCAATCCACCAAAATCACCCTGATGTCGTTCACGTTGGTCAGCGTCGGTCCAGGCTGTAGCAGGTCGCCGGTCGCCTCGAAAAACGTGGTGGCGTCGTTGTTGGCGAGATAGGCCTGCGGCTCGAGCCCCAGCGCCTTCATCTTCGCGAACGTCGCCGCATCAATCAGCGCGCCGGCGGGGTCGGTCGGGTGGCCGGCGCCGCCATCGGCGCCGTCGGTGTCGCCGGCCAGCGCCGCGATGCCGGAAGTGTCCTTCAAGAGCGAGGCCAGGGCCAGCGCGTATTCCTGGTTCGGCCCGCCGCGCCCGTTGCCGCGCACGGTGACCGTGAGCTCGCCGCCGGAGAGAATCGCGACGCGCTTGCCCTGGCTGCGTGCCTGAAGCGCCAGCCTGGCGTGATCGGCGGCGACCTCGCGCGCCTCGCCTTCGAGATCGGCGCCGAGATCGATGGTCTCGTAGCCGGCCTCGCGCGCGAGCTTGACCGCAGCGTCCAGCGACTGCTTGGGCCGCGCGATCAGCTCGAACGACGCGTGCGCAAAGGCGGCGTCGCCCGGCTTGCAGCTCTCGTTGTTGGGATCGTCGAGCGCGCGCCGCACCGCATCGTCGATGTCGAGCCTGTATTTCGCCACGATCGCGCGCGCATCCGCCAGCGTGGTCGGATCGGGCACGGTGGGGCCGGAGGCGATCGCGGACGGATCGTCATGCGGCACGTCGGAGATCGCGAGCGTCACGATCTCCGCGGCGTTGCTGCCAGCGCGGGCGAGGCGGCCGCCCTTGATCCGCGACAGGTGCTTGCGCACGACGTTCATCTCGCCGATCGGCGCGCCCGAGCGCAGCAGCGCCTTGTTGACCGCCTGCTTCTGCGCGAAGCTGATGCCGTCCACCGGCGCGATCCAGTTGGCCGAGCCGCCGCCGGTGAGCAGCACCAGCAGGAGATCGTCCGGCCCGGCCTCGCCCGCGAGTGCGAGCGTGTCGGCCGCGCCCTTCAGGCCGGCTTCGTCAGGCACGGGATGACCGGCCTCGACCACGCGAATGCTGCGCGTCGGCACGCCGTAGCCGTGGCGCGTGGTGGCGATGCCGACGAGGCGCTCCGGCGCCAATCCCAGCGCATCGAGATAATGCCGCTCCGCGGCTGCGGCCATCGCGCCGGCG
>NZ_LAXE01000001.1:1784122-1966402 GCF_003122645.1 Bradyrhizobium sp. SUTN9-2
CCCCTGGGCGCAGGTCGCAGGTGAGGGGCCAGCACCATTTCGGGATGGGCGGCGGCGACGGCCGCCTCGTAGAGCGCGCGGAGCAGGGGGCGTCGGTCGGTCATGGACAATTGCCTTGCGCAGACTGGACTGGCGGCGAGGAGGTCGCCGCCATCTGCCTACCGCATCGTGTGCCAAAGCGTAAGCGCCTTCGCCGTCATTCGATTGTGCAATCGCGTGATCATAATTGCCACACAAGCAGAAGCCCCCTGCGCGATCAGCGCAGGGGGCTCGTCGTCCGGGCTTTGAAGCTTCTAGCCGCCGGCGTCGGCGCTGATCACCTCGCCGAACAGGTCCCACTTGTCGCCCTTGAACTTCATCAGCTGCAGCGAGCTGATCGGTGCGAAGTCGTTCGGCCCGGTACTGATCTTGATGCCGGGCAGCAGCACTTCGGTGCGGAAGTCCTTCAGGCTCGCCGCCTGCTTCATGACGTTCTCGCGCGTGAGATTGTCGCCGCATTTCTTCAGCACTTCGACCAGCGTCTGCGCGACGCCGTAGCCGACGATGGTGCCGCCGTCGAGCTTGTCGCCCTCGGGGAAGTACTTCGTCATGAACTCCAGGAACGCCTTCATGCCGGCGTCGTCCTTCCACTGCGGATCGGAGACGTCCTTCAGATAGGCGGCCGAGATGATGTCCTGCGAATTCTCGAAGCCGGCGGGCTTGATCACGCTGCCGACCGAGGCCGAGACGTTGTTGAGGAAGTGGGTCGGCTTCCAGCCGATCTCGGAGATCTTCTTGATCGCCTGCGCCGCGAACTTCGGCGTGGTGATGTTGATGAAGACGTCGGCGCCGGTGGCTTTCAGCTTGACGATGTGGTTGTCGATGGTCGGCTCCGACGTCTCGTAGCTTTCCTCCAGCACGATCATGCTCGCGGCCTTGGCCCCCAAGCCGTCCTTCAGGCCCTTCAGGTAATCCTTGCCGTAATCGTCGTTCTGGTAGAGCACGCCGATCTTGGCGTTCGGCATGGCCTTGAGGATGTATTTCGCGTAGATCTGCGTCTCGCTCTGGTAGTTGGGTTGCCAGCCCATGGTCCACGGGAAGTTCTGCGGATCGTTCCACTTGGTAGCGCCGGTGGCGACGAACAGCTGCGGCACCTTCTTCGAGTTCATGTATTTCTGGATCGCGGAGTTCGGCGGCGTGCCGAGCGAGTTGAAGACGAGCAGCACCTCGTCGCTCTCGACCAGCTTGCGCGCCTGCTCCACCGTCTTCGGCGGCGAGTAGGCGTCGTCGTAGGAGACGAAATTGATCTTGCGGCCGTTGATGCCGCCCTCTTCGTTGATCTTCTTGAAATAGGCGGCTTCGGTGCGACCGATGATGCCGTAGGCGGAGGCCGGTCCGCTGTAGGGCATGATGTTGCCGATCTTGATCTCGGTGTCGGTCGCACCTGTATCGTATTTTTTCTGGGCCGTTGCGGTTGAGGCCGAGGCCGCGATGAGCGCGAGCGCCAATGATGCGGCCGCAAGCTTGCCGGTGACAGCAGGCATTCCAATCTCCCTGTTTTTTCTTTGTGTGTGCGTCCCTTTTCTTGTCTCGTTTTTCTTCGCGACGCGGCCGCAATTCAATACGATTTGCCTGAACGCTTCAAGGAAAAGCCCCTGCGGCATGGCCGCAGGGGCTGCGTCTTTAGTCGATTTGGCTACATCTTGAGCAAGTGGTTAATGGTCAGCCGCCGACGTCGCCGCTCAGCACCTCGCCAAATGGCACCCAATGCTCGCCCTTGAACCGGATCAGCTGCAGTTGCGAGAGCGGCGCGAAATCGGTCGCCGAGGTGTTGACCTTGATGCCCGGCAACAGGCCCGCCGGCTCGAAGTCCTTGATGTTGGCGGCCTGCTTCATGATGTTCTCGCGGGTGAGATTGTCACCGCAGGCCTTGAGCACGTGAACGAGGCCTTGGGCGACGATGTAGCCGTACATTACCGAGGCATCGGCGCGGTTCGCTTCCGGATAGTACTTATCCAGAAATTCGTTCCAGGCGATCATCGCCTTGTCGTTTTTCCACTGCGCGTCGGTCGGATCCTTGAAATATTGCGACGAGATGATGTCCTGCGCGTTCTCGAATCCGGCCGGCTTGATTACGCTGCCGATCGAGGCCGAGACGTTGTTGAGGAAGTGCAGCGGCTTCCAGCCGATCTCGGCGTTCTTCTTGATCGCCTGTGCCGCGAATTTCGGCGTCGTGATGTTGAAGAACACGTCGGCGTTGGTCGACTTCATCTTGACGATGTGGGAGTCAATGGTCGGCTCGGAGACTTCGTAGCTGTCCTCGATGACGATCATCGAGGCGGCCTTGGCTCCGAGCCCGTCCTTGAACCCCTTCAGATAGTCCTTGCCGTAATCGTCGTTCTGGTAGAGCACGGCGATCTTGGCGTTCGGATGGTTCTTCAGGATGTACTTGGCGTAGATGATCGACTCGATCTGGTAGTTGGGTTGCCAGCCCATCGTCCACGGGAAGGTCTGCGGGTCGTTCCACTTCGTGGCGCCGGTGGCGACGAACAGCTGCGGAACCTTCTTCTGGTTCATGTACTTCTGGATCGCCGAGTTCGGCGGGGTGCCGAGCGAGTTGAAGATCAGCAGCACCTCGTCGCTCTCGACCAGCTTGCGCGCCTGCTCCACGGTCTTCGGCGGGGAATAGGCGTCGTCATAGGTGATGAAGTTGATCTTGCGGCCGTTAATGCCGCCTTCTGCGTTGATCTTGCGGAAATAGGCCTCTTCGGTCTTGCCGATCACGCCGTAGGCGGACGCGGGACCGCTATAGGGCATGATGTTGCCGATCTTGATCTCCGTGTCGGATGCGCCGGTGTCGTATTTCTTCTGCGCGAGCGCTGTCGTGGACAGCGTGGCGGCTAGCACGAGGGCAGCCGAGAAGGCCCCCAATCGCACATGCATTGCAGGCATTTTGATCTCCCTGGACAGGATTGAATGTGTCGTTTGTTCTTATTGGGAGCGATCGTTGCGCGTCGCTCCGTCACGCATTCAATACCTATCCACGGCCGTCAGCAAGAAGAACGCCTGCACGGGCCTCGCGCAGGCGGCGATCTCGTCGAAGGCGGTGCTGAATATTCCGGCGCGTGAGATTCTTTTTGCGGGGCAAACTCACCGCTTGAGTTGCTTTACGAGAAGGCGGCTATTTTGAATTGCGTCGTTCAGTGGCTCATCTCGCTCGAGATGATGTCGCCGAACAGCTCCCATTTCCTGCCCTTGAAGCGCATCATCTGCAGCTGCTCGATCGGGGCGAAATCGTCGGGCGCGGTGTTGATCTTGATGCCTGGCAGCAGCGTGTCGGGTGCGAAGTCCTTCAGGCTGGCGGCCTGCTTCATGACGTTCTCGCGGGTGAGATCGTCGCCGCACATCTGCAGCACCTTCACGATGGTCTGTGCGGCGGCATAGCCGTACACGACGCCGGCATCGAGCTTGTTGGCCCTGGGCTCGTATTGCGCGAGGAAACTGTAGAACTTCTTCATGCCGTCGTCGGCATTCCACTGCGGGTCGGAGCCGTCCTTGGTGTAGGTCGCCGACAGGATGCCTTGCGAGACTTCAATGCCCGCCGGCTCCAATACGCCGCTGACCGAAGCCGAGACGTTGGAGATGATGTGCATCGGATGCCAGTTGATCTCCGCGGCTTTCTTGATTCCCTGCGCGGCGAATTTCTGGTTGGTGAGGCTGATGAAGATATCGGCGCCGGCCGCCTTCAGCTTCACGACTCGCTCGTCGATTGCGGGCTCGGACGTGTCGTAGGCTTCCTCCCGCACGATCATCGAAGCCTTGGCGCCGAGGCCCTCCTTCAACCCGTTTAGATAGTCCTTGCCGAAATCGTCGTTCTGGTAGAGCACGCCGATCTTTCCGTTTGGCTTCTCCTTCATGATGTATTTGGCATAGATCCGGGCCTCGCTGACGTAGCTCGGCTGCCAGCCCATGGTCCAGGGATATTGCTTGGGGTCGTTCCATTTCGAGGCGCCGCTCGCCACGAACAATTGCGGCACCTTCTTCTCGTTCATGTACTTGCGGATGGCGCTGTTGGTGGAGGTGCCGAGCGAGCCGAAGATCAGCAGCACGTTGTCGCTCTCGACCAGTTTTCGCGCCTGTTCCACCGTCTTCGGCGGCGAATAGCCGTCGTCATAGGAGATGAATCTGATCTTGCGGCCGTTGATGCCGCCCTCGGCATTGATCTTGTTGAAGTAGGCTTCCTCGGTCCTGCCGATCGCAGCATAGCCGGAGGCCGGACCGCTGTAGGGCATGATGTTACCGATCTTGATCTCGGTATCGGACGCGCCGCTGTCGTATTTCTTCTGCGCCAGCGCCTCGCCGCTCATTGCAGTGCACAAGGCAAGCGCGGCCCAGAGCGTCGCAACCTGGGAACGAACGGCGGCCATTGCTCTCCTACCCCGGGATGGATCGATCGCATTGAACAAGATTGGCGCCTGTCGTCAACAAAAAGCCCCCGCGACTGTCCGCGGGGGCTCCTCGTCCTCGATCATCGCGTCACGCGTCACTCGGAGGCGACGTCACCGCTGATGATCTCGCCGAACAGTTCCCACTTCTCGCCCTTGAAGCGCATCATCTGCAGCTGCGCGATCGGAGCGAAGTCGGTGGCGCTGGTGTTGATCCTGACACCGGGCAGCAGCGTATCCGGAGCAAAGTCCTTCAACGAGGCAGCCTGCTTCATGATGTTGGCGCGGGTGAGATCGTCACCGCACATCTCCAGCACCTTGGCCAGCGTCGAGGCGGCGCCATAGCCATAAACCATGCTGGTGTCCGACTTGTCGGCACCCGGCATGTACTTGTCGACGAACTCGTTCCACTTCTTCATGCCGGGGTCGTTGGCCCATTGCGGATCCGTGGAGTCCTTGGCGTAGGCGGCCGACAGCACGCCCTGCGCGTTCTCGAAGCCGGCCGGCTTCATCACGCTACCGACCGAGATCGACACGTTGGTGAGGATCTGGAGCGGCTTCCAGCTGAGCTCGGCGGTCTTCTTGATGGTCTGGGCCGCGAACTTCGGCGTGGTGTAGATCAGGAGCACGTCGGGATTGGCGGCCTTGATCTTGACGATATGGCCGTCGATCGACGGCTCGGAGACCTCGTAGCTCTCCTCCATGACGATCATGGACGAGGCCTTGGCGCCGAGGCCGTCCTTGGTGCCCTTGAGGTAGTCTTTGCCGAAATCGTCGTTCTGGTAGAGGATTGCGATCTTGGCGTCCGGCTTCTCCTTCATCAGCCATTTCGCGTAGATCTGCGCTTCGCTCTGGTAGGAGGGCTGCCAGCCCATGGTCCAGGGGAAGTTCTTCGGGTCGTTCCACTTGGTGGCGCCGGTCGCGACGAAGAGCTGCGGGATCTTCTTGGAGTTGAGATACTTCTGGATCGCACTGTTCGAGGGCGTGCCGAGCGGGTTAAAAACGACCAGCACCTCGTCGCTCTCGACCAGCTTGCGAACCTGCTCGACAGCCTTCGGCGGCGAATAGCCGTCGTCATAGGTGACGAAGTTGATCTTGCGGCCGTTGATGCCGCCCTTGTCGTTGATCATCTTGAAATAGGCTTCTTCGGTCTTGCCGATGATGCCATAGGCCGACGCCGGACCGCTGTACGGCATGATGTTGCCGATCTTGATCTCGGTATCGGACGCGCCGGTGTCGTATTTCTTTTGGGCGAGTGCAGCGCCGGAGGTGAGAGTGATGGCCGCCGTTGCCGTGATCAGCGCGGCGGCTCGCAGTGTTCTTCCAAAATACAATTCGGTCTCCTTGGTTAATTCAACGGGTCTTCAGTTCTTCCTGAGCTTGCCGACGAGTTGCTGGCCCAGGATCGCGACCTGCCTTGCGCCATGCGGCACGAGGTAGATGACGAGGAACAGCAGCACGCCGAACACTGCGCCGGAGAGGCCCTTGGAGATGCTCTCCGCCATGTTCGGCACGAAGATGATGAAGGCCGCGCCGACGAACGAGCCGGGCAGCCAGCCGACGCCGCCGACCACCATGCCGAGGAACAGCGAGATCGCGAGCGTGATGGTGTAGCTGTCGGGCGCGACGAACTGCACCGCGATGGCGCCGAGCGAGCCGGCAACGCCGGTGATGCCGGCGGATACGCCGAAGGCCAGCGTCTTGTACAGCGCGACGTTGACGCCCATGGAGGAGGCCGCGATCTCGTTGTCGCGGATCGCCATGAAGGCGCGGCCCGAGCGGGAGCGCAACAGGTTCACCGAGAAGATGTAGATCGCGACCGTCACGGCAAGCGTGAAGTAGTACAGCCACATGTCCTGCGACATCGGCAAGCCGAACGGTGCGTCTGGCTTGGTGACGACGAGGCCCTGCACGCCGCCGGTCCAGTGCTCGAGGAAGTTCAGCTTGAGCAACTGCGGCATCGCGGTCGCGAGCGCAAAGGTCGCGAGCGCGAGATAGATGCCCGACAGCCGCAGCGCCGGCTTGCCGAACAGGTAACCGAATCCGAAGCAAATCACGGCGGAGATCGGAATGGTCAGCGCGTAGTTGACGTTGGCATGTTCCATCAGCACCGCAGACACATAGGCGCCGACGGCGTAGAACGCGCTCTGGCCGAGCGAGAACTGGCCGCTTCCGCCGGTCAGGATGTTCAGCGCCAGCACCGCGAGCCCGTAGATCAGGAGCATCGTCATCTGGAAGATGATGAAGTTCTTGACGAACATCGGCACGATCAACAGCGCGGCCAGCACCACCAGCGACGTGCCGGTGCCCAGCGTCATGGCCCGCTTCGGAACCGCCTCGACCGCCTCGTGGCCCTCGGCGACGACTTCTTCTGCTGCGCTCATGATCAAACTCGCTTGACGATATGCCGGCCGAACAGACCAGCGGGTTTGACGACCAGGACGGAGATGATCAGCGCGAGCGCGATCGGGAGTTTCAGCTCATTGCCGACGCCGGGGATGTAGGTACCGGCGAGGTTCTCGAACACGCCGACCAGAAAGCCGCCGACCACGGCGCCGAACGGGCTCGACAGCCCGCCGAGCACCGCCGCGGCGAAGCCGTAGATCAGCACGCCGCCCATCATGTTCGGCTCGAGGAATACGACAGGCGCGATCAGCATGCCGGCGATCGAGCCGATCGCGGTCGCCATGCCCCAGCCGAGCGCGATCATCCAGCTCGTGTTGATGCCCACGAGGCGGGCCGATTCGGGCACCGACGCTGCGGCTCGCATCGCAAGGCCGATGCGCGTGTACTGGAAGAAGAAATAGAGCGCGAGCAGCAGCGCCACGGTGACGCCGATCATGCCGGCCTGGTGCGTCGAGATCAGCTGGCTGCCGAGGAACGGTGCGGAGCCGAACGGGGTCGGATATTGCTTGATCGTGAAGTCCCAGATCAGGCCCGCCGAGGAGTTGATGATCGCAAACAGCGCGATGAAGCCGGCGACGTTGGTGAGCACCGGCGCCTTGACGAGCGGCTTGAATAGGATGCGCTCGATCGCGATGCCGGCAACGAAAGAAAATGCCAGCGTGATCAGGAAGGCAGCCCAATAAGACACGCCCCACTGCATCAGCTGCCATGAGATGAAAGTCGAGAACATCGCCATCTCGCCTTGCGCGAAGTTGAGATGGTCGATGGCCTGGTAGATCATGACCACGGCGAGCGCCATGCAGGCATAGATCGCCCCCGTGGCGATGCCGGCCAGGACCTGGTTGGTGAACAGCTCCATTGTGCCGGCTCCCTCAGTAACCCAGATAGGATTTGCGGATTTCTTCGTTGTTCGCGATGTCCTTGGCCTTGCCCGACATCACGATGCGCCCGGTCTCGATCACATAGGCCTGGTCGGCGAGCTCGAGCGCGAGCTGGGCGTTCTGCTCGACCACCAGGATCGAGACCTTGTCCTCGCGGTTGATCTTGCCGAGGATGCCGAACAGGTCGCGCACCACCAGCGGCGCGAGGCCGAAGGAGGGCTCGTCGAGCAGCATCAGCCGCGGCCGCAGCATCAGCGCGCGGGCGACCGCGAGCATCTGCTGCTCGCCGCCGGAGAGTGTGCCGGCCTGCTGGGTATGGCGCTGCTTCAACACCGGGAAATGCGCGTACATGCGCTCGATGTCGGAGACGATGCCGGCGCGGTCCTTGCGGGTGATGGCCCCGAGCTGGAGGTTCTCTTCCACCGTCATGTTGGTGAAGGTGCCGCGGCCCTGCGGCACGTGGGCGATGCCGAACCGCACGATGCTCTCGGTCGAACGGTTGTTCAGCGGCTTGCCTTCGAACTCGACGCCGCCGGTGGAGCGCACCATGTTGCAGATCGCGCGCAGTGTGGTGGTCTTGCCGGCGCCGTTGGCGCCCAGCAGCGTCACGAGCGAGCCCTCGTTGAGCGAGAAGGAAAGGCCATGGAGCGCCTGGACCTGGCCGTAATAAGCGCGCAGGTCCTTGACGTTGAGCAGTGGCGTCATTGATCCTTGCTCCCGAGATAGGCCTTGATGACGTCCGGGTCCGCCTGCACCTGGGCGGGCGTGCCTTCCGCGAGCTTCTTGCCGAAATTCAGCGCGACGACATGGTCGGCGATCGACATCACGAGGCCCATGTGATGCTCGACCAGGAGCACGGTCATATGGCGCTCGTCGCGGATTTTGCGGATGAGATCGCCGAGCACATGAACTTCCTCGTGGTTGAGGCCGCCGGCGGGTTCGTCGAGCAGCAGGATCTTCGGATCGGCCGCCAGCGCACGCGCTAGCTCGACCCGCTTCTGCGTACCGAACGGTAGGCCGGACACGACGGTGTGGGCGACGTCCTCGAGGTCGAGGTAAGCAAGGATCTCGTGCACCTTCTTGTTGATGTTGGTCTCGCTGCGCCGGACCCAGGCAAGCTTCAGGGAGTCGCTGATAATGTCGCTCGAGGTCTTCGAATGGGCGCCGACGCGGACGTTGTCCATCACCGAAAGGTTGGGAAACAGCGCCACGTTCTGGAAGGTGCGGCCGATGCCGATCTCGGCGATCCGGTGCGGCGGCCGCGTCAGGATGCTCACGCCGTCCATCAAGATGTCGCCGGACGACGGCTGGTACAGCCGCGACAGGCAGTTGAAGAGCGTGGTCTTGCCGGCGCCGTTCGGGCCGATCAATCCGAGGATGGCTCCCTTGTGCATGTCGAAGGACACGCCGTTGAGCGCGACGATGCCGCCGAACACGACGCTGACGTCGCGAACCGCGAGCAGGGGCGATGTACCCTGCGCGAGCTGTGCCTGCGTCATCTCGTCTCGCTCACGACGTACAGTGAGCGATGGGGCGATGCGAGCCGCTCCCGATGATGACAAAGGCTATCTGAATCCCTCGGCCACACGCGCAACTTTTCCTCCTGATTTCAGCTTTTTGCTGATGTCTTTTTTTGAATGCGGCATCAGACCCCCGAGCGCCGCCTCGATGTTCCTTACCATCGCTAAGAGACGCGGTCCAATGTCGTTGATCAAACGCTCTTCCGTGAAACGGAATGCGGGCGCGCCGCAATTGAATGCGTAAGGCCCGGTTCCGTCGTTGAGCTTGAGCGCGACGCCGGCGGCGCCGATGTCGTCGTGCCAATCGCCGACCGAAATCGCAAAGCCGTATTTCGCGACCGTCTCGCCGGAACGTTCCAAGCCCTCGCGCATCTTCGGCCAGCGGCTGCCGTAATGTTCGCGCAGGATGCGCGACACTTCGGCGCGACCTTCGTCATCGAGTGCCCAGAAATAGGCGCGGCCCATCGCACTGGTTGCAATCGGCACGCGCGAGCCGACGTCAAGTTGAACGCCGACGGTCTCGCTGCCGCGGCTCTGCCCGAAATAGATCATGCTGTGGCGGTCACGGCCGCCGACGGCGACGGCGCCGCCGGTCGCGCGCATCACCTCTTCGCGGAACGGTTCGGACAAATGCCGAACGCCCAGATTGGCCAGCGCCGCGTAGCCGAGCGACATCGCTGCCGGGGCGAGCTGGTACTTCTCGAAGCGGGGAACCGGCGTCAGATAGCCAAGCTTGGTCAGCGTGTAGGTCAGCCGCGACACGGTGGGCTTGGGCAGATTGGTGCGGGACGCAATCTCCTGATTGCCCAGCAGGCCGTCATTGGGTTGGAACGCGCGCAATACTTCCAGTCCGCGGGAAAGCGCGACGACGAAATTCCGATCGGTCGCGGTCTTCTTTCCTGTACGCTTCATCCCTGATCTGCTTCTTGCGCGGAGTCGTTGACAACGTCCGTGCTTCAAAATAACCCTGCCGTCAAGATGCGGAATTAAATTCCGCAATGCGAAATCGAATAAAAGTAAATCCCCACCAAGGAGGGACACCGTGAGCGAAGTGGTCAAGCTTGAGCGTCATGATGAAGTCGGGATCGTCACGGTCAACAGCCCGCCGGTCAATGCGCTGAGTGCCGCAGTCCGCGGCGGGATCCTCGAGTGCATCAAGGCCGCGATCGCCGATCCCTCCATCAAGGGCATCGTGCTGACCTGCGCCGGTCGCACCTTCATTGCCGGTGCCGACATCACCGAGTTCGGCAAGCCGCCGAAGCCGCCCGCGCTCAACGACGTGCTGTCCGAGATCGAAAACTCGCCCAAGCCGGTCGTTGCCGCGATCCACGGCACCGCGCTCGGCGGCGGCCTCGAGGTCGCGCTGGCCTGCCATTTCCGCGTCGCGGTGAAAGAGGCCAAGCTCGGCCTGCCCGAGGTGAAGCTCGGACTTCTGCCCGGCGCCGGTGGCACCCAGCGCCTGCCCCGTGCGGTGGGCCCGGAGCTTGCGGTCAAGATGATCGTCGGCGGCGACCCGATCGGGGCGGCGGAGGCGCTGAAGAACGGCCTGATCGAGGAGATCGTCGAGGGCCCGGCCTCCGGCGGCGAGGCTTTCGTGCGCAAGCTGCTCGCGGAGAAGCGCGCGCTGCGCCGCCTGCGCGACGACGATTCCAAGCTCGCAGCCGCCAAGGCCGACCGCTCGATCTTTACCAATGCGGTCGCCGCCATGACCAAGAAGTCGCGCGGCCTCGAGGCGCCGTTCGCCGCCGCCGATGCCGTCGGCTACGCCATCGACCTGCCGTTCGACGAAGGCCTGAAGAAGGAGCGCGAGGGCTTCCTCAAGCTCGTCGCCAGCGACCAGTCCAAGGCGCAGCGCTACGCCTTCTTCGCCGAGCGCGAGGCCAACAAGATCGCCGGCGTTCCTGAAGGCACCAAGCCGCGGCCCGTGAACCGCGTCGCCATTCTCGGTGCCGGCACCATGGGCGGCGGCATCGCGATGTCCTTCGCCAATGCCGGCATTCCCGTCACCCTGATCGAGACCGGCGAGGAGCAGCTCAAGCGCGGCATGGGCGTGATGCAGAAGAACTGGGAAGCGACCGCCGCGCGCGGCGGCATCCCGGCCGATGCGCCCGCCAAGCGCATGGCGCTGATCAACGGCGTCGTCGGCATCGAGAATGTCGGCGATGCCGATCTCGTCATCGAGGCCGTGTTCGAGACCATGGCGGTCAAGAAGGAGGTGTTCGGCAAGCTCGACCAGTACGCCAAGCCGGGCGCCGTGCTCGCCTCCAACACCTCGTATCTCAATATCGACGAGATCGCGAAGTCGACCAAGCGTCCGCAGGACGTGCTCGGCATGCACTTCTTCTCGCCGGCGAACGTCATGAAGCTGTGCGAGATCGTGCGCGCCGACAAGACCGCGCCGGATGCGCTGGTGACTGCGGTGACCATCGCGCGAAAAATCGCGAAGGTGCCGGCCGTGGTCGGCGTCTGCGACGGCTTCGTCGGCAACCGCATGCTGGCCCAGCGCGGCAAGCAGTCCGAGAAGCTGCTGTTCGAGGGCGCGCTGCCGCAGCAGGTCGATGCCGTCGTCACCAAGTTCGGCATGCCGATGGGCCCGTTCGCGATGAGCGATCTCGCCGGCCTCGACATCGGCTGGCGCTCGCGTAAGGACCGCGGCATCAAGTCGGAGATCGCGGACGCGCTGTGCGAGGCCGGCCGCTTCGGCCAGAAGACCGGCAAGGGCTATTACAAGTACGAGCAGGGTTCTCGTGCGCCGCTGCCCGACCCCGACGTCGAGAAGCTGATCGACGAGACCTTGCTGCGTCTCGGCCGCAAGAAGCGCATCGTCAGCGACGAGGAGATCCTCGAGCGCATGATGTATCCGATGATCAACGAGGGCGCGAAGATCCTGGAAGAGGGCATCGCCGCGCGTCCCAGCGACATCGACGTGGTCTGGCTCTACGGCTATGGCTGGCCGATCTACCGTGGCGGCCCGATGTTCTGGGCCGACAGCGTCGGCCTCAAGCACATCGCCGATCGTCTCGCCTTCTACGCTAAGGAGACCAACGATCCGAGCCTCGAGCCCGCCCCGCTGCTGAAGAAGCTCGCCGCGGAGGGCAAGACGTTTGCGTCGCTGGCTGCGGAGTCGAAAGCAGCGTGATCGGGGCTTCGTCCCAACCTTCGTCATTCCGGGATGCGCCGCAAGGCGCAGGCCCGGAATCCATAACCCCAGCTGGTGGTTATGGATTCCGGGCTCGCGACTTCGTCGCGCCCCGGAATGACGGTCTGTGTTAGTTGTTCGCTCGAGCAATCAGGAAAATGACCCATCCCGGCGAACAGTTTTATCCCGAGGGCGTGCGGTGGGACGACACCATCGTCCAGGGCACGCTGCCGGACCTTCTCGCCAAGGCCGCCGCCGATTACGGCCCGCGCACCGCGCTGGAATTCCGCGACCGGCCGATCAGCTACGCCGAACTCGCAAGCTTGGCCGATCGTGCCGCCGCGGCGTTCCTGCGCGCTGGCATCGGCAGGAACAGCTCGGTCGCGCTGTTCCTCGGCAACACGCCCGATCATCCCGTCAGCTTCTTCGGCGCGCTGAAGGCCGGGGGCCGCGTCGCGCATCTGTCGCCGCTCGACGGCGAGATCGCGCTGACGCACAAGATCACCGATTCCGGCTCGCGCCTGCTCGTCACCTCCAACCTCCAGGCCCTGCTGCCGACCGCGCTGAAATTCCTGGAGAAGGGCCTGATCGACACGCTCGTCGTCTGCGAGGACGATCGTTGGGGCAAGGTCGGCACGCCGCAGGCGGCAATCCCCGACGATCCCCGCATCGTCACCTTCGCGGCTTTCGTCGAGGGCGCCGCCGCGCCGGCGCAATGGCCTGTCGTTGCGGCCGACGACGTCGCGCTGCTGCAATATACCGGCGGCACCACCGGCCTGCCGAAGGGCGCGATGCTCACGCACGGCAATCTCACCTCGGCGGTGTCGATCTACGACGTCTGGGGCAAGCCGGCCCGTGCCGCGCGCGGCGAGACAATCGAGCGCGTGATCTGCGTGCTGCCGCTGTTCCACATCTACGCGCTCACGGTGGTGCTGCTGTCCTCGCTCCGCCGCGGCAATCTGATCTCGCTGCATCAGCGCTTCGACGTCGAAGCCGTGATGCGCGACATCGAGGTCAAGCGCGCCACCTATTTCCCCGGCGTGCCGACGATGTGGATCGCGATCGCCGCGCTGCCCGATCTCGACAAACGCGATTTCTCCTCGCTGGTCACCATCGGCTCCGGCGGCGCGCCGCTGCCGGTGGAGATTGCGAGCTTCTTCGAGCGCAAGGTCGGCAAGAAGCTGAAGAGCGGCTGGGGCATGACCGAGACCTGCTCGCCCGGCACCGGCCATCCGCCCGAGGGCCCCGAGAAACCGGGCTCGATCGGCCTGACGCTGCCCGGCATCGAGCTCGACGTCGTCGCGCTCGACGATCCCAGGCGCGTGCTGCCACCGGGTGAGATCGGCGAGATCCGCATCAAGGGCCCGAACGTCACCAAGGGCTACTGGAACAAGCCGGAGGGATCCACGGAAGCCTTCGTCGATGGCCGCTTTCTCACCGGCGACATCGGCTATGTCGATGCCGACGGCTACTTCTTCCTGGTCGACCGCAAGAAGGACATGATCATCTCCGGCGGTTTCAACGTCTATCCGCAGATGATCGAGCAGGCGATCTACACCATCCCGGGCGTGCACGAGGTGATCGTGCTCGGCATTCCCGATCCCTATCGCGGCGAAGCCGCCAAGGCCTTCATCAAGCTGAGGCCCGAGGCAAAGCCGTTCACGCTCGACGAGCTGCGCGCGCAGCTTGCCGGCAAGCTCGGCAGGCACGAATTGCCGGCCGCGGTCGAGTTCGTCGACGACCTGCCGCGGACGCCGGTCGGGAAATTGTCGCGCCACGAATTGCGCCAGCAGCAGAAACCGCTATCCGGGATTCGCGCTGCTGATGCCCCCGCAATGACGAAAATGAAGTAACGTTTCACAGGAGGATCCAATGGATCTCGCATTCACTAGAGAAGAGCAGGCGTTTCGCGACGAAGTGCGGCAGTTCTTCCGCGACAACGTGCCGCCGGATACGCGGCGCAAGCTGGTCGAGGGCCGTCACCTCTCCAAGGACGAGATGGTGACGTGGTGGCGCATCCTCAACAAGAAGGGCTGGGGCGTCAGCCATTGGCCGAAGGAATATGGCGGCACCGGCTGGACCAGCGTGCAGCACTACATCTTCAACGAGGAGCTGCAGTCCTATCCGGCGCCGCAGCCGCTCGCCTTCGGCGTCAGCATGGTCGGCCCCGTCATCTACACCTTCGGCAACGAGGAGCAGAAGAAGAAGTACCTGCCGCGCATCGCCAATGTCGACGATTGGTGGTGCCAGGGCTTTTCGGAGCCCGGCTCCGGCTCCGACCTCGCCTCGCTCAAGACCAAGGCCGAGCGCCGTGGCGACAAATGGATCATCAACGGCCAGAAGACCTGGACCACGCTCGCCCAGCACGCCGACATGATCTTCTGCCTCTGCCGCACCGACAACAACGCCAAGAAGCAGATGGGCATCTCCTTCATCGTGTTCTCGATGAAGTCGAAGGGCGTCACCGTTCGCCCGATCCAGACCATCGACGGCGGCCGTGAGGTCAACGAGGTCTTCTTCGATGACGTCGAGGTTCCCTACGAGAACCTGATCGGCGAGGAGAACAAGGGTTGGGACTACGCCAAGTTCCTGCTCGGCAATGAGCGCACCGGCATCGCCCGCGTCGGCGTCTCCAAGGAGCGCATCCGCCGCATCAAGGATCTGGCCTCGAAGGTCGAATCCGCCGGCAAGCCGATCATCCAGGATCCCGCCTTCCGCGAGAAGCTGGCGGCCTGCGAGATCGAGCTGAAGGCGCTCGAGCTCACCCAGCTGCGCGTCGTCGCCGACGAAGGCAAGCACGGCAAGGGCAAGCCCAATCCGGCCTCCTCGGTGCTGAAGATCAAGGGCTCGGAGATCCAGCAGACCACCACCGAGCTGCTGATGGAAGTGATCGGCCCGTTCGCCGCGCCTTACGACGTGCACGGCGACGATGGCTCGAACGAAGCCATGGACTGGACCGCCCAGATCGCGCCGAGCTACTTCAACAACCGCAAGGTCTCGATCTACGGCGGCTCCAACGAGATCCAGCGCAACATCATCGCCAAGGCGGTGCTGGGGCTGTGATCTGCCACCTCTCCGCGACCGCGGGGAGGGCAATATTTCCACCGTCATTCCGGGGCGCGACGAAGTCGCGAACCCGGAATCCATCGGGCCCATACGCTGAGGCGAAATGGATTCCGGGCCTGGCCCTTCGGGCCATCCCGGAATGACGAAGTCAAATAAGTCCGGGTACGAGGAACCAAAGAAATGGATTTTGATCTGTCCGAGGAGCAGCGGCTTCTCAAGGAAAGCATCGACGGCCTGCTGACCGATTCCTACGATTTCGAGCAGCGCAAGAAGTACATGGCGGAGAAGGGCGGCTGGAGCAAAACGGTCTGGCTCAAGCTCGCCGAGCAGGGACTTTTGGGCCTGCCCTTCAGCGAGGCTGACGGCGGCTTCGGCGGCGGCGGTGTCGAGACCATGATCGTGATGGAAGCGCTCGGGAAGGCGCTGGTGCTCGAGCCCTATCTGGCGACGGTGGTGATCGGCGGCGGCTTCCTGCGTCATGCCGGCACCGATGCGCAGAAGGCCGCGCACGTGCCCGGCATCATCGACGGCAGCAAGACGTTTGCGTTCGCCCAGCTCGAGAAGAACTCGCGCTACGATCTGTTCGACGTCGTCACGACCGCGAAGAAGAAGGGCGACGCCTACGTGATCGACGGCGAGAAGTTCGTCGTGCTGAACGGCGAGAACGCGGACACCCTGATCGTCACCGCGCGCACCAAGGGCGACCGCCGCGACAAGTCAGGCATCGGCGTGTTTCTGGTTCCGGCCAATGCCAAGGGCGTCGCGAAAAAGTCCTATCCGACCCAGGACGGCCTGCACGCCGCCGACATCACCTTCACCGGTGTCGAGGTCGGTCCCGACGCCGTGCTCGGCAACCCCGAGGATTCGCTCGCGCTGATCGAGCGCGTGGTGGACGAAGCCCGCGTCGCGCTCTGCGCCGAGGCGGTCGGCCTGATGGACGAATCGCTCAAGACCACGGTCGAGTACATCAAGACGCGCAAGCAATTCGGCGTCGCGATCGGCTCGTTCCAGTCGCTGCAGCACCGCGCCTCCGACATGTTCGTCGCCACCGAGCAGGCGCGCTCGATGTCGATGTTCGCGACCATGGCGAACGACTTCGAGGACGCCAAGGAGCGCAGCAACGCGATCGCCGCGGCCAAGGTGCAGATCGGCAAGTCGCTGAAATTCGTCGGCCAGCAGTCGATCCAGCTCCACGGCGGCATCGGCATGACCATGGAGGCCAAGATCGGCCACTACTTCAAGCGCCTCACCATGATCGAGAACACCTTCGGCGACACCGACTACCACCAGCGCCGCGTCGCAGACGCGGGCGGGTTGATCTGACCTGTCATCCCGGGGCGCGCGAAGCGCGAGCCCGGGATCCATAGCCACGATCGGGAGTATGGATTCCGGGCTCGCGCCAAGAGGCGCGCCCCGGAATGACCAGGAGGAGGCAACAACAATGAAGAACACCCCGTTCGATCTCACCGGCAAGGTCGCCGTGGTCACCGGCTCCAGCCGCGGCATCGGCCGCTCCTCCGCCGAGTTGCTCGCCAAGTTAGGCGCCAAGGTGGTTGTCTCCTCGCGCAAGGCCGACGCTTGCAAGGAAGTCGCCGACGGCATCAATGCCGCTGGCGGCGATGCCATCGTCATTCCCTGCAACATCGCGCGCAAGAACGAGGTCGAGGCGCTGATCGCGGGCGCGACGAAGCATTACGGCAAGATCGACATTCTCGTCTGCAACGCCGCCGTGAATCCCTATTACGGCCCGCTGCTCGAAATCACCGACGAAGCCTTCGACAAGATCATGGGCTCGAACGTCAAGAGCAACATCTGGCTCTCCGCGCTCGCGATCCCGCAAATGGCCGAGCGCGGCAAGGGCTCGGTGATCATCATCTCCTCGATCGGGGGCCTGCGCGGCTCCACCGTGATTGGCGCCTACGGCATCTCCAAGGCCGCCGACTTCGCGCTGTGCCGTTCGCTCGCCGGCGAATGGGGTCCGAAAGGCGTCCGCGTCAACTGCATCGCGCCCGGCCTGGTCAAGACCGACTTCGCCCGCGCGCTCTGGGAAGACGAAGCCAATCTGAAGCGCCGCACCGCCACCACGCCGCTCCGCCGCATCGGCGAGCCCGACGAAATCGCCGGCGCCGTCGCCTACCTCGCCTCCGACGCCTCGAGCTTCATGACCGGCCAAACCATCGTCATCGACGGCGGCGTGACGACGGCGGCGGTGTAGCCTTCTCTTCCCCTCTCCCCTTGTGGGAGAGGGTGGATCGCCGCGTAGCGGCGAGACGGGTGAGGGGTCTGTCTCCGCGAGTGGCACTCCCGCATTATTCCACGCCGATAGAACCCCTCATCCGGCGCTTCGCGCCACCTTCTCCCACAAGGGGAGAAGGAAGCCGGCGTCCATCATCTCGCCTTGACCTTCTGCCTCCAATCCGCTCCCTTTGGCGCGACACAATGACCCCTCCAGGGAAGACGCCCAAAGAATACGCCAAGGTAAGCCGCCATGTCTTTCGTCCTCGCCATCGACCAGGGCACCACCTCTTCGCGCGCGATCGTGTTTCGCGGCGATATTTCCATCGCGGCGAAGGCGCAGGCCGAGTTTCCGCAGCATTTTCCGGCCTCCGGCTGGGTCGAGCACGAGCCGGAGGACATCTGGACCTCGACCGTGATGGTCTGCCGCGAAGCGATCGAGCATGCCGGGATCACCGCAAAGGACATCGCCGCGATCGGCATCACCAACCAGCGCGAGACCACCGTGGTGTGGGACCGCGCCACCGGCCAGGCCGTGCACCGCGCCATTGTCTGGCAGGACCGCCGCACCGCCGACATCTGCGCCAAGCTCAAGGCAGAAGGCCGCGAGCCCGTGATCTCTGAGAAGACCGGCCTGATCATCGATCCCTATTTCTCCGGAACCAAAGTCGCCTGGATCCTCGACCACGTCCCCGGCGCCCGCGCGCGCGCCGCGCGCGGCGAATTGATGTTCGGCACCATCGATTGCTATCTGCTCTGGCGCCTCACCGGCGGCAAGGTGCACGCCACCGACGCCACCAACGCCTCGCGCACGCTGCTGTTCAACATCCACACCGGCGCGTGGGACGACGAGCTGCTGGAGATCATCGGCGTGCCTCGCTCGATGCTGCCCGAGGTGAAGGATTCCTCCGCCCGCTTCGGCGAGAGCACGCCGGACCTGTTCGGCGGCCCCATCGTCATCGCCGGCATCGCCGGCGACCAGCAGGCCGCCACCATCGGCCAGGCCTGCTTCCGCCCGGGCATGATGAAGTCGACCTACGGCACCGGTTGTTTCGCGCTGCTCAACACCGGCACCACGCCCGTCGTCTCCAAGAACAAGCTGCTCACCACCGTCGCCTATCAGCTCGATGGCAAACGCACCTACGCGCTGGAAGGCTCGATCTTCGTCGCCGGCTCCGCTGTGCAATGGCTGCGCGACGGCCTCGGCATCATCAAGCATGCCGCCGAAACCGGACCGCTTGCCGATCAGTCGGACTCCATGCAGAGCGTCTACCTGGTCCCCGCCTTCGTCGGCATGGGCGCGCCCTATTGGAATCCGCGCGTCCGCGGCGCGCTGTTCGGCCTCACCCGCAACACCGGCCCCGCCGAGCTCGCCCATGCCGCGCTGGAAAGCGTCTGCTACCAGACCTTCGATCTCTGGGCCGCAATGCGCGCGGACTGGCCGAGTTCGGAAACCGCAAGCGTCGTGCTCCGCGTCGACGGGGGCATGACCGCCTCCGACTGGACCATGCAGCGCCTCGCCGATCTCCTGGATGCGCCGGTCGACCGCCCGGTGATCCAGGAGACCACGGCGCTGGGCGCCGCCTACCTCGCTGGCCTCCAGGCGGGCGTTTATCCCGAGCCGACCAAGTTCGCCGACAATTGGCGCCTCGAGCACCGCTTCAAGCCCAACATGAGCCAGGCCACGCGCGAGCGGAAGCTCGCCGGCTGGGCGCGCGCGGTAAAGGGCGTGCTGGCGAGCGACGAGGGGGAGGGGTAGCGGCAAATGTCGTAGCCCGGATGGAGCGCAGCGTAATCCGGGTCCGCTGTCGATGGTGGCACAAATCCCGGATTGCGCTGCGCTCCATCCGGGCTACACCACCGCCTCTACACCGTCATTGCGAGGAGCTCTTGCGACGAAGCAATCCAGACTGCCTCTGCGGAAAAATCCTGGATTGCTTCGCTGCGCTCGCAATGACGGAGTGTGGCGCTGCTGTGGTGCCTCAAACGGCGCCGCCCGCTAATCGCTAACAAAAGAAGAAACGAAGCATGATCGTCCCCGACGGCTATTCCGACGTCCCGAACGGCAAGATCGCCGCAATCGTCACCCATCTGGAGATGACTGCACCGCCCGCGCGCCGCGATGATCCGCCCGGCGCCTGGACCTTGCGCAAGGTCGATGCCCCCGCGCTTCCCTGGTACCGCGATCTCTTCCGCCGCGTCGGCGAGGGCTGGCTGTGGTTCTCGCGCGCGCGCATGACCGACGCCGAGCTCGCCGCGATCATCCATGCGCCTGGAATCGAGGTCTATGCCCTCGTCCTCGACGGCCGAGACGAAGGCCTGCTCGAGCTCGACTTCCGCGAGCCCGGCCAGTGCGAGCTGACTTATTTCGGCGTCACGTCTAGCTTGATCGGCACCGGCGCCGCCCGCTTCCTGATGAACCGCGCGCTGGAGCGCGCCTGGTCACACGACGTCCGCCGCGTCTGGGTCCATACCTGCACCCTCGACCATCCCGCCGCCGTCGCCTTCTACCAGCGCTCCGGCTTCCGCCCCTTCCGCCGCCAGATCGAAATCGCCGATGATCCGCGCCTCGACGGTACGGCACCGCGCGATGCAGCGAAGCATGTGCCGATCATCGAATAGTGCGCGGCTGCCTCCTCACCGTCATTGCGAGGAGCCCTTGCGACGAAGCAATCCAGAGTCCGCACGGAGAGATTCTGGATTGCTTCGCGGAGCCTGTCATCGGGCCGCGCTTTGCGCGGACCCGGTGGCTCGCAATGATGGGAGTCTGCGCTGCCGTTCTACGATCTCAAAACACCTCCTGCTTCCCCCGCGCCAGCGAAAAACCCCGCTGCATCGCGTTGAAGCACGTCAATCCCGTCTGCTCCGACCGGCACGTGAATCCCCCGCGCTGCCACACCTCGCCATAGGCCAGCACCGGCAGTGAGGGGTCCATCACGGTGTCGCCGGCGCAGATGCGGCTTGCTGCGCCCTTCGCGCTCATCTCGAAGGCGTGGCCCCAGTCGAGCTCGCAATCGGCGGGCCGGCGCGGGCGCACGTCCATGTTCATGATGTCGCAGCGGAGCACGCCCTGTCCGTTGTCGGTGAAGAACTGGCAGGCGATGTTCTTCGACGGCGTCAGAAAGCCGATCGGGCGGTCCTGCGCGTGGGCGGCGCCGATCATCGGCAGCAGGATCGCCATCAGGACGAGTCCGCGCGGTCGCGTCATGTCATTCCCGCTCAGCTCTCGAAAGTCACCGCCGTCGTGTTTGCCCCGCAGACCAGAACTGCGACGCGCTCGGTAGGTGAGGGACGATAGCGGCCGGAGAGCACCGCGGCAAATGCAGCTGCGCCGCCGGGCTCGGCCACGAGGCGCAAGTGCGACCACAGCGCGGACTGGGCCTGCCGGATCGCATCGTCGCTGACCAGGACGACGCGCTCGACATGCGCCCGCGCGACCGGAAACATCAGCGCGCCGACGCGCCGCGGCGCAAGGCTGTCGGCGGCGATGCCGCCGGCCGGCGCATCGACCGGCGCGCCCGCCTCGAACGCTTTGTGAAGGGTCGGCGATTGCTCCGGCTCGACCGCGACGATGCGTGTCCTGCCGGCGTACCATGCCGCAATGCCGCCGATCAGCCCGCCGCCGCCGACCGCCACCAGCAGCGTGTCGATGCCGGGCGCATCCTGCTCCAATTCCAGTCCGACGCTGCCCTGGCCGAGCAGGGTCTCGGCCTGATCGTAGGCATGGACGGCCAGCGCGCCGGTCTGCGCGACATGCGCCTCGCTCGCGGCGAGCGCATCGGCATAGCGGCTGCCGGCGATCACGAGCTTTGCGCCATAGGTCCTGATCCGCTCGGCCTTGGCCGGCGAGGTGATGTCGGGCACGAAGATCGTGGCGGGAATGCCGAGCCGATGCGCGGCATAGGCAACGGCGGCGCCGTGATTGCCGCCGGACGCGGCGACCACACCGGCCTGCGGCACCTGCCGCAGCAGCAGATTGGCGAAGGCGCCGCGCGCCTTGAACGATCCGGAATGCTGCAGCATCTCGAGCTTGAAGGTAACAGGCGCTGCCGGCAGGCCGAAATCGGCGAGATCGGCCTGAAGCAGCGGCGTGCGCCTGATATGCGGACGGATGACCGGCTCGGTCGCCGCAATCCGCTCCCGTGTGATGTCCATTGTCGCTGTCATGATGCCGTCCAGGATAACCCAACTGAGAGTTGACATCAATTAGGTAATTAGCAAAATGGCTAAATGAAATTTGCCGTCGCCCTGCGCGCGCTCGCCAACGAACGCCGCCTGCAGATCCTGGAATGGCTGCGGGATCCGCGGAAGCATTTTCGTGAGCAGGAAGACGGCGACCTGGTCGAGGACGGCGTCTGCGGATTGCTGATCGCCGAAAAGCTCGGGGTCAGCGCGCCGACATTGAGCGAGCACATGCGGGTGCTGACGGCAGCCAAGCTGGTGCGCGCCAAGCGGATCAAGCAGTGGACGATGTACAAGCGCAACGAGACCGCCATTGCCGCGATCAAGCGCTCGATCCAGGACGGCCTTTGAGCGCAAGGCGGTCGCGGGTCGTTGCAGCCGGCGCAATGCTCCGTTTCCGAGATATTTGTTGCGCCGCGCCGAGCTGGTCGTGGAGACTGATCGGCCCTGTCGTGTTCAATGATCGAGAAGAGCGAGAACCATGTTCCTGATCGGCCAATATGATTCCCCCTTCGTCCGCCGCGTCGCGATTGCGCTGCGGCTCTACGGGCTCGCCTTCGAGCACAGGCCATGGTCGACCTTCGGCGATGCCGACAAGATCGCGCCGTACAATCCGCTCCGCCGCGTGCCGACGCTGGTGCTCGACGACGGCGAGGCCCTGATCGAGAGCATGATCATCCTCGATTATCTCGATGACCTCGTCGGCGCGGACAAGGCCATGCTGCCGCGCGGCGGCACCGAGCGGCGCAGACATTTGCGCATCTGCGCGCTCGCTTCCGGCCTCGGCGACAAGGCGGTGAGCCTGCTCTACGAGCGCGTGCTGCGGAAGGAGCAGCTCGCGCTGTGGGTCAAGCGTTGCCAGGCGCAGATCGCGGACGTGCTGAAAGTGCTCGAGGCCGAGCGCGCCAGGGTGACGACGCCGTATTGGCTGGGTGACCGCATCGGCCACGCAGACGTTGCCGTCGCCTGCGTCGTCCGCTTCACCCGCGAAGCGCATCCCGACCTGTTCGATGCCTCGCGCTATCCGGCGCTCGCGGCCCATAGCGAGCGTTGCGAGGCACTGGCGCCGTTCAAGGAGATCGTGCAGCCGCTGTCCCCGCCGAAGGGGTGAAGCGCTCTGTCATTCCGGGGCGCGCGAAGCGCGAGCCCGGAATCCGTGCAGCGGATGATGTGGAGCAATGGATTCCGGGCTCGCGCCAAGAGGCGCGCCCCGGAATGACAGCGCGGGGCCTGGCGAGAGTATCGGACGGCCACCGCAGTCGATGATGCAATAATACCCCTGTTTTGCCCGACGCCGCAACCGTGTTTTCGGCAAGTCCGAAAACGTCAAGCCTTTTCAACCCCATCGTTACTGTGCATGGGGTTGTTTTTCACGTTTGTGTTTCGGCGGCGTCTACCCCGCGCCGGCGCGCTTCTTCTGCCAGACCAAGTGCACCGCGCAGGTGCAGCCCGGCGGATGCGAGGCGAGGTCTTTCGGCATTTCGTCGTTCGCCGGCGTGGCGGCGAAGGGCTTGTCCTGCGACGGGATGTAGTTCAGCACCGGCGCGAGCCAGCGCTCGGCTTCGGCCACGCTCATGCCCTTGCGCGCGGCGTAGTCCTCGACCTGGTCGCGCTCGATCTTGCCGACGCCGAAATAGTAGCTCTCGGGGCTGGCGAAATAGAGCCCGGAGACCGACGAGCCCGGCCACATCGCAAAGCTCTCGGTCAGCTTCACGCCGGCGGTCGCCTCCGCATCGAGCAGCTCGAACAGCGTCGCCTTCTCGGTGTGATCAGGCTGCGCGGGATAGCCGGGCGCGGGGCGAATCCCGGAGTACTTCTCCAGGATCAGTTCCTCGTTCGAGAGCGTCTCGTCCGGCGCATAGGCCCAGAACTCGCGGCGGACGCGGGCATGCATGCGCTCGGCAAGGGCCTCGGCGAGGCGGTCGGCCAGCGCCTTGCACAGGATCGAGGAGTAGTCGTCGTTCGCCATCTTGAAGCGGTCAGCCACGGCATCCTCGCCGATCCCTGCGGTGACGACGAAGCCGCCGATGTAATCGGGCACGCCGGCAGGGGCGATGAAGTCGGACAGCGCCGCATTGAAGCGGCCCTCGCGCTTCTCCAGCTGCTGGCGCAGCGTGTGCAGCGTCGCGATGCTCTTGGTCCTGTTATCGTCGGCATAGAGCACGATGTCGTCGCCTTGCGCGTTCGCCGGCCAGAAGCCGATCGTCGCCCGCGCCCGGAACCACTTCTCCTTGACGATCGTGTCGAGCATCTTGCGCGCATCGTCATAGAGCGAGCGCGCGACCTCGCCGACCTTGGAATCGTCGAGGATGGCGGGGAAGCGTCCGGCGAGCTCCCAGGTCTGGAAGAACGGCGTCCAGTCGATATAGGGCACGAGCTCGGCGAGGTCGTAGTCGTCAAAGCTCCTAATACCGAGGAAAGTCGGCTTCACCGGCTTGCTCTTGGCAAAATCGACTGGCACGCGGTTGGCGCGCGCGTCAGCCAGCTTCAGCCGCTTCTTGTCGGCCTGCGCGCGCAGATGCGCCTCCGAGATCTTGGCGTATTCGGCCCGCACCTCGGCCGCATAGGCCTCGCGCTTCTCCGGCGAGAGCAGCGCGGAGGCGACGCCGACCGCGCGGCTGGCGTCGTTGACATGCACGACGGGACCGGCGCGATAGCTCGGGTCGATCTTGACGGCCGTATGCACGCGGCTGGTGGTGGCGCCGCCGATCAAGAGCGGCAGCCTCAAGCCTTCGCGCTGCAACTCGCCGGCGAAGAATGCCATCTCGTCGAGCGAGGGCGTGATCAGGCCTGACAGCCCGACGATGTCCGCCTTCTCGGCTTTCACGGTCTCGACGATCTTGGCCGCCGGCACCATCACGCCGAGGTCGATCACCTCGAAATTGTTGCACTGGAGCACGATGCCGACGATGTTCTTGCCGATGTCGTGGACGTCGCCCTTCACCGTTGCGAGCACGATCTTGCCGGCGGACGAGGAGCCTTCGGTACCGATGCCGCTCGCAAGGTTGCGCGCCTTCTCCTCCTCCATGAATGGCATGAGGTAAGCGACGGCCTGCTTCATGACGCGGGCAGACTTCACCACCTGGGGCAAAAACATCTTGCCGTCGCCGAAGAGATCGCCGACCACGTTCATGCCGGCCATCAGCGGGCCCTCGATGACGTCGAGCGGGCGCGAGGATTTCTTGCGGGCTTCTTCAGTGTCCTGCTCGATGAACTCGGTGATGCCGTGCACCAGCGAATGCGACAGCCGCTTCTCCACCGGCCATTCGCGCCAGGCAAGATCGGCTTCCTTGCCTTCGGTCTTCTTGCCGCGGAATTTCTCGGCGAGCGCCAGCAGCCGCTCGGAGGCGCCCGCGTCGCGGTTGAGGACGACGTCCTCGCAGGTCCGGCGCAATTCGGGATCGATGTCGTCATAGACGATCATCTGCCCGGCATTGACGATTCCCATATCCATGCCGGCCTTGATGGCGTGATACAGGAACACCGAGTGCATGGCCTCGCGCACCGGCTCGTTGCCGCGGAACGAGAACGACAAATTGGAGACGCCGCCCGAGACATGCGCGCCCGGCAGGTTCTGGCGGATCCAGCGCGTCGCCTCGATGAAGTCGACGCCGTAATTGTTGTGCTCCTCGATGCCGGTCGCGATCGCGAAGATGTTGGGATCGAAGATGATGTCCTCGGGCGGGAAGCCGACCTTGTTCACCAGGATGTCGTAGGCGCGCTTGCAGATCTCGGTCTTGCGCGCGAACGTGTCGGCCTGGCCGACCTCGTCGAACGCCATCACGACAACGGCCGCGCCGTGGCGACGGGCGATCTTGGCCTCAAGGATGAACTTCTCCTCGCCTTCCTTCATCGAGATCGAGTTGACGACCGGCTTGCCCTGCACGCATTTCAGGCCGGCCTCGATCACCGAGAATTTCGAGGAATCGACCATCACAGGCACGCGCGCGATGTCGGGCTCGGCGGCGACGAGGTTGAGGAAGGTCACCATCGCCGCTTCGGAATCGAGCAGGCCCTCGTCCATGTTGACGTCGATGATCTGGGCGCCGTTCTCGACCTGGTCGCGCGCGACCTGCAGCGCGGCGGTGTAATCGCCTGATGTGATCAGCTTGCGGAAGCGGGCCGAGCCCGTGACGTTGGTGCGTTCGCCGACGTTCACGAATGGGATTGCATCCGTCAGCACGAACGGCTCGAGGCCGGAGAGTCGCAGGCGCGGGGTGATCTCCGGCACGATGCGCGGCTTGTGCGGGGCCACTGCCGCAGCAATCGCCGCGATATGGTCCGGGGTCGTACCGCAGCAGCCGCCGACGATGTTGACGAGGCCATCGCGCGCGAACTCGCCGATCAGGCGGGCCATGTATTCGGGCGTCTCGTCATACTGGCCAAACTCGTTGGGCAGGCCGGCATTGGGATAGGCGCAGACCAGCGTGTCGGCGACGCGGCCGATATCGGCGATATGCGCGCGCAGGTCTTCCGCGCCGAGCGCGCAGTTGAAGCCGATGGTGATGGGCTTGGCGTGCCGCACCGAATTCCAGAACGCTTCCGGCATCTGGCCCGACAGCAGGCGGCCGGATTTGTCGGTGATGGTGCCCGACACCATCACGGGCACGTCGATGCCGAGCTCTTCGGTGATCTCGGCGATCGCATAGAGCGCCGCCTTGGCGTTGAGTGTGTCGAAGATGGTCTCGACCAGCAGGAGGTCGACGCCGCCGTCGATCAGCCCGCGGATCTGCTCGCCATAGGACTTGCGCAGATCGTCGAAGGTGACGGCGCGGTAACCGGGATTGGAAACGTCGGGCGAGATCGAGGCCGTGCGGTTGGTGGGGCCGATGGCGCCGGCGACGAAGCGCGGCTTGCCGTCCTCGGCTTCGACACGCCGTGCGGCATTGCCGGCGAGGCGGGCGCCTTCACGCGCCATCTCGTAGACGATGTCGGTGAGGTCGTAATCGGCCTGCGCGATCGAGGTCGTCGAGAACGTATTGGTCGCGACGATGTCGGCGCCGGCGCGCAAATAGGCGGCGTGGATGTCCTCGATCGCCTGCGGCTGGGTCAGGATCAACAAATCGTTGTTGCCGCGCAGGTCGCGATGGAAGTTCTTGAAGCGCTCGCCGCGGAAGGCTTTCTCGTCGAGCTGCAGGTTCTGAATCATCGTGCCCATGGCGCCGTCGAGCACCAGGATGCGCTCGCGCGCGGCGTTCAGAAGGGCAGTTCGCTTCGGAGAGACGGTCACGGTCATGTTCTCTTACGCCGCCTTCTGCGCGCTCTTGGCGCGAATGCCGAGCAAATGGCTGATCGCGAACACGAGATCGGCGCGGTTCATGGTGTAGAAATGGAAGGTGTCGACGCCGTGCTTGGCGAGCTTCTGCACCTGGCCGGCCGCAACGGTCGCGGCCACCAGCTTGCGCGTTTCGGCATCGTCATCGAGCCCTTCGAACTTCGCCGCGAACCAGTCGGGCACCGTGGTGCCGGCACGGGTCACGAAATTGCGCGCCTGCTTGAAATTGTGCATGGGCATGATGCCCGGCACTACGGGGATGTCGATGCCGCGCGCACGCACGCGGTCGAGATAGCGGAAGTAGAGATCGTTGTCGAAGAACACCTGCGTGATCGCGCGCGTCGCGCCCGCATCGACCTTCGCCTTGAGCGTGTCGATATCGGCATCGAAGTCGCGCGCTTCGGGGTGCTTCTCGGGGTAGGCAGAGACCGAGACCTCGACGTCGCCGTGCCGCTTCTTGATGCCGGCGACGAGCTCGGCCGAGCTCTGATAACCCTCGGGATGGCTCGAATAGGGCGTGCCGATGCCGCCGACGGGATCGCCGCGCAAGGCCACGATGTGGCGGACGCCGACCTCGTGATAGCGGTCGACGATCTCGTCGATCTCGCCGCACGAAGCACCGACGCAGGTCAGGTGCGCCGCCGGCAGCAGCGCGGTCTCTTTCAGGATGCGTGTGATGGTCGAATGGGTGCGCTCGCGGGTCGAGCCGCCGGCGCCATAGGTCACCGAGACGAACTTCGGCTCGAGCGGGGCCAGCCGGTTGATGGTCTCCCAGAGATTGCGCTCCATCTCTTCCGTCTTCGGCGGAAAGAACTCGAAGGAGATCGCGGGCCGCTTCAGGTGCCTGTCCTGCCGGTCGGCTGTCGCAGGCGTCGTCAGGTCAGTCATGGCGCCACTCACTCCAATGTCAGGCCGGCAATCGGGGTCTAGCCTCGGAGAGCTAAAATACGGCAAAGGCCCCTTGATCGACAGCCCATCATGCATGGGAAGTTGCCCATTCAGGTGCAGTTAGACGGGTCATTCTTGCGAATCATGTTTTGGGTGGGAAGCGCGCTGCATGACATAATGTGTTGAATTTTCAGATATTATCTCTCGTGAACCATCTTTTATGAACGATTTTCTTGGTGGGCAGATCAGAATCGTCTGCAAAGTAGCGGCGGTTGTCCCAACTCCAGCCGCTGGCGTGCCAGCCCGTCCGTACACGTCAGGCCTGCGCAGCCTGCCCATTGTCGCCGCGACCGCCTCGATTACCTTAAGCCGCGATGATCCCGCTCTCCGTCCTCGACCTCTCCGTCGTCACATCAGGCACCAAGCCCGCCGCGGCGCTGCGCAACAGCATCGATTTGGCGCGTCACGTCGATGGCCTCGGCTATGTCCGCTACTGGCTCGCCGAGCATCACAATCTCGCCTCCGTCGCGAGCCCCGCGCCCGACCTGATGATCGGCCAGATCGCGGCGGTGACGAAGCACCTCCGCGTCGGTTCCGGCGGGGTGATGCTGCCCAACCATGCGCCGCTGGTCATCGCTGAGCGCTTCAAGATGCTGGAGGCGCTATTTCCGGGCCGGATCGATCTCGGTCTCGGCCGCGCGCCGGGCACCGATGGTGCGACGGCTTACGCGCTCAGGAGCCGGCTCGACCGCCGCGAGGGCGACGATTTCCTGGAGCGGCTGCACGAGTTGATCCTGTGGGAGACGCGCGAATTCCCCGCGGGGCACCCTTACAACAACGTCGTCGCAATGCCCGACGACACCAGACTGCCGCCTATCTGGCTGCTCGGCTCCAGCGATTATTCCTCGGAACTGGCCGCCCAGGTCGGCATGGGCTTCGCCTTCGCCCATCATTTCGCGTCCCACGACGCGATCGATGCGATGGTGCATTACCGCAATCGCTTTCAACCCTCGGCCTGGCGTGCGAGCCCACATGCCATTCTCGCGGTCGCCGTCATTGCGGCCGATACCGACGAGGAGGCCGAAAGGCTCGCCTCGTCCTTCGACCTCAACCGTCTTCGCCGCGACCGCGGTCAATATCTGCCGCTGCCGAGCGTCGAGGAGGCGATGGCCTATCCGTATACGGACGCCGAGCGCACCTCGATCCTGCGCAACCGCTCGCGCCTGTTCGTCGGCAGTCCCGCGACGGTGCAGAAGAAGCTGCAGCCGCTGATCTACGCAAGCAAGCCGGACGAGCTGATGGTGATCACGGCGGTGTATGACCACGCGGCGCGAAAGAAGTCGTATTCGCTGCTGGCGGAGGCGTTCGGGCTCAGAGCGGCGGGGTAGCTTACCCTCCCCAGGGGGGCCCGATCGCGCGCAGCGCGAGCGGGGTGGGGTGATCTCTCCACTCGGGCAGTATTCGACGTGGAGAGACCGTCACCCACCCCGCTACGCATTGCGCTGCGCTCCATGGGGAGCGACCCACGGGCGAGCTGCGCTCTCCCGGACCCCTCCAGGGGAGGGTGAGGGATCAATCCTGCACTTCGCTGAACGTGGCGCGGAACGGATGGCCCGGATATACGCCGACGATGCGGAATTCGCGCGAGAAAAATTTCAGCTCCTCGATGGCGAAGGCGAGGCCCTTGTCATCGGGATGGCCGTCGACGTCGGCATAGAACTGCGTGGCGAAGAAATTGCCGTCGACCATGTAGCTCTCGAGCTTGGTCATGTTGACGCCATTGGTGGCGAAGCCGCCGAGCGCCTTGTAGAGCGCCGCCGGCAAATTGCGCACTCGGAAAACAAAAGTCGTGACGAGCGGCCCGGTGCCTTGGGGCGCCCATTTCGGCTCGCGCGCCAGCACCACGAAGCGAGTGGTGTTGTGGGCCTCGTCCTCGATGTCCTCGGCGAGGATGTCGAGACCGTAGATCTTTGCAGCAAGGCGCGAGGCGATCGCGGCCACCGTCTTGTCCTTGCGCTCCGAGATGTCGCGGGCGCTGCCGGCGGTATCGGCATGCACGATCGGCTTGATGCCGAGCTTGCGGATGATGCGCCGGCACTGGCCGAGCGCATGCACATGGCTCTCGACGCTCTTAATGTCTTCGAGCTTGGTGCCCTTCACGGCCATCAGCTGATGCCGGACCGGCAGGAACCATTCGCCGACGATGAAGAGGCCGGACGCCGGCAGGAGGTGATGGATGTCGGCGACGCGGCCGGCGACCGAATTCTCGATCGGGATCATGCCGAGATCGGCCTCGCCCGACGAGATCGCCGACAGCGCGTCTTCGAATGTGGCGCAGGGCATCGGTTCGGCATCGGGATAGGCCTCGACGATGGCGATGTGGGAATTGGCGCCAGGCTCGCCCTGGAATGCGATCTTCATCTTGCTCATGCTCGGCCTTGTAGCAGCGGCTCAGGATTTGGAAAGGATGCTGCGCGCGGTCTCGAGGTCCGCCGGCGTATCGACCCCGCGGGGCACGGTGTCGACGATGGTGAAATCGATGCGCATTCCGGCCTCAAGCGCCCGGAGCTGCTCGAGCTTCTCCTGCAATTCCAGCGGAGACGGCGGAAGAGAGACGTAGCGCTCCAGAGCGGCGCGGCGAAAGGCATAGAGGCCGATATGGTGGTAACGCGGTCCGTCGCCGGTCGGGGCGGTCGCGCGGGTGAAATAAAGTGCGCGCATCCGCCTGCCGCCAACCGAGGTTCCGATCGCCTTCACCACGCTTGGGGCGAGATCCTCTTCCTCGGTGTGGATCCGCGAGGCCAGCGTCGCGATGTCCACGGCCGGGTCTTGCAGCGGCGGCAGCACCTCGCGGATGTTGTCGATCGTGATGGTCGGGAAATCCCCCTGGACATTGACCACGATCTCGGCCTTGCCCTCGGGATCGAGCTTCTGCATGGCCTCGTGGATACGGTCCGAGCCGGAGGGGTGGTCGCCGCGGGTCATCACGGCCTCGCCGCCATGGGCGGTCACGACCGAGGCGATCTCGTCGGTGTCGGTGGCCACCGCGACCCTGCCGATTGCGGCGGCCTCGGCACGGCGCAGCACATGCACGATCATCGGCAATCCCGCGATATCGGCGAGCGGCTTGCCGGGCAGGCGGGTGGCGGCCATGCGAGCCGGGATCAGCACCAGGATGCGGGGATCGATCATCGGGTTCAAAGGTCTGAGGTCAAGAGCCTGAAAACGGAGCGTTTTCCGCACCGGGACATGGGATGGGGACGGGCCTGAAGCCGGGTCGCTTATACGGGTTGCCAGACCCCGGGCAAACCGATATCTCAATGGCAAAACTCGGGGAAACAATAAGGAACGTTTGATTCTCCGAGGCTCGTCCTGCGGCCATCCGGGCCGCTGTTTCCTTCTTGCGGTGGGGCCTGGCCGGAAATGGACTCTTTCGAACTCAACAAGATTCTCGGCGCCGTGTTCGGCACCTGTCTCTTCCTGCTGGTGACGAGCTTCACCGCGAGTGCGCTGTTCTCCCCCAAGATGCCGGAAAAGCCGGGCTTCGAGATCGCGGTCAAGCAAGATGCCGGCTCCGGCAAGGAGGGCGCCGCTGCCGCCGCACCGTCCGAACCGATCGAAAAGCTGCTCCAAACGGCCTCCGTCGAGAAGGGCTCCGCGGCCGCCAAGAAGTGTGGCGCCTGCCACACCTTCGAGAAGGGCGGCCCGAACCGAGTCGGTCCGAACCTCTATGGCGTCGTTGGCGAGCCCAAGGGCCAGGGCCGTGGTGGCTTCAACTTCTCGGCCGCCATAAAGGCCAAGGGTGGCAACTGGAGCTTCGACGACCTCAACAAGTTCCTCGCCAATCCGAAGGGCTTCATTCCGGGCACCGCGATGGGCTTTGCCGGTGTTGCCAAGGATTCCGAGCGTGCCGATATCATCGCATATCTGAATTCGCAGTCGGAGAAACCTCAGCCGCTGCCGACGGCGTCAAAATAAGGTCCCAAGAACCCGCGCTCGAATACGGCCAGGCTGAAAAGTCTGGCCGTTTCCTTATCCGGGCCTCGCGGCGACGTTATCGGGGCGTTTGGCCGCATCCGATAGGCCGGCCGGGCTTCCAAGATGAGGAAAAAGCAACATATTCGGTCGAAACCTCGCCTATATTGGGAACTTAAAGGAGTAGCCTCCTTCAAGACAGGGATGTTGATTTGGCCATTACCCGACGCGATCTCCTGCTCACCGGCACTGCAGCCGCAGCGCTTCCAGCCCTTGGCTCCCTCGCGGGCGTTCCCGTCGGCGTGGCGCATGCGCAATCAGCAACTGAGCTGCCTTCCGGCGGGTTGCCTTGGCGCCACGCGCTGTCGCTGTTCGGAAAGGTCAAGTACCCCGCCGACTTCAAGCGCTTCGACTACGTCAATCCGGACGCCCCCAAAGGCGGTGTGGCGCGCCAGATCGCCGTCGGCACGTTCGACAATTTCAACATCGTTGTCTCGGGCGTGAAGGGCCAGGTCGCTGGTGCCGTCGCGTTCATCTATGAATCGCTCCTGACGCAGTCGCTCGACGAGGTCTCGACCGAATACGGCGCGCTGGCCGAAGCGGTCAGCCATCCCGACGATTTTTCCTTCGTCACCTATCGCCTGCGCCCGCAGGCGAAATGGCATGACGGCAAGCCTGTTACGCCGGAGGACGTGATCTTCTCGCTCGATTCCTTCAAGAAGAACCATCCGATGTACTCGGCCTATTACAGCCATGTGGTGAAGGCCGAGAAGGTCGGCGAGCGTGACGTGAAGTTCGTGTTCGACGCACCCGGCAACCGCGAGCTGCCGCTGATCGTGGGACAGCTGATCGTCCTTCCGAAACATTGGTGGGACGGGACGGACGCGCAGGGCCGCAAGCGCGATATCGCCACCACCACGCTGGAAGTGCCGCTCGGCTCGGGCCCTTACAAGGTCAAGGAATTCGTCGCAGGACGCTCGATCGCGCTGGAGCGCGTCAAGGACTATTGGGGCCGCGATCTTCCCATCAATGTGGGCCGCAATAATTTCGATGAGCTGCGCTACGAATATTTTCGCGACGGCACCGTTGCGATCGAGGCCTTCAAGGCCGACCAGGTCGATTGGCGCACCGAGAACAGCGCGAAGAGTTGGGCGACCGCCTATGATTTCCCGGCCGTGACCGAAAAGCGGGTGATCCTCGAGGAATTCGTCAATCGCAGCTCGGGCGTGATGCAGGCCTTCGTGCCGAACCTGCGCCGCGCCAAGTTCAGCGATCCGCGCGTGCGTCGTGCGCTCAACTACGCGTTCGATTTCGAGGAGATGAACAAGCAGATCTTCTACGGCCAGTACAAGCGCATCAGCAGCTATTTCGACGGCATCGAGGAGCTGATGGCAACGGGGTTGCCGCAGGGTAAGGAGCTCGAAATTCTCGAGACCGTCCGCGCCCAGGTACCGCCCGAGGTCTTCACGACGCCCTACACCAATCCTGTCGGGGGTAATCCGGAGGCGGTGCGCGACAATTTGCGTGAGGCGCTGCGCCTGTTCAAGGAAGCCGGCTACGAGGTGCGAGATCGCAAGCTGGTCGACGTCAAGACCGGTGCGCAGTTCTCGCTGGAATTGCTCAACTCGGATCCCAGCTTCGAACGAATTACGCTGTTCTACAAGCCGTCGCTGGAGCGGCTCGGCATTGCGGTGAGCGTTCGGACGGTCGATCCGACCCAGTATGAGAACAGGACGCGCGAGTGGGACTTCGACATCGTGACGAACTCCTGGGGCGAGTCGCAATCGCCGGGCAACGAGCAGCGCGAGTTCTGGTCCTCCAAATCGGCCGACATCGCCGGGTCGCGCAACATCGCCGGTATCAAGAATCCGGCCGTGGACAAGCTGATCGAGCGGGTGATCTACGCCACTGATCGCGACGATCTCGTCGCGGCCACCAAGGCCCTCGACCGCGTGTTGCTGTGGAATCACTACGTCGTGCCGCAATGGACCTACAACAAGGTGCGCACCGCGCGCTGGGATCGCTTCGGCCGGCCGACGGAATTGCCCTGGTATGGTCTGTCCGGCTTCCCGTTCATCTGGTGGTACGACGCAGACAAGGCGGCACGGATCGCAAAGAAATCGTGAAGGACAATCCCCGCATGACGCAGATGTCACGCCGCCATGTGCTGGTCCTGGGTGTTGGCGGCGCCCTCGGGGCGTCCGTCGGCGCGCCGCTGCTGCGCAGCGTGCGAGCATCGGAAGCGGCGACCGAGGCGCACGGCATGTCGGCATTCGGCGATCTCAAATATCCCGCCGACTTCCGTCATTTCGATTACGTCAATGTCGACGCGCCGAAAGGCGGCACGTTCTCGCTAATCCCGTCGGTGCGGGCCTACAATCAGTCCTACCAGACCTTCAACTCGCTCAACGCCTTCATCCTGAAAGGCGACGGCGCACAAGGTATGGGTATGACGTTCTCGCCACTGATGATCCGCGCAGCTGACGAGCCCGACGCAATGTACGGCTTGGCGGCCAAATCCGTGCAGATATCGCCGGACAAGCTGGTCTACCGCTTCGCGATGCGACCCGAGGCGAAATTCCACGACGGGACCAGGCTCACCGCCCACGATGCAGCCTATTCGCTGACGACTCTGAAGACCAAGGGGCATCCGCTGATCACCGTGCAGATGCGCGACATGGTCAGTGCCGAAGCCCTCGACGATGCGACGCTCGTCGTCACCTTCGCCAAGGGGCGTGCACGCGACGTGCCGCTCTATGTCGCCAGCCTGCCGATCTTCTCGAAGGCGTACTACGCCTCCCGCCCGTTCGATGAATCGTCGCTGGAGATTCCGCTCGGCTCGGGCCCGTACAGGGTCGGCAGGTTCGAGGTCAATCGCTACATCGAGTTCGAGCGCGTGAAGGACTGGTGGGCCGCTGATCTGCCGCCCTGCCGCGGCAGCTATAATTTCGATGTCGTCCGCTATGAATTCTATCGCGACCGCGACGTCGCCTTCGAGGGCTTTACCGGCAAGAGCTATCTTTATCGCGAGGAGTTCACTTCGCGCATCTGGGCGACGCGCTATGACTTCCCCGCGGTGAAGGAAGGCCGAGTCAAGATGGAGGTCGTGCCCGACGACACGCCCTCCGGCGCGCAAGGCTGGTTCATCAATACGCGGCGCGACAAATTCAAAGACCCCCGCGTGCGCGAGGCCCTGATCAACGCTTTCGATTTCGAATGGACCAACAAGACAATCATGTACGGCGCTTACGCTCGTACGGTGTCGCCGTTCCAGAACTCGGACCTGATGGCCGGCAATGCGCCGCCTTCGCCGGAAGAGCTGAAGCTGCTGGAGCCGTTTCGCGGCCAGGTTCCTGACGAGGTGTTCGCGGCGCCGTTTACGCCGCCGGCCTCCGACGGCTCCGGACAGGACCGCAGCCTGCTCCGCAAGGCGCAGCAATTGCTGACCGAGGCCGGCGTGCCCATCAGGGACGGCAAGCGGGTGCTGCCGAACGGCGAATTGTTCAAGATCGAGTTCCTGCTGGATGAGCCCTCGTTCCAGCCGCACCACGCGCCTTACATCAAGAATCTCGCGACGCTCGGCATCGAAGCGAGCGTGCGCCTCGTCGATGCCGTACAGCACAAAGCCCGGCAGGAAGATTTCGATTTCGACATGACCATCCAGCGCTTCAGCATGTCGGCGACGCCAGGCGATGCCATGCGCGCGTTCTTCTCCTCGCAGGTCGCAAACACCAAGGGCTCGTACAATCTGGCTGGCGTCGCCAGTCCGGCGATCGACGCCATGATCGAGAAGATCATGGCGGCCGACAGCCGCGAAGACCTGACCGTCGCCTGCCGCGCCTTCGATCGCCTGTTCCGCGCCGGCCGGTATTGGGTGCCGCAATGGTACAACAAGACGCACCGGCTGGCTTATTGGGATCAGTTCGGACATCCGCCGAAGCTGCCGCGCTATGCCAACGGCGTCGGCGCGCCCGACATCTGGTGGTATGAGACCGCCAAGGCGGCCAAGCTCGAGCAGGCAAAATAGCCATGAGCGCCTATATCGCCCGCCGCCTCCTGCTAATGATTCCGACCCTGCTTGGGATCCTCTTCGTGTCCTTCGTCGTGGTGCAATTCGCGCCGGGCGGCCCGGTTGAACGCGTGATCGCGCAGCTCTCGGGCGCCGACACCGGCGGCACCTCGCGCATATCGGGCGGCAGCGATTTTGCGCAGCGCGCGCCGGGGCAGGTCGGTGCGGGCGGCGATTCCGTCAACTCGAAATATCGCGGCGCGCAGGGCCTCGACCCCGATTTCATCAAGAAGCTGGAAGTGCAGTTCGGCTTCGACAAGCCCGCGCCGGAACGCTTCCTGCTGATGGTGTGGAACTTCGCCCGCTTCGATTTCGGCAAGAGCTATTTTCGCGACGTCAGCGTTCTGCAGCTCATCAAGGAAAAGCTGCCGGTCTCGATCTCGCTTGGCCTCTGGCTAACACTTCTGACCTACCTGATCTCGATCCCGCTCGGCATTCGCAAGGCCGTGAACGACGGGGCGCGCTTCGACACCTGGACCTCGACGGTGCTCGTGCTCGGCTATGCCATCCCCGGTTTTCTGTTCGCCATTCTCCTCATCATCCTGTTTGCCGGCGGCTCCTTCTTCAACTGGTTCCCGCTGCGCGGACTGACCTCGGACGGCTGGTCGCAGTTTCCCTGGTATTGGAAGATCATCGATTATTTCTGGCATCTGACGTTGCCGCTGATCGCCATGGGGCTAGGTGCCTTCACCACCATGACGTTCCTGACCAAGAACTCGTTCCTGGATGAGATCCGCAAGCAATACGTCATGACCGCCCGCGCCAAGGGCTGCAGCGAGAACCGGGTGCTCTATGGCCACGTCTTCCGCAACGCGATGCTGATCGTGATCGCCGGCTTCCCCGGCACTTTCATCCACGCCTTCTTTTCCGGCTCGCTGCTGATCGAGACCATCTTCTCGCTGGACGGGCTCGGACTGCTCAGCTTCGAGAGCGTGCTCAATCGCGACTATCCCGTGGTGTTCGGCACGCTCTACATCTTCTCGCTGGTCGGCCTCGTGATCAACCTGATCTCCGACTTGACCTATATGTGGATCGACCCCCGGATCGATTTCGAAGCGCGGGAGGTCTAATGACGATCACCGCGCCGACGCCGATTGAGACCACAGCGAAGTCGCCGCTCGGCGATGCCGTTCCGATCACGGGCAAGCCGTTCGCTCCATCGCCGCTTAACCGGCGGCGGTGGCAGAACTTCAAGGCGAACCACCGCGGCTACTGGTCCTTCTGGATCTTCATCGGCCTGTTCGTGATCTCGCTGTTCGCCGAGCTGATCGCGAACGATCGGCCCTTCCTGATCAAGTTCGACGGTCGGCTATATTGGCCGGCCTTCGTGACCTATTCGGAGACGACGTTCGGCGGCGATTTCGAGACGGCGGCCGATTACCGCGACCCGTACTTGCAGAAGCTGATCAAGGACAAGGGCGGCAGCATCGTCTGGCCGCTGATCCGTTACTCCTACGATACCCACAATCTCGATCTGCCGACGCCGGCGCCGTCGCCGCCGACCTGGATGCTGACGGAGAAGCAGTGCAAGCCGGTGGTGGAGAAGAAGGGACTGAAGAGCTGCCGCGATCTCGAATACAATTGGCTCGGCACCGACGATCAGGGCCGCGACGTGGTGGCGCGGCTGATCTACGGCTTCCGCATCTCGGTGCTGTTCGGCCTTTGCCTCACCATCGTTTCGTCGGTCATCGGCATCGCGGCGGGTGCGGTGCAGGGCTATTTCGGCGGTTGGGTCGATCTGATCTTCCAGCGTTTCATCGAGATCTGGACCGCGATTCCATCGCTGTATCTTCTCCTGATCCTCTCCTCGGTGCTGGTGCCCGGTTTCTTCGTGCTACTCGGCATCTTGCTGCTGTTCTCCTGGGTCTCGCTGGTTGGCCTCGTGCGGGCCGAATTCCTGCGCGGGCGCAATTTCGAATACGTCCAGGCGGCACGTGCGCTCGGCGTCTCCAATCCTCTGATCATGTTCCGCCACCTGCTGCCTAACGCGATGGTCGCGACCATGACGTTCCTGCCGTTCATCGTTTCGAGCTCGGTGATGACGCTGACGGCGCTCGATTTCCTCGGCTTCGGCCTGCCACCGGGATCGCCCTCGCTCGGCGAATTGCTCTCGCAGGCCAAGGCCAATGTGCAGGCACCGTGGCTCGGCTTCTCCGGCTTCTTCTCGGTCGCGATCATGCTCTCGCTGTTGATCTTCATCGGTGAAGCCGTGCGCGACGCCTTCGACCCGCGCAAGACGTTCAGGTAAGGCCATGGATGCGATCAACCAGCCACTGCTCGCCGTTCGCGACCTCTCGGTGGCCTTTCACCAGGGCGGCGCCACCACGCTTGCGGTCGACAAGGTCTCGTTCCAGATTAAGCGCGGCGAATGCGTCGCGCTGGTCGGCGAGTCCGGCTCCGGCAAGTCGGTCAGCGCACTCTCGATCCTGAAGCTGCTGCCGTATCCGAATGCCTCCCATCCCTCCGGCAGCATCCGCTTCAAGGGCCAGGAGTTGATCGACCAGTCCGAGCAGCAGATGCGGGAGATCAGGGGCAGCGACATCTCCATCATCTTCCAGGAGCCGATGACCTCGCTCAATCCGCTGCACACGATCGAGGCGCAGATCGGCGAGATCATCCAGCTGCACAATCCGACCAGCAATGCGCAGGCCCGCAAGCGGACGCTGGAGCTCTTGACCCAGGTCGGCATTCCCGATCCAGAGACGCGCCTGAACAGCTATCCGCACCAGCTCTCCGGCGGCCAGCGCCAGCGCGTGATGATCGCGATGGCGCTCGCCAACGAGCCGGATCTTCTGATCGCGGACGAGCCGACCACGGCGCTCGACGTCACGGTGCAGGCGCAGATCCTGGCGCTGCTCGCCGAGATCCGCGCGCGGCTCGGCATGAGCCTGCTGTTCATCACCCACGATCTCGGCATCGTGCGCCGGATCGCCGACATCGTCTGTGTCATGAAGGGCGGCGTGATCGTCGAGCAGGGTCCGGTCGAGCAGGTCTTCAAGACCCCGAAACATCCCTATACACGCGACCTGCTCGCGGCGGAGCCCAAGCCCGATCCGGCGCCGCCGCAGCCGAATGCGCCGGTGGTGATGTCGGCCAATGACCTAAAAGTCTGGTTCCCGATCAAGCGCGGCCTGATGCGCAAGACGGTCGGTCACATCAAGGCGGTCGATGGGGTCAGTGTCGCCGTACGCAAGGGCGAGACGCTCGGCGTGGTCGGCGAATCCGGCTCGGGCAAGACCACGCTGGGGCTGGCGCTGCTGCGGCTGATCTCCTCGAACGGACGCATCGTGTTCTTGGGGAACGACATCCAGGGCCTGCGCTTCAAGGAGATGCGTCCCTTCCGGCGCGACATGCAGATCGTGTTTCAGGATCCGTTCGGCTCGCTCTCACCGCGCATGTCGGTCGCCGACATCATCGCCGAGGGCCTGTCCGTGCATCAGCCGGCGCTCTCGCGCGAGGAACGCGAGGCGCGCGTGGTCAAGGCACTCGAGGATGTCGGACTCAATCCGGAGACGCGCTTCCGCTATCCGCACGAATTCTCCGGCGGCCAGCGTCAGCGCATCTCGATCGCGCGCGCGATCGTGCTGGAGCCTGATTTCGTCGTGCTGGACGAGCCGACCAGCGCGCTCGACATGCTGTTCCAGGCGCAGATGGTCGATCTGTTGCGCGAGCTCCAGCGCAAGCGCGAGCTCACCTACATGTTCATTTCGCACGATTTGCGTGTCGTCGCCTCGCTCGCCAGCCACCTCATCGTGATGCGCGGCGGCAAGGTGGTCGAGGAGGGGCAGGCGGCCGAATTGTTCAGGAATCCGAAGACGGACTACACCCGTGCGCTGTTCGCGGCCGCGTTTCGGCTCGAGACGGCGGGGAACGGGGCGGTGGCGACGTAGCGCTCCGTCAGAGCCGCTTGATCGCGACGACCTCGCTGCCAGCCGCCTTGATCCGCGCGATCGCCGGCTCGATCGGCTCGATCACCGTTGCCATGTGATGCGCATTGGCGTGAACCATGGTGGTGGCGTCGCGCACGATGGCGACATGACCTTTCCAGAAGATCAGATCGCCGCGCTGCGAGCTGCTCCGCTCGTGCGGCTCAAGCGTGCGGCCGAGACCGGCGAGCTGCATGTCGCTGTCGCGCGGGCAGCCGATCCCGGCTGATGTCAGCGAGACCTGGACGAGGCCGGAGCAATCGATGCCAAAGCTGCTCTTGCCGCCCCAGAGATAGGGCGTGCCGACGAAGCGCTCGGCCACCGCGACGAAATCCGGCTCGCGATGATCGAGCGGGATGAGGTGCGTTCTCGGCAGATATCTGCCGTCGTGCGTCACGGCGAAGCTGCCGTCCTCGCGCGCCACGGCAAGCTTCGATCCCATCACGAGCGTGTCGGCCGGCGGCAGCTTGATCGAGGGGCCGGGGAACGCAAACGTCCGCAGTGCGCCGACCAAGTGCGTTGCGGCAGCCGACGGCTTTGCGAGCGCCGCATCCGGGAGCCAGCCGACATAGCCATCGCTACTGAGTTGGCCCCAGGCCCAACCCTCGCCGTTGCGGTCGTAGATGGTGACGCGTTCGCCGCGCAGCGCTTCGGTCATCAACGTCGCGTTCGAGGACGGCTGCTCGCGTATGGGCGCGATCGGCTCGACGACCTCGAACTCGTCACCCTCGACGAAGCGCTGCGCCTCGACCTTGCCTTCGAGATATTTGGCGGCAAGGTCGCCCCGCGCCGGCGTCAGCCTCGGGTCGTGTCCTGGATCAGGCATAGCGCTCGCTCAGCAGTGCGTAGATGGCGCGTGCGGCCTGGCATTCGCCGCCCTCGGGCCGCGCCGGCTTCGCCGACGGCGTCCAGCCATAGATGTCGACATGGAGCCAGCTCTTGGCGTGCTCGACGAAGCGTTGCAGGAACAGCGCGCAGGTGATCGAGCCGGCGAAACCGCCCGAGGGTGCATTGGTGATGGTGGCGGCCTTGGAGTCCAGCCAGGCATCGTAAGGCGGCCACAGCGGCATGCGCCACAACGGATCGTTCTCCTTCATCGCGCAGCGCGCGACGTCGGCAGCCAGCGTCTCATCATGGGTGTAGAACGGCGGCAGATCCGGCCCGAGCGCGACGCGGGCGGCGCCGGTCAGCGTGCCCAGGTCGATCAGCAGATCGGGCTCCTCCTCATCGGCCAGCGCCAGCGCGTCGGCGAGCACGAGGCGGCCTTCGGCGTCGGTGTTGCCGATCTCGACGGTGATCCCTTTGCGCGAGGTGAAGATATCGAGCGGACGGAAGGCATTGCCGGCGACGGCGTTCTCCACCGCCGGAATCAGCACGCGCAGCCGCACCTTCAGCTTCGCATCCATCACCATGCGCGCCAGCGCCAGCACGTTGGCTGCGCCGCCCATGTCCTTTTTCATGATCAGCATGCCGCTCGACGGCTTCAGGTCGAGCCCGCCGGTGTCGAAACAGACGCCCTTGCCGACCAGCGTCACCTTGGGATGATCAGGATCGCCCCAGACGATGTCGATCAGCCGTGGCGCGCGGCTGGAGGCCATGCCGACGGCGTGGATCAGCGGAAAGTTCTTCGCCAGCTCCTCGCCGACGGTGCAGGAAAAGCTCGCGCCGAACTCGGCGGCGAGCGCTTGCGCGGCCGCGGCGAGCTCATCCGGGCCCATGTCGTTGGACGGCGTGTTGATGAGGTCGCGCGCGAGCATTGCCGCATCGGCAATCCGCTCGATCTCGGCCGCGTCGACACTGTCAGGCGGCACCAGCCGGATCTCGGGGCGATCTGCCTTGCGGTAGCGGGCAAAGCGGTAGTAACCCAATGCGAAGGCGAGCGCGGCCAGCCGTGCATCGTGCGGTGCATTGGCAAACCGATAGGTGCCGGGCGGCAAGAGGCCGGGCAGGGCGCCGGGCCGAAACAGGTCGCGCGATCTTGCATCCTCTTCCTCGAGCCCGAACAGCACCTGCGCAATGGTGCCGTCGGTCGCGGGCAGCGCCAGATAGCTGCCCGGCTTGGCGGCGAAGGCGCTGGCACGCGCGAACTGGCGTTGCGCCGGCGGCAGCGTTTCGGCGACCTGATCCCAGCTCGATTTGGTGACGAAGGTGATCGGGGTGGCGGTGGATGACGTCTCGAAGACAGAAGGCATTGGCGGGTCCGGATCGTCAGTTCAGGCGAGTCATGCGAACGGACGAGACTTCGCAGAGTTTGGCCGCCGCTGCAATCGGCTTTGCCGTCACCGTTCAGCGAGCCGCTACTCGCCGCAAGGTGGGCATGCGGTTCGATGCGCTCGACGAGATCCGCGAGCGGCTTGCCATCGAGTATCGACCGGGCGCGACGAAACCGTCCGCGGACAAATCTCGTATCTCACGCCGAGAGCTGCCGTTCGCAACGCCACGGCCCCAGGGCTTTACTAGCGCTTCGGTTGTGGCATTATCGACGAACATTTTAGATTGTGTCGCTTGTTCTGCATGAACCCGAACGCAGACACGCGGCGGCATGGTGCCTGCCCAGGTTGGGTCGATACGGCTGAATCTGCTCGTCGAAGCATTTTTCTCATTGTTTGGGCGGCGCAGCATATGCAGATGAGCGGCGCAAAATGGATAGATCGTTCGTTGTTGCGCAGATTTCCGACCTGCATCTGGACGGGTCGGGCCGGCTGCTTCCGGCCATCGAGACGCTCAGGGCCGCGATTTGCGAGAAGATGGCGGCTGCCGCGAATGTTCCCGATCGCATCCTGCTGATCACGGGCGATCTGGTGGACGACCCAACGCCGCGCGCGCTCGACGAGGCGCTCGCCGTCATCGCATGCTTCCGGCAGACGGGGCTGTTCACCGACATCCAAGCCGTGGCAGGCAATCACGACGTCAAGCGGCCGAACCAGCGTGCGGGCCGTCACGACGCCTACGATTACCTGCACCTGCCGCGGACCGCGAAGAATGTCTATTACCGTCAGGCAGGCCTCGACCTGGTGCTGCTCGATTCCAATCGCGCCAACTTGAAGGCGCTCGCGAGCGGCAAGATCGACGAGAGCGCTTACAAGGCGATGGTCGCCGATTCCGCCCGGCTGAGCGCCGAGGTCGCGGGAAGCATCGGTTCGGCCGGGCGCGCCGACTACGCCGAGCCGGCGGAAAATCTGGTGCGTGTGCTGGCCCTGCACCATCACCCACTGCCGCAGGCCACCGGCGAAGGAAAGCGCTTTCTAGGCATGCCGGACGAGCCGCTGATGTATCTCGCCGCACCCGCGACCTTCCTCGAGGCCGCCACCTCGCTCAATGTCGATCTGGTTCTGCACGGTCATCGCCATGTCGAGGGGCTGACCCGCTATTCCATCCCCGATCCGCGTGCGACGTCGCGCGAGAGCGGTGAGGCGTTCTGGCGCACGATCTACGTGCTCTCCTGTCCGTCCTCGACCGGGCAAGCCGGCGACGATGCCGGTTTCAACCTCGTCCATTTCGGCCCCGCGTCCCATACCGGCCGCAACGAGCACCGCTTCGCGATCACCCGCTATACGAGGCTCCGCAACGATGCGGCCTTCAGGCCGCTCGATTCCAACCTGCCGGGCGGCGTCATCAGGCTGCCGGCGGGGCGGGACTTTTCCCGCGATCCGGCCGTCCAGTCGACGATCGAGGCGGCCTCGTCCCGCACACTGAAACGCGACCAGGTCGCGGCGATCGTCCGCCGGCTGTTCATGCGTGGCAGCTTTTACGATGAGGCGGAGCCGAACTGGGCGATAGCGCTCTACACCTACATGGTCTCGGCCCATGCCTGGGCGGAGCTCGAGCGTAAGGCCGCGAGATCCCGGCCGGGATTCGACAGCGACGCGCTCGCCGCGGTGAAGACGTTGCTCGGCCGATTGATCGAGCAATCCGCTGACGTGCTCGGCATCGATCGCGCTCAGCTCGATGAGCTCTACGGGAGAGGCCTGATCAATTGTAACGACTTCCTGCGTCAGGTGCCGCGGCTGCCTTCTGAAGGTGTCGACGTTCAGCGGCGGGGGCGGCAGAGGCTGCAACTGCTGCTGGAGCTGGATCAGCAGGTGCAGGCGCTCGGCCCCGATCTCGGCCTCGGCGGCAAAGCGCCGCCGCAACCATCGCCGGCGTGAGAGAAGCGCGTCTGAGCGCTGTTAACCGGCCGTTAGGGTTAACATTCTACTGCTGACACGTTCGGCTCGATCGAGCAGCTCGAGAGTCAAAGCGTCATGCGTCAACGGATCAGGCTTACCCGGCTACTTGCTTCGACGTCGCTGGTCGCGACGGTGGCGATGAGCCTCGGCGGCTGCACGGCGATGTCGAAGCTCTCGGAGGTGACGGGCTCGGTCGGCCCCCGGGCGGACGCGGCCTCCGCCGATCGCGCGCCCACCGATCCGGCGCGTGCGGTCGAAGCCTATGGCGAGCGCTACCGCGCCAATCCCAAAGATGCCGACGCCGCGCTCGCCTATGGACAGGCCTTGCGTGCCAACGGCCAGCGCGCCCAGGCCGCCGCCGTGCTCGAGCAGGCGACCATCGCCAACCCCGGCAACAAGGCGCTGCTTGCCCAGTACGGCCGCGCACTCGCCGACAACGGCAATTTCCAGCAGGCCTTCGACGTGCTGTCGAAGGCGCATTCGCCCGACAATCCGGACTGGCGCCTGCTCTCCGTGCAGGGCACCGCGCTCGACCAGATGGGCCGTCATGAGGAGGCGCGATCCTATTACGCGAGCGCGCTCAAGATCGCACCGGGTGATCCCGGCGTGCTCTCCAACCTCGGCCTGTCCTACATGCTGTCGAAAGAGCTGCCGAAGGCGGAAGAGGCGCTGCGGCAGGCGCATGCCTCGCCGCGTGCCAGCGCCCGGGTCCGGCAGAATCTCGGCCTGGTCGTCGGCCTGCAGGGCCGCTTCGCGGAGGCGGAGACCATCGTCAAGGCGGACCTGCCGCCGGACCAAGCTGCGGCCAATGTCGCCTATCTCAAGGAGATGCTGAGCCGTAGCGAGGCCCCGCGCGGCGCGCCGAAGCGGATGCCGGTCGCTTCGCTGAGCCAGCCCGGCTGATCATCTGACTTCCTGGCCTTGGTGGCGGACCGTACGGTCCAGCCCGGCTCATTGCATCTCGGTGACCTTGATGGCGGTGGGTCCGAGAATGACCACGAACAGCACAGGCAGGAAAAACAGGATCATCGGCACCGTGAGCTTCGGCGGCAGCGCGGCCGCCTTCTTCTCGGCCTCGTTCATGCGCATGTCGCGATTTTCCTGCGCCATGACGCGCAGGGAATGGCCGAGCGGAGTGCCGTATCGTTCCGCCTGTTGCAGCGCCAGACACACCGACTTGACGCCCTCGAGCCCGGTGCGCCGTGCCAGGTTCTCATAGGCGACCTTGCGATCCTGCAGGTAGGACAGCTCGGCCGTGGTCAGGGTGAACTCCTCCGACAGCGCGATCGACTGGCCCACGATTTCGGTCGCAACTTTCCGGAATGCCATCTCGACCGACATGCCCGATTCGATGCAGATCAGGAGCAAATCGAGCGCGTCGGGAAACGCACGCTTGATCGAGAGCTGGCGCTTGGAGATCGCATTCCTGAGGAACAGCATCGGCGCCTGGAGGCCGAGATAGGCGGCGCCGATACAGATGCCGATCTTGATCGGCATCGCCTGTTGCATGTTTCCGATCACGAACACGTAGAGGGCCGAGCCGATCAAGAACACGATCGGGGCGACCATGCGGGCAAACAGGAAGGTGATGTAGGGCGCCTGGCCGCGGTAACCCGCCATGATGAGCTTGTCCCGCGCAGCCTCCTGCGCGAGCCACTTGGTCAGGTTGAAGTCCTCGACCACCTTGGAGACGAGTTGCTTCGGCGTCTGGCGCAGTGAAACCTTCTCGCTCTTGTTGAGACGCTCACGCTCGCGCTGCCGGATGCGTTCACGCTCGCTCGCTACCGCCTTCATGCGCTTGGAGAGGCCTTCGCCGGCGAACAACGGCATCACCAGCGTATAGACGGTGGCGCTCGCGGCGATGGCCGCGAGCAGCATGGTCATGAAACGGACGTCGTGCAGTTTCGAGACGAGGAATTCGACCATGCGACACCGTCAGAAATCGAAGTTGATCATCTTCTTCATCACCAGGATGCCGATCGACATCCAGACGACGCAGCCGACCAGCATCAGCTGGCCGGTGGGATGAGTCCAAAGCACCGAGATGTATTGCGGCGTCGTGAGATAGACCAGGAACATCACGATCGGCGGCAGCGAGCCGATGATGCCGGCCGAGGCCTTGGCTTCCATCGACATCGCCTGGATCTTTTCCTTCATCTTCTTGCGGTCGCGCAGCACCTTGGAGAGGTTACCGAGCGCTTCGGAGAGGTTGCCGCCCGATTTCTGCTGGATCGACACCACGATCCCGAAGAAATTGGCTTCCGGCAGTGGCATGCGCTCGTAAAGCCGCGCGCAGGCCTCGCCCAGCGGCATGCCGATCGCCTGCGTCTCGATGATGGCCAGAAACTCGCTGCGCAGCGGCTCGGGCGAATCGGCGGCTACGACCTTGATCGACTCGAACAAGGGCAGGCCTGCCTTGATGCCGCGGACGATCACGTCGACCGCGTCGGGCAGTGCAGCCAGGAACTTGGTTTCGCGACGCTTCTTGAGGAAGCCGAGTGCCCAGCGCGGCAGGCCGAAGCCGCCGGCAAAGGCAAGACCGGCGGCGCCGATCAGGCCGCCGCCCGCGAACATAGCGGCCGCGAAAAAAACGCCGGCCACCACGGCGGACACGGTCCAGAACTTCTGCGGCGTCCAGTCGAGCCCGGCCTGCGACAGGCGGACGCTGAGCGGAGCGCTCTTCTCCTGGGCGCGCCGCGCCTCGAGGTCCTTCAGCGTGGACTCGACCTGCTCGCGGCGAGAGCGCTGGGTTTTCTCGGCCTGCCGGGCCGTGGGCGCTTCGGCGCGCGCGACCGAGGCACGGCGGCTTTCCGCCTTTCGCTCCCCAGACAGCACCGGATAGAGGAATACCCAGGCGATGCCACCCACTGCTGCGGTGGCGAGGAAGGCGAGGGCGAGGACCTGCATGTTCATGGCGCTGCCAATCTGCTCACGTCTTCGGCGCGACTTCCGCCGCGTCGAGCGCCGCGGCGAGGCGCTTCTCCTCGCCGTAATAACGGGCGCGTTCCCAGAACTTCGGACGGCCGATGCCGGTTGAGCGGTGCCGGCCGATGATTTTGCCGTTGGCGTCCTCGCCGACCATGTCGTAGAGGAAGATGTCCTGGGTGATGATGGTGTCGCCTTCCATGCCCATCACCTCGGTGATGTGGGTGATGCGGCGGGAGCCGTCGCGCAGGCGCGCGGCCTGGATGATGACGTCGATCGAGGCGCAGATCATCTCGCGAATTGTTCGCGACGGAAGGGAAAAGCCGCCCATCGTGATCATGGATTCGCAGCGCGACAGCGCCTCGCGCGGGTTGTTGGCGTGCAGCGTGCCCATCGAGCCGTCATGGCCGGTGTTCATGGCCTGCAGCAGGTCGAAGGCTTCGGGTCCGCGGACCTCGCCGACGATGATGCGTTCGGGACGCATACGCAGGCAGTTGCGCACCAATTCGCGCATCGTGACCTGGCCCTCGCCCTCGATGTTGGGCGGACGGGTTTCCAGCCGCACCACGTGAGGCTGCTGCAGCTGGAGCTCGGCGGCGTCCTCGCAAGTGATGACGCGCTCGTCGTGCTCGATGTAGTTGGTGAGGCAGTTGAGCAGGGTCGTCTTGCCCGAGCCGGTACCGCCGGAAATCAGCACGTTGCAGCGGACGCGGCCGATGATCTGAAGGATCTCGGCGCCTTCCGGCGTGATCGCGCCGAACTTGACGAGCTGATCCAGCGTCAGCTTGTCTTTCTTGAATTTGCGGATGGTGAGCGCGGGGCCGTCGATCGACAGCGGCGGCACGATGGCGTTGACACGGGAGCCGTCGGCGAGGCGCGCGTCGCAGATCGGCGAGGATTCGTCGACGCGCCGGCCGACCTGGCTGACGATGCGCTGGCAGATATTGAGAAGCTGCTGGTTGTCGCGGAAGCGGATGCCGGTACGCTGGATCTTGCCGCCGACCTCAATGTAGACGGTGTTGGCGCCATTGACCATGATGTCGGCGATGTCGTCGCGCGACAATAGCGGCTCGAGCGGGCCGTAACCGAGGACGTCGTTGCAGATGTCGTCGAGCAGCTCCTCCTGCTCGGCGATCGACATCACGATGTTCTTGATCGCGATGATCTCGTTGACGATGTCGCGGATTTCCTCGCGCGCGGACTCCGAATCGAGCTTGGCGAGCTGGGCGAGGTCGATGGCCTCGATCAGCGCGCCGAAGATGGTCGCCTTGACCTCGTAATAATTGTCCGAACGCCGGCTCTCCATGGTCGGAGGCGGCGGAGCCTTGGCGGGCGCAAGCGGCGGCGAGGCGACGGCCGGCGGAGGCGGAGCGCGCGACACCGTCGGCGCCTGAGCCGGGGCAGGCTCGAGCGACACGGCGCCGGGCTTGGGCGCCCGAAGGTCGGTGTCTGTTCCGCTACGCTTACCGAACACTTAACAACTCCATGCGGCGGCTTATCTTCCCCGCAACTTCTCAATCAGAGGTGAAAGCAGGGACGACTTTTGCTTCTTGGTCTCGCTGCGGCCGGTCAGGCGCTGGGCGATCTGCAGGAACATCTCGATCGACTTGTGGTTGGCGGAGATCTCCGCGATCATCTGGCCGTTGTTGGCCGCCGAGCCGAAGATCTGCGGTTCGAACGGGATCGAGACGACCGGCTGGCTCTCGATTGCCTTGGCGAACTCCGCGGCGGCGATCTCGGGCCGTTTCGGCACGCCGACCTGGTTCAGGCAGTAGAGCGGCGGCCGGTCGTTGGGGCGCGCGGCCTTCAACAGATCGAACAGGTTCTTGGTATTGCGCAGATTGGCGAGGTCGGGCGCGGCCACGATCAGGATGTCGTCCGCCCCGATCAAGGCCCGCTTGGTCCAGCCCGACCATTGATGCGGAACGTCGAGCACGATGCAGGGCATGGTGGAGCGCAGCGTGTCGAATACGGCATCGAAAGCGTCAGTGCCGAAATCATAAACCCGGTCGAGCGTCGCAGGCGCCGCCAGCAGGCTGAGATGGTCGGTGCATTTTGACAGCAGGCGGTCGATGAACGCGGTGTCGACGCGGTCAGGCGAGAACACGGCGTCGGCGATACCCTGCGGCGGATCCTGGTTGTAGTCGAGCCCGGCCGTGCCGAAGGCGAGGTCGAGATCGGCGACGACGGCGTCCATCGCGAGGTCTCGCGCGATCGCCCACGCGACGTTGTGCGAGATTGTCGAAGCCCCGACGCCACCCTTGGCTCCGACCACGGCGATGATGCGGCCGACTGCCTTGGCTTCGGGGGCCGAGAACAGGTTGCAGATCGAGCGTACGACGTCGATCGCGCCGACCGGCGCTAGCACGTAATCGCTGACGCCGCGGCGCACCAGCTCGCGATAGAGCGTGACGTCGTTGATGCGGCCGATCACCACCACGCGGGTGCCGGCATCGCAGACGGTGGCGAGCTGGTCGAGTCCGCCCAGCAGGTCGTTGCGACCGTCGCTCTCGAGCACGATCACGTTCGGCGTGGGAGCCGAGCGGTAGGCTTCGATCGCGGCCGCCATGCCGCCCATCTGGATCTTCAGGTGAGCCTTGCCGAGACGGCGATCCTCGCCGGCCGACTGCACCGCGGCGGCCGTCTCCACGGTTTCGCAGAAGGCCTGAACCGAGACGCGCGGCGCGGGCGCAATATGCTCCTCGACCGGCGGAGGAGCTGCTGCCGGCTGCTCTTCGTGTGTCTGGCGCGCGTAACTGATCATTTGCCGGTGTCGCTGAGTTTGGCCCTGTCGGCCTCGGGATAGGTGGTCGCCGTCGTCGTTCCCTTGCGATACTTCTCGAACCCGGTGATGCGCCGCGGCGTGTATGACGGAGTTTCGGGCCGCGGCTGCTCAAGATCCGACGGATTGTCGACCATGGCCGCGAGGTTGCGCTGATAAGCGCAGCCGTAATTGTAGTAGTCCTTGTTCTCGAACCAGCGCTTGTTCTTCATCGAGGGCCCGATGTCTTCCGGCCACAGGCCGCAGGGACCGGCGACTGCGGCAATCCTGGAATAGGTGAGCCGGATCGGGGGGAGGAAGCGCTTGTCTTGCGGCTGGTAGGGGTGAAGGCTGACGCCGCGCGGCGGAACGCCTGCCGCCGCCAGCATCGCCTGGATCTCACGCATCGTATCGGCGACCGGGCGAGCATTGGGCGTATTGGAAGGCACGTCGATGCGAATCGCGCCGGTGCCTTCTTGCAACCACGCCGATGCCACGCCCATCACGTCAGCGCGTTGGGCCGCGGTTAATCCGCCGCGGGCATGACCCACGAAGACGACGATCGAGCGATTCTGCTCCTCGACCGCGATCGGATGGCGCTGCTTGTAGTCGTCGGGAATGGACGCCGTGAGGACTTCGTCGTGCTGGCAGCCCCCGACCGCGAGCGCGAGGCCGATGAGCGCGCCACCGAGGCTGATGGCGCGCTTGCGAAGCTGGGGTGGTCTCGTGATCATCGTGAATTTCCCCGTTCCGCCTCAGTCGGTAATGAAGCCGTAGGTGCCGCGGTAGTTCTTGGCCGCTTCGGTCCGGCCCGGCACGCCGTAGATCCGGTTGATATTGCCGATCAGCTGCGCCTGCGGATCCGCAGGCGGGGCGAAGCCGTCATCCGGCCGCGACAGGTCTTTCGGCGCCACCGCGCGGACCACATAGGGCGTCACGATCACGACCAACTCGGTTGCATTGTTGACGAAGTCGCGGCTGCGGAACAGCGTGCCGAGGATCGGGAGCTGCATCAGCCCCGGCATTCCGTTGACAGCTTGCTTGGTCTGCTGCTGGATCAGGCCGGCCATCGCCATCGCGCCGCCGGACGGAATTTCCAGCGAAGTCTCTGCGCGGCGTGTCTTGATTGAGGGTACCGTCAGCGAGTTGACCGTGTTCGAGGTCACCGCCTGCGACAGCGTGATCGCATTCTCATTGGACAGTTCGGAGACCTCGGTCATCACCCGCAAGCTGATCTTGCCTTCGCTCAGGACCACAGGCGTAAAGTTGAGTGAGATGCCGAACTTCTTGAAGCTGATCTGAGTGGTACAGACGCGCGTGACGGGATCGCACGAATAACCTGCGGGCACCGGAAATTCGCCGCCGGCGAGAAAGGTGGCGGACTCTCCGGAGATCGCGGTCAGGTTCGGCTCGGCCAGCGTCCTGATCACGCCCGCGCTCTCCATCGCACGCAGGGTCGCCTGCACCGAAGGCGTCGCGCCGAAACTCGCAGTGAGATTGTTGCCATCCACCAGATTACGGCCGAGGGCCGTGAACGGGTTGGAGTTGCTGAAGCTCACCACCGATGTGCCGTAGTTGAGGTTGGCGGTGAGGTCGATACCGAGCTGCTTGACGATCGTGCGCGCGACTTCGGCAACGGTCACCTTGAGCATGACTTGGTCGCGGCCGCGCACCACGATCGAGTTCACCACCTTGTCGACGCCGCCGGCCAGGCGCGCAGCGAGCTCGTTGGCCTGTTGCGCCTCCATAGGGTTGGCGGCCGTGCCGGACAGGACGATACCGTCGCCCAGGCCGTCGATCTGGATGTCTGAGTTGGGCAGAACCTGCTTCAGTGCGGCCCGCACGCCGTTGAGGTCGCGCTTCACCGCGATGTCGTAGGCCGCAATCTGCTGCCCGGCGGAATCGAAGAACACGATATTGGTCTGGCCGACCGCGGCGCCGATGATATAGGCGCGCTGTGCGGAGCGGACCACCGCATTGGCGATCTTGGGATCGGCGACCAGCACGTCCTTGATGTCGCGCGGCAGGTCGATCACGACCGACTTGCCGATGCCGAGCGAGAGGAAACGCGCGTTGATCTGGCCGTCCGCCGCGGCCTGCGGCACAGGGCGGTAATCGGCGGCGACTGCCGGGGCGATCGTCGGGCTGAGCGCCAGCGCGAGGGCGGCCGAAAACGACAGGGCGCGGACCAGTGAGGTCCGCATCGTCGCCGAATCTGCCCTGTATTTGATGTCGACTGTCTTCATCGTGCCTTAGCCGCCTGACTTGGAATGCCGTAGCGAATGATCGAGACACCGTCGCGCTTCTGCGCGGAGTCATCGAGCGTGATCTCGCTCATCTTGACGTCGACGATGCTGCGCAGCGCCAGCGACAGCGTGCCGCTCTGGCGCGCCGCGGAGAGCGTTGCGGTCTGCGCGGGATTGAGCTCGAGGGTGACGGTCTTGCCGATCACCGCGTTCTGCCCGTCCTTCTCCTTGGGTGCCTGGTCGATGGCCAGGACCCGGATATTGGCCAGGATGATCTCGGAGGTGACGATGTCGGGAGCGCCGCTGCTCTGATCCGGGTTCTTGAGCCGGCGGGTGAGCAGGACGTCGACGCGGTCGTTGGGCAGGATGAAGCCGCCCGCGCCGGTCTCCGGCGAGATCTCGGTCGAGATCGCCCGCATGCCGGTGGGCAGGATTGCCGCCATGAAGCCGGAACCTTCGGCCTTGACCAGCTTCTGGTCGCGGATCGGCTCACCCTGGATGAAGGGCGCGCGCGCGATCGAGCCGGTCACCTGGGTCGCACCGTCGGGGCGCTCGTTGCGTCGGATGAAGGTGGCGCTGGCGGTCGCGGTCGGCCAGGTCTGCCATTGCACGTCTTCGGGCTTCACGGTCTGGCCGAGGCCGATGTCGTTCTTGGCCACGAGGACGTCGACGGTCGGCAGCTGTGCGACCGGAACCGGAGGCGGCGCAGAATTGTCGGAGCCGCTCGCCAGGTACGCGGCGACGCCGCCGGCGCAGATGGCGACCGTCAGGACGACAATGCGTGCCCTATTCATACGCTTCAACTTTCCAACAATACGCCGCGACGCTGCCGCCGCCGTGATCGGCAGTTGACCAGCTATTCGTCAAAGCATGGTTAATGAGGCGTATCTAAATCGCCTTAACGCCGGGTTTACCCGGAGCGTTCAGCGCAGCGCGAGGCGAGCGAGGTCGATCGCCTTCACCCATTCGGTCTCCGGGTAGACCATCAGCGCGCTCAGCGCGAGCGCGATGCCGTAGGGAATGCCGCTCTCCTTGGCGTGCAGCCGTGCGAGCCAGGCCTGTCCTGCCAGCCCGTAAGGCAGCGGCCATTGCCGGAACTGCAGCAGGAGCAGCGTCAGCGCGCCGCCGAACAGCGAGGCGTAGAGCAGGAAGTTCATCAGATGTGGGAAGCCGAACCAGAGCGCGACGGAGGCAGCGACCTTGGCGTCGCCGCCGCCCACCCAGCCCATGGCGAAGCAGGTGAAGGCCACGACCAGAACGAGCGCACCGGCGCCGACATGACTCAGCATCTCGTAAGGTGCCATGCCCCCGGCGAGGGCGAGCGCGAAGAAGCCCGCCACCAGCGCCAGCGATACGCGGTTCGAGATCGTCATCGTGAAGAGATCGCTCGCGGCGGCGAACGCCATCAGGGCCGGGAAGAGCAGAAGGCGCGCAAGGTCGAGAATCATGGGCTGCGTCTTGAGGCCTGGGTTTGTCGCGGGAGCTGCTTCGGGCGATGCTAGCGCGCGATGCTAAACAAACCGACAACGGAGGCACGGGCGCGCCGGGCCTCGGCCGACGAACGCGCTTTCACCAGAAGCTGGCAATACGTGCGGCGAGCGCGACCGTCGCAACCAGCAGCGCAAGGCAGATCCAATAGACCGACGAGCCGGCCTGCGCCGCTTCCGCCTCGTGCGCCGCGACCGCGGCATCGGTTCTGAACTCGTGCAACGCCACTGGAACTCGCCGTCTTCAGAAAAACAAACGCCCCGGAGGTCCGGGGCTTTTGCCGTCGTTCGTGGACCCGCTTACTTCAGCGAGGTGCTGATCGAGCTGAACTTGGCGTTCAGCGTGGTGCCGAGATTGTTGACGACGGTGATGATGGCCAGCGCGATGCCGGCGGCGATCAGGCCGTATTCGATGGCGGTGGCGCCGGATTCATCCTTCGCGAAACGCGCAATCAAGTTCTTCATGAACAAAACTCCGTCTGGGTGGGGACCGCCTCGTTCGGCGCTGTCGTTGACGCGACGACCATGAGAGCCGAGCTCTTTCGGGAGAGTTAATTCGACCGGGTAATCCCACGTCCGGCGCGATGCTTTTGCCCAGAGTGAATTTCGCCTTAAGACGGCACCTGCAAATTCGTTGCGGTTCCGGATGCGCCGCCAACGCGGCGCGTGCTTCACCCTCCCTTAAATTTCGCGGAGTAGGCCTTGAGCTACAGCGGAATTCGCGGAGAGAGGCGACGATGTCGAGCCTGCCCATGCAAGTCGCCTTGATGCTCGGCGAGACCATCGTCAAGGTGATCCCGGTCACCTTGGTGCTCGCGGCGGTCTTCACCGTGCTGGAGCATTTCTGGGCCTGCAATCCCGGCGCGCCGTGGTGGCGCAAGCGGGAGATCGTCACCGACATCTGCTACTGGTTCTTCGTTCCGGTGTTCGCCCGCACCATGCGGATCGGGCTGCTGGTTGTCGGCGCCAGCGTCGTCTTCAACATCCACGACGCCGACGAGCTCATCGCCTTTTACGACAATGGCCACGGTCCGCTGGCGCAGCTGCCGCTGTGGCTGCAGGCCGTGCTGTTCCTGGTGCTGTCCGATTTCATGCTGTACTGGCTGCATCGGCTTTTCCACGACGGCGGCTTCTGGAAATATCACGCCATCCATCATTCGTCGGAGGAGATCGGCTGGATCTCCGCGGCGCGCTTCCATCCGGTCAATCTCTTGCTCGGGACGATCAGCGTCGACGTCGTGCTGCTGATGGCAGGCATCTCCCCGAACGTCATGGTCTGGGTCGGCCCGTTCACCACCTTCCACTCGGCCTTTGTGCACGCCAACCTGAACTGGACTTTCGGACCGTTCAAATACGTGCTGGCGACGCCGGTCTTCCATCGCTGGCACCACACCTCGCTCGAAGAGGGCGGCGACACCAATTTTGCCGGAACGTTCCCGATCTGGGACGTGCTGTTCGGCACCTTCCGCATGCCGGAGGGCAGGCTGCCACAGGATTACGGCAAGGACGAAGCGGCCATGCCCAAGGAGATCGGGGGCCAGCTCGCCTATCCGTTCCGGCACTAAAGCATAATCCGAAAAAGTGCGAAGCAGTTTTCCGGAAAGATCATGCGTAAACAACAACCTAAAGCGCGATGACGATTCATCCAAAACTCATCGCGCTTTAGGGGGCGGGCCCCGCAAATGTCCGTCCGTTCAAACAATACGCGGCGAGTTTGCGGAACGTTCACGAATTAAAGGCAGGTTAGCCGGGTCGGGCACCGGCTCCGCTGTATTCGGTCGCTTCTGCCGGTCTGTGACGTCCCGGGGGTAAGAGTATGCGTAAAGAAATGCTGCGCCGTCATGTGCGCGTCTGTGTACTGGTTGCCGCTGCGGTGCTGGCCTCGCCGGCCGCCGGCCTTGCCGAGCCAGTCGCCGATACCATCGCCGTCAATGTCGACCAGGCCAAGCTGGTGCGGCTGCCCGGCAAGGTGGCGACCATCGTGGTCGGCAATCCCCTGATCGCCGACGTCACGCTCCAGCCCGGCGGCATGATCGTCGTGACCGGAAAGGGCTACGGGGCCACCAACTTCATCGCGCTCGACCGCGGCGGCGAGATTCTGGTGGACCGCCAGATCCAGGTCGAAGGTCCGAGCGACCGGCTCGTCACCGTCTATCGCGGGGTCGAGCGGGAGTCCTACAGTTGCGTGCCGCTTTGCCAGCGCCGCGTGACGCTCGGCGACAGCGACACCTATTTCAACAACGCGATGAGCCAGGCCGGTACGCTGAGCAGCAGCGCCAGCGGAGGTGCGGGTGCCGGCGCGGCTGCCAAGCCAAACTAGCTGACGGGTGGGCCTCGATCCCGCCAAGCCGCTCGATTCGAGGGCGGCACCTCGTTGCATGCCGTGCTTCCTCCCGCTTGCGGGCGCTGGTTAACGCGGTGTTAACGGCGCGGTCCGCCGGAAGCGGATCGTCTGAAACACTTAGACAATCAGTTTCCGCTATTGAACGGGCAGATGATCGCCGGCCGCTGGGGAATTTGACGAGATGCCATCGCCTGCACCTACGAGGTTCACGCTCCGGAAAGCGCTGCTCCGGTTTCGCGGCAACCGCCGCGGCTCCGCGGCCGTCGAATTTGCGCTGGTCGCACCGATGTTCTTCGCGCTGCTGTTCGCGATCCTCGAGACGGCGCTCATGTTCTTCTCCAGCCAGGTGCTCGAGACCATCGCGCAGGACTCCGCGCGCGCGATTCTAACCGGCCAGGCTCAGGCGCAGGGCGGCTCGGTGGCGGCCTGCCAGTCCGCGCCCAACACAGTCGCTGCATGCGATCAGACGACGTTCAAGACCTTCGTCTGCAGCAAGATTCCGGCGCTGTTCGATTGCAGCAAGCTGTACGTCGACGTCGTCAGCACCAGCTCGTTCGGGACGCTCAGCCTCACCAATTTCGGCAATTCCTGCACCTTCAATCCCTCCGGGATGCAGTACAGTGCCGGAAGCTCCGGTCAGGTCGTCGTGGTGCGCCTGTTCTATCAATGGCCGCTCATCGTCACCGGCCTCGGCTACAACGCGGGATGCAGCAACAAGCGGCTGATGGTGGCGACGGTGGCGTTCAAGAACGAACCCTTCTGAGGCAGATGGATCTGGGCGGACCGATGCGGGCGATTGCGAACATCTGGAGGAATGCACGCGGCTCCGTGCGCGGCTTCGTCGCCGACAAGCGCGCGCTGGCGGCGACCGAATTCGCGATCATCGTACCGCTGATGCTGGTGATGTTCTTCGGCACTGTCGAATTTTCGTCCGCCGTGGCGATCGACCGCAAAATCACGTTGATCGCGCGGACATTGTCCGATTTGACCTCGCAGTCGACCACGCTCAACGATGCCAGCATGAAGGATACGTTCACGGCAAGCATCTCCGTCGTCATGCCTTACGACGCTGCGCTCGTGAAGGGCACGATCTCCCAGATCTACATCGACGCCAACAGCATCGCCAAGGTCCAGTGGAGCAGGGCCGGCACGATTGCGAGCGGCGCGACGCAAGCCACGCTTGCGACCTCGGCTCGGAACGCCGGCGACACGGTCACCACGATGATTCCCCCGGCACTCTTGATTCCGTCGAGCTATCTCATCCTGAGCGAAGCCAACTACACTTACACGCCCACCATCGGCTACGTGTTGAAGTCGAGCGTAACCCTGAGCGATCTCTCCTACACGCGGCCGCGTCAGGTCACCTGCGTGCCCTACAACAACGTGCCGTCGACGTGTTGAGATCTGTCAGCCGCCCGTGACATGAAAAAAAGGCCGTGCGTTGCGCACGGCCTTTGTGCTTTGGCTCGCTGATCGGGCCGGCGCCCGGCGGGCTCAGCCCGCAGCGCGCAGGTTGTCCGCCGCCGACTTGCCGGAACGGCGGTCGGCCACGATCTCGTAGGAGATCTTCTGGCCCTCGCGGAGCGAGCCGAGGCCGGCGCGCTCCACGGCGCTGATGTGAACGAACACGTCCTGGCCGCCATCGTCGGGCTGAATGAAGCCATAGCCCTTGGTTGCGTTAAACCACTTCACGGTTCCCATGCTCACGGGGGTAGTCCCTCTCAGATAACACTATGTCGGAGCCCGCTCGCGCGGGCAGGGTTAGGATCGAATTTCTGGAAGGGTCGTCAGCGTGTCTGAACCGGCTGTACCGGTGGATGCCAATGTCGTCCGGCCGAAAATCGATTAATTCATTTTATCGGAAGCAACGGTTCGAAACAATCCGGACGCGCACGATTTTTTGATCCGCCGATGTCAACGGCGGATCAATCTACAGATCGGAATTCGAACCCGCGCCGCAGCCGACTAGCGGCGGCGGAATTGGCCGCCGCGCTGTCCGGGACGGGGCGGTCCGCCCGGCGTGCTGGGACGTTCGTCCTTGTGGCGGAAAATCAGCCGGCCCTTCTCGAGGTCATAGGGCGACATCTCCACCGTCACGCGGTCGCCCGCGAGCGTCTTGATGCGGTTCTTCTTCATCTTGCCGGCGGTATAGGCAACGATCTCGTGTCCGGCGTCGAGCTGCACGCGGTAGCGGGCATCGGGGAGGATTTCGGTGACCAGTCCTTCGAACTGGATCAGCTCTTCCTTAGCCATTGATATCTCCAGGTCGTGGACGGCTAGTGCGAATAGGGTTTGCGGTTCGGTTGGCTGTTTGGCCGACTCTGGCGGCGCAAAAAGGCAACGCCTTGTATCCCATCAGGGGTCCCGGCGCTATGCGCGGAACGCTGTTCCGGACGGTCGACAGGCGATGAATGCATCTTACCACCGGAGCGGCGGCGGCGAGAACCCTTGGAAGCATTCGGGCCACTGCCGGGCCGTCCGTCGGCATGCCTCGCCTCGGCGTGCCGGCCTTCACCGTGCCTGCCGTCGCCTTGCTTACCGGCACTATGGTGGCGCCCGTCGGCATGCCGTTCGTCGGCGCGACGTCCGTCACCGTGGCGTGCGCCTTGCGGGCGCTGGCCCGGACGACCGCCCGGCCGGCCCTGTCGTTGCTGCGACGGGGCGGGACCAGCATCGCGGCGGCCGGCGTCGGTGCGGTGGTCCTCCCGCGGCAGGGCGACGCGAATCAGCCGCTCGATGTCGCGCAGATAGCCGAGCTCCTCGCCGCCCGCGACCAGCGAGATTGCGGTGCCGTCGGCTCCTGCGCGCGCGGTGCGGCCGATGCGGTGGACGTAGGTCTCCGGCACGTTCGGCAGGTCGAAGTTGATGACGTGACTGATGCCGTCGACGTCGATGCCGCGAGCGGCGATGTCGGTGGCGACCAGGGTGCGGATCTCTCCCGAGCGGAACTGGGCCAGCGTGCGCTCGCGATGGTTCTGCGACTTGTTGCCGTGGATGGCGTTGGCGGCGATCCCGGCCTTGGCCAGCGTCTTCACCACCTTGTCGGCGCCGTGCTTGGTGCGGGTGAAGACCAGCGCGCGGTTGATCGCCTCGTCCTGCAGCAGCTTGGTCAGGAAGGCCGGCTTGGCCGCGAAGTCGACCTGCAGGATGCGCTGGTTGATCCGCTCGGCGGTCGAGGACACCGGGGTCACCGCGACACGGGCGGGGTCGCGCAACATGGAATCGGCGAGCTCGGCGATGTCCTTCGGCATGGTGGCCGAGAAGAACAGGGTCTGCCGCTTGATCGGCAGCTTGGCGACGATTTTGCGGATGTCGTTGATGAAGCCCATGTCGAGCATGCGGTCGGCTTCGTCGAGCACGAGGAACTCGACGCTTGAAAGCTTCAAGCCGTTGCTCTGCACGAGGTCGAGCAGGCGGCCGGGGGTGGCGACCAGCACGTCGACGCCCTGCATCAGCGCACGGACCTGGCGGCCCATCGGCACGCCGCCGATCGCGAGCGTCGAGGACAGGCGGATGTGGCGGCCGTAGGCGTTGAAGCTGTCGAGGATCTGCCCGGACAGCTCGCGGGTCGGCGACAGCACCAGCACGCGGGCGGTCTTGGGCTGCGGCTTGATGCGGTTCTCGAGCAGACGATGCAGGATCGGCAGCGCGAAGGACGCGGTCTTGCCGGTACCGGTCTGGGCGATGCCGACGACGTCGCGGCCGGTCAATGCCAGCGGGATGGTTTGGGCCTGGATCGGAGTGGGGGTGACGTAATTCTCTTCACGAAGAGCGCGCGCGATGGGTTCGGCGAGGCCGAAGTCCTGAAACGAAGTCAAAAGAGGGGTTCTTTCCATGTCAAAAGCGAACGCCCGGCGCATCAGCGCGGCGCGCGCAAAAGGGTGTCGAGAAGACACCTGCGTGTTTGGGGTGTCGGATGGCTTGGATGATATGGGGCAAGCCAGAGGCCCGTAGAGGGCTTAAGAACACGCGGCTCGCTACGACCCCTTGATTCGCAAGAGGTCTCGGACGCTCATATGGAACATCGAGGGGGCGCTTTCAAGGCACTTGCCTCCAAAACAGCGGGTGCGGTGCAAAAATACTGCTGCCAGAAATTTAGCCAGCATTAGCGATTTGCTTAGAAAGTAGTCTGACTGCCGCTTTCGCATACATTTATGTTGCCTATGATTTAGGCTGCAAGTCTGCGGAGAAACTTCGATTTCTGGCAATTAGTTTTGCAAATTCAATAAGTTGATGGGTGTCCAGCCCATGGCATGGTTCTTGCGATTCCGTTAACCGCAGGCGGCCGTGGGGCCGTTTCGCAGCGTTTTTCACGTCTGCGTCAGGGAGATGAGGCACTCATGTTTAACAAATCCACTCACGATATAGCGGCGTCATTTAGCCGCCGCGGCGTGCTCGCTGCGACCGCCGGACTGATGCTCGGTCTGGCTTCATTGACTGGCGCAAAGGCCGCCGACGACACCATCAAGGTGGGTGTACTCCACTCCCTGTCCGGCACGATGGCAATCAGCGAAACCACGCTGAAGGACACCATCCTCTTCCTGATCGACGAGCAGAACAAGAAGGGCGGCGTGCTCGGCAAGAAGCTGGAGGCCGTCGTCGTCGATCCCGCATCGAACTGGCCGCTGTTCGCCGAGAAGGCGCGCGAGCTGATCACCAAGAACAAGGTCTCGGTCGTGTTCGGCTGCTGGACCTCGGTGTCGCGTAAGTCGGTGCTCCCGGTGTTCAAGGAGCTCAACAGCATCCTGTTCTACCCCGTGCAATACGAGGGTGAGGAGAGCGAGCGTAACGTGTTCTACACGGGGGCTGCGCCGAACCAGCAGGCGATCCCTGCCGTCGACTACCTCATGAAGGACGAGAAGGTGAAGCGCTGGGTGCTCGCGGGAACCGACTACGTCTATCCGCGCACCACCAACAAGATCCTGGAGGCCTATCTGAAGTCCAAGGGTGTCGCCCAGGAAGACATCATGATCAACTACACGCCGTTCGGTCATTCCGACTGGCAGACGATCGTGGCCGACATCAAGAAGTTCGGCTCGGCCGGCAAGAAGACCGCGGTGGTCTCGACCATCAACGGCGACGCCAACGTTCCCTTCTACAAGGAGCTCGGCAACCAGGGCATCAAGGCCAAGGACATCCCGGTGGTGGCGTTCTCGGTGGGTGAGGAAGAGCTCGCCGGCATCGACACCAAGCCGCTGGTCGGCCACCTCGCCGCCTGGAACTACTTCCAGTCGATCAAGTCGCCGGAGAACGAGAAGTTCATCAAGGCGTGGCAGGCCTACACCAAGAATCCGAAGCGCGTGACCAACGATCCGATGGAAGCGCACGTGATCGGCTTCGACATGTGGGTCAAGGCGGTCGAGAAGGTGAAGTCGACCGATCCCGACAAGGTCATCGACGCTCTCCCGGGCATCGAAGCCAAGAACCTGACCGGCGGCACCTCCAAGATGCTCCCGAACCACCATATCACCAAGCCGGTGTTCATCGGCGAGATCAAGGGCAACGGCCAGTTCGACGTGGTTTGGAAAACCCCGAGCCTCGTCCCCGGTGACGCCTGGTCGAAGGAGCTCGACGGCTCCAAGGACCTGATCGGCGACTGGGTCGGCAAGAAGTGCGGCAACTTCAACACCAAGTCCAACAAGTGCCTCGGCTCGGGCTCCTGATCCCGATCTGACGCTCCATTGCAAGACCGGAGAGGGCGGCGATCCCGCCGCCTTCTCCACTCATTTCTGCCGGGGTCATTCACAGTGCCAGCCCATTTGTCCGCTCGTCTCTGTTCGCTTGCACTCTCGTTGTTCCTGATTGCGTTCGCGCTGCCGGCCTTCGCCGGTCCGTTCGAGGATGCGGTCGCCAAATTCGCCAACGACGATTTTTCCGACACGGAAGAAGCGATCGGTGTGATCGCGGGCAGCGGCAGCAAGCTGGCTTTTCCCATCATCAATGCGCTCCAGGACGGCCGTCTCATGGCCGATCCCGACAGCAAGAAGGTCTACGTGACCGATGCAGACGGCAAGTCGATCGACGCTGCGACCGGCGAGGCCGTCGCCAGCGTTCCCGACAGTGCGACCGCGGTTCGCCTCAACAACCGCCTGCGCCGCAGCGTCGATGCCGCGCTGGGCAGCCTGACGCTGCAGTCTCCGGATCTGGGAACGCGCCTGCAAGCCGCGCAGTCCGTCTTCAAGTCGCACGAGGAGACCGCGCTCGAGGCCGTCGACGCCGCGCTTGCCAAGGAAGCCAACAAATCCGTCAAGGCGGCGCTGGGTGAGGCCCGCGCGGCGATCCTGCTGTTCAAGTCCGACGCCACCGAGGTCGAGAAGCTCGAAGCGGTCGCGACCCTCAAGGCGCGGGGCGACCAGGATGCGCTGGCGCTGCTCACCGGCATGGGCGATCAGCCGGCCTCGGTCACCAAGGCCGCCGCGAGCGCGATCGGCTCGATCCAGAATTCGCTCGCGGTCTGGTCGATGGTGCAGAATGCCTGGTACGGCCTCTCGCTCGGCTCGGTGCTGCTGCTCGCCGCGATCGGGCTCGCCATCACCTTCGGCGTGATGGGCGTCATCAACATGGCGCATGGCGAGATGGTGATGATCGGGGCCTACACCACCTTCGTGGTGCAGGAGGTGATCCGCACCCGCTATCCCGGCCTGTTCGACTATTCGCTCTTGATCGCCGTGCCGCTCGCCTTTCTCGTCGCCGGCGCGATCGGCGTGCTGATCGAGCGCAGTATCATCCGCTTCCTCTACGGCCGCCCGCTCGAGACGCTGCTCGCGACCTGGGGCCTGTCGCTGGTGCTGCAGCAGGCGGTACGCACCATGTTCGGCCCGACCAATCGCGAGGTCGGCAACCCCTCCTGGATGAGCGGCGCGTTCGAGCTCGGCCAGATCACCATCACCTATAACCGGCTCTGGATCCTTCTCTTCACGCTCGCCGTGTTCGCGATCCTGCTCGCGATGCTGCGCTACACCGCGCTGGGCCTCGAAATGCGCGCCGTGACGCAGAACCGCCGCATGGCGGCTTCCATGGGCATCGCCACCTCGCGCGTCGACGCGCTGACCTTCGGCCTCGGTTCGGGCATTGCCGGCATCGCCGGCGTCGCGCTGTCGCAGATCGACAATGTCAGCCCCAATCTCGGCCAGAGCTACATCATCGACAGCTTCATGGTCGTGGTGTTCGGCGGGGTCGGTAATCTCTGGGGCACGCTGGTCGGCGCCTTCACGCTCGGCATCGCCAACAAGTTCCTGGAGCCGGTCGCCGGTGCCGTGCTCGGCAAGATCGCCATCCTGGTCCTGATCATCCTTTTCATTCAAAAGCGGCCGCGCGGCCTGTTCGCGCTCAAGGGCCGTGCGGTGGAAGCATGACCCCTCACATGCTGACGCGATCGCTGGACCGCAGCGCGACGATCTTCCTTGCCGTCGTCGCGGCCTGCGGCATCCTCATTCCGCTCTCCAACCTGCTGCTTCCCGCGGGCTCGATCCTGCAGGTGCCGACCTATCTCGTCGCGCTCTGGGGCAAGTATGTCTGCTACGCCATCCTGGCGCTGTCGATCGACCTGATCTGGGGCTATTGCGGCATCCTCTCGCTCGGTCACGGCGCCTTCTTCGCGCTCGGCGGCTACGCCATGGGCATGTACCTGATGCGGCAGATCGGCACCCGCGGCGTCTACGGCAATCCGATCCTGCCCGACTTCATGGTGTTCCTGAACTGGGAGAAGCTGCCCTGGTACTGGTACGGCTTCGACATGTTCTGGTTCGCGGCGCTGATGGTGCTGGTCGTACCGGGCCTGCTCGCCTTCTGCTTCGGCTGGCTCGCCTTCCGCTCACGTGTCACCGGCGTTTATCTGTCGATCATCACGCAGGCGATGACCTACGCGCTGCTGCTCGCCTTCTTCCGCAACGACTTTGGTTTCGGCGGCAATAACGGCCTGACCGACTTCAAGGACATCCTGGGCTTCAACGTCCAGGCGGAGGGGACGCGCGCCGCGTTGTTCGCGCTGAGCTGTCTGGCGCTGATCATCGGCTTCCTGATCTGCCGCGCCATCGTCTCCTCCAAGCTCGGCAAGGTCTTGATTGCCGTGCGCGACGCGGAATCGCGCACGCGCTTCCTCGGCTACCGCGTCGAATCCTACAAGCTGTTCGTGTTCACGGTGTCGGCCTGCATGGCCGGCGTTGCCGGCGCGCTCTACGTGCCGCAGGTCGGCATCATCAACCCGAGCGAATTCGCCCCCGGCAATTCGATCGAGGCGGTGATCTGGGTCGCGGTCGGCGGCCGCGGCACGCTGGTCGGCGCGGCGCTCGGCGCCGTCGTCGTCAACTACGCCAAGACGTTCTTCACCTCGGGCGTGCTCGCGCCGTACTGGCTGTTCATGCTGGGCGCATTGTTCATCCTGGTGACGCTGCTGCTGCCCAAGGGCATCGTCGGCACCTTCAATGCCTGGTGGGATCAATCGAAGGAAAGACGCACCTCCGCCACCTCCATGAGTGCCGCGGCCGAAGACGGCGTCACCGAACCCAAGATGGCGGAGTAAGCGGTCATGAACGTCATGGACACCCGCGCGACCTCCGCGATGCTTTATCTGGACGGCGTGCACGTCTCGTTCGACGGCTTCCACGCCATCAACAATCTGTCGCTGACGCTCGAGCCCGGCGAGATGCGCGCCATCATCGGCCCGAACGGCGCCGGCAAGACCACGATGATGGACATCATCACCGGCAAGACCAAGCCGGATGAAGGCACCGTGCTGTTCGACGGCGTCACCGACCTGACGCGCCTCGACGAGACCCGCATCGCCGAGCTCGGCATCGGCCGCAAGTTCCAGAAGCCGACCGTGTTCGAGAGCCAGACCGTGCAGGACAACCTCCTGCTGGCGCTCAATGTCGACCATTCGGTCCGCGGCACGCTGTTCTGGCGCGGCAGCAAGGCGGAGGCCGAACGCATCGACAAGGTGCTGGAGACGATCCGCCTCACCGAGGCTCGCAATCGTCTCGCCGGCAGCCTCAGCCACGGCCAGAAGCAATGGCTGGAGATCGGCATGCTGCTGGCGCAGGATCCGAAACTGCTGCTGGTCGACGAGCCCGTCGCGGGAATGACCGACGTCGAGACGCATCTCACCGCCGAGCTGCTGAAGGAAATCAACAAGACCCACACCGTCATGGTGGTCGAGCACGACATGACCTTCGTGCGCGAGCTCGGCGTCAAGGTCACCTGCCTGCACGAAGGCACGGTGCTCGCGGAAGGGACCATCGACCAGGTCTCGTCCAACGAGAGGGTCATCGAAGTGTATTTGGGAAGGTAGCGAATGGCGAATAGGGAATGGCGAATGGACTGGCCGCTTCTCCTATTCGCTACTCGCCATTCGCTATTCGCCCGCAAAGGTGTTTCCGATGCTTGAAGTGAAAGACATCAACCTGTTTTACGGTGCTGCCCAGGCGCTGCGCGGCGTCTCGATCTCGGCCGAGCCCGGCAAGGTCACGTGCGTGCTCGGACGTAACGGTGTCGGCAAGACCTCGCTCCTGCGCGCGATGGTCGGGCAATATCCGATCTCGTCGGGCGCAATCGTGTTCGACGGCAGCGATATCACCGGCCTCAAGCCGTACGAGCGGGCGCGCAAGGGCATCGGCTTCGTGCCGCAGGGCCGCGAGATCTTCCCGTTGCTGACAGTCGAGGAGAACCTCAAGACCGGCTTCGGTCCGCTCAAGCGCGAGGACAAGCACATTCCGGACGATGTGTTCTCGCTGTTTCCGGTGCTGCAATCCATGCTGGGCCGGCGCGGCGGCGACCTCTCCGGCGGCCAGCAGCAGCAGCTCGCGATCGGCCGCGCGCTGGTGATGCGGCCGAAACTACTTTTGCTCGACGAGCCCACCGAAGGCATCCAGCCCTCGATCATCAAGGACATCGGCCGCGCCATTTCGTATCTGCGCAACCTCGGCAACATCGCCATCGTGCTGGTCGAACAATATCTCGACTTTGCCTGCGAACTCGGCGACAGTTTCGCGGTGATGGATCGCGGCGCGGTGAAGTTCACCTGCGACCGCTCCAATCTCGATCCGGGCGAGATCAGCCGCCAGATGGCGCTGTAAGCCGGAACAGACCTGCCGCGACCGGTTGGGGGAGACGGATGCGCAGCGAATTGTCAGCCACGTCCACGCTGTTCGAGGCCAACCGTGCCCGTGGCACCGTGCGCTTCGACGTGCATGCGCGCGACGGGGTGACACGGCGCGGCACCTTGCATGAATCCGGTTCGCTCCGCGTCCGCTTTCCCTCGCCGGAAGATCAGGGCCTGTCCGGCGTGTTCGTCAACACGGCCGGCGGTGTTGCCGGCGGTGATCGCTTTGATATCGAGATAGCGGCGGCGGATGCAGCGCGGCTGACGCTGACCACAGCGGCCGCCGAAAAGGTCTATCGCACGCCCGGAGCGGCAGCGCAGCTCAACATCGCCCTGAAGGTCGGCGCGGACGCGCATCTTGCCTGGCTGCCCCAGGAGACGATTCTGTTCGACCGTGCCCGCGTCCAGCGCCGCTTCGACATCGACCTCGACGAGGCGGCCTCGCTCCTGTTCTGCGAGATCGTGGTGTTCGGCCGCACCGCCATGGGCGAGCGGATGGAGCAGGGCGAGTTCGTCGACCGCTGGCGGCTACGCCGCGGCGGGCGGCTGGTGTTCGCCGAGACGGTCCGGCTCGACGGCGATATCGGTGCCAAGCTTGCACGGCCCGCGGTCGCCAAAGGTGGCGCGGCGATCGGCACAGCCCTGATCGTGCCCGGCGACGAAGCCCTGGTCGAGCGCATCCGCGAGGCGTCGGAATCGTTCTCCGGCGAAGCCGGAATCTCGGCCTGGAATGGCTTTGCAATGGCGCGGTTCTGTGCCCAAGATGCGGCGCGCTTGCGCGCCGACATGATGACGGTGCTGGCGCGCACCGGTGCGGCCCTGCCGCGGCTCTGGCTGAACTAGACTGGTTGAATTGACGTGTTGAACGGAAGAGATGTCGCATGAATCTGTCTCCCCGCGAAAAGGACAAGCTTTTGATCTCGATGGCGGCGATCGTGGCCCGCCGCCGGCTGGACCGCGGCGTCAAGCTCAACCATCCCGAGGCGATCGCGATCATCTCCGACTTCATTCTGGAAGGCGCGCGTGACGGCCGCACCGTCGCCGAGCTGATGCAGTCAGGCGCGCAAGTTCTGACCCGCGACCAGGTGATGCCGGGCATTCCCGAGATGATCCACGACATCCAGGTCGAGGCAACTTTTCCTGATGGCACCAAGCTCGTCACCGTGCACGAGCCGATCAGGTAGGAGCAGAGCATGATCCCCGGCGAACTCTTCATCCAGGACGGCGAGATCGAGCTCAATGCCGGCCGCAAGACGGTGACGTTGACCGTGGCCAATACCGGCGACCGCCCGATCCAGGTCGGCTCGCACTACCACTTCTTCGAGACCAACCCGGCGCTGAAGTTCGACCGCAAGAAGGCGCGCGGCATGCGCCTCGACATCGCCGCCGGCACCGCCGTCCGCTTCGAACCCGGCCAGACCCGCGACGTCCAGCTCGTCGCCATGGCGGGGAAGAAGACGATCTACGGCTTCCGCGGCGACGTGATGGGAAAGCTGTGACCTCCGCAGGAACGAGCACGGCGCGGCATGGTTGAGGCGGAAACGGAGGTATTTTCCATGCTTTCACCAATCCGCCTCGTCTCGGAAGCTGCCGAGCTCGCCGCGCAGCGCCATAACGGCATGGCGCGCAAGGGCCGCGGCAACGAGCCCTATATCAATCATCTCGCCGAGGTCGCGAACCTGCTCGCGACCGCGACCAACGGCGCCGATGCCGAGCTGGTCGCGGCCGGCTGGCTGCACGATACCATCGAGGACACCGACACCACGCGCGAGGAACTCGCGCAGAGATTTTCCGATCGGGTAGCGTCCCTCGTTGCCGAGTGCACCGACGACATGAGCTTGCCGAAAGCGAAGCGGCGGCAGAAGCAGATCGAGGACGCGCCCCACAAATCGCCGGGCGCCAAGCTGATCAAGATCGCCGACAAGATCAGCAATACGGGCGCGCGCATTCAAACCGATCCGAGTGCTGGGGAGCGCGAAGATCTCGCCGACTATATCGCCTGGGCCACGCAGGTCGTGGCGGGGTGCCGCGGCGGCAATGCGTGGCTCGACGAAAAATTCGATGACGCCGTGAAAGCAGCAAAGGCCTTGCTGTGACCAACCAGACATTCAATCGCAAACGGGGCTTGTGATGTCCGTCAAGATGAAGCGTTCCGTCTATGCCGACATGTTCGGCCCGACCACCGGCGACAAGGTGCGGCTGGCCGACACCGACCTCATCATCGAGGTCGAGAAGGATTTCACCACCTATGGCGAGGAGGTGAAGTTCGGCGGCGGCAAGGTGATCCGCGATGGCATGGGGCAGTCGCAGGTCACCAACAGGCAGGGCGCGGCCGATACCGTCATCACCAATGCGCTGATCGTGGACCATTGGGGCATCGTGAAGGCCGACGTCGCTATCAAGGACGGCATGATCGCAGGCATCGGCAAGGCCGGCAATCCCGACATCCAGCCCGGGGTCACCATCATCATCGGCCCCGGCACCGACGTGATCGCGGGTGAGGGCAAGATCCTCACCGCCGGCGGCTTCGACAGCCACATCCATTTCATCTGTCCGCAGCAGATCGAGCACGCGCTGATGTCAGGGGTCACCTCGATGCTGGGGGGCGGCACCGGCCCGTCGCACGGCACCTTCGCGACCACCTGTACGCCGGGGCCCTGGCATATGGGGCGGATGATCCAGTCGTTCGACGCCTTCCCGGTCAATCTCGGCATTTCCGGCAAGGGCAACGCCTCGCGGCCCGCCGCGCTGGTCGAGATGATCAAGGGCGGCGCCTGTGCGCTGAAGCTGCACGAGGATTGGGGCACCACGCCGGCCGCGATCGACAATTGCCTGTCGGTCGCCGACGATCACGACATCCAGGTGATGATCCACACCGACACGCTGAACGAATCCGGCTTCGTCGAGGACACGATCAAGGCGTTCAAGGGCCGCACCATCCACGCCTTCCACACCGAAGGCGCCGGCGGCGGCCATGCCCCTGACATCATCAAGGTCGCCGGCCTGAAGAACGTGCTGCCGTCCTCGACCAACCCGACCCGGCCCTTCACCCGTAACACCATCGACGAGCATCTGGACATGCTGATGGTGTGCCACCATCTCGATCCCTCGATCGCCGAAGATTTGGCGTTCGCCGAAAGCCGCATCCGCAAAGAGACGATCGCGGCCGAGGACATCCTGCACGACCTCGGCGCGCTCTCGATGATGTCCTCGGACTCGCAGGCCATGGGCCGGCTCGGCGAGGTCATCATCAGGACCTGGCAGACCGCCGACAAGATGAAGAAGCAGCGCGGGTCGTTGCCGCAGGACAAGGGCAAGGACAACGACAATTTCCGCGTCAAGCGCTACATCGCCAAGTACACCATCAATCCGGCGATCGCCCACGGCGTGTCGAAGCTGATCGGCTCGGTGGAGAAGGGCAAGATGGCCGATCTCGTGCTGTGGTCGCCGGCCTTCTTCGGCGTCAAGCCGGACTGCATCGTCAAAGGCGGCACGATCGTCGCCGCGCCCATGGGCGATCCCAACGCTTCGATCCCGACGCCGCAGCCGGTGCACTACCAGCCGATGTTCGGCGCGTTCGGCAAGGCACGTACGGCATCCTCGGTGGTGTTCACCTCCAAGGCCGCGATCACCGGTGGCCTCGCGCGAAAGCTCGGCATCGAGAAGAAGCTCTATGCGGTCCAGAACACCCGCGGCAAGATCTCCAAGAAGAGCATGATCCACAACGACGCGACGCCCAATATCGAGGTCGATCCGGAGACTTATGAAGTGCGCGCCGACGGCGAGCTCCTGACCTGCGCTCCGGCGGAGGTGCTGCCGATGGCGCAGCGATATTTCATGTACTGAAATAGCGCCTCAACGCATGTCCCCGGCGGTGTCCGGAGACGGCTTTTTTGCGGTTTTGCGTTCGGTCCCGCCTGGTCTAATGTCCCGCCCGGTATCGTAACCCTCAGAAGAAAAGCCGGGAGGATTTCTCGTGATCTATGTCGTTGCCACCTTGACCATCAAGCCCGAGACGCGCGCCGAATTCATTGCAGCCGCCACCGCCTGCATCAAGGAGACGCGGAAAGAGCCCGGCAATATCGCCTATGACTTGCATGAGAGCGTCACCGACCCCGCCAAGATGGTGTTCGTCGAGCAGTGGGAGAATATGGAGGCGCTGGGGCCGCATCGCGCTGCCGAGCACATGAAGACGTTCGGCCGCGTGGCGGTGAAATGCTTCACGGCGCCGCCGAAGATCGAATACATCACGCCCGAGAAGGTCGAGACACGGTAAAGAGGTACGACGCATGATCCGGGCGACGCAGGTCAGGGGACAGCACCGCTTCACGGAAGCGCCAGTGGACACGGTCGTGCTCGGTTTCGACGACCGGCACCGCCGCCGCATGGCGATGACCGGCACCCGGGGCCTCGAATTCCTGCTCGACCTGGAGCATGCCGTCGCGCTGCGCGGCGGCGATGCGCTGGTGCTGGAGGACGGAAGGCTGATCGAGGTGGTCGCGGCGCCCGAGCCGCTGCTCGAAATCCGCGGCCGCGATCCGCACCACCTCGTCCGCGTCGGCTGGCATCTCGGCAACCGTCATCTGCCGACCCAGATCATGGCCAAGGCCCTGCGCATCCGCCGCGATCACGTCATCGAGGCGATGGTGAAGGGCCTTGGCGCGCGTGTAATCGAGATCGAGGCGCCGTTCGATCCCGAAGGCGGCGCCTACGCCGATGCCGGCCACGCGCATGGACACGACCATGCGCATCACGATCACGGCCATCATCACCATGACCATGGCCACCACCATGATCATGGCTCGCACGACCATAGCCACGAGCACCACCATCACCACGACGAGCATTGCGATCATCCCGACCATCACCACGGCCACAAGCATGCTCATGACCACAAATGAGCCGGTCGGCGCCGGTGATCTTGCCGAGGGCGAGGCGGCGGCGTTGTACCGGCTGATGACCTGGCTTTCGCCGGCATTTCCCGTCGGCGGCTTCTCCTATTCCAGCGGCATCGAATGGGCGGTCGAGGCGGGCGACGTCACCGACACGACGACGCTGGCGGATTGGCTCGATGCGATGCTCGGCGACGGCTCCGGCTTCTGTGACGCCACGTTTCTGGTCCACGCCTATCGCGCCACGGAATCGGGCGAGACGGCCGCTTTGAACGAGATCGCCGAGCTCGCGAGCGCCTTCGTGCCGTCGCGCGAGCGGCAGCTGGAGACGACCTCACAGGGCCGCGCCTTCATCGACATCTCGCGCGCCGCGTGGGATGCCGACGGACTGGACGCGACGGTCGCGGCATGCAGCGCGCCATTGGTCTATCCGGTCGCGGTCGGTGTGGTTGCCGCGATGCACGCCGTGCCGTTGGCGCCGACGCTGCACGCCTTCCTGCATGCGCTGGTCTCGAACTGGATTTCCGCCGCCAGCCGGCTCATTCCGCTCGGCCAGACCGATAGCCAGCGTGTGCTGGTGAAGCTGGAAGCCGCCGTCGCCGCCACCGCCAATCGCGCGCTGAATGCAACCTTGGACGATCTCGGCAGCGCGACGTTTCGCGCCGATCTCGCCAGCTTGCGGCACGAGACGCAATATACCCGCTTGTTTCGGTCGTGAGCGGTGCGGCCGTCAAGTCATCAGGAGAGAACAAGTCACATGGCGAAATCTCACGGTCCCTTGCGTGTCGGCGTCGGCGGTCCGGTCGGATCCGGCAAGACCGCGCTGATGGACCTGCTCTGCAAGACCATGCGCGAGCGCTATGACATTGCGGCAATCACCAACGACATCTACACCAAATGGGATGCGGAGTTCCTGGTGCGTTCGGGATCGCTGACGCCGGATCGCATCGCCGGCGTCGAGACCGGCGGTTGTCCGCACACGGCGATCCGCGAGGATGCCTCGATGAATCTCGCTGCGGTCGCGGACATGCGCGCCAAGTTTCCCGGACTTGACCTCGTGCTGATCGAATCCGGCGGCGACAATCTCGCTGCCACTTTTTCCCCGGAGCTGGCCGACCTTACCATCTATGTCATCGACGTCGCCGCCGGCGACAAGATCCCGTCCAAGGGCGGCCCGGGTATCACCCGGTCCGACCTCCTGGTCATCAACAAGACCGACCTTGCGCCCCATGTCGGCGCCTCCCTGGAGAAGATGGAGACGGATGCCAGGCGCATGCGCGGCGAGCGGCCCTTCGTCATGACCAACCTCAAGAAGAGTGAGGGGCTCGACCGAATCGTCGGTTTCATCGAGGCCAAAGGCGGCCTGAAACGGGCCGGCTAACCGGACGCGACCAGTTGGCGCAGGCGTTTTTCGCCGTTAACGCCTGGGCCATGCCGCAACCGCGGAACAAATCTCGCACGCGGCGATTAACTACCTCCGGCGCCCGGGGCGAAGATCAACCCGGCCAGACCATCGGCCGGGCGGATTAAGCTTTTCAGGCGACCCAAGTTGCGTACTGATGCCTCCTCCTTCATTATCTCCGCCACTGGGGTTTACCCTGCTTCGGCCTCTGGCCGTTCGAGCGGCGTTCATGTGCTCCGTGTTCATTGCCGACGTCCTGCTTTCGCCTGAGTAATCGCGTGGTCAGGCTGGGTTTCATCATCGGCTTCATCGCTCTGCTCGGGGCCTTGCTCTCCGGGCTTGCGGCTTATCGCGTCCACGACCAGGAGCTGGCGCTGGACCGGATCGCGCTGGCGCGTGCGATCGACGTGCATGCGAGCCTGGTTCAGGACCGCCTGACCGAGCGGGAGCTGCTCGCGCGTGTCGCCTCGGGCCTGTTCCGCGCGCCGTCGGTGATCAAGCCGAACATGCTGGAGCCGCTGCGCTCGGCGATCTACGCCTTCAAGACCGACTTTGTGGTGGCCGGCTGGATCGCCCGGCTGAAGCCGAACGAGCTTGCGGACGCGCAAGCCGCCATCGCCAGCGCCGGCTTCCCGAATCCGCAGATCCGCTCGTTTGACGACAAGCCGATCAATCCTGCCGATGTCACCCAGCCGATCGACGTGCTGTTGGATCTCGAGCCGCGCAGCAACGAGACCACGGCCTTGCCCGGCCGCAGCTACGATCAGGATCCGGTTCGCAGCGCGATGCTCACGCGGGCGCGCGCCGAAAAGAGGTCGGTTGCCTCCGACCCGGTGCCGTTGATCCGCGGCAACGGTCCGATCGGCATCATCGTGGCCGCGCCCGTCGTTCCCGAGGGCGCGACGGAGCCGGCCGGGTTCGTCACATTTTCCTACGAGCTCGCCTCGCTGATGCTGGCCAATGACGACATGTCGCTGTTCGCGGTGGCGCTCAGGGATCCGCGCAAGGACGGCGGCGAGCTGATCGCCAATGATCAGGGCGTGGTCTCGACGCGGATCGCGGCGGCGGACGGGGCGCCGTCGGCGACGCGCACGGTGAGCTTCGGCGGCCGCGATTGGCAGCTCGGCTATTACGCGAAGACCAATTCGGTGCGCCGCGCCGAGCAGACCGCCATCATCGTGGCGGCGATCGGCTTTGCCATCACCGCAATGGTGTGCGGCCTGTTCGGTTACGTCGCCTACAACAATCTGCGGCTCAGCCGGGAGATCCAGGTCAGGATCGGCTTCGAGCGGCGGTTGACCGCGGTGATCGACGAGCTCAACCACCGCGTCAAGAACATCCTGGCGGTGATCCAGTCGATCGTGACGCGCACCTTGCGCCACGGCTCGGACATCGACATCGCGCGCGAGCTCCTGATCGGGCGCATCCACGCCATGTCCAATGTGGTGTCGCTGCTCAGCGAGAGCCAGTGGCAGGGTGTCAAGTTGAAGGGCCTGTTCGAGGCGCGCGCGATTCCGCATGCCGATCGCATCGCCGTCACCGGCCCCGACATCGCGGTCAGCGCGCGTGCCGCACAGAGCCTGTCGCTGCTGTTCTTCGAGCTCGCCTCGCATTCCGACGAGGGCCTGTCGCTGGTCGGCAAGCACCCGCACATCACCGCCAACTGGACGGTGACCGGCGAGGAGGGCGACGAGGTCTTCCATTTCCGCTGGGAGGAGTTCAACACCAGCGAGGCGACGCGCCGGCCCGATTCTGATTTCGGCCTGATCCTGCTCGACCGCGTCGCGCCCGAGGCGCTGGGCGGGACCGCCAAGCGCTTCTTCACCGACGTCTCCTACGTCTATGAATTGACCGCGCCGATGGAGACGGTGGTCGACATGACCGAGCGCGACCGCACGGATAAAATCTCGGCGCCGGTCAGGCCGGTGCGAAGTTAGCCCTTCGGCCGCAACACCAGATCGACGAGGCTGCGCGCGTAGCCGGGTGTGATCGGTGCGATGCCGAAGATATAGCGGTAGAACAGGCTGCCATAGATCGCGTCGTAGAGATTCTCAGGAGGACCCTCGGCCTGAATGCTGCCGTCCTTCTGGCCGGCGGCGATCATGTCCACCAGCGCGTCGCGGCGGAATTGCAGGTACCGGGCGTAGAACAGCTCGGCCGACCCGGTCTTGGAAATGCATTCGGAGACGACGGCGAGCTGGACCTTGCCGAACTCGCCCTGCAGCGCCTCGGCATAGGCGGCGGCGTGGCGCCGCGCGCGCGCCGCGGGCGTGCCGGCGCTCGCGGGCGGCAGCGGCAGCATTTGCGCGGCATGGTGGAGGAAGGCGTCGATCAGCAGCGCTTCCCGCGACGGCCACCATTTGTAGATCGTCATCTTGGACACGCTGGAGTGGCGTGCGATCGCATCGATGGTGGTGGCGGCAAGGCCGGTGGCCGCCATCAGCGCATAGGCGCTTTCGAGGATGGCGTTGGTGGTCTCGATCGACCTTGGCCGGCCGCGCCGGGGCGCGCGCTCCGCCTCTTCACGCCCGTCTTTCGCCATCGCCACGCCCGGTCTCCTCACGCAGGGTCCCGGCATAGCGCAGGGGCGGCATTCGGCCTAGCAGAATCACACGATGTTGTCGCGAGAAGCGATCAGCTCTGGGCCTGCTGCCGCAGGGCTGCCGGCAGATCCTGCCGTTTCGACCAGGCGATGTAGTAGGCGAGCCCGGTCATCGCCGCGAAGCCGGTGATGCTCACTGCCACCTGCATCACCGCCAGGTTCGGCCCGGTGATCAGGATGAGGTGGCCAGCGAAGGATAGGAACACGGCGACGCAGAATACCGCGAGCCATTCCTCACCACATGCGATCACCGCTTGCAGCGGTTTCCATCTCAGGCCGGGGTGATCTGCCGGAATGAGATGGGTGGCAATGAATGCGAGGGCGAGGAAGTGGACCACCCGATAGGGAGCGAGGTTTTCCTTGTCGGTCGGAGCGATGCTGTTGAGGAGCAGATCGGGCAGGTAAGCCGACAGCGCCGGCGAATGGCGCATCAAGGTGACGGCCATCGCGAAGACCAGGTAGGCGCCGGCGAGGATCCGCAGCCAGGACATGCCGTGCAGCGCACGTCCCGGAGCGCCCGTCACGGCGAACCAGCCGCCCAGCACCATCAACATCTGCCAGCACAGCGGATTGAAGGTCCATTCCCCGTCCGGATAGATCCGAAAGTTCCAGTCGAACCAGCGTGCGGCGAGATACAGCGCGACCGATGCCGCCAGCGTCAGGTTCGGGCCCCGCAGCAGGCCCCACAACGCGAACGGAAAGAACGCCATCAGCGGGACCATCAACTGCAGCAGGTCGAGGTTCAGCGGCTCTTCCTGGAGCACGAGACCGCGGACCAGGATGCGCAGTGGATGCTCGAGAATTCCGGAGATGTTGTACTGGTGGATGATCTCCGGCGCCATCGATTGCCTGGCGACATAGGCGATGGCATCGATATAGATCACGAACAGCACGACATAGGCGGCATAGAGCCGCCAGACCCGGCGAAAGATGCGCGTCGCCGCGACCAAGTAGCCGCGTTCCAGCGCCATCCTGCCATGGATGATGGCGACCCCGTAGCCCACCACGAACACGAACAGGTCCGCCGCGCCGCTGAAGCCGAAATTGCGCAGCGTCAGCAGGTTGACGACGTTGTTGGGAATATGGTCGACGAATATGGACCAATTGGCGATGCCGAGCGTCAGATAGAGCCTGGCGTCATGCTGGAATGCGGCGAGGTTCGCCTTGACGGACGGTTTCATTGAGCAAAATAGCTTTGGGAATCAGGATGATGCTTTTAACGGCAACCGCCTGCTCGTCCGAGTAGCGTTTGCGTGAGCAGGGAAGAACCGCGCCAAACGGCGTCAAATGTGCCGCTTGCTCTATGAAATGCAGATAGATGCGCGCGCAGTAATTATAGCGCCGGACCTCTACTCGGCAGGTTCGGCCGACACCTCGTCGGACACGCCGGCGCGGCTCGCCAGGATGCCCAGGGCGACGCCCCCGATCGCCAGGATCGGCAGCAGCCGCTTGACGCCGATGGCACGAACGATCTGGAGCCCGGTGGCGAGGAGCATCGGATCTGCAAGCATGCTCTGCGCGGCCGATTTCGCGGCGCGCTCGGCCGCGATCTGGGCGCGTTTCTGCACCTCGCGCTTGTAGCTCCAATAGGAGCCTGCCGCGGCCAGGGTCAACAGGAAGAAGATGCCGGCGCCGGCAAGACAAGCCTGCACCGGGCCATATTTCTGCAGCACCCAAATGAAGACGGCGGCACAGAGGAAGCCTGTGGTCACGAGCAGCGCGAAGGCAGCGCCCGCGGCAAGGGAGGTCAGCCGAACCGTCGTGCCGGTTGATGCGCTGATGCCGTCGATGATGCGCTGAAACATGGCCTTGCTCCTCAATCCCCGCCAGCCGAATGGTCACGAGCCAACAGCGGCGGCGTGCCGCCGCCGTATCAAATGGGCGTCGACATCCTTAGCGACGCCAGGCGACGCCGATCAGGAAGCCGATGCCGAGCGCCAGCCCGACGGTCGCCAGCGGCCGCTGCGTGATCGCCTCTTCCAGCGTCTCCTCGATCGAGCCGTAGGCGTCATGTGCAGCTTCCATCATCGCGCTGCCGCGCTCGGACATGTCGTCCATCGCGGAGTCCATGTTCTCGCGCGCCTGGCGATAGCCGCGGCGAGCCTGCTTGCTGGTGGAGTTGGCGAAAGTATTGAGCGCGTCGGTGATCTGGTCGGTGAGGGCGGCGATATCGCTTTTCACGGCTGCTACATCCTTTTCGAGGCGGTCTCGGGTGGCTTTGTCGGTCCAGTCTCTCATCCCGGCTTCGGCATTGGGCGTGGACATCGGGAGCTCCGAACTGTTGACGGCTGAGATGGGCGGAGAACGTTTCGTCGCCGGGTAAGTTCCGTTCGCTGAAACCGGTCAGGCTTGCGGCAGCTGCGGCGAATTCTCCGGCAGCAGGTGGTCCTTCAGGATCAGCGCGACGATCAGGAGCGGCGACGACAGGAACGCGCCCATCGGCCCCCACAGCCAGGTCCAGAACGCGAGCGCGAGCAGCACGGCGAGCGCGTTCAGGGCGAGCCGCCGCCCGATGATCGTCGGCGTGATGAAGTGACCCTCAAGAAAGGTGAGGCCACCGAAGGCGAGCGCGGCCATCAGGCCGCCGCCGAGGGTCGGGAAGGCGATCAGCCCGACCACGACCAGCACCACGAACATCGCCACGGGCCCGATGATCGGGATGAAGTTGAGCGTGGCCGCCAGTGCGCCGAGCCCGGCCGGATTGGGCATTCCGGTCAGCGCACAGATCAGGCCGGTGGCGACGCCGACGCCGACATTGATGAGGGTGACGGTCAGCAGATAATTGCCGAGATGGACCTCGATCTCGTTGAGGATCCGGAGCGTGCGCAGCCGCGCGTCGTGATTGCTGAAGGTCATGATCATGGCCCGCCGCAGGTCGCGCCAGCTTGCGATGAACAGGATCAGGGTGACGAAGAACAGCAGGAATTCGGTAAAGGTCGGTGACAGGAATTCCAGCGTCGGCTGCACCCACTCGATCTTGGGCATGTGCAGGCTCGGCAATCCCTCCGAGCCGCCGAGCATGGCTTGAAGCTCCCGCCAGAGCGCAAGCGGCCGGTCGAACACGTGCAGCTTGTCCTTCAATTGCGCGCCGAGCTCTGGCAGGCGCGTGCTCCACGCCATGACCGGCGAAGCGATCAACGCGACGGCGAAAGCGACCACCGCGCTCACTGCGACCACGATCAGCACGGCGCCGACGCTGCGTGGGACCTTGCTTCGCTCCAGGAAGGTGGCCGCCGGAGACAGCATGGTCCCGATGACGAACGCCATCACGACCGGCAGGAAGAACGCCCGGCCGACATAGAGCACGGCGACGATGGCGATCAGCAACAGCCCGGCCAGCGCGAACGCGACGAATTCAGTGCGGCGGATCACCGGCGGCAGCTCGACATGGCTCTCGGGAAGCGGATCGCCTTCGCTGTTGCCGGAAATCAAACGTTCACTGGGTAGGACGCGCACAATATCTCTCCCGCACGGAATCCGTGATCCGCGCGCCCATTGATGACGTGACTAATGCTTGGGCGGCGTGCTGGTTCCATCGCGGCTTCGTGAACGGATGCTCGCTTGACTGTGACGTCGCTGCCGCACGCTGCGCCGGAACTTCGATCGAGGCGGCGGAGTTTGTTGAGGCAGCGCATCACCTGATGCACATCCAACGGGGCAGCTCATGACAAAGTTGTTTGCAGTCCGTCGCAGCTTCTCGCCGCGCGCCGTCGGCGCGTTCGCCTTCGCAACCGCTCTTCTCGCAGTGCCGGTGGGCACCGCAAGCGCCCAAACCTTCGGCTATGCGCCGATGCAGCGGGTGTATCCGCAGGACGTTTACTCGCAGGGCCAATACTTGCAGGGCCAACACTTGCAGGACCAAGGCTATTCACAGGATGACATCAACGAGGCGCCGCAGGTCGCCGATGAGGATACCCAATTGCCCGACCGGCTGCGCAGGCAGATCGTCGGCTTCGACCGGAGCGAGCCGGCCGGTACCATCGTCATCGATACCAACAGCACCTATCTCTATTACGTGCTCGGAGGCGGCCGCGCGATCCGCTACGGCGTCGGCGTCGGCCGCGAGGGCTTTACCTGGTCGGGCGTGCAAAGCGTCAGCCGCAAGGCCGAGTGGCCGGACTGGCATCCGCCGGCCGAGATGATCGCGCGCCAGCCCTATCTGCCGCGCTTCGTCGCCGGCGGGCCCGGCAACCCGCTCGGTGCGCGCGCGATGTATCTCGGCTCGAGCCAATACCGCATCCACGGCACCAATGATCCCTCCACCATCGGCAAGTTCGTCTCGTCCGGCTGCATCCGCATGACCAACGAGGACGTCGTCGACCTGTATAGCCGCGTCAATGTCGGCGCCAAGGTCGTGGTGCTGCCGAAGAACGCGCCGTTAATGGCGAAGGGAGGTGATCCCGTGCGCAAGCGTCCGGCCGTGACGACACTGCCTTCGGGTCGGCAGGCGCTGAACATGACCACGTCGGCCGTGAATTAGTCTGCGAGGTCCTATGGCGAGACGGCTGATTGACAAACTGGCGGGCGGAGCGGCGATTGTCGTCGTCGTCTCCAGCGGGCTGGCGATGGCGCCGTCGGCGCATGCGCAGGATTTCTTCTCGGGCCTGTTCGGCGGCTTTCGGATGCGGCCGCCGCCGGAAATCCGGATGCCTTTCCCCACCGACGATATGCCGCGCTATGAGGCGCCACGCCAGCGCGCGTCCTACGGCGGCGGCACCGCCTATTGCGTGCGCAGCTGCGACGGTCGCTACTTCCCGGCACAAGGCAATGATGCCGAGAGCAAGGCGCAATCCTGCAAGAGCTTCTGCCCTGCCTCGGAGACCTCGCTCGTCTATGGCGGCAACATCGACGATGCCACGACTGAGAAGGGAAAGTCCTATTCCGACCTGCCGAACGCGTTCCGCTATCGCAACGAGATCGTCGCGGGCTGTACCTGTAACGGCAAGGACCCGGTCGGGCTCGCATCGGTCAAGGTCGAGGACGACCCGACCCTGCGCAAGGGCGACATCGTCGCCGGCGCCAATGGCCTCGTGGTCGCCAGCCGCAATGCCAATGACCGCCGTGGCGTCGCGATGAACTTCTCGCCGCTGCCGGAATCGGTGCGTGCCAGATTCCGTCAAGTCCCGGTGGTGGCGAAGGAGTAGGGAGCGCCCGATCGGACGGCGTCCGAACCTTGTCGGACGGCCAAATGCTGGACTAGGCCCGCCGCGGGACGTTGCGCGGCAGGGTTTCCGAGATGGAACCGGCTTGGGTGCAGCGCGTTAGAACAGCGTAGCAATTGCCTGAAGGGGGCCTCGCGATGCTGGTCGGCGTACTCGTCACCTTTCTCGTCGTCATTCTTGTGCTTTATCTCATCAACATGCTGCCAATGGACGGCCGCGCCAAGCAGATCGCGCGCGTCATCGTCATCATCATCGGCATTGTCTCATTGCTGAAATATCTCGCGGTGTTCTAGCGGGGGTAGGCGCGTAGCCCGGATGGAGCGAAGCAAATCCGGAGTCTTGCCACAGCGAAACCGATCCCGGATTGCGCTACGCTGCATCCGGGCTACGAATGCAAATGTTTTCAAATCAAAAGCCCCGGCTTTCGCCGGGGCTTCGTTCGTGCTGCTTCAGTGCAGCGACTTCAGCCAGTCGTCGACATCCTGACGGACCTGGTCCTTGGCCTTGCCGTAACGCTCCTGCAACCGGCCCTCAAGCTGCTCGCGGCGGCCCTCGATCAGCTGGAGGTCGTCGTCAGTGAGCTTGCCCCATTTCTCCTTGGCCGATCCCTTGAACTGCTTCCAGTTTCCTTCGATCCGATTCCAGTCCATGACCATCTCCCGTTGGTTGATGGCCCGACAACGCGAGGCGCACGCAGCCTGTTCCGTGACACAGCGCGACGTTTCGCCCAACGAAAAAGCCCCGGTTTCCGCCGGGGCTTTCGATGTTCCGTGACTCTGCTCAGCCGAGCGCCTCTTTATCCAAGAGCCTCTTTATGCAAGAGCCTTTTTATGCAAGAGCCTTGGCCTCGCGGCGGCGCGCGGTGAGGATGTATTCGGTGTAGCCGTTCGGCTGCTCGCGCCCCTTGAAGATGAGGTCGCAGGCGGCCTTGAAGGCGACGCCGTCGAAGGCGGGCGCCATCGGCTTGTAGATGGGATCATCCGCGTTCTGCTTGTCGACGACGACGGCCATGCGCTTAAGCGATTCCATCACCTGCGCCTCGGTGATGACGCCCTGATGCAGCCAGTTGGCAAGGTGCTGGCTGGAAATGCGCAAGGTGGCGCGGTCTTCCATCAGGCCGACGTCGTGGATGTCGGGCACCTTCGAGCAGCCGACGCCCTGGTCGATCCAGCGCACGACATAGCCCAGGATGCCCTGGCAATTGTTGTCGATCTCCTGCCTGACGTCATCGGGCGCCCAGTTCGACTTCGACACCGGAATGGTGAGGATGTCGGACAGCTTTGCGCGCGGTCCGCCCTTGGCGAGTTCCTCCTGGCGCGCGATGACGTTGACCTGGTGGTAGTGCAGCGCGTGCAGCGTCGCCGCGGTTGGCGAGGGCACCCAGGCGGTGGTGGCGCCGGCCTGCGGATGGCCGAGCTTCTGGGCCAGCATGTCCGCCATCTTGTCGGGCGCGGCCCACATGCCCTTGCCGATCTGGGCGTGGCCGGGCAGGCCATCGATCAGGCCCATGTCGACGTTCCAGTCCTCATAGGCCTTGATCCAGGCCTGCGCCTTCATCTCGTTCTTGCGGATCATCGGACCCGCTTCCATCGAGGTGTGGATCTCGTCGCCGGTGCGGTCGAGGAAGCCGGTGTTGATGAACATGATGCGCTTGGAGGCGCGCTGGATGCAGGCCTTGAGGTTGACGGTGGTGCGTCGCTCCTCGTCCATGATGCCGACCTTGAGCGTGTTCTCGGGCAGGCCGAGCATCTTCTCGACGCGGTCGAAAATCTCGCAGGTCAGCGAGACCTCGTCCGGGCCGTGCATCTTCGGCTTCACGATGTAGGCAGAACCGGTGCGGCTGTTCTTGACCTTGGAATTGCCCTTGAGGTCGTGGATCGCGAGCAGGCCCGAGACGGCGGCGTCCAGCAGGCCCTCCGGAACCTCTTCGCCCTTCTCGTCGAGCACCGCGTCCGTGAACATGTGGTGACCGCAATTGCGCATCAACAGCAGGCTGCGGCCGTGCAGCTTGAGCTCGCCCTTGCCGTCCGGCGTCTTGTAGAGGCGGTCGGAATTGAGCGAACGCGTCAGCGTCTTGCCGCCCTTCTCGAAATCGGCCGACAACGTGCCGTTCATCAGGCCGAGCGTGTTGCGGTAGACCAGCACCTTGTCCTCGGCATCGACAGCGGCGACCGAGTCCTCCATGTCCAGAATGGTGGAGACCGCAGCCTCCATGATCATGTCGGCGACGCCGGCCGGATCGTCCTTGCCGATCGCGCTGCTGCGGTCGATCTTGACCTCGATATGCAGGCCGTTGTTGACGAGCAGCACGGCGCTCGGCGCGGCTGGATCGCCCTGGAAGCCCGCGAACTGCGCGGCGTTCTTCAGCGCGGTGGCGTTGCCGCTCTTCAGCTTCACCGCGAGCTGGCTCGCGACGATGCTATAGCCGGTCACGTCGGTGTGGCTGCCGGTCGCGAGCGGCACCGCGTTATCGAGGAACGCCTTGGCCTTGGCGATCACCTTGTCGCCACGCGCCTTGTTGTAGCCCTTGCCGCTCTCGGAAGGGTCGTGCGGGATCGCATCGGTGCCGTAGAAGGCATCATAGAGCGAGCCCCAGCGCGCATTCGCCGCGTTCAGCGCGTAGCGCGCATTGGTGAGCGGCACCACGAGCTGCGGGCCGCAGATCTTGCCGATCTCCTCGTCGACATTGGCGGTCTCGACCTTCTGCGTCGCCGGCTCCGGGACGAGATAGCCGATCTCCTTTAGGAAGGCGGTATAGGCATCGAGGTCGAACGCCTTGCCCTTGCCCGCGCGGTGCCAGTCGTCGATCTTGGCCTGCAGATTGTCGCGGAATGCGAGCAGCTCGCGGTTCTTCGGTCCCAGCTCCTTGATGATGCCGGCCAGCCCGGCCCAGAACGCATCCGGCGCGATCCCCGTTTTCGGGGCCGCTTCCTTGGCGATGAAGTCAAACAGGACGGGTGCGATCTTCAATCCGTGGGCGTCGACGCGTTTCATGATGGGCTTTCTTGTTGGAAATGGCTGTTTTTGGCTGCTTTTGACCCGACAGCAGCAAAATGCGCCCGCGCGGGGCAGCTTTCGGGGGCCTATTAGCCCCAAAAAAGAGGCCGTGAGAAGACCCCCGGGAGCTTGTCAAAATGTCAAGGAGAGGTGGGAGACGGTCCCACGCACCGGTGTCATTCCCCGCGAAAGCGGGGAATCCAGTACGCCGCGGCTTCTTCGTATTCCAACGCTGTCTCTGGAATACTGGGTCGCCCGGCCGAGCCGGGCGACGACTAGGGCCGCCTCAAATGTTCGCGGCGAGGTCCACGAGCTCGTCGAACAGCACGCCTGATGCCTTCAGCATCTGCTCGATCTCGTCGGCCGCTTCCGCAACCGTCCGCTTCGACGTATCGATCACGAGCTCGGCGGCCTCAGGCTTCTCGTAGTCGTTGCCAATGCCAGTGAACGAGGCGAGCGCGCCGGCGCGGGCTTTCTTGTAATGGCCCTTGGGATCGCGCTCCTCGCACACCTCGGCGGGCGTCGCGACATGGATTTCGCGAAACGCGGTGTCGGCGATGCGACGCGCGGCGGCGCGATCTTCGCGCGCGGGCGAGACCGCCGCGACGATGGCGATGTGGCCGTTGCGGGCGAGATGCGTCGCGACCTCGGCGAGGCGGCGGATGTTCTCGCTGCGATCAGTGGCGGAGAAGCCGAGATCGCTGTTGAGCCCGGCGCGCAGCGTGTCGCCATCGAGCAGGATCGGCGAGCCGCCATTGGTGAAGAGACGCCGCTCCAGCGCCCGCGCCAGCGTCGACTTGCCGGAAGCCGGCAGGCCGGTAAGCCAGACCACGGCGCCATTGTGGCGGTAGCGGGCTGAACGCTCGTCGCTGCGCAGCGCCGATTCCACCGGCACGATGTCGACAGGCACGGCACGCTGGCCGGCATCGACCGACAGCACCAGGCCACCGCCGGCGATGCGCCCGGACACCTCGATCACGAGGCGGCCGGTGCGCGGATTTTCGGTGTAGGGATCGGTCGCGATCGGATTGGACAGGGAGATGTCGATCTCGCCGACATGGTTGCGACCGATCGCCTTGTTCTCGCTGCTTGAGAGCTCGCCGGGATCGACCGCCTTCTCGATGGCGACCACGGTGGCGCGGCTTTCCTTGGGGCCGCAGCGCACCAAAAGCTGGTCGCCCTTGGCAAGCGGCTTGTCGTGCAGCCAGAAGATGCGCGCGCGCAGCCGCCGCGTCTCGCGCGGGGCGCTGCCCGCATGCGCGATGATGTCGCCGCGCTCGATGAACAATTCGCGGTCGAGCGTGATGCCGACCGAGCGGCCCGCGCCCTGCCGTCCTGCCACCGGCGTCGCCGGCCAGCTCTCGACCGTCTTGATCTTGGCGATCTTACCGGCCGGCATGATCACGATCTCGTCGCCGGCAATCAGGCTGCCGGATTCGATGCGGCCGGCGACGATGCGGCGGTCGTCGAACTTGTAGATCGCCTGCACCGGCAGCCGCAGCGCCAGCGCTTCCAGCGGACGCGCCGGCTCGAGGCGATCAAGCGCCTCGACCACGGTCGGCCCCTTGTACCAAGAGATGCGGTCGGTGTGCATCGCGACGCCGTCGCCGTCACGCGCGGAAATCGGGATCACGGCCGTGGGGGTCACGCCGAGGCCGTTCAGATGCGCGGAGATCTCGTCGCTGATGTCCTTGAAGCGTGCGGCGGAGAAATCGACGCGGTCCATCTTGTTGACGACGACCGCAACCTGCTTCACCCCGAGCAGATGCAGGAGATAGCCGTGCCGCCTGGTCTGGTCGCGCACGCCCTCCAGCGCGTCGATGATCAGCACCGCACCGTCGGCCTGCGAGGCGCCGGTGATCATGTTGCGCAGGAATTCGGCGTGACCGGGCGCATCGATCAGCACGATGTCGCGCGAATTGGTGCGGAAGCGGATCTGGGTGGTGTCGATGGTGATGCCCTGGTCCCGCTCGGTCTGCAGCGCGTCGAGCAGGAACGACCATTCGAACGGCATGCCGCGCCGCGCGCTGACGGCCTTGAGCATTTCGAGCTTGCCCTCGGGCAGGCTGCCGGTTTCATGCAGGAGGCGGCCGACCAGGGTCGACTTGCCGTGGTCAACATGGCCGACGATGACGATGCGGACCTGGGGACGCGTGGTGCCGTTCGGCGTGCCGGGCGAGGCTGACGTGACGATCATGTTCATGGCCGCGTCCTTGATCAGAGATAGCCGGCGACGCGAAGGCGCTCGAAGGCGTCCTCGGTCTCGTGGTCGAGCGCGCGCCCCGAGCGCTCCGGCACCTTGGTCTGTTCGAGCTCGATCAGGATCTCGTCGATGTTCGAGGCATTCGAGGCAACCGGATTGGTGATGTCCTGGTCACCTAGCGAGCGATAACGCTTGCCGTTCTTGGCGAGGTACAGCGGAATAATCGGGATGTTCTCGCGCTTGGTGTAGGCCCAGATGTCGGCCTCGGTCCAATGCAGGATCGGATGGATGCGCAGATGCGCGCCTTGCGGCGGCGAGGCGTTGAAATGATCCCAGAATTCCGGCGGCTGGTCGCGCACGTCCCAATTGCCCTCCAAGCCGCGCGGCGAGAACACCCGCTCCTTGGCGCGCGTTGCTTCCTCGTCGCGGCGGATGCCGGCGATCAGGCCGTCAAAGCCATACTTTGCGAGCGCCATCTTGAGGCCCTCGGTCTTGCGCGCGGCGGAACGGGCGGCCGGCGGCAGCGTTGGGTCGACGGCATCGATCGGCGGGCAGGGCTCGACGCGCAGATCGAGATCCCATTCCTTGCCGTAATGATCGCGGAAGCGATACATCTCCGGAAACTTCTTGCCGGTATCGACGTGAAGGGCCGGGAACGGCATCTTGCCGAAGAAGGCTTTCCGCGCCAGCCAGATCATGACGTTGGAGTCCTTGCCGAGTGACCACAACAGGGCAATCTTCTTCAGCCGGGCAAAGGCCTCACGGAAGATGTAGATGCTCTGCGCTTCGAGCTGGTCGAGATGGTCCATGCTCGAGGCAAGTTCGGTAGCAAATTCTTGCGCGCGCACGCGCTCAGCCAGCGCCGGATTGCTCAGTCGATCAGCAGCGGAATCGTCCTTGAGAAGATGCATCTCTGCCACTTTGCGTTTGGAGGCGAAAATTCTATAGTTGCGGTGCGGAAGAGAAGAAAAAATTTTCTCTTTGCGCGCTCGAAACGAGACATATATAGAAAATAATTCCAGTCAACCCCGTTTGTGGGGAAGCGAGTATCACATGCGGTTCTTGCCGGTGTTTCTCGATCTCAAGGCCGGCCCGGTGGTCCTAATCGGGACGGGCGAGCTTTTGCGCGCCAAGCTGCGCGTGCTCGCCGCTGCCGGCGCGCGCCTGCGCGTGCATGCGATCGATGGCAATCACGACCTTGGCCTCGGCTCCGAAGACTTGGCGCGCATCGAGATCGCGGCAGGCGATCCGCTCACGGCGGATATTTCCGGCGTCATCGCCGTCGTCTGCGCGGGCGCAGGTGATGTCGGTGTCGCCATGTCGGCTCGCGCCAAGGCGGCTGGCCTGCCCGTCAACGTCATGGACGACCTCGAGCATTCCAGCTTCATCTTTCCGGCCATCGTCGATCGCGGCGATGTCGTGGTCGCGGTCGGCACGGGCGGCACCTCCCCGGTGGTGGCGCGGCGCGTGCGCGAGAAGATCGAGGCGCTGCTGCCGGCGCGCATTGGCGAACTCGCCGAGTTCATCGGCACCTTCCGCAAGTCGATCAACGAGCGCATCGCCGAGTTTCCGCTGCGCCGCCGCTTCTGGGAGCGCGTCATCGACGGTCCGATCGGCGCCGCCGTGCTCGCCGGCCGCAACAGCGAAGCCGATGCATCGCTCAAGGCGATTGCCGACCTTTCCGCATTCGCGCGCGCCGACAAGCCGGAAGGCTCCGTCGCACTGGTCGGCGCCGGACCCGGCGATCCCGATCTGCTCACCATCAAGGCGCTGCGCGCTTTGCAGGACGCCGACATCGTCTTCCATGACGAGCTGGTCTCGCCCGAGATTCTCGACCGCATTCGCCGCGACACCACGCGCGTTGCGGTCGGCCGCCGCGTCGGCAAGCCCGGCATCGGCCAGGACGCCATCAACAAGCGCATGATCGAGGCCGCGCAATCGGGCCAGCGCGTCGTGCGGTTGAAGGGCGGCGATCCCTTCGTGTTCGGCCGCGGCGGCGAAGAAGTGGAAGCGCTGCGCGCCGCCGGCATCGCCTATTCGATCATTCCCGGCATCACCGCAGGGCTCGGCGCCGCCGCCGATTTCGAGGTGCCGCTCACTTACCGCCACGAAGCGACCCGCATCACCTTCCTCACCGCACACAAGGCCCGCGATGCAGAGAACGTGGATTGGTCGACACTGACCGACACCAAGATGACCGTCGTGGTCTACATGGGCATGACCGCAGCGCCCGCCGTGCGCGCAGGCTTGTTCGCGGCCGGCCGCTCGCCGGAGACGCCGGTCGGCGTGTTCGCCCGCGTCACGCGGCCGGATGCGCAAGGCGCAATTGGCACGCTGCGCGATCTGCCGGAACTGGTGCGGCGGATCCATGGCGGTCCCGCCATCCTCATCATCGGCGACGTGGTCCGGCATGCCGGCTCGCTTCGCCGCCAGACACCCAAACAAATCATCTCTGACCTATTGGATGCAGCCGAATGACCTCTCCGCTCGAACAAAAGAAGATCCGTATCGCCGGCCCCTCGGTCGTGACCGCCAACCGCACCTGGGACGGCATCGTGGTCTACCGCACCGCCGCCAACAGCTGGTCCGCCGAGCTGTCGGAAGCCGCGATCGTGCGCAACTCCGACGAGGCCAAGGCGTTGCTTGCGGAAGCCGTGGCCGATGACGTCGGCGCCATCGGCCCCTATATCGCGCCGGTGCAGATCGGCGACGATGGCAAGGTCCAGCCCGGCAATCTGCGCGAGCAGATTCGCCGCACCGGCGTCACCATCGGACAGCCGGCCCAGGTTTAAGGCACCCACTTATGTATGCTTACGACGAAATCGACCGCACGCTCGTCAACGAGCGCGTCTCGGAGTTCCGCGACCAGGTGAAGCGGCGCCTTTCCGGCGAGCTCACCGAGGACGAGTTCAAGATCCTGCGTTTGCAGAACGGCGTCTATCTGCAGCTGCACGCTTATATGTTCCGCGTCGCGATTCCCTATGGCACTCTGGCGACGAACCAGATGCGGGCGCTCGCCCATGTCGCGCGCAAATACGATCGCGGCTACGGCCACTTCACCACGCGGCAGAATATCCAGTTCAACTGGATCAAGCTCGCCGAGCTGCCGGATGCACTCGAAGACCTCGCCAAGGTCGGCATCCACGCGATGCAGACCTCCGGCAACAACATGCGCAACGTCACCTCGGACCAGTGGGCCGGCGTCGCGCCGGGCGAGATCGAGGATCCGCGCATCTGGTCGGAGCTGATCCGCCAGCACACCACGTTGCATCCGGAATTCTCGTTCCTGCCGCGCAAGTTCAAGATCGCGATCACCGCCTCGGACCACGACCGCGCCGCGATCAAGATCCACGACATCGGCCTGCGCTTGATCAAGAACGAGAAGGGCGAGACCGGCTTCGAGGTTCTGGTCGGCGGCGGTCTCGGCCGGACGCCGTTCATCGCCAAGACCATCAAGCACTTCGTGCACGGCCGCGACATCCTCAGCTACATCGAGGCGATCTTACGCGTCTACAATCAGTACGGCCGCCGCGACAACATCTACAAGGCGCGCATCAAGATCCTGGTGCACGAGCTCGGCATCGAGAAATTCTCGCGCGAGGTCGAGGACGAGTGGCAGCATATCCGCAACTCCTCGCTCCAGATCGACGAGGAGGTGATCGAGGACATCCGCTCGCGCTTCACCTATCCGGCTTACGAGAAGCTGCCGCATATGCCGGACGAGCTGCGCCAGGCCGCGGCCGACCCCGATTTCGAGGCATGGCGCAAGAACTCGGTGGCCCCGCACAAGGTGCAGGGTTACTCCATCGTCACGATCTCGCTGAAGCCGACCGGCGGGCCTCCGGGCGATGCCACCGCCGAGCAGATGGACGCGCTGGCAGATCTTGCCGACAAATATTCCTTCGGCGAGATCCGCGTCGGCCACGAGCAGAATCTAGCGCTGCCGCACGTCGCCAAGCGCGACCTGCCGGCACTGTGGAAGGCGCTCGACAAGCTCGGGCTGGCGACGCCCAACGTCAACCTGATCACCGACATCATCGCTTGCCCCGGGCTCGACTATTGCTCGCTGGCGAATGCCCGCTCGATTCCGATAGCGCAGGAGCTGACGCGGCGCTTCGCCAATCACGAGCTCGCTAACCTGATCGGCCGTCTGCACATCAACATCTCCGGCTGCATCAATGCCTGCGGCCATCACCATGTCGGCCATATCGGCATTCTCGGCGTCGAGAAGAACGGCGAGGAGGTCTACCAGATCACCATCGGCGGCCGTGCCGACGAGAACGCCGCGCTCGGCACCCTGATCGGTCCCGGCGTCAAGTTCGACGAGGTCGCCGACGTGGTCGAGGACATCGTGGAAGCCTATCTGGCGCTGCGCGAGCGGCCCGAAGAGCTGTTCATGGACACGGTGAAGCGCCTCGGCGTCGAACCCTTCAAGGAGCGCGTCTATGCCACTCGTTAATGGCGGAAAGATCACGGACGACCGCTTCGTCAAGCTCGCCGTCGACACGCCGCTGCCCGAGGGCGGCGACATCCTGGTGCCCGCCGAGCGCTTCCTCGGCGAGGCCGAGGGCTTGCTCAAGCGCGCCGGAAAGGTCGGGGTGATCTGGCCCAACAATCGCGACATCGCCGAGCTCGTGCCGTATCTCGGCCAGATCGCCGCCGTCGCGCTGGTGTTCCCGACCTTCCGTGACGGGCGCGCCTACAGCCAGGCGCGGCTGCTGCGCGAACGTTACAACTACCGCGGCGAATTGCGCGCGACCGGTCAGGTGCTGCGCGACCAGTTCGTGTTCATGCTGCGCGCCGGCTTCGATGCCTTCGAGGTCAAGAAGCAGGCCGATGCGGAGGCCTTCATGCAGACCGCGAAGCGCTATTCGGTGTTCTACCAGCCGACCGGCGATGGCCGCATCACAGCGCTGCACCGGCGCATGCAATTGCGCCACTCCGAAGGGGTCGGCACGTGAACGCGATCGCGCCTCAGGTTTCGCCCGTGTCTGCGCTACCTTCGGCGGACGAGCTCGATCGCGCCTTGCGCGATGCCTCGCCTGCGGAGGTCATTGCCGCGGCGCTGAAGACGGTCGGGCGCGAGAAGCTTGCGCTGGTGTCCTCGTTCGGTACTGAATCGGCGACGCTGTTGAAGGTCATGTCGGATGTCGATCCCGCAATCCCCGTGATCTTTCTCGACACCGGCTGGTTGTTCGAGGAGACGCTGGCCTATCGCGATACGCTCATTGCGACGCTGGGCCTGAAGGACGTTCGCTCGATCAAGCCGGCCGAGGAGACGCTGTCGCGCGAAGATCCCGACCGCGACCTCTGGTTCTCCGATCCCGACGCCTGCTGCCGCATCCGCAAGGTCGAGCCGCTGGCGCGTGCGCTGAAGCCGTTCGGCGCCTGGCTCAACGGCCGCAAGCGCTTTCAGGGCAATGCGCGCGCCGACATTCCGGTCGTCGAGGACGATGGCGCGCGGCTGAAGTTCAATCCCTTCGCCAACGTCTCGCGCGAGGAGATCGAGGCGATCTTCACCCGCGCTAAATTGCCGCGGCACCCTCTGGTTGTGTCAGGATTCCTGTCGGTTGGGTGTATGCCTTGCACCAGCAGAACGACTGAGGGCGAGGATGCACGCGCCGGCCGGTGGCGCGGCCGGGCCAAGACAGAATGCGGCATCCATACGATGAAGACTTCGTAGCACAGTCACGCTGCGAGCTAGCGAACAAGAAAATCGGGTTCCGTTGACACAAGAGCGTTTCGCCACGAGTTATGCCTGCCGTCGATGACGCCGATGTCGTCGAGGTGAATGGAGATGGACATGATGCGCCGTATCGTTCCGCTCGCCGCAGGATTGCTCGCGACGGGGTTCTGGGCAGGCTCGGCTCTGGCCGCCGACATCAATTTGCTGAACGTGTCGTACGATCCGACGCGCGAGCTCTATGTCGAGTTCAACAAGGCGTTCGCGAGCGCCTACCAGAAGGAAACCGGCAAGAGCGTCGAGATCAAGCAGTCGCACGGCGGCAGCGGCTCGCAGGCGCGCGCGGTGATCGACGGCTTGCAGGCTGATGTGGTGACGCTGGCGCTCGCCTATGACATCGACGCCATCGCGAGCAAGCGCCTCACCGCGACGGATTGGCAGAAACGGCTGCCACAGAATTCGTCGCCCTACACGTCGACCATCGTGTTCTTGGTGCGCAAGGGCAATCCCAAGGGCATCAAGGACTGGGATGATCTGATCAAGCCGGGCGTTGCCGTCATCACGCCGAACCCGAAAACGTCGGGCGGCGCGCGCTGGAATTATCTTGCCGCCTGGGGCTTTGCGCAAAAGAAATACGGTTCGGCCGACAAGGCCAAGGACTTCGTTGGGAAGCTCTTCCAGCAGGTGCCGGTGCTCGATACCGGCGCCCGGGGCGCCACTGTGACCTTTGTCGAGCGCGGCGTCGGTGACGTGCTGCTCGCCTGGGAGAACGAGGCGTTCCTGGCCCTCAAGGAATTCGGTGCGAACAAGTTCGAGATCGTTGCACCGCCGCAGTCGATCCTCGCCGAGCCGCCGGTCGCGATCGTGGACAAGGTTGCCGACAAAAAGGGCACCCGCAATGCGGCTGACGCCTACCTCCAATACTGGTACACCAAGGAAGGGCAGGAAATCGCCGCGCGCAATTTCTACCGTCCGCGTGATGCCGAGACCGCCAAAAAGTACGAAAATGCCTTCGCCAAGGTCGAGCTGTTCACGATCGACGACGTCTTCGGCGGCTGGACCAAGGCACAGAAGGAACATTTTGCAGACGGCGGCGTTTTCGATCAGATTTACAAGAACTGATCGGGCGCTGTCGTAGGGGGCTTTAGCAGGGGGCCTGGTGAGCGCACTCGCAGCACGACGCCGGACATTGCCGGGCTTCGGTCTCACCATGGGACTGACGCTTTCCTGGCTGTCCGTGATCATCCTGATTCCACTCGCCGGCCTGTTCCTGAGATCGCTTGAGCTCAGCCCCGAGCAGTTCTGGAACATCCTCTCCAGCCGCCGCACCCTGAACGCGCTCCGCGTCTCGTTCGGCCTCGCCTTTGCGGCGGCTTGCGTCAATCTGGTGATGGGTAGCATCATCGTCTGGGCGCTGGTGCGCTACCGCTTCCCCGGCCGCCGCATCTTCGATGCCATCGTCGACGTGCCGTTTGCGCTGCCGACGGCGGTGGCCGGCGTCGCGCTGACGGCGCTGTTCGCCGAGAAGGGCTGGCTGGGGGCGCCGCTCGCCGCGCTCGGCCTCAAGGTGGCGTTCACGCCGGTCGGCATCTTCGTCGCCATGATCTTCATCGGCATTCCCTTCGTTGTCCGCACCGTGCAGCCGGTGCTGCAGGATCTCGACCCTGAAATCGAGGAAGCCGCGGGCAGCCTGGGGGCCAGCCGCTTGCAGACCATCGTTCGCGTGATCCTGCCTTCGCTCGCGCCGGCGCTGCTCACGGGCCTCGCGCTCGCCTTCGCCCGCGCGGTCGGTGAATACGGCTCGGTGATCTTCATCGCCGGCAATCTGCCCAACGTCTCCGAGATCGCGCCGCTCTTGATCGTGATACGCCTGTCCGAATTCCGTTACGCCGATGCGACCGCGATTGCGGTGGTCATGCTGGTCGTCTCCTTCGTCATCATCTTCGCGGTCAATCGGCTCCAGCGCTGGGCGCAGAGCCGGATCCCGGCGCGCTGAGGGCGGACCATGACGATGCAGATCGCAGATTCCGTGTCGCTCTCGGCCTCCGACTCGCAGGCACGCGCGCACGCGGCGGCGGCGCGGAACAATTTGCGCACCGAGCCGCGCGCTGTCCGCATCGTCATCATCACGCTGGCGTTGCTGTTTCTCACCGTCTTCGTCGTGCTGCCGCTGGTCGTCGTGTTCGCGCAGGCATTTTCGCGCGGCATCCTCGCCTATTTCGCCGCGCTCGCCGAGCCGGAGGCGAAGGCGGCGATCAAGCTGACGTTGATCGTCGCGGCGATCTCGGTCGGGCTCAATCTGGTGTTCGGCCTCGTCGCCGCCTGGGCGATTGCAAAATTCGAGTTTCCGGGCAAGACCTTCCTGATCACGCTGATCGACCTGCCGTTCTCGGTCAGCCCGGTGATCTCGGGCCTCGTCTTCGTGCTATTGTTCGGCGCGCAAGGCTATTTCGGCAGCTGGCTGCGCGAGCACGACATCCAGATCCTGTTCGCGGTCCCCGGCATCGCGCTCGCCACCACCTTCGTGACCTTCCCCTTCGTGGCGCGCGCGCTGATCCCCCTGATGCAGGAGCAGGGCACGCAGGAGGAGGAGGCCGCGATCTCGCTCGGCGCCTCCGGCCTGCAGACCTTCTTCCGCGTCACCCTGCCCAACATCAAATGGGGCGTGCTCTACGGCGTCCTGCTCTGCAACGCGCGCGCGATGGGCGAGTTCGGTGCGGTCTCCGTCGTCTCCGGCCACATCCGCGGCGAGACCAACACCATGCCGCTCTTGGTCGAGATCCTCTACAACGAATACCAGTTCGTCGCCGCTTTCGCGATCGCCTCGCTGCTCGCAATGCTGGCGCTGATCACGCTGATCGCAAAAACCGTTCTCGAACGTCATCTCGACGAAGGACAAGACGCCAGTGACCATTGAAGTCAAGAATCTCGTCAAGAAATTCGGCAGTTTTGCAGCCCTCGACGGCGTCGATCTCAAGGTCAATGACGGTGAGCTGCTGGCGCTGCTCGGCCCGTCCGGCTCCGGCAAGACCACCTTGCTGCGGATCATCGCCGGCCTCGACTGGCCGGACTCGGGCGAAGTCTCCTTCAACGGTGAGGACGCGCTGGCGCAAGGAGCCCGCGAGCGCCACGTCGGCTTCGTGTTCCAGCACTATGCGTTGTTCCGCCACATGACGGTGTTCGAGAACGTTGCCTTTGGCCTCCGCGTGCAGCCGCGCGCGGTCCGAAAGGATGAGGCTGCGATACGCTCGCGCGTCAAGGAGCTGCTCGATCTGGTGCAGCTCGACTGGCTCGCCGACCGCTATCCAAGCCAGCTCTCCGGCGGCCAGCGTCAGCGCATCGCGCTCGCCCGTGCGCTTGCGATCGAGCCGCGCATCCTCCTGCTCGATGAACCCTTCGGCGCGCTCGACGCCAAGGTGCGCAAGGAGCTGCGCAAATGGCTGCGCTCGCTGCATCACGAGATCCACGTCACCTCGATCTTCGTCACGCACGATCAGGAGGAGGCGCTGGAAGTCGCCAACCGCGTCGTGGTGATGGACAAGGGACGGATCGAGCAGATCGGCTCGCCCGACGACGTCTACGACAATCCGGCGACTGCGTTCGTGCACGGCTTCATTGGCGAATCCATCGTGCTGCCGATCCAGATCGGCGATGGTGCGATCCGGCTCGGCGACCGGCAGCTCGATCTGGCGGCCGATGGGCTTGCGCCTGGCGCGTCGAAGCTGTTCGTGCGGCGACATGACATGCTGGTCGGCCCGCCCGGCAGCGGCGCCTTCGAGGGCGCGGTCCAGCACGTCCGCAATTTCGGTCCGGTGCAGCGGGCGGAAGTAGCCCTGTCCGGCGGCGAGACCATCGAGATCGACGCCCCCCGCGACAAGGAACTGCGCGCCGGCGACACCATCGGCCTCAATCCGCGTCGCTACCGGATTTTTGCGGGCTGAGCCCACCGTCATTCCGCCGCGGAATGACGGCTCAAATTCTCTTCAAAATTCACCTTTCAGCCATTGTTGGTATGCAACAACAGCCCCTCATTTGGGGGCCCCGATTCATGCGCGCTGCGGCCGCAATTCTCATCATGTTGCTGCTCGCCGGTTGTGCCGGCAACGAAGCACCGGTCCAGCAGCCGTCGATGTATGCCGATATGGCGGTGCCGGGCTCCAAGCTCGACGTCCAGGCAGCTGCGATCATGATCTCGCAATACCGCCAGAACAACGGGCTCGGTACGGTCGTGGTCGACCCGGATTTGACGCGGCTCGCCGAATCCCAATCGGGCGCGATGGCGGCGGCCAACAAGATGGACCACGACGTCCGCGCGCCGCTCGCCAAGCGTCTGGCCTCTGGCGGTTATCCTGCCACCGTGGCGGTCGAGAACATCTCGGCCGGCTATCATACGCTGGCGGAAGCGTTTTCCGGCTGGCGCGACTCGCCTCCGCACCGCGCGAACATGCTCAAGAGCGGTGTCACAAAATTGGGCATCGCGGCGAGCTATGCTCCAGGCACCAAATACAAGGTGTTCTGGACCATGATCCTGGCCTCCACCGAGCCTCGATAAGCCAGACTTGATCCCGGGGATGCATTGACGTCGCGGCGGAGTGTCGCCACGGTGGCCAGCCTTTTGCTATTGTTCCCGCATGACCGATCATAGTCCGGAAACCGCAACAATCCCCACGAATGCGCAACGCGTCCTGGTCCTCCAGGGCGGCGGCGCGCTCGGCTCGTACCAGGCTGGCGCCTTCCAGGCGCTGTGTGGCTACGGCTTCGATCCGGAATGGGTCGCCGGCATCTCGATCGGCGCGGTCAATGCCGCCATTATCGCCGGCAATGAGGGGCACACCCGCGTCGAGCGGCTCAAGGAATTCTGGGAAATGGTGTCGGCCCCGGTGCCGTGGAAGCCGGTCGGCAAGAGCGACCGCAGCCGCGAGCTGTTCAATTCCACCAGTGCCGCGCTGATTGCGACGTTCGGCGTGCCCGGCTTCTTCACCCCACGCATTCCGCCGGCGCCGCTGTGGCCGCCGGGGCATCCCGAGGCCGAAAGCTATTACGATACCTCGCCGCTGAAGAAGACGCTGGAGCGACTCGTCGATTTCGACCGCATCAACGATCTGAAGACACGCCTGTCGGTCGGCGCGGTCGGCGTCACCTCGGGCAATTTCAGATATTTCGACAATTACGCGTTCAAGAAGCTCGGCAAGAAGATCGGCCCCGAGCACATCATGGCCTCCGGCGCGCTGCCGCCGGGCTTTCCCTCCGTCGTCATCGACGGCGAGCATTATTGGGACGGCGGCATCGCCTCCAACACTCCGCTCGACTACGTGCTCGATGCCGAGGTCGAACGCGACATGCTGATCTTTCAGGTCGATTTGTTTTCCGCGCGCGGCGACCTGCCGAACTCGCTGCTGGAGGCGGCCGAGCGCGAGAAGGACATCCGCTATTCCAGCCGCACGCGGATGAACACCGACAAGAACAAGCAGCTGCACAACGCCCGCAGGGCCGTGCGCGATCTGATCGGCAAATTGCCGGACTATCTCAAGAACGATCCTTCCGTCGAATTCCTGGCGAAAGTGTCGCGCGAAAGCACCGTCACCGTGGTGCATCTGATCTATCGCAGCAAGAACTACGAATCCTCGTCCAAGGATTACGATTTCTCGCACATTGCCATGGTCGAGCATTGGGAGGCCGGCGTGCGTGACGTGCACCTGTCGATGCGCCACAAGGACTGGCTGGAGCGGCCGCAGTCCGGCGAGACCATGGTGACCTACGATCTCACGGGGGACGTCACCGCGCCCCCGGCAAAAAGGAGCGAATAGAATGGGTACTCTGTCAGGCAAGAACGCCGTCGTGACCGGATCGACCAGCGGCATCGGGCTCGCTTACGCACGCGCCTTCGCCGGCGCCGGTGCCAACGTCGTCATCAACGGTTTCGGCTCGCCGGAGGACATCGAGAAGGAGCGCGCCAAGATCGAATCCGATTTCGGCGTCAAGGCGGTCTACTCGCCCGCCGACATGACCAAGCCCGCCGAGGTCGCCGGCATGATCGCGCTCGGCGAGAAGACGTTCGGCTCGGTCGACATCCTCGTCAACAATGCCGGCATCCAGTTCGTTTCGCCGATCGAGGAATTCCCGCCGGAGAAATGGGACCAGATCATCGCGATCAATCTGTCCTCGGCCTTCCACGCCATCCGCGCCGCAGTGCCCGGCATGAAGAAGAAGGGCTGGGGCCGCATCATCAACACGGCGTCGGCGCACTCGCTAGTGGCCTCGCCATTCAAGTCGGCCTACGTCTCGGCCAAGCACGGCATCGCCGGCCTCACCAAGACCGTGGCGCTGGAAGTCGCGACCCACAAGATCACCTGCAACTGCATCAGCCCCGGCTACGTCTGGACCCCGCTGGTCGAGAAGCAAATCCCCGACACGATGAAGGCACGCAATCTGACGCGCGAGCAGGTCATCAACGATGTGCTGCTCGATGCGCAGCCGACCAAGGAGTTCGTCACCTCCGAGCAGGTCGCCGCGCTCGCCCTGTTCCTGTGCAGCGACGACGCCGCCCAGATCACCGGCACCAACCTCTCGATAGACGGCGGCTGGACCGCGGAGTAATTCGTGCCGACCTGACAACTCTCGGTCATGCCCCGCGAAGGCGGGGCATCCAGTACACCGCGGCCTCTCGGTTAATCACAGCCGCCTCGGAGTACTGGATCGCCCGGTCAAGCCGGGCGATGACAGCGAGAGTGGATCGGCGTTTTCGATCGTCGTCTATTTGCCGAACGCCAGCACGTGCAGCCCCAGCCGCTGCCGCACGATCCAGAACAGCAGCACCGTCTCGAAGGTGAGGGAGATCGAGGTTGCAGCCGCGGCGCCATGGCCGCCGTAGCGCGGCACCAGCGCGATGCAGAGCACGAGGTTCATCATGAAGGCTAGCGCATAGGCGAGCGCGCAGATCTTCTGCTGGCCGAGCATGTTGAGCAGGCGCTCGACCGGCCCGATCGCAGAGCGGACCACGAGCCCGATCGCGGCGACGAACATGATGTCGTAGCCGACGGTGAATTGCGGCCCGAACAGCCAGAGCAGCGGCTTGCCGAGCGCGAGCAGCACGATGGTCGCGGCCAGCGACGGCCAGAACGTCCAGGTGATGGCATGCGCGACGTAGGCCGACAGGCGCGCCTTGTCGCCGCTGGCATTGTATTCGGCGAAGCGGTGTGCCGTCGTGGCTGACATCGCGTAGTGGATGAACGAGACCAGCGCCAGCGTCTTCACCACGGCGAAATAGACGCCGACCTCGTCCGAGGGACGGAATTGCTGCAGCACCAGCACGTCGGTGTAGGACAGGAGCAGGTAGAAGCTCTCGACCAGCAGGATCGGTAGCGAGACGGCGAGCCAGCCCTTGACGTCATAGGCCTTCGGTCCCGGTGTGATGTGATCGGCGAGCTTGCGGTTCAGCACCACCATCTGCCCGGCCATCGCGATCCATACCGCGCAAAGGCTTGCGACCATCGCGGCGACGGCGCCGAGGTGATAGCCGAGCAGGAAGGCGAGCGCCGTGATGCCGATGATCAGCGCCTGGCGGATGATGAATTGCGGCATCAGGCCGAGTTGCACCCAGTCGTGCGAGCGCGCGATGCCGTCCTGGGTGTTGGCGACCACGAAAGCGGGCAGCGTCATGCAGCCGATATAGAGCGGCAGCACCTCGGCGGGATCGATCCAGGGCGACAGCAGTTTGACGATGCCAGCAAGGCCGAGCGACGTCAGCGTGGACACGGCAAAGGTCAGCCAGCGGCTGCCGGACAGGAAGCCGCGCAGCAGCGCGTGCGCGCCGTTGGCGCGGTACTCCGGAATGATTTTCTGCGCGGAGGCCGAGATGCCGAAATCCATCATGCTGCCGAGCAGCAGCACCCAGGTCCAGACATAGACGTAGATGCCGTAATCGGACGTGCCCATCCAGCGCGCCAGCAGCACCTGCGAGACATAAGCGAGGCCGGCGCTGATGACGCGAATGATGAAGATGGTGCCGGCGAGCCGCCGCGTCAGCGACGCCTCGCTCGATCCGCCCGCGAGCTTGGCACGCAGCCGCGCGACCAGCCCGGCCGGTCCGGTCGTTGCGGGTGGTGCATCCATCACGGCCAATTCGAACAATCCCCAGCGACCTGCAGCGGCAGGCGAGGGATTAGCAACCATTCGTTAAGATTCGGTTGGGCGGACGCTAGTTCAAATTCGTGTTGAACTCGTACGCCTTCTCCGGCCCGACCAGCGTGAACTTCAGCGCCGCGCCCTCGGGCTTGGCGCCCGGCGGCAGCCCGTCGAGCTCGAACGAGAAGCGCACGACCCCGGGCGGGCTGGGCTGCACCGGCGCCGGAATCGGCAGCGCCCAATCGGGCGTCGGGCCTTCCACGAACAGATTGACCTTGCGGCTGTCCGGCGCCACCACATCGACCACTACGTTCTTGGGCCCGTCCCGCTTGACGTCGCGAATGGTGAGCGGATTGGGGTCGCCGATATTGGCGGGCTTCGGCACGGTGTCGAGCGCGGCACGCAAGTTCGCGTCCTCGGTCGAGGCGACGCTGTTGAAGCCGAGCTCGGCGCTGGCCTCTACGGGAATGCAGAGCTTCTCGCACACCGCGTAGTTGATCTCGGCCCTCAAGGTCACCGGCTTGTCCGCGGCCTTGGCGACGATGCGCAGGGGCAGCACGACTTGGTCGCGATAGCCGATGGAATGGCCGCCCGCGCCGTCGTCGAACTTCAGCGGCGCCGGCCACATCACCGTCACCGCCTCTACATTGTCGGACTTGGAGAAGTCGAACCGGGGTGGAACGCCGGAATCGCCGGGCGACCGCCAGTAGGTCTTCCAGCCGGGCTGCAGCTGGAAGGCGATACCGCCGAGCAGCACCGCGCCGCTGCGCGAGCCCGCCAGGAGCCGCACCGCGGAATGTCCATCGCGCTGCCAAGGCGATGCGTCATCGGCACGGGCCGCGATAGCCAACGACGACGCGAGCAGGGTTGCCGCGACGCCAATCGCCGCACGCAGGGGAACAATGCTGGACATGGCACGTCTTTACAGGGTCACCCAGGGCCAAACCATTGAATTGCTTGTGATGGATGCACTCGAATCAACTCGCCGCAAGCCTTGATTTGACAGCCGCCCGGCCCGACATCAGGATAGGAATTGAAACCGGAGTGCTCGAGCGATGGCTCCCACAGGCAAGAGGACGGGCGAAAGCACCCGCAGCTCGGGCGCCGCGCTGCCCAGTTCCGGCGGCTATCTCGACGGCCGGCTCCTGATCGCAATGCCCGTGATGGGCGATTCCCGCTTCGAGCGCTCGGTGATCTATCTTTGCGCCCATTCGGCGGAGGGGGCGATGGGCATCATCGTGAACCACCCCGCCGGCAGCATCGATTTCCCCGAGCTCTTGCAGCAGCTCGGCATCATCAAGAAGGGCGAGCACATCAAGCTGCCGGAGAATGCCGAAAGTATGAAGGTGCTGCGGGGCGGGCCGGTCGACACCGGGCGCGGCTTCGTGCTGCATTCCAGCGACTTCTACATCGAGAACGCCACGCTGCGGATCGATGACGGCGTCTGCCTGACCGCGACGGTCGACATTCTGCGCGCCATCGCCAACGGCTCCGGCCCCAAGCACGCCATCCTCGCGCTCGGCTATGCCGGCTGGGCGCCGGGCCAGCTCGAGACGGAGATCCAGAGCAACGGCTGGCTGCATTGCGACGCGGACGCGGATCTGATTTTCGGCGACGACGTCGACGACAAGTACAACCGCGCTTTGCAGAAGATCGGCATCGACCCCGGCATGCTCTCGAACGAGGCCGGGCACGCGTAGCTGGTGCTGCAACACTCTCAGCTGTCGTCCCGGACAAGCGCGCCAAGCGCGCGCAGTCCGGGACCCATAACCCAAGGGAGCAGTTCGAGGCAGGCTGGTCACCACGAGTCTTCGCCAAACCACTCCCTGTGGTTATGAGTCCCGGATCGGCGCTTCGCGCCGGACAACGCTACGCGTTGCCCAGCGCTCCGCTTGTCCGGGACGACGACCGAATTTGTGGCTACTCCGACCCGGCCTACTCCGCCGCCTGCTGCTGCACCGTCGGCTCCGTCCCCGCCACCGTCGCGCGGCGCATGTCGCGGGGCTGGGACTGGTCGTAGCGGCGGACGCGGTGCATGGTCTGGCGGTTGTCCCACATCACGAGGTCATGCAGCTTCCATTTGTGCACGTAGACGAACTCGGGTTGCGTGGCGTGCTCGGTCAGATCGCGCAGCAATAGCCGCCCCTCGGGCATGCTCATGCCGACGACCTTGCCGGCATGCGATGACAGATACAGCGACTTGCGGCGATGCACGGGGTGCGTGCGCACCAGCCGTTGCAGCACCGGCTTGAACATCTCCTTCTCTTCGTCGGTGTATTCGGTGAAGCCGAGCGATCCCCGCGAATACATCAGCGAATGCTCGCAGACGAGATCCTCGATCTCCGCCTTGGTCTCGTCGTCGAGCGCGTCATAGGCCGCGCGCATGTCGGCGAACTCGGTGTTGCCGCCCTTCGGGTTCACCACGCGCGCCGATAGCAGCGAGAATTTTGCGGGGATCGGACGGAACGAGCTGTCCGAGTGCCACAGGCAATTGCCGAGGTTGAACAGATTGGCGCGGCTGTCCTTGGGCAGCGGCTTGCCGTCCTTGCCGAGGTTGGAGACGTCGTTCAGGCCTGAGGTGAGGCGGTGTTCATCCGCCTTGGTGATGTTGCCGCCGCGCGCCTCCTCGCGCTGGCCAAAATTCAGCGCGAATGCCATCTGCTGCTCGTCGGTGATGTCCTGGTCGTGGAAGACGAGCACCGCGTACTTGTCCATGGCGGCCTCGATCTCGCGCGCCTGATCCGGCGTGAGCGGCTTGCGCAAGTCGAGGCCGGACACCTCGCCGACGAAATGTTTCTGAAGCTGCCGGATGGCGATGGTCATTGCGTTCCTCCCGCATCTACGAGCGGTTTCCCCGCTCTGTTTGTGGAAAAAATGACTCCCGCATCCGGCGATGTCAACGCGCCGCGCGCATGGCTCTCACGCGTTCCGCGCCATCAGCCCGCCATCGACCGGGATCACCGCGCCGGTGAGGAAGGACGCCGCCGGAAGGCACAGGCTCAGCGTCATATGCGCGACCTCTTCAGGGTCGCCGTAGCGGCCGAGTGCGGTGCGGCGCTTGGCGTAGATGGTCTTGTGCTCCTCCGGGATGCGGTCGGTGATTTTTGTGCGGATCGGTCCGGGGCAGATGCAGTTGACGGTGATGCCCTCGCGGCCGAGCTCCACCGCCAGCGAGCGGGTGAGGCTCACGACGCCGCCCTTCGCGGCCGAATACGGGCTGTGCAATGCGGTGGCGCCGAGCGCCTCGGTCGAGGCGATGTTGACGATGCGGGGACTCTTCGACTTGCGCAAGTGCGGCAGCGCGGCGCGGATGATGCGTGGGTGCGCCGTCAGCATCACGGCGATGCCCTTCGCCCAGGCGTCCTCAAAGCCCTCATCGTCGATCGCGACGCGCACGGAGATGCCGGCATTGTTGACGACGATGTCGAGGGCGCCGAAATGCGCGGCGACATCGCCGACCACACGTTTGATTTCGCCGCCGTCGGCGACGTCGAGCTTCCACGCCCTTGCCGCGCCTCCGCTTGCCGCAATCTCCCTGGCGACGTCCTGCGCGCCTTGCTCGTCGAAATCGGTGACGGCGACGTTCGCACCTTCGTTTCCGAACACGCGCGCTGTGGCGCGCCCCATGCCGCTGGCTGCGCCAGTGACGAGCACGGTGAGCCCCTTCACGGACCGGCTGAGCTCCCTGACGTCGGACATGCTGTTCCCTCGCGCCGAGCTGGTTCTTGTTGTGATTGACAAGGCTGGCATCGATCCGCAGACAGGTCAAACAAGCAGAAAACAAAAGGGGAGGCCGACAATGGCAAATGAGCTCGATTACTCAGGCAAGCAGGTGCTGGTGGTCGGCGGTTCCAGCGGCATCGGCAACGGCATCGCGCAGGCCTTTCGCGCCAAGGGCGCAGCTGTTGCCGTCTGCGGCACGCGTGCTCGCGCAACGGAATATTCAGCCGACGAAGGCTCCGATCTCGAAGGTCTTGCTTACGCGCAGCTCGATGTCGGCAATTCCGGTGCGATCGAAGCATTCAAGCCGTCGTTCGACCGTCTCGACATCCTGGTGCTCGCGCAGGGCGCGGTGATCTACCGCCGCGGCGAATTCGAGATGGCGGGCTTCCGCAAGGTCGTCGAGATCAATCTGATGAGCCTGATGGCCTGCGCGACGCGCTTTCATTCCATGTTGCGGGACGCGAAGGGCGCGCTGATCATCGTGTCCTCGACCGCGGCCTATCATTCCACCATGGGCAATCCCGCCTACAATGCCTCGAAGACCGGTGCGGTCGGATTGACGCGGACGCTGGGCGAGGCCTGGGCCGAGGACGGCATCCGCGTCAACGGCATCGCGCCAGGGCTCGTCGACACCAAGATGACGAAGGTGACGACCGACAATCCGAAGCGGCTCGAAGGCGCGCTCGCACGCATCCCGTTGCGGCGATTGGGTACGCCGGCCGACATGGCGGGCGCGGCGCTGTTCCTGGCCTCGCCGCTGTCGTCCTACATCATCGGCCAGACGCTGGTCGTCGATGGCGGCCTGATTCTATAGGAGAGCCTAAGGAACCGCGCTGCGTCTGATCGGTTACTTCGGCTGACCACCGAGGAGGATCATCATGGACACGGATCGGATTGTTGGATCGGCGAAGGAATATGCCGGACGCGCGGAAGGCGCGATCGGAGACATGGCAGGCGATGCCAAGACGCAGGCGTCGGGCAAGGCGCGGGAAGCCGCGGGCACGGTGCAGAATCTCTACGGCCAGGCCAAGGATGCCGTGCGCGACGCGACGGACACCGCCGCGGGCTATGCCAAGGACGCCTACGAGAACAGTGGTGAGACTTTCCGCGACGGCTCGAAGGCCATTGCGCAGAAGGTGCAGGACAATCCGCTCGGCGCGCTGCTGGTTGCCGGCGGCATCGGCTTCGCGCTGGCGCTGCTGATGTCGCGTCCCGCCCGCCGTCCGCCGTCACGCTGGCGCTATTACGGCTAGTTGCCGAAACGCCTGTCACGCGTGCCCCGGCTCAGCGATGCAGCGTGAGACGCTGCATCGCTGAGCCGGGGCCATCTTTTCTGAATGCCGCACGAATTGGGTCCCGACTCTGCGCCGCATCACCAGAAGGTGCAGCGTCGCGTCCGGGACACGAGATCTTACCTTACCGGAACATCTCGGCGGAACGGCCGACGTTAGCCGGCGGACGCGGGATCCCAGGATTGGGATTCGGATTGCGCGGCCCGGGCGGCGGCGCCATTTGGCGCGGCGGCGGGGGCTGCGGCGAGCCGAAGCCGAAGAAATCACGGAATGTGGGCGTTGCCTGGGCCGGCAGTTGCGGGGCGACCTGCGGCTTCTTCGGCGCGAGCTTTGGCGGTGCGATCGCGGCGGCCGCGCCCGATACGCCTTGAGCTGCCCCGCCGTCCGGCGTCGTTGCCGCCATCGGCGTATCGCCCTTGGCCTGCTCGCGGCCGACTTCCCGGCGCGGCCAGGCATAATCGTCGGCGCGGCCGGCCGGGGCTGCCAGCGGTTCACCCTTTACCATGGTCTTGGCGGCGAGCGCATCGACGGCGGCGGGACGCGTGCCCGGTCCGCCCAGCAATTGATCGGTCGAGATCGAGGCTGCAACCAGCGGCACGATCGGTCCGGCCAACGGCCGCGGCGCGGGCTTGCCCGGCTCGGCGCTGGTGTCGGGCGTCGCGGGCTCGCTCGGCAGCGCGATCGGGCCGGAGCGTCCGGCAAGCAGACGCGTGATCTCGCGCTCGACATAATGCGCGAGCTTGCGCGCGCCGGCCTTGGTGAAATAGATGCCGTCGGAGCTGCGGAGCTGGCGGATCTGGCCTTCGAAGTCCGGGCCCTTCTGCAGGAAGCGGCCGGCTTCGTCGACGAAGCCGTCCCATACGTCGACATAGGTGATGCCGGCCTTGGCCGCGCCCTCACGGTACAGCGAATCCAGGAACAGCGTGTCCGCGGTGCCCTTCGGTCCGCGGACCGCGGGCAGGCCGACCCAGAGCACCGGCACGCCCTTGGTTTTGAGGACGGCCGCGAGCTCCTCGATCTTCTTGCCGTAGAGCTCGACCCAGCGCTCGTCACGGAATTCGTAGAGGCCGTTCGGATTGCGCGCGGTCTTTTCCGGCGCGGCTGCCGGCGTGTCGGCATTGTCGGCGTCGTCCTGCGGCAGGTCGGCGTCGGCAGGCTTATCGTCCGGCTTGGCGGCGCTGTCGCCGGGCTTGGCGTCGCTGGGCTTGCCTTGCGGCTTTGCGCGCGCACCCTTGTCGTTCTTCTTATCTTTGTCCTTCTCCGCGGCCGGCTTGTCGGGTTTGTCGGCGGCCGGCTCGCGGATCGCGACGCGGTCGTTGAGGCCGAGCATGACGACGATCACGTCGGGCTTTTCGGTCTCGAGAATGCCCTTGGCCGCCGCGGCCCAGTCCGCGGGCTCGCCCTTGGGCTGGTACCTGATCAGGCCGGACGTGGTCTTGTGCTTGCGGATCACGCCCATGTCGGGCTGCTCGGCGTAGGCGTCTTCGAGGCCATAAGCGAGCCAGTCGGCCATGGCATCGCCGATCACCAGCACGTTCTTCTCAGGAATGGTGTCGCGCTTGGCCGGTGCCGGCGCGCGCGAAAAATCCTGGCGCGGCGCCTGCGGCGGCGGCTGGAAGGGTGCGAAGAAGTCGCCGCCGAACCATCCGCCACCTCCGCCGCCCCGTGGTGGCGGTGGTGGGGCCGAACGCTGCGGCGGACCGCCGAAGCCGGGGAAGTTGAAGAACTGCGCCGAAGCGGGTGCCGCCACCGACACCAGGATCGCAAGCGCCGTCCCCAGCGCGATCAACGGGCCGGTCTCGGTCAGCGCCTTGAACAGGGACTTCTTCGACATGCGATCTCGGGCACGTGCAATGGGGGATCGAAGTTAGCTCAATATAATAACGGAATCAGGCGCCAAACGGGCAAATTCCATCGCAGATTCTTGTCTATAGACCGGGGAACACCAGTCCCGGTCAAGGCTATCAGCCAAAATCCCCCTTCAAGGTTACGTCAGGCGCGATTTTACCGCCCGCGCAGCCGGTCCAGCACGTCGGAGGAGGCAAAGCCATCGGCGGGGACCCCGATCGAGGCCTGGAAGTTGCGCAGGGCCTCCCTGGTCATGCCGCCGAATTGGCCGTCCGGGGTGCCCTTGTAGTAGCCGCGCTGAGCCAGCAGCTGCTGCAGCTCCAGCCGTTCGGTGCGGGACAGCTCGCGCTCCTGCCGCGGCCAGGGCTGCACGAAAGGCTGTCCCCCGCGCAGGCGGTCGGCGAAATGGCCGATCGCCAGCGCATAGGCCTCGGCCGGGTTGTACTTCATGATGACGCGGTAATTCTGCAGCATCAAAAAGCCCGGTCCCTGCGCGCCGGCGGGTGCCAGCAGGTAGGCCTTGTCCGCAGGATGCGGGAAGGCCTGGTTGTTCGGACGCTTGAGCCCGAGCTTCTCCCATTGCGCGATCGGCATCGCCTTGGCGCGGTCGGCCAGCATGTAGTTGAAGCCTTGCGGCACCACGACCTCGTAGCCCCAGGTCTGGCCGGGCTGCCAGCCGTCCTTCTTCAGATTGTTGGCGGTCGACGCGATCAGGTCGGTCGGATTGTCGACGACGTCGCGCCGGCCGTCGCCGTCGCCGTCCACCGCGAAGCGCTTGAACGCGGTCGGCATGAACTGGGTCGGGCCGAAGGCGCCGGCCCAGGAGCCGCGCAGCTGCTCCGGACGCAAATCGCCGCGGTTGAGGATCTCCAGCGCGGAGAGGAATTCGTCCTTGAAATAGGCTTGGCGGCGGCCGATGCAGGCGAGCGTCGCAGTCGATTGCAGCACGCTGCGATCGCCGATCTGCGTCGAGTAATTGGACTCGATGCCCCAGATCGAGGCGATGATGTAGCGGTCGACGCCGGTGGCTTTCTCAGTCGCGTCGAACTGCGCCTTGTATTTGGCGAGGACCTCGCGGCCCTTGGCGAGGCGGTTGTCGTTCACCAGAATGTCGAGATAGGCCCAGATCGACTTGGTGAATTCCGGCTGCGAATCCATGAGGTCCATGATGCGCAGGTCGGGCGACAGTCCGGCGGTGAAGCGCTGAAAGTTCTCCTGCGTGACGCCGCGCCGTGCGGCATCGGGCCACATCGCAGCGACGCAATTGTTGAAATTGCCGGCAGCCTCGCGGATCGCGGCGGCCGTCATCAAGGGATGGCCGGAGGCGCCGTCCTCGCCGCTCCACGGCAATGGACCCGTCGGCGCGCCGCTCGGGCCCGGCGAGGGCTGCGCCGGTGCCGGGTTCGATCCGGAGAAGATGCCGCCGAACAGGTTGGACAGGCCGTTCTGCGCCTGGGCGTGTGCGCCGGCCGGCAGCAGCAAAGCGGCCGCAACGACTGCGCCGCCAGCCCGTCTCGCCAGTCCTGCCATTGATTGCATCATGTTCCACCCGTCGGCCTGAAAAACCCGCCACAGGAGGCCTGGTTAGCGTTGCCAATAGCTTAACAAAGGTGAAATTTTGGTGGCGGCCTTTTTCTTAACTCCGTCGGGGCGAGGCCCCACATCCGCCTTTGTTGGCGGCTGCAAACAGGCTAGCAAGGATGCCATTGCTCCCGTCCCATGTGCCCCAAGGTATTCGATCGATCCCATGAAGATTCGCAAAGCCGTATTCCCCGTCGCCGGCCTCGGCACCCGCGTTCTGCCTGCCACCAAGGCGATGCCGAAGGAAATGCTGACCATCGTCGACAAGCCGCTGATCCAATACGTCTATGACGAGGCGAAGGAAGCCGGCATCGAGCACTTCGTCTTCGTCACCGGCCGCAACAAGGCTGTCATCGAGGATCACTTCGACCGGATGTTCGAGCTCGACACGACGCTGGCCGCGCGCGGCAAGAAAGCGGAGCAGGACATCCTGGCGCAGAACCAGCCCGAGGCCGGCGCGGTCAGCTTCACCCGCCAGCAGGCGCCGCTCGGCCTCGGCCACGCGGTCTGGTGCGCGCGCGACATCGTCGGCAACGAGCCGTTCGCCGTGGTGCTGCCGGACGAGCTCGTGCTCAACACGCCCGGCTGCCTGAAGCAGATGATCGAAATGGCGTCCTCGCTCGGCGAGAAATCCAATCTGATCGCGGTCGAGGCGGTGCCCGATCACCTGACCCATCAATACGGCATCTGCGGCGTCGGCAAGCGCAACGGCAAGATGTTCGAGGTCGACGGCATGGTCGAGAAGCCGGCCAAGGGCACCGCGCCCTCCAACCTTTCGATCACCGGCCGCTACATCCTGCAGCCGGAGATCTTCAAGATCCTGGAGACCCAGGAGCGCGGCGCCGGCGGCGAGATCCAGCTCACCGACGCCATGATCGGGCTTGCCAAGACGCAGAAATTCTACGGCGTCGAGTTCGAGGGCGAGCGCCATGATTGCGGCTCCAAGCCCGGCTTCCTGCGCGCCAACATCGCCTATGGCTTGAAGCGGCCAGAATTGCGCGACGGCCTGGTCGCGGAGATGAAGAAGTATCTGGGGCAGTAGCTCCCGCCGTCATCGCGAGCCAACGGATCCGCGCGAAGCGCGGCCCAGAAGGGAGCCTCACGCCACCAGCGACAGCTGCGGCAGGCTCGCCACCACCGACTGGTTGCGCCCGCCGGCTTTGGCGGCGTAGAGCGCCTTGTCGGCGGCGGCAACCAGTAGCGGCCAGTCCATGCCGGCGGCCGGGACGAGGCTCGCGATGCCGCAGGACACCGTCGACATCGCCTGATCGTCGGACCAGCCCTGCACCTTGAGGCGGATCATCTCCGCCACCTTGTGGGCCTCAGTGGCCGAGGTGTTCGGCAGCAGCACGGCGAATTCCTCGCCGCCGTAGCGCGCCGCGCAATCGCCGGCGCGGCTCACCGAATCGGAAATGCAGATGGCGATGCCGACCAGCACCTGGTCGCCGGCCTGATGGCCGAACGTGTCGTTGTAAGCCTTGAAGTGATCGGTATCGATCATGAGCAGCGCGATCGGCGCCTTCTGGCGCATGGCGCGCCGCCATTCGACGTCGATGACGGAATCGAATTTGCGGCGGTTTTTCAAGCCCGTGAGCGCGTCGGTCGTCGCCAACTCCTCGAGCTTGCGCTCGGCCTCGGCGCGCCGGCCGATCTCGCGCGCGAGCACGAGGGTCGATCCCAGCACGAACAGGATGAGCGCCAGCACCACGGTGCCGATGCGGAGCGCCTCCCTTTGCCAGAGCGCGAACACCGCGGCCAAAGGCTTGCCGGCGACCACGAACAGCGGACCATTGTTCTTGCTGCGGACATAGAGCCGCGGCGTCGCATCGACCGGGCCCTGTCCCGAATAGGCGGCGCCGACCCTGAGATTGTCGGCCTTCCAGTTCTGACGGTCGTTCAGGTTCGTGCCGATGATGTCGAGATCGAACGGCCGCCGCATGATGATGGTGCGGTCGCGCTTGAGCACGGTGATGGTGTCCTCAGGGTCGAGGGTGAGCCGATCGAACAGCTCGTGGAAATAGCTGAAGCGGATCGAGCCGGCGACGACGCCCATGAAGCCGCCGTCAGCGTCACTGATGCGCCGGCTCAGCACGATCGAGTAGGCGCCGCGAAACAGCATGGGACGGCTGATGAACAGGCCTGCGCCGGGACTGTCCCGGTGAGCCCTGAAATAATCCTCCTCACTGCGGTCCTCGGGCAGGGGATCGAGCGTGGAGGCATCGATGGTCAGCCGGCCCTCGGCGTCGAACACCTGGATGGCGCCGAAATGTTTGGCGGTGGTCGCGTGGTCGAACAGGATCAGGTGACGGATCGTCTTTGAGACCGTCGCCAGCTCGGGCAGCAGCATGTTGCTGGCCACCGCCTTCAGCGACAAATCGTAGATCTCGACGTTGCGGCTGACGTCGGACTCGATCGTGGTCGCGAGGTTCTCCAGCGTCTGGCGGGCGAGTGCCTCCTCGCCGCGGCGCATGTCGAGCATGACGTTGACGCAAATGGCGGAAAAACCGATCACCGTCACCACGGACGAGATGATCAGCAGCTTCGCCGAAATCCGCCACGGCCGGCGGGCCGCAACGTCGCGCCATCCAGAGAACATTTTTCGCTCCTGTCCATAGTGGATGCGCCCGAAAGCTTGCGTAGTGTTTAAGCCGCGACGGCGCTGCCGCAATGAGTTAAGAATCGGTTTATGCGGCTGACGGTTTTGAGCAGCCTGACTTCGCCCCGGACGAGAGGACGAGTGTGAACGACTACGACGCGTTGCGCGATTATCTGCTGCGGCAGAAGCAGGAGGAGCTTGTGCTGAGCTTTGAGCAGATCGAGGAGATCATCGGCGCGGCGCTGCCGCGCGCGGCCCAGCGTGCCTCATGGTGGGACAGCCTTCGCAGCCCCGACATCCAGATGCCGCAACGCGAAGCCTGCCTCGCCGCCGGCTTCGTGGCGACACGCATGCCGGACGGCCAGAGCGTCCGGTTCAGGAAGCAGAAGGGTGAGCGGCGGCGCTAGTGCGTGACTTCCCTTCTCCCCTTGCGGGAGAAGGTGGCGCGAAGCGCCGGATGAGGGGTATGTCTCCGCGCATTCAGATGGATTTGGACGTGGGGAGAGATACCCCTCACCCCCGCTCGCTTGCGAGCGGACCCTCTCCCGCAAGGGGAGAGGGGAAGATCAGCTCGCAGCTTCCAGCCGCACTTCCGTGAGCAGCCGCATCGCCGCGTCCGCGTCCATCGGCTCGCCGAAGGCAAAACCTTGCGCGTATTCGCAGCCCATCTGGTAGAGCTCGACGGCGTCCGAATCGGTCTCGGCGCCTTCGGCGACGACGTCCATGCCGAGGTCATGCGCGAGCGCGATGATCGACTTCAGGATCACGGGGCGGGTGCCGCGGCTGGTGGTGCGCACGAACGACTGATCGATCTTGATAGTGTCGAACGGGAAGCGCTGCAGATAGGCCAGCGAGGAGTGGCCTGTGCCGAAATCGTCGAGCGACAGCCCGGTGCCGAGCTCGCGGATCCGGGTCAGCATCTGGGCTGCGTGCTCCGGATTCTCCATCACCAGCGATTCCGTCAATTCCAGCTTCAGCGTGCCGCGCGCCACCGAGGAGCGCGACAGCACGGTACGGACATCGTGGATCAAATCGTGGCGCAGCAGCTGCCGCGAGGATACGTTGACGGAAGCGAAGATCGGCTCGCGCGAGCGCATCGCCCGCTGCCACACCGAAAGCTGCTTGGCGGTCTGGTCGAGCACGAACATGCCGAGGTCGACGATCAACCCAGTCTCTTCGGCGATGGTGATGAACTCGGAGGGCGCCATGCGCCCGAGCTTCGGGTGGTCCCAGCGCGCCAGGGCCTCGAAACCGGCGATCGAGCGATCCTCCAGCCGCACGATCGGCTGGTACAGGATCGTGATCTCCTGCCGCTCGATGGCGCGGCGCAATTCGCTCTCCAAGGTCAGGCGATCGGTCTTGCGCGCCCGCATCGCCGGCTTGTAGACGTCGATGCGGTCGCCGCCGATCCGCTTGGAGTGATACATCGCCAGCTCGGCGTCCTTGATGATCTCGTCCGTGAGCTGGGTTTGCGGATCGGAGAGCGCGAGACCGATCGACGCGGTGAGGAAGATCTCGCGGTCGTTGAAGGCGATCGGCGCGCGGATGGTCTTGCGGATGGTCTCGGCGAAAGCGGTGATGCGGGCCGGATCCTGCTCCGACAGCAGGATCAGGCCGAACTGGTCGCCGGCCATCCGGGCCAGCGTGTCCTGCGGCTTCAGGATGCGGGTGAGACGGCGCGCCAGCGTGAGCAGGATGGAATCGCCGACCGCGATCCCGACGGAATCGTTGACCTGCTTGAAGCGGTCGAGGTCGATCACCATCAGCGTCGGCCGCAGCGTCGGCATGGTCTTGGCGAAATGCGCGACCGCGCCCAGCCGGTCCATGAACAGTTTTCGGTTGGGCAGGCCGGTGAGATTGTCATGCACGGAATCGTGCAGCAGGCGCTCCTCGGCGTTGCGCAGCTCGGTGACGTCGGTCAGCGTGCCCACCACGCGCGAGACCTCGCCGTCCGAGCCGACCACCGGGCGCGCCTTGAGCGCGAACCACATGAAATGACCGTCCGGCGTGCGCAGACGGAAATCCTGCACGAGGCGGCCGCGGCGCTGGTCGAGCACGCTGTCGAGCGCGGCGCGGAAACGGTCCTGGTCGAGCGGATGCAGCACCTCTAGCCAGGACGCCGCCGGGCCTTCCAGCGTGCCGCGCTTCAGCCCGAGCAGGGCTTCGGTCTCGGGACTGGTGAACACCTTGTCGGCGGATACGTCCCAGTCCCAGATCAGGTCGCCGGAGCCGGCCAGCGCCAAAGCGCGCCGCTCGATGTCGGAGACGACGCCCGTGCTGGCGCCGCCGCCGGCAAAGGCGTGCTGCATCACCGTAAAGCCGATCAGCATCACGATCAGCACGAGGCCGCCGAGCAGGGCCGGGCCGACGATGTCGTTGGTGACCGAGCCCGCCACCGTCATGCCGGCCGCGACCACCCAGACCACGAGGAGGAACCAGGTCGGGATCAAGAGCACGGCGCGGTCGAAGCCGTGGGTGGAGAGATAGACGATCAGCGCGAAGCCGGCGAAGGCGATCAGCACCAGCGAGATGCGGGCGATGCCGGAGGCCACCGCCGGGTCGAACAGCGCGAGCGCCACCAGCGAGCCGAGGAACGCGAGCCAGCCGACCGTGATGTGCGAATAGCGCACGTGCCAGCGGCTGAGATTGAGATAGGCGAACAGGAACACCAGGAGTGTCGCCGCCAGGATCGCTTCGCCCGCCGCGCGCCAGATGCGCTCGGCGTTGTTCGACATGTCGAGCACCTTGCCCCAGAAGCCGAAATCGACGCCGATGTAGACCAGCACCGCCCAGGCCAGCGCCGCCGCGGCCGGGAACATGATGCTGCCCTTCACCACGAACAGGATGGTCAGCACCAAGGCAAGCAAGCCGGAGATGCCGATCACGATGCCCTGGTACAGCGTGAAGGAGTTGACCTTGTCCTTGTAGGCTTCCGGCTCCCACAGATAGAGCTGCGGCAGCTTGTCGGTGCGCAGCTCCGCAACGAAGGTGACGACGGCGCCGGGGTCGAGCGTGATGCGGAACACGTCCGCGGTGGCGCTTTCCTGCCGTTCCGGGCGGTCGCCGATCGAGGGCGTGATGGTCGCGATGCGCGACAGGCCGAGGTCGGGCCACAGCAATCCCGAGGAGACGATGCGGTAATGCGGAGCGACGATCAGGCGGTCGAGCTGGTCGTCGGTGTTGTTGGCGAGCGCGAACACCACCCAGTTCTGTCCGCCCTCGCGGGCGCGCACCTCGATGCGGCGGACGATGCCGTCGGTGCCGGGTGCGGTGGAGACCTGGATACGATCGGCATCGCTGCGCTGATGCTCGAGCACGCCGGTGAGGTCGATCGCGGGCGCGTCGCTACGGACGCTGACGGCGTCGAGCGCGCGCGCGGGATACGCGGCGACAAGAATCATGAGGCCCAGCGCGATGGGCGCGAGGCACCTGATCAGACGCAAGGTCAGTTCTCCGCGTTCGACGCAAACTCGTCAGTGCAAGGCAAATCTAGAAGGCGATTTCTGACCGGACCGATGCGGTTCGGTGCGTCGCGATAGATGCCACGAAAGCGAGGAAAATCAAAGGGTTTCCGGCTTGCCCTGTCGGCCAGCGGCCTAGGCCTCCAACACAATTTTGCCAATATGTGCGCTCGTTTCCATGCGCCGGTGGGCGTCTGCCGCCTTTTCCAGCGGGAAAGTGCTGTCCATCACCGGCTTGACGCGGCCTTCGCGCAAAAGCGGCATCACTTTCTGCTCGATAGCAGCCACCATCGCCGCCTTGTCCGCATTACTACGGGGGCGCAAGGTCGAGCCGGTATGGGTCAGGCGCTTGACCATCACCTTGGCGATGTTGACGCTGACCTTGGGGCCGTTGAGGGTCGCGATCTGGACGATGCGGCCGTCGACCGCGGCGGCATCATAGTTGCGGTCGACATAGTCGCCGGCGACCATGTCGAGGATCAGGTTGATGCCAACGTTGTTGGTCTCCGCCTTCACCACGGCCACGAAGTCTTCGGTCTTGTAGTTGATGGCGCGGTCGGCCCCCAGTTTGAGGCAGGCGTCGATCTTGTCCTGCGATCCCACGGTGACGAACACTTTCGCACCGAAGGCTTTGGCAAGCTGAATGGCCATAGTGCCGATGCCGGACGAGCCGCCATGGATCAGCAGTGTCTCGCCGGCCTTGAGGCCGCCGCGTTCGAACACATTGTGCCAGACCGTCATCAGGGTTTCCGGCAGCGCGCCGGCTTCCTTCATCGACAGCGCCGGCGGCACTTTCATCGCCTGGGCGTCCTGGGCGATGCAGTACTGCGCATAGCCGCCGCCGGCGACCAGCGACATCACCTTGTCGCCGACCTTGTGCCGCTTGGCGTTGCTGCCGACCGCGACGACTTCGCCCGATATCTCGAGGCCGGGCAGGTCGCTGGCGCCGGGCGGCGGCGGATAGGCGCCGGAGCGCTGCGCCACATCGGGCCGGTTGACGCCGGCAGCCATCACCTTGACCAGGATCTCGTCGGGACCGGGCTGCGGAACACTGCGTTGCTCCGGCACCAGCACCTCCGGCCCGCCGGGCTTGGAGATGGCGACCACGGTCATTTGCGCGGGCAGCTTGTCCATGATGTGTCCTTGAGCAAAAGTGCGGGAGGAAACGAGGCCCTTGCTTAGCCAGCGCGGTGCAGGCTGGCAACCGCCTTAGGCCATGTGGTCCGACCCGCGGACGGAGAGGAGCAACGACGATGCCGATCGAAGACGACGACCGCCCGCGCAAGAAGATCAGTCATGAAATTGGACAGGACCTCTCACTTTTGTCAGTGGAGGAACTGACCGAGCGCGTGGCGCTGCTCAAGACCGAGATCGCAAGACTGGAAGAAGCCGCCACCAAAAAGCGCGCCTCGCGCGATGCGGCGAACAGTATTTTCAAGTCTTAGTGGTCGCCACACAGCGACTGTCGTCCCGGACGCGTGGGCCGAACTTTCCCCGCCTCGTCATTCCGGGCTCGCGACTTCGTCGCGCCCCGGAATGACGACGGAGAGTCTGTTCCCGCAGCACACTCGGCCACTGGCTCACATGACTAATGAACTCTGAAAAAATTAGCTCGTTTACTTCAGATTAAGCTTTCGGGTTTATGACTGGAACTGTCCTCGTTTGGACACCGAGTGGCTCCTGTCCACTCTGTTTGACGCCTCCCTGTTATCAACTTTCAAAGCCGCCGGTCTCCGGCGGCTCTTTTTTGCGTTCACTGCCCGGTTTGCACCTCTCATCCCGGTTGCATTCGAAAGGATTGACCCGCGGAAACCATATCCGCGCTTGTCACTGGACTCCGCGTCCCGCCCGCGCAATGATTTGTTCATCATAAGCCGGCGGCAAAGCCGGGCAGTCAAACAGTTGCGTAAGAGGCGTTAACCATGGAACGTTTGCAGGCCGACGGCGCGCTCGTTCAGCTCAGTGAGCGATTCACCAATTCTGCGGCGTTCGGCAATTTGTTCCGTGAGGGCATGGACCTCGTCGAGGAGACCGCCGCCTATCTCGACGGCGCCGGCCGCGTCGAGGCCAAGGCGCTCGACCGCGCCGTCAGCCTCACCTATGCGACCGAGAGCATGCGCCTCACCACGCGCCTGATGCAGCTCGCCTCCTGGCTGCTGCTGCACCGCGCGGTCAAGGAAGGCGAGATGACGCTAAGCCAGGCCAATCGCGAGAAGACCAAGGTCAAGCTCACCGCCGCCGATCCCGGTCCCGCCGACACCATCGAGAAGCTGCCCGCGCAGCTTCAGGACCTGATCCATCGCTCGATGAGCCTGCAGACCCGCGTCCGCCGCCTCGACAGCACGATCCACACCCCGCCGGCCGAGCAGGCCACGATCGGCAACCCGCTGGTGCCGCACCTCAACGCGCTGAAGGCCGCGTTCGAGCGGTAGGGTCTATCAACAATCGTAATTCCGGGACGCGCCTCTTGGCGCGGGCCCGGAATCCATACTCCCGATCGAGGTTATGGATTCTCAGATGCGCAATTGCGCATCGTAGCTCGCGACTTCGTCGCGCCCCGGAATGACGGCTAGAAACAAAAAACGCCCCCGGTCTCCTCGGGAGCGTTTTCATCTCCAGCCTTGTGGCCGGCTCAATCCTTCTTGAGAAAGCCCGAAAACTTCTTCTGGAAGCGCGAGACGCGGCCGCCGCGGTCCATGATCTGGGCGGAGCCGCCGGTCCAGGCCGGGTGCGACTTCGGGTCGATGTCGAGGTTCAGCGTGTCGCCTTCCTTGCCCCAGGTCGAGCGGGTCAGGTACTCGGTTCCGTCGGTCATGACGACCTTAATCGTATGATAATTCGGGTGAATTTCGGCTTTCATGGCAATTCCTCGGCGCTCCGGCGCCTTCTTGGGTGGCTCGCGAATGACGGATTTGGGCGGCTCTATACCTCACGAAACCCCGCAAAACAAGCCATGCCCGCGCGCTGGACCGGGTTTGCCCCTAAGGGACTTCCCGGATTTGCCACTACTCCTGCACCGGCCTATTGGGAGCAGATCAATGCAACGGGTCGGATCTCATGAGCGCAGTGGAACGGCTGGATGACCACGATGTCGAACGGCCCGCAATGAACGCCGCGGACAATCCGATCGAGGCCGAGCTGATCGAAGCGCCGGCCAAGGGCCGCGCCAAGCTGCGGCCGCTGCTCGCGCTCGCGCCGTATGTGATCCGCTATCGCGGCCGGGCGGCGCTGGCCTTCGTCGCGCTCACGATCGCCGCGCTGACCACGCTGCTGGTGCCGGTCGCGGTGCGCCGGATGATCGATTTCGGCCTGACGCCCGAGGGCATCGAGCTGATCAACAGCTACTTCTCGGTGATGCTCGCGGTCGTCGCCGTGCTCGCGATCGCCAGCGCTGCGCGCTACTACCTCGTGATGAGCATCGGCGAACGCATCGTCGCCGATCTCCGGCGCGACGTCTTCGCCCATCTATTGTCGCTCTCTCCCGCCTTCTTCGATTCCGCCCGCAGCGGCGAATTGATCTCGCGCCTCACTGCCGACACCACCCAGCTGAAATCGGCGGTCGGTGCCTCCGTCTCGATCGCGCTGCGCAACCTGATGATGTTCCTCGGCGCGACGGCGATGATGGTGATCACCAGCCCGAAGCTGTCGGGCTTCGTGCTGCTGGCCATCCCTTTGATCGTGCTGCCGCTGGTGGCGTTCGGGCGCTGGGTGCGGCGCCTGTCGCGCAATGCGCAGGACACGCTCGCCGACGCCTCCGCCTATGCCGGCGAGCTGGTCGGCGCGATCCGCACCGTGCAGGCCTATACCAGCGAGCAATTTGCCGAGAAGCGTTTCGGCGGCGAGGTCGAGCAGGCCTATGAAGCCGCGCGCACCTCGACCCAGGCCCGCGCCGTGCTCACGGCGATCATCATCTTCATCGTGTTCGCAAGCGTGGTCGCCATCCTCTGGATCGGCTCGCATGACGTGCTCACCGGCGCGATCACGCCGGGCCGGCTCGGCCAGTTCGTTCTCTACGCCGTGTTCGCCGCAGCGGGCCTCGGCCAGCTCAGCGAGGTCTGGGGCGAGGTCTCGGCGGCGTCGGGCGCGGCCGAGCGCCTGTTCGAGATCCTCCACGTCAAGCCCGAGATCACCGCGCCTGCGACGCCGCTTGCGCTGCCGGTGCCGGCGCGCGGCGAGGTCGGCTTCGATCGGGTCAGCTTCGCCTATCCGGCGCGGTCCGACGTCAAGGTGCTCGACGCGGTGTCGTTCACCGTGCGCCCCGGCGAGAAGGTCGCGATCGTCGGTCCCTCCGGGGCCGGCAAGAGCACCATCTTTCATCTGCTGCTGCGCTTCTACGATCCGCGCAGCGGGACGATCTTGCTCGACGGCGTGCCGGTCAAGTCCGCCGACCCCGGCGATTTCCGCGCGCGCATCGCATTGGTGCCGCAGGAATCCGTGGTGTTCGCCGCGAGCGCCCGCGAGAACATCCGCTTCGGCCGGCCCGATGCGACCGATGCCGAGGTCGAGCGCGCCGCCGAGCTCGCCCATGCCGCCGAATTCATCCGCCGCCTGCCCGAAGGTTTCGAGACTGCGCTCGGCGAGCGCGGCGTGACGCTCTCCGGCGGCCAGCGCCAGCGCATCGCGATCGCGCGCGCCATCCTGCGCGACGCGCCGCTGTTGCTGCTGGACGAAGCCACCTCCGCGCTCGACGCCGAAAGCGAGACGCTGGTGCAGACCGCGCTGGAAGAGCTGATGCGCCACCGCACCACGCTCGTCATCGCCCATCGCCTCGCCACCGTGCTCTCCTGCGACCGCATCCTGGTGATGGACCAGGGCCGGATCGTCGAGCAGGGCACGCATGCCGAGCTCGTCGCGGCGAACGGGCTCTATGCGCGGCTGGCGCGGCTGCAGTTCGAGGGCGCGTAGACGCCTCATACGGCGGAAAGTACCGGGGACCTCACGCCTTCCACACCATCTTCAACACCGGCCGCCCCGAGGTCGGGTTCACGTCGTCGCCCGCATGGGCGAAGCCGTTGCGCTCGTAGAAGCGGATCGCGCGGGCATTGTCCTTGTTGACGAGCAGCGTGACGCCCGAGGGCGACAGCCGCTTGGCCTCGTCCACCAGCAGCCTTGCCGCGTCGGAGCCCCAATGCGCGGGATCGACGACGAGCTGGTCGAGATAGCCTTCGCCGTCGACGGTGACGAAACCGACCAGCGCGCCGCCCTGCTCCGCCACCACGATCTGGGCCTTCGGCACCAGATCCCTCAGCCAGCGCTCGCGCCACCATTCGAGCCGTGCGGCGAAGTCGATCTGCGGATAGGCCTGCTGCCAGGTGCGATGCCAGAGATCGATCGCGACGGCTTCGTCGTCGGGTCGGTAAAGGCGGAGGTGGAGCGCGCTCACTATCGCTCCGTCAGCTTCAGCTCGATGCGGCGATTGCGCTTGTAGGCCTCCTCGGTGTTGCCGGTATCGAGCGGCTGGAATTCGCCGAAGCCGGCCGCGACGAGGCGCTGGGCGGGCACGCCGAGCGAGACCAGATATTGCACCACTGAGATCGAGCGCGCCGCGGACAGGTCCCAGTTCGACCTGAAGTTCGCGCCGCTCACCGGCCGCACGTCGGTATGGCCGTCGACGCGCAGCACCCAGGGGATGTCGCTCGGGATCTTCTTGTCGAGCTCGATCAGCGCCGCTGCCAAGGTGTCGAGCTCGGCGCGGCCCTCGGGCAGCAGCACCGCTTGTCCCGTGTCGAAGAACACTTCGGACTGAAACACGAAGCGGTCGCCGACGATGCGGATGTCGGGGCGGTTGCCGAGGATGGCGCGCAGGCGGCCGAAGAATTCCGAGCGGTAGCGCGACAATTCCTGCACGCGCTGCGCCAGGGCGACGTTGAGGCGAGAGCCCAGGTCGGCGATGCGGTTCTGCGATTCCTTGTCGCGCTTCTCGGAGGCATCGAGCGCCTCCTCCAGCGCCGCCAATTGCCGGCGCAGCGCGCTGATCTGCTGGTTCAGCACCTCGATCTGCGCCAGCGCCCGCGCCGAAACCGCCTTCTCCGAGTCCAATGCCTTGCCGAGCTCGGCGGTCTTGCCTTGCGCATCGTTGCCGGCGGCAGCCAAGCCGTCATAGAGGCCCTTGATGCGGTCGCGCTCGGACTCGGCCGAGGCGAGCCCGGCTTTCAGCGACGAGACCTGGTCGTCGAGGGTGAGCTTGCCGAGCTTCTCCAGCGACAACAGCTCGTTGAGCTGGGCGATCTTGGCGTTGAGCTGCTCCAGCGCCTTGTCCTTGCCGGTGACCTCCTGCGACAGGAAGAACTGCACCACGAGGAATACCGACAGCAGGAACACGATCGACAGCACCAGCGTCGACAGCGCGTCGACGAAGCCGGGCCAGTAGTTGAGACCGCCTTCGCTGCGGCGGGCGCGGGCAAGGGCCATGTCATCCGTCTCCACTCTTGTGTCCCGGACGCGGTGCAGCGTGCAACGCTGCTGCGCAGAGCCGGGACCCATCTTGTCCCTGACGCTGGGCCCCGGCTCAGCGATGCATCATTTCATGCTGCGTCGCGTCCGGGGCACAACACCGTCTCAACTCTTCTCGGGCTGGCGCGCGATCCGCTCCAGCAGGCGGCGGATCTCGCGGTTCTGCTCGCCCTGGCCGTCGGCCCATTCGCGGATCATCTGCTGCTCGGTGCGCATGTGCGAGACCAGCGCCTGGATGGCTTCGGCAAGGCTCGCCATCGCCGCGGTGGTGCCGCGGCCGGCGCTGCCTTCCTCGAGCACGGACCGCAGCCGTTCGACCGCGGCCTGAAGCTCGCCGCTGGCGACGCCGCCGCCGGTCGCGACAGGCGCCTCGCCGTTGCCATATTCGCGCACGGTGGTGGCGAGCCAGTCTTCGAGATCGGTGTAGAAGCGGTTCTGCGCCTGGCTCGATTGCAGATCGAGGAAGCCGAGGATCAGCGAGCCGGCGAGGCCGAACAGCGAGCTGGAGAAGGAGATGCCCATGCCGCCGAGCGGAGCGGCGAGGCCTTCCTTCAGCGTGTCGAACAGCGCCCCGGAATCGCTCCCGACCTTGAGCCCGTCGATCACTTTGCCCACCGAGCCCACCGTCTCGATCAGGCCCCAGAAGGTGCCGAGCAGGCCGAGGAAGACCAAGAGGCCGGTCATGTAGCGGGAGATGTCGCGGGCCTCGTCCAGGCGGGTCGCGATCGAATCGAGCAGGTGCCGCATCGTGGTCTGGGTGATGGTCATCCGCCCCGAGCGCTCCCCGCCGAGGATCGCAGCCATCGGCGCCAGCAGCTTGGGGTGGCGGGCCGGCGCCAGGCCGGGATCGGCGACGCGGAAATTGTTGACCCAGGAGACTTCGGGATAGAGCCGGATGACCTGGCGGAAGGCCAGGATGATGCCGATGAACAGCACCCCCCCGATCAGGGCGTTGAGCCCGGGATTGGCGAAGAAGGCCTGGACGATCTGCTTGTAGAGCACCACGCTCACCAGCGTACACAGCACCAGGAAGACCAGCATCCGCACCAGGAAGACGCTGGGCGAGGACAGTTTGGTGTACTCGATGTCCATGGTGGATCGGGAAGTGCCAGACCGCATGCCGGTATCATCCGTTACGTAAAGCTTGCTTGCGGCGCGCACTATGGCACAGCGCCGGCCCAAAAAAAGCGCCGGATGCGCCGATTTCGGGGACAGCTCGGGGAACCCGGACCGGAAGCGGTGCTTTGATAAGCAGGTCTCTGCAGAAGTTCGCCATTCGGGGGGCGCATGAGCGTCGTTTCCGCGATCATCGGGACTGCCGAGCGTGTGCCGCTGCCGGACGTGGTGATCCGCGCCGCGATCCAGCGCCTATGCTCCCGCATGGCGACGCGCCTGTCCGGGCTGGGCCTCGGCGACGATGCCGCCTTCGCCGGGCGGATGATGCTGCGGCCGATCGCCGAGGGCGCGGCAGCGGGGCATGACGAGGTGCCCGCGGCCTTCTTCACCGACTTGCTCGGCCCCAAACGCAAATTCTCCTCCTGCTTCTACAAGACCGACGCGACCACCTTGCGGGAGGCGGAGGAGGAGGCGCTGCGCCAGACCGTCGAGCATGCCGGCCTGACCGACGGCCAGGCCATTCTGGAGCTTGGCTGTGGCTGGGGCTCGCTGTCGCTGTGGATGGCACGGCAATTTCCGCACGCGACGGTGACGGCGGTCGCGGCCTCGCAGGCGCAGCGCGCCTCCGTCGAGGAGGAGGCGCGGCGGCGCGGGCTGCTGAATCTGCGCGTGGTCACGGCCGACATGAACGTGTTCGCGCCCGATGGCCAGTTCGACCGCATCGTCTCGGTCGAGATGTTCGAGCGGATGAGCAACTGGCGCAAGCTGATGACGCGCGTGCGGTCATGGCTCGCGCCGGAGGGACGGTTCTTCATGCACGTCGTCACCCACCGGTCCGGCTCGCATCTGCCTGACCCGGCCGATCGCGACGACTGGATCGCGCAATACGTCTACACAGGCGGGCTGATGCCGAGCCATCACCTCGTCAGGCAGTTCGATGATATCTTTGCCATCGAGAAGGAATGGTGCTGGAGCGGCACGCACTACCAGCGCACCGCCAACGACTGGCTGGCCAATTTCGATGCCCATCGCGAGGCCATCGAAGCCTCCTTGCACGGGGTCCACGGCGAGGAGACCGCTCTCTGGATGCGTCGCTGGCGCTGGTTCCTGCTCGCGACCTCGGGCCTGTTCGGTTACGCCGACGGAACAGAATGGGGCGTCAGCCATTACCGGATGAAGGCCGCCGAGTAATTGCGATGTTCGGCCGCACACGCGGCGGTGGAACTTAGATTCACAATCAAGTTACACCGCAAAAGACTTCTGATTTCAACAGGATAAGCTGTGTGACAATGAGCCGCCTGCGCCATGCGTTGCATCGCAGCAGATGCATTCTATTTTGGCGGCATCAGCCGCGTGCAAAAGGTCCAGAACGGGCTTCGCGCGAGCATGATCAGTTTCAACAATCGGGGCATCCCACTTCATGTTTGGAATTCGAGCGCGATCGGCATGCGTTGCAATGATGCTCGCGGCCCTTGCGCCGCTGCTGGGTGCTTGCGAGGAATCCAGTTCCGCGGTGTCCGCCGCCCAGCCGCCTGCCCCTGACGTCAGCATCGTTATCGTCAAGCCGCAGCCGCGCGCCGTGGTGCGCGAGCTGCCGGGCCGCATCGCCCCGACCCGGGTCTCCGAAGTCCGGCCGCGCGTGTCCGGCATCGTGGTAGAGCGCCTGTTCCGCCAGGGCAGCGAGGTCAGGGCCGGCGATCCGCTCTACCGCATCGATCCGCGCCCGTTCGAGGTCGAGGTCATGGCCAACGAGGCCGCGCTGGCGAAGGCCGAAGCGGCATTGGCGCAGGCCAAGCAGCAGGCGCATCGTATCGCCACCCTGACCAGGGATCGCGCCGCGCCCGAAGCCGAGAACGAGAAGGCGATTGCGGCCGAACGCCAGGCCCATGCCGAGGTCGAGGGCCGCAAGGCCGAGCTCGCGCGGGCCAGGCTTAATCTCGACTACGCCACCGTGCGTGCGCCGATCGACGGCGTGGTCGGCGCGGCCCTCGTCAGCGAGGGCGCGCTCGCCGTGCAGAACGAGACCAATCTCGCCACCATCCAGCAGCTCGATCCGATCTATGCCGACTTTACCCAGTCGGTGACCGAGCTCAACCAGCTCCGCCGCGCCTTCGAGACCGGCGACCTCGATCGCATCGCCGCCGATGCCGCCAAGGTGCGCCTCGTGCTCGACGACAACACCATCTATTCGCTCGACGGCAAGCTGCTGTTCTCCGACGCCAAGGTCGACGCCCACACCGGGCAGGTGACGTTGCGCGGCGAGTTCCCCAATCCCAAGCGCGAGCTGCTCCCGGGCATGTATGTCCGGGTCCGCATCGACCAGGGTCTCGATTCCGATGCGATCGCGGTGCCGCAGCAGGCGATCCAGCGCAATGGCGGCGGCGGCAGCGAGGTGTTCGTCGTCAAGGACGACAATCACATCGCGGTGCAGCCGGTGCGCACCGGCTCGGTGCAGGACGGCCTCTGGTTCATCACCGAAGGCCTGAAGTCCGGCGACAAGGTCGTGGTCGAAGGCTTCCAGAAATTCGCGGCCGGCGACAAGGTCAAGCCGCAATCCTGGTCGGAGGCGGAAGCGACCGCAGACAACCGGCACGCTCAGCAGCTCACGCGGTAACGCTCCGCGCAGCAAGTGTCGTCCTTAACCTGAGGAGCCCGCTGCAAGCGGGCGTCTCGAAGGATGGCCGCGGGAGAGAGCCGGGCCTTCATGGTTCTCGCGGCGATGCGCGGCATCGTCCGGAGCGCGCGTTCCGCGCTCCTCACCATGAGGGTCTAACCGAACAACGAGGATAAAACGGCCAATGCCGAGTTTCTTCATCGACAGGCCGATCTTCGCCTGGGTGGTCGCGCTGTTCATCTGCTTGATCGGCGCGATCGCGGTGCCGCTGCTGCCGATCGCGCAATATCCGATCATCGCGCCGCCCTCGATCTCGGTCTCGACCAGCTATCCCGGCGCCTCGCCGGAAAACCTCTACAATAGCGTCACGCGACTGATCGAGGAGGAGCTCAACGGCGCCGCCAACATCCTCAATTTCGAATCGACCAGCGACTCGCTCGGCCAGGTCGAGATCATCGCCAATTTCCAGCCGGGCACCGACACCAGTGCCGCCTCGGTCGAGGTCCAGAACCGCATCAAGCGCGTCGAGGCGCGCCTGCCGCGCGCGGTGATGCAGCAGGGCATCCTGATCGAGGAAGCCTCGAGCGCAGTGCTGCAGATCATCACGCTGAACTCGACTGACGGCAGCCTGGATGAAGTCGGCCTCGGCGACTTCATGATCCGCAACGTGCTCGGCGAGATCCGCCGCATTCCCGGCGTCGGCCGCGCCACGCTGTACTCGACCGAGCGCTCGCTTCGTGTCTGGGTCGATCCGGCCAAGCTGGTCGGCTATGGCCTGACCGCCGACGACGTCAACAAGGCCATCACCGCGCAGAACGCGCAGGTCGCTTCCGGCAGCATCGGCGCCGAGCCGTCGACCTCGAACCAGCGCACCTCGGCACTGGTGCTGGTCAAGGGCCAGCTCTCCTCGCCCGACGAGTTCGGCGCCATCATCCTGCGTGCCAACGCCGACGGTTCGACCGTGCGCCTGCGCGATGTCGCGCGGATCGAGGTCGGCGGCCTCAGCTACCAGTTCAACACGCGCCTCGACGGCAAGCCGACGGCGGGCCTGTCGGTCCTGATGTCGCCAACCGGCAATGCGCTGGCGACCGCCAGCGCAGTCGAAGCGAAGATGAAGGAGCTGTCGCGCTTCTTCCCGGCCAACATCACCTACGAGATCCCCTACAACATCACCCCTGTGGTCGAGGCCTCGATCGAGAAGGTGCTGACGACGCTGGTCGAAGCTGTGGTGCTGGTGTTCGTGGTGATGTTCTTGTTCCTGCAGAACATCCGCTACACCATCATTCCGACCATCGTGGTCCCGGTGGCGCTGCTGGGCGCCTGCTCCACTCTGCTGCTCGCCGGCTATTCCATCAACATGCTCTCGATGTTCGGCATGGTGCTGGCGGTCGGCATCCTCGTCGACGACGCCATCGTCGTGGTCGAGAACGTCGAGCGGATCATGGCCGAGGAAGGCCTGCCGCCGAAGGAAGCGACGCGGAAAGCCATGTCGCAGATCACCGGCGCCATCATCGGCATCACGCTGGTGCTGATGGCGGTGTTCGTGCCGATGGCGTTCTTCCCGGGCTCGGTCGGCATTATCTACCGCCAGTTCTCCGTCACCATGGTCGCCGCGATCGGCTTCTCCGCCTTCCTGGCGCTGTCGTTGACGCCGGCGCTGTGCGCGACGCTGTTGAAGCCTGTGGCAAAGGGGCACGGTCATTCGACCAACTTCGTGTTCGGCTGGTTCAACCGCATGCTCGAAGGCGTCAAGGAACGCTATTCGCGCACCGTCGGCTTTTCGCTGAATCGCACCGGCCGCCTGATGCTGGTCTATGCCGCGCTGCTGGTCGGCCTGTCCTGGGCCTTCGTCAACCTGCCCGGCGGCTTCCTGCCCGTCGACGACCAGGGCTTCATCACCACCGACGTGCAGACGCCGTCGGATTCGTCCTATGCCCGCACCGAGGCCGTGATCGAGAAGGTCGAAAAATATCTCGCCGCGCGGCCGGGCGTCGACAACGTCACCTTCCTCACCGGCTTCAGCTTCTCCGGCCAGGGCATGAACACCGCCCAGGCCTTCATCACGCTGAAGGACTGGTCGGAGCGCGGGCCGAAGGACTCCGCTGCCGCGATCGTCAACGACGTCAACCGCGACCTGGGCTCGTCGATCCGCGACGCAAAAATCTCGGCGCTGCAGCCGCCGCCGATCGACAATCTCGGCAACTCGTCCGGCTTCTCGTTCCGCCTCCAGGACCGCGGCCAGAAGGGCTATCAGCAATTGATGCGCGCCGCCGACCAGCTGATCGCGGAGGCCAATGCCAGCCCGGTGCTGCAGAAGGTCTATATCGAAGGCCTGCCCGAGGCGGGCGTGGTCAATCTCATGATCGACCGCGAGAAGGCCGGCGCGTTCGGCGTCACCTTCGAGGACATCAACAACACCATTTCGACCAATCTCGGCTCGAACTACATCAACGACTTCCCGAACCGCGGCCGCATGCAGCGCGTCGTGGTGCAGGCGGACGCGCGCGACCGCATGCGGGCCGAGGACATCCTCAACTACAACGTCAAGAACAGCCGCGGCCAGCTGGTGCCGTTCTCGTCCTTCACCACGATCGAATGGGCGCGCGGCCCGACGCAGATCGCCGGCTTCAACTATTATCCGGCGGTGCGCATCTCCGGCGAGGCCAGGCCCGGCTTCACCTCGGGCGATGCCATCGCCGAGATGGAGCGGCTCGCCGACCGGTTGCCGCGCGGTTTCGGCTATGAATGGACCGGACAGTCGCTGCAGGAGAAGCTGTCGGGCTCGCAAGCGCCGTTCCTGCTCGCCCTGTCGGTGTTCGTGGTGTTCCTGTGCCTCGCCGCGCTCTACGAGAGCTGGACCATTCCGCTCGCGGTGCTGCTCACCGTGCCGCTCGGCATCGTCGGCGCGGTCACTGCCGCTATGCTGCGCGGCCTGCCCAACGACGTCTATTTCACCGTCGGCCTGATCACGATCATCGGCCTCGCCGCAAAGGACGCGATCCTGATCATCGAGTTCGCGAAAGATCTGCGGAAAGAAGGCAAGCCTCTGGTCGAAGCCACCATCGAAGCCTGCCGCCTGCGCTTCCGCCCCATTTTGATGACCGGCCTTGCCTTCATCTGCGGCGTGCTGCCGATGGCCATCGCCCACGGCGCCGGCGGCGCCAGCCAGCAGGCGCTCGGCAGCGTGGTGATGGGCGGCATGATTGCGGTGGTGATCCTGGCGCTGTTGATGGTGCCGGTGTTCTTCGTCTCGGTGCAGCGCGTGCTGGGCGGGGACAGGGAGCCGAACGCGGCGCGGGAAGCTGAAGCGCACGGCCGACCGGCGCGGGCGCACACCGGCCACTGATGCACCCCCGTCATTCCGGGGCGTGCGAAGCACGAGCCCGGAATCCAGCGGGCCACCATTGACGAGGATCAATGGATTCCGGGCTCGCGCCAAGAGGCGCGCCCCGGAATGACAGGGGAATGTGGAGCGCGAGCTTCCGCCTTAAGCCGGCTTCCGCAAGATCTTCACCAGCTCCCCGTGCACGTACTCATTCCCGCACACGACGTGCCCGGTGACCAGCGGGTCGCCCGGCGTTGCGATATCGCTGATGGTACCGCCGGCTTCGCGCACCATCAGCATACCGGCGGCGATGTCCCAGGATTGCAAATCGCGCTCCCAATACCCGTCGAGCCGGCCGGCGGCGACGAAGGCGAGATCGAGCGAGGCGGCGCCGAAACGGCGGAGGCCCGCGACGCGGTCCTGGATCGCCATCATTTCGCGGCGGAATTCCTCGTGGTCGCCGCGGCCGATATGGGGCAGGCCGCAGGCCACGACGCATTCGCTCAGCTGGCGGCGGCCGGCGACGCGCAGGCGCTGGTCGTTGAGGAAGGCGCCCTTGCCGCGCTCGGCGATGTAGAGCTCGTCATTGGCGGGGTTGTAGATCACGCCGGCGATCACGGTGCCCTCGCGCGCAAGCCCGATCGAGATCGCGAATTGCGGGATGCCGTGCAGGAAGTTGGTCGTGCCGTCCAGGGGATCGACGATCCAGGTGTGGCTCTTGTCGGTGCCTTCGCGCGTGCCGCCTTCCTCGCCGATGAAGCCGTAGCCGGGCCGGGCCTTGGCGAGGTCCTGGTAGAGGATCTCCTCGGCGCGCTTGTCGGCAAGCGAGACGAAATTGGCCGGTCCCTTCAGCGAGACCTGCAGATGCTCGATCTCGCCGAGATCGCGCTTGAGGCTGCGGCCGGCGCGGCGCGCCGCCTTGACCATGACGTTGATAGTGGCGGAATACAGCATATGCTTCTGGTCTTGATCGGGGAGAGGGGCGCGGAAACGCGCCTGTTTGGGGGACTGGGTGCCCCGTGAGGGGCCCCGCGTCAAGTCATTTGGACCCGAGCCACTTCCTGGCGGCGGCCTCGGCCTTGGCGCGGTCATCGGCCGGCAGATCGGAGAGCTGCTTGTCGAGCTCGGGGTCGCCCTTGCCGGCGGTCTTGGCCACCAGGTGCCATTTGAAGCCTTCGATCTTGTCCACGGGCGTGCCCACGCCGTTGATCAGCACCCAGGCCAGCCGGTTCTGCGCGATCGCGCTGCCCTGGCGGGAGGCCTTGCGCAGCAGGGCGACGGCGGCCGGCTGGTTCTTCGGCGTGCCGGTGCCGTTGAACATCGCGATGGCATATTCGACCTCGGCATCGACATTGTCGGCGATCGCGGCGGCCTGGAGCAGCCGCACCGCGCGTTCGGGGTCCTTCGGCACACCGGTGCCTTCCTTGTAGAAGGTCGCGAGCGCGTATTGCGCTTCGGGCAGGCCTGCATCGGCGGCTTGGCGCAGCAGTTCCGCCGAACGCCGGACGTCCTGCGGCAGCGTCTGGCCGTCCAAATAGAGCAGGGCGAGGTTATAGGCCGCCTTGGGCTCGCCGAGCTTGGCGGCGGAGGCCATCAGCCTGACCGCCTCGCTTTTGTCGACCGGGCCGCCGCGGCCGGAGATGCGCAGCATGGCGAGCGCGAACATCGCCTCGCGATCGCCGGCATCGGCGGCGCGCTTGTACCATTCGGCCGCCTTGGCGTAATCGCGCCTTATGCCCATGGCATTGGAATAGAGCTCGCCGAGCATGGTCATCGCCTTGGCATCGCCGGCTTGAGCGCGCACCGTGGCGAGCTCGAACGCGGTCTTGTATTGGCCGCGCTGATAGGCGCCGAACACAAGGTCGACGTTGGGATCGTCGGACGGCGGCGCGGGGATCACGGTTGCCGGCTTGGGCGAAGCGGACGGCTTGGGAGATGCCGTAGGCTTCGGCGCCGGTGCTGCCTCCTTCTTCTTGGCAGGCGCGGGCGGCTTTGGCTTCTGCTTCTCTGCCGGTGCGCTCGGCGTCGTCGCCGGCGGGGTGATCTGCAGCTGCGCGGCCGCGGGCACTGTCAGCAGCAGCGTGGCGAGCATGGTGATGCACGGGAGCTTCATGTCGGGCGCTAGCCGTGCTCCTGGCCCGCAGGATCTTGGCTCGCAGGATCTTGGCCGGCCAGTGCCGTCGCATGAGCCTTCTTGATCGCGGCATCGACCTCGATCAGGGCGGCCTTGGGCCCGCGCGGATCGGCCCAGATGAAGTCGCCGACCAGCACGAAATCGGCGCCGCTGGCGGCGAAATCGTAGGCCTCGTCCAGCGTGGTGGCAAAGCCGACGCAGGGCGGCTCGAACAGCTCGGCCCACCACTCGAGCCGCTCGGCGATCGCCTGCGCCGACGGCCGCTGGCCTTTCGCATCGGGCTCGCCGAACAGCACGTAATCCGCGCCCATCTCGCCGGCATCCATGGAATGGTGCCGCGTCGTCAGCCCGCCGACACCGGCGATGCGATCTGGCTTGAGCGACGGCAGCGCCTCCTTCAGCGCGGCGATGCCGGGCAGGTGCGCGCCGTCGGCGCCGCCGCGCGCGACGATGTCGGCATGGCCGTCGACGAGGAGTGCCGCGCCCGCCTTCTGCACCGGCGGCGCCAAGGCCTTGACGCGCGAGATCATGCCGCGCTGATTGGTCTCCTTCAGCCGCAGCAGCACGGCGGCGACGTCGGCGGACGCGATCAGCCCCGGCAGCTCGGCGACCAACGTCGCGGGATCATCGACGACGGGTGTCGCGAGATAGAGGCGCGGCGCCGGGCGCGGCGGAGGCGGTTTGTTCGACAAGGTCTAGGCTGCCTTCTGTTCCAGGCTGCTTTGCCATTCGCCCTTGGAGGCGAGGCCGTTCATGCGGGCGCGATGACTGAAGGCGCGCTGGCCGGCCGCGACGTTCTCAGGCTTGCCCGACCAGGCCTTCTGCGGCGCGGCCTGCAGCGCGCGGCCGTAGGAGAAGGTCAGGCCCCAGGGCAGCGGACCGAGCTTGTGCATGGCGTTGAGATGCGCGGTCGCCTCTTCGTCCGACTGGCCGCCGGAGAGGAAGGCGATGCCGGGCACCGCCGCCGGCACGCAGGCCTTCAGCAGCCGTATCGTCTTCTCCGCGACCTCCTCGACCGAGGCCTGCTTTGCGCATTTCTTGCCGGCGATTGCCATGTTCGGCTTCAGCACCATGCCTTCCAGCGCCACGCGCTGCACGCGCAATTCCTGGAAGGTCTTGTTGAGCACGCGTTGTGTCACCTCATAGCAGCGCTCGATGTCGTGGTCGCCGTCCATCAGCACCTCCGGCTCGACGATCGGCACGATCTGCGCGGCCTGGCACAGCGCGGCATAGCGCGCCAGCGCGTGGGCGTTGACGCTGATCGCGGTCATCGAGGGGATGCCGCTGCCGATGTCGATCACCGCGCGCCATTTGGCAAAGCGTGCGCCGCGCTCGTAATATTTCTGTAGGCGCTCGGCGAGCTTGTCGAGCCCGACCGTGACCAACTCTCCCGGGCACATCGGTAAGCCTCGCGTGCCCTCGTCGACCTTGATTCCGGGAATGGCGCCGGCCTGCTCGATCAGCTTGACCAGCGGCGTGCCGTCCTTGGCATTCTGCCAGATCGTCTCGTCATAGAGGATCACGCCGGAGATGTACTGGCTCATGGCGTCCTTGGCGCGAAACAGCATTTCGCGATAGTCGCGGCGGTTCTCTTCGGTCGATTCCACGCCGATGGCGTCGAAGCGCTTCTTGATGGTGCCGGAGGATTCGTCGGCGGCAAGGATGCCCTTGCCCGGCGCGACCATGGCGGTCGCGATCTTGTTGAGCTCAGTCAGATTCATCGAGAGGTCCTCCCAAAACGATTCTGCCCTTGCCCGGGAAAATAGACCGTTCTCGGGCAATTGCCGAGTTATCGTTCGTCGCAGGGTAAAGGGTCTTTCTGTCATTCCGGGATGCGCCGAAAGGCGCAGGCCCGGAATCCATAACCCCAGGCTGTGGTTATGGATTCCGGGCCCACGCTTCGCGTGTCCCGGAATGACGGGAGGATGTGACGGAGGCCTTAGGCGACCCGGGGATCGAGCTCGCCCTTGGCGTAGCGCTTGGCCATCTCGGCGGTGGTCAGCACCTTCTTGATCTTGGAGGCCTGGCCTGCGGTGTTGAACTCCTGCAGGCGCTGCTTGCACAGCTTGGTCATCGCCTCCATCGCCGGCTTCAGGTACTTGCGCGGATCGAACTCTTCCGGGTTGTCCTTCAGAACTTTCCGGATCTGGCCGGTCATCGCCATGCGGTTGTCGGTGTCGATGTTGATCTTGCGCACGCCGTTCTTGATGCCGCGCTGGATCTCGGCCACCGGCACGCCCCAGGTCGGCTTCATCGTGCCGCCATAGGCGTTGATGATGTCCTGCAGGTCCTGCGGCACCGAGGAGGAGCCGTGCATGACGAGATGCGTGTTCGGCAGCTTGCGGTGGATCTCCTCGATCACGTTCATGGCGAGGATGTCGCCGTCGGGCTTGCGGGTGAATTTGTAAGCGCCGTGCGAGGTGCCCATCGCGATCGCGAGCGCGTCGACCTTGGTTTCCTGGACGAACTTCACGGCCTCGTCCGGATTGGTCAGGAGCTGGTCGTGGCTAAGCTTGCCTTCGGCGCCGTGGCCGTCTTCCTTGTCGCCCATGCCGGTCTCGAGCGAGCCGAGCACCCCGAGCTCGCCCTCGACCGAGATGCCGCCGAGATGGGCCATGTCGGTGACGGTCTTGGTGACGCCGACATTGTAGCCCCAGTCGCCGGGGGTCTTGCCGTCGGCCTTGAGCGAGCCGTCCATCATCACCGAGGTGAAGCCGGCCTGGATCGCGGTCATGCAGGTCGCCGGCTCGTTGCCGTGGTCGAGATGAACGCAGACCGGAATGTGCGGATAGATCTCGGTCACCGCGTCCATCATGTGCTTGAGCATGACGTCGTTGGCGTAGGAGCGCGCGCCGCGCGAGGCCTGGATGATGACGGGCGCGTCGACCTGGTTGGCCGCATCCATGATGGCCAGCGCCTGCTCCATGTTGTTGATGTTGAAGGCCGGTACGCCGTAATCGTTCTCCGCCGCGTGGTCGAGCAATTGACGTAACGTGATCCGAGCCATCTGTCTTTGTCTCCCGTTGGGGCCTCAAAGGCCGCTTGATTACTTGCTACGCAGAACTTCAACGCCGGGCAGGGGCTTGCCTTCCATCCATTCAAGGAACGCGCCACCGGCGGTCGACACATAGGTGAAGTCACCGGCCACATGGGCCTGGTTGAGCGCCGCGACGGTGTCGCCGCCGCCCGCGATCGAGATCAGCTTCTTGGCCTTGGTGCGCTCGGCGGCGTGCTTGGCGGCCGCGACCGTGCCGCGGTCGAACGGCTGCATCTCGAATGCGCCCAGGGGGCCGTTCCAGACCAGCGTCGCCGCATCGTCGATCGCGGCATGGACGCGCGCGATCGATTGCGGGCCGACGTCGAGGATCATGCCGTCGGCCGGGATCGCATCGAGTCCATAGGCATGCGACGGCGCGTTGGCGGCGAAGTGATAGGCGACGGTGGCGTCGACCGGGAGGATGATGGCGCAATTGGCGGCTTCCGCCTTCTCCATGATGCGCAGCGCGGTGGGGCTAAGATCCTTCTCGGCCAGCGACTTGCCGACCGCAACGCCCTGCGCGTGCAGGAAGGTGTTGGCCATGCCGCCGCCGATCACGAGCGCGTCGACCTTGGTGACGAGGTTTTCCAACAGGTCGATCTTGGTCGAGACCTTGGCGCCGCCGATGATGGCGATCACGGGCTTGCTCGGCGAGCCCAGCGCCTTCTCCAGCGCGTCCAGCTCGGCCTGCATGGTGCGGCCGGCATAGGCCGGCAGCTTGTGGCCGAGACCTTCGGTCGAGGCGTGGGCGCGGTGCGCGGCCGAGAACGCGTCATTGACCCAGATGTCGCCGAGCTTCGCGAGTTCCGCGACGAAGGCGGGATCGTTCTTTTCTTCCTCTTTGTGGAAGCGGGTGTTTTCCAGGCACAGGATGTCGCCATCCTTCAGGCCGGCGACCGCCTTGGCCGCGGGCTCGCCGATGCAATCCTCGGCAAACGCGACGGGCTTCTTCACCACCTTCGCCAGCGCCTCCGCGACGGGCTTGAGCGAGTCCTTGGCGTCGCGTCCCTTCGGCCGGCCGAAATGCGCGAGCAGGATGACCTTGCCGCCCTTGTCGGCGAGCTCGGTGATGGTCGGCGCCACGCGCTCGAGCCGGGTGGCGTCGGTGACGCGCCCGCTCTCCATGGGCACGTTGAGGTCGACGCGCAGCAGCACGCGCTTGCCCTTCACGTCGACGTCGTCGAGGGTGCGGAATTTAGCGGGCATCGTTCATCATCCGTGCGTCGGAGTGTCGGAATCGGGGGGAGGCGAATGGCCGTGGTCGCCGCTCCCTCCACCGTCTTTCGGAGACTTCACTGCGAGGCCCCGGCGAAATCCGTACGCGATCAACGCGATCAACAGTATGACGCCAGGGATGCCAATCCAGTGAGGAAGCACCTTGGCTTCCCTCAGATCACCTTCGCCATCGCGGCGGCGGTGTCCGCCATGCGGTTCGAAAAGCCCCACTCGTTGTCGTACCAGGACATCACGCGCACCAGCGTGCCGTTCTGCACCTTGGTCTGGTCCTCGTGGAAGGTCGAGGAGTGCGGGTCGTGGTTGAAGTCGATCGAGACGTTCGGCGCATTGGTGTAGCCGAGGATGCCCTTGAGCTGCTGCTCGCTGGCGCGCTTCATCGCCGCGTTGATCTCCTTGGCGTCGGTGGCGCGCTTGGCGACGATCTTGAGGTCGACGACCGAGACGTTCGGGGTCGGCACGCGGATCGCGACGCCGTCGAGCTTGCCCTTCAGCTCGGGCAGCACGAGGCCGATCGCCTTCGCAGCACCCGTCGAGGTCGGGATCATCGACATCGCCGCCGCGCGGCCGCGGTAGAGATCCTTGTGCATCGTGTCGAGCGTCGGCTGGTCGCCGGTATAGGCGTGGATCGTGGTCATGAAGCCGGTCTCGATGCCGACGAGATCGTTCAGCACCTTGGCAACCGGCGCAAGGCAGTTGGTGGTGCAGCTGCCGTTGGAGACGACGAGGTGATCCTTGGTCAGCGTGTCGTGGTTGACGCCGTAGACGATGGTGGCGTCGGCGCCGTCGGCGGGCGCGGAGACCAGCACGCGCTTGGCGCCGGCGGTCAGATGCGCGCTAGCCTTGTCCTTCGAGGTGAAGATGCCGGTGCATTCCATCGCAATGTCGACGCCGAGATCCTTCCAGGGCAGCTTCGAGGGATCGCGCTCGGCGGTGACCTTGATCTTGCCGTTGCCGAGGCTGATGGAGTCGCCGTCGACGGTGACGGTGCCGGGAAAGCGGCCATGGACGCTGTCGAAGCGGAGGAGATGAGCGTTGGTCTCGACCGGGCCGAGGTCGTTGATGCCGACGACCTCGATGTCCTTGCGGCCGGACTCGGCGATAGCCCGCAGGATGTTGCGGCCGATGCGGCCAAAACCGTTAATTCCGACGCGGACTGCCATGTTTCGTCTCCTTCAATGACCGTTGTCATCCCGCACAACGCGCTATACGCGCCTGCGAGGGTTTTTTAGGGGCGGACGCCCGGTTCGGCCGGGCGGTGCTTGATCATATGGGAGATTAGGTAGTCCTTTTTTGCGGCAAGCTCAACTCTCAGGAAACGCGCTTCAGCACAGCGTTAACCGCGGCCTCGGCGGTAATGCCGAAATGCTTGTAAAGCTCCTTGGCAGGGCCGCTTTCGCCGAACGAATGCATGCCGATGAATTCGCCATCCTGGCCAATCACGGCGTCCCAGCCCCAGCGCACGGCGGCCTCGATCGCGATCTTCACCGGCGCGTTGCCGATGATGGCGGCGCGCTTGGCCTCTGGTTGCGCTAACAACAGCTCCAGCGAGGGAACGGAGACAACGCGCGAAGCGACGCCGCGTTCCGCCAATTGTTTCTGGGCCGCGACCGCGATCTCGACCTCCGAGCCCGAGGCGAACAGCGTCGCCTTGGCTTCGCCCTGGGCGGCGACCAACTCGTAGGCACCAGCCGCGCACGGATTGTCGTTCGGTGCGGTGGTCCGCAGCTGCGGCAGGTTCTGCCGCGTCAGTGCCAGCACGGTCGGGCCATCGACGCGGTTGAGCGCGAGCTCCCAGCACTCGGCGACCTCGATGGCATCGCAGGGACGGAACACGCGCATGTTGGGAATGGCTCTGAGCGCTGCGAGATGCTCGACCGGCTGATGGGTCGGGCCGTCTTCGCCGAGGCCAATCGAGTCATGAGTCATGACGTAGACGACGCCGGCGCCCATCAGCGCGGCAAGGCGCATCGCCGGACGCGCATAATCGGTGAAGACGAGGAAGGTCGCGCCGTTCGGCGCGAAACCGCCGTGCAGGAAAATGCCGTTCATCGCGGCCGCCATGCCGTGCTCGCGGATGCCGTAATGGATGAAGCGGCCCTTCGGCGTCTTGGCCGAGAAGGCGGTCGCCGACTTCGCCTTGTTGTTGTTGGAGCCGGTGAGGTCGGCCGAGCCTGCCAGGAATTCCATCGGCATGGCGCCGGCGATGACTTCGATCACCGCTTCCGACGACTTGCGGGTGGCCGCGGTCATCGGCTTTTCCAGCAGCTCCTTCTTGTAGGCGCGGACGGCCTTGGCGAGCGAAGCAGGACGCTCGTGACGCAGGCGGCGCTCGAACTCGGCGCGCTTGCGGCTGCCGAGCTCACCGAGCCGCGCTTCCCATTCCTGGCGTGCCGCGGCGCCTCGGCTGCCGGCCGCGCGCCATGCCTTCAGCACGTCGTCGGCGACCGCGAACGGCTCGAGCGAAATGCCGAGATTTTCCTTGGCAGCCTTGAGCTCGTCGGCGCCGAGCGCTTCGCCGTGCACCTTCGAGGTGCCTTGCTTGTGCGGCGCGCCGAAGCCGATCGTGGTGCGGCAGGCGATCAGCGTCGGCTTGCTGGATTTCTTCGCGCGCGTGATCGCGTCGGCGATCGCGGCCTGGTCGTGGCCGTCGATCTTCTCGGCCGCCCAGCCCGCCGACTTGAAGCGCTTCACCTGGTCGACGGAATCGGAGATCGAGGTCGGGCCGTCGATCGAGATGCCGTTGTCGTCGTAGAGCACGATCAGCTTGTTGAGCTTCCAGTGGCCGGCCATCGCGATCGCTTCCTGCGACACGCCTTCCATCAGGTCGCCGTCGGAGGCGAGCACATAGGTGTGGTGGTCGACGATCTTCTTGCCGAATTCGGCGGCGAGCATCTTTTCGGCCAGCGCCATGCCGACCGCAGTCGAGATGCCCTGGCCGAGCGGGCCGGTGGTGGTCTCGATGCCATTGGTGCGGAAGTTCTCGGGGTGGCCGGGGGTCAGCGAGTCGACCTGGCGGAACTGCTTGATCTGGTCCAGCGTCATCTCGGCATTGCCGGTCAAATACAGCAGCGAATAGAGCAGCATCGAGCCGTGGCCGGCCGAGAGCACGAAGCGGTCGCGGTCCGGCCAGGCGGGCGCGGCGGCATCGAATTTCAGGAACTGCGTGAACAGCACGGTGGCGATGTCGGCGGCGCCCATCGGCAGGCCGGGATGGCCCGATTTCGCCTTCTCGACAGCGTCCATCGAAAGGCCGCGGATCGCGTTGGCCATACGGGTGTGATCGACCTGCGTCATGTCTGAAATCCGTCTGAAATGAAGCGCTTGGCGATGGTTGCCCGCGCGGGGAGAAGCCTGGCGGCCACTGAAGGTTGGCGCTGGGATAGCACCTCGGTTCCGGGAGTCCAAGGCAATCGAACGCCGGTTTGGCGGCAAAAGTTGCCTGTGTGGACATCGGTTTTCCGCCGGGATCGCGCCGGGCGGAAGCGACGCAGCGACACGTCGTCCCGATTGAACAGTGCATAGTTTTGCGGCGGCGTTGCGCTTGGCTAGCTTGCTTTGTAAATTTCTGCTTCTAACCGCTTGCCGAACCGAGTCTTTTGCCGGACGGCAAGCTCCAGGGAAAGGCCACTGGGCAAAGGCCGCCAGGTTCCGCCGCTGACTGCATGAACGATCGCGTATCCAACAGTTCCGCCATGACGGAGTCGTCCGCCGTCGAGATCGAGATTGCGACCCGCAGACTCATGGCGGCGCTCGATGCGCTCGAAAGTGCGGTGGAGCGGCGTCGCGATGCCGATCGCGACGAGAACGAGCTTGCGGCGCGCATCCAGGCGCTCGGCGCGGATCGCTCGCGTCTTGCCGACGAGCTCGACGGCGCGCTGGTGAAGGCACGCAAGCTCGAGCGCACCAATCGCGAGATTTCCGACCGGCTGGATTCCGCGATCGTCACGATACGCTCGGTGCTCGATACCGGAGAGGACGGATGAGCCACATCAACGTCACCATCAACGGCCGGCAATATCGCATGGCCTGCGAGGAGGGCCAGGAGGTGCGGCTGCTCAAGCTCGCCGAGACGCTGGAGACGCGCATCCAGTCGCTGCGCGGAAAATTCGGCGAGATCGGCGATGCGCGCCTCACCGTCATGGCTGCGCTCACCGTGTGCGATGAGCTGATCGACACCACCAACCGCGTCCGCACCCTTGAGCAGGAATTGACCGAGCTCAGGGATTTCCGCAATGCCGCCGTCGAGCGCGCCAGGATGACGCAGACCGCGGTGGTCAACGCGCTGAACGCCGCCGCCGAGCGCATCGAGAAATCGACCCAGGTCCTGAACCGGACGGTGGGGAACGGCATCGCGATCGGCTGAAGCTCGATAGGAGCCGTGCCCTTACCCTCCCCTGGGGGGCCCTGGAGGGGGAGGGTCGATCGCGCGTAGCGCGAGCGGGTGGGGTGATCTCTCCACACGAACAGTGCCCGTGGGGAGAGATCACCCCACCCCGTCTCACATTTCGCTGCGCTCCATGTGAGCCGACCCACGGGCGAGCTTCGCTCGTCCCGGACCCCTCCAGGGGAGGGTAAGAAAGCGCGCAGCGGAAGCCGCACTCTCGTCGCACTGGCGATTCGTCAGTACAGTTGTTACATTGCCTGCGCGAGGCTGCGACGTGCGTCAGGAGCCATATATCCCCGGGGCCTTATCGATCCTTTAGGGAACTGTCCCTGGCCGGGCCCGTGGGCTCGGACATATGGTGCCCACCTACTTTCGTAGGGAACTCCGGGATCGAGTGCTTCAACGGCGTTCGCGGCTTCGCACTTTCGTTTGCTTCGTTTGTGCTTGTTGAAACGACTGCGGCCAATTCAACAGGTGTCATTCCCCGCGAAGGCGGGGAATCCAGTACGCCGCGGCCCTTGTGTGAATCACCACCGCCTCTGGAATACTGGATCACCCGCATTCGCGGGTGATGACGTGGGGACCAAAGCACATGTCCAACTCCAAAGCCGAGCTCCGTGCCAAAGCCCTCGCCAAGCGCGATGCGCTGAGCGAGAAGAAACGCATCGCGGCCGCCGCAAAGCTCGCCAAGCGCGGGCTGCCGTTCAAGCTGCTGTCCGGCAGCATCGTCTCCGGCTACTCGCCGATCCGCAGCGAGATCGATCCGATGCCGCTGCTCGCAAAGCTCGCGGAAGAGGGCGCCAGGCTGGCGCTGCCTTGCGTCACCGCGCGCGGCCAGTCGCTGATCTTCCGCATCTTCCATCCGAACGACCGCCTGATGCTCGGCCCGCTCGGCATTCCCGAACCTTCACCTGCTGCGGCCGAAGTCATTCCCGACATCATGCTGACGCCGCTCGCCGCCTTCGACCGCCTCGGCCATCGCATCGGCTATGGCGCCGGGCATTACGATTTCACCTTTGCGCATTTGCGCAAAACCAAGCACATCGTCGGCATCGGCGTTGCGTTTGCAGTGCAGGAGATCGAGGCGGTTCCGGCACTATCCCACGACGTGGCGCTGGATTATGTGCTAACGGAATCGGACGTGTTCGATTTCCGGAGTTCTGAAGTTGCGCATTCTCTTCGTGGGTGACGTCGTCGGCCGCAGCGGACGCGAGGCCGTTTCCGAATATCTCCCCGGCATGGTCAAGGACTGGTCGCTCGATCTCGTCGTCGTCAACGGCGAGAATTCGGCCGGTGGCTTCGGCATCACGGAAGCGATCTACCAGGAGTTTCTCGAGGCCGGCGCCGACGCGGTGACGCTCGGCAATCACTCCTGGGACCAGCGCGAGGCGCTGGTGTTCATCGAGCGCACCGACCGCCTGGTGCGCCCCGCCAACTATCCGCGCGGCACGCCCGGCCGCGGCGCCGCCTTGGTCGAGACCAAGAACGGCAAGCACGCCCTCGTCGTCAACGCGCTCGGCCGCGTCTTCATGACCCCGTTCGACGATCCCTTCGCCGCGCTCGAGCGCGAGCTTGGCGCCTGTCCGCTCGGCGTCGCCGCCGACGCCATCGTCGTCGACTTCCATTGCGAGGCCTCAAGCGAGAAGCAGGGCATCGGCTTCTTCTGCGACGGCCGCGCCAGCCTCGTCGTTGGCACGCACACGCATGTGCCGACCGCCGATCACCAGATCCTCTCGGGCGGCACCGCCTACATGACCGACGCCGGCATGACCGGCGACTACGATTCCATCATCGGTATGCAGAAGGAAGAGCCGCTGCGGAGGTTCACGTCAGGGATTCCGTCGGGACGTTTCGAGCCGGCCGCAGGCGCCGCGACGCTCAGCGGCGTCGCCGTGGAAACGGACGATGCGACAGGGCTCGCGCTCAAGATCGCGCCGGTGCGCGTGGGTGGAAGGCTGGAGCCGACGACGCCGAAATTCTGGTTGAGCTGAAGCGCGAGCGAAATCACCCGGTGTCGTCCCCGGACGATTATATCAAACTTTGCCCTCAGCAGCGGACATCGACGGGCAACAAGGGAACTCCGCTTTGGGCCACAAGCGGAAGTCAACAGTCATTGGCGGCTGCGAGCCCTTCTCTTCGACAGATTGGATTCCGTTCAAGAAGCTGTCCGCAACATTGGTGTCATCGTCGGCGAAGAACCATGTTGTATCTCGCCGATGATCTTGAAGCCGTGGCGTTCATAAAGGGAGATGTTTCGCGGATTCGAACTTTCGAGGTAGGCGGCGATGCCCTCCTCGTCGCATCGTCGAAGAGCGTGCTTCATCAACAATGTGCCGAGACCTTGGCCGATCCAGTTCGGATCGGAGGCAATGAGAGGCAGATACCAATGGGGCTCGTGGGGATGATGTTCGGCCATTCCCTGGAGCATGTGTCCAATATCATCGGCGATCTCCGGACGCAGGGATTGTGCCATGAGTGCGTCCATGGCCGTTTCATCGGGCTCGACGCCGGGCGGCAGCCACAGGGCGGCCGCGCGAGCCCCTTCTGTGATGTAAGCTGTGCCATGCTCGAATGCCCGTCCGCCAAATGCCTTGACGAATTGAGGCATAATCCTGAGATATTCGGATGAATCGGGCCAAACCCAACGCGCCATCGGATCGGCTGCAAAGCCAAGTACAATGGTGCTGATAGTGCTTGCCTGAATGTTGGCGCCCGCAGATTTGATTTCCGAGTCTGCGCTCATGATATCGTCTCCAAGTCGTCGATGGCGTCGGCCACATTCATTCTAAGATGCAGCACAGGATAGTGGCCGGGCGCTACGGCGTCGCGCGCAATCACGCGTCAATCTCAGGTGACCGCGCCCCGCGCCGCGACTGGCCAAAGTGCCTCCACGCGGGCATCGGGCGTGTTGAAGCCGCGCACGCCGACATACCAGTCGTAGAGATTGACGGTCGGGTCGCAATGGCCGGGGATCAGCGTCACCTTGTCGCCGATCGCCAATCGCGACGAAGCGCTGTCGAAATCGAGCAAGCCATGTTCGTCAGAGGGCCGATGATAGCGCAGATCGGGCCGGCCGAGCACGACCGGAAATCCGCTGTCGTTCGACAGGGCCTTGTGGCCGGCATCGATGACCGCGTGTTCGCCGGCGCCGGTGCTCATCACCGTCGCGATCACGAACAGCGCATGCTCGAACGGGTTGGCGTTGCGCGCCCCGTCGGCGAGGTTCTTGGCGTAGTCGGCGTCCATGAAGATATAGGAGCCCGCCTGCAATTCGTTCCAGATGCCGCTCGCGCCTTCGAGCTCGAATGTGCCGGTTCCCGCACCTCCAATCGTCCGGCACTGAAAGCCCGCGTCCTTGAGGACGCGCAGTGTCTCCGCGGTCGCGTTCGCGGCACCGGCGATGGCAGCGCGCCGCTCCTCCGGCGTGCGTAAATGTTGCGCAGAGCCGTGATAGGCCTGCAAGCCGCCGAACGATAGGAAGCGTGAAGCCGCCACCTGCCGCGCCAGGGTGGTCGCCGCCGGCCCCGGCCTGACGCCGCAGCGACCGGCGCCGACGTCGATTTCGACCAGGACTTCGATTTGCGATCCTGCCCGCTCCGCGGCGTGCGACAGTTGCTCGACCATGATCGCATCGTCCACGCAAACGCTGATGCGTGCGTGGCGCGCGAGGCCTGCGAGCCGTTCCAGCTTCCGCAGGCCCACCACCTCATTGCTGACGAGCACGTCACTCACCCCGCCCGCAACCAGGATCTCGGCCTCGGCGACCTTCTGGCAGCAGATGCCGATTGCGCCGCGCGCTATCTGCTTGGCCGCAATGATCGGTGATTTGTGGGTCTTCGCATGCGGACGCAAGCGAACGCCGAGCTTGCTCACCGCCGCCGCCATCGTGTCGAGATTGCGCTCGAAGGCGTCGAGGTCGATGATCAGCGCCGGTGTATCGATCTCGGAAAACGGCGCGCCGATTTGGGCGGGTGGACAGGACATCGAAAAGCCCGCTTGCTGTGTTCGGGTTCGCGCGGATGCGCGGCGGCATTTCTACGGCAACGTCGGCCGCCGCACCAGTGCAGTCGGCTTTTGTGCTCGGCGGACGGCGGGGAGAACCGCACGCCTCTCACAATTTCGGAATAATAGCATTTTGCCCCTGTTTTGCCCGACGAGTCAACGTGCGCCGGGGCCCGCCGGCGTAAGCCATTGATTCCGCACACCCCGGCTACTGTGCATGGGGTTGTTTTTAGGTTTTGAGTCAAAGGCCTTAGCGCCGCCCGTCAGCCCTGCCGGAATCCCATCCGGAAGGCGCCCCAGTGCTTGCCGCGGATCATGATCGGCGAGGACAGGTCCTTCATCAGCACGAACTGCCCGCCGCCCATGTCGCGGCGATAGGTTTGCAGCAGGAAGGGTTTTGTGTTGGCCGCGACCTTCTTCACCGCGCGGTCGGTGAACAGGCGGCGGTTGCGGCAATTGGCGTTGTTCCAGACCGGGTCCTTGCCCTGCGGCAGGCGGTAGTTCGGATTGTGGGTCGGAAGGTAGCCGCCCCGCGCCCAGGCGACGCAGAACACGATGCGCGGATCGGTCTTCTGGATCGGGTCCTGGATCGCGGGCAGCACGCGGTCGGTGAACTCGACGTAATTGGTGAGGTACTGCTTCGGATCGGTGCCTGATATCTCGCGGTAGGTCTCGTCCATGAGCTGGTCGAGCGTGATCTCGCCGCGGTCGATCGCAGCTTCGAACTCGGCCGAGATCCGCTTCGCGGTGTCGACGACGATGCGGATCAGCGGCGCGTCCGACGTCTCCACGCCGCTGTCGGCGATCAGCGCGATCAGGCCTTCGGAGGCGTCGAGCAGCTTTGCTACCCGCTCGTCGGCGCTTCGGAGGTCGCGCGAGGAGAGGTCGACGCCCTTGGCGAGCTCGTTGAGCTCGCTGATCACGGTGTCGCAGTGGCCGAGGTTGGAGGTCGCCGCGCGCGCGACGCCGTCGATCTCGGCTTCGACCGAGGCGAAGCCCTGCTGGACCCGCGAGATGATGCCGGAGATCGCTTGCGCGCCTTCGCCGGCGGTCTTGGCGCGCTGCGAGGCGTCGCTGCTCTCGCCGATCAGGCCTTCGATCTGGCCGTCGAGATCGCGCACCGTGTCGGAGATCTCATGCGTGGCCTGGCGCGTGGCATCCGCGAGGCTCTTGACCTCGCTCGCGACCACCGCGAAGCCGCGGCCGGCATTGCCGGCGCGCGCCGCCTCGATAGTGGCGTTGAGCGCGAGCAGATTGGTCTGCTTGGCGATCGCCTCGATCGAGCCGGAGACCTTCGCCACCTGCGCCAACGCCGCGCCGACGGCGGACAGGCGCGCCTCGATCCGCTCCACCGCCGCGACGAGCTCGGAGATGTGGCTGACCGCGGTGTCGACGGCGCCGCGCGACTGCGCGATCTCGCCGACCGCGGCCGACGTCGTGGTTTGCACCGCCTGCGAGGCATTGGCGATGTCGTGGTTGGCCGAGACCATCGTCTCGGCCGTCTTCTGCAAATGGTGAAACCGTTCCGACTGGCTCGCGACGCGGTTGGCGACGTCCTGGACGTTGCCGGCGATGTCGGCGAGCTCGACGCCGAGACCGCCGATGCGGTCGGCGAGCTGGTCGATCAGGCGTTCGGCCAGCGTCCGGTTGGAGGCAGTGTCCAATACGGCAAGTTGTGCAGAGGACATGTACGGGCTCTCTCCAGTCGGAGCCGTTGATCGGCTCCTTGGCGGCATTCCGATTCCAGATCCGACCTTAGAGGATGATTCGCGCCCGGCGTCTTGCCCAGGAGTGCAGGTGCGTGCAGGTGCGTGCACGCGCGGGAGCGCTACAGCTTGTAGGCCGTGCGGAAGCCGCCCCAGTGCCGGCCCTGCACGCGGATCGGGACGTCGATCTCCCGCATCATCACCGTGTTCCCGTTGCCCATGTCGCGCGCATAGCTCTGGACCAGGTACGATCGCAGGTTGCGCGCGGCGGCCAGCCCCGCCGGATCGTTGAAGATGCGCCGGTTGCGGCTGTTGGCCGTGTTCCAGGCGACGTCGCCCGGCCGCTGCGGATGCGAATAGATCTTGTTGTGCACCGGCAAAAAGCCGTTGCGGTCGACCATGGCGCAGAACGCCATCCGCGACTCCCGCGCCAGAAAGGCTTCCTGGAACGGCGGCAGGGCGCGATCGGCCCAGTCGAGATATTTGGTGCGGTATTGCTGCGGATTGGTGCCGGCGATTTCCAAATAGTCCGTGTCGAAGAGGTCGTCGAGCTTGACCTCGCCGCGCGCAACCGCCTGCTCGAATATCTGCGTCAGCGCATTGCCGGCTTCCATGGCACGGGTGACGAACTCGGTGTTCTCCTCATGGATCGACCAGAGCTTGTCCTCGATCTTCTCGTTGAGAGCGGCGGTGGCGCCGACGAATTGCGCGCGGGCGCCGGCCTTGGATTGCTCGATCACGCGCAGGCGGCAGGCGCCGATGTCCGCTAAGCTGCCTTCGATCGTCGCTTGCGTTGCCAGCCGGCTTGCGTCGGCGCCGCCGATCAGCACGCCCTCCATCGCGATTTCATAGACCGGCATCACGGCGCGCGCGGTTTCGAATTTGAGGTGGCAGGGCAGCCGCTCGGTCTTGCGGCGGTCGTCGTGCTCGCTCTGGCGCAGCAGCACCGCGCAGCGCGATTTCAGCTTCTGGGCGAAGGTGGTGACGGCCTTGCCGGCGCTGGCGACGCTCTCGCCATGGGTCTCGGCCGCCTTGGTCGCCGCGTCGATCTCGGCCGCGCTCTTGCCGACCGAGATGATGAACTCCGAGGCGCTGGCGGCATTGCCGGAGACTTCGCTGGTCGTGGCATTCTGCTCGGCGACCGCGCCGTTGACGGTGTCGAACACCGGACGGATCGCCTCGATCGCCTGCGAGATGCGGTGCACGGCGTCCGCCGAGCCGGCGGCGTCGCGCTGCAATGCGTCGATCTTCTTCGTGATCTCCTCGGTCGCACTCTGGGTCTGCACCGCGAGCGCCTTGACCTCGGTGGCAACGACGGCAAAGCCTTTTCCGGCTGCGCCCGCGCGCGCGGCCTCGATCGTCGAGTTGAGCGCGAGCAGCGTGGTCTGCCGCGCGATCTGCGCGATCAAATTGACGACGTTGCCGATGGCGGCGGAGGATTCGCGCAGGCGGTCGACATTGGCGCGGGCTTCCTGCGCGGCGGCGCTGGCCTCGTCGGCGAGCTTGCCGGCTTCCCGGACCTGCGCGCCGATCCCTTGCGCGGACTGGGTGAACTTGTCGGCGGCATGGGCGAAGGTGGAGGCGGTGGATTGCGCCGCGTTGGTCCGGCCGGTCAGGGCGTCGGTGCGGTCGCGAATGGCAGCGAGGGTCGCCGCGGTCGCCTCGGCGCCGCCGGCCACCGAATTGGCGGCGCGCTCGAGCTGGCGGATCATGGCGCCGAGCTCGAGTTCCAGCAATTCCAGGATTTCCCGGGCCGAATCACTTTCGGCGGTCGGGGCGGGTGCGGCAGGGGCCGCCGGCTGCGCAGCCTCCGGGCCTGCCGCGGGCGCGGCCGTGTCCGGCAGACGCTTCCGAAATAATCCGAACGCCATCGGGTCTCTCTTGTCGGGGGACGGTCGGGCGCTATTTTCGCAGTCCGGAATGAAATCAGGGTTAACGGTGCCCATCTAGGCAGGCGCCGTTACGGCGGCTACCTTTACAGTGCTACCTCAGGCGCAGCCGAGCCCTTTGATTCCGGTGGGTTGGCGGCCTATAAGGCCGCGCTTCCCACGCTCATCTTTGGCTGACGATTTCTCAAGAGACCACGCATGGCCGGACATTCCCAATTCAAGAACATCATGCACCGCAAGGGGCGGCAGGATGCCCAGAAGTCGAAACTGTTCGGCAAGCTGGCGCGGGAAATCACCGTCGCTGCCAAGCTGGGCACCCCCGACCCCGCCATGAACCCGCGCCTGCGCGCCGCCGTGATCGCTGCGCGCCAGGAGAACATGCCGAAGGACAATATCGAGCGCGCCATCAAGAAGGCGCTCGGCAGCGACGGCGAGAACTATGACGAGATCCGCTACGAGGGCTACGGCCCCGGCGGCGTCGCCGTCATCGTCGAGGCGCTGACCGACAATCGCAACCGCGCCGCCTCCGACATCCGCTCCTTCTTCACCAAGTCCGGCGGCAATCTCGGCGAAACCGGCTCGGTCTCCTTCATGTTCGACCGCACCGGCATCATCGAATACGACCGCAGCGTCGCCTCCGACGATGCGGTGCTGGATGCCGCGATCGAGGCCGGCGCCGACGACGTCGTCTCGGGCGAGAACGGTCACGAGATCTACGCTTCGACGGAAAGCTATCGCGATGTCGCCAAGGCGCTGGAAGCCAAGTTCGGCGAGCCGCGCAAGGCCGCGCTGATCTGGAAGCCGCAGAACACGGTTGCGGTCGACGACGAGACCGGCGAGAAGCTCCTGAAGCTGATGGACCTGCTCAACGAGCACGACGACGTGCAGAACGTCTACGCCAATTTCGAGGTGTCGGACGCGCTTGTTGCGAAGATGGGCGGGTAGGGCTCGACGGCCCTACTTCCCTTGTTACTTCCGTTCTGTTTCTGTTTCCTCCAGGGCAGCCAGCCGCTATCACTGGCGCATGACCGCGCTCCCGATTCGTGGCCCCGTTCGCATCATCGGCATCGACCCCGGCCTGCGCCGCACCGGCTGGGGCGTGATCGAGGCCGAGGGCAATCGCTTGGCCTACGTCGCCTGCGGCTCGGTGGAACCGCCGGACGATTTGCCGCTGGCGAGCCGCCTGCTCGCGATCCATGAGGGGCTCGCTTCCGTCTTGTCCGATCACCGGCCGGTGGAAGCGGCGGTGGAGCAGACCTTCGTCAACAAGGACGGCGTTGCGACGCTGAAGCTCGGCCAGGCCCGCGGCGTCGCCATGCTGGCGCCGGCAATGTTCGGCATCTCTGTCGCCGAATACGCGCCGAACCAGGTCAAGAAGACCGTGGTCGGCGCCGGCCACGCCGACAAGCAACAGATCGCGATGATGCTGAAAATTCTGCTGCCGAAGGCTGAGCCGCCGTCCGCGGACGCAGCCGACGCGCTCGCCATCGCCATCACCCACGCCCATCACCGCCAGAGCACCGCTCTCAGGCTGAAGGTGGTGGGGATATGATCGGCAAGCTCAAGGGCTTGATCGATTCCTACGGCGAGGATTTCGTCATCCTCGACGTTGGCGGCGTCGGCTATCAGGTACATTGCTCCTCGCGCACCTTGCAGCATCTGCCCTCGCCGGGTGAGGCCGCTGTGCTGTCGATCGAGACCTATGTCCGCGAGGACCAGATCAAACTGTTCGGCTTCCGCACCGATCAGGAGCGCGAATGGTTTCGCCTGCTCCAGACCGTGCAGGGCGTCGGCGCCAAGGTCGCGCTGGCCGTGCTCGGCACGCTGTCGCCGGCCGATCTCGCCAATGCCATCGCGCTGCGCGACAAGGCCGCGGTGGCGCGAACGCCCGGTGTCGGCCCGAAGGTCGCCGAGCGGATCGTCACCGAATTGAAGGACAAGGCGCCGGCCTTTGCCAATGTCGATCCCGCCGTCGTGCATCTCGCCGGCGCCGTCGACGACCAGCGCGCGCCGCGCCCCGTCGCGGATGCGATCTCTGCGCTGGTCAATCTCGGCTACGGCCAGCCGCAGGCCGCCGCGGCGATTGCATCGGCCTCGCGCAGCGCGGGTGAGGGCGCCGAGACGGCGCAGCTGATTCGGCTCGGGCTGAAGGAATTGGCAAAGTGAGTGCGTCAATGGTCAGTCTCGTAGGGTGGGCAAAGCGAAGCGTGCCCACCATCTACAAAGCGAGCAGCGACATGGTGGGCACGGCGCGAAGTGCGCCTTTGCCCACCCTACGATCCGATGGAGTTCGCTGAGTGAGCGACCCCAAGGCCAGCCGCATGGTCTCGCCCGAGCGCCGCAGCGATGATGTCGGCGACACCGCGCTGCGGCCGCAATCGCTGTCCGACTTCGTCGGCCAGGCGCAGGCGCGCAAGAATCTCTCGATCTTCATCGAAGCGGCGCGCAAGCGCGGCGAGGCGCTGGACCACGTGCTGTTCGTAGGTCCCCCGGGGCTCGGCAAGACCACGCTGGCGCAGATCGTGGCGAAGGAGCTCGGCGTCGGTTTCCGCGCCACCTCGGGGCCCGTGATCGCCAAGGCCGGCGATCTTGCCGCCCTCTTGACCAATCTCGAAGAGCGCGACGTGCTCTTCATCGACGAGATCCATCGCCTCAGCCCCGCGGTGGAAGAGGTGCTCTATCCCGCGATGGAGGACTTTCAGCTCGACCTCATCATCGGCGAGGGCCCGGCGGCGCGCTCGGTCAAGATCGAGCTGTCGAAATTCACGCTGGTCGGCGCCACCACGCGCGCCGGCCTTCTCACCAATCCCTTGCGCGACCGTTTTGGCATTCCGGTCCGGCTCAACTTCTACACGATCGAGGAGTTGGAGAGCATCGTCAGCCGCGGCGCGCGCGTGCTCAACGTCGGCATGAGCGCCGATGGCGCCAACGAGATCGCGCGCCGCGCCCGCGGCACGCCGCGCATCGCCGGCCGCCTGCTCCGCCGCGTGCGCGATTTCGCCTCGGCGGCCGATGCCGACAAGATTGACCGTAAGATTGCCGACCATGCGCTGAGCGCGCTCGAGGTCGATGCCGCAGGGCTGGACGCGATGGATCGGCGCTATCTCTCGACCATCGCGCTCAACTATGGCGGCGGACCGGTCGGCGTCGAGACCATGGCTGCGGCCTTGTCGGAGCCGCGCGACGCCATCGAGGACATCATCGAGCCCTATCTGATCCAGTGCGGCTATCTGCAGCGCACCCCGCGCGGCCGCCTGCTGACCTCGCACGCCTTCCGTCATCTCGGCATCGCCGAACCCTCGCGCGATGCGGCGGCGCAGTTCGGCCTGTTCGGCACGGATGATAGCGACGAGTGAGCTGCTGAACCTCGCGCCGTTCCGCCTATGATGAATTTCCGTTAACCTCGTGCAGACGATCTGCACGAACGCACCCCAATTCCGCTCCAATCGGATATCATCAAGGCGCCGCATCATCATCGGGCTTCCATGATCACGCGCCGTCATCTTATCCGTTCCATTGGCGGTCTGTCCGCCCTCGGCGTCTCGACCGCAGCCTACGGCGTCGGTGTCGAGCCGGTGCTGCGCCTTCGCGTCACGCGCTATCATCCGATGCCGCGGCAGTGGCCGGCGGATTTTCCGCTGAAGATTGCCGCCATCGCTGACATCCATGCCTGCGATCCCTGGATGTCGCTGGAGCGCATCGAGGGCATCGTCGACCGGACCAACGCGCTCAACGCCGATCTCATCGTGCTGCTCGGCGACTATGTCGCCGGCCTTCACCACGTCACGCGCTTCATTCCGTCGAGCGAATGGGCAAGGGTGCTGGCGCGCCTGAAGGCGCCCCTCGGCGTTCATGCCGTTATGGGCAACCACGACTATTGGGATGACAGAACCGTGCAGCAGGCAGGGCACGGGCCGACCATCGCGCATCGGGCGCTGGAGGCGGCCGGCATCCCCGTCTACGAGAATGATGCCGTCCGCCTCACCAAGGACGGCCGTCCGTTCTGGCTTGCCGGCCTCGGCGATCAGCTCGCCTTCCTGCCGGCGCGGCGCTTCCGGAGCATGGCGCACTTCGGTGCCGACGATCTCAATGCTACGCTGGCGAAGATCACCGACGATGCGCCGGTCATCCTGCTCGCGCACGAGCCCAATGTCGCTCCGCTCGTGCCCGCGCGCGTCGCGCTGCAATTGTCCGGCCATACCCATGGCGGCCAGGTCCGCCTGCTCGGCTGGTCACCGGCCGTCGCGCCCAGGAACGGCCTGCGTCTCGCCTATGGCCATTTCCGCCTGAAATGCGATCTCATCGTGTCCGGCGGCCTCGGTTGCAGCATCATGCCGCTCCGCTTCGGCGTGCCGCCTGAGATCGTCGAGGTGACGCTGGGAAGGTCAGGACCGGTCGTGTCCTAACACGCTTGCGCGTCCGGCTGTTTTTGCGCAAAACGTGCCGGTTACCGACCAGCGAAGAGGCTCCGGACGTGACAGCTCATCTCGACGGCGAGATCCGCGACGGCCGCCACCACATGCAGGTCCGGGTCTATTACGAGGACACGGATTTTTCCGGCATCGTCTATCATGCCAATTACCTGCGCTACATGGAGCGCGGACGCACCAATCATCTCAGGCTGATGGGTGCCGAGCAGCAGGTGCTGTTCGAGCAGACCGAGACGGACGGCGCGGGCTTCGCCTTCGTGGTGCGCTCGATGCATCTGGACTTCCTGAAGCCCGCGCGAATGGACGACGTGCTCGACGTCGTGACCTGGCCGGTCGCGGTGAAAGGGGCGTCAATCATGCTGGCGCAGGAGGTGCGGCGCGGTGACGACGTGCTGGTGAAAGCCGAGGTCCGCGTCGCCTTCATCAGCGGCGGCCGGGCCCAGCCGATTCCGAAGTCGATCCGCCAGCTGATGAAGGCCGATCTGGTTACGTGATCGCTCGATAGCGGATCGCCTATCGACTCCGCCAATTGCGACGATACATTCGCTGACACGATCAACCGATGAGGCCACCATGTCGCGCCCGCCGCTTCCACCCTTCACCCGCGAGACCGCCGCGCAAAAGGCCCGCATGGCCGAGGACGCCTGGAATTCACGCGATCCGGTGCGGGTCTCGCTCGCCTATACCGAGGACAGCCGCTGGCGCAACCGTTCGGAAGTGTTTCAGGGCCGCGAGGCCATCGTCGCCTTCCTCACCCGCAAATGGGAGAAGGAGCAGGATTACCGCCTGATCAAGGACCTCTGGGCCTTCGACGGCAACCGGATCGCGGTGCGCTTCCAGTACGAATGGCACGATGCGAGCGGCCAGTGGTACCGCTCCTACGGCAACGAGCAATGGGAGTTCGACGAGCACGGCCTGATGAAGCGGCGCGAGGCCTCGATCAACGACATCGCCATTGCGGAGAAGGATCGCCGGTTTCACTGGGCGGCGCCGGGCCCGCGGCCGGCCGATGTGCCGGGGCTGGGAAGCGAGCCGTTCTGAAATTAACAAAGCGACCGCTGCTTCACCCTCTCCCGTTGCGGGAGAGGGTGGCTCGCCGCATAGCGGCGAGACGGGTGAGGGGTCTCTCTCCTCACGAGCAGTCCGGCGAATGGATAGAACCCCTCATCCGGCGCTTCGCGCCACCATCTCCCGCAAGGGGAGAAGGGAAGACGAGTGCGTCTCGAGCTTCGTAGTCAGGTGCGCTTAGCCAGAAACCGCGTAATCGCCCCGCCGAGCTTCGCATTATCCATCGGCTCCGCCAGCGACGCCCTCGCCGTGGCAACGACATCCTCAGGTGCCTTGCCATCGCGCAGATCGCAGCACACTTGCGCGAACCCGACATCGAATTCCGGATGCGGCTGCACTGTCAGCGTCGCGCCATTGGCATAGAGCAGGCCGGCATGCGGGGTGAATTCGGAGGAGAGGATCGTCAGCGCATCGCTTGGCGGCTCGATCACCTGGTCCTGATGCGAGGCGGCGACCGCGACCGCTTCACCGTCGATGAGGCCGTTCTCCGGCAGCACCTGATAGACATGCCGGCCGATGCCCCAGCCCTGTTCTGATTTGCGCACGGTGCCGCCGAGCGCCTGCGCGATCAGCTGGTGGCCGAAGCAGACACCGACCATCGGTGTCTTGTTGGCGTAAGCCGTCCGCACGAAATCTTCCAGCGGCGCGATCCAGTCGAGCCCGTCATAGACCCCGGCCGCCGCGCCGGTAATGAGGATGGCCTCGAGCTTGCTCGGATCGGGCAGCGCATCGCCGTTGGGAATGCTGACGACCTCGATCGTCGCGGCCGGCTCCTCGGCGCGGATCATGCGCGAGAACATGTCCGGAAACGAACCGTGGCGCTCTCGGTATTTTTGCGGCACCTCTCCGGTCTCGATGATGGTGATGCGTGCCATGGGCCTCCCGGTCAAAAGGTTGCGAAGCTCAGCCGCTTTCTGCCCCCTGTTGCTGGTGCGGCGCTGTGCGCTCGAGCAGAGCGCTCTCCTTGCGGATCTCGTTGAGAAAGGCCTTGGCCAGACGCGACAGCGGCTCGGCTTCAGACCATAGCATATAGGCGACCGCCTGCGTCGTCGGCGTGAACGGACGGACGACGAGGCCGCTGCCGCCGTTCTGCCGCGGCGAGAAAGGATCGACCACCGCCGCGCCGACGCCGGCGGCGGCCAGCACGCAGGCCGTGTTGCAGTAGCGCACCTCGATCGTCGGCCGGAACGGCGCGCCGGCGCGGGCAAAGCTGTCGCGCACGGCTTCGCCGAGCCGCGTGCCGCGTTCGAGCCCGATGAAGGGTAGGCCGGAGAGATCGGAAGCGGAGATCATCGGCCGGTCGGCGAGTGGATGCTGTGGCGGCAGCACGCAGACCATCTCGCCGGTGTGCACCACCTCATGCGCGATGCCGGGATGATGCGTGAGGCCGAGCGCGAAGCCGAGCTCGGCGACGCGGCTCAGCACACCCTCGATGATGCCCTCGTAGCGCCGTACGTCGAAGAACACCCGCGTCTCCGGGCGGCGTCGCAGGAAGCCCGACAACGCGGACGGAATGATGCTGTACGCGAGCGGCGGCGTCGCCACGATGGCGAGATGCCCGGACCGGTTCTCGCGCAAATCGCGCATGCGGTTCTCGAGCTTGGCGTGCAGCGCGAAGATCGCCTCGCTCTCCTTGTAGAGCGCCATCGCTTCGGCGGTTGGAAACAGCCGGTTGTTGACGCGCTCGAACAGCGCAAAGCCCGCCTGCGCCTCCATCGTCTTCAGCGCGTTGCTGACCGCCGGCTGCGACAGCGCCAGCTCGTCCGCCGCCGCCACCGTGGTGCGGTGGCGGATCACGGCGCGAAGGATCTCGAGCTGACGCAGGTTCATATCACTGCCGATTATAGTCAGGGCCAAAACATCATAGCAACGCGAATTGATTTTGCAGCACCGCTCGCCCGTAATGGCAGCGGATTTGCACGTCGCATCAAAGGGTTCGTTCGCCCATTGAGGCAGCACTGCGCACAGATTGGAGGCAATCTTGGTTCGTGTCCTTCGCGCCGCAGCCGCTCAGATGGGGCCGACGCAAAAAGCCGATACGCGCGAACACACGTTGTCGCGGATGCTCGACATGCTGGAGGAGGCGGCCGGTCGGGGTGCGAGCCTTGTGGTGTTTCCGGAGCTCGCCTTCACCACCTTCTTCCCGCGCTGGCTGCTCGAAGGCGAGGCCCTCGACCGGTATTTCGAGCGCAGCATGCCGAACCCCGCGGTGGCAAAGCTATTCGATCGCGCACGTGCGCTGCGCGTCGGCTTCTATGTCGGCTATGCCGAGCTGACGCCGGAGGGGCGGCGCTACAATTGCTCCATCCTGGTCGATCGCGACGGCGAGGTTCTCGGCCGCTATCGCAAGGTGCATCTGCCGGGCTCGGTCGAGCCGCGTCCGGGCGCGCGCTACCAGCAACTCGAGAAGCGCTACTTCGAATATGGCGACCTCGGCTTTCCCGCCTTCCGCGCTGGCTCGTCCTGGGCCCATGCCATCATGGGCATGATGATCTGCAATGATCGTCGCTGGCCGGAATCCTGGCGCGTGCTCGGTCTGCAAGGAGTCGAGCTCGTCTGCATCGGCTACAATTCGGCGGCCTACGATCCCAACGGCGGCACGACCGAAGACGGAGCCTTGCGCACCTTCCACTCGACGCTGGTGACGCAGGCCAACGCCTACATGAACGCGACCTGGGCGATTTCGGTTGCGAAGGCGGGCGAGGAGGACGGCTCCGGCCTGATCGGCGGCTCCTGCATCGTTGATCCCAACGGCCGCATCGTCGCGCAGGCGCAGACGCTGGCCGACGAGGTGATCGTCGCCGACATCGATCTCGACCTCTGCCGCCAGGGCAAGGACAAGATGTTCAACTTCGCCGCCCACCGGCGGCCCGACCAATACAGGGTGATCACCGAGCGTGCCGGAATCATCGAGCCGGCCGTTCTCGACGCGGATTGACCAACGGCCGGTCGCAGCATTGACAAAAGGAGCTGACATGACACGCCTCTCGTATTTGCTTGCCTGCGCAGCGCTGGCCGCGGCGACGTCGGCGCGAGCCGCCGAGCTGCCGGCGGAGATCAAGCAGGCCGGCACGCTGAAGCTCACGGTCAACTCCACCTACGCGCCGGTGGAATATCGCGATCCCGCAACCAACGAGCTGGTCGGGCTCGACATCGATCTGGCGAAAGAGCTCGCCAAGCGGCTTGGCGACCTCAAGATTGTCTGGAGCGAGACGCCGTTCGCCGAGCTGATCCCCTCGCTCCAGACCAAGCGCGCCGACTTCATCATTTCCGGCATCTCCGATCGTGCCTCGCGGCGCGAGACCGCCGACTTCGTCGATTACCTCGCAACCGGCCCGCAGTTCTTCGTGATGGCGGAGAGCGCGGTCAAGGACGCCACCGATCTGTGCGGCAAGAAGGTCGGCACCACCCGCAGCACCAGCTTCCCGGTCGAGATCGAGAAGTGGAGCAAGCAGAATTGCGAGCCGGCCGGCAAGCCGGCGATCCAGTACGTTCCGGGCGAGAATTCCATCGACGTCCGCAACCAGCTCAAGCAGGGCCGCATCGACGCCGCCGTGCAGGGCAGCGAGACGTTGCCTTATGCGCAGCAACAGGAGCCCGGCAAGTACCGCATCGTCGGCGAGCCCTTTGCCAAGGGCTATCAAGGCATCATGTTCCGCAAGGACGATGCCGCCTTGCGCGAAGTCGTGACCGAGAAACTCGCGGCGATGATCGCTGACGGCTCGTACAAGGCCATTCTCGACAAATGGGGCTTGGGGACCAATGCAGTCGCCCAGCCCATGCTGAACGCGGCGCCGCAATGAAGCAGGCGCCGGCACTCGCGCAAGGATTTCCCGATCTGTCGGGCATGCGGATCGCGCGCGAGCCGCACTGGTTTCGCTGGATCAGCGCGGCCCTGATCGTCCTCGTGCTGGCGGCGATCGCGCGCGCCTTTGCGAACGGCCAGATCGAATGGTCCTATGTCAGCCGCTTCCTGACCGCAAAGGTCATCCTCGAAGGCATCGTCAACACCATGGTGATGGCGGTGCTGGCGATGATGCTCGGCATCTTCCTTGGCATCGTCGTCGCGATCATGCGGCTGTCGCCCAATCCGGTGCTGAAGTCGGTCGCCGCCGGCTACACTTGGCTGTTCCGCGGCACGCCACTGATCCTGCAGCTGCTGTTGTGGTTCAATCTCGCGCTGGTGTTTCCGACCATCGGCATCCCCGGCCTGTGGTCCGCGCGCGCCGTCGACGTCATGACGCCGTTCCTTGCCGCGCTGCTCGGGCTCGGCATCAACCAGGGCGCCTACACCTCCGAAGTGATGCGCGCCGGCATGCTGTCGGTCGATATCGGGCAATATGAGGCGGCGCAGGCGATCGGTATGGGACGGCTGCGCGCGCTGCGCCGCATCGTGCTGCCGCAGGCGATGCGCGTGGTGATCCCGCCGCTCGGCAACGAGTTCATCGGCATGGTGAAGGCGACCTCGCTCGCCAGCGTGATCCAGTATCCGGAGCTGCTGCACAATGCCGAGAACATTTACTACGCCAACTCCCGCGTCATCGAGCTGCTGATCGTCGCCGGGCTCTGGTACCTGCTCGCGGTCTCGATCCTGACACCGCTCCAGATGTTGCTCGAACGCCGCTTTGCACGCGGCACATTGCGGCTGGCGCGATGACAAAGCCGCTCGTCGCGATCCGCTCCGTAGCCAAGAACTTTGGAGAGTTTCAGGCTCTCAAGAACGTCTCGCTCGACGTCTGGCCCGGCGAGGTGATGTGCCTGATCGGCGCCTCCGGCTCCGGCAAGACCACGCTGCTCCGCTGCATCAATCAGCTCGCCACGATCGATGCCGGCGGCATCTGGCTCGACGGCGAACTGCTCGGAGTGCGCGAGCAAGGCGGGAAACTCCATCGCCTGAGCGAGCGCGAAATCGGGCGGCAGCGGCTCAAGACCGGCATGGTATTCCGGCGCTTCAACCTGTTTCCGCACAAGACCGCGCTGGAGAACATCACGGAAGGCCCGACCCAGGTGCAGGGGCGCAAGCCGGATGAGGTGCGCGCCGAGGCGACCGAGCTGCTTCGGCGCGTCGGATTGTCGGCCAAGGCCGACTGGTATCCGGCGCAGCTCTCCGGCGGCCAGCAGCAGCGCGTCGCGATCGCGCGGGCGCTCGCCATGAAGCCGATGCTGATGTTGTTCGACGAGCCCACCAGCGCACTCGATCCCGAGCTGGTCGGCGAGGTGCTCGCGGTCATGAAGGAGCTGGCGCGAAGCGGCATGACCATGATGGTGGTGACGCACGAGCTCGGCTTCGCCCGCGAGGTCGCCGACCGCGTCGTCTACATGGATCAGGGCGCGATCGTCGAGCAAGGCCGCGCCTCCGACGTGTTGGGCGCGCCGCGCGAGGAGCGCACCAAGGCATTTTCTTTCGGCAGTGATCTGACATTGGGGGTATGGTGATGAAGAGATTCTTGCTTGCGGCGGCGTTCCTGGGCGCCATGAGCGTGTCGGCAATGGCGGCCGAACTGCCGCCTGAGATCGTAAAGCGCGGCAGCATCAAGGTCGCGGTGGTGCCGAACTATCCGCCGATGGAGTTCCGCGATCCCGCCACCAACGCGCTCTCCGGTTTCGACGTCGATCTCGGCGAAGCCATCGGCCGCAAGCTCGGCCTCAAGATCGAATGGACCGAGACCAGCTTTGCCGAGTTCATGCCCTCGATCTCGACCGGGCGGGTGGATGCGATCCTGTCCGGTTTCACCGACTATGCGAGCCGGCACGAGGTCGCGACCTTCGTCGATTATTTGCGCAGCGGCCCGCAGTTCTTCGTGCAGGCGTCACGCAAGGCGGAATTCAAGGATGCGACGTCGCTGTGCGGCAAGAAGGTCGGCGCCAGCCGACGCACCATGTTCCCGGCCCAGATTGCGGCGTGGAGCGAGAAGAATTGCGGCAGCTCTCCGATCCAGTTCGTCGGCACCGACGGCTCGGCCGATGCGCGCACCCAGCTGAGGCAAGGCCGCATCGATGCCGCCGCCCAGGGCAACGAGACGCTGCCCTACATCATGGACCTCGAGCCCAACACCTATGCGACCGTGGGCGCGCCCATCGCACAGCAATTCACCGGCATTGCTCTGCCGGTGAAGGAGAAGGCATTGCAGCAGGCAATGCTGGAGGCGGTCGACGCGCTGATCGCGGACGGCACCTACAAGACGCTGTTGGCGAAGTGGAAATTGAGCGACAACGCAATCGAGAAGGCGACCATCAATGCTGGACAGTAAGGCACTCCAGAGCATTCCGCTCGTTCCGGCCAACACCGCGGATCCCGCGCCCGAATATCCGTGGCTGAAGCCGTACACATCCGCGATGTTCCTGTCGTTCGACGTGGACGCCGAGAGTGCCTGGACCAGCAAGGACGCAGGTCATGCGCAGCGGCTCATCACCATGAGCTATGGCGGCTATGAGGCGCGCGTCGGCACGCCGAAACTCCTGGAGCTGCTCGACCAGCTCGATCTCAAGGCGACGTTCTTCGTCACGGGGTGGTCGGTCGATGCGCATCCGGCGATGGCGGAGTCCATCCTCAAGGCCGGTCACGAGATCGGCCATCACGGCTATCACCATCTGCTGCCAGATCCCGGCGATCCCTGGATCGAGGAGGAGCTGGAGCGCGGCTTCGAGGCGCTGAAGCGCCGGCTCGGCGTCAAGCCGACCGGCTATCGCGCGCCCTATGGCGAGTTCACCGAGGAGCTGCGCGTCGCGCTGGTGCGCCACGGCATCGTCTATACGTCATCGTTCCGCGACGACGTCAGGCCCTATCGTCATCGCCTCGCCGACGGCAAGCCCGGCACGATCGAGCTGCCGGTGACCGCGAGCTATGACGACTGGATGCACGGCCTGTCCGCGCGCTTCAGTCCGCGCTCGATCTTCCCTAGGGAACACGTGCTCTCGATGTGGAAGGACGAGCTGGATGAGGTCCGCGACTGGGGCGCGATGGTGACAACCGTGCTGCATCCGCAATGCAGCGGCCGCCCGATGCGGCTGCGGCTGGCGCGCGAATTCCTGACCTACGCAAAATCGTGCCCGGATGTCTGGATCACCACCGGCGAGAACATCGCGGAGAACTTCCTGCGCCACGAAGCGGGTCACCGCTAATGTCCATCTCCCGCCGTTCGCTCCTCAAGGCCGGCGCGGCGCTGCCGGCGCTGTCGCTGCCGGGCATCGTCCGCGCTGAATCGCAATCCACGCTGCGCTTCATCCCCGTCATCGATCTCGCCTTCGTCGATCCCATCTATTCGACCGCGCAGGTGTCGCGAAACCACGGCTTCATGGTTTACGATACGCTCTACGGCATGAGCGCCTCGCTCCAGGTCTCGCCGCAGATGCTGTCGGGCCACGCCATCTCCGCCGACCAGCTGCAGTGGGACCTCACGCTTCGCGACGGCCTGTTCTGGCACGATGGCGAACGCGTGCTGGCGCGCGATTGCGTCGCCAGCATCCGTCGCTGGGCCGCGCGCGACGGCTTTGGCGGCGAGCTGATGGAGGCGACCGCCGAGCTCTCGGCTGCCGACGACCGCACCATCCGCTTCCGTCTGAAGCGTCCTTTTCCGCTGCTGCCGCAGGCGCTCGGCAAGGCAGCCATCAATGCCTGCTTCATGATGCCGGAGCGGCTGGCGAGCCAGGATCCGTTCAAGCCGCTCACCGAGGTGATCGGCAGCGGTCCGTTCCGCTATCTCGCCGACGAGCGCGTGCAGGGCGCGCGCAATGCCTATGCCAAGTTCGAGCGCTATCAGCCGCGCACCGACGGCAAGCCGGATTGGACTGCGGGGCCGAAGATCGTGCACTACGATCGCGTGGTCTGGACCACTACGCCCGATGCCGGCACCGGCGTCGCCGCGCTCCAGACCGGCGAGCAGGATTGGCAGGAGACTACGCCGCACGATCTGCTTCCGGTGATCAAGGCGGCCGGCGATATCGAGATGCGCATCCTCGATCCCCGAGGCTACGCCTGCATGCTGCGCCTCAACCACCTGCAGCCGCCGTTCGACAATCCCGCCATCCGCCGCGCGCTCCTGGGTGCGATCGACCAGTCCGCATTCATGACCGCCGTCGCCGGCACCGATCCGGCGTTCCAGGTCTCACCGGTCGGCTATTTCGCACCCGGCACCCCGATGGCAAATGAGGTCGGCCTCGACGTGTTCCGCGGCCCGCGCGACTACGCCAAGGTGAAGGCCGACCTGAAAGCCGCGGGCTACAACGGCGAGAAGATCGTGCTGCTCGTTCCGACCAACTCGCTGGCGCAAAAGCCGCTTGGCGAGATCGCGGTGGACTCGTTGCGCAAGGCCGGCATGAACGTCGAATATGCCGGCCTCGATTTCGCCGTGGTGCTGCAGCGCCAGCTGAAGAAGGATCCGCTTCCGCAGGGCGGCTGGAGCGCCGCGGTCGGCAACTGGCAGGGCATCGACTGGCTCAACCCGGCCGGCAACACCAACATTCGCGGCGAAGGCAAGGTCGCCGGCTGGTACGCGAGCACGAAGATGGGCGAGTTGCGCAGCCAGTGGCTGGCGGCCTCCGAACTCGCCGAACAGCAGCGCATCTGCCGCGAAGTCCAGAGGGTGGCGTTCGAGGAAATCCCCTATATTCCGATCGGCCTCTACAAGCAGCCGACGGCCTATCGCAAGGCCATCACCGGCATTCTCGACGGCACCGCCGTGTTCTGGAACGTGCGCCCCGCATGAGCACCACAGCAATCTTCGGCAGCTATGTGCTGTCACGGAAAGACGGCGCGCAGGACGTGCTGCGCGACCGCTGGGTTCTGGTCGAAGGCAAGAAGATTGCAGCGATCACACGCGACAAGCCGCGCGCCGATCGGGTCTATGATCGTCCGGGCCGCTTCGTCCTGCCGGGCCTGCTCAACCTGCACAATCATTGCTTCTCGGAAGCGGTGGCGCGCAGCCACACCGAGGACGGCAATGGCCGCAAGAACAACCAGAGCATCGTCTACACGGTGCTGCTGCCGCTGACCAAGCGCGGCGCCGATATCCTGTCGGCGGAAGAGCGCCTTGCGGTGGCGCGGCTCGGCATCCTCCAGCTGCTCAAGGGCGGCGCCACCACGGTGATGGAGCCGTTCCGCAACTCGATCCCCGAGATGTTCGACGCGGCGGAAAAGATGGGCATCCGCTTCTACGGCGCGCCCTATCTGTTCTCGACCTCCGACGCCAAGGCCGGGCCTGACGGTGTGGTCCAATATTCCGGCGATGACGGCGCTGCGGATATGGCGGCGTGGGACGCGCTCTATCAGCGCTGGAATAATCGCGGCGACGGCCGCATCAGTCTTGCGATGAGCCCGCACGCCACCGACACCTGCGGCCCCGATCTCTTGAAAGCCTGCGCCACGCGGGCGCGCGAGCTCGGGGTTCTCATCACCACGCACATGGCGCAGAGCCGCGCCGAGGTCGAGACCATCGGCAAGCGCTATGGCGGCCGCACGCCGGCAGAATATCTGGACTGGCTCGGCCTGCTCGCGCCGGATCTGATGGCGGCGCATTGCATGTTCTCGAGCGACGACGATCTCAAGCTGATGGCCGCGCGCGGCATGACCGTCTTGAACTGCCCGCGCGTGTTCGCGCGTGCCGGCATCACCGCGGCGTTCAGCCGCTTCGCCGAGCACGGCGTGCGCACCGTGGTCGGCACCGACGGCTACAACATGGACCTGCTCGGCGAGCTCAATGCGGCGTCGCTGATCTCCAAGATCATTTCGGCGCGCCCTGACGTCGCGAACTCACCCGAGCTGATCGAGGCGAACACGACGGTCGCCGCCGACGTGATCAAGCGGCCCGATCTCGGCCGCATCGAGCCGGGCGCGACCGCCGATCTCACGGTGGTCGATCTCACCCATCCGCATCTGCAGCCGCTGTTCGACCCGCGCCGCGCGCTGATCGCACTCGCCAACCGCGCCAATATCGATCAGGTCATGGTCGATGGCCGGGTCCTGGTCGATGAGGGACGCTATCTCGGCGCGGATGAAGCCGCGATTACGGCGGCCGGCACCGCCGCGATCGGCAAGATCTGGGATCTGCCGGAGGCGCAGGCCGCGTTCAACGGCTGACCCCGGCTTCGTCGTCCTCGAACTCCACCAGCGCCTTGCGCATGGTCTCGACCAGGTCCAGCGCCACCGGGGACGGGCTGCGCTGCGCCGGAAAGACCGCGGAGAATTCGAAATCGATGCGCGGCAGGAAGCGGCGCACGATGACGCCGCGCGTTGCAAATTCCTGCGCCGTGAAGGGATCGCAGATCGCGACGCCGAGGCCTGACGACACCATGCCGCACATGATTTCCGACAGCGTGGTCTCAACGCGCAGCACGCGGCGGACATCGTGGCGGTGGAAGACCTGGTCGACGAGATGCCGACTCGAGGATCCCGCCGACAGCGAGATGAAGGTCTCGCCCTCGAAATCGCGCGGCTCCAGCACTTCCTTCTCCGCGAGGCGATGACCGGTCGGCAGCACTGCGACGCGCGCCGGCGCCGGCAGTCTCTGGCTCGGCAGACCGGAATGCGCGATCGGCACCTCGGCAAAGCCGACGTCACATTGATTGTTCAGCACCCAGTCGACCACGATCGGCGAGATGACACCGAAGAAGGCGAGGTTGAGGTTTGGCCGCTCCTTCAGGAAGTGACCGGTGAGCCGCGGCAGATAGCCGTTCGACAGCGCCGGCAGTGCTGCGATGCGTAGCGAGCCCGTGCGCCGGCCGCGGATTTCTTCCGCCGCCGCAGTGATGCGTTCCAGCCCGACGAAGGAGCGCTCGACTTCGGTGTAGAGCGCCATCGCCGCGGCGGTCGGCACCAGGCCGGTGCCGCGGCGTTCGAACAGCTCCATCTTCAGCAGGGCCTGGAGGTCGCGCAGCAAGCGGCTGACGGCCGGCTGCGTCACCTTCATCAGCGCCGCCGCCTCGGTCACACTGCCGGTCAGCATCATCGCGCGGAAGGCCTCCACCTGCCGCGAATTGATCCGCGCCATTCCACCATCCAATCATAACATTTCGGCATGCAGAGGGTGCCATTATTCATTGGACGATGGAAGTATAGGTCTGCGATCTTTTTCATCAGGACTGGAGACAGCCCGCTTTTTCGGCAGATTGGAGGTGTTCAACCCTCCAGATCGCGCCAAAACCCGCCGAATGGGGGCCGGAGCCCTGATCGGAAGCGGTTTGGCGCGGAAGGGAATGCGGCAACGCGCTTCAGCCAGCGAGACTCGTCGGCACGTCACCTCATTCCGGTATTGGAGATCGGTCCACATGAAGACTTTTCGCCTTCTGACCGCGGTCAGCATCGCAGCGCTCATTGCCGTCCCCTCGGTCGCCTCGGCCCAGCAGAAAACGCTCTACGTCGCCGGCTATGGCGGCTCGTTCGAGAAGACCATCCGCGACGAGGTGATCCCGGCCTTCGAGAAGGAGAACGGCGTCAAGGTCGAATACGTCGCCGGCAATTCCACCGACACGCTGGCCAAGCTCCAGGCGCAGAAAGGCAACCAGCAGATCGACGTCGCCATCGTCGACGACGGCCCGATGTACCAGGCGATCCAGCTCGGCTTCTGCGGCAAGCTCGACGGCCTGCCCGCCGATCTCAACGACACTGCGCGCTTCAAGGACGATCGCGCGGTCGCGATCGGCATCGTCGCCACCGGGCTGATGTACAACACAAAGGTGTTCAAGGAGAAAGGCTGGGCGCCGCCGACCTCGTGGAACGACCTGAAGGACACGAAATACGCAAAACAGCTCGTGATTCCACCGATCAACAACACCTACGGTCTCGAAGCGCTGGTGATGCTGTCGAAGATGAACGGCGGCGGCGAGACCAACGTCGAGTCCGGCTTCAAGATCTTCAAGGAGCAGATCAATCCGAACGTGCTGGCCTATGAGCCGTCGCCGGGCAAGATGACCGAGCTGTTCCAGTCCGGCCAGGCCGTGATCGCGGTATGGGGCACCGGCCGCGTGCAGAGCTTCGCCAATACCGGCTTCCCCGTCGACTTCGTCTACCCGAAGGAAGGCGCAGCGACGCTGCTGACCACGGCGTGCCCGATCAATAAGCCCAATGCTTCGCCGCTGGCTGCGAGCTTCGTCAAGATGCTGCTCGATCCGAAAACCCAGCTCGTGATGCTGAAGGATTACGGCTACGGCCCGGTGCTGAAATCGCTGGTGATCCCGCCCGAGCTCGGCAAGATGGCGCCGATCGGCGAGCGCGCGGCCAAGCTCTATAATCCGGACTGGACCGTGATCAACGAGAAGCGCGAGGAGTGGACCAAGCGCTGGAATCGCGAGGTCGAACGCTGATCGGTCGCCGCGGAGACAGCGCCATGGCCTATCTCGAGCTCGATCGGGTCGCAAAGCAGTTCGGCACGCAGACTGTGGTCGATGACTTCAGCCTGTCGGTGGGGAAGGGGGAGTTCATCTCCTTCCTCGGCCCGTCCGGCTGCGGCAAGACCACGACGCTGCAGATGATCGCGGGCTTCCTCGATCCGACGCGCGGCGCGATCCGCCTCGAGGGCAAGGACCTGACCGCGATCCATCCGGCAAAGCGCGGCCTCGGCATCGTGTTCCAGAGCTACGCGCTGTTTCCGCACATGACCGCGGCGGAGAACGTCGCCTTCGGCCTGGAGATGCGTGGCGTGCCGCGCGCTGAAAGGTCCGAACGCGTCCGCGCCGCACTCGCGATGGTGGGCCTCGCCGGATACGAGGATCGCCATCCGCGCCGCATGTCCGGCGGCCAGCAGCAGCGCGTGGCACTGGCGCGTGCGCTGGTGATCAAGCCCAGCGTGCTGCTGCTCGACGAGCCGCTGTCGAACCTCGACGCCAAGCTGCGCGAGGAGATGCAGATCGAGCTGCGCCAGATCCAGCGCACCGTCGGCACCACCACGATCCTGGTCACGCATGACCAGAACGAGGCGATGTCGCTGTCGGATCGCATCGTGGTGATGAGCCAGGGCAAGATCGAGCAGATCGGCACGCCACAAGAGACCTATGAAAGGCCGGCCTCGGCCTTCGTCTCGCAATTCCTCGGCAAGACCAACGATTTTGCCGGAACGATCGACCGGACCGTCGCGCCGACGCAGTTGGTGGCCGGCTCCTGGCGCGCACCGGCGCCGGCTGGGCTCGGCGGTCCCGTCACCGTCAGCGTTCGCCCCGAAAGAATCGGCTTTGGCGATACAGGGCTGGGCGCAAAAATCATCACGCGCATCTTCCAGGGCAATCACTGGCTGTTCCAGTGCGACAGTGAATGCGGCCCGGCGATCGTGATCCGCCAGAACGACGGCAAAGCGCAGCCGGCCGAAGGGGACGCGGTTCGCCTCACCTGGCGGCCCGAAGACATGAGCGTTCGCGTGAGGGCCGGCGCATGAGCATGGCGGCCGAGGAGCGCAGCCTGCGCGCCCCGTGGGTGCTGACCGCACCCGCCTTGATGCTGTTCGTCGGCGTGCTGGTGATTCCGCTGGCGATGACGGTAATGCTGTCATTCCACGATTGGGGCCAGTACAAGGGCATCGAGCCGGTCTTCATCTTCAAGAACTGGCACGAGATCGCGACCGATCCCTATTACGCGGAGATGTTCTGGCGGACCTTTCGCATCGCGATTCTGACCACGCTGCTCACCGTGCTGCTCGGCGCGCCCGAAGCCTATATCCTCAACCGCATGAGCGGCCGCTGGAAGAGTTTTTTCCTACTGGTCATTCTCGGGCCGCTCTTGATCTCAGTGGTGGCGCGAACGCTGGGCTGGGCCCTGCTGTTCGGTGGCAACAACGGCCTCGTCAACAAGCTGCTGATGTCGCTCGGGCTGATCGGCTCCCCCATTCCCTTCATGTTCACCGAAACAGGCGTGGTGATCGCGCTCGCGCATGTGATGATGCCGTTCATGGTGCTGTCGGTATGGGCCGCCCTCCAGCGGCTCGATCCGCAGATCGAGAATGCTGCGATGTCGCTCGGCGCGGGCCCCGCGACCATCATCCGCCGCATCATCATGCCCCAGATCATGCCGGGCGTGCTGTCGGGCGCCATCATCGTGTTCTCGCTCTCGGCCAGCGCCTTCGCAACGCCTGCGATCATCGGCGGCCGCCGGCTCAAGGTCGCGGCAACGCTCGCCTATGACGAATTCCTCAACACGCTGAACTGGCCGCTGGGCGCTGCGGTCGCAACGCTGCTGCTGGCCGCATTGGTGCTGATCGTCGTCGGCAGCAACGCACTGATCGAACGCCGCTATGCGGAGGTGTTCCGATGAGCCGGAACGGTCCGCTCGCGCTGATCTTTCACACCATCTTCGTCATCGTCATGGTGGCGCCGATCCTGGTGGTCTGCCTCGTCGCCTTCACGCCTGAGGGATACCTGTCGCTGCCGACCAACGGCTTCTCGCTGCGCTGGTTCAGGACCATTGCGAACTACCCCGAATTCATTCACGCCTTCTGGGTCAGCCTCGGCCTTGGCGCGTTGTCCTCCCTCGTGGCACTGCTGTTCGCGGTGCCGGCGGCGCTGGCGATCGCGCGCTATCGCTTCCGTGGTCGTGATGTGCTGGCGGCGCTGTTCCTGTCGCCGCTGATGATCCCACATGTGGTGCTCGGCATCGCCTTCCTGCGCTTCTTCACTTCGGCCGGTCTCGGCGGCAGCTTCGCGGCGCTGATCGTCGCGCATGTCATCATCGTGTTCCCGTTCGCGCTGCGGCTGACGCTGGCGGCGGCGACCGGCATGGACCGCACGGTCGAGATGGCGGCGGTCTCGCTCGGCGCCGGCGGCTGGACGCTGTTCCGCCGCGTGACCTTGCCGCTGATCCTGCCCGGCGTCATCAGCGGCTGGGCGCTCGCCTTCATCCAGTCCTTCGACGATCTCACCATGACCGTCTTCCTTGCTGCGCCCGGGACCGAGACGTTGCCGGTCCGCATGTTCCTTTACATCCAGGACAACATCGATCCGCTCGTGACGTCGGTCTCGGCCTGCGTGATCGCAATCACCATGGCCGCCCTCATTTTGCTCGACCGCTTCTACGGGCTCGACCGTGTGCTCGCTGGCAAGGGCGATACGGGACGATAGGAGAACTCATGTCAGGAGATTACGACGTCGCCGTCGTCGGCGGCGGACTGCTCGGCTCCGCCATTGCCTGGGGCCTCGGCCGGCTCGGCAAGAAGGTCGCCGTGCTCGACGAAGGCGACATCACCAAGCGCGCCTCGCGCGCGAACTTCGCATTGGTGTGGGTGCAGAGCAAAGGGCTCGGCATGCCGGCCTATACGCGGTGGACCGTGCAGGCCTCGCAGGCGTGGGGCCGGCTGGCCTCCGAGCTGAAGCAGCAGACCGGCCTCGACGTCGCCCTGCAGCAGAACGGCGGTTTTCATCTCACGCTCGGCGAGGACGAATTCGGCCAGCGCACCGAGCTCGTCAAGCGCATGCACAACCAGGTCGGCGCGGCCGACTACAAGATGGAGATGCTGCGGCCGTCCGAGGTGAAGGAGGCGCTGCCGCTGGTCGGCCCCGAGGTCTCCGGCGGCAGCTATTGTCCGCTCGACGGCCACGTCAATTCGCTGCGCACCTTCCGCGCCTTCCACACCGGCTTCATTGCGTTCGGCATCGACTATTTTCCGGAGCGTCCGGTCTCGGCGATCAGCAAGAGCGGGGGCGAATTTCGGCTGATCACGCCGCAGGGCGAGCTGCGCGCCGCCAAGATCGTGCTCGCCGCCGGCAACGCCAACCAGACGCTGGCGCCGATGGTCGGCCTCTTTGCGCCGATGGGCCCGACTCGCGGCCAGGTCGTCGTGACCGAGCGCACCATGCCGTTCCTGCCGCATCCGCTGACCACGATCCGCCAGACCGACGAGGGCACGGTGATGATCGGCGACAGCAAGGAGGACGAGCTCGATGATCGCACGCTGAAGCCGTCGATCAGCGGCGTCATGGCCGATCGCGCGCAGCGCATGTTTCCGCATCTGGCGCGGCTCAACGTGGTCAGGAGCTGGTCCGGAATCCGCGTCATGCCGCAGGACGGCTTTCCGATCTACGATCAGTCGGAGACGCATCCCGGTGCCTTCGTCGCCTGCTGCCATTCCGGCGTGACGCTCGCCTCCAACCACGCCTTCGAGATCGCGCGCATGGTGGCGCAGGGCGCGCTCGAGCCGGAGCTGGTCGGCGCGTTCTCGGCCAGCCGTTTTGGTGGCGCAGGTGCTGCGAACAGCAGCGGCTACTAGAGATTCTGAGAAGGAGCCAAGAGGCATCCCCATGTTCAAGCGATCCGAACAGGACAAGCGGCCACAGGTGCAGATCTTCGTCGACGGCGTCGCGGTCGCAGCGCGCCAGGGCGACACCGTCTCCGCCGCACTGCTGGCCTCCGGCGTTGACGCACGGCGTTCCACCGCGGTGAGCGGCGCGCCGCGTCTGCCTTATTGCATGATGGGCGTCTGCTTCGACTGCCTCGTCACCATCGACGGCGTCGGCAACCGGCAAGGGTGCCTCGTGCCCGTCGCCGAGGGCATGCAGATCGAAATCCAGAAGGGCAAGCGGGAGATCGGAAAATGAGCGTGGCTCCCAAGCGCGAAAACTATGACGTCGTGGTGATCGGCGCCGGGCCCGCGGGCCTTGCTGCTGCCGCAACATCCGCCGAGGCCGGCCTCTCGACGCTGCTGCTCGACGAGAACATCGGCCCCGGTGGCCAGGTGTTTCGCGCCATCGCCTCGACGCCGGTTACCGAGCGCAATCAGCTCGGCGCCGATTATTGGGTCGGCGCCGATCTCGTGCAGTCGCTGCGCGCGAGCAATGCGGAGGTCATTCACCGCGCCACCGTCTGGAGCCTCGACCGCAATCTCGATATCGCCGTCTCGATCGGCGGCGCCTCGGCCTTCGTCAAGGCGAAACGCGTGATTCTCGCGACCGGTGCGCTGGAGCGGCCGCTCCCAATTCCCGGCTGGACGCTCCCGGGCGTGATGACCGCGGGCGCGGCGCAGACCATGCTGAAGTCCTCGGCGCTGGTGCCCGACGGACGCACCGTGATCGCAGGGCAGGGGCCGCTGCTCTGGCTGCTCGCCGCGCAGATACTGCGGCTTGGCGGCCGCATCGATCGCATCCTCGACACCACGCAGCGCGGAAATTATTTCGCCGCGCTCCCGCACGCTTTCGCCTTCCTCACCTCGCCCTATTTCGCCAAGGGCCTGTCGATGATGCGCGAGGTGAGGGCGAAGGTGCAGGTCGTCTCCGGCGTCACCGAGCTTGCGGCTTCCGGTGATGGCCAGCTTGCCAGCGTGAGCTACGTCGCCGGCGGCAAGCGCGAGACCATCGCTGCGGACCTGTTGCTGCTGCATCAGGGCGTCGTGCCCAACGTCAATCTGGCGATGTCAGCCGGCATCGAGCATCGCTGGGATGATCTGCAATTGTGCTGGTCGCCAGTGCTCGACGCGAGCGGCAATTCGTCGGTCGCCGGCATCGCGATCGCCGGTGACGGGGCCGGCATCGGCGGCGCGAGTGCAGCCGTGGTGCGCGGTCGCATTGCCGCGCGCGCCGCCGTCGAAGCACTGGCGCCCGCTTCTGCCGCAAAACTTCCCGCAATGGCGACGCTCCGTTCCGACCTCGCCAAGGCTGAGCGTGGTCGCCTGTTCCTCGACACGCTGTTCCGCCCCGCGCCGCAGTTCCGGATTCCTTCAGGCGATACCATCGTCTGTCGTTGCGAAGAGGTCACGGCAAAGGACGTTCTCGATTCCGTCGCGATCGGCGCGACCGGGCCGAATCAGCTCAAGGCCTATCGCCGCACCGGCATGGGCCCGTGCCAGGGCCGGCTCTGCGGCCTCACCGTCACCGAGCTGATGGCGCGGGCGCGCGGCAAGACCCCGCAGGAGATCGGTTACTACCGGCTGCGCGCGCCGGTGAAGCCGATCACGCTGGCCGAACTCGCCGCCGTTCCCAAGAGCGAGGCCGACGTCAAGGCCGTGGTGCGCGGATGAGCAAGAACGTGGATGCGATCGTCATTGGCGGCGGCATCCACGGGTGCTCGACCACGCTGCATCTGTGTCTCGCCGGCCTGAAGCCGGTGCTGATCGAAAAGGACTATGCCGGCCGTCACGCCTCCGGCGTCAATGCCGGCGGCGTCCGGCAGCTCGCGCGGCACATCCCCGAGATTCCGCTGTCGATCCGCTCGATGGGCATCTGGGAGAAGATCACGGATCTCGTCGACGACGATTGCAGCTTCGAGAGCTACGGCCAGGTGCTGGTCGCCGAGAACGAGGAAGAACTCGCCCTCTGCCGCGCGCGCGTCGCCGAGCTCAATGCGCTGGGCTTCACCCACGAAGAGCTGATCGACGCCGCCGAACTGCGCCGGCTGGTGCCGGCGGTGGCCGAGACCTGTCCCGGCGGTGTGGTTTCTCGGCGTGACGGTGCGGCCAATCCGGCGCAGACGACGACGGCGTTCCGCCGCAAGGCCGAGCAATTGGGCGCGACTGTGCGCGAAGGCGTAGCTGCCGGCAGCATCCGGCACCGTGACGGCCTCTGGCATGTCGATGTCGGTTCGGAGAGCTTTGCCGCGCCGGTGCTGGTCAACGCCGCCGGCGCCTGGGCCGGCAGGATCGCGGCTGATCTCGGCGAGCCGGTGCCGGTCGAGACCGTGGCGCCGATGCTGATGATCACCTCGCGTGTGCCGCACTTCATCGATCCCGTCGTGATCCTGCGCGGTCGAAAGCTGTCCTTCAAGCAGTTCAAGAACGGCACCGTGCTGATCGGCGGCGGCCATCTGGCGACGCCCTATCAGGATCGCAACGAGACGGTGCTGGACTGGAAGAGCCTTGCGACCAGCGCGCAGACCGTGTTCGAGCTGTTTCCGGTGATGCGCAGCGCCAACATCGTCCGTGCCTGGGCCGGCATCGAAGCCAAGATGAAGGACGACATTCCCGTGTTCGGGCCGAGCTCGCGTCACAAGGGCCTCTATCACCAGTTCGGCTTCTCGCTGCACGGTTTCCAGCTCGGCCCTGGCGCCGGCGCCGTGATGGCGGAACTGATCGTCAACGGCGGCACCCAGACCCGTATCGGCGAACTCGGCATCGACCGCTTCCACCCTTCCACGCTCTAAACAAGAGGACATCATGAGCATCACCCGCAGCATCCGCACGCCCATCATGCACCGCGCCGTCGAAGCCAATGGCTTCGTCTTCCTCGGCGGCACGATCGCCGACGACACCTCGGTCTCGATGGGCGAGCAGACTCGCAACATCCTCGGCAAGATCGCCGGCTATCTGAAAGAGGCGGGAACCGACAAGAGCCGCGTGGTCAGCGCCTCGATCTTCGTCACCGATCTCTCCAAGAAGAAAGAGATGGACGCGGCCTGGATCGAATTCTTCGGCGACAACCTGCCGACCCGCGCCACCGTTGGCGTCGCCGATCTCGGCGGCGGTGCGCTAATTGAGGTGGTGGTGACCGCGCTCAAGGGCTGATGGCGCACGGCGAGGAAGGACGACAGCGCCCATCACGCTGTTGTCTCCTCGTGCCGCGCCTTGATCTCGCCCCTTGATGGGACTAGTTAGAGAGTTCCTCAATCAGGATCTTCGCAGCCATGGATTTCACCCCGACCGCAACGCCCATCCGCCTTGCTCACGGGGAATTCCATGCCTGCTTCAATCGTCCTGTCGAACCTGTCGCTGTCCACGCCTGACGGGCGCTCTCTTTTCTCAAACCTCGATCTGACATTCGGCGCCGAGCGAACTGGTCTCGTCGGCCGTAACGGCGTTGGCAAGACGACGCTGCTTGCGTCGATGCTCGGCGAACATGTTCCTCAGTCGGGACGCGTTCTGATCAACGGCACTATCGGCTTGTTGCGCCAGGACGTGCAGGTTCTTGCCGGCGGGACCGTGGCGGATCTGTTCGGCGTGCGGCCGGCGCTCGAGTTGATGCGCCGTGCCGAGCGGGGCGACGCCTCCGCCGACGAGGTCGCTGCGGTCGACTGGACGCTCGAGACGCGGCTTGAGGCCGCGTTGGCGCGCCTCGGGTTCGATCCGTCTCCCGATACGGCGCTGTCGTGCCTGTCCGGTGGCCAGATCACACGGGTTCGTCTCGCCGCGCTGGTGTTCGCTGCGCCTGACTTCCTGCTGCTGGACGAGCCCACCAACAATCTCGACCAGGACGGACGCAAGGCCGTCACCGATCTGCTGGCTGCCTGGCGCGGCGGCGCGATTATCGTCAGCCACGACCGGACACTGCTCGACACCATGGATGCGATCGTCGAGCTGACGTCGCTCGGCGCGACGCGATATGGTGGCAATTGGAGCAGCTTTCGAACGCAGAAGGCCATCGAGCTCGCGGCTGTGAGGCACGATCTCGCGCATGCCGAGAACCGCCTGTCCGAGATCGACGGGAGGGCGCAGGAGGCCGCGGAGAAGAAAGCGCGCAAGGACAGCGGCGGCAGAAAGAAGCGCGCCAAGGGCGACATGCCGCGCATCCTGGCCGGCGCCCGCAAGGATCGCAGCGAGGACACGGGCGGCAAGAATGCGCAAATCGCCGAGCGGCAGCGCGCGGAAGCGCTTCAAGCCATCGACACGGCGCGCCGGCGCGTCGAGGTTCTTCAGCCGCTCTCGGTCAAATTGCCCGCAACCGACCTGCCGGCGGGGAGGGAGGTGCTTTGGCTTGACGGTGTCAGCGCTGGCTTTTGGCCGGAGCAGCCAGTCGTGCGCGACCTCTCATTTGCGGTGGTCGGGCCGGAGCGCGTCGCGCTGGTCGGGCCCAATGGCTCCGGCAAGACGACGCTGCTGAAGCTCATTGTGGGCGAGCTGCGTCCGCTTGCGGGCATCGTGCGGCTCAGGCCGGATTTCGCGTTGTTCGACCAGAAGGTCAGCCTGCTCGACCCGGCGCGCTCCATCCTGGACAATTTTCGGCGTCTCAATCCGAAGGCCGGTGCGAACGAGTGCCATGCCGCGCTGGCCCGGTTCATGTTTCGCGCCGATGCCGCCTTGCAAATCGCCGGGAGCCTGAGCGGCGGGCAAATCTTCCGCGCGGGCCTCGCTTGCGTGCTGGGCGGGCAGCCGCCGCCGTCGCTGCTGATCCTGGACGAGCCGACCAATCATCTCGACTTCGAGTCCATCGAAGCCGTCGAGGCCGGCTTGCGGGCCTATGACGGCGCACTGCTGGTCGTCAGCCATGACGAGGCGTTCCTGCAGGCGATCGGGATCACGCGGCGGATCGAACTTGCCGCCAATTTGCCGCGCATCGATGGCGGGATCGTCTGATCCCGCCTGGCGCTCTGGATCTGGCTGTGATTTTCAAAAGCCCGACGCCCTGCCCCCAGCGCGTCGGGCGGAAAAAAATGAGTATAAATCCGTGATCCCAACGCCATTGTTGTGACGCGGGCCGCATCGATTTTCTACTCCGGGAAACTACCGCATCGGAACCAGGCTTCGTCTGCCCACCGATTGCGCGGCCTAGGATGCCGCGCCTCCACCCGGCTCCAGCGCCTCGCCGATCTCCAGCGGATGCGCCATGGTCTCGTGCAGCGCGTCGCGGTCGAGCTCGCCTTCGGAGATGCTGATGACCACGCAGGCAACGCCATTGCCGATCAGGTTGGTGAGCGCGCGGCATTCGCTCATGAACTTGTCGATGCCGACCAGGATCGCAATCGACTGGATCGGGATATCAGGCACGATCGACAGCGTCGCAGCGAGCGTGATGAAGCCGGCGCCGGTCACGCCCGAGGCCCCCTTGGAGGTGATCATAGCGATGCCCAAAATGCCGAGCTCCTGCCAGATGGTCAGATGGGTGTTGGTCGCCTGCGCCAGGAACAGCGTCGCGAGCGTCATGTAGATGTTGGTCCCATCGAGGTTGAAGCTGTAGCCGGTCGGGATCACGAGGCCGACCACGGAGCGTGAGGCGCCGAGATGCTCCATCTTCTGGATCATCTGCGGCAGCACGGTCTCGGAGGACGAGGTGCCGAGCACGATCAAGAGCTCGTCCTTGATATAGGCGATGAAGCGCAGGATCGAGAAGCCGGCGAGCCGGGCGATCGAACCCAGCACGATCAGCACGAACAGGATGCTGGTCAGATAGAACGTGCCGATCAGCGCGGCGAGATTGAGCAGCGAGCCGAGGCCGTAGGCGCCGACGGTGAACGCCATGGCGCCGAAGGCGCCGATCGGCGCGACGCGCACGATGATGCGGATGATGCCGAAGAACATCTTCGCTGCCTTGTCGATCGCGTCCGCAATGGGCTCGCCGGCCTTGCCGAGAAAGGCGATGGCGAAGCCGGAGAGAATCGAGATCAGCAGCACCTGCAAGAGGTCGCCGCGCGCGATCGCCCCGAGATAGCTGTCGGGAATGATCGCCATCAGATGGGCGACGATGCCCTCTTCGTGGGCCTTGGTGACGTAGGTCGCCACCGATTTCGGGTCGATCGTGGCCGGATCGATGTTGAAGCCGCGCCCGGGCTGCAGAATCTCCCCGACCAGAAGGCCGACCGCGAGGGCCACGGTCGAGACCGTCTCGAAATAGATCAGCGATTTCAGCCCGACCCGGCCGACCCGCTTCAGATCGCCCATCGAGGAGATGCCGTGCACCACGGTGCAGAAGATCACGGGCGCGATCATCATCTTGATCAGCGCGATGAAGCCGTCGCCGAGCGGCTTCAAGGCCTTGCCGAGATCGGGATAGAGATAGCCGATGAGCACGCCGAGTGCGATCGCGATCAGCACCTGGACGTAGAGGATCTTGTACCAGGGCTGGTGCCGGCGCTGGATGGCTGACGGGATCGCAATCTGTGTCATAATGTAGGCTCGGGAACGGATTGATCGTGGATGATTTGCATCATGTGATGGGCGCCGCAGAAGCGACAATCACATTTTTGTCTGTTGGCACGACCATCGGTCGTTGCGTCGAACTTGGGTGGGAACATGACGATCGCAACAGGCTCGGACGAGCAGAGTTATTTTCCACGTTGGAAGCTCAAGACCTCGGGCGTGATTATGCCGGAGGAGCGGCTGTCCTGGGGCCAGACCATCGTCTCGGGTCTTCAACATTGCGTCGCGATGTCCGGTGCGACGATCATCGCGCCGCTGTTGATGGGGTTCGATCCCAACGTTGCAGTTCTGTTCTCCGGCGTCGGCACGCTGATCTTCTTCGTCATCGTCGCCGGGCGCGTGCCGAGCTATCTCGGCTCGAGCTTCGCCTTCATCGCCGTCGTCATCGCCGCCACCGGCTATGCCGGGCAGGGGCCGAACCCGAACCTGTCGGTTGCGCTCGGCGGCATCGTCGGCGCCGGAGTGCTGTATGGCCTGATTTCGCTGGTCGTGATGTGGTCCGGTGTCGGCTGGATCGAGCGGCTGCTGCCGCCGGCCGTTACCGGCGCTGTCGTCGCCGCGATCGGTCTCAATCTCGCGCCGGTGGCGGTCAAGGCAGTGAGCGCCAATGCCTTCGACACCTGGATCGGGCTCGCCACCGTGCTGATCATCGGCGTGGTGGCCGTTGCAGCGCCAGGCCTGTGGCGCCGCCTGCCGATCATCCTCGGCGCTGTCGGCGGCTATCTTTTGTACCTGCTTTTCGCGAACGGCCTCGGTTTCAGCAAGCCGATCGATTTCACGCAATTGTCGGCCGCGCCGTGGCTCGGGCTGCCGAACTTCACTGCGCCGAGCTTCCATGCCGATGCGATCTTCCTCATCGCGCCGGTTGCGGTCATTCTCGTTGCCGAGAACCTCGGGCACATCAAGGCCGTGGGCGCCATGACGGGCCGAAGCCTCGATTCTTATCTTGGCCGCGCTCTGTTCGCCGACAGCTTAGCTACCATCGTGGCGGCGTGCGGCGGTGGTACCGGCGTCACCACTTATGCCGAGAACATCGGCGTGATGGCGGCGACCAAGGTCTATTCGACCCTGCTGTTTGCGTTCGCAGCCCTGGTGTCGATCCTACTCGGCTTCTCGCCGAAATTCGGCGCGCTCATCCTGTCCATCCCGGGTCCCGTCATCGGTGGGCTTTCGACCGTGTTGTTCGGGCTGATCGCGGCGATGGCCGGACGAATCTGGGTCGAGAACAAGGTCGACTTCGCTAATCCTGCGAACCTCATCACGGTCGCGGTGGCGCTGATCGCAGGGGCCGGCGATCTCACGCTCAAATTCGGTGCATTCACGATCGGCGGCATCGGCACCGCGACCTTCGGCGCGATCATCCTCTATCAGATCTTGACCTCGCCGCGCGCGCAGCGAGCTGACTAGATCCCGGCATCTGCGAGGGATGGAACAAAACGCCGGTTCCATCCATGATGATGCATCCCGGAGAAAACACATGCCGCAAACCGAACGCTCGACCCCGTTTCCCTCGCGCCTCGTCGGCCAGTACGCGCTGGTGACCGGCGCCTCACAAGGCATCGGCCGTGCCGTCGCCATCCGGCTCGCTCAGGAAGGCGCGACCGTCGCCATCAATTATTTCGGCAGTCCCGAGGGGGCGGACGAGACGCTCGCGCTCGCACGAACCGCATCCGCCGACCGCGGCCACGGCAGGCTCGACCATATCGTCGTCAAGGCCGATATCGGCAATGAGCAGGACATCGCCGCGATGTTCGAGACGGTCCTGGCGCGTTTCAAGCGCCTCGACTGTCTCGTCAACAATGCCGGCTTCCAGCGGGAATCGCCGAGCGAGGCGCTCGACGTCGAAACCTATCGCCGCATCATCGACGTCAATCTCAACGGCGCGGTACTCTGCTCGCAGAAGGCGCTGGCGCATTTCGTCGCGCGCGGGGCAGGCGGCAGCATCATCAACTGCTCCAGCGTCCACCAGATCATCCCCAAACCCGGCTATCTCGCTTACTCGATCAGCAAGGGCGGCATGGCCAATCTGACGCGCACGCTGGCGCTGGAATTCGCCGGCCAGCGCATCCGCGTCAATGCGGTTGGTCCCGGCGCGATCGACACGCCGATCAATGCGGCCTGGACCGGCGATCCGGAGAAGCGCGGCGTCGTCACCTCCCACATTCCGATGGGGCGCGTCGGCACGCCGGAAGAGATCGCCGCGGTGTTCGCCTTCCTCGCCTCGGACGACGCCAGCTACATCACCGGCCAGACCGTCTATGCTTGCGGGGGCCTGACGCTGTTTCCAGAGTTTCGGGAGAACTGGGCAAGCTGAAAACCGGCTTGGGGTTGCGCGCGCCTCGCGTGGGATAGAGGGGCGCGACCGGTTGGGGATCTGCGGCGCCGTGTGCTATCGACCGTGGATGGCGCTGCCGCTATTGGCGGGCGCCGACACGTGAAGGGCCCGTGACCACAACCATCAACATCAATGCCTATAGTGACGCGCTGGTGGTGCTCGGGACTGCCGGCGTGGTGGTGCCAATGGTCCGGCATTGGGGCATCAATCCCGTGCTGGGCTATCTCGGGGCCGGCGCCATTCTCGGTCCGCTCGGGCTCGGCTCGCTCGTCAAGGACGTCCCGGTCCTGTACTGGTTCACCGTGACGGACGCCCAGAACGTCGAGGGTATCGCCAATCTCGGCATCGTGTTCCTGCTATTCCTGATCGGGCTCGAGCTGTCTTTCAGACGGCTCATGACGATGCGGCGTCTGGTGTTCGGGCTCGGCGGCCTGCAAGTCCTCGCGACGTCGGCCATGATTTTCGGCGTGGCGCTTCTCTTCGGGCAGAGCTCCGATACGGCCGTGATCCTCGGCGCGAGCCTTGCGCTGTCCTCGACGGCGATCGTGCTCGAGCTCTTGTCCGCCGAGAGGCGACTTTCCACCTCGGCCGGGCGCGCCAGCTTCTCGGTGCTGCTGGCTCAAGACCTCGCAGTCGTCCCCATTCTGGTTTTCGTCTCGGTGCTCGGCGCGGGAAGCGGTGGCTCGGTCGTGGCGCACATCTCCAGTGCGGTCCTGAAGGCTGTGCTGGCGGTAGCCTTCCTCACTCTGGTCGGACGGCTGCTGATGCGTCCGCTCTTCCAGATGGTCGCAGGCACCCATTCGACGGAGTTGTTCGTTGCCGCGACCTTGTTCGTCATCGTCGGCGCAGGCCTTGCCGCCCACCAGGCTGGCCTGTCGATGGCGCTCGGAGCCTTCGTTGCAGGACTGATGCTGGCGGAAACCGAATATGGCAAGGCCATCGAGGCCACTGTCGAGCCGTTCAAGGGCCTGCTGCTGGGCATCTTCTTCTTCACCGTCGGGATGGCGATCGACGTCCGCGTGTTCCTGCGCGACCCCGGCTGGCTGCTGGCCGCCGTCGTCGGCATTCTCGTCGGCAAGGCGATCGTGCTCATCATCCTGGGGCGCCTCTTCAGGCTGTCATGGCCGGCGGCGATCGAGATCGGCTTCCTGCTGGGCCCCGTCGGCGAATTCGCCTTCGTCAGCATCGGAATGGCGGCGGCCGGAGGCATGATCGAGCCCCGCGTGTCGAGCTTTGCCGTCGCCGTCACCGCCGTGACGATGGCCCTGACGCCGCTTCTGGGCATGCTCGGGCGACGATTGGCCGCGAAGCTGAGCAGCGAACGCACGCCCGATCCCGAGCTCGCGGTCCGGCCGCCCAGCGACCGGGCGCAAGCCATCGTGGTCGGCTATGGCCGTGTTGGAAAGGTGGTCTGCTCCCTGCTGACCAGCCATGGCCTGAACTACATCGCGGTCGATCACGCGGCCGTCGACGTGGCGCGTGATCGCCGCGACGGTCACAAGGTCTATTTTGGCGATGCGACAGAGCCGGGTTTCCTCGAAGCCTGCGGCTTGATGCAGACGACCGGCGTGATCATCACCATCCAGTCGCGGCCGGCGATCGATGCCGTCGTCGAGCGGATCCGGGCGGTGCGGCCGGACGTGCTGATCGTCTCGCGTGCGCGAGACGCCGATCATGCCCGGCACCTCTACGCGATCGGCGCAACCGATGCGGTGCCGGAAACCATCGAGGCGAGCCTGCAGCTCTCCGAAGCCGCACTGGTCGGCCTCGGCGTTGCAGTCGGGCATGCGATCGCCTCGGTGCACGAGAAGCGGGACGAGTTCAGGCTGACGCTGCAGCAGGCCGCGCGGATCGCGGGACAAGAGAAAGCTCGTCCGCTCGATCTCACGGGACGGCGGTCGCCGCGATAGCGGCTATGCGGCCGCCATGCGCCGGGATTGTCGTCATCTGGCAAAACGGGCCGGCGCGAACTACATCATGCGCCATGACGAATGCCCCTCCGGGAAAACCTCCGCTCCAGGATTTCATCGGCCGGCACGAACGCCTGTTCGTGCTGACGGGCGCCGGCTGCAGCACCAATTCCGGGATTCCCGACTATCGCGACAGCCAGGGCAATTGGAAGCGGACCCAGCCCGTCAACTTCCAGGCCTTCATGTCGGACGAGCCAACCCGCCGCCGCTATTGGGCGCGCAGCCTGATCGGCTGGCGGCGGTTCGGCCGGGCGAGGCCCAACGATGCGCATCGCGCGCTGGCCCGGCTCGAGGCGAACGGCCGGTGCGGGATGCTGCTGACCCAGAACGTCGACCGGCTACATCAGTCGGCCGGCCATCGGCAGGTGATCGACCTGCACGGCCGGCTCGATCTGGTCCGCTGCATGGGCTGCGGGGCGAAGACGTCGCGCGAGGAGTTTCAGCACGCGCTCGGCCGCGCCAATGCGGCATGGCTGACGCTCGATGCCGCGGATGCACCCGACGGCGACGCCGATCTGGAGCACGAGGATTTTTCCTCCTTCGAGGTGCCACCTTGCCAAGCCTGCGGCGGCATCCTCAAGCCCGACGTGGTGTTCTTCGGTGAGAACGTGCCGCGCGAGGTGGTGGCCACGGCGCAGGATCATCTGGCAGAAGCCGATGCCATGCTGATCGTCGGCTCGTCACTGATGGTCTATTCCGGCTTCCGCTTCGTCCAAGCCGCCGCGCGGCGCAATATCCCCATCGCCGCGGTCAATCTCGGCCGCACGCGCGCCGACGATCTCCTGACGCTGAAGGTTGAGGAGCGCTGTGAAGCGGCGCTTGCATTCCTGCTCTGATCGCTCAGGCGCGAACACGCCTTGCCTATTGCATAGGTGCCGCGCAAAATAGCCGGGCACAGCGTTGCAGGCATGCCTCATGGCACGGGAATTGCTGTGCTTTTGGACCCGAACTTGACGATCAGCACGGAGAAATTGGAATGCTCGAGGGAGCCGAGGTGCGGCTTGCCGTTGATATCGGTGGCACGTTCACCGACATCGTGCTGGACGTGGGACAAGACCGCAAAACCCGCAAGGTGCTGACGACGCCGCAGCGGCCCGAGCAGGCGGTGCTGGACGGCATGCGGCTCATTCTTGCCGATGCGCGCGCGCATATCAGCGATATCGACGTCTTCATCCACGGCACGACGCTTGCGACCAACGCTATCATCGAGCGGCGCGGCGCCAAGACGGCGCTGATCGCAACCGAAGGCTTTCGCGACGTGCTCGATATCGGCACCGAGAGCCGCTACGACCAGTACGATCTCAGCATCGACAAGCCGAAGCCGCTGGCGCCGCGCGACCTCCGCTTCACCGTGCCCGAGCGCATCGACGCCCACGGCGCCGTCCGCCTCCCGCTCGACGAGACGGCCGTGCGCGCGCTCGCGCCGAAATTGCGTGAACTCGGCGTCGAGAGCGTCGCGGTCGCCTTCCTACACTCCTACGCGAATCCCGAGCACGAGCGACGCGCAGCGGCGATCATGGCCGAGGAGATGCCCGGCATCTCCGTCACATTGTCTTCCGCCGTCTGTCCCGAAATTCGCGAATATGAGCGCACATCGACTGCGGTCGCGAACGCCTATGTGCAACCCCTGATCGACGGTTATCTCGCCCGCATGGCCGACGTCCTGCAGGTCGAGCAGTTCCGCGGCGCGATCTACCTCGTCACCTCCGGCGGCGGCGTCACTTCGATCGAGACCGCGCGGCGCTTTCCGGTGCGTCTCGTCGAGTCCGGGCCGGCCGGCGGCGCGATCTTCGCGGCGCAGATCGCGGCGCGACTCGGGGAGAGCAAGGTGCTGTCCTTCGACATGGGCGGCACCACCGCGAAAATCTGCCTGATCGAGAAATACCAGCCCGAGACCTCGCGCGTGTTCGAGGTCGATCGCGCCGCGCGCTTCCTCAAGGGCTCCGGCCTGCCGGTGCGCATCCCCGTGATCGAGATGGTCGAGATCGGCGCCGGCGGCGGTTCGATCGCCCATGTCGACGCGATGAAGCGCGTCACCGTCGGCCCGGAGAGCGCCTCGTCGGAGCCGGGACCGGCCTGCTATGGCCGCGGCGGTCAGCGCCCCGCGGTGACGGATGCCGACGTTGCGCTCGGAATGATCGATCCTGACGCCTTTGCGGCCGGCACGATCAAGCTCGATCCGGAGCTGTCGAAACAGGCGCTGCTGCGCGATGTCGGTGCGCCGCTCGGCCTGTCGGCGGAAACAGCGGCTTATGCCGTGCACGAGGTGGTCTGCGAGAACATGGCGAGCGCCGCGCGCGTGCACGCTGTCGAGCGCGGCGCGGTGGTCGGCCAGCACACGCTGATCGCCTTCGGCGGCGCCGCGCCGCTGCATGCGGCGCGCGTTGCCGAGAAGATCGGCGTCTCCCGCGTGATCGTGCCCTCGAACGCCGGCGTCGGCTCGGCGGTCGGATTTCTGGCGGCTCCCATCGCGTATGAATTGGTGCGCAGCCGTCACGTCCGGCTCGATGATTTCGATACCGAGGCGGTCTCTGACTTGCTTCAGGACATGGTGACCGAAGCGCGCGCGCTGGTCGAGCCGGGCGCGGCCGGCGCGCCGGTGCGCGAGCGCCGCGCGGCTTTCATGCGCTATGTCGGCCAGGGCCACGAGATCACCGTCGAGCTGCCGAACCGTCCGCTGACGACGGCCGATCTCGCCGGTCTGCGGCAAAAGTTCGAGGCCGACTATTCGGCGATGTTCGAGCGACCGATCCCGGGCGCGGCGATCGAGGTGTTGAGCTGGTCGGTGCTCGCGACCACCGAGGCGCGCAATCCGCCCGCCGTCGCTTCCGTGGCGCGCCAGCCCGCGGCCAAGGCGTCCGGCAGCCGAAAATTCTTCGACGGCCGGGCCGGCGAAGTGATCGAGATCCCGCTCTATCGGCGCGAGGACATGGCGCCAGGGGCGACCATCGCAGGCCCCGCCGTGATCGCGGAAGACGAAACCTCGACCTTCGTCTCCACCAGTTTCGACGCCCATATCGACGGTGCCGGCAGCATCGTCATGGAACGAAAGGCGGCCTGATCATGAGCAAGGCAAATGGCGCGAGCCTGATCGACCTTCAGATCATGTGGCACCGGCTGATCGCCGTGGTCGAGGAGCAGGCGCAGGTGCTCTTGCGCACCGCCTTCAGCCCGATCGTGCGCGAATGCGGCGACCTCTCGGCCGGCGTGTTCGACCTCAGGGGCCGGATGCTGGCGCAGGCGGTGACCGGCACGCCCGGCCACGTCAATTCGATGGCGGAATCGGTCAAGCACTTCATCGCTCACTTCCCGATCGAGACGATGAAGCAGGGCGATGCCTACATCACCAACGATCCCTGGATGGGGACCGGTCATCTCAACGATTTCGTCGTCACCACGCCCTGCTTCAAGGACGGCAAGGTCGTCGCACTGTTCTCCTGCACCAGCCATCTCATGGACATCGGCGGTATCGGCTTCGGGCCCGATGCCACCGACGTGTTCATGGAGGGGCTCTACATCCCCATGCTGAAGCTGATCGACCAGGGCGTCGTCAACGAGACGCTGATGGCGATGATCCGCACCAACACGCGGCTTCCGATCGACACCGAGGGCGACACCTATTCGCTCGCCGGCTGCAACGACGTTGGCTGCGAGCGCCTGGTCGAGATGATGAGCGAGTTCGGCATCGAGACGCTCGACGAGCTCGGCGACTACATCTGCGACCGCTCGCGCGAGGCCGTGCTGGCCGAGATTGCAAAGCTGCCGAAGGGCAGCTGGCGCAACACCATGGTGGTCGACGGATATGATGCCCCGGTGACGCTGGCGGCGACGCTGACCATCTCGGATACCGGCATCCACGTCGATTTCGACGGCACGTCCGCCGCGTCAAAATTCGGCATCAACGTGCCGCTGTCCTACACCACCGCCTATACCGTGTTCGGCCTCGGCTGCGTCGTCGCCTCGCAGATCCCGAACAATGCCGGCTCGCTCTCGCCGCTGACGGTGTCTGCGCCGGCCGGTGCCATCCTCAATGCGCCGAAGCCGGCGCCCGTGGCGTCGCGCCACGTCATCGGCCAGATGCTGCCGGACGTCGTGTTCGGCTGCCTGCGCCAGATCATTCCCGAGCGCGTGCCTGCGGAAGGGACCTCCTGCCTGTGGAATCTCAACGTGCGCGGCCAGACCCGCTCCGGCGCCGGCGGCAATTACGGGTTCTCGATGGCAGTCACCTCCAACGGCGGCACCGGTGCGCG
>NZ_LAXE01000001.1:1966588-2071221 GCF_003122645.1 Bradyrhizobium sp. SUTN9-2
TGTGTGCCTTGGAGTCTCAGGGCGTCGCGCCACGTCATCGGCCAGATGCTGCCGGACGTCGTGTTCGGCTGCCTGCGCCAGATCATTCCCGAGCGCGTGCCTGCGGAAGGGACCTCCTGCCTGTGGAATCTCAACGTGCGCGGCCAGACCCGCTCCGGCGCCGGCGGCAATTACGGGTTCTCGATGGCAGTCACCTCCAACGGCGGCACCGGTGCGCGCTTCGGCAAGGACGGGCTGTCGGCGACCGCTTACCCAAGCGGCGTGCGCGGCACGCCGGTCGAGATCGCGGAGACGCAGACGCCGCTGATCTTCTGGCGCAAGGAGCTGCGCCCGGATTCCGGCGGGGCAGGGCGCACCCGCGGCGGCCTCGGCCAGATCATCGAAGTCGGCAGCGGGGTCGATGCGCCGTTCGACATCCTCGCCGCGTTCGACCGCATCGACCACCCGCCGCGCGGGCGGGACGGCGGCCAGAACGGCGAGGCCGGCTATGTCGGTTTGAAGTCCGGCAAGAAGCTGCGCGGCAAGGGCTTTCAGCAGGTGCCGCCGGACGACCGGCTGGTCGTGCTGACGCCCGGCGGTGCCGGCATCGGCGATCCCAGGGAGCGCGATCGCTCGGCCGTCAACGACGACGTCGCAAGCGGTCTCGTGTCTTCGGAGAACGCAGTCAAGGTCTATGGGTACGCGCGTTGATGCATCAACACGCTCGGTAAACGGAGGGGAGCAATGATTACGCGACGGAACTTCACTGTGGGCGCAGCGACGCTGCTCGCCGCCGGCCACATCTCGACTCGCGCACGGGCGGCAACGAGCTGGGATATGTCGACGGTCTGGCCCGACGGCAATTTCCACACCCAGAACGCGATGGCCTTCGCGGAGGAAGTGAAGAAGCAAAGCAATGGTGCGGTCGCCATCACCGTGAAGGCCGGCGGCCAGCTCGGCTTCAAGGGGCCCGAGCACCTGCGGGCCGTGCGCGACGGCCTGGTGCCGCTCGCCGACGTCCTCAACATCCAGCAGGTCGGCGACGAGCCCTTCATGGGCGTCGAGAGCATCCCCTTCCTCTGCGGCTCCGTGGACGAGCTCAAGGTGCTGCACAAATATGTGCGGCCCGAATACGAGAAGATCGCCGCGCGTAACAATCAGAAGATCCTCTACATCGTGCCGTGGCCGACGCAATATCTGCATCTGAAGGCGAAGGTCGCCGACGTCGAGGGCCTCAAGAACATCAAGATCCGCGTGCCCGACAAGAACGCGGTCGAGATGCTCAATGCCATCGGTATGGCGGCGGTGATGATCCCCTGGGGCGAAACGATCCCCGCACTCGCCTCCGGCGCGGTGGCCGGGGTCTCCACCTCGTCGGTGTCCGGCGTCGACGGCAAGTTCTGGGAGTTCCTGAAATACGTCTACCCGACCAACCATGTCTGGTCGTCGCAGATGCTCACCGTCAATCTCGATGCCTGGAAGGCGCTCGGCGCCGATCAACAGAAGCTGGTCGCTGACATCGCGGCGAAGATGGAGCCCGGCTTCTGGGCCAATTCGCTCAAGGCCGATGTCGACAGCCTCAACCGCCTTAAGGAAGGCGGCATGGAGGTGGTGCCGGTCTCGGACGCCATGATGAAGGACATCCGGGCCAAGACCGCGCCGCAGTTGGATGCCTTCCTCAAGCGCGTGCCGGCGGCCGACAAGCCGGTGCGGGCCTATCTCGCCGAAATTAAGCGCGGCTGAGGACGAGGCGTGGTGAGCCTTTCGCCTGAAGCATCGCAAAGCCTCAACGCGGCGGCGCCTGCGCCGCTGCGCATCGTCCTCGACGGCATCGATCGCCTCGGCCGGCTCGACGGCTGGATCGGCGGCTTCTGTCTCCTGATGCTGACGCTGTTGATGCTGTGCGAGGTCGTAACCCGCTTCCTCTCGAACTTCCTGCCGTTCTTCCCGCCGACCATCTCGATCGCGTGGGAATATTCCTCCTATCTGATGGCGGCGGCCTTCACTTTCGGTGCCGCCATGACGCTGCGCGTCGGCGGCCACATCCGCGTCGTGCTGCTCCTGAAGAACGCACCCGTGCCGGTGCAGCGCGCGCTCGAGATCCTCTCGGCGGCGGCCGGCTTCGCCTTCATGGCGTTCCTGACCATGGCCATGGCGAAATTCGCCTGGAGCGCCTTCGTGCGCGGCCAGGTCTCGACCTCGAGCGACACGCCGCTGTGGTTTCCGCAAGCGATCGTCACCTTCGGCATGTTGCTGCTGACGCTGCAGTTCCTCGCGCGTGCGATCCAGGCCGCGCTCGGCCTGCCGCTGGAGGACCATCGCATGAAGGCCTCGCCCGTCGAATGACCGCCTTGCCCGCATCCGGATCCAAGATCGCATGACCATCGAAGTCGTCGCCCTGTTCGCGATCCTGTTTGTGCTGCTAGCTTGCGGCGTCTGGATCGGCCTCACGCTTGCGCTGACCGCGACGCTGCTGCTCGCGATGTTCCGTTCGGTCCCGCTCGACAAGCTGCTGCCGCAATACGCCTGGAACATCCTGACCACGCAGGAGCTGCTGGCGCTGCCGTTGTTCATCCTGATGGGCGAGTTGCTATTCCGCACCCGTCTGTCACGCTCCCTGTTTCAGGGATTGGCGCCCTGGGCCGGGCTGCTGCCCGGGCGCCTGCTGCATGTGAACGTGATCGGCTGCACCATCTTCGCGGCGATCTCGGGCTCGTCGGCCGCGACGACGCAGGTGATCGGCCGCATGTCGCTCAGCGAGCTCACGCGCCGAGGTTATTCTCGTGACATCGCGATCGGCTCGCTCGCCGGCGCCGGCACGCTGGGCTTCCTGATCCCGCCCTCCAACATCATGATCATCTACGGCGTGCTCGGCGACGTCTCGATCCTGAAGCTGTTCACCGCCGGCGTGCTGCCGGGCTTCCTGCTGGCCGCGACGTTCATGGCCTGGGTGATGCTGCACACCACCCTCAAACCCGCGATGGTGCCCGAGACCGAAGCCAAGCTCTCGCAGGTGCAGTGGAGCGAGCGCTTTGCAGCACTGAAGGATCTCGCGCCGGCGCTGTTCCTGATCGCATGCGTGCTCGGCTCGATGTATGGCGGGCTCGCAACGCCCTCGGAAGCTGCCGCGGTCGGCGTGCTCGGCGCGGCCCTGGTTGCCTGGGCGCAAGGCGCAATGTCGCAGCAGGTGATCCGCGACGTCTTGATCGGCTCGGTCGTCACTTGCTCGATGATCGCGCTGATCGTGCTGGGGGCTTCGATCCTCGGCAATGCCGCGGCCTTCCTCGGCATCCCGCAGGCGGTGGCCGCGTTCGTCAAGGGCCTCGGCCTGTCGCCCTTCATGCTGATCGTGGCGCTGATCGTCTTCTATCTCGTGCTCGGCTGTTTCCTCGACGGCTTCTCGATGATCGTGATGACGCTGCCGATCGTGCTGCCGATCGTGAAGGGTGCCGGCTTCGACGAGGTCTGGTTCGGCGTCTTCCTTGTGCTCGCCGTGGAGATGGCGCAGATCACGCCGCCCGTCGGCTTCAACCTGTTCGTGATCCAGGGGCTGACCGACGACGGTCTCGGCTATATCGCCCGCGTCACGATGCCGTACCTCATGATCATGATCGGATTCGTGCTGCTGCTGACGCTGTGGCCGGGCATCGTCACGATTCTGCCGAAGGTGCTTTACGGATAAGACGACTTGTTCCGGGATCGGCGGATCGAAAGCAAAAACGGTCAGCGTCGCTGCCGTTTCAAGTCGCGCTGCATCGAATTGACTTCGGCGCGCATTCCATATTTGCACGCCCTGTGATCCGTCGTACAGTGTAACGGCAAGCAGAAGTACAACAGCAACCACTCCAGTGAACGTGGCTCCTCGGCGCGATGCGCCGAGAGAGGGGACGTCTGTTGACGATTCGGTCCGATGGAGGACGATCGACGCACACTGAACTGCAAATACCCCTCGCAAGCCGCATTCACGAGACGCAATCAACAAACACAAGAGCGGGAGGAAGTGCAAATGAGGAAACAGTGGCTCAGCTCGGCCTTGGCTGTCGTTGTCGTTGCGACACTTGCAGCGACGGCGGCATTGGCTCAGTCCGTGGATACGGCCCGGATCGAGGCCGCCGGCCAGAACGATTGGCTCACCTATCACGGTTCGTACAAATCCCATCACTACAGCCCGCTTACACAGATCAATACGAGCAATGTCGGCAATCTGGGCGTGGCATGGATGCACATTCCCGGGCGATCGACGCGCGGCCTGCAGTCGATGCCGCTCGTCGCCGACGGCGTGCTGTACTATTCGGGCTCTTACAGCCGGGTCTTCGCGCTGAACGGCGCCAGCGGCGAGGTGATCTGGTCGTTCTTTCCGGAGCTGGATGAAGCGCTGATCAGCCGCCAGACCCACTCGCCCTATAACCGCGGCGTCGCTCTCGGCGAAGGCAAGGTCTTCGTCGGCACCATGGACGGTCGTGTCTTCGGGCTGGACGCCAAGACCGGAAAGGTTCTCTGGGAGACCAGGCTGATCGACTCGCAGAAGCTGACGGTCGGCTTCACCGGCGCGCCGCTCTACGCCAAGGGCAGCGTGATCATCGGCGCGCAAGGCGGCGAATGGCCGGGCCGCGGCCCGATCTTCGCGCTCGATGCCGCAACCGGAAAGAAGAAGTGGGAGTTCCTCACGGTCGCAGGCACCGAAGAGGCGATGAAGACCTGGGGCAACGAGTCCTGGCGCACCGGCGGTGGTGGCGGCTGGATGCCGGGCACCTACGATTCCGAGACCAACACTGTCCTGTGGGGCACTGCGAATCCGGCGCCGCTCTACGATTGGTCGGGTCCGGACTACAAGACCCAGGGCGCGCGTCCCGGCGATAACCTCTATACGAGCTCGGTGATCGGCCTCGACATCGATACCGGCAAGCTGAAATTCTACCATCAGGAACTGCCGCACGATGCCTGGGACTTCGACAGCTCGGTCGGCGAATTCGTGATGCTCGAGCGTGATGGCCAGAAATACGTGGTCCATCCGAACAAGGGCGGCTTTGTCTTCGTCTACGACCGCAATCTCAAAGTGAAGAACGTCTGGCGGCTGGTCGAGAACATCAACTTCGTCAAGGACATCGATCCCAAGACCGGCGCCCTGATCGGCCGTCGCGATTTCCCGGTCGGCAAGGTCACCGAACCGCCGCTGTGTCCGTTCATCGGCGGCGGCATCAGCTGGAACGCCGGCTCCTACAGCCCCAAGACCGGTCTCTATTACAAGATCGGACAGGAATGGTGCATGACGCTGGATATCCAGAAGACGACGCCGGTCACCACGCCGCAGGTCCAGCTCAACATCGGTGCCGATTTCAAGATGGTGCCTCCTCCGGGTGGCGAGATCTACGGACATCTCGACGCGCGCGATCCCATCACGGGCGCGAAGAAATGGGAGGTTCGCTATCCCGAGCCTCCGCTCGGAAGCGTGCTGTCGACCGCAGGCAACCTCGTCTTCGTGCCTGATTCGCGTGGCGTGCTGCACGCCTATGATGCCGAAACTGGCGCCGAGCTATGGAGGCACAACAACGGCACCGGCCATCAGGGCGGCATCGTCAGCTACTCCGTCGGCGGCAAGCAATATATCGCGGTGACGGCGGGCTTCGGCGGGATGCTGGCGGACGAATATGCGCCGAACTTCGGCGGCGTCTACAAGAGCATGCCGCGTGACGACGGCGCCCTGGTCGTCTTCAGCCTGAAATAGTCTGCCGCAGATGTTCCGATCCTGGAGCGGGCGCAAGCCCGCTCCTCGATCGATGTCGCGGCGGTGCGCGGATCAGGAATGGAGCGTAGCTGTTGAGACTGTCTTGCAAGACGATTTTGGCGGGGCTGGGCGCCTCGTTGCTGTGGGCTGCGATGGCCCAGGCCCAATCCGCCACACCCGCGCCGGAGAACGCGGCGTTCGAGGTCGAGCAGGTGTTTGCGGGGACTTGCGGCTTCTGTCACTCCGACGGTGGCCGGGCCGCTGGGAAGGGGCCGCAACTGATGAATTCGCCGCGCGACGACGACTATATCCGCAGTCGCATCAAGCTCGGCAAGCAAGGAGCGATGCCGGCCTTTGACGGCGCCTTCACCGACGCCCAGATCGACCAGATGGTCAAGTACATCCGCGCCCTGAAACCGCGCGACGGCTGACTAGCATAGAGTGTGGAATGAAGACATTTGTCCCGGTCATCGTCGCTGCCGCCATCGTCCTGTCGGGGCAGGCGGCGGCGCGCCCCCTGGAGGCGATCCGCTCCAGCGGCGTGATCGGGCTCTGCGCACATCCCAATTCGCTTCCCTTCGCGCACAAGACCGGCGATCCGCCCGGCTTCCAGGTCGAACTCGGTCGGGTGCTGGCACGCGAGCTCGGTGTCTCGCTGCGGCTCGACTGGATCATCACGCAGTACCAGATGCGCAGCGCCGGCTGCGACATTCTCCTGGACGTCATCGCCGATCGCGAAGCGCAAGGCGAAACCCGTCTGAGAATCTCCAAGCCTTATTATCGCACAGGCGTCGCGCTCGCCGTGCCGTCATCCAGCACGCTCACGTCCTTCGCCAGCCTCAACGAATCGACCAAGGTGGGCGTGCAGGTTGGATCGATCGCAGCCATGATTATCGGTCAGCGGCGCGTGCCGATATCGACCTTCGGCTTCGAGAGCGACAGCCTGGAGGCCGTGTCGAACCGCGAGATCGACGCCGCTGCGGTCACGCCCACCGCCGCCAGCTATTTCAATCTGACCCATCCGGACAAACCGCTCCGGATCCTCGATCGCGACGAGAGCACGGCCGATCTGAACTGGAATGTCGGCGTCGGCATGGTCCGCCCGGACGATGCGTTGCGCGAAGCCATCGACGCAGCCGTGGAGCGGCTGCGCAGCGACGGCACGATCGACCGGATCTACCGCCGCTACGGCATCGCGCTGCAGGCGCCGAGATAGCGCGCTGCCGCGCGAATACGGAGCTCGCGTGCGGCCTCAGGCCGCCGCCTTCTTCCGCGCGAGCTCGGCCTTGTACAGCTCGAACTCCTCCGCGATCGCCTTGGCAATCGAAGGTCGCTGACGCAGCCGTTCGTGATACGCCTTCAGGTTCGGCCATTTCGCAAGCTCGATCGGGGGCGTCGCCATGGTCCAGTTGATGACCGTGACGAGATAGGCATCGGCCACGCTGAAATGGTCGAGCAGGAACTCGCGTCCTTTCAGGTAATTGTCGAGATAGTCGAGCCGCGACAGGTTCTTTTCCAGGGCATAGGCCTGGGCTTCCTGCGGCGCCTTGCGGTCGAGCATGGGGATGAAGAGGCCCTTGTGCAGCTCGGTGCCGATGAAGCAGAGCCATTGATGCAGTCGGGTGCGCTCGATGCCGGCGCTCGCGCCGAGGCCGGCTTGCGGGAAACGGTCCGCGACATATTGCAGGATCGCAGCGTTCTCGGTCAGCACCATGCCTTCATCGGTGCGCAGCGTCGGCACGAGGCCGATCGGATTCACGGTGCGGAAGTCGGAGCCGTCGCTCAAGACCTTCTTGGTCGGCGGATCGACTTCGAGGTAGTTCGCCTCGGCGCCTGCTTCGTACAGCGCGACGCGTGTCGCCATCGAGCAGGCAAGCGGCGAGAAATAGAGATCCATCTGTAGCCTCCTTGGGCAATTCCTCTTTGGATGTCGCTCAACCTGGCCAGATTGATTTTTGTACCATCTTGCATAATATGGGTGAGGTCAAGGAATAACTTGCGGAATGGTACAAAAATCGAAGCCGCCAGCTGCTGCCAATCAGCCCGAACGCCGCGGCGAGCCCGAGCGTCGCGGTGGGCCTAAGCGCCGCGGCCGTCCGCGCGCCTACGAGCCCGATGTCGCGCTCGGCAAGGCGCTCGATCTGTTCCGCAAGCAGGGTTTCGCGGCCACCTCGCTCGACGATCTCAGCGCCGCCACCGGCATGAACCGGCCGAGCCTCTACGGCGCCTTCGGCGACAAGCGCGAGCTCTACATCAAGAGCTACCAGCGTTATCGCGACGAGGCGGGCGCGGCGATGGTCGCGATCTTCCGCGAGGAGATGCCGCTGCGCCAGCGGCTGGAGCGCATCTACGCAGCCGCGCTGGACATCTATCTGTCCGGCGACACCGGACCGCGCGGTTGCTTCACGGTCGTGACCGCGGCCTCCGAGGCGGTCGGCGATCCCGAGATCCGCGCCATGGTGCTGGACGGCCTCACCGGGCTCGACAAGGCCTTTGCCAGTTGCTTCCGCCGCGCCAAGGAGAAAGGCGAGCTGCCGGAGAGCGCCGATCCGTTCGCGCTGGCACAGATCGCATCGGCCACCATCCACACCATCGCCATCCGCTCCCGCGCCCGCGTGCCGCGCAAGGAGCTGGAGGCGATCGTCAAGTGCGCGATCGACGTGATGATCGGCGCCAAAGGATAAGCTGGAAGCGAAGCTTCAATATCCCCGCGTTCGGTCCACCACGTTCTCCAGCGCGCCGCCCGCCTCAAACCGGGCGATCTGCTCGGCGACATAGGCCGAGATCGCATCCGCGTCGGTGTCGGCGGCATTGTGCGGCGTCAACACCACCTTGGGGTGGGTCCAGAACCGGCTGTCCTTCGGCTGCGGCTCCTGCACGAAGACGTCGAGCGAGGCGGCGCCGAGCGTGCCGTCGTCGAGGCAGGCGAGAATATCGGCCTCGTTCTGCAGGCCGCCGCGGCCGGCATTGATCAGCACCGGCGCGCCGAGCGGGCTGGTGCGATTGAGCTTGGCGAAGACCTCGCGGTTGAGGATGCCGTGCGTGTCTGATGTCAGCGGCAGCAGGCAGACCAGGATATCGGTCTTGCGCAGGAACGCGTCCATTCCGGCGGCGCCATGGAAGCATTCGACGCCCTCGATCGTGCGCGGGCTGCGGCTCCAGCCGGCGACGCGGAAGCCGAGCCGCCGCAGCACGTCGGCCGCATCGGCGCCGAGCGTGCCCAGCCCCATGACGCCGACCGTGATCGCGCTCGCCGGCCACTGATATCTGGGCTCCCAGCGCTTCTCGCGCTGCGATTGCCGCAGGTAAAGCTCCTGGCGGTGATGCATCAGAACGTGCAGCACGACATATTCGGTCATGCGATTGGTGAGATCGGGCACGGCGACGCGCACCAGCGGCACCTCGGGCAGGCTCTTGTCCGCCATTAGCGCGTCAACGCCGGCGCCAAGGTTGAAGATCGCCCGCAGATTGGGGAACGCACCGAGATCGCCGGGCACCGGCTTCCACACCGCCGCATAATGCACCTCCGCCGGATCGAGCCCGGCGTCCGGCAGCAGCACCACGCGGCGTCCCCCGCAGACCGCGTCGAAGCGGGCCTTCCAGCGCTCCGGCAGCCAGTTCTGCTGCGTGCTGTTGATCAGGACGGCCAGTGTGCCCATGGTCATTCGAAGTGCCTCTTCAGGTTCCGCGCAAGAAGGCCCTCCTTGGCACGATCTGCCGGATTTTTCTTGCAAATTTTTTCCGCAGCGCTGTCGGGGCGGGGCATATTGGCGCGTCTTCAGAACAGACGAGGGAAGTGCTGCCCATGCTTTACGCCATTCTTTGCTATCACGATGAGGATTTCGTCGGCTCCTGGAGCAAGGAACAGGACGAGGCCGTGATGAAGAAGCTCACCGTGGTGCAGGAGAAGCTCACCAGGCAGGGTCGACTCGGGCCGGTGGCGCGGCTGTTGCCGACGACCGCGGCGGCGACGCTGCGCAAGGAGGATCCGCCGCTGGTGCTCGACGGTCCCTATGCCGAGACCAAGGAGCAGCTCCTCGGCTTCTACATCGTCGACTGCAAGAATCTCGACGACGCGCTCGACGTCGCACGCGAGCTGGGTGCCGCCAATCCCGGCGGCGCCTATGAGGTGCGTCCCGTCGGTGTGTTCCGGCCCGGAGGAAACCTGACGTGAGCGAGGCCGATACCGCCTGGATCGAGACTGCGCTGACTTCGGCGCGACCCCAGGCGGTCGGCGCGCTGCTGCGCTATTTCCGCGATCTCGACACCGCCGAGGAGGCGTTTCAGAACGCCTGCCTGCGCGCGCTCAAGACCTGGCCGCAGAATGGGCCGCCGCGCGATCCCGCGGCCTGGCTGATCATGGTCGGCCGCAACGTCGCGATCGACGAAGTGCGACGCGCGCGCAGGCAGCAGCCGCTGCCTGAGGACGACCAGGCGATCTCCGATCTCGACGATGCCGAGGGCGAACTCGCCGAGCGGCTCGACGGCTCGCATTATCGCGACGACATCTTGCGGCTGATGTTCATCTGCTGCCATCCAGGACTGCCGGCGACGCAGCAGATCGCGCTGGCGCTGCGCATCGTCTCGGGCCTCACGGTGAAGCAGATCGCCCGCGCGTTCCTGGTCTCGGAAGCGGCGATGGAGCAGCGCATCACGCGCGCCAAGGCAAAGGTGGCCGAGGCCGGGACGCCGTTCGAGGCGCCGGGCGCGGTCGAGCGCTCTGAACGGCTCGCCGGCGTCGCGGCGATGATCTACCTGATCTTCAATGAAGGCTATTCGGCGAGCGGTGACACCGCGGAGATCAGGAAGCCGCTGTGCGAGGAGGCGATCCGGCTGGCGCGGCTGCTGCTGCGGCTGTTTCCGAGCGAGCCGGAGATCATGGGCCTGACGGCGCTGATCCTGTTGCAGCACGCGCGCAGCGCGGCGCGCTTTGCCGCGGACGGGTCGCTGATCCTGCTGGACGATCAGGATCGTTCGTTGTGGAACGGCACCATGATCGCGGAGGGCCTCGCGCTGATCGACAAGGCGATGCGCCACCGCCGCAGCGGGCCCTACCAGATCCAGGCCGCGATCGCCGCCCTGCATGCGCGTGCGGCGACGCCGGAGGAGACCGACTGGACGGAGATCGACCTGCTCTACGGCGCGCTCGAAGTGGTGCAGCCCTCGCCGGTGGTGACGCTCAACCGGGCGGTCGCGGTCTCCAAGGTGCGCGGGCCGCAGGCCGCGCTCGAGCTGATCGAGCCGCTGGCGCCGAAGCTCGCCAATTATTTCCATTTCTACGGCGTGCGCGGCGCCTTCCTGATGCAGCTCGGCCGCAACGACGAAGCCCGAATCGCCTTCGATCGCGCCATCGCGCTCGCCAACACCTCGGCCGAAGCCGCCCACATCCGCATGCATCTCGATCGCCTGATCCGGGACAGCCAGCCGAAGGCAAAGGAAAGCGCCAAGGCGAAGTAGGCCCGTCTGTTTCCACGCCATGACGTGGGGTGCGCAGTGCGCCAAAGAATTTCTGTCCCATTGTCGGGCCGGGGCCTCCCCCGTTCGTCCTAGGCTCCGTATCCACGGAGAGCTATCCATGCTGAAAGCCATTGCCGTCATCGCCATCGTTCTCGCCGCCGGCCTTGCCGCGGTCCTCGTCTTCGCCCTGACGAAACCCGACACGTTCCGTGTGGAACGCTCGCTCGCCGTCAAGGCACCGGCCGCTGTGATCTATCCGCTGGTTGCCGATTTCCATCGCTGGACCGCCTGGTCGCCGTATGAGACCCGCGATCCCGCCATGAAGCGGACGTTCGGCGGAACCGCGGCAGGGAAGGGTGCGACCTATGCCTGGGAGGGCAACAACAAGGTCGGCGCCGGCCATATGGAGATCCTGGAGGCGAACGGCCCCTCCAAGCTCCGCATCAAGCTTGATTTCGAGCGGCCGTTCGAAGGCCACAACACCGCCGAGTTCACCTTTGTGCCGCAAGGCGATGCCACACTCGTCACATGGGTAATGTACGGTCCGGCCCCGTTCCTGTCCAAGCTGATGCAGGTGTTCTTCAACATGGACAGCATGATCGGCAGGGATTTCGAGACCGGCCTCGCCGGCCTGAAGAAGCTCACCGAGAAGCAATAAGCCTCACTGCAAACGAAGAGGAGAGAAACGATGCTCAATCCCTATCTGTTCTACCAGGACAATTGCGAAGCAGCGTTCAACTATTACGCCAAGGTTCTCGGCGGCAAGATCGACGCGATGATGCGCGCATCGGATGCTCCGCCGGAGGTGCCGGCTACGCCCGGCCGCGAGAAGATGATCATGCATGCGCGGATGTCACTGCCGGACGGCACGGTATTGATGGCCTCCGACTCGCCGGCCGAGCATTTCCAGAAGCCGCAGGGCTTTGCAATCTCGATTACAGTCAAGGACCCCGCGGATGGTGAGCGCAAGTTCAACGCGCTTGCCGACGGCGGCAGCGTCACCATGCCCTTCAGCAAGACGTTCTGGGCCAAGGGCTTCGGCATGTGTGTCGACAAGTTCGGCATTCCCTGGATGGTGAATTGCCCGGCCGAGGGCATGTGATAGGAGCATGATCCGGAAAAGTGTGAAGCGGTTTTCCGAAAAGATCATGCTCAAACAACAACCTAAAGCGCGATGACGATTTATCCTATCGCATCGCGCTTTGGGCGCGACCGTCACGTTGCGATCCCCTCTCTCCAATGCTGCGGGAGAGGGGACGTACGTTTCGTTACGTCAGGCGCCGATCAGCCGTTGTCCTTTCACCGGATTGATCCGGTGACGTCCTCGGGCGACGATTCCACGCAGCGAGGACAGATCACGAGCTTGGCGCCCAGCTTCCTGTCGTTCTCCGCCTGTATCTCGTCCTGGACCGCCCACCACGCCTCGGAATAGGGGCGCAATGTGCCGAGCACTTTTTCGCGCTCCTGATTGGGATCACTTGCCGCCGGCGCGCCGGTCGTGACGCGCCGCTTGGCCACATGCGGACGGTTCGGATCCTTGCCGAGGCCATCCCATGCAATGGCGCGGCGTTCCTGCGCTGGCGCCTCTGCGCATCCGATCAGCGCTGTGCAAAAAGTGAGCACGATCAAGCCGTGTCGAATCATGCCGGGCTTTTGCCTCCACAATCGGCGCGCAGAATCTGCGTGAGACACGCGCATCGTCGGTTCAATGGAACTCAAGGCAAAACAAACTTGCCGGCATGGCCGAATATGAGTCGTGCTTTCGCATCACTTTGCGGACGCAGTGAGGCCGCTTCGTGAAGCGAGCTGCATCGCACAACAATTGGCGCAAGATTGGGCTGTGCTCTGCACGTCAGAATCGTTATTGGTGAGTCATAAAAGCTACAAACTGGGATGGACGTCACTTGCAAGGGGAGCGACCGATGGCGGCGGCGCTACAGATCAACTTTGCTCTTTGGGGAATGCTCATTTGCGCCAGCGCGAAGCTGGCGCCAGTGATCCAGACGCTGTTTTGAAAGCGGTTGGCGGCTGCGGGCTGTATCAGCGGCAACGCGGATAGATCGCGGCGAGATCGCGCCCCTTCAACAGCAGCAGCCGCGAGGTCAGACCGCCACGTCGGCTGATCCAGTCGCGCACCGGACCGGGATAGGCGGCAAGCACCGCGACCGATGCTTCCGGCTCGGCATAGAAGCGGCCGCGCCGGTCAACCGAGCGTGCGGCATGGAAGCCGAGCACGGCGCGCTTGGTGACGCAGATGCGCTCGCCCGGCACGATGCTCAGCACCAGCGTGCAGGCGGACAGGCAGGGGCCGTCGATCACCACGCGCTCGCCACTGTCGCGGACCTTTTCGAACAGATCGAGGAACGGCCCGACCTGTCCGCCCGGGGACTGGATGATGCGGATCTCGGCCGCCGCAGGCGCGGCGGCGAGCAGCGCGGATGCAAGCATCAGAGCTTTGAGGAAGGTGATGCGTTGCATGAACTCTCCACCAACTCGCTTTCGTAGGGTGGGCAAAGCGTAGCGTGCCCACCATCCGCACCGCAAATTTGGGATCGGCGCGTTGCGCCTTTGCCCACCCTACAAATCCTGCGCCTACCCGTTGCGCCTTTGCCCGCGCAGCGTCGGCAGGCCGATGCCCGCCGCATCGAAGCCGCCGTCCACGGCCAAAATTTGGCCGGTGATGTAGCTCGCGCGGCCCGAGCACAGGAAATAGATCGCTTCCGCGAGTTCCTCTTCCAGGCCGTAGCGGTTGAGCGGAATGGCGTCGTGATAGTCGGCGCGGATCTCCTTGGTGTGCACCTGCTTCGCCATCGCGGTGTCGACCGGCCCCGGTGCGACCGCGTTGACGCGGATGTTGAGGGAGGCGAGCTCGACCGCGAGCTGCTTGGTAAGGTGTGCAAGGCCTGCTTTGCTGGTGCCGTAGGCCGAGCGCAGCGTCGAAGCGCGCACGGCTGAGATCGAGGTGATGTTGACGATGGCGCCGCCACCACCGTCGCGCATCAGGGGCACCGCGGCCTTGGTGCAGAGGAACGGTCCGGTGAGGTTGACCTCGAGCACGCGGCGCCAGTCGGCATCCGACGTCTCCATCAGCGGCGCGAACACCGCGATGCCGGCATTGTTGACCAGCACGTCCAAGCGGCCGAACCGCCGCTCGATCGTCGTCATTGCGGTGCCGACTGCGGCCGCGTCGGCGACATCGCAGGTCAGCGCCAGCGTCGCCTCGCTCTGGCCGATGTCCGCGACCGCGCGGCCGAGCAGTTCGTGCTCGATGTCGAGCAGGGCCACGCGCCAGCCCTCGGCCAAGAATTTCTTCGCGGTCGCAAGCCCGATGCCGCGGGCGGCACCGGTGACGAGGGCGACTTTTTGCGGGGCTTGCGGCATTGGCTGATCTGTCCTGTGTCCGGGAGCAGCGCGCGAAGCGCCGGTTCCTTTTACTGCGCTTTCGTTCCGGCATGAAAGGCCTCGCCGAGCCGATCGAGCCCGATCCGGTCGCAGAATGCGCCAGCCCGGCTGCACTCCGGCCTCTAAATAATTTCTGTCCCGCTGTCGGCCCGGCAGAAGGCCGTTCGTCTTGGAGGGGAGCGCGGGCCAGCCGTTTCCGCCCGCAGGACATATCGGAGTGACTGAGAGCAGCGAGGAAATCCCATGCGATTCATGATGCTGATGATCCCGCTCGGCTACGAGAACGCGCCGCCGGAGCTGCAGCTCGATCCCGAGCGCGTCGCCGCGATGATGCGCTACAACGAGGCGCTGAAGGACGCAGGCGTGCTGATCACGCTCGATGGGCTGCACCCGCCGTCGACCGGGGCACGCGTCTCGTTTGCGACCGGCCAGCCCATCGTCACCGACGGGCCCTTCGCGGAAGCCAAGGAAGTCCTGGGCGGCTATTGGATGATCGAGGTCGCCTCGCGCGCCGAGGCGATCGCCTGGGCCAAGAAATGTCCCGCTTCAGCCAACGAGATCATCGAGGTCCGCCAGGTGCAGGAGATGGCCGACTACTCGCCCGAAGTGCAAGAGATCGTCGCCGGGTTTGGCGACCTGAAGACGTAGACGAGACGGCGGCTGCGCGATTCCCAATCAACCCTGAGGAGAAAACCCATGAGCACCGAACACAAATTTCTCGCCGTCTATCTCGGCAGCACGAGCGGATCGAAAATGGCGGCGTGGCGCGCGCTGCCCGAGGCCGAGCGGAAGGCGAAGGAGCAGGAGGGCATGGCCGCTTGGCACGGCTGGGTCGAGAAGCACAAATCCGTGATCGTCGAGATGGGGGGCCCGCTCGGCAAGACCCGCAGGATCGACGGGAGCGGAATCACCGAGGTCAGCAACGCGCTGACCGGTTTCACGGTGGTGCGTGCCGCCTCGCAGGAGGACGCTGCAAAGCTGTTCGAGAACCATCCGCATTTTGCGATCTTCCCGGGCGAGGCGATCGAAGTCATGCCCGTGCTGCCGATTCCGGAGATGTAGCCCTGAACGAATAGGTATCCGGGCGGCCAAGTGGGCCGTCATTCCGGGGCGGTCCGCAGGACCGAACCCGGAATCTCGACATTCTCAGGTGCGCAAGCGCGCACCATAGTTCGGCTCTGTGAGCCGCCCGGAATGACTGCGGAGAATACGGGTTAATCACGAGCGATTCCCGCTAGTGACCTTGAAGCCCGGCTCATGTAAAGCTCGTTCACATGAGCTGGCGCAAGGAGCAGCGCCGCGCCGAGCGCGGCTATCACCACGGCAATCTGAAGGAAGCCCTGTTGCAGGCGGCCCTCGGGCTGATCGCCGAGAAGGGGGCGGCCGGCTTCACCTTCGCCGATGCCGCGCGCATGGCCGGAGTCAGTGCGGCGGCGCCCTACCGGCATTTCCGCGACCGTGACGAGCTGCTGTCCTCTATCGCCCAGCGCGGTTTCGAGCAGTTCGAGGCGCGCCTGTCGGCGGCCTGGGACGACGGGCGGCCCGACACCGTCACCGCCTTCGAGCGCGTCGGCAAGGCCTATCTCGCCTTTGCCCGCGCGGAGCCGGCCTTCTACAACGCGATGTTCGAATCGGGCGTGCCGGTCGATGCCAATCCCGCACTTCAGGCGGCCAGCGAACGCGCCTTCAACATCATTCGAGCCGCAGCCGAGCGGCTCGCCGCACTGACGCCGCCCGGCACACCCCGCCCGCCGGCGATGATGATGGCGCTGCACATCTGGTCGATGTCGCATGGCGTGGCCTCGCTGTTTTCCCGCGGCGATGCTGCGCGACGCAAGCTGCCGATGTCGCCGGACGAGCTGCTGGAGGCCGAGGTGCTGATCTATCTGCGCGGCCTCGGCTTCCCGATCGACCGCCGTCCTCCGGCCAGGGGCGCCGAGCCGCCGCCGGTGCCGCCGGAGGCTCCCTCCGGTTCGGGCCTGCCGCCCGGCAGCCCCTGGGGCAAGCCGAAATAAGATTGCGCAAGTAATCACGCGGGCGTGTCTTGCTGCCAGCTTGACAAAATCGCGGGATGGTCTAGCTATGTAAATGTTATTTACATTCACAACGGCGCTGGTGCCGTGATGGAGAAGGGAAATGGCCTACACCGCTGATGTCAATCGCTGGCGCGGCCCGTCGGACCAACAGCAATATTACGAGCGCCCCCGCATGCTGGACACGCCCTGGCATCCCGGCTGGATCGCCGTGACCATTCTCGGCTTCATCATCTGGTGGCCGATCGGACTTGCCCTCCTCTTTTTCACACTCGGGAGCAGAAGAATGTCGTGCTGGAGCAATCAGGATCGCTGGCAGAACAAGATGGAAAAGATGCAGTACAAGATGGATCGCATGCGCGACCGCATGGAGCGCCGCGGCTTCGGCTTTGGCTTCGGCCCGCCGTCCTCCGGCAACCGCGCCTTCGACGAGTATCGCAGTGAGACACTGCGCCGGCTCGAGGAAGAGCAGGTCGAGTTCAAGAACTTCCTCGACCGCCTGCGTCACGCCAAGGACAAGGAAGAGTTCGACCAGTTCATGGCGCAGCACAAGACGCGTCCGACCCCGCCGCCGACCGATCAGCAGCAGGGCTGATCCGAAGAATTGCACCTCTCAAAGCCTTCAGGCGCATGCCCCCAAAGTCCTGATGGCCCCGAGCCGCCCGCCTGCGCAACCCGCAGGCGGGCGGTTTGGTTTATGTCACACTTCGATGGTCGTCCTGGCGATGCGAAGCGCCTGCGAGGGCTTTGCGAGGCCCATCACGCAGATGTGCAGGATCGATAGAACCCGGACCGCGCGAGCACCGACCAAGCCTTGACTGCGCCTCCGCGGCGCCGACGGGCACGATCATGACCAACATTGAACGCAAACAAATCAGCCAGCGCCTCGCATTGTTCGAGCGCGCGGCCGTGTTGTTCGAGCGCTTCGGCCCTGTGGTGCCGGTGGCGATTGCGTTCCTCAATGGGTGGCCCACGGAAGTTCAGCTCTACCCGGAGTGGCAGCTCGGTGAGTCCTGGCGGTTGTTTCTTAGCGCCTATCTATATTGGGGCGCATCGTACGCACTCAGCCGCGCGGTGTCGTTCGCGAAGGGAAGTATCGTCCCATGATCCTGCTCCGCGATTTCGCGCTTTTCGTCCTGCCCGTGCTGATCGCCGCAGGCGGCTGGCTCTATGCGCTCAGCCTCCGCAAGCAGGCTGACCCCGGCCGCGCCCGCGATGGACGCGCCCCGGCAACATGACCGGTGCCGGCCGGTGTCGCATGGCGTGGAGTTTCAGCGCGCCGTGGCGAGTTGCGCGTGAACCGAGGCCAGGAAGTATTCGTAGGCGTGGTCGACGATCTCGTTGAGCGATCGCGTTCGCGCGAACATCGCCTTGGCCTCCGCGAGAAACTCCTCGCGTGTCGGGATCTTCGGCAGATGCAGATGCGTCAGCGCGTCGACACCTTCATGCGCGCGATTGAGGATGTCGTGCAGCGTCGGCAGCTGCAACTGGGCGAGATCGGCCCGGCGGCGTGCCGACGAGATCGCATGCGCCAGGGTTTGCGCATCGAACCGTCCGGCGAGCTCGCGGGCCGCCCGCTGGATGACCCGCGCGCCGAGCGGCTGCTCGTTGCGCAGCACCTGTTCGGGCGGCGCCTTCATGTTCCAGACGACGCCGATCCACGACAGCAGCGTCAGGATGTAATAGGTCACGTCGACCTCCCACCAGCGAAAGCCCTGTCGCACGCTGCTCTGATAGGCGTGGTGATTGTTGTGCCAGCCCTCACCCAGCGTGACCAATGCCAGCAGCCAGTTGTTACGGGAATCATCGCCGGTCACGTAGCGCTTGCGCCCGTGCACATGGGCAAGCGAATTGATGCAGAAGGTCGCGTGATAGACCAGCACCGTGCTCCAGAGGAAGCCGACCACCAGACCCGACCATCCTGCGACCAGGAAGCAGAGCCCTGCCAGCACGAAGGCCGGCAGCAGCTCCAGCCGATGCAGCCACATCAGCTCGGGATAGGCGGCGAGATCGCCGACCTTCACGAGGTCGGTTGCGTCGTGCTGCCGGTAAAAGATCCAGCCGAGATGGCTATAGAGGAAGCCGCGGTGACGCGGTGAATGCACGTCGTTTTCAGTGTCGGAATGCAGGTGATGGTGGCGATGCTTGGCGGCCCACCACAACACGCTCTTCTGGGCGCTGCTTTGCGCAAGGCAGGCCAGGATGAACTGAAACACCCGGCTGGTCGCGAACGCCCGATGCGAGAAATAGCGATGGTAGCCGGCTCCGATCGCGAACATCCGCAAGCAATAGAGTGAGACGCAGATCGCGACCGCCTGCCAGGTGACGCCCGACCAGATTGCCGCAAGGCAGCCGAGATGGACCAGCAGGAACGGCAGGGCGGATGGATACATGATGTCGTTGTGCTGGTCGTCGGCGGGGGCGTTGAGCGGCATATTTGAGCGTGACCTCGGATGACGTGGATTCGGAACTGGCCGGCAGCTTGACGTCCGGCGGGTACCAAAACCCGCGGATGCCACCGCGGGCTTCGGCCGAAGGCTGGCCGCAGCTCTCTGGCAAGCAAGCCCGTAGTCTTACGGGGAGCATGGCGCACAGGTGGCCGCGCGTGTTGCCGACGCCAATTGGCGCGCAGGCGGCCTGCGTCCTATATTCGACAGCGAGAAGCAAGCGTCAAAACACCGCAGGCGGCAATGCGGACGGAGACTGCGATCGTGGCGAGCGACATCCTCTGGCAGGAGATACGCGGCGAGGCGCGGCGCACCGCAGCGGCGGATCCCGTCTTCGGCAAGGCTGTCGCCGATGCCATCCTTGCCCATGACGATTTTACCGCTGCCTTGGCCGATCTGATCGGGCGTCGGCTGGGCGGCAGCGCCGCCGATCGCGAGCGCTTCACGACGTTTTCCCGCGATGCCTTTCGCGGCCAACCGGATCTGGTCGAAGCGGCCGGCCGCGATCTGCGCGCCATCGTGCTCCGTGATCCCGCCATCGCCGGATTGTTGCCGCCGCTGCTGCACTTCAAGGGCTATGTCGCCCTGCAGTCCTGGCGCGTCTCGCACTGGCTATGGCGTCATGACCATCGTGATGCGGCGCTGCTGTTGCAGAACGAGGCTTCGAACGTCCTGCAGGTCAGCATTCATCCGGCCGCGAGCCTCGGCTCGTCGGTTTATCTCGACCATGCCACCGGCATCGTGATCGGTGCCAATGTCGTCATCGGCGACGAGGTGACCATCCTTCAGAATGTCAGCATCGGACGCCATGGCGACCTGCCGATGCGCTCGCCTCGCATCGGTCGCGGCGTGTTCATCGGCTCCGGCGCGACCATCCTCGGCGACATCGAGATCGGCGACTTCGCCAAGATCGGCGCCGGGACTGTCGTGACCGGTGACGTGCCTGGCGGCTGCACCGCAATCGGCAATCCCGCGCGGCTCACCAATTGCCTTGCGGCCGCTTCGTCCGCTTGACTGTCGCTCAGGCGGCGCGGCGGTGGCTTTCGCCGCCATGATGCGGGTTGACCGGCTCCGAGCTGGTCTGGCCCGGCGCATCCAGCACCGCGACGTGGTGGCGATAGACCATTTCCCAGCCCTTCCATCCCGTGAACAGAAGGATGCCGACCACGACCAGGGACAGCACGACGCCCCAGGGCTTGATCGCCGCCTCCGCGCCTTGGGCGTAGCGGAGATAGAAATTGACCAGGGCCAGCACCACCGCCGCGAGATTGCCGACCATGTGGTACCAGGCATCGTTCAGGCGGCGGATGCGTGGCTCGCTGAAGAAGTCGGTGAAGCCGGCTGCGGCGGCAACCAGCGCCATGACGATGCCGGCGCCGATCAGCCACATCGCGGCGCGTGCCCAAAAACCGTCGCCGGTTCCGATGAAGGCCAGATCGGCGATGGGAGCGCCGACCAGGAACGCGACGGGGAACGGGATCAGCATGGGGTGGAGCGGGTGATCGCCGATCGCGGCGGTCGTCTTGGGGTTGATGGACATGGCAGGACCTCGCTGAGAGTGATTTTCCGGACAATTTTCGGCACGAGAGCAGGTTCCTCCGGCCGGTGCGTCCGGAACACGGGATCCGGGGTCCATCCCCCTGCACGGACTGTCTTTCCTGCAGCCAAATGCGTCGCCGGTAACCCCGCATTAACCATCGGCGGGCTCTGGTATGTGCGGACAGGCGTGCCCGGAGCCCGACGTCAAGGCCTGGGGTCGAGGCCCCTTAGTTTTGACATCTTGGCGGGGAATGCAGGCGGCCGGCTTTTGACGAGCCTTTGGACGAGCCCTGCACCCCAGAAAGACAAGGCTTTGAGCGGGCTTGCCCGCCGCGCGGGTCCAGCGCGGCTGTTGGGGAACACCGGCCGCGATTTGCTGGCCGAAGGACATTAGGTAACGATCGCCTTGAGAGGATACTGCTTATGAATCCGGCCGAATTGGCTCAGTCGGCCCTTCCGGTTGCTGCCTCCGCCGACGTGTCGCTGATCGCGCTGTTCTGGCAGGCTCACTGGATCGTGAAAGCGGTGATGCTGGGGCTTCTGGCCTGCTCGGTCTGGGTCTGGGCGATCGCTATCGACAAGATCTTTCTCTACGCGCGCACCCGCCGCTCGATGGACCGGTTCGAGCAGGCGTTCTGGTCCGGCGAGTCGATCGAGGAGCTCTATCGCACGCTGTCGGCCAAGCCGACGCATTCCATGGCGGCCTGCTTCGTGGCGGCGATGCGCGAGTGGAAGCGCTCGTTCGAGAGCCATGCCCGCTCGGTCGCAGGGCTTCAGATGCGCATCGACAAGGTGATGAACGTCTCGATTGCGCGCGAGGTCGAGCGGCTGGAACGGCGCCTTCTGGTGCTGGCGACCGTCGGCTCCGCCGGCCCCTTCGTCGGCCTGTTCGGCACGGTCTGGGGCATCATGTCGAGCTTCCAGTCGATCGCGGCCTCGAAAAATACCTCTCTGGCGGTGGTCGCCCCCGGTATCGCCGAGGCGCTGTTTGCGACCGCCGTCGGCCTTATCGCCGCCATTCCTGCCACTATTTTCTACAATAAGTTCACCTCCGAGGTGAACCGGCAGGCCCAGCGGCTCGAGGGCTTTGCTGATGAATTTTCAGCCATTCTGTCTCGTCAGATCGACGAGCGGGGCTGACGGACGGCATGTATAGTGTGAAGGGCAATCTGGGCACGCGATCATGGCCATGAACGTTGCGAGTTCGTCCGGCGGCGGCGGGCGCCGCGGCCGGCGCAAGCCGGTCGTGGCCGAGATCAACGTCACGCCGATGGTCGACGTCATGCTGGTGCTGCTCATCATCTTCATGGTGTCGGCACCGATGTTGACGGTCGGCGTCCCGCTCGACCTGCCCCAGACCAGTGCCAAGAGCCTCGAAAACAACGACCAGAAGCCGATCCAGATGTCGGTCGACATCAAGGGCAAGGTGTTCATCAACGACACCGAGATTGCGCTGAACGAGCTGATCCCGAAGCTGAAGGCGATCACCGATGCGCGCGGCGGCCTCGAGGAACGCATCTATCTGCGCGCCGACAAGAAGGCGGATTACGGCACCGTGGCCAAGGTGATGGGCCAGCTCTCGGGCGCCGGATTCAAGAAGCTGGCGCTCGTCACGGAAGCGGATCAGGGGTCTTGAGGCCGTGAAGGTGAACGTCGACAAGACACTCGTTGCGTCGATTGCCCTGCATGTCCTCGTGCTGGGATGGGGGCTCGTCACCTTCAGCAGCAAGGCCTACATCGCTACGCAGGAATCGCTTCCGATCGACATCATCTCCTCCGATCAGCTCGCCAAGATGATGGCGGGGCAGAAGACCGGCAAGAAGGAGGAGCTGAAGCCCAAGGTCGAGAAGATCGCGGAGCCCAAGCCCGAGGAAGACGCCGTCGGCAAGGTCACCGAGAAGAAAGAGCTGATCAAGACCAACTCCCAGCCGGAGCCGCCGCCGAAGCCGGTCGAGAAGCCGGTGGAGAAGAAGCCGGAGCCGCCGAAGCCCGTCGCCGAGGCCAAGCCGAAGGAAGAGCCGAAGCCGCAGGAAAAGAAGCCTGATCCGGCCAAGGAAGATCCGATCGCCGAGCTGCAGAAGAAGATGGAGACCAAGAAGCCGCCGCCCAAGCCCGTGGAGCAGAAGGTCGCGGCGGTGCAGCCGCAGCAGCAGCCCAAGCCCAAGGAGCGCACCTTCGATCCCGCGCAGATCCAGCGCGACCTCGACAAGCGCGCCGCGACCCGGCACGAGCAGACCGGCTCGGCGTTGAATGCATCAGCCTCGCTGGGCACAGCGACAGGGACGGCCGCCAACAACGTCGCGACTTGGCAGGGAGCTTTCGTCGCTGCCGTCAAGCACTGCTTCAATTTCCCTTACGATGCTCAGGACAGGGATCAGTTTACGGCCGACATAGATATTCAGATGCGCCCCGACGGAACGCTCGCGTCAGCGCCTGTGATTGTCGCGGTTCGAGGACCGTCTCGGGCAATTGCAAATGCGATGGCGGAGAGTGCCAAGCGTGCGATCCAACAGTGTCAGGCCTACACGTTCTTGCCCAAAGCTCAGTATGACACTTGGAAAACGATTGCGCTGACTTTCGATATGAAAGATCAGCAGTAGATGAGACATGAATTAACTCAGGTGAACAAGATGCCATTTCTGACGCGACGTGGATTCATCGCGGCCGCGGGATCGTCAGTCACCCTGCTGGCCGGAGGCGCCGCGACAGCGCAGGGGCGACTTCAAGTCAGTCCCGGCGGATTTCAGCCCATCTCGATCGCGATCAGCAACTTCGTGCCCGGCTCGCCCTCCGACAGCGACGTCGCTAACGGTGTCACGCAGGTCATCACCAACAACCTGAAGCGCTCGGGCCTGTTCGCGCCGATCGACCAGGCCGCCTTCATTGAGCGCATCAGCAACATCGACGTCGCGCCGCAATTCGAGAACTGGAAGACCATCAACGCGCAGGCTCTGGTCACCGGCCGCATGACGCGGCAGCCGGACGGCCGCCTGAAGGCCGAATTCCGCCTGTGGGACGTCCTCTCCGGCCAGCAGCTCACCGGCCAGCAATATTTCACCTCGCCGGAATATTGGCGCCGCATCGCGCACATCATCTCCGATCAGATCTATGAGAAATTGACCGGCGAGAAGGGCTATTTCGACAGCCGCGTCGTGTTCGTGGACGAGACCGGGCCGAAGGAGCGCCGCGTCAAGCGGCTCGCGATCATGGATCAGGACGGCGCCAATGTGCGCTATCTGACCCGCGGCTCCGATCTCGTGCTGACCCCGCGCTTCTCGCCGAACTCGCAAGAGATCACCTACATGGAGTTCGGCCAGGGCGATCCGAAGGTCTATCTCTACAACATCGAGACCGGCCAGCGCGAGATCGTCGGCAACTTCCCCGGCATGACCTTCGCGCCGCGCTTCTCGCCGGACGGCCAGCGCGTCATCATGAGCCTGCAGCAGGGCGGCAATTCCAACCTGTTCGTGATGGATCTGCGCTCGCGCTCGACCACGCGTCTCACCGACACGCCGGCGATCGACACCTCGCCGTCCTATTCGCCCGATGGCAGCCGCATCTGCTTCGAGTCCGATCGTGGCGGCAGGTCGCAGATCTACGTGATGAGTGCGGGCGGCGGACAGGCGCAGCGCATCTCCTTCTCCAAGGATGACACCAACGCCAGCTATTCGACGCCGGTGTGGTCGCCGAAGGGCGACTACATCGCCTTCACCCGGCAGGGCGGCGGGCAGTTCGCGATCGGCGTCATGAAGCCCGACGGCTCGGGCGAGCGGCTGCTCACCTCCGGCTTTCACAACGAAGGCCCGACCTTCTCGCCGAACGGCCGCGTGCTGATGTTCTTCCGCGATCCCGGCGGCAATGGCGGGCCGTCGCTGTACTCGGTCGACATCTCCGGCCGCAACGAATTGAAGGTGCCGACGCCGGGTTTTGCCTCGGACCCGGCATGGTCGCCGCTGTTGTCCTCGACCTCGGGCTGACAACGGCGCAGTTGAAACATCGCGCGTTCAGACGCGCGATGTTTTCGAAAAACCGCGCCGATTTTTTCCGAGTTTGCCGTGAACGGCAACACTTCCTTCACCTTGCGCCCGGCAAGGCTTGCCTACCTGCTTGATATTCCAGCGAAAATCATTTCGCTATTGCCGAAAAACAACCCGACTTTAACGATGTTCCCTCAGAAAAGCTTCATCTCGGCTGGGTAAGACTACGCGCTGAACAGGACGCGCGTACAAACCAAAATGCAGTTCGCAAGCCAGAGCGGAGAGCAGGGGCAGCCGCCGCCGGTCAATCCGGCGGCGCAGATCGATTCGCTCTTTGAAGCGCCCGGACCGCTGCTGGCCGGTCTAATCTTCGTGTCGATCGGTGCTGCGCTGACTGCGCTGAAGACAGGTGAGCCCCTGATTTGGGCGTGCGTGGCGCTGCTCGTCTTGGCCGGAACGGTGCGGGCGATCGATTTGCGTCGCTATCAGGGACGCAGGTCGAGCGTGACCGCCGAGGCGGCCAAACGCTGGCAGGCGCGGTATCAGATCGGCGCGAAGATCCAGGCCGCGGCGATCGGCATCTGGTGCGGCACGACTCTGCTCGCCACCGACGACGCGGTCGCGCATATGATTGCCCTGTCAGTCACGACAGGCATTGCCGCAGGGGGAGCGGGAAGGGCGTACGGACGACCGTCGATCTTCCATCTGCAGGCGCTGCTCATTTTCGCCCCGGCGGTGTTGGCATTGGCGTGGCGCGGCACGCCCTACTACATCGCGATGGCCGTTGTGAGCGCGGCCTTCCTGCTGGCGATCATGCAGCTCTCGGTCAACTTGCACCGGATCTTCATGGGCGCCGTGGTGGCGCGCGAACGCGAAGCCGCACTTGCGGGCCAGTTCGATACCGCCCTCAACAACATGCCGCACGGTCTTTGCATGTTCCATCGCGATGGCCAGCTCGCGGTGATGAATCACCGCTTCGCGGCGATGATGAACCTGCCCGACCATCTGCCTCGGAGCGGCGCCAGTGCGCGCGATATCATCGCGGCGTGCGTGCAGGCAAGATCCATCTCGAGCGCGGACGGCGAGCATATCGTCGCCGGCATCGAAAGTTCGCGGGAGAAGGAGATCATCACCGCCGAGGCGAACCTGGAGCGAAATCGGTCGCTGTGCTGGACCGTTCAGCCGATGGCGGACGGAGGGGCGGTGCTGCTGCTCGAGGACATCACCGAGCGGCGCAACGCCGAGGCCAAGATCACCCATCTTGCGCGATACGACGACCTGACGGCGTTGCCGAACAGGGTCAACTTCCGCGACCAGATCGAGCACCTGCTGGCTGTCTCCCACGATGCGGCGCAGCTCTCCGCGCTGCTGTTCATCGACCTCGACCAGTTCAAGCAGGTCAACGACACGCTGGGCCATCCCTGCGGCGACCAGCTCCTGTGCGCCGTCGCCAACCGCCTGCGCGAGATGCTGCGCCCCGAGGATTTCGTCGCCCGGTTCGGCGGCGACGAGTTCGTCGTGTTCCAGCAGAACCTCACGTCGCCCGAGGATGCCGCGGCACTCGCCCGCCGCATCGTCGAGCGGTTGAGCGAGCGGTACCGCATCGACAATCATCTGGTCGAGATCGGCGCCAGCGTCGGCATCGCGCTGACCTCGCCGGAGGGCACCAGCGCCGACACGCTGCTCAAGAACGCCGACATGGCGCTGTACCGCGCCAAAGCCGACGGCCGCGGCACCTATTGTTTCTTCCGCGACGAGATGGCCGCGACCGTCGAGGCGCGCCGTATCCTCGAGCTCGACCTGCGCAAGGCGCTCGCCAACGAGGAGTTCGAGCTGTTCTTCCAGCCGCTGGTCAATCTGAGGTCCGGCAAGATCACCACCTGCGAAGCGCTGCTGCGCTGGAATCATCCGGTGCGCGGCACGGTCTCGCCGGTCGACATCATCCCGGTCGCCGAGGACATGGGCCTGATCGTCGATCTCGGCCGCTGGATCCTGCGCCGCGCCTGCATGGAATGCATGAAGTGGCCGGAGGGTGTCAGCGTCGCCGTTAATTTCTCGCCGCAACAATTCCACCAGCGCGACGTCCTGAGCGAAATCCGCTACGCGCTCGAAGTGTCGGGCCTGCCGGCGCATCGTCTGGAGATCGAGATCACCGAGTCCTCGCTGCTGCGCAACACCCAGCTCACCCACGACATCCTGTCGCAATTGCATGCGCTCGGCGTGCGCATCTCGCTCGACGATTTCGGCACCGGCTATTCCAGCCTCAGCTACCTGCACAATTTCCCGATGCAGAAGGTGAAGATCGATCGCTCCTTCCTCGAAGGCATCGATTCCGACCGGCCGCTGACGCTGCTGCGCGGTGTCGCGCGGCTGTCCGCCGACCTCGGCATGGCCGTCGTGGTCGAAGGCATCGAGACCAACGAGCAGCTCGAGCTGATCAGCGCCGACGGCACCGTGACCGAAGGGCAGGGCTACCTGTTCAGCCGGCCCGTACCGGCGGTGCGGATCCGGCAATTGCTCAACGCCTCGCATGGTCGTCGCGTGCCCGACGACCAGCTCGCCCTTGTGTCGTCGCGATAGGCCCGATCCCTTCCCGGCAGCTCCACTCTCGCAATCGGCTCCCGTGTGCACCGTAGTCTTGCGGGCTCGCAAAGGTTAACCCTAACGATTCTATAGCTTTGCAATTCCGTTAAGGAACCATTAAGGTCTGGCTACTCGTGGAAGTTGCTTGGAGTCAGAGGTTGCAGATGAAGTCCGGAGCCGAACCGAACACGGCGCTCCTTCCACGAGGCGCCGCGTTGTTTGACCGCATCGATTATCGGCTCATCGAAACGCCCGAGGACAAGGACAACCTGTATCTGATGCGCTACCGCGCCTATCTGCAGGCCGGTCTGATCGAGCCATCACCTTCGCTGCGCGTCAGCGATCGTTTCGACGAAACGCCCAACACCTGGAATTTCGGGGTCTATGTTGACGGAGAGCTTTGCAGCTCCGTCCGCATCCATCTGCTGACGTCGGAATGGCGGATGTCCTATACCACCGAGGTGTTCGGCGACATCCTGCATCCCCGCCTCGATCGCGGCGAGGTTTTTGTCGATCCATGCCGGCTCGTTGCAGATCCCGACAAGCACCACCGTTTTCCCGAGCTGCCCTATTTGACCGTCCGCCTCGCCTTTGTCGCGTGCGATCATTTCAACGCCGACACCGGCCTTGCCATGATCCGGACCGATCATCAGGCGTTCTACCGCCGCATCTTCCTGCACGAGACCATTTCGCCGGAGCCGCGGGGCTTTCCGGGCTGGCCCACCAAGAAGGCGGTCCTGATGGCCACCGACGTCCGGCGGCAGCGGGACAAGGTGCTGGCGCGCTTTCCGATCATGCGCTCCAGCGCGTTCGAGCGGCGCATGCTGTTTGAACGCAGCATCCCCCGGCAGGCCGCCACGCGGCCGATTCTGCTCACCACGCCGCGGACCTTGGACGTGGCCTCTCAAGCGCTCGGTTCGGTCTAGGCGGGCGCTCCCCGGTCATTTCGGCCCAAAATTCCAGCAAGTGCCGGCTCTTTTGCCGGCCGACGCGGCTTGCCTTCACCCTCGCGCCACATTTACAACCCATTAACCATGACGTTTGCTTTTCGCTGGTTGGGGGCATTTGACCGGCTGAGGCAAGGTTCCGTCAAGGTTGACGGAACGTTCGCTTAACCAACCCCCTGTAGACCGGACAGCAGTGGACTAACGTGAGCGTGGAGGCTCCGGAATGAGACATCCTATGCGTATCCTCCAGGGATTGAAGCTGGCCGCGGTGCTCGCCGTCGCGCTGTCGATGGGCGCCTGCGCCAACAAGAATGCCGCGACGGATGCGATGGCCAATGCGGCGACGCCCGGCAGCCAGCAGGACTTCGTCGTCAACGTCGGCGACCGCGTGTTCTTCGAAAGCGACCAGACCGATCTGACCCCGCAGGCGATCGTGACCCTGGAGAAGCAGGCGCAGTGGCTGCAGACCTATCCGCGCTACTCCTTCACCATCGAAGGTCATGCCGACGAGCGCGGCACCCGCGAATACAACATCGCGCTCGGCGCCCGCCGTGCCCAGTCGGTCCGTTCGTTCCTCGCCTCGCGCGGCATCGACCCGAACCGCATGCGCACGATCTCCTACGGCAAGGAACGGCCGGTCGCCGTCTGTAACGACATCTCCTGCTGGTCGCAGAACCGCCGCGCCGTCACTGTCCTGAACGCCAGCTCCTGACGCTCGGTCAGGTCCCCGGTGGTCAGTCAGGCCCCGTTCAGCTTTGCAATTGGATGATGCCGGCGCCCTCTCGGGCGCCGGTTTCGTTTCAGCATTCTGTGACTGAAAACCCCTTGGTATCAGTCACATTTTTGGCGTACTCCACTTCGATGTGTGGCGCGTCGAGGGTTCCGTCGCAGGCCATTTCGCTTTCGTCGTCAGGGCAAGATGTCATCCAGATTTAAGGCTTTTACCGGTACCGCGGCGACCGCCGCGCTGCTCTCTTTGTGCTCGCCCGCGCTTGCGCAATCGGTCTACGGGCAGTCGGATGATGTCGACCCTGAGATGCGGATCGAGCGGCTGGAGAACCGGCTGCGCCAGCTCACCGGCCAGAACGAGGAGCTGCAATATCGCAACCGCCAGCTCGAAGAGCGCCTGCGGGCGCTCGAGGGCGGCGCGCAAGGGGCGCCCGGGCAGGCACCCAACGTCGCGGCGATGCCGCCCGCGCAGATCGCACCCAGCCAGATTGCACCAGGTCAGGTCGCGCCCGGCTATCGCCAGCCGCCGCCGCAACAGCAAGCCGCGCAGCCGAGCTACGAGCAGCCGCAGATCGCCGCGCCCGCGCCGATCGTTCAGGAGCAGCCGGCGCCCGGCGCTCCCGGCACACGCCGCCGCGGCGATGCCTTCGACCCGAACCAGAACCCGAATGCACCCGGCGCGCCGCGCGCACTCGGCGGCGGGCAGCAGCCGATGCCGGCGGTCACGCCTGGCGGCGGCCGCAATGCGGGCGAGCCGCTCGATCTCGCCAACACCAGCCCGCGCTACCAACAAGGTGTGCCGCCGGCCGCGCAGCCCGGCTATCCGCCGGCACAATCGGGTTATCCCGCACCGGCCGGTGGCGCTGCTTTGGCCACCCTGCCGCCGTCGGCGACGCCCCGCGACGAGTTCGACCTCGGCATCGGCTACATGCAGCGCAAGGACTACGCGCTGGCCGAGCAGACCATGAAGAACTTCACGCAGAAATTTCCGAGCGACCCGCTGGTCGGCGACGCGCAATACTGGCTAGGCGAGAGCTATTTCCAGCGCCAGCAATATCGCGATTCCGCCGAAGCGTTCCTCGCCGTCACCACCAAATACGAGAAATCGGCCAAGGCGCCGGATGCGCTGCTGCGGCTCGGCCAGTCGCTCGCCGCGCTGAAGGAGAAGGAGGCCGCCTGCGCCGCCTTCGGCGAGATCGGCCGCAAATATCCCCGCGCCTCCGCCGGCGTCAAAGCCGCCGTCGATCGCGAGCAGAAGCGGGTGAAGTGCTGATCCGCTGACAAAGCGGATGGCGTTGCGCTAAACATTCGGTCAATCCGCGGATGATTGCAGCGTCATGTCAGACGACGACGATTCACCGATCTCGGCGCGCGAGGCGAGGCGGCTCTTCGCGGGCCTGAGAGATGCCCCGGCGCTGGTGCTCGCGGTCTCCGGCGGGCCCGACTCGGTTGCGCTGATGTGGCTTGCAGCGCGCTGGCAGCGCAGCCTCGCGCGAGGCCCGCAAATCACGGTCGTCACGATTGATCACGGCCTGCGCCCGGAGGCCGCCCGTGAGGCGCGCGAGGTCAAGCGGCTCGCCGCGGCGCTCGGATTGCCGCACCGGACCTTGCGCTGGCGCGGTGAAAAGCCGAAGACGGGGCTGCCTGCCGCCGCGCGCGAGGCCCGTTACCGCCTGCTCGCACAGGCCGCCCGTGCCGCCGGCGCGAGCCATGTGCTGACGGCACACACCCGCGACGACCAGGCCGAGACCCTGTTGATGCGCCTGTTCCGCGGCAGCGGACTTGCCGGACTCTCGGCCATGGCTCCATTCACCGAGCGCGACGGAATCGTGCTGGCGCGTCCGTTGCTCGACGTTCCGAAATCGCAGCTGATCGCGACCTTGCGGCGGGCGAGGATCGGCTTTGCCGAGGATCCCACCAACCGGGACACCGCCTACACACGGCCGCGGCTGCGCGCGCTGCTGCCGCTCCTCGCGGCCGAGGGCGGCGACGCCAGAAATCTGGCGCGGCTCGCGGCAAGGCTGGCGCGGGCCAATGCGGCGGTCGAGGTGCTTGCCGACGGCGCCGAGCGCTTCCTCCGCCTGCGGGATCGCGGCGATGCGCCGCAGGCGAGTGTCAGGAGCTTCGAGGCCGCGACCTTTGCCGCCCTGCCGGAGGAGGTGCGGCTGCGGCTCCTGCTGCGGGCCATCAACGCGCTCGGCCATGAAGGGCCGGCGGAACTCGGCAAGGTCGAAACCCTGATGTCGGTGCTTGATCGGGCGATCGCCGGCCCCGGCGCAGCCGCAAATGGCCGGCCGGTTCTGAAGCAGACCCTCGCGGGAGCCTTGATCAGCCTTGCCGGCGGGCGTATCCAGATCGCGCCGGCGCCGGCCCGGCGGCGCAAGGGCAGATGAGCGCGACGAGAGCGGATCATGACACCGGTCAATTCGCGTCCGTGCCGTCAGGCCACCTTAACCAGGCAGGAAAAACCCGGGTTCGGACGCCATGATTTCAGCGGGAATCGCGCTAAGATGGGATAAATAGTCCCATCTCGTTCCCTTGGCAGCGACCGGGGCGGCACCTAAATTGTATCCGTCTAACGATGAGGATTCCTTGGGATTTCCTCGCATTGACCAAATCAACTGCCCAAGGATCACGGCCGCGATCCGCGCGACCACGAAGGAAGATCGATGAACGCCAATCTGCGCAATTTCGCCCTCTGGGTCATCATTGTCTTGCTGCTGTTGGCGTTGTTCACGCTCTTCCAGAATCCGGGTCAGCGGGCCTCCTCGCAGGACATCGCCTTCTCGCAGCTGCTGAGCGAAGTTGACCGCGGCAATGTGCGCGACGTCGTGATCCAGGGGCCGGACATCCACGGCACCTTCACCAACGGCTCCAGCTTCCAGACTTACGCGCCGAACGACCCGACGCTGGTGAAGCGCCTCTATGACAGCAAGGTGCAGATCACCGCGAAGCCGCCCGGCGACAACGTGCCGTGGTTCGTCTCGCTCTTGGTCTCCTGGCTGCCCTTCATCGCGCTGATCGGCGTCTGGATTTTCCTGTCGCGGCAGATGCAGGGCGGCGCCGGCAAGGCGATGGGCTTCGGCAAGTCGCGTGCGAAGATGCTGACGGAGGCCCATGGCCGCGTCACCTTCGAAGACGTCGCCGGCGTCGACGAAGCCAAGCAGGACCTGCAGGAGATCGTCGAGTTCCTGCGCGACCCCGGCAAATTCCAGCGTCTCGGCGGCCGCATTCCGCGCGGCGTGCTGCTGGTCGGCCCTCCCGGCACCGGTAAGACCCTGATCGCGCGTGCGGTCGCGGGCGAAGCCAACGTGCCGTTCTTCACCATCTCCGGTTCCGACTTCGTCGAGATGTTCGTCGGCGTCGGCGCGAGCCGCGTCCGCGACATGTTCGAGCAGGCCAAGAAGAATGCGCCCTGCATCATCTTCATCGACGAAATCGATGCCGTCGGTCGTCACCGTGGCGCCGGTCTCGGCGGCGGCAATGACGAGCGCGAGCAGACGCTGAACCAGCTGCTGGTCGAGATGGACGGCTTCGAGGCCAACGAAGGCGTGATCCTGATCGCCGCCACCAACCGTCCCGACGTGCTCGATCCCGCGCTGCTGCGTCCGGGCCGCTTCGACCGTCAGGTCGTGGTGCCGAACCCCGACGTCGTCGGCCGCGAGCAGATCCTGAAGGTGCATGTTCGCAAGGTTCCGCTGGCGCCCGATATCAATCTCAAGACCATCGCGCGCGGCACCCCGGGCTTCTCCGGCGCCGACCTGATGAACCTCGTCAACGAGGCCGCTTTGACCGCCGCCCGCCGCAACAAGCGGATGGTGACGCAGGCCGAGTTCGAGGAGGCCAAGGACAAGGTGATGATGGGCGCCGAGCGCAAGTCGCTCGTCATGACCGAGGAAGAGAAGTTGCTCACGGCCTACCACGAGGGCGGCCACGCCATCGTCGGCCTCAACGTGCCCGCGACCGATCCGATCCACAAGGCGACCATCATCCCGCGCGGCCGTGCGCTCGGCATGGTCATGCAGCTGCCCGAGCGCGACAAGCTGTCGATGTCGCTGGAGCAGATGACCTCGCGCCTCGCCATCATGATGGGCGGCCGCGTCGCCGAAGAGCTGATCTTCGGCCGCGAGAAGGTGACCTCGGGCGCGGCGTCCGACATCGAGCAGGCCACGCGCCTGGCCCGCATGATGGTGACGCGCTGGGGCCTGTCGGAAGAGCTCGGCACCGTCTCCTATGGCGAGAACCAGGACGAGGTCTTCCTCGGCATGTCGGTGTCGCGCACGCAGAACGCCTCCGAAGCCACCGTCCAGAAGATCGATTCCGAGATCAAGCGTCTGGTCGAGGAAGGCTACAAGGAGGCGACGCGCATCCTCACCGAGAAGCGCGCCGATCTCGAGACGCTGGCCAAGGGCCTGCTCGAGTTCGAGACGCTGACCGGCGACGAGATCGTCGACCTGCTCAAGGGCAAGAAGCCGAACCGCGAGTCCGTGCTCGAGCCGACCACACCGCGCGCCTCCGCCGTGCCCCCGGCCGGCAAGCCGCGCCCGCGTCCCGATCCGGATCCCGGCCTCGAGCCGCAGCCGCAGGCGTAATTCCAAGCGGCAGCTGAGAATCGAAAAACGCGGCGGTGACGCCGCGTTTTTTATTGTCCGAGCGCGCCTTCGCGAGCTGGCATTGCGCTGGCCCCTCCCGCAAGGCAGGCGCCGCCGAACCAGAGCGTTCTGTTCCGGCGCCATCGTTCGAGCCTGGGCCGTTTTGCCACAGCCATCCGGCTGAATCGGTTGCGGTGGGTCAAGAAGGAGCATCTCGACAGCGTTAGGTTCCGACTCGTCAAAGGAGGCACACATGGCTTTCAAGGATGTTCTGTTGACCCTGGCGAGCTACCCGGAGCCGACGCCGGTTTCAGTGATCGACGATGCCGTCTCGGTGGCTGCCACCCTGGGGGCGCACCTCGCAGCCATTTCCTGCGAGGTCCATGCGGAGGTGCGCGCAAGCCTGCTCGGGGATGTCATCCTGGACATACCCGCGCTTATTGCGCGCGAGGCCGCCAAGAGCCGCGAGAATGCGAAAGCCCTGCTTGCCGCATTCGAAGCCTCCGCCGACAAATCCGGCGTCCGGCATGAGACCATCTTCGAGCACTGTGCAACCGCCAGCGAGGCCGCGCTGCTGGTTGACTATGCAAGGCTTCGGGATCTCACGATCATGGCGGTGCCGGACTCCCATGATCTGGGGTACGCCGAGCAGGTGATCTTCGAATCCGGCAGGCCGACGCTGATCCTGCCCACCGGCCCGCGGTCGCGTCCGTTGCGGCTCGACGCCATCTGCGTGGCTTGGGACTTCAGCCGCACCGCTGCGCGAGCGGTTTCCGACGCACTTCCTTTGCTTGAAAGCGCAAGAAGTGTGCGCGTCGTGACTGTCACCAACGAAAAGCCCCTGGATTCCAGACATTCCGGCCGAGAACTGGCGAAGAACCTGGCTCGTCACGGCATCGAGGTCGTGCTGGATGAGATCGATGCCGAGAGCAAGCCGATCGACGAGGTCCTCACATCTTACGTGCTGTCCCACGGCATCGACGTCCTCGTGATGGGCGCGTACGGAACGCCGAGGTGGCGGGAATTCGTGCTCGGCGGCGCGACCAGGGGCCTGCTGTCCAAGCCGCCGGTGCCGATCCTGTTTTCGCATTGACGCTTGGTGATGCAGGAGGTGGCGCCGCTCGGGTCTACGAAACTCGTCAGATCGCTGACGCTCACGCACGCGGTCCTCTATGGGCTCGGCGTGACGATCGGTGCCGGAATCTACGTCCTGGTGGGCGCGGCCGCTGCCCGGAGCGGAATGCATGCACCTCTGGCGTTCCTCGTTGCCGCGGTCGTGATGGGCGTGACGGCCGGGAGCTTTGCCGAACTGGGCACGCGACTGCCGGTCGCGGCGAGCGAGGCCGCCTATGTCCAGGCCGCGTTTCATCGAAAATGGCTCAGCGGTGCCACAGGGTTGCTCGTTGTGGCTGCAGCGACGATTTCGGGCGCGACCATCACGGTCGGGAGTGCCGGCTACATCAGCGTGTTCCTGCCGCTGCCTGCCAGCTGGATCATCGCGGGCGTCGTGCTCGCGATGGGAGCGATCGCCTGCCTGTCCGCGGTTCAGTCCATCAGCTTCGCCGGCTTGATGACGGTCGTGGAGATCGGAGGATTGGTCCTCATTGTCGGAGCCGGGCTGTTTGAGGGCGACGCCCTGGTCTCCCGGCTGCCCGAACTGTTGGCTCCCCTGAGCGATAAAGCAGCGTGGACCGGGATCGCACAGACATCGCTGCTCGCCGTGTTTGCGTTCATCGGGTTCGAGCACCTCGTGAACATCTCCGAGGAAATGAAGAATCCGTCCCACACGCTGCCTTGGGCGCTCTTCATCACCCTCGGCGTGACCGCGCTCCTCTACATGATCGTCGTCTGGGTCGCGGTGGTCGCGGTGCCCCCGGCCGAGCTCGCGCACGCCTCGGCTCCGCTTGCACTTGTCTTTCAGCGGTTGACCGGTCTTCCCCTCTCGGTATTGAGCGTCATCGCGATCGTTGCGACGGTCAACGGGATCATCGTTCACATGCTGATGATCGGACGTGTGCTGTACGGGCTTGCGGACCAAGGCAGCCTTCCGGCCTTTCTGGCCCGGGTGAACGCCAGAAGCGGAGCGCCGGTGGTTGCAACCCTCTTCGGCGTGGGCGCCATCCTGATCCTCGCCCTCGGCATTCCCTTGACCGGATTGGCCGAATGGACCTCACGCCTGACGCTCGGGATCTTCGTCCTGGTCAACCTGGCGCTTCTTCGCATCAAGACGAGAGAATCCAAGCCTCCCGCCGGCGTGTTCTTCGTGCCCATTTGGGTGCCGATCGCAGGACTGTTCACAAGCGCCGCGTTGCTCCTGATCGATCTCGTGCGATAGCGCCCGCGTGGCGTTTCGGCGGGGGACCCGGGCGTTGCGATGGCGGTGCTCTCGCTTCCGCACGCGCGATCGGTGCAACATTAAAGAACACCTTAACAATTAAGGCCTAGCTTGGCCCGCCATGACTGATCAGGTCGTCTCCAGCGCGGTTCAACCGTTTTCGGCGCGTGCAGTGCTCCCTTGGGCTGTGGGGCTCGCCGTCTACGCTGTATTGCTGGCTGTCGGCCCGAAGCTGCTCGGAGATCCCGACAGCTATTCTCACGTCGAGCTCGGGCGCTGGATCATGGCGCATGGGACCCTGCCGACGAGCGATCCATTTTCGTTTTCGAAGCATGGCGCGCCTTGGATCACGTTCGAATGGCTGTCGGAAGTCATCTATGCCGGAGCCTACGTCCTGTCCGGCTGGTCCGGCGTCGTCGTCGTCGCGGCCGCGGCGATCGCACTCGCCTTTGGTCTGCTCACATACTTCCTGCTGCGCGAGCTGTCGCCGACCCAGACGCTGGTCATGGTGATCGCGGCCGTCATCCTGACGGCGCCGCACATGCTGGCGCGGCCACACGTGCTCGTGATGCCCATCATGGTGATCTGGGCGGCTGCCCTGGTGCGTTGCATGGATCACGGCAGGCCGCCACCATACTGGGCCCTGCCGCTGCTGGTCGTGTGGGGCAATCTGCACGGCAGCGGAGTGCTGGCGCTTGGCTTGATTGGACCCGTGGTGCTCGAGGCGCTGCTGCGCGAGGAGCGAAGCCAATGGCCACGCGTGCTGCTGCGCTGGGTGCCATTCACACTGCTTGCCGTCGCCGCATCCTGCCTGACGCCGCATGGGCCGGAACCGCTGCTGATGCCGATCACGACACTCGGCCTCGGTCCCGCGCTCGCCTGGATCGCGGAATGGCGGCCGCAGGATTTCAGCCGCATCGGCGGCTTCGAGCTGCTGTTGCTGGGGGGCATCTTCGCGCTCTCGCGCGGCGTCACGCTGCCGATCGTGCGGACCCTCGTGGTGATCGGCTTGCTCCATTTCGCGCTGGCGCAGATGCGCAATGCGGATCTGCTGGCCATGCTGGCACCGCTCTACCTCGCGGCCCCGCTGGCCCGGAGGTTCGGCGGGCCGAGCGGGAACGAGACCGACCGCTCCTCGCGTGGCTTGAACCTGGCGGCATTCGGCATCTTGGCCGCGATGAGTGGATTGGCGCTGGCGCGCGACATCCGGCCGGCTCCCCTCATCACCCCCGAGGCGGCGGTCGCCCGTGCCGACCTCGCCAAGGCGGGGCCGCTGCTCAACGATTATTCCTTCGGCGGCTATTTGGTCTTTGCCGGCATTCCAACCTTCATCGACGGCCGCGCGGAACTGTTCGGCGGACCGTTCATCGACCGCTACAATCGCGCCCTGGCGCTGATTGACCTCGGAGATTTTCTCAAGCTGCTCGACGACTACAAGATCAGCGCGACGCTGCTCGCACCGAATACGCCCGCCACAGCGATGCTTGATCGGTTGCCGCACTGGCAGCGCGTGTACAGCGACGATGTGGCGGTCGTCCACAAGCGTCGGGAGATGCAGTAAAGCCCGCTCGGCAGCAGCATCGAAGACCAGGTGTTGGCCTCACGTCCGAGATGATTGCGGCGGATCACTCGTTGATTGCGTGCTTGGCGGGTACGGTCGCCGCCTCGTTGCGATCGAAGCCGGCTCGCTTCTGGACCACGTACAGTGGACGGCGCTTTACTTCGGCATGGATGCGGCCGACGTAAAGGCCCACGATCCCCGTCATCAGCATGTTCATTCCACACAACAGCGAGAGGAGGACGATGGTCGAGGACCAGCCGGTCACGAGATGAGCGTCGTTGCTCAGCCACATCACGATGACCCAGCCGCCGTAGAGCAGAGCGAATGCCGAGACGGTCAATCCGCACCAGATCGCCAGGCGCAAGGGCAGATCAGAAAAGCCGAGCGCGGCGTTCACCGCTAGGCGGATCATCTTGAACAGGGGGTACTTGGTCTCGCCCGCGGCGCGCTCGAGACGATGGAAGGTGACCTCGGCCTGGCGGAAGCCGAGCCAGGCGATCATGCCGCGTACGAAGCGATCCTGCTCCGGCATCTGCCTGAGCGCGTCCAGCACCTTGCGATCGATCAGGCGGAAGTCACCGACGTCGGCGGGGATGCCGACGGAGGACATCTTGCCGAGCAGCCGGTAGAACAGGTGTGCGGTCGCGCGCTTGAATCGGCTCTCTCCCTCGCGCGACAGGCGGCGGGCGTGGACGACGTCGTTGCCTTCCTGCCATTTTGCGATCAATTGCTCGATCACTTCGGGCGGATCCTGCAGATCGGCGTCCATGACGATGATCGCGTCGCCCTGCGCGGCGTCCATGCCGGCGGTGATGGCGACTTGATGGCCGAAATTCCGCGACAGGCCGATATAGCGAAAGCGGGCGTCGCGCACAGCGAGTGCCTGTAGCACGATCGAGCTGGAATCGCTGCTGCCGTCGTCGACGAAAATCGCCTCTGCCGGTCCGTCGAGCCGGGACAGCAGCAAGTCGAGCCGGCGTAACAATATCGGCAGTACGGCTTCCTCGTTGAAGACGGGAATGACGAGGCTGTAGCGGATCGGTCCGGAATTGGCCGCCATGCGAAGGAGTCCAGCTGGGTTGCAGGGGCGGAAGTCTATGGGCAGGTGGTTAAGGTCGCCTTTCTCAGGACTTGCGGCGAATCCTGTAGAGGACGAACCGATCCGAGGTCTGCAATAGTTCCAGCAGATCCGGCAGCGGGTTTGCGGCCCGCGGTCCCAGCACATAAAGGTAGTCGAAATCCCGGTACCAGGTGCGGACAAAGCGCGGCGAGTCCGCCGGCGGGCGGCCCGCTGCTATCGCGGTGAGCAGGCCTGAGGACACCAATCCGCCATCCGGAGTGGCAAGATGGCGCACGCCCTCCACGGCCCGAACAGGCTGCTTGCCCGCCTCCGTGAAGAGATTGGGCACGAACGCGTTGGCATAGTGCACCGCCAGCGTTGGCGCATAATACATCGGATACGCCGTGAGATCGGCGAAGGGCGGGTCGCCAGCTTCGTCCGCATTGCTGACGAGGACGCGCGAGCCACGTTCGACCTTGCGGAACGACTCGACAATGGCCGCGTAGTCAGTGCGGTAGGGCAGCCATACCGTGAAGACAACGGCGAGATTGATCAGCGTGATGCCGCTGATCGCAGCGAGTGCAGCCATCCGCCAAGCCCGGCTTGGCAGCGACAGCGAGCAGAACGCCGGCAGGATCAGCGCCGCAGCAGGAAACACGCGGAGGTCGGCGAAAGAGGTCCCGAACAGCCTCGAGGGAATGGCCACGTACAGGAGCGCAAGACCGAGCGCGATCCAAATCCCGGCGGGCTCGAGCCTGAGCAAGCCGCGCCTTGCGGCGAACAGCAACGCGGTCATGAGGGTCAGCCCGGTCACCGCCGCGGCCGTCAGATTGTAGCCGTTCATGATGCGGAGCGGCCAGACCGGCTTGAATGCGAGGAACCAATCGTTGCCTTGGCTTCCGATCGCGCCTGCCGTGACATGCATGATCGCAAGCAGCGCAAGCGCCGGTAGGGCCAGCGCGCCAAGCCGCGCGGCCGCGACGGAATACGCGACCCGCCCTTGGCGGACGCGCGACAGCTCGAAAAGGCCGAGCGTTGCGCCATAGATGCCGAGCGAAAAGAAATGCGCCACATAGAGCGCGGCGACGAAGATCAGATTGGCCATGAAGCGCAGCGGCCAGGGGCCTTCCGCCAGCATCAGATAGACGGCGATGCCCCAGAGCGCGAGGCCGAGCCCGAACTCGAAGTTCACGAAACCCCAGCTGAACGGCAGGCAATAGAGCAAAGCGAGCGCGGCGAAGCCGGCGAGATGGATGCGTCCCTTCCTGACCCATTCGAGCAGAAGCGCACCGGTAACGATCAGGACCTGGCTCAGCAGGAGAAACAGCCGCGTCGCGTTCTCGACGCTCATCAGCCGCGCCAGCTGCGGGACCAGCAGGTCCATTCCGAGGTTGGGATAGAAGGCCCACCTCACCTCGTAATACGGATTTGCACCCGCGGTGCCGTTCTGGCTCAGAACAGACATGCGGGCGAGGTGATTGGGATAATCGACCATCGCCGGAATGGGCGTCAGCAGCACCGGAACAAACGAGACCACAGCCAGCATCGCAAGCACGATCATCGCCACGGCTCGGTCCGGGGCGGAACGCGCCGGATCTGTCAGGATCGGCTTGCTGGAAACCATCTGATGAAGTCGCTGAGGCCGAACACGCGCGCTGGAGCGGGTCGTCACTTCGAAGGCGCCGCGGTCGCGCCGTCTGCGGCGTCGCGCACGTGGATCACGGCGATGTCGTCCGCATAGATCCGCTTCCAGCCTTTGAGCTGGTCGAGGATCTGCGGGCCCGGCGCATCCGCGCCCAGCAGCGTCGCATCGATCTTGTGCTCGTCGAGCAGGCGTGGCAGCAGCTCGGGCTTCTTGCCCTCGGTCGCCTTGAAGAAGTCCATGATGAATTTCTCGCCGTAGAGCTCGGCGCGGCCGTCGACGAAAACAGGGATATCGCGCGAGATCAGATAGCCGCCGAACTGGTAGGCGTTGAAGACGCGCTGCACCTTGCGTTGCTCGAGCAGGTCGACCGCGGCAACCGGCGTCTGCGTCATCGTGAAGGTGAAGCGGTGGTGCCCCAGATAGAGCGAGGTCGAGGTCCAGCTTGCCGCCACGATCATCAGCGCGCCGAGCGCCGTGACATAGCGGCCCGGCCAGCTGTCGGCACCGGCGGGCTCAAGCGCCGGCTGCGGGAACATCTCGCCGAGCGGCTTTGCCAGCACCAGCGGCACCAGGAATGCAAATGCGTCGATGCTCCTGACGTGGCTCAGCGCGCTCCAGGTCAGGAACAGGATCAGGAAGATCCGGGGTGCTGACAGCACCAGGCCGCGATAATAACCGAATGCGATCAGGGCGAGCAGGGCGCCTTCGAACGGGGTGAACGTGGCGAAGTTCGCCGGCATCCATTCGAAGATCAGCGTCAGCAGCTCGCCGAGACTGAGGATGTTGGTCGCCCCTTGCAGCGTGCGCCAGCCATACGGCGTGCAGCAGCTCGCGATCAGCGCCCCGATTCCGAACAGCACCCAGCGCATGAACAGGGCGAGCCGCCGTCCCTTCTCGGCATGCTCGACCGCTTCGAGCGAGATCGGGCCGATCAACGCGAGCCCGAGGACGAAGCCGCCGTGCAGGTTCGCCCACAGCGCCATCAGCGGCAGCCAGGTCCAGGACGGCGCGCTCCTGCGGCTCGCAGCCGCCATCAGCAGGCCGACCCACGCCACCATCACCGGCAGCGCCAGAATATGCGGGCGCGCCAGCACGTGGTGGATCGACAGCGGCAGCGTCAGCGCCAGCATCGCAAACAGCACCGCGCGCGGTGTCTCGATATGCAGCTCGAGCAAATAGACGAGTATTGCGACCGCGAGCGCCATGGCGGTCGCGGTGAGGATGACGGGGCCCGTCCAGCCCCATTGCGCATAGGAGACGGCGAACGCAACCTGCGACAGCCACGAGGTCGAGATCCATGGCGCGCCGGTCCGCGTGAAGGAATAGAAGTCGGCGGTGGGCATGGCGCGATGATCGAGGATCCATTGCCCGATCTTGATCTGCCAGAACGAGTCGGAATCCCGAAGCAGCATGTCGCCGAGAAACAGGAAGAACAGATAGGTGCCGGCACCGACGCACAATGGCACCAGGGCGCGCGCGCGGCCCTGCAGCGCGATGCTGTTGGAGAAGGAAAGGGACATGCCGCCTCGTCGTCCTGGTTGTTCTTGCCGGTCCGGCGTGATCCGGATCTGGCGGGCTGCGTGCGCACCATCCCGTCGCGCTTCAGTCCGAGCGGGCGGCATTGGACCACGCCGGTCATAACTTCGGGTAAACCGGCCGCGGCAGGCCGGCGTCATATGTCTACAATTTAACGGATTGTTTCGAACTTGGATTTACCATGGGCCAATCCACGCAATGCGCCCAGGGTTTACGCAGTCGAATTAACTGCGGCGCAATTCTTTGCCTCTACGTTCCGTTGCCATGGTCGGGCGGCGCTGGGAAGCCGAAGGGACCAGATCAGTTGTAGCCTCGTATACTCATTTGGAGCACTCTATGAAGAACCTCGTTGCGCGTTTCCTCAAGGATGAATCCGGCGCCACCGCCATCGAATACGGCCTGATCGCTGCCGGCATCGCGCTGGCGATCATCACCGTCGTCAACAACCTCGGCACCACGCTGAACACCAAGTTCAGCTCGATCTCGACCAGCCTCAAGTAAGGCCGGACGAACCGAGAATTTTCGAGAGCCCCGTCCCTGGCGGGGCTCTTTTTCATGCAAGGCGTCTGCAGCGGGATGGCGTTAGCGAGCATGATCCTTAGCTCAGCTTCGCCAGCGACTCATCGTGAGCCGGACTTTTCGTCGTAAAAGCGACCAAAGAGCCCACCGCAGGCTTCGCAAAGAATGGCCGCAGCGGACGGTCCCGCACCCGATTGCGCAACGCCGAAGGGTCGTCTGTCCTGTTCGGCAATCAGCGTGCGGAGGGTGACTGCACCGTCGCGTCGTCGCGGACGTGAACCACGGCGACATCATCCGCATAAAGCCGCTTCCATCCCGGCAGATGGTCCATGATCCTGGCGGCGGGAACGGTGGTGTTCAGCAGCGTCGCGTCGATCCGGTAGGTCTCGAGCAGGCGCAGCAGGGTGTTTACGTCCTTGCCCTCGACGGCATCGAAATAGTCGAGCACGAACTGCTCGCCATACAGCTCGGCGCGGCCATCGATGAAGCTCTTGATGTTGCGGGTGATCAGATAGCCGCCGATCGGAGCGGTGCTGAAGATCCGTTGCGCGTGCCGTTTTTCGAGCAGGTCAACCGCGGCCGCTGGCGATTGATTGCCGATGAACGCATACCGGCTGGGCGTGGCATAGGACCGCGTGATGCTCCAGCCGGCCGCGACGATGGCGAGCGCGGCGATTGCGGTCAGGGCAAAGGAGGGGCGCGCCTCGCTTTCCTTCAGCGCGAGCGCTCTCGTCACTCCGAAATGTTCGGCGAACGGTTTGGCGAGCACGAGGGGCGTCAACAGCGCGAAGGCCTCGATGTTTCTGACGTGGTTGAGTGCCGCCCAGATCAGCCCGAGCAGCAGGAATATGCGGGTCCATGACAGCACAACCCCGCTGCAATAACCGATGGCGATCAAGCCGAGCAGGCTGGCGCCAAACAGATCGAGCGAGCTGAAGTCGGCCGGCATCCACTCCCAGATCAGCGAGAGCAGCTTGCCGAGGCTGAGGATCTTGGTCGACGCGAGGAGCGTGTTCCAGCCATAGGGCGTGCAGCAGCTTGCGGCGAGCGCGGCAAGGCCGAACAAGGCCCAGCGCGCCGCGAGTGCAACCCTGTCCTTTCGATCGCAGGACGCGATCGCATCGAGGCCGACGGCTCCGATCAGCGCGAGGCCCATGACAAAGCCGCCGTGAAGATTGGCCCACAGCGCCATCAGGGGCAGCAACAGCCAGGACGGCGCGCTACGCCGATCGGCGGCCGCCAGCAGCCCGCCGACGAAGGCCACCATGACGGGCAGCGCCAGCATGTGCGGGCGCGCGAGAAAATGTCCCATCGACATGAAGAGCAGGGGGGTGACGAGCACGAAAGCGCGTGCCGGCTCCAGATAGGGCTCGAGCAGGTAAACGAAAATCGCCGCGGTGGCGCCGATCGCGAGCGATGTCAGGATGACGACGCCCGACCAGTTCGCTGGCTCGTAGACCAGCGCGAACAAGACTTGCGACAGCCAGGAGCTCGAGATCCATGCCTCGCCGGCGCGCGTGAACGAATAGATGTCGGTATAGGGCACCGCGCGGTGTTCAAGGATCCACTGTCCGATCTTGATCTGCCACAGCGTATCCGAATCCCGCAGCATGATGTCGCCGACGCCCAGGAAGAACAGGTAGACCCCGAGGCCGATGCAAACTGGCAAAAGCCAGCGCGCAACGCCGCGGACGGGAACGCTGCTGATGACGGAAATCGACATTGGGGTCTCGGCGTTGGTTGGGCGACCGCGCGCAAGGCGCGTCAAGACCTGAGCATGTTCGCCTTTAAGTTGGGGTAAACCGCAACGGTTTTCCATTTCAGGCGGTGCAAGGATGCGTTTACCATCTGCTCACGTGCGAGCGCGGAGGTGCGTCGCGCTCGCCTCCGCATTTGCATCTTACCGCTGCGACTCTCTATAGAATTCCATCATGGTTCGAGGCGGAATTCCCTGACATTGCACGACGGTGCGAGGTCGCGCTGCATCGCCATCGATGCCTTCAATAGTGATGGTCTGGCGGCTTCTGTTCCATACGATCCGGCGGGGGACCTCGAAATTCATCGACAGCGTGACTTCATCCTGGCCGGCATCGGTGACTTCACCGCGAAACCCTCTTCCCTCCTTGCCACGCTCAAAGAGTGCTTGTTTCGAAGCTGCATCCATCGTGAAGTACACAGCGCCCGTGTGTTCACAGCGTACAGAGATCGGATTCAGAATGGGATCGCGAACCCCGAAGCTCAAAATGCTTCTCGGAGGCGTGACAGTGCACGGATGGGTTAATGTCGGCCGAAAGGTGGGGTCGTCGAGTCCCGGCCAAGTCATCGTCTTCTTGTTGCTATCAAAGATCAGGTCGATCCGACCTGGACGAACGCGCAGCATGAATTCGATCTTTCCATCACTTTTGGAAATGATTTCTCCAGAACGTGTAGTGATGCCGAAATTTGTTTCGAGGTCTATCGGCGGCGTCTCAAACACGACAGCTTTGGCATCGATGTCGAACGTTGCAAAGTACGGGCGGACAGGCGCGCCACCCTCACACCGCACCGAGAATAATTCAGCGGCTGCCGCGCCGTCTGGTGTCGGCATCAGAAGGAGGATGAGCGCGAGGCCCGAGAGCCGCTTCATGACGCACGCTCCGTTGGTCCATGAGACTCTCCACCGCAGCTCGAGAGAGCGCCAAAGTAGCTCAGGCTCTAAAGCTTCCTGGCAGTGAAGATCGATGCCATCAGCATGCTGGCCAGGCATACGTCAACGTGCGGCTGCGAACAAGATAAATGAACTTATAAGTAGATGCATGTAGCCCGATCGACATGGAACACTCTGAGGCGAAGTTGCACCCACTGACGTCAAATTGTGAACCGGCCGGTTAAGCCCTCGAAGATTACTCGTTCAGTCTCGCGTCGGTTCGTTGCAGGTCGCCTGGACGGGAGAGAAGTTGACGTTGGCCCCCTCCGCTCCTGGCAAACTGCCACCGATGGGCACCGTTGGAGGCCGCCTCGACCGGGATGCCGCCAACATAGTGTTGACGCCTCCGTCCGCCCACCATGACGCCCCACGCATTTGCATCTTGTCATTCACCCTGAATAGTTGTTCAGTCCTTGCGGGGCGATTTGCATCTATTGCGTGAGAAGCGTTCGGCCGCAGGGCGTGCGGCCGGCGTGTGGGACAGGAAGCGCGCCATGGTTTATCGGCGGACGCATCAAGTGGTTAAGCGCCTTGCGGCGCGGCGCAGCGCCATACTGGCGGCGGCGCGGGAGGCGGCGGCGGAAGGCGGGATGGCGGCGGTGCAGATCGCGCCGGTCGCGGTCCGGGCCAATGTCGCGGCCGGCACCGTCTACCGCTATTTCCCCTCCAAGGCCGAGCTGATCTCCGAGCTCATTGCCGAGGTCTCCCGCGACGAGCTCGCGGCGATCCGAAGGGCGGCCGATGCCGCGCCGGGGCCGTCCTCGGCGCTGGCGGCCGCCGTGACCACCGTGGCGGTGCATACGCTGTCGCAGCGCCGGCTGGCCTGGGGCATCCTGGCCGAGCCGGTCGATGTCGATGTCAGCGCCTCGCGCCTTGCCAGCCGGCGCGAGATCGCCGGCGAGATCGCCTCCCGGATCGACGCCGCCGTGCGTGCCGGCCATCTGCCGGCGCAGGACACCGCGCTCGCCGCCACCGCCTTGCTCGGCGCGCTGCATGAGGCGCTCGTCGGCCCGCTCGCGCCCGACAATCTCGATGATCCCGTCAAGATGCGCGATGCGGTGCAGACCGTGACGCTGCTGGCGCTGCGCGCCGTCGGCGTCATGGACGCTCGTGCCCGCGGCCTCGTGGTGCAGCAGACGCTGCTGCCGACGACCAAGGCACTGGTCGGCGCCTGAGCCGACCCGCCACCGGGATCGCCCGGGCCCGCTGTTATCCTGCTACATCAGCATTTTCCCGGCCGGACTGATCAACCCCGGTGGGACGCTTCAGAAGAATGAGCCCGGCGGTCACAATGAGGACGGCTCCGGCGATCGTGGAGCCTTGCGGGATATCCTTGAAGACAAGATAGCCGATGGCTGTGGAACCGAGCAGTTCGAGATAGACCAGCGGCGACAGGGTGGACGCTTCGGCGAAGCGAAATGCCGCGATGGACAGGACATGACTGACAGCAGAGAGCGCACCCAAAGCCAGAAAGAACATGACAGCGTCCCAAGCCGGTGTGGTCCAGGTCAAGATGGCTTGTGGCGTCAGGAGCACCATGCCGACGACACACTGGAAGGCGAGCGTCTTGACGGGATCGCTGACCAGAGAAGCCTGCCGCGTTGCGATCAGATAGAGCGCGAACGTTAGCCCGGCGCCGAGCGCCAGCAGGATGCCGGGCTCGATGTCGCCGTCCGGGCGCAGAATGACAATGGCGCCGGTGAAACCCAACACCAGGCTCGCGATCTTTCCGCGCGTCAACCGCTCCTTCAGCACGATGGCGGCGAGCGCAACCGCGATGACCGGCCCGACGAAATAGGCGCTGACGGCTGTAGCCAGCGGAACGGTCGCGATGGACAGGAAGTAAAGTGTCATCCCGGTGACGAGGAACACCGTCCGCAGCATATGGGAGGCGCGCCGTTCGGCGGGAAAGATCTCTCCTTTGTACCTGATCGCGGCCACCGGAAGGACGACGGCGCTTGCCACGGCGTAGCGCGCCCAGGCGATGAAGAGCGGCGAATAGTCGGCGCTCAGATATTTGGCGATCCCATCGACCAGCGGGATCGAAAGCATCGCGGCCGCCATGAGCACGATGCCCAGCGTCGGGCGGGCGCGGGCTTCGGATTCTACGGTGGTGGCCATATAACCGGTTCCTAGCGATAGCGGCCTGGTGCAGCAGACGCTGCTGCCTGCGAACACGGCGCTGGTCGGGACCTGAAGAAATCGCGCCGCGAGCCAAAAGGCGACCTGATCGCGCTCAGGCCATTGCCCGAGCGTGCCTTTTCGCAAAACCCCGGCAAGACCGGCCAGAGCGGCCGGCTACTGTGCATGGGGTTGTTTTTCGACTTTTTGTTTGGCCGCCCCCGGCGGGCCTCACATGTTGGCGTCGCCCTCGGGGCCGACCGAGGCGATGCGCACCATGTTGGTGGTGCCGGGGATGCCGAGCGGCACGCCGGCGACGATGATGACGCGCTGGCCGGCGCGGACGAAACCGTCGCGGAAGGCGATCTGGCCGGCGCGGCTCACCATGTCGTCCTGGTCGCGCGCGTCCTCCGCCACCACGCAATGCACGCCCCAGGCGACCGCGAGCCGGCGGCCGGCGGTGATGTTCGGCGTGATCGCCACGATCGGCGGCTTCGGCCGCTCGCGCGCCACGCGCACGGCGGTCGAGCCCGATGAGGTCCAGCAGATCAAGGCCGGCAGGTCGAGCGTCTCGGCGATCTGCCGCGCGGCGTCGGCGATGGCATCGCCCGCGGTGGATTCCGGCGCCGGACGTTGGGCCATGATCACCGAACGGTAGGTCGGATCGCGCTCGACCTCCTCGCCGATGCGGTTCATGGTCGAGACCGCCTCGACCGGGAATTTGCCGGCCGCCGATTCCGCCGACAGCATGATGGCGTCGGCGCCCTCATAGACCGCGGTGGCGACGTCGGAGACTTCGGCGCGGGTCGGCACCGGCGACTGGATCATCGATTCCAGCATCTGGGTCGCGATCACCACCGGCTTGCCGGCGCGGCGCGCCATCCGCGTCATCTGCTTCTGCAGGCTCGGCACCCGCTCCAGCGGCAGCTCGACGCCGAGGTCGCCGCGCGCCACCATCAGCGCATCGGAAGCCTCGATGATGTCGGCGAGGCGGTCGATCGCCTGCGGCTTCTCGATCTTGGCCATCACGGCGGCCCGGCCGCGGATCATCTTCTTGGCCTCGATGACGTCGTCGGCGCGCTGCACGAAGGACAGCGCGATCCAGTCGACGCCGGTGACGAGGGCGGCCTCGAGGTCGGCGCGGTCCTTGGGCGTCATCGCCGAGACCGGCAGGTCGGTGTCGGGCAGGCTGACGCCCTTGCGGTCGCTCATCTTGCCGCCGACCACGACACGCGTCACCGCATGCTCCTTCGAGGTCTCCTCCGCGATCAGCCGCACCTTGCCGTCGTCGAGCAGCAGCGCATGGCCGGGCCTGAGCGCCGCCAGGATCTCCGGATGCGGGAGCTGGACGCGCGTGGCATCGCCGGGCGTCTTGTCGGAATCCAGCGTGAAGGTCTGCCCGTTCTGGAGCTGGATCGCCCCTTCGGCAAAGGCGCCCAGTCTCAGCTTCGGGCCCTGCAGGTCGACCAGGATGCCGATCGGCCGGCCGTAGCTGCTCTCGACGTTGCGGATCGTCGCCACCAGCTCCCGCATCTTGTCATGCGGGGTGTGGCTCATGTTGATGCGGAACAGGTCGGCGCCGGCCTCGAACAGGCGGCGGATCATCGCGAGGTCTGAAGAGGCTGGTCCCAGGGTCGCGAGAATCTTGATACGGCGAAGGCGCCTCATGGCTTATTTCCAGACGGGGGTGGCAGGCCGGGCGAGCCCGGGGGCGTAGCACCGGGCGGGCTATTGGGCAAACCCGGAACGCCGCCCGGGCCCACCGGGCCGGGCAGGCCAGGCACGCGCTGCTGCGCCGGCTGTTCGTTGGCGTCGGTCAGCTGCACCGTCCAGGCGCGCTGCTCGCCGGTGTCGACCTCGAAATAGCCGGTGCGGTCATAGCCGCGGGCCAGGCAATCCTCGGTGCCGCGGATGGTGAACTCCTTGTCGCGGGAGCACATGAAGGCTTGGCCCGACCATTCGCCGCCGCGGTCGTAGTCGATGGCGTAGATGTAGTAGTACCGGGCGACCAGCGTGCCGCGCAGCAGCGTCTCGCAGGAACGGGACGAGATGTTCCACCAGCCCTCGGTGGTCCAGCCCTCGGCGTCCTTGTAGCCGAGCGCGATCCCGACCCGGCTCGACGTGTTGTTGCAGAGGCGGAAATCGGCGGAGGCCGGGCCGGCGTAGAGGCACGCCAGGGCGACCACCAGCACCGGGACCAACCGGGCGAGCAGGTAAAGCGGGGAGCGGGGAGATTCGGCAGTCATTGTCGCGGAAGCTATACCAGATCATTGACGATTTGGCGTTGGGCCGGGGCAGCCGGGCAGTGGCCCCTTTGCGCCGCGATATGGCAAAATCTGTGACAAGACCCACCTGATCCCGTAACCCTGCCCCGGAACGGACCTTGAGGAAAGACAGCCATGGCAATCGACGACAAAACCAGAACGGAGCTCGAGGCGGCCGCTTTTCGGCGCCTGGTCGAGCATCTGCGGAGCCGCACCGACGTCCAGAACATCGACCTGATGAATCTGGCCGGCTTCTGCCGCAATTGCCTGTCCAACTGGCTCAAGGACGCCGCGGACGCCCAGGGCGTCGCCTTGAGCAAGGACGAGAGCCGGGAAGCCGTCTACGGCATGCCCTATGAGACCTGGAAGGCGAAGCACCAGGGCACGGCCACGCCCGAGCAGCTCGAGGCGATGAAGAAGGTCCATCCCCACGGGCATTGAACGGCCCATCGCCGAGCCCTGAGTCGCACCACACAACAGCTTTCTGTGCGTCGGCGCAGGAAGGTGTGGGCGCGCTGTGGACGAGCGTGATGCTTGCTTGAACGCTGGGAGCGCCGACCCTAAGGGTCTACCCAGCACGCGCGGTGAGGGATGCCGGCGTCACCTCGTTTTGCCAGTTCCATTGGGAGTACCAAGATGGCCACCTCCGCCGCCGTCCGCGACGACGAGCCCGCGACGAAATTCGCCAAGGACCAGCTCAAATCCATCATCGAGCGCATCGAGCGGCTGGAGGAAGAGAAGAAGGCGATCTCCGACGACATCCGCGACGTCTATGCCGAAAGCAAGGGCAACGGCTACGACGTCAAGGCGCTGCGCACCATCGTGCGCCTGCGCAAGCAGGACCCCAACGAGCGCGCCGAGGCAGAGACCATCCTCGAGACCTACATGCAGGCGCTGGGGATGCTCTGAGGCGCCCCGCCCGGTCGGCGTTGCAGCGCACCAAGCTTGGGCAAAATCTCGGCATCTGCTAGGTTGCTCGGTGAAGGGACCGAGCGATGGATGTGCCGGGACCAGAGCGCAGGCTTGCCGCGGTTCTCGCTGCCGACATGGTCGGCTTCAGCCGGCTGATGGAGGTCGACGAGGCCGGCACCCTTGCGCGCCTCAAGACCCATCGTGTCGAGCTCATCGATCCCGCCATTGCCAAGAATCGCGGCCGTATCATCAAGACGACCGGCGACGGCATGCTCGCGGAATTCCACAGCGTCGTCGATGCCGTGCTATGTGCGGCCGAGGTTCAGCGCCGCATGGCGCGGCGCAATGCCGACGTCCCGCCGCCGCGGTGGATCCAATTCCGCATCGGCATCAATCTCGGCGACGTCATCGTCGATCAGAACGACATATTCGGCGATGGCGTCAACGTCGCGGCGCGGCTGGAGACGCTGGCCGAGCCCGGAGGAATCTGCGTCTCCGGCGCGGTGCGCGATCAGGTCGGCGACCGGCTCGACGGCGTTCAGTTCGACGATCTCGGTGAACAGAGCGTCAAGAACATCGCCCGTCCAATCCGCATCTTCCGCATTCGGCTGGCGGAGGGGCCCGCAAGCCTGCCTGACGGGTCCAATCGTGCTCTGACGCCGCCGGGTGTTTCGAAGAAGCCGTCCATCGCCGTGCTGCCGTTCGCCAATATGAGCGGCGATCCGGAGCAGGAGTTCTTCGCTGACGGTCTCACCGAGGACATCATCACCGAGCTTTCGCGCTTCCACGACCTGCTCGTCATCTCCCGCAACTCGACGTTCGTCTACAAGGGAAAGGCCGTAAAGGTCCAGGACATCGGCCGTGAGTTCGGAGTCGACTATGTCATCGAGGGCAGCGTTCGCAAGGCCGGCGAGCGCGTCCGCGTCACCGTGCAGCTGATCGATGCAGAGACCGACCGCCATATCTGGGCCGAACGTTACGACCGCGAGCTCCGGGATATCTTCGCCATCCAGGACGAGATGACCCGCGCGATCGTGGCGACGTTGCCGGGGCGAGTAGAAGCCGCAACGCACGACCGCACCAAGCGCAAGCCGACCGACAACATGCCCGCTTACGAATGCGTGCTGGCTGCAAAGCTCCTGCATCATCGATCAACCCGCGACGACAACGCTCAGGCGCAGACGCTGCTCAACCGTGCGCTGGCGATGGATCCGAACTATGCCCACGCTCATGCCTGGAAGGCATGCGTGCTCGGTCAGTGCTGGATCTATGGCTGGTGCGCCGACCGCGAGGCGACCTTCGAGCAGGTTGCTTCGGAGCTGGAAATTGCGTTGGCGCTCGACGACAACGACGCGGACGTACACCGAATTCTCGCCGCGCTGAATCTGACGCGACACGACTACGAAAAGGCCACCTATCACCAGGAGCGTGCACTCGCCCTCAATCCGAACTACGACCTCGTCGTCGTGCAACAGGGAGAGCTTCTGACCTGGCTGGGCCTGCCGGAGGAAGGCATCGACTGGATCAGGAAAGCGATGCGTCTCAACCCCTATCATCCCGAGCGCTTCTGGAGCCATCTGGGCCGCGCCTATTATTGCGCGGAGAAATACGCCGAGGCCGCCGAGGCGTTTTCAAGGATCACGCGCCCCGACTATACCCATCATGCGTTCCTGGCGGCGACATTCGCGCAGATGAAGAACGCGATCGCGGCCGGCGCTCACGCCGCCGAGGTCTTGAAGCGCGAACCGGGATTCTCGGTGGCAGCTTATCTTGCGACGCTGCACTACAAGCGCGAGCCCGACCGGCAGCGTCACGAGGCCGGCCTCATCGCGGCCGGCTTGCCGGCTTGATCAACCCCGGGCAAGGACGAACAGAGAGAGCTTTGCTGGTACAGAGGACTCAGCGGAGCGCGGCGGTGCGCACGACGAACGACGTCGTCTCGAGCTTTGCGGTCGCGCTGCCCGAGAAATTGTCGCAGGACAGGCCCTGCATCGGGTCGTCGGAGAAGCCCATCGCGATCACGGAGCGCGGCTTGACGAAATAGCCGCGCAGCGCCGCGGTATCGAGCTCGCCCATCAGCGTCACCGACATCGCGTGGCTGGCGCTCGGCGACAGCATCACGATCTTGAGCCAGATGCTCTCGCCCTTGGCCGCAGACAGGCGGGTCGCGGTTGCGACCCTGCCGTCGACGCTCTTGCCGACCACGCTGTTGATCTCCGGCGCCTGAGCCAAGCTGCGGGGGCGGGTGGTGCGCGGGATCGGCGCCGAGGCGGCGACGACATTGCCGCGGTCGACTGGGGACGCCGCCGGCGCGTAAGCCAGGGCTTGCAGGGCCGCGTTGGACACGCTCGCGGTCGGTTGCGGATCGGTGGCCGCGGCCAGCGCCTGGCGCGCCTTCAGCGCGGCGACCTGCGCCGGCGTCGCCTGCTGCGGCGTGGCCGGAACGTCATCCCAGAAGCCGCGCGCATTGATGATGTCGGCCGGGGTTTCCGGCTTGCTGGCAGCGGGCTTGTCAGCCACGGGCGCGGGCTTCGGCTTGGGCGGCGCGACGATCTGCGCATCGGCCGACGCGAGCTGGATCGCGGCGGCGATCTGCGGCTTGGCGCGCGGCGTCGGCACCGGCTCGGCGGGCTTGGCGGCGGCTGCGACGACGGTCGGTGCCGCCGGCTTCGCGGCCGGGCTGGGCGCGCCCTCGTCATCCTCGTCGCTGGCGGCCGGAGCTGCCGGCTTGCTCCTGAACAAGGCTGCGAAGAAATTCGGCTTGCTGCCGGCGTCATCGCCGCTGCCGCGCCGCTCGATCTCGGCCTTGGCGAGCTCATAGTTCTTCAGCGGCACCCCATCGGTCGGCAGATGCACCGTCTTGCCGTCCGGGAAGACGCGGGCGAGCTGGTCATGGGTCATCCGCGGCCAGTGCCGGACGCTGCCGGTGTCGAGGTGCACGAAAGGCGAGCCGGATGTCGGATAGAAGCCGACCCCGCCGCGCTGCAGGCGCAGGCCGGCGAAGCGGATCTGCTCCAGCGGCACGCCGGGGATGTAGAAGTCTATCGCATGGCCCAGCATGTGCTGGCTGGCGCGCGCCACGCCGGAGGAGCGGCGGCGGAGCATGGCGTTGGTGGCGGGGGAGCGATAGGAGGAGATGATCTGGATCGGCTGCTTGCCGTCGACGTCCCGATAGACTTCCCAGAGGATGTCGAACAGGCGACGGTCCATGACCGTCTGCTCCTGGCTGCGCCAGTCGCGCAGGAAATGGTTGAGCTGCTTCAGCGCCGCTTCGTCATAGCGCCCGTCGCGCTTGAAGGTGACGGTGAGGTCTTCGCCGGAATGGGTGTGGTGGAACGAGAGCGTCTTGGTCTCGTTCAGCGCGGCGGCGTCATGAACCGAACCGGCGGCCGCAAGCAGTAATGCAGCCGCAAGGCCGATCCGGGACCCGGCCTTCACGCCCGCATGGGACAACGACAGCACAGCAAGTTGGCGTGCGAGACCAGTCAGCACGTATGAGCCCACCCAGTCGACGAGCGTTCAAATGGACTCTCCCGCCAACCCCGTTAGCAGCGCGAAAGAGGATGAACGCTTTCTTAAAGCGAGAAGGTTAATTTGAGGTTGACCTTCTCGCCCCCAAACCAAGTCAGATTACGATCCTAAGCGGTTGACTGTGGCAAAAAAACGCCCGCCGCCCCATCGCAGGTCGCAGCATGGTTAACGTCAACGACCCCATCCTGGGGACGGGGTCGCTGATTTCCTTGCAGAATTTCAGGAAAACGAGTGCGGGACGGGCGTCAGCGGGTAAACACCCGCTGCTGTTGCGGACGGCGGCCGACCGGTGCCGGCGGCACGGCCTGGGTGGGCGCCCCGAACAGCCGCTCGAAGAAGTTCGGCCCGGACGAGCCGAAGCCGCTGCCGTTGTTGGCCACGGCCACTCCGGAGGGCAGCGTCGTTGCCGGACGCGAATAGCTCGGCTGGGAATGCGCCACGACGGCCTCGAGGTCCTTGCCGCGGTTGTTCTTCAGGACGTTGATCATGGCCGCGTCGCGGCCATAGACGTCCTTGCGGAACTGCAGCTTGCCGGCCTCATCCACGAACGCGGTCTGATAGGTGATGTTGACCGGGATTGGGGTCGGGAATTTCAGGTCGATCTCGCTTTTGCCGTACATGCTGCGGATGCGCTCCGGCGTGTACTTCTCGTTCGGCATGACGATGTTGAGCAGAACGGAGGCGTACTGATCCGGATTCTGCACGCGCATGCAGCCATGGCTGAAGGCGCGCTCTTCCTTGGCGAACAAATGCTTGTCCGGCGTGTCGTGTTGATAGACGAGGAACTTGTTCGGGAAGTTGAAGCGGATGCGGCCGAGCGCGTTGGCTTCGCCCGGCGGCTGCGAAATGTGCACCGAGCCGTCGCGGTTTTGCTCAAGCCTCAGGCCCATGCGTTGAAGCACGGTCGGGTCCTGCTGCAATGCCGGCAGGTACTCGTTGTAAACGATGGATGGCGGCACATTCCAGGTCGGGTTCACCGTGATGTACTTCATCGTCTCGGTGAGGAGCGGGGTGGCTTGCTTGCCCGGCTTGCCGGTGACGACGCGTGTGGTCCAGACCTGCTGGCCGCGTTGCATCACTTTCAAAGTGAAATCGGGAATGTTGAGGATGACATAGGCATCACCCAGCGACGGCGCGCCGAGCTCGCGCGGCAGCCAGCGCCAGCGTTCCATGTTCACCAGCACCACGTCGATCTGCTTGTCGCGCTTGGGGGTGTTGAGCGCCTTGACCGTCTTGTCGTCGAGGATGCCGGTCGCCTTCAGCTCGGCGCCGCTCTGGAATTTGCGCACGGCTTCGGCGACCGCCGCGTCATAGCGGGTGTCGCTCGCGTTCTCGGCGAGGCCGAGCTTGGCGCGCAGTTGCGGCACGCGCGGATCTTCCACGACGATCTCAGCCTGCTTCTTGCCGGCAGGGGTGTATTTCAGCGCAGGGCCGTCGGCGATCTCGATCACCGGACCGCTGCCCTGGCGGCGCAGCTCGGCGAGCTTGGCCTTCAGCTCCTTGTAGAGCTTGTGCGGCGGGTTGTAACTCTCGAGCGCCGCGGAGGCGTCCGCCGCCGTCGTGATCTTGGCGAGCACTTCGCCGGGATCGACCGGATGCTCGGGATAGAGAATGTCGCCGCCGGCCTGCGACCAATGCATGCGGCCGCTCTGGGCGTGGCGGGCATAGTCGAACATGCTGGCGGTGAGCTTGAGCTCGGCATCAGCCAGCGCATCGGGGGGCGTGGCGGCGAAATCCGGCACCGGATAGTCGGCGGGATTGAGACCGTCGGACGCCGCGTCCTTGAGCCGTGCGATCACGCCCTTGGCCGCAGCAGTCAGGTTGCCGCCTTGCGTCCAGACCGGCGCGAAGTCGCGCGCGCCATAGAACTTCTCAATCGCTGCACGCTCGTTCTTGCGGTCGAAATGGCGCGAGGTCTTAGCGCCGATGATGTCCTTGAGCTTGTCCGCGACCGGTTGGTCGGCGGTGGGCACGTTGCTTGCGGCCTTCACCGGTTCGGCGGCCGGTGCTGCGGGAGCCGTCGGCGTGGCCGTTGCGGTGTCGGCCTTGGCCGGCCCGGTTTTCGCAGTCTCGCTCTTCGGCGCTTCCGGCGCGGGTGTGGTGGCAACGTCGGAGGGCTTGGTCTCCACCTTGTCCGCGGTGGGCGCGACGTTCACCTTGGCGGAATCTCTTGCGACGTCCTTCGTGGAATCCTGCACCGTGGCGGTGGTGTCGAGCTTGATGTCGGCTGCAGTCGGGGGCGGGACGTTTGCCGGTTCGGGGCGCGGGATCGCGGCTTCGATCGCGAGTTCCGCGGCGCTGCTGCGCGGCAGATCCTGCGCCAGGGCCGAGCTGGCCGACACCGTGAGGAAGGTCGCCGCGACCGTCATCAAGACACGGTCAAAGCCCACACGGTGGTTCAAACAGTCACGCATTGTGTCGCACCCCTCGGGTGAACTGTTCCTTCATGGAACAGCTCGTTATCGCTTATTGATGTTTCGGCTAAACCGCGCCGGCCTCTCGAAAGTTGCACGCCTGCACGCAACGATTCTGACGCAGACGATATACAGGCCCCGATTTTGCGGCCAGCGCTGCCCGGGGCAACTCACGACAAACTGACTTCAAGGGAGCCTCTTGGCAACGGATTGTACGCTTCTGCCACGCGCTTTTCCCTCTGTCTGTCACTTCCAAGTCACGGTTCAAATCGCAGACGAATTCCGTCGTCACGCGAACGGCTTAGAGCGATCTCGCACCGCCGTGCGAAGCTTCGTTCGCACTGGGCTCAATGCGTCTCCTCGCCGCTTTTGCCGCCATGCCCGGGAACCCCGGCCTCGTCGAGTTTGCGGTAGAGCGTCGAGCGGCCGATTTTGAGTCGGCGAGCCACTTCGGACATCTGGCCGCGATAATGCGAGATGGCGAAACGGATGATCTCGTTCTCCATGTCCTCCAGCGGGCGGACATCCCCGGTCGCAGTGAGCATAGACAGCGTTCCCACCGCGGGGAGCGGGGCGATTGGTATTTCATTACCCGACACTACGGAGGGCGTCGCCGCCGGCTCGAGCAGCAACGGAGCGGTCGGAATATCCGTGACGGGATGCGCCTGCGAGGCGAGCAGAGGGAAGTCGCCGAGACCAAGCTGGTCCCCGTCGCTCATCACCACGGCGCGATAGACCGCGTTCTCGAGCTGGCGGATGTTGCCGGGCCAGTCGAGCTGGGCAAGATGGGCCACCGCCTCGCCGCTGATCCCGGTGATCGGGCGGTTCTCCTCGGCGGCAAAGCGCGCGATGAAATGCCTGAGCAGGTGCGGGATATCCTCACGCCGCGCGCGCAGCGAGGGGATCGTCAGCGGCAGCACGTGCAGCCGGTAGAACAGGTCTTCCCGGAATTGTCCCTGCTTCACCCGCTCCAGCAGCTTGCGATTGGTGGCCGAGATGATGCGGACGTCGACCTTGAGCGGCTTGCGGCCGCCGACCGATTCCACGGCGCCTTCCTGGAGCGCACGCAGCAGCTTTACCTGCGCCGTCAGCGGCAGCTCGCTGACCTCGTCCAGAAACAGCGTGCCGCCATGAGCCTCGACGAACTTGCCCGTGTGCCGCTCGGTGGCCCCGGTGAAGGCGCCCTTCTCATGGCCGAACAGGATGGACTCGACGAGGTTGTCGGGAATTGCGCCGCAATTGACCGCAACGAACGGCTTGGCCTTGCGCTCGCCGCTGCCATGGATGGCGCGCGCGAACATCTCCTTGCCGACGCCGGACTCGCCCTCGATCAGCACGGGGATCGCGGAGTTTGCCGCCTTCTGGGCGGCGCGCATCACGCCCGTCATCGCTTCGGAGCGGGTGATGATGTCGGAGAAGGTGAGCCGTCCTTCGCGGCTGTGACGGATGCGCTGCAATTCCCCCTTGAGCGCGGACGTGTTGAGCGCGTTGCGAAGCGAGACCTGGAGCCGCTCGACGCCGACCGGCTTGACGACGAAATCGGCCGCGCCCGCGCGCATCGCGGAGATCACGTTGTCGATACCGCCATGAGCGGTCTGCACGATGACGGGGACGCTCAGGCCGGCTTCGCGGATCTTCGCCAATACGCCCATGCCGTCGAGGCCGGGCATGACGAGGTCGAGGATGACGGCGTCGATGGCCGGTCCGTCGGGGGCAGTGAGGGCGGCAATTGCGGCGTCACCGGAGTCCACGACGACCGTCTCATAGCCGCATTTCTGCACCATGTTCTCGACCAGCCGGCGGGCTACAGCGTCGTCGTCGGCGATCAAAATACTGGCAGCCATGGTGTTCCCCGCACGCTACTACTATCTGTCTCGAATCGGGGCACTCTGGCCGAAGCCGATTAACGCACGCTTAAACCTTGATGCCCCCGCCTGCCGCCGCGATTGTTGAACACAGGTTTCCCACACAATGAATTCGCGCTCCAAGTCCGCCTTGAACAAATCTGCCTTGAACAAGTCCGCTCTCAAGAAGTCCGCTCCCGGCAAGCCCGCTCTCCGCAAGCCAAGCACCAAAAAATCCGCCCCCAAGGCAAGGCCCTCCAAAGCTGCACCCTCCAAAGCTGCGAGCAAGACCGGCAAGCTTCCGGAGTGGAACCTGGCCGACCTCTATTCCGGGATCGAGGCGCCGGAGGTGGCGCGCGACCTCGAGAGAATGGATGCCGACTGCGTCGCCTTCGAGACGGACTACAGGGGCAAGCTGGCGACAGGGACAGCAAACGAAGATGGCGGAAAGTGGCTCGCCGAGGCGGTGCGACGCTATGAGGCGATCGACGATCTCGCCGGCCGTCTCGGCTCCTATGCCGGGCTCGTCCATGCCGGCGACAGTGTGGACCCTGCGATTTCAAAGTTTTACGGCGACGTGTCCGAGCGGCTGACGGCGGCGTCCACGCATCTGTTGTTCTTCGCGCTCGAGCTCAATCGGATCGATGACGATATTTTGAATCGCGCGATGCAGGCCGCCGAGCTCGCGCACTACGGTCCCTGGATCGAGGATCTGCGCAAGGAGAAGCCGTACCAGCTCGACGACAAGCTCGAGCAGCTTTTCCTGGAGAAGGCGCAGACCGGCTATTCAGCCTTCAACCGGCTGTTCGATCAGACCATCTCCAGCCTCCGCTTCAAGGTCGGCGCCAAGGAGTTCGCGATCGAGCCGACGCTGAATCTGCTGCAGGATCGCGACGGCGCCAAGCGCAAGAGCGCGGCGGAGGCACTGGCGAAGACCTTCAAGGCCAATGAGCGCACCTTTGCGCTGATCACCAACACGTTGGCCAAGGACAAGGACATCTCCGACCGCTGGCGCGGCTTCAAGGACGTGGCCGATTCCCGCCATCTGAACAATCGTGTCGAGCGCGAGGTCGTCGATGCGCTGGTCGCCTCGGTGCGCGCAGCCTATCCGAAACTGTCGCATCGCTATTATGCGCTGAAAGCGAAATGGTTCGGCAAGAAGCGGCTGGCCTATTGGGACCGCAACGCGCCGCTGCCTTTCGCGGCGACCGATGTCATCGCCTGGCCGGAGGCGCGCAGCATGGTGCTGACGGCCTATCGCGGCTTCTCGCCCAAAATGGCCGATATCGCCGAGCGCTTCTTCACCGACCGCTGGATCGACGCGCCGGTCCGGCCGGGCAAGGTGCCCGGGGCGTTCTCGCATCCGACCACGCCGTCAGCGCACCCTTACGTTCTCATGAACTACCAGGGCAAGCCGCGCGACGTGATGACGCTCGCGCATGAGCTCGGCCATGGCGTCCATCAGGTGCTCGCGGCAAAGAACGGCGCGCTGATGGCGCCGACGCCGCTGACCCTGGCGGAGACCGCGAGCGTGTTCGGCGAAATGCTCACCTTCAAGCGGCTGCTGGCCCAGACGAAGAGTGCGAAGCAGCGCCAGGCGCTGCTCGCCGGCAAGGTCGAGGACATGATCAACACCGTGGTGCGGCAGATCGCGTTCTATTCCTTCGAGCGTGCGGTCCACACCGAGCGCAAGAACGGCGAGCTCACCGCGACGCGGCTCGGCGAGATCTGGCTGTCGGTGCAGGGCGAGAGCCTTGGACCGGCGATCGAGATCAAGGCGGGCTACGAGAACTACTGGATGTACATCCCGCACTTCATCCATTCGCCGTTCTACGTCTACGCCTATGCGTTCGGCGATTGTCTCGTGAACTCGCTCTATGCGGTCTATGAGCACGCCACCGAGGGCTTTGCCGAACGCTATCTCGACATGCTCGCCGCCGGCGGCACGAAGCACTATTCGGAGCTGCTGCGGCCGTTCGGACTCGATGCCAAGGACCCCGAGTTCTGGGACGGCGGGCTTAGCGTGATCGCTGGGATGATAGACGAGCTGGAGGCAATGGGCTGAGGCCGTTCGCGCTTGCCGGTGCGTAAAACATCTGTTGAACTCGCTCTGTGGCGATGTTATACATGTGTATAACGCGCTAAAGATCGGCCGGCCATGAAGATCGAGATCAAGAAGATCGGCAATTCGGACGGGCTGTTGCTTCCGCGCGAGCTGATGCAGCGGCTCGATCTCAAGCGCGGACAGCAATTGCATATTGTCGAACTGCCCGGGGGTGGCTTCCAGGCGCTGCCCTATGATCCGGACTTCGAACGGACGATGGAGATCGCCGACGAGGTCATGGACAAGTATCGCGACACGCTCGCCGCGCTCGCAAAATAGTGGCGTCGCGCCGTGAGCGAGCATCGAGAGCCGCTGTGGATCACCTACGAGCAGGCTGTCGCAATTCACAGCCGACAGCTTCGCCGATTTGGTGGTGCACCGGGGCTGCGTGATGAAGGCATGCTGCGGTCGGCCCTGGAGCGGCCGATCAACAAGCGGCGCTACGAGCAGGCGACGCTTGATGAACTTGCCGCGGCTTACGCGTTCGGGCTGGCGAAGAACCGTGCATTCGCTGACCGCAACAAGCGCATCGCCTTCATGGCGATGATGGTCTTTCTCCACAAGAATGGCGTTGGCTTTAGTCCCGATCCTGCGGAAGCGACCATTATCTTTCTGTCCCTTGCCGCTGGCGAAGTCAGCGAGCAAAGCCTCACGCGCTGGATCAAGGACAATCGGAATTCCAAATGACCCCATTTGCGGAAAACCGCGCCCGGGTGCCGTTGCCCTGCCTGGAAGTTTGCGGTATCCCAGCCCGAGAATTCGACTTTCGACTGGGGACAATCGATGGCTGACCATAGCGAAGTGGCGTACACGACCGCCGACGGCAACGACTACGCTGCCCACGAGCAGACCTACGAGGGCTTCATCAAGCTGGTTAAGTGGGGCACGGTCTCGGTCGCGCTCATCGTGATCCTGATGGCGATCTTCCTCACCTGATCGATCAGCAGCTGCACATGCCAGCGGCAGCAGCTGCCCAGAATATTTGCATCCAAGCCGGTAACAAAACCGGTATCGAACGCTGCGGGAAGTAACGCTTAGTTTGCGCGCGCGCTGTCCTGCGTCGCCGGAGGCCTCATGAAAATTGCCGTTGCCAAGGAAATCGATCCGTCGGAGCCGCGGGTCGCCGCTTCGCCTGATACGGTGAAGAAGTTCAAGGCGTTAGGCGCCGAGATCGCCATCGAGCCGGGCGCCGGCCTCAAATCGGGCCTGCCGGATTCAGAATTCACCGCCGTGGGCGCCACCGTCAGCCCTGACGCGCTGAAGGACGCCGACATCGTCATCAAGGTGAAGCGTCCCGAGGCTTCCGAGGTTAGTCAATACAAGCGCGGCGCGCTCGTCATCGCCATCATGGATCCCTATGGCAACGAGGCCGCGCTGAAGACGATCGCCGAGGCCGGCGTCTCCGCTTTCGCGATGGAATTGATGCCGCGCATCACGCGCGCCCAGGTGATGGACGTGTTGTCCTCGCAGGCGAACCTTGCCGGCTACCGCGCCGTGATCGAGGGTGCCGAGGCTTTCGGCCGCGCCTTCCCGATGATGATGACGGCGGCCGGCACCGTGCCCGCCGCGAAGGTGTTCGTGATGGGCGTCGGCGTCGCCGGCCTCCAGGCGATCGCGACCGCGCGCCGTCTCGGCGCCGTCGTGACCGCGACCGACGTGCGGCCCGCCACCAAGGAGCAGGTGGAATCCCTCGGCGCGAAATTCCTCGCCGTCGAGGACGAGGAGTTCAAGAACGCGCAGACCGCCGGCGGCTACGCCAAGGAAATGTCGAAAGAATACCAGGCCAAGCAGGCCGCGCTCACCGCCGAGCACATCAAGAAGCAGGACATCGTCATCACCACCGCGCTGATTCCGGGCCGCCCGGCGCCGAAGCTCGTCAGTGCCGACATGGTCAAGTCGATGAAGCCCGGCTCGGTGCTGGTCGATCTCGCCGTCGAACGCGGCGGCAATGTCGAGGGCGCCAAGGCCGGCGAAGTCGTCGACCTCGATGGCATCAAGATCGTCGGCTACACCAACGTTGCGGGTCGCGTTGCGGCCTCGGCCTCCAGCCTCTACGCGCGCAACCTGTTCTCCTTCATCGAGACCATGATCGACAAGAAAGAGAAGAAGCTCGCCGTCAACTGGGACGACGAACTCGTCAAGGCTACCGCGCTGACGAAGGACGGCGCCGTGATCCACCCGAACTTCCAGCCGAAAGCTTAAGGAGAGATTGCCATGGAGCACGCTGCACAGGTCGTCGACCCCTTCATCTTCCGGCTGTCGATCTTCGTCCTCGCCGTCTTCGTCGGCTATTTCGTGGTGTGGTCGGTGACGCCCGCGCTGCACACGCCGCTGATGAGCGTGACCAACGCGATCTCCTCGGTGATCGTGGTCGGCGCGCTGCTCGCCGTCGGCGTCGGCATGGTTTCGAGCGGCTCGGGCTGGGCGCGCGGCTTCGGCTTCGTCGCGCTCGTCTTCGCCTGCGTGAACATCTTTGGCGGCTTCCTTGTCACCCAGCGCATGCTGGCGATGTACAAGAAGAAGTCGAAGTAAGCGGCCACCTCGGGCTGAAGGGATCAATGGGGACCTGAGATGAGCGCCAATCTCTCTGCATTCTTGTATCTCGTGGCGGGGGTGCTGTTCATCCTGTCGCTGCGCGGGCTGTCGAGCCCGGCAACCTCGCGCCAGGGCAATCTGTTCGGCATGATCGGCATGGCGATCGCGGTCGCCACCACGCTGGCGAGCCATCCGCCGGCGGATGGCGTGGCCTGGGTCCTCGTGATCCTCGCGGTCGCGATCGGCGGCGGCATCGGCGCGGTGATCGCCCGCCGCGTGCCGATGACCTCGATGCCGGAACTGGTCGCCGCCTTCCACTCGCTGGTCGGCATGGCCGCGGTGCTGGTCGCTGCCGGCGCGTTCTACGCGCCTGAGGCCTTCGACATCGGCAAGCCTGGCGCCATTCATGCATCAAGTCTGGTCGAAATGTCGCTCGGTGTCGCCATCGGCGCGCTGACCTTCACCGGCTCGGTGATCGCGTTCCTGAAGCTGTCCGCGCGCATGAGCGGCGCGCCGATCATCCTGCCGGCCCGTCACATCATCAACATCGCGCTGGCCGTGGCGCTGGTGTTCTTTATCGTCCGTCTCGTCCTCACCGGCGGCGCGTTCGACTTCTGGATGATCACCATCATCGCGCTGGCGCTCGGCGTGCTCATGATCATCCCGATCGGCGGCGCCGACATGCCGGTCGTGATCTCGATGCTGAACTCCTATTCGGGTTGGGCGGCCGCCGGCATCGGCTTCACGCTCGGTAATTCCGCGCTGATCATCACCGGCGCGCTGGTCGGTTCCTCGGGCGCGATCCTGTCCTACATCATGTGCCACGCGATGAACCGGTCCTTCATCTCGGTCATCCTCGGCGGCTTCGGCGGTGAGACCGCGGCGGCCGGCGGCGCCACGGGCGAGCAGAAGCCCGCCAAGCTCGGCTCGGCGGACGATGCGGCCTTCATCATGAAGAACGCCTCCAAGGTCATCATCGTGCCCGGCTACGGCATGGCGGTGGCGCAGGCCCAGCACGCGCTGCGCGAGATGGCGGACATGCTCAAGAAGGAAGGCGTCGAGGTGAAATACGCCATTCACCCGGTCGCCGGCCGCATGCCCGGCCACATGAACGTGCTGCTGGCCGAAGCCAACGTGCCCTATGACGAGGTGTTCGAGCTCGAGGACATCAACTCCGAATTCGCGCAGGCCGACATTGCCTTCGTGATCGGCGCCAACGACGTCACCAACCCGGCGGCCGAAGAGGACAAGACTTCGCCGATCTACGGCATGCCGGTGCTCCAGGTCTGGAAGGCCGGCACGGTGATGTTCATCAAGCGCTCGCTGGCGTCGGGCTATGCCGGTATCGACAATCCGCTGTTCTACCGCGACAACACCATGATGCTGCTCGGCGACGCCAAGAAGGTCACCGAGAACATCGTCAAGGCGATGTGACGGGGGGAGGGACCGTGGCCATCAATTAGGAATGGCACCAGTCCGATTGCATGCCGCCCAAGGCGTGCGCGAGCAGCGCGTCGCCTGGCACGCTGCCCACAAGGCGGCGTGCAGCTGCCGCGACGTTCCGGCGAGCCTGCGGCCCGACGTCATGAAATTGCTGCGGAGCCGTCGCAAGCCCTAGTCTCAACCGAGGGAGCGGCCGCGCAATGATGAGCATCGTCAAGTGGATCGCCATCGTGCTCCTGACCGTCTATTGCGCCGGTCTCCTCGTGCTGTACGTCCGCCAGCGCGAGATGCTGTTTCCGATCCCGCCCGCCGGCCGCACCGCACCCGATGCTGCGGGCCTTCCCGAGGCGCAAGAGCATGTCCTAACCACGTCTGATGGCGAGCAGGTCATCGTCTGGCACGTGCCGGCCAAGCCCGGTCGTTCCGTGATCCTCTACTTCCACGGCAATGGCGATTTTCTCGCCGGCCGCGTTGGTCGTTTCAAGGCGATGACCGCCGACGGCACCGGCCTCGTTGCGCTGTCCTATCGCGGCTATGGCGGCTCGAGCGGGATGCCGAGCGAGCAGGGCCTGCTGCGCGACGCTGCAGCCGCCTACGCGTTCACCACCGCGCGCTATGCGGCGGAACGAATCGTCGCCTGGGGCTTTTCGCTCGGGACGGGCGTCGCGGTCGCGCTCGCCTCGGAGCATCGCGTTGGAAAACTCATCCTGGAGGCGCCCTATACGTCGACGGCCGACATTGCGGGGTCATCGTTCTGGTTCGTTCCGGTCCGCCTTCTGATGCGCGACCCGTTCCATTCGGACCAGCGCATGTCGCGCGTCACGGTGCCGCTGCTCGTCATGCATGGCACCAATGACCTTGTCATTTCGATCCTCTTCGGAGAGCGTCTGTTCGCGCTCGCCCGCGAGCCCAAGCGGTTCGTTCGCATGGAGGGCGGCGGACACGACGATCTCGATCAATTTGGCGCGATCGAAACCGCGAGAGGCTTCATTGGCGGCTGACGGCTTGGCTCAACGTTACCTCCCCGCGCTCGTCGTCTCCTGCTTGACGTTTCTGCCGCAGAACGCGCTTGCCGCGACCGGCCTCGATGGTGCGGCGATGCGCTGGCCCTATGCGCTGCCCTTTGCCGGCTTGTTGCTGTCGATTGCAATGGGGCCGCTGCTGTTGCCGAAGATCTGGCATCACCATTACGGCAAGATCACCGCTGCCTGGTCGCTACTGGCGCTCGCCGCGCTCGTCGTCTTCGCCGGCGGCATGGCGACACTGGCGGCGCTGGTCCATGCCATGCTCGCCGAATATCTCGGGTTCATCGTGCTGCTGTTCGCGCTCTATGTCGTGGCCGGCGGCATCCTCATCACGGGCGACATCAAGGGCACGCCGGCGGCGAATGTCGGCATCCTCGCGCTCGGCACGCTGGGGGCGAGCATCGTCGGCACCACGGGTGCCGCGATGATCCTGATCCGCCCCTTGATCCGCGCCAACCGGCAGCGGCGCCACAACACCCATGTCGTCATCTTCTTCATCATCCTGGTGGCCAATGTCGGCGGCGCGCTGAGCCCGCTCGGCGATCCCCCGCTGTTCGTCGGCTTCCTGCATGGCGTTGACTTCTTCTGGACCACGCGGACCATCTGGTTGCAGACCGCACTCGTCGCCGTCCTGCTGCTCGCGATCTTCGCCGTCGTCGACGTCTGGCGCTTTCGCGGTGAGCCGCCGCCCGCCGACACGGGCCGGGGAGAGCCGTTGCGCATCCGCGGCCTCGTCAATCTGGTGCTGATCGCAGCCATCGTCGCCAGCCTTCTCGCCTCGGCGATGTGGAGGCCCGACATTGCCTTCGACATTTTCGGTACCAAGCTGGAGCTGGAGGACGTCGCGCGCAACCTGGCGCTGCTGGCCATCGCGGCGCTGTCGGTGTGGCTGACGCCCGACGAGCACAGGCAGGCCAACGGCTTCACCTGGGAGCCGATCCGCGAGGTCGCAAAACTGTTCGCGGGCATCTTCGTCGCCATCATCCCGGTCATTGCCATGCTCAATGCCGGCCATCACGGCGCGTTCGCCTGGCTGCTGTCGGCGGTGACGGCGCCGGATGGCGCGCCGCGCGAGGTCGTCTATTTCTGGTTCACCGGCCTGATGTCCGCGTTCCTCGACAATGCGCCGACCTATCTGCTGTTCTTCGAGCTCGCCGGCGGCAATCCGCAGGTGCTGATGCATCAGCTCTCGGGCACGCTCGCCTCGATCTCCATGGGGGCCGTCTACATGGGAGCGCTCACCTATATCGGCAACGCGCCGAACTTCATGGTGAGCAGCATCGCGCGCGAGAACGGCGTCGCGATGCCGAGCTTCTTCGGTTATCTCCTGCGCGCCGGCGCCGTGCTGATCCCGCTGTTCCTGTTGCTGACGTTCCTGCCGGTCGCACCGATCCTGCACTGGCATTGAATCCGCCGGCCGATTTGCTATTGCTCGCTTTCGTAGTTGGAGCCGATGGATGAGCGCGCATGATCCGATGCCCCGGTCGGCCTGGGTCTTTCCGGCGCTGGCCCTGCTGTTGTTCGCAGCCGTCAGCGCCACGGATTACGTCTTCACGCTGTCGTTTGGTGGTCTTCTCTTCACCGTTGTCCTTCTGGTCATCCTGTTCGGCACGGTGTTCGCGGCGGTTCATCATGCCGAGGTGATCGCGGAGCGGGTCGGCGAACCCTACGGCACGCTGGTGCTGACGCTCTCGGTGACCATCATCGAGGTCGCGCTGATCACCACGATCATGCTGGGCGACAAGCCTGCCCCGGCACTGGCGCGCGACACCGTGTTCGCCGTGGTCATGATCGTCTGCAACGGCCTCGTCGGGCTCTGCATCTTCATCGGCGGCCTGCGCTATCGCGAGCAGGGTTTTCAGCTCTCCGGCGCCAACGTCTATCTCAGCGTCCTGTTCGCGCTCGCGACCATCACGCTGATCCTGCCGAACTACACCACCACCACGCCGGGGCCTGTCTATTCGGCGGTCCAGCTCGGCTTCGTCGACGTGGTCACGCTGGCGCTCTATGCGGTGTTTCTCTACACCCAAACGGTCCTGCACAAGGATTACTTCGTCCACGAGCGGGCGTACGCCGGCAGCGGCGAGGTGCATCTGTCGGGCAGGATGCTGGTGCTCAGCGTCGTGCTGCTGCTGATCGCGCTGCTGGCGGTCGTGCTGCTCTCCAAGAAATTCTCGCTGGTGGTCGACGCCGTCGCGGCCAAGATCGGCGCGCCGCCGGCCTTTGCCGGGCTTCTGGTCGCGCTTCTGATCCTGATGCCGGAAGGCGTCGCGGCCGTCTCGGCGGCCCGCCAGAACGACCTCCAGAAGAGCATCAACCTCGCTCTGGGATCGTCGCTGGCGACCATCGGCCTGACCATTCCTGCCGTCGGCGTCGCCACTTACGCGCTCGACAAGGAGCTCGAGCTCGGCCTCGGCGCCCAGGGCAGCGTGCTCCTGCTGCTGACCTTCTTCCTGAGCATGCTGACCTTCGGCACGGGCAGGACCAATGTCCTGTTCGGCCTGGTGCATATGGTGGTATTTGCCGTCTACGTGTTCATGGTTTTCGTACCCTAGAAGGAGCTCCCGGTGCTTGCCGCCCAGTCCGAGGTTCAGGTCGACAACGAAGAGGTCCGGGTGACGGAATGGCGGCTTGCCCCCGGCAGCGCCACCGGCCATCACACCCATGGCATGGACTATGTGATCGTTCCGCTCGCCGCCGGCGAGATGACCATCGTCGCGCCCAATGGCGAAAGGTCCAAGGCGCAGCTTGCCGCCGGGAAATCCTATTTCCGCAAGGCCGGCGTCCAGCATGACGTACTTAACGAAACCTCAACTGAGATCGTGTTCCTTGAAATTGAGCTGAAGCGCTAGGGTCGCGCCACCGTTTGCCATCGATCCGTCGCAGTTGATCCCTCACAATGCCCTAAAGTTCCCGCATCAGGTCGCGCGGGGAGTGTGGTCGGAATGCTGAAATACCTCGCAAAAATTTCGATGGATATTTTCCCCTCGGTGCTCGCGACGATCATCGGGGCCTACATCGTCAATCATTACATCAACGCCAAGCCGGCCGCCGACACCCCAGCCGCCGTGACCGCGCCTGCCCAGACCGGCAGCGACGGCAAACCCACCGATACCGCCAACCTTCCCGCCTCCGGCGTCAAGGCCAAGGGCATCCCCGAGAAGAGCGTGACGGACAAGGCGGCGGTCGAGAAGCCGGCCGATCATCCGCCGGCCGCCGAGACCAAGGCCGCAGACGTGGCTCCCGCTGACACCGGTCCGCGCGGACGTCCCTCTGCCCGCGACAAGGCCGCGGCGAAATCCGCACCGGCGGCTTCTGCTCCCGTGGTTGAGGCCAATTCGGCCCCGACGGCGGCTTCCGCGGCTCCCGACGCCAACGATCTGGCGCGTGCTGCGATCGAGCGCCTGCGCAAGTCGCCCGAGGGCAAGGCTGCCGAGGCCAGGTCGTCGGAAACCAAGCCTGCCGAGGCTCGCGCGTCGGAGACCAAGCCGGCTGAGCCTGCGGTGCGGGACGCCGCCCGCACGCCGGAGGCTCCGCGTGTCGTGAATGTGGAGCCGTCTCCAGTCCGTCCGCTGCCGCCGCCGATCAATGTCTCGACGCCCTCACCCGAGGCCTATGGCAATGGGGGCTCCAATCCGCCCTACACGGCCTCGATTGGCAACGATGATCCGAATCGGGTGACGCCGCCGGCCGACATTCCCGTGCCGGTCATCGCACCGCCGCTCGACCTGCGTGCCGATGCGGGCGCCGCCCTGCCGCGGCCGAAGAAGACCAATGTCGCCGACGAGATGCTGTCGGGCATGAAGTCGATGTTCAACGCCGTTCTGCCCAAGAGCGCCACGCCCGACTAGAACTCCGCTCAGCCTCCGCCAAACCGTCAGCCGCCGACGCGGGCGAGACCGCTGCGAGCGGGTTCGTCGCGTGGACGAAGCGCAACCGCCTTGGTGTAGGACGCCGCCGCCTTGGCTTTGTCGCCCAAGCGCTCATAGACCTGACCGCGCGCGGTCCAGACCTGGGCATTGTTCGGATCGGCCTCGGAGGCTTCGTCGAGATCGGCTGCGGCCTCGTTGACCTTGCCGAGCGCGAGATAGCTGTTGGCGCGGCCCAGCAGCGGCTCGGCCTTTTGCGGGTTGAGTCCGCTGGCGGCGCTGAAATCGGCGATCGCGAAGTCGTGCTGGTTGTTGCCCTGGTAGATCAGGGCGCGGCCATAGAGCGCCTGCGCATTGTAGGGATCGAGGCCGATCGCGCGATTGAACTCGTCGAGCGCTGCCGCGGCCTCGCCTGACTTCGCCAGAGACTGAGCCTTCGCGGTATGGGCCTGGGCTTCGGTGACGTTGCCGGCGCTCACCGCGCTCTCGGCCGGCGCGGCGGCCTTGGGGGCCTCCTGCGGCTTGTCCTTCTCCGGCATCAGTGATCCCAGATCGAACGAGCAGCCGCCCAGCACGATCCCCGTCAGGGCCGCCGCGAGCGGCGGCTGCCAGATCCGGCGCCGTCGCGGAAGGCCGCGCTGGGAGAAAGGGGAGGCCATCTACGGTTGGCTCGCGCTAGAGCTTGATCCGACAAGTCCTCAAAACAATAACGCGGGCCCGGGGCCCGCGTCATCGAAAACTAGAGTCTTGCTGAATCGGCTCAGCGCGGTCCGCGCGGACCTGCGCCGGGGCCGCCACGACCGCCGCGATCACCGCCCGGGCCGGCGCCGAACACCGGCTTCGGCTTCATCGGCAGCAGGCCTTCGCGCTGCAGCTTCTTGCGGGCCAGCTTGCGCGCGCGGCGCACGGCTTCGGCCTTTTCGCGGGCCTTCTTCTCGGAGGGCTTCTCGTAATGACCGCGGAGCTTCATCTCGCGGAAAATTCCCTCGCGCTGCATCTTCTTCTTCAGCGCCTTGAGGGCTTGATCAACATTGTTATCGCGAACGAGAACCTGCACGCGGCATCCTCTTCAGGTGGATCGGATTTGAATTCTGGTAAGTCAAAGGGGATGGCGAAACGCGCAAGCCCTTAACCTTGAGCGCGCGGATGTATCAGACAAAACCGCAGATGTCCACCGGCCAAGCGGATTTTCGGGCCAAGTTCGGCCATTAAATGCGGCGAAAATACCTCCATGCGGCCCCGATTTGGGCGATTTGGCGCCGAGGACGGGGCCGCACCGGAGCTTTGTTCCGGAATCTTTGCAATGAGGGACTACAATGGACATCAAAAAATATGCTGCCGAAGCCATCGGCACCTTCTGGCTGACATTCGCGGGCTGCGGAAGCGCGGTGATCGCCGCCGGCTTCCCGCAGGTCGGGATCGGGCTGGTCGGCGTGTCCCTGGCTTTCGGATTGAGCGTCGTCACCATGGCCTACGCGATCGGCCACATCTCCGGGTGCCATCTGAATCCGGCCGTCACGGTCGGTCTCGCCGCCGGCGGCCGCTTTCCGGCCGGCCAGATCCTGCCTTATGTGATCGCCCAGGTGGCGGGCGCGATTGTCGCCGCATCGCTGCTCTATGTCGTTGCGAGTGGGGCGCCCGGCTTCGACGTCAGCAAGGGCTTCGCCTCCAACGGCTATGGCGCGCATTCGCCCGGTCAGTACAGCATGATGGCCGGCTTCCTCACCGAGGTGGTGATGACCATGATGTTCCTGTTCATCATCATGGGGGCGACCCATGGGCGCGCGCCGGCGGGTTTCGCTCCGCTGGCGATCGGGCTCGCGCTGGTGATGATCCACCTCGTCAGCATTCCCGTCACCAACACCTCGGTGAACCCGGCGCGCAGCACCGGCCCGGCGTTGTTCGTCGGCGGCTGGGCGCTGTCGCAGCTGTGGCTGTTCTGGGTCGCGCCGCTGATCGGCGGCGCGCTCGGCGGGGTGATCTATCGCTGGCTCAGCGAGGAGCCCAGCGGCGTCGTTGCGGGCGTGAAGACGGCGTAGTCACAATCGCCCGGCGGGATTGCAGCTCTTGCTGCGATCCCGTCACGTGTCGCGGGGCGGCCTGACTTCCGTCACGTGGCCCATCTTGCGGCCGGGGCGCGGCGCACCCTTGCCGTAGATGTGCACGGTCGCGCCCGGCACGCTCAGCCACTTTTCGTAATCGTTGATCTCGTCGCCGATCAAATTGGTCATGGTGACGACCTCGCCGTGGCGCACCGGCTTGCCGAGCGGCCAGCCGGCGATGGCGCGGATGTGCTGCTCGAACTGCGAGACGGAGGCGCCGTCGAGCGTCCAGTGCCCGGAATTGTGCACGCGCGGCGCGATCTCGTTGACCAGCACCTTCGGTCCGGTGCCGCCTGCCAGCACGAACATTTCGACCGCGAGCACGCCGACATAGTCGAGCGCGCTTGCGATTTTGCTCGCGATGCTGCGCGCCTCCTCGGCGAGCGCGTCAGGAATCGGCGCGGGCGCACGCGATATCTTCAGGATGTGGTCGCGGTGCTCGTTCTCGGTGACGTCGAAGCACTCGACCTCGCCCGTGGCCGCGCGCGCGGCGATCACGGAGATCTCGCGCTCGTAGGGCACGAAGGCCTCCAGGATCGCCGATTTGGTGGCGAGGCTGGTCCACACCTTCGCGATGTCGTCGCCCTCGCGGATGATGGCCTGGCCCTTGCCGTCATAGCCGAAGCGGCGGGTTTTCAGCACCGCTGGAAGGCCGATCCTGGCGATCGCCTCGCGCAGCGAGGAGACGGAGGTGACGTCGGCGTAGGCGGCAGTGCCGATCCCGAGCTTCGTCACGAAATCCTTCTCGGCGAGCCGGTCCTGGGTCGTCTCGAGGATCTTGCGGTTGGGCAGCACCGGGCGGCGCGCGTCCAATACCAGCGCGGCTGCCGCCGGCACGTTCTCGAATTCGTAGGTGATGACGTCGACATCATGCGCGAACAATTCGAGCGCCTCGACGTCGGCATATTCGGCGCAGGTCGCGTTCAGCACGACGTCGAAGGCCGGTGAATCCGGATCGGGCGAGAACACCTGGCAGCGCAGGCCGAGTCGCGCCGCGGCCATGGCAAGCATCCGGCCCAATTGTCCGCCGCCGAGGATTCCGATGGTGTCACCGGGCTTCAGCTTCACGTGCCTGGTGTCCGTCACGCCTTGTCCTCCGGCCGCTCGGCGACCGCCTCGGTCTGGGCCTTGCGCCAGGCGGCGAGGCGATCCGACAGGGCGGGGTCGGACAATGCCAGCACGGCGGCTGCCAGCAGCGCGGCATTGATCGCGCCGGCCTTGCCGATGGCGAGGGTGCCGACCGGAATGCCCGCGGGCATCTGGACGATCGAATAGAGCGAATCGACGCCCCTGAGCGTCTTGGATTCGACGGGAACACCAAACACAGGGAGTTCCGTCAGCGCCGCCGCCATGCCGGGCAGATGGGCCGCGCCACCGGCGCCGGCGATGATAATCTTGTAGCCTGCGGCCTTGGCACCCTTGGCGAATGCGAACAGCCGGTCGGGCGTGCGGTGGGCCGAGACGATGCGGCTGTCGGCAGCAATGCCGAGCGCGTCAAGCGTGTCGGCGGCGTGCCGCATCGTGTCCCAGTCCGACTGGCTTCCCATGATGATGGCGATCGGCGCGGTCATGACGTCAATTGTGCCCAGAAAAACAGAGAGATAGGCCAGATTAATGATTCCGGCCGGCGGCTCGCAAGGCGGTGGCAAGGAGAAGGGAATCCACTATCCTGTCTTGGTGAATCCCCGCAAGCCTTCATTGAGCACGATGCCCATGAAGAAACCGAAAAGGGCGAGCCCTGCGAAGGCCAGAAAGGGCCGGAACATGAGCGCCGCCCGATCCAAAGCCGTTTCGAGCCGCGCGGCCAAACGGGCCTTGCGCAGAGCGCCGGCTGCCGATGACGGCAAGGCGATCATCCGCGGCCTCAGGAGCAAGCTCAAGGCGGCCCTGTTGCGGATCTCGGAGCTCGAGGCGGCCGCCGATACCGATTTCCTGCTCGGGATTCCCAACCGGCGCGGTTTCGAGCGCGAGCTCGCGCGCGCCATCGCCTATATGAAGCGCTACCGCGCCAGCGGGGCGCTGATCGTGCTCGACGTCGATCGGCTGAAGCCGATCAACGATTCCTTCGGTCATGCCGCCGGCGATGAGGTGCTCAAGGCGATTGTCGCCACGCTGACGCGACAGATCCGCGCCTCCGACGTGGTCGGCCGGCTCGGGGGCGACGAGTTCGCGCTGCTGCTCTGGAATCTCAGCGAGACCGATGCGAAGGTCAAGGCTGCGGCCTTGGAGAAGGCGATCGACGAATTGTCATTCGTTTTTCGCGGCCAGCACGTGACCGCGGGCGCCTCGGCCGGCGTCGCGCTGCTCGGTCCGCAATCCGCTGCAGGCCGCGCCCTGGAGGAGGCGGATGCCGCCATGTATGTGCGCAAGGCGAGCCGCCGGCACGAGCCGCGGATCAGGCTGGTCGGCGGCGAGCGCTAGTCTAGAGGGTGGCAAGATCTTCCGGCACGGTGCCGAACTTGCGCAGCAGCGTCGCGTCGCCGAATTCGCCGGTCATGGGATCGCCGCTGCGGCTGAACGCGATCGCGCCGATATGGCCGGCGCCGCGCGCCAGCATCTCTGCGCGTCGCAGCGCCGCCGTCGAGGACTGACACTCCTCTGCAGCGCCTGCGACGGGTGATCCGTCGTCATCGATCAAGAAGGGCATTGCAACGTAATAGGTCACATCCGACATGGCGTTGCTCCAAGATTGAAGATTATGCGGCGCTGCTCTTGCTCCGCATCTTGCTGCGCGAGATCTCCGGAATGCAGCCGGCTGAAATCGCCGCCTGCAATTCCTCCAGCTCGGCTTCCAGATATTCGTTGGCCATGATCAGCGCCTTGATGGTGCTGCGCAGATTGCCGTCGCACATCGCGATCGCCTGATCGCAGGCCTGTTCGTAATGGCTGTTGTCGAAAAGGGCGGTTGCCGACATCTGCGTTGTCCTCGTGTGTTGTCCTTGAGCGTTCTCTGAGGTGTTGGGGCGCCCGCGAATGTTCCTATTTTGTTCTTATTGAGTCAAGCGGATTCGGAAGCGGCGGGGCGCCGCGCAAGACCGGCTCACGGTCAGGCGATGATGTCGGGGGTGATCTGGTCTTCGATGAACGCGATGCGGTCGCGCAACAACAGCTTGCGCTTCTTCAGGCGCTGTAACCGCAACAGGTCGGGGGCGGGCGATTGATGCAATGCATCGATCGCCGCATCGAGATCTCGGTGTTCCTGCTGCAACCGGGTGAGCTCGGCTTCGAGCTCACGCTCATCTTCATTGGTCATGTCTGCGGTGGCCGAAAACCGATAGGCGTGAGATCCGGGCTGTGGATGCCCTGTGGAAATTATCGTCCTTGCGCCGCGTGATCGCAAGCGATCTGCGATCCCTCGTCCCCGATCTCCAGCAACATATTTCTGCAGGGAGCTGCGGCGGTGCGTCGGCGTATTGATATCATGGATTTTTCCGGCGTGGTTCCCTTAGTCACGCTTCGTTACATATGAACTTTCAAAAATGACGCTGCAACGACGGATACCCATCGACAGGACGAATCGGTGATGTAGACTTGGTTGTCCGGATCGAATCCTAAAGGTTCACCCTACCGAGGAGGTTTCGAATGACAATTCAGGCACATCTCGTTGAATTGGAACGGAAGCACAAACTTCTCGAGAACGAATTGCACGAAGCTCTCGTGCACCTTTCAACAGACGACCTGCAAATTGTTGAGTTGAAGCGCCGGAAGTTGATGGTCAAGGACCAGATCGAGCGTCTGAAGCAATCTGGCGACACGCTCCACTAGTAACCCCCGTGACAGTGTAGAGTTGATCACGTCCTTCACGCAGGGATGAGAGCATCCGTGCTCATCCCTGCTGCAAGGTGTGTACCGTGCAACACGGTTGTGCGGCGCTCACTCTTGCTTGGACCCGTGGCTCTCGACGCGCACACTTATCCGCTTCTCGAAACACTGTCGATATCTGCGAGCTCGGCGACGTGATCGGCGATCGCGAGCGAGGACGTCAGTCCCGGCGATTCGATGCCGAACAGATTGATCAGGCCTGCAACGCCGTGATCGCGCGGGCCCTGCATCAAGAAATCCTGCGTGGCCACGGCCGGCGGCACGATCTTCGGGCGGATGCCCGAATAGCTCGGCATCAGCGCGCCGTCAGGCAGCGTCGGCCAGTATTTGCGGATCGCGGGATAGAAGCGCTCGGCGCGTGACGGATCGACCTCGTAGTCGATCGTCTCGATCCATTCGACGTCAGGCCCGAAGCGCGCCTGTCCTGCCATGTCCAGCGTCAGGTGCACGCCCAGGCCGCCGGGCTCGGGCACCGGATAGATCAGGCGCGAGAACGGCGCCCTGGCGTTGCAGCTGAAGTAGTTTCCCTTGGCGAGATAGGCCGGCGGAATCCGGTCCAGCGGCATGCCGTCGATGCTGCGCGCCACATGCGTTGCCGACAGCCCCGCGGCGTTGACGAGGAGGCTGCATTGCAGCGTCATCGGTGCCTCGCCGCCGGCATCGATCTCGATGAGGCCGGCCGCCGCCTTGGCACGGATCAGCGGGGTGTGAAACGCGAAAGCTGCGCCGGCGTCCTCGGCTTCGCCGCGCAGCGAGAGCATGTAGGAATGGCTGTCGATGATGCCCGTCGACGGTGACAGCAGCGCGGCGTCGCAGGCGAGCGCCGGCTCCAGCGCGCGTGCGGCCTCGCCCGAGAGCAGCTGCATGTCGAGCACGCCGTTGGCCTCGGCATGCGCCTTGATCGATTGCAGCTTCTCGGTCTCCTTCGGGCTGGTCGCGACGATCAGCTTGCCGCAATTTTTGTGCGGGATGCCGCGCTCGGCGCAGTAGCGGTACAGCGCGTGCTTGCCTGCCACGCACATGCGCGCCATCCAGCTCCCGGCCCGGTAGTAGATGCCGGCATGGATCACCTCGCTGTTGCGCGAGGAGGTGACGGTGCCGATCGCCTCGGCTTCCTCGAGCACGATCACCTCGCGCCCGGCCTGGGCGAGCTTCCGGGCCACCGCGAGCCCGACCACGCCGGCTCCGATGACGACGCAATCGACCCTATCCATGGTTGTGCAGGATACCAGTTGGAAGCACCGGTGGCGCACGGTCCGGATGCGGCGGCGCAGGCGGGGCTTCCGTTAAGAAGTCGTTTATCATGTCAGGGCAATTGCCGCATTTTATGTCACATTATTCTGTTGTGCCCACAGGCGTTTACCCGATCCAAACCCGCGAGGCCAGACAATCCGACGTTGAAATCGCGGGTGGCTGATGGCTGAGAAGAACTGGCACGTGGGCAGCACGCTTTCGATTGCTGTGCACGCCCTCCTATGCCTGGCCGTTACGGGCGCGCCTGCGCGCGCCTTTGCGGCATCGTACAGCCTTGCCGTTCCGGGCGATCTCACCAGGCTTGATCCCGGCGTGATCTGGGAAGCCCTCATCGCGGGCATCGTGGTCTGCTCGTTCCTCGCCGCGATCGGGCTGTGGATCCATTCCTCGCTGCGCCGGTCCAGCCGTTTGCAGCTGCGTCGCAACGCCTTCATCTCCTCCGCCATGAACAACCTCAACCAGGGCGTGGTGATGACGGATGCGCAGCGCCTCGTCATCTTCTGCAATGACCGCTATCTCGAGATCTATGGCCTGACGCGATCCGACCTCCGGCCCAACATGACCGGTTGCGACATCCTGAGGCTGCGCCGCGAGCGCGGAGTGCTCGGCGTCACCGATGACGAATTTTACCGGAAGGCATCGAGCGCCAATGGCCTGACCACGGAACTGCCGGACGGACGGGCTATCCTGGTGAAGTATTTCGTGTTGCCGAACGGCGGCTCGGTGGCGACCCATCTCGACGTCACCGAGCAGCGCAACCTGTCGCGGCAGCTCGCCTCCACCAAGCAGTTCCTGGAATCGGTGCTCGATCATGTGCCGGCCTGCGTGGCGGCCAAGAACATCGAGGACGGCTGCTACATCTTCGCCAACAGCGCCTATGAGAAGTTCTGGGGATTGTCGCGGGACTTCGCCGTCGGCAGGAATGCACGGGAGCTGTTTGCGTCGGCCTCGGCGGCCAGCATCGAGGCCGCTGACCAGGCCGCGCTCAATTCGCCGGATGGCCAGCACCGCAATGAGTTCGAGGTGGATCGTGCCGGCGCGCGGCGCATGGTCGCCTCGATCCGGATCGTGGTCCGCAACGAGAGCAACAAGCCCGAATTTCTGCTCATCCTGTTCGAGGACATCACCGACCGCCGCTCGCTGTCGCAGGAGCTGGAGAGCACCAAGAAGTTCCTCGAGCTCGTGGTCGACAACATCCCGGTTGCGCTGATCGTGGAGCAGGTCAAGGATGGCCGCTATCTGCTCGCCAACCGCAGCGCGGAGACGATCCTCAACCGCAGGCGCGAGGAAGCCACCGGACTGACCGCGTCCGACATCTTCAACGCCAAGGAAGCCAAGCTGATCGTCGCGCGCGACGAGGCCGCGATCAAGAAGCGCGGGATGATCACCGAGGAGCATCCGATCTCCACCAAGGGCGGCCTGCGGCTGTTCCTGACCCGCCGCGCCACTGTGGTCAACGATGCCGGCGAGCCGCAATATCTGATCAAGACCCACGAGGATGTCACCGACCGCCGGCAGACCGAGTCGCGCATGGCGCACATGGCCTATCACGACGGCCTCACCGATCTGCCGAATCGCGCCGCCTTCCTGCAGGCTCTGACCCAGATGATCGAGGCTTGCGAGGGCACCCGCGAGGAGTTCGCCGTTCTCTGCGTCGACCTCGACGGCCTCAAGGAGGTCAACGACGTCTTCGGCCATGCGCTCGGCGACAAGCTCCTGATCGAGGTCGCCCATCGGCTCCAGGATTCCGCACGCGGCGGCGTGGTGGCGCGCCTGTCCGGGGACGAGTTCGGCCTGATCATCGACGGCAAGCAGCCCGAGGCCGGCCTCGCGCTGGCGCAGCAGATCGGCGAAGCCGTCGCGAAGGATTTTCAGATCGACGGCCGGCCGGTCCGCGCCGGCATCACCACGGGCATGTCGGTCTTTCCCCACAATGGCACCGATGGCGCCTCGCTGCTCGCCAATGCCGGCGCGGCGCTGTTCCGCGCCAAGCAGAAGTCGCGCGGCACGATCAGCCTCTACCAGCCCGAGATGGACCAGCAGATCCGCGACCGCCGCGTGCTGCACCAGGACCTCTCCATGGCGGTCAAGAACGGCGAGCTCTCGCTCGCCTTCCAGCCGCAGGGGGCCGCGGGCCACAGCGTCGCCGAGAGCGAGATCATCGGCTTCGAGGCGCTGGCGCGCTGGCAGCATCCGGTGCGCGGCCAGGTTTCGCCGGCCGAATTCATTCCCATCGCCGAGGAGAGCGGCCTCATCGTCGAGATGGGCGAGTGGATCCTGCGCGAGGCCTGCCGCGAGGCGGCGTCCTGGCCGAAGCCGCTGCAGGTCGCGGTCAATCTGTCGCCGGCGCAGTTCATGCACGGCGACGTGGTCGGCCTCGTCCATTCGATCCTGATCGAGACGGGCCTCGCACCCGGCCGGCTCGAGCTCGAGATCACCGAAGGTGTTCTGATCGAGGATTTCGATCGCGGCCTTGCGCTGCTGCGCCGCCTGAAGGCGCTCGGCGTGCGCATCTCCATGGACGATTTCGGCAGCGGCTATTCTTCGCTGAGCTATCTCCAGGCGTTCCCGTTCGACAAGATCAAGATCGACCGCGCCTTCATCATCAATCTCGGCCGCAACCCGCAATCGGCGGCGATCGTGCGCGCCGTCATCGACCTCGGCCACGGCCTCGAAATGTCGATCATCGCCGAGGGCGTCGAGACGCTCGACCAGCTCGCCTTCCTCGCCAAGGAAGGCTGTGACGGGGTGCAGGGCTATCTGCTCGGCAAGCCGTTGCCGATCGGCAAATATGCCGGGCTCGTCGGCCGCGCCGAAGCCATGGAGCTTGCGCTGAAGACCGGTTAGAGCGTTTTCGAGCGAAGTGGACAGCGGCTCGCGTCAAGAAAACGCGTCAGAATATGAATCTAGAGCCACCGTTCCGATTTCATCGGAACGGAAATCGCTCTAGTGGATGGGAGTGCTTCGCTCCCATTCGACGGCTTCATGGCGGATTACGACCTCGCGATCATCGGCGGCGGCCTGAACGGCGTCAGCCTCGCCCGCGATGCGGCGGGCCGCGGCCTGCGGGTGATCCTGTTCGAGCAGGGCGATCTCGGCGGCGCGGCGTCGTCGGCCACACCGCGGCTGATCCACGGCGATCTCTCGGTGCTGGAGCGCCGCGGCTTTTGGCGGGTGCGCCGGGCACTGGCCGAGCGCCGGACCTGGCTCGCCATCGCGCCGCATCTGGTGCGGCCGATGCGTTTCGTGATTCCTGCACATGTGGACGAGCGTCCGCCGTGGCTGCTGCGGGCCGGCCTGTTTCTTTATGACGTCCTCGCCGGCCGGAGCGGCCTGCCCGGATCGACGACCCTCGACATCACCCATCACCCGGTCGGCAACGCGCTGAAGCGCCCGTTCGGCACGGCGTTCGAATATTCGGACTGTATCGTCGACGATTCCCGCCTTGTCGTGCTCACGGCGCTGGACGCCGCCGAGCGTGGTGCGACGATCCGGACCGGGGCGCGCTGCGTGCGTGCCGACCGAACCGACATCTGGCGGCTCGCCGTGGTCGATCGCGGCCACCGCCGCTCCGTTACAGCAAGGGCGCTGGCCAATACCAGTGGCGGCTGGACCTCGATCGTCGCGGAGACCGTCCTGCGCCAGCCGCAGCCCGCCGCGACGGCCATGCAGATGAGCCAGATCATCGTGCCCAGGCTATTCGATTCAGACAATGTCTACGTGTTCCAGAACAACGACGGCCGACTGATCTTCGCAAGCCCGTTTGAGCGCGCGTTCACGCTGATCGGCACAGTCACGCACGATTTCACCGGCGACCCCGCCATCGTGGCGGTGCGAGGGGCCGATGTCGGTTATCTCTGCGAAGCGGCGAGCCGCTACTTCCGCGAGCGCGTCGCCCCGACCGACGTGGTCCGGACGGTCTGCGGCGTCAATCTGAGGCCCGCGTCCGCGCGGCAACGCGAGGGCACAACCCTGTTCCACGCGCGCCGGCGCAAGGCACCGCTGATCACGATGTTCGGCGGCGACCTCACCACCGCGCGCCGGCGCGCCGAGCGGGCGGTGACGAGGCTGACGCCGTTCTATCCGATGTCGCCGCCCTGGACCGCCGGCGCAGCGCTGCCAGGTGGAGATTTCGCCTGGGATCGTTTCGACACCGAGGTCGACCGCGCACGCGAGCGCTGGCGCTTTCTGTCCGAGCCGGAAGCCCAGCGCCTGGTCGCGGCCTACGGCTCGCGATTGGCGGCCGTGCTCGGTGAAGCAAGGACGCGCAAAGAGCTTGGCCCAGCCTTCGGTCCCGAACTGACCGGCGCGGAGGTGCGATATCTCATGACCTGCGAGTGGGCGCGTTTTCCGGATGACGTTCTGTGGCGCCGTTCCAAGCTGGGCCTGACAATGCCTGCGGCGGACCACGACGCGCTGGCGGCGTTCATGGCGGATGTGAGCCGGTCACTGGTGTAGCCCGGATGGAGCGAAGCGAAATCCGGGAGAGTCTCTGCGCCGGCGAACAGCCCCGGATTCCGCTTCGCTCCATCCGGGCTACGGCGGCGCGATGTAAGTTTTCCCCGAACCGGTTGAGCTAAACACGATCGGCCGCTAGCGTGCGGCGGAATCGGGGTTGGCAGGGACCATGGCGGAAGAATTGCCCGGAACGAACGTTGCGGCTGAAACGGCTGGCGGAGACGCATGTCCGGCGGCCGGCCAGCCGCTGCTGCGCATCGAGGGCGTCGCCAAGACCTTTGGCACGTTCCGCGCCGTCGACGGCGTGTCGCTCGATATCAAGGCCGGCGAGTTCTTCGCGCTGCTCGGCCCGAGCGGCTGCGGCAAGACCACGCTCTTGCGCATGCTCGCGGGCTTCGAGGCGCCGGACGAGGGGCGTATCCTGCTCGGCGGCAAGGATATCGCGCAGGCGCTGCCGCACGAGCGCCCGATCAACATGATGTTCCAGAACTATGCGCTGTTCCCGCATCTGTCGGCACGCGACAACATTGCCTTCGGCCTGAAGCGCGCCGGCATGCCGCGTGCCGACATCGCCACGCGCGTCGCGGAGATGGTGGCGCTGGTCAAGCTCGAGGGATTGGAGAAGCGCAAGCCGGACCAGTTGTCCGGCGGTCAGCGCCAGCGCGTGGCGCTCGCCCGCGCATTGGCGCGCCGCCCTCAGCTCCTGCTGCTCGACGAGCCGCTCGCAGCCCTCGACAAGAAGCTTCGCGAAAACACGCAAGCCGAGCTGATGGAACTGCAGCGGCGGCTCGGCATGACCTTCATCATCGTCACCCACGACCAGGAGGAGGCGATGACGATGGCGAGCCGGATCGGCGTGATGAAATCAGGCAAGCTCGCCCAGGTCGCGAACCCCCGCGAGCTCTATGAGGCGCCGCGCTCGCGCTGGATCGCCGAGTTCGTCGGCGACATCAACCTGTTCGACGGCGAGTCAAAATTGCGCGACGGTCATCGTCTGGTCATCGGCACGCGCGATGCGGGGGCGCTGGTGGTGGCCGAGCCGCGTGAGGCGGTCGGCACCGGAAAACTGGCGGTCGCGATCCGCCCCGAGAAGGTCAAGCTGTCGCGCCGCGGCCCGGCCAACGAGGCCGGTCGTGAGACGGCGATCAACACCCTCGAGGGCGTGATCGCGGACATCTGCTATCTCGGCGGCACCACCACCTATAAGGTGAAGCTCGACACCGGCGGGATGCTGCAGGCGTCGGTCGCTAACAGCGCGCGGCTGGACGTCGACGCCTACAGCCTGAACCAGCATGTCGTCGCCTGGTTCACGCCCGACGATTGCGTGGTGCTGCAATCATGAGCTCGCGCCGCATCTTCGCAAAGCCGGCGCGCTTCGCGGCCATCGCGCCCTATGTCTGGATGGTGCTATTCTTCCTGGTGCCGTTCGGCTTCGTGCTCAAGATCAGCCTGTCGCAGACCGCGATCGCGCAGCCGCCTTACGAGCCGGTGTTCGACCTCACGGCGGGATGGGACGCGCTGAAGGCAGCGTTCGCTGCGCTCTCGGTCGACAATTTCAAGCTGCTCGCCTCCGACGACATTTACGTCTTCGCCTATGTCCGCAGCCTCACCGTCGCCCTCATGGCCACCGCGCTGCTGCTCCTGATCGGCTATCCCATCGCCTACGGGATGGCGCGGCTGCCGCAGCGCTGGCAGGCGGTGGCGATGGTGCTGGTGATCGTGCCGTTTTGGACCTCGTTCCTGATCCGCATCTACGCCTGGATCAACATCCTCCAGCACGACGGCCTGCTGAACCAGGTCCTGCTGGCGCTGCATCTGGTCAGCCAGCCCGTGGTGTGGCTCTCCACCGACACCGCGATGTATATCGGCATCGTCTATTCCTATCTGCCGTTCATGATCCTGCCGCTCTACGCGACGCTCGCCAAGATGGAGCCGGCGCTGGAAGAGGCGGCTTCCGATCTCGGCGCGCCGCCCTGGCAGGTGTTCTGGCTTGTCACTTTCCCCATGTCGCTGCCCGGCGTCGGCGCCGGCGTGCTGTTGTGCTTCATCCCGATCGTCGGCGAGTTCGTGATTCCGGATCTTCTGGCCGGCTCCAATTCGCTGATGATCGGCCAGACCCTGTGGCTCGAATTCTTCACCAACAAGGACTGGCCGGTTGCCTCGGCTGCGGCGATCGTGCTGCTGGTCGTGCTGCTGCTGCCGCTGCTCTTGTACGAGCGGCTGCAGAAGCGGCAGCTGGAACAGGGGCGCTGAGACGATGCGCAAGGTCTCCCGCCTGTCCCGCTTCAACATCGCCTCGCTGGCACTCGGGCTGGCCTTTCTCTATTTGCCGATCCTGATCCTCGTGCTCTACTCCTTCAATGCCTCGCGTCTGGTGACGGTGTGGGGCGGCTGGTCGCTGCGCTGGTATCATGAGTTGTTCAACGATCGCGCCATGATCGAGGCGGCCTGGATGAGCCTGCGGGTCGCTGTCGCCTCCGCGACGATCGCGACGCTGCTCGGCACGCTCGCAGCGGTGGCGCTGTCGCGCGGTGAACGCTTTCGTGGTCGCACCCTGTTCTCAGGCATGCTCTACGCACCGCTGGTGATGCCGGAGGTGATCACCGGATTGTCGCTGCTCTTGCTGTTCGTTGCGCTGAACGCCGAGCGCGGTTTCTGGACGGTGACGATCGCCCACACCACGCTCACCATGTGCTTCGTCACGGTGGTCGTGCAGTCGCGCCTCGGCTCGCTCGATCGCTCGCTGGAGGAGGCGGCGATGGATCTCGGCTGCAATCCCGTCGGTGCGTTCGTTGCCGTAACGCTGCCGCTGATCGCCCCTGCAATCGTCGCCGGCTGGATGCTGGCGTTCACGCTGTCGCTCGACGACCTCGTGATCGCGAGCTTCACCACCGGCCCAGGCTCGGCGACGCTGCCGATCCGTATCTATTCGGAGGTGCGGCTCGGCGTGAAGCCCGAGATCAACGCGATCTGCACGCTGGTGATCGCGCTGATCGCGGTCGTCATCGTCATTGCCTCGCTCGCCTCGAAGCTGTCGAGCTCGCGAGGTGAGAGCGCTGCGCCGCTGTAGGCTCTGCTGTCATTGCGAGGAGTTCTTGCGACGAAGCAATCCAGTCTGTCTCTGCAGTAGTCTGGATTGCTTCGCGGAGCTTGTGATCGGGCCGCGCTCCGCGCGGACCCGGTGGCTCGCAATGACGAAAGAAGAGCTTACGACTTCACCGCACCCGCCGTGAGCCCGCCCACCATGTAGCGGCGGAAGGCGTAATAGACCGCGGCCGGCGGCAGCGCGTAGATGAAGCCCGTCGTCATCAGCAGCTCCCACGGCGAGTCGTCGGCGGCGAGGAAGTTGCCGAGCGCGACGGGAAGGGTGATGTCGCGGTCGTTCGACAGCAGCAGGAACGCGTAGAGATACTCGTTCCAAGCCAGCAGCACCGCATAGGTGCCGATCGCGACCAGCGAGGGCATCATCAGCGGCAAATAGACCAGGCGGAAGATCTGCAGCGTGGTGGCGCCGTCCATCACGGCGGCTTCGTCCAGCTCCACCGGCAGCTTGTCCGAGGCCTGCTTCAGCACCCAGATCGCGTAAGGCGAGGCGATCGTCACCATGGCCAGGATCAGCGACCAGTGATTGTTGAGCAGGCCGTAATTGCCCATCGTGCGATACATCGGCACGGCGAGAAACGCCGCGGGAATGAAATAGGTGAAGAGCGCGAGGTTCAGCACGGCGCGGCCGCCCGGCACCTTCAATCGCGAAATCGCGAACGCCGCGGCGGTCGCGATGAACAGCGTGAGCACGCCCACGGAGACTGCGATCAGCGTCGAATTCCAGAACTGGGCGTAGAAGTCGCGCAGGAAGTAGTGCTGCTGCTTGAACACGATTTCGAAGTTGTGCAGCGTCGGATGGTCCGGCCACAGCTTGCCCGAGAACGCGTCCTCCTTCGGGGAGATCGCGAACAGGAACATGTGGTAGATCGGGATCATCGTCCACAGGAAGACGGGAATGCCGATCAGCAGCAGCCGCGCTTCCGTCGCGACGTCACGGAGGGAGGGAAGCTTCATCGCGACAACCGTTTCATCATGAAGTAAACCAGTGGCAGGACGAACGGCATCGCGCAGACGATGGATGCCATCGCGAGCGAGAGCTGGTCGAGCCGAAGATAGCGGATGCCGAGCGTCGCCAGCACGTGCGTGAGGTCGGCAGGTCCGCCGCCGGTGAGCAGGTAGACGCTGTTGAAATCGCCCAGCGTCCAAATCATCGAGAGCAGCGTGCAGGTGACGTAGAGCGTCTGCATCGACGGCCAGGTGATGTAGCGGAATTTCTGCCACCAGCTGGCACCGTCGACCTCGGCGGCCTCGAACAGATCGTGCGAGATCGCAAGGCGCCCGGTGATCAGGATCAGCGTCCAGAACGGCAGCGACTTCCAGATGTGCACGGCGATCGCCATGCACAGCGCGACGGTCGGGTCGTTCAGCCAGTTCGGGCCGTCATCGCCGGTCAGGGAGAAGATGAAGTGGTTGACCATGCCCCATTCGGGATTGAGCATGAAGCGCACCGACAGGATGGTCGGGATCGACGGCACCGCCCAGGGCAGGATGAAGATCACCGACAGCCATCTGATCCAGGTGCGCTGCTGCGCGAAGAAGCCGGACAGGAACAGCGCAATCATCATCTTGATGTTGATGCCGACGACCAGGAAGATCAGCGTGTTGATTGCAGCGCGTGCGAAGATCGGGTCGTGATACAGCGCCACATAGTTCCCCGGATCGCGTGCCAGCCAGAGCCCGTAGCAGACGGGGTAGACGACAAAGGCAAGGAAGACGAGCAGATAAGGTGTTAGCAGGAGGATGCCCCAGACCTGCGCCGGGGTCAGCCGCGACGACAGGGGCGGGCCGGGTATTGCCTGATCGCCAGAGAGCGTGATCGCCATTCTTTCGGACTCTTCAAAGAGAAGCCGGCCGCGAGACGCGGCCGGTGTTGTTGTTGTTGCACTCTCCCCCGCAACGCGGAGAGATGGGCGGACGACTCAGCCCGCGACCTGCTTGATACGGGCGATGAGTTCGTCGACGGCCTTGTCGACCGGAACCTTCTCACTGACGACGCGGTTCATCGCCTTCGCCCACACGTTCTCATTGTTCAAGATCGTGAACTTCCAGTTCCTGGTAAAGTCGAACTGAGAGGTGCCGCCCTTGAACTGGGTGTAGACGGCCTTGCGGTGCTTGTCGGCCTGCCAGAACGGGCTTTCCTGGCTTTCTTTCGTCACCGGGAACCAGCGGCCGAGCGCGCCCTCGATGTAGGGACGGATGTTCTCTTCCTGCAGCAGGAAGTTGAGGAACTGCTTGCCCTCGGCCTTGTTCTTGGCCGCGGTGAAGATCAGACCCGTCTTGACGTCGGAGCGATACTTGATGGTCGAGCCATCGGGAGCCTTGGGGAAGGACGCCGTGACGATGTCCTGCTCATAAGCCTTTTTGCCGGCCTCGCGCTGTTCCGGCGTGAGGTTCTGGTTCTGCGATTCCTCGTACCATTTCGCTGCGATCGAGATCGTGAAGTTGTGGGTCATCACGATCGTCTTGTTGTGGAAGGCGACATTGTTGTCCGGGTCCTTCCAGGTGGTCGCGGAGGGCGGGGCGCAGCCCTTGGTGTAGGTGTCGGTGTAGTCCTTCAGCGCTTTGATCAGGCCGTCGCGGACCTTGGGGTCGTCGACCAGCAGCTTGCCGTCGTCGTCGACCAGCTTGACGTGGTAGGCGTCCATGAAGGTGTAGAACGATTGGAACGAGTCGGTGGATTCCACGCCCATCGGCTGGCCGACGGCATAGATGCGCTGGCCCGTGGCCTTACGGATCGCCGGCTGCACCTTGTCGCACCAGAAGCTCCAGTAGCCGGTCCAGTCGTTCGGGATGTCACTCTGCTTGAAGCCGGCTTTCTCCAGCATGTCGTTCCAGATCTGGACGTGCATGCTCTGCTGCTTCAGCGGGAAGCCGTAATAGGCCTTCTTCTTGGCGACGTCGTTGTAGAGGATCGAGGCGTCCAGCGTGTTCTGCACGAACCGGCCCTTGATCGGCTCCATGACGTCGGTGAGGTCCTCGAGCTTGCCCTCATAGGCCCACTTGCCCTGTACCTGCACGTCGTAGCTGTCGGAATAGGCGACGTCGGGCACGGTGCCCGCATCGAGCGCTGCGACGGTCTTCGGAATCATGTCCTGGATCGCGTATTGCGACAATTCGACCTTGATGCCGGTCTTGGCTTCAAACTTCTTGATCGTCTCGGCGAGCGCTTCGTCCTCGGACTTGTAAAAGCCTTTGACCCACCAGACCGTGATCGTCTTCTGTTGCGCAAATGCGGGCGCAGTGGCGGCAAACAGCCCAACCGCAGCGACCGCCAATGAAACCGCGCCAATAACCTTGGATTTCACGTTTTTCTCCCTCAAACGGCCGGTGTTTTAACCGGTCGTATAAAACACTAGCGCATGGTGGTAGCGCAATCAACGCATCTTGTCGGACCAAGGTCGTAGCGCGTCGGAGACGCATCATGCGCGCATCGATCCAATCGCCGCATCAATTCACCGGGATCAATTCGCGCGCGCTCCACGGCGCACAATCGTCAGTTCGACTTCGCGCCCTCTTTCGCATTTTCGGCGGTCGGCGATCCCTCCGGGCGCTTTCCCCCCGTGATGCGCTGCTTGAGGAGATCGAGGAAGGGAGACGCCGCCGGCGACTGCCGGATCAGGCTTTCGGGATCGGGAAAGATCAGGGGATCGTCCCAGGGGCCCTGCACCATGAAGGGCAATTGAAAGCCGGACGCCGTGTTGAGGCTCGCCACGCCCTTCATGTCGTATTCGCGGGTCGGCACCGAGGCGGTGCCGGTCAGCGTGATCTTGGCCGCCGGGCCTTCGATGCGGATGTCTTCGGCGGTTGCGATGCCGTCGGAGAATTTCACGGCGATCGTGAGCTTGTCGTATGGCGTCGAGCCGCTGCGGAAATTGCCGCCGCCCGACAGCGGCCGCCGCTCCAGCCGCTTCAGCAGCTGCTCGGCATTGAAGCCCGCGATCGCGCCGTTATGCCCGGTCACGGTGGCGCTGCCGTCGAGCGACTGCACGAGGCCGAACGGGCTCGAGCCCGAGGCGAACAGCGAGACGTTGATGTTGCCGCGGCCGGATAGCTTGTTGAGGCCGAACAGCTCGGTGGCGCAGGCCTGCAGATCCACGTCGGTGAACTGGAATTGCGCCTTGATGTCGGCGACCGTATCGGACCGCGCGATGCCGAACGAGCCTTTCGCGATACCGCCATAGACCTGCGCCTCGCCGACCGAGAGCGCCAGCGTGCCGTTGCGCAAATTGGCGCCGATCGCGGTGCGGCCGAGCCGCGTGGGTCCGACCGTCAGCTTGGCCGCCGACAGGCGCATGTCGAGGTCGGTGGTCGACAATCCCTGGAGGTCGAACAGCTGCCTGTTCCAGTCGCGCGCCCCACTCGCGAGCAGGCGGAACGTCGAGATATAAGGTGTGAAGTCGAGCGCGTCGGCGGCGAGCGTGGCCTGCAGCGTCTGCCGGCCGTTATTGGCGTAGGTCATGACGCCTTCGGCGGCATTGCCGTCGAGCTCGACGTTGACATTGGTGAGCGCGATCGAGGCGCCGACGACGTTGGCGCGCGCCTTCAGCACGAAGCGGCCGAAGCCGCCGCTGCCGGGCTGCGGCTGTCCGGTCCAGCGCAGCGCGTTGCGCAAGGACGGGCTGTCCACAGTGAGCGTGCCCTCCATCATCGCGCTGGTGCGATTGGCGACGCTGCCGTCGAAGGCGAGCTTGAGCGGCGCGCTGGCGATGCGCGCCTTCAGGCCGGAGCGGTCGCCGGAGAGGGCGGCGACGAAATCGGAAAAGCTGATCGAGCCGTCGACGCGCTCGCCGCGCCAGTCGAACTGCCCGGTCGCGGCAAAAGAGCGCGAGATCGAAGGCCAGGCCAGCGACAGGTCGATGTCCTCGAGCTTCTCGGTGGCATGCGTGGCAACGTCCTCGTAGTCGAGCACGCCGTCCTGGATGCGGATTTCGGAGAACGAGACCTGGTTCTCGGCCCCGGGCTTCATGGTGCGTGCGATGGTCTGGATGAAGGGCGTCCAGTTGCTCTCGCCGTCCGGCTTCAGGCTGACGTGGATGCGCGGCCGCAGCAGCGTCAGGTCGGCGATCTCGAAACGCTGCAGCAGGAGCGGCAGCAACCGCAAATTCGCGGTGAGCACGTCGACCTGGAGCGCGGGAGCGCTGGTGCCGCCGCCCTTGAGGCCGACGTCGCGGAAGGAGATGTAGCTCGCCGGAAGCACCGAGATCTCGATGCTGCCTGCGACATTGAGCTCGAGCCCGGTGACGTCGCGGATCTGCGCTTCGACCGCCTTGCGCAGCGCGTCGCGGTTGATGAGCCAGGAGGTCGCGATCAGGGCGATCAGCGCGACGCCGAGCAGCGCCGCGATCGGCGTCCCGAGGCGCTTCATTCCTTGGGCCATGGTCAATGGCATGTCCTGATCGGGTTGGTCGTTGGAGCCAGAAGGGCGGGCCGCGTAACGTCTGTGCCGACGCCCAGATCCTATGGTGTTAAGTACCGCAACTTGATGGGTTTTCTTGACGCTTTCAAGGCCGCTGCGCGGTTATGCCCATGGCATGGGCAGCTTCTATCACCCGGGGGCGGAGCGGAGAACCCCGTATCATTGACGGCTTCGGACGATTTCGCCTAATAATCGCCGCCAATGAGGCGCGACGCCCGCCAGCCCAAGGTTCAGTCGAGGTTTTTTGTATGAACAAGGTCTATCCCGACGCCAAGTCGGCGCTGTCAGGCATTCTAAAAGACAATATGATGATCATGTCGGGTGGCTTCGGCCTCTGCGGCATTGCCGAGGAGCTGTCGGACGCGATCCGGGATTCCGGCGTCAAGGGCCTGACCGTGGTCTCCAACAATGCCGGCGTCGACGGCATCGGCCTCAGCCGCCTGCTCGAAACCCGCCAGATCAAGAAGATGATCTCGTCCTATGTCGGCGAGAACAAGCTGTTCGCCCAGCAATACCTCGCCGGCGAACTGGAACTCGAGTTCAATCCGCAGGGCACGCTGGCCGAGCGCATCCGCGCCGGCGGCGCCGGCATCCCGGCCTTCTACACCAAGACCGGCGTCGGCACGCTGATCGCCGAAGGCAAGGAAGTGAAGGAATTCGACGGCGAGAAGTACCTGATGGAGCGCGGCCTGTTCGCCGACCTCGCCATCGTGCACGCCTGGAAGGGCGACACCGCCGGAAACCTGATCTACCGCAAGACCGCGCGCAACTTTAACCCGATGATGGCGACCGCCGCGAAGATCACGGTGGCCGAGGTCGAGCATCTGGTTCCCGCCGGTGAACTCAATCCCGACCACATCCACACGCCCGGCATCTTCGTGAAGCGCATCGTCGAGGTCGGCACGGCCAAGAAGCGCATCGAATTCCGCAACACCCGCCCGCGTACCGCCGCTTAGCGCAACAGGAGACTCACATGGCCTGGACCCGTGAACAGATGGCCGCGCGCGCTGCGAAGGAATTGCGCGACGGCTATTACGTCAATCTCGGCATCGGCATCCCGACGCTGGTCTCGAACTACATCCCCGATGGCATGGACGTCTCCTTGCAGAGCGAGAACGGCATGCTCGGCATGGGGCCGTTCCCCTATGAGGGCGAGGAAGACGCCGATCTCATCAACGCCGGCAAGCAGACGGTGAGCGAGCTGCCATCGACCTCGTATTTCTCGAGCGCGGATTCCTTCGGCATGATCCGCGGCGGCCACATGGATCTCTCGATCCTCGGCGCCATGCAGGTGGCCCAGAACGGCGATCTCGCCAACTGGATGATCCCCGGCAAGATGGTCAAGGGCATGGGCGGCGCGATGGATCTCGTCGCAGGCGTCAAGCGCGTCGTCGTGGTGATGGAGCATTCGGCCAAGGACGGCCCGAAGCTCCTGAAGAGGTGCAATCTGCCGCTGACCGGCGAGCGCGTCGTCGACATGGTCGTCACTGATCTTGCCGTCTTCACCATCGACAAGCACGGCGATGGCGGCATGGCGCTGATCGAGCTCGCCGACGGCGTCACGCTCGACGAGATCAAGTCCAAGACCGAAGCCGAATTCCGCGTCGCGCTGAAGAACACGTAGGGTCGTCGTAAAGGGGCGCGCATGACGATACGGTCCGCGCGTCCCGAAGATGCCGAATTCATCGCACAAACCATCCTGAATTCGATGCGCGGCCACCGGCCGCGCGGCTGGTTCGACGTGGCGCTCGGCTGGCCGGAAGCGGAGTGCCTCGCTTTCGTCGCGCGCGTCGCCGTCGCACGGGCGGTGTCGATGTGGCATTTTTCGCAGTTCCTGGTCGCCGAGATTGATGGCAAGCCCGCTGCTGCACTTTGCGCCGTGCCGGCAGCCGGCACCGGACCGGCGGCATGGCGCGCGGTCGAAGAGGTCGGTCTCTCAATTAGGCTGACGGCGTCAGAGCTCGACGCCATCCGCCAGCGCGGTGCCTATTCGCGAGCTTGCTGGGTCCAGGGCGGTGAGGGCGACTGGATGATCGAGCATGTCGCGACCGACCCTGCCTATCGTGGTCGTGGCTTGATGCAGGCGTTGATCGCGCATGCGCTGGACAAAGGGCGGGCAGCTGGGTTTGCCCGGGCGACGATATCGTTCCTGATCGGCAACGAGCCGGCCGAGCGCGCCTACGCGAAGGCGGGTTTTGTCTTCGCGGAAGAGAAGCGCGACCCGAATTTCGAGGCAATCATCGGCGCGCCCGGTTTTCGCATGTTCGCGCGGAAGATTTGAGCAGGTTGCAGGCACCGGCGACAACCAAGCGTTTGCTATCAATTGGTCGAAGCGCCATGAATGTGCGGACGATGTGCCCCTTCAAGCGGGGCCGCTCGGCACCTCGGAGAACCGGGTCAGCCAGGCAACTGGGCCGATGCTCGCGGCGATGATCAGGAGGGCCGCGAGCGCGCCGTCCTCGAAATTGCCGCGGCTTGCGTACTGGTAGATCGACGTGGACAGCGTTTCGACGTTGAGGGGCCGCAGGAGCAGCGTTGCCGGCAGCTCCTTCAGGCAGTCGACGAACATGATGATGACGGCGCCAAGCATCGCGGGCCGGAGCAACGGCAGATAGATCTGCCTCAACATGACCCCCTGGCCGGCGCCGACCGCGCGCGCGCTCTCGTCATAGTCGCTCGGAATGCTGTCGAACCCGGCCTTGATCATGCCGACCGGCACAGCCAGAAAACGAATCGTGTAGGCGATCACGACGGCCATCCCGGAGCCGACCAGGACCAGCCCGGGAAGGGAACGTCCGGTCCAGGTCGCGACCGCGCTCAGCGCATTGTCGACCGCCAGGACCGGGGTGAGCAGGCCGAGAGCGATGACGAGACCCGGCAGCGCGTATCCGGCCTGCGCGATGCTCAGCGCGACATATCGCAGAGGATCCGGCCGCAAGCGATGCGCGATCGTCGTGGCGAGCGCAAGCATCAAGGCCATGAGCGTTGCGAGCCCTGCAAAGGCAAACGAATGGAAGGTGTGGCGCCACAGCAGCGGGTCGAAATTTGCAAGCAGGCCGCGGCCGAGAGCCTGATGCGCCAGATAGAGCAGCGGGACCACGAAACCGATCAGCACCGGCAGCACGCAGACCGCGAACGCGATCGACGCTCTTGCGCCCGACAGCGGGGTTCGCCGCCTCACATGCGGGCTTTCGGCCGAGAATTCGATGCTGGCGTTGCGACGGCCGTAACGCTCCATCGCGATCAGGCCGGCGACGATCGCAAGCATCAGGCATGCGAGCTGCGCTGCACCGGCAAGGCTGCCGCGGTTGAGCCAAGTGGTGAAGATCGAGACCGTCAGCGTGCGGATGCCGAGATATTCGCTGGCTCCGATGTCGTTGAGCGTTTCCAACGCGACCAGCGCCACGCCGACCGCCAGCGCCGGCCGCGCCATCGGCAGTGAAACGCGCCACAAGATGGTCCATCGGCCGGCGCCCAGCGTCGTGGCCGCTTCCGCGAATTCGGCTGACTGAACCTGGAACGTCGCACGCGCCGAGAGATAGACGTAAGGGTAGAGCACGAGCCCGATCACGAAGATGGCGCCCGGCAGCGAGCGGAGGTTGGGCAGAAGGCCGAGGGCATCGCCCAGCGGCAGCCAGGTCGCCAGGGTGCGATGCACCAGGCCTAGCGGTTCGAACAGATCGGCATAGACGTACGCCGCAAGATAGGTCGGAATCGCCAGCGGCAGCGGCATCAGCCACAGCAGCATGCCCCGGCCGGCAAAATCGTGGCGCGACATCACCCATGCAGTGCCGGCGCCGATCAAAAGTGTGACCGCGCCGACCCCGACGAGCAGAAGGGCAGTGTCGAGAAGGGCGGCCGGCAGCACGTAGTTGATCAGGTCGTGCCACACATCGGATGCCGGCTGCAAAGCCAGCGAAACGATCGAGATCACGGGCGCCGCGACCAGGACCGCGGTTGCGATCGCGATGGCGGTTGCGGCGCGACCGGCCCGCACACGGCCCCTCGATCGAGGCCGTGTGCTCGTAGCTTCCAGCAGTTCGATAGACGTGGGCCGCCAGAGATCAGTTGTCAAAGCCGACCTTGTCCACCAGCGAGGCCGCAGCCTTGCGGTTGGCGGCGATCTTTGCGATCGGCAACGGATCCGGGACGAGCTTGCCGTAGCCGGCGATGGTCGCATTGACGGCGACACCGCTCCGAACCGGATATTCGTAGTTCTGGTCGGCATACATCTGCTGCGCCTGCTCGCTGACGAGCCACTCGATCAGCTTGGTACCGTTGGCCTTGTTGGGCGCGTTCTTGGCGAGCAGCACGCCGGAGAGGTTGACGTGGGTGCCGCCGCCCTCGAAGGTCGGCAGGATGACGCGGGTCGCCTCCGCCCACGGCTTCTTCTCGGGATCGTTGTTCATCATCAGCGCCCAGTAATAGGTGTTGCCGATGCCGATATCGCATTTGCCGGCGGCGACGTCACGCGCGGCTTCGCGATCGCCGCCCGACGGCTTCTGCGCGAGATTCGCCTTCAGGCCCCGCAGCCATTCCTCGGCCTTGGCCTCGCCGTACTTGGCCGCGTAGGCCGCGAACAGCGCGTTGTTATAGATGTGCTGGCCCGAGCGAATGCAGATCTTGCCCTTCCACTTGGGATCGGCGAGCTCCTCATAGGTGATCTTGTCCTGCTTGACGCGATCCTTCGAGGCATAGATCACGCGCGCGCGCATGGAGATGCCGGCCCAGTGTCCGTCCGGATCGCGATATTGCGCCGGCACGACCTTGTCGACCGCCTCCGACTTTATCGGCTGGGTGACGCCGGCCTGCACGGCCTCGTCGATGCGGCCGATGTCCACCGTCAGCAGCACGTCGGCCGGACTGTTGGCCCCTTCCGCCTTCATGCGCTGCTCCAGACCGGAGCTTGCGGAGACGACGTTGACCTTGATGCCCGTGTCCTTGGTGAACGCATCGAACAGCGGCTGGATCAGCTTGGTCTCGCGGTAGGTATAGACGTTGACCTCGCCGTTGGCGGCTGCCTCCGACACGAAAGACGTGGTCAGGCTCAACACCGCCGCAGACGCGGCGAGGACGCGAAGATAGATCATAAGGGCTGCTCCCAGGCGCGAGATTGAACGCCGATTGAGTAGCGCAGGCGGGGGGCCAACGTTAGCGACGCGATGTCGCGAGAGCATAAGCTTAGAGCAATTCCAAAGTATCTTTTAGACTCATTCTAATACTGAAGCGACGGTCATGGGAAATAATTGACGCCCTATGATCCTGCCGGCCTCATCTTGCTCAGGCGCTGCGAGACGCTGGCCAGCCACGACGTCTCCTCGCGCACCAGGCGGAAGCCGAGATTGGCCGGCGGCACGCCCTGGGCGCAGCCGCCGGCACGGGCGTCGCGGATGAAGTCGGTGACATAGGCGCGGTGCGCACCCTCGGCGACGCGCACGCCGCAATTCACGGTCGCGCGGCCGGGATTGCCGGAATCATCGACACGCGAGCGCACGAAGCACGTCGCGGTCCACTCCCAGATATTGCCGGCGAGGTCTTCGACGCCATGCTCGTTCGGGCCGAACTTGCCGAAGCGATGAGCCGTGGTGTCGGAGAGGTCGCGTTCGGATTCGCGCTCATAGCGGCTGATCCAGCGCTTCGAAGGCTCGCTTGCATCGACCGGTACCCCGTCATCCCGGAATCTGGAGCCGGCGGCAAAGGCCCATTCCTCGTCGCTCGGCAGGCGGTATTGATGGCCGGTCTTGCGCGATAGCCAGCCTGCGTAGGCCTCGGCATCGTGCCAGCTCACCTGCACTGCTGGGCGATCGGGGGCGATTGCGACGTCGCGATCGAGTGCGCGGCAGGCGCCATCCTGCACGCAATGCTGATAGTCGGATGAAGCGACCTGATTCCGCATGATGCGCAGCGGCCGGTTGATCCGGATGGTGCGCATCGGCGCTTCCGCCTGCTGTCCGCCGCGGGTGAAATCGCCGGCCTCGCGATAGGCGAAGCTGCCCGGGGCGACCTCGACCAAGGCCGGCTCGCCGACGGCATGGCGCATCGTCAGCTCCGAGACCAGAGGCGCAACGGCCAGCGGCCCCGCAAGCCCGGCCGCGCAGGCAAGTGCCAGCTTGAGCTTGAATGCGATCAGCACAATCATTCCTCCGCAGAAGGAAAAAAGGGGCCGGCGATGACCGGCCCCTTCGTCGCGTCTAGTTGGTGCTGGCAGGAGGTATTTCGGCAAGCGCCTTCACTTGCATCATCAGATCGTCGTTCCACTTGCCTTCGACCTTGAAGTGCGCGGTGGCGCCGAGACTGGCCGCCTCGATCAGGTTATGCGTGACATAGGCGTAGATGCCGGGCTGCTGGAACTTGTACAGCGCAGCTCCCGCCGAGCCGCCGCGGATGAACCAGGTCTCGAGCCCGACCTCGGGCGCGTTGCCGAACTTGCCGGTCTCCCAGACATAGTCGCCGTGGCCACCGATCAGATGCGGACGGCTGTCGCGATTGGCCTGCGAGTGCACGATCAGCACGTTCTCGCCGACCTTCGCGGTGAGCGCGTTCTTGCCGGTGAGCGCGCCAACCTTGCCGTTGAACACGACATGGGTCGGGGTCAGCTTCTTCATCACCTCTTCGGTCTCGGTGAAGGCTTCGCCCGGCGATTCGTAGGACTTGAAGTTGCCCTTCTCGTCGCGCGGCACGTACATGTCCTGCTCGCCGATATAGTAGACCTTGTCGTATTTCAGCGCGCGGCCCTTGCCGTCGTTCAGCCCCTCACGCGGCAGCACCATCACGGCACCGTTCATGCCCGAGACGACGTGCCAGGGGGTCATCGGGCCGCCCGGTGCGCAGTGATACACGAACACGCCGGTCTTGGTCGCCTTCCAGCGCAGCACGACCTGCTCGCCGGGATTGATGAGCGTGAGCTCGCCGCCGCCGAGCGCGCCGGTCGCGGAATGGAAGTCGATGTTGTGCGGCATGGTGTTCGTCGCGGGATTGACTAGCGTCAGCTCGACATAGTCACCCTCGTGCACGACCATGAGCGGGCCCGGCATCGAGCCGTTGAACGTCATCGCCTGGAAGGTGGTGCCCTTGTCGTCGATAACGAATTTCTTCTCCTCGATCGTCATCCTGAACTCGACGATCTTGGGGCCCTGTGTCGTGGCCTGCTCGTGCGCGTGCACGAAGGGCGGAGCGACCAGCTCTACCTTCTGACGCGGCAGCTTGAGATCGCCGGCGGCGAAAGCCGGGATCGCCAACATCAGGGCGGTCGCGGCGGCGCTGATCAATGCGGCTCTGCGGGTGAACATCGGAAGCATCCTTCATCTGAAATGGTTTTGATGACGGAGTGCAGTGTGCGCCGATTGCGGCAAGCGTGTTTGTGCTGCGACAAGCTTCCGCCGGATTCGCGTTCGGCAACATGACCTAGATTTCTCGAAGGAGCGGGATCGGCGATGGCAACTCACCGCGTCCGCAGGCGCGATGCCGATCGAGGCCGAGCGTCAACTCAGCGGCAACTCGTTTGCATGTTCAAGCTGGATGACGATCTCGGTTGCCCCGCTCATGCGCGTGGACGAGATCGCAAGACAGGCCTTGGCGAAGGCGCGTCCGTTCAGAGCAGGTTCACGGCGAGCCAGACCAATCCCCAGATCGCCAATGACAGCGCGACGAAGACGGCGATCGCGGCCGCCAGGGCGCGCACCGCGCCGGCGGGGGCCGGCGCGGCCGGGGCCGGCCGGAAGTCGTCGAAACGCGGGATATGGCCGCGGACGTCGAGCAGGGAGAGAATGAGTTCGAGTGCGAAAAGCCTCATGGCGAACGCTCCGGATGGCCGCGATTTTTTCTCACCATGGCCGGGAACCGGTATCCACGCTTTGCGCGAGCGCAAAGCCGCGTCCGCCGGTCCGGGTTATTTGAATTCATTCCGTGATTTGCCGCGATGTCTCGCGCGCGGCGGGCATTTACGAATGGGTAACTTATGAGAGCTGATCTTGCGGCGATCTACGGCGAGGAACGCCTGCCACGCTATACCAGCTATCCGACCGCACCGCATTTCACGCCGGCGATCGGTCCGGACGCCTATGCCCGCTGGCTGGCGGAGCTGCCCGTGGCCGCCAGCGCCTCGCTCTATCTGCACGTGCCGTTCTGCCGCGAGATGTGCTGGTACTGCGGCTGCCATACCCAGATCGTCCGCCGCGACGAACTGATCGCCGGCTACCAGCGGACGCTACGCAGAGAGATCGCGCTGACGGCCGAAACCATCGGCCACCGCATCAAGGTCGAGCACATTCATTTCGGCGGCGGTACGCCGACGATCATGGCGCCGGACGCCTTTGCCGAGCTGATGGCGACGATGCGCCAGGAATTCTTCGTGCTGCCCTCGGCGGAAATCGCGGTCGAGATCGATCCCCGTACATTGAGCGCGGACATGGTCGAGGCGATGCGGCTCTCCGGCGTCAACCGCGCGAGCCTCGGCGTGCAGAGCTTCGACCCGGTGGTGCAGCGGGCGATCAACCGTGTGCAGAGCTTCGCGCAGACGGCCTCCGTGGTCGAGATGCTCCGCGGCGCCGGGATCGAGGGTGTCAACTTCGACCTGATCTACGGGCTGCCGCACCAGACAGTGGCTTCGTGCCTGGAGACGGTGCGACGCAGCCTCGCGCTTTCACCCAGCCGCTTATCGGTGTTCGGCTATGCTCACGTGCCAGCCTTCAAGAAGCACCAGCGCATGATCAATGAAGGCGTGTTGCCCGACGGCCTTGCGCGCCACGACCAGGCCTGCGCCATCGCCAATGCCTTGAAAGAGGCCGGCTACGTGCAGATCGGGCTCGATCATTTCGCGCGGCCCGACGATGCCATGGCCGTGGCGTTCGAGCAGGGCACGCTGCGGCGCAACTTCCAGGGCTACACCACCGACCGGAGCGAAGTCCTGCTCGGCTTCGGCGCCAGCGCGATTGGGCACCTGCCGCAGGGCTATGTCCAGAACGAGGTGCAGATCGGCGCCTATTCGCAGAGCATCGCTGCCGGCCGCCTCGCCACCGCGAAGGGTTACGGCCTCACCGATGACGACCGGCTGCGCGCCGACATTATCGAACGCATCATGTGCGAGTTCGGTGCCGATCTCGGTGACATCTGCGCGCGCCATGGCGCGGAGGCCGGCGCCATGCTGAAATCTGCCTCGCGTCTGAAGCCGCTGATTTCCGACGGCGTCGTGAGGGTGGAGGGCGATCGACTCGCTGTCGCCAAGGACTCGCGCTTCCTGGTCCGCAGCGTCGCCGCTGCGTTCGATGCGCATCTGGATCCAGGCAAGCAGTTGCACAGTCGGGCGGTGTAGCCCCCCGTCATTCCGGGGCGCGCCTCTTGGCGCGAACCCGGAATCCATTTCACTGCACTGGTTGCTGCTCGATGGATTCCGGGTTCGCGCTACGCGCGCCCCGCAATGACGAGCCAGCTTGCGCTCCAACAAAGAAACTCGGTCCCGCGTCGCTATCGTCGATCGGAATGGAGTTGTCCATGTCCTTCCGATCCGACGATCTGGTCGATGACATCATGCATTCGGCGCCGCACACGATCCGCGTGTTTCTCGCCTTCAGGATGGCTTGCGTCGGCTGTCCGATCGCGACCTTCCACACGGTCGATGACGCCTGCCGCGAGCATGGCATTGACCGCGACAAGTTCCTCGCCGCGCTGATCGAGTGCGTGCCGGCGTGAAACGATCAGGAATCGCGCAGGTGTGCGTGGGTTCCCGGATGATGAGCGCGCTTTCGCCGTAAGCGGAAGCGCGCCTCATCCCTGACTTGAGCAGAGAGGTGTCTCTCACGCCGTGCCGCTGTCGACGCTCCGCTCCGCCAGAACCACAATCTTGTGCGGCTCGCGCAGAATGATGCGCTGGCGGCCGCTCTCGACCAGGCCCTGGCTCTCCCAGCCGCTCAGGATGCGGCTGACGGTGTGCAGCGTGGTGCCCGTCATCTGCGCGATGTCCTGGCGGCTGATCGGGAAGTCGATCTCGATGCCGTGGTCGAGCTTCTTGCCGGATTGCTTGGCGAGGCGAAGCAGCGCGTGCGCGACGCGTTGCTCGACCTGCTGGGTCGACATTTCCAGGATGCGGGTGTGACTTTCCTGCAGCCGCGTGCCGACGGTCTGGAGCGTGTTGGCGGCAAGCGCCGGAAACCGCTCGACCAGCCGGGGCCAGGCCGAGGTCGGCCAGATCAGCACGACGCTGTCGTCGACCGCCATGGCCGTCGCCGGATACCGCGCGGCTCCGATCGCCATCGCGAGCCCGAACGTCTCGCCGGGCGCGACATAGCGCACTACGATCTGCTCGCCGGCAGGTGTGGTCTTGGCCGCGCGGACATGGCCGTGCAGCAGCAGGAAGAAGGACTGCGCGTCCGCTCCCTGCTCGAAGATCGCACTGTTCTTGGGATAGCGCGCCGAGCGGGCCTCACGCAGGATCTCGTCCAGAGCTTCCGGCGTCATCCCCGCAAACAGCGGCAAATGCGCAACCAGCGATGTGTCGACCTTGGCCATTCTGCCTCCCCTGGCATCAGGGAGTGTGATGGCACCTGCAATCGTCAGGTAGTTTGCGTTAGCGCAAAACGAGGCCGCCCGGTGGCAGTATTTTTCCAAGCAACAGTCTGATTTGATTGGAGTTGACCCATGGCTGGCGCCCGATCCCGCAACTTTGCGGGCTGGCCGCTGTTTGCGAACAGCTTTCGCCCCTTTTTCCTGCTCGCCGCAATCCAGGCGGCGTTGTCGATCCTGGTCTGGCTGCCGATGTTCTACGGCGAATTGTCGGTGAGTTCCGCATTCGCGCCGCGCGACTGGCACATCCACGAGATGCTCTATGGCTTCCTGCCGGCCGTCATCACCGGCTTCCTCTTCACCGCCATCCCGAACTGGACGGGGCGCCTGCCGATCCAGGGCGCGCCGCTCGCGGGCTTGGTGACGGTCTGGCTTGCCGGACGCGTCGCGGTGACGCTGTCGGCGACTACCGGTTGGACGTTTGCACTGGTCGTCGATGCCGCGTTCCTGGCATTGGTCGTTGCCGCCGCAACGCGCGAGATCATCGCGGGCGGCAACTGGCGCAACCTGCCGGTGGTGGGGCTGGTGCTGGTTCTGCTCGCCGGCAACGTCGCCTTCCATGTCGAGACGCATTACGCAGGCGCGGCCGACGTCAGCATCCGCGTCGGCATCGGCGTGGTCGTCCTGCTGATCGGCTTGATCGGCGGCCGCATCATTCCGAGCTTCACCCGCAACTGGCTGGTCAAGTTCAATCCCGGCCGCCTGCCGGTGCCGTTCGGACGATTCGATGGCGCGGTGATCGGCTTGAGCGCGCTGGCGCTGATCGCATGGATCGCGGCACCGCTGAACATGATCACCGGCGTCGCGATGGCGGCAGTCGGCGTGCTGCATCTGGTTCGGCTTGCACGCTGGGCCGGCGACCGCACCACGCGGGAGCGGCTGCTGCTGATCCTGCATGTCGGTTATGTCTTCGTGCCGCTCGGCTTCATCCTGAACGCTGTGGCCGCCTTCGGCGAGCTGCCGCCGAGCGCCGGCATCCATGCCTGGATGGCGGGTGCTGCGGGAACGATGACGCTCGCGGTGATGACCCGCGCCAGCCTCGGCCATACCGGACAGGCGCTGACGGCTTCGCCGGCGGTCCAGGCAATCTATGCTGCAATCGTCATCGCGGCTCTGGCCCGAATCGGTGCCGTCGTGTTGCCCGCGTATGGCGACGTGCTGCTGTACGTCGCTGGCTGCGGCTGGATCCTCGCCTTCCTCGGATTTGCCGTCGCGTTCGGTCCGCTGCTCGCCGGCAGCGGGCGGCGGGCGCTCGCCACGATGGGCGTGCCCGCCCCCGCGCGCTGAAGTCAGGCTGCACTTGCCGAGGGCGGTGCGGAGCGAGGCCGCACGCCCTTGCGCCAATCGGTGATGGTGCAGCCGAAGCGGCCGCGAAACCAGCGCGCCATGGCGCTCTGCGCGGAGAAGCCGAGCTGCACCGCGATGTCGGCCAGCGGCCGGGTGTGATCCTCGATCAGCTGGAGCACGAGATCGGCGCGCTGCGCGTCCAGGATGGCCGAGAAGCTGGTGCCCGATGCGGCGAGGCGGCGGTGGATGGTGCGGCGGGTGCAGGCCAGATGCTCGGCGACGCGCTCGACCGTGCAATCGCCGCTGGCGAGCAGGGTCCGCACCACCTCGTCGACCTTCGCCTCCCAGCTTGCCGGCCTGCTCTCGATCGCCTCGATCCGCTTGCGCAAGTAACTCGCGATCAAGGGATGCGCGCTTGGGATCCGGCGCTGCATGTCGTGCGCCGACAACAGGATCGCATCGTCGTCCGCATTGAAGATCACCCGGCAGCCGAAGAAGTCGCGGTAACGCTTGCGGTCGAGCGGCGGCGGGTAGTGCAGATGCACTTCCAGCGGCCGCCAATCGCCTCCGAACAGCGACTGGATGATGCGCTGAACGCTGCCGAGCGCCATGTCGATCGACTGCCGCGGCGCGCGCGGCTGCCGGCCGCGCAAATGCAGCGTGATGGTCACGGTCCGCTCGTCACGCGTGACGTCGAGCCGCATGCCGTCGTGATGGATATGGATGAAGCGCGAAAACGCCTCGATCGCTTCGCCGACGGTCGCCTGTTCGCGCACGATCAGGCCGACCGCGCCGAAATTGGTGAGGCCGCCGCGCTCGGCGAGACGCAGGCCGAAATCCTCTGCACCGGACGCCTTTGCCGATAGTTCGAGCAGGCGGCGCAGGCCGGTGACGGCGATGGGGATGTCGGGCTGGTCGAGGCAGGCCAGCGGGAGCCTGACCTTGCGCATCATCTGGCTGGGGTCCAGCCCGACCGACCGCGCGACCTCGGGGTAACAGCTCAAGCCTGCGCTGCGAATGAGGTCGGTCATGCAAACCGTTCCTGCCAGCCATACCCGCAGATGTCCCGAAATGTAAAGTTTCTGTCTCAATACGTCAAATCGGGGAACCCGGTGGCGCATACATAAGGAAAACCGATGCACTGGCGTGAATGCCGTGCGCATTGACGGCGGGCGCGACGGGGCCCGGCCGTCTCGGGCCATTTGACCAAGACATTGCTGGATCGGGACTATGCCGGGGAACATGCATTCCAAGGGCGAGGTATTCGTCATCGACACTGACGCCGCCTCCCGCGAACAACTTTCCGCCGCGCTCGAACAGAGCGCCTATGACGTGATCTGCTTTGCCGATGGTGCCTCTCTGCTCTCGGAAGCCAAGACGCGGATGCCGGCCTGTGTGCTGCTGGAGATGCCGCCGGATCGCTCCGCTCTCGAGGTGCTCAGGCAGCTGCGCGAGGAGAATTGCATGGCGCCGGTGCTGGTGACGTCGGCGAATGGCAGCATCGCCATGGCGGTCGACGCCATCAAGAGCGGCGCGACCGACTTCATCGAAAAGCCGTTCCGCACCCACGACATTGTCAACCGGATCGATGCCGCCATCGATCAATTCGCGCAACCCGGGGCGATCGGGCAACGCTGGCTGCCGGGCTGTGAGCCTCTGACCGCGCGCGAAGCCGACGTGCTCGAGCATCTTGCCGCCGGCCTCACCAACAAGGGGATCGCCCGGCGGATGCATCTGAGCGCGCGGACGGTCGAAGGTTACCGTGCCAGCGTCCTGAAGAAGGCCGGCGCCAAGAACGTGACCGATCTGCTCCGGCGCATTTTCGGCCAGGGCTCTTAGGCCCAGGCCTGAAGCCGCGCGGACCACCGAGCGTTCCACAGACATGGTGCCGCCGCGGCGGCGCCCCACGGAAGTCTCAATCGAACCGGTTCCTTCCCTGCCGCGTCCAACCACGATGGCGAGGCATCTCATCGCGCGCGTCCGGCTGGCGGCGCGGCGATACCGGCAGGAGGGACTTTATGCGCATCACCGCAAGGTATTTGGCAACCACGGGCCTGGTCCTGGTGACCACGGCGCTCGCATCGCCGTTATGGGCGGCCAATGTGGACGCCAATTCGACGATCGACACGGTCACCGTCTATCCCGACGGTGCCACCGTCACCCGCGTCATTTCGCTAGATCTCGCCTCCGGCGATTCGACATTGGTGGCCAAGGATTTTCCGCTCTCGCTCGATCCATCTTCCCTCCGCGTCGAAGGCGAGGCGGGCGCCAAGCTCACCATCGGCACGATCGACGCACGCCCACCGAAGGCCGCGCCGCCGGTCAACCTGCCCGAGCTCGACAAGCGCATCGAAGCGCTGAGGGATCAACGGGCCGACCTGCAGGGTGCGATCGACTCGGCCAATGCCCGGCGCAAGTTCGCGCAGCATTTTGCCGAGGCGTCGCCGGCCGGCCTCGGCGAGAAGGGCGAGGCGCGCCCGATTGCTGAATGGCGCGCGGCCTTTGCCGCGGTCGCCGAGGAGATCGCGACCGCCGACAGCGCAATTCGCGATGCCACGCGAAAACAGCGCGAGCTCGACCGCCAGATCGCGCAACTGGAAGCCGAGCGCTCGGCCAAGCCGCCGAGCAAGCTGGAAGTGCGGATCGACGTCGCCTCGGCCGCCGCGACCAAGGCGACGCTGCGCGTAACCTATGCCGTGCGCAACGCGCGCTGGGTGCCGCTCTACGATGCGCGGCTCGATACCGGCGCCAAGGATCGCAAGCCGCAGCTCGAACTGGTTCGTCGCGCCGAGGTGACGCAGGCCACCGGCGAGGACTGGTCGAACGTGACGCTCGGCGTCTCCACCGTGCGCATCAGCCGCGGCGGCAGTGCTCCGGAGCTGCATTCGCTGATCGCGCAATATCCACAAGTGCCGAAGCCCATGGCCCTTGGCACGGCCTCGGATCTAGCGCGGCCTGCGCCAACTGTTCGCCAGCGCTCGTACGAGCCCATGTCCAAGGCTGCCGAAGCGACCGAGTTGCGCGAGCGCGCCGACGAGCAACAGGCCGTCGCCGAGATCGGCGATTTCCAGGCCACCTTCAGGATTCCCGGCCGCGTCAGCCTCGGCGCCGCCGACGGTGCCAAGAGCCTACGTATCGCTTCGGTGAATGTGCCCGCCGATCTCGCGGTGCGCGCCGCGCCGGTGCTGGATCCGACCGCATTCCTGGAAGCCAGCTTCAAACAGACCGACGACACGACCCTGCTGCCGGGCAAGGTCGCGATCTATCGCGACGGCACCTTCGTCGGCCGCGGCAAGATCACGGCGTCCACCAAGGACGACATCGTGCGGCTCGGGTTCGGCGCCGACGACAAGGTCAAGATCGAACGCGCCGTGCTCAAGCGCAACGAAGGCTCGGCAGGCCTCCTGGTCACGACGTCGAAGACCGACGAGCGTTCGTTCAAGACCACGATCCGCAACGGGCATGATTTTCCGATTCGCGTCGCGATCGAGGATCAGCTGCCGGTCAGCGAGAACGAGGACATCGTCGTCGAGATGCTGCCCTCGAGCACCCAGCCGACCGCCAACAACATCCGCGACAAGCGCGGCGTGCTGGAATGGTCGTTCGACGCCAAGCCCGGCGAGGCCCGCGACATCAACTTCGCCTGGCGCATCCGCTGGCCCAAGGACAAGAGCATGGTGATCGTCCCGGCGGGCTGATTTCCTGCACGGGTGGCGCAGCTTCACCTCGCCCCGCTTGCGGGGAGAGGTCGGGTTGCATCGAAGATGCAATCCGGGTGAGGGGGTACAGGTCTCTCGACCATCTCGCGTGTGGAGAGA
>NZ_LAXE01000001.1:2071490-2089658 GCF_003122645.1 Bradyrhizobium sp. SUTN9-2
CGAAGATGCAATCCGGGTGAGGGGGTACAGGTCTCTCGACCATCTCGCGTGTGGAGAGAGGCCCCTCACCCCACCCCTCTCCCCGTAAGAACGGGGCGAGGGAGCGCACCTTCACCGTGGCGGCAGTTCAGCTTGCCCCGCAGCCCGCATCGACTGCGGCAGCACATACGGCACGCCGTCAACCTGATGCACGTCCGCGTCGATCTCGAAAATATCCCGGATCCTCTCCCGCGTGACGACCTCGGCGCGCGGACCGTCCGCGGCGAGCCTGCCGCCGGCCAGCACGACCAGGCGGTCGGCAAAGCGGATCGCGAGGTTGAGATCGTGCAGGATCGCGATCACGGCGGTGCCGGCTGCCGCGCGGCGGCGCGCCGCCTCGACGAGGTCGATCTGGTGACGCAGATCGAGGCTCGATGTCGGCTCGTCCAGCAGCAAGAGCCCGGGGCCGTGCTTGGCCTCGCCGCAGGCGAGCTGCACCAGCACGCGGGCGAAATGAGCGCGCTGCTGCTCGCCGCCCGACAGCGTCGGCAATTGCCGCTCGCGGAAATGCGACAGTCCGACCTCGTCCAGCGCGGCGTCGACGAGCGGGCCGGCCTCGCGCAAGCTGCGCTCGCCCGCGCCCATCAGCACGATCTCCTCGACGGTGAAGGGGAAGGTGACGTTGATGTGCTGGGACAGCATTGCACGGCGCGCGGCGAGCTCGCGCGGCGCGAAGCTGCCGATGTCGCGCTGCTTGAGCCGCACCTCGCCGGCGCTCGGGCGGAGATCGCCGGAGAGCAGCCGCAGCAGCGTCGACTTGCCGGCGCCGTTCGGGCCGATGATGGCGATCATCTCGCCGGCCGCAACCGTTAGGCCGACGCCGTCAAGCAATGTCGCGCGGCCGGCGCGCTTGCCTAGGTGTCGTGCATCGAGCACTGCGGTCATAGCGCGGCGAGCCCGCGCTGCCGCAGCAGGATGAAGAGAAAGACGGGTGCGCCGACGGCCGCCGTCAGGATGCCGATCGGCATCTCCGCGGGCGCCACGATGGTGCGCGCCAGCGTGTCGGCCCCGACCATCAGGATCGCGCCTGACAGCACCGAGGCCGGCAACAGCAGGCGATGCGCCGGGCCGATCACGAGACGGAGCAGATGCGGCACGACGATGCCGACGAAGCCGATCACGCCGCTGATCGACACCGCGACGCCGGTCATGGCCGAGACCATCACGATCGAGATCCGCTTCAGGCGCTCGACGTCGACGCCGCCGTGAAAGGCGTCGGCCTCGCCGAGCACCAGCAGGTCGAGGCCGCGCGCGATGAAGGCGCAGCCTGCGAGTCCGGCAATGAGCACCGGCGCGAGCACGGCGGCCTTGGTCCAGGTCGCGCCGCTCATCGAGCCCAGCATCCAGAACGTGATGTCGCGCAGCTGACGGTCATCGGCGATGAATACCAGAAGGCCGATGCCCGCATTGGCGATCGCGGTGATGGCGACGCCGGCGAGCAGGAAGATCGCGATCGAGGTGCGTCCCGAGCGGCTGGAGATGCCGTAGAGGATTGTGGTGGTCGCCAGCGAACCCGCGAAGGCCGCGAGCGGCAACAGCTCGGTCTGGAGAAAGCGCAGCGCCTCGCCGAAGCGGGAATCGGTGAAGACGATCGCGCTCGCGGCTGCGAGCGCGCCGCCGCTGGAGACGCCGACCAGGGCGGGATCGGCGAGCGGGTTGCGAAACAGCCCCTGCATGATCGCGCCGGCCGCGGCAAGCAGGCCGCCGATCATCGCCGCCGCCGCGATCCGGGGAATGCGGATCGACCACAGCACGAGCTGGTCGCGGGCCGTCATGGCCGTGTTTTCGCCGGCCAAGCCCAGCGCGGCTGGCAGCCGGGAGAGCGGGATGCCGGCGGCGCCGACCGTCAGAGCGGCGATCGCGGTGACCAGGAGCACCACGAGCAGAAGGGGAATCGCGAACGATGCTGCTCGCCGTCCCGCGCTGTGTCGCGGGCTCCGTGTTTCGATCCCGGCGGCCACGCTCATTGCCGGCAATTCGCCGTCGACAGCGCCGACGCGAACGCGCCGCCCTCGGCCAAGGCCGGATAGAGCTTGACTGAGAGATCGCGCGCCGCTGCCGCGGTGCGCGGCCCGAAGCCGAGCAGATAAAGCCCATCCATGGTGATGAAGCTCTTGTTGGCCGCGACCGACGTCAGCGCAAAGCCGGGGTGCGTGTAGACTGCATCGGCCTGCAGCGAATCCTTGCCGCGCTCGATCGACAGCACGACATCGGGCTTTGCGGCCACGATCGCCTCGTCGCTGATGACCTTGTAACCGTCGTAATCCTCGACCGCGTTGGCCGCGCCCGCGAGCTGGATGATCTCATCCGCCGCGGTCTTGTGGCCCGCCACCATCGCCCGCCCGTTCTGGAGCGACATCACGAACATCACCCGCACCGGCTTCGTCACCTTGGCGCGCAGGGCACGGAGCTGTGCAAGATCGGCGCCGACCGCGGCGCTGAGACATTCGGCACGCGCATCGACGCCCATGGCGTGGCCGACCAGCTTGATCTTCTCGATCAGGCCTTCCTCGGAAAAGGTCTCGGGCACCAGCACCAGCGGCACCTTCGCCGTCTCCAGGATGTCCATGGTCTCGCGCGGGCCCGAGCCCTGGATCGCCAGGATCAGCGTCGGGTTGAGACCGAGCACGCCTTCGGCCGAGATCTGGCGCACGTAGCCGACATTCGGCTTGTCTTGCAGTGCCGCCGCCGGATAGAGGCTCGTCGTGTCGACGCCGACCAGCCGGCTTTCCAATCCCAGCGCATAGAGGATCTCGGTGATGGCGCCGCCGATCGACACCGTGCGGGCAAAATCGGTAACAGTGACGTCGCGATTGCGCGCGTCATGCACGGTGATGCCCGCGGCGTGCGCAGCAGACGCGAACGCGAGTCCGCCGGAGAGCAGGAGACGGGCGAGGGTGCGGCAACATGTCATTGCAGTTACTTCGTCAGGATCAGCTTGTTCTGCGAGGTCAGGCGGAGACGATAGCTGTCCTCGCCATGCGCAATGATGATCTCGCGCTCGGCGGCAAACAGCTCGCGGCTATCGATGCGGCTGCCGCGCATGGTGAGAGTTCGCGTTGCTGCAGAAGGGCTTTGTGCCCGTCCTGCCGCGCTGCCGCTGCTGTCTCCTGATGTGGCTGACATTGTCGGTGTGATGCGCTTTCGAAAGCTGGAGTACCGCCCGTTTGTACAGGTGGCGCCAAGCGCATTCCAACCATCGCAGTTTACAATCGATATAAACTGTAACCCGATGTCATTGACCGTCAGAGTGTTGCCACGTAACCATTTCTGACGGCGGGGAACTCGCCCGCCTCTTGGGACAATCAGCCAGCCAGTCGCTCGCGTTGCGAGCGCGCGCCAGCCAGACGACATCAAAAACTAAAGTGAAGTGCAGGCTGGGGCTGATATGGCTGACGGGGCTAGGTATTCGCGCGCCCTGATTTTGGGCGCGTCGGTGGTTTCAATTGCGGCAATGACGGCGGAGGGCAGTCTCGCGCAGACCGCATCGCCACAGAGTGAAAACGCGTCGTCGGATAGGCCGAAGCAGGCCAAGCGCAAGCAGGCGCCGCAAGTTGCGCAGCAGGCCGCGCCGGAGGTGATGAACGCCCGCGCCCAGGCCGGCGGCGCAGCGCCGGTGCAAACGCTCGATGCGATTACGGTCGCGGCAACGAAGACCGAGGAGCGTGCCGTGGATGCGCTGGCACCGGTCAGCGTCGTGACCTCGGCGCAGATCGAGGGACGTCAGGCCAGCACGGTTGGTGACCTCATCTATAATGTGCCGGGCGTATGGGTCCAGAATCGCGGCGACGAGCCGTCGACCTCGATCAACATTCGCGGCCTGCAGGATTTCGGCCGCGTTGCTGTCGTCGTCGATGGCGCGCGGCAGAACTATCAGCGCACAGGCCACTTCGCCAACGGCTCCTTCTTCCTCAATCCGGAGCTGATCAGCGGCATCGACATCGTGCGCGGCCCGACCGCGAACATCTACGGCTCCGGCGCGATCGGTGGCGTGGCCTCGTTCCGCACCAAGGACATCGAGGATGTCGTCCGCGTGGGCGAGCGCTGGGGCGTCGATGTCAAGACTATCCTTGGCAGCAATTATGGTCGCGCACTCGGCTCGGCCTTCGGCGGCGTGCACGTCAATCCGAATGTCGACGTGTTCGCAGGCGGCACCTATTCGACGCAGGAGAGCTACAAGGACGGCACCGGCTTCGAGGTCGCCAATACCGGCAATCGGCTCAGCAGCGGCATCGCCAAGCTGACGGTGCGGCCGGCGGACGGCCACGAGGTCAAGCTCGGCGCCATCTTTCAGGAAGACATCTACAGCCTGGGCCAGCCGCCGCGACGCGCCGGCGATCCCAATTCGACCAATGCGAACGGCACGAACAATCTGAACGGCACGTCCATCTACGCCTCCAACGTGAAGAATTACACCACGACGCTCGGCTGGAAATACTCGCAGCCGGATGATCAGTGGTTCGACTGGGATGCGAAGATCTACTGGAATCGCACCGAGAACGACCAGACTAAGACCAGGCACACCACCACGACGCCGTCAGTTTATTGCGGTGGCGTGCCGGGCAATGCCGTTTCGGGGTGCATCGGGAGCAACCGCGGATATCTGCTCGATACGATCGGTATCGACGTGCACAACACGACACGCTTCGAAACGGGAAGCTGGCGCCACGCGGTGACTTACGGTCTGGATGCGTTCCAGGACAAAGTATCTACCCAGGATAGGACGGGTACCGGCGAAGTGACTACGCCGGGCGGCCAGCGCACGGTGTCTGGCGGCTTCGTGCAGTGGAGGGCGAACTACACCTCGATGCTCGAGGTGATCGGTGCGCTCCGTTACGACAATTATCAGCTTTCGTCGGCGTCCTCATCGTCGGGCGGCGATCGCCTCTCGCCGAAGATCACCATTGCTCTCGTTCCGACCGCGGTCGTGACCCCCTATGCCAGCTACGCGGAAGGCTATCGGGCGCCCTCGATCACGGAGACGCTGGTGAGCGGGCCACATGCCGGCGCGACGGTCAACGACTCGTTCTTCCGCTGTCCGTCGGGCACGCCGGGACCGGGCGCGGACTCGACCTTCTGCTTCGTGCCCAATCCAAACCTGCGCCCCGAGGTCGGCAAGAACAAGGAGATCGGTTTCAATATCAAGAAGAACGATCTGTTCACGGCGGGCGACACGCTGCGCGGCAAGATCAACGTGTTCCGCAACGACATCAGCGACTTCATCGATCAGGTCGCTTACGGAAACCCGCTCGTGGTCCCGACCGGGCCGCCACCGGCACCGTCGATCACGGTGCTCCCGTTCCTGCAGTATCAAAACGTGGCGTCCGCGCTCATTCAAGGCGTCGAGGCCGAGGCGATGTATGACGCGAACCTGTGGTTCTTCGGCCTCTCCGGGACCTATCAGAGCGGAAAGAATCTCCAGACCGGCTTCGGCCTCTACAGCATTCCGCCGCAGAAGATCACGACGACGGCCGGCGTGCGTCTGCTCGACCGCACCCTCATCCTTTCGATGATGTGGACGTCGGCAATCGCCAACTACGACATCCCCAGGACCTACACGCCCGCGACGTCGTACGATCTCGTCAATCTTTACGCACAGTATCACCCGACGCCCGATCTCACGCTCAACTTCTCCGTCGAGAACCTCTTCAACCGCTACTATCGTCCGTACGCCATTCCGGTCGGTAGCACGGGCGACACGCAAAACGACGTGAAGTGGGCGAGCGCCGGCGCTGGGCTCGTGATCAAGGGAGGTCTCAAATACCACTTTGGCGGCACCTGAGGAAGACACCGCAGGTTATGCCTTTCGACCCGTTCTGAAATATCCGGTCGGCAATTGCCGATCTACAAGTCACAGGAGAAAAGTCGAATGTTCATCGCCATGAATCGCTTCCAGGTGAAGCCCGGCTCGGAAGCCGCGTTCGAAACCGTCTGGCGGACCCGTGAGTCCTATCTCGGCAGCATGGCGGGGTTCGTCGAATTCCATCTGCTCAAGGGGCCGGTCGCCGAGGACCACACGCTGTATTCCTCGCATACCGTGTGGGTCGACAAGGCGGCTTTCGAGGCCTGGACGCGCTCGGAGGAATTCCGCCGCGCTCATGCGCGCGCCGACAACAAGACCGGCGAGAGCCTCTATCTCGGTCACCCCAAGTTCGAAGGTTTCGAGGTCATCATGACCGAGCGCAAGGCGAGCGCGGCCGCTTGAGGCGCCGGGGTTGTGGAGCCAGATATGCTGAGCACCGATCTCGCCGACCTCAAGGCGCATATGGCGGACAATCCGGGTGCCGTGATCGAGGACGTCGCGCGCGAGCGCAGCGCCACGCCGCGCGCGGTGATCGAGGCGTTGCCGCCGTCAATGGTGCGCATCGGGAGCGGCGAACATTTTGCCGCCGCCATGCAGGACATCGCGGAATGGGGCGAGGTCACGCTGATCGTCCACACCGATGATGCGATCTTCGAGTTCACCGGGACCATTCCCGCGGGCGAGATCGGCCGCGGCTATTTCAACCTGATGCAGCCAAAGGGCCTGCACGGCCATCTCCGCCACGAGCGCTGCGCGGGAATTGCCTTCGTCGAGCGGCCCTTCATGGGCAAGTCCTCGGCCTTCGTCGCCTTCGTGAACGCCGACGGCGGCATCATGTTCAAGGTCTTCGTCGGCCGCGACGAGACGAGGGCGCTGCGGGCGGATCAGCTGGCGCGGTTCCGGCGGCTCGCGGACCGGATCGCGGCGAAGCTTTCGGCGTAACTTCCATTTGTCGGGAGATCAGCATGCAGAGCAATTCCACGCTAGGGCACGTGATCCTCACAATCGCACTGGCGCTCGTGCCGGCGCCGGCCTTTGCGATCGACGCGGCGCTGTTGCCGCGTAATCTGTCGCCCTGGGGCATGTTCCTCGGTGCCGACATCGTCGTGAAGGTCGTGATGGTCGGGCTTGCCGTTGCCTCGCTGGCGACATGGACGGTCTGGCTCGCCAAGACCATCGAGCTGCGTCGCAAGGGCTCGCTCGCCTTGCAGCGGACGCGCACCCTCGAAGGCAACATGACGCTGGCCGAGGCATCCGCGCGGACCGGCGACGCCCGCGACGCAGTCGCGCAGCTGATTCAGTCCTGCGCCAGGGAGGCCGAGCTCTCCGGCGGCATTCTCGACGACGGCCTGCAGGAGCGCGTCGCGTTGCGGCTGGAGCGGGTCGAGGCGGCGATGTCCACGCAGATCGCGCGCGGCACCGGCGTGCTCGCGACCATCGGCGCCATCGCGCCGTTCGTCGGTCTGTTCGGCACCGTCTGGGGCATCATGAATTCCTTCATCGGCATCTCCGAGAGCCACACCACCAGTCTGGCGGTGGTCGCGCCCGGCATTGCCGAAGCGTTGCTCGCGACCGCGCTCGGTCTCGTCGCCGCGATTCCGGCGGTGGTGATCTACAATCACCTCGTCCGCGGCATTGCCAATTACCGCGCTTTGCTCGGCGACGCCTCGGCGCAGCTCATGCTGCTGGTGAGCCGCCAGCGCGACCACGGCCATTTCCGTCTGGCGCGGGCAGCGGAGTAGCCATGGCCGTCAAGCTCGGAACATCGAAGCTCGGCTCGCGCGGCGAGACGAGGGATTTCGACGTCACCCACGAGATCAACGTCACGCCGTTCATCGACGTGATGCTGGTGCTCCTGATCATCTTCATGGTGGCCGCACCGCTCGCCACCGTCGACATCGGCGTCGATCTCCCGGCGACCGCCGCCGAGCCGGCACCGCGGCCCGACAAGCCGGTCTTCGTCACCGTCAAGCCGGACCTTTCGATCGCCGTGGGTGAGGATATCGTCGCTCGCGACGGGCTCAGCACCTCACTCGATGCCGCCACCAAGGGCCGCAAGGACGAGCGCATCTATCTGCGCGCCGACAAGGCCGTCTCCTATGGCGACCTGATGGAGGTGATGAACACCCTGCGCAACGCCGGCTATCTCAAGGTCGCCCTCGTCGGGCTCGACGGACGCAGCTGATGGCAGCGAACGCCTTTGCCTTGCATCAGCCGCTTGACGAGCGGGAGGGCGCGCGCTGGGGCGCCTCGGCGGCGATGATCGTGGCGCTGCATCTCGGCGCCGCGCTGCTTGCGATGAACTGGCTGAAGCAGGTGCCGGACGAGGGCGTCAACATGCCGGCCATCCTGATCGACATGACGCCGGAGACGTCGGCACCGCAGTCAACGCCGCTGGACATCGCGCCGGGACCGATGATGCAGCAGGCGGATGCGTCACCGCCCGAGCCGGTGCAGCAGCAGGCTGTCGAGGAAATGATCCCGCCGACACCGCCGCAGGAGCGGCCGGAGGTGTTGGCTCCACCGGAACAGAAGCTCGAGCCGAGCCCGCCGCAGCCCGAGCCCGCGAAAGTTGTGCCCGTGGAGAAGCCCGCCCCGGCGAAGCCCAAGGCGGTCCGCCTCGACGCCCGGAAGCCGTCGGATGCCCTTCCGGCGCCGCGCACCAGCGCACCGCCGCGCGCGGAGCGGCAGGCTCCGCTGGCCTCTGCCGTCAATGCCGGCTCGCTCGCGTCTGCGATGGCGACCTATTATCAGCGCGTCCGCGCGCATCTCATGCGCTTCCACCAGTATCCGACGAGCGCGAATGGCCAGAGGGGCGTGGTCAAGGTGAGCTTCACGCTCGGCCGTAACGGTCAGGTATTGTCCAGCCGCCTCGGCGGCTCCTCGGGCGTCGCAGCGCTCGATGCCCAGGCGATGGCCATGGTGCGCCAGGCCCAACCATTCCCGCCGGTGCCGGCCGAGATCAGTTATGCAACCATACCCATCAACGTCCCGGTGATTTTCGGGAAGTAGCCATGGGCAATGACTCTCCCTCCCGCGGAAAAGCGGGAGGGAGAGAGAGCGAGCCTCGCCTCACTTCGCCTTCAGGAAATCCGCGACCTCGAGCAGCACGAACTCGTTGTCGTCGGCCTTGTTGGGATCGCGACTGGAGGAGAACGGCAGGTTGTTGTCGTTACCGACGATGATGTGGGTGTCGTCGACGCGATCGACGTTCTCGATGGTGAAGAACGGGAAGGTGTAGACGCCGTCGTTGAGCGGCTTCCGCGCCTTCTTGTCGGGATCCCTGATCTTCATCAGGTCGATATAGCCGATCTTGCGCACGGGCTTGCCGACATTGGCGTCGGTCAGCTCGATCTTGTAGACGCGCTTGAACTTGGCGAGGTCGGGGAAGCAGTTCTCGCCGCGCTGGCCTTGCGGGCAGGCCTTGTCGGCGGTGCCCTCGCCATTGTCGCGCTCGATGACGAGGCCGGAGGCCTGGTCGATCATGTTGAAGTCGCCGATGGCGTTGCCGTTCTGCTCGAACACATAATGCCAGTAGCGGCCGGTGAATTTCTCGGCGGCGACGTCGAATTCGAGGATGCGCGAGGCTTCCTTGCCGTCGACCTTCTCCCAGTCCTTCTTGTCGGCATCCCACAGCGGTCCCTCGAGCAGGCCGTAGAGGAACTTGCCGTCTTTGGACGCGGCGAAGCCCTCATAGCCCTTGGAGCGGCGGAGATTGACATTGGTGTAGGTCGCGCCCGGCGCGGCCGGCGTCCCCGCCGCCCAATTGTCGGGCGAGCGCACCGGCTTGCCGTCGGCGACCGTATCGAACACGCCGAGGATTTTGCCTGACTTGTCCGCCTTCAGGACATAGGGGCCGAACTCGTCGCCGATCCAGAAGGTGTCGCCGACAATCTGGAAACCTTCGGTGTCGAAATCGGAGCCGGTGAGATAGCGCTTCTGGGTGTCCTCATGCACGATGCGGAAGGGGACGCGTCTGTCGGGGTCGTGCAGGAAGATGGTCTCCAGCCGCTCCATCTTGCCGCTGGCCCAGTCCATCTTGTAGCGGTTGAGGTACAGCATCGAATCCGGCGAGTTGGCGCGCGCGCCCATGCCGTTGTCGGTGAGGACCCAGAACGTGCCGTCGGGCATGGTCTTGATGCCGGAATGGCCTTGCAGCGGCTGGCCCTTGAACGGCAGCGACACGCCGGTCGGACGCTCGAAGGACTTGCCCATCACGGTGCCGAGCGCGTCGACCCGCTTGCCGGTGGTATATTTGCCCGCCGCCTTGAGATCGGCGGGGGCATCAGCCGGCGCCTCGATGAAGGTTTCGGCGGGCATCACCGCGTGGCCGGCGAGCTTGGCGGGGAATTCGCCCTCGCTCTGCGCGAGCGCTGTGCTCGCGGTGAGGATGATCGTGGCGACGGTGCAAAGAAAAGTCGCGCGCATGTGCGTCTCCTGTTGGCGGACGCAACGCTTATGCGGATCGCATGTTGCAGTATTGTGAAGCCGGGCCAAAGGCCGCAGCGCTCTTCGCCTCTCCCCGCCTGCAGACCGTGAGAACGGGGAGAGGGGGACGAGAGAGCGGGGCTACTCCTTCACCGCACCCGTCAGCGAAGAGACGTAGTAATCCACGAACAGCGAGTAGAAGATCGCGACCGGGAGCGAGCCGAGCAGCGATCCCGCCATCAGCGCACCCCATTGATAGACGTCGCCGGTGACGAGCTCGGTCAGGATCGCGACCGGCACCGTCTTGTTGGCGCCGCTCTGGATGAAGGCGAGCGCGTAGATGAACTCGTTCCAGGACAGCGTGAAGGAGAAGATGCCGGCCGAGATCAGCCCGGGCACCGCGAGCGGCAGCGTGATCCGGCGCAGGATCTGCAGCCGCGTGGCGCCATCGACCAGCGCGCATTCCTCGAGCTCGTAAGGAATCGACTTGAAATAGCCGATCAGGAGCCAGGTGCAGAACGGCACCAGGAAGGTCGGATAGACCAGGATCAGGGCCAGCGGCGAGTCGAACAGGCCGAACTGCACCACCACGGTGGCGAGCGGAATGAACAGGATCGACGGCGGCACCAGATAGGCGAGATAGATGCCGAGGCCGACATAGGGGCTGCCGCGGAAGCGCAGGCGCTCGATCGCGTAGGCCGCCAGCGTCGACGCGATCAGCGACAGCGTGGTCGAGCCGATCGCGACCAGCATCGTCGTCTTCAGCCATTGCGGATAGGCGGTGTTGAACAACAGATGCTTGATGTGCGCCAGGGTCGGCGAGGAGATCCAGAACGGGTTGTTGTCCCGGTAGTTCATCAGCTCCGCGTTCGGCTTGAACGAGGTGATCGCCATCCAATAGAACGGAAACAGCAGGATCAGAACGAAGCAGCCGAGCGGCAGGTAGATCATCATCAGCCGCCGCAGCCCGGAATCCCAGGCCATGGTGTCGGGCGGCGCTTTTGCGTCCGCGACGGTCGATTGCGCGACGGTTTCAGTCATTGGCCTCTCCCTGCTGCCATTTGCGGCGCGCCAGGCCGAAATAGGAGAACAGCGTCGCGAATACCAGGAACGGGATCATCGACACCGCGATCGCCGCGCCTTCGCCGAGCTCGCCGCCGGCGATGCCGCGCTGGAACGCCAGCGTCGCCAGCAAATGCGTCGAGTTCACCGGACCGCCGCGGGTAATGGCGTAGACCAGCTGGAAGTCAGTGAAGGTGAAGATGATCGAGAACGTCATGACGATGGCGAGGATCGGCAGCATCATCGGGAAGGTGATGTAGCGGAAGCGCTGCCAGGCGCTGGCGCCGTCCAGCATCGCGGCCTCGTAGAGCGAGGGCGAGATGGTCTGCAAGCCCGCCAGCAGCGAGATCGCGACGAAGGGAATGCCGCGCCAGATGTTGGCGGCGATCAGCGAGAACCGCGCCGGCCAGGGCGAGCCGAGGAAGTCGATATTGCTGTCGCGCCAATGCAGAACGTCGACCAAGAGGTACGAGATGATCGAGAACTGCGGATCGTAGATCCACCAGAACGCCAGCGCCGACAGCACCGTCGGGACGATCCAGGGCAGCAGCACGATGGCGCGCAGCAGGCTCTTGAACGGGAAATGGTTGTTGAGCAGCAGGGCGAGCCAGAAGCCGAGCGCGAATTTTCCGAAGGTCGCCACGGCCGTGTAGAACACGCTGTAGAACACCGCGTTCCACCACAAGGGATCCGTGAGCAGGTACTGGAAATTCTCGATCCCGACATAGATGCCGCGACGGCCGATCGTGGTGTCGGTGAAGGCGAGCCAGACGCCGAGGCCGAGCGGGTAGGTCAGGAATACCGTGAGCAGCCCGAGCGCGGGCGCGAGGCACATCACGATCAGGAACGGCTTGTAGTCGAACAGGCGCACGATCCAGTTCGGCTGTCGTTGCGCCAGTGCGTGGGAGGAGAGGGTGGTCACGGACATAGATTGGTTTGTCCCGTCTGAAGTGTCACGACACCGTCATTGCGAGCGAAGCGAAGCAATCCAGTCTGTCTCCGCAGTGATCGTCTGGATTGCGTCGTCGCAAGTGCTCCTCGCAATGACGGCGGCTCTGTCGTCGTCGCTCTACCGCTGTCGCCGGAAGTAGCGCTTGCAGCGCTGCTCGGCTTCGGCGGCCGCGGCCTCCGGCGTGGCGGCGCCTGTGGCGACGGAGGCGCACATCTGAATCAGCACGTAATCGGCGCTGACCGCGCCGGTCGCCGTCGAGATCGGCCCCTTGTAGCCGTCATAGTAAGTGCTGTTCATCGTGTTCTTGAACAGGCTCACCTTCGGATCCTGCGACCACACGGCGGCCTCGGCATAGGCGGCCAGCGGCTGCGACCAATAGCCGGAATTGGCGTTGAGCCACGGCTCGTATTGGTCCTTCTCCAGCATGTATTGCAGGAAGGCCTTGGCGGCATTGGGGTACGGGCTGTGCTTGAACACCATGGCGTTCAGCGTCAGGCCCGCCATCGGCGAGACCTTGGCGAGGCCCTTGGGCAGCAGCTGATGCTCGCTGTCCTCGGCGATGGCCTTGGTGGCCGGATCGTTCTTCAGCGAGAAGTACAGTGAGACGCCGTTGGCCGTCAGCGCGATCTCCTGAGAGGAATAGGCCCGGTTGTTGCTGACGTCGTTCCAGGACGGCGTGCCGGCGATGAAGGTCGGATACAGTTCCTTGACCCAGTTCAGTGCGGCGATCGTCTCCTTGCTATTGATGGTGACGTTGCCTTCCTCGTCGAGCAGCGAGGCGTTGTGCGACCACAGCGCCCAGTTGGCGAAGCCGTTGCCGTCGCCCTTGGCGTTGCCGAGTGCGAAGCCGGCCGGCTTGCCGGCCTTTTGCAGTTTGCGGCAGAGGTCGAGCACGCCGGCATGATCTTCCGGAACCTTGTCGAAGCCGACCGATTGCAGGACCGACTTGCGGTAGATCAGGGGACCTGCGGTGGCGCCGAACGGCAGTCCGATCCAGGACTCGCTCTTGTTCTTCTTGCCGTAGCGTTGCGCCAGCGGCAGCCAGCCGCCGTACTTCTTGCCGAGATAGTCGGCGACGTCGGTGAGCTCGATCAGCTTGTCGATGTAGATGTGAGGCGCGTCGGAGAAGCCGATGATGATATCGGGGCCGGCGCCGGAATTCGAGGTCACCGCGGTCTGCTGGTTGATGTCCTCCCAGCCGACGAAGTCGACCTTGACCTCGACCCCGGTGTCCTTGGTGAACTTTGCCGCATTGGCGCGGAACACGTCCTCGTCCGCCTGGACGAAGCGCACCGGGCGCAGCATGCGCAAGGACGCGCCCTTTTCGATCTCGCGCTTGGGTGCCGGGACGTCGGCAGCCTTGATAGCGGATGTTTGCGCTGCAGCACCGGTGGCCGCGAGCGTTGCAGCGGACAGGCCCAGCGCCAAGGCATCACGACGTGTGATGTCGTTCCTCATCAGTACCTCCCTATGATGTCTCCCTTCCCGGCGTTGATCGCCGGTGAAGGGCCGTTTCGGTCGTGGGCGCTTGCTGCGCCGCCCGCCTAGCTGTTCGGCCCGCGGTCCATGCTGACGGGCTGCCAGCGGCGGAGCGCGGTGTTCTGCAGCACCGACGGATTGACGCAGCTTACCGGCCACATGCCCTGGAGCACCAGTGACAATTCGTAGCCCACCCGGCGCTTGCGCGCCTCGTCGAACCGTGCCGAGGCCGAGGCGACATGGGCGGTCAGGGTCACGTTCTCCATGCCGAGCAGGGGATTGTTGTGCGAGGGCGGCTCCTTTTCCAGCACGTCGAGAGCGGCGTGCGCGATCCAGCCCTCCTGCAGCGCCTTGATCAGGCTCTCCTCGTCCACGGTGGCACCGCGGCCGGTGTTGATGAAGATCGAGCCTTTCTTCATCTGTCGGAAGTGCTTCTCGGTCAGCATGTGATGCACCTCGGGCCGCGCCGGGGCATGCATCGAGACGAAGTCGGATTGCGACAGCACCTCGTTCAGCGTCGCCGGGATCACGCCGTGTTCGTACATCAGCGTTTCCTGGATGAAGGGATCGTAGGCCATCATGCGCAGGCCGAAAGGCGCGGCGCGTCTCGCGACCGCACGCGCAACCCGGCCGAACGAGATGAAGCCGAGCGTCTGGCCCATCAGCCTCGGGATTTTCAGCAGCGCCGGCCGGCCCTCGGCCCAGCGGCCGTCGCGCACCATGCGGTCCTGCTCGACCAGGCGGCGGAAGCCGGCGAGCAGCAGCATCATGGCGTGGTCGGCGACCTCCTCGATGAAGGTGTCGGGAATGTTGGTGACCGGAATGCCGCGGGCCGTGGCGGCCTTGACGTCGACACTGTCGACGCCGACCGAGCCGAGCGTGATCACTTTGCAGCTCTCGAGCGCGTCGATGATCGACTTGGTGATCGGGATGCCCTTGGCGTAGATCGCGTCGGCATTCTTCGCGGCGGCGATGAACCCCGCCTCGTCGGCGGGCCCCTCGACGATCTCGGCATCGATCGGATCGAGCGCCTCGCGCTCATAGGAATAATCGCTGCCGGCGACCGTGAAGCTCGCACCCTTCGGCGTCACCACCCTGTATTTCGGCATTCTCTGCTCCCGATTTGGTTTCTTGTCGTGGTCCGCCTCGACGAGCGGGCCTTTGCGTCTTTTACGCGAAATTCGGGCAAGTGCGTACAATTCACGGTTGTTGCGGGCGAGGTATATTTCCGTTTTTCCGTGCAAGCCCCGGGCTTCTACGGAGGTGCGTAAGTAACTTGCTAAGGGCTCCGCCACTAAGACTTGATTCGAATTTGATCGATCTCGTCATGCGCCCGTACCCCAATATTGCCGGAGCTAACCCCGTGAAGTTGAGCAATCTGAAGATCGCCCCGAAGCTTGGCATTCTCGTTGGAGTCACGCTGTTCGGCCTCTGCATCTCCGGAGTTCTCGCCGGCTATCTGATGAAGCGCGAGATGGTGAATGCGCGCATCGACCAGGCCAAGGCGATCGTCGAGCTGGCGCGCAACTATGCCGCCGCGTTGAAGAAGCGCGTCGATGCCGGCGAAATGACGAAGGACGCCGCTATGGCCGAGCTTCGCCGCTACGGCAACGCGATGACCTATGACAAGGGTGCCGGCTACCTGTTCGGCACGTCCTATGACGGTCTCACCCAGCTTGCGCCCGATCCGAAGGTGATCGGCACCAACCGAATGGACGTCGTGACCAACGGCCGCAAGCTGTCGCTGGAATTGATGAACGGCGTCAAGGCCAACGGCGAGATCCTGCTTCACTATGAATATATGAAGCCCGGCCAGGAAACGCCGATCCGCAAGATCGGTTACGCCGTCGCGGTCCCCGGCTTCGATATGTATCTCGGCACCGGCGCCTATCTGGATGACATCGACGCCAAGATGGGTCCGGTCTACTGGCTGCTCGGCCTGGCGGTGCTCGGCATCGTCATCGTTGCCGGCAGCGTCGCCTGGATGATCGGCCGCAGCATCAGTGCTCCGCTCGGGCTGCTCGGCACCCGGATGCGGGAGCTGGCCGACGGCAAGCTCGAAGGCGACATCCCCGGCGTCGGTCGTGGCGACGAGATCGGCGCGATGGCATCGACCGTGCAGATCTTCAAGGACAACGCGATCCGCATCCGCGACCTCGAGAAGACCGACGCGGACGCCAAGGAACGCGCCGCGGCGGATCGCCGCAGCGCCATGGAGGAGATCGCCAACGATTTCGAGCGCAGCGTCAACGGCATCGTCCGCTCGGTCTCCTCGGCCGCAGCCGGCATGCAGACCACGGCGCAATCGATGACCGCGACCGCCAGCGATGCCTCCTCGCGCGCGGCGACCGTCGGTGCCGCCTCGCAGAAGGCGTCCGGCAATGTTGGCACCGTTGCGGCCGCTGCCGAAGAGCTGTCGAGCTCGGTTGCGGAAATCTCCCGCCAGGTAACGCGCTCGACTGAAGTTGCGAGCCGTGCCGTCAGCGATGCCGAGCGCACCAACGCCACGGTGCAGGAGCTCTCCACCGGTGCCGAGAAGATCGGCGAGGTGGTCAAGCTCATTCACTCGATCGCGGCGCAGACCAACCTGCTCGCGCTCAACGCCACCATCGAGGCGGCGCGTGCCGGCGAGTCCGGCCGCGGCTTCGCCGTGGTCGCCTCCGAGGTCAAGGCGCTCGCCAACCAGACCGCGAAGGCGACCGAGGAGATCTCCGCCCAGGTCGCGGCGATGCAGACCTCGACCAGCGACGCGGTGTCGGCCATCTCCGGCATCACCCAGACGATCGCCGAGATGAGCGAGATCACCGCCGGCATTTCCGCATCGATCGAGCAGCAGGGCGAGGCGACGCGCGAGATCGCCCGCAACATCCAGTCGGTCGCGGCCGGCTCGAGTGAAATCAACGCCCATATCGGCAGCGTCACCTCGGCCGCCGAAGCGACCGGCAGCGCGGCCAGCGATGTGCTCACCAACGCCCGCGAGCTGGACACCCAGTCCGGCGCGCTGCGCGATGCCGTCGACGGCTTCCTCGCCAAGGTCCGCGCGGCGTAAATTCTTGCGCTGAATTCGTAGGGTGGGCAAAGACGCGAAGCGTCGTGCCCACCTTTTCTTTTTGAGTACGGTGCGACTCTTCGTGGGCACGCTGCGCTTTGCCCACCCTACGAGACCGTACTACTGCTTCTCGATCTTCGCGTTGGCGATCAGCTTCTCCCACAGCACCAGCTGCTCGTTCACGAAGGTGCCGAGCTGCTCCGGCGTGCCGGAAAAAGCGTCCATGCCGAGCGTGGCGAGCTTGGCCTTGATCTCCGGGTTCTCGATGATCTTGCGGATCTCGGTGTTGAGCCGGGTCACGATCTCCTTCGGCATGCCGGCCGGGCCGAAATAGCCCTGCCAGGACGTGATGTCGAAGTCCGGCACGCCGGCCTCCTGCATCGAGGGCAGGTGTGGCACCAGCGGCGTGCGGTTCTTGGTGGTGACGGCGAGCGCGCGCAGCGCGTTGCCGTTGACATGGGGCAGGCCGGTCAGGATGTCGACGAACATCATCGACACGCGGCCGCCCATGACGTCGTTGAGCGCCGGCGGCGAACTCTTGTAGGGCACGTGCAGCAGGTCGAGCCCGGCATTGTGCGCGAAGGTCGCGCCCGACACGATCGCCGCCGAGGAGCCCGAGGCGTAGCTCAGCTTGCCCGGATTGGCCTTGCCATAGGCCACCAGCTCTCCGACCGTCTTGGCCGGCACCTCGGGATTGATGACCAGCATGAAGGGCAGATCGCCGGTGCGGGCAATCGGGGTGAAATCCTTGACCGGATCGTAAGTGAGGCTCTTGAGCAGATAGGGATTGGCCGAATGCGTAGTGTTGGTCGTCACCAGCAGCGTGTAGCCGTCGGGAGCAGCCTTCGCGACATAGGTCGCGGCAAGCATGCCGTTGGCCCCTGCCTTGTTCTCGATCACGATGGGAACGCCGAGCGCCTGCGACAGATGCTGCGAAATCAGTCGCGTCGTGGTGTCGGTGCCGCTGCCGGCCGCGAAGGGCAGCACCAGCGTGATGTTGCGGCTGGGATAGGTGTCGGCGTGAGCGGTGGATGCTGCCGTGAGGCATAGCGCGGCCGCGGCGACGGTCCGCAGGTTTCGAATCAGCCCTGAAATCATGTCGGTCGTTCCCTCTTTTTGGTTGGCGGGGAACCTAGCTTGTCCAAAGGGGAATCGGAAGATGGCTATAGGTCGTGACCGCGTCCGTCGCGCGGAATTATGTCATCGCCGAGCCCCGCCGCGATGCAAGCACGACTCCGGCGAGCACCAGGGCGTAACCGATCAGGTGGAACGGCTGGAGCTTCTCGCCCAGCAGCACGATCGCCAGCGCCGAGCCGAACACCGGCACCAAATGGAAGAACGGCGCCGCCCGGTTCG
>NZ_LAXE01000001.1:2090156-2094598 GCF_003122645.1 Bradyrhizobium sp. SUTN9-2
CCGATCAGCGCCACGCCGCGGTTGAAGAAGAGATAGGCGAGTGTGGAGGGGAAGATCAGGATGTAGCCCAGTGTCGCCAGCGTGGTCGCGTCGAATTGCAGCACGCGGCCGCTCGCCGCCTCCCAGATCGCCGTCGGCAGCAGCATCGTCGCGCCGCAGCAGGTGGTGAAGGACAGGAAGGAGAGCTGGTGGATCTTCGGCCGGCGCGGGATGAAGGCCGAGTAGAGCCCGAACGCCACCAGCGAGGAGGCGAACATGATGTCGCCTCTGTTGAAGCTGATGCTTGCCAGCGCCGCGAGGTCGCCGCGCAGGATGATGATCAGCACGCCGAGCAGCGAGATCGCGATGCCGCCGAGCTGCGCGCCGGTCAGCCGCACGCCGAACAGCACCAGCGACCACAGCGCCACGAACAGCGGACCCGCCGACTGGATCAGCAGCGCATTCAGCGCCTCGGTGTATTGCAGCGCCCAGTACGAGATCGCGTTGTTGAAGGCAAAGCCGACCAGCGACAGGAACAGCATCAGGGGCATGCTCTTGCGCAACGCAGGCCAGTCGCGCTTCAGATGCGGCCAGGCGAACGGCAACAGGATCAGGAACACGCCGAACCAGCGGATCGTGGTGATCGTCAGCGGCGGCACATGCGCCCCGACATGGCGCGCGAGCACGATGTTGCCGGCCCAGAACAGCGAGCTAAGGCTGAGCAGCAGATAAGGCTGGTTGTTGAGCCAGCTGGCCGGATTGGCGGCCGGTGGCGCGGGCGAAGCGGTCGTCATGGGCGTTGGATACAACTTGCGCCCGATTGCCGCGATGGCACAAGTCACAGCGCCGCAATGCTACAATGCAGCCGAGCCCTAAGGAGGTGCCATTGGCGGTCAATATGTTGAACATCGAGGGCCTGGAGCGGCTCGATCCGAATGCGCCGGTGGTGATGCTGAACCTGATGCGCTTCCACGCGCGCTCGCTCGATGGCGACGGGTCGGGCTGGGACGCATACTTGCGCTACAGCGCGATCACGGTGCCGATGATCAAGGCGCGCGGCGGCACACTGCTCTGGACCGGTGAAGGCAAGGCGGTCGCACTCGGTCCGCACGCGGGCAACGATTGGGACTTCGTCGCGCTGGTCCATTACCCGTCCGTCTCGGCCTTTCTCGACATGATGACCTCGCAAGCCTACGAGCGCGAAGCCGATCCGCATCGCGTCAACGGCTGCGCCGAGCACGTGATCATTGCGACGAGCGAGGCGTACAGCAAGTTCAAGACGAAGTAGCAGCGCGTGCACTTTTCCCCTCTCCCCTTGTGGGAGAGGGTGGCTCGCCGCGTAGCGGCGAGACGGGTGAGGGGTCTCTCTCCGCGAGTCCACTCCCAATTGAATGCGCGGAGACAACCCCTCATCCGGCGCTTCGCGCCACCTTCTCCCACAAGGGGAGAAGGGAAGTGCAGCGAGCGCTTCGATGAAGCCGCCTAACTTGCCTGCTTTCGCGACGCCGCGAACACGCCCGCCAGCACCAATGCGAAACCGATGAAGTGGAACGCCTGCGGGTGCTCGCCCAGAAACGCCATCGCCATGATCGAGCCGAACACCGGCACGACGTGGAAGAACGGTGCGGCGCGGTTGGCGCCGATCAGGCGCACGCCGCGATTGAAGCAGAGATAGGCGAGCGTCGAGGGAAAGACGGCGACGTAGAACAGCGTCAGGAGGTTCGGCCCGTCGAGCTTCATCACCGGGCGAGCGGACAGTTCCCAGATCTCCAGCGGAATGAGACAGGCGGCGCCGCAGCCGAAGGTGAAGGCGAGGAACGAGAGGCCGTGCATCGGCGGCCGCCTCAGTGACAGCACCGAATAGAGCGCGAAGATCAGGAGCGCGAGCAGGAAGATCAGGTCGCCCTTGTTGAAGTCGATGCTCGACAGCGTGGTGAAATCGCCGTGCAGCAGGATGGTCAGCACGCCGCACATCGACAGCAGCACGCCGAAGGCCTGCGCGGCGGTGAGACGAATGCCGAGGATGACCAGCGACCACAACGCCACCAGCAGCGGCGCGGCCGACTGCAGCAGCAGCGTGTTGAGCGCCTGGGTGTGCTCCAGCGCCCAATATTGCAGCGTGTTGAAGGCGCCGATGCCGGTGACCGAGAGCGTGACCATCAGGCCGAGCTTGCCGCGGATCGCCGGCCAGTCCTGCACGAGGTGCTTGAAGGCGAACGGCAGCACCAGCAGGAAGGCAAAGAACCAGCGCAGGAACGACAGCGTCACCGGCGGAATGTGGCCGGCAGCGAGCCGCCCGACGATGGCGTTGCCGGCCCAGCACAGCGCGGTGATGCTGAGCAGCAGATAAGGCTGGTTGGCGATCCAGCTGTGGCCGGATGTTTCCGCGCGCGTGGTCTGGCCGGTGGCGGACATTGTGATTGTTGAAGCCCCGCGTCGAGTACGCCGAGGCTTCCGGCCCGGCGAGGTCCGGGCCGGCTGATCACCCGGCAGGTCCAAAGACACGGAAAACCAGGTTGCATCAACGCCGGCGGGCGCATCGCGACCATGCTGGCGGCGAAGGCGGCCTCTCAGGCTTTGGTCGAAGCTGCTGCGCCGGTCCGCCAGGGTTCGGGATTTTCCGCGGATATCAAGGGCTTGGGCCGGACGTTGGACCCCGAAAAAGCCCCGTTCTTGCTTGCCTAGAAGGGCTGCTTCCTTTATCCGGTTGGCTGCCTTGCGTGCGGGCGGCTCCGGCTGCCGATTGGGCTGGGCGCAGGCGTGATCCCGGAAAAGTGGGCACCGGTTTTCCGCGAGGATCATGCCTTCTAGAGACAGATTGAACAGGATTACCCGCGAATGGCCAATGTTGTCGTCGTCGGCGCCCAGTGGGGCGACGAAGGGAAGGGCAAGATAGTCGACTGGTTGTCGGAGCAGGCGGATATCGTCGTCCGCTTCCAGGGCGGCCACAATGCCGGCCACACGCTGGTGATCAACGGCAAGACCTACAAGCTCGCGCTCCTGCCCTCCGGCGTGCTGCGCGGGGGCAAGCTCTCGGTGATCGGCAACGGCGTGGTGTTCGATCCCGCTGCCTTCCTCGACGAGGTCGCCAGGCTCAGGTCGCAGGGCGTCGATGTCAGCCCCGACAACCTGCGTGTCGCCGAAAACGTCACGTTGATCCTGCCGCTGCACCGCGAGCTCGACGCGCACCGCGAATCCGCCAGCGCCGCCACCGCGATCGGCACCACCCGCCGCGGCATCGGCCCGGCCTATGAAGACAAGGTCGGCCGCCGCGCCATCCGCCTGATGGATCTTGCCGATCATCAGACGCTGCCGCACAAGATCGACCGTCTGCTGGCGCACCACAACGCGCTGCGCCGCGGCCTCAACCTGCCGGAATTCGACGGCGCCGTGATCCTGAAGGAGCTGATGGCCATGGCGCCGCAGCTGCTGCCCTACGCCGAGACGGTCTGGCGGCTGCTCGATATCGAGCGGCGCGCCGGCAAGCGCATGCTGTTCGAGGGCGCGCAAGGCGCGCTGCTCGACGTCGACCACGGCACCTATCCCTACGTCACCTCGTCCAACACGGTGGCGGCCCAGGCCGCGACCGGTGCCGGCCTAGGGCCGGGCGCGGTCGGCTACGTGCTCGGCCTGTGCAAGGCCTACACCACCCGCGTCGGCCAGGGCCCGTTCCCGACCGAGCAGGACAACGAGATCGGCCGCAAGATCGGCGAGCGCGGCCGCGAGTTCGGCACCAATACCGGCCGCCCGCGCCGCTGCGGCTGGTTCGACGCCGTGCTGGTCCGCCAGGCGGTCCGAACCTGCGGCATCAATGGCCTGGCGCTGACCAAGCTCGACATCCTCGACGGATTCGATTCGATCGAGGTCTGCACCGGCTACAGGCTCGACGGCAAGGAGATCGACCATTTCCCGGCCGGCGAGGGCGCGCAAACCCGGGTCGAGCCGATCTACGAGACCATCGAGGGCTGGAAGGAGCCGACCGCCAACGCGCGGTCCTGGGCCGACCTGCCGGCGCAGGCCATCAAATATGTCCGGCGGATCGAGGAATTGGTGGGATGTCCGGTCGCGCTGCTTTCCACCAGCCCGGAACGCGAGGATACTATCCTGGTGCAAAATCCGTTTGAGGCTTAACGATATCTTACCGGGACGCGCGTATAGTTGAGTAGAAATGGCTGATTACTATCCGCTGATCGCCCGCGCTATTGCCGCCCTGGACCCCAACGCTCCCGGCGAAAGCCGTCGCGCGCTCTATGAGCGGGCGCGCACGGCCCTGATCGCGCAACTGCGCAGCGTGCAGCCGCCGCTCTCCGAATCCGAGATCACGCGGGAACGGCTGTCGCTGGAGGAGGCCGTCCGCAAGGTCGAATCGGAGGCGGCCCAGCGGGCGCGCGAGGCCTCGCGTCCCGGTGGCGCCGCCCGCTCCGGCTCGAGCGGCGATGCCTTCCGCCGCGCCAGCACCCGTG
>NZ_LAXE01000001.1:2094623-2155794 GCF_003122645.1 Bradyrhizobium sp. SUTN9-2
CGCGCGCCGCACCTACGCCAACGTGCCCTCGCCCTCGCCGGAATTCGACCGGCTGGAGCCGAGCCTGGAAAACCGCGCCGGCGAGACCGAAGCGCCCTATTCCTACGACGAGTCGATCGAGGAGGCCGAGCGCTACGCGCCGCAGCCGCCGTCGCCGCGTCCGCGCATCGCCCCCGATCGCGACGTCAAGAAGCGCGCCCGCACCGGCTCCGCCTTTCCGTTCAAGAGCGCGATTGCCGTCGGCATCGTGCTCATCCTGGTCGGCGCCGGCATTCTCTGGGGCAAGCAACTGGTCCAGATCGTCAACGGCTTTCTCAAGCCGTCCGCGACGCAAGTTGCTGACACGCCGACGACGCCGGCGCAGCCGCAGAGCAAGCCCAAGATTCCCGATCGCGTCGGTCAGCCCTCGGCGGACCAGCCGGTCGCGCCGGTGGCGCAGAAGGTCGTGCTCTACGACGAGGATCCGTCCGATCCGAAGGGCAAGCAATATGTCGGCTCGGTGGTGTGGCGGCTCGAGCCGATCAAGGCCTCGGGCAACCAGAAGGCCGATGTCGCCGTGCGCGCCGACATCGAGATTCCCGACCGCAAGTTCAAGATGACGATGTCGTTCCGCCGCAACACCGATTCCTCGTTGCCGGCGAGCCACACGGCGGAGCTGACCTTCATCCTGCCGCAGGATTTCCCCGGCGGCAGCGTCTCCAACGTGCCGGGCATCTTGATGAAGTCGAACGAGCAGGCCCGCGGCACGCCGCTCGCCGGCCTCGCGGTCAAGGTCACCGACGGCTTCTTCCTGGTCGGCCTCTCCAATGTCGACGCCGACCGCGCCCGCAACGTCCAGCTCCTGAAGGAGCGCTCCTGGTTCGACGTGCCGCTGGTCTACGCCAACCAGCGCCGCGCCATCATCGCCATCGAGAAGGGCGCACCCGGCGAGCGCGCCTTCAACGACGCCTTCGCGCAGTGGGGCGATTAAGGCTCTTCTGTCATTCCGGGGCGCGCATAGCGCGAACCCGGAATCCATTTCACCGCGTACATGCCGCCCGATGGATTCCGGGCTCGTGCTTCGCACGCCCCGGAATGACGTCCGAGAGGACTACTGCGCCGCGGCTTCCCGCTTGCGCGATGCCGCGGCGGCGGCGTGCTGGCGGTCCATCACGGCGCGGCAGCCGGGGCTGACCTGCGCCTTGTTCCGCACCATGCAGGCGGTGATCCGCGGGATGTCGGGAATCTCGCTTGAGCACAGCCGCATGGCGTCACCCGAGCACATCTGCTGGGCTTCTTGCGTGAAGGCGAGACTGGGTGAGGTCTGGAGAGCGAAGGTGGTGGCGACTGCGAAGAGCGAAGCGATGGTCCGAAGGCGTGTCATGTGGAATGGATCCCCGAGTTCCCTTAAGGCTTGAGCCGCTTGGTTTTGGGGCGCCGCACGCGGCTTGATCTGCCGCATGTCGCAGCCTTCACATCGGGAGCTTCGATCCCGCGTGTGGTCGCTCGACTTCTTGATGCTCGAATCGAAAGTGCTGCGCCGCCCGAGCGAAGTATGCGCCATTGTCACGCGCCCGCAATGGCCGGCACAAAGGAATTCGCAATTGTTGCACGCCAGTCACGTCGCGCGATCAGATCAGCCGATCGGAGATGCTTGTTCCTCATCGCTCGCGCCGAGAGCGGCGGCGTGCTCCTCGACAGCGGTGACGCCCTTGGGCGTCAGCTCGAACAGATCGCCGTCCTTCATCACGTAGCCGTCGGCGATCAATTGCCCCATCTTGCCCTGCCGGTCGTCGGCAAAGGCAACGGACTGGCTGATGTCCCGCAGGATCGAGAGCTCTTCGTCGTGCAACATGGCGTCACTCTCCGTTCGCGGGTATGGGTCCGTCCTCACATGCCGTGGCTCTGAAACACCTTGCTGCAGGACTTCGACAGCTTGGCCCGGTTGGCTTGCAGGCAGCCTTGCACTGCCATCTCGTTGCCAAGGTCCTTGCGGCAGAAACGCTGAGCGTCTCGCGTGCAGGCCTGCCGCTCCTGCGGCGTGCCCATCTGACCTTGGGCCAGCGCGGGTGCCGTCGGCAGGCTGCTCAAGGCCGCCAGCGCAATCGTCGCCAGGAGAAGTCTGGCCGGGAGTAATTTGCGGGCCATTAGTCTAGCGGCTCCAGTCTGCCAGGGTTGAATTCAGGTCCAGCATGAACTCATCGCCTTGCCACTTGTTCCCCTTAAAGGAGCCCGGCGCCCGCTGTTCAAGGTTCCCGCTGCGCTGCTATAACGCCTGCAGAGTGTGAGGTGCTTGATGAAACGCTATCTGGTATTTGCGCTGGTCGTCCCATTCATCGGCGGGTTCCTGCTGCTGCTGACGACGACCTACCAGTCCGGCTATTGGGCCCAGACCAACCTCGGCGAGGTCGGCAAGCTGTTCGCGGTGTTCTTCAAGACGCTCCAATACAGTTACCTGTTCGGGTTCTTGCCTGCGCTGATGATCGGCGCAGTCGATGACATCCTGATCCACATCCGCCGGATTGGGCCGGTCTTGCGGATGCTCCTGGTCGGCCTGTTCGCCTTCGCTCTGGCCTCGCTCACCCACAGCTCGCGCGGGCCGGATTCGGGCGCGGTGCAGTTCATCCTGTACGGGCTCGTCGGTTTCGTGCCGGCGGTGATTTCATCCTGGCTGGTGCATCGCTACGTCGAGGAGCCGCAAGCCGCGCCGGTGCCGACCTGACGCGCGGCGTTCGGGCGCGGCCGCAACCTCCGCCGCGCTGGCGCGTTCACTGAAGGCCATGGCCATGCAAGACGACGACATCCTCGCTCCGCGCAAATCCCGTTCCGGGAGCGGCTCGCATGCGCGCTTTTCGCGCGACGAGGCGCGCGGCCCGATCATCGACCAGGACGGCCACGAGATCAGGCCGGAAAGCCTGGAGCAGGGATTTCGCGAGTTTCGTTTCGAGTTCGGTCAAGGCAGCCCGTTCGGCAATCTGACGCGCGAGCAGCGGATCGCGCGGCTCGAGGCGATCGCCAAGCTGCTCGACGTCGCCTTCATCCTGCCCGGCACCAACATCCGCTACGGCATCGACGGGCTGATCGGATTGATTCCCGTCGTCGGCGACGTCATCACCACCGCGATCTCGCTGTGGCTGGTGCGCGAAGCCCGCGCGCTGGGCGCGCCCTGGCACATCACGGCGCGCATGCTCGGCAATGTCGCGGTTGACGGCGTGGTCGGCCTCGTCCCGTTCGCGGGCGATGCCTTCGACGTCATGTTCCGCGCCAACACGCGCAACGTCCGCCTGCTCCAGCGCTGGCTGGAAAAGCAGCCGCGGATGTAGCCTGGCTGAGAGCGCTCGCCGCGAGTCCGACTGGTCGACAATGCGCTCGATCTCCCTGCGTCGTCATTGCGAGCGCAGCGAAGCAATCCAGAATCTTTCCGCGGAGGGACGCTGGATTGCTTCGCTGCGCTCGCAATGACGGATGAGAGATAGCGGGTGAGAAAGCCCCCAAACACAAAAGGCGCGACGACCTTTCGGCCATCGCGCCTTCTGCGCACATCGAACTTTGTTGCGAAAGCTTACGCCGCGTCGGCGTCGGCCTCCGCGGCCGGGGCCGGCTTGGGCCGGCGGGGCAGCGGGAAGGCATCGCTCTCGTACAGCGAGCGGATGCCGTTCTGGTCGAAGCGCGCTTCCTCGACCTGAAGATAGGCGCCGTTCAGCGAGTCCGTCGGCAACTGCTCCATCGCGAACTGCACGGCCTCGGCCGCAGTGCCGAACCGCCGATAGGTGAAGCCCGCGCGCTTCTTCTTGCGGATGGCGGCGGGGAAGAGCTCGGCGGAGGTGTTGAAGTTGAACGGACGCAGTGGACGCATGGTCAAAGACCTCGTGATCTTCTCTGGGGCTTTAAGCGCGTGGGGTTGGGGAGGGCAGGGGCCGCAATCGAGCGGGCCCGCCGCATGTCGTTGTCGCCCTCTAATATAGGCCGATTTGACAAAAATGCGACCCCCGCGATGCGAGATGATGAATCAGCGCATGGCAGCCCCGCGGAGACGAAACCTATCGATATATCAAAGGCTTATGTGACTTAAACTTTGCCAAGAAGCAGCAGCACGACCAGGATGATCAGCACGACCCCGCCGATCCCGATGCCGGAATGGCCAAGGCCATAGCCGTAGCCGCCGAACCGGCCGGACAGGCCGCCGACGAGATAGATGATCACCAGGATGATCAGGATGGTCCCAAGCGCCATGGCATCCTCCCTGGCGGCCACCGAAATGCGATGATCGGCCGCACCGCCAGAGCAGAAAAGCACATCGCGCCGCCGGGTTCCATGGGGGAACCCGGCGGCGGGCTTGGGTTTATTTGGGCTCGAGCTTCAGGGCCGCGGAATTGATGCAGTAGCGCAGGCCGGTCGGCCCGGGGCCGTCGGGGAAGACGTGGCCGAGATGGCCGCTGCATTTGGAGCAGAGCACCTCGGTGCGGATCATGCCGTGGCTGGTGTCCCGCTCCTCGTCGATGTGGCTCTCGATCGCGGGCTGGGTGAAGCTCGGCCAGCCGCAGCCGGAATCGAACTTGGCATCCGACTCGAACAGCACATTGCCGCAGCCGGCACAGACATAGGTGCCGGCACGGTGGTCGTGCTCATATTCGCCCGAGAAGGGACGCTCGGTCGCCTTCTCGCGCAGCACGGCGTATTGCATCGGCGTCAGCTCGCGCCGCCACTGCTCTTCACTCTTGATGACCTTGTCGTCGGTCGCTTTCGTCTTGGTGTCGGGCATGGGTCTCCCGTTGCTTTGGGGATCTCGCGATCAGTTGGTGGCCTTGCCGGCATTCACCAGCGTCGGCTTCTCGATGTAGTTATCCGCGAACAGCTTTTTCAGGTTCTCGACCTTCGGGATGTCGTTATAGACGATGTAGGGCTGGTTCGGGTGCAGCGTCAGATAATCCTGGTGATAGGCCTCCGCCGGATAGAACGCCTCCAGCGCGCCGACCCTGGTCACGATCGGCTTGTTGAACACCTTGGCGCCGTTGAGCTGGGCAATATAGGCCTCCGCGACCTTCTTCTGCTCGTCCGACGTGGTGAAGATGGCCGAGCGATATTGCGGGCCGACGTCGGGACCCTGGCGGTTGCGCTGGGTCGGGTCGTGCACCACCGAGAAGTAGATCTGGAGGATCTTGCCGTAGGAGATCTTCTTCGGGTCGTACTTGATCTCGACCACCTCGGCATGGCCGGAGCGGCCGCTCGACACGGTCTTGTAATCGGCGGTCGCCTTGGTGCCGCCGGCATAGCCGGAGACCGCGTTGACGACGCCTGCGGTGTGCTGGAAGACGCCTTGCACGCCCCAGAAGCAGCCGCCGGCGAGCACGGCGGTCTGGACGCCGCTCGCTGGCGCCGCGTCCAATGTAGGGGCTGGGATCACGACCGCCTCCTCCGCGGCCCGCGACGGCATCACGAAAGCCAGCGTCAGGGCGGTGGTTGCGGCGAGCAGGGTGGCGAGGGCGGTTCGGCGCATGGCATCCTCTTTCGGAAGGGCTGACAGTCTAGGGCGGTCGGGACCGGGCGAACAGCCTGCCCGGCCGCGTTTTCGCATCATCCGAGATACGGGCCGTACCGCAGATTGTTACGCCGGGGCGGACACGAGACCGTGAGGACGCGGCTGACGCGGCGACGGGCCGGCTTGGCGGGATGCGGAACTCCGCGCTAGATGAACCGGCGCGATCGATGATCGACCAAATGGTGGCTGGAGCTGGCCTGACAATATGCTGCGCGTCGTACTCCTGATCCTGGCCGTCCTCGCCGCCGGCACTTGCTTTGCCGCGGCCGATCCCCGAGCCGGCGACGATCTCGCTTTGTGCCGCGACCGCCAGGCTGAGCTGCAGGCCCGCGCCGCCGCCTGCGAGAATCTGCTGAGCGCCGATCGCCTCACCGCCAAGGACAAGGCGATCGCCCTGTCCGCACGTGGCAATGTCCTGCTCAACAAGCGCGACCATGTCCACGCGATCGAGACGCTGTCCATGGCCATCGACCTCGATCCCGACAACGTCGTCGCGCTCAACCTGCGCGGCCTCGCCTATGAGCGAAGCGGGCAGGAGGATCTCGCGATGGCCGACTACAACCTCGCGCTCCGGAAACGCCCGGCCTATGGCGTTCCCTACAACAACCGCGGCGTCATCCACGCACGCCGCGGTGCGCTGCAGAGCGCGATCGACGATTTCAGCCTGTCGGTCAAGTACACGCCGAAATTCCTGCTCGCCTGGACCAATCGCGCCCGCGCGCGCACGCTGATGAAGGATTTCGACGGCGCCATCGCCGATTTCGCCGAGGCCGAGAAGATTGATGCGGCTGCGCCGCAGATCGCCGGCAACCGCTGCGTCACCTACGGCATGATGGGCAAGTTCGACCGCGCCCTGGCCGATTGCAATGGCCTGATCGAAAAGCAGCCCAGGAACGCGTTCGCGATTAACAACCGCGCCGACGTCAACATGATGAAGGGCGATCTCGACGCCGCGCTGAAGGATTACAACACGGTCATCCAGATCAACCCGAACAATGTCCGCGCCCATTCCGGCCGCGGCCAGATCTACGAGCGCAGGAAGGATCTCGCGCAGGCCCGCGCCGATTATCGCGCCGCGGCCTATTCGCTGACGAGGTTCGACGAGACCGAGGTTGCGCGTGCCCGCGCCATCGCGCAGGAGCGGCTCGCCGCCCTGACGCCGAAGAAGGCGGCGAGCGCGACGACCGGCCGTCGCGTCGCGCTGGTGGTCGGCAACGGCGCCTACAAGAACGTCCATGCGTTGCCCAATCCGCCGCGCGACTCGAAGCTGATCGCGGGCGTGCTGCGCGACCTCGGCTTCCAGACCGTGATGGACACCAGGGACCTCACCCGCGATGCGTTCTTCCAGACGCTGAAGGCCTTCGCGGAGGAAGCGGAAAAGGCCGATTGGGCCATGGTGTATTATGCCGGCCATGGTTTCGAGATCGGCGGGGTGAACTATCTCGTTCCGGTCGACGCCAAGCTCACCGCCGACAAGGACGCCGAGACCGAGGCCGTCGCGCTTGAGCAGGTGATCGCCGCGGTCGGCGCGGCGCGAAAAGTGCGCCTCGTGGTCCTCGATGCCTGCCGCGACAATCCGTTCGCGCCGGCCATGCAGCGCACGCTGTCGCTGAAGCTGGTCGAGAAGGGCTTTTCCAACATCGAGCCAGGTGCGGGCTTCATGGTGGTCTACGCCGCCAAGCACGGCCAGACCGCGATGGATGGCGATGGTAGCCCCAACAGCCCGTTCGCCACCGCGCTCGCGCGCGAGATCAAGCAGCCGAAGGTCGAGATCCGAAAATTGTTCGACATCGTCCGCGACGACGTCTGGGCCGCGACCAGGCACGAGCAGCAGCCGTTCACCTATGGGTCGCCGCCCGGGCGGGAAGATTTTTACTTCGTCGCTGGGAAGTAGCCGCGCTCACGCCAGCGAATTGAACCAGTCGAACGCCGTCGCGTTTCCGTTCAGAACGGCCGCTTCGCCATAGAGGCTCGACAGGAACGTGCCGCGATGGCTTGCGCCGTTGACCGCGACGCCCGCGGCGAAATGCCCGCCGGCGGCGATTGCGGGCCGCACCAGCCGGGGATGCAGCGCCTCATCGGCCAGCCCGTAGTAAAATCTGATCGGGGAATCGTACTGCCAGTACGTCGCACCATTGCCACCAAGGCGACGCAGCAATGCGCTGTTGGTCTCGTTGGTGAAGCGATCGAAGAAGCCTTCGACCAGGAAATCGCCGGCGGGCGGAATGCTCTTCGCGATCTCGCCCTCGAGGCTGTAATCGGACCAGTATTTCTCCGCGAAGGCTTGATATTGGGGCTTGACCGCCGTCTTGAACAAGTCGGTCAGCCCGTAGCAGCGGCGATAGCTGCCGAGCAGGACGATCAGGCAGGGTGTGATCCAGGCCGGCGGCATCGGGTAGGAGGTTTCCGAGGCCGGAATATAGGCCGTGGGGTTCGTCCAATAGTGAAAGCTCTCGGCGAGATCATTGAACGGACTCTGTGTGGCGGTCGCCCGCACCTTGATGCCGCGGCGCTGCAGCTCCTGTTTCAGCCACTGCGTGTTCAAGGCGCCTTGCGACCAACCGTTCAGGAACAGGTTTGATTGGCGCAGGCTCAGTGTCCGCAATTCGTGCAACCCTGCCGTCAGGATGTCGAGGCAGCATTGCACCGTCGCGCCCTTCACGGCATAGGCTTCGCTCCGACCGTTGCGATAAGGGCCCTTGCCGACATAATCGGCCGCGACGACCGCATAGCCGTTGCCGGCGAAGCGCTGGATATTGAACAGGGTCTCGATCGAATCGACATTGTCGCGCAGCTCGTAATTTTCGTCCTTCAGCCGCAGCAGGTTCGACGGGACCTGGTCGAAGGAGAGGATCGTGCCGTGCTGCCATGACAGGAGCGGCAAGGTGCCGCGCGCGCCGACCGGAACCGCAAGCAGGCCGCTGACCTTGACGCGTTCTCCGGTATCCGGGATGCGCGTGAAGGTGACGATGCGCCGCAGCTCCACGTCGTTTCGTGCCGCATATCTTTCGGGAAAGGCAGCTGGCAGGATATTGCCTTCGTTGAAGACGGCATAGAACTTTGCGGCCAGCGTATTGAGCCGTTCCTTGGAGACGCGCACAGGCTTGCCCGCATCCGTGCGTCGTACCTGCGCCGGCAATGCAAAAGCGGTGTCCGGAATTGTGGTCGAGAGCGCAAGGCCCGCTGCCGCGCTTCCGGACTTGAGGAAGCTCCGGCGGCTCACTGCAACATCATCGAGCCGGCGATCGAGGTCATCAGGCTTTGTCGCGCGAGAGGTCATGCGTTCCACTCCGAGGCAGATCGCAAGCTGATACAGCACAAAGCCTAGCGGGCGGTGAACGCACCTAGTCGTGGGTGCTCATTGTGCGGGTCCGTGGCCCGGATGAGCGCAGCTACAAGCGGCGGATATCGCTACGCTCATCCGCGCTACGGCAGCTTCATACCACCACGCTCAGCCGTTTCGCGGCACGCGTGATGCCGGTATAGAGCCACCGCGCCCGCGAATCCTGGAACGCAAAGCTCTCGTCGAACAGCACGACGTCGTCCCATTGCGAGCCCTGCGATTTGTGCACTGTCAGGACGTAGCCGTAGTCGAACTCGTCATAGGGCTTGCGCTGCTCCCAGGCGATCTGCTCGACGCCGCCCTCGAAGCAATCGGCGCGCACAGAGACCTTGGTCACCTTGTGGCCGAAGTCCTCGTCCGGCGACAGCCGCATCGAGAGGATGCGCGACTTCGATCGCGAGGTGTTGCGCGACTTGACGCGCCACAGGCCGCCATTGAACAGGCCCTTCTTGCGGTTGTTGCGCAGGCACACCAGCTTGTCGCCGGCGACCGGGAACTGGTCCTCGATGTTCTGGCGCTGGCGCACCCGCATGTTGTAGGCGCGGCGCGTGTTGTTGCGGCCGACCAGGATCTGGTCGGCGCCCATGACGCGATCGGGATCGAGCTCCTTGCGCGAGACGACCTCGCTCTCGCCGTAACGGCCAATGTCGAGCTCGCGTCCCTCGCGCACGTCCATCGACATCCGCACGATCGGATCGTCCTGGGCCTGGCGATGCACCTCGGTCAGCATCGCGTCCGGCTCGGAATTGGTGAAGAAGCCGCCGCCCTGGATCGGAGGCAACTGCGCGGGATCGCCGAGCACCAGCAGCGGACAGTCGAACGACATCAGGTCGCGCCCCAATTCGGCATCGACCATCGAGCATTCGTCGATCACGATCAGCTTCGCCTTCGACGCCGGCGCATCGTCCCACAATTCGAAGCTCGGCTGCTCCTCGCCGGATTCGCGGGCGCGGTAGATCAGCGAATGGATGGTGGAGGCGCCGTCGCAGCCCTTGTTGCGCATGACGAGGGCCGCCTTGCCGGTGAAGGCGGCGAACTTCACCTCGCCGTCGACACCCTCGGCAATGTGCCGCGCCAGCGTGGTCTTGCCGGTGCCGGCAAAGCCGAACAGGCGGAACACCGGCGGCGTGCCGCCCCGTCCCGGCTTGGCCTTGAGCCAGTCGCCGACGGCCTTGAGCGCAGCATCCTGATGCGGGGTGAAAGTGGCCATGTCTGTCTTGAGGGAGCGGCGAATGAGGCGATTCGCCTTCCCCCAAACTAACCATTCGCCCCGCTGGTTCAAGCGCGGGCCCGTCGCATTTGAAGTCCGTTCCCGGCCGCCATCCTTCGAGACGCCCGCCTTTGGCGGGCCCTGAGGATGAGGGCTGAGTGCGCGGCGGCATTTTTGGCGGGCAAGATGCCGTTGAGCCTCATCCTGAGGAGGCTGCGAAGCAGCCATCTCGAAGGACGAGGCGTTCACTCAGGCGTCGCCAAACCCTACTGCCAGCCGGGAACGCCGCGCATGTCGGGCAGCTGGTGGGCGATGCCCTTGTGGCAGTCGATGCAGGTCTTTTCCTTGGTGAACAGGAAGCGCTGGTGCGCCACCGAGGCCCGCGGCGACTGCTTGGTGATGTCCATGGAATCGGCGCTGTGGCAGTTGCGGCATTCCAGCGAGTCGTTGGCCTTGAAGCGCGCCCATTCGTGCGCGGCGAGCTCGAGCCGGTGATCCTGGAATTTCTCGCGGGTGTCGATCGTGCCGAAGATCTTGCCCCAGACCTCCTTGGAGGCCTGCATCTTTCGCGCGATCTTGTCGGTCCAGTTGTGCGGCACGTGGCAGTCCGGGCAGGTCGCGCGCACGCCGGAGCGGTTGGTGAAGTGGACGGTCGACTTCAGCTCGGCGGAGACATTGTCCTTCATCTCGTGGCAGCCGGTGCAGAACTTCTCGGTGTTGGTGATTTCCAGCGCGGTGTTGAAGCCGCCCCAGAAGATCACGCCGGCGACGAAACCGGCCAGCACCAGGGTGCCGAGCGCGAACACCGAGCTCGGCCGGGTCAGCACCTGCCACAGCTCGAGCAGGAACGCCCGGCTGCGCGCGATGACGCCGCGCTTGGCATTCAGCTCCGCGTTGGGATCGTCGGCAGTCGTCGTCATCTGCGGCCACCCGGGCTTGCGCGTGACAGCAGCGTGTCGATGTCGGTGAAATCGTTGCTGACCGGAGGATTGGCGGTGTTCTGCGGCACGTGGCATTCGGTGCAGAAGAAGCGGCGCGGCGAGACCGAGGCCAGGAACTGGCCGTCGCGATCCATGAAGTGCGTGATCGACACCATCGGCGCCTGCGACTCCGCCGTGCGCGCCCGTGCATGGCAGGACAGGCATTTGTTGCCGTTGAGGTCGACCTGGTAGCCGTCGATATTATGCGGGATGACGGGCGGCTGCTCCGGATAGTTGCGCACCTCCTTCTCGGAGGTGTTGCGGTTCGGCAGCATCGGCGGCGCCGGGCCCTCGTCGTTGAGCGGGGTCGGGCCGCGCAGGCCGGAGCTCACGGTCTGCGCCGTCAGCGAGCTTGTGCCGGCTGCGATCGCGAAGGCGAGCAGGATGATTGCGGATCGTTTCATCATGACATGTTCACCCGCTCGATGCGCACGGCGCATTTCTTGAAGTCGGTCTGCAGCGAGATCGGATCGGTGGCGTCGAGCGTCACCTTGTTGATCAGCTTGGATTCGTCGAACCACGGCACGAAGACGAGGCCGCGCGGCGGCCGGTCGCGGCCGCGCGTCTCGACGCGGGCGCGGATGAAGCCGCGGCGGGAGACCACCTTCACCTCGTCGCCGCGGCGCAGCTTCGCCTCCTGCGCATCGTCCGGATGCATGAAGCAGACCGCTTCTGGAAAAGCCTTGAACAGTTCGGGCACGCGGCGCGTCATGGTGCCGGAATGCCAGTGCTCCAGCACGCGGCCGGTCGAGAGCCAGTAGGGATATTCGTTGTCGGGCGATTCCGCCGGCGGCTCGTAGGGCAGCGCGAAGATGCGGGCCTTGCCGTCGGCATGGCCGTAGAACTGCACGTTGGTGCCCTGCTTGACGTAGGGGTCGCTGCCTTCGCGGAAGCGCCACTTGGTCTCCTGGCCGTTGACGACGGGCCAGCGCAGGCCGCGCTCCCGGTGATAGGTGTCGAACGGCGCGAGGTCGTGGCCATGGCCGCGGCCGAACTGGGCATATTCCTCGAACAGGCCCTTGTGGACGTAGAAGCCGAACGCCTTGGATTCGTCGTTGGCATAGCCCGGCTCGATATCGGTGACGGGGAATTTGTCGACCTGGCCATTCTTGTAGAGCACGTCGAACAGGGTCTTGCCGCGATATTCCGGCTTCTTGGCGATCAGCTCCGCGGGCCAGACCTCCTCGATTCTAAAGCGCTTGGAGAACTCCATGAGTTGCCAGAGATCCGACTTCGAATCGCCCGGCGCGGGGACGAGCTGGTGCCAGAACTGGGTGCGCCGCTCGGCATTGCCGTAGGCGCCTTCCTTCTCCACCCACATCGCGGTGGGCAGGATCAGATCGGCGGCGAGCGCCGTCACGGTTGGATAGGCATCGGAGACCACGATGAAATTGTCGGGGTTGCGGAAGCCTGGATAGATCTCCTCGTTGACGTTGGGACCGGCCTGCAGGTTGTTGTTGACCTGCACCCAATAGGCGTTGATCAGGCCGTCCTTCAGCATGCGGCTTTGCAGCACGGCGTGCGCGCCCGGCTTGTCGGGAATGGTGCCTTCGGGCAGCTGCCAGATCTGCTCCGTGTGGTCGCGATGCTTCTTGTTGGTCACCACCATGTCCGCGGGCAGACGGTGCGAGAAGGTGCCGACCTCGCGCGCGGTGCCGCAGGCCGAGGGCTGGCCGGTCAGCGAGAACGGGCTGTTGCCGGGCGCGGATCTTTCCGGTCAAAAGGTGGATGTTGTAGACGAGGTTGTTGCACCACACGCCGCGGGTGTGCTGGTTGAAGCCCATGGTCCAGAACGAGACCACTTTTGTCTTCGGGTCGGCATACAACTCGGCCAGCGCCTCGAGCCGGTTCAGCGGCACGCCGGACATTTGGGCGGCTTTCTCCAGCGTGTACTCCGACACGAACTTGGCGAATTCGTCATAGCTCATGTCGGTGGCGTCGTTGGGTTTCGCCGCGCCCGTCGCCTTCTTCTGCAGCGGATGCTCGGGCCGCAGGCCGTAGCCGATGTCGGTCTGGCCGCGCTTGAACACGGTATGTGCGGCAACGAAGTCCTTGTTGACGCGACCGGTCTTGATGATGTGGTTGGCGATGGCGTTGAGGATGTACAGGTCGGTGTGCGGCTTGAACACCATGCCGATGTCGGCGAGGTCGAACGAGCGGTGCTCGAAGGTGGAGAGCACGGCGACGCGGACATGCGGTGCGGACAGCCGGCGGTCGGCGATGCGCGTCCACAGGATCGGATGCATCTCCGCCATGTTGGAGCCCCACAGCACGAAGGCATCGGTGGCCTCGATGTCGTCGTAGCAGCCGGCCGGCTCGTCGATGCCGAAGGTGCGCATCATGCCGGCGACCGCCGAGGCCATGCAGTGCCGCGCATTGGGATCGATGTTGTTGGTGCGGAAGCCGGCCTTGAACAGCTTGACGGCGGCATAGCCTTCCCAGATCGTCCACTGGCCGGAGCCGAACATGGCGACGCCGTTGGGGCCGCGCTTCTTGATCGCTTCCTTCCACTTCAGCTCCATGATGTCGAAGGCTTCGGTCCAGGTGACGGGCGTGAACTCGCCGTTCTTGTCGTACTTGCCGCCCGTCTTGCGCAGCATCGGCTGCGTCAGCCGGTCATGGCCGTACATGATCTTGGAGAGGAAGTAGCCCTTGACGCAGTTGAGGCCGCGATTGACCTCGGCCTTGATGTCGCCATGGGTGGCGACGACGCGGTTGTCCTTGGTCGCGACCATCACCGAGCAGCCTGTGCCGCAGAAGCGGCAGGCGGCCTTGTCCCATTTCAATTCGCTCTCCTTCCGCTCGGCGGCGAGGTTGGCGGCGAGCGCCGGTGCCGGCAGGCCGGCGGCGGCCGCGGCGATCGCGGCGGCCTCGAGCTTGAGCATCTGGCGGCGGTCGAGCTTCGGCGATGTCATGATGGCTCTTCCTGACTCAGGCGGTTTCAATGGCGTGGAAGACGAGCGCTGCGGAATAGACGTTCGGCAGCGACTGGATGGTGTTGAGCATGGTGCCAAGGCTGCCGGCATCCGCCGCTTCAGCCACGACGACGAGCTTTCCGCGCGTGTCGCGGGCATGAATCTCGCAGCCGGGAAGCGCTGCGATCTCCGCTTCCAGTTCGGCAAGGCGCTCGGGCCGCGCCTGCACGATGATGCTGGCGATCTCGGCGCCCGGCGGCGCGATGACGCGGTCGGCGCTGAGCATCCGGCCGGTGATCAAGGCGCGGCGGTTGAGTGTGGCGTGAGCCATGATGCCTGTCTTTCGCTGGTTGCCGATCAATGCGGGGAGGGCGGCGGGCCGGGAGGGCCGGCGAACATCTGGTAGATCCAGACGCCAAGGCCGTAACTGCCGACGGTCCCGACCGCGAGCACGGGCATCACGATCGCGGTCAGGAACAGGAAGGCGAAAATCTCCATGCGCTTACGGCGCACGCGCGACGTCGTGTCGTCAGGGGCCGACATATTCGGTCTCTTGAAGCTGTGGGGAATCGTGACGGCATCCGGGCCGTCGCCTTGCTGCACTTTAGATACGTTCCACCCGACAGCGCGTTGATTTGGATCAATGTCGGTTGGCTGCTTCTCGCTGCGCCGGAGGATGGATCGTCTCCCACGTGGCGGAATTGCGCATCCGTAGACAGCGTCGCCTCGCGCATTAAGATGCCGTTAACAACAACAAGCGGGAGAGCGACGCCATGAAGTTCGGCATCTTCTACGAGCTGCAGCTGCCGCGGCCCTGGGCGGCCGGCGACGAACTCGCCCTTTATCAGAATGCGCTCTCGCAGATGGAGCTCGCCGACAAGCTCGGCTACGACCATGCCTGGGTGGTCGAGCATCACTTCCTCGAAGAATATTCGCACTCGCCCTCGCCGGAATCGTTCCTGGCTGCCGCAAGCCAGCGCACCAAGAACATCCGGCTCGGCCACGGCATCCTCCAGCTCACCACCAATCATCCGGCGCGGGTTGCCGAGCGCGTCGCAGTGCTGGATTTGCTCAGCAACGGCCGCTGCGAGTTCGGCATGGGCGAGAGCGCCTCGATCACCGAGCTGGAGCCGTTCGGCCGCGACATGGAGACCAAGAAGGAGGTGTTCGAGGAGGCGGTCGCGGCCATCTTCCCGATGTTCAAGGACGCAGGCTCAGAGCATCACGGCAAATATTTCGACATCCCCTTGCGCAACGTCGTGCCCAAGCCGGTGCAGAAGCCGCACCCGCCGCTGTGGATGGCCTGCTCGCAACTGCCGACCATCGAACGTGCCGGCCGCCACGGCTTCGGTGCGCTCGGCTTCCAGTTCGTCAGCGCCGATGCCGCGCATGCCTGGGTGCACGCCTATTACAACGCCATCACCAAGCGGCTGCACAAGCTCGCCGACTACGAGATCAATCCGAACATGGCGCTGGTCTCGTTCTTCATGTGCGCGAAGACGGACGAGGAGGCGCGTGCCCGCGCCGACGGCGCCACTTTCTTCCAGTTCGCGCTGCGCTTCTACGGCGCCGCGCAGAACCGCCAGCGCCCCGCGCCCTACACCGTCAACATGTGGGACGAGTACAACAAGTGGAAGCGCGACAATCCGCAAGCCCAGGAGGCGGCGCTGCGCGGCGGCCTGATCGGCTCGCCCGAGACGATCCGGAAGAAGCTGAAGCGCTTCCAGTCCTCGCACATCGACCAGGTCATCCTGCTCAACCAGGCCGGCAAGAACAGCCACGAGCATATCTGCGAGTCGCTGGAGCTGTTCGGCCGCGAGGTGATGCCGGAGTTCCAGAACGATCCGGCGCAGGCGGCCTGGAAGCAGGGCGTGATGAGCGGCGAGATCGAGCTGGAAGAGATCGATACCGAGGCTTTCACCGATCGCTACGGCAAGCTGGCGATCAACGTGGCCCCCGCGAAGGCGGCGGCGGGGTAGCCTGTAAGCAACGACAGGTCCTGCTTCCTGGTGCTGAAGCGGTGCGGTGAGCCGCGCATCAGTGCGGCGTTTTGACCCGGAGCAGACCTTTCGAACCCTTCCGCATCCAGCAATGGCTAGGCGGCCGAGGTCGCGCGCCGTTGCGCTGCTTCACGCATATCGTCGTCCCGGCAAGCGCCCAAGCGGCGCGAGGAACGATTCAACACAGCGTGAGTTCGACCTCAAATCCAAGAAACAAAGCAAGAGGGTAACGCGATGACACGATCCGTGGAGGAGTTGAGACGGGAGTCCGAGCGTAGCCGCGCCGAGCTGGCGGCGACGGTCGGACGGTTGAAGGAGCAGATATCGGACACCGCCGAGGACATTCGCCACAAAGTCTCGCCGCAGCACATCAAATCCGAAGTCACCGAATACGTCAGCCACAAGACCCAGAGCTGGGTCGAAGGGCTCAAGCAACAGATCATGGACAATCCGATGGGCGCAGTGGCCGCGGGCGCCGCAGTGGGCGTTCCGTTGCTTCGGTTGGTGCGAGGTACGCCGTTGCCACTTCTCATGATCGGCGCAGGACTCGCCCTGACCTCGAAGACGGTGCGCGATCGTGCTGCAGACGTCACCGGCCCGGTCTTGGACAAAGCCGGGCACATGCTTGAGGGGGTGGCCGAGGGCGCACGGGCGATGCAGGGTGATGCCAAGGAGACGCTGTCCTCCGCGCAAAGCCGAACCGCTGGCATGGCTGATGACGCGCAGGAGAAGGCCGCCGGCATTGCCGCTGATCTGCGGGAGAGCGCGGCGCGTGCTGCCAGTTTTGCGAGTGAAAAGCTCAAGAGTGGCATGAATGCAACCAGGGATGCCGCCGCGAGCGCGCCTGACCAGGCCCGGCAGGCCATTGGCGACAATGCTGCGCTCATCGGCGGCCTGGGCATCGCGATCGGCGCCATCATTGCGGCTGCTCTTCCCGAGACCAAGGTCGAAGCTAAGGTTATGGGCCGGACGAGCGACGAGGTGAAGCAGGCTGCTGCCGCCGCGGCGCAATCCGGGTTCGAGGCCGCGAAAGACGCCACCACGTCGGCGGCCGATGCTGCGGTGCAAAGGGTCGCCGATGCTGATCTCGGCACCCATGCCAGCCGCATGACGCAGAACATGGCGGACACTCTGAAGGAGGCTGCGGACGACGTGGTCAAAGCTGCCTTTAGCCCCTCTCAAACCAACACCTGAAGGAAACCATCATGAGCGATTTGGACCCGCAGAACGTGAAGCAGTTCACAAAGAACCAGGACAAGGGCACCGCGAAGGACATGAAAGAGCAGATCGGCGATGCCGGAGCGGAGATGAAGCAGCGCGCCGGCGATGCGTTCCGGGCATCGGCCGACGTCGCGCGAGACAAGTTCGGCGAGGCCGCGGATTCAGCAAAGGGCGTCGCGGACGGAACCATGGACCAGATTCAGAGCCAGGCGCGCGAACAGCAGCGATCGGGCGCCGATTTCGTCGAGCGCCTCGCGGCCAACATCCGCGAGGCCGGACGGGCTTTCGAGAGCGACGTACCGTTCGCCGCACGCGGCATCGGTTCGGCGGCGGACTATGTCGAGGATGCCGCCCAGAAGATTCGGGACGGAAGCTTCCGAGATCTTGTCGCAGGCGCGACCGATTTCGCCAAACGTCAGCCGGCCGCCTTTCTTGGCATATCGGTGCTGGCTGGCTTCGCGGCCGTTCGCTTCCTGAAGGCATCGGGCGGACAGTCGTCATCCCAAGGGCAGCGCAACACCCCCGGCAGCACGTCGGGGAGCGGGCAAACGTCGGGCGGGAGACCGTTTTCGGCGGGAGAGCAAAACTGGAATCAGGAGTCCGGGACCCGTAACCCCCATACGCAACAATCCTCATCCTTCCAGGGCAGCACGTTACGATGAGCATCGAGCGCGATATCAAAACCAGCAAAAGCGAGTTCAGGGAAATCTCGACGCTGCTCGGCGAAGCCATGTCGCAGTTCGCCAAGCTGTTCCAGAACGAGATCGACCTGGCAAAGGCAGAACTTGGCGAGAAGCTCCAGAAGATCGGCGGCGCCGTCGGCTTAATCGTAGGCGGCGCCGTTCTGGTGATCCCGGCCATCGTCATGGCCTTATTCGCTCTATCCGCCGCATTGATCTCCGCAGGATGGTCGCAGCCGCTGTCATATCTGACATCGGCAGTCATCGCTGCGGCCGTCGCCGCCGCGCTGGTCGCCATGGGCATGAACCGGCTTGATATGCGTCAGCTGGCTCCCCGCGAAACGATCGGCCAGCTGGAAAAAGACAAGGACACCGTGAAGGGAATGGTGCGATGAGCAGCACAAAGACCGGCTTTATCGACAATCTGGTAACCGCCGCCAGGGACAACCCGCTTGCCGCGGCCCTCATCGGAGGCGGCGCACTTTGGCTGTTGGCCGGCGACCAGAGGCTGAAGACTGTGGCGCGTTCCGCTGCCGAGGCCGTCGAACCTGTTGCCGATATCGGGACAAGTGGTTTCAGGTCGGCAGCATCCGCGATCAAGCGGACCGTGGCGCCGCCGACCGCCCCCGAAATGGACAACGACGGCTCGCAAGGGTTCGGGGAGACCCTGCGTGGCGCGACCGCCGCCACTTCCGATACTGTCTCGCAGGCCGCCGAGGGCGTCCGGGATCGTTTCGACGAGGGCGTCGCCTTCGCGCAGGAGCAATTCAGCAAGCTGAGCAGTGCGCTTCCGACCAAGGACACCATGACGAGTGCGAAGTCGTCACTGGCGGACATGCTGGAGCGGCAACCGCTCGTGCTGGGGGTCGTGGGCATCGCGATTGGTGCGGCCGTGGCGGGCGCGTTCCGCGCCTCCGAGATCGAGAACCAGTACATCGGAGACGTCAGCGACGACGTGAAGGCCGACCTGAACCGGCGCGCCGGTGCGGTCTCGCAGGCCCTGCGTGAAGCCTCGGACACGGTTGTCTCGGAAATCAGCGATACCGGCGCCGAAATTGTGGACCGAGTCAAGCAGGCCGGGATGGACGCCGCGGCAGCTGCCCGCGCCGAGGTGAAGGCTCCGTAATGAGGCGAGGGAGAGCGGGGTGCGCTGGCCACGCGCCCGCCCTGGTTGGGTGATCAGGCAGGTGGGTTGTCCTGAAGGCGAACCCTAATCCCAGTATGGAATGGCCGGACGGGCGATCATCAGCCAGAAGATCATCAGCACGGCCGCGAACGCCGGAAAGCCGAAGGCGAACCACCACCAGAACAGACGGTGATAGCGGGGGGGCAGCTTGCCGTTGGTCGCGACCGCCGCCACGGCGAGATCGCGCATCTGCATCTGCATCCACACCACCGGCAGCCAGAAGGCGCCGATCACGAGATACAGTGCAATCGACGCCGCCACCCAGCCGTCGCCGAGGGAATACCCGCTCGACCAGGCGAGCCATGTCCCGGTGATCGGCTGCAGGATCACGGCACTCGCCGTGAACAGGAAGTCGGCCAGCACCACCGTCCGCGCGACGCCCGCGATCTCGCGCGGGTCGCCGCGCAGATGCGCCACCAGCATGAAGAAGGCGATGCCGGCCCCGGTGCCGAGCAGCACGGCAGCGCCGATGATGTGCGCCATCTTCACGAGGAAGTAGAGCATCAGCGATCCTCGCGGATGGCCATGGCGACCAGGTTGAGCATGATCACCGGCCAGATCTTCAGCATCGGTCCCAGCGGATCGGCCCACAGTCGCGGCACCAGCACGGTGCCGATCACGGCATAGGTGAGCGAGATGATCAGTGCGGCCCAGAGTCCGTAGCGGCTCAGAGGCCGCCAGAGAATGGCGATGCCGATGACGATGTCGGCGAGCGCGCCGGCGGTGACGACGAGCGCCGCGACGTTTCTTTGCAGCCCGCCTTCAAGCAGCAACGACATGCCGATGTCCCAGCCCGCGCTCAGCGAGATGATGCCTGTGGCGATCCAGAACGCGCCGAAGACGCCGAAGATCAGCGGCTTGAGCGCATACAGCTGTGCAAACCAGCGTTCCTGCACCGACGCAGGCTCGCGTGCGAGCGCGGTTTCGAGATCGCGCGGTGGAGTGCCGGTCAATCGACGCCAGGGCTCGGGATCGCCGGTCGCGCCGCGGCGCATTTCCGCCTGTGCCGTCGTGTTGATGGGCGTTGGCCATCCCAGCATCTGCGCAACGTCGCCCGCACGATAGGCAATTGAAGCCGCCCAGCGCGGCAGCTGCAGGCGATAGGCCGGGCGCCAGCGCAGCCAGGCGCGAAACAGCGCGACCGCATCGCTGAAGGCGATCCGCCGCGGGCCGGCCAGATCGACCGCGACCCGTGAAGGCGCGCCGGGCTGCAGGAAGAACAGCACGGTCTCAACGACGTCGTCGAGATGCACCGGTTGAATCGCCGCCGTGTCGGGCATGACCGGCAGAACCGGCAGCGCCGCCAGCCCGCGCAGCAGCGCGCTGCCACCATAGGCGGGCCGGCCGACCACGACAGAAGGCCGCAGCACCACCCAATCGAGCTCCCGCGCCATCAAGGCGGCTTCGCCCTCGCGCTTGGTGCGGGAAAAATCGCTGAGCGCATCGACATTGCTGCCGATTGCCGAGAACAGGATGACCCTGCGGACCCCGGCGGTCTCGCAGGCCGCATAGAGTGCCGCGCTGCCGGCGACATGAACGCCTTGCATGTCCTGTCCCTGCAGCGCACCCGCTGCATTGATCACGGCATCGACGCCGGCGAGAAGGCCCTTCCATTTCGACACATCGGTGGTCCGGGCGACGTCGAGCGCGACGTGGCGAGGATCGTGCGCCGCCGCGGGATGACGCGACACCGAGATGCAGTCATGTCCTTCGGCGGACAGCCTGGCGTGGATCGCCGATCCGATGAGTCCTGTAGCCCCGACGAGAAGGATGCGCATCGACTGATCCTTCGATGGGCGGCCCGGGCAACGCCCTGATCAAGCCTTGAAGATACGGACCAATAAAGCGGGGCTGCAATCGTTCCTCGCGGCGGAACTGATGGGTTTCGCTGCAGGCAGAGAACCGGACACCCCGCCCCGCGCAGCTCCCTTGAAGTTAGTCGCGGATGATGGAAAGGGTACGGAGCGACGCAGCGGCGTGATCCGCGAATGCCCTCACAGCCGGTGCGGTGCGCCGGGAACCGGGAATCACGACTTGAACCGGTACGGCCGGCGGCTCATAGGCCGGAAGAAGACGCACGAGCTTGCCCGACGAAATCTCGGCTTCGACCTGATAGGATAACAGTCGAGCGATGCCTTGGCCCGATGTCACGGCGGCAATGACCGTGTCGAGATCTGTCGTCATGAGGCGCGGCATCATGCGAACCGTGTGCAAGCGACCTCGATTCTGAAAACGCAGTTCGGTCGGCCCCGCAAATCCGGAAAAGAACACGACATCGTGCTTCGGTATGTCTCGCGGATGTCGAAGCTCAGGTTGCCTGCGCAAGTAGGAAGGGCTGGCGACCAGGACGCGACGGACCGACCCCACTGATCTGACGACGAGGCGCGAGTCGCGCGGCTGACCTATCCTGACCGCAACATCGATGCCTTCACTGATCAGGTCGAGCGATCTTTCGCCCATGACGAGCTCGATACGGATCGCCGGATGAGCGTCAAGGAAGCTCGATACGATCGGAGCGACATGACGGCGTCCGAAGATGGTGGGAGCGGCTATTCGCAGGATACCGTGCAGCGGAGCCCCCTCCGTCTCGACAAGCCTGCTCATGACGGTCGAGTAGCCGTTGACCAGCTCGCGGGCGCGCTCAGCAAAGTGGCGTCCGGCATCCGTCGGTGCAAGGCGGCGGGTTGTTCGCTCCACCAATCGTCTTCCGACCCTTTCCTCGAGGGCCGCAAGCGTGCGAGTGACCGCGGGAGGCGAACGCTTCAATCGCTTTGCTGCGCCTACCAGACTTCCAACCTCAACTATCGCGACGAATGTCGCAAGTTCATCGAGCCTGTCCATCGGATCATTCCCCGAAATGGAATTGTGACTTTCAGCATTAATTCTAGTGCAATTCAGGAGGTCGTAATAGCCTTCGAATGCGGTCGGCAGCGGAGGCGATCATGATCGCGGCAGCGCGAGAGGCCATAAAGGCTGATAACGCAGACGCAGTGCTCGCGTTTTTCAACGAGCATCAGTGCCCCGCCTTTGTTTCGCAACTCGTTTCGAAAGGTGCCCTCATGCCCGCAGCATTGGAATTTCTGTTGTGGTGTGTCGCGCTCGCAACGTGGCTGATGCTTCTTTGCGCGCTGGTCAGTGAGCGCTTGAAGCGGCTCTCAAAGCTTTTCAGTCATCTGCGCGAGATTGCTTTCAGGCACAGGGTGAAGTGACTCGGTGGGGCCATCGGATCAGCCTCATCTGAGAAAATCGCGACGATGCCGTCTCGAAGGGGGAGGCGCAGCGTGAGACCCGCCAATGGTGTCTGCAACAGCCGAGCGGCCCTGGGCGGCGGTGCTCGTGAGCGCTTCCGGTAAGATTCCGTTGCTGCTATCCTCTCGCAAAAGAGCGTCTTGCGGAGGAATACGGTGCGACCCAACGGGACAACCTTTCATCCGTCGGCCGGCGATGTCACGCCCGCGGTGCTCGCCATCGGCCGCTCCGATTTTCCCGATGTGCTCATCGACACGCTGCGCCGGCAGGCCGAAGTCGGCCATTGCATGGTGTTCGCGCTGAGCCGGGCAGGCGCGGCAAGCTGCCTGCTCGATGCCGGCAACATCCCGATCGGCGCCGATCTCGGCGCCGCCTATGCCGGCCAGTTCCACGAAACGGATCCCAACCGCGATGCGCTGTTCGAAGGCGAGGGCGGCGCGCCGATCATGCTGCCTCGCTTCGCGCCGCGCATGTACGGCGCGCGCTATCGCAAGATCTTCTTCCAGGATTCCGGCATCGTCGACAAATGTGCGACCGCGATCTGGACCGGTGACACCTGCTTCTACGTCAACTTCTATCGGATCGCCGCGCAGGGCCGCTTCAGCGCAGCCCAGCGCGAGCGGCTCGGGGCGATCGCACCGGCGATCGCAGCCAGTGTCGCCCGCCATTTCCAGGAGAAGCCGACGTCCGATCTTGCGTCCCTGTTCGCGACGCGCAAGCCGCTCTCCGCGCTCACCCTGCGCGAGCAGGAGGTCTGCCGCCATATCCTCGGAGGCTTCAGCTCGGAGGCGATTTCGCAGGCGCTCGGCATCAGCCTGCATTCGATCCTGACCTACCGCAAGCGCGCCTATGAGCGGCTCGGCATCTCCTCGCAGAGCGAATTGTTTGCGATCGTGCTGCGCCTGCTGACGGGTCCGCGCGGCCTGAACTAGGGGCTCCAAGTCCGCGATGTCCGTATCCATCCAATTTTAGCATTTGATTGGATCTGTAGTTGAAGCATTTGGCCTATTATCCGATGCGATTGCGGCGCGTAGGGCGGATCCGAGGATGAGAACATGCCAGACTGGCTTCTTGCACTTATCTGCTTGGTCGCCTTGCTGGGATTCATCGGCTATGCCTTTTACCAGGGCATGAGGGTCCCGCCGGATCGAAGCAATACGAACTTTGGACCCGGCCAGAATGACGGTTGGTCCGGCGGCTCTAACGGTCATTCCGGAAGTTAGCACACGTCGGCGCGGCCAAACGTCCGGCGAACCCGAGCTAACCCGACGATCGCTTCTCGACAGCCGCCGCGATTTTCTCCAGGGCGGCGTTTGTGTGCCGCAAGTCGACCAGCTGCTGTTCGCACATCTCGATGATCGTTCGTCCAGACCGCCATCCGAACGCCCGTGCGCCCCCTCGGCAACCAAGCCAGATCAGCGCTGCCAGAAAGACGCCGGCAGCGAGCCAGGATAGCGCCTGCTTCCGGTCGACGTCCGCGAAGGCCTGGCGGAGGTCGCCCTTGCGCAGGTACGCAATCGCGCGGCTGCCGTAGGCGGCATAGTCGTGGGCATATTCGGGATCAACTGCGATCACCCGGTTGTAGTCGGCAATGGCACGGTCAAAATCGCCTTTGGCAAAATAGGCGTTGCCCCGGGCCATGAGAGCGAAGCTATTGTTCGCATTCAGCTGGATGGTGGCGGTATAGTCGGCAATGGCGCGGTCGTTGTCCCCTTTCCTTTGATAGGCGTAGCCGCGCTCGCCGTATCCGACCCGCTTTCCATGGTCTGACAGGCCGGCTTCGAATGCCTGGTCGACGTCGGCTATTGCCCGGTCGTGGTCGTGCCGTTGGTTGTAGATGTGCGACCGGTTGAGCAGTGAGCCGCCAGCTTTCGGGTTTACCCGGATCGCCGCGGTGAAATCTTCCAGGGCGCGGTCATCGCGATCGGCGAAGCTTGTCCATGGCCAGGAACAGCCACGCGCATGATACAAACTCGACAGGTCTTCGCCGTTGTAGTCTCCGCTCTGGATCGCGCGTGTGCAGGCAGCGATGATCTCGGCAGAGGCTTCCTTCGTCCGTTCCAAACAGACTTGTCGATCGTCGGCAGCCGCTGGCCGGCTGACGACGGCGGCTGCGAGTGCCAGAACAACCAGCAGGATGTGGGCGGCAATGCCCGAGCGCATGACTTCGTCCCCGCGATGCCCGGTGTTCGCGCTAACCAGGAGACGGCTTTTCCAGAGCGGTCGCGATCCTCTCCAGCAATGCATTGGTTCGCCTGTTTTCCGCGACCTGCTGCTCGTATAGATCGACCCAGCTCGCCCCGGATGATGAGCGCCGGATCGTGCGCGAGTACCATAGCCAGGCGCCCACCAGCACCAGGAACGGCAACCAAGACACGATCAGATTAAAGACCCAGGATGAACCACCGCTTCCGCCTGGTGTGTTGGCGAACGCAAAGAAAACGACGAGAGCTCCGACGAGACTGACCCACAAGGCAATCAACAGAAGTCGAGATCGAAGCTTGGTCATTTCAGTCACGGCAGTTCCCTTTGGTCGGCTGACAAGGCCGATACTATCATGAGTTGATTTCTCCTCCATGCTCTCGCGCATGCGGTCGTTGCAACGTGGTTAGCCGCTTCTTTGCTGGACGCCTTGGCCATCATGACGCCCACCGTCACGAGGGCACACCGTGAAATTCGTTGCAATTGTCGGATTGAGCCGGAAGCCGTCGTTGCCTTTCGCTCAGGACGTTCGCGCGGGGTCCCTCAGCGGAAATTAACGTTGCGTCGCCAACATGCTCGACATGCATTCCAAACGGCGTCGTCAAGTGCCCTATCTGGTTCACACCAACAGAGAGCTCGGCCTGATGCTCCGGGGCACCAAGCCCCTCGCATATTTCATGGATATCGTCGGCCAGGAGCCGGACATCTGTATTCGGTATTGGCGCATGTTCGACCGGCATGTCGCTGAAGGCCGCCTGACGAAGCGCGAGCTGATCGAGCCATGTCCTGGGGCGCCGCAGCTCGAATATCGGATGCTGTTCTACACATTGCCCGGTCACGAGTGGCGGATTGACGCCATGCTTGCGCTGCTGAACGAGTCCGGAGCCTGGTCCGATGATCGAGAACGGCGCTTCGGCGAATTGCTCGGTTACGAGACCTGGCAGATCGACCATTGGCTGACGCATGGTCGCTCGCCGACCGACGCTTAGCTTGCTGTCCCGCACACTGGCAACCCTGCAGCGCTCGAGGAGCCCCTTGCTATGCGGAAAGTCGGGAACGATAGGGCGCGGTGAGCAGCAGCATGAACAGCGCTCTCTCGGCCTGGTACTTTGCTGCGGGTCGACTGGCTTCCCGGCCCTGCATCACCACCGCGCCTTGAATGGTGCAGACGCTCCAGCTCCATGTCCTGCGCCTGCGCTGCGCCAGGGTCACTTCGAAGATCGGAAATTCCGGTCCCGCCATTGCCGCCGCTTCTCGCCAGACATCCAATTTGGGCGAAGTTGAACCCGGAGCGCCGGCCTGTGTCTTCACCCATTTGGGTGAAGCGAAGCTTGCCCCTGCCGGGGCAGGCCACCGGACAAGTCTGGCGTCAATCTCTCAGCGGTAATTTGGGGATCGCACCGAAGAGGGCGGCTGCGCTCTTCTGGTTCCGCGTTCCCGTCTTGGCGAGGACGGCCTTGACCTGGGTGCGGATGGTTTCGCGGCTGAGCCCGTGATGCGCGGCGATGTCGCCGATCGTCTGTCCTTGCGCGATTCCGCGCGCAACGCGCGCCTCGCTCGGGGTGAGGTCGAACAGGCCGCGAATGAGGGCGAGGCTCGGGGCCTGTGAGGCGGTGACCGGCGTCGCGATGAGGAGGCCAACCGCTCCATCGAAGAGATCGCGGGCCTCGCCCGGCATCGAAACCAGATGAAGCACCACCCGATCGAGATCGCTGGCGCGACGCGCGGCGAAGGAGCACACGGCCTTGTCCGGCGCATCGAGTTGGGCGAGGCCGGCGCGCAGCAGGGTGTCGGCGGCGCGGTCCTTGATCGCGATCCGGTCCTTCGGCAACCATTGCAGAAGGTCGGTCATGGCTTCGATCAAGGCGTTGGCGGTCAGAACCCGCCCGGAGCGCGTGATCGCGAGGGCCGGCAAGCCGACCAGCGACAGCGCCTCGGTTGCCGCCCGCATCCGGGTGAGGCGCCAGCGTGTCGACAGCAAAGCCGCCCGCGCGAGATGGGGGCGAAAGCGGTCGAGAAAATCGAGGTCCTGCCGCGAAAAGGCAGGGCGGCCGGCCAGTCTTTCCATATGGAAGACGATGATCTCACCGGACGGGCTGCGGACCGCCGTCGCACAAGCGTGCTCGAAGCCCCACTTCTTGTTCCATTCCACCCGATAGGGATCGCGCTCCCATTCCTCCAGCGAAAATGCCTCGTGCTCGCCGACGAAGCCGGGGTGATCGAGCGCCAGGAGTCGCGGGGTCGTCTCCGTCCGGCTGGAGAGGTCGCCACGCAGGAACGCCGAGAACGCTTCGCGGATCGACGGCGACGTCACGACACCGTTCCAGACACCGGACCACTGATCGGAGTCCGAGGTGATCATGACCATGCCATAGGCGCCCGCGGCATGAGCGATCCTCTCCAGGACATCAGGCCAGAGCTCTGGAACGGTCGCTGCCTCGTGGATGCGGTCCACGATCTGCTCGAAATCGATGCCCGTCATTGCTGCGCTGGACCCATCAGATTCGACCGATCTTTCAGACGCGCGGCGTGCATTTCTGCAGCAGCCTTTGTGCTTCGCCCGCCCAAGGCCCTTGATACCAATCCGCTTCGGCGGAACCAATTGCTACTATTTCCCAAGCCGGCCCGGATGGACGGCTAGCAGAAATCATGTCCATATATCAACTATTTGACAGGTCAGAGGTTGTCCCGGCGGCTTTCAAGGTCGGTCTGATCCCGTAAGCCGGGGGCAGCGCTGAATGGACCACGGTTCTCGGCGCATCAACCTATCGGCGTTCGCGGGTAGAGGAGGCGAGCATGATCCTCATATGGCTTGGAGTGCTCCTTGTTTTCGGCGGCCTATTCCAAATGGCGTTTCAGCCCATTTGGCGAGGTCGATTCAGTGGTGGGAAGTGGCTTCGCTCCGGACGTGACACGCTGGAGCCTGAAAGGCCCGGTAGCGGCTTCGGCGTCAAATCGAACTGGCCTGGACTTGTGATGGTCGCGCTTGGCGGCGCTTTCTTGCTGGCCGGAGCTGCCATCTGAGTTGAAAGCAGACAAAGGCCTGAGAAGATACAGGATGGCCGAACCCGTCGAGCTGCGCCAGTTCAGAAGGCAGTGCAGGCCCTGGATATCGTGCTGAGCTGGAATTTTCTTCCAGAGGTGAATGATGCGCAACCCCGTCGCACCTTTGCCGAGTTGACATCACAGCAGTTCGACGCTGGCATGGTTGACGCGAGCGGCAGCTTTTGGCCCGCCTGTCCCAATCCATGGGGACAGACGGCGGCAACTGAAAGGCGCTAGCCTTGGTATCGAGGAGACGACAAGGGAGCGAAGCTTGAGCACCGCGCCGCGCATCGAGATCGACCCGGCTGCCTTCTGGGCCGACCCCTATCCGATGCTCGCCAAGATACGGAAGGAGGCGCCGATCGCCTTCGTGCCGCAGCTCGGCTCGACGCTGCTGACGAGCCGCGACGACATCTCGATCTCGGAGAAGCAGATCGACGTGTTCTCCTCGCACCAGCCCGCCGGCCTGATGAACCGGCTGATGGGCCACAACATGATGCGCAAGGATGGCGAGGCGCATCTCGTCGAGCGCCGGGCGATGTTTCCGACGGTCTCACCGAAGACGGTGAAGGGCTACTGGACCGCACAGTTCCAGGCCCATGCGGATCGCATCATCGCTTCACTCGAACCGGGCCGGATCGATCTCATGCGCGACTTCGCGCTGCCGTTCTCCGGCGAATGCCTGAAGTCGATCACCGGCCTTACCAATATCGGCTTTCAGGACATGGACGCGTGGTCGCAAGGCATGATCGAAGGCATCGCCAATTATGCCGGCGACCCTGAGGTCGAGGCGCGCTGTCATGCGGCGACCGCGGGCATCGACGCCGCGATCGACGACATCCTGCCGGTGATGCGCAAGCATCCCGACCAGAGCATTTTGGGCGTGCTGCTCGCCTCGGACATGCCGATGGAGAGCGTACGCGCCAACGTCAAGCTTGCCATCTCCGGCGGCCAGAACGAGCCGCGCAAGGCGATCGCCGGCACGGTCTGGGCGCTGCTGACCCATCCCGACCAGCTCGATCTGGTCCTGCGCGGCGAGGTGTCGTGGCTGCAAGCCTTCGAGGAATATGCCCGCTGGATCTCGCCGATCGGCATGTCGCCGCGCCGCATCGCAAAACCCTGGACCATTCGCGATGTGGCGTTCGAGCTCGACGAACGCGTATTCCTGATGTTCGGCTCCGCCAACCGCGACGAGAAGCATTTCGAGCGCGCGGACCAGTTCGACGTGCGGCGCGACACCTCCAAGAGCGTCGCCTTCGGCGCCGGCCCGCATTTCTGCGCCGGCGCCTTCGCCTCGCGCGCCATGATCGCCGACGTCGCGCTGCCGACATTGTTCGCGCGGGCCTCGCGCATCGAGCTCGCCGAGGACGAAGAGGTGCGGATCGGCGGCTGGGCCTTCCGCGGGCTGCAGAATCTGCCGGTGAGGTGGGAGCAATAGGCCGGTGGTGCTCGTGGCACGCCGCCCGTCACACGTTCGGTGTCATCGCCCGGCTTGACCGGGCGATCCAGTACTCCGAGACAGTTGTGGTTGAATCGCCGGGCCGCGGCGTACTGGATTCCCCGCCTTCGCGGGGAATGACGGCGAGAGGGTGGAGGGAGCTCCGCGCCTCAGCACCCACTACGAAATCATGCCATTCTGCCGCTGTTTTGCCCGACGAGTCAAACGCACTTCGGATAATACGTAAGTCGTTGTTTTCGCACGCCCGGCTACTGTGCATGGGGTTGTTTTGCGACTTTTTATGTTCCGCCGGTCCGGGCCCACCAAATCCGTGGAGCTCTCACATTCGCGTGCAGAAAAATTCCATCCTCATTCGCTTCACCGCTTGAAAGATTAATCACGCGCGCGGCATGCACCGCAGTGCTCGCATCGCTATTTTCCCGGACGTCTCGACACTTCCGATGACGCGCACCATCATTCGGCAAACGTGAATGATGACGGCCGCACGCGGCCGGGAGTGTGGAATGCAGCGTCGAGACTTTCTGAAACTTTCGGTTGGAACTGCGGCCGCCGCCGCGTTCGCATCGCCGGCGATCGCGCAAGGCGCGGTGAAGGAAATTCGTATCGGCTACCAGAAGACCGGCGTGCTGGTCATCACGCGCCAGCAGGCTGCCCTGGAAAGACATTTCGCAGCCTCAGGCATCGAGGTGAAGTGGATCGAGTTCTCCTCGGGCCCGCCGATGATGGAGGCGATGAACGTCGGCAGCGTCGATTTCGGCGCGGTCGGAGATTCCCCGCCTGTGTTCGCCCAGGCCGCGGGCGCGGCGATCGTCTACGCCGCCGGTCAGCCCATCACTAACGGCCAGGGCATCCTGGTGCCCAAGGATTCGCCGATCCGCGACATCACCCATCTCAAGGGCAAGCGCATCGGCTTCACCAAGGGCTCCAGCGCCCACAACGTCGTAGTGCAGACGCTGGAGAAGGCCGGCCTCACCTATGCCGACATCATACCGGTCTACCTGACGCCGCCGGATGCCGGCCCCGCCTTCGCCAATGGCAGCATCGAGGCCTGGGCGATCTGGGATCCCTATTTCGCCATCGGCGAGACCAAGCAGAACGGCCGCATCCTGATCAATGCGCGCGAGGTCACCAAGACCAATTCCTTCTACATCGCCAACCGCGAGTTCGCGAAGAACCATGCGGCGATCCTGCAGCAGATCGTCGACGTGACGACCGCGGCCGGCCAATGGGCCGAGCAGCACCGCGACGAGGTCGCAAGATCGCTCGCCGCGATCACCGGCGTTCCCTTGGATATCCAGACCGTCGCCGCCAACCGCGCGAACTTCGTGATCGGTCCTGTCACCGACGAGATCGTCGCGACCCAGCAGGGCGTCGCCGACCGCTTCTACAAGCTCGGCCTGATCCCGAAGCCGATTCATATTCGCGACATCGTCTGGCGCAACCCGGCAGCCTGACCGTGCCGACAACTCTTCCCGTTCAAAAAGGTCTGAACATGAAGCGCATCGTTCAACGCGTGATCGCAGCCATCGTGCTGTCGATCGGCATCGTCGCGGCCGCCGTCGGCACGACCTACGGCTAGGGGCAATCCATGAGCCAATCCAACGCCAACATCCTCTGGTTCCTGCCGACGCATGGCGACGGCCGCTATCTCGGCACCGGCATGGGCGGCCGCGAGGTCAATTTCAACTATCTGCGCCAAGTCGCGCAGGCCGCCGATCAGCTCGGCTATTTCGGCGTGCTGTTGCCGACCGGGCGATCCTGCGAGGATTCCTGGATCGTTGCGTCCTCGGTCGCGCCGTTCACCGAGCGGCTGCGCTATCTCGTCGCCGTTCGTCCCGGCCTGCAATCGCCGAGCGTAGCCGCGCGCATGACCGCGACGCTTGATCGCATCTCGAACGGCCGGCTCCTCGTCAACGTCGTCACCGGTGGCGATCCCGTCGAGAACAAGGGCGACGGCATCTTCCTCGGCCACGACGAGCGCTACGAGGTCACCCGCGAGTTCCTCAACGTCTACAGCGACCTGCTCGCCGGCAAGACGGTGAACGCCGAGGGCAAGCACATCCGCATCGAGGGCGGCAAGCTGCTGTTTCCCCCCGTGCAGTCGCCGCGGCCCCCGCTCTATTTCGGCGGCTCCTCCGATGCCGGCATCGACGTCGCGGCGGACACCGTCGACAAATATCTCACCTGGGGCGAGCCGCCGGCGCTGGTCGCCGAGAAGATCGCGAAGGTGAGGCAGGTTGCCGCCGCTCGTGGCCGCAAACTCTCCTTCGGCATCCGTCTACACGTCATTGTCCGCGAGACCAACGAAGAAGCCTGGCACGCCGCAAACGAGCTGATCAGGCACGTCAGCGACGACACCATCGCGCTGGCCCAGAAGAACTTTGCCCGTATGGACTCGGTCGGTCAGCAGCGCATGGCGCAGCTCCACGGCGGCAAGCGCGACAAGCTCGAGATCGCGCCGAACCTGTGGGCCGGCGTCGGCCTCGTCCGCGGCGGCGCCGGCACGGCTCTGGTCGGCGACGCCCAGACGGTTGCGGCCCGCATCAAGGAGTATCAGGATCTCGGCATCGATACCTTCATCATGTCGGGCTATCCGCATCTGGAGGAAGCCTATCGCTTCGCCGAGCTGGTGTTCCCGCTGCTCGCGCTGGAGCAGCCGAGCAACGTGACGAAGCTGCATTTCAACGGCGGTCCGTTCGGCGAGACCGTCGGCAGCGATTTCCGTCCGCAGCACCGGGTGTCGCAGTCATGAGCCTGATCGACAGCATTTCGCTTCCGCGCAGCATCCGCCTGCCGCGGGCCGACGGCCTGATCCAGTGGATCGTGCCGCTCGCCATCATCGCGGTCTGGCAGGTCGCGAGCGTCACCGGCTTCGTGCCGACGCGGGTGCTGCCGGCCCCGAGCGACGTCGTGCTCGCGGGCTGGAAGCTGCTGGTCTCCGGTGAGCTCGTCCGCAACATCTGGGTGTCGTTCTGGCGCGCCTCGGTCGGCTTTTTGATCGGCGGCAGCATCGGCTTCGCCTTCGGCCTCGCCAACGGCCTGTCGCAGCTCTCGGCCAGGCTCACCGATACCACCCTGCAGATGGTGCGCAACGTGCCGCATCTGGCGCTGATCCCGCTGGTCATCCTCTGGTTCGGCATCGACGAAAGCGCAAAGCTCTTCCTGGTGGCGCTCGGGGTGTTCTTCCCGATCTATCTCAACACGCTGCACGGCATCCGCACCGTCGATCCGCAGCTGATCGAGATGGGCCGCATCTACGGCATGACCGATGGCGAACTGTTCCGCCGCGTCATCTTCCCGGGCGCGCTGCCTTCGATCTTCGTCGGCATCCGCTTTGCGCTCGGCATCATGTGGCTGACGCTGATCGTCGCCGAGACCATCGCGGCCTCTTCCGGCCTCGGCTACATGGCGATGCAAGCGCGCGAGTTCATGCTGATCGACGTCGTCGTGCTCTCGATCCTGATCTACGCCCTGCTCGGCAAGCTCGCCGACAGCGCCTCCCGCGTGCTGGAGCGTCTGACGCTCTCCTGGCACCCCGCCTTCCAGAAACGTTGAGCGAAAATACTGGGAATCACATGCAGACAGCGCTTCGTACCTCTCTTCCCGAGACCGAGCTCGCCGGCCGCGCCACTTTCGCCCCTCACGCCCGCGTGGTGCGCGAGGAGCGGCAAGAAGAACACCGAGTTCAGGCCAGCGGCCTGCCGCTCAGCATCCGCGGCTTGCGCAAATCCTTCGGTGACAACGAGGTGCTGCGCGGCATCGACCTGCACATTCCCGCCGGCCAGTTCGTCGCGATCGTCGGCAAGAGCGGCTGCGGCAAGAGCACCCTGCTGCGCCTGATCGCCGGCCTCGACAAGATCGATGCGGGCAGCATCAGCTTCGGTCAGGAGATCCAGCCCGAGGACATCCGCGTGATGTTCCAGGAGCCGCGGCTGCTGCCCTGGGCCCGCGTGCTCGCCAATGTCGAGGTCGGCCTCGGCCGCGATCGTGCCTCGAGCGATGCGCATGCCCGCGCCGAGAAGGCGCTGATCGAGGTCGGCCTCGCCGACAAGCGCGATCAATGGCCCTCGGTGCTCTCAGGGGGCCAGAAGCAGCGCGTCGCGCTCGGCCGTGCGCTGGTCTCGCGCCCGCGCGTGCTCGCCTTCGACGAGCCGCTCGGCGCGCTGGATGCGCTGACCCGTATCTCAATGCAGCGCCTCTTGGAGCGGGTCTGGCGCGATCAGGGCTTTACCGCGATCCTGGTGACCCACGATGTCTCGGAAGCCGTGGCGCTGGCCGACCGCGTGCTCGTCATCGAGGAGGGCCGCATCGCCCATGACGTCACGGTTAACGCCGCCCGGCCGCGCCAGCGCGGCTCGGCCGAGCTTGCCGGGCTCGAAGGCTCGATCCTGAGCCACCTGTTGTCGGCGGACGATCGTACCTAAATAAAGGGAACCCCCGCTTGCGGGGAGTAGCGCCATGAATGTAGTGCCCCGCGAGCTCATGACCGAAATTCCCGTCTCGTCCGCCGATTTCCGCGGCGCCATGCGCCACCTCACCGGCGGCGTCAGCATCATCACGGCCGGGCGGGGCAAGGACATCTCCGGCATGACTGTGACCTCGGTCACCTCGCTGTCGGTCGAGCCGCCGACGCTGCTGGTCAGCATCAACCGCGACGCCTCGTCGTTTCCGCTGATCCGCCGCCACGGCGCCTTCGGCGTGAACATCCTCAATGCTGACCAACTCGACATTGCCGAACGCTTTGCCGGCAAGGGCGGGCTGAAGGGTGCGGATCGCTTTGTAGGCAGCCAGTGGGTGACGGCAGTCTCTGGTGTCCCGCTGCTGGCCGGCGCGCTCTCGGCCTTCGATTGCGAAGTCGAGGAGATCGTCGAACGGCACTCGCACGGCATCGTCATCGGCCGTGTCAGGGATATCAGGAGCTCGACTCGCAATGCCGCGCTGGCCTATTGGCACGGCCAATACGTGGCGGTCGACCAGGACGAAGACGCGGCCCGGCTCGCCGATGTCAGCCTTCCCGCGCGCGGCCGGCGCGGCATTTGATCGCCGTCGGCGAGCCTCGCGCAAGGCTGGCCTTTTCCGCCTCATCGCTCTAGAAGCGCTCCTGACTGTCCCGCCGGACGCATGGAGCGGAACGATGAAGCGCGTGGCAACCTTGATCTTCTACGCCGTCGGTGCGCTCGCGATCGCCTATCTCGCGCTCTACGCCTACGCGATGTTCTCTGGCTCTCCGATCGTGCCGGGCGATCCCATCCACATCTTCCGCAAGCCGGATGCGCCGAGTTATTCGTAGAACTTGGTCGGTCTCGTAGGGTGGGCAAAAGGCGCCCTTGCGCCGTGCCCACCATCTCTCCAAGGCGGCAACCGGAACGGTGGGCACGCTTCGCTTTGTCCACCCTACGCACCTCCGTTCACCCCCGCAGAATCGCCAGCGCCAGCGCCTGCGCGCGCGGCACGATGCTGTCGATCTCCAGATATTCCTCCGGCGTGTGCGCGAGCCCACCGACCGGGCCGAGGCCGCAAATGGTCGGCGTGCCGACCGCGGCGGTGAAGCCGGAATCGGCGCAGCCGCCGGAGAACTCGCCCTGCAGCGTGGTGAGGCCCACCTGTCTTGCGGCGGACTGATAGCCTTCGAACAGCGCCTTCGAGTCCGCGCTCTGCACCACCGGCACGAACTCGCCCTTGATCGACAGCGTCGCGCTGGTGCCCGGCACGTAGGAGGTCGCGACGATCTTTTCGATCGCACCCATGATCCGCGCGCGATCGGCCGGATCGACATAGCGCAGGTCGATCTGCCCTTCCGCGTAAGGCGCGGTCGTGTTGACGGACTGCCCACCCGAGACGAGGCCGACATTGAGCGTGATGCCCTTGTCGAGATCAGTGAGCGCGTGAATATGCACGATCTTGTGCGCGAGCTCGCCGATGGCGCTGACACCGGCGGCGAAGTTGGCGCCGGAATGCGCGGCCTTGCCGGTGATGGCCATGTGCATGAAGATGCCGCCCTTGCGCCCGGTGACGACGTTGCCCGTGGGCCGGCCCGGCTCGGAATTGAACACCGCGCGTGCCGCGCGTCCCTCGCGCTCGATCACCGGGCGCGAGGAGGGCGAGCCGATCTCCTCGTCGGAGGTGATCAGCACCTTGATCGGATGCGGTGCGCCGCCGAACTTGTGGAAGGCGGCGGCCACGAACACGTTCATGACGAGGCCGGACTTCATGTCGGCGACACCGGGTCCATAGGCGCGGCCATCCCGGATCGTGAATGGCCGCCGCGCGGCCTCGCCCTTGCCGAACACCGTGTCGCGGTGTCCCATCAACAGCACCGGCTTCTCGTTGCTGCCGGGCTTTGCCACCTCGGCATGGATCGCGTCGCCGAACGTGCCGTGGCTTTCGCGCCGGAACGGAATGCCATGCTCGGCAAAGTACCGCTCGAACCGCGCACCGACGGCATCGACGCCTTCCTTGTCGTAGGAGCCGGAATCGATGTTCACGACGTCGCGGAGCAGGTCGATCATCGCCTGCTTCTGCGACGCCAGCCAATCCGTGATTTGAGCTTCAGACATGTGGTCCCTCGCGTGGTTTTCGGGCGGGGTTATAGGGCGTGCCGCGCGGATGGCATAGTCACGTGGCGCGGTTCGGTCATGCGAAGGATGCGCTTGAGGTTCGTCATTGCGAGCGCAGCGAAGCAATCCGGTCTGTCGCCGCCGAGGGATTCTGGATTGCTTCGCTGCGCTCGCAATGACGGGGTGGCGGCCTGCGCCAAACGAAAATGCCCGGACTTGGCCCGGGCATTCGCGTCCGCTCGATGGTCGCGGGCGCCTACGCCCCCATCATCGGCATCCGCGGATATTCCCCGGGCGTGCCTGCGGGCGGGATCGGGATGCCGCCGTCGGCATATTCGTTGAGCTTGTTGCGCAGCGTGCGGATCGAGATGCCGAGGATGTTGGCAGCATGGGTGCGGTTGCCGAGGCAGTGCTTCAGCGTCTCCAGGATCAGGTCGCGCTCGACGTCGGCGACGGTGCGCCCCACCAGCGCGCGCGTCACCTGCTCGGCGGCCATAGTGGCATGCGCCACGGCCGGGGCGGTCTTGGCGAGGTCGAGGCGGTCGCCGTCCGGCGTGATGATGGCGTCGGGCCCGATCTCGTCGCCCTGGGCCATCAGCACCGCACGGTGCATGGTGTTTTCGAGCTCGCGGACGTTGCCCTGCCAGCGGTTGGCGGAGAGCACGCGCCGCGCCTCGGCCGAGAGCGGACGCAGCGGCACGCCGTTGGCATCGGCATATTTCTTCACGAAGTGCTGGGCGAGCTCAAGGATGTCGGCGGGACGCTCGCGCAGCGGCGGGATCTTCAAATTTACGACGTTGAGGCGGAACAGCAAGTCCTCGCGGAACGTGCCCTCTCGCACGGCCTCGGCGAGATTGCGGTTCGAGGTCGCGATGATGCGGATATCGACCGGAACCGGCTTGGTGCCGCCGACGCGGTCGATTACGCGCTCCTGGATGGCGCGCAGCAATTTCGATTGCAGGCGGACGTCCATCTCCGAGATTTCGTCGAGCAGCAGCGTGCCGCCGGTCGCCTCCTCGAACTTGCCGATGCGGCGGGCGACCGCGCCGGTGAAGGCGCCCTTCTCGTGGCCGAACAGCTCGGATTCCAGCAGGTGCTCCGGGATGGCGGCGCAGTTGATCGAGATGAACGGGCGCTTGGCGCGGGCCGAGCGGGAGTGGACGTAGCGGGCCAGCACTTCCTTGCCCGTGCCGGATTCGCCGGTGATCATCACCGAGGCGTCCGAGCCGGCGATCTGCTGGGCGAGCTTGATCACCTTTGCCATCGCATCGTCACGGTAGACCAGCTCGCGGGAATCGTTGGCGACGGCAGCCAGCACCGCGGCGATCAGCTCCGGATCTGGCGGCAGCGGGATGTATTCCTTGGCCCCGGCATGGATCGCAGCGACCGCGGCGCGGGCGTCGTTGGTGATGCCGCAGGCGACGATCGGGGCGTGGATGTGCTCGGCTTCCAGCCGCAGCACGAGGTCGCGGATGTCGAGCGCGACGTCGACCAGCAGGAGGTCGGCGCCCTTGCCCCCGCGCAGCACGCGCATCGCCTGCTCGTGATCCTCGGCATGGGTCACGGTGGCGCCGTTCTCCATCGCGATCTTGGTGGCGGTGGTGAGCTGGCCCTTCAATGTGCCAACGATGAGAAGCCGCATGTCAGTCTCCTGTCCGTCTGCTCGCGCCGTCGCGCGTCATGTCCTTTGTCAGCCGCGTTCGGCCTTGATGATTTCCGTCATGGTCACGCCGAGCTTGTCCTCGACCAGGACGACCTCGCCGCGGGCGACCAGCTTGTTGTTGACGTAGATGTCGATGGCCTCGCCGACGCGCCGGTCGAGCTCGAGCACGGTGCCCGGTCCGAGCTTCAGGAGCTCGCCGACGTCCATCTTGGAGCGGCCGAGCACGGCCGAGACCTGCACCGGCACGTCGAACACCGCCTCGAGGTCGGCGGCGGCACGCGCCGCATATTCGTCCTCGTTGTAGCCGACGTCGGTGCCGGCAGGCGGCATCGGGCCGTTGAGATCGGGCAGCGGGACCTGTCCGTCGGTGTCGCTCATGGTTTAGCTCCCCCTGCGGGACGCGATATAGCGTCCGACCATTTCGTCGATCTTGGCCGCGATGGCGCCGCGCTCCAGCACGACGCCGCCATCGGCCCATTCGATCCGGCAGTCGCCGGTGGCAATTTCCGGCTCGGCCAGGATCACCAGCCGGCCCTCGAAGCCGCTCTGCTTGGCGAGCCGCTCGATCTTCTCGCGCGCGCTGTCGTAGAGCGAATCGTTGATGCGGACGACGAGATGCGGCGTCGCGACCAGATGCGAGAAGCAGTCCTTGACAAGCGCGATGACCTCGCCGAGCGGCTCGGCGGCGACGAGGTCGGCGCACAGCTTGCGCGCCACCGCGATCGCGACCTCGACCGCCTCGGTCTCCATCCTGGTCTCGATGTTGCCGATGCCGGCGGCGACGCCGCGGATGGCGATGTTGATCTCTTCCATCGCGAGCGCGACGCGGCGGTCGCTCTCGGCCTTAGCCTCGCGCTGGCCGGCGGCAAAGCCGTCCTGATAGGCGCGGGCCTCGGCTTCCGCGACCTTCTGCGCGATCTCGGCCGCGGTCGCGGCCTTCTCGCGCGTCGCCCGTTCGGGCGCCGCGAAGTCGGTATCGAACAGGAATTTTGCCGGAGCGGCCATCAGTACACCAGCTCGTCGTCGGCGCGGTTCTTGGTCAGCATGATCTCACCCTTGGCGGCGAGGTCCTTGGCGAGATTGACCAGCAGCGCCTGGGCCTCGTCAACGTCGCGCAGGCGCACGGGGCCCATCGCCGCCATGTCGTCCTGGAGCATCTTGGCCGCGCGCGAGGACATGTTGCCGAAGAAGAAATTGCGGACGTCCTCGTTCGCGCTCTTGAGCGCGACGCCGAGCTTGTCCTTGTCGACGTTGCGCATCAAGGTCTGGGCGGAGCCGGAATCGAGCTTCACCAGGTCGTCGAAGGTGAACATCAGCGCCTTGATGCGCTCGGCGGATTCGCGGTTGTCCTCTTCCAGAGAGGTGATGAAGCGGGTTTCGGTCTGGCGGTCGAAATTGTTGAAGATTTCCGCCATCACCTCGTGGGCGTCGCGGCGGCGGGTCTGCGACAGGTTGGACATGAATTCGGTGCGCAGCGTCTTCTCGACACTCTCGATCACCTCCTTCTGCACCGCCTCCATCTTCAGCATGCGGTTGACGACGTCGAGCGCAAGCTCCTCGGGCAGGATGCCGAGCACGCGCGCGGCGTGCTCCGGCTTCAGCTTCGACAGCACCACGGCGATGGTCTGCGGGTATTCGTTCTTGAGATAGTTGGCGAGAACCTCTTCCTGCACGTTGGAGAGCTTCTCCCACATGTTGCGCCCGGCGGGACCGCGGATCTCGTCCATGATGCCGTTGACGCGTTCCGGCGGCAGGTATTGCTGGAGCAGCCGCTCGGTGGCGTCGAAATTGCCCATCAGCGCGCCCGAGGCCGACATGCGCGAGACGAATTCGAGCAGCATGTCCTCGACGGTGTCGACTTCGACGGTGCCGAGCGTCGACATCTCCAGCGAGAGCTGGCGCACCTCGTCGTCGTCGAGCAGGCCCCAGATCTTGCCGCCGTATTGCTCGCCGAGTGCCAGCATCAGGATCGCGGCACGCTTCGGCCCGGGCAGCTGCTCGAGGCCCTTGCCGTCGGCGGCGCGATTGCCGGCGCGCTGACCTAGCGTGGAGATCACGCTGGTGATGTCGTTCGAGTTGGCGTTTTGCAGATTAGCGGCCATGTCAGATCACTTCTTGATGCACTTGGCGTTGGTTATTTCGTCGGCTCAGTCAGCCACTGGCGGATGATTGCGACGGTTTCGTTGGGATTGCGTTCGGCGAGCTCGCCGACGCGGTGAACGGACTGGGCGTGGACCTGGCCCTGAATGGTGGCGACGTCGATGGCGCTGGTGCCGCCGCTCGGCAGCAGCGGCTGGCCGGCCGGCGCGGCCTCTTCCGAGGCGGCTGGGCCCGTCAGCACGCCGGAGATGGCGGCGGCGACCTCGTCGGAGGCGAGAATGCGCTTGACCAGCGGGCGGATCACCAGGAACAGCACGACGAGGCCGAGCAGCATCATCACGCCGAGCTCGACGAAGTACATGACGTCGTCCTTGGTGAACTGCAGCATGCCGAGAAAGCCGCCAGGCTCGCCGATCGGGGCGGTGGAGGGCGCGTCGGCGAAGCGCAGATTGACGACCTCGACCTGGTCGCCACGCTTCTGGTCGAAGCCGATCGCCGAGCGCACCAGCGTGGCGATGCGGTCGAGCTGCTCCTTGGTGCGGTCCTGGTAGGCCAGCTCACCCTTGTCGTTCTTGCTGTAGATGCCGTCGACCAGCACCGCGACCGAGATGCGGTTGACCCGGCCGGCCTCGGTCACCTCGGTCTTGGTGGTGCGGGAGATCTCGTAATTGTTGGTCTCTTCGGTCTTCTTGCTCTGGTCCTTGGGCGCGACGCCGTTGTTCTGCTGGTTGCCGGGCAGCTCGTTGTTGACGGTGACCTGGCCGTTGTTGTCGGCGGTCATGCTCTGCTCTTCGCGGGTCTGGCTCGAGCGCAACACGCGGCCTTCGGGGTCGAACTTGTCCGAGGTCTGGGTGACCTTGTTGAAGTCGAAATCGGCGGAGAGCTGCACGCGGGCGCGGCCCGAGCCGACCACGGAGGAGACGATGTCCTCGACCTGCTTGCGCATCCGCTTCTCGAAGGCGATGCGGCGTTCCTCGCCGATCGCCTGCTCCGGATCGGTCTGGGCGCCGTCGGCGAGCAGCTGGCCGGCCTCGTCGACGATCGAGACCCGCTGCGGCTTCAGGCCGTTGACGGCGGAGGCGACGAGGTGGCGGATGGCGCGGATCTGCTGGGCTTCCAGCGCGCCGCGGACGCGCACCACGATCGAGGCCGACGGCTCCGGCGCTTCGCGGGCGAATAGCGGCCGCTCGGGCAGCACCAGATGGACGCGGGCGGCCTGGATGCGGTCGATGGCCCGGATGGTGCGGGCGAGCTCGCCCTCGAGCGCGCGCAGATGATTGATGTTCTGGACGAAGGAGGTGGTGCCGAGCGCGTCCGACTTGTCGAACACCTCGTAGCCGACGCCGCCGCCCTTGGGCAGGCCGCCCTCGGCGAGCTTCATCCGCAGCCGCGTGACCTTGTCCTTGGGCACCATGATGATGGAGCCCTCATTGCGGATCTCGAACTGGATGCCCTGGCGTTCCAGGTCCTTGATGATGCTGGAGGAGTCTTCGACTGACAGGTCCGTGAACAGCGTCGTCATCTGCGGCGTGGTGACACGCATGATGACGAAGGCAAAGAAGCCGATGAGCGCGGCGGTGACCGCGATCATCGCCCCGAACCGGGCGGCACCGATACTTTTTAAGAAGTCCGCAAGACCTTGCAAGCAACCGCCCCGACCAATCCGACCCGCAACCGAGCGGTCGACTGGGCAATTATTGCCTAGGTGATGGTTTCGATATGGTTAACGAAGGTTAAGAGGTCGGACAAAAGTGCATCATGAAAAAAATCGGCCTCGCAGAGCGAGGCCGATTTTCGTCAAAAACCGCAGAATTCCGGATCGCCTACTGGCGATATTGCTGGATGCGGGTGGTGCGAAGACCCGCCAGACCGTGCTGGTCGATGGAAAACTGCCAGGAGAGGAATTCGTCGACCGTCAGGGTATAACGGCTGCAGGCCTCCTCGAGGGAGAGAAGTCCGCCACGGACAGCGGCGACGACTTCGGCCTTGCGGCGGATGACCCAGCGTTTGGTGCCGGGTGCAGGCAGATCCGCGATCGTCAACGGACTGCCGTCCGGCCCGATGACGTATTTTACCCTCGGGCGATGGGGTTCTGTCATGGCGTACTCACAAACTCTCAACCACTGAACTCACGCCGTAACCGTAACCCCCGCGGCTTAAAAATCCGCTAAGCCTAAGGGTTCAATACAATTCTCGTTGAATCTTGCGGGAACGCGGCCGACTCGGCGGGCGAAAGACGCAATCTCGGCCGGCTGAGCGGGGCAGAAGGCAAATACTTTACTAACAAAGAGGGTCTGCCGAGGTGCCGCGGAGGCCCTGATAGTCATCCCGGGGCGCGCGGAGCGCGAGCCCGGGATCCATAACCCCAGGAAGGGGTTTGACGAAGACTTGGGGGACCAGCTATGCGCTCCAACCACACCCTGTGGCTATGGATCCCCGCCCCCCGTGCGCAATTGCGCACTAGGCGGGGATGACACCGAACTTGTCGCTGCAGCGCTCCCTCAATTGCTCGTCGCAATGATGCTCTTGACCTGGCTCAGCGTGTAGCTGGCGCCGTCGATGGTGAGCAGCGGCGGCGACTGGGTCAGATCGACCGACGACACCACGCCCTGCACCTGCGCGGCGATGCCGACATTGTTGTTCGCGACGTCCTTGCCCGTGGCCGAGATCGTGTACTTGCCGTCGGGCCATTGCGTGCCGTCATTACCCATGCCGTTCCAGGTGAAGGGAATGTCGTTGCCGGCGGCGGCGGTATATTTGCCGTTGAACACGGTCTGGCCGCTCGAATTGGCGATGGAGATCTCGACGGTGGAGTCGGTCGGGACGTTGAGATGCCACACAGCCGTCGAGTTGGTCATCGTCGCGGTCGAGCCGTCGACCAGCGCGGTCTTGCCGACGAAGCCCAGCGCCTGGGTCGCCTGCGTGGTCTGCTGCAGAGTGACGAGCTGAGCCAGCGATTCGTTGGTCTTGAGCTGCTGCTCGACGCCGGCGAACTGCACCAGCTGCTGGGTGAACTGGTTGGTGTCGAGCGGATCGAGCGGGTTCTGGTTCTGCAGCTGCGTCGTCAGCAGGGTCAGGAAGGTCTGGAAATTGCCGGCGAGCGTCGACCCCGTGGTCGAGCTCATCGACGAATTCGACGAGGATTTCGGCAGGTCGGTCGTCCCGGAGACGACCGGGGGCGAAGTGGCGGCATTCGTGGTGGTCATTGCCAGATACTCCTCACACTCTGATGTCGACGCCGCTGCTCGATCCTAGCATGCGGCCATAGCCGCGCCCGATGGGCGCCGTGGAAACGCTGTCGTCCTCGCTGATGATCAGGCGGCGGGCATTGCCACCATTGTCGTTGTTCTGGCCTGAGTGCTGGCCCGATGAATTCTGGTCGCGCAGGCTGAAGGACAGACCGTTGCTGCCGGTCTTGAAGCCGGCATCGTCGAGCGCGCGCTGCAATTGCGGGGCATCCTGACGCAGCATCTGCAGCGTCTCCGGCTTCTCGACGGTGAGATGCGAGGTGACGTTGCCGGCGCGGTCGACGTTGATGCGCACGTCGATGCGGCCGAGCTCGGCCGGATCGAGGCTGATGTCGAACCGCGACTTGCCGGACCGAATGGCGGCTGCGATCTCGATCGGGATGCCGCTGATCGGCACCGCCGTAGTGTGGGTCGCCGCGGTCGCGGTGAGCGTCGCGGTTGATGCTGTCGCGGCCGAGGTCGTATTGGTCAGCGGCGCCTGCACGGCGGAGGCGGCCTGTGCGCTGGTATCCGTCGGAGCGAGTGTGGCTTGCGGGCCGGCATGCGCCGGCGCGGCCGACGTGGTCTGGGCCGGATCGGCGGCGCGGTCGGCGGGGCCCGCCTTGGCATCGGTCGCGACGTGATCGGGCTGCGGCTTGACGCCTTGCGCATGGGCGGCGTTGGCGGCCGGTGCTTGCGCAGCGACGTTCGCCTTGCCGGTGTCCTGGCCGATATTGGAGAGGTCGGTCTGGGCTTGCGCCGTGGCGGCCTCTTTGAACCCGGTCTTGGGCGTGCCCTGGCTGACCGCGGCGATCAGTCCGCCACCAGCTTTTCCATCGGTCGAGGCGGTCTCGGTCGTGCCGGCCGCGGCCTCGCCGAGCGTCGTCGTGGTCTCGGCATCGACCTCGGCGCCTGCGGCCTTGGCGCTCGCCGTGGCGGTATCGGTCTTGGTGCCGGCGATCTGGGCCGCGATGGAGGCGCTGGCGGCAAGACCTGCCGCGGCGATCGCGAGCGGCGCGGCGGCGGCATCGCCAGCCTGGTTCGCAGCTGCATTCGGGTCGACCGGGACGACCGGCGCGGCAACGATGATGCCGGGGTCGGGCAGGGCGGTCTGCGTCGTCGCGGACGGCGCGGCGGCAGCCGCCTCGACGGCGGCCGTGAGGACCTCGGTGCCATCAGTCGCGTCGCTCTCGGGCTCGTCGGATTTGTCGGCCGATTTGGCGTCGGCCGTCTCGGACTTGTCTTTGACCTTGCCGGCGTCCTTGGTCGGATCGCTGGGCGCCTCGCCCCTGTCATTCTCCGCAGGCGCAGACGCCTCGGTGTCGTCGCTCGCCTTGCTCTGCGAAGGCTGGTCCGTGGAAGAGGTGTCGCGCGACGGCCGCTCGGCCGCCGGGGAGGACGAGCTCTGCTCGTTCCGGCGCGGTGCGGCGTCCTGCGCGTTGTTGCCGCTGGCCTGCGTGTTGCTGTCGACCAGCGAGCCGAAAGCCTCGCTCGCCGGCGTGTCCTTCGGGGCTTGCGACCGGACAGGCTTCTGCTGCGCGCTCTGGATTTGCACGCTTGCCACGACATCTGACATCCGACCGACCACAGGCAACCCCTTGCAAGCAACTTCGCATCAAGAGGGAGCAAGGAGCGGGCCAGCGTCCCGAACTGAATATTTCAGTAACTTAATCAATGATTTGGCGACGTGGGTGCATTGCCGGGCCGCCGGCTCCGACCCCGCCATTTCTGCCGCCCCGGCAAGAATTGCCCTAAGCGGGGGCCCCGCGCGATTGCTTCACCGGAATGCCGCCTATATTAAAGAGGCTACTCTCAGCCGCTTTCGACTTGGGCAGTCGTGCTCTTCGGGAACCAAGGTTCCGGGGGATCGCCGCCGTCCCCCGAGAAAGCAAATCGCGGATCGCGCGTCGCCGCCGTCACAACGCTCTAGGGCCCATGCTCAACAGTCTGGATCTCGAAGGCCGTCCCGAGGACACCAGGGTCGTCGTTGCCATGTCGGGCGGCGTCGATTCCTCGACGACGGCTGCGCTGCTGAAGGCTGAGGGCTATGACGTCGTCGGCATCACGCTGCAGCTCTACGACCATGGCGCGGCCACCCACCGCAAGGGCGCCTGCTGCGCCGGCCAGGATATCCACGACGCCCGCGACGTCGCGGCCAAGCTCGGCATTCCCCATTACGTGCTCGACTACGAGGACCGCTTCCGCGAGTCCGTCATCGACAATTTCGCCGACTCTTACGCGCTCGGCGAAACGCCGGTGCCCTGCATCGAGTGCAACCGCAGCGTCAAGTTCCGCGACCTCTTGAAGACCGCCCGCGAGCTCGGCGCCCAGGCGCTCGCCACCGGCCATTACGTCGCCTCGCGCCGCCGGGGCGACGGCTCACGCGCGCTGGTCTGTGCGGCCGACGCCGACCGCGACCAGAGCTATTTCCTGTTCGCGACCACGCAGGAACAGCTCGACTTCCTGCGCTTTCCGCTCGGCGACATGACCAAGCCCGAGACGCGCGAGCTCGCGCGCCGCTTTGGCCTTGCGGTCGCCGACAAGCACGACAGCCAGGACATCTGCTTCGTGCCGACCGGCCGCTACACCGACATCATCACGCGCCTGCGCCCCAATGCGATGGACCCCGGCGACATCGTCGATCTCGAGGGCCGCGTGCTCGGCCGGCACAACGGCATCGCCAATTTCACCGTCGGCCAGCGCCGCGGCCTCGGCATCGCAGCCCATGCGCCGCTGTTCGTGGTGCGGCTGGACGCGGCGACCCGCCGCGTCGTGGTCGGCCCGCGCGAGGCACTGAAGATGCACCGCATCGCACTTCGCGACGTCAACTGGATCGGCGACGGCGACATCGACCGCGCCATCGGAAGCGGCCTCGAAATGTTCGTGCGCGTGCGCTCCACCCGTAGCCCCCAACCGGCCTGGCTGCGCGGCAGCAATGGCCGTTACGAGGTCGAGCTCGTCGCAGGCGAAGAGGGCGTCTCGCCGGGACAGGCCTGCGTGTTCTACGACGCAGCCGGCGGCCAGGCCCGCGTGCTCGGCGGCGGCTTCATCCAGAGCGCTGCGGCCAAGGTCGGCACGGGCACATCGCGCCCGCTCGCGGAAGTCGTGCGCGGCTGAGGGAATGACGACATCAAGCACAACTCATTGGGCTGGGTTCACCTCTCCTGTTGTGGAGAGGTGAAGTAAGGGCAGGGGCATGGCAGCAGACATCTCGCGGGCCGGGGTCGAGAAGGCCTATGGCCGCTGGGCGCCGGTCTATGATCTGGTATTCGGCAAGGTGTTCGACGCCGGCCGGCAGTCGACCATCGCCGAGGCCGACCGCATCGGCGGCCGCGTCCTCGACGTCGGCGTCGGCACCGGTCTTTCGCTCTCCGAATACGCGCGCACCACCAAGGTCTGCGGCGTCGACATCTCCGAGCCGATGCTGCGCAAGGCGCAGGCGCGTGTCCGGAGCTTACGTCTCTCCAATGTCGAAGTGCTCTCGGTGATGGATGCGAAGAACCTCGCCTTCCCCGATGATTTCTTCGACGCGGTGGTGGCGCAATATGTCATCACCGCCGTTCCCGATCCCGAAGGCACGCTCGACGAGTTCATGCGCGTGCTCAAGTCAGGCGGCGAGCTGATCCTGGTCAACCACATCGGTGCGGAGAGCGGCCCTCGCAAGCTGTTCGAGCTCGCTTTCGCGCCCATCGCCCGCCGCCTCGGCTGGCGCCCGGAATTCCCGTGGGCGCGCCTCGAGGGCTGGGCCGCAAGGCACGGCGGCGTCGCGCTCACCGAGCGCCGTCCCATGCCGCCGATGGGCCACTTCTCGCTGATCCGCTACCGCAAATCGTGATTGCCACCTGCGGGAACAGGGGGCCTCGCGCGCGCGTTTGCTTCCCATGCGCACGACAAACCTCATTCTTGCGGGCCTCCTGATCGCCGCCTCTGCACCGGCGATCGCGCAGGCCCCGCCCGCCCCGGCGACGCCGCCGCAAGCGACCGCGCCGCCATCCCCGCAACGCGCCGCCGGCTGTGCCCCATCCGATCGGCTGGCGACCACCCCGGAAGGCACCACCACCGGCCAGTCCCGGGAACCGCTCGGCGACAAGCTGGCCAAGACGGACGGCGTGCTCTGCCCGCCCGCGGGCGTCGATCCCGACATGCACGCCCCCGCGCCCAGCACCGACAGCAACACCCCGGTGATCCCGCCCCCCGGCAGCCCCGGCGGCGACCCCAATGTGAGGCCGAAATAAGGGCGCTTCCCGGGTGAGGGGGACCATCCGCGAGTTCGGCGCCGTAAAAAATCGCAAATTCTGGTGAGAAATCGGCCCGAAGCGGACTTGTCGCGCCGAAGCTTTAGCGAAGGCGGATTGACTTACCCCCGCCCCCTTCCTTATATGCCGCGCGTTCGCGAGATCGGCCTCAAGTCGCCGCCGCGATCCCTGTGGCGGGGTAGCTCAGCTGGTTAGAGCACGGGAATCATAATCCTGGGGTCGGGGGTTCGAGTCCCTCCCCCGCTACCACCTTTCCCCACACTCCTTTGACTTTATTTGGATAGGCCTTTTCGCCGAGCAGGGAGTTCAGCCGGCCTGCTATCTCGACGGCTAAACCACCTGGGCGTCCCGGTTGGCGGAGCACGGTGACCGTCTCGACCAAGTCTCTAATGGCTTCCGCGGCCTCTCCGTCGCCCGCACTGACACCTTTACCCACTGCCTCTTCAAGCCGACCGAGTTGCTCCTCATATCGTTTGAGGATGGCCGGATGCAGCGCAATTTCGTTCGGGGCGGATGGTTCCCTTTGCAACTCCTCAGATATTCGCTTTCGCTCGGCATCTAACGCAGTCGATCGCGGCCCGAGAACAGACGGATCGCCATGTCCCTTCGCGATCGCATCGACCAATCGTTCGATTTCTCGACTCAAATGCCCTAGCTGCTGCTCGAGGCGGTGTCGCTTTGCCTGTGATGTAGCTAGGAGGCGCTTCCGCTCCTCCAGATACGTTCGTACGTATTCCGAAAACACCTTCGGTGCACGCAGTTCGGCCCTGAGCCCGCTGAGGACTGCACTCTCGACCGCATCTAGATAAAAGGTCTTGGCATCAGAACATGTGCCGCTCTCTTTCGACGCGGAGCAGCGAATACGAGTGCGCCCTGATTTATCGCGTCCATTGGTTGCCATACCCGAACCACATGAGCCGCACCGGAGCAGTCCGGATAGCATCCGACGAGGCCGACGTTGGTGGCTGGGGTGGATGTGACCGCGCTCTTCCTTGCGTTGCTGAGCAGCCGTGAATAGCTCTGGATTGACAATTGCAAGATGCGGCACTTCAGCCATCTGCCAATCACTCTTCGGATTAGGTCGCGACAGGCGTTTTCCCGAGTCGGGGTCCTTCACCATCCTGACCTTGTTCCAGACAAGGCGCCCCACATAAAGTTCGTTTAGTAGAATGCCGGCGCCCCTCTCATGATTGCCATTGATTGTTGACGCATTCCAACCTCGGCCCCGCGGAGGAGATACCCCCTCGTTGTTGAGATCATGCGCGATTTCCCGAGGCGTACGGCCGTCCACGTATTCCTGAAAAATGCGCCGGATCACTTGTGCCTCGGCCTCGACAACCACTCGTTCACCACTTCTTCCAGGGACCGCTGCGTATCCGTACGTCAGGCCCCCACCAGCCAAACCTTGCTTAACCCGCCCCGCTTGGCCGCGACGCACTTTGTGCGCATTGTCCTCGCGATAAAGTTGCCCGACCAAGCCGCGAAGGCCCACCAGCACAGTGTTAACGACGCCCTCGTGGACCGCCCGGATCTCGATCCCGAGAAATGACAGCCGCTTATGAATGCCAGCCAGATCTTCCATGTCGCGAGAGAGGCGATCGAGCGCTTCGACGATCACTACGTCAAAGGATTTCTCCCGCGCCTGGTCCAACATCTGTAGAAGGCCTTCGCGGCCCATGACAGACCCGCCCGAACGAGCCCGATCTTCATGGGTGCTGACAACAATTAATCCTTCACGCTCGGCATAGCTCTGGCAAAGTGAAAGCTGATCCTCAATCGATCGCTCGTTCTGGAGATCGGTTGAGAATCGAGCATAGATCGTCGCTCTTTTCCTCGTTTCGATCGATGAGCTGTCTTTCATGATCCTCCCTCGCGGCCACACGGGCAAGTACTCGCGCGAGACGTAAGATCGCCTTGTCTGGATTCGTCGGCAAGAAAAATTTGCAATCGGCCTCCCCCACGATCGAACCTCTAGGTTATCGCGCAGCTCAACGAGGTGCACGCACCTGCGCTGGCGCCAGTCGACAAGACGACGTGGGGGGAACTGATCATCTCGAGCATCCTTGCTCGGATCATGACCAAGTGTAACGCCCTCCATGAGCTCGTCGTGCAATCGGATGCCCAGGCGAAGAAAAAGATACGAGCGAACGGCGTTGCATGGAACTGATACGGCTAGGAACCGCACAACCTCTCCATCTAGCCAATACCGAAGTGGAAATCCCGGGCTTCGCCACAGGACTATATTTCCGCCGTCGAATTCGCCACCAGTTCGGCCGATTGGAGTACTTCGCTAGACCGTGGGCGAGGAGGCGGTGGATGGTTCAACCGTCCTTAGGCCGGTCTACCTAGCCAACGTAAATGGCCTTCGCCGTTCTCGCAACGATCAGACGCGTCTTTGTCTCCAAGTGCGCTCCAATGATGCGGAAGTCGGGAATCGAATGCGTGGCTACGGTGAACAAGCCAGAAGCTCATAATTGCCCCCTCGCGATAAGCGGCTTCAGGATTGGGTGCGGGGGCAGGAGTGGTCGGCACAACGCTTCACTTTCTCCCTCGCAAGCCAGCTCAGCCGACCAAATCTGGCAGGTGCCTTGCGGAACATCTAGACGATAAAAGGCACGGCGCCCCGGGCAGCCGCCCACGGGTGCGAGGTGGCAGCGCTGCAGTACCGCGACGCTGGCGCGCGAAGTTAGTGGCGCACGTGATAGGGACAGCGCTTTCCGAGGGCCTCTTTGACGAGCGCCGAGTCACATCGTCATTTAACTGCGCTGGCAGCGCGGAGTCGGCAGTTTCAGAGCTTTGAACAGCGCAGAGGGCCGGCCCGCGCTGCCTCCCCCTAATTCTAAACCTTCTGGGCTCGGAATACCTCAACACACCAATGGGTGAGCCATGCCCGATCCTGCGCATCGATTGCTGTGAGCCAGAACCTTGGGATGCTCTCGCGATCTGCTGCATAAGCCGGCGGACACGTTCCTGGCAAGCGTCAGCATAAGTCGAGGCGGCTGCCCCATGTCGAGCGCAGCTGAGGTCGCATTTGTCACCAACGGACGGTTTCTCTGATCTGGATCAGCGACGTCGATTTGCGCCTTCTCTGCAGAGGAGGCTGAATTATCCTGGTGCAGCCAAACCCCGCCGGTTGCGGTTCGGCAGGCGACGGATCTTTGCCGCCCGTATGAGAACATCGCAGTTTTTGGCGAGAGCGAAGAGGCAAGCGCGTATATCAGATAGTCTATCTGATCATTGCGCAGCTACAAGGTCCTTTTCGATCGTCTTCGCCGAACAGATCATGGCAGGCCGCTAAACGACGGCGGCAGCACTTCCCTTCCGCGCGCATTTTCGCACCCGATCCCGCACATTCGCAGTTTTGATATTGCGAGTTGTTCCGCCGAGTCTCGGCGAAGCAAAATGGTGGCACGCCGTTGAGGAACCGGCAGACGCGAATTCAAAGCTATGCTGAGCAGAGATAACATCAACGCTGATCGCCCGCAGCCTCACAGGTTGAGGCCGCGCGAATTCTCTGGGATCCATCGCGAAAGATCCTGCGGGAATTCCGAGCCACGCGCTCACTCTACGCAAGAGGCGCGACTGCATTGCGGCCGCATAGCGGCCATTGCGTTGCTCGTGTGGCTTCATTTGGGAACGCAAGCCGTTTGGTCGCTCGCGCGAGAATGAATTACCGATGCTTGGTGAAAGAAGAGCATGCAGACGCTTGCGCCTCTACAAAAATCAACCCTCTGCCTGACATCGAGCTGTTCGGCGCGAACTTCATCGCGCAACTGCGCTCCAAAACGGCAGGAAGCCTGCCGCAGACGCTAGCCCGAGGAACAAGCGCCTCGAGGCCAACGCTCGCCGCCGCAAGCCGTGCTGGCCATACCTTGGTCTCTCGCAAAGCAAGGGCAGCCTAGAAGCGCTGGACTACGAGACCTTCGCCAGAATGGCGAACAGCGCCGGGAGCTATATCGGGGACAAAGGCCGCGGTGTAGTGAGGGAGCTAAGTGCTTATACGCAAAGACGCTCTGGATAACGGCGTTACGGAGCGGCCGATACCGCCGAGCCCCGCGAAGCCTGCTGCCTTCATGCAAGGTAGTTCAACGCGGTGTGCTCTTCGCGCCGCCGTGCTGTGCATGACTACCAATGCTGGTAGGTTACCCGAGGCCACTCTCTCGCTAAAGTCCCACTGTACCCTGAGGCGGCGGGCCTCACGGGAAAGCCGGGTGGGTTAGCCTTGTGATCCCCGAGGCTGACTACTGAGCCAGCGGCACGTGATAGCGACAGCGCCTTCCTTCCTCCAATGGGGGGTGCCGAGTCATGTCGCCCCCAGCGTTCCGGCGAAGCGGATGCGACAGATAGCGCATTTATCCACCCTCCCTGGTGGACATCGGCGCCGAGTCGCATCCGCGCTGCTTTGTCTCGAACTCGCTAATCGCGTCTAGTTTTCGCGCCTTACAGGAAGATAGGCTGGCGAGCTCATTAAGCATTTTGACGAATCGGAACCCAATCGTCCTCCACACGCGAACCCAGCGTGGAGCACGCGCCGGTAACGGCGCGAGGTATTCGAATTCGAAAGCAAGTGTGCGCAATCCGAATGGCCAATTCCTGCATGCTCGAAGAGCCCACGAGCCAGGGGGCGTGAAGTCATGCGGCGACCAGTCATTAAACGCGCGGTGGATTGGCTGAGTGTCAATCCGGCGCGTAGTCCCAATGCGGTTGCCGCTGATCGCAAGCGCGCCGAATGGCTGATCTGAGGCGTAATGCGATATCGCTGCCAACGGCAAGCGGCCCGACCACATGGGTCGCCTGCGTTTTATAGATTGCGCAGGTCTGTCAGCTTTCGGTAAGCCAGCCCCGATAAAAAAGCGTTGGGTTTAACGGGGCATGGCAGAGACAGCGCATGAGCTGAAGGACCACCATGTGCCGAGTCACGCTTCCGTTAAGCTCATTGCAATGCGGATGCGGCAGAGTGGTGCCTCATGATGCCCCCCAGGCTGCCAGGCGCCGAGTCGCGTCCGCAATGCTTCCAACTTGCGGGTTAGTTCTCCTTTCGATTTTGATCGTTTTTGCAAGCAATCAGCTTCTTGCCGCCGCTTAAAGCTCAGTTTGGAGCAGTTAGCTGGGTGGCAGGGAAAGCGTTGCCAACTGCATGCGTGGGGGAAAGGTGCTGATGCAAGTTCTGCTAAGTTCAACTGGCAGTGCGGCCGGGGTAGGGACAGCGTCTGCTCCATCGCAACTAAACGGCGCCGAGTCGCACCCACACCGCTTCCGATCCATTTTCGCCAACACTCAGGAAGGGAAAGAAGACTGCTTTGGCTTAGTCCGGTCCGCTGTTATCTTGATGCAATTGTGTTCGCCATGTGTGGCGACGACGACGCCCACAGCGTCGTCGATTCTTCAACGCGGTACTCCCTGTCGCCGGCTTTCAAGCTCTCGGATAATCTTCTCACTCTATCGCGCTTCGTCTGGACTTGCCCTGCCAACATTCTTGCGTGCGTTTGGCCTGACATTGTCTTTTATACACTGTGTTCTATGCACGCCCACGTGTCTGGTCATGCTGGTGTCTCCAATTGCTTTGCTTTAAGGCAAAGACCCAGTTTAGAGGGTCGCCGATGAGATGGGGCCGACCTATTTTGGTAGGTGCCCTTCATTACTTCTCGCAGATATAACTTAGTCACCCTTGAGAATTTGAGCCTCATGGGAGCAAAGGTGGCCAGCCCCAGTCTTTGTGACCGGGTTGGCCACCAGCGCTCGACATATGCCCTGGGGCAGCTACAGGCCAAAAATGCATACATTGGAGCGGCATATCACGACGCTGCGGTCGCAAGCGCTTGCGGTGCTTGTAGCAAATCAGGTCCGTGCCTCCGATCAGTCTCTGGGACTATCTGATCGCAAGGTGGCCACATTGAACATGGACGAAGTTCAGGCAATGCTAACCATACTCGATTGCATGAAACCCAACCTGCGGCCGAAGGAAGCACGGCAGATCGCTGCGCGCATACGCGCCCTTTTAGAGGGGGCGCATGAGTGTCAGCCCGTTCGGGTAGCATGTCTGTGAGCCCACTAGTGTGAGCTTTCGGTAGGTTGTCCAACAGGTCGTGAACGAGGAAGCGGACCTAGAGCGGTTCACGGATTTATTGAATCGGAAGGGATTCCGGATCAGGGGCGAACATGATTCAAGATGCTGGCTGGGCTGGAGGCCAGCATCCGATGGTCCGACCAATTTCCAACGATTTGCGTAAGCGCGCGGTATCCGCTGTTGCCAAAGGTGAGAGCTGCCGACCTGTGGCGGAACGGTTTGGCGTTGCGGTCTCGTCAGTTGTGAAGTGGTCACAGCGTTATCGAACGACCGGCTCGGTAGCGCCTGGCAAGATGGGTGGTCACCGCAAGCCTGTGCTTGATCCGCACCGCGCCTTCGTCGTCGAGCGGATCACTCAGACGCCGCACCTGACGCTGCATGGTCTGAAGGCGGAACTGGCAGCCCGCGGGGTCAAGGTCTCACACAATGCGGTCTGGCTGTTCCTACGCCGGGAAGGGCTGCGGTTCAAAAAAACACTGTTCGCCCTCGAACAGGCTCGCGCCGACGTCTCGCGTAGGCGCCAGCGCTGGCGATCCTGGCAGGCCGGGCTCGATCCGGGCCGGCTCGTCTTCATCGATGAGACCTGACCTGGATCAAGACCAACATGGCCCCTTTGCGAGGCTGGGGACCCAAAGGGGCGCGCCTGCGCGGCTTCGCTCCGCACGGTCACTGGCGTACCCTCACATTCCTGGGCGCGCTCCGCCATGACCAACTCACAGCACCCTGCGTCTTCGACGGCCCGATCAACGGTGAATGCTTCCGTGGTTACGTGAAGCACATTCTACTGCCAACTCTGCGCGAAGGCGACATCGTCATTCTCGACAATCTCGGAAGCCACAAGTCGAAAGCCGTCAGGCAGATGATCAAGGCTGCTGGCGCCAGGCTCTGGTACCTGCCGCCATACTCGCCCGACCTCAACCCGATCGAACAGGCCTTCTCCAAGATCAAACATTGGATGAGGCAAGCTCAGAAGCGCACCATCGAGGATACTTGGCGCCATATCGGTCACCTCGTCCAGGACATCCAGCCTCGCGAATGCGCCAACTACTTCGCCAGCGCCGGTTATGCTTCAATCAAAATGTGAAACGCTCTAGCGAAGCTTTAGCCCACTCCTGGAGAATTGATGGGCACGCATAAGGATGCGGCTCTGACACCGCCAGATCGAGAAGCCATGGTGGCGAGGGTGATCATAGTAGCCTGACAAAGACCAACCGCGCTCCAATTCAATATTTCGGCCAAGTCCGTCGCCAAGTGGGTCAAGCGTTCCGCAAGGGCAGGCGTCGATGGAGCGTGATCGCTCTACAAGGTTTGAACGCCGAGCCAAACTCTGCCTGCCACATGCGCCGAAGTCGGAGTGCGACGACCGCGCTACGCCGATTGCGCAGCTTGACCCGCCCAACCGGTGCGGCGCTATGAACGTGAACATCCCGGTGAGCTGACACATCGATATCAAAAAGCTGGGCAAGTCCAACCGTGCCGGCCGGTTGAAAGAGCAGCCTGTGGGTACGCGGCGAAGAACCTGGCCAGATTATGTCTACATCTGAATCGAGGATGCCTCCCCCAAATACCTTCCGCAAGGCGATGAAGAGCGATCGTCAGGGCTGCGCCGCGGCCCTCCTCAAGGCGGGGACGCCACAACAGTCGGCGTAAAGGCCAGCAAGTCATGACCGACAACGGACCCCGCTACGAACCTTTGCTTCCGCCAAAGCGGGCGAACGCCTCGGGCTCGAGTAAATCGGCACCAAGCTCTATGGGGGCTCTTTAGCAGATCAACATCTGCTGCTGCGCTGCTTGGAAATACGATCTTTGTCAGGAGCAGTATTGCGTCACCTCGGCGGACCTCAAGGAATTCTACACTGCACATCGTCGATCCAGCCCATGAGCTGCTCTAGAGCAGACCGGATCGGTCGCCGACCGCGGCAGCCGGTCGGCGAATCGGCGGAAGCCGACGTACGCCTGCATACCAAGCGAAGAAAGTCTCGCGGCGATGATGGCGCAACCAAAAGGATTTTCATCCATTCCCGGGCCATTTTTGAGCCGCCGATTTCTTTTTCTCTTGCGCAAGTTGACAATTTTCTTCCGCGCCCCTTAGGAAGTACCGTTAGCGCGGAAGGCTGAACATTCTTCAAACGAGAACAGTATACGCCGCGAAGCATGAGACGGAGGCAATCTTCATTACCACGGTTTCATCACCCCTCGATCCACCCCCTTATCTCGCAGCGGCCCTTCCACCATGGAGTTCGTAAACATCCGCAACAAGAACTCCGGGAGGCGGATCTATGTCATTCTCAGCGCAGGGGCTCGCGTTACTGTGCTCTCAACGCCGCAGTTGCGCGGATCTGCCAATCCCGTGACTAACTCATTGTTTGCTGTTTGTCCTTCTTGGATGAGCAGCAAATCAGTTGAGCTAAAGCCGAAGAGGTTCACTACGTTTCGCAGCAACTAGACTGCTGATCACCCGGCATATTCGATCATTTCGTCCGCTGTGGATAGCTACGACTTCGAAGTCGTCGGCGAATTAACCGAAGTTCAAGGCTTTGTCACATTCGCACCCGCAAAATCGAACTGAGGTCCAAATGAGCCACGTTTCGGAGCAGCCGATCGATCGCATCACAATTCCCATGCTGCAGCGGTGGAAGCAGGACGGTCGGCGTCTCGTCATGACGACTGCCTACGACGCGGTCGCGGCGCGTATCGCGGATCCGTCTGTCGACATCATTCTCGTCGGTGACAGTGTGGGTAACGTTTGCCTTGGGTTCGAAAATACGCTTCCAGTGAGCGTTGCGATGATGAACCATCATCTCGAAGCCGTGGTACGCAGCAAGCCTCGTGCTTTACTCGTCGCTGATATGCCATTTCTAAGCTTCCACGTTAGCGTCGAGGAAACGATACGCAATGCCGGCGGCTTCCTGCAGCGAGGCGCAGCTGCAGTGAAACTCGAGGGCGGTGGCAAGAGAATCGAAATGGTACGGGCCCTCGTCGATTGCGAGATTCCTGTGATGGGTCATCTCGGTCTTATGCCCCAGAGCGTCAACGTGATGGGCGGCTTCAAAGTGCAGGGTCGGAAAGCGGATCAAGCGTTGCGTCTGCTCGATGATGCTCACCGTCTGCAGGAGGCCGGTTGTTTCGCTTTGGTGTTGGAGGGCATTCCGGCCGAGCTTGCTGCTCGAGCGACCAAGTCCTTGACAATACCGACGATCGGGATCGGCGCCGGCCCGGACTGTTCAGGCCAGGTGCTCGTGTTCCACGACGTGCTGGGCCTCACTGGAGGTCATCGCCCCAAATTCGTTCGCGCCTATGCAGAAGGCTTTCAGCATTTGCATGATGCGCTCTCGCGCTGGGCCGCGGATGTCCGCGGTGGTGCATTCCCGGGACCACAAGAGTCCTATAGGCTTCCCGAAGGCGTCGGAGAGGCAATTGCCACCTGGGCGCCGTCCAACCCGGCTTGATATAGAGCTCCACATGCAAACAATCACGAGGGTCGCTGAACTTCGCAGTACTCTCGCTAAATCCCGCGGCGCCGATCGACGGGTCGGATTGGTGCCGACAATGGGCTATCTTCACGATGGCCACATGGCGCTGATCGCAGCGAGCCAGGCGCAATGCGACGTCACCGTCGTCAGCATCTTCGTCAACCCCACTCAGTTCGGACCAAACGAGGATCTCAGCAGCTACCCGCGCGACTTTCTACGTGATGAGGAACTGTGCCGTGATGGCGGTGTCGCGATCCTCTTTGCGCCGGATACACTGGAAGTCTATACGAGCCATTTCGAAACCTTCGTTGAACCGGGCGACCTCGCCAAACCTCTGTGCGGAGTCTTCAGGCCTGGGCATTTTCGCGGTGTCGCGACCGTCGTATGCAAATTGTTCAATATGGTGCAGCCCGATGTCGTATTTTTTGGGCAGAAGGATTTTCAGCAATGCGCAGTCGTGCGTCGCATGGTAATTGATCTCAATCTCCCGATCGAGATGGTCACTGTGCCAACCGTTCGCGAACGCGATGGGCTCGCAATGAGCAGCCGCAACCGCTATCTCAGCAAGGAAGAGCGTCAGCGGGCCCTTGCGATCAATCGGGGACTATCCGCCGCGCTCGACGAATTTCGCTCGGGAGAGCGCAACGTGGAAAAGCTGATTGCGGTCGCCAGGGGGCATTTAGAGGCAGTTGACAGACTGCAGTATCTTGAACTTGTCGACGGTGACACGCTCAAAACCGCCGATAGTCCACTGCGGCGCCCCGCGGCGCTTTGTGCGGCAGCCTACGTTGGCTCAACGCGGCTGATCGACAACGTCTTACTGGGTTGCCAGCTCGGTAGCGCAATGCGTGGCTAAACCGCGCGCAGCATATTGAGCGCCAAGAAATGCTCAAAGCATCTCCGAAAGCGCTGGGAGCTGGTAGCGAAGGGCCAACTCCAACGCGACTTTGTTGGGCGACTTAGCGAGGATAGGTAGCCGGTGCATACGGAATATTGTGGGACCTAAAACTTTTGTGTCCGGCAACATCACGAGATTTGCTCTACGGCGATCAGCGATCAATTCGACAAACCTTCGTATAGTGCTCTACAGCCCAGGCTATATCACCCATTGACCTTTGTAGAGTTGAGCACCCGTCACGTCGCCTATACTTTCGACGTCGAACCTCGATCATTGGTCTGCGGGTCAGTGCGAAACCTGAGCTGCTGCCTTGCTATAATTCATTAAGTCCAATCAGGCGTTACGACGAGCATCTAGAGTTCGGACCTCCGGCTGAGAAGACGGGGGCTTTATAGCAGGCGCCGATCATCGAGATGCGGAATTAGCCATCAGAACAGCGGAATAACATACACTCGAGCGACGAACATGGAAGCCAAGGATAGTGCGTCTGCACCCGCGAGCACGTGAGCTCTTAGAGTAGCCAATAGCGCGTCCCTCGTACCGTGGGCTAGCACAGCCGCAGCATTGGTGATCATTGCCGCTTTATAACTTGCGGCGAATTTGCATCCCACTCTTGATACATGAGTCGATATGGCATTCACCGAGCTTTTCATCAAACGACCGGTATTGTCTATCGTCGTCAGTTCCTTGATTCTGCTGATCGGCTTGCGCGCGGCCACCGTACTGCCGATCCGGCAATATCCCAAGCTATCTAATACGGTCGTCAATATCACGACTTCCTATCCTGGCGCTTCTGCCGACATGATCCAGGGGTTCATTACCTCTCCCCTGGAGCAGGCTGTCGCGTCCGCTGAGGGGGTTGACTACATTAGTTCCTCGTCTGTGCTTGGTACTTCGACCATCAAAGTCTACATCAAGCTCAATTTTGATCCCAACGAAGCGCTCACGGAGGTGCTCTCCAAGGTCAACTCAGTCAAATACTTGATCCCGAAGGAATCAAGCGATCCAGTTGTCACGAAGTCGACGGGTCAGAAGACTGCTGTCATGTACATCGCCTTCTCCAGCGAGGAACTGGCGGCAAGTGCGATCTCCGACTATCTCTCACGCGTCGTGCAACCGGTTATCTCAACGGTCGACGGCGTTGCAGCGGCAGACATTCTGGGTGGGCAGAATTTTGCGATGCGCCTATGGCTCGATAGTGCGAAAATGGCAGGGCACGGCGTGTCGCCGGCTGAGGTTTCGGCTGCAATCGCCGCTAACAACTTCCAGGCCGCGGCGGGCCAGACCAAGGGCTATTTCACCATCTCCGATGTCACGGCAAACACGGATCTGCGGAGTGTTGAAGATTTCAAGCGCATGATCGTGAAGGCCAATGACGGTGGCTTTGTGCGCATGGAGGACATTGCGGTAGTGGAGCTTGCCGCGCAGAGTGCTGACATTAGTGTCGCGATGAATGGCGAGCACGCGGTCTTTGTCGGCGTGCAGGCGAGCCCGCAAGGAAATCCTCTAAACATAGCGCGAGGCGTTCGAGGGCTCTTTCCAGAAATCGAGCGTAACCTGCCGCCCTCATTGAGGATGAAAGTAGCCTACGACTCCACCAAATTTATTCAATCATCGATCGATGAAGTTGAGAAGACGCTCATTGAGGCCGTCGTGGTCGTTGTGGTCGTGATCTTCCTGTTCCTGGCCTCGCTGCGCTCGGTCATCATTCCTGTTGTCACTATTCCGTTGTCGCTCGTTGGTGTCTGCAGCATGATGTTGGTACTGGGGTTTTCATTCAATCTCTTGACCCTCCTTGCAATGGTACTCGCTATCGGTCTCGTAGTCGACGACGCGATAGTGGTGGTGGAGAACATTCACCGCCATTTGGAAGAAGGTGCAACGCCGCGAAAGGCTGCCATAGCGGGAGCGCGCGAGATCGTCGGCCCCATTGTCTCCATGACGATTACTTTGGCTGCGGTATATGCTCCAATCGGATTTCTGGGCGGTCTCACCGGTGCGCTGTTCCGCGAGTTCGCGTTTACGCTAGCGGGAGCGGTGATCGTCTCGGGCGTGATCGCGTTGACGCTATCGCCGATGATGTGCTCGCTCCTCCTGAAGCGCGACGAGGGGGGGCGGTTTGCAAGATTTGTGAACCGTGGGTTCGGCGCCATGACACAGTGGTACGGCCGCAAGCTCGACCGCTCGCTTGACTATCGACCGGTTACGGGCTTGTTTGCGCTAACCATGCTTGGCCTCGTCGGCTTTCTCTATATACACACTTCCAAAGAACTCGCCCCCGAGGAGGATCAAGGGATCGTATTCGCTTTAACGAAGGCGCCGAAATACGCCAATATCGACTACCTCGACTATTACGGCACCAAGCTCGAGAACGCGTTCCAGAAATTTCCAGAGACTGACTTGAGCTTCGTGCTCAATGGCGTTAGCGGCCAGCAGAGTGGCCTAGCGGGCATGCTGCTCAAGCCGTGGGACGAGCGCAAGCGATCATCGATTGTACTAAAGTCCCTTGTCCAGGCCGAGCTGTCAAAAATCGAAGGCATCAACGCGTTTGCCTTTAGCTTGCCTCCACTTCCGGGCGGTTCGGACGGGCTACCAGTGCAGATGGTGATCAATTCGACCCTTGGCTTCCAATCCATCTACGAGCAGATGTCAAAGCTGAAGGATGCGGCGCGTAAGAGCGGCCTGTTCATGGTGAGCGACTCCGACCTCGAGTTCAACCAGCCTGTGGTACGAATCAAGGTTGATCGATCCAAGGCTAACGAGCTTGGCATCACCATGCAGACCATCGGCAATGCGCTTGCCACATTACTGGGGGGAAACTACGTCAACCGCTTCAACTTGCAGGGCCGCTCTTACCAGGTGATCCCGCAGGTTCCCCGAGAGGAACGTCTGGTGCCGCAAGCAATCGGGAGCTATTACGTAAAGACCGCGACAGGCTCAATGCTTCCACTGTCTACCGTAGTCTCCATCGAGACCGCCACCGATCCGAACGCGCTCACCCACTTCAATCAGCTCAATTGCGCGACTTTTCAGGCAGTGCCGATGCCCGGCGTCACGATCGAACAGGCAGTGGATTTCCTGGAAGCCGAGGCGAAGAAACTGCCAGTAGGCTTCAGCCACGACTTCCTGGCCGACGCGCGCCAATATGTGCAAGAGGGTAATCAACTGGTCATTACATTTATATTTGCACTCATCATCATATTCTTGGTGCTTTCGGCGCAGTTCGAAAGTCTGCGCGATCCGCTCATCATCATGATCAGCGTGCCGATGGCAATTGTCGGTGCGTTGATTCCGCCGTTCCTTGGCTGGGCGACCATGAACATTTACACCCAGGTTGGACTGTTGACACTTGTCGGGTTGATTTCTAAGCACGGCATCCTGATGGTTGAGTTCGCCAATGAGCTGCAGCTCAAGGAGAGATTTGAACGTCGCTCGGCTATAGAGATGGCGGCGCGCGTCCGATTGCGCCCAATATTGATGACGACAGCGGCGATGGTCACGGGCTTCATACCCTTATTGACTGCAACGGGAGCTGGAGCGGCGAGCCGCTTCTCGATCGGGCTGGTCCTCGCCGCCGGCATGTCTGTCGGCACTCTGATCACGCTATTCGTGCTTCCAGCGCTCTACGTCGCGATCGCGTCCGATCACCGTGACGACGCGAGCGCCGACCGCGCGAACCTAGCCGAGCTCGACTTCACCGGCGCTGCTAATGCCGAGATGGCCAGGTAATGACTATCAAATAAATGTGGGTTTGCTCCGTGGTGCGCGCGAAGGAGCCTAGGACCCCTCCACGCTTCCTGTGACATCGAGATCTTCGCGCACTTGGTGCCGAGCTGGGCGCCTCATCTTCTCCGAGAGAAGAACACGTCGGTGGTCCGCTGGTAAGCGGCAAAGACACCCCATCGCTTGAGCTTATGTACAA
>NZ_LAXE01000001.1:2156577-2159620 GCF_003122645.1 Bradyrhizobium sp. SUTN9-2
TTTGCAAGATGCCTGACACTTCCAGTCAGCTTCTCGTCAGAGAATCTGACTATCAAAGTCCCGCTCGGCATGTGTAGCCTGACACTCAACACAGCTTTCTTGGATGGGAGCGCGAACGTCCATTCAACCGACTAGATGGTTCACCCAGCTTTCCGTGGATGGGTACTTCCGACTTTGATGAAATGTAAGAGCTTTTTTCTACGCACCTGTGCAATTGAGAACCCGGATGGGATGAGGTGTCCACCATGAACAAGGTGGACACCATCGATGATCACTGCAGAAGAACCTTTTAAGCTTGAGACGCTCGGCATGTTACGGAATGGCCGACGTCGCTATGACCCAGCCAGCAAACAGCGGCTGGTCGAGGCCTGTCTGCAGCAAGGCGTGTCGCTGGCGGGGCCGGCGTTGCAACACGGGGTGAACGCGAACCTGCTGCGGAAGTGAGTTGCCAAGCAACAACTTCAGAACGGGAATGGCCAGCCGGAGGCACGGGCGGCGACTGCGCCGGCGTTTATTCCGGTGAGCGCACCGTCGCGGTCGCCAACCCGATCTGCCGGCGCGATCGCCCTTTGCGCTACGGAACGATCCTCTGCTGGGCGGCTGACGGCATCGATGCCCAACCGCGTGACGCTTTCGCTGGAAGGCGGCGACGAGCAGTTGTTGTCGGCGGTGATTGAAGCGCTGGGGCGTTGTGATGTTCCGGCTAGCGTCTGATCTTCGAGTCTACCTTCACCGCGCGCCGATTGACTTCCGGGCGGGGATCAACAGCCTAGCGATCGTGGTCGAGCAGTCGATGGGGCTGGATCCGTTCCAGCGCGCCGTGTTCGCGTTCTGCAATCGCCGCCACGACCGGGGCAAGCTGCTGATTTATGATCGGTCGGGATTTTGGATGCTGCTGAAACGGCTGGAGGCGGACCGATTCCACTGGCCCCGAAGCCAGGAGGCGGTGCTGACGCTGACGACGGAGGAGCTGCATTGGCTGCTTGACGGCTTCGACATCGCGGCGGTGCGGCGCCATCCGGTGCGGCGCCATCCGGTGCGGCATTATCAGAGCGTGGGCTGACAGTGTTCGATGCGCACGGCGTCATCGGCGCGATCGGATGACGCCGCCAACTACATGGAATCCGGTTGACGCGGCGGCATGACTTCGATTCAAGACTACGATGAGTCGCAAGCCCACGACGCACGAGCTGGAAGCCCTGATCGCGGCGCACGCGGCCGAGATCGCGGCGCTGAAGGCGGAGAACGAGAAACTCGCGCAACGCGTCCTGCATCTTGAGGAGCAGTTGCGCCTGGAGCGCTTGCACCGCTACGCGCCGGAGAGCGAAAAGCTCAAGGAGCGCATCTTCAACGAAGCCGAGCAGGCCGCCGCTGAAAGCCGGGACGACGGCGATATCGAGGCGGTCGCCGTGCCGGACACGGGATTGCCGGAGGCTCCAAAGCCGGCGCCGAAGACACGCGGCCGCAAGCCGCTGCCTAACGATCTGCCGCGCCAACGCGTCGAATATGATCTGGGTGAGGATCAAAGGAACTGTCCGTGCTGCCATAATCGGATGCATCGGATGGGTGAGACCGTCACCGAGTTGCACGTCGAGGTGAAGGCGTCGGTGCTGCAACATGTGCGGTTCAAATATGCCTGCCGTCACTGCGAGCGCACCGCGCTGAACACCCCGATTGTGACGGCGCCGATGCCGGCGCAGCCGCTGCCGGGTAGCGTCGCCACGCCATCGACGCTGGCGCTGGTGCTCGCCAACAAATACGTCGACGGCACGCCGCTGTACCGTGTGGCGGACGCGCTGGGGCGCGCCGACGTCAGCATCAGCCGCGGGACGCTGGGCAACTGGGTGATCCGGGCGAGCGAGTTGCATCTGCATTGGGTCTATGACGCGCTACAGCAAAAGCTCAGGGCGCAGCCCCTGGTCCACGGTGACGAAACCTGGGTCCAGGTTCTGAAAGAGGGAGGCCGGGACGCGCAGGCCAAATCCTTCATGTGGGCCTACCGCAGCGGCCAGGACTGCGCGCAGCCGGTCGTGCTGTTCGATTACCAGTCCGGTCGCGGTCAGGAGTATCCGCAGACGTTCCTGGCCGGCTATCGCGGCTTGTTGATGAGAGATGGCTACGACGCCTGGCGCACGCTGACAGGCACGACCCAACTCGGCTGTATGGCGCATGCGCGTAGGAAATTTACCGATGCGCTCAAGGCCAGGAAGACGCCCGGCGGTCCGCCATTGCAAGCGCTCAAGTTCTTCGAGGCGTTGTATGAGGTCGAGAGGGTGGCGCGCCAGACGTCGCCCGACGGCGAAACGCGCGCCGCATACAGCTTGCGACTGCGCCAGCAGCATAGCCTGCCGGTATTGGCCGCCTTCAAGACGTGGCTCGACGACCAGGCGCCGAAGGTCCTGCCCGAAAGCTTGACCGGCAAGGCGATCGCCTATGCGCGCAACCAATGGGACTATCTGACCCGCTACACCAGTGACGGTCTCGCCCCGATCGACAACAATGTTCTGAAGCGCGACATCAGGCCGTTTTGCACCGGAAGAAAAAGTTGGCTGTTCAGCGACACCGTTGCCGGCGCCAAGGCAAGCGCCGTGATCTACAGTTTGGTGCTGACATGCCGGGCATGCGACGTCGATCCCTATGCATGGCTACGCTCACTGAATTGCCTCAGCGTGCGCCCGACGCCGATATCGAAGATCTGTTGCCGTTCAACTGCACCGCTCAAAACACCTGCGAGCTGCGAACAACGGCTGACGTTCGAACGCTCAGGTCAACAAGCCGTTCCGATGATCCCGCCGCGGCCCGGCGTCACACCACGCCGCGGCCACCTGCGCGCAGCCTGTGCAGTAAAATGCGCGCTTACGAAAAAACAGGAAGAAGATCGATTGGAAGCTGATCACCGACCTGCCGGTTGGTTCCCGCACCGACGCCGTTGAGAAGCTCGAATGGTATGCTTTGAGACGGAGGATCGAGGTGTTCCACAAAATCCTCAAATCGGGCTGCAAAGCTGAGGAGTCCAAGCTCAGGACTGCCCAGCGTCTGACCG
>NZ_LAXE01000001.1:2162212-2194921 GCF_003122645.1 Bradyrhizobium sp. SUTN9-2
CGTCTGACCAATCTGATCTCGCTCTTTCCTGAGTTGGCGTGTCTTCTGGATGACGATGCTCAACCGTTCCGCCGCAGACGCGCCGCCAACCCCCGCGTTGACTGCGACTGAAATCGGCGTGCTCGGTCGCCTCGTCAACGACGAACCAAAAGCAAGAAAGACGCTCTCGCACTGTCTGATCAAGATCGCCCCGCTCGGCGGTTATCTCGCCCGCGCCAGCGATCCGCCGCCTGGCAATACCGTCAGGTGGCGCGGGCTGTCACGCCTCACTGACATCGCTGGGCACCATGGTCGGAGTAGAATTTGTATGCCTATCGTTTCAGCGAATTTAGTTTTCCGTTTATTTGACGTCAGCTTACGGACAGCCAAGCTGCTTATCTGCGCAGTCAGGTCTAATGACCTAAACACAATGCAACAGCTATAGGAGTGTGGTCGTCATGGACGGTCGAATTAACAATTGGTCGGATGTTCCATCCGATGATGAGTATCATTACGCAAGCTCCCAGGAGCACAGGAATGCCGACTATTTCGCGGACGCATTCGGTAGAATGGGATTGCAGGATTCGGGTGCCAGCTCATCCTCCCAGCCGAGTTATTACCTCGCTTCAAGACCTCCCGTTATTGAGATCGACCAAGCCGAATTCCGAGAACGGGTGAGGAGCTTTCATGGTGAAGAAATCAATCATATCGCCAACAATCCGGAGGAATACTCAGATTTTGTCTCCGAAAGAGCTAGGCGCACCGCGGATGTCGCTAGCAGTTTCGGGATCCGCAGGGATTCTGATGCCGCTCGATATTACAGCTACCAACTAGGAAATAGGAGCGTCGGTCTCCAAAGAACGGAAGCCGGATTTCCCATGGCGACTGAGTTCACCGGCCAAGGGTGGCGAGAACAGTTCCCCGGACGAACTAACGTCACATCAATCGTGGATTTTCAAGTTGCTCATCCGCTCGTCGGCAACGCCGGCGATATTCTGCTCGAGCACCAACTACGGCAAGACGGCGAACGGCCGCTGGTGAACTGGCGTCCTGCTAATGACGAAGCGAGAGCCCGTGCAGAACAAATGGGCTTCGTTGATGTAGGTGGCAATGATATGGTACTTGATCCCACCCAGTCCAGACAGTGGAGATATAGGGATGGTGAATGGCAGCGCGCAACCAGTTCTCCGGCGTATCTCTCCAAACTCAAAACGCCGAGCGATGATGAGCCTTCATCAGACTCCGACTCGGATGGAGACTTTATGTGACGTGAGATCTCCGCCAATCCATTGAGGTGGAGCAGGAGCGCAAACCAACCGACACCTGCGGCTTACGATCGAGCCTTGGACGGAACGAAGCCGAAGCCAATTCGGCTCAATCCGTGAGGTTTACTGTACTGATCGCACCGGCGGTTACGAGAGTTGGTGCCTATAATAGCTCAAAAGGAAAACCCCAGGTTCCGGCCGGGGTTTTCCACTGCCGCCCGGGCGGGAGGAGCGGATTGCCTATGGCAGGCGCGAGCGTCATTATGTCCTCGTCGCCATCGCAGGATTCCATGCCAACTATGCTTGGTTGTGCGAAGAAGGGTCTCCCGTCCAAAGCGAACTTTCTGAACAGGTGTGCCGTCGCAGCTCACGCCAACGACGTGGAACAGGTTTTGCCAATGTCGATTCCATAGACAGCCGCAGGTCGCGGCAAATTGCGATGTGCCATGATACTCTCCTCTTTTGATCGGACCTTCCTATCATGAGGGAGGAGGACGGGGCGGACCATCCCATTAGTGGTGACGCCCGCGAGGAAGCGGAAAGCTGTCGAGCATCTCGTGGATGCCTACGGGATGGGCGAACGCCGGGCGTGTAAAGCCATCGGCTGTTGCCGCATGACGATCAGATACCAGACGTCCCGGGCGGATGATGCGATGAGATGACACAAGCTGAAACCGGCGGTACGCAAACAAATCAAGGCCGAAGCTTCGAGGACGTCGGCTATCTCCCTCGTGACGAGCTGCAGGCTCTGTTAGATGCGCCAGACGCGAGCACCGTGTCCGGCATCCGTGATCGAGCCATGCTGCATCTGGCCTTCGCCGCAGGAATGCGCGTGTCGGAGCTGGTCGGCCTCCGGCTCGATCAGATCGACCGCCAGACCATGTCCAGCGTGCACATCATGGGCAAGGGCCGTCGTGAACGTGTCTTGCCGCGCTGGAAACAAACGGCTGCAGCTGTGAAGGCTTGGCTCAAAGTGCGCCCAGTCACCGACGCTCCTGAGCTGTTCTTGAACGCCCGTGCTCAGGCGATGACCCGCTCGGGCTTTGAATACATCCTGACCAAGCATGCCGCCGTCGCCACTCGCAAGGCGCAGTCGATCGCCGGCAAAGGCGTCAGTCCTCACGTACTGCGCCATACATGCGCCATGCACACGCTTCAGGCGACTCGCGACGTCCGGAAAGTCTCGCTATGGCCCGGACACGCCAGCCTGCAAAGCAGGAGGTCTACCTTCGCGCCGATCCGACAGAGAAGCTCGAAGCGCTCGCCGCCATGTCGCCGCCGATGCTGACGCCCGGTCGATTCCGGGCGCCCGACAAGCTCCTGGCCATGCTGAATGTGGCCGGACGCAACTCGGCTCGCATCTTGCCGATCAGCTCGAACTCTACAAGGTTGAGGCGGAGCGCCGCTTACGTCCGCTGTTGGCTGCTAGGCGAAGCGGCGCCGAATGTTCACGGCTTCGGAACCAAGCTTGACCCACGGGAGGGACAAAAGACAGTCGGTGCTCTCTTGATAAAAAGGTGGACTTACCGATCATAGTGAATGGCTCGGCCCGCCATTCGGATCATTGGTGGGGTTGCTATAATCCGTGATGCAGGCTTCCTTTTCGAGAACAAGCCGATCACTCTTGTGCCGTCGATCGCTCTCAGTGCGAAACGCCCGGTATGCCAGCTGAATGCCCTCCTTGAGCGAGGTGGTGGCGCGCCAGCCGAGCCCGGATAGCCGACTGACGTCGAGCAGCTTGCGCGGCGTTCCGTCGGGGCGCGACGTGTCGAAGCTGATCTCACCGCGAAAGCCGACGGCGGCCGCAACCATGAGTGATAACTCGGCGATGCTGATGTCCTCGCCGGTTCCGATATTGACCGGTTCTGGCGAGGAATAGGTCTTCATCAAATGGATGCAGGCGTCGGCCAGATCGTCGACGTAGAGAAATTCGCGGCGCGGCTTGCCGGTACCCCACACCACGACGTTGCTTCCGCCCGCAATCTTGGCCTCGTGGAAGCGGCGGATCAGCGCGGCCATGACGTGGCTGTATTCGGGGTGATAATTGTCGCCAGGCCCGTATAGATTGGTCGGCATCACGCTGATGAAATCGGCGCCGTACTGGCTGCGATACGCCTCGGCCATCTTGATGCCCGCGATCTTGGCGATTGCATAGGGCTCGTTGGTCGGCTCCAGCGGGCCGGTCAGCATCGAGTCCTCTCGCAGCGGCTGCGGCGCCAGGCGCGGATAGATGCAGGAGGAGCCGAAGAACATCAGCTTCTCGCATCTGTTGGCATGGGCCGCCTGGATCACGTTGCTCGATATTGAGAGGTTGTCGTGGAGAAACTCGGCGCGCAGCGTGTTGTTGGCGACGATGCCGCCGACCTTGGCTGCGGCGAGGAACACCGCTTGCGGCTTCTTCGCTGCAAACCAGGCAGTCACCGCGGCTTGATCACGCAGGTCAACCTCGCTTCGTGACACCGTCAAGAGATCGACCTGCTCGCGTGCCAGTCGGCGCATCAGCGCCGCGCCAACCATGCCGCGATGGCCGCCGACGAAAACGGTCTTGCCGTTCAGCTCAAACGCCGCGCTTGCCATTTGCTGCGTCCTGTCTGGCTTGGACGAGATCGCTGGCGACCATTTCCTTCACCATCTGCGAGAACGACGTTTTCGGCGCCCAGCCGAGTTTCGCGCGCGCCTTGCTGGCGTCCCCGATCAGGAGATCGACTTCGGTCGGACGGAAATAGGTCGGATCGACCTGTACCAGGGTCTTGCCAGAAGCCTTATCAACGCCGACCTCCTCGATGCCCTTACCACGCCATTCGATGCTGCGTCCGACCTCGGCAAACGCCAGCTCGACGAACTCCCGGACAGACCATGTCTGGCCGGTCGCAAGCACGAAATCACCGGGCTCGTCCACCTGCAGGATCCTGTGCATGCCTTCCACGTAGTCGCGGGCATGGCCCCAGTCGCGCTTGGCGTCGAGATTTCCGAGATAGAGTTTGTTCTCGATGCCGACCTCGATGCCGGCAACGGCGCGGGTGATCTTGCGGGTCACGAACGTCTCGCCGCGGATGGGACTTTCATGGTTGAACAGGATGCCGTTGCTCGCGAACATACCGTAGGCCTCGCGGTAGTTCACCGTAATCCAGTAGCCATAGAGCTTGGCGACGCCATAGGGCGAACGCGGATAAAACGGCGTGGTTTCCTTCTGTGGCACCTCTTGCGCGAGGCCGTAAAGCTCGGATGTCGAGGCTTGGTAGAAGCGCGTCTCCTTTTCCATGCCGAGAATGCGGATAGCTTCCAACAGGCGCAGCACACCGATCGCGTCGGCATTGGCGGTGTATTCCGGACTCTCGAAACTGACCTGGACGTGGCTCTGTGCGGCCAGGTTATAGATCTCGGTCGGCCGAATCTGCTGGACGAGCCGGATCAGGTTGGACGAATCCGTCATGTCCCCATAATGCATTAGGAATGGCACATCGCCGAAATGCGGGTCCTTGTAGAGATGATCGACGCGCGCGGTGTTGAAGGAGGACGACCGGCGCTTGACCCCATGCACGGTGTAGCCGAGACCGAGCAAATGCTGCGCCAGATATGCGCCATCTTGCCCGGTGACACCAGTAATCATCGCGACGCGCCGGTTTGAATTGTGAGCCACCATGATCTCGCTTAGTTGCGCCGGAAAGAGTTCGCTATGAAAAGCCATTGCGTAGTCGCTTCCCGAAAATCGAGATGCGCACGCTCGCTCCAATCTCACTAAAAGAGCGAGATCGTTAGCCCCTGTCATACACCTCATGAAGGAATACAACACCATATACGTTGATTTATACTCAAGCGACGTCGCAACGGCGATGATCCTAGGCAGGTGATGAATTGTAAGCGCCGGTACGCCCGCTCGGGCGCGCTTTCCGGCTGACTATATTTCCAATGAGACAGATGGCGTCCATCTGTGAGCCTTATCTATTCTCATGCGCATCTATTCTCATGCGCATGTATGCATCCGCGCGCTCTCAGGGAGGCGCAGAGGAGCGGCGGGTTGCGGCTTCCAAATAATGGGGCAGCTTAACGGTCGGTATAAGAACTATAGTCCATGCCGCCCCAATAGCTGGTTTGCAGCTGGCGATGCACAGCCGACGCAAGACAAAATGATAAGGACTGGCAAACGTGGGTATAGACCGTCGAACGTTTCGATATCGAAAGTTTACGTTAGTACAATGGAGCTTCGACGCCGATCCTCTAATCTTGACTGAACGTAAGTTGCCTCAGTCAGAGTATGACAAGTCTTTGAGCCCGCGCCGCAAATTCGTTCTCAGGAGAACTGGACAATTCAAGCTAGAGCCGCCGCGCAGGTATATCACCAGCCAGACCATGCAGAGAATGTGGGCAGCGTTCTTTTTCCGTCTGAGGCGGAGAGAAGCCCAGACCAAAGGTGACCGCTCTCCCCTCGATCCTGAGACGCATAGACTCTGTTGTTGCGCATCAACTTCATCGCGGGGGCCGGTATCGCTGCCCATTTTTTGGAAACTTAGAAGGAGGGTCGCGAGATGGCTCATTAGTCCGGGTGAGTTTGTTTGTGCCAGCTGGATGTTAGCGTGTAGGCGCAACTGCGGCGGTGACGGCGTTGGCGACACCATCGCAGCGTCTATTCGACTAGCTAGCTAAAGGAAGAAATGAAGCCGATGGCTGGAAAAGATCCAAATCACGCGGGCGAATGCAGATGCGATAAAGGCGCCCGCGGAAGATTCCGAACTTGAAACCCGTTGTTATCGGGCAAGCGAGTTCTATCACGGGCTCCTATAGCGCGGTCGCCGGACTCCTCGAAGTTGGGCTACATGGATTGATATGTGTGGAATTATTGGCATTCTGGGGCGTGGCCCGGTCGTTGAGAAGCTGGTCGCGTCTCTCAGGCGACTGGAATATCGTGGCTACGACTCAGCGGGTCTCGCGACTCTCGAAGGTCTCCGTATCGAGCGGCGCCGCGCTCAAGGTAAGCTGAGAAACCTTGAGGAGCAGTTGCGCTATAGTCCTCCTGTGGGTCAAAGCGGCATCGGTCACACCCGCTGGGCGACTCATGGAAAGCCGACCGAGAGCAATGCTCATCCGCATGCGACGGAAAATGTCGCTATCGTTCATAACGGGATCATTGAGAATTTCCGCGAGCTGCGAGCGGAGCTGGAACGAAATGGAGCCGAGTTTTACTCAGAGACGGACACCGAGGTTGTGGTGCATCTCGTCGAGTTCTACCTCAAAAACGGCTACTCACCGCAGGATGCGGTGCAGGCGTCGTTGCCGCGCTTGCGCGGTGCCTTCGCGTTGGCATTCCTTTTCAAGGACCGCGACGATCTTTTGATCGGTGCGTGCAAGGGGTCGCCCCTTGCGATCGGACATGGTAACGGTGAAGTGTATCTAGGATCTGATGCGATCGCGCTCGCGCCTCTGACCAATACCATTACCTATCTTGAGGACGGCGACTGGGCCGTGCTTACGCGCGCGACGTGCGTGATCTATGGTGCAGACGGCTGTGTCGTCCGACGGGAAACATCAAAGTTTGCTGTGTCGTCTCTCCTTGCGGACAAGGCGAATTATCGCCACTTCATGGCTAAGGAAATCCACGAGCAGCCGACAGTGGTCGCCCAGACATTGGCGCATTATCTCGATGTGGCGGCTAAGCGGGTAGCGCTGCCGCTCGCCTTGCCCTTCGACTTCAATTCCATTCAACGCATTTCAATTACTGCGTGTGGCACGGCAAGCTATGCCGGGCACATAGCCAAATACTGGTTCGAACGGCTGGCGCGTTTGTCTGTCGAAATAGATGTAGCCTCTGAGTTTCGATATCGGGAGGCGCCTCTGCGCCGGGGCGATCTCGCGATCGTCATCTCGCAATCGGGCGAGACGGCCGACACACTAGCTGCGCTGCGATACGCCAAGGATCAGGGCCTGCATACGATATCTGTAGTTAATGTCCCGACGTCGACGATTGCGCGCGAGAGCGAATCCGTTCTGCCGACGCTGGCGGGGCCGGAGATCGGCGTCGCTTCCACCAAGGCATTCATCTGCCAGCTGATGGTACTGGCGGTGCTTGCCATCGCAGCAGGGAGAGAGCGAGGTAAGCTGTCTGAAATCGATGAATCGAAGCTCGTGCAAGAGCTCATCGAGGTGCCGCGGTTGGTGGCTGCGGCCTTGTTGGTCGAGCCGCAGATTGAGAAGCTCGCGCGCTATATCGCGGGCGCGAGGGCGGCACTCTACCTCGGTCGTGGCACATCGGCTCCGCTGGCGTTGGAGGGCGCGCTCAAGCTGAAGGAAATTTCGTATATCCACTCAGAAGGTTATGCCGCCGGCGAGCTCAAGCACGGGCCAATCGCACTGGTCGATGAGGCTATGCCTGTGGTGGTGATCGCGCCTTACGACGGCGTTTTCGAGAAGACCATTTCGAACATGCAAGAAGTGGCGGCTCGGGGCGGCAAGATCATCCTAATCACCGATGCGAAGGGCGCTTCAGAAGCGACGGTGGACACGCTCGTGACCATCGTTCTGCCGACAATGGTCGCAAGCTTTACGCCAATGGTCTATGCCATTCCGGTCCAGCTCTTGGCTTACCATGCCGGCCTCGTAAGCGGCGCGGACGTGGATCAGCCGCGTAATCTCGCGAAATCCGTCACTGTGGAATGAGGCTGCAGTGTTGCTATCGAAGCGTCAGGTGTCGGCGCCGACGCGTTCCGCTTGCCTCTCCTTTCCTCGGTTTGTGGGTCATGGATCTCGACGAGTTCCTGATCCGGAGTCGCTGGTAGCTGCCGTGGGGTCTCGCAACCTCGAGTGATGCTACCGTCAGCCGGCCTCGGTGTAGTGGGATCGGCCACCGCAGAGGAGGCTAGCGGTCGTTCAGAAAAGCAGCAGAGGGCTATCACAGCGACGAAATCAGGTACATCGCGGATAACCCACAAGAATATTCGGACTTCGTCTCTCAGAAAGCCGCACGAACTGCAGAGGTTGCACAGAAGTATGGAACAGCTCCAGATTCTGATAACGCGCGATACTTTAGCTATCAACTAGGCAACGAGAGTGTCGGTCTCCTACGAATGGAAGGAGGCGACAGCAGGACGAATTTCGACGTCGAAAACTGGCAGGAGCTGTTTCCCGGTCGATCTGGGACGACCGCTACCGTAGATCCTCAGGTCGTTCATCCGCTTGTCGAGAACGCTGGCGATATTCTGCTCGAGCATCAGTAAAATCGAGGTGCCAGCGAGTGCTTCAACATACGATTACGAGGATGATTTCATGTAACCATGAATCACCGGGCATTTCACCCGAAGTGATCTAGTCTGTGCCGCACTTCTCTGCGCCGGCGTCGTTTAGCTCAGAAGTGCCTTGTTTGGCTCAGAATGCTCGCTCCTCAGTTCTCCTTGGCTGAGCAGTTGCTGATTGTTCGCGTCTGCGAAATAGGGGCCTATTGAACAGGCCTATTGCTGGAGAATGCTTGCCTGCGGCGACGACCTGTTCTGCCCCACCCGGGCCAACCGGGGGCCGGGACGTGTGGCGCGGAGCACGTTGGACGGCTTGGACCACAAGTCTTCCGGCGATGAAGGTTGCGAACAAATAATGGCGTGGACGCCTGACGAGAGTCGGTCGTCACAATGTACAGCGAAGCTGCGCCCAATGGTCAGCAAGCGTCAACGGACGTAACGATCCGGTGAGCACGAGGATCGTGCAGAACACTCTCACCAGAAAAGCGGTGCGCAAGACATGAGGGCTACGAGCGAAGCTCCATTTTTGTCGTCACCACGGTGGGCGCCCAGCATAGCCAATCTCGTGCGTGCCGGGCGCACTCGGGCAACTCCGCTCTGCAATGGAATAGAAAACCTCGCTCCAGATGGAGCTAAGAAGTGCTTAGGCGCAACGACGGCTCTGGGGCAGCATTACCATGAGCTTAGGCGTGGAATGAGTCCGTGCCAGCGTCTCTCGCAAGATAGGTCTGTTCTGCAGCCGCCCAAATCCGTAAAGCCTGGAGGCGCAAGAAATTGCTGGCCGCTAGCATATTTAGAGTAACCCAGGGTTTGGACTGAGAATACACTGTCAGCTGACTTGATTGTTGCCCACGAGCTTTCAGATCGGGCTTGAACTCAAGCTGCAGGTTGGAATCAGATGCCGCCTCGGGCGCTATATGCCTTCAGTGCGTTGTCGAGGCACTTAAGTAACTCTTGTCCGCCAAATGGTTTGGCGAGGAAGCCAACTGCGCCCGCCTCCAGGGCTGACGTGCGCACGCGCTCGCTGGGGAACGCTGTAATGAAAATGAAAGGTGCTTCGTAACCACGCGTCCGCATTTGCGCCAGCAGCTCCAGCCCGCTCATAGCCGACATCTGCACATCGGTGATGACACAGGATATCTCGTTCAACTGCGGCGACCGCAGGAGCGCCTCGGCCGATGCAAATATCTGCACGACGTAGCCACGCGATTTCAAGAGGTTCCCTGTCGCCGCACGGACTGAGGCGTCGTCGTCAACGACGGAAATCAAAGGCGTGGACAAGATGAGCCCTCCTGACGCAGGAACAGTGGCTATCAAAGCGTTAGCCACCTTTCGGCGAAAGTGGGCTGGAGAGATGAAGCTGTAAAATCATACTTGCGTTTGTTCAGCACGATTTGCACGAAGTCCCAGCGTCTCGCTCATTCTGATCAGCTCGGCCAGCGACCGGGCACGCATCTTTTTCATGACATGACCCCGGTAGATCTTGACGGTAATTTCGGCGAGCCCAAGTTCGGCGGCTACCTGCTTGTTCATCAGGCCGGCCGTGACCAGTTTCATCACGGCCTGCTCTCGCGGGCTTAAGGTCTCAAATAGAGACTGCAGGTTCGCGACGGTTCGTTGAGCTTCCCGTCTTTTGCGATCGCGTTCGGTCGCCGCAACGACGGCATCAAGCAATTCCTGATCGCGGAACGGCTTGCTGAGAAAATCGACCGCACCTCCCTTCATGGCCCTGACGGTCATGGGAATGTCGCCGTGACCGGTGATGAAAATGATCGGGATGTGTATGTTCAACCTGGCCAGCTCGGTCTGGTAGTCAAGGCCGCTCAGGCCTGGTAGCCGGACATCAAGAACCAGACAGCTTGTGACGTCCGGAATTGTGCTCTGCAGCATTTCCCGGGCCGATCCGAACGCAACGACCTCCAATCCTACCTGGCGAAAAAGGTTAGTAAGCGAGCGGCGCACGGAGATGTCATCCTCAACGACAAAGACGATCGCCTTCGTCGAGGCCTCGGCATTGCTACTCTCACCTAGCGAGTCAAATGGTCCTGTCATTGGAGAGCCTCCTTATGCACGGGCAGGACAAACTGAAAGGTCGCGCCCGGTTCATCTTTATGAAGAAGCGACAGCCGCCCTCCGTGAGCCTCCACGATAGAACGGCAGATCGAAAGTCCCATTCCAAGACCACTCGACTTTGTGGTGAAGAAGGGATCCAAAACGTGGTCAGCGTCCTTCTCAGCGATCCCGACGCCGCAATCGGCCACGGCAAGCTGCACGCGCCCCAGATCGTCCTTGGATGATTGAATCAGAAGTTCGCGCGGCCGGTCTGTAATTGCGTCCATCGCTTCGATTCCGTTCATTACCAGATTGATGATCACCTGTTGTAGCTGAATTCGATCACCGAGGATCCTGGGCAGCACGGCCGCCAACTCGGTTCGCAACGTCACCCGGTGGCTCACCAGCTCTCGTGTTACCAGCGCAATGACGTCCCTTACGACATCATTAATGTCGAGCGGCACCATCTCAATCTCGCCTTTCTTCGCGAGTGCGCGAACACTCCGGATCACCTCGCTTGCCCGGATCGCATCTTCGATGATCCATTCCACTGAAGAGCGCGCTTCGGCAAGATCGGGAGTTTCGCGAGCCATCCAGCCGAGGCACGCATCGGCGTTGGTGAGAATAGCGGCGAGTGGCTGGTTTATCTCGTGGGCGATGGAGGTTGTCAGTTCTCCTAACGTCGTTACACGCGTCACATGTGCAAGCTCCGCCTGGGCCTTTCTCAGGTCTTGTTCGGCCTGATCCGCGCGAATGATGGATGTGATGTCAGTGCTGACGCCACGGTAGCCCAGAAAATTACCGTTTCCGTCGAAGAAAGGCTTGCCACTGGTGCGGACGTAGATCGGAGATCCCATGCGATTCACGGTACGGTAGACGAGATCCCGAAACGGCTGACGCGCCTGCAACGTCGCCCGATGCTGCCGCCACTTTTCGGGCTCGTCTTCGGCGTCGCACGCAATCTCCCAGCGAAGCAGGTCGATCAATCCTGTGGCCAAAATTCCTGCAGTGCGGGTGTGCTCGGATAAGCGGGTGACCCGATGATCTGGACCGGTCTCCCAAAGCCAATCGGAAGCTGTCTCGGCGTAGTCGCGAAAGCGCTGTTCGCTTTCGCGCAGCGCGACAAGTGTGTTTTCCAGGCGTTCCCTAGCTGCGTGTTGATCGGTGACATCCATATGTGTTCCGATCAGCTCGCTGACCTTACCATCGCTAGCGGCGATAACATGCGCAACGGAGTGTATGCGCCTTGTCCTGCCATCTGGCAGAAGAATACGGAAATCATATTCGAATCGCTCCTGCTCCTTTTCTCTCGCTTGGCGCTGCACCTCCTGTAACCGTGGCAAGTCTTCCGGATGGATGCGCGAGCGAATGGTCTCTATCGATACCGGCTCTTGTGGGTCAAAGCCGAACAATCGATCAACTTCCGCGGACCGATAAATGAAGTCTAGCCCGTGGACGTCCCAGGACCAGCTGCCCGTGTGGGTGAGATGCTGGGCCTCGGCCAGATAGGCCTCGCTGCGACGCAACTGCTGTTCTGCTCTCCTCGCTCCCGTAATATCGGTAGCTGCCCCAACAAACTCGATTTCACCGGAAGCGGTTCTCGTGAGCCGTGCCTTTGCACGGATGTGCTTCACAGAGCCGTCTGGTAGCAGCAATCGATACTCGTGCTCGAAACCGCTCAAGTCTCGCATCGCTCCATCGATAACCTCTTTAACCGAAGCCCTATCATCTGGGTGAGTGCGATCAATGACAAGCTGCGGCGAGGGGATCGTTTGAGGATCTAACTGGAAAATCCGAAATGTTTCCTTTGACCAGAACGCCTCGCCAGTGGCGGCGTTCCAGCTGAAGCTGCCTGTATGACTCAACTCCTGCGCTTGAGCCAAATGCGCTTCGCTCCGCTGCAGGGCGAGTTCGGTCCGCTTTCGCTCCGTGACATCTTCGCAGGCGATAAGGACAATGGGCCGGTCGTCGGCCCAGAGCATGGCCTTGGCGTTTTCACGTACCCACAATACGGAGCCGTCCTTCCTGACTTTCTGGACGTCCCACGTGCGCGATTGTCCAATATCCTCAAGGCACGCCCGAATGCATTTGTGAACGAATGCGCGATCCTCCTCAAGAAATATGCCGAGCACGGAGTGACCGATCAGTTCTGCAGGAGCATAGCCGAGTTGTGTCGCGCCGAATGTATTGACGTTAAGGACAGTGCCGGCTTCATCCACCATGAAGTACATGGCCGGATTGTGCTCGAAGATTGCTCGCCACCGTTTTTCGCGATCCTCCAAATCCGCCGCGCTACGCTGAAGCTTGACCGCCGCCACACGCGCAGCCTCTCTTTCCTGACGGAGCTTTCCGATCAGGTACGTTCCTACAGTTGAGACAACAAAGAATGCGACAACCACCGGAAGATCGCGGGGGTCATCGATTTGCAGGCTGAACGCCGGCGGCGCAAAGTAGTATGCGAGAGCAGCGATTGCCATGATGCAAAGCGCGGATGACGCAATGAAGCTGCCCATCAACGAAAACAGCAGGACTACTAACAAATAGGCGAACGCCGTCGCGGCAAAATGGGCATTAAGGTATACGCAACTCAATGTAACAGCGGCTAGCGTTATGCCGCCGAAGGTCAACTGAGGGGCTGAACGTTTAAGACTGCTGATCTGGATAGACATTTTGAGACCGTACGGCCTGTTCTCCGGCGGGAGAGCTATAGCATTTTAGGCAAAAATGGGGCAATCTTCGACGTTTGTGCCAAGCCTGTCCGAGATTGATCACCTGCTGCCGAACTCAGCATGAGCGGGGAAAAAACGCATTATAAACATGCGTATAGTCGTCCTAAACTTTTGATGAGGTGCCGCTGACGGGCAGCACTCGAAGCTGAAACTTGTGCTTTTCGCCCCTGCCGATAGCCCTCCCGGCATTCGTTCGAGCCTGCCCCCGATGCGCCCTCCTTACGCCCCCGGAACGAGGACCGAGGATTTAGTTCAACCGAGAGGTTGAAGCTAAACGATCAGGCGCGCCTCCGAACCGGCAAAGAACAGAAACAAGCGGACGCCCCGGCACAGTCTGCGAAGGTAAGCGCAACCTTCATATGCCGGGACGGGAACGAAAAGTTGCGCGAGCGCTACCCCTGCGATTGGGTCATCACGCCTAGCTGCGAAGGAGTCCTCTCCAATTGGTTTCGCTGGCATCGAGCGCTGACATGACGCCGAACCCACTGCCGTGTGCGACTCGCCGCAGTTTAAATGGAGATAGCCTTGACCGCCAAAGAGGCGCCCTGAGGAAGCCGCTATTTCTTTGATCGCGTGCTTTTCAGGGGAGCTGCCCGGCCGCGACGCAGGAGCAAGCTGTGCACTGGAGAGCGCAGGAGGAAGTGCCAGCTCGCCTTAAGTCGGCTTGGCCGATTCGAGTCAATTCGTGTTCGGATGGTGGCGGTTGAGATCCGGGACCTACTTTATTGTGCTAGTAGGGTCGATAGTGGTCGAAGCTGTGGGCTGGTTGAGCCGAGCCTGCAGCGTCCCATGCTCTAGCTCGTCTTCCCACCAGGATACGAACACGGCCGCGATGCCATTGCCGATGATGTTGGTCAGGGCGCGAACCTCGCTCATGAACTTGTCGATCGAAAACACGATTGCCATGCCCGGCACCAGCGCTGGGTTTACCACCGACAATGTCGCAGCGAGGGTGATGAAGCCCGCACCGGTGACGCCGCTTGCTCCCTTCGACGTTAACATTGCCACGAGCAAGATCGTGAGCTGCTGGTTAAAGGAGAGATCGACCCCGAGTGCCTGGGCAATGAACAATGTTGCAAGTGTCATATAGATGTTAGTGCCGTCGAGGTTGAAGGAATAGCCAGTTGGCACCACCAGTCCGACGACCGTCTTGGAGCAGCCCAGCCGCTCGAGCTTCTCCATCAATTGCGGCAGCGCGCTTTCGGAGGACGAAGTACCGAGCACGATCAGAATCTCGTCTTTGATATAGACAAGAAACTTGAAAATTGAAAAACCGACGAGGCGCGCGATCAGGCCGAGTACCACCACAACAAACAGCGCGGCTGTTGCGTAAAACAGCGCGATCAGACCGATCAAACTACCGAGCGCTGCCGGCCCGAACTTGCCGACCGTGAAAGCCATGGCGCCGAAGGCGCCGACCGGGGCCGCTTTCATTACAATAGCGATTACGCCGAACACGGCGTGCGCGACGTCGTCAATCATGCCGCGCAGCCGCTCCCCACGCTTTCCCAGAGCCATCAGAGAAAAGCCGAAAAGGATCGCGAACAGGAGGACCTGCAGGACGTCCCCGCGAGCGAAGGCGCCGACCACACTATCGGGAATGATGTTGAGAAAAAAGTCGACGGTCTTCGAAGCTTCCGCCTGCTTGACGTAATTGGCGACGGCCGCAGCATCAGGCTTGACTGCAAGGCCATGTCCGATTCGGACGAGATTGCCCATAACAAGGCCCAACAGCAAAGCAAAGCTGGACACGATCTCGAAATAGAACAGCGCCTTGACGCCGACGCACCCAACTTTCTTTGCGTCCTGAATATGCGCAATACCAGATGTGACGGTGCAGAAGATAATCGGCGCGATCACCATCTTGATGAGCTTGATGAACCCGTCACCGAGAGCCTTAATCCAGTCGTTGGTGGCTACAGATGGCCAGAGGCAGCCGACCACGGCGCCCATCAAGATCGCGATCAGCACCTGAACGTAGAGTATCTTGTACCAAACCTGCGACGCGCGTGCGGGCGCCGCAGTTGCCATGGTGGTCATGACGCTTCCTTCCCGAATATACTCGAATGCGAGCCGCCGCGCCTTTCAGAGGCGGCAGCGTCATACGAGACTCATCATTTAGCCGTGTCCGATTGAAGACGGTTCCGGGAGCCGGCGCGTCCTTCCAAGGGCAGGCGCTTAGTTACGTTGTCCATTCTCCTTAAGCAAGATATGCACCAGATGCCTAAACTGCGGCCGATTGATCAGTCGTGGACAAGTCGTCTGCCCGGGCGCATCGGCTGAGTTGAGCGCGGACCGCATGCGCAAGATCAAACAAAATAATTGCAGCGTAGCGCCGCATCGGCGGAGTTACGTCTCGCCTGGGAGCATTAACGTGATCGATATGCACACACTGCTGAGATCGATGCAACAACACGCGGCATCGGTAAAATCGATAGTTTGGATCGCACGCATTTGTCGGATGGAAGCGCGGCTTGGGAACAGATTGTTCTGAAGAGCCTTTGATGGATGAACTGCGTTGTGGCTAGCAACAAAGCTCGCTGTGCACGGGGGCGTTTGTCTCCAGGCCTTTGCTTACGATCCGCATTGGCTATGTCGACCACGAGACGGCCTTCGCTCGCGGCTCCTCGGGCCTTTGCGACCTCGCAGAGGCAGCGTTACAACGAGTTCTCGGCTAACCGTTCGTGTTGCTGCCAAACGGCGAGCTTGCTTCGGCCCGCTACACTACCGGCGCGGCGAGCCGTCGACCAACCACATACGATCCTCTTCGGCCGGCAAAGTCGAACGCTTCGTTGCGGGGCCGTCGCTGTTTGCTCGGGAACAATGATGCCGAAAACCTGACAGAGTGTTAGGTCCACTCCAAAGTGACCGTCGCCGTCCACGCAAATTTCTCTCGCATGGAGCACAGAGCTGCCACTGTTCGCACCCGGCACAGGAATTGCTGACGACAAATGAGAAGTTGCAGCCGTCATATGGACCGAAGCGGACCTGCCACAGGAGTTGTCGATGAAGCTTGCGATGCTGCTCTTGCTCGCACAAACGAAGCGCGTGAAGTTGGCGGCCGCCCCGAGCTGCCGCGCAACGAACTGGCGATTCGCGCCACCTCGCCGTGTGAGCCGCACGTGCAGGCCATCGCTGTCAGGATACGTCGGCCCACGCTCCCTGGCGGGCTGACGCAGATGGAAGTGGTTTGGGCAGAGATTTCGCAATCCCTTGCGCTCACGATTGAGCTCGCCAGTGTGACGACCGTGATCCTTCTCTTGATTAGTGTGCCCCTCGCTTGGTGGCTAGCGCGCTCAAAGACCTTTGCGAGCGAGGCGGTGGCCACGATGATCGTCCTGCCGCTGGTGCTGCCGCCAACGGCTCTCGGCTTTTGCGTCCTCGTTTTGCTCGGCCCCCACGGACCGGGTGGCGTTCTCGCCTCTTTTTGGGGCGAGCGCACGCTAGCCTTTACCTTCGCCGGAATCGTGGTCGGATCGGTCCTCTCGGCGCTGCCGTTGGTCGTGCAGCCGATCCGTAACGCCTTTGTTGCGATAGGCGATCTCCCCTTGGAAACGACCGGGCGCGTTCCGCCGTTCTATGCCTTCATTGCCATCACCGCGCCAATGGCGCGACTGGAATTCATTAAAGCCGCCGTGGTTGGCTTTTCTCATACGATCGGCACATTCGGCGTCGTGATGATGATCGGCGGCAATATTCCTGGGCGCACCAAGGTGTTGTCGGCCTACGTCGTAGACTTCGTCCAAGCGTCGCGCTGGCGTGAGGCAGGTGTGGTTGCCGGTGGTATGGTGATGTTCGCCTTTGCGACAATTTTCACTTTGGCGCTCATCGACAGACACTTTGCCAGGAGGGGCACTGAATCGTCTTAGCGCTGCCTCCCGACATATCCGATAATGCCGGGCAGCAGTCTTGCAAACTGGGCCCAGTCATCCTTCCGAGGGTACAATGAACAAGCTTGCTATCGCCACGGCAGCTGCTGGATTCGCTCTCAATTCGCTGCACTCCGCGCCTCTGCCCGAAGCAGCGGCCGATGAGGTAGGCGTTTCTCAGCGCCTTGCCAAGCTAGACGACTTCTTCGCTCGTGAGATCGCAACTAAACGCATGCCAGGCGCGGTGGTTGCAATTGCAAGAGACGGAAAGTTGATTCACTACAAAGCGTACGGCCAACTCGACCCCACAAAAGGGAGGCCGATGCGGCTCGATGCGATCTTCGCGCTTGCGTCTATGACCAAACCGATGGTGGCCGTTGCGGGGCTAATCCTCATGGAGCAAGGTCGCCTGCCTCTACAAGCCAAGCTTACGGATTACTACCCGGAATTCGCAAACATGAAGGTGGCAGTGCCACAGCATGACGGGTCATTAGAATTTCGAGCACAGAGTTCTGCGATCTACATCCACGATCTTTATTGCCACACATCCGGACTCACCTACGGTGCGCCCGGCAGCTCAGACCAAGTGGCGCGTCTCTATCCCGGTTTCGCCGATCCGCCCCTAAGGGGCGATAAGCAGGCTTTCATCGAAGCGATTACCAAGCTGCCGCTAGCGCACCAACCGGGGACTGAATTCGAATACGGCTTCTCGACTGACGTGCTGGGAGCTGTCATTGAACAGGTCAGCGAACACCGATTGGGCGACTATCTCACCCGCAACCTATGGAAGCCCATTAAAATGCAAGATGCCACTTTCCATTTGTCGGAATGGCAACGCGAGCGCCTCGCGCGTCCATTTTCGGAGGACCCCCTGACGGGAAAGCCGCAAGACATCGAACTCCTCGAAAGCCAGACGAAGTTTGGCTGCGGGGGAGCCTGCGCATTTGCGACAGTGGGTGACTACGTGCGCTTTGGACAAATGCTGCTCAACGGTGGGGAGCTGGACGGGCAGCGAATTCTTGGTCCGAGGACGGTGGGCCACATGATCTCCAACCACCTTGGGCCAGAGATCAAAAATATAGTCGCCAATGTCGAGCCGCATCGTGCCGGCTTCGGCTTCGGGCTTGGAGTGGCTGTACGGCTAACCGCGGGGCTCTCGGCGGTTCCGGGCAATCCAGGAGAGTTCACCTGGACCGGCGCCTACGGCACACAATTCTTCTGCGACCCAAAAGAGCGTCTGGTCGTGGTGGTCGGAACGGCAGCGCCCGGGGAAATCCGGAAGTACTACCGCGAACAAGTCCAGTATATCGTCTATTCCGATGACTTTCCGCCAAAAGGCTCGATGATCCGTTTTGGGTAGTGGGTAGGCAGTGTTGGTAGTACCCATGGATTTCGACTGAGTCTTGCCGTTGCCATTCATCCGTGTCGGATGGATCGTACCAATGCTTCAAGACGCGATCGCCTTTCGAAGAAGCCCCTGCAAGCCGGTGAGTGTCGCGATGCGCCCAGACGTCGCGCCTTGCCAACGATTGGCTTGCGTGATGAACGCTCCTTGATGATAACTTTAAAACGTCCGGTCTCTTGCCCGCTGCGCCGTAGGGATGACGTGCGACCAGCCGCTATTACCAAAGTCAGATCGAGTCGATCCAGACCCTAAATCAACGTCAGCGGGGCGCATCGCGGCTCGGTCCATTGCCGCCTCTCTTCCTCGCTCGACGGCCACTTTTGAACGGGCTGCCTGTGCAGTCGCGATGATGAGAGCATGAACACCTCGTTGGTCAGCAATCGGGAAGCCTGATTGGAGGCGGGCAGTGCAGTGCCCGTCAACTGCGCAATTCTATTCGACAATCAGGCTGATGAGTGTAGCGATTGTAGGATAGTCTCCGTGCAGAGGTGCGCCATCGTACCGATTTGTTGATGTGCTCACATCTCCGAAACGGAACGCCATTGGCATGACAGGTCCATGGCAAGGCTACTGGTGGGTGGCTGGGTTCACAATTTCGCAAATCTCAGCGGTCGCTCGATATCTTAAGTGGTTGGCTTCGCTGGCCCGGTTCTTGCTGACCGTGAGCAAGCCGTAACGGCGACGACTACTCACTTGGAAGGTTTCATGGAGGATGTAACGGAAACGTTCTACAGCGTGATCAGACGTCAGGGTATCACGCGCCGAAGTTTCCACAAATTCTGTAGTGTGACGGCCGCGAGCTTGGGACTTGGTTCGCTCACCGCAAGCAGTATTGCCCACGCTCTGGAAACCAAACCGCGTGTGCCCGTCATCTGGTTGCACGGGCTCGAGTGTACCTGTTGCTCGGAAAGCTTTATCCGCTCGGCCCATCCCTTGATTAAAGACGCGCTGCTGTCGATGATTTCGCTTGACTACGACGATACGCTCATGGCGGCGGCTGGACACCAGGCTGAGGCCATCCTGGAAGAAACCCGTGCCAAGTACAAAGGCCGGTATGTGCTCGCAGTCGAAGGCAATCCGCCGTTGAAGGAGGGTGGCATGTTCTGCATTGACGGCGGCAAACCGTTCGTTGAAAAGCTCAGGTGGATGGCGGAAGGGGCCATGGCGATCATCGCTTGGGGCACGTGTGCGTCCTGGGGATGCGTGCAAGCGGCCAAGCCCAATCCGACTGGCGCCGCAGCGATCGATAAGGTGATCATCGGCAAGCCCATCATCAAGGTGCCCGGGTGCCCTCCTATCGCAGAGATCATGAGTGGTCTCGTGACTTTCATAGTCACGTTCGGAAAGCTTCCGGAGCTCGATCGCCTCGGACGTCCAAGTATGTTTTACTCCGAGCGCATTCACGACAAGTGCTATCGGCGTTCCCATTTCGACGCTGGCCAATTCGTCGAAAAGTGGGACGATACATACGCCCGCAAGGGCTATTGCTTGTACAAGATGGGTTGCAAGGGGCCAACCACCTACAATGCCTGTTCGGCCGTTCGGTGGAACGGCGGCGTCTCATTTCCCGTTCAATCCGGTCACGGCTGCCTTGGTTGTTCTGAGGACAGCTTCTGGGACAAAGGGTCATTTTACGACCGAGTCACAACCATCAAGCAGTTCGGCATCGAGGAGAACGCCGATAAGATCGGCATGGCCGCTGCCGGAGTGGTCGGGCTAACGGTCGCTGCTCATGCGGCGGTAACCGCCGTGAAGCGGTTGACCCACAAGCCGGATCGCGCGGCCGATAAAGGCGACCCGAGTTGAGGAGACATGACGGTGGCCGTCCAGACGCCGAATGGGTTCAGTCTCGATTGTTCCGGCAGGCGAATCGTCATCGATCCGCTGACGCGGATCGAAGGCCACCTCCGCGTCGAAGCCAATCTCGATTCCGACAATGTAATTCGCAATGCGGTCTCAAGCGGGACGATGTGGCGTGGCATCGAAGTCATCCTGCGCGGGCGGGATCCGCGCGACGCCTGGGCGTTCACCGAGCGAATCTGCGGGGTCTGCACCGGCACCCATGCGCTCGCCTCCGTGCGCGCGGTTGAAAATGCACTGGGAATTACGATTCCGGAGAATGCCAATTCGATCCGTAATATTATGCAGTTGTGCCTGCTCGTGCATGATCACCTCGTACATTTTTATCACTTGCATGCGCTGGATTGGGTCGACGTGGTTTCCGCGCTCAAGGCCGATCCCAAGTCAACCTCCGCACTCGCACAGTCTATCTCGCCGTGGCCGCTGTCATCCCCCGGCTATTTCAGAGATTTTCAGATCCGGCTCAACAAATTCTTCGGGTCAGGGCAACTCGGTCCGTTCAAGAATGGCTATTGGGGGCATCCGGCCTACAAGCTACCACCGGAAGCAAACCTGATGGCGGTAGCTCATTATATGGAAGCACTCGACTTCCAGAAGGAGATCGTCAAGATCCAAGCTATCTATGGTGGCAAGAACCCGCATCCGAACTGGCTGGTCGGCGGCGTACCCTGCGCGATCAACATCGACGGAATCGGTGCGGTGGGCGCGATCAATATGGAACGACTGAATGTCGTGTCCTCGATCATCGCCCGCTCAATCGAGTTTGTCGAGCAGGTCTATCTGCCCGACATTGCTGCAATCTGTTCGTTCTATAAGGATTGGCTCCACGGCGGTGGGCTGTCGAGCAAAAGCGTGATGTCCTATGGCGACATCCCCGAAAACGCCAATGACTGCTCTGCGAAAAATCTCAAGCTGCCGCGCGGGGTCATTCTTAATGGCAATCTCGACGAGATACTGCCGATCGACCATGGTGATCCCGAGCAGATCCAGGAATTCGTCGCGCATTCATGGTATAAATACCCCAGTGATCGCGGTGGGCTCCATCCCTGGGACGGGATTACCGAGCCGAGTTTTGAACTTGGGTCAAAATTCAAAGGCAGCAAGACAGATATCAAGGAACTCGACGAAGGCGGCAAGTATTCCTGGATCAAAGCGCCGCGCTGGCGCGGACACGCCGTCGAGGTCGGGCCGTTGGCGCGATACATCATTGGTTATGCGCAAGGCAAAGCCGAGTTCAAGGATCCCGCCGAGAGACTGCTCAAAGGGCTCAATCTCCCTCTGACTGCGCTGTTCTCGACTCTTGGCCGTACAGCGGCGCGGGCGCTCGAATGCCAGTGGGCGGCGCATCAGATGCGTTATTTTCAGGATAAGCTCGTAGTCCAGCTCAAGGCAGGCAGTACGGCAACTGCCGACGTTAGCAGGTGGGGCCCGGAAAGCTGGCGTAAGGAGGCGAAGGGCTACGGGTTCACTGAGGCACCCCGCGGTGCACTCGGCCACTGGATCAAAATCAAAGACGCTAAGATCGACAATTATCAATGTGTCGTTCCGACGACGTGGAACGGATCTCCTCGGGATTCCGAAGGCAATATTGGCGCTTTTGAAGCTTCGCTGATCGGTACCCCGATGGTCGATCCGCAGCGGCCCCTGGAGATCTTGCGCACGATCCATTCCTTTGATCCGTGCTTGGCTTGCTCGACTCACGTGATGAGTCCTGAAGGCCAAGAAATGGCTTCAGTCAAAGTGCGTTAGGTCCATGCTGGATAGGGCTCGGAAGCTCCTCGCCGCCGACGATGCGGCACCGACTGATCGCAGCATTGGCGGTGCCGTCGCCTACGTTTATGCGCCGGTGCGACTGTGGCATTGGGCTAACGCGGCGGCCATTCTGGTACTAAGTTTAACCGGCTACCTTATTGGGACGGGCACACCAGCGATGAAGGGAGAGGCAAGCGGCGATTTCCTGTTCGGCTATATCCGCTTTGCCCATTTCTCGGCGGGATATGTCGCCAGCGTTGGCTTTCTTCTGCGCATCTACTGGGCCTTGATGGGAAATGCGCATGCCATGCAGATCTTTTGCGTGCCGCTCTGGCGCGGGTGCTTTTGGCGTGAGGTGTATCAGGAGATTCGCCGGTATGCGTTTCTTACAGGGGAGCCTGACAGGCGCCTCGGGCACGACCGCCTTGCTCAGCTCGCAATGTTCTTCATGTTTACACAGACGATGACCTTCATGGTCGTCACAGGCTTTGCACTTTATGGGCAAGGTGCCGGTACTGACAGCTGGCAGTACAAGATGTTCGGCTGGGTGTCTTCAATCTGGCCGAACAGTCAGGACGTCCACACCTTGCATCATCTCGGTCTGTGGGTCATCGTGATGTTCTCGCTGGTCCACATCTACGCGGTGATCCGGGAAGACATCATCTCGCGCCGCAGCTTCTTTTCCAAAAGATCGGCTGAGCGCGGGTTTGGCGATTGACCGGGAAGCGGATGCTCGATTCGAAAGACAAAAAAAGGATTCTCGTTCTCGGCATCGGGAATATCCTGTGGGCCGATGAGGGCTTCGGCGTGCGTGTGGTCGAGGAGTTTCATCGCCGCTACGCGGTCGACAATAATGTCACCGTCCTCGATGGCGGCACCCAAGGGCTCTACCTTGTCAGTTTTCTTGAACAGGCCGATTGCCTGATCGTGTTCGATGTCATCGACTATGGATTGCTGCCCGGGCAGTTGGAGCTTGTACGAGATGACGAAGTGCCAAGATTTACTGGTGCCAAGAAAGTGAGCCTACATCAGACCGGTTTTCAGGAGGTCTTAAGCGCGGCCGATTTTCTTGGCCGCCGTCCGCGAGAGCTCGCTCTCATCGGCTGTCAGCCGTTGGACGTGGAGAATTGGGGCGGTCCTCTGACCACGCCGGTGCGCTTTCAGATTGCGCCTGCGATCGAACTAGCTTGTAAGCTTCTAGCGCAGTGGGGCTCGCCAGTGAAACCGCGGGGCGCGCCGCTGCCTGCATCAGAACGGCTGTTGGCAAACAATACTGACCATGCGAGTTATGAGATGAAGGCGCAGCCCGTCTAGCGGCCTGCGACTTACAATGTGCCTTGGCTTGCCAATGACGATTGCCGAGACCGACGGAATCACGGCGCTGTGCGAGTATGGCAATGAACAGCGGCGCGTCTCGGTCATGCTGCTCCCCGATGTACCGGTCGGCGCCAAGGTGCTCGTCCATATCGACAGCGCGGTGCGGGTTTTAGACGACAAGGAAGCAAGGCTGATCTCGGACGCACTTGACGGGCTTGAGGCCAGCCTCAACGGCCAGGACATCGATCGATACTTTGCGGACTTGATCGGTCACGAGCCACAATTGCCGGAGCACTTACGCTAGCCATTCCGCTCGCTTGCGCCGAGTGGCGCTCTAACAAATCGAATTCCAGTCGCACGTAACGTTTGCCTGTAAAATATCAGGCGCTTTGCCGTTGGTTCGAGCGCGAGGCGCAGCCAGAGAATGATTGGCATGCGCCTTGCTAACGGCCTGCTAGCAGAATCGAACATTATCAGAAAGGCGTCTGATGAAATTGCAGCCGGCGCAGCATGGTTCGGCACGACCCACTCCGTCCGACGTGGAGAGCATCAGCGTTGATGCGCGCCTAGCCGCGCATGCTCAAGTGACGGTGACTGTGATGCCGCTGTCAGCGGCCGAGCTCCGGATCATCCAGCTCGCATCCTTCCTTCCTGAAGTTGTCAAGAAGTTTCGGCAAGGCACGCAAGGCGCAGCGGTTTCCCGCATCGTTAGTGGCACACGCGTCGGCAGGCTCGGCCGACGTAGACCGTCGAGGGCGAGCCCATGCGCTAGGCACGATGAACTCTGCTCGGTCGGCAAGAGATCGGGCCGTTTGTTTGCGATCAACCGCATCTCCGTACAGATCATTCGGGCACACGCCAGCACTTGCGTCGGCAAGTGCATTGCCGCTCGATGCAGACACCGGAACCTCGCATCATGAAATCAGCGACCCCCGTTGTTTCCGGCGGCGCCGTCCGGGTAACAAGCGACCTTGCCAATGGCTCTGCAACTCTCGATGCATTCCATACACGCCCCACGAGCGCGCTCGCCGGCCGCGCCTGGCGCGATGCGGACGAGCGTGGAAGGAACTATCCGAACGCCACCTTGCTGTTAGCAAACGCCGCTGCTGCCGTTCGCGGTCAGAGAAGCGGTGCTCGGACACAACTGTACGGACTCGCACATCTCAGCGATGGCGAACGCAAGTTGATTGACGACCTGCTCGGAGAAGGTGAGGTGGCCGGCGTGGTTGCGCTGCCAGATGGCTCCTTGGCGCAAATCCGGGAGTCCGTGCTTGCCGGAATTTGGCGCTTGCGCATCGGCACCGAGCTCGCGCACGAATATATTGAGGTCGGCTCGATTCCGCAGATTGTTCGGCGTGCCGCAACTGATCTGACGTCGGCCTATCTTGTGATCGGCACGCCGCCGAATGGTGCGATGAACGTTCAACCGGTGCTGGCCGAAATACGCGAGCGGGCGGGGGTCTGGCGATTAGGCATGCACGCCCATGTCATCAATCTTACGTCACTGCCAATGAGCATGACCGACTTGGCATTCCTACAGCAAAGCTTGGGCAATGGACCGGTCCAACTCATGTTGCACGGCTACGGAACCTGCCGAGTACAGGCGACCAGGATTAGGAATGTCTGGTCCGTGCAGTTCTTCAATTCTACGGACGACATCATCCTCGATACACTGGAGGTCGGGGGCGTACCGATTGTTACGTTGGCTGCCGATGAGGATTTCCAGGACTCAGCCGAGCGCATGCAGGAAATTATCGAGGCGTACTTCACATGAAGAGCTCTCTCGGGCATTCGGCATCGGGTGTGATCCCGCAGCCGGCGCATGCGCGTGGACTATAGCTTGCGCGGGATGATGGCGGAGTGTTGCCCATGAGTCTTGTTGCGCGCAACAAAATCGATGTCCGCGTACTGCTAGCTGCCGACGTAGTCGCCTCGGTCGAGATCCTGCCGCGAGTCCGGCCGCCGCTAGCGCGGATGTTCGCCGGAAAGGAGCCCTCGACAGTGCTCAACGTGCTGCCGCGGCTTTTCGCGTTGTGTGTCGCTGCGCAGCAAACTGCATTCTTGTCCGCGATCGAGACGGCGCGCGACGAGGTGATCACCCGCGCAACAAGACAGCAGCGTATTGCACTTATCGTTACTGAGCGCATCGCGGATTTGGCCCGGAGCCTTTTTGTCGGACATCTTACATTTGATGTCGCCAGTGCGGCGGCAATTCGCTCCCTGATGTCGGAATTGTCAGCGTTTGTCCGCTCCGCGCAGCCAGCCTGGAGCTCCGCTCAACGCGAAGCAACCGCGCGGATTGTCGCTGCGCTAGCCGCGCTCGGTCTAGATGAGAGGGAGGCGCTGAGGTCTGGTAGTCCGCTGGCGGTTCGCGTTGCGGAGCTTAATGACGTCGACGTGAAGTCAATTCCGGCGGGGCACTCATTCCTGTCTGTTGCTGACGACCCCAGCATCACGAAGCGGTTGCTCGGGGATGACTCGACGTTCTGCTATTGTCCCGATGTTGACGGACATGTGCCCGAGACGGGTCCATGGGCGCGCCAGATCAGACGGGATCGGGTCCCGCTGGTACCCTTCGGTGCGGTCGAGCGGCTGATGGCCAGAATTAATGAAATCTTGCGGCTATGTGCCTGGCTCAAGGCCGGCACTCAGATTGGCGCCGCGGAGCGTGGGATTATCGAAAGATATAAGCTAGGGCCGCGCCGTGCAGCGGCAGCGGTCGAATGCGCCAGGGGCCGTCTCTACCACGCGGTTGAACTCGATGCTCAGGGTAGAATATCCCGCTTCGAATTTCTTGCGCCGACGGAGTGGAATTTTCACCGGCGCGGGCCGCTTGTACGGAGCCTGCAAGGCGCGGTGCTGACGGCTCGAAGACGCGAAGATGCAGTCCACGCGCTGATTGCATCGCTCGATCCGTGCGTCGCGTTCACCCTCAACCTTGGCGAAGTTCGCGATGCATGAAATGGCGATTTGTCTTGGCATCATTCAGATCGTCGAGGAGAAGGTACACGAGCGATCCTCTTCGCGGGTGCGGAGCATCTGTCTGGAGATGGGAGCGCTGAGTCATGCGGCCCCTGAAGCGATCAGGTTCTGCTTTGCTACCGCTGCAATGCGGACCGTTGCCGAGGGCGCGGCTCTTAATATCGTCGAACTGCCAGGCGTTGCATGGTGCATGAGCTGTTCGAAGAGCGTCGAAATCGCTCGGCGCGGTGAGTGCTGCCCTTGCTGCGGCAGCTATCACTTGCAGGTGACCGCGGGCGAACAGATGCGGGTGAAAGAGCTGGAGATCGATTGATGTGTACTGTTTGCGGCTGCCACGAACGGACGCCGTCCACAAAAAGCCCCGCGGAGAATAATGCGGAGAGCCATGAGCGACCCCTTCAGGGAGATCGCGACTGCCATTCTGCTCTTCCGCCGGGCGACCGACGGCCGCCGCCGTCGAATCACGCTGGTGATAGCTATAATCGCTGTCTTAGCTCAGCCAATCACCATGCGCATAACGCGCAGGCGCTTCCGAGCGGCGTCGATCCGCCTGATGTGAGGGGCTGTGGCAGGAGCGGAAAACGGCTCGTTGAGATTGAGCGCGATATCCTGGACAAGAATAATGAAATTGCGGCGAACAACCGCGCGCTCTTCGCAGCCGATGACCTGCTTGTATTCAATCTTTTGTCCAGCCCCGGTGCCGGTAAAACGACGCTGCTCGTCCGGGCGGTGTCCGAGCTCAAGTGTAGCCGGTGGGTCGGGGTCATCGAAGGGGACCAGCAGACCTCGAACGATGCCAGACGGATTCAGGCCGCCGGCGTGCCCGCCGTTCAAATCAATACCGGCAAGAATTGTCATCTCGACGCGGCAATGATTGGCGAGGGTTATCGCCGCCTGCCGCTGCTCTCAGGCGGTATTCTCTTCATCGAGAACGTGGGTAATCTGATCTGTCCTGCCGCCTTCGATCTTGGCGAAGCCTGCAAGATCGTAGTGTTCTCGATCACTGAAGGTGAAGACAAGCCGCTCAAGTATCCCGATGTGTTTGCCGCTTCGTCGCTCATGGTGATTAACAAGATTGATCTAGCGTCGGCGCTCGAATTCGATTTGGGCAAGGCCATCGAATACGCCAGACGGGTCAACCCGACGATCGAAGTGATTGTAGTTTCGGCTCGGACTGGCGAAGGCTTTGCAGCGCTCTACGCCTGGATCGATAGACAAGCGAGCTGTCTGAGGCGCGCCTTCCAGGACACAGGGCGATGAGCGCCGGAGCCTCCTGCGACCGAACACGGCTGCGCGTCATCGTGAGTGGGGCAGTGCAAGGTGTCGGCTTTCGTCCTTACGTCTATGGACTTGCCATTCGGTACGGATTGGCGGGGTTCGTCATCAATAGCGCTGAGGGCGTTATCATCGAGGTTGAGGGCCACCGTGCCCTAGAGTTTGTCGCTACGTTGCCGCTCGAGGCGCCTCCATTGGCACGCATAGTCGACATCTGCGTTCGGGAGACTGCCGCGCGCGCGGAGAAGGGCTTTTCGATCGGTACGAGCGAAGCCGGCAAATTGTCGACGCAGATCGTCGCTGACGCCGCGGTCTGCCAGCAATGCCTCAAAGAGCTATTCGATCCAGAAAATCGGCATTACCTTTACCCTTTCATTAGTTGCTGCCATTGCGGCCCACGCTACACCATCGCCGAACGGCTTCCGTACGATCGTCGCAATACTGTGATGAGGGCTTTTGGTTTGTGCGCCGCGTGCGTGGCTGACTATGCCGATCCGGCAAGCCGCAGGTTTCACGCGGAGGCGATCGCGTGCCCAGCATGCGGTCCTCGGCTGAGCCATGGGATCAGCGATATTGTCGCGGCAATCGCGCGGGGGCAGATCGTGGCGATAAAGGGGCTGGGCGGATACCAGCTTCTTTGCGATGCGCGTAATCAGGACTCCGTGCAACGTTTGCGTAGGAGAAAGCACCGCCTTCAGAAGCCGTTCGCGGTTTTAGTCGATTCCATCGAGCGCGTCAGCGAGATCGCGGGGGCGAGCGCGCCCGAGCTAGCGCTACTAGAATCCGTAGCTCGACCGATCGTCCTCCTGCCATCGCGCAACAATCTAGCGCCTGCCATAGCTCCCGGTTTGTCGCGAGTAGGTGTCATGCTGCCCGTAGTGCCGCTGCATCACCTCATCTTCCATGCGCTTGGCTCGCGAGGTGCGCGTGCGGGGTCTAGCCCGGTCATCGTCGCCACCAGTGCCAATGTTTGCGGCGAACCGCTCCTGATTGACAACGCGCAGGCGCTGCGGCGGCTCGACGGAATCGCCGATCTTGTCGTGACCCATGATCGCGATATCTTGACAAGTGCCGATGATTCCGTGGTTTCGGTGGTGGCTGGCCGGCCGCAATTCGTTCGTCGTGCCCGTGGCTATGTTCCCGAGCCGATCCGGCTTGCGAGATCCGTCCCGTCCGTGCTCGCCGTCGGCGGCGAACTGAAGTCGACCGTCACAATCACCCGGGACAACCAAGCGTTCGTCTCTCAGTATATTGGCGATCTAAATACGGCCGAAGGCATCCGTGTGTTCGAGAAGACGATCCGACATCTCACATCGATCCTTGACGTGGAGCCTGTCGCATTCGCCCATGATCTGCATCCCGATATGGCTTCTACCCGGTTTGCGGAAGCAAATGCTCGCGCGCTGGTCGCGGTCCAGCATCACCACGCACACGCTGCCGCAGTAATCGCCGAGCATGGCCATGCGGGACCAGCGCTTGCCCTGGTGCTCGATGGCCATGGCCTCGGCGCTGACGGCGGTAACTGGGGTGGCGAATTATTGTTGTGCGAAGGGACGTGGTTCCGACGCATAGGGCACTTAGCGCCCCTGCAGATGCCCGGTGGAGATCGTGCAGCCCGCGAGCCGTGGCGTATGGCGAGCGCAGTATTACACGGGCTCGGTAGGGGTAACGAAATCGGGCGGCGCTTTGCGGCGCAACGGCAAGCGGGGTGTGTGTCGGACTTGTTCGATCAGTCGGGCGGGACCACCACAACCAGTGCGGGACGATTATTCGACGCGGCAGCGGCGCTGCTGGGTATTGCGCATTTGCAGAGCTATGAGGGCGAAGCAGCGATGAAGCTCGAAGCGCTGGTGCGGCGGGCAACGATTCTCGAAGCCGGCTGGACGATCGACGGCGGCGTGCTGTCGCTTCGTCCGCTATTTTCGCGGTTGATTGCTGATGACATTGACGCCGCAGGTGGAGCGGGGCTGTTTCATGGCACTTTCGCCGCGGCCTGTGTCGACTGGGTCACGCGCGCTGCGCGAACAACCGGCGTCAATACCGTCGTTCTGAACGGCGGCTGCTTCCTGAACGCGGTGCTGTCGGACGAGATCCCGCGCGGTTGCAGCGCAGCCGGTCTTACACCATTGGTGCCGCGGCGGCTGCCGCCCAGTGATGGCGGTTTGAGCCTTGGCCAGGCCTGGATTGCCGCTCTACAGATTGCTCAACAGTCGTCCGCCACGAGAGGAACTGCCTGACATGTGTCTTTCGGTTCCGGCGAAGATCGTGAAAATTCTACCCAACGACATGGCTCTGGTGTCCATCGATGGCATCAGCCTGGAGATATCGATTGCTCTTGTGGACGAGCTCAATGTCGGCGATTGCGTCCTTGTCCATGCCGGCTACGCGCTCACTAAGATCGATCAGGCGGAAGCCAAGCGCACGCTGGAGCTCCTGCAGGAGCTAGGCGACGCCGCGCAGGAATGCCGATCATGAAATATTCTGATGAATTTCGCGACAAGAACATCGCGCAGGGACTTGCGCGTGCGATTGACGCTGAGGTCAGTTCGCAAAGAGCCTATCGGTTCATGGAATTTTGCGGCGGACACACTCATGCGATCTCCCGCTACGGCCTCGAGGATCTGCTGCCCGCGAACGTCCGGATGATCCACGGGCCCGGGTGTCCCGTCTGCGTTCTGCCCGCGAGCCGAATCGACATGGCGATCCGGCTGGTCGAGCGACCAGAGGTCACTCTCTGCGTCTACGGCGACTTAATGCGTGCTCCCGGGTCGCAAGGACAGTCCCTGTTACGAGCCAAAGCGCTGGGCGCTGACATTCGGATGGTCTACTCGACGCTTGACGCTATCCGGCTCGCCGAACAGATACCGGGCCGCGAAGTGGTCTTCTTTGCCATCGGTTTCGAGACCACGACGCCCCCAACGGCAATCATGATCCGGATTGCCGAGAGCAAGCGGTTGGAGGGCCTGAGCGTGTTCTGCAATCACGTGCTTACACCCTCTGCGATGCACAGCATTCTCGAGAACCCGAAGATCCGCAACACCGGCGGCGTCCCAATTGACGGCTTCATCGGACCTGCGCATGTCAGCACCATTATCGGTACGCAGCCTTACGAGCCGCTGGCAGAACAGTTCGAGAAGCCGATCGTAGTCGCGGGATTTGAACCCCTCGACGTGCTGCAAGCTATATTGATGCTGGTGCGGCAGGTGAATCAACACCGCTACGAGGTAGAAAACCAATACCGCCGTGCAGTGACACGGGAAGGCAATCTGCGCGCCAAGGGGGAGGTGTCGCAGGTATTCGAACTGCGTGATCAGTTTGAATGGCGTGGGCTCGGACTCGTACCCAACAGCGGACTGAAGCTGAAGCGGTCTTACGCAAAATTCGACGCCGAGACGCGTTTTGCGATCCATGACATGCGTGTCGCAGACAATCCGGCATGCGAGTGCTGCGCGATCCTGCGTGGCGCCAAACGGCCGGCCGATTGCAAGTTGATTGGAAAGATCTGTACGCCGGAAACGCCCATAGGGGCCTGCATGGTATCATCAGAAGGCGCTTGTGCGGCGTATTGGACATATGGTCGAGTTCGCGGTGAACAGGGGAGGCAAAGGTCATGAGCGTGAAAGCCTATCCACGCAAGCTCGACGTAAAGAGCGGGCGCGTTGAACTTTCCCACGGATCCGGGGGCCGTGCCATGGCACAGCTGATCTCCGACCTTTTTCACCAAGCCTTCGGTAATGAATGGCTCGCTCGCTGCAATGATCAGTCGGCGTTTGACGTTTCGGCAGGCAGGATGGTGATGACGACCGACGGCTATGTGGTTACCCCCCTGTTCTTTCCCGGCGGCAATATCGGGTCACTGGCTGTGCACGGCACGATTAATGATGTCGCGATGTCTGGTGCGCGTCCGCGCTATCTGTCAGCCAGCTTTATCATCGAGGAGGGTTTCCGTTTTTCGGATCTGAAGACGATCGCGGATTCGATGGGCGCGGCAGCTCGCGGGGGCGGCGTTCACATCATTGCTGGAGACACCAAAGTCGTCGAGCGCGGCAAAGCAGACGGTCTGTTCATCTCTGCGGCCGGGATCGGGTTTGTAGCCGATGGGCTGGATCTGTCCGCCGACAAGGTAAGGGTCGGGGATCGTGTGCTGGTGTCCGGAAGCCTCGGCGACCATGGGGTGGCGATTATGTCAAAACGTCAGAATGTCGCTTTTCAAACCGAAATCGTCTCGGACTCAGCAGCCTTGCATGAACTCGTAGCGGTCATGATCGCAGCCAGCCCTGGCGGCATCCGGGTGATGCGCGACCCCACGCGCGGCGGGCTCGCTGCGGCTCTTAACGAGATTGCGCATCAATCCGACGTTGGGTTCCATTTGCAGGAATCATCCATTCCGGTGAAGCCTGCGGTTGCGGCTGCCTGCGAACTTCTTGGACTAGAGCCGATCCATGTCGCCAACGAGGGCAAGCTCGTTGCGATCGTCGCGCCTGATTCGGCCGATGCCGTGCTTGCTGCCATGAAGGCGCACCCGCTCGCGTCCGATGCAGCTGATATTGGCGAGGCGGTGGCTGACGATCACAAATTTGTGCAGATGACCACCTGTTTCGGCGGCCGACGCGTCGTCGACTGGCTGTGGGGCGAACAATTGCCTCGGATCTGTTGAACAGGGTGCGCACTCTGCGGCTGACGTCATTTCAGAAACCTCCACTGATATAACTCCTTCACGCCTTCCGGCGTCCACCACCTCGGGCGGTGGCCCGCAAGACGTGGCAGCGAAGGTGCTCGCTTCCGACCACACCAACCGTCCTTCGGTCGAGTGGAAGGATTCGCATGCGCGCCGCAAGGCTAACCGGCTCATTCATGATTTCACCGCCCTGGTCGAGCGCGGCTATCTGAAACGTCTACGCGGCGTGTGGACGCCCGATCTCAAAGCCGTCGTCCCGATAAGTTAACCTGCGCCCGCGGGTAGCGCTTAGCTTTCCATGGTTGCGACCCTGTTCCTCGAGA
>NZ_LAXE01000001.1:2196594-2199861 GCF_003122645.1 Bradyrhizobium sp. SUTN9-2
TCGAGAAGGCGCTCGATCGGCACAACGCTGATCGTGCACGGCCGCAAATCCCACGAGCAGCAACCGAATCCGCCTAACTGCCAAGGACTCCCATACAGCCAGTCTCAGCAGCAGAAGAGGCCAACCGGAAGGTCGTCGCCCGCAGAACGAGCGTAACTCTCGAGAGCAAGCCTGCGGCTGCCAACTTGCCGCCACAGGGATGATCCACGACTGCACGGAGGTCCGGCGAGAAGTTCGCCTGTTGGATATAGGCTCCAGCTCCTAATAGCGATACCGGATACGGTTGATGGCGAGAGCAAAGGCATGTCTAAAGCCTGGACGTATACGCGTCGTACGATGCTGTTGGGCAGTAGCTTCTTGGGTAGCGCGTTGTTCGGGGGCTTTACGGAGCCTACACCCAATCGGCCGCAGCGCAAGGTTGTCATGGTGTTGAAGGCCGCCGACTCTCCCTTCGTCGTTGGGTGCACACAAGACGGCATTACCTCGTTGCGTTATCGTAACGATGCGTATGACACGGATTATGTCCTGCCTGGAGCCGTGCTGGGGGCGGCTCACGCTAGAGTTCGGCGTGCCGGATCCGAGTGGCATACGCTTCGAACCGGCGCTGATGCAACGAGGCCGATGCATAGCGCGGCCCTTGAACTAGCAGCCCGCGATGCCGGCGTCCTTCTCACGACCCGCCTCGCAGTCGACGAGGCTGGATTGACGTGGGAGATCATGCTGCGGAATGACGGCATGGCGAGCGTGGAGGTTGGCGACCTCTATTTGCCCATGCCGATGAACACCGAATTTCCGGCAGGACAACCGGTATCGATGGCTGTTTTGAAGCACAGCTTCGTCTCGGGGCATGGATCGCACATCCTCTGGATTCGCGGCAACAGCACCGGTCCCTTCCTCATGCTCTTACCGGAAGCGGACACGTCACTGGAATATTGGAATGTCCATAAGGATTCGGCCGAAGCCAGTGGAACGTGGTGCGCCTACATCTTAGCCGGGGCGGCCGCCGGCGAGGCAGGGGCGGGCGGAACTCGCTGGCGCCAGCCGACCCATTCCCTGTTCCTGCCACCGGCCGAGCAACGGCGTTACCGTCTTCGCTTCCAGTGGGTTGCCGATTACGAGGCGGCGCGCAGGGCTATTGCCGACGCCGGTCTGGTGGACGTGGAAGTAATGCCGGGGATGACGGTTCCGAACGACCTGCATGTCGACATCGCGCTCGCGTCCTCCATTCCGGTGGAGCGAATCGAAGCGGAATTTACCGGCGACACGGTGTTGCAACGGTTGCCGGATCGGGCGGGCAGGCGACTGTGGCGGGTTCGCTTTTCGCGATTGGGCGAGAACCGGGTGACCCTGCACCAGCCGGGGGCGCGCCAGACCTTTCTTGAATTCTTCGCCACCGAGCCCGTCGAGACGATGATGAAGAAGCGCGCAACCTTCATCGTGAAGCGGCAGCATCGTGACCCGTCCAAATGGTACGACGGTTTGTTTGGCGAGTGGAATATGGAGACGCAGGTCCTGCTTGGCCCGGACAATTACGACCGGATCAAGGGCTGGCGCATCTACGAGGTGACGTGCGACGATCCCGGGCTGAGCAAGCCCGCTTACCTCGCGACCAAGAATGCCGAGCATCCTGATGTGGCGGAAGTGGCGGCGCTGGATCGATATATAGATAAGTTCGTCTGGGACGGGCTGCAACGTACCACACAGGAGGCATACGCCTACGGCCTCTACGGCATACCCGATTGGAAGCAGAACAGGGAAAGCAGCGATCCCGGCCCAAAGGGCCGCCTGCATATCTGGCGGCCTTATGACTATCCGCACATCTTCGCGATGTATTTGGCCATGCACCGCATCGCGCGTGACCATCCCGCGATACCCACCCGCCAGAGCGCACGAGATTATTTGGTACGCGCCTACGGTACGGCGCTGGCCATGTTCACGGTGCCGATGCGCGTGGTGATGTGGTCTGCCTACCACACCGGCTGCACCAACGAATGTGTGATCCCCGAACTGGTTTCGGCGCTCACGACGGCGGGCTTGACGCGCGAGGCGGCGACGTTGGAGGCGCACTGGGCGCGTAAGGTGCGCGCCTTCGTCGATCCGAAGGCGGACCTGTTCAAGTCTGAATACCCGTTCGATTCCACAGCCTTCGAATCAACGCAGGCACTGGCGCGCTCGGCCCTGGACGACCCTGTCGCCATGGGGGTTTCGAAGGCGGCAGCGCGTGCCTTCGCGGAGCGTCAGATCGCTGCAAATTTGTTCTGCCGTGGCTGGCTGGAACCTGCTTATTACTACCTGGGCAGCGATTATCGCCGCACTGCGGGCGACGCCTATACGCTGACTTACATGGCGCAGATGGGTGGCTCGGCGCTGCTTGATCATGCGCTGAACGATGCAGACGACCCGCACCCGCTCCTTCGTCTCGGCTATGCGTCACAACTCAGCGCGTGGGCTTTGCTGAACAGCGGCCCGGCGTCGGCTGGTCATGGCTACTGGTATCCGGGCGAGGAGAATGACGGCGCGGCCGGTGGCGGCTTCGAGCCGGCGCCGAGCGGGACCACATGGCTCGGTCAGCCGCATCACCGTGGAGCGTGGTATTACTCGTGCGAGATCGACCTGGGATTTTGTGGGGCGGTCCGCGCTGCTGCGACGATCGTTGCCGATGATCCCATCTTTGGGCAGGTTTGTCACGGTGGCATCATGGAGACGCTCGCTCACACCCTGCGTATTTGGCCACGTGATGGCGTGCGTCGACGGCTCAACGTGCGGCTCCAGTACCTCCGATTGGACTTGGTGCTGCTCGACGCCCGATTCCGGGCGGATCGACCGATCATTCTGAATTTGGGGGAGGGGTGGATCAGCCTTACGCCTGAGCCCTTTACCCCGTCTGCATCGAGAGTGACGTTCGAATTGCGGTACGATGACGGGAGAAAGCGCAAGGAAGTCGTCAACATCACGGACTGCCAGATCGTCATCCGCTTGCCTGCGGCGCGCTTACCGCGGGTTCAGGTCCGCCAGTGATGCCGATTATCCGGTGCGATCGGCACTTATCGCCTGCCATTCCACGCGGCTTCCGATGCGATGACGATCATCCCCGCGAATTCCAAGCATCTCGACGCACGTATCCGCATCACCGCGGTGCTGCATTACTCGGGTTCGGCGATGAACCACCATCCGCACATCCACATGATCGTGCCGGAGGGCAACGACGACAAACTCAATATCCGTTGAAATATGGAAAGAGTGAATGCCGTGGCTGCCCTCTCCCGG
>NZ_LAXE01000001.1:2200888-2217323 GCF_003122645.1 Bradyrhizobium sp. SUTN9-2
ACCGGGAGAATAGCCTCTAGAATCAATCGGCGCAGGAATCGGACCCCCACCGGCGTCCAAAAGGGGCTCTGCTCATCTTTGGAACGGCCCGGCCGCAAGATCTTTCTCTGGTTGACCAAGGGACGACGGTGCGGTCATATGTTCGGCCTGTAAACGGGGCGCTTGGCCGCTGGCCACGACGATATCCGCCGAAGCAATCGCCCAATCAATTTCTCGCGCTCGAAGCGCAGTGAGTCAGGCGGTCTGATCGCTACCAACGCGCATGCGCGCGCGCGAGTAATATGCTGATTCGCTACTTCCCTCGTCTTTTTGCGCCTAGATGCAGCCCATCACGCCGGAAAAATGCGTTCTTCTCTAAAAGCAGCCGAGCTGTCACACTTGAGTTTCTAGACTAAGGTGATCGTCCCACGATGGCGACCGGCTATTTGCCATTGACTAAGATCAAAACATCAAATCCGAATCCTCTATCCTTCGGCAAGAATTAGCGGAGGCGAGATCATGCGCAATCTTCTGTTTATCGGTGTGCTTGCAATCCCCATGCTCGTCAGCTTCGGATCGGCTTCGAGCGCGGCTTCGCGGGGGCGCTCGTACATCCCCCCGGCCCCGCAGGACGTATATTGTCTGCAGGGACGTACCTGGGGATATCCGGGCAATTGCCAGTTCTCGACCTATGAGCAGTGTATGGCCACTGCATCCGGCACCTACGCCTATTGTGGTATCAATCCGGTCTACGCGTTCGCGCGACAGAGAGCGCAATCGCGCTAGCGTGCGAAGGTCGAGCAGTCTGAAGCATGCTTGGATAAATGGACCGGCCGTGCCGGGTTGAGGGACTTGGCCCTGCCGTCCGATCCGGACCTGCCCCGTTCGAGCATCGCGCACGCCACGCGATGCGTCACCTCAGGTGCGTCGGACGCAAAGCAAAAGCATTAGGCTGCAGTGGTTCATCGGCGTCACTGCAGCCCGGGCGTCGCTCTTTATTCAATTAAAAAAATGCAATGCGAAGCGTCAAACGGACATCTGCTTGTTGCGTTTTGTCAGCTTCCCTTTCCATGGTGACCGCTCGACTGATCGACTTTGAGTAGTGTTCGACGTGAGGCTTTCCAACGCGAAATCTACCGCTAGCCAGAAATGAGGGAGATCGCCAAATGTTGGATGACCCCAGCACTGCCTCTTACCGGTGGTTCTCGAGGAGGTCTGCAAGAACCTTCCGCCGAGCCGAAACAGCAATTCGGAAGGATTTATCACTATCGCGCTGTGTCGACGGCGTTAAGTTCAGGGAGCGAGGTCCCACGATCCGCTCGGCACCCGTGGTTTGAAATCCTGCAAAGCCTGTCAAATATCGCTGAATTCCTGCAGGATTTTATCGGCTGCGTCGCGATATCGCTGCTCGCTTCCGATAAGAAGGGCGCGTCAGGCAGGGAGTTTTCAAATGAAGGTCGGAGTTCCAAAGGAAATCAAGGCGCATGAATATCGCGTGGGCCTTACTCCTGGAGCTGCCCGCGAATACGTGGCAGCAGGCCACAGCGTGATGATCGAGACCAATGCGGGCGCTGGCGTTGGTGCAACCGATGACGATTATCGCAATGCTGGCGCAACGATTCTAACTTCCGCCGTTGAGGTATTCGCCTCGAGCGAGATGATCGTAAAGGTCAAGGAGCCTCAGCCGTCCGAATGGTCTCAGCTGCGTGAGAATCACATCCTCTTCACTTATCTGCACCTGGCTCCCGACCTGGACCAGGCTACCGGCCTCCTAAAATCTGGATGCACCGCGATCGCCTATGAGACGGTAACTGATGCGCATGGTGGTCTTCCACTGCTGGCGCCGATGAGCGAGGTCGCGGGTAGGCTTGCGGTCGAAGCGGCGGGTAGCGCCCTAAAGCGGAGTACAGGCGGACGAGGGCTGCTGATCGGTGGGGTGCCCGGTGTTCAGCCTGCCCGCATCGTGGTGATCGGAGGTGGCGTCGTCGGTACGCACGCGGCACGCATGGCGGTCGGTCTGGGCGCAGAAGTGACCATCATCGATCGTTCGTTAATCCGGCTCCGCGAGTTGGACGAGCTGTTCGAAGGACGCGTTCGCACCAAGTTTTCAACCATCGAGTCCGTCGAGGAAGAAGTATTTGCGGCGGATGTGGTGATTGGTGCCGTGCTCGTTCCAGGTGCGAGCGCGCCGAAGCTGGTCCGCCGGAGCATGCTGAGCTCGATGCGCAAGAGGGCGGTACTCGTGGACGTCGCTATCGATCAGGGCGGCTGCTTTGAGACATCACACCCAACCACTCACGCTGATCCAACTTACGAAGTAGATGGCATCATTCATTATTGTGTGGCCAATATGCCCGGCGCCGTTCCGCTGACCTCGAGTCAAGCACTGAACAACGCAACTCTGCCGTTTGGTTTGGCTCTGGCCAACAAGGGGTTTTCCGCCGTACTGGAAAATCCACATTTGCGGGCGGGCCTCAACGTCCATCGGGGCCGGCTAACTTACAAAGCGGTGGCCGAAAGCCTCGGGCTGCCTTTCTCACCGATCGAACAGGCTGCGGCGTGATCCCAAAGGCCCTCATGGCTGTTCCCTCCGTGACTAAGCCACCCTTTCGGGTGGCTTTTTTTCGGCTACATCAATCGGCTGACCGCGGCCGGCATCTACTTTGACCGCGAAGCGTAGCGGAGGATCACCAGACGAACACCTGGCTTCAGTCGCCCGGGCGAGGGGGAGACAGTGTACTGTTACCCCATACAGCGCATGTGAATGCCGGTTGCCGGCAATACGGGGCGTCCCGCGGGCCCCGAGAGGGACGCGCATCACGGGTGTGATTGTGTCTGGAGCGGTTGGTCGCGACCTTCTGACTGGCTGTGGCGAGGCGGACTGGTGAGGACATGCCGGTTGTTGCCCGTGATGCTGTCGCGTAAAGCCGCGGCTGTCCCGGTGAGTGGAATCAACAAGATGCGCTCTGGGTGGACCCGCGGGGAACTCTATGACGCCGCGCGACGCATCGATCTTAGCCGTGGCACGGCGGGCGTTGAGGAGCATCTCAGATCCTTCTGCTGAGTTTGGCGAAGCTGGTTCATCTGATCGCTAACAGTTGTGATTTGACCACGCGCAAATCAAAGCAGCGAGATCAAGCCGCCACGCCCTTGTAGGGTTTGCGACAGCGTGTCGAGGCGGCAATTTGCGTTATCGAAAATACTCCAGACGAATCAGACTCAAACTGTCTGGCACAAGACTTGATAGCAAGAAGCTGTCCCGCACCTTTGGCTCATGGAACCGCAGTGATGGCTTACAAGATAATCGCATCCCAGTGCACCGTCTGCGGTGCGTGTGAGTTCGAGTGTCCCAATGCCGCGATCAGCCTGAAGAACGACATATATGTGATCAATCCGTCCCAGTGTACCCAATGCGAAGGGCATTTTGACGCGCCACAATGCGCCGTCGTTTGCCCGGTGCCAGATACCTGCGTGCCGGCAAAGGTCGGGTAGCCGACGAGAGGAGCTCCCGCACGAAACATAATGAAGACGCTATCGACACAGCCGCCATTCCTATCCGTCTCCTGTTTTTCTCACTTGCTAGCCGCGAGTTCGTGGTGACTTGCGCGAGCCGCTCGCAGAGCGTTGCGACATAACGAGCGCGCCGCCCCGAGACCCCGGCAAGGGGCAGGAGTGGGCTTTAGTGCTTCTAAATATTTCTAGCAAAAGTTCTTCACGACTAAATACAGCCGTCACCAAATTGTTAGAACGAGTCGGCTTTTCACTCTGACTGAAGTCACGAGGCGCGAAGCCTTGAGGCTGAGATGATGCACGGGAGAGCGACATGGATGGTCGCGGCGATACCCACGGCACCAGGGCCGCTTCGGCGATCGAAGCTGACGATGCGGTCGACCAGCGCCTCGGCGAGACCGTGCGGCTGCTGCGGCAGCGCGCCGGCCTCTCGATCCAGGACGTCGCCAACAAGACCGGCCTGTCCACCGGCATGATCAGCCAGCTCGAACGCGCACGCGCGATGCCCTCGATCCGCACCCTGCGCCTGCTCGGCATCGCGCTCGATGTCCCCATCTCCTATTTCTTCGAGAGCAGCGATCCCGCCGACGGGCAGCGCTACATCGTGCGCAAGAGCAACCGGAGGCTGCTGCGGCTCACCGCCAGCGGCGTCGTCAAGGAAGCGCTGACGCCGGAAGGCAAAGGCCAGCTCGAGCTCTACGAGCTCACGCTCAACCCCGGCGCCTCCTCCGGCACCGACTTCCTGCAGCACACCGGCGAGAAGGCGGGCTACATCCTCGCGGGCAGCCTGCGGCTATGGCTCGACAACCAGGCCCATGTGCTGGAAGCCGGCGACAGCTTTCGTTTTCCGAGCGTCGTGCCGCACATGTTCGACAACCCGACCCAGCAGGTGGCGCGCGTGATCTGGGTGACGACGCTGCGCCAGACCGATTCGGCGGCGGGTTGAGGCGCGCCAAGGCGTGTTCCTGGCCTTCCAGTATCCTGTCGAGTTTCCGGCGTGACTACAATGTACTTCCTGCGGGGCGCACTGAAACGTCCAGGGCAAGGCGCGCGGCGAGCAGGAATTCTCCACCCGCGAATTTCTGAAAAGAGACGGCCGAGGACATGCTCAAGCGCGGCTTTCAATTCGGCTTCTCCGGTGGCGAGAATAAGCGCAACGAGGTTTTGCAGATGGCGCTGTTCGAGCCGAGCCTGTGCGTCCTGGACGAGATAGATGCTGGCCTCAGCATCGACGCGCTGCGTATCGTCATCAACGCACTCAACGGCTTGGGTTCGCCGGATCTACGGTTCGCAAGGAATGCGTCCTTCTGAACGCCGACTTCTGCGACATCGATTGCGATTTCTGATGACGGATCACAATCTGTATGGTCCGACTGGGTCGGGATACTTTACGGTAACCTGAGCACTGGCCTCGATGTCGCCTTTCAATGGCGGCGGGGAGATGATTCGCGAGCTCGGGCGTTCCAGTGTCATTTACGGAGATCCGCCAAACCGGTTCAAAGCGGGTAGGCCGCCGATCGTCGAAGCGTCGGTTTAAGCGCCGCTGTCGATTACATCAATTCAATAGGAAAGGTGCAGATCCACACGCCCGAGAAGATACTGGTTGCTTACCCGGAGGAGGAGCTCAGGCCATCAACTTCGTGCGCATGATCGGGACGCCGGCCGAGAAGGGTCGATCATTTCGTTTAAAGTGATGGGAACACATGCGCATGATATTGTCACCATCCCTGACCTAGCCGGTGGAGACGTGCGGGCGGGGGCGCACTGTGCGATGCCGCTGCTCAAGTGTTCCGCCCTGCTGGCGACGTGCCGTGTGTCGCCTGGGACTTTAAAATGCACGCGAAGAGATCGATGTGATGTGCGTGTCCTTGTCAGGGCGTGGCAACTGCTCGCGTGACCTGGCGAGCGTTCACGTGGCAAGGCAGCTCGCGTTAAGCTCTGCAGCTTCGGATCGTGCACGTCATCATCATCGCGGCAAGCGAGCATCTGTAGGTAGGTATAGACGCATTGGTAAGCCTGTGTCGGCCAGCCGGCCTTGCGGCCGACTTACTTCCTTCAATCGCAGAGCACTGCAGTCGCCGGATAGGCTCCAGAACCGGGTGGGGAATTTCAGGCAGAGCCCGCCTTGTTCCATTTCGAACGGGGCCACACCAAGAGTTCTCTGCGAAAGCGCCATGTCGGATTCGCAACAACGCCCCTGTCACCGCACGAGGCGCGCTAAGTAGTGTTGATTGTTGCGGTTTTGGTGCTCACGAGACGCTGGCATGCTGGTTGCAAAAGTGTTGGATTAAGAAGCCGCCCTCGCAACAGCTAACCTTTGAAGGACATCAGATGAGTCTCGCCACGACCCAGAGCATCGCAGACATCAGGGCTCGCAACAAAGAGCTGATCGAGGAGGTGCTGAAGGTCTATCCGGAGAAGACCGCGAAACGGCGTGCCAAGCACCTCAATGTTCACCAGGCCGGAAAGTCAGACTGCGGCGTGAAGTCCAACATCAAATCCATACCCGGCGTGATGACGATCAGAGGCTGCGCCTATGCAGGGTCAAAGGGGGTGGTCTGGGGACCGATCAAGGACATGGTTCATATCAGCCACGGCCCCGTCGGCTGCGGTCAGTATTCGTGGGGCTCGCGTCGCAACTATTACGTTGGCACCACAGGTATCGATAGTTTCGTGACCCTGCAGTTCACCTCCGACTTCCAGGAAAAGGACATCGTATTCGGCGGCGACAAAAAATTGGTCAAAATTCTTGATGAAATCCAAGAGCTGTTTCCACTCAATAACGGCATCACGATCCAATCGGAATGTCCGATCGGATTGATAGGTGACGACATCGAAGCCGTGTCACGAGCGAAATCCAAGGAGTATGGAGGCAAGACCATCGTGCCGGTCCGTTGTGAGGGCTTCCGGGGCGTGTCGCAGTCACTTGGCCATCACATTGCGAACGATGCGGTGCGCGATTGGATTTTCGGCCATCTCGAGGACGATGCCAAACCCAAGTTCGAGCCGACGCCGTACGATGTTGCGATTATCGGAGACTACAATATCGGCGGCGACGCCTGGTCATCCCGAATTCTGCTGGAGGAGATGGGTCTGCGGGTAATCGCGCAGTGGTCCGGCGACGGCTCACTGGCTGAGCTCGAAGCAACGCCGAAGGCAAAGCTCAACATTCTGCATTGCTACCGTTCAATGAACTACATCTCACGCCACATGGAAGAGAAGTTCGGTATTCCGTGGTGCGAGTACAATTTCTTCGGACCATCAAAGATCGCAGAGTCATTGCGCAAGATTGCGGGTTATTTCGACGATAAGATCAAGGAAGGCGCCCAGCGGGTAATCGAGAAGTATCAGCCGCTCGCGGACGCGGTGATCGCTAAATATCGGCCTCGCTTGGAGGGCAAGACCGTGATGCTGTACGTCGGCGGGCTCCGTCCGCGTCATGTTATTGGCGCATATGAGGACCTGGGGATGGAAGTCATTGGCACCGGATACGAGTTCGGTCACAACGACGACTATCAGCGCACAGCTCAGCACTACGTGAAGGACAGCACGCTTATCTACGATGACGTCAATGGCTATGAGTTCGAGCGCTTCGTCGAAAAGCTCCAGCCTGACCTTGTCGGGTCGGGTATCAAGGAAAAGTACGTTTTTCAAAAGATGGGTGTGCCGTTCCGGCAGATGCACTCTTGGGACTATTCGGGTCCATATCACGGCTATGACGGATTCGCGATCTTTGCCCGCGACATGGACATGGCGGTCAATTCGCCGGTTTGGAAGAAAACCAAGGCCCCCTGGAAGGAAGCTTCGAGCGCCAAGCTCCAGGCTGCCGAATAAAGCAAGTCAACTCGCTCGGGAAAGCCGAGGCGATACCAATCTCGACAATAGTGAAGGATTTCACCAATGGCGCAGAGTGCCGAGCACGTGCTCGATCATGTAGAACTGTTCCGCGGTCCAGAATACCAGCAGATGCTGGCCAAGAAGAAGATATTCGAGAACCCTCGCGATCCTGCCGAGGTCGAACGTATCAAGGAATGGACGAAAACCGCCGAATATCGCGAAAAAAACTTCGCGCGGGAGGCGCTAGCGGTAAATCCGGCCAAGGCGTGCCAGCCGCTTGGCGCCGTATTCGCCTCTGTTGGCTTTGAGCGTACGTTGCCCTTCGTCCACGGCTCGCAAGGCTGTGTGGCCTATTACCGCAGTCATTTGTCGCGGCACTTCAAGGAGCCGAGCTCCTGTGTCTCTTCGTCAATGACGGAAGACGCTGCCGTATTCGGCGGTCTGAACAACATGACCGACGGGCTCGCGAATAGCTACAACATGTACAAGCCCAAGATGATTGCGGTTTCCACAACTTGCATGGCCGAGGTGATCGGCGATGACCTCAACGCCTTCATCAAGACTTCGAAAGAAAAAGGCTCAGTTCCGGCGGACTTCGATGTGCCGTTCGCCCACACGCCGGCGTTCGTCGGCAGCCACATCACGGGCTACGACAATGCGCTCAAGGGTATTCTGGAGCATTTTTGGGACGGCAAGGCCGGAACAGCGCCGAAGCTTGAGCGCAAACCGAATGGGGCGATCAACATCATTGGCGGCTTCGATGGCTATACCGTTGGAAACCTTCGCGAGATCAAGCGCGTCTTGGAATTGATGGGCATCCAGCATACGGTTCTCGCCGACAATTCGGAAGTCTTTGATACTCCGACCGACGGCGAATTCCGGATGTATGACGGTGGTACGACGCTGGAGGATGCGGCGAACGCGATTCATGCCAAGGCGACTATCTCCATGCAACAGTGGTGCACGGAAAAGACGCTGACATTCGTGGCGGAGCATGGCCAAGACGTCGTATCCTTCAATTACCCGGTGGGCTTATCTGCAACGGATGACTTCATCGTCGCGCTGTCACGTCTCAGCGGCAACGAGATTCCCGAGCAACTTGCGCTAGAACGTGGCCGCCTTGTGGACGCCATCGCCGACTCCAGCGCGCATGTTCATGGCAAGAAGTTCGCGATCTATGGCGATCCGGATCTTTGCTATGGGTTGGCTGCGTTTCTGCTCGAACTCGGCGCCGAACCGACCCATGTGCTGTCTACCAACGGCAACAAGGCATGGCAGGAAAAAATGCAGGCGCTGCTTGCAAGCTCGCCATTTGGACAGGGCTGCCAAGCTTATCCCGGCCGAGACCTCTGGCATATGCGCTCACTCCTATTTACCGAGCCGGTCGATTTTCTGATTGGCAACACCTACGGGAAGTACCTGGAGCGCGACACCGGAACGCCACTGATCCGCATCGGCTTTCCGATTTTCGATCGGCATCATCATCACCGCTCCCCCCTATGGGGCTATCAGGGCGGCCTGAACGTGCTGGTGAAGATCCTGGACAAGATCTTCGACGAGATCGACAAGAACACCAACGTTCTTGGCAAAACGGACTACAGCTTCGACATCATTCGCTGACGAGCGACTGAGCGTGCCATCGCTCAACCAATGTGCAATGGCACGGGCACATGGTCGTTGATTTTGCAATTTGTTCGCCCAGAGAGGAAACAGGATGAGTTCACTAGCGGCCACGGTCCAGAATATCTTCGACGAGCCGGGCTGCGCCAAGAATGGCAGTAAGTCGGAGGCTGAACGCAGAAACGGCTGCACAAAACAGCTGCAGCCGGGTAGTGCTGCCGGCGGCTGTGCTTTCGATGGCGCCAAGGTTGCGCTGCAGCCGTTCACCGACGTGGCTCACTTGGTACACGGTCCGATCGCGTGCGAGGGCAATTCCTGGGACAATCGGGGTGCAGCGTCGTCCGGCTCGGATCTGTGGCGCACCGCATTCACAACCGATTTGAGCGAAACCGATATTGTATTCGGAGGCGAGAAGCGGCTTTGCAAGGCGATTAAGGAGATCATCGACAAGTACGATCCGTCCGCAATCTTCGTTTATCAAACCTGCATCCCTGCGATGATCGGCGACGACATCAACGCAGTCTGCAAGGCGGCATCTCGAAGATTCTCAAAGCCCGTGATCCCGATCAATTCTCCGGGCTTCGTCGGTTCGAAGAACCTCGGCAACAAGCTGGCCGGCGAGGCCTTGCTCGACTATGTGATCGGTACGCGAGAACCGGACTACACCACCCCGTACGACATCAATCTGATCGGAGAATACAACCTTTCGGGAGAGCTCTGGCAAGTCAAGCCATTACTAGACGAGCTTGGAGTACGAATTCTCTGCTGCATCTCAGGTGATGGCAAATATCGCGAAGTCGCTTCATCTCATCGCGCACGGGCGTCGATGTTGGTGTGCTCAAAGTCCATGATCAACGTCGCACGCAAGATGGAGCAACGCTACGGGATTCCATTCTTCGAGGGGTCCTTCTACGGTATTCAAGATTCGAGCGAATCGCTACGGCAGATCGCCCGCTTATTGGTTGAACGCGGCGCCCCGACAGATCTGCTGGGGCGCACCGAATCGGTGATCGCGCGCGAGGAAGCGTGGGCCTGGGGTGGGATCGAGCAGTATAAGCCGCGGTTCGAAGGCAAAAAGGCATTGTTAATGACCGGCGGCGTCAAGTCTTGGTCGGTCGTTGCGGCACTCCAGGAAGCCGGGCTTGAGTTAGCCGGTACCAGTGTGAAAAAATCGACCAAGGAAGATAAGGAGCGCATTAAGGAGCTCATGGGGCATGATGCCCATATGATCGAGGATATGACGCCGCGCGAAATGTACGAGATGTTGAAGGGCGCAAAAGCGGACATCATGCTATCGGGCGGCAAGTCGCAGTTCGTCGCACTGAAAGCGGCGATGCCTTGGCTCGATATCAACCAGGAGCGTTGCCACGCCTATATGGGCTATGTCGGAATGGTCAAACTGGTGGAGGAGATCGATAAGTCGCTCTCCAGTCCGATGTGGAAGCAGCTACGTCGACCGGCGCCATGGGAGGCGTTGGCTAAGGCGATGGAGCAGATGCAATCGCCCGCGACCGAGCTCGCCGATCCCGCGCTCGCCGAAGAGTCGCGCCGCGCCAGGAAGATCTGCATGTGCAACAAGGTCGATCTGGGCACGATCGAGGATGCAATCTACGAGCATCGCTTGAGGAGCGTCGAAGCGGTCAGGAAGCATACCAATGCGGTCGGTGGCTGCTGCCAAAGACGTATCGAGGATATCTTGGCGTCCGAGCCATCTGCCATGCAACAGGCCGCAGAGTAGGGAGGCGTCATGGCCATCGTCACGGCGCCAACAAAAGCCTGCGCTGTCAACCCGCTGAAGATGAGCCAGCCGATCGGCGGCGCATTCGCTTTCATGGGGCTGGGCGGGGCGATGCCGCTTCTGCACGGCTCCCAGGGGTGCACATCCTTCGGGCTCACGCTCTTTGTCCGGCATTTCAAAGAGGCTGTACCGCTGCAGACCACCGCGATGAGCGAGGTCACGACGGTACTCGGTGGTTATGAGAACCTCGAGCAGGCGATACTGAACATCTACAAGCGAGCCAAGCCAAAGATCATCGGAATCTGCTCGACTGGTGTTACCGAAACCAACGGCGACGATGTGGATGCCTACCTCAAGCTGATCCGGAGTAAGCACCCGCAACTCGAAAAGTTGCCGCTCGTTTACGTCTCGACACCTGATTTCAAGGGCGCGTTCCAGGACGGCTGGGAGAAGGCTGTCGCGCGCATTGTGGAGGTGCTGGTGGATGGGCCAATTGCCAATGGCCTGCGAGATCCATCGAGGGTGAATGTTCTGCCGGGATGTCACCTCACGCCCGGCGACCTTGATGAACTCCGTGTCATACTGGAGGATTTCGGGTTGTCACCGTCCTTCCTCCCTGACCTGGCGGGGTCGCTCGATGGGCATATCCCCGATGAGTTTACGCCAACGACCATCGGCGGCATCGGCGTCGGCGAAATTGCGGATATGGGCCGCGCCGGGTGGACGATTGCAATCGGGGCGCAGATGCGGCGAGCTGCAGAGGTCATGCAGGCAAAGACCGGCGTACCTTTTCGTGTCTTCGAGCGGCTGTGCGGCCTCTGTCCGAATGATGAGTTCATGACGTTTTTGAGCGAGATCAGCGGGCGCCCGATACCCTTGAAATATCGACGCCAGCGCAGTCAGCTCGCGGATGCCATGCTGGATGCACACTTCCATATTGGCGGTCGCAAACTCGCAATCGGTGCTGAGCCAGACCTTCTGCTCGATTTGTCCGGCATGCTGAGCGACATGGGCGCGCAGGTGACCGTTGCCGTGACGACTACTCAGTCGGAGGTGATCGAGCGGATCCAGACCAAGGAGGTGATCATTGGCGATCTCGGAGATCTGGAAGACCTTGCCAAGGAGAGGTGTTGCGACCTGCTGATCACGCATTCGCATGGAAGGCAAGCGGCGGCGCGGCTGAAGGTGCCGTTCTATCGTGCAGGTTTTCCGATATTCGATCGACTTGGCGCGGGACACCAGCTGTCAGTAGGCTATCGTGGTACCCGTCATCTGATCTTCGAAATCGCCAATCTCGTGATCGCGCATCGCGACAAAAACGATCAGGCTACGCCAGATAGGTGGCGAACTGCGCGCGGACTGCCACTATGCCCAGGCTATCACAGCTCCGCCGGCGCGACTGAGAGGTCGGTTGCATGAAAGTTGCGTTTGCCACGCAGGACCTGAGACGCGTCGATGCTCATTTTGGTTGGGCAAGGAATATCGCAATCTACGATGTCGCTCCCGGCGGGCACGTGTTTGTTGAAGCGATCGAGTTTGAGGACGATCTTAAGGAAGACGGCAGCGATGACAAGTTGGCGCCAAAGATCGAGGCCGTCAAGGATTGCGCAATCCTTTACGTCGCTGCCATTGGTGGTGCAGCGGCTGCGCGAGTGGTGGCCAACAAAATTCATCCGATCAAGGTGAGTAAACCAGAAAACATTCTGGTACTGCTAGAAAAACTTGAGCGGGTGCTGAAGGGCACACCACCTCCCTGGCTGCGCAAGGTCCTGGCAAAGGACCAGCGGAGAGCGTTCGACTTTGATGAATGAGGTGATATGACCGCGAAAATAGAGCAGCAGGCCAGCCTGGTCGACGCGCCATTCCTCATCGATTTGGTCAAGATTTGGCGTGCTCAGGATACCAACGGAGCCTGGGAAGGGAGGAGCGATCGTGATCTGCTCGAACCCTATATCCTGAACATGGAAAAACGGCGCGCATTGCCGATTATCGGTGATCCCGATCCCAAAACACTGTGGCGGCTTGAGCTGTTCTTCAATGCGGTTGCGCTGTCAGTTGAGAGGGAGACCGGCGTGATGATTCAGCCGATTCTGAAGCTGCATCATGAAGGCTTCGGGCGCATAGTGCTCATCGCAGGGCGGTTGGTCGCCGTAAACAAGCAGCTGCGCGACGTGCATCGCTTCGGATTCGACAGTTTCGTCAAGCTGGCGCAGGAGGGAGATAAATATGTCAGGGACGGAATCGACCTGATTCGGAAATTCCCAGACGTGGCGAACTATTGAGGATACTCACTCATGGGCGATCGTGAAACACTGAAGGCCGAACTGAGGAAAGTGTCCGCCAAGGCGATACAGGCCAAGATGGATTTGCACGATCTTTCGGAAGAATTACCCATGAACTGGAGCTTGATCATGGTGGTCGCTCAGAAGGCGTACGATGCTTATGCCGAACTTGATCGCACGAGCCTCGCCTTAAAAGCGCTGGAGAATACCTAGAGGGGGCAATGCATGTCGTTCCAAACACGAGACGGACGCGACTGGACGCCACAATACTTGGTCACGATCGATGCAAAGAAATGCATCGGTTGTGGCCGCTGTTTCAAGGTGTGCGGTCGAGATGTCATGACCTTGAAAGGAATCAACGAGGAAGGCGAACTTGTCGACCTCGACAATGACGAGGACGATGAGATCGAGAAGAAGATCATGGTCTTGGACGATCAGGGTGCCTGCATCGGATGCGGTGCGTGCGCCAGGGTTTGCCCGGCCGACTGCCAGACCCACGTTTCAGCTGCAGCCGAAGCTGCATGAGTGAAGGCGCTCTCCGGCGCCTCAAAGTGCAGCAAGCCGGTATTTTCAGGAGCAGCTGGGCCGCAACGGTATCACGTCCTTGGTACTCATCCGCGTCGAGAACGCGGGCGATATCTTCCCGGAACATCAAATGCGAGAGGACGGCGATCATCCGTTGATCTTGTCACGTCCTGCCAGGAGAGGCATGGAGCCCGTTTAGCGGAAATGGGTGTTGTTCACGTGGGCCGCAACAACTGAGTGCTTTGATCCTAACCAGCATCCCGAAGTGTGGATGAACGAGAACGACGAGTGGAAGCGGGTCGACAGGCCCACTGGGTGGTCGTTTGTTCTTTAATCGCAGGCACGGTGTCAAAACGTGATCCACTGCCGGGCTCATGGTTCTTTCCGCGGGCTGTCTCCACAGGAAGCCGTCGCATGATCGCCGTTCAGGAGGTATGCATCTCGACGTGAAGAGCGCGGCGCGTAAACGCCGCAGGCACGACGTCAAGATTGCCAACAACCTTCGTCCCAGCAGGGACGCTTGTTCCGCTGAGGGCACCTGGTGTGGCTTAACACTGCCTCATGCGGCGCGCATCACTGGCCGGAACTGAGTGCCATCGGCGGTCAGGCAGAGACGCCAAAGAGTCTTCAGCCAGGCGCACAAGATGCCAGGCTGCCGCTGACATTCGCTTGGCGAGTAAACTACGCGTAACATTCTGAGATTGTGTGGTCCGATGCTGGCCGTTCGAAACAGGCTCGTGGACCTGCGGCGCGCCCGCCGTTCTCGCTGTACGGCGGCGGATGCCGGGTCTCAATCGTCTTTGGCGGCTAGCTGAACCGCGCGTGCTTCATATTGATGATCTGATCCAGCCTGGCCCCGAAAGATTGCTGGATCCCGTCGTCCTGTGCCTCTTCGGCCGCATCGCGACCTCCGATGCGATGATGACTGTCGATTCGACGATCCTGAAAATGAAGTTCCAAGACTACGATGCCCGGTGCACTGAAACCGTGAAGCGCAGATCGGTCCACAACGACGAGATCCGGTTCTAGCGCATTTGCTTAGCCGTTCTTTACTGACGAGGAGTTAGTTTCCTCTCACAAGAGCAGGCGACAGATGCTCAACCTCGGCGCGTCAGCTCGTAGTCAGCTAGATATCGTACCATCCTCGGTAGAGCTCGAGCAACGCGAGCTCAGCACCCCAAACCGGTACCGACAGGAGAGCGATCCGATGTATGGCCGAATTGTTGGCTCATCTAGCCAATCCACAAGCGCTGCCCATGGTGATGAAGCAAGGCATTCAGATGACGAGGGTTTTGCGGAAAGGCTTGCAGGCATGGCGCCCGATGCTGGCCGAAGTTCGTCTCAGGCAGCGACACGGCCGTACTCCGTAAGTTCCCAAGCTCCGATCGAAGAGCTCGACATCGATGAGTTCGGGGAAGAAGTGAAGGCTTTCTATGGTGAGGACATCAAGTACATTGCCGAGCGTCCACTGGAGTACTCGGATTTCATATCCACAAAAGCTGAGCGCACGGCATACGTTGCTAGAACCTATGGTCACACCGACGAAGATACGGACCAGGCGCGATATTACGCCTATCGCTTGGGTGACAAAACTGTCGGGCTTCTGAGGACAGAAGGCAAACTTCGGGTAGGAGGAAGGCGATTCAGCGCCCAGTTCCCCGGTCGAAACGAGGTCACATCCCAAGTGGATCTTCGGGTTACTCATCCGCTCGTCGAGAACGCTGGCGATATCCTACTCGAACACCAGCTTCGGCAAGACGGCGAACAAGCACTGATTATGTCAAAACCTGCGCTCCCAGGCATCGAGTCCCGTCTGGCTCAGATGGGCTTTGTTCCTATTAGTGATAAGAATCACTGGGTACTTGACCCTCACCAGCATCCCGACAAGTGGACGCATAACGAAGAAGGTAAATGGCAACGTGTAGGCAAACCTGAAGGATATCTTGCCGCCCAGAGTAGTGGTGCTAAGACAAACATCAAGCGAGCTTCGAGTGAAGCAAGTGATGAGTCAGAGTCGTCAGGCGACGACACCTCTTGGTACTTCGAGCGCCTCAATCTAGGTCCGGGGTCGGCTGCAGAATAGTCGCTGTGGACGAGGTCGGGCCTGAAAGCGGTGGCTACTTGAGCTCATTGAGGATGTTGCTGCAGAAATGGCTCACCACTTCAACGCGCGCCGGCGTCAGGCGGCGGGATCGCGCCCAGAGTGCTGCACCGACGCAGCGCGGGGCCGCTCGCCGCCAACGCGGCTTAGCCCTTAGCTGCCTGCGCTGGCGCTGCGCAGCCCGGTGCTCCCCCACCGCGGTTGGCTTGGGGGCGGTCTATCGACCAATCTTGCTTGAGTGGGACATCTTGATGCAGTCGACGACATCGTCAATGCACCAAAGCAGACGTAAGAGGCGGCGGGCGCTCAAAGAGAGCTAGGAAGTGATCATAAAAGCCGATCGAGGATAAGCAACTTGGAATGATATGGTCGCTCTGGGGGACGGTCAAACCTGGCCGCGGGCCTGGTCAAGGACCGCGAAACCCTGCAGGCCTTCTACGACTTCCCTGCCGAGCATTGGAATCAACTGCGAACGACGGATGAGATAGACTAGCGATTTCTTCATGGTGAGACGACGATTGCGGCGATCATTCGACTTCCCGTCCGCATCTGGCGCGGTATTGTTCGCAAAGACGTCGATTGCGGCTGCGGGCTGACGTCCGGGTCGGCTGCCAATAGACGTGGCGCGAATCCCTCCTGATGGCGGCTGGCACCGAGAGCGGTACCTTGTCCAGGGTATTGACGCTGTTGTGCACCTAGCATCGCGGGTGTCGGGTGCGGGAAGCCTTCCAAAAGCCGAGCGCGCCGTCGCCGACGGCAATTTCCGGGCGATCTGCAACCCGCGCTTTGCTTGATGTCGATCAGGAGCTCGGGCCTGATGGAACAGTCTTGGTAGATGTCTAG
>NZ_LAXE01000001.1:2217348-2218667 GCF_003122645.1 Bradyrhizobium sp. SUTN9-2
CCGGACAGCGGTTTGGACCTCTGCTCGCAGCCGACCCTGTCGCGGCTGGAGAATGCCCCTGACCTGCGCGAGACGATCCGACTGAGCTATGATGCGTTGTCCGCCATTCTTCTTGGGAATGGGGACAGCCCGAACGGCAGGTGGAAAGTAGCTCCCAGAAGACATCCGACGCCGTCGGCGTCACCCGGCAACGGTGTTGGAAGATGGACTGGGTGCTGGAGTTCGACATCAAAGGCCTGTTCGACAATATCAGCCACAAGTTGCTTATGAAGGCCGTCAGGAAGCATGTGCAAGAGGAATGGGCTCTGCTCTACATCGAACGCTGGCTAACAGCGCCGATGCAAGGCAAAGACGGAGCGATCACCGCTCGCGGCCGGGGCACACCCCAAGGCGGCGTGATCAGTCCCGTCCTTGCCAATTTGTTCTTGCATTATGTGTTCGATACGTGGATGGCGCGGAACTTCCCGCGGTCACCATGGTGTCGATACGCAGACGACGGGCTCGTTCATTGCCGAACCAAGGCTGAAGCGGAGGCCATCAAGGCGGCGCTGCAAGCAAGGTTTGAGGAATGCGAACTCGAAATGCATCCCGACAAGACCAAGATCGTCTACTGCAAAGACAGCAATCGCCCGGGTAGCCATGCCAGTCAGTCATTCGACTTTCTGGGATTTACCTTTCGACCGCGCAGGGCAAGAAACCATCAGAAGAAAGAAAACTTCTGTACGTTCTCGCCAGCGGCCAGCAGGGTGGCGATGAAGTCTATGCGTACGACGATCCGGCAGCTCCGGCTCAGGCTTCGCTCGCAGACGGAAGTCGACGCAATCGCCTTGGAACTGAACCCCGTCCTTTGTGGATGGATGCAGTACTACGGCAGATATGGGCGGTCAGAAATGCACAACCTGTATCGATACGTCGACGAATCCCTTAACCGTTGGGCGCGACGCAAATACAAAGGGCTGAAGAATGGAAAAGTCAGAGCCTCCACCTGGCTCAGATTGATCCGCTGCCGTAGGCCGAAGCTGTTCGCTCATTGGGCGATGTTGAGTTCTGCTTCGTTACTTGTTGAGAGCCGTATGACGTGAGAGCGTCACGTACGGTTCGGAGAGCGGCTCCGGGTGCAACTCCCGGGGCCGACTCACCATGGCCAGGGAGCATGCCTGTTTACCAAAAGACTCGAGAGAGGAAGGTTCATCTGGCCATCGGTTGCCGGTGAATCAGTCACGATCTCGCCGGCGCAGTTGAGCTATCTGTTGTCAGGGATCGATTGGCGCAACCCACAAGAAACCCAGCGTCCAACGCGGATCGGATAGCGTTTTATG
>NZ_LAXE01000001.1:2222132-2239992 GCF_003122645.1 Bradyrhizobium sp. SUTN9-2
ACGCGGCCGATTACGCCGGCGTTTTGCTATGCCCATGCACGACGGGGCTTCTTCGAGCTGGCCGACATCGAGAAAAATGCTCGGCAAGGTAAGAAGGGCAAACCGGTCTCTCCGATCGCACTGGAGGCGGTCGGACGCCTGGATGCATTGTTCGAGATCGAGCGCGCCATCAACGGCCGCGGCGCCGAGGAGCGGCGTGCCGTGCGCCAGGAAAAGAGCAAGCCGCTTCTCGAGGACATGCACGCCTGGTTGCTGCGTGAGCGCGAAACCCTCTCGCGCTCCTCCGAGGTCCTGAAGCCTATGAATTACATGCTCAGGCGCTGGGACGACTTCGCCCGCTTCCTCGACGATGGTAGGATCTGCTTGACTAATAATTGTGCCGAGCGCGCATTGAGAGGCATCGCCTTGGGACGGCGCAACTGGACCTTCGCCGGCAGCCAGCGCGGCGCCGACCGTGCCGCCATCATGCTGACGATGATCACGACCTGTCGCCTCAACGAGGTCGATCCCAAGGCCTGGCTCGCCGACGTCCTCGCCCGTATCGCCGATCTTCCCACATCGCGTCTGCACGAACTGCTGCCCTGGGAATGGAAGCTGGGCCAAGCCGGCAAGCCCGCCGGTCAGCAGGCCGCCTGACCTTCACGCAACGCCATCATAGAGCTCGCCGGGCCCGCGCGCACGCGTCAATCGGGCGGTCTTCATCGTATGCCTACTCTGCAGGCGACCATTCCCCATCTGACGCGGTCATCCTTGCACCGTTGCCTGCAACGCCATGGGATCAGCCGCCTGCCCGAGGTCGCCGGTGACAAGCCTGCCAAGCAGCCTTTCAAGGCCTATCCGATCGGCTACTTCCATATCGACATCGCCGAGGTTCGCACTGAGGAGGGCAAGCTCTACCTCTTCGTGGCGGTGGACCGCACCACGAAGTACGCCTTCGCTCGGCTGATGCAGAAGGCGACCGTTGCCACCGCCAGGGCTTTCCTCAACGGCCTGGCCAAGGCTGTCCTCTACAAAATCCACACCGTGCTCACGGACAACGGCATCCAATTCGCCGACCTGCCCAAGAACCGATCGGGTCCAACCGCCATTTGGCGCGGCCATCCTTTCGACCGGACCTGCAGGGAACATGGCATCGAGCATCGTCTCACCAAGCCCTGCCATCCTTGGACCAACGGTCAGGTCGAAAGGATGAACCGAACACTGAAAGAGGCAACCGTCCGGCGATACCACTATGAGACCAAGCGCCAGCTCGAAGATCACCTCGGCGCCTTCCTGGACGGCTACAACTTCGCCAAACGGCTGAAAACGCTACGTGGTCCCACACCCTACGAAGCCATCTGTACAGCTTGGGCAAACGAGCCAGACCGCTTCCGGATCGATCCCATCCACTTGACCTCGGGACTGAACATCTAGTGTCATTCATTGCGTATGGCTCTCCTCGAGAGGTTTTGGCAGGCGTAGGGGAGCCGCTTGCAGGGTAAAGTGACTGAAACAGCAGCAGCGGGCCAGAAGACGGACATTTCGCCGTTCCATGCGCGGGCGCAAGGGCTAGCCTAAGGGGGCGCATGTTCGCCGCGTGCGCCCCCATTGCGGGCTGGGAGCGAGCGTTCACTTTCTGAAAAAGGCACTTGCGATGCTGCGATGAATACTCCATCGCAGGGCATTGGAACCGGGGCTTCCGCAGCGTGGCGATTGGCGAGCAGCAAAGAGCAGTTGTCGAGTTTAGCGGTCCTGCAAATGGTCCAGAAAGGTTGGAGCTGCAGCTGCGCACCAGGCATGGAAAGGGCAGCAAAGGCTCAATGCTCCTGCGACGGCGAAGCTTGCGATTGCAGTGCCGGAAACACGGTCCGGCCCTTGTACACTTCTTGCACGTTGATTGCACAACGACAATGAAAAGCGCTTTGCAACAACCGGGTGATGAATGCAGCCAAATCCCATCTATGCAATTTGCGGCTTCAACGACATTCCGAGCCGCCAAGCCATGGGATTTCATCTTATGGTCGTCGAAGATGACGGCAAGCACCGGCCGTGGTCCATCATCGTGGTGCGCTGGGGCAAAAAGGTGCTTGGCTATGTCAATAAATGCCCGCACAACAGCGTCAGATTGGACTGGGAGCAGAACCAATTCCTCGATCCTTGCGGCACCCGGTTGATGTGCGGCAAGCACGGTTCGACCTTCGAACTCGGCACCGGGCGGTGCGTCGAAGGTCCATGTCAGGGTAGAGCGCTCACGCCGATCGCGTTGGCAGTTCTGGATGGCGATATCTGCATCGTTGGTGTGCATCTTGTCGAAGACGATGCATGGGCAAATAACTGAAGACTGCGCTTAGACCGGCCGGTTCTCGTTGCGATTTTTCACGGCTTCCATCCTCTTTAGCCCGTCGTCATACGAGATCTCCTCACACGACAGATCGAGATCCTTCGTGGCATCGAGGAGGCAATCAAGCTTACCCCGCGGATCGAGCTTCTTGATATCATCCTTGTTCAGCCCGACCAGGTCCATCATCTCCTTCCAAACAGTGGATTCATCGCAGGGTAAGACGTGGAAGTTAATATCGCCGAACTTCACTCTGTACTTCGCCAGCAAATCGATGTTGTTGCAAAACATGAAGTAGCTGCCGGTTTGGCTTAAGGTGCCGTCAAGGACAGTCGCGACGTCAGCAAGATACGCAAAGGAGTGTAGGTAGCCGGCCAGGACCGGAATAGTGTGCTCTCCGTCCTGCGCGAACGTTAGAACCTGCTCGATCGAATAGTCCGGCGGTCGCTTCTCGTCCGCGACCTGAGTCTGGAACTTCAGTGCGACGTCGCCACGAAAGCCGAACCGGCCCGGCTTGGTAGTCGCACCTTTGAGTACGGCGTTAAGCAGGCGGCCCTCCTTCTCAAGTCTGCCAAGTGCGGTGTTCTCGATTGCAGTCATCAAATGCGTCCTTGATCTAAGCTCTTCACCGACCCCTTGGTCGTCCGGATGCGATGCAAATTGCCTGCCGCCGCAGCGTAGCGGTCTAGCTTGAGAAGACAGCGCGTCATTGGGTCGCCCCGCCTCAAGTAGCTTGTAAGGAACCCGACACCCGTTCCAAAGCCAACGTGCGAAGGCGCGCATCAACAAGCGTCTGCGCGCTGGCACGTGACTTGCTCTTGGTTACGTTCAAGCTGCTGAGGGAAAGACGTGATCAACCTGACCGATAGCGCAGTGAATGCGATCAAGAGTGCGATGTCATCGTCCACGCTCCCGTCCGGCGGTCTGCGCGTCATGATTGAAGCAGGCGGCTGCAGTGGGTTCAAATATAAGATGGGTCTTGCCGAAGAGCCGAATCCTGACGACACCGTCATCGAATGCGATGGCCTGAAGGTGTTCGTGGATAACAAGAGCAGCGATCGTCTAATCGGTACGACGATCGACTTCGTCGTGGCGCTGGAGGGCTCTGGATTTACCTTTCACAACCCGAACGCTACCGCGAACTGCTCCTGCGGGAAATCGTTCCGCTGATGAAAAACATTGTTCAGGTGATGAGGAGAAAACGTCGAAGTCCGCCGGTCGAGCCAAAGCAACTGAGGCAATCGTGGTCCACTACAACAAAGCGGGAGCGTCGCATTCGCGGCGCGCTCGAAGATATCATGCCTCATTCTACACGGTCGCGACTGGCAGCTGATTGGCATCGATGGCAGCATGTTCATGGCGAGACTGGCCGGTGCCTGTACGTCGTGTAAGCTTTCGATGGCGAGCGTGGGACGTACGCAGGCGCGGCACGTGGGTAAAATCCTCGGATTGGTCAGCTAATCCTCGTTTCTGGTACTCGTGGGCAGTGGATTGAAAGATCGCGTGCCGATTTACCTCGATAACAATGCAACGACACGGACTGATCCGTCTGTCGTGAAAGCGATGTTGCCGTTCTTCACTGAGAACTTCGGCAATGCCTCATCCAGGCATGCCTTTGGCAACGACGTCGCAGTTGCTGTGAGGCAGGCCCGGCGAAGCCTGAGGGACCTGTTAGGCAACGCATACGATCGTGAAATCGTCTTCACCTCGGGAGGGACCGAAGCCAATAATGCGGCGATCCTCTCTGCGGTGGCGACGCAGGAAGAGCGAGACGAGATTGTCACCACTTCGGTTGAGCACTCCGCTGTACTTGCGCTAACTCAGCAATTAATGACAAGGGGAGTCAAGACGCACATAGTACCCGTAGACGCTTGCGGTCGGCTCGATATCGAGGCATTTCGCTGCGCGCTTGGGCCACGCACAGCCATTGCCTCCGTTATGTGGGCCAATAACGAGACCGGAACGCAATTTCCTGTGGAACTTCTGGCAGGATTGACGCGTGAGGCGGGCGCGCTGTTTCACACAGATGCGGTCCAGGCAATTGGTAAGGTGCCTTTAAACCTAAAGGAAAGCGCGATCGACATGCTGTCGCTATCCGCGCACAAAATGCACGGCCCCAAGGGAGTCGGCGCGTTATATTTGCGCAAAGGGACCAAATTCCGACCGTTAATCTGCGGCGGATCACAGGAACGAGGGCGCCGCGGCGGGACCGAGAATGTTCCCGGGATCGTCGGCCTGGGAAAGGCTGCCGCCCTTGCGGCGGAGCGGCTTGAACCGGAGCGCGTTCGCATTGGCGCTTTGCGCGACCGCCTCGAACATGGAATCTTGCGCAATGGGGAGTGCGCTGTGCTCGGCGATGTCAGCAATCGGTTGGCGAACACGGCCAATATTGCCTTCGACCATCTCGAAGGCGAAGCCATCGCCCATCATCTCGATCAGGCGGGAATAGCCGTGTCGCTCGGATCAGCCTGCAACTCCGGTTCAATGCAGCCATCGCATGTTCTGTGTGCTATGCAGGTGCCGACGTGGCGGATGCACGGCGCCGTGCGCTTTTCTCTATCGCGTGAGACCTCGTTGGCGGAAGTCGATAAGGTCGTGTGCGCTGTGTCCGACATTGTAGCTCGCATGCGCGCCGCCTCCCGCGGCACAGCTAGGGAGTAGTCCTCGTGAAAATAATGATCCGCCGGTCTCCGGAGGGCCTGTCCATCTACGTGCCAAAAAAGGATCTCGAGGAGAAAATCGTGGAATCCGAGTACGAGACGCTATGGGGCGGCTGGATCAAAGTGGCTAATGGCTGGGTGTTCGATTTGCCTGAGATGGCGAGCGACACCCGGTTGCCGATCACAATCAATGCGAAAAAGCGGGACGAGACCGGGCTCGATCCGTGAAGACACTCCCGCACTGCCAGACGCATTGGCCGGCTTCTTCGCCAGCAAGTTTGCGCCGCCGCAGCAAGTTAAGCGCAATGCGGTCAGCGGCGACCCAGCATACCGACATTAGCAAAGATAGTGCTGCAGCAACGGAATTGATGAAGCAGCCAATCGCTCGATCAGTCGAGCCGCGCCCCGTCGCTGAGAGTTCATTACGATAGCTGGTACCCATTACTGCCCTTGTCGAGCCGGGATTCCCAGCGCGTATCGGGCCTGCGAGAGCCGCAATGCGGCAAACGCATTCGATCGAGCCGGGTTCGGGTGAGCTTAGTGCGAGAATGAATGCGGAAGGCACGGAGCTCTGGGTGAGAATGGCGACTTATCTGTCGCTTTGCCAACAAGCTCATCATTGCTGTTGTGGCATGCGTCAGTGGTAACGTCGCCTAGCTCGTGGCCTGCGGCTGCAATTGCATCAATCTGGCCATGGCATGCAAGTTGCTACCGAGCACCTTGAGGCGCGCTCAAGGATGGTCCTAGGAGGGCGACGATGTCTCCAGGGAAGAAGCGAATGAACGCTGTCGTCGGACGCGGAAAATATGTCAAAGCTACGGTAGATCACCGCAAGATGATGCAGCCCGCCACCGATCATAAGACCTGCTGCGCTTTGTCCAAGACCGGTCAGGCGAGCTTCGGCTCGAAGGCCAGCCAAGGCGGTCTGCCAAGCGAAATCTGGGAAAAGGTCAAAAATCATCCCTGCTATAGCGAAGACGCGCACCATCATTACGCTCGCATGCATGTCGCTGTCGCGCCGGCCTGCAACATTCAATGCAATTACTGCAACCGAAAATACGACTGCGCTAATGAATCGCGTCCGGGCGTGGTGAGCGAGAAGCTCACCCCTGAGCAGGCAGTGAGAAAAGTGCTCGCGGTCGCGACCGCCATTCCGCAGATGACGGTGCTTGGCATCGCTGGACCGGGCGATGCTCTGGCCAATCCAGCAAAGACGTTCGAAACGTTTGAGCTGGTCTCTAAGGCGGCCCCCGACATCAAGCTGTGTCTGTCAACCAACGGACTCGCACTGCCGGAATATGTTGACACCATCGTCAGGTCCAAGGTCGACCACGTCACCATCACCATCAACATGGTTGATCCCGAAATCGGGGCCGAGATTTATCCGTGGATCTTCTTCAACCACAAGCGATACACGGGCATCGAGGCGGCAAAGATACTCACTGATCGCCAGCTGCAAGGCCTCGAGATGCTTAGCGAACGGGGTATTTTGTGCAAGGTAAACTCGGTGATGATCCCCAACATCAATGATGAGCACTTGGTAGAGGTCAACAAGGCGGTCACGTCGCGCGGTGCCTTCCTTCACAATATCATGCCGCTGATCTCCGCACGCGAGCATGGCACAGAATTTGGTCTCAAAGGTCAGCGCGGCCCGACGGCGCAAGAACTGAAAGCGCTGCAAGATGCTTGTGAAGGGCAGATAAACATGATGCGGCATTGTCGCCAGTGCCGCGCCGACGCGGTTGGTCTACTCGGGGACGATCGCACCCCGGAGTTCACCGCTGATCAGGTGATGAAAATGGACGTCCAATATGACCTAGAGATACGCAAGGCTTATCAGCAAAGGGTTGAGAATGAGCGCGTCTCCAAAGCCGAGGCCTGCAAAGAGGAGCTTGAGAAGCTTTCCGGAGAGATCAGCGCGATCACTCTTCTGGTGGCGGTGGCAAGCAAGGGGTCGGGGTTGATCAACGAGCACTTTGGGCATGCAAAGGAATTCCAAGTGTACGAGCTTTCCACATCCGGCGCCAAGTTCGTTGGTCGACGCCGTGTGGAGGTTTACTGCCAGGGCGGTTATGGCGAGGAAGATAGACTTCCCGCCATCATGCGCGATATCCGTGACTGCCATGCAGTCTTCGTGGCCAAGATTGGCGGGGGCCCGAAAAGCAATTTGATCAAGGCGGGCATCGAGCCGGTCGATCAATTCGCCTATGAGTTCATTGAGAAGTCGGCAATCGCTTGGTTCAGATCCTATCTCGACAAGGTGAGGCGCGGGGAAGTCCAGCATGTAGAGCGCGGCGACGCCGCGATTCCGCTGGGAGATCGGATCTCCGCGGCGTAAGGGGGAATATGTGCCGTTCAAAATCATCGCCTCGCAGTGTACGGGCTGCTCAGCCTGCGAACCCTTATGCCCGAACGGTGCTATATCGGAGAAGGAGGGAAGCTTTTTCATTGAAGCGGCGAAATGCACCGAATGCGTTGGCCATTTTGACGAGCCGCAATGTGCAGCCGCCTGTCCGGTCGACAGTACCTGCGTGGTTGACAGGTCCTTGCCTCGCTATCAAGCGCCAGATTAAAGCATGAGGTCTCATGAGCGGCAAGGTAAGACCTGGTGTTGAATCCGTAGCAAGCGTCGCCCTCGTCGCAGGCGCCTGGGTTCGCGCCCTCCGGGACGACGACTGCCCTGCATTGTCCTGCGGTGGTGCTACTGGGCCGGCAGCACGGCCTGGCGGCATCCTGGCGGTGCGAGGGCGCTTCGTAGTACGAGAGCGGCCTCCGAGGCAGCCCTCCCATGGTCGATGTGATTGACGATACGGCCCGTGAGCACGAAATGATTCAGAGTGTCGCCGGCGTGAGCTAGGCGGCGTCTCTGCAGTTCTAGAGTGAGCGGCGCATGAGGAGGGGAATATGGATAGCATTGTTCGCGACAGCGACATCGTCGAGCTCAACGACGCACCCGTCTTCAGCTTTGGCCAAAAGCTCCGAGCCAATCGCACCATCCGAAACGATGGGACCTATCCCGGCAAGGAGATTGGTGACGTCTTAGTCAAGAAGGGGGAGGTGGGTTACGTCGTCTCGATCGGCACTTTCTTGCAGCAATTCTACATCTACGGTGTGGAGTTTCTGGACAGCGGCCACCGCGTTGGCATGAAACGCAAGGAACTAGAGCCGGCCGACATCTGCGAGAAGATCGATGATCTGCCATTACCGGAGGAGTCATGACTCAGCAAGGCGTTCCGAAGTATCGACGGGGCCAGCGAGTCAAAGCCGCAGTCGACCTCACCAACGATAGCTCATTTCCGAACGCGGAGCCCGAGGGAGTGTTGCTCACCGCCGGAGCAGCCGGCGAAATCATCAAAGTCGCTATCCACACCGAAGCGAACGTGCCGGTCTATATTGTCGATTTTGGTGAGGCGCTGCTCATCGGCTGTCTTGAAGAAGAAATAACAGTGCTTTGAAGGAGGCTTTCGCCATGAATGCCGCGCTGATGAGGAAAGCAAAGACGGGGCTGCTGCCTCACCCAAACGAGCTCGATCGCAAACGAATTGAGCGCGGCTTGAGCGCGCGTAAGCGCTATCTTTACGTCTCGCCGAAAGTGGCTCCGGTGAGGGGCGGCTACCTCGTCGAGAGCCCTTGTTGTTCGCGCAACATCGACGCAGATGGCGCTCTCATCGATGTCGCCCTAATTCGTTATGATACCGTCAGCGGTATCTGGAAGCTTTTTCGGAAGAATCATGCCCGGGGAATCTGGGAATTTTACAGCCTTTACCTCCGCTTGCCCTCTGCAATCGACGAACTGAACGCGGATCCTGAGCGTCTGTTCTGGCAATAAGGGATCAGCCCTTTGGTCGAAGAGAGGCCCCGATGGCGTTCACCGCGAAAGAATTGATCGAAATCGAACGACGGCCACTTGCTGCGGCTGGAGCCGACATGGGCCCTTTTGTTGGGCTGCGGCGCCGTTTTTCGCAGGTTTCTTGGAGTCGCTGTGATGCGTCAGAGTTATCGGATCAGCCGTTTCCGACAATTGTCTCGTCTCGATCTTCATATGCTCGCTCGATCGGATCGCTGCGTGCGGATTGCGGCCGACTAGCGTCCTGCTGGCCAAAAGGACTTGTGCGGCGAGCACTGAATTTGCGGAGTGTCCGCTGGATGGGCGCACACCTATCATCGCAAGAGACGAGCAAGCGGACCAAGGATACGTGCTTTGTACATCGTGATCCACAAGAATGCAGGACGCGCTGGATGCCACCGGCGCCATGTACTCGACCAGGAAAGGGAGGAGAGAAATATTCCAGGCGAGCGCGGAGAAGGCCTGCTCAATCATAAAAAGTCTCGGCGTCCAAGGCTCGGCTTGAGGCCTGCGCCGAGTGCCAGAAGCCAAGCACGTTATGATCGAGATCGTCGGTCTCCTCGGCCCGTGATCGTTAGTGTTACCAAATAGGGATCGTATGAACTCGCAAGAAATCGTCATCCACGTCCGCTTCGCCCCGAACGGGAGGGTGATACAAATCAGCGAGCGTCCGGCCAAGCTCACGCCAGACCAATGGTTTGATGTCCTCAACACCCGTGCCAGCTCGGCTTATCGGCCGCTCACTCGTGGCCGCGGGATCTTTCGGCTGAGCCGGACTGCGGTCGACGTCTTCAAGCAGGAAACTGCGAGGCCGAGATGAGCGAACAGAAACCGCGGGATTTGATGAGCGAATGGGTCCGAGGGTTTTTGGAGTCTTTCCGGTCGATGCCATTGAGCTGCGAGGCCATGGGCTTTTGGCCTATCGGTGACCGCTAATAGAAGCGAGAAGCGAACGACATTGTCCCCAACTTCGGCAATAATTGCGAGGCGCGCCGTCCAAAGCAAAGGGTCGTTGCAGAAGCGAACGCTGGTGTGCAACTTACCTTAACTTCGTGAATAAGCGACGAGTGGATAAACAAATCGACATGACAGCAGAGAGGTTGGAATTGATAGGGAGGCGGCTCGGGGACGCCCGGGTATCTATCGCTCATCTTTGGCGACGACAACCGCTATGGCGCCAGCTCATCGCGCCTGTTTCGCAAGCGCGGCTGGGAATCATGGTGCGTTCAATCGTAAGAGACTATTGGGCATTATGTGCTCGCACCTCATTACTTCAGCATCAAAAGAGGACGCGCATGAACTCCGAAAAAGTAATGGAGCTTCCGCAGCTTTATCGGCATCATGTCTTTGCCTGCAACACGCAGCGTCCACCAGGGCATCCCCATGGCAGTTGCGGCGCCTCAGGCGCGCAAGCCTTGTGGGATCGAATGGGCTAGGCGATCGAAGCGCAAGGCCTCAACGATATCGGTTTCACGATGGCGGGCTGCCTTGGATTTTGTAACTCTGGTCCCTTGCTTGTCGTCTATCCCGGCGGAATCTGGGACCGCGTGACCACGCCTGAGGACGTTGACGAGATCGTCAAATCCCACCTCAAGCAGGGCAAACGCGTCGACCGCTTTGTGATGGTGCTGGCGACCACTTGACCGGACCCGCAAGCATGGACGGCGTGCTCGTCCAGGAGCTGCTCGGCCGCTCGGAGCTCGGATCGTCTGAGGTTGACCGTCCAACTCGAGCTCCGGGTCGCTAACACTAGGTCATTGTCATGGGCGCGGCACATCGCCTCTTATGAGGCCAAATACGCCAAGTGGCTCCTTTGCGAGGCGCGCCGAAGCAATAATAGATTATAACGCGCCGATCTGTTCGTGTATAGTCACTACGTGCCGCCCGATCCGTAGCTCACAGCGAGAGCAATGCTGGGAATGATTGTCTGCCTCTGGCCAGCTGACGCGGCGACGACGTGTCAGCCGGCTCCCCACTGTACACGGTGAGGGTAGGAGACACGCTTGACGCGCTCGCAGCGTCCGAGTCGATCATACGGAATCTCCCTGACCGTGTTCTCGCCCTCAGAACCTGTAAGCGACGCCGCCGCTGACGAGCCATGGGTCGATATTGGCGCGCCCGGTGACGGCGACCGCATTGTTTACGGTCGCGGAGTACTCCGGCCGCAGCCACAGCTTCTTCACGTCCAAGTTGAGGCCCCAGTGACGGTCAAGCATATAATCGAAGCCGAATTGGACCGCCGCGCCGAATTGGTTTCTGATGTGTAGATCCGTGACGGTAACGCCGCCGAGCGACAAATTGGCTGCCGATTCGTTGAAGAATGCAGTGTAGTTGATGCCCGCGCCGATATACGGCTTCAGCGGGCCGAAATCGGTGAAGTGATATTGCAGGGTTAGTGTTGGCGGCAACAGCCAGGCGGTGCCGATATCGAGTCCCGTGAGTGCGCCATTGCCGTTGATGTGATGGCGAGTCGCGCCGAGAATAAGCTCAGCGGACACGTTTTCTGTGAAGAAGTAGGTGATATCGAGCTCTGGTATGGCTCGCTCGCTGAGCGAAAGCCCCGAACTCGGTGACGACAGCGACGGCGTTCCGGCAACGTTGACTGAGCTACCTGCGGTATCCGGCAGAACGCCGAGCACGCGCAGGCGGATCATCCAGGGACTGGAGGCCGCAATTGCAGGCGCTTTGTAGTAGGTCGGCGCCGGGCCCAGATCCGCACCTCGGACCGAATTGCTGGCCAACGAGCTCGCCAGCGCGATGACCGATGCCCTCGCCAGAACTGTTAGTACTCTCATCGAAGTCTCCATTCCAAAACTCGCGCGAGCAGCCGCGCGAGATCTCTGTCACACATGAGGAACGGAGTAGTATTTGATACCAATCAAAATCGAAGCGACTTAGGACAATTGTCCCGCTGAGTTGTATTAGGATCACGGCTGCGAAACATGTTCTGTTTTGATCGTTATTCAATCCAGTAGTCAGTCAAACGAATGCTTTGAAGAATCTGCTTCGCGGCGTTGGCGCTCCGATCCAAGGCGGGCCGCGGAGGTATAAAGGTTTACAGAGTGCGGCTACGTCTCTCACACGTTTACAAAGCGGAAGCGGCATTCCAGTGGAATACCGGCGATGCCGCGCGCTACGAGCAATCACTCGCGCGCCGTCTTGGCGGAGGTTCCCGCGGTTACCCGCGTGAAGCTAGCCGAAGTGAAAAACCACACTGTTTTGCCTCGCTCGTGAGCTGGCAGGGCCGCTCAGCGTCTTCACGCCTGACGGCAGGGCGCGCACTGTCCTTCGTGCAAGCATACCTCGAGATCATCTTGCGTCTTGCCGCCGAGCAGCGACAGCGCTGGCTCACGATTGAGGCCGGCACTTCGTGTCCCGTCTAGGTCGATCAGCGGTCGTCGTATCAGGAGCGGATCCCCTACCATCAATGCGAGTGCGCTTGCCGCGTCGATAGCATCGGGATTGACTTCGCCTGACTTGATACGGGCCGCGGCTCGGTTGAACCAGGAGCTAACGGGCATCTTACGAAAGAAGCTACGCAGTTCGTCCGCATGCCATGGCTGATTCAAGATGTCTTTCACGACCACGTCGTGGCCGGCGGTCTTTAGCGCTTGCACTTGGCGCGCGTTATTTGCGCAGCCGGGCTTCTGATAAACGATGATTGTCGCCATGGCCTACCTATGTAGGGGTGCTGAGCTGACTGAGTGGCAGGCCGCTGCGGCTACCGCGAGCCCATTCGAAGTTCTTCGGTATGATATCTGCGCACCAAGCGCCGTTCCGCACTTGCAACACTTGCCACTGGTCCGCCAAGTTTCGAGTCCGTCCGGCATATTCATTCTCCCGAAATCGGGCGGCTTGCGAGAGGAACAGCAAGTTCCGTTCCACAACTGGAGAGATCGGAATAGATCCCGTGATTCCGGCTTTTGTCGTTGATGTTTGTGGTTGTTTGTTTGTTTTCCGACAGCCGCGCAGATCGCGTCACATCCAAGACAACAAACGATCACGCGCCGGCTGGGTGGCTTTTGTAAGCGTAGTCAGAAGCTTGATGTATGGAGTGAGGCGCTGGCACGGCTGTTGCTAATGAGCTGCAGCAACACTGAGTGAGGGCTGAGTGCACGCCGACGCCCAAGGCGAGCGATGCGCTCCTTCCCTTGAACCCGTGTGCCCCCGCTTCTGTGAGAGAACCAAGCTCGCACAAGAAGCGCGCAACTTTTGGCAAATCGGTTGATGGAGAGTAACATGTCTTCACTGAGACAAATCGCGTTCTACGGCAAAGGCGGCATCGGCAAATCCACCACTTCGCAGAACACGCTGGCGGCGCTAGCCGAGATGGGTCAGAAAATCCTGATTGTAGGATGCGATCCGAAGGCGGATTCGACCCGCCTGATTCTGCACGCCAAGGCGCAAGACACGATTTTGAGCCTTGCCGCGAGCGCCGGCAGCGTGGAGGACCTAGAACTCGAGGACGTAATGAAGGTCGGCTACAAGGACATTCGCTGCGTGGAGTCCGGTGGTCCTGAGCCAGGTGTCGGTTGTGCCGGCCGCGGTGTCATCACGTCGATCAATTTTCTGGAAGAGAACGGCGCCTACGAGAACATCGACTATGTTTCGTACGACGTGCTTGGCGACGTTGTTTGCGGCGGCTTTGCTATGCCAATCCGCGAGAACAAGGCGCAGGAAATCTACATCGTGATGTCCGGTGAAATGATGGCGATGTATGCCGCCAATAACATCTCCAAGGGCATCCTGAAATACGCGAACTCTGGCGGCGTGCGGCTGGGCGGGTTGATCTGCAACGAGCGGCAGACCGACAAGGAGCTGGAGTTGGCAGAGGCGTTGGCCAAGAAGCTAGGCACTCAGCTGATCTACTTCGTGCCGCGCGACAACGTGGTGCAGCATGCAGAGTTGCGGAGAATGACGGTTCTCGAATATGCACCTGATTCTAAGCAGGCTGATCACTATCGCAATCTTGCAACCAAGGTTCACAATAATGGCGGCAAAGGCATTATCCCCACCCCGATCTCCATGGATGAACTCGAGGACATGCTGATGGAGCATGGCATTATGAAGCCCGTGGATGAATCCATCATCGGCAAGACCGCGGCCGAACTCGCAGCCTCGTAAAGGTCGCGCGTCACGGCGTTGTAAGGGCGCGTGACAGATGCCGGTCTCCCACACTATTCCTCCCTGGAGACCGGCATACTGACGCTCGACCCTCATGAAATGACGAATGCGCAGTCGCGAACCTCGCCATTTGAAAACCCGCAGAAGTATGTCCGAGCCGCACATCGTTCCGTTCATCACTGCTTGTGCCGTTGATGCCGCCAACCAGTTCCAAAGCGGAATTGGGATCTACCGCCTGCTCACCGGCGTGCCTCCTGCGGATGCCGATATCGCGACCGACAGCAATCTCGATCGCCATGTCCTGGCGTCTATCCTGGCGGCTGCCACGATGGATGGTGGCTCCCTTCCTGAGAAGGTTGGCCTGCCTGGCTTTGAATTGGCGGCCTTACTGGAGCAGTACTTCCCCACAACCGAGATCAAGCCCGCGGAGCGGGTCTCGCCCATCAAGTGGGAAGAGGACGAGGAGATCGCAATGCTTCGCGATCTTTTGCTCACACAACGCTCGACGGAGGGGGATACTGGCTGCTGGCTGGCTTCGATGATCGCGCGCCGCGCGATAGAGCCGGACCATCTGTGGGAAGCTCTCGGTTTGCGCAATCGTGGCGAACTCTCTCGGCTGCTGAGCCGTCATTTCGCGCCGCTCGCCGCGCGTAATGTTAATAATATGCGTTGGAAGCGCTTCTTCTACCGGATGCTTTGCGAGAACGAAGGTTCTGTGATGTGCACGACACCCGTGTGCAATCAATGTAGCGAATTCGACATCTGCTTCGGTGAAGAACGCAGTGAGAGCCGAATGGCCGAGCGCCGGCGCGATCTGTTGTCGCAGGCGGCAACTGGGATAGCTGTCGCCGGCGACCGGTCATCTCAAAGGCCAGAAGAGCCGGCGATTGCGCCGTCATCCGAGAAAGCCTCGCCCGATTTGGTAAGCCGCGCGGGACGTTGAGGGCGCGGCTGACGCGGTTTCCATGCGAATGAGTGACCATGTGTTCAAGACCGCGGCGGCTCCCAAGTGCTCGGCGACAATTCTCACATCCTGGCGAGCCGCAATTGCTAACGTTCGTACACGGCGTAGCAACAGGCAAGGCGTCCGCTTCATGACCTGTTGCATTTGCGACAATTCATTTGCTCAACAAGGTCGAGGACGGAAGCGGTAGAGTCGTCAATTGGTTGGCCGGGACGGCAGGCTGGCATGCTGGTTGCTCAAGCGTAGGTAGGTCAAACAATGAGTAGCTCTTGCGTGACTGCCGCCAACACCGCCGCCAAATCGTCATGGTCCGACCAGGTGCGCGCCAAGACCACCGTGCTCAACGACACGACATTGCGCGACGGCGAGCAGGCACCTGGCGTTGCGTTCACCACAGAGGAAAAGCTGGCGATCGCGCTGGCGCTGGCGCGGGCCGGAGTCACGGAGATCGAGGCGGGAACGCCGGCGATGGGCAAAGAGGAGATCGCCGCCATCCGCGCCATTGTCGAAGCAGATCTTCCGCTGACCACCATAGGCTGGTGCCGGATGCGGGAAACTGATGTCGACGCGGCGATCGAAGCAAAGGTGTCCATGATCAATATGTCGATCCCGACCTCCGATGTCCAGATCGCGGCCAAGCTAGGTGGTCATCGCGACCTGGCGCTAGAACGGGTGAAGCGAGTGGTAGGCTATGCCTGTGAGCGCGGACTTCAGGTCGCCGTCGGTGGTGAGGACTCCTCCCGCGCGGACATGGAGTTTCTCATCAAATTGATGGCGACTGCAAAGGCCGCGGGCGCGCGTCGCTTTCGTATTGCAGATACGCTCAGTGTGCTTGATCCCGACGCAACCTACGCGCTGGTCGGAAATTTGCGTGCGACTACCGATCTCGAACTCGAATTTCACGGTCACGACGATCTAGGACTCGCAACCGCGAACACGCTCTCCGCCATCAGGGCTGGCGCGAGCCACGCCTCAGTGAGCGTCATCGGGCTGGGCGAGCGAGCCGGAAATGCACCGCTCGAGGAAATCGCGGTCGCCCTCAAGCAGCTCTACGGGGGCGAGACCGGCATCATATTCACGGAGCTCGAGAACGTCGCCACGGTGGTAGCAGCCGCGGCCGCACGTGCGATTCCTATGAACAAGGCGATCGTCGGACAGCATGTATTTACGCACGAATCCGGCATTCATGTCGCTGGCCTTTTGAAAGATCAGCGCACCTATCAATCGCTTGATCCCGCCTTGCTTGGCCGCTGCAACCGCTTTGTGTTCGGCAAGCATTCCGGACTTGCGGCGATCACCGCGTTACTGGATGAACTGCAGCTCGTCGCCAGCGACGATCAAGCCAGGCAGATCCTGTCGCAAGTCCGCAAATATGCCATCGAGCACAAGCTGCCGGTCGAGCGCGAAACCGTGGCGGCGATCTGGCGCGACGTGTGCGGATGCTTGGCAACCACCCCGCGTGAAGAGCCGTGTCCAGCAACGTTTGCGTCGACGCTTCGCAAACCGACGCGCCGCAAGGACAGTGTCCGATGTCGCTGATGACGCGAGCGGCGTCCAGCTTTCGCACGTCAGATCCCCTGGCGCGATCTCACCTCCAGATCTTACTTCCCGTTCCGCCATGCATGCCGTGATCTCCTACGCAATGACCAGCCGTCCCCGGTCTGCCAATCGGCATCTTTTCGCGTGGCTAGTTTCTGGTCCGACGATCGTCCGGACGAGCGTCAAGCTAGATCGTGGTGTGGTCATTGATCCCGGATCTTCATCGGGACTGGCTTCGTCACCGGCGGACCTGCCGATCTGGGCAGCGAAGTTGAGAGCACCACTTTCCGGAGTCAGAGCGTGGCGATGCGCATCAGCTGTGCGAGGCAGAACGGCAGCAGTCAACAGGCGCCACCCCATCTCACTGACCGTCCAGAGCTAATCCGAAGGAGAATTTTCGATGATCAGCTCATCCATGTCCGCCGGTATCCTGGGTCGGCTCAGCAAGGCCTCCTCGGCAGAGGAGTTTTTCTCGCTGCTTGGCGTCGATTACGACCCCAAAATCGTGAATGTCGCGCGCCTTCACATCTTAAAGCGTATGGGACAATATTTTGCTGAAGAGCAATTTACTGGCGCCGAGGAGCCGGAAATCAGAGCTAGGTGCAAGGCGATACTGGAGCAAGCCTATGCAGATTTCGTGACATCGTCACCGATCGATCAGCGAGTGTTCAAGGTTTTAAAGGATGCCGTCGCAGACCCTAAGAAGGCCGCGGCCTTTGTCCCGTTGAGCGAGTTGGAGTGATCTAGCGTTTCACTGTAAGCGAATTGCGACCGACCGGCGCCGAGGCGATCCGATATTGTGGCCTTCTCTTTATCGTGCTCAACTATCTGAAGCAATGACCGGAGCGGCGGTTGTCGTATTCCCGACCCATGTCTGGACTGCTCGTGTCGACGGTATCAGCGGTTCGTTGAATTGTGTCGCAGGCCATTACTTTAGACTGGCTTTCAATGGTCTTTGCGACTGGTACGACACTTGCTGTTGTCCTGCCAATCAATGCCGACAGATGGCAGTTGACCGCGATGAGTTCGAAGGAGGACCTATAATGCTGCTTTTACGACCTGCTGAGACCCGCGCTGCCATTTCGAGGCCCATAATCACGCTAGCTCCCTTCGAAGCCGATTTTGACGCGATCAAAGCTCTGTAGCGTCGGTGAGATGCTGGTCAATGGATAAGTCTCCGGCTCGCGTTAGTCCTGCAGTCTGTATGCACAACATCATCTGCATCAAATCGGTCCTCAATCCCGCTCAGATTTGTGCCCATCTCATGGCTGATGGGAACTGTGCCACGAAGAGCACCAGCTTCGGCCTATACGGGGTGCTTTCGTTTGAGGGGCGGCATGGACTACGTGATAGAAGTGTTGCCAGGATCGCCCTCGTTTGCACCGTTAATGTGGAATGGTTGGGCCGAA
>NZ_LAXE01000001.1:2240017-2297844 GCF_003122645.1 Bradyrhizobium sp. SUTN9-2
ACGTGATAGAAGTGTTGCCAGGATCGCCCTCGTTTGCACCGTTAATGTGGAATGGTTGGGCCGAACTGCGTCGCAGGTACTGGGCAGCGTATGGGCTCGGCCATTTAGGCACCGAAGCTATCGGTTAGAATCACCACGGCGCCCTGGGGAGCCGCGGTGGCGCTCGTCGAACCCGGCGGGTAACGGTTCAGTTTGGAAGAGCTCTCCAAATCCAGTCGGACGGGTGCGTCTATTGCGACGACGTGTGTTGTTGTGCCGGTCCGAGGACGCAGGCGGGGCAGAGCAGCCAGCCACTTGCTAGCCGAAAGTGATCTTCAGTTAACGAAGCGAACAAGCAAGCCGTGGCGCCGGCGCCTATCGTTGAGGAGGGATTTGAAAGTATGAGCAACGTCAGCAGAACGGCCATGTCAGCGGCGACCGGCCGCGCAGCAGCCAAGAAAGAGCTGCCGGAGCGCTTTAAGTCGTACAAGCACGTCTGGGTCTTCGTCGAGCTTGAGCGTGGTCAGGTGCATCCCGTTTCCTGGGAGCTTATGGGTGCAGGGCGCGGCCTTGCCGACAGGCTAAAAGTGAATCTTGCCGCTGTGGTTATCGGCCCGGAGGGGCAGCACACACGTAACGCCGCGCTTGAAGCCTTTTGCTATGGCGCCGATCTGGCCTATCTCGTGAGCGACAATGTTTTGTCGAATTACCGTAACGAATCCTACACCAAGGCGCTAACCGAACTTGTCAATACGTACAAACCCGAGATCCTGCTGTTGGGTGCGACGACGCTCGGTCGCGATCTCGCAGGTTCCGTGGCGACGACCCTGTCGACGGGGCTCACTGCCGACTGCACCGCGCTGGACGTGGACGCCGATGGTTCGCTTGCGGCGACGCGTCCGACCTTTGGCGGCTCGCTGCTCTGCACGATCTACACCCTGAATTATCGTCCGCAGATGGCCACCGTCCGCCCGCGGGTCATGCCCATGCCTAAGCGTGTCGAGCGCGATGCCGCTCGTATCGTCGTGCATCCGCTCGGCCTTTTCGAAGACGATATTGTCACAAAGGTATTGTCATTCCTGCCGGACCGCGATGCACAAACGTCCAATCTGGCCTATGCCGATGTCGTGGTTGCGGGCGGCCTAGGACTAGGATCGCCTGAGAACTTTCGGTTGGTGCGCGAGCTCGCAAGTCTGCTTGGGGCTGAATATGGCTGCTCGCGTCCTCTCGTCCAAAAAGGGTGGGTTACGTCTGACCGGCAGATCGGCCAGACAGGCAAAACCATCCGGCCGAAGCTCTATATTGCCGCGGGCATTTCCGGTGCGATCCAGCACCGGGTTGGCGTCGAGGGCGCGGATCTGATCGTCGCCGTCAATACTGACAAGAACGCTCCGATCTTCGACTTCGCTCATCTCGCGATCGTCAGTGATGCCATTGAATTGCTACCGACGCTGACGGCTGCATTCCGCGCGCGGCTTTTGCCAGAGTCGCGCGCCCGGATCGCGGTCTAGAGGAGATGAGAATGATTGAAGAGAAATTCGATGCGATCGTTGTCGGAGCCGGTATGGCCGGAAACGCGGCCGCATTGACGATGGCCAAACGCGGCATGAAGGTACTGCAGCTCGAGCGGGGCGAATATCCCGGATCGAAGAATGTGCAGGGCGCCATCCTATATGCCGATATGATGGAAAAGCTGATCCCGCAGTTTCGAGAGGAGGCGCCGCTCGAGCGCCACTTGATCGAACAGCGGTTCTGGATGATGGACGACCGCTCCCATGTCGGCATGCACTACCGTTCGGAGGACTTCAACGAGGAGCGGCCGAACCGCTATACGATCATACGCGCTCAGTTTGACAAATGGTTTTCTTCCAAGGTGCGTGAAGCTGGTGCGATCGTGCTGTGCGAGACGACCGTCACCGAGCTCGTACGGGACGATCATGAAAGGGTCGTCGGTGTTCGTACAGATCGCAGAGACGGCGAAATACATGCCGACGTCGTCGTCCTGGCCGAAGGCGTCAATGGCCTGCTCGGCACACGTGCTGGCCTACGCGCGCGCCCGACAGCCGACAACGTTGCGCTCGCGGTTAAGGAAATGCATTTCCTGCCCCGCGAGACTATCGAGGCGCGCTTCAATCTCAGGGGCGATGAAGGCGTCGTGATCGAGGCGGCCGGCACCATTTCTCGTGGCATGACCGGGATGGGTTTCATCTACGCCAATAAAGAGTGCATTTCGCTTGGCATCGGTTGTCTCGTCGGCGACTTCCAGCGCACGGGCCAAACGCCGTACGGACTGCTCGATCAATTCAAGAGGCATCCCTCTGTGGCGCCTCTGATAGCAGGGTCTGAGGTCAAGGAATATTCGGCGCATCTCATTCCCGAAGGCGGTTACAAGTCGATCCCTCAGCTTTATGGGGAAGGCTGGGTCGTAGTGGGCGATGCGGCTCAACTCAACAATGCCATTCATCGTGAGGGCTCCAATCTCGCGATGACTTCCGGCCGTATCGCCGCCGAAGCGATAGGTCTGGTCAAGTCACGCGGCGAACCGATGAGTGCAACAAATCTGTCAATCTACAAAAAGATGTTGGACGAGTCGTTCGTCATCAAAGATCTGAAGAAGTACAAGGATTTGCCGCCCCTAATGCATACTCACTCCCAGAACTTCTTTCTCACCTATCCGCAGCTCATCTCCAAGGCGATGCAGAACTTTGTGCGCGTCGATGGGACGCCAAAGGCTGAAAAGGAGAAAGCGAGCCTGAAATCCTTTGTCAAGGCGCGGTCATGGTCAGGTCTGTTCGGCGATGCTTGTCGTCTTGCGCGGGCCTGGCGCTGATCGCAACGGTGGAAGTCCAAGAATGGAAGGCCAAAGTATGAGTTCCGAACCCGCGGTGCGCGTCGAGGACAAGCTGTATTACAACCGCTATCTTGTCGACGTCGGAAACCCTCACGTCAAGGTCCGTGCGCACACAACGCCATCGCCGCAGCTACTTGCACTTTTGAAAGTCTGCCCCGCTCGCTGCTACGAGCTCAACGACCGCAACCAAGTCGAGGTGGCAGTCGACGGCTGCATCGAGTGCGGTACCTGTCGCGTTATCGCTGAGCCGACCGGCGACATCCAATGGAGCCATCCGCGCGGCGGGTATGGTGTGCTGTTCAAGTTTGGGTGATGGTGAACGAAAGGCTCTCAGCGATCGAGGCTAGGCGATGGGAACTCATCCTATCCGTGGCGCGTGGCGTGTCATTTGCGGGACGGGGGGAATTCGACCACGACGCTCTTCATGAGGACGCTGTGCAACATGACTCGCCGACGTGCCCCGCCGTGACGCTCGTGGCCGCAAAGGCTTCGTTGTGGTGCCACTGCGTGGCGCCCCAACTTCGTTGGTCGAATGGCAGAGCAGAGATCAGCCTTTCGCCTTAGCGGGGACGGGCCCCGCGGCCTCGATAGCGGTCGCCACTGACTGCGTGATCGCAGCAAAGCGCACGGCGGTGTGTATCGCTCGCGAATCAACGCCCGCGGCCCTCAGTGTCTTCTCATGGGCATCAATGCAGACACCACAACCATTTATGACGGAGACCGCAAGCGACCACAGCTCGAAATCTGTCTTGTCCGCGCCGGGATTTCCAATCACGTCCATACGTAGCCGTGGCGGCATCGTCTTGTATTCCGGGTCGGAAACAAGGTGAGCGAAGCGGTAGTAGACGTTGTTCATTGCCTCCACAGTGGCGGCGGCTTTCGCTGCGGCGATCTCTACAGAGGTCATCACGGCGGACGCCGCGGATTCCAGCGCGGCCACTAGGGCTGCATTTCGGGTGGCAGCCGCACTCGCCAGCAGCAGCCCGTATTTTCGTTCCGGCGAAAACGTCTCATCGGTCATCACGGAGATCAAGTTAAGCCTGACATCCTTCGCAAAATCGGGAATCCTTATTTGTTCGATCCACGACATGCTGCCTCAAGCAACTTTCAAGGTTTCGCCGCCGATTTCGCGATTGCAGGGACAGAGCTCGCCGGTTTGCAGCGCGTCCAGAACGCGGAGCGTGTCCTTAGGACTGCGCCCCACACTGAGATTGGTCGCATAAACGTGCTGGATCGTATTTTGGGGGTCAACGATGAAGGTGCAACGATAGGCGACCCCTTGGGGTGAACGCACGCCAAGACCATCGACGAGCGTTCCCTTTGTATCGGCAAACTGCCAGATTGGTAGATTGTGCAGGTCGACATGTGAACGCCGCCAAGCAAGTTTGCAGAACTCGTTGTCAGTCGAACCACCCAGTACAACCGCATCCCGGTCAGCGAATTCTTTGGAAAGCCGCGCAAATTCAGCGATCTCCGTCGGGCAGACGAATGTAAAGTCCTTTGGGTAAAAGAAGATGATCTTCCATTGTTCCGGAAAGCTCGTTTCGGTCAGCGTCTCAAATGCACTCTGCCCTTCTTCTTCCTGCACTTGAAAACCGGGCTTCACGCCTGTGATGTCGAATGGCGGCAACTGACTTCCAATTCCGAGCATGCTGTCCTCACAAACTTCGTTTTGTAGATCGTGACCTCACTGGTGGAGCAAACTATATGCCACTCGTCCTTAGGTCTGGAATGGGCGCAACAAGACCAGCCCAGCGGCTTGGGTTCGGCATGTTCGCGCGTTTAGTGCCTTGATCAGCACTAAGCTGACGGTCATCTGGAGTACCAATGCTCTCATAATGCGGGGCCAACTATAAAACACCGCCATACCCCAGCAGAGGAATGGCTACGATTGCGGTGCCTTAGTTCGACGACACGCGGCCGCTGGTCATGCGGTTGGCGGGAAGAGGGCAGACCTGAACCGTAGCAGGCTCGTCATCGACCGGTAGGCACCGCAAATCCAGCTACGGGCTTGATGTCGGCTTGCGCTGTTTTAGCGCGCGCAGCTGGTCGAACTGCGACGTTTCGCCCTTGAGGGTCCACAATCGTCGCGTTCGTAAGACATCAATGTGGCGCAGGAGCGGACGCTAGAGCTAAGCGGCTTCCGGAGATGGCAAAGATCTGATGGACGGTTGCGGAGCCGACGTGCTCGGCAGCCCCACCGTCGCGTTCAGGTCGTCCGGTCGTAAACAAACACCGCAGCTCGGGTTGGGCTCGGCTGCGCGCCGCGATCAAGGCAGCAGCCTGCCAAGTCCGCGGTGAGGCTCGCTGGCCTTTCCCGCGCGTTTCGCAATAAGATCGATCTCCTCGCGATTAGCAAATTCGCTAAACGAACGGGAAACAGCTGGCCGGTCCGACGGCTGCGGGCTAGGCAAGCTCATTTATCTAGACTACTGGACATTGCTCTGCTCCCGAGTGGTTGCGAACTCGAGATCTTTTCTTCCCTCGCAACGTCGATTGCGAGTATAATGCGCGTGCCCATTTGCCCGCCTCGAGTGTCGCTGCACCTGTCGCCGATGCGTACGCATTGGTGCGCGACATCCTGAGCCAAACCGGCCACTAGCCTATTCGTCTTTTGGAAGGTAGAGAACTGTCCGGTACAGTATTCGGATCTTTCTCATGTGGGCTACCGATCACCGCCAGGATCTTATTGGTGTTCTTCTCGCATCGGACATAGCTGTCGAAGGTGCACATGCGGATGTGGCAGGCGTTGCAAGCAGCCGCTCGGCAGCCCGAGCGGAACGGCGCGCGCGACCTCCGCGAATACTTCGCTCCCATTGCTAAGTTGTAGTGCATCAAAGGAGCGGCGTGTGATGCGCGCCAAAAGCGGCACGTCAGATCGGCCGGTTTCAAGGGTGAGAACCAAGGTGACCTCAGCCTCGCCGTGCGGCAAAGAGGCTTTTATGCGTGCTGTAAAAACATTTAGGATAGAGCTTGCGCGCCGAGGTTCGCGTGCAATGCTCACGGCGTCGGCGGCGATGCGCAGCCGCAGCTGCGCGCCCGGTGTAAGCGGCACCCCAGGTATCAGAAAGCGCACAGCTTTGAGGCGGAGCATGATCAGCCCATAGCGCCCGTCATAACCGCCGACCGTAGTATCAAGACAGATTGCCGCTTCGCCGCGCCTGGCAAGCGCCGGATCGGTCTGAATGACACTTAGAGGACCGGCCGTGGTCACGGCGCCATCCTTCATCATGACGAGATGATCGGCAAAACGCTCCATGTCAGCGATGTCATGGCCGAAGTAAATCATCGGTAATGCAAGCGTTTGCCGCATGCGCTCGAGAAAGGGCAGGATCTCGCATTTGGCGGAGCGGTCGAGCTCAATGAGTGGATCGTCCAGCAAGAGTAGCCGAGGCTGACGTAACAGCGCACGGCCAAGGGCGAGTCGCTGTCGCTCGGCTGCGGAAAGATGTAACGGCAAACGCTCGAGCAGTGGCGCCAAGGCGAGCAATTCGACCACACCATCAAAATCGATCAGTGTCGGCTCCGATTTGGACGCGTTGTACAAGAGTGTGCGTCGTACAGACAAATGAGAAGTGAGGAAAGGCAGCTTAAATACATACGCGACCTGACGCAAATGGGGCGGTCGAAACGTCGTCTCATCCTGCCAAATCTCCCCATCAATCGCACAGAATCCATTCGGCAGACGCTGGACGCCAGCGATGCAGCGCGCGAGTGTAGTTTTGCCGCACCCGGGCGGACCAAAAATGGCTGTGACACCTTTGGCTGGTAGGCTGATTTGCGTATCTAGCGGAATGCTTCCGAGAGAGCCGTTGAAGGCAACTTCGATATAGCCCTTTTTGGCTTCTCTGATGAACCTGCGCATGTGCTGCATCTTCTCATCTACGTCAGGAGCCCAATGGCTGCAGTGGAGCTGATCGCCATGCTTTCGACGATCCAGTCTATCCCGCGGCAGCACGGCGTTTCCGCTCGCGTGAGGGCCTAGGGTGGGAGGGCGGACTGCAGATTGGAGACCCGAGTCTTGTTGAGCAGCTCCGCGCCGCTAGGATTGTGGCAATCGGACGTTGCCCGCTGCCCTTCATTGAGAGGTAAGCGCCCTTCGACCTGCCCAAGGTTGTCAGGCCGCTTGGCAGGCCGAGGGCTTCGGATGAATGTTCGAATAGCGCGCGACTTGAGAGGCTTGGCGGTAAGCTGTCGGATCACGCCTGAGCCGACTAAGTGGCTCGGGCCAAAACTCGGCATCACGGATCCCACAGCTTCGCGAGCCGATTCGAAGTTTGCGTCGGTCGCCATAATCGTGGCCTTGGCACACTCAGGTGCGAGTAGCATCAAAGCTAGATCGATCAGGATGAATCGAATAAACCTCATCGGAATCCCGGCTCCGCCGCGACCGCTTCCTCCGCGGCAACTTGCTGATCCTTCACCCAGCAATCGGCGTGCCGTTTTAAGGAATATCTGGCCGGCTAGTGGCAAGGGAGGCTTTGCATCGGTGTCCAGCCTGCGTTCTAAATTCGCCGCAACGTATTGTAGGACTTTGGACGTTCGCGTCGCCACCCGCACATGCAGGAGCTATGATGGCGGCTGAGGGTGAAACCATGCCTCTCGCGTTGGAGATGGTGCTTCGGCGAATGGGCGGCCATAAAACGCGCTGGTGATGCACAAGTCCCTGCCTCCGGCCGACGCACCTTCAGATCTGCGAGAAGGAGAAGGTCGGCAGCCACTCGCTTGGAAAAAGCGCTGATATGATACGATATCCGCTGCCCGCTCGCTCAAAGTGCTTGAATCGATCGTAACGTCAGGATGTAGGCATTGCGAAGCAGAACGCCATATTGGGAGCCAGCATCGACACACAAGCGCTAAACGGCCGATCTCTGTTTGATCCGGTCCTCGCAATGCGTGTTGCGCCTAGCGGCACGATGATTCCGAGCGCCGGTATCATTGCGGCGCCCGGAACAGTGAGCCAGCGGCTGCCGAGGCGCTCCAATCCTGTAAACAGATCAGCCTGGCGGGCAATGAAAAAACAGTGAAGTATATGCGGCTTAAGAGAGGTTTGGTGGATCAAGCGCGACGAATAGGCGGGACTTGCAATGCGAACCGCTATGCAGCCGTCCTCGCTGCGATCGCGATCGCAGCGACGTGGTGCACAGAATACGCTTGCGCGCGAGATCGTCGGGCCGAGGAAGTGTTGGTGTCGTGCAAACCAGACGTGATCCGCTTCTGTGACCGCTTTACAGGTCGTAACGATGCTGACGTGGCCATGTTTTGTCTAACAGAAAACTTCAAAAACTTACGCCGCGAATGCCGACGCGTTTTGCCGACCGCCGCGGACAGAAACGACCGGTCGAGACAATCTCTCAACAGGCGACCGGTAGGCCTTCAACGAGAGTGAAGCACGGCAATTGCGAACTCGAACGATAGTGAGGTGTTCAGCCTGACGGGGCCTCCGGCTTTGGCCAGCTCGGTGGTTGCAAGTTGATCGGACTGGAGCATCAGCCTGCCGACGCGCAGCTCAACTACTTGAGGACTGATCGGTGGACCGAGTGGCAGCAGTTGCGCTTCAATCCGCGCTGCAGCCTTCGGCGACTTCGAGGCTTTGGTGACGTTGCTAATGGTTCGCGGTAACGGGTCCGAACGACAACTGCGTCAGCTGAAGGGAATGGCCGGACATATGCTGGAAATCCGTACCCACACCGATCTACCGTTGTCGTCGGCGACCAGCTATTTGTGGGCACATGGCTAAGCGGTAATGACAGACAAAAGAGCCGCCGAAATATCAGCGTTGGAGGTCTGTTTCATTGCAGTTTCCTGTAGAGTCTCAGCTTGGGACTACCTTGGGCTGGACTGCCGGGCTCAAGGTAACAAAGTGAGGTAGGAAACCCTTTTTGTTAGCCGCTGATCGACTTCTCGAGGCATCCGCTTGATGCCATTGCGGCGTTCTCGATGGGCGCTTCAGGGGAGTCGATCGTGGTGCTTTTGAACGAATACACTTTAGAGCTCAGGGTTAATGGGAACGCCGTGGACATAAGTCTATCAAAGGCAGAAAGCTTTTCCTGCAGACGCTTCTCAACGGCCTCCCGCTGCGCGCCAGGCAATTTAGTGCCAAGTAATCGACGGCAACGCCAGATTTCGTTTCGCAACCATCTGATCTCACTTAAAGTATCATCAATCGAAGTCATCACAGATATTCGTTCCTGGAGTATCAAACATGACGATCGTCTGAGCGGCCGTTGCTTGGCTCCGCATTTCTGCCGAATAGTAGAGCCTAGGACTTGCGACGTCCCGCCCGTTCGTCCGCGGAGGCGGCGAGCGAGATATGTGCAACTCTTGCCGATCAATATCACCCTACACCGCGCGTGTGACGACAATTCGCGGCAGAATTTCGCGGTTTCACGGCGTCCCGATCGTGTGTCCTGCACAATTTCAGCGCTCCACAAGATTGGTTGGCCGACGAGCAGTTAAGTAGATCCGGCCTGCTATAGGCAGTCACAATTGCTACACGAGAACTAATCTATGGGCGAGGTGGACCTTATCAACGACATGGGACGCGATGAGAACGAACTTTGAGGAGGGCAAACCAGCCTGACTGCGATCCACGGCACGCGCCAGCTAATCAAGGAAGCGAACGCGGTTGCGGTTGGTAGTACAAGGCAAAATGTCGATGGACGCAGGGATGAGGCAGTTGAGCATTCCACAGACGGTCATTGCCGTCGCATCCGCTGCGCACGTATCTGAAGATCGATTGAATAGCTTGGATCGCACTCTGCACCAGGTTGTAGCGTTGTTGATGCGTAAGAGAGCAGGGCTCACATGGCAGGCGTTGGCGTCCCATCTCAAATGAAGATCACGACGACCTGTTGATTTCCAGTTTTTCTTGCCTGCAGGCGATGGCCAGGAAAGCCATTTAAGATGACGGCACGGGGCGCCCGGCCGGCATCGTCAATACACTTGCCGGTTGGAGCCGCGAGACAGCGTCGATAATGGAATGAAGCGGGCGATAAAATGTGTCTGACCCAGCCAAGCCGCGCCTTTCCATCGCTCCGGCATCCGTCAGCTTATCGACAGCTAACTTTCATATCATGAACGTCGCTACTCGCTTGCAGGCTCGGCTCAAAGGGCGCAGATCCCGCAGGCGAGACCGGGGTGGATTCCGATATCAACCGGTCCGCGAGCGAGACGTCGCCTTGTTCGCTGCACTGCTTGCAGTTGCTCGGCGGTACTTGCGCAGGCGTATTCGCGCCAACCGTGCGGGGCTGCCCGGTTGTGGGATTGCGCCTCATTTCGGTTGGCCGGTGGAGCGTCAGCCATAGTGTGGGATTACCAGTTGTAAGATGCGCCGCCCCGGCGCGTTCGCTCCATTTTGACACGCAAGAAACGATATCGATGAACGCAGAACAGCTCGGGGCTGGTGCCCCTTCCGTAACTTCCGATTCAGAAAGCTCCGAACCCGGCTCCGCCGCCGCATCGCAGTGGGGCGAGGCGTTGAGGGACATGCACGGGTCCGGCGCGGAGGGGGCCGCCCGGCCCGAGTTGCTGGCCGACTGGGCTGCCGAAGACGGGCAGGGGCAAGATGAGGATCGGCAACAGGCGGTAAGTCGAACGAGAGCTTGGCGCGGTACGGGTGATCTCAATGAGCTGCTAGATCTAGCGTCCCTCTCCCTGACCGCCTTATCTGCGCCCATTCTGGCCGGAGTGCGCCGCCTGAATGTCGACAACAATCAGCTGGCAAGTCTGCCCGAACGCCTTCCAGAAACGCTTCAGGAGTTGGACGCGAGCGGTAACCGCCTGACCCACCTGCCCCGCCTTCCAGCCGGGCTCCAGCGTCTGAACGTCGAGCACAATCAGTTGGCGGACCTGCCCGAGCCTCTCCCGGCCGAGCTCGAATGGCTCAGCGCCAGCCACAACCGGTTGACCAGCCTGCCTGAGACGGTCCCGCACCAGCTGATATGGTTCGGTGCCAGCAACAATCTGCTGACCAGCGTGCCCGAGACCCTGCTGACGCAGCTAGGCGGTGAGTCGAGCGTTAATCTGGAGAATAATCCGCTCGCCGATTGGGTGCAGGCCGGCCTGGCAGCAGCGATGCATGCCGGACACTATGCCGGCCCTCAGGTTTTCTTCTCGATCACCCCTGGAGCGGTGCAACTTCAGCCGCGGTCCCTGCAAGAGGTCGCCGCGGACTGGCTTGAGGGCGAGCCGACGGCAATGTCCACTTGGCAGCACTTCGCCCATGAGGCGGGGGCCGCGGCCTATGCACGCTTTCTCGACCGGCTCCGGGGCACCGTGAACTACCATGATGAGGCGTTCCGTCAGGCGGTCGCTGAAGATCTGCGGCAGGCAGCTGTCAGGCCGCGTTTGCGTGAGCAGTATTTCGAATTGGCTTCGGGAGCGAACAGGAGCTGCGAAGATCGCATTACTTTGGTCTGGAACGGCATGCAGACTGCACGCCTGAACGCTGATGTCGAGGACGGCGTCTATGACGGGCGACTGGGCGAATTGCTCCAGAACGGCCGCGTCATGTTTCGCTTGGAAGCGCTGGACGGGATCGCGCGCGAGAGGGTCAATTCACTTCGTCGTGCCGATCCCGACGCGTATGTCGATGAGATCGAGGTCTACCTTGCCTACCAGACTCGGCTGCGGGACGCGCTGGAGCTGCGGCACACGGCTCCTGACATGCGCTTCATGAATGTCTCTCACGTGACCGAGGGCGATGCGGCCAGGGCCGAGGTATTGGTGCGGCAGCAGGAAACCGCGGAATTTCCGGACTATTTGGCAGCGCGCTGGCAACCATGGGAAAGCGTGGTGAGGCGCATCGCACCCCAAGACTATGCTGACATGCAGGAGCGGCTCGTCGACGCGATGGGCGTACAGTTTGAAACCCGCTTGGATGAGCGGCTGGCCGAGCATGGTCTGACAGGCGATGCCGATGCCGAACGGGTCCTCGGCGCCCACATCCGAGACGAGATCGCCCGCGAGATCAAAGGCGCGGTCATGCATCAGGTGCTTGGCAAATTGGGCCTGAAGCTTTGAGCGCCTCCCGAAGGAAGCCTCGTCGACCCGCCTAATCGCTCACAAAGTCAAGGCATTCATTGTTTCTTCGAGGACGGGGCTGTCAGCATCAGCCATTGGCGAGTGAGCTGCCGCCGATTGCCGGCCGCGCTGTCCGTGCGCCCGATTGTAAGGATGGAGATCCAAGGGAAAGTCGTATACCGCAATGCGTTTGCGGCGAACGCCATTGAATTCAGCGGTCAACGACCACTCATAGGCCGGACGAACAGATGGTGATCAGTCCGAACTCTTAAGTAGCCCTTGTGCAACGTAGGCTATCGATATCCGTTCCCCGTCGACGGTCAGACCTCCGCAGCGTCACACTCGAATCCAGATCGCGAAACATGCTGTAATTGCGTCGAATCCATTGATGCAGCTCGGTGGACCAATCCTTCTCGTCGCGCAGATATCCAGTGAAGGAAAAGCTAAGCCGGTCTATATATCGTTTAAGGAACAGGGGAAGTGCGGAAATCCGAATCACCCGCTCGTGATCCATCACTTCCGGTAATTCGCCACGCAGCACGAATTCATTGTGGACGGTGACCAGCGACGCCGGCGGAATTCGCCGCCGTAGCATTTCATAAGCGCGAAAGGAGATGCGGTCTGAGCCCGCGACGAAGAGGATGATGGGGGCGACATAGCCGCGCGCTGTCTCCTTCATGAAGCCTATCTCCTCGCACATCTTGAAGAATTCGTCGAAGACGTGAAAGCCGAGGTCAATTACCTTGGGTACCCGATCGTGGATGATCAGAGGGTCCATCAGCTGCATCTTGCCGTAAGTGTCGATCACATCAGCAGTCTCCGTGATGCTGGGGAGGTAGTCGAGCAATGACGGCTCTTTCAAGTTGACATCGAACGATAGCGCCGCGCCGTTTTTCAGCAGCAAGAACTCGCTCATGGCGCGAGCGATGAGGGTTTTACCGACCTGCGGGCTAGGAGAGCAGATGATGTAGATGGGGGTCGCTAACATAGCCAGCAGATCAATTTCGTTCCGTACGTAGGCCCGACCGGAGCTCGCCGGATATGCCGCTACTTTTCGCCGGCCCGGGTGGCGGACTTGGCCCCCGCCAATTCCGTCAAGTTGATGCGATCAAATTCGCTCCAGACATTTGCCAGCCAGTGCCGGACATAGCCGCGCAGGACGAAGGAGTTGTTCGCGGGTTCATCGTTCCGTCCCTTGTTTGCCACGAAGTCTATGAATGGGACGGATGCGACTTCCACCTGCTCATAGGCCATCTCGTTGAGCTTCGGTATGGTCAACTCAGTCGCATGTTTGATGCGGTGAAAATAGGAATTATAAGTCGCTTGATCCCACTGGAAGAATTGGGTGTCGTTGATGAAGTTCTTGACGAGGTAGTACTTTGCGCCGCTCATGAAAGTCGCGGTTTCCGCGATCTCGTCTAGCGAAGCGATGGATGATCCCAGGATGTGGAACACGGCAAATGTGATCTGGCCCGACCGCGCGGAGTCCAGAAAGCCGATGTCACGCAAGGAAGCCAACGCAGAGGACAGTAAGCCTGCCCGAGCATCGATGACAGTGACGGATAGCCCTGAGTTCAAGGTGTCGAAGATTTTCATCTGGTCCGCCGTCGTTGTCATGTCGACGATCTCAGTGATCTCGGGATAGAAGCGCTTCAGCGTTCCGCGGGGCGACTCTGTGTCGAATGCGCGTGTTTGCACGTTGTTGACGCTGAAGTAGTCCAGTAGTGTTCGTGATACGGTCGTTTTGCCGACTCCTCCCTTGTCCGCACCGACCACAATTACAACTGGCTTAACCATCAACATCTCCTGAGACACTCGTTATCGCCGCGCGCAAAGTGCGCAATCGGCGCGTCTCTGCTTTTGGGTGTGAACATGGCAGAAAGAAGGGGCAAATGAACCTTCGATGCTGGAGCTCTGCAACTGATAAACGTTTTCAACATTGAGCGAGTAACATCGTCCGATGATGCAGGCCGGAGAATGGGAGTAATCGCTTGTACTGGTGATCTACGTGAGGTTTGTGGACAGTTGGAATGCGCGAGGCAAGAATCGGCTGTCTGCCTGTTGTGATCGTTGTAACGACATAGGGTATCCATAGATGCCGTTGCTGCCGCTATCTACTTTTCACGAAGCGGCGGAAACTAACGTGGCGTCAGATTGCGAGCTCGATGAAATCGCAAAATCATATGGTTTGGCAGACCGCAAAGGTCTGCTGGATCACATGGTCGTCTTTTCGGCAGAGAGCGAAGCGACTGGTTAACTTCTGAAAGATGACTCTGAACGACCGAGCTCTCACTCTGCTGATGCTGTCGGGATATGCGAACGCTGAAGCGCGTTGACGCAAGCAGCGATGCATCTGTTCGCTCTGCGGCGAGATTATCGGGGGCACGGAGAACTAGATGGAAGGTGGCGGGGCGCCGGCGGACGCGCATGATGGGTGGCGAAGCGATATCGGACGCTCCGATGGAAGAAGCGCGCGTCTGAGTGGCCGGAACGGCGCTCTTTGTCTTGGACACAGATGTCGCCGAGCTACGTCCTACCGGTCAAGGAAGTTCTTAGCGGAATGAACGATGGCCATGGCACTCTCATAGGCCGCTTCCTTGAAGCGGCAGACAGTGTACGCTCCGGTTTTGAAGCGCCTACTTTGGCTAACTTGAAGATCCAACCCGGATTGTCGCCTTGTTCAAACGCGTTTGCGCAAAAGGCGGCCTCGAGGGGACGCATCGTAGCTGCCTCGCGCCGGAATATCTCCACAAGCTAAAGGCGGTGCTAGATGCACTCTGCACGCAAGAGCGATCCGCTTGCTAAGCGGGCGGCGCTGGCGTTGTCGGCGCGGCGTCTGGCTGATCGGCGCCTGGTGGGGGTTTGGTTCCCGTTGGCATGGGGGTGCACTGCGCTGCGTTGCTCGAGGAGCGGCCGACGATAACTGTGAGCAGACCCTCGCCCCACAGCCGCTGCGCTGCTCTCTTGGCGTCCTCCAGCGTCACCCCATCGACCAGGGCATTCTGCTTTTCGAAATAGTCGATGGGCAGCTTGTCGATCTGATTCTGCAGTAGCGTTCGCGCAAGCTTTGATGATGTGTTGAGAGCCACCTGTTGCGAGCCCTTCAGGTAGGACTTTGCGTCATCGAGTTCCTGCTGAGTAGGTCCTTCCTCCGCGATGTGGCGGACCTGCTTCTCGATTTCTTCAACCGTCTGGCCGGCACGATCTGCGCAGGTGCCGCTGCTGCCGAGAAAAATGGCTGAATGGTTCAACCAGAGAAGGTGCTCACGGACGAAATAGGCCAGTCCGCGCTTCTCGCGGACTTCGCGGAACAGGCGAGACGTAAGGCCGGCGCCGCCGAGGATGTGGTTGACGATATAGGCGGCCATGAAATCCGGCTCGCTCCGACGAACGGCCGGACCTCCAAAAGTCACGACTGTTTGCGGCACATCGACCGGAATGAAGACCCGCTGTGGTGGCTTTGCTGCGATGACTTCCGCAACCGGCGCCCGTTCTGCATTGCTCGGGAGGCCGCCAAATGTCTTATCGAGCAAGTTGCAGACGACCGCTGGATTGACGTCGCCGACAATAGCGACTTTGAGCGTGTCTTTTGCGATCACGCGTCGGACATAACTCTTGAGATCCGCGACCTCGATCTTCGGCACGCTTTCCAGCGAGCCTTCGGTTGGGCGAGCATAAGGATGATCCCCAAACGCGACTTCGAGAAACTTGCGATGAGCCAGAGACGAAGGATCGGTCGAGGCGTGCCGAAGGCGCGCAAGCACAGTAGCACGGGTCCGCTCGACGTCGGCCGGTTCGAAACGCGGCGAGGTTAGCGCCGTCCCTAAAAGCTCGAAGGCCTCGTCCGCGTTGTCCTGGAGCGTGCACAAGGCACCGCGAAAGTGATCAGGGGTCACATGAAAGCCCAACTCAATGGCACGACGGTCTAGCCGCTGATGAAAGGTCCTGAAGTCAAAGTCGCCGGAACCTTCCTTGAGCAGGCCAGACACCATGTGACCGAGGCCAGGTTTTGGAGCGGGGTCCTGAGTCGCGCCGCCGGTGAAGGCATATTCCATCGTGATCAATGGGACGGTAGAATCCTTCACGAACCAGGCTTCTATACCGCAAGACGAAATTAGGTGCTTGATCCTTGTTCGGCCAAGAGACCGCGCGTCGGCAACCAAATGTGGCGAAGCGAGCATAGCGATGGAGAGCGACGCTCCGCCGAAAAGGATCCCACGTCGTGTGCAAGGATAAATCACTAGAGCTTCTCCCAGTGTCGTGGAGTAGGCTCCTTTATGAGATAGCCGGTCACCGCTCGTTTCTTGTCGAGCCATTTCCGCGCTACCTCGTGCACCTGCCGTGCACCGACAGCGCGGATGTCGTCCGGCCAGCGTTCAATATCCTCGATGCATAGTCCCGTCGTCAGGCCGCGGCCGTACCGGTGCGCGAGCATTTCCTGACTGTCCTGGGCGTAGGTGAATTGCGCAATCAGCCGCGTCTTCGCCCTCTGCAGATCTTCGGGGCTCACGGGATTACGGCCAATGTCGGCGATTACCTCGTCGATGGACTGCTCGATCAGGCTGAGGTGGACGCCAGGTTTTGGTATGGCAGAAATCTCGAATAGCGAGGGATCGAGTGCGGCAGATTGGTAGCTCGCTCTGGCAGTGACCGCGAGCTGCTTTTCGACGACGAGCGAGAGATAGAGATATGAGTTGACACCGCCGCCCATCAACTGCTCGAGCACCTCAAGCGCCGGACCCTCCCCAGCGGCGGCGGTGCGAGCCGACGGTACGAGGTAATAGCGGTGCAGGGCTGGCTGCTCGACGCGAGAGTCGGCCAACGTCACTCTGCGCTGCGCGGCCGGCGTTGGCTCCTGCGGCCGCAGGCGTTGCACGGGAATCGACGGTTGCACGGGGACGTCGCCAAACGTCTCTTTCACCAGCGAGAGCATCTCCTTGGTGGTTACGTCGCCAGCGACAATCAAGATTGCATTGTTGGGTGCATAGAAGCGCTTGTAGAAGGTAAGCGCGTCCTCTCGGTTAAGCTTTTCGATCTCCTGGCGCCACCCAATAATGGGGTGGCCATAGGGATGGTTAAGGTAAAGCGCCGCCATCATCTGCTCAGCAAGCCGGTTACCTGGTTGGTTGGCGACGCGCATATTGAATTCCTCCAGCACGACGTCGCGCTCGGACAGCACATCCTCGTCCTTGAGAATGAGACCGATCATGCGGTCGGCTTCAAATTCCATCATCTTGCCGAGGTGCTCGCGAGGCACGTGCTGGAAGTAGCAAGTGAAGTCGAAACCGGTAAACGCGTTCTGATAGCCGCCGGCGCGCAGCACAGCCTTGCGGAACTCATCCGCCGGATGTTTGGATGTGCCCTTGAACATCAGGTGTTCGAGGAAATGCGCAAGTCCCGATTTGCCCGGCGGTTCGTCCGCGGAACCGACCTTATACCAGATCATCTGAGTCACGACGGGTGTCCGATGATCCGGGATCACGACCACCTGCAGGCCGTTCTGAAGCGTGAAGCTTGCTGGTCGATCTGATCTGACCGTGCCGGCAAAGACGCTAACCTCATCAGGAACCTTTAAGCCGGTGCGATCCTGCGTTGTGCGCTCAACCGCCGGGGCGGTGCGCGTGGTCGAGTCCGAGGCTTCAGCGGCGGTGCCTGCCGCCTTGGCGGTAACCGAAAGCCGGTTCTTCATGGCATCGCCTTTCGTTCAATAGTGGTCAGTAAGGTGGAAAACCGACACAGCGGGGAGCCGCGCCCGCGTGCTGGCAAACAGCGGAGCAAATACCGGACCAATCGCCGGACATGGCGTACTCACAGCCGCGCGCACGCAACTGAACATGAAACAGAACCGGCGGGTAATATTCTGGTCAAAGGTGAACCGTCGACATGTCGTGAACACGACGTTGCGCACAACGCGTCAGGAGAACTTGGCCTCGATTGCCAGAATGGAAACAGCAGAAAAGGCTGATTGAGCGGCGAATGACGCGGTACAAGTTTCGGCAGGCTCGCTGGTTACACATCTCGCCCTACACGATGAATGGTTGGTAATATTTCTCATAGTCTGAGGCGGGGTCGGCGAGCAGCTCCTTGGAGTACACTGCGCCGAAGTAGTCCCAGGATGATGGTGCCAGAATAGCGTAGATTATCGTTCGCGCGGATTAGGCTATCCAGAATTGTGCCGACTTGGCCGATGCGATCGCGATAGCGCGAGCGGATAACGTTAGGCGTTCATCCAGTGGACCGCCTCGTCGGCAATTACCTCCCGCAGCCAATGATGGAACGTGTTGTTCCCCAAGGATAGGCATACGATGAAGACCGCCCGATTGCCGCGTGCGCGCGGGCTCGGCGAGCTCTATGATGGCGTTGCGTGAAGGTCAGGCGGTCTGCTGACCGGCGGGCTTGCCGGCTTGGCCCAGCTTCGGCTAGCTGTCGGTAAGCTGACAGGCAGGCACCGAGAAACTGCGATCCGCTCTTGTTCGTTGACTACCTCTAACGGTACTGTGCGTGCCGGCCATCCGCTTGCAGTTGTGGGGCGGGATTGCCGTTCTGCGTCGTCCCTTCTAGGGCGAGCGACAGCTTGAGATTGTTGCTCAACATCGGATTTTTTGGGTCAATTGCCAGAGCTTGGCGGTATAGCGTTTGCGCCTCGTGATGGCGGCCCTCGTGATCGAGCACAACACCTTTGGCATTCAGTGCGCGCAGGTCGCCGGGTGCTGCAAGCAAGATGTTGTCGAGCACCTCAAGCGCCTCTTCAGGGCTTTCACGCACCAGCAGGGCCCGCGCAAGAGGAATCGCCGCATTGACATTGTCCGGTCGTTGCTTCAGCGCATCGCGCAAAGCCTTCTCGTCAGCATCCTGACTGAGGGCCTGAGAGATGCGCTCGCGCAGAGCTGGATCGACCTCCTTGGCCCCAACCAGTTCTGTCGTAGAGATCGGTTGCTGTGAAAGACCCGACGTGTGCGAATTAACGCAACCCGCGAGCAGCACAATGGCAAGCATGGGGAGAAAGGCCGAGCACGAATGGCGACGAAAGTGACGCCAGCGCCGCAGAGCGTTAATCCTACATGAATTCATAAGCGACCTCACGACCCCAAACCTGTGCTCGTCAACCGGCCGCAGGGAGGAGGTCACGATGCCCGCCTGTAGGAGTCTTGTCCTTGCCAGGCGCAAGTTTGACGGAGCCAATCGGCTGGACGGTGAAATCCGAGGCGAGATCCTGATACGAGAGAACAGGTAGGTCTATTCCATTGCGGGTGAGAAAGCCGCGGACGAAGCGCCGGATATCCATCGAGCCCAGGATAACTGGCTGGTTCTGACTGCGCGCGATGCTCGAATGGATCTGGCGAAATTGTGCAAGCAGCATCTCGCTTTGCCGATCCTCCAAAACGAGGTAGGGACCGACAGCAGTCTCGCGCACCGCACCTCGCACGATATCCTCGGTCTCACGCTCGACGATAAAGGCCGCCACAACACGATGCGCGTTGGCATAGCGGTGACAGATCTGCCGCTTCAGAACGGAGCGCACATATTCGGTGAGCAGTACGGCACTTTGCTCCCGTTCGCTCCATTCTGCAAGCGCCTCCAGAACCAAACGGGTGTTCCGGATCGGGATGCCCTCGTCCAGCAAGCGACGTAGCACATCCGCGATGCGAGGGATCGGTGTCGTGCGCAGCACCTCCTTCACGAGATCGGCATATTCCTGCTCCATCCGGCTAAGCAACTGACGCGTTTCCTGAATGCCAACTAGGCGCTGTGCGTAGCGTGTCAAAGTCGACTGGATGCGCAAGGCGATGATTTCGCTCGGACGGTGGTGCCCTATTCCGGCAGCTTTGAGAGCAGGCGCATGTCCTTGTTCGATCCAGATCCGATTCGTGTCTGGGTCCTGCCAAAAGGGGATCTCGCTCAGTTCAATGTTCGCCACGTCGTCGTTAAGTAAGAGTTGTGTCGGGTCAATGGCGCCCTCTTCCACCGGCACTCCTTCGACATCCACCCGGAATTGCGATTGGGGCAGGTGTTGTGCGCTTTGGGCGGGAATGCGTGGAATTGTGATGCCAAGATCAGCTGAGACCAGTGCCGAAACCCGTGCGACGCACTGCTCGAGTTCCCCTACGTCGATTGCCTGCATCAGGCTCGGCGCTAGCAACAGCGTAATCGGAAGTGCCTCCGCGGGCACGGTTTGCTTCTGACCTTGTGCGGAAGCGGAAGCCGAACCGGTGGGACCGGCGCCGGCCTTGGGAGCGGTCTTGCCCTCTTGCACGCCAACCTTGAGAAAGCTGGCGGCGGAGAACAGCGCGGCCAGTATGACAAAGGGCGGCAAAGGGAAGCCAGGAACGAACCCCATCACAAGCAAGACACAGGAGGCCAAGCGTAGCGCTTGTGTGCTGGCCGTAAGTTGGTTGACGATATCGGCACCGAGATTGAGTCTGGAAGGACCGTTGACCCGAGTGACAATGGTTGCGGCTGTAATTGACAGCAGCAGGGCCGGAATCTGCGAAATGAGCGCATCACCGATCGTCAGGATGGTGTAATGATGCATCGCCTCCTCGAGGGACATGCCCTTGGAGAGCGATCCGATCGTGATGCCACCCAGCATGTTGATGCAGATGACTATTAGTCCGGCTATGGCATCGCCCTTCACGAATTTCATAGCGCCGTCCATCGCGCCGTGCAGTTGGCTTTCTCGCTCCAGCGCGCCGCGCCGGCTGCGGGCTTCGTGCTGATCGATATGGCCGTTGCGCAGCTCCGCGTCGATCGCCATCTGCTTGCCCGGCAGCGCATCGAGCGTGAAACGCGCCGATACCTCCGCCACCCGTTCGGCGCCCTTGGCGAGAACCATGAACTGCACCATGGTCACGATCAGGAATATGACAATGCCGACGGCGATGTTGCCAGATATGACGAAATCGCCGAACGTATGAATGATGCTGCCGGCATCGCCCTCGGCTAGGATTAGTCGCGTCGTTGCAACGGTCAGAGCGAGACGAAAGACGGTGGAGATCAGGATGACGCCCGGCAGGGACGAAAAGTCGAGCGGCGTGTTGAGATACAGGGCCACCATCAACAGTAATATGGCAAACCCGAGATTGAAGCCGATCAGCATATCGATCACGAAGATCGGGATCGGCATGATCATCATTCCGATCGCCAGAAGAAGCATCAACGCGACCATCAAATCCGGGTGAGCCGGCGCGCGCGTGATGAGATTTCGTAGAAGGTTGGCCATGAGAAGCCTTATCGTTGTTTGATTGCAGCTGTGCTGCCCCGCAACAAAACATAGCGTTTGAAGACGGCTTGCGCTTCGGTCATGCGGCCAGCGTGACGCAGGGCGTGGCTGCGCATCAGCATCAAGGGCGGACACGAAGACGGCTCGTCATCGAGTTTGTCAAGCCTGTCCAATACCGACAGTGCTTCGTCACCGCGACGCTCCGAGATGAGAGCGTAGGCCAGGATGCGGAGCAGGCCGATGTCTTGACACTGTTCGTGAGCGACCAGCCGCAACAGAGCCAGGCTTTTGGCGCTCTGTCCGCACGCAAGGTAGACATAAGAAAGCACGCAGAGCAAATCTCGCTCCGGCCCGGAGATCAGCTCGATAGCGCCGGCTTCGGAAACGATCAGCGGCTGTGTAGATGTGAAGTGTTGCACTTTGTCTGGCCCGACCATTGCTAGCATTTGATCAAGCCGTTGTGACTCTGCCGCAGCAGGATTAAACGTTGCAGCTCCAGTTGCAGAAGGGCGGCCCCTTCACGTGGCACCAAATCCTCTGGCGCGGCTGATAGCGTATCAGCCAAACGCTCCAGAAGAAGGCCGTGTTGCTCCGGACGAAGAACATGCGAATGACGTAAGCGCGGCGTCACGAAGGAGAGCAGACTGTGCGCGAGATTGGGCTCATTAAGCCAAGCGAGTTCCGAGCTTGGCTCGATCTGACCTGGCGGGGCGCGCGCCTCGTCTAGATTGATGCGCGAAACTGCATCGATCGAACTGAGCTCGAGCGCGCTCTCGATCGTGGCGTTCACCAACCGATCCAGCACGTCACTATGACGAGAAATTGAGGTGTGGCTCTTGTGATCATCGCCACGCGTCCGGTCAATCCCGATGGACTTGGCTCGAGAATTGATCGGCGTGATGGCAGATGCATGATGATCAACGTTCGGCTCCTGAAAAGAGGTGCCGGGCTCGACGGGATTCGGGGGCAGCCTAGTCATGGCACTTTGCGTCCTTTCCTGCGGCCTAAAACGCTAATAGGGTAGAGTGGCAAGCCGGCCATCCCGGCTCAGCAGAACACGCCCTTCCTCAATCCCGTAGACGGTCCATCCATTGCTCAAGAGCGCGCCGACGAAATGCTTTTGACCAGCAATGACAATATAGGGGTCGCTCCCGCGCCAAACAGCTTGGACCCCAATTGCGGGAGGCGTCTTATCATCCTTGATAGCCACCGCATTGACGAGCGTATAAGCGCCATTGCTATCGTGATCAAACCGCTGCTGGACGTCTCGCCATGTGGCGAGCGAGGCGGGCGTAACGAAGCCATCGGCGGTGACAACGCCCGCCCCAAAGCCGACCTTGATGCCGACAAGGCCCGCTCTGTCAACTTCCTCTTGCAACCGTTCGGCAGCTGCATCGGTGGCCAGAGCATCAGGAGCGCTGAGCGCCAGCTTGGGCGCAATGTCCGGAGCAGGGGACGACGGACTTGACGCCACGGTGGTATCCGTCTGGACAAAACTGGAGGAGACTGCGCCTGCCGCGGCAGAGCTGATCAGGACCAAAGCGAGAAAGGCGAGCGATATATGCCGGCGGTCGATGGAGCGAGCTTGTTTGTAGTCCGCGATCGTCCAGCGAATGGACATCGCCCCGGCATGCAAAACGACAGGAAGAGGGACAACAATGGATTCGTTCGGTAAAACAGTCTCGTGCCCCTCGATCCTAACGTCCCTCGCAAGGGCCTCGATCTCGATTGAATTGGAATGAGGAGTGACACGAAGATGGTGCGGTTCGAGGCCTTGTTCGATGAAGATTAGGTCAGCATCGAGGCTGCTGCCAATCAGACACGATCCGAGCCCCACTTTACTTGTCAGCCCGGAGTAACACCCCGACAACACTTCGAAATGCGGGCAATTTGGTTCATTCACGGTCGGTTTCCTGAACAGCGAACGGAACCGTACGGCAAAACCGTACGGCCCGTGCGACTTCACAGACTAAGCAGCCGGGGAAAGTGGGGCGGCGACGTCGCCCCATCTCATCCCTTACTGCACCCGCTCATCGGCCGCTTTCTTGACGGTCGAGAGCTCGGTCGAGACGACGCGAAGTTCCACATCCCTCTCAGCGGCCTTTGTGCTGGTCGCGGTCAGAGCGGCGATTTGCCGTTGGAATGCCGCCTCTCCAGCAACTTCAGCAGCCGTGGAGCCGGCTGCAGCAGTAACGGTGCCGGCTGCCCCACCTGCAGTCGAGGTATGAGACGCACCAACGTTTTTAGTCATACTATTCTCCTGTCTGCTCGAATTTCGCCGCGACGCGCGGCTCTTATTTCCTAACGTCGCAACATGCGACGTCAGGAATCCTCCTCTGTCTCGGCCATGACATCGTCGAAATGGCTTATTGCACTATTCGCAAATTGGAGAGCAACGGCTCCCAAAGCGACGCTGAACGCTTGCTGCATAGCGGCTTCTTGCGAGTTGCCGCCCGTGGACGCGCCGCCATTTACGGGAATGTTTGCATCAGGCGATCGGGCATGATCGTCGCGCTCGTCAGGCTTGTGAGATCCTTTTTTGCCGCCGCTTTTGCCGGCAGCCGCATGGAGGTCAGCATCAACGTGCCCAGCGGCGCTAGAGCTCGTAACGCGCATCGGGTTCTCCTATGTCAATTCGATTGTGCCAATGGAGGCAGTTTCCACCCTCCACCATGCAAGTATTAGCTTTCGACAAGCTGACGAGTCGTAGAAAATGCAATGAGCCGTCGGTCATCATTATACGTCTTCACCAGCCGACCGTATTTGAACAAGTTGCCCGCGAAAGCTGGAGATCAGATGTTTAAGACAAACAATCGTTTGTGGAGCTTGATCGCTCGATCCTTGCGCAACCGGCAGGGCTCCGCGGCTGCGGCCGGTCTGTCGCGTAGTGTAAATGCATCGCGGTCTTGACAGGCGGCGCATGCAGTCGATGGAACTTCACAGCGGCAGACTGGGTTTGAGGTCGGATTCGAACGATCGAGTGCGACCAACATAGTTTGTACGCAGTGAAGAGCCGAAATAAGTTCCTCGGATTCGGGGGCGGTCTCAAGTATGCTGGTAGAGCTCGCGCGACCTACTGCTCGGCAGAGAGGCCCAACCGCGCGGAGGCCGCGCAAGCTCGATTAGCGTTTCCAGCGTGATCCTGAGAAGATAGCGTCGCTCCGCCTAGGCGTTAGCGCCTGCAGCTTGCAAGCGCTCGGATTCGATGCGAGCCTTCAAGTTATTCAGATAATCCTCCGCGTAGGACTGGGCCACCGAAACCGGCAGGTTGACGCCGGCCGTCGCGGCTTCTTGAATTGCCTGCTTCACCAACCCTTCTCGCATTGCTAATTTGACTTCAGGTCCGGCGATGCAGCCCACCGCCTGTGCCGCAAGGCTCAGTCCGGCTTCTTCCAGCGCTTGCTTTATGTTGCCGCCACTGATGGCAGTGTGAAGAAGATTTGCAGCTTGCGCCTCGGCTTCGAGCACCATTGACGCCAGATCGGCCAATTCGCCCAAGCCCGGAATGAAGCCAAGTACACCGACTGCTGTCGCGGCCCAGTCGAATACCTTAGAGCCAACGTTGAGCACGTCATTAAGTGCGTGCATGAAGGCGCCACCATTCTTTTTGGGAGACTTGATGTCGGGCTGGTCTGCCACGCCCATCGTCATGTCCGCGACCGCGTCCTGCTCGGCAGGCGTTTGGACGGCATGCGTCTTCACTTGGTGAACGGTACGGTTCGCACCCGACATGTTGTTGAAGAACTGGTTGAAGTCAGTGTTGCTGATGTTGCCGGAATCGACCGTATGGCCGCCGCCGAAGTCGAAGAACTTATGGTGGGTTTTGTAGCCTGTAATCGCGTTGTTCATCAACCCGAACAACACAGGATCGGAGAGCAGCTGGGAGGCTGCCTTTCGCACCTCGGGCGCGAGGCTCTTATCATCGACCATGCTCGCCAGCTTTTCCCGCGTCAGATCATCACCCTTCCCGAAGAAAGCGTTTTGGTTCTTGCTGATCGCATTGAGCGTATCGAGCTCGGCTTGCGTGAGATTCATCGATGATGAAGCAACCTGCAGGAAATCCTCTTTGTGGACCTTGTCTATCGAGCCACCGTACAAGTGCTTCCATTCATCCGGGTGGTCGAGGAAGTATTGAGCGGCCGCGAGGACCTGTGGCGGGCATTTGCCGGTTTTAGCTTCGCCGTCGACGATCCGCTTGAAATCCGCAAGGCTCAGGTTCTTAGGCAGGTTGTCGGAATACCGATAGAGCTCGCGCAATGCATCGGTCTGGGTCATAACCGATGGCTCGCCATTCCGGGTGCCGTCGGAAGGAATGTAGTGTTGCGTATAGCTCTTTGCCCGCTGCTCCTGGAAAGCAGCAACCTGAGGGTGGTGATCGGAGAAGCCGGCGAGATCACCTGCTTTGATCTTCCCGCCGCAGCGGCCGTCACCTTGCGAGCCTATCGCATAGAAGAGCTCTGGGTCCTGTTGCAGAGCCTCGATCGCCGCCTTTAGATCCGGCGGTGTGGAGGGATCGTTGGCCAAATCTCCGAGAGATTTCCAATCCAGCGGGCATTTGTCTTTGTGTCGGTTCAGCACCGACACAATCTGCAGCTCGGCATCAGTCAGCGTGCCGCTGTTCCACGTGATCCTGGAGCTTTGTACGGGTGCCTCTGCAATCTTCGAGGCGCTCGCAGCGGAGGAGGACTCCGCGGAGGATGGCTCTGGGGCCTGCTGACATGCGTCCAGTGCGGCCTTGATCTCCGGCGGGAGGATGTTCCGCACCTTCTGCGTGAGTTCGTCCGTCAGCTGCTTGGCTGAGTCTGCAGCCGGCGGATCCTGTGGAGTGGAATGGTCATCGGCATTGTCTTTCAACGAGAAACTAGCCAGCATCGCCTCGAAGTTTGAAGGATCCCGCGCCGATGAGGGCCCGGGGGCCAGCCCGGACAAACTCGAGCTGGCGGTTAGCGATAGGTTGTTGACTGACATTATACGTCCTCTGATTTGAGATCGCACCACAAGCCGGTCATGTGGCGCAGCCCGAGAATCGCGACGAACAACGAGCAAGAAATGTCGATAGGCTTCGATGGCTCCTACCACTTGCTTCCGATTGCTCGGAGCGCCCCCAGCGCTCAGTTCCGCTACAATCTATAGGCAAATCGCCGTCTAGATGTTCACGCCACATGGTAGGTTGGATTAGCTTTCCAAAAGCTGACGGCGCTCAGAGGTTTCACAACGAGAGGCGCAATGAGGTGTGAGAGGCGGTGATGGGTTCTCGATAGCGGAATCGGCTTGCTTGTTATGCTCGATCGCTCGCCTCCGGGCCAACTAGGTGGAATTAGCGAGGCCGAGTCTGCCGCTATGCGGAACGTGCGCTGATTCGTGAAACAACGTCGCAGGTACCCGCAGCATCTTATGTTGAAATCACCCACGTAGCGACCTCGCGCCTGCGCCCAACGGGAGTGTTGGCGCTTGCGTAGATACTCGAGAGAGTCCGACGGTATTGTGCGGACGTATTGCCCCGAGCGGATCGAAGCTCAGCTGCGCTCGGCATTCTTCATGTCATCATGCTTAGCCGCTTGGCGAGTGTTCGCTCGAACCTCTAGCCAAAGGGAAGGGCCCAGCGACGGTTTGAGACGAATAAAACCTTCTTCTCGCCATTCCGCCGTGTGAGGCACACCCAGGATGGTGAACGTTGTTGTCCGGACGTCCCTGGTAGGTTTGAGATCGCGGCTTCTTAGCATTTCGATCTGAGCGGGCGTAGCTGTTTGGCCAGTGAAGACCCAGTCGTCCTTGGCGCGACGACCGTTCGCCATGGCGAAATCTCCAATTTCCGACGAAGCAACCCCTGCGTGCAACATGGACGGTCCAGCGTGAAGTGACCCGGCCCACATGAGCCAAGGCTCAAGATCTTGCCAAACAAGGTCGTTGCCGAAATCGGAGGCGTCCGCGCGGTGTTGAGCGATCGGCTGTTGGGAATTGGACCGCCCGCCGCCGCTCAATGATGGCTCGACACGCGATGATCTGCCTCCGAGTTCCTGCCAAATTAGGTCCTGGCTGTATTCGGGTATTTCATGCAATTCCATTAGTTCACGCTCAAACTCCCTTGGACCGGCGGGCGATGAGGACGGGTGGGACGCTGGGCTGTTGTCCGCCCGGCTTAGCGCGTTGAAGTCCATCCTGTTCCTCCTTTTGGACAGCGGAGTGGCTTTCATTCTTGTGCGACGAAGCTCATTTGCATGACGGACTGTGGAGTTGTTCAAAAGCTCACATGAGGCGCTAAAGTGGCAAAGGACGCTCACCGATGCTGCTGGGTAGAATTCTGGTTCGCATCCGTGGCTCCGGCTTGGACGTTTATTGCGCCACCCTGCGGCATCGGCCATCCACACATCCGCGCTCTGACAACGGCAGCAGTAGCTTTCGAAAAGCTGACAGAGGGCATAAGCAGACGCATTGCAATCTCTTCCAGGCCATCTGTTGTCATCAAGTCATTTCTTACCTGCATCGGGTGTGTGGACCACGCCGTCTTGATGCGGTGCCTCCGGCGAAGGAGCCTCATTCAGTCGTCCTTCGCGAACGACCACGCTGGAGGATCCCCGAAACAGCATCAAAACCGACTCTTGCGGCGGCTTTTCGGCACCGCTCGAGTTTCGCCGTGCCTGTGCCTCGGCCGCAAGTCCTTTTACTGTTTGCTCCACAAGCGCGACAAAGCGGGGTGGACCGGAGGCGAAGACGAGGCCATCTCCCGGTACGGGTCTCACGATGTAACGCTCGTCGGAGATGTTGAGCGCATCGAGTGCCGCCTTGAACGCATCAAAGCTGATTGGACTCAAGACCAAGAGGCGGCTTTGCGCCTCATGCGCATCGGATACGTAGAGCACCAGCCCATCGTAGTACCATTGAAGATTATAGAGATTAATCAACCGTTCGAGGAATTCTCGCGGTGGGAGATCCGGCATTCGCCCGCGAATCCGCCCCTTCACCCCGGTGCTGACATTGACTCTGATATTTAGGTTGTTGCCGAATTCCTGCAGTGCGGCCGCGAGGTCCTGATCCAGAACTGTGTAACTATAAGGCGTCGATGGCAGCGCCAGGGGAGCGCCGAGCGCCTCGACGACGCCCAAGCAAATGAAAACACCAGCATAGAGGACTTTCTTCAAGATGTGCAGCCTTGTGAATGGGATGAGCATTCCTGCGATTTCTACACGTGAGAACAAGCACCGGAATTCCTCCCAAAATGTGGAAGCCGATGCTTCGTCCCAAATTGGAAGCTAACCGTGATCATTAGATGACAGATGCTCGTCAGTTTTTGGTCAGCTTGCTTCTCTAAGGTGCGGCCCATTCGTGTGAACGAACGGGTCATCTCACCGCGTGACAGAAATGATTTCCTCCATGTTGTTTGGCGTTACGTCGATCTCTGCCAACTCCGTCGAGTGTGCCTCCAACAGCTGTTCGCCGGTACACGCTCAGTTTGACGAGAGTCTTGCGCAGGCGGCCTCGAACCAAGGTGTCGCCTCTTCTGTGACCGAGCGCGCGCCAGCTCCATCGCTGCCGGAAGTGCAGCGCGCAGTAGCGCCGGCGAGCCCACTAGGCGATCGCGTCCTTCAGAGCATTTCTGCTATCCACCAAGGCAAACCATTTCCGTCGGGTGCAGTTTCGCCGACGCTCGTCGGCGAGCCCGATCCTACCAGGAGTCTGCAGCTTGGGCCGGCCGCGCAACGTGTGCAGCAAGTGGAGGTACATCCAGTGGGCAGACCGGAGGGTGCGGATCATTTCGATTCGGCGCTGGCGAATCTGCGGGATGTTTACAACGGCGTCATCCAGGCTTCGCTTATCTCCAAGGGGACAGGTGCTGTCAGTTCATCCCTGAATAAGCTTCTATCGGCGGGCTGAGCGGGCCGTTGGCTGTCTTGACGAAAGACAAGATCGGTAATGGCCGGCCCGCAAGAAAGCGGCTTGATGCTCTCGTCCTATTGCTGCTTTTGCTGACCCTCGCCGGTTGCAAAGCTGATCTGTATACCAAGGTTCAGGAGCGTGAAGCCAACGAGATGCTTGGGCTGCTCCTGAGCAGGGGCGTCGATGCCATCCGTGTCGTCGGTAAGGATGGGACCAGCACAATTCAGGTGGAAGAAAGGCAGCTCGCCTACTCAATCGAGCTGCTGAATGACCATGGCTTGCCGCGCCAATCCTTCAAGAGCCTTGGTGAGGTGTTCAAGGGGGCGGGCCTCGTTGCCTCTCCGGTTGAGGAGCGCGCCCGCTACGTCTATGCTCTCAGTGAAGAATTGTCGCGCACGATCAACGATATCGATGGGGTTCTCTCCGCCCGTGTTCATGTCGTTCTGCCGAAGAATGATCTTTTGCGACAGGATGCAACCCCGTCCTCGGCGTCGGTTTTCATTCGACACGCCTCCAACGCGAAGCTCTCAGCCTTGCTGCCGCAGATCAAGATGCTCGTCGCCAACAGCATCGAAGGTCTATCGTACGACAAGGTGGCCGTCGTGTTCGTGCCGGTTGAGCGAGCACAGCATGAGGTCTCCGTTGTGCCAGCGGCGGCAGCTTCCGCCGAACCAACCAAATTCATCGCAACTCACATTGCGATCGGCGCAGGAGGTGCGCTCGCCGCGCTGGGCATTCTATCTTACGTGCTGCTGAACACACGTGGGCGACAGCTTCGTCAATCCTGGCGCAAAGTGACAAATCTCGGCAGAGGTGCCAGCAAGCCAGCGGTCCAGTCCGCCGGCAAAAAACTGTCCTCCGATCCGAAATAGGCGGCAAGCAGGTCCGTATCGATGGCATCCACTGACCCAAATCCTTCACTCAATCCGCATTCCGATCGCCTGCGCGAGCTTGCCGCTTTGATTCATCCCGGCCGGTTTGCCGGCCATCTTGATGGGCTCCTGTCGGCCGGCACAGTGCTGCAGCTGCAGAAGACTCCGAGACTGCAGCAAAGACTGGTCGAATTGCTGCTGGGCAGTGAGCTGGTCTCGAGCGGAGGTGACTGGGGTAGGGACGTTCTGCTCGGGCATGATCCGCGTCGGGCGGCCCTGCTCGCCGGAAGTATCTGGCATGCCCGTTCGGTGCTCAAGCTCGTGTCAAAGCACGATGTAGCGATTCTGATCGAAAATATTGGTGCGGAAGCTCATGCTTTCGCAATCCGACACTTATCCAGCGCCGTCGCAACCACATCGATTGACGATCCGCAGAAGCTCGCGAGCCAGATTGAACATGACGGATGTGCCTGCCTTGGTGCTTGGCTCAAGGACGCATCAGAGCTTGACCGTGTGCGGGTTCTTTTCCGCTTACCTGTGGGGACCACCGCCGAATCCCCAGCAGCCGAACACCACAATTCAGCGGGTCAGTTACTGTCTTTGGTGGTGGCCCACTTGGCCAACGAGGAGCCAGCGGCGTGACGGCCAATGAAACAGTTTTGCCAGATAGCCCGCGGATACGGCCGCTTGGTCCGCTCATACCAGCCGCGGAACTTGGTATCTGGTACGATGCGGTGCAGACGCGCGCGCTAGCCGAGCGATATCTGCGGCAGGTTCGCAGTTGGGCAAGGAAAGCCTATCAGCAGGAGCGGGAGCGCGGCCATTGCGAAGGTCTTAGGTCAGGCTCGGACGAAATGGCACAGTTGATCGCCCGAGCTGCTTCCGATGTGGCCCAGCGAAAAGCCGTTCTGCAGCAGGAATTGCCACAGCTCGTGATTGAGATATTGACCGATTTGTTGGGCTCCTTTGATCCGGGTGAGATGTTGGTAAGGGCCGTTCGTCACGCCATCGAGCAAAGATATGGCAGCGCAGAAGTATGCCTTCACGTGTCTCCTGTGAATGCTGATGCACTAAGGCATGAATTCGTGGCGTTCGATGGAACGGATAGTCGGCCGAAAGTCAGAATTGATCCGGACCCGGCCGTTGGGCCTGACCAGTGCATTCTGTGGAGTGAGTTCGGCAGTGTCGATTTAGGACTTGCCGCGCAGCTCCGCACATTGCGTCTCAGCCTTAATCCATCTTCTCAGGCAAGCGATCCGTGACGACGCAACGATCAGGCCATGATCAATCGGCCGGAGAAGGAGATGTGCATGCGGCGATAGCATCTCTAAGATTCGCAGCAAAGGATGTCGATACGCGTGCCGTGCGGGGACGGATCACGCGTGCGATCGGCACCTTGCTCCATGCCGTGTTGCCGGGGGCCCGTGTCGGAGAACTTTGCCTGTTGCAGGATCACGCTTCCGGATGGTCACTTGAAGCGGAAGTCATCGGTTTGCTGCCGGACGGGGTATTGCTGACGCCCATTGGCGATCTGGTAGGCTTGTCCCACCGCGCGGAAGTGCTCCCGACCGGGCGCATGCAGGAGGTGTCTGTCGGGCCCGACCTGCTCGGCCGCGTGATCGATAGCTTCGGCCGTCCACTCGATGGCAAGGGGCCGATAAAGACGGTCCACACGTGTCCGCTCCGCGGCAAGGCGCCCAACCCGATGAGGCGGCGTGGCATCGATCAGCCGTTTCCGCTCGGCGTTCGCGTGCTGGATGGACTTCTGACGTGTGGCGAAGGTCAACGGATCGGAATCTATGGAGATGCCGGTTGCGGTAAGTCGACGCTGATGTCGCAAATTGTAAAAGGCGCGGCCGCCGATGTCACCGTGGTTGCGCTCATAGGAGAGCGTGGACGCGAGGTGCGTGAATTCATCGAACGTCATATTGGAGATGCCCTCGCTCGCACGATCGTTGTCGTTGAGACATCCGATCGATCGGCAATGGAGCGGGCGCAATGCGCTCATATGGCGACCGCACTCGCCGAGTATTTTCGTGATCAAGGGCTGCAGGTCGTTCTGATGATGGATTCGCTGACGCGCTTTAGTCGTGCGATGCGCGAAATCGGACTTGCCGCAGGAGAACCTCCTACCCGGCGCGGCTTTCCTCCTTCCGTCTTTGCGCTGCTGCCTGGTCTGTTGGAGCGTGCCGGTATGGGCGAGCGGGGCTCGATCACGGCATTCTATACCGTGCTTGTTGAAGGTGACGGCACGGGCGATCCGATCGCCGAAGAAACGCGCGGCATTCTCGATGGTCATATCATTCTTTCGCGCGCGCTGGCCTCGCGAGAGCATTTTCCCGCCATCGACGTGCTGTCGAGCCGAAGTCGTGTCATGGATGCGGTCGCCTCTGGTCCACATCGCAAGGCGGCATCCATCTTCCGCGATCTGCTCTCGCGCTACAATGAGGCTGAGTTCCTGATCAAGGTCGGTGAATACAAGCCGGGCAGCGATCCACTGACTGATCGGGCAATCGATTCAATCGAGGAACTGCGCGCATTCTTGCGCCAGGGACAGGACGAGCCGTCTAGCTTTGAGGAGACCGTTTCATGGATGTCGCGTTTGACGGCCTGAATCTCGTGCAAGCGTCGAAATTGCGGCTGGTGCAAGACATGAGAGAGCGAAGTGCGCTTCGTGAATTGTCGAACATGGAAGCCAGGCGCCGAATTGCGGTCGAAGCGCTGCAGCGAGCGTCTGAGAATCTTGAAGACGCGGAGAATCGTCGCGCCAAGGTCGAAGCTGAACTTTATCAGGAGCTGGCGTCGCTCAAGACGATGTCCGTGACCGAGCTCGATCATCGCTGTCAACTCGTCCCTGGGCGACTGGCAGCACAGATCGAATCGGCGCGCCAGGCGCGTGAGCAGGCGCGCGTCGCGCATGAGCAGGCTCAGCGGTCAGTGAATGAGGCGCGCACCATATGGGCCAAGCGTTCGGCGGCGAGCCAGAAATGGGAGGAGATTGAGGGCGATGTCCGGCGCACTACCGCTGTCCGTTCGGAGTGTGCAGCCGAAATCGATGCCGACGACGAGGTTTTGCTCCGATATCAGGGTGGTTCGCGCAACCAAGCGGTCGGTGGCTCGAAGTGATGGCTGGTTCTCTTATGACGTCGCGAGCTGCGCCCGTGGAACTTGTCGGTAAATGCCGTGGGTGAACCCGCATTTCAGCCAGCGGTAAAGTTGTCGCATGGCGTGGTCTCGTGGCTCAACGAGGTCGCCGCACCACGCACGGTTCTGCAGAGCCGCCTTGGCGATAAGCCGCTATCGATCCGTATAAGCCGGCTTGTTTGGCAAGCCGAGCCATATGCCATGTCGATGCTCGACTGCGTATTTTGCGCCGGAGGCGAGACCGCTGTCTTGTCCTTGCCCCGCCTTCTCGTCGAGGCGCTGATCTCAATGGTCCAGTATGGCCTTACTTTACCTTCCGACCCAACCCGCTCGCTGCTTCTCGAACTTGCTCTGGAACCTTGGCTCGCTCGATTAGAGATCATGCTCGCGCGGAATTTGCAGCTGATCCGCATCGAAGACGCGACGGCCAAAGACCCCTATTTGGAGCTCGACGTTATTTTCGGACCGCTGGCGGCCAAGGCCCGCCTGTTCTTGTTTGCGCCGCTTGACGGTCTGGTTCCGTCTGCGTTTCGTGTGTTAGGCGAGTTGATCGGCCAATTACCGCGAGACTTAAGCAAGATTTCTTCGGAATTGCCGGTCGTGATTGCGACAGAGATCGGCTCGCTGCGGGCGCCCGTCAGGCTTCTTCGTCAAGCACAGCCCGGCGACGCACTGCTGCCCGACGTCATTCCATTTGTCCATGGCCAGCTCATCCTCGCTGTGGACAAGTTGTGGGCGCCGGCGCAGGTCGCGGGCGACAAACTTATCCTTCGGGGACCATTCCGCCTCCAGTCCCATCCTCTAAGGTATGCAAATATGACGATACGACCCCAATCGGAGCAAGCAATCCCGCCCTCGGAAGCCGACATCGACAGCGTTGAGATCACGCTTGTGTTCGAATGCGGCCGCTGGCCCATCCCGCTGGGTACGTTGAGAAGCATCAACGAGGGGCACGTGTTCGAGCTTGGCCGGCAGCTGGACGGTCCGGTCGACATTGTCGCCAACGGCCAATTGATCGGCCGCGGCGACATCGTACGTGTCGGTGAAGCGTTGGCCATCCGGTTACGTAGCAGGTTGGCGGTCAATGGTTGACATTCAACCGAGCATCCTTGCGCTTGTTGCGGCGACCGTCGGCCTTGGCCTGTTGACGTTCGCAGTCGTCACAACGACGGCGTTCATCAAGGTTTCCGTCGTTCTCTTCCTGATCCGCAACGCGCTCGGCACTCAGTCCATACCACCGAACATCGTTCTGTATGGCGCTGCATTGATCCTTACCGTGTTCATAGACGCCCCGGTATTCGAGCAAACATACAACCGCGTGACCGATATGCAACTTCGTTACCAAACCGCCGACGACTGGTTGACCGCCGCCAAGGAGGGCAGCGAGCCGCTGCGCGCCCATCTCAAGAAGTTCACCACTGAGGAGCAGCGCACGTTCTTCCTGTCGTCGACGGAACATATCTGGTCGGAGGAGATGCGCGGCAACGCAACAGCCGATGATTTTGCGATTCTCGTGCCGTCCTTTTTGATCTCGGAGCTTAAGCGTGGGTTTGAAATCGGTTTCCTTCTCTATCTTCCGTTCATCACAATTGATCTGATTGTGACGACAATTCTGATGGCCATGGGCATGTCAATGGTGTCACCAACAATGATATCCGTTCCATTCAAGCTTTTTCTGTTCGTCACAATCGACGGCTGGTCACGGCTCATGCACGGATTGGTCTTAAGCTACGCATCTCCGGGGAGTTGAGATGGACGAGGCCAGCGTCCTCACCCACCTGAGCCGATCACTTGTCCTGTTCATGATCTGGGTTCTACCGCCTCTCCTGGCAGCCCTCGTGGCCGGATTGGGTATCGGCATCGTGCAGGCAGCAACCCAGCTCCAGGATCAAACCTTGCCGCTTACCGTGAAGCTCCTCGTCGTCGTCGCCGTGCTCGTTCTGTTTGCTCCGATGCTGAGCGCGCCGCTGATCGAGCAAGCCAAGCATATCTTCACTGAGTTCCCCGCGCTCACAGCGAGGTATTAGTGCGCAGAACGCACGGCTGTCTAAGTTTTAGCTATACGCGCGTTTGTCGGCCTTGATTGTGAACCACGAAAGGGCGAGTTCGTCAGCTTATCGAAAGCTCGCCTCACTAGCATGCGACGGATAGATATCCGAGCTGTCCTGTTCGGCTCTGTGAGCCTGCCGTATTCGGAGGAAGAATGACCCCATTTGGAAGCTCTATCCATTCGGTCTAGGTTTTGCTTACGACGTGACGGAATTACCTACTGAGACCTGGTCCTCGATGCATTGCCTGGCGAGTTGTCGACGCAGTGAACGGGCGAACCGCTTTGATTGCAAGCGGCCCCACGATTCTGGCGTTCTGGTGAATGAGCCTGCGAGCGAAGGTGCCGCTCGAGACCGATCTCCATAGACTGCGAAATGGATGGAAGCTTTGAGGCCCTCAGATCTCCAAACCGCGCTGCGGCCGGTGAGAGCGGAAGAAGCGTAGCTTGTAGGCCGCGCAGCGGCGCGATTTTGCCGGTGCTCTCATCGAATGGTCATACCTCTGCGCCGGATGGCTATAGTCATAAGGATGGTTGAAGCCGAAGTCATCTGCCTTGTGGGAGACCTGTCGCTCTGCAATCGCTGGGACACGAGATCTGCAGAGTTCTTGACGTTCTCACATCGTGGCGACGTGAGTGCGACGGTTGTATTGGCTGAACGAACGACGAGCTGAGCTCAAATGGATGCCTTGTCGCCCACCGAGACGCAAACTCTGATTCAGGCTGCTGTCGAGTTCGGCGTTGCGGCCGGACTTGGCGCGGCCCGGGCCCTCGGCATTATGCTGGTTCTTCCGGTATTCACGCGACCACACATTAGCGGGATCATCCGCGCAAGCGCCACGGTTGTGATTGGATTGCCTTGCTTGATGCAGATCAGGAACGGCTTGCAGACACTAGATCCGGGCACCCGTATGGTTGCGGTCTCGCTCCTCGGTTTGAAGGAGATATTTATCGGCCTGCTGTTCGGTTTTCTGCTTAGTATACCACTTTGGAGCATCCAGGCCGTTGGTGACATCATTGATACCCAGCGCGGCATCTCCAGCCAGGTGGACGATCCTGCCACACGCAGTCAAGCCGCGCCGATGGGGCTCTTTCTCGGAACTGCCGCGGTTACGATTTTCGTTGTATCAGGAGGTCTGCAGACCATGGTCAGATGCCTCTATGGAAGTTATCTGATCTGGCCCGTGTATCGGCTGCTACCGCCCCTGACCCACCATGGGGCAATGGAGTTTATCGGGCTTCTCGACCATATCATGCATACGACCCTCGTGGTCGCCGGGCCCGTGCTGGCTCTGCTGCTTCTGATCGACGTATCCCTCATGCTGCTCGGGCGCTTTGCGCCGCAAATCAAGCTGAACGATCTCTCTCCGACCATCAAGAATGCCGCCTTTGGCATCATTATGGTCAGCTACGCCGTCTTCCTGACCGAATATATGAGAGCAGAGATCTTTCGGTTCAACGGCGTGCTGGAGTGGCTCCAGAAGTTCTTGAAATGAACGACACGAGCGAAGAGAAAAACCTTCCACCAAGTCACAAGAAGCTAAGGGACGCGCGTAAGAAAGGGCAGAGCCCGCGCAGCGCCGACTTTGTGACCGCGGCAAGCCTTTGCGCTGGTTTCGGCTGCCTGTGCTTCATGGCGAGCCCGATCGAAGACGGATGGCGCGAAGCCGTGCGGCTCACCGACAAGCTGCAGGAACAGCCCTTCAACAGTGCGGCCCGGCAGGCGTTGGTCGGATTGATTGACCTTTCTATAACAGCCGCGGCTCCCATCTTAGGTGCGGCGGTTGTTGCGGCGATTCTGGCCGGTGTTTTGGCCGGCGGCGGGCTGACGCTTTCGGTTGAGCCGCTTAAACCCAGCTTTGAGAAATTGGACCCCGTCAAAGGGCTGAAGCGGATTGTCTCCCAACGTTCGGTTGTCGAGCTTGGAAAGTCCATCGTCAAAGTGTTGGTTCTTGGCGCTACGTTCGTTTTCACTGTGCTCGCAAGTTGGAGGGCACTGGTATACTTGCCCGTGTGCGATTTGAGCTGCTTTGGTGTTGTCTTTAAAGAGCTCAAAGTGCTGATCGCGATTGCTGCCGGCGCTCTTCTGATTGGCGGCTTGGCCGATCTGCTCATTCAGCGTTGGTTGTTCTTGCGCGACATGCGCATGACGCAGAGCGAAGCCAAGCGCGAGTCCAAGGAACAGGATGGTAATCCGCAGATCAAGGGTGAACACCGCAGGCTCCGCCGGGAGTCGGCGAACGAGTCGCCGCTCGGCATCCATCGGGCGACAGTGATAGTGAGGGGGCGAGCGACATTGATTGGGCTGCGTTACGTTCGGGGCGAGACCGGCGTCCCGGTACTGGTGTGCCGCGGCGAGGGCGAAACGGCTTCACAGTTACTGGCGGAGGCGCGCGCCCAACGTCTGAGCATTGTCGAGGATCATGTGTTGGCGCGTCAACTGATCCGAAAAGGTGCGATGGGCAAGGCCGTTCCGATGGAGTATTTCGAGAGGGTTGCCAAGGCAGTCTTTGCCGCCGGCCTAGCTTAGCGACGCGCAAAACAGCGATGCGCTCAAATCTCTGTTCAACGACCCAACTGTCCCAGAACTTGATCTGCAAGCTGCACGATCCCAAGAAAAGGACCGAGCAAAGATCTGATTCCAGGAGGCTCGTAGGCCGATTCCAAGACTGATATGGACAAGAATGGCCAACCGACGTTCATGCTGCTCGGGTCTTACGAACTGCTTATTGGGTTTCTGGCGCAACCTTGTTATGCGTTTCATCCTCCAAATTGCTCCTGTTGCCCGCCGACGTGGCCCCACGTGCGGTGATGGGAAGCACTGCACGATCACCACTGGTCGGCATGACAGCGCCATTGCCTAACAAGTCGCCAGGTTCATTGACCATGACCGCAAGGTTGTTCCGGACTGAGCAGCCAAGGGTTGGATTGAACGAATTGTCGTTCACTGTAGGAGCGACGATGGAGAGCGAGGGGCAGACCGGAGGATGGGCTTCGAAAGTGATCGCTTCGATCCTCACCCCGGAACGAGCCGGCAAATCCACACGAGAAGCGGACAGGCGGATGTTGTAGGTGGCAACGCCCATGGCGCGAGCCTCGTGGGCCACCTGTGCAATGAGTCTGGGTGGGCCGATGACACCCACATGGAGGGCATCCCGCCGGCCGCGACTGGTCGCTGCAATAAAGCTTCGCAGCCGATGCCGTTCGGGGCCACGAAGGCTATGCAGGAACAGCACGCTCCTCTTCTGCTCGACCTGGATCTCTTGGTCAGCCGGCGCGGGCTGGATCGAGGTAGTATTTGCGCAGCCCCCCAATGTTGCTCCAATAACGATCGGGTAGCACAGGTGTCGCAAAGTCATTTGGCAATCCTCATTCGATAATAAAGCCGGCGCTGCCGGTCAATCCTGGTGCGCTGGCGCGAGGCGCATCGCGCTCTCGTGGCGGCCGGGCCACCGTGTTCGTCAGAATTCGCCCCGCGTCTGAGGGCGGTGCGATGCGGTCGCTCGGCGCACTCATCCGGTTCGGATTCGGTCCGGGCCGCACGATGTAGGGCGTGACAATAATGACCAGCTCGGTTTCACGTTTTTGAAAAGATGAGGAGCGAAAAAGCGCGCCCAGGATCGGCACATCGCCGAGCCAGGGAAATTCGCCGATATCAGTGTTGAAGTTGCGCCTGATAAGGCCGCCGATTGCAAAGCTCTGACCGCTGGCGAGCTCGACCACTGTGCTCGCCCGCCGAGTCGAGAGGGCAGGAACCGCCATGCCATTGATTTTGACTTCGCCTTCGCTCGACAATTCGCTGACTTCGGGCTTCACACGGACATTGATCTGATTATTGTTGAGAACCGTCGGAACGAACTCGAGGCTCACGCCGAACTGGCGAAATTGGACGGAAACCTGTCGATTATCCTGCATGACCGGAATCGGAAATTCCCCACCGGCGAGAAAGCTTGCGGCTTCGCCGGACATTGCGGTCAAATTCGGCTCAGCCAGGATTGAGGCGAGGTGCTCGCTCGCGAGGGCGTCGAGAACAGCGCTGAGGTTGGTATTGCCGGCGCTAACCCCGATCCCGATCGTGCCGCCGCCGCCGGCCGCGCCGGACCCGCCCCCTTTGCCGGTAATGAGGAAAGCGCCGTTTGGGCCGGAGGCAGTGAAGTTGATATTGAGATTTTTGACGGCGCTGCGGGAGACTTCTGCCACCCGTACGCTGAGATTCACCTGTAATGAGCCAGCCACCTGGATCTTGTTGGCAACCAGCGCGCCCGCCCCAAGAAACTGCTCAGTGACCTTCCTGGCGTTCTCGACAACATCGGCACTGGGCGCGATCCCGGTAAGAATCGCGCCGCGGGGGGTATAGCTGACCTGTATCGGATAGTCGCCGACCTCGGCCTTCAGCGCGGCCCGCAGATCCTCGATCGGTTGAGTAACGACAATACGCAGCTCAGCCAGAGCCTCTCCCTTGTCGTTCAGGGCGAACAGGCTCGTCCGTCCCGACTTTTTGCCGAAGACGAAGATCGTGGTGTTCGACGGCGCCTGATAGTCCGCAATCGCCGGGTCCGCGACAAAAATGCTCGTAGCCGGTCCGGTCAGATGAACTGTCTTGCCCTGTGAGGAGGTAAGGCTGAGCGTGCCAGTGGTGCTGCCAGACGCCGCGCGTGGCTGTTCTGCGTTGCCATCTCGCTTTGTCTGAGCCGTGCCAGCCAACGGAAATATCAGAGCGACTGCGCACAGGGCGTAGCAGAGGTGGCGAAAAGTGGCATGGTGCGAGCGGTCTGCCACCATGGACGGCTCGTCGGCGCCGGCGGCATTGCTAACGATGTTCAAGGAAGTATCGCTTTCAAGTTCGATTGGCTAAGCAGCGGAGGCTGCGCCAATGAGTTCAAGGGTGTAACCGACACCGCGCGCGGTCTTGATCCTGAGCGTTGCACCCGCCTGGCTCAAATGCGTGCGCAAGCGATAGATCCCGACTTCCAGCGCATTGGTCGAGACCTCGTCGTCAAATGCATACAAGCTATCTTCAAGGGATGCGCGCGGTACGGTACGGCCCGCTCGGTTGAGCAGATGTTCAAGAATGCACACTTCCCGGCGCGCAATTCTGAGGATACGACCACCAACCGATACTTGTCGCGCGATCGGATCGAAATGCAGATTACCGAATGTCACCACCGGCGCCGTCATTTGCGTTGACCGTCGCAAAATCGCTCGCATACGAGCAATGAGTTCGTCGGTGGACACGGGCTTAGGCAGAAAATCATCGGCGCCCGCATTAAAAACCGCAATCCGCCATCCGAGGTCATTGAGACTGCTCATCATCATGGTGGGCATTGACCGTCCCTCGCGCCGCAACTGCTTCAGCCAATCTAATCCGTCTCCATCGGGCAAAGCCGATTCGAGCAGGACCATGTGGTAGTTCGCGCAATCGAGCGCGGCCGCCGCCTCATCCAGCGTGCGTGTTACGTCGACCGCGAAGCCGCAATTTAACAGCACTTCCTTCACGTGGCGGGCAAAGTCCGCATGATGATCAACTAGGAGAATTCTCATTTCATTGCCTCTTGTCCATCCACGAAGACCGGAGCGCGTCACGATCGAGCATGGGGCTCGATAGAACTGAGAGGAGGCTGGGCTGGTGCGAGTTTGGACAGCCCGAAACAAGAGGGCGGGATATGTTGACTGGCGTTCGCTATCTGCCGGTCGATTGTCGTTGGAAAGACCCCAGACCGCTGCCAACTGCTTAGGGTGTCGGCGCCGCTCAACATGCCCCTCATGCCAGATCTGACCTTGTTTATGACACTGACAACCGCGGCAGCCCGCCGGCGCGTACGTGGGCCGATCAAAGTTGTTCTTGCACGCACCGACCCGCCCCCTGCAGTACGAACAGCGCCGAGCCGCGCAATCGAAACCAGAGCGCGGGAGACGATCGGATTTGCGGCTGAACAGATGAGCGGAACGGACATAGATTTTCCCCAATTCGTCTTGGTCTGCGGCCAGTTTTGCTGGACTGTCGAGCCTCTCGTGTGGTGAAGTCACGACAATGTAAGTCTTTCCTGCATTCGAAGACACATCACGCGACGCATCTGGCCAATTGTGTGACCGGCCAAGATGCACGCCGAAGCGATCAATGCCTCTCTCGGCCGGAAGGGCACCCTCTCGCTCGCAATTGTTGGCATGCAAGATGAGCCCGTGCTGAAGTTCTGCCGCGCAGGAGGTCCCCCCATATGTCGCAGTCGAGCGAAAGCTGCGAGCGCATGCCGAATCGAGCTCCATGGTGTTGTCATCGCGCATAGATCCCGGTGGCTACACCAGAGCCATTTCGTCTCACGGAGTACACGGCGCCAGAATGATCTGATCTCGGTTGTGGAGTTGGAGTGTGCCCGGCAAGGCCCATATTGCGGCCGCAAGCGTTCTCGCGCGGTGCATCTTGCGTCGCTTGTGATGGGATCGGCGCTGCGTCCTTCGATCTGTCCATAGGCGATGAGGGGCGCTGACCTTGGAGAGGAGCCGACCAGCAGCATGGTTTGGCGGCGCGGCGGAGCATTGTGCTTTTGAGACGTTCGCAATTCTTGCTACCTGTCAGGAAGAGTTCACGCGAGCGGATTTCCGTGTCGCGGTTGTCAGAAATCCTACAATCTGACGCTATGTGAGGTTCAAGTGCTTTCGACCGCTGGTTAGTAGCAGTGCTTTAGTACTCACAAGGAGCCTGAAGCGATGACTACACGTCGGCAACGAGACCAGTGACCTGCGCGGAACGCTCCCTCTCCCCAATGTCATGAGCATTTCGTCGGTCCAATCGAAAACGTAGCTTGAGCTAAAGGCATGTCGGTGTGTGAAGGCGGTCCTCTTTGCTGTCTCTGAAGGTTTGAGGTCACGACCGTGCGATCGACCTCGCGCATGCCAATTCAGCAGGGAGACGGTGGCGAGCCCTGTGATGCTTCTATGTGAGGCGCCGGAGCTAACTTCTGGAATGCAGGCGCCCGAGCGCGCTAGCTGAGTTGACCGGCAAGGAACTGAAAGGATTGCCAAACGACATTCTTGAATGCTACCTCCATGGATCACGAGCGACTATGGAGCTTTGGGGCAAGATCGGCAAAATCGATTGTTTTGATGGAACGCATCCAAGTAGCGAATAGACCATTGGGCGACGGCAAGGCTTGTCGGGTGAGCGAGACTCTATTGACTTGATCTTTGATGCGATCGCGTTCGAGCTCTTGGGATTGATCGCACCATCGATGGCAGGTCGCGCTGCGGAAACGATCGATGCGCGGCCTCATCGCTCACGTCATCTGAACTATTTTCCGGTGTGTCGTCGGCCACTGGATCGATGCGAGGAGAGGCCGCAGAACTCGAGTGAGGGCCGTGGAAGAGCGAACAATGTCGCGAGTGTGTCCTCCTCCACACTATCGAGTACCTCTTACAATGCGGCGCGCCTTCGTTCCCCGCGTAGGTCAAGGGATAAGGTTGATCAGAGCGTGTGGCCAAGGCATTGGCGTTGTTCGTGAAGCGACGCCGTTGGGATGCCCCTTTCTTCGGGTCGTCATCTCGTCTTCACTAAGGGACCTACGCGCATGGCGCAGTCGCCAGTTGGCTAGTCGTTACTATCCAGTCTCCCGCTTGGACGGATTGTCTTCGCTGGCCACTTGATAGCTTTCCAAATTGCCGCCCAGGAACAAGCGCTCACGGGTTGGCGCTCTACCAAGCGAACACATCAAATCCACGTCCGCATCGATGTTGTCGTTATCCTCCGCATTCATTCCAGGGCCAATACTGCTCAGTACGTCGTCGGGCGTCCAGACTGCAGACTTCGGTACGACGTAGGTATGCAGCGTGTTGGCATCGTTTGCGATCGCTCTCGCCCAGTGGTCACGGGAAACGCTGAGTTTCGAAGGGTCTTCGACCAAGGACACGAATGGAGAAGCGGTCACACCGCGCCATCCAGCCTGGCGTGCCAGGTCCAGGGGATATCGCTCCAGAGGATGTCCAATGGAAGAATGATCTCGCGCCGTATTACGGACGTGTGATATTGCAAATGTGGCGGCTTCCGTGGGCGGTTTGCAATCGCTGTCCTAGTTCTGGAAACGATGCCGCGTGAGATATGCCGAGTCCGCTTGTATTGTCGTAAATGCGATCCCGGTCGACGCCGTTGGCTCCCGCTGGCGCCCATCGCGCTGATTGCTTGCCGGCGAGGACGATCTTTGTTCTTGAGCTCTTGGACCGTGCGCCCATCAGCGTTGCCGCAAGCTGGGCGCGCACGCCGACAAATGATGGGGCTGGATAACGACTGGTTTCCGAGGCTGCCTCGCCTGGAGCAGACGAGGACCTGGCGGACGCGGAACTTGCCACCAAGGGGAGTAAAGCCGAGGCTGGGTTAAGCGAATCTACGTCGTCTAGATTCAAGTCATTCAGGTGCTGCTCGAAGCGTCTTGATCGTCTGTACTGTACGCCGGTGCGCTGATCGGCGTGTTAAGCTCGTCCTGTGGCCCGTGGACCCGGCGCGGCTCCTGTAGCGGGTGTGAGCCTCAAAGGGAGTATCTGCGGCATTTCCTGGATCGACATTCATCTCTCACTGCCGTCGAAGTGCAGGCGGTCGGCCTAGATTGTTGCAGGCACAGCTTTCGAGAAGCTGACGGACCAGGAGGGAGGTCATTAGCTTCGGAATGAGTCGAATAGAGTCGATCAACGAGCGAACGGTCAGCTGGACGGAAGCTGCGCGAAGCGACCAATCATAATAGAGCACTGCCTTGTGCCTTCCGGCATTGGTGTTCGATCAGGCTGAGATCGGGTCCCCTGACTGAGCTTGTTCGGACCGCCGCGTCAGCTTCGCTCCACCAACTCATTGCGGGCGCGTCATCTTGGGAGAGCGCCCTTGCACAGCAAGACGGATTAACTGGCGCTTACGGCTAGTCAAATTTCTTTCGTAGAACGTCTCCTTTTTCAGATGTGAAAACTGCATTCTCTCGCCCGTTAGGACTGCGACGGGCAAGCGTCAAATCGTTCTAGTCGACGCGCGCGAAGTTAAGCCGCTTCAGCAAACCTGACCTACGGGGTTGTGATGTCGGAATAGAGTCGCAGCGACTTGCGCCTCGTTGCGACAGGCGGCTTTTGTACAGGTGCGAGCGCGCGTGGTGTCTGGACTCAGACGAACGGCTTGCGAGCACGACGTCTTCAAAAACGCAATCTGCAGTACGTACCGAGGGAGAAGAGCACATGAAGTATACTGGCCGAGCACTAACGATCCTGTTGGCCTTTTCGGCCGCGAGCGTGAGCGCGCCGGTGAGAGCCGATGAGCAGCCCTCGCCGAAATACACCGAGGTGCTCAGTGCGCTCCAGGCGGGGAAGAATGTGAAGCTCATACTGGACATGAGCCGCTGTACCGCAGCGGAGGGTGGCAAGCCTGCGTCGGCGACGCAAGCCGGTCTGGTCATCACTGCCTTCAGGGTGACCACCCAGCACGGCATCAGCTTTGCCAATGCTCATCAGACCGTCGACAGCTCCGGACATGCCGTGACCGAGTACATCCGCCATAGCCTTAGCCGCGAAGGCAAACTGACGGTGCGAGCCTCAAAACTGGTCGTCGGGACGACCGAACTCGTGAACCAGGGCGAATTCATCTGCGAACTGCCGGATGGAGCGAAGTTCATCTGGTGACGAAGAGCACAGAGTAGGGGCGCTGCAAAGCTTGATCCTTTAATCGTGCGGACACCTTCGCACGGATACGGATCCCTTCGATCGTCGGAACGATCAGAGAGTTTCTGACGTTCGTTTCGCTGGGCGAGGATCAAGTTGCACGAACTGCTGCTCAGGTAAGCCATGAGGGCCGCCGATCTCCAGTCGATCTCAGCGATTGGAAGATCGGCGGTTCAGGCAGGCGTCGTATGGGGGTGAGCCAAGGCTCTCAGTTGAACGCTTCAGATGAGCTCGCCAAGGACGTCCTCACGCTGCGGACAGGTTGTCGGTTACGTACGGGTCAGCACACTCGACCAGAAGACCGATCGTCAGCTCGTCGGTATACAACTTAACCGCACGTTCACCGACCACGCCTCGGGCAAGGATACCGACCGGCCGGAGCTGGCGCAGATGGTAGCCTATGTGCGGGAAGGGGACACCGTCGTGGTCCATTCAATGGACCGCCTGGCTCGCAACCTCGAAGATCTCCGTCGCCTGGTCAGGTTCAATTCCTAAAGGAAGGTCTCACCTTCACAGCTGAAGCATCCTCCATGTCGCAGCTGCTGCTCAACGTCATGGGCTCGTTTGCCGAGTTTGAGCGAGCGCTGATTCGCGAGCGGCAGCGGGAAGGTATCTCCATCGCGAAATCCAAAGGTGTCTACAAGGGTCGTCGGCGCGTGTTGACGCCGGCCCAAGTCGACGAACTGCTCGCGCGGGTCAAGGCGGATAACAAAAAGGCAGCGTTAGCGCGGGAGTTCGGCGTTAGCCGCGAGACCGTCCACCGCTATTTGCGCGCTGCCAAGACAGCCGCCCAGGCCGTCCAACCACAACAAGAGAAAGAAATGGCATGACGGCGATCATGCTCACCCGTATCAACAATCACCGCAATATGCCGCGGTTCTACAAGCTGAATATCCAACCGACGTTGTTCGGCGAATGCTCGCTGGTCAGGGAATGGGCACGCATCGGCCGAGCGGCCACGGTTCGCATTAAAACCTACCGGAGCCGGGGGGCGGCCGATATTGCCATGGTCTCGAACTGGGTCCGCAAGCTGAAGCGCGGGTACCGCTAGATCGTGCTATCATAACGCTAGGCGGTCTCGCTTGCCTTCGCGCGCAAGGTAGGCCGTAGAGGCCGCGCCGACAATTTTGACGCTGATCAGATAATTGCGCCGCGCTTCGTGGCCGGCATCCTGGCGTCGACTATTAGATATCATCAGCCTTCAGGTCTTCCATTCGATACTCGCCGGCCTCGATTCGCTTGTCGCGCGCGTCGCGGGCTTTTAGGCCGTCGTTTAGAACGAACAGGAATTCCAGTGCGCCATTGATTCTGACCAGGTGATCGTAGGCCGTTTCGGAATCGAAATAGTGAGCGTCCAGCGCGTTCATGACATCGGCGATGGACTTCAGCACTTCAGCGCCTCGTTAACCTGCTTCCGGCTCGCAGGGGCGAGCGGAGTTGCTGGCGCACCGGTTGCCAGTGCCAGGTCAATATGACCAATGTGCCGATTGCGTCGATCGCGGCAGAATTTCGTAGCGTCGAGAGCGGTGTCAACCAACGCCGTGACCTTAGCTTTGAGGAGCGCATCATCGATCAGCCCCGGCAGGTTGCGAATAGTGAGGTTGTCTCTGCCGGCACTCCTGGGCGAGTCCGTGATGCGAGCGAGGTGCATCAGCCGGTTATCCCAGAGTTCCTCCTGCAGCATGTGGAAGAACGCCGGAGCTGCCTGGTTCATAAGGTCGATGCGGGAAGGCTTGGTCCCGAACAGCTCCTTGTATTCCGCCCAATAGAGGTGCAAGACGGCCAGCTCCTGCCACAGTGCCGAATACTGGCCTCCGAGCGCTTCACCCATCCGCTACACATTTGCGCTGCTTTATCTTTTGCGCCGTGTAGTGCTCGGACACGTGGCTACCTCCCGTTCTGAGCTTAACATCTGACGCTTTTTGCGGCGCTCATTCTGCCAGAACTCAACCGCCCGGCTGGTACAGCCTAGACTAGCATCAGTTTTCCTACGTCATCCAAAGCGATCAGCTGGGATGCCACAAGGAAGCCGCTCTTGGGGCTCGGGGGGCTCATGGCAGGACGGTAGCAGGACGGTGATGGCTTAGGTCAGAACGCCGGCGCTGCGGTCCTCCACCAAGCTGGCGCGGAGCGTGTCGTCCGTGATCTTCCTCGCCGACGATTGCCGCAGACCTCGGCGCTGGGCAGGCGGTTCGATCCGGCATTGTTGAAGTTGTTAGCCCGCGATACTGCGGGAGAGGTGCGACCCACCCCATGCGCCATTACGTGACACATTCCCGTACCCAACCAGATGATTCTGCGAACGTTGATGCCCGCGAGCTTTGACGCTCCAAGACGGCCTGTCTTCGAAGGTAACGGAACCCATGCACATACTCCAATGCAGCGAGCGGCACGGTGGTGCAGAAGAGAGCTCGCTTCCAAGCGTTACCGCAACGAGGCATCTATAATCTAGAAGGTTTTATCTCATTATTAGATGGTTGGCTTGGCGCGGCCTTAATGATCGGATGTCGCTTTGCAACGAGGGCAGCATACGATTGATCAACAATGTCCCCGAAAAACTCTCGTGTGCTCTCGAACGCATCCGGGTCCTTCGCTTTAGCCGACGCTGCCAATCGAAGTCACTGCAATCACGCAGCACGCGTTCGGGGAGCCTGGTCAGAGGCCGTTTGGGTTAAGCGCTGGAAGGATGGACCTCGCAATAGAAGAGGATCCCAACGGACGAGAGTAGATTGAAATACTCAACTATTGCGTTTGCGTGGCCTCGACCTCTAAAGATCATCAAGGTTCGATCGCGAATGGGCATCCCAACACTTCCTGTGAAGGGGGCCTTCTCGATGAATTCTGGAGAGCCGACGTGAGTGTGCTCGTGTGCAATCAACTGGCCGCCGGAAGTTGGCTGTTACGACGGCGTCGATGGGCAGCCAGCGTGGTCGAATCGTTTTGCAGCCGCGCGCGCTCGCACAACATCACAGGACGTCACCGAGGCTTCTTTGGTGAGGGTCCTCTAACATCAGCCGACCGTTTGTTGTCCATGCCTCAAATCGACTGCCCGGCGCACATCCACCGCGATCTTGCGCGAAAGGGCAGGCTGGCCACCGAGCTTGACTTGCCCTCAAGGCCTACCAACAGAGGCCGCATTAGAGGTTGTGATGTCTTCGGTTAACTCCATGCTTCACCTTGGCCTAAATCTTCATGGCGCTGGCGGTCATTCCGCCGCCTGGCGCTGGCCGGGCACAAATCCAAGTGCCTTTTTCGATATCCAGCACTACATCCAGGCTGCGAAGGTTGCGGAGCGTGGTCTGCTGGATGCTGTATTCCTCGCCGATACTCCCGCGATAAGCTTCGACATTACGCACCAGCCACCGCTTAACGGTCTCGAGCCTACTCTGGTTCTCGCCGTGATTTCACGCGAAACGCACCGGATTGGCCTGATTGCGACAGCGTCGACGACCTACAACGAACCATACAATCTAGCTCGGCGTTTCCAATCGCTCGATGTCATCAGCTGTGGCCGCGTTGCGTGGAACGCGGTCACGACGTCGAGCCCGGCGACGGTAGCAAACTTTGGCGGTCGAGAAGTCGGGCGAGCGGATCGCTACAGGCGCGCCGAGGACTTCGTTGAAACTGTCCGTGCTCTCTGGCTGAGCTGGAGCGGCGAGGTGGTCATCGCCGACCAGGTTGCGGGAGTTTACGCAGATCAGAGTCAATTCCGCCTGCTCGATCCCGATACCAATAGCTTCGGCATCCGAGGCCCGCTGACGCATCCCGCTTCGCCCCAAGGTCACCCAGTCATCGTTCAGGCGGGTGGCTCGGATCCTGGACTACGGCTTGGTGCCCGCAGCGCAGATGTCGTGTTTGCGGCGGCGGGAGACTTGACAACGGCTCTGCAGGAGGCAGAGCGCCTACGCGCGCTCTCTCGGCAATTCGGTCGCGCTGCGGCTCCGCTCATCCTGCCAGGCCTTGTCACCTGTATCGGGGGCACCGAGAAAGAAGCGGCTCGCCGCAAAGAAGAGCTTGATGGATTGATCGACCTGGAGCGCGCCATCGCCGCTCTTGCACGAAGCATGGGCGTGGCAGTCGAGAAGCTCAGCCTAGAGAGGCCAATCCCGGAGGAGATTTTGCCTGATCCAGATCATGTTCCGTTTTCCGTCGGTCACCATCGCACGATTGAAACTCTGGCGCGTCAAGGCCGGACGGTTCGCGAGATCATTAGCAGCGTTCAAGCCTTTGGCCACCGCCTGCTCGTCGGTGCACCCGAGCAGATCGCGGAGTCGATTGAGGCATGGTTCCGCGCCGGCGCGGTCGATGGTTTCAACATCATTCCGGATGTTCTGACCGATGGCACTTCAGCGTTTGTCGACAATGTGGTTCCCATCCTGCAGAGGCGCGGGCTGTTTCGCAAAGAATATGCGGGACAGACTCTGCGAGAGCATTTTGGGATCTCGACTCCTTTTGTGCCGGCAAGAGCCACAGCTAGCTCACCGCTGTGACGCTTCCTCAACACCAATGCTCTGGAGACTGGATATGCATTTCTCAAATGCGCTGTCAGCGAGGCGCTTCACTGGCAAGTCGAACCTTCAAGCAAGAACGGTTGCGGCTACCTTTGCCATGCTCTTGGGCCTGTCGCACTTGGCGCCCAGCGTTCACGCTCAAGAAGGCTTAGCCGGCAGCGTCAAGCGAGGAGGCGTTATTCGTTACGGGCATTTTCAAGAGCCAGCCTGCCTGTTCGGAGGATGGGTGCAGCAATGGTATCTGCAACGCCAGTACAGCGATAATCTGGTTGCGCGCAGCGATGACGGCAAGATTTTGCCATGGCTGGCCGAGTCTTGGACCATTTCCGACGACAAAAAGGTGTACACATTCGAGATAAAGCCGAATGTAAAGTTTACTGACGGGACTGTCCTCGATGCGCAGGCCATCGCTGACAACATCAACGGATGGCTCAGCAATGACCCCGATCTTCGCAATCCGACTGCCGCTCCTTATCTCGGCGATAGCTTCGAATCGGCAAGGGCGATTGCTCCTCTGAGGTTGCAGGTAAAATTGAGGGTGCCGTTCCAGCCCTTGCTGAACGTGTTCGCCCAATCCTCACAAGGCATTCTCTCGCCATCGGCACTCAAACGTGGCCTTGCTGTCAATTGCGAGAACCCCGTCGGTTCAGGTCCATTCATTGTCGACAAGTGGCACCATGGGCGAGAAGTCACCTTCCGCCGCAATCCCAACTACAATTCGGCGCCGGCCACCGCAAAACATCAAGGGGCGGCTTACGTTGAAGGGATTAGTTGGAAGTTTCTGCCAGATCAGACTGTCCGATACGGCTCGCTGATCGCGGGCGAGACCGATGCCATATACGACATTCCGGCTGTCGCATGGAAGGACGCCAACTCCCGATTTCCAGTAGTGCGGCACCTAACCGGGGGCACCCCGCTGCGCCTTGCATTGTATACGGCTCGGCCCCCCTTTGACGACATGCTCGTCCGCAAGGCCTTTGCCTATTCTACTGACCGAAAATCCGCGGTCGACACATCCTTCCTGGGTTCTTTGCCATTTGAAGGTAACGGTGCGCTAAGTCAGAGCTCGCCGGAGTACCTGCGTGAGCTCGGGCAGTCCTATGGGTACGATATTCGAAAGGCCAATCAGCTGCTTGATCAGGCTGGTTGGACTGAGAGAAATCCTAAGGGCATTCGTGTCAAGGACGGTCGTCCGCTGATCGTGCGTATCTCCTATTCGAACGCTTTCCTGAAGCCGGATGGCGAGCAAGCCTTGCAAGTTATCCAGCAGCAGGCACGGGCGGCCGGTTTTGACGTACATCTCCAGCCCACCAATCCGGCTGATTTCTTTGCCGGAAAAAACCTCGGACCCGATGATTATGAGGTTGTTCTTCTCTATTGGGTTGCCCCCGGCGCCGAGATCTTCCGGATCTCGTGGAAGCCCGATCAGAATGGCGAGCCCAATCGCTTCAATCCCTCACGCTACCAGGATTTGATGCTTTGGGACATCATTGAAAAGGCGGAACAGAATTTCAATGGAGCTGAACGTACCGCGCTTTATCAGCAGGCGGAACGGAAGATCGTGGATGAGGCACCCGTTATTGGCCTTACTGTGCTGGACGTAACTTTGGCGATCAAGCCGACCCTGAAAGGCGTTTGGCTGGACCGTGGGTCCGTTGGCGAACCTGTCTTCTATGATGCGCATTTTGACGACAAGAAATGATGGCATGAAGATAGCCCGTCATCCCATTGTTTGGTTCACGCGCCGGATATTGTCCGGTGTCGTGGTGGTGTGGGCTGCCGCGACGTTTGCGTTCTTAATTCAGTGTGTGCTGCCCGGCGATCGCGCGCAGATCATCATTAATGTGACAAGTGGCAACGTCGGACCGGCATCCTCGGCAGAACTCGCGGCGATCAACGCGAAATATGGCTTTGATCAGCCGCTCGTGGTTCAATACGGAAAATACATACTGGGGATCCTGCATGGAGATCTTGGTGAATCCTACCAGCAGCATCGGCCAGTCGCAGGGATCATCGCGGAGCAGATCGGGCCTACGATTATTCTGGCGGTCACCGCGCTGCTGATCGCATGGTTTATCGCCATCCTGACAACCTTGTTCATCGCCGGCAGAGACAACATATGGTCGAAGCTGCTCAATGACACGCAAGTCTTTTTGGCAACAGTGCCGCCTTACTGGTTGGCCACAATTTTGCTGGTTGTTTTTGCGGTAAAGCTGCGCATTCTTCCGGTCATCGGCGGAAATTCTCCGGTCGGGCACATTCTGCCTACGGTCGCGTTGGCTCTTGAACTGTCGGGCTTTTTCGGACAAGTCGTTCAGAACGAGTTCACGCGCGTGCTCGAGCAGCCCTTCGTCACGTCCGCGCGGGCCCGAGGTATGAGTGATTTTGGCGTCAGGCTTCGCCATGTCCTGCGCCACGCCGCATTGCCCGGGATTACTTTGTCGGGCTGGGCGCTGGGCAAACTTCTTTCGGGCGCGATTTTGATCGAGGTGGTTTTCGCCCGTCAAGGCCTAGGTGGAGTCCTCGTCGCTGCAACGTCCTCGAGAGACGTTCCGATTGTCTCGGGAGCTGTGTTGATCTCTGCGGGCGTATTCGTTCTTGCCAATTTGATCGTCGATCTGACTTACCGGCTGGTTGATCCGAGGATCAAGTTGACATGAGCATGTTCGCCGAAGTCACCATATCTCGTTCGCTCAAAGAAGTCCTGGCCATCACGCGCCATGCTCCCTTCCGGGTTGCCGTCTCTCTTATCATAATTGGCCTCTTTGTCGTCGCGGCTATGGCCCCAAAGGTACTGCAGACGCACGATCCGCTCACTATTGATTTGAGATCGTCATTGCAGTCTCCGTCGATCATTCATTGGTTCGGAACTGATCAATTGGGGCGAGATCTTTACTCTCGAATAGTCGAGGGGACGGGCCAATCCCTCGCCATCGGAGTTGGCGCAACGGCGCTGAGCATGTCCATTGCGATCGTTTTCGGCGTCGCCGCAGCGCTTTCTGGTGGCGTAGTCGACAGCATCCTCAGCCGGATTGTCGACGTGCTCTTCGCGATTCCCACGCTCTTGCTCGCCCTTGTCTTCGTGACGGTTTTTGGCCCGTCGGTATTAACTGAGATCATAGCTGTCGGAATCGGCACAGCGCCAGGCTATGCCCGCATGATCAGGGGCCAGATGCTTGCCATCAAAGGGACAGGGTATGTGGAGGCCGCCAAGGCGCTGGGTCATCCATTTCCCCGTATTGTCTGGAGGCATATTCTTCCGAACGCCATGAGCCCGCTGACGGCAATGATGACGATTGGCGTAGGTCAAGCGATTATATGGGCATCGGGTCTTGCTTTTCTCGGCCTTGGCGTCGCTCCCCCAGCCCCTGAATGGGGCGCGCTGCTCAATGCCGGACGCAACTATGTGATCTACGCCTGGTGGCTGGAGGTCATACCCGGTTTGGCAGTGACGGCGTTTGCTCTCAGCGTCACCATCGTCGGGCGCCATCTACAGGACCGTCTGGAAGGAAAAACGTGAATGTCGCAGGGCCGCCCTCAGCCTCTGTTGCAGCAGGCAGACCTCCTCACGGTCGATTCGCTGCGCATTTCCTTCGGGCGGGGCAGCACCCAGAATGCGGCTGTGCGCAGTCTATCCTTTTCCCTGCAGCCGGAACAATGTCTTGCGATCGTCGGTGAATCCGGCTCGGGCAAAAGCGTAAGCGCGCGGGCTCTCATAGGCCTCGCTGGTCGCCGCGCCGATGTTCATGCACGCCAGCTGAACTTCGAGGGGACGGACCTGATCGGCCTCAACGATCGTGCCTGGCGGCGCATCCGCGGCAACAAGATCGGCTTTGTATTACAGGACGCACTCGTCGCGCTTGATCCGCTTCGCCCGATCGGCAAAGAGGTTGCTGAAGGCTTACTCCTCCACAATGCGGTATCATCGCGCGAGGAGCTCGCGCAGCGGGTCATTGCTCTCCTTAAGCTCGTCGGTGTCCCTGAGCCCGAAACCAAGGCCGCCCAGCTGCCGCATCAATTATCTGGCGGCCAGCGCCAACGAGCTCTCATTGCTGCGGCACTTGCACTTGATCCACGCGTCCTTATCGCCGACGAGCCGACTACCGCTCTCGACGTGATGGCGCAGGCTCATGTGCTAGCACTCCTCGAGGAAGCCAAAGCGAGGGGCAAGGCGCTGATCCTGATCAGTCACGATCTGGCAGTGGTCTCCCGCGTGGCGGATGAGATCCTGGTCATGCGCGGAGGCGAGGTCGTCGAACGCGGCCCCGCCGTCCAGATATTCAAAGATCCGCGACACCCCTATACTCGTCAGCTGCTCGATGCTGTGCCATCAGGCCGGCCGCGCGGCTCACGTCTGTCACCATCGACTGTTCTGCATTTGCCTGGCCGGCAAGCGCAGCCACTCGTGCAATCGTTGCCACAATCTCGTTCCATCCTGCTCGAAGCGACAGGTCTGGTGAAGCGCTTTGAGGGCCCGGATGGCACTGTACGGGCGGCTGTAGACGGCGTTTCCTTCGAACTGCGAGCCGGAGAGACTTTGGGCATCGTCGGTGAGTCCGGATCAGGAAAGTCGACGATGGCGCGCATGGTCATGGCGCTCGATGAGCCTGACGAGGGAGCGGTTCAGTTTGCAGGCCGGCCATGGACCACGCTCGCCGAACGCGAACGACGGGTTCGGCGGCGCTCGATATCCATCATTTACCAGGACCCTCTTGGTTCGTTTGATCCACGTTGGACGGTTGGACGCATCATATCCGACAGCCTTTCGGGCGACATCGAGAAATGGCAGCGGCGAGGGCGCGTTATCGAGCTGCTCGATATGGTCGGACTATCCGAGGCCTTGCTGGACCGCCGGCCGCTCGAGCTCTCCGGTGGCCAGCGCCAGCGCGTTGCGATAGCCCGCGCGATTGCATCAAATCCTGCCGTAATCGTCTGCGATGAAGCAGTTTCGGCGCTCGATGTCTCAATCCAGGCCCAGGTCTTGGATCTGCTGGGCGATCTGAAGGACCGCCTGGGCGTAAGTTATCTCTTCATCTCCCATGATCTCGGTGTCGTTCGGCATATCAGCGATCGAGTCATCATTATGCGCCGCGGGAGGATCGTCGACAGCGGGGCCACCGAAGAGATTTTTCGTCATCCGCAGTCTGATTATACCAAGAGCCTTATCGCTGCCATGCCGCGCCTTGTGCCTGTTTCACGGAGTGGTCATTCAGCTACGATGCTCGAAGAAGGCATCGCGTGAATGCCTTCCGAATTCGACTTCCTTTCTCAAAAATTGCCTGTCGCCGATGGCGGGGTAACCGCGCTTGCGCGCGATTTGGTCGCGATTGCGCCCTCGCTCATCGCTCCGTCGGGACAATCTATGGACCACAGGTTTGAAGTGGGGACCGGCCGGCGCACGGAGCAGGCCCGGCCGAGTTCGAACATTGGCTAATCAAGAGGCCGGCGATCCGTACGTGTGGAATTGTAAGCCGTCGATTGCCTGCCCGCAACGGGTGCGGCTCTTGCTCTCCTGCAAACGAGCTCGGGATCTCGCTTTCACGATAGCCTAGCCATGGTGCGTTCCCGACAAAGACCGTGTTTGTCAGATTCGAAACATTCGGCGTCAATCCCGCATTCATGATGCCCTATTCAGCTCGCTAATTTCGGCTGACGCGGCTGGCACGCTCGTTGCTACCGATGAGGTAGCGCCGTGATAAGTGCAGCCTGTTGATGAACGATCACTTTCCCGCCCACAAGCGGCGGGTCCATTCTGAAAAAGAAGCAAGACCTAGAAGTTTGCACATTCGGTTTGATGGAGAGTGATGGGGATTCTCCGGAGCTGACGAAGCCGATCGCATTGTCAGTTGTATGAGCACTGTCAACGGATCGTTATCGAGGTTGGCGGGCTTGGTGAACAAGCGCACCGAGTAGCAGTGGGGACGCATGATCAGAATTCGGTTGACGTGTTCAAGCGTCAGCTGCGAAGGACACCGACGCAACAGGAGTCACATCGACGCATGGTGTCGCCAATTCGCAGACGAGTCACCACAAGGCGCATAGCGTGGGTGCAGGCCCAGAACAACGAGGTCAATAACAGGACCTCCGAAATCTGGGCAAGACGGAACCCTCGACATGTCGCATAGGATCGGCGCTGATAGCGAGTGCACTGTGAATGAAGGGGCAGAGCACTGCTCAGATCCCAAAAACAAGCGTTCATCAGATGGCGAGTTCGTTCGATACTGGAGCCGAGCTGCCGATCGGCTGCGCGCAGTGGCTGCTGTCGGCAGGCGAACCGAGGAGGCAATCAAAAGGACCGGGGTTGGTTTGCAGCTATCCTCCGAGAACCTTAGCAATCACGACCTTTCAGATTTTCCAATGCGGCGCTGTACCCTCAATCGTGCGCAGCTTTACGGGGCAAAGTTGGATCGTGCAGATCTTTCTGAGGCGAACCTTATCTGTCCGGGGCTGGAGCGTGCAAGTTTCCTCGGGGCCAAGCTTGATTTTGCCTATATGCACGCGATGGCAGCGCAGGTCTGCAACTTCGATGACGCCAGTCTGCGCAATGTAATTGATGCAACCGGCAGCCTGTTTCATGGATGCAGCATGAAAAGAACACGCTTTGACAACGCGATGCTCAGCGGTCTCCTCCTTTATCAGTGCGACGCGAGTGATGCTGCATTTGATGGCGCGGAATTGCAGGGGTCAACTATCAATGAATGCTTCCTTCCTTCCGCTTCTTTTCGGTCTGCAAAGCTGAACCAAGTCACGATCACGAAAGCGCATCTGGCGGATTGCTCGTTCTTCCAGTCAAAGGGAGAATGTTTATCGATCGTGCGTCCCACCTCGATCGATGGCCTTCTCTTGGAAGGTGCTCATCTTCCGTATCTGAGACTCTCAAAGGTGAGCGGGCGGATTCTGGCGAGAGCCCTCAGCGCCCCATTCGCTGATCTTCACCTGTCAAATCTCGCGAGCGCGGAGCTGGAACAGGCGGACCTCACCGAGGCGCGGCTTCTGTCCGTAGGCTTGTCCGACGCGAACCTCCGCGGTGCTGTGCTCAATGGTGCATCCATTCATTCCTGTCAGCTGGATGGGGCGGACCTATCTCAGGCATCGGGCGAAAGCATTTCGATAACCGAGAGCACAATGCGAGCCGCCAAACTCACCGGCTTTCGCGGCCGCTGCGCCTTCGTACGCGACTGCGATCTCGAACATGCGGACTTGTCCCAGGCTTACCTCTACCGGTCGATGATCACTGGTGATCCGCCGCCATCAATGGCATTGAACCACGCAAATCTCGAAGGGGCCAATCTGGTTCAGGCATATGTCGCCGCGGGCATGACCGATAGCAACCTGGAGGCAACCCGCGCCGCATACGTTCGCATGAACCAATCGTCCCTACGCAATGCGAACCTGAGTGGGATATCGCCGTTCCAGGCCAGCTTCGTGAAGGTCGATTTTTCAGGCGCTAAGATAACCACTTTCGAGCCTCCGTTTTTTGCAGACCGTTGTCAGGGACTGCAGGTGGCTCTGGAGGGGGATCAGCCGGGCGAGCCATCAAACTATCTGGCTGAATTTTCATCGTTGATCAGACGCGGCCGCGAAGGTTCAACCTGACTCCTTTGAGAACCGCAAGAAAAGAGGGAGCCAACGTGCCCGTGCGCTTAGAACAGTTTGGTGCGGTGATCCGAGCTGTAAGCGGGTGTTAAAGCTCTTTGGAGCTCGTCTGGTGCGCGGCCCACGCGGGGTGCCCCGGCCGCGCATTTTCCGAGATCCAAGCGCTCCACGCTTTTGGCATTCAAGAAAACTGGAGTAAGAAGATGCATCTGGCAGGTCTTTCCGCAGGCAAGGCGTTCATCCAGGAGGTCGCAAGAACAGGTCAGACCATTGGCACGGTACACACGCTCGGCGCCCTGCATCTTGGGCATGCAGAACTGATCAGAAGAGCGGCTGTGGAGAATGATGTCGCGATTGTCACAGTGTACCCGAACAAGATCCAGCTTAGACCGGGTGGGAGCTACGATTTCAATTTGGACGATGATATTGGACTTGCCCTACGTTCGGGAGCGACTGCCGTGATTTCCTCGAACGACACTGAAATGTTTCCGCCTGGCTATCGAACCTTTGTATCGCAAGGTGACTATCATTTGCGCTTAGATGGGCCTCAGGCATGCTTGAAGGAAGCCGTAACCGGTGCAGTCCGCTGGATCTGCTATGCGCGGCCAACTCGCAGCTACTTCGGCCTGAAAGATATCGGTCAGGCGATCCTGGTGAAGCGCGCCGTCGCAGACCTCCTTCTCGATTGCGAGATAAGGTTTGTGCCGACCGTGAGATACAAGAACGGAGTGCCGATTTCGTCGCGCTTGAGGCGATTTAGCCGTTCCGAGCTTGATGAGCTGTCGTGCCTCTTCACGGCACTCAACCATTTAAGGGAAGAGATCGTCCGAGGAGCGTCGAGCGTCAAGGACCTGGTAGCGTCGGCTACATCTCAGATAAAGTTTCGACGGTTTAAATTCGATTTTCTTCGGATTGTCGGCGCCGACAGCTTCGAAGATCTAGAGCAGGTCAAGCTCCCTTTCATAATTATTGGGGCGGCAACGGCTCATGGCCTTAAGGTTTTCGATAGCATCTATGTTCCAGATCA
>NZ_LAXE01000001.1:2298479-2299001 GCF_003122645.1 Bradyrhizobium sp. SUTN9-2
CTCCAGATCAGGAAACACTCCTAAATGGTGCTCCGGATCTGTGGATCGATCTACCCAACCAGTCGTAGTCAGACAATTATTCATAGCATGTAATTCACGAAGCAAGTACGCTGGCGTAGCCTGGAAACAGCATGCAAAAAGAAATCCGAGCTGATCGGTTGTTGCGCTAACATTTCCCCGACATTCACTGCGGGCGAAGTCTAACGAGCATGCATCCCAGACTACCGCCCGCTCTGGCGCCCAGGGGACTAAGCTGACGCGGTCGTTACCAAGCATATTTGCTCTATTCGATATTTCTGCGGGGGTGACATGTTTGATGTTTATCGCAATAGCAAGCGGGACTTCCTTGTCATAAGCAACGGATCTGAAATACCCGCACTTTACTCTTCTAATAGATGGCGCAAGAGCAGAACTAGAGTTCTCAAAGTCAGCGACGAGATAAAGTCGGCCGTTCAGCGGCAGGGGTATTACGTTCGTAGCTTTCGAGTTGATAAAAGGGGAATATTCTAGGGCTTGAACTAG
>NZ_LAXE01000001.1:2299614-2315564 GCF_003122645.1 Bradyrhizobium sp. SUTN9-2
CTAGTAACGCAATGTCGGCGGACGGGGCCAAGCGATAAGCATCTGCCCGGGTTGGGCTTTATCGGTTTCAATCCTAAGCGGACACGTCGCAAGCAAGGCGCATCTCCGCCAACGCCTATGCATAACTTCGCTCCAGATCGGCGCTGATTGGATAGTCAACGCTTTGCGAAGACAAGGTTTTACTTTGGAGATTGGCACTATGAGTCCTACGACTGCTATTTCCTGGAGGTGCAGCCTACAAACATCATCGCGCGGTCCGCGGCTTATTTCAGGAGCTGAGAGCTCGTTGTGCTTTCGCCAGATCAAGCACGGGAGGCGCAGCCATGCCAATGTCGCGTCTGAGTTCAAACCCCAATTGCATCCCTGAGCAATAACGCTTGTCGAGTGTGGCTTCTACTGCGCGCCAAGCAAGCTTGGCTTAGTCGTGTCGATCGTGGCGATCTAAACTGCGACTGTCGCGGAAGAGTATTGAGGGTCATAGTCCTGAAGTGACTGACGCTATTGCGGTCGGCGACATGACGGTTCGCGAACCAGTCTGTCCAAAGAAGGAAGCAAGCTAGGCGGGCGATGTCGGTAATTGCTTTTCGGCGTTGATCTGCAAGATGAAGAGGATGTCCACTAATTCGCTGCTGTCGACGGCTCTCTGACCGGGCTTACGCTAGTTCCGCTCGTGCTTGTCCCTCAATCTCCGTTCGAGGCGATTGGCTTGCTCTTTGGTCAAATTGACCGCCCAACTCCACCAGAGCCAGCCCCTTTCGTTGCCGATCGTAAACCCTCCAGCCGTTAGCTCTCTGACCAAAAAAATCGGCGCGGTGAGGGCGTTGTGTCCCGCACCGTCATGTCAGATCCGCTCCCTGATCATCTGATTAGCTGATCATCACTTGATGGTTCCCCGAGTGCGCTCAAGACAACGCGTCTCCGTAGCTCGTGCGCAGCAGCTGTCAATTCGCAGATGTCGATCAGGCCGAGCTGCCTCAAGCTCAGGAGAGCAACCGGGTCACACAGCTCGACATAAAGCCCATCCCGCAATATCGCTATGGCGCGTTGGTCCTCCGCATCGAGATTAGTCCACGAAAATGCTTTCCATCATGCGCTCCGGTTTCTCAAAAGCCAAACCCTTGCCGGATGTGCCGGAACATAGCGATCGCAGCGGCGGTGTACCGGCCGTACGTGAGGTATTGATCCAGTTGCGTTGTGAAAACCAGCGCCGCAACTACTACAGTGAAGCCCTTGAACATTTGGGCCTCTCCTCAAAGAGACCGCCAACCGGGCGTGTCGGAAAATTAGACGTTCTTAGATTGGCTGCCGCCTAGGGCGACCTAATATGGAAATGGTGACAGTGACCGGTAACTACTCTCTTAACAGGCGCCGTCGACGGGTACCCCGAAGCCGCTACACCGGTACCGGATGACCCACTCACAATTTCGAACCGGCGGACTAAAAGAAGACAGGGCTGCATGATGCTTGGCTCCACGAAGCGGACCGAACGGAGGCCCGTTCCGTAGATGCGATCGGGTCATACGCGGGAGCCGTGTGAATGAAAGAGGCCGCCAATTGAGGTGGCCCCTTGTCCGATGAGGATTTACCGCGCTCAGAACGACAAGAGCGCAATCGCTGCGAGCACCGTGTTGAGGGCGCCAACGGCGATGATGGCGACCGTAACGATCCGGTCATGGCTCATCACTTCCTCCACTATTAGAGAGAGGAGATCTTAACACAGCTATCTAGGCGGGAAAAGCTCTCGGCTTGGTCATGCGACTGTCCATCTCAGCCAATCGCTCAATAGAGCGCCGGTCCCACACGGACGTGCTGTTCGCAAGGTTGCCTCGGGTGGGGTGCCCCAGGTTTTGCCGCTCGGCCTTTTCGCGAAGACGTGCCGCTTCGGCGGCTAGTCGGGTCCCAAGCTCTTTCGTCTGCTTGAAGCGACGACAGCGCTCTGTCATGCGCGGTAGCGACGATTCGCTCCGCCTCCCACGTTCTTGCGAACGAAACTGTTTCTGCAGCGTTTCGGTGCAAGGCTTCAGCGTCCATTTTAGACTATCTAAGAGATGAAAAGATTGCCGTCTCCAGGCTTCGCCGCTTCGGGGTGCCTTGGCCAAGATCACCGGATGGGCGCGGAGACTACCGAGCCGCCTTCATTGGTCTCCATGGGCTCCAAACAACGGTGCGAGGTCGCAAAAGGTGGCTACCTTGGGAGTGTGTATTCGATTGGATCTTGTCTTGCACAGCCCTCGCCCCCCTTGGTGACAACTCTCAGTGATTCATTGAGTAGATCGGGTCGGAAAGTCAATGTGATCCTTACTGCCCGACATGGTAGGGCTAGGCCAGCCTCGCTTTGAGATAGTCTGGTCGGGAGACCCGTCGCAGCCAAACGCTCACGGCAGCTCGAAAAGGTGAAGCGCGGCCTTAGGTCCAGTAAGCTCTCGGGAGCAAAAGCTGCGGAGATGATCGTGAACGGGCGATTAGAAGGTCATAAAGCAGACGACATTACCGCGCTGAGCGAGCTCGATGTAAGCGAAGGCAAGCGCTTTCAAGACGAGAGCATATGGGGTTTCTTCGATCGGTTGCGAAGACAAGATCCCGTTCACTACTGCAAGGACAGCCCTCATGGTCCATATTGGTCCGTGACAAAATACCGGGACATCGTTGCGGTAGACACAAACCACAAAGCATTCTCATCAGAGCGAGGTGTCACTATTGTCGACGTCCCGGATAAGCACTGGATGCAGAGTTTCATCAAGATGGGGCCTCCCAAGCACGCCGAGCAGCGCAATACCGTGAGCCCGATCGTCGGACCGGAAAGCCTGACGAAGCTCGAAACCTTGATCCGCTCTCGAGTCAGGGCGATTCTCGATGGCTTGCCGCGCAATGAAGACTTCAACTGGGTAGACATGGTCTCGATAGAGTTGACGACGCAAATGCTCGCCACGCTCTTCGACTTTCCATTTGAGGATCGGCGACTCCTGACCTATTGGTCAGACGTAGCTGTTACAACTCCGAGAGCAGGCCATGCAATCGACAGCTGGGACAAGCGAACCACAATCTTGTCCGAGTGCCTGGACTATTTCACGGGCCTTTGGAACGAGCGCATCAATGCCGAGCCGCGCCTCGACCTGATTTCCCTGATGGCGCATTCGCCCGCCACACGCAATATGAAGCCGAGTGAGTTTCTCGGGAATCTGATTCTGCTGATCGTTGGGGGAAACGATACGACGCGCAACTCGATTACTGGCGGCCTCCTGTTCATGAGCCAGTACCCCTCCGAATTGCGAAAACTAACTGACAATCCCAAGCTGGTCTCGAGCGCTGTGTCCGAGATCATCCGATATCAGACGCCGATCGCACATATGCGCCGCACTGCTGCGGTCGACAGCATCTTAGGCGGGAAACAGATCCGGAGAGGCGACAAGGTCGTCATGTGGTACATCTCCGGCAATAGAGACGAAGAGGTCATTGAGAACGCCAACAGTTTCGTGATCGACCGGAAGAATGTGCGGCAGCACCTCTCGTTCGGATTCGGAATCCATCGCTGTCTTGGTCGACATCTTGCGGAATTGCAGTTGAGAGTCCTCTGGGAAGAGATTTTGGATGCGAGATTGGAGGTCAATGTCGTCGGTGCACCCGAGCGAATTGCGTCTAACTTCGTGCACGGCTACTCCGCTCTCCCCGTGCGGATTGAAGCCTAGGCCCTGGTCGCGCCGGTCCGGACCGCCGGTGCGCGGTCGGGGTGGATTGATCTGAACTGTCTTGTTCAAGCTGCGCAGAGGGCCGATCGACCGAAACAATTGCTGTGGCCAGCTACTCATGAACCGGACAGACATTTGGAGTGCCTGTGAGAAGTGACATGTCAGGCGCGGGTCTCGACTTGCAAACGCCGGAAATGCCAAAAGGGCCTCAACGGCAACTCCGATGCCGGCCTTTCGGGTTGGCTTGGATAATTGATACTGAAGATTGTGGCTGGTTGCAGCGATTCTCCTTGGCGAAGCGATTTGGATATAGCCCGAGTTGATTGCCTCATGGCACCTTGGGAAAGCCGTCAAAAAAGTTGGCAATGCCTGTGGCCGATGTTTCTCCTGATATCCTTCGGTGGCATCTTCCTCATTTTCCGATAAGCGCTGGGCGACCTGCATCTGAAGAATATTTGGATCATTGCCCCTAACTAGAGCTATTCTGGTAGTGAGCCCATACTCACCTTTCTGCTCTTTAGAGCGTGCCGTCAGGCGGTTCGCTGATCAGGGTGATGCTCGGTGTGCTCAGTAAGCTTGCTGCCATATTTCTATGAGGGTGACTTAACCGGCCTAGGCGCAGCCCGGGTTTGGCGAGATGTAGTTTGGAAGGCTGCACAACGTCGAGGCTGCTCAGTTCGGACGGTGAGAATGTTGTTGCTGATGGCCTGCGGCGTCTCGCCATAACCCTGTATGGCTGGTGACTTGGTAAGCTCTTAGGTCGAAGTCAATTTTCTGATAACGGGACGCATGTTGCGAGCGCAGGTCTGCCGATCGACATACGTTGGCCATTTCTGGCTTGGCCAAAAATTGCCGTCCAGGAGGCCATTGAAGATGACCTGGCCCAGTTCGCGTGCACAGAGGCACCGCATTGAGGCGGCACTATCTCGCGGGCAGGATAGATCGGGCCCCGGTCACGTCTCAGCTGATCACACGGGCGCTGATGCGGCTAGTTCAGCAACACGAGGAACTGCGATGGAAGTGGAGCTCAAGGCGAGATCTTCTTTCTTATGCATCCGAAATGAATGCTCTTGGTCAGGTAGCCGTCAGCAAGGCGGTCTATCTAGGCAGGCTGCGTACTCTCGACTATTCGGAGATGAAGTATGAAAGGCATTGGCCGAGCTGATCCATCACAGGGTGAGGCGGCGGACGACACCGGGGAATTGAGCCGTTCGAGCCTGGAGCCTGGCCGCCTCCCTGGGGAACGCGGTCAATTCTTCGGTGCCCTCCTGGAGCGGATGCGCTATGGGCCTCAAGACAGAACTGCGGCTTCAGATGTGGCGGCGCCAACGCGCAACGAGACCAAGGCAGCAAAGCGAAACATCGACAGCCTGATTGAGAAGTTTGAAACTTGCCGTCGGGCGGCTATGCAACCCTGCAACTTGCAACAGGCGCAAGAGCTGATCGATCGAGTCGTCGAAGCAGGCTCAACGGTTCTGGAGTATTATGCGAACCTGCCTCCCAATTTGGCCCGTCGTGTCCTGCCCGACGATCAGGCTCGCCGGCTCCGCGACGACACGCTGGATGCGGGTAACCAATGTAACGAAGTGGCCACTCAGATTCTTTACCCACTTGAGAACAGGAGAAAACAAGCAGAAGCCCTGCTCGACAATATCAAAGACACCGCTCCGCCCGACCAGCTGAGCCGCGTCGTTGCGGGCGTCGCGAACCAGTATGCTGCCTGCATGGAGTGGTGGGGAAAGAAGGCGCTGCGCTTCGAGCGGATGCAGTCAGCCTGTGCGGCTACGGCCCACTTGCCAAGCAGCACGTCCGAGATGCGCAAGGCCGAAGAGGCCCAACTCAGGCTCAATACGGGCTGGGCGCTCAACACCAAGTGCATGTACCTGCAATCGCGGATCGCTCTCGCGCAGCTCTTGATTGAGTCGCGAGCGAGCACGTTAGCACCAGACGTGCGAGCCGCCCTCATGGACGAGAGCGGGCGGGTGCGTCTGCTCGGGACCTTTGTTAGAGATGTTTTTCCGGCATTTCTTTCGACGGGCGACGCCGTTCGTGGAGGAGCGGTGCTCGACGCCGAGCACCGCGCCGTTCTCGAGGGAGTCATGGAACGGCTTTCGGAATTTGCATCCCAACTAAGCGGCATGCTTGACCCGATAAGGGAGGCTGGAACGGAAGCTGACCTTCCGTTGCAGTTGCTGCACCAGATCGTGGAAGGTGCGTGGGAGACGGCGAACGAAGTCATGCGGCTGCAGGCATTTCAGCCAAAGACGGAAGTGACGATTGAACCGCCGGCTTGGGCTGCGCTGCCAGAAGACACCGCCCTGGTGGGTGAAGGCACTCCAGTGCGCAGAAAGAGCAAAGCAAGGCGCGCAGCAGCCGCAGGCGAGGGAAGTTCGACGGCTAGCCCACCCGCACCGCAACTCGCTAGGTCCGATCCCGCCGCGGCCTTCACGGGCAAGGTCATCGTGCGCTCGGATCTCGGTACAAAGAAACTCGCCACGGCGGAGGAGGCAGCCGCGTCATCCTCTCCGACCGATCACCTCCAGATGTGGCAGGCTCCGCCCTCCAGGAAAGCACTGCCGGGATTACTTGAGCGATTGGACGAGCTGCTGCAGTTCGATTTACCGGCTCAGCAAAGCGCCGCCTCGCAAGCGCGGCAGATGAAGCCCGAGGACGCCGAATTCGTCTTGGATCGGGTGATCAAGCGCTTGCAGACGCAGTCCTCCGAGATTAAGGCCTGTGTAGCCGCGCTGGAGGAGCCTCGCCGACGGGGCCTGCTCACGGCTGCGCAGGTGCCCGAAGTGCACGGAAAGATAGTCCGGCTCCAAAGGATGTGGTCTGAGATTCAGGGGCAGGCAAACTCATTGAACATGCGAAAGGCCGCAATCACGAGCGACTGTATGAAGACCTATGCGTTTCCATCGCAGAAATACCTTGTACAGTTACGGGCAGCGGGGGAACTGGCGTCAGTGGATCCACCTCGCGCCTTGAAGGGAGAGCCAGGGACGCTGTTCGAGATCAAGGTGGAGCCCAGGGCGCTGAGCACTGGTGCAACGCCAAGGCCGATGTGGGTGCACATCCATACCAAGCGACCGGTACAAGCCTGGCAATTGGCAACGCTGGGCGATCGTGAATTCGCCGCTTGCCACGTGAAGTCTGACGAACAGCGCGGCTACAATCAGCACTGGCAGAATGCTCGAGCCGCCGAGGGACACGAGAACGTCGTGATCCACCGCGGCAAGCTCACTCCTGCGTTCTGCAGGTCCTTGTTGAGCGCCGCCGCTGGTCAGCCGTGGCAGCCCCTTCCCGACCCGGAGCACGCTTCAGCTCAGATGGCTCGACTGGGGATCTAGTGGGCTAGTTGTCTTGCGGCGGTGAGCTGTTCGGCGGCAAAGTTCATGCCTCTCGGACCGGCGCGGCGGATTGCCTGAGCTGCGCCGAGCCTCGTCGTGCTCCAGCTTACACAACAATGGAGCCTGGGAGAGAACACTGCTTACGGGAGGGTTATCGGTTGGCGATCCGGAGGATGGTCGGTCGTCGCACAAGCAAGCTGCCGTTCGCTGCTGTGGCGGACATGGGCGCTCGGGCGAGAAGCTGGACAGCTGACTATTGCAGGCGGAAAAGATATACCTGATGCGGGCGGCGATACGCCCGGATGTCACAGTGCTTTCACCTGCCTGCCCGCGACGAACTGGCGCGCAAACTCTTCGAGCGTGCTTCAACCGACTGCGGTTGGTCCGGATGTACAGGAGCTAGGCGTCCCGGCCGCTTTGACGAATCAAACCGAGCGGTGCACAACAACGCGGCCTATTTGCTACTCTTGCATTAGGCTACGACGGCCCCAGCATCACGCCTCCTTGGCCCCCAAAAGATGCTGGGGCTTATCGTTCTTCATTGAGCGCTCGAGTGGCTCGGAGCTTCTTCGTTTCAACTGCAATGGCGCCGAGCGTCGCGGAGACAATTTCAGTACACGGACTATGGTCAGTCATTTCCCAGCTTTTTTGAGGGGCCGGCACGAGCGAGCAACGGTGGCACCGACGGAAGAGCAGGCTGCACCGCACGATCAGCTTGGTGGGAAGTTCATTGAGTCATGGCGCGAACTCGCGACAGCAACCTGTATGACGACGGGCCTGGCCGATCTTTTACAGCTGGATGCCGTGCACCCTAAGCACCCGATGCACCACCTCGCTTTTGATCTCGCAGGCGATCTCGTTCACGATTTGAGGTTTGAGCGTCAGCTTGGCCTCGGCATCGCCCGTCAGACCCGCTTCGGCCAGCCGTTGATTCAGCCGAATTTGAACTCGTCGCATCGATGAGCCGATCGTCCATTGCTGCGTACTTATCCATTCGGTCGATAGATCTGATCAAGAAAATCAATTTACCGCTTGTCGCGTGGTCAGATAGACCGTCGAGAGCGGCTGGGGCTAACCTAGGAAAGCGATGACTCGAATGAAAAAGTCTGTGTTAGTGACCGCGAGCGCCCTCGCGCTTGCAACGGCGGTGATGCCTCCTTTTGCTGCAAACGTTGCCGCGCAGCCGGTTGCGGCGAGTGCGCCGGTAGCCGATACATCATATCCTGAGTGCGTGGATGACCCGCTGAATGGTATCTGCGATCTGTTTTTTTGCTTGACCGATCCCTCGTGCGTCCGACACTGACAACGGGAGACATATCAAGCAGAGAACGATGATCGAGCCTCGTGCGGCCGCTGCTCGACAGCGGCCGCATTCTCATGCCGTACGGTTACGATGGCAGATGGCGCAAGCCGCCCTCTTGTTCTCTAGATGACGGCTCCCTTAGACCCAGTCGATGATGTCCGCCAATCGCGCAACTGCCGCATCGGCGAAGATTGGATCAACGGGAGCAAGTCCCATTTCAGACGGCGACGCTGTGCGACAGGTAGCCTTGCTCGATGTAAAGCTGCTCCAATCTTAGGACAGATTGCTTTTCCGTGTTAGCCCCATAGCCGTCCTCCGGCTCGATGTTTAGCATTTCGGACATGGTTGGGCGTAAAATTGAGTGGCGCCGTCTCCGGCATCATAAGCATAGCACAAAACGCGGCCGCGCCCGCGAAAAGCATGTACCAGGCGGGTACGAGTGCACTCCCGGTAAAGTGGATGAGCCAGGTGACGATCGGTTGAGTTGTGCCTCCGAAAATCGCTATCGCAAAAGCGTAGATCGTCGCGAAGGCGCCACCACGAATGTGCCTGGGCAAACCTTCGGCCATGCTCACGTAGAAGGCGCTATACGGAATCGTCCCGATCAGGGTGAGGACGCCGAGACCTCCTAGAAGTGCGAAGGCACCGCGGCTCTCTGCAATCCACAAGAATACCGGATAGGTCATGAGCAATGCAGTGACTTGCGGCCATATCATGATACGTCGACGGCCTACGCGATCGGCGAGCAGGCCGCCCAGCAGTGCTGCAGCAATCCCCACCGTGTTGCTGATGAGCGTAGTACCAAAGGCGAGAGGCGGGGAAACGCGGAGGGTGTTCAATGCGTAGGTGGTCATATATCCGGTAACATAAGTGGTGATCGTGCAGCCGGCCAAGATGACAAATCCCAAGCTCATGATGCGGCGATCGGAAGGCGATCGCCCCACAGGCTGGGCGACCCGAACCGGCGCCTCGGGGCAGTGCAGCGTTTCGGGCAGGGCGCTCCGCAACCAAAGTCCAAACGGCAACGTAGCGGCGCCGAGCAACAGCGCGATCCGCCATCCATACGCATTGAGCGCCTCGTTTGTCATGGTGAGCGAGAGTATCTCTCCAACCAGCGCGCCGGCCGTCGCAGCTAGCTGTTGGCTCGCGGGCTGAAAAGAGACAGCAAGCCCCCGGGCTTCGGTGGGGGCTGCTTCCATCAAGTAGGCGGTCGTCGGACCGACCTCACCTCCGAGAGCAAAGCCTTGCAGCAAGCGTGCGACGATGGCTAAAGCCGGAGCGGCCAGTCCTATTGTCTCGTACGATGGCGTGATGGCCAATAGCAGGACAGCGGCGCTCATCATGGCAAAGCTGGCGGTCATCGCCGGGCGACGGCCGGCCCGATCCGAATACGAGCCGAGCACGATGGCCCCAATCGGCCTGGTTACAAAACCTGCACCGAAGGTTCCGAGTGACAGCATGAGGCTGGCGAACTGGTCAGTTGCCGGGAAGAACGCCTGACCGATCTGTATCGCGAAAAAGCTATACGTCCCGAAGTCGTAGAATTCGAGAATATTGCCGATGGTTGCGCCCAAAACCGCGCGGCGTGTCAAGCGTCCGTCTGCCGGACCGAGGAGTGGCTCCGGCCTCCCTCGAGTGAATTGCCTCGCCATACCTCGACCTAATCTGGAGCGCGATGCCTGGCCCGACCATTTCGACCAGACACGCAAAGTTGCATTCCACTTGCTCGAGCTCGTCCTCACAGCCATCGTTTGGCCACGTGTAGGCTGAACCGTGTAACGACGAACCTCATGGTAACTTTGCAATAAGAATGCCCGCCTTTCGTGGCCCACTTCACCCTTGGTCTGACCGCTAGCCGTGCCGGCAAGACAAATATGAAATCCTGCTGCGGTTGTCGTGCGCCGCAGTCATTTCGCTGCTGTGGGGAGCTTGCGACAAATTGGCGGACACCGAACACGACTCGCGATGTCTCGCGCCATTTCAGCCGATTCCTCCTGAAGCAGTCAGCGTGCCACGCTCTTCCTCGCCAAGGCGCTTGCCGCCGCTCAGCGTCGCCTGCGGCGGTCGCTCGCGCGGCGGACAAGGTCCACCAATCATCGGTGCTCCACCTTTGCGTCGCAGCCGGGGCGCCGGCGAGGCGGCAAACGCCTGCTCGCGGGACATTAAGGCCCGCGTCGTCCGTGATAAGCTGCATTCCGCGCTGCTCGCCCGCACATCTTGGCCATCTCCTGCGCGAGGCGTCACCCAGTACGGGGAGAAGCCCCGGCTATTCGGTCCCGACGCCAAGATCCTGATCGCAAGTCGCTCCGTGAGCGCTGCCAAGAACTCAGGGTTGTACATTTTGGTCGACCACTTAGACGGCTGTTAAGGCAGATCAGTGACGGCACAGCAGGAGTACCATTCGTATGCCCGGACGGGCGAGCACGAATGCGGCCCACGTTTCTTCGCCAACAGACGCTTAGAGGAGGTGGACATTTCGGCGGCGACGTCGCTACAGCGCGCGACGAATTGCGACGAGCTTCCCTATTCAGGACACGAGCGGAGTCTCTTTCCAACACCCTGACACGAGCACCATCTGCATGACGCAAAGCGCCAATAGACTCGACGAAATTGGCAGTCGTATTGCCTGACCTGAGGATGTAACCTTCCGCTTGACCGATGTAGCTCCGCACCGCCGGGCCCAGGTTGCATCGTGGGGCGCAGGATCGGCGGCATTGGGACCTTGCGGAATGCCCATCACAGCGGCGGCAGGCGCAGTCCCGGGATCACCCGCACCGCCGCACCTTTAGCCGTACGCGGGATGATCGTCGGCTGCTTCGCGTCTGGGCGACTTCGTTCCTCATCTCACCTTCACTCCGCGCTTACCGAAATCTCACGTAGGTCTCGCTCTGGTCTGTTCTCGCGCTGGCGCGGCTATCGCGGCCGTTCCGGTAAGCGGTCCCGAGCAAAGGCGCGGAGCGGCAGCCAGAACGACGGGTCGCGGGCAGCGAGCGAAATAGACATGTTCGGTGCAAGACTGGGCCTGGCCGCGGTCCGCATCACCTGGACCTCCAAACCGGCTTTACGGCCAAATGAACGCAATGCACGACGCAGACCCGCGCCCCGATTGCGAGGCCAAGCGGAATGAGACTTGGCTCGGAGATGATCGCATCCGATGTGGCAGGTGCGGCCGCGTGTTTATCTCCTTCTTCGTCCTTTGTCAGCTTCTCGAAAGCCAGCCTCTTTAGCATCCGAACTTGGCCTCTCGATGACGAAGCCACGCTCTTTGAACCTCGCGACGAACTCAGCTCATTCCCTGGGGAGATCTTCAAGAGGCCGTTGTTCTCATAGCACAAAGGAGAGCTTATGGACCCGAACCCGATCGATAATGCCCGTTCACCAGAATCGCCAACGGCGCACGTCTGGACACAGGAAGATCATGATTTGTTCAGTCAGATCATGAATGAAGCTGGACCATCATCATCTGCCGCACCTGAGGAAGCGGTCGATGTCTCATTCGCCGTTCCACAGAGGTTTTCACACGGTTCGCAAATCGCCCCCGACACGATGGTTGAGAGGCTATTCCACCATGGTCTCTTGCCCGACGCGGACCAGCGGGCGATGACTTACGAAATCCTAGGTCACCGCTACACGGCCGGTTTGGATGAGTCCAATCGTGTTCGTCTTGTTCTTAACCCTGCGGAGGACCAAGTGGTTGGGGCCGGCCGGGCGGGGGTACCGGACTTCGGAGCCTTCTTCACGGAGAACCGGCGCTTCGGAACGCCGCTACCAGAGCAATGGGCGACACCTGCCCTAATGGACCAGCTGCGCCAAGAAGGTTTCATGCCGACCGCAGATAACTCCACCACAATCCTACTCAACGGACGGGCCTACAAAGCCGAATTAGCCGAAGGAGGGTTCGTTAGGCTTACACGGGAGCCAACCCGGCTGTGAACCGATCGCGCGGGGCTGGAGGGCTGCGATCACTTCAGTTGTCCTTAGCTGGAGAGACATTCGCCGTCCAATAGTGGATTATTCGCGCAGCCAGTGGGTACGCATCCTCGGACCCACTGGCAGCCCACGAGATGAACGGTCATCCTGGCCGTTTGGTCCGCGCGGCGCGTGCCTGTCAATCGCCCCTGCCATATTGCGTGGGTATTGCCTCATCTGAGGATAATAGTTTCGCTTGATGGATGTAGCTCCGGCTATCGGCCAGTCCGAGATTGCACCATGCCGCGCAGGATCGGAAGTTTCTGGGGACGCGCGGAATGCTCATTCCACGTGGCCAGCGCCGCAGCTTTAGCCGCCGGGCATAATCGTCTCGGCTGCTTTGCTTCTGAGCGATTCAACAAGCTTTGCAGGATGGTGTGGTGCAGGCCGAACTGTTCGGGGCGTTGTTTCGCCAGGCGACCGGGAATTGCATGCGCGGTCAGACCGGGCTCGGCCGCAAGCCAGCACTCGATGTCGGCGGGGTCCGCACAAATTGGGTAGCAAAACCGATGACCTGGAAGGGGTTACTCGGAAACGGCGTAGACTCTGGTTGCGGACGCGAGCCTAGATAGCGTTGGCGGACGCGCGAGGTATTTTCAAGGAGCTGGCAGCAAAGGTCGCATAGCCGCAACGACTGTCGCAAGTGGCTGCGCGCAGCGGTGGGATTGCGTGAGCGTATTTTCGGTGGAGTCCGGCCAATTGGCGCTACCAGATCTGGGCGTTTTGCAAGCAGTATCTTCGCCTTAAGATCACGGAAGAGCGCATGCACATAGGTGTGCGCGAACAGCTTCGAGACGCGGAAAAGAACGCCATGGCGAAGATCAATCTCAGCTCCCAATCCATTGCGGGTGCAGGCGCCGGACAGCGGGCCATCACCGCCCTAAGAGTCATCAAATGGAGAGCGCTGGCCCGGAGACGTCGAGGTTTCCAGGCACGCGGAATGAAACCGATGGCGCGGATGGTCGCAGCGACAAGGCGCGCGCTCGCCATGTACGATCTCGACCGGTGCTGCGCAATCTGGTGGCTCTATCGTCTCCATTTCGGATTCACCGGCGACGTGATGTTGGGGCTCGCCGCGGTCTCGGTTGCCCAGGAGAGATCCCGCTGCGGAATTTAGAAATCGTGCATCGAGCGCGTCCCAGCTCGGTCGCAATGGCGCGCACAATCGGCCTTGAAGCGAGCTCCGTCCGGGCTAAGAGATCGAGCTGTTATTAGTGGAACGAGCGTTTGCTCGGGGGACGGAGTTGCGCTCCCCTTGTCCAAGTTGGGTGATATGCAATCCAGCAACCCGGCGTATAGCGTGATCTCGACATACCAATCCCCGGCGGCAATTGCGCGCCGAGGACTGGTCATCAGCAAACTTCAGAACGGCATGAAGAATCTGAAGTCTGGAGCCTCCTTAGTGAGGTCCTTAATCGAGCTTGTAAGAGGCCTGAAAGAATGTGCCCCACCGTTCCATGCTGTACTTCGCAAATCCTGGCGGTAACCTGTCGCAGCCGGGTTCGCAGTTCCTGCTTTCGGCCTCCTTATTCGTCCACATGGCCCAATAGCGTCCTCCAACGCCTAGACTGATATTCTTGGTGACAAAATACGACAAAAGGCCTTCAATTTGGACTCCGCCGCCACCATTGCCATATTGTTCAGAAAAGGTGGTCTTATCTCGCAAGAGATGATAGTCGCGGCCTTTGAAATCGGTCCAGGGCAGGTAAGCGATATCAGCATTCAGGCGCCAGCGCGCGGTCAGCATAGTTTCGGCGCTCAAGCCGATTCGAGGCGCATTCCATTGAGTATCCTCCGCACCGATGATTCTAGTCTCGCCCGGCTTCAGGCATGCTTCATCCTGAGGGGCGACCTGAACGCAACCAATGGAGTCTGAGCTCTGGCTGTAATAGGCCCAGCCTATAAATGCGCCGACCTTGTAGTTCGCGCTGCGCAGGAAATCGTAACCGGCGTCCGCCGTGTAATATGCGAACCTTCCATTTGACTGACCTGAAAGTGTAGTTTGGTACGGGTATAATTCGTTCAGGACGCCCCAATCCTCGTCGTTCATCTTCCCTTTGTTGAAGCTTCCGATGCCAACGTTCCCCTTCAGGAACACTCCCCAGGGACTGTCGACACGGCCGAATACCTCCCCCGAAAGCCCGTCCAGTCCGTGATAAGTGAGCCGCGATACGAGTATGCTGGGGTCTGGGACATCGTTATTAAAAATTGCGCTGTGATCCCACTGGAATCGTCCCCGGCTCAGCCAGAGCCGCGAGCCGCCTTCGAAGGACCAACCGGGCGCGTAGGAAATGGGTGGTACGCTGCGCGCTGACTCCGCATACGGCGCATCGGACCTTGGTGCGGCCCCTGGGTCCACGCCAAAGTGGTAGTTCAGACCAACTCTTCCGATGTGATAGTTGCTGGACAGGCTAGTTGTGTTCGCCGGCAGAATCGTAGGCGGAGATAATTGCGCCGTCGAAGCGGTGGCGACACTCGGTCCGGCGAAATGCAGATAGTCGTACTCGACATTCACCGACCATGCAGGCGTAAGGGCTTGCTCGAGACCGAGCCCGATGACGCCACCAACTCGGCCATAGTCGAAATGGGTTTCCTCCTGTGGCTGGCCCTCCGGTTCCACGTTGTTGACGACGTCGCCCCGATTGTTTTGCCAGGCGACGCCCGCCTTGAGATAGGCAAGCGTCTTCCCGAGCGCGCCGAAGGCGTAGCCGATGCGGCCGGTCCCGGTCGCAAAGAGGTTGGGACCTGCGTTGCAGTTTGCGCTTACAATCCAGTGGGAGGCGGCTAGGCAGGTGTTTGAGCCATTGGCGGCAGCTGCGCTGGCATCCAGTTCGAGGCCGAACACCCAACTGTTATTCTGCCAATTGTAGCCGATCTGGCCACCTGCGACGAACGATGGAACATCGACGACGTCGCCATAGATCGACGGGCCAAAGGGATTGCTAAAGGAGGTTCGGCCGTATCCGCCGCCGCCGTGCCCGCCAATGTAGCCTCCAGACCAGTTCCACACCGCCGGTGGCAGTACTTGTCGCTCGCGGTCCGCCATAACTGTACCCGTTGTGACGAGCGCCACCGTCGTAGCACTCAAAAAAAGAACTCTTGATCGCATCATGATTGCCTTGCATTTCCCGAGGCGCGGTCCCGCTCGCTAAGTATCGCCGCACGGCAAATCATCGGAGCGACCAGACACGTAATGACGCGCCGGGGCTGCTCCGAAGATCACCGCACTACGATTGGTGATGAAGTCCCGAACGAAGCAAGCCGCGTGCCGGACTAATTCGTATCTTCTGCGCGCGTTTTCTAAGAGTGTGTCGCGACAACTTCCTTATGGTGGTTTGAACGCGGACAATTGAGCGTCGATAGTCCTACATTGCGTATCGAGCGTAGAAGGCACGCGCATGTGGGACGTTTATATTTGTTCATTGAAGTGTGCGCGGACCCGTTCCGATCTTGATGAAACAGCGTACTCTAAAGTGCAGTGTTCTTGTCTCCGCGCCAGCTGCGGTGACGGCAAGCAGCCGGTCGTTGCGAGTACAGCTCGTCTTAGTCTTTGGGAGCGTGAGTGCCGCGAGTAAGGCTAGGAGTCGTGCCCAGACCGCTTTTGCGGCGCCCCGTTGTCTTACGGCTTTCGTCGCCTTCGTT
>NZ_LAXE01000001.1:2317464-2323021 GCF_003122645.1 Bradyrhizobium sp. SUTN9-2
CTCCCTTCGTTGCGTCCTCGATCGCGTACTGAACGACGGCAAGGTCGGATGGAGCGCGGGCCGAGCTCGATCACTCTTTAGTGGCTGATCTCATGGCCCAAACGGATCTCAGGAGCGCGCCTGGATGGGAAATGATCTTCTCTGCGCTGCGCGCGAAAGTAGATCGAGGGGCAAAGATCGAGTCACAAGCGATCGTTATCAAGTGCCCTTTGTGAACAGCACATCTGCGACTCTGAAGTCACGCGGCATAATCAGCGTATGCTAAGATGCTATCAGACTCAGTCCCTGCAGCATGTCAGCTGCGGTTGGTAATTGATCGAGCATCATCAGATTGTGTAGTAAATGCGATATCGGGCATACTCCCGCGGAGATCTTGCCTACGTTAGGCTCTACAGATGTTGTGAAATCCACGTCGCGGCTATACGGCATGGAAAGCACATTCCGGGCCTTGGGCCACCGCACTCTCACGCCAGAGATGTCGAACAACGCTGCTATCGCAACAATTTTTAAGCTCGAGGAGGCAGTCCACAAGAAGAGCTGGGTCGGTCCATGGCCGTAATGAGTTGCCGAAACTCTTCCCGTAAATTTCGCAGGTGAAATCAAGTTCTTCAGACCGCGAACTCGATTCATGCCGCCTAGCCCGTTGGGGCATCAACACTCACGGATGGTTCGTTATTCCGCGATAAGTCGCACGTCGGATCGAATAAGCAAGTTCTCGTAAGTCAGTTCTTTACCAGGTTGTACGTGACGCGCCGTTAGAAGTCGGCAATGATCGTGTTGATATGTGTTTGGCTGATTGCTGTTGTTCATGAAGCGGCGTTGTCAGCATTGTACTCTATAACACCGCCATTTAGCGTTGTAGTCTCTTGGATGCGCAGGCTTACCAAGTGGAGCTTGAAATGTTGGAGCTAGAGCTCAGGCGTCACCGCGATGTCAACGATTGGGTTGTGAATCCAAATCAGCGAAGCTTTAGGAAGACGCCGATGTCGGCGGATTAGGCCGCGGAGATCGCTCGGCTGCGCCACCAGAACGAACAGCTGCGCTGAGCTATCTTACAAAAAATTGACCGCGATCGTTGCCGGACCGGAGCTGCCATTTCGGATGTCTGCAGAGACCTTGTCGAGAGCTTAGCAAAGTCCTACTCGATGCGCGCCCGCTGCATGGTCTACTTTTACGGCAACATTTTCAGCGATACCCCTTCGCGCAAGGTTTGCGAGGTGAGCCACATGCTCAAGGCAATTTATGCCTAGCAGAGTTGTGAGTGGCCGAACGAAAGGCGCTCACGATGGTCGAAGAGTTACGTAGCGCGACGATGTGCAAGGTGGCCGTTCTGCAACATGTCGCCTTTACCACGACCCGCCTGTCAGGTGTGAGACTGACGTCCGAAAGTCGACACTTAAATGGGTTGGGAACGCCGGAGAACCTCGCATTTAAAGCGGCACGCTGCTTGCTCCATCGAAAGCCAGCGGACGCAATTCCGGCATGCCTGCGCTTTGAAGCCGAGTGTGCATCCTCCGAATGCTTCCACTCACCTAGCAAGATGCTCAAGGCTGGCTACTTCAGGAGAACTCCCATGAAAAACTCTCTTTTTATTGCAGCCTCTCTATCCATGAGCTGTTTGATGGCCGCGGGGCTGTCCCCGACGCTAGCGCCTGCGAGCGGGGCTGAAGATCCGTTTCTTTGGCTTGAGGAGATCGAAGGGCCGCGCGCATTGGCTTGGGCTCACACCGAGAACGATAAGACACTCAGTGCGCTCCAATCTGATCCACGTTACCAGCGCTTCTACGGGGAAGCGCTCCACATTCTTCAGGCCAAGGACCGGATTCCGTACGTCTCAATGGGACGGCGCGGTCTCGACAATTTCTGGCAGGATGAGAACCACGTGCGCGGCGTCTTGCGGCGTACGACGCTGGAAAGCTATCGCAGCCAAGCTCCCCGATGGGAGACCATCCTCGACGTGGATGCTCTCGCTGACGCGGACAAGAAGAACTGGGTTTTCAAGGGGGTGAGCTGTCTTCCGCCCGAAGAGCGCCTATGCTTGCTCAACCTGTCCGAGGGCGGAAAGGACGCTGTGTTCGTCCGGGAGTTCGATGCAGTTGCCAAAACCTTCGTCACAAACGGCTTCGCACTTCCCGAGGGAAAACAGCAGGTCACTTGGGTCAATAGCGACACGGTCCTGATTGCACGCGATTGGGGCGAGGGGACCATGACGCAAGCCGGTTACCCTTTCGTTGTGAAGGAGCTCAAGCGCGCTCAATCGCTGGCGGAAGCGCCCGAGGTCTTCCGTGGCGAGCCGACCGATGTCAAGGCTACACCATTCGTGCTGCGCGACAGTGAAGGTACGATCCATGCGACCGGTGCCGTCCGCAGCATCAGTTCGTTCGAGCATGAGTATGTTCTCTTTGGGTCCAAGCCGATTAAGCTCAATCTGCCAAAGAAGGCGACCATCGGGGGCATCGCGAGTAGTCGCCTGCTGGTGACGCTAAATGAAGACTGGATGCCGCCGTCTGGAGATACCCCCTTCTCAGCCGGTTCGATCATCTCGTATGACCTGACCGAATGGAAGCAGGATCCGCTGCGCGCCACGCCCACCCTCGTTTTCAAGCCTGGGCCTCGACAAGCGATCAGTGGATTCACCGCCACAAGAAACTTGTTAATCCTGACGATTCTCGACAATGTTCAGAGTAGGGCGTTCGTCTACAAGTACCATCAAGGCGCCTGGCGGGCCACGCCGATTCCGCTTCCAGATAATGCGAGTGTCGGTGTAGCTGCGACATCGGGTGAAACCGACGACGCGATGTTCACCGTCTCCAGCTTTCTTAGCCCGACGATGCTCTGGTACTTCGACGCCGCAACCGGTCGCCTTGAGACCCTGAAGACGACACCTCCTCGGTTCGACCCCTCGAGACATGTCGTCGAACAATTCGAGGCAATCTCGCGCGATGGCGCCCGCATTCCTTACTTTCTGCTACGACCCAAGAGCGCAAGGTTTGACGGATCAACTCCTACACTTCTCTACGGCTATGGTGGGTTTCAGATTCCGCTCATCCCCTCTTACGCGGGCCTCACCGGACGACTCTGGCTCGAGCAGGGCAACGCGTATGTTGTCGCGAACCTGCGCGGCGGCGGTGAGTTCGGGCCCCAATGGCACCAGACCGCCCAAAGAGCATCGAAGCAGCGGACATGGGATGATTTTATCGCCGTCGCGGAGGACTTGATTCGGCGCAAAATCACTTCTCCCCGCCGATTAGGCGTGGTCGGCGGTAGCCAAGGAGGCCTCCTGGTAGGGACCGCAATCACTCAACGACCGGACCTCTTCAATGCGGCCATCGTACAGGTTCCGTTGTTCGACATGGTTCGGTTCACCAAGCTGGGCGCAGGAGCCTCCTGGATCAGCGAGTATGGCGATCCCAGCATTCCCGATCAGCGCAAGTGGCTCGAGGCCTACTCGCCCTATCAGAGGTTGGTGCCAGGTAAGACCTACCCGGCCCCCTTCATTCTCACGTCCACCAAGGACGACCGCGTTCATCCAGCGCATGGCCGCAAGGCAGCGGCGAGGCTCGCTGCGTTGGGCCAACCGTACCTCTACTATGAGAATACCGACGGGGGGCATAGCGCCGCCACCAACCTAATTGAGCAGGCACGCCGGATCGCTTTGGAATATACGTACGCATCCCGGCGCTTGTCGATGAGTGATGGCGAGGACTAAGATCTACTTCAATGATGACGCTTGACGCGCGACGTTATCGGCAGCGTCGTCAGCAAGCCCGTCTTTGCTCATTCTTGACTGGCGATGGTATCTCGCTGGCGATGAATGCCAGCGATCAGCTACGTTCGCCGTCTCGCCTATCAGTCTCTGTAGGTAACTCAAGGCCGAGTTCTCGTCGCCCACGAGGCATTTCGTGTGAACAGCCCTCAGGGCAAAGCCGGTGCGTTAGCCTCTCGATCCCATGGCCAACTTCCTTGGCGGTGCGGATGCAGATAGGGATAGCGCCTTACTCATGAAGTCGTGCCAGAACAGCACTGAGAGCATGTTCTGAGGGGTTGCAGGAATTAGCGTGGCAGATTGAGCCGGTATTGATAGGCCACACGTACCATTGACCGATTGCGCAAAGGCCTGTCAGCTTGCGGTAAGCTATCACAGATACAGAGCCCTTGGGGTTAACGGGATATGGCAGGGACAGCGCTTTTGCTCCAGACGCGATCCGCGCCGAGTCACTTTCCGCTAGTCTCAACGGCAGTGCGGATGTGGTAGGGACTAGTTGGCCTGGTTTCACGCCCGGGTCGGTTAGTACCGAGCCGCACCCGCACTGTTTTACATCTAGCTCCGACCGATCGGGGTCGCTATCTCGACAAGCTTCGCAGGTACTCTGGCGAAGTCGGTACACCCACCTGAAGAGGTGAGGGCCACGGGCTTCCTTCTCTGCCGCAGCGCGCAATGAGTGGTGTTGGACACTAGAATCTATCTCAAAATTGTCGAAACAGGATCAGCAGGCAAGCGAGCTGGACGAAGCCGAGGAAGTTTTGCGGATAGAACTCCCAGCGGACCAGCAGGCGCCGCCGCCACTGTATCCAGGCGAAGAAGCGTTCGACCAGCCAACGCCGAGTATAACGACGGAGCCTGCGGCCATCCTGAGTGAGCGACCTCACTCGGTTTGAACGATGTGGCGCGATCATCTCGATGCCTTGTGACCGCAGTTCATCGTCGAGCGCATCGCTGTCATAGGCGCGGTCGCCGATCAGGTTCTCTGGCTTGGCCTCGATCATGTAGAAGTCGAAGCAGAGCTGTACCAAGCGCACTTCGTGATGGTTCGCGGCATGCGTGCTCACTGAAAGCGGCAAACCGTGGCGATCCACAATCGCCATGATTTTTAAGCCCTTTCCGCGCCTCGTTGGGCCGATCTCTGCACCGCCGCCTTTGGCCATCGCAAAGGTCGCGTCGATGAAACACTCCTCTTCGTCGAGCAAGCCTTTCTCGCGAAGTTCGTTGGCGATATCGGTCAGAACGCGCCGCAACACCTCATTGCGACACCAGTTCTGAAAGCGACGATGTACGGTCTTATAGTTCGGATAGCACTGCGGCAGCATGTGCCACTGCGCGTCCGTGTTCAAAATCCAAAGCGGCTTCGAGCACCTGACGCGTCGCAATCGGCTTTCGGCCCGGCCGGCCGTCGGCAATGTGCTCTTCCGGAAAGTGTTTCCGGATGCGCTCCCATTGCTCGTCCGTCAGCCGAATCATCTTTCCTTTATAGACGATCGACGCTGATCTTCAATTTTGAGATAGGTTCTACATACCGCCACGAGAGTCGCCTGAATCGCGAGTTCGGCCGCTAGCGCTTCGGCGGTGAAGGCTATGCCATGGAGGAGCTGGTCGCGTTATCTTGACGGTCTGCACTTACTCTCAGTGTCTTGCTGACGTCGATGCAACAGGACTGACGGAGGCGGTAGGTCGTGTTCCCACTTGTGGTGTAGCTCGGTCCGAGCAAAGCCGTCCGCACGCGCGCCATCCAATCGCGCCGTAGCGGGCGGACGGCTTTGGGGGTGGTCACCCTCGGCT
>NZ_LAXE01000001.1:2327819-2373547 GCF_003122645.1 Bradyrhizobium sp. SUTN9-2
GTCTTTCCCGGCACGCGCCACCAGCGATGCTGGGTGCACAAGACGGTCAATGTCCTGGACAAGGTCCCGCTCTCGGTGCAGGCCGCCATGAAGAAGGATCTGCGCGAGGTCTATTGGGCGCCGAACCGGGCATCTGCCGAAGCGGCGATCGATGTCTTCGCCGAGAAATACCGCGCCAAGTACGGCCGGGCGGTTGAATGCCTGATCAAGGATCGCGACGCGCTGCTGGCCTTCTACGACTTCCCAGCCGAACATTGGGATCACTTGCGCACCAGCAATCCCATCGAGAGCGTGTTCGCGACCGTGCGGCACAGGACGGTGCGCACGAAGGGCTCGTTATCGCCCACCACCGCCAAACTGATGGTGTTCAAGCTGGTGGTCGCCGCATCAAGGACCTGGCGGCGGCTCAAAGGCACAAATCAGTTGCCGAAGGTCATCGCAGGTGTCGACGGCATCGAGGTCATCCACGTGCCGGCAAACCACGCCGCCTGATCACCTCGTCACCCAAAATCCCGCATAGCTCCCCTCGGCTGCAGCGCTCCCACATAACTGGCGGGCGGCCCGGATAGCGCCGGGCAAGTTGAACGCCTTCGTTGATGCTGGCTCGCCGTATGGGGGGCCGGGTGAAGATTGAACTTGTGGACAAGGTAAGGCCGGCTTCGAACATCACCATTCAGGAGCGTCGATCAGCAGACGGGCTTGATGGACATGTCTCCATGATCCTCGGGAACGGCGTGCTCTACGATCCTGATCTGGAGCGTTTCTTCCGCGATCTTCCTCTCAATGGCGTTCGCTCACGTGTCGCTGAGTAATGCTGAGGCTTCGCGCTTTAAAGGCGCCCTACGCGAGGTTAGCGCAGCAAGTGTCGGATACCCCACCAGATTGGCGGCAGCGAAAGGACCAAGACTGCTGCGAACACGAACCCAGCCGCGATGTTGAACATCGTGAACTTAGGCGTGGCAATGCGGCCATTGACAAATATCTGCACACATAGATCATCGAGGTAACGCTCGGTGACGCTGTGGTTCTCTTGCGGCTTATAGCGCTCTGTTACTCGCGCATGATAGCGCCCGACTGGTATCTCGGCGACGTGCCGCCAATAGAGAAGGCTTTTGTCGTCGTCATCTTGCTGAAAGCGGTCTAAGACGACAGAATGCACACAAGACCGGCCGCGGCGAATAGGGGCAGGGCAACACAGAAGGCTACAGCGTAGCCAGCGGGTAGGGTGGCCTGCCCAGTCAGCAGGTTTATGGAGCCGATGATCCATGCTGAGGAAAACGTCAGCAACGCAGCGTTCTTTGTCTCCGCGAATCTAACGAAGTCGATGTTGCGGCTAAGTTGGGTTGAGAGGCGTTTCTCAAACGCTTCTTCCTGGTCGTCCTTCATCGTTCGCCATCAGGTTTGTGTGTCGACGAGCGAGTAGCTGGTGCTTCTGCCGCCGGCCGCATCTTTCTTGAGGATGCCGTGTGCAATCAGTTCCTCAATGTCCCTTGCCGCCGTCGCCTGGGACACCTTCGTGAGCTTTGCCCACTTCGAGGACGTCAGCTTCCCCTCAAATCCATCGAACAGGCGGTTGAGGACAATCCGTTGACGTGCATTGAGCTGGCGAGCCGCGTGACGATCCCAGAAGTCCGCTTTGCGGAGGATTCCCCCGAGAATGGCATCCGCGCCATCAAAGGCGCGATCCAGGCAATCGAGGAACCACGACGTCCAATCGGTGATGTCGAGGTCTCCTTTCTGGGTTCGTTCGAGGATGGTGTAATAGTCACTCCTCTGGCGCCGGATCTGCGCGGACATGCTGTAGAACCTTTGCGCGCTCTGTTCTGACCGGGCGAGCGCAAGGTCAGCGATTGCACGGGCAATACGGCCGTTTCCATCTTCGAACGGGTGGATGGTCACGAACCAAAGATGCGCGAGAGCGGCCTTCAAGACGGGATCGATGCCGGCGGCCTCGCCGTTGAACCACTTCAGGAAACCTCGCATTTCCTCATCGAGACGATCGGCCGTTGGCGCTTCATAGTGCACGCGCTCACGACCCATCGGACCCGAGACAACCTGCATTGGCCCGGTCTCGGCCGTGCGCCACGCGCCAACCACGATCTTAGTCATACCGCTTCGACCGGTGGGAAAGAGCGCCGCATGCCAGCCAGAGAGGCGTTCAGCTGTGAGCTCGTCCGCGTAATGTTCGGTGGCGTCGAGGATCATCTCCACCACCCCTTCGACGTAGCGGTCGGAGGGGGTGAGGGCACCAATGTCCATGCCTAAGCGACGGGCAATGGACGACCGGACTTGGTCACGGTCGAGAACCTCACCTTCGATCTCGCTCGACTTCACCACTTCTTCGGTGAGGGTCTGAAGAGTAGCTTCAGCTTTAAGCTGGAAGCCGAGGCGCTCCATGCGGCCGAGCAGACGACCCTGCTTATGACGCACGGCAACCAAGCAAGCGGTCGGCAATTCCTTGCATATTCCAGCGAAAAGTCGGCCATTGCGGTAATTCATGGATATACGGCATAATCTCATCATTCCTTGCAGAGATTATGGTGCGCATCCTCATCACCGGCAAGCTTATTCTCTTCAAAAGGTGCAGAGGAAAGTACGGCCGACCTCTGCATGGCGGACCCGCAGAAGCTGCTCCGCAGTGTCCTTAAAGGTCTTGCGTTCGCGAGGACGAACTTCTTGATCACTGCGAACGTGCTTCCCGTGCAGCTCTAAGGTGCCACTCCTCTGCAAAATGCAGGGCGCTGGTTGGGATCCCAGGCGCGCCGCGTGCGCGTGCCCGCGAGGAGCCGCCACTCGGTGTCACATCCGAGCAGGAGAACCGAACAGCCGAGGAACTTGCCGTAGCGGAGCAGGATTGGCGGGCAGTGCCAGGGGGTCTACTTTATGTCTCTGAAAACGTTGTGATTTTTGATATGTCAACGATCGGAATGTCGCCGAATGGCGACATGTTGAATTGTCAGCGAGCGACGACATATGCTAATGTAAGTGAACGCTGACATTTGGAGTTGTCATGCTTATCCGTACGCCTGCCGACCTCGGCGCCGTCATTCGAGACAGACGCAAACGCCTCAAGCTAGACCAGGTGACACTGGCCAAGCGGATCGGCGTCAGCCGTCAATGGGTGATTAACGTCGAGCATGGTCATCCCCGCGCGGAGCTGGCCCTTGTCCTCCGTGCTCTCGACGTTCTCGGCATCCCGGTGGACGCCAACAGTGAAGGGCCCAACAGCCGCAGGTCAACCTCCGCAGTTGATATCAATGCCATCGTCACCAAAGCCAAGAAAGGCAAGACATAATGGCCGAGCTCATTGCACTCTTGGATGGCACCGAAGTCGGTCGCGTCCGCAGTGACGCGCGCGGCCGGCTGACCTTCGTATATGACAATGCATGGCGCAACTCGGAGGGGGCCTATTCCCTGTCGCTTTCCATGCCGCTTGCCGCGGAGGAGCACGGTCCAAGCACTGTTCAGTCGTTCTTGTGGGGGCTGCTTCCTGACAACGAGCAGGTGCTCGAGCGCTGGGCCAAGAAATTTCAGGTATCGGCGCGCAACGTGTTTGCCCTCATCTCTAACGTCGGAGAGGATTGCGCCGGGGCCATCCAGTTCGTCACGCCTGATCGATTGGAGGCTCTGAAAACAGGCAAAGACGATAAGATCGAATGGCTGGATAAGCCGGAAATAGCAAATCGGCTTCGAGTCTTGCGCGAGGATCACGCTGCCTGGCGTCTGCCCAGCGACACGGGTCAATTCAGTCTTGCAGGCGCCCAGCCGAAAACCGCGCTTGTCCTCAAAGACAACAAATGGGGCATTCCGTCCGGGCGCATACCAACCACCCACATTTTGAAACCACCGACGGGCCATTTCGATGGTCACGCCGAGAATGAGCATATCTGCCTGCAGCTCGCACGCGAACTCGGGCTGCCAGCCGCCGAAACCAAGGTGATGCGCTTCGAACAGGAAATAGCGATCGTGGTTGAACGCTACGATCGGCAGGTCAGCGGGAACGACATTATCCGCGTTCATCAGGAAGATATCTGTCAGGCCCTGGGTATCCCGCCGACCAAGAAATACCAGAACGAGGGCGGACCTGCGCCTGCCGATGTGGTCAAGCTCTTGCGGACCTACTCGACAGACCGCGAGGCTGACGTTGAGACGTTCGTCAGCGCTTTGATCTTCAACTGGCTCATTGGAGGCTCTGATGCTCACGCCAAGAACTATTCATTGCTTCTGGGCAGCGGTCCTCTCGTGCGTCTCGCTCCCCTTTACGATATCGCCAGCATTCTTCCTTACGACCACGTCGGTCAGCGCAAAGTCAAGCTCGCGATGAAAGTCGGGGGTGAATACAAGCTCGATCACATTGGCTTGCGTCACTGGCAAAAATTTGCACGTGAGACGCGCGTCGATGCGGACGTGCTCATCACCAGGCTGATCTCCATGGCCGGGCAGATTCCTGACCTGGTGACGGACATTCGCACCGACGCGCAAAACGAGGGGTTGGAAAACGCTGTCATCGAGCGGTTGGCAACGGCATTGGGCACGCGAGCCAAGGATTGCGAACACGCTCTGAAGGGGATCTAGGATACGGATCATCCATCAATTGAAGGGAGTCTAGCGCAACCACGAGGTTGTTCATGCTGATTCGCCGCTCGCCGAACGGCTGCCTGACAAGCCCGTTGCCGCGTCACCTTTGCTCGTCCCGAGTTACGGCTTGCAAGCACTCGGCCGTCGCTCAACTTCGCAGGTCGAAACTAGCGAGCCGCTGCCGGTCTAGAATCATGATCTCGCGTTGAGTTTTGCCAACGAAAGCAAGAACACCACTATTGTGCAATTGCAACACTGCGCGTGAGACGGTCTCGATGGTCAAGCCAGGGTAATCCGCGATGTCTCGGCGAGACATTGGCAGTGACATAACATCAGCAGTCATGAGCCGCGCATCCATCTCATGCAAGAATGCGGCAACGCGCTCCAGAGCAGTCTTACGTCCAAGCAGCAGCATTTGGTTCTCCGTGTGCTGCAATTTAGCCTTGGTCATGCTGAGCAACGTGCGCCAGACAACTGCGTCAGTGTGGGTGATTGCATCAAGAGTGTGCCTCTTGGATCAGCCGAACAGCGCCCTGCGTAACGGCCTTCGTGGCAAAATCGGTGTACCCCACCATTCTCGAATCCGAAAATATCACCTGGTAGGTGAAACGGGCCAATCTGGCGTCGCCCGTCGGAAGGCAGCTTGTAGGCCCGTACCGCTCCTTTACTGACATGATAGACGTACTCGCCGAGTCCACTCTCGATGTAGATCGTCACCGACACTTGTTGTAACGCTGACGATGCGTGGAGGGTCGTGGTGATTTGCGCATTGTCGGCATAGATGGGCATTCCCGGTGTGTTGATTTCTTCCTACGAACCTCCGCGCTTCGTATTCCGTATGTTATGTCCGATTGCTGCCTCAATGTCGTAAATCCGACAGGAGCTGTCGGAGCAACTCCGCACGAAACGCCGTACGTGGGCATGTTCTTCTCGTCCAACAAGGCGCAGCTCGAGATCTTGTGGGTGGCACGGCGGTTGCTAATGAGCACAGAGATCACCGGATGAGGTGGGTGAAGAAGGTCGCAGGCGGACTTTAGTGTTCACACGTATGAGACTGTTGCCGGTTTCAACAGACGTCTTGCCAGACGCGGCTATTGCGGATGCGTCATTCACCACGCCTCCCGCGGCTACAGGCCAAGCCGCTGCCCCATCCCAAGTCACACAGACGTGCTTCGGTAATGAAGCGAAGGACCCGGAGAGGACTTACACGAGCGCGAAGGGCAAGAACTTACACGAGCTCAAAGAGACTTCTGTGGAAATGTTGGATGTCATCGGAATTGGGATCGGCCCATTTAACCTCAGTCTTGCAGCGCTTATTGAACCTACTCCGCTCCGCGCACTTTTCCTGGAGAGGCGAGAAACACTTTTCTGGCATCCAGGCCTCGCACTGCCGAACAGTCGCCTGCAGGTGTCGCCGCTCAAGGATTGCGTGACCCTCGTCGATCCTACCAGCCCATACTCATTCCTAAACTATTTGGCACTGCATGGCCGGCTCTACAGCTTTGTCAACAAGCGCAATGCTTCAACGTCCCGGCAGGAGTTCATTGATTATTACCGGTGGGTCGCAGGGCGACTCAATACGCTCCGCTTCTCGGAGGACGTCACGGATGTTGTTCCGTTTAGGAACGGCTACCGCATCAGCACAAATACAACCACATACCTGGCGCGCGCTGTTGTTGTGGGTGTTGGCGTGGAGCCCAAGATCCCTCCCTGCGCGAGATCTCTTCTATGTGACACTGTCTACCATGCAGCCGACTATCTCGAGCGGCAGCTTCCGCGTGCAAACGAGCATGTGCTCGTCGTGGGAGGTGGTCAGAGCGGGGCTGAGATTATTGAGGACATGCTTACTCGTTCTTTATCCACCCAAATCACGTGGGCAACGTCGCGTTCAAACTTGTTCTCCATCGACGACAACAGCTTTGTGAATGAGGCTTATACGCCCTCCTATAGCCGTCGCTTTCACGCCCTACCACTTCAGCAGCGCCGGGACCTGGTCGAGGGCGAGATGCTTACGAGCGATGGTATTTCGGTCGATTTGTGCAATCGCCTGTATGAAATGCTGTACGAACGCAGCGTGGATGGCACGCTGGCCGACCGTTTTCGTGTGTTGTCCAGCGTAGTCGTGAAAGACATCACGTCCCACAAAAAGCGCTGGCGAGTAGATCTAGATGAGATCGCAACGCAGCGAAATAGCTGCATCGTTGTCGATCGTATAGTGCTTGCTACAGGTTTCCAGCCACGTACGCCGCCCTTCTTGGAGGGCCTCCTCGAGGGCGCGTGTACGGAAGATGGCCTGCCCATACTCGGCCCGGACTACGCAGTCCGATTCGGTCGGCACATGCCAGGACCAGTTTATCTTCAAAATCAAAGCCGGGTGCAGCACGGATTGCAGAGTGCCAATCTATCTTTGGTGGCGTACCGCAACAGCCAAATTATTAATAGCCTCCTCGGCCGACCGTTCTATTTGAATACATCCGACAGGCAGATGATTGAGGTTTGCGCACCTTCAGACCCGTCTGAACGAGACAGCGGTGTGGTTGCGATGCGATCAACCCGACAGGTATTGGGTAGCACATGAACGGCGGCTCGACCTCACCGCTGCAGGGCCGGTTTGCGGATGGAACGGCCAACCCCGCCGACCAGCTTCCAGGCACGCTCGACTACCGCGCCTTTGTACCATTTTTGATTGCCTCCATCGTCATTGCAGCAGCTTACGGCACTAGCTTTCTATTGCCGGACTACATGGATGCGCTCGAAGCGGATAGTGGAGCCGCGGGTCTTATTATTTCCAGCGGTATGGCTACGACTCTCGTTTCCTGTTGCTTGGCTGGGTGGCTGGCAAAGCAGATAGGCCTATCACCCACGTTGACTGTCGCATCGCTCATTATGGCGGTAGCCATGCTAGCCTTTGCCGGCGCTGCCTTCGATATGCGAGCGGCGTACGTTGGAGGACTACTGGTGGGCGCTGCTTGGTCAGTGTTCTTCATTCTGGCGCCGCTGCAGATCATTCGCCATCTACGGCCATCAGCGCGTATTCAGTATTTGACGGTCCTATCCGGATCACAAATGGCTGGGCTCGGCCTAGCGACTCCACTTGGTCACTTGCTTGCGAAATACACTGGTTCGTTGGCCACGATTTATGCGGTGCTTGCGATTGCGTGCGTGATCGCCGCCGCCTGCGTAGACCTGACAAGACTCGCGATGTCGAAGCTATCGGCACTGGCTATGCCGGATATCGCGATTACACTTGCCGCGACTACGGCACTGCTTCAGCAATGCACAGCGCTCCCGATCGCCATGATTGCGATTTCGGCCTGTATCTTCGCGGGGCTGTCCACATATCAGAGCGCGTATTCCGCATCACGTCACTTGAATTCCGATCTGTTCTTTCTCGTTTTTACTGCTGCAAGCGTGGTACTGCGCTTCTCAGTCGCTCACATCATGGGCGGCCTGCCGTTACGCCGACTGGCGCTCACGCTCATCCTCCTGACTGCTGCGTCTCTGGTGCTGTTCCTTCTCAACGCTGGCAGCACCTCACTCTATATTGCGGCCACAGTGCTGTTTGCCGTCGGCTATGGGTTAAGCTATTCAACCTTGAACACGATAGCCGTCAATCTCGCCGGCGAGCACGGCGTATCGGTGCCCACCACCTCGCAGATCTTTACCCTCGCATACTTCCTCGGGCTCTTCGGCTTTCCTATGGTCGGAGGGCAGTTGGTCCGTGGATACGGCCTTGACGTGATGTTGCTGAGCTTATTGAGCGCGGCCGCTCTTAATGCGGTGCTAGCAACCCGCCTCGGGCAAAGCACAAGTGATCCGCCTCATCTTAAGAAGGAGCTCACACATGCTGACTGAGGCACAACAATCGAAATGGCATCAGGATGGATATCTTCGATTGGAAGGGTTCTTCGATCCAGCCACGCGCGACAAGATTTCTCGTTACGTTGAGGAAGTTGCACGTTGGAATGTAAGCTCCGATAAGTGGATGTTGTGGTTTGAGAAGACGAGTGACAGCCGGAAGATTATCTCCAAGGCCGAGAACTTCTTAGACTACCATGGCCCTCTACGGGAGGCGCTCCTGGCCGATGGGCGCATTCGTATAGCGGTCGAGACACTCTTGAATGAGAAGACACGGATGTTGAAGGAACTTCTGATCTTCAAGTATCCGGACAGTGGCGGATACCGCCCTCATCAGGACATCTACCATGTGCCGCACAGGATACCCGACCGCATGGTTCACGCAATTGCATCCATCGCCGTGGACGACTCCGACCCGGGTAACGGTGGGCTCTTCTTCACGCCAGCTCGCCATAGGGAAGGAATGTTTCCGATGGATGCCGGCGGCGTGATTTACCCGGAGATCGCCGAAACCTTCGCATGGGAACCGGTGAAATTGAAAGCTGGTGATGTTTTCATTTTCGACGATTATGCGCCCCATTACTCCTTGCCAAACAAGAGCGATCGGTCGCGTCGTGCGATTCACTTGGTATTCCAGCGCGCATCCACTGGGGGGCCGACACGCACCGAATACAACAGCATGAAGCGCGCCTACAACCCACCAGAGGAAGCGGTAGCCGATCTTGAAAACCTAAAGCGTCCCAATGGCATATTCTATCGCGACTGATAGCCACGTCCGAGGAAGACCAACGTGTACACGAGGCAGCTCGATCATTCTCTGATGAGATCCGAATACGGAGTTCTGGTCTGGCGCCTTTTGGAGCATCTGCCGGAGGGTCTCAGCCCGGCATTTGGCGCGTCAGTCGTGGAGCTCGCTCCAGGTGATGCGGTCGACCCGCACGAACATCAGGAGCACGAGCTGTGGCTGCTGATCTCTGGTCGCGGAGAGTTCGAAGTCGACGGCCACGTCCGTAATGTTAGCGAAGCGACCTTGTGTTACATGTCGCCACATCAGACGCACACTATCCGCAATATCAGCCAAGACAGCACTCTCAAGTTTATCTCGATCTGGTGGGAATGACGTGCGCACTTACTTTGTCTGCCCTGCGCCGCCTTGCCCTAACGGCAAACTACATCTGGGCCACATCGGCGGCGTGTATTTACTCGCTGATATCTTCGTCCGCTTCCAACGCATGACCGGCCATCGGGCCTATTACATCACCGGCTCAGACGAGCACGGCACACATACGCTCGAAACGGCACGAACGCTCGGCCGATCATTTAGCGAGGTCGCAGAACAATACGTTCATCAGATCCTAGAGTGTTTGCGTGCCGTGCAAATTACGCCTGATGTGTTCGTGCGCACATCTAGCGAGAGTCACAAGGAGAATGCGCTAGCGATATTCCGCGAGCTGCAAGAGGCCGGCTACATCGACGTACGGCAGGGCGTCCAGCTGTATTGCGAACGTTGCGATGAGCTCGTTGCGGACTCGCTCGCAACTGGCCGTTGCCCGGCCTGCTCATCGCCTTGCGACAGCAATCTGTGTGAGAGCTGCGGGCTGGCTGTTCAGCACGGCACAATCCGTGACGCACGGCACGTCACCTGCGGCCGCAATCTTGTGCTAAGGGCCATCAAGCAGGCCGTGTTCGACATGCCACGTCTCGCTTGCCAGCTGGACGAAGCCATTGGAGAAAGCGCGTGGCCCGAGCCGATACGCGCCAAGGCGCGCGCTTGGCTGCACCGGGAGGTGCGCGACTTGCCGATGACCCGCCATTTTAGGCACGGAGTTGAGGTAAGACAGCCTGAATCTCTAGCCGGCCAAACGCTGCTTACATGGTTTGAGGGCCTCTGGTGCTTCGACACCGGAATTCGCGAGCAATGCGACCGCTTAGGTCTGGACGCAAGCGCGACGTTGCACGACCAGAACAGCGAGCTTGTCTTCTTCATGGGCCAAGATAATCGCTTCTATTACACGCTAGGTGTGGCCGGCGCTCAGCTCGCCCGCGGCTACCCAATCCCAAAGAATCACTCCGTCCAGGATTTCTATAAGCTGGAAGGCGAGAAGTTTTCCACCAGTCGTGATCATGCTCTTTGGGCCGATGAAGTGGCGCGTGACGTGGGGCCAAACGTACTCCGTTATGCATTGGCGCGAGTGGCCAAGCCCTTTGGAACCGACGCAAACGAATTTAATCTCGACGGACTCATCTCGGCAGCGTCACGCATTGGGGTCTGGGAAGATGCGTTACGGCGGTGTGCAGAAAAGCCCCGTACAGTAGAGAGCACCGAACTCTCCCCGAATTTCCGCCGCTTCGCTGAGGATTATGCCGATTCGGTCACAGCACTGCGTTTCTGGGATGCGCTTGATATCATCGACAGCTACTTCGAGCTAGCTGGCTTCGCACATGCAGACGATTGGACATGGAATGCTGCGCAGATCTCACTGTTCCTGAGCCTTCTCTATCCCGTAGTACCTGAGTTGGCGGTGGCCTACGGCCGTCATTTCTTTGGCGGTGCGTGGCGGCCGTCCCTCGAGACATCGGCCATAGCAGCTCAGCCAAAGACGTTGGTGGACTTTCCCCGTTTCAGCGCGCCAATACCCGAAAGCTTCGCCGCAGAGTACAATAAGCGCTTTTGCAAAGAACAGATTTCGCAATCATGACGATCCGAATGACGAAGCCATGAATTCCCGCATCTCAAAACGCAGCGCCATCGCTCAGGGTTTCGCGCCGTTCGACTTCTCTACCGCGAAGCATGGTATTAATTTCGGCTACGGGCTTGCCGACCCGGTGATGTTTGCAGAACTGCCGTGGCCAGGCGCGTTTGATGGAGGTACAGGTGTGGCCCTCTCCGATCTACCGCAGTATACGGATGCGGCGGGTTTGCCGGAACTTCGCACAAGGCTCGCGCTGAGGTACGGTGTGGGGCATGACCAAATTATGCTTACGGGTGGAGCTTCACAGGCCTTGCAATTGCTTGCCGATGGCTGGATTGACCCCGGCGACGTGGTCCTGACGGAGGACCCCTCCTACTTGGGTGCACTGCGTACATTTTCGATCGCGGGTGCAACCGTGGTCCAGCTAGGTCTGGCTGCAGAGGGAGTGGATCTGAACGAAGTGGAGACAGTGCTGCAGACCATTGCCCGGGTGAAGCTTTTCTACACGATGCCAGCATTTCATAACCCAACCGGGCGCCAGATGTCGTGCGACCATGCGGCCAAATTGGCCGCACTGCTAGCCCGCAGTGGCGCTCTCTTGGTGCAAGATCTTGTCTATGCTGAGCTGCCCTATAACGGTCCAGTGCATTGGTTGGCGCCGGGCGACAACGTGATCAATGTCCATAGCATCTCAAAAGTTGCCGGGCCCGGACTACGGTTAGGCTGGGTGCTTGCGGAGTCGGACATTATCAACAGGCTTGCGCACCTCAAACGCGACGGCGGCGTAAGTCCGGTTCTAAGCAACGTCGTTTTGGGATTGTTGCAATCGGGCGCTCTTGACTCGCACATAACACGCTTGCGGGAGCACTACCGAGCGAAGCGAGACGGCGTACATAGGTTACTGCAGCGCAGCCGGATTTGCGAGCCGGACTATAGTGTGCCAAGCGGGGGCTTCTCGTTCTGGGTACGCCTTACCGCGGGTACGGATCCGGAGAGGTTTATTGACGCTGCAAGCCGCGAGCACGACGTGCACCTTACAAATGGTCGGATCTATGGCCCACGAAGTGGCCGTCACATGCGCGTGTGTTTCAGCTATCTTCCAATTTCTCTCATTGAGCAGGGGCTGGAGCGGTTAGGTAATTTGCATGCTAAACTCTAGACGCGCGTTGTATGCTTCAGCGGAGTATTCCCATCTGACGCGGGGTCGCAAGTCCAGCTCCAAGCGCCGACACTTCTGAAGAGAGCGGGGCTTACGCGGGCACACGAGTCGCTCCTTGCTTTGTTGCTCGCCGGCAAGATCGCATTGGGGCGTTCTAACCGATCCTCCCATCACTCGTCCGGACCTGGAAGGAATGTTTGAGCTGTATAAGGGGGCTTCGTTCCCGCGCACTGGAGGCAAAGTATACGATCCCGATTTGGAGCAAGAACGGCTCGCGACGAGCCGATTACTGCAGAGCCGGTCAGGCGTCTCATACCACAATCAGTGCAGCGCAAATGGAAGCTCCATACGTCCGGCTTGGCCGCCGCGGTACGGCCGATCCCGATGCCCCGTCCACTGACAGTGGTCGGATTGCGTGCTTACGATCTCATCCTGACGGTGCAAAGCTCGTGCAGGATTCGTCCCTTCTCGCGTCGACCGATGACGCTCGGCATGGCTGGTGTGATCTCGCGCTTTGCGCGCATGCTGATCGTCCCTACGGTAGCCACCACACCCGTGCGTGCATCTGCGGCGCCGCCGGGATGCCACTTTGTAATCCAAGCAATGACGAGTCGTCGGCTCCCATGCCGCCGCAAGACTTAAGTAATCGAAGGGCAAAGATCGAGCCGCAAGCGATCTCATCAAGTGCGTTTTTGAACAGCACATCTGCGACTCTGACGTTGCACAATCAGCGCATGCTAAGATACTTAAGGGCGCAGCTCCTGCACCATCTCAGCAGAGAATGGGGATTAAAGGAGCGTCGTCAGATTCTGAAGTAAGTGCGAGATCATCTGCGGAGATCTCATCTACGGTATTCTCTGGAGAGTTGTGAACTCCGCGTCGCGGCTATACGTCATCGAAAGCACGTTTCGGGACGTGCGGGCCAGGGCACTCTGCGCGCCAGAGATGTCGAACAAGGCTACACTCGCAATAATTTCAGGCTCGAGGAGGCAGCCGCAAAAAGCTGCGTCGGTCGATGGCCTTGCCGAAACTCTGCCCGTAAATTCGCCGACGAGTCAAGTTGTCAGACGGCGAATTCAATCCACTGCAGCCTAGCCCGTTGGGGCATCAACATTCACCGATGGTTCTTTATTCCACCATAGGTCACACGTTGGATCCAAGGACAGGTAATCGCAAGTCAGTTCTTCACCCGGTTGTACATCACGCGCGGTTAAAATTCGGCAATGATCGTCCTGATATGTGTTTGGCTGACTGCTGTGGTTCATGAAGCGGGCGTTGTCAGCATTGTACTCTATAACACCATCATTGGCCTTGTAGTTTCTTGGATAGGCATGCTTATCAAGCAGAGCTTTAAATGTTGGAGCTAGAGTATCGTACTGCTCAGGCGTCACCGCGATGTCAACGATCGGGTTGTGAATCCAAATCAGCGAACCTTTGGGCAAAAGGGCAGCGGAGAAAAGTCCAATACCGCCAAACTGGTCTGGCTTCAAAACAGTTTCAATAATCAACATTGAAGAAATCTCCTAACACCCAGCAAAGCTAACTGACATGAGCCGCGAAATCTCCTGCACAAATCGGTAGGGTCGTCTAATCGCGCCTCACGCCCCAAATCGGAATTTCGCATTCGTTGCGGCAGCGGCTGCTACGGATCGCCTTCCGCGTTACTGTCATCTTGGCGGTGCTGGAAGGGGCTGCAAGTCAGTGGGATCCGAGCAAAGATCCGCATATCAAGGCGGCGAGTTCATGTCGCCCGATCGAGACTGTAAGCCTACCAGCGTCGCGATACGCTTACTTTCCGGCGGTCCGGCAAGCCGCCGACAATGGCTTCACACTCTTGGGTGGTCTAAAGTTCGGTCTCCTGAAAATCCCGAGATATAACTGCTGCCATGCGGAACTCGTCGGTTGGGGTATCAGCGGACGCCTTTTCGAGGGGGCGGGAAGCAGCCTCTTTTCTGGGATGATGCGCCCCTGTCGCGGAGCCGAGGCCCCCGATCAATGGCAATGGTGTACAACGCAACGGCAATAACACCGTAGGTGTTCTTCGCAGCTTTGGCGTTCGGAAAGATCAAAGGGCGATGGCTGTGCGGCTCAACGAGGAGCCGCACAGCGATGATCGCGCAGGTTAAACGGGCAGGGTAGCGCTCACCCGCGCCCCCGAGAACCACGCCAAACTCGCAAGACTCGCTTTAGCAAGCTATGATCCAATAAGACGTCCAATACCGGGGCTATGTGAACGGGTTCTGAGCGTGGGATTGTCCCTCGGCATCTAACATTCTCGGCTGATGGATGTGCCAAACGTCATTGCGGCCTTCCGGCCTCAAGAGGGCGGTCTAACTCTCGCCCCGCCGCGGGGACGTCCTCTCAGCCCTGGAGGAGGACGCCGCAGCGGCTTGCCCCATCGACGGTCCAGGCAGCGATGGTGAGGCTCGATTCGCTGGCTGCGCGCTGGGCTGCGGATCGTTTTCCGGTCGCGATCTCGCAGGAATGGCAGGACCTGGCGGATTGAAAGGGGTGCTACCCCTCATCGTCGACGCGGGCACGAACAGCGCCGTGTAGCGGTCGTTGTGAACGATAAAACTGTTGGGTCGGCTGTCCTGGCTCGGCGGGACGTTGCTATGACCAAACGCAGCGGACGCCTGCTGGCCGCCCTGCCGGAAACTGAAGGGACGAAAGTCCGATTCTGAATCCAGGGCTTGGTGATGACCCTCGGTTGGCTCGAGAGACGACGATGGACCGGCGTTTCCCACCGTAGCCCACAGCAGATCCTGATCGTAGCCTTCCGCAGGAAGGATGAGCCGACCGCTGGCCTGAAACGGTGCTCCGGCGTCTTCGATCAGCTCGCGAACGACTGAACTGCCGGGCTCGCTCAGCTGGCGTCCGATGGCATCCCCTTCCGTATGGCTTAGTGTTCTTTGCCTCTTCGCAGGGTTCAACTCCCCGGTGTAATCCTCACCCATGAGGACCGCGTGACTTGAAGAGGGAGCGCTCCCGGTCAGCTCGTTCCGAGCCGGTTGGTAGCCGTCGCCCCAGTTGAACTGGAGTACAGCTTTTCCGCGGTCCGGTCCCTGGTGATCGCGCGCGGTTGGGAGACACGATGTCAGGGTGGGCTCGCCCATCATCCCCCGCAACGGGTTCTGATCGTGACCTTCCGCAGGTAGCTCTTTCGGCCAAGTCCAAGCTTCCCGCGGCGCGCTGTGCTGGGCGGCGGTGTCGCCGAGGTGTCTGGTGACGGCGTCTTCGGGATGAGGACCGTGGGCCCCCTGGTTCCCAAGTTCCAAAGCCTCGATGAGGCTGCGCTCTTCCTCAGACAAAGGAAAATAGTAGGGATCTGAAGAAGCTGGAATCTCTGCAACGGCAGGGGCATCAAGCTGCGGCACTTCATCCAAGTACGGCTCAAACTCCGCTTGCTGCTCTTGCGGTTGTGACCCTGCGGCGTGGTCACGGTCGAATGAGTTGATGCGGTTAAATAGGCCCATGGCAACTCCCCGGGTTTGAGTCGATTGGCGATGCCCGCCGATAGCGCCACTCTCTTTCGCTATATCAGAACCAGCTGTCGACAAGCTGACGCGCCTAGAGACTTACCGGATTGTGATCTCAGAACAGTCATTTCGCCGCTCTTGACCGCGATTCGTGACGGAACCGAGCAGGCGGCATGGCTTTGCGTCGTCGGGACGAGCACAATCGCGTCGGCACTCTGACGCCGCGACGATCTCGGCAACTGATTGTGGTTCTTCAGTCAACGCAGCGCGTTTTCGACGCCACCCCATCACCTTGCACCATCAAGCGTGTGGCGACAACGCTTCCTTGGCTCGCAGGCTCGTGTGCTGCACCGCGGCGGATGCTCTCGATTGGATTGCAGTTCTCAGCTGGCTCTGGTGCTCGGCGGGAAAGTCATAGAAAGCCAATGGGCTCCAGATTGGCGATCCTTGTCCGGTATTTAAGGTCACGCGCATGTTTGGCGCGGCTTTCGGCGAAGGTATCAAGTGCATGCTCCGCGACCGCCCCGGCTTGGCGCCATTGAAGTCTTGTATAGCCTTCTTGCCACTCCAAACCAGCTCGGGATGTCCTTGAGCACGTTGACGGTCTTGTGCTGCCGGCGCTCGTATTCGACCTGCGATTGGTCATTCAGGCCCGACATCATCGAAGGCGAAAGGTTCGGTGCATTCCCTCCAGCAGAGCCGAGAGCGCCTCCTGGATCGCCTGTCGACATAGCGCGCAGCTAAGGGGCGGGCAGCAGGGGATCGATGCTCCCAGTTCGCAGCGTTCAGACTGGAAAAATCAACAAGGTGAAGCCCATCCAACGCGAGCCGCTCGCGCCCCGGTCCTCACCTTGAGCCTGGCAATCTCGATTGCGCCGATATCCGTTGCGATGTTGCGCGCCGGCCATGGCCGTGCCGCACGGCCCGGCGCGACCATCCGCTCCGGCTTCAGCTCGCCAGCGTCTCCGAAACGCGGCAATTCCGTCTGGACGGCCCGGACGAACAGATGACGCGCTATGTTGCGGAGAATTTGTAGCAGTGCATGATCAACCGCAGACGGCTGACCGAAGGGCAGGATGTTGATCGCCTCGTCGGGCCACATCGGCTCCTTGAAGAAGTTCTCGCAGGTTCGCCATCCGCCCTGGATACGCTGACTCTCTGAGCGCGTATTCACCCAGATTCCTGCGCAGCTCCCGCTTTCTTCGTATTCACCCGGTCCCGTTCAAGACCTCTATGTGCAGAACCCGACAGCAAATGGCAGTTGAGTCGATTTGAATCGCAAAGAGATGCTTGCCTGAACCAAGCTCGCCAGTCCTGGCACGTCGATTGCTAAGAACCGCCTGCTACATCATGCCACTAACTAGACGCACAGGCCGAGACAAATCCAACTCGCCGTCCAAACCAATTCTCTAGCAGACAAGCGGCGCTGTTAACTGCCGCTCCGCTAACGGAGCCAGTCATGCTGATCGACACCTCCAAAATCTTCGACTCCATTCGCATCAACAAGAAGGAAGCGCGGGAGCGCCAAACCGCAGCGCTATGTGAATGGCCTGGTTGCCAGAACAAGGCTACCCATCCCGCGCCCAAGGGCCGCGACAATGCGCGCGAATATTGGCACTTCTGCATCGACCATGTTCGCGAATACAATGAGTCCTACAATTTCTTCTCGGGGATGGACGCGGAAGCGGTCGCGCGGTACCAGAACGACGCGCTGACCGGCCATCGTCCGACCTGGAAAATGGGCGAGAACATCAGCGCCCGCAAAATGGCCGGCAGCGCGGCCGATTTCGAGGACGACTGGCATGCCTTCTGCACGCAACTCGAGCTGAACGGACGCGCCGGTGCGCGCCCCCGCGCGGAGGCCAAGCCTGAGGCGCGCAAGATTTTAAATGCCGAGCGGAAAGCGTTGCAGGTGATGGGCCTAAATGCCAATGCGACGCTCGGCGATATCAAGGCGAAGTACAAGGCGATGGTCAAGCAGCACCATCCCGATGCCAATGGCGGCGACCGCTCTACGGAGGATCGCCTGGTCGAGATCATCAAGGCCTACCATTACCTGAAGACCGTGGTGCGCGAGAGCTAGGACGGACACGACTTGAACGGCTTCACCCCACCGGCCGCTACTAGCCCTTCATCGCGTGAAGGCTGCATCCGAGCTGGCGTGTAATCCGCTTCAGACCCCCACGCCTAGGCCGAGAGGCGCAGCATCTCCGCCACGCCGGAGTCTTTATCAACAGCGCGCCCCAGATCAATCCACGACGAGCCTTCAGTGGTTCTTTCCTCTTTCATTTGCTCGCTCCTCGGGGTTGCAACGAGTGGGCAAGTCCTCACGACGACGAAGGGGGCGGTTCGCAAAGGCGCGCCACAGCGAAACGCTGAAAGCGCCGGTCCTCGACTGCTCAAAGACCCCGCAAGATAAACTGCTGCTCCGCTGCTCGATTTCAAGGATGGAAAGGCCCGTACTGGAGTTAGGACCGAACTCACAGGCAGCTTCCATCCGGTTCCGCGTCAATGCAGGTGAGGCAACCGCAATCATGCTCTTGATCTATATCAATTGGATGTCGCGCCTGAGACGTTGTCGCATGTTTGACGTATGTCGCATCCGCTCGAAACACCTCAGATGAGACCGTCTTTCTCTGAGTGCCTCTATCTTAAGGGGCCATTTTGCCAAATCGGAAAGTGGTACGAGAATTGCTGTGCCCGCCATGCTGGTTCTTGGAAGTCCTGAGGATCGCATGCACGTTGTCGTCCTTATCAAGCAGCTGGTTGTCAATGTCCGCGAGTGGCGGCCCAACATGCGCAAGCGCCTGAGAGGGGCTGCACCGGTCCGTGACCTGGGGTGTGCCGAGTTGCGCGAAGAGTTCCGTGCCGAGCGCACTTCTTTACGTCGGCGCTCCAGACGTTGGTATGTTCTTACGAGAAGTGCTGACCTTGTCCGCCGCAACCGTTGCATCATTTGCCAGCCATACTTTCGAGGGGCTGGATACGCACGTGACGGTTCGGTAGCTCGGTTAGCAACCGGACCGGCCGGCAACGAACGAAGACAGCTCCGTGTTGGCTCAACCTGCGGGCGGCGCGCATCGGTTTGTTCCACCTATCTGATCGGCACGCGCTGGGACCCGGGCAAACATTTCGGGCCCGGCGCTTTCCCACCGCGTCCAGCTGCAAGAAGCAGAGCCAACACCTGTGCAAGTAAAATGAGAAATAGAAATGGATGACCAATCGCACGGCGCAATGCCACTCTCTTCAATCAGACGGGAAAGCCGCGGGCCAGACCTATTCAGCTTCGTCGATTGCGCTAAACAGACAAAATCAATCAAAGCGCTGTTCGATCTTCTTGTGAGTTGCGCAAGCAATGAAGGCTTTAATAAAGTCGCGTACGGAGCACTCACCTGCTCGAATGAGCGTCGTCTGCTGGACTATCTGCCGCCTCCGCCAACTATAAACTTCCCGTCTGATTGGTGCCAACGCTATGCTGAGCAAGAGTATCGAGCGATCGACCCGGTAGTCCGGCGGACAGCAATGCTGCCAAGCCCCTTTCTTTGGGATGAACTAACCCGTCGATACAAACTGCAGCCCCGTGAGCTGCGCGTCTTACACGAGGCCAGAGAAGCAGGTCTTAAGCATGGCATGAGCGTGCCATTGTTTGGATCGCAAGGCCGATTGGCTTTCGTATCGTTCGCATCTCCCTTCGATGATGCCGATCCACAGGATCGCATGGCTCATCTCACGACATTGGCGTCGGCATTTCACAACGCTGTCGCGCAGATTACACCGCCGCTTGATGAAGATTGCGCGACAGACATTCCGCTAACAGAGCGAGAAACAGAGTGCCTATACTGGGTCGCAGAAGGAAAGTCAGCCTGGGTCATCGGGCGACTTGTGGATGTCAGCGAGAATACCGTCAACTTTCACATGAAGAACGTCGTCAGAAAGCTAGGGGCGGCGAACCGGACAAATGCTGTACACAAAGCAACCCGACGCCGCCTGATTTAACTCCGCGCCCGTTTAAAGGCACGATCAAAGGCCCCGTCCTCGGGCGAGCTCTTCTGTTATTGCCGACGATCGGGACAACCGATCTCAAGTGGCTTCGACGATGTACTTCAACGAAAGCGGCTCAAACCAGATAGTTGGGCAGGCAAGCGCACGCGCGCGTATGCGGTGTCCCTCAACAACGCCCGGTGTGGACTTGGGGCGTCGTCGTTGCAGGCAAGTCTTGTTGCGCCAGACTCAATCCGCCTCCCAAGCGATCTAGTGTTGCTAAACAGGCGGCTCAACGCGACGGCGGAAGACGCCGACATGATCTTCATTCTCTCCAGCAACCGCTCGAGGCGATCGAGGCCGCGCCAGCCGTCCCGGCCTTACCGATCAGGCAATCGAGGTGCCGCTGCCTGATGTGATTCGCCGAGGCAAGGTGGTTCGCCCTATGGCAGCGGCTTGCCGGTGGACGAAGCCATGTCGCTGAAGCCGTGCGCTTCACCGAGGGGGCAGCGCACGGCTTACAATTGTGGCGCGATTTCCATCCACGTAGCGACCTGCTCGTGCAGCGAGATGAATCGCCTATCTAAGCATTGTGGTAAGGGTTCTCCAGCGCAACGACCTTGCCGCATGTTGATCTAGCAGGAGGTGAGCAGCCCAGGACAATATTGCCGTGGCGGCGACTGATGGCAAACTGTCTTGATCTTGATCCGCCGCTTGAGCTTTTCGTTTGGCCGCTCAATGGTGTTAGTATCCGGCATGAGATCTGCCGGTGCCAACGTTTCGCTGCGGTGTTCTGCAGCGTGTTGTATCGTGCTACCATCGGCACAGAGGCAGCGGGAGCACGAAATCCGGGTCCGGGGATATAGGCAATGAGCCGGGAGTTCGAGGTGGGAGCTGGTCACCTCTGCGACTCACTGCGTTGTAGCAAGAGCGCTAACTCGCAGTTGTCGTCTCGCCGCAGCTCAGATAGCGATGAGACGAGCGATTGGACTCGGTATCCAGCGAAGCTTCGGAGGGATGTTGTTTTGGGGCAGGCTCCGCCGGCAACACTGATATGACGCGGAGTGCGCTAAAGCGCCGGCAAGACTCTGCTGGCCAGCGATGAGGTGGTGCTCGATGCCATAGGCAACAGCATGGCGGTCTACGCCCGTGCGGACGCCCTTCGCCTCGTGTGAAGCAACTCGCGCAGGCTCTCGACAAACCGACAAGATCGTCCCGGCCACGCCGGCCAATTTGGAGGAGGAAAGTATCCTTCCCAGATTCGGATGCGTGAGAGGCCCAGAAGCGACATCGCGAATGCGTTGGGACCTTCGCCAGGATAAGTCGAAGCGCAGGCACAATAGTGCCCGCTGTTCGATCTTCCGCCGATTTGCCTCAGCAATTTGGGCGAGGGACTGGTTTTCGACGCACATGGGGCAGGCGCTGCGCTAACAAGCGGCGGACTTTAGGCAGCCGAACGCGACGATAACCTCGCAATCTCTTTTGGCGCACGGCCGATCTCGCGGCCATTTCAACCCGCCACCTCAACTGTTTTGACCGCAAGCCTTAGTGCCAATCCGTTTGGGGACGTTCTTCCATGATTGGCTTCAAAGTTCGTGTCAATTCCGACCGTGCAGCAAGGCTCTATGTCAATGGACTGTCGGAGTGACGGGCAGGTACCAATGAAGCCCAGCGCACCTATTGCCGGTGGTCCTACGGGATGGTGTAGGATCGCGGATACTCTCAGGACTCACCGAAACTGCCGCGGACTGCCAAGTCCTTCATCGGAGTGTCGCCACAGTGAAACTGTGGTGGTTCATGTCCTCGGGTCAAAGTGCCACCTCCTAATCTCTAGTTCTCTAGTTTCACGGAGAACGGAACTTGAGTTCTGCAAGAGTTTCGGTGTCCGGCTGTTGGCTGCCTTCATTAAATATCTCACCTCGCACCTGCTTTTGCGCGACATCAAATACGCGTGGATCAGCTCCTGACTAGAAGGGCAAAACGCGGGCCAACTTCAGTAAAGGTTCTTGCTTCATGGCGCTCACGCAGAGATTAGAGTTCCGGCAGTCGCAGTCGCTGGTCATGACGCCGCAGCTGATGCAGGCGATCAAGCTGCTGCAATTGTCTAATCTCGATCTCACGAGCTTCGTGGAGGAGGAGCTCGAGCGAAACCCACTGCTCGAGCGAGCCAATGACGATGTAGCTGGCGCCGAAGCCCCGACTGAAGTCGATCAGGTCAGCGGCGAACAGCTGGCCGAGGCAGTTGCGCGGAACGCCCAGGATGCCGCGCCGACCACCTATACCGAATGGGGCGGCGGCGCCTCCGGTGACGAAGACTACAATCTTGAGGCCTTTGTCGCGGCCGAGACAACGTTGTCGGACCATCTCGCCGAGCAGCTCTCGGTGGCCTTCACCACGCCCGCGCAGCGCATGATCGGCCAGTACCTGATCGACCTCGTCGACGAGGCCGGCTATCTGCCGCCCGATCTCGGCCAGGCTGCCGAGCGTCTTGGCGCATCGCAGGCCGAGGTCGAAAACGTCCTCGCCGTGCTGCAAAAGTTCGATCCGCCCGGCGTCTGCGCGCGCTCTCTGAGCGACTGCCTGGCGATCCAGCTCCGCGAGCTCGACCGCTACGACCCCGCGATGCAGGCCCTGGTCGAGCATCTCGATCTGCTCGCCAAGCGCGACGTCGCGGCGCTGCGCAAGATCTGCGGCGTCGACGACGAGGACATCGCCGACATGATCGGCGAGATCCGCCGCCTCAATCCCAAGCCCGGCATGAAGTTCGGCTCGGCGCGCCTGCAAACCATGGTGCCCGATGTCTATGTCCGTCCGGGTCCCGACGGCGGCTGGCATGTCGAGCTCAACAGCGACACCCTGCCGCGCGTGCTGGTCAACCAGACCTATTATTCCGAGCTGTCGAAGAAGATCGGCAAGGACGGCGACAAGTCCTATTTCACCGACGCGCTGCAGAACGCGACCTGGCTGGTGCGCGCGCTCGACCAGCGCGCCCGCACTATCCTGAAAGTGGCGACCGAGATCGTGCGCCAGCAGGACGGGTTCTTCACCCACGGCGTCGCGCATTTGCGCCCCCTCAATCTGAAGGCCGTCGCCGACGCCATCCAGATGCATGAATCCACGGTGTCGCGCGTCACCGCCAACAAATACATGGCGACCAACCGCGGCACATTCGAGCTGAAATATTTCTTCACGGCCTCGATCGCCTCGGCCGACGGCGGCGAAGCGCATTCGGCGGAAGCGGTGCGTCACCACATCAAGCAGCTGATCGATTCGGAGGAGCCCTCCGCGATCCTATCGGACGACACCATCGTGGAACGCTTGCGCGCCTCGGGCATTGATATTGCCCGCCGCACGGTCGCGAAGTACCGCGAAGCCATGCGCATACCCTCCTCGGTGCAACGCCGCCGCGACAAGCAGTGGTCAACGATCAACAGTCGAGCATCGGCAGGAACTGCCGTCCATGAAGAACTCCCAACCGTCGATTTGGACTCCACAAGTGACGCTTTGGATTTCCCTGAAAGTGAGTCTTTGACACGACATTTGTTGATTGGTGATTGAACGAAGCCGCTCGCGCCGACTGCCGTCTGAGAGGATCCGAGCGTTCTCAGAGCAGACCCCTTCATACAGGAGGTTTTCTGTTGCCTCAGGTGAGCCGCCGCATGCTCGAGGACACGACGGTGGGCAGTTTGTCGCCGGCAACGCAACCTAGCCGATTGTTTTAGCCGATCGCCCGTTTGGAGGAAGTTCATACGTTCCAGGTTCACTTGGTGTGACAGGGATCTCTTGGCCGCATCTCAACCAGATGGTCTGTGCGTCGCACCTTTTCCACGGCGTGACGCTCGGCCACGGCGAGATTGCCGAGCGCATCGCCTGCGCGCGAGAGCCTCGCAAGCTGCCGGTCGTGCTGATTACGGAGGAGGTGGTGAGCTTTCTGTAGGCAATCCTGAGCCTAACGAGCCGCATAGCGCTGACGACGTCTAGCCGCAGCATTAAGCGTTTCGGAAGTGGCATTCCTCGCGATCCCGGATATCGACAGACAGCGGATGATCATCCGGAAGCGGGCAAAGCCGGCAGGGACGTCATGCTCTCGCCACGACTTCTTAACATTCTAAGGGCCTATTGGCGGCTAACCCGGCCGACACGCAGGTATTTGCCGGCCGCCACAGCTAGCAGCCGCGTGATCCGCTCGGCTCACATCGCAGCGAATCTGAACAAACCCGTGACGGTGCACACAGTGCATCACAGTTTTGCGACCCATCTTCTAGAGCGGCGCCGACATTCGTGGGACCCATGTTGATGCGGTTTGCGCCGCAATTGGTCACCTTGACGCCTTCTATGCTATGACTGTCGCATGGGCCAGCCGACCAGGCACCGGCTCTCCCAAGTCGTTGGGAAGCCGAATTCCGCGTCGACGTCCTGAGCGGCATTCGGGCTCTGGGATAGGTGAGGGGCAGCGTCATCCGAAACCTCGAAAGGCTCGGGGTCGATCCAAGCGAAGTCGGCGTCGACGTCCTCGCTCTCGCGGCGATGGTGCACGCCGCCGACAGAGGGATGAACCGGCTCCGCGGAAGATCCAACGTAGCCGCGCCGACGTGCAGGTCGGCGGGCAACGCCTTGCTCATAGAGTCTTGAGATACTCGACAAGCGCTCGCCGTTCGGCGTCGGTCAATTCTGGTCCGATCACGCCAGGCGGCAGCTTCCTTAAGTCGGTTTCCTTCCCCTCGAAGGAATGCCCGCGATTGCTGTTCCCCAGCAGAGACACATCGAAGTTCGTCAAGCCGGGCGCACAGCTGTCGGCCGACTGAGCTTTCGTAAGAAGTCCGACATTGACCGGGTCGAACGCACGGCTGCCGACGCAGAACGACGTCGGCCGCTGGCCCTGCGGTACCAACATGTCTCTCAGCGTCGGAACGGACCCGTTGTGCAGATAAGGAGCCGTCGCCCACACACCGTCCAACGGACGCGCCCGGTACTGAGGTTCAAGGGCGAGAACAACTTCATCCTTGCCGTTGCGGCTTGCACGCGCCCCGACATAGACCCGCTGGTTTTGGCAGTTCTTTCTCGGCCCCCACATTTGACGCTTGGTTTCTTCAGAAGTGCCGTTCGCAGTCATCCATTGGTCAATCGTCTTGCCGACCACGTCCATGAGCGCGAGTACAAACAGAGGATCTGCCCCTTTATCTGCCGAAAGGCCACAACCTCCGGCTTTGTTGAGGTCATCTGCAGGATTTAATCCGAGTGACTCGGGTAGGTGAACGCGCCGCGTCGTGAGGACGCTGGATTGTTGGGGGTCGGTGCCGATCGCGGTGACCGGCATCTGGACCACGTTGAAATAATGCCGTCCGCCGATCTCCACCCAATTCTTCTCATTCTTGGCTGAACGATCGGGGTTCTCTGGGCTCCAGAACGAATCTTCCGGCCACTTTTTGTCGAAGGCAGTATCGTTGACCGGGCCCCGGTGGCATTCAAAGCAGTGAGCGCGATAAAGATCGCGACCTTGTTCGACGAGCTTTTCATCAATCGCCCAGGCCGGGTCACCGCGGAATTTCTCCTGCGCGTCCTTCCATTGGGGGGCCATGAGCCCGGTAAATTTTCTGCGGCCTGCATCGCCCGCCGAAAACGGATCAGCGCCGCGAAGAAGCTCTTCGAACCGTGCGACTTCGGATAGATGTATCGACGAGGCAAAAAGCGGCCGTCCGGGCGCGGCCGCTGTCATATTGATTTTCGCGCTGACACCGAGCGCCTCGCCGGAATTGCGAACGAGTTCGTTGAGAACAGAGGCGTCATACTGTGCCCAAAGGAAATACGGCGTGCCCCAGATTGGCGGAAAGCTCACGGGCGCATCGTGCCGCGCGAAATTGCCCTTGAGGAGTGGGTCCCGGAGTTCGCCAGTCACGGGATCGAGTAGGTTCGTATAGAAAACCTGGTTCCCGATCCGGTTCAGCGCATCAAGTCGACCGAATCCTTCATCGAGATCCGCCACTCCTTGTCCCGTCAAAAGTCTGTCGGTCGCTGCCTTTTGATTCTTGATCTTTTGAAGTGCAAGCTCCAGATCGCCTCGAATCTGCTTTCGATCGACGCTTTGCCCTTTGATCCGCTCCAGCTTGCTGGCGAAACGCTCAAATCGCCATGGCAACATCAGCGTGTAGCCGATCGATAGCCCGATGACTCTTTCAACTTCGCCGAGATTGACCATCGCCGGCCCACCGTCGAACCGTATACTGACATTCTTGTATTCGAGATGCCCCGTATGACAGGCGGCGCAGGTTAGTCCGATCTGATCTTCATATGGGGCGCCCGTCGTCGGATCGACACCGCCCTTGAGAATGGCAAAACCGACCGGCAAAGCGTTCGGGTTGTCGGGCACGCTTGGTGCCCAACCGGGGGTCGCGGTACCCCTATTCGGTGCATCGTCGTGATAACCATATGAGGGCGCATTACCGGCAAAGCCCTTTGAGCTAGGGCTCGGGATGAAGCCCAGGCGGCGCAGATAGTCCTCGTCGCTCAAGCTCGTGTAAGAGAAGGACAGCTCCGGGCGTTCCAGGGCCAAGAACCACTGATAGGGGACAGGAATGGTCGCCGTCCCCTGGGACGTGTGGTGGAACCAGTAACGCTGACGGGAGCTCCAGTTTTGCGGCAGCCAATAGGCGGCTTCGATCTTCGATGGCTCCGGCAGGGTCGCAGGCAATAATTGAGCGACCAGATTTGCGTCGTTCTTGATTTTGAGGGCTGCATCGCGAACCTTCTCCGGCGCGAAATACACCAGGCCGGCCGCCACGATCACGACAACAAAAATTGCAAACAACAGGCTGGTGATATGAGGCCAGCGCATTACCCAGGAATAAAGACGAGAGCCAAAAGAAGGTCTCCCCATAACGAGCACTCCATTAATCTTTTCGTGCGTCGAGCCGAGCCGGCAGACTGCCGCAAACGGTCGCAGCGTCTGTTACTTGTTCAGCAGTCGGCTATTGATGAAGGCGATCACGTCGGCCGTCTCGGCTGCCGTGCGCCGGGTTATTGTCGCCGCCGCCGGGCCCCTCTGCAAGAACGACGGGAACCAGCCGAAATTGCGAACATTCCAATCTTCTTTCGGCCAGACCGCGCGGTTCACGCCAAGCGCTGCGAAGTTTGCAATTCTCCTGGCGAGTGGTTGCGCTGTCTCGGTGTGACAGCTGACGCAATCGGTATTGAAGAAGTGGCTCTTGTTCGGATCGGCAATGGTATTGACGATCTCGATGATGCGGCTGTTGGGCACGTTGCCGTCGATAAACTCGGAGGTCGAAACACCTTTGCGATCAGCGGCGGGCAAGGGCGGATTTTGCAACGCCGCGTGTCGACAGGTGATCGGATTTTGATTGTTCGTACCCGGTTGCGGGACGACGTGTTTTCCGCCAATGATGCTGAACATCTGTGCCGCGTGCAGGCCATCAAGCGTCGGGCCGGGCACGGGTATTAGGCCTGCTTGCGGGACCCTTAGCATCGACACGAAAATCCAGGGCTCGGGCGGTGCGATGCCCATCACTGCCATGGTGTTGAGGCGCTGAGGCGAAAGATGCTTCTCAAGCAAGGTCTTGAGCGCATCGCGAAACGCCTTGGCCGATGCTCCTACAAGACCCGGATGCACGTTCAGATCACCGGCAGTCGAGACTTTAACTTTACCAAAATGTCCGGCGGCAAGCTGATCGCGCAAGGTCGCGACGTCACGAACGATTGCCTTAAAGGCCTCGTCGTCCGGTTTGAATCGCGGGAACGGCGCGCACCCGTCCAGCGGCGGATCCGCCTCGAGAGTGAAACTGAAGATGAGGTGGCCCGCGGTGTCGTGAACCTTGAAGCCGTCCGGCCCATTGGTCACCGGCTGAATGATGAGGCGGATTTGCGGTTGTCGGCCAAATTGGGCGATGACATCCGGCGCCAATCCCGGCGCGCCCGGATCGATACGGATGCCAGCCACAAACCAGGCGTCGATCTTTTTCACGGCATCGGGCAACTGAATTTGACGTACACCCGAATCAGGCACGCCCGGACGCTCCGGATTTTCCGCGTTGGCGATAAAGCGCGCGAAGTCCGCGTCGGAAAACAGCCGCTGGGGGGATCCAGAGGGACCGCGGAGATCGGACACTGCGATTAGATTGGCGAGATCGCCCGCCGACTTCGGCGGAGGAAAGAGAATTGACACATCATTAGGCGCGAGCGGCTTTGAGGCAGCTTGCGCCGGAGCCGTTGTGACGTCCAAAGCGGATGCGAACATCACTCCGGCCGCAAACAGTCGTGCAAGCCGCCGACGAAACATCAATCTGTGCATTTCACCCCTTGTCACCATTGGAAATCCCCCTGTAAGACCAAAAACTTCAGCATCAGCTGTCAAAAGCGGCGGTCCGCCGTTTCGCTCTCTCGCGTCGGCAATGCGAGCGACGGGATCAAACTCCTCATTCCTCACCGTAGAATTGGCTTTGCAGGGTCTTGAGTTTCGTCGGATGCAACGCCTCCTCAATACAGCCGAGGAACATCTCACTTCTTGCACTGACCCGTGTCCTGTCGACCGGCGCATGTGCCATGTCCGTTTGCAACGCGCGTACGGCCGCCCAGTCGTTTGCACGATCCTTGAGTAACTCGAACAGTGTTCGGCGATTGTTGGGCGGAGATAATCGGTCGTCCCTATACCGGTGCAATCGGAAGTGGGCGAAAGTGACCTTGGCCGAGATCTTGGCATCCCTGAGGGCGTCGGGAAGCGTCAGCAGGTCGAACCCTTCGAGCTCGCCCAGCTGCTGCATTTGATCCTGCGCTTCCTGATATTGCTCGCGGCCGACCAGTTGATACATTCCTCGCGGGCGAAACAGCCAACCGTCATCCGTTCCGGGTTGGTTGCCGAACAGATTGCCGTCGTAGTCAAGGACGAAGTTGGCCAATTCCTTGGGATGATTGAGCAATGAACCAATGTCGACCCCGGGCTTGTTTGCGGCCGCAAGCTTTGCGTTACTCTGGTCGATGCGATCGCGCCATTTCTGTGGGAGTTGTGAAGCCGCGCTGTACGAGAAATTCTCGCTGGTGCGCGTAAAGTCGGCGCTGTCGTAGGACACTGACCCAAGAATATAGGCCAGGATACGAGGATCGGTCTCCTCGACGCGATCCCATTCCTGCAACAAGGCCTTCACCTGCTCGGCCTGATAATAGGCCATGTAGCTCTTGCGATATGGCGGAACAGGTGGAGGAGCCGGTGAATGGTCCTTGCTCGATCCGGCCAACTGTTGCTCGTAGGCGGCGAGTTTTTCTTGATACTTCTCATAACCGCGCTTCTGCAGCCAATTGCTCTCATAGCAAGCAAGCAACGGCTGCGGCTTGATCTTTGGAGATGGTTGATATTCCTTCGCTAACTCGCCGGCGTAGGCAGCCCGTGCGAGCTTGGCGTCCTTAAGCGTTTCAAATGCGGACGCGACCGATCCATTCAGAAGATGGAATAACTTCACCTGCAGGCAATCAGCGTTGCTTTGCCTCTCGCGGGACTGATCGAAGTCGTCCTTCGGCACGCAATCCCAAAAGCGACCGCTGCTCAATGAGATGATATCTTCGGTCTTCTGGGACAACGTCCAGCCGAGTGGAAGGCTGTAAAACAGGCCTGTTATGTCCGTCCGGCCGAACGTCGGAAAGCGCTGCACACTGGGAGTCACTTCGACCTCGGGCCGACGATCGATGCTGGTTGCATGATTGAGCGCGACATAGGTTCGGGAGGTTCGCGTGCTCAGAAGCGCGCGTACCGGCTCCATGAGCTCACCGAACATGAATGACCCATGATCACCGAATTGCCCGCTGACGAGCGACAGGAGGTAAATCCTGAATCTTGGCGCGTCGGAGGTGCCCTTGATGCTGTTAAGCTTCTCAATCAGGTCGAGCGCGGTCTCAATCCCAGAGTTTTCCACGTATCCGCCGTCCACCAGGCGCGCGTGCGGATGAGAAGTTATGCAGTCATTCTTGACCGAGACGGTCGCCGCCGGCGTCACCCACGGAAATCGCGCGCTCGTGAAAGCAGCTGTGCTAAGCGGAATACGAAGCGAGTGGCTCTTGACCGTTTGGTCAGCCCCGGTGCCCGTGCGTTCAAGCGATGCAAGAACACACAGGTCCGTGTCTTTCGGGTGCAGCGGATCGAAGTCGAAGGGAGAGATGACAGCCCGTTTGCCGCTACCGGCATCTGTCGTGTTGAACAATAGGGCCGGCATGTTGTTGCCGGGCGCCCAATGGGACTGATAGTCGGCTTTTAGCAGATTGGATCGATCGTCCCCGCCATTGTGGCTGCCAAGCATCCTGTCACCGGCGTTCTCCAAGGTGTATTCGAGGAAACGCGCGCGATCGAAGGCAGGAATCGCAAACGGCGAAAACATTTGAGTAAAATCAGTAAACAGAAAGCCGGCGACCAAAGGCGATAGAAAATCCGTTGCCAAGACGCTCGCAACCCGCTGCTCGACCGGGCCGGGAGCATCAACATCTTGGACCCGCCCAACCCCGGCAAGGAAATCTGCGATTTTGGGGCATGTCTTTCCGTCGACGGCATTAGAATCAAGGGACGCATTTTCGGCGTGGAGCGCAGCGGCGAAGATTGCCGAACCGACGCTGCCGCCGGACACACCGCTTATCGCAAACAGATGTTGGCGAAATGCCGGGCAGAGATCCTGCAGTCGCGCTAGGAACCGCGCCGCATTGTTGGCGGCATAGATCCCTCCACCTTGAGCCGCCACAATGAAGACGGGATATTCGCCGAGCCTCTTGGCTTCCTCCACCCGCGGCTTCTGCAAAAGCCACTCGCGGAATGCGCCGGCAGCGGACATGCGCGCTTTCTCCGGCGGGCTGTTTGCTTCAGAGACGGTACGCAGTTCGTGGTTGTCACCTCCGAATAAGGAGGCAAGCAGGAACAAGCCGCCAAAGACAACCGGAATAAACGGAAACGCAAATCTGATCGTCAAGAGAGCAAAATGGACCGTGAGACCAATGACGCAAACCGCAAAGAGAGCGATCACGCCGAACGATCCAAGAAATTGTGCGAGCCCATCAGGTAGCAGGATGAATGCTGTTGTCAACAGCACGATGCCGCCAATCGAGAGCGCGAGAAACCTGTAGCGGATGAAGTAAGCGTTGTTGGCGCGGCTCGCGATATCAATCGAGCGATCTCTTGATCCTATTCGCCAAGTAAATGCCACGAAACAGGCGAGCATGATCAGCATGGCGATCGCGAGAATGAGCAGCATGTTCCGCTCAAACGCCAGCGCCTGGTCTTGAATGCGGAAGATACTGCCGACTTCCTCGACCTCCCCGATCTTTCGCGCCGGCCGTGATGCGAATTGACCTGCTGTGGCCGCGATGATCGGCAGTGCTCCAAGCAGGATGGGAGCAAGTCTTATATATAAGGCCAGGCGCCCCGAAGGCTTAGGGATTTGCGGCAGTGATGCAGTTGTGAGCTGAAACGCACTCGCCCAAATCGCGATGGCAATCACACCTAAGGCAGCGAACTCCTTGAACGTCACCCAACCAAGGTCGTCGGCGGCTATCCGATAGAGCTCCTGAATCTGATCTGGCAGATAGAGCAACACTGAAATAGCTGCGGACAGAACAATTATCCATCGAAGGTTGCGCAATAGGGTAAACAGCTGCTCGCGCACACTCATCGCATCATCTCCCTCACATATTTATGGAGATTGCTGGCCAGCCACTGAAAGAGGCTCTGGTACTAGGCATTCGCGCCAGCTCACGTTGAAATTGTTCAGCCCGTAGCGTACGAGCGACTTAAAATAGATTGACTTTTGGACACGCTCTTAGATAGCGCGTCAAATATTGTGCACTTCCCTACAGGAGTGTGCCGGCTTTGTCGATATGTTCTGCGCGGCGATCGGAGAGTTTTCCTCCGAGTGACCTCCACTTCTTTTGCATGGGAGCGCAAATCACTTGCCGACGTATGACTCCCCTTGAGGCGGCTGGCAAAGCCTGATCGCAAACGCTCAGTACGAACCGCACCGTTCCCGGTAGGAAGAATACGCGCTTGCCGGGCACGGGGTGCATGAGGGTCCGCGACGAATCTGCGACCGATTGGCTTTCGATGAGACGTCTTGCTGCTTGAATGCAGGATCTGGCACTGTTGTTCATCGTGACTCCGCGCGGAAACGCAAAAAACCGGCGCAGCCGTTGCTCTAGTCTGTGGGATACGGAGTGTGGTTAGGGCGGTGTGTTGCGCTCCTGCCGCTGGCATAGCTAAGAATAACAGCGATCCGGGGGGGCGGTGCTCTTGGGATATAGAAATGGGTTACGGCGACTCGCCTTCAGTCTTAGCGGTCCGAGCTTTCGTCGCGCATGTGACGGTTGAGACACAACCTGAAAATTGGTCGTGCGCCTGCCGGCGCCGCGTTTATTGGTGCGCTTGGCTACCGGAGTCCTCTCTGAGGGCGGCCAAGTCGGAACCCTTCCATGAAGGTTTTTCGCTGGGTTGAGCGCGTCGGGCACACGATTGGGCTGTTGCTCGCGATTGTGGCCATTGTCGCGATCGGAGTGATCGTCGGTCGTCCTGCAGAGAAGAGTGGCAATCAGCCGAACTTTGCAGGCGCAGAGCAGCAGCAAAAGCGCCTCGCGGTCTTTCTTGACGGGACATGGAATAGCGTCAACAGCAACACCAACGTCTGGCGAATGAGGGCTCTCTGTGCGAGCAAAAGCGCGGATGGCAAACCTCAACTCGTCTACTATGAGGTTGGGGTTAACGGGTTTTTGGGCGGTATTTTCGGTCAGGGGCTCGATGAAAACATTCGCCTCGCGTACGAGTGGCTCATCGAAAATTACAACGAAGGCGACGAGATTTTTATTTTCGGATTTAGCCGGGGTGCTTTCACAGCCAGGGCCTTGGCTGGATTGGTTGCCATCAATGGTGTCCTGAAGGCTGGCTCTCCGATCGGGGTGACAGAGCTGTTTGATCGCTACAAGAAAGGCGATGAGGAGAGCATTTGGCGATTGAAGGATATCGCAGCGAGTGGAGACACTAGCAAGTTGTCGGAGCAAGAAAAGTGGCTTCTCAAATACTCGCAGCCTGCTCAAGTAAAGGTAATGGGTGTGTGGGATACCGTCGGCTCCGTCGGTCTAGCGGCAGGGAACATTCCGGGCATTAGCCGTTCTCAGTTCGATTATCTCCAAACAGGACTGCGCATCCATATTTTGAACGGCTATCACGCCCTTGCTATCGATGAGCATCGCAACGACTTCGCTCCCACGCTTTGGGATGTTCGTCACCCCAAGGATCCCGGCGCGGTCATCGCAAAGCCGCGCCCGCTTTCCGGAATTGAGCAGCGTTGGTTCGTAGGTGCCCATGCCAATGTCGGGGGCGGCTATCAGACCGATCTTCTCGCCCAAGCTCCCCTGCGTTGGATGATGAAGAAAGCAGAACTGCACGGTCTTTCGTTCCGATCGGAGGTCGATCTCGATGGAGACGCCGTAACAGCGCCGATTGCCGACTCGTATACGTCCTTTGGTTCTGGTCTCTATGCCTGGTTCACTTCGCCTTTGTATCGGATCATCGGCAGGGAGCCGGCTGTCAGGGAAGACGGCAGCCATATCAACGTCAATGAGACGATCGACGCTAACGTATTCAAGCGATGGCGAGCTGATCCAACGTATCGCCCGGCAAACATTGTCGAATGGGCGCAGCGTAAGAAGGTTGATCCAGCTCAGTTTCAAACCTCCGTGCGGGCCGACGATCCCCGCGTCGAGGTGCCAGACCCGTAAGTAGCATCGGCGAGGGCGCCAGCTCACCACATTCCGCCGAGGTGGGCCAATTCGGTACGTGAAACTCTGCAGAGTGATTAGCCAAATGGTTCAGCCCAGCGCCTAAAACCGCTAATCGGAATCGCGGTATGGTCGCGAATGATTCTTTTGTCACTTACGTCTGCAAACCTAGCCGGCCACCGGCGGGCGGAATTTTTCGAAGAGTGCCAAGTACCGACTTGGGCTCTTCCTCTTGCGAGAGATTGCCAAGCCGAACACGAGCGCCAGGTGGGGCTGCTTCGTTGGAGCGTCCCGAGCAGCGCGTGTCGATACATAGTAAGCCGCGTCGCTCAAACAAACCGCGCGCCGGTTCGGCGGAACGCGGGCTTGAGTGACGCCAAGTTTGCGCATATTGGCCGGGAGTGATTCTCGAATTGAACTGCTGCGCAGGGGCGAGAAAGTATGCAGCAATCTCGATGGTTGCGCCTCAGAAACAATTGCGTACGGGTTGCATTGATTGAGACGAGCGACTATTCGAGCATCTAAAACAGCAGGAGAACATTGCCCAGTTTGTTGTCTTTGCCGAAGGCGTGAGAGAGGTTTCATCTCAAGCTATTTCTCTTCTAAAAAGCCATGACGTTCATGTCGTATTTCTTGATGGCCGGACGCTGGGGCAGGGCCACGTATTAAGCAGTTTTGTCTTCGACAACAAATTGACGGAGGTGCATAACCTTCAGGTCAATTTGGTCTGTGATGAGATCGTCAAGCGACTTAAGAAGCTCTTTCATACTGTGCTCTCTGACATTGCGGCTCCAGTTTATGATAAGCTCTACGGTAGCACGAAGTTTGCTACCGAGCTTGCGATGAGGAAGGAGGAGGGTCTCGTCGACCAAATCATGTCAGACCTGGATTTGGAACGCCGGCAATCGACTCAGCAACTTATCGCTGTCGATGTTGGGACCGGAACAGGCCGGCATGCCTTTCGTATCTCGAAATACTTCTCCCGTGTTTATGCGTTCGATTTCTCCACGCACATGATAAGGGTGGCTAAGGAGAAGAAAGTCGCGTGCGACGATCGACGCATAGCCTTTTCCGTTGCCGACTTCGAGTACGAGGAGGTGGACGGCGAAAGCGACTTCGCAGGAAAAGTGGACTTCGTCTGCGCAAGCTTTGGAATGGGCAGTTTTGTGGAGGACACTCCCAGAATGCTTCGGCGCTTCCATGAGTGGCTGAAGCCCGGCGGAGCCGTGTTGTTGAGTTTCTATAATTCAAATACAATCGTCGAGAGCATGAAGCCAAACTGGAGGGACACCTCGCTGGCAGCACACATAGACGCCGATCGACAGACGGCCCAAGTCGCGCTCGAGGATATGACCTTCTACATTTTCTGCAAGCCGTATCAACCGCAGATGAAAGAGCAAATTAGCGGCTTGTTTGAGATCCGAAGTATGATCTCGTATCCTTGCATCACAGCTATCCTCCCGAACAGCATGTTCGACTTAAAAAATGCTAAGGACTATTTTTCTCATCTCGATGAGCTTCTGATAAGAGACGACTCGTACTTCTATGGTCACTACGTTCTCGTTTATGCAGTCAAGAGAGCCGACGCTTCCGGTTACGAACGCGTTCGGTCGTTCTTGGCATCGAGGCAAATAGCATGTGAGACCTTGCGACACGCCGCGGTATTTCGAATCCGAGATGTACGCAGAGTGCTGAATTTGAAAGACGGTCAAATGGCCAAGACGGTCATCTTCTCGGTCGGTAAGCAAAAGCAAGACGGCATGCCTCGCGTCGCTATCGCTGTTGTGCCAGGAGACAAGGAAGTCGCAAAGGAGGAGATTGCTAGAGAGCTTGGCATGTCAAAGAACTTGGTTAATCTGGCTACCCACGAGCAAATCAAGACGATGGGGTTCGTCCTAGGTGCGGTCTCGCCATTTGGTTTTGAACAGCACAACGCTAACTATTTCATAGACGAGGCTTTCGAGGAGTCGAGTGAAGACTATGTGTACATGGGAAGCGGGGACAACTTTCAAACGCTCAAGTTGAGAAAGAGTGATTTCTTAGAGTTGACAAAGACCTATACGCGGCTTCGCGCTCAACGTCTGAGATCGCCAGACTAGGCTCCTATTTCTATAAGAATTACGCCCCGGGCAAGCGGAGCTGGTTCGCCGTTACGACGGTCAAGCCGTGGTCCGCGTCGGAGTAACGCAATATCCGCCAGGCTCGGCGTCACAGACACAGCCGAGCTCAAGCCCGATCTCGTCGATCCCTGCGCTAACATCAGTATGGGCACCTCGCTGTTGGGCAAGGTCAATGGCATCGTCATGAAATGGTATGGCGCGCCGCTCCATTCGGCCGTGCGATCGACGTATTTCGATGGGAAATACACCAGAGCTCTCTCCATGGAGAAAATCTCCACGAATCGGAGCGGGCGGGTCCTACTCTCCGGGTTCGCTGATTCCCCGCCTTTCCCTCAACCGCCTTTCACGAAGATGTGGCATCCGCAGGAAGCGCTCGGCATCGGCGTCTTGCGGCTTGCCGCGAATTCCTTCGCAGTAATAGCAATCCGGTTTCGGCTTCGCCGTGGTGAGTTTTGGTACGTGGCCATAATAGTTGATCAGGCGCTGCGGCTCTCTCATGCCGGTGACACCGACCATGAACTCGGTTGCGGCGAGCGCGGAGACGACGCCATTGATTGGCGACACGGAAGGGCCGGTCTCGCGCAGTACCTCCACCGGCACACCGTAGATCGCGGCGCGGCCCACCTTCTCGGCGTCCGTGCTCAGGTATAGTTCGACATCGCGCCGATCAAGAGCATCTAGGCAGTGCAGGCAGCCGCCGCCTTGCCATGCGACGCAGATGCGTCCGCCGTAGACGCCTTCCTCCGGTACGTCAGAGGCGAGATCGATATATGATTTCGCGTAGGCGGCGCACAATTCGTTCAGAATCGCGCGCGGGCCGTCCTCATCGAAGCAGCCAAATATCCAATCGGCCTGCTTCACGGTAGCGAACACTTCTTCGCTGATCAAGCTTGCCCTTATCGGCGTGACGCGAATGGTGGGATCGATCTCGCGCACAAGACGCGCGGCCAGTTCGACTTTTGGACTGCCAGGCACCGGATCATCATTTCTTGCGCCGACGAAGCGGTTGCGATTTGTCTCGTCCAGTTCCTCGTCGTCGACCAGCGTGATGCTGCCAACGCCGAGCAGGGCGAGGTGCTGGACGAGCGGGCTGCCGAGCCCGCCGACGCCAATAACCGCGACGCTCGTGGCTCGCAGCTTGCGCTGCCCTTCCTCGCCGAAGAGGCGGATGTTGCGGTCGAAGCGGGCAGGAAGATCACTCATCCCCAGCCTCCCAGAGAAAAGTTGGTCGGCTTCAGCACGCGACTGCCCTCGACAATCCCGTCCAGCGGACGCGGGATCTTGGGATTGTCGAGCCAGAGCAGGGCGTCGAACCCGGACTTCGCGACGACGATGGCGAGATAGGGGCGCTTCTTGAGCCGCCACCACATGTGCGGCACGGTCTCCTGCAGCCCAAGGCGATCGGCGTAAGAGAAGCCCGCGGGCCATGGACCGGGATGCGAGTGCAATTCCACGAGCGACGTGTCGACATCGTGCGCGCGCTTGATCAGCGCGGCGCGCGTTTCATCGGCCAGCTCCAGATAGTCGTCCTGCTGCACGATGAAGTCGCCAGGACCAAGCTTCTTGGTTTCCGCGACCTCGAAAGTGACCTGATGATCGCTGCGCACGGCGCGGGCAAACAGGAACGCCGCTTGCTCTTCTTCGGAGTCAGACGGCAGCAGGTGCGTCATCAAATCATCGAGCGCGCCGTTCTCCAACTTCAAAAATGCCTTCATGCCCCCTCCCGCAATCGCACCGTGAAACTCCGCACCCACGCGAGCAGGTTCGAGCCCTTGCCCACGTCGGTGGTTGCCGACCAATTCTCCACCGAGCACGAGAAATGCAGCCACTCGCCGGAGAAGGGCGGGGGCGAAGGTGGAGCGCCCGTGTGATTCGGTGCGGCACCTTCGAAATTCAGTCCGGCCAGCGCGAGAAATCCGTAAGGCGCATCGCCGGGGTAGTTGCCCTTGATCAGAAAACAGACCGGCAGCTCGCTCACCGCCTCGTTGCCGATGCGCCAGCCTTCGGGCAGCACGTAACTGGGAATCCTGAACCAGTCTTCCCCGTTCGATTCCGCGTGCTCGACGTCGCCGAAGTGGCGGCGCAGCAGGGCCAGCTCGTGCCTGATACGCGCGCGCATCAGCCACGCTTCCAGCGGTGCTTCTTGCCGAATCCCTGGCCCGGCTTGATCGCGATGATCTCGCCCGGCACAAGCGTCCGTTCTACGTTGTGCTGGTCGACCTCGATCACGCCCTGCGAGAGGTCCCAGCCGCCCAGCTCGGCAATCTGTTCGGTCGTGATCGTGTCCTCGTCCCAGGGAAATTCCTCCCCCTCGATGTTGATAATGTACTTCGGTTCCTTATCGGGTTTCGCCTTCGCCTGACTCATCTTTCCACTCTCCATGTTCGTCCTTTCCGGGGGGCTGTAGTGCCGATCCAGATGTCTGCGCCAGAATGTATGCCAACGTTAGCTTATATAGCTAACACACCCGGCAAAAAAATCAAAGGGTCAGCTGGCCGCTCTCCGGGCGGGCGAAAAGATCATCGAGCCGGATACGGGCGACTACAGGATTTACATCAAAGATTTCAGCCAGTTCGCGGGCGGCGCGCTCCCGCTCGTCCTCTTTGAGCGTGGGCAGGGCCAGCCCGCCGCGTTCCTCGCAAAAGGGGACCGCCGCCTTGATAACGAGACCGCGGGGCATCAACAGACCGCCGATCGCCCGATTCGCCTGGAACTCCCACCAGCGCCCGTCGTAACGCGACTCGTGCGCCGTGCCGTGAACGTCCCGGCAGAGAATTTCCGGTCGGTCGCTTCCGTCCTCGAACAATTTCGGCGGCTTCTCGCCGAGGGCGAAGAGATGCGTATGAAGCAGGCCGTGCCCCGCCTCGTGGGCGAGCGTCGTCCGGATGCGGCGCTCGGAGACGCTGCCACCTTCCTCATCCAGCGCCGTCGTGATCACGATGCCCGTGACCCCCTTCGGCCCGAACGATGTATAGCCGAGCACGCCGTCGGGAAGCGCCTCGTATCGCGGTGAGATCTTGAAGTGCTTTTCGACGAACCGTTCGACCCTGACGGCTTCGGGTATGTCGGGCATCAGCCCCGCGGCTTTCAAAGCGTCGGCGCAGATGCGATCGATCTCCGCAGGCTTGTAGAAAGGGCGGGTCGCGAACGGCCCCCGGTTCGCCCGGTACGTCCTCACTTCTTGCCTCCTTTGGGCGGAGGCTTACTCTTATTGACGAGCTCAAGAAGCTGTTGCGGCGTCAGCTTCTTATCGACGAGCGTGCGGAACGCGAAGGCGTAGCCGGGGTCCTGCTCAGTCATGCGTTTGATTTCATCAAGCGGCGCGCGCTGGTCATGCCGCTTGATTTCCGCGACATCGAGCTTCAGCAGGCGCGACATCTCCTCCAGCATTGGCTCGGAGGGAAAGCGCCGACCGTGCTCCACGTCGGAGATGAAGGGGGGTGAGCAATCGAGTTTCTTTGCGAATTCACGCAGCGAGAGGTCGAGCTCTTCGCGGCGTTCGCGGATTTTTTGGCCAAGCGTTTTCACCGTGTAAGCATACCCAGCGAACGACTCGACCGTCAAGAATGGGAACGCGGAGCACGCCCTTCTGAGCCTCGTGGGCGAGTTCGCTAATGGCTATGCCGCGGCGATCTGGATGATTTTGAAGAAGGCCTACGAGCTGGCGCTCATAGGTGTGATGGTAAGAAAGGCAGCCGTTCACGCTTCTGCTGGCTGTCAGCCACCAAATTTCCTCGTAGTCAGGGGCACGATGCTACATTGCGAAAGAACGGTCCACGGAACCAGGTCTCGACTTTCGCTAGTCCGAACTCCTAGGCAGTGCGCGGTCTACCGCCGGAAAAACGGCCGGAGCTCGTTAGGGGGCGTCTGGGTGACCAGCTGGGACTAAGCCAGCTTGGGCCTGGATGAAACGTGCGCCGGAGCTTCGAATGCCGCGATTGCAAAATGCGATGCGGTTTGATCTAACTACCTCTGCCCCCAATCGGGCGGCCAAAATCGTGCCAAGCCGATTTGGTCGGATCGAGAAAGATCAGTAAGCTCAAGGGATTGCGGGCGTAGTTCAGTGGTAGAACGGCAGCTTCCCAAGCTGCGATTCCGCAGGTCGTTTCCATCCGCCGGCGTTGCTTATGAGCGGTACTTGAGCATGAGCATCGGCCAGGTGGTCACGTTACGGCTGCCACCGTAGCGGCCGGGCGAGGGTCAACCCTGTGTATTCGACACAATGCGTGGCCGTACCGCGCCGAACTATCCGACCTACGGCTACGAGCCAGTTGGCATCGTCGAACGCGACAGAGGCGCCGCAGATGCTACTATTGCTATTCCATTGGGCGAGGCGCCTTGCGGCCCGTCCAATTGCAGGACACCCCGCGCTAGCATCGACCAACGGCTCTGGTGAAAATCTAAGGGAGAGTACGGGACGCGAAAGCGCAGGATGGGGGCAAGCTTAAACATCTGCCAAGGCATTCCAGACAATTTTACGAATATTGGCTCCTTTAAGCTTACCTGAAAGGTTCAACAATCGAGCTGAAGCTCTCCATATTTAAGCCCGCCGCGCTGTTAACACACCGCCGCGAAACGGGGAGTGGTTTGCGATGGACAATGGGGTTGGTGAGATTGCCGGACCGAGCCTAAAGACTTTCGGAAGGCGGAAGATGACGCCGCGCGTATGCGTGGCCGACAGCAAGCGCCATCTGCGGGCTTTCATGAGCGAGGTGCTCGAGGATCTCGGCTTCGTGACAAGCGAATGCAGCAGCGCGAGCGAGCTGCAAACTATACTCGCCGCCGATCTGCCGGACCTGGTCCTGCTTGGCATTGGCGGCAACCGCATCGAGCCTGGCCAATTCCTGCAAGTTCTGGTACGCGATGCCTTCGAGGGCAAGGTTCTCGCTGTCGGCGCGCGCGATTCGATCGTAGTGAAGGCGGTGCAGCAGGTCGGGGAGGAATATGGGCTTGCGATGCTGCCACTCACCACTCCCTTTGCCGCCGACACGCTCCGTGAGCGCGTGGCGATGCTACTGCCCGAGGAGCAGGTCCCGAGCCCGGCGGTGCATGTCGGCGAGGCGCTGCATGGGGGCTGGCTCGAGCTCTGGTATCAATCGAAAATCGACGCGCGCTCGCTCGTTCGCCGCGGCGACGACACCCGACCTGGGGCTTGGTCCCGCCAGCCTATTTCATCCCAGAGGAGCACGATCCCCATTTGCGCGACCTGTCGGAGTTCGTGATCGAGCGCGCCTTGCAGGACTGGCACTATCTCCTGGAGCGGCAGACCGCGGTCGACCTTTCGATCAACTTGCCCGCAGCCTACCTGAAGGAGCCGCAGGCCGTCCGCGACCTCTGCCGCCGGATGCTGATGCATCCAGCCTTCGGTGGGCTGACGATTGAGATCGCCAGCGTTGAGGCGATCCGCGACCTCGATTTCCTGACCGAGATCGCTCGCGAGATGAGCTTCCACAATATCGGCCTGTCGATCGACAATCTCGGCGTCAACTGGCCGGAGCTGATGGGACTGGATAGGATTCCCTTCATCAAGTTGAAAGCCGACCGGCGATTCGTCGCGGGCTGCGGCAATGACAGGCTGAAACGCACGGTGTGCCGTCACGTCGTCGAGCTTGCCCAGGGCTACGGCGTCCGCGCCGCCGCGGAAGGCATCGAGAGCGGGGCTGATTTGATGACGGTGAGCGAGCTCGGCTTCGACCTCGTCCAAGGCTATCTGTTCGGCAAGCCGATGCCGCTGAAGAATTTTGCTAGAAGCGCTTTGACGCGCACCGTGATGGAGCAGAAGTGAGGGCGGGAGGGCTCACACATAACGCCGCGCGAAGAACACGCAGACGACCATCAGCGCTGCCGCGGCGAATCCAGGCAGCCGGCTCGTGCAGGCCGCTGCGTGCGTAAGGCACGCAATTGATCTATGCTCGTACGTATTTGCGGCAAAGACATGTAGCTTCAGTGTGCCCCATGGTCGACAACTGAACGAGTATCCACGTATCCTCATCTACCTTGCGGGTACGTCATGCAATTCAGCTGTTCGAGCACTGAGATCATACGCCCATATGGAATTGAGCGGCGCGCTCGTAGAAAGCTTGGGTTGGTGCGACGTTTTCTCAGGTCTGGAGCCGGTGACAACCCAACATCCCGATGCCTTGCGCCCGGCGATTGAATTTGCCCGGTCAAAGTTTGCTCATCGTCGAACCGCCCGTCTCAAGCCGGTTTCCCAGAGGTATCGGCGGGTTCGCCGGCACCTTGCGTCGGCGCTATGCTGCCCTCCAGCGAATGCTGTAACTACGAGACTGACAAGCGAATAGTCAGTTCATTTGTATGCACCGGGCGGATCGTTCCCGTTCCCGCTTGAGTCCTGGTGAACATGTTGTCTGCGTCAGTATCAGATGGAGTTTGAAGTTAGTTTGAGCTCCTTCCGCGTTCGACAGCGGCTGGCCTGCGCTGCTCCCGGTTACTGCGCCGTCGAAGCCAAAGTGTGCTTGTCCGCTTTCAATGTGAAGGTCTCGGCGCCGGTGCTTGGATGCATTCCAGGCAGCTGGGCTACGAGCAAGAGCAGCGACAGCCCCTGAAAGACCGACGCTATTGAGCTGCCCGGTCCAACGGCCGTCGAGCTGCGTCTGGCATAGTTCAGGCTGGGCCTTATGGTGGGGGCTTGATCGTGCGGCGCATTTACGTGCTTCGCAAATTATCGAGGGGAGGAAGAGACCGCGATCATGAAGGAGAAGAAATTCAGGCTTATGAAATCCGACGTGGCGTTCAGTGTCGTGTGGCTCATAGTGAGGCAAAAAATAGCCGGCCGGAATCTGCGGCTTGCAGTCTGAGAGCGGAAAGACGCCTTTTCGTCTCAGAGGAGCGATATTCTGGGCGGTCGGCGCTCGGTTTCTGGTGGTGTGCTCAACTGCCACGAAGCCAGACAGCATGTACTCCGTAAGGAAATTCTTGCGTCTTTGGGCAGAACCAAAAGGGCAGGTCACTGCCGGGACGACCTGCATTCGCGCCGAGTACAAATTTCGAAAATCGAGGGATTGAGCCCGTTGTTTAAACTCCATCGGAAGTTGCAAGTTACTAGTTTTGTACGGCTCTCCCGCTAGCCAAGCGACCAGAGCAAGCCAATGATCGGCCGGCGAAACAAGCCGCGCCATTGAAAACAACTCGAGGTCGCAAACAAATAGTTGTGAACCCGTTGAAGTAGCCATAATTGCACTATACATCTATAGGTAGAGAACCCTTAGCGGTCCTGCCTGCTTTGCAAGCGCAGGCCGCGAACCAGTTCCGATTTTCATCACTCCGACGAGGCCGTTCGGGTTGGTATGAGTGCGACCCGGTCGCTGTTGGAGGAGTTTCCACGCACGAGCTCTTAGACGAAGCGAACGTCACGCAAGCTCGAAAAGAAAACTGGTTTCGTTTCATGGACTGGACATGTGTTGCGTCTATGATCCGCACTGTTGATCAGGCGGCAGATCGATCTGGTGGCCGTATATGCGAATGTCCTCGACGGGACGGCATTGCCGAGTCCGCACTCAGACGGAGTGAGATCCTAAGATGCTGGTCGTGTGTATTGGACTTCAGCCGCCTAATTGTGGGCGCGGCGACCCCCACGGTCAGACAATTCGGATCCGTGTCCGCAAGACGGCCTTGCCGTGTTCGTCGACCTGACACGACCACCAAACACGTGGCGTTTGTAGCAATCCACAGAGAGAGGCGCCGTCATGAGTGGCACAATGACCATCGATAACGTCATTTCGCGAGCAGACATCGTCAAACACGCGGACCGGCTGGGCGCCGAAATCAAGAACCTTAAATTGTCGGATGATTTGCCCGACGAGGTCTTCATAGCCTTCTACCGGCTGGTGCTGGAGCATAAGGTTATCTTCTTCCGTGATCAGGGACATCTCGATGGTGCCCAGCAACAACGCTTTTTGCTACGATTCGGCTCGCTGATACCGAGTCCCACAATGGTGGATACAAGGGGAGGCTTCACAGCCGGGAAGACGCTGCCTGACCGCGCCCGCAGTCATATCGACCAAATGGAGAATGAGGTCGTCTTCTGTGCCACCCGCCCAGCAATTTCAATGCTGTGGGGTTCAGGGATTCCACCTTTTGGCGCGGACATCGCTTGGTCGAGCAAGGCGGTCGCCTATCTCGACCTTCCCAATCCCCTGCAGATGTTGGCCGATAACCTTTGGGCTGTGAGCTACGCCGCATTCGATCTCACTGCGACTGAGAGGGCCACCGAAAACAACAAGAGCGGATGTGGCGGCGCATCTACCGGAACGATCCACGAAACGACATATCCGATCGTTCGTGTTCATCCTGAAACCGGCGAACGTATGCTATCGCTTGGTCGTTCCGTGCAGAACTTTGTCGGCTTGCAGCGCTATCCCAGTCAAAAACTGTTCGAGCTGCTGCAATCCTACCTTGTCGCGCCGCGGAGCACTCTGCGCTGGAAATGGCAATCCGGCGACGTCGTAATCTGGGACAATCGCGCGACAGAGCCGTATCCCCTCAACAAGATCGGCAATCCTTATTGGGCCATGGACCAGCGTGCAATCGGGGCCCGCGTACCGCACATGAAACGGCCGAAATCACGGGCTGCTAAAGCTGCCTAGCGCAATCAGCAGGTCCGAAATTCGTACAACGCCGGCAGCGACCGAGTTGCTGCACGGCATATCAAACCGAGCCGGGCCTTCTTGTGCTCAGGGCCGCTAACCGGCGCGGGCAAGCTGCTTCTTTCTTGTCCGGAGAATTTCTGAGAAGGCGCGAGCAGTCGGTGCTATTCTCGTTGGGGAGCCGAGCAATGCGAGCCGGCCCTTGTCTATCGGTGCTAGGGCGTTGAAAAGTTGGGGCGCATCGAGCTTGGCGATACGAAGCGCTATTCGAGTTGAAAGCGACCGCGGACAGCGAAATAACTCACACACCAGGGGCCTGATCACTGACCAATGTTCCAGGTGTGCCTCGCGCAGTTTAGTTTAGGATGGCGCTGACTTTCAGTTAAGAGGATGCAGCCGCGTGTTTGTAGAACCACGGCGAGCGCGCCCTTACAGCGAAAAAGTCCTATAGGCCGGCGAAATCAATCTTACATCGTGTCCGAACTGCCGAATCTCCCGCGCCCAGTGATGAGCGGTCGCGCAAGCCTCGATGCCAACCAAACAAGGTGCGAGCGAGGAGAAGAACGGCACGATCTCGCCTCGCCGTAGGCGTTGGCGACTGCTCACTTGGCCTTGGCGGTCAACTGCATGGATGTGAAACACGTGCTTCGAAATGTCCATGTCGCGACTTCCATAGGAAAAGCTCCTGTTAGCGGGTCTGTACATCGCCAGTATATCGCTGGCGCCGATGGAGCGGGGCCGGCTTCCCCATCAACGGTCGGCTCCGGGATGAATTGCTGAACGAGACGCTGTTCACGTCGCTGGCTCAGACCCGCGTCGCGCTCGGATGCTGGCGCGCCGACTATAACTACACACGACCGCACTCACAGCTCGGATGGAAGACGCCCTCCGAGTTCGCCTTCACCTGCCACCCGCGCCGGGATCTGGCGCTGCGCTATGCCGATGGCTCCGCGCCAGCTCCCGTCGCTAGCACCGTCCCAACTGGGCAAATCCATGGCTTGAGCGAACTCAGAACTGGATGAAATCTGGGGCAAGTCACTCTGCTTCTCGCGGTCGGGCATGGGTTTGATCGTCCGGCGAAGGCGGCCTGAGGCGGCCATTGAGTTCAATCAACGGATTCCGTTCACGGCCGGAAAACTACGGGCACCGGGGTTTTGTTCTCCGGGCGGAGAACTACCGGGAATGGGACGGCATGCTCAGAATCTTGAGGGTTCTGTGAGGTCGCGGGGCAAAGTCCAGCCGCGCGCTCTGTCGTAGCGTGCGACCTCATAGAAGCCGGATTGAACGAAGCCGCGGAGTTGTGGGCGCTATGGCGATAGTGCAGCCGGTGCAGGTGCGGAGAAGGCGCGCCCGTACTCGCCGCGCGTCGGCGAGACATTCAGCAGATGTGAGGGGCCCGATTGATGGGGCCAAGAGCGCGAACCAGCGAGCTGCGGATTCCGACGAAGTCGCCCAGGCGTACCGATATGAAGTCGCCCGTGGATTCCGAGACGATGTCGCCCACTTTT
>NZ_LAXE01000001.1:2376740-2379920 GCF_003122645.1 Bradyrhizobium sp. SUTN9-2
CCCAGATGCCCGGCACGGGCTTGCCGAAGCGCTTCGCCGTAGCGGCGGAAGATATCTGCCACTTCCAGAACCGGAGCCATCAGGTCCGCTCAGCCGGGCGGCACGACCTCCAGGCGGAGCCGGTCAAGTGGACTTGGGGTATTGCTGATGGTCTTTGTGGCGACTTGGGTATAGCGCGCCGTGCTGGCCAGACTGGCATGGCCGAGCAGCACCTGGATGATGCGTACGTCGGCCCCGTTCTCCAGCAGATGAGTCGCGAATGTGTGCCGCAGCGTATGCACTGTCACCGACTTGCTCAAGCCGGCCGCAGCACAGGCTGAACGGCAGGCGGCGTGCAGCACGTTAGGGACGAGCGGACGCTCGTCATCGCGGCCGGGAAATAGCCATCGTTTTGGCCGAGTGAGCCGCCAATACGTCCGCAGAATCCTCAAAAGCTGCGGCGAGAGCATAACGTAACGGTCCTTGCCGCCCTTGCCGTGCTCGACTCGGATCAACATCCGTTGGCTGTCAATGTCGACAACCTTCAAGAGGACCACTTCCGATACGCGCAAGCCCGCGGCATAGACGGTGGTCAACGCGGTACGGCTCTTGAGGCTGGGGATTGCTTCCAGGAAGCGGACGACCTCGTCGGCGCTCAGCACGACCGGCAGTTTGCGTGGTTTACGCGCATAGGCGATGCGCTCCGGCACGGTGTCATGACCAAGCGTCACACCGTAGAAGAACCGCAGTGCGCAGACGATCTGGTTCAGCGCCGACCAGGACATCCCGGTCGCAACCAGATGAACCTGGAAGGCACGGATATCCTCCAGGTCGAGGCGGTCGGGAGAACGACCGAAATATCGGCTCAACTTCGCTACGGCATTGAGGTAGGATTGCTGCGTCGCCGGTGACAGATTGCGGACCGTCATGTCCTCGATCATGCGGCGGCGAAGCGGGCTGATCTCAGCCATCGGAAAACCTCCTGTCTAAAGGGTTAGGCTTCGAAAACCCGCAATCCTCTCAGACAGGAGGCGATCCTTGCTATGCCTTCCTACATGCCGCGCCAGCGGCTTCGTTCAATCTGCTATCGTTGTGCATCATTTGACGCGCCTTGAGCTTACGGACCTGCTACAGTTCTCACAACGCGGGGGCAAGGCATGAACAATCTGAGGAACTCACTGGGGGGAGCTCGAAGCCCAGATTTGTCCCAACTGCCACGTGAACATGAGCTGGTGAGCCGGTGATGATCGCTCACTTCTTCGTCTGTCCCAATTGCGACCGCGCTCAGCGTACTGACACGAAACTCACCTCGTCCTCGGTGCCATCGGACAGGCTCGCTGGGCCTCGCCTCCGCATAATCGCAGCGGCAAATTAGCCGCCAGCTGAGGAGGCCTTACGTCAGTTCCCGGCGGAGATTGTCGAGGATTTTCCGCTGCTGCTCGATGACTCGCGGGACCATCTGACGGAATTCTTCGAGGGAAAGAGGCTTTTGTTTCTGGTCTCTGGTTTCTCAGGCGCATCGCGCCCGGTCATCGTTACTGGCTCTTCTTCGCCAGCAGTTCGGCAAAGAAAGCGAATTAGGACACTTCTAAGTCTACATCAGGAACCGAGGCACGCCGCCACCCTGTCCGACGCCACACGCCCCCGCACCTGATGGCCGTCCGCTAAAGATCACCTTCGGCGAAATGCGTAGCATGGGCCTGCCCGGCGCCGTGGTCTACTGCCACTACGGCCGGCACTTCTCTCGGACTGCCAATCGTTGGCCTGATGGGGTGCGCCTGTCGCGCAGTGTGTCTGCCAGGAGGCGGGTATCGCGGTGTTCGGCCGCACTTCCAGAGTGGAAACCAGAGGCTCGCAATAGAGTCCGTGGCGGCCTCAGCATCGGGCCGGGGGGCGTAATGATGCTGAGGCCTCCGGACAGGCTCTTGCCCCGCAATACCGAGACCGTCGCCGTTCCGATAAGCCGGCTGACGAGATGAGGTTCCGCCCCTTCCTCCCAATCATCTCAAGTGCGGCGGAATTCCCACAAACGCATGTCGATCGAAACAAAAGGCCGCAGGCGCTGCTCTGGTACAGATCCTGCGGCCTTGCCGCGACGTTCCGCACGATCGACGCGGCGCTACAATCGTTAGCACAGTGGCTGGCCAGCGTGAACCGGCGGATCAGCGGATAACGGCTAGGTGAACGAAACCATTTGCTGGTCCCGTCGAAGCAGGTTGGAAACAATCAGGGCTCAACCTTTTCCATCGGAAAGAGAGGGACTTGAGATGATTGCACTCAAAGCGCTCGTACTCGCCCTTGGTGCTGGGATCCTGTTTTGGGTGTATTCGGGTGACTTGGACTATGACGTAGCTCTCGCCATTGTGGCCTGTCTGTCATGACGAGGAAAGCCCGCCAGCGGGAACCGGCGGGCTGATTGCAACGGCCTCATTGGAAATCATCTTTGTCTCCTCCATTGAGGAGCTCCAGTCGTCGTTCGAGCTCTGCTTTCTCGCCACGAGTCTTTCGGCGAGAATATGATTGACAACCGTGTGCAATTGCCACAGCTCTTCAAGAGACATGCTCTCAAACGGCTTCCGCTCCATGAATCACGCGACCCACGCTTCCCAAAAATTGGGCTTAGAAGCGGAATCCTCGCAATTCTGTGTAGTGAGAGGGAAGGTTTATCAGGTGCGGTGTCGAGCGACCTTCTTGAAAGCCAACCGGTTCCTCCTCAATCGAGAGCGCCGCAACTCAGCGTGCGCCAGTCGGTTCCGCAGGCTGGCCAATTCGCCCATCTGATTCTTGAGAGAGGTCAATCGTTGCTGGAGGGCAATGGTGCGATGGAAATCGGCTTGATCAAGGGTACTCATCATATCCTCAGCCCATAAAATGATTTGAATACAGCAAACATCATGACAGAATTATCACTGCGTTCAATATTCACTAGTGTGCACAAGTAAAAAACGCCCCCCAGCTTGAACCGGCGGTTTCAGGCCCGATCATTTCTTCAGCAGCAGACACATATCTCGCGCTACCCGCTTGATCGACGCGGTGTACCGCCCAAGAGCGGCAGCGATTTCGGAGGTGCTCGCTCCTTGTTTGACCAATTCGACAAGCAGCTGCATCTCCGCCGCCGTCCACTCCTTGGGCTTGCGATTCCTAATCATTTGGCGCTCCGATATTCGGTGCGAACTCAGAAAAGAAATAATTCAAAGAATG
>NZ_LAXE01000001.1:2383484-2389362 GCF_003122645.1 Bradyrhizobium sp. SUTN9-2
CCAAAGAATGCTGAAGCCGGCTAGGTGCGTCGGCTAGCGGGCTCCCCGACCCAAGGTCAAAAGTCCCCAACCTTGCGCCCTGCCAATAGAGAAACGAACAAGGTTTAGGAAATCTTAAGTGATCTCCGCAAAGTCGAAACTGGGACGGGGCCGTGAGCGACATACGCGGCCTTGGCTTAAAGAGGCAGGCCCGCGAACTCGCCAACCCCGGCGGGCCTTGCTCTATCCTAATGCACTTTGAGCCTGCTACGGAGTATGAAATAGATCATATGGCTTGCCGGGAGGGCTGCTATATGGTCGCCTTTACCGGGTTGGCGAAATATTTCACTTAAGCCTTTTTCACCCGGAGCTTCTTGGCGATGAAGCCACAGCGGCTCCCGGCTGCGGCCTTTGTGCTGCTACCGCGATCTCATCGGCAACCTGCAACGCCATCATCGCGACGGAGGACATATGCCCAAGGAAAATTGCCTGATTGTTCGTGCTGCCGGGAAACAACTGGATCTGTTGAGGGGCGAGGCCGCGCGCATCGCGAAAGCGGCCAACGTGGGCTGGTGGACTGATCGTGCGGAGGTCGGCACTAGGTTTTGCTTTGAGGATGCCGAAGCCAGAAACTCATTCGCACTTATTTGCGACAGCTTCAACATTGCCAGCCGAGAAGGCTAGCTAGAAAAATCCTGCCGACCTGTGGCCGGCGGGAGTTGAGAGTTGGAGATCTAGCGACCGGACTTCCATGACCGCTGAGATGCCGCCAGCTGAGTTGGACTTCGGCGTGGCAAGCGGCCGGAGGTGATCGTCTTGTCGCAGTCCAGGGGCTGCCCACCATCGACAAATTGACGTGATAAGGCTTGCCGCTGTCAAAAGGGGGGTAAAGTGCATCGGCAGTCTCCCTTGCGGAATTAGGGCCTTGACGATCTAGCTTGCGGCCACATCAAGACGCCTTGCGAAGTTCGCGCGCGGCCGCGACCATGTTGACGAGCGCCGGGCGAACTTCCTCCCAACTGCGCGTCTTCAGACCGCAGTCCGGATTGATCCAGAGCTGCGAGTCCGACAGCCGCTTTCGGGCGAGGGTCATCAGCTCTTTCATCTCGGTGGTATCAGGCACGCGCGGCGAGTGGATATCGTAGATGCCGGGACCGATGTCGTTCGGATATTTGAAGCTGGTGAACGCGTCGAGCAGCTCCATCTTCGAGCGCGAGGTCTCGAGCGAGATGACATCGGCGTCCATTGCCGCGATCGCGTCGATGATAGCGTTGAACTCCGAATAGCACATGTGGGTGTGGATCTGCGTGGCGTCGGCAACGCCCGTGGAGCAGATGCGGAAGCTCTCCACCGCCCAGTCGAGATAGGTTTTCCAGTCGGACCGGCGCAGCGGAAGGCCTTCGCGAAGCGCGGCTTCGTCGATCTGGATCATGGTCGCGCCGGCCTTTTCGAGATCGGTGACCTCGTCGCGGAGCGCGAGCGCAATCTGGCGGCAGGCTTCGCTGCGCGGCATGTCGTCACGGACGAAAGACCAGTTCAGGATCGTCACCGGCCCGGTCAGCATCGCCTTCATCGGCTTCTTGGTCAGCGATTGCGAATAACGCCACCATTCCACAGTCATCGGCTTCGGCCGGGAGACGTCGCCGAACAGGATCGGCGGACGAACGCAACGGGAGCCATAGGACTGCACCCAGGCATGTTGGGTGAAGACGAATCCGGAGAGCTGCTCGCCGAAATACTGCACCATGTCGTTGCGCTCGAACTCACCGTGCACGAGTACGTCGAGGCCAATCTCCTCCTGCCAGCGTACTGTGCGGGCGGTTTCCTCCTTGAGGAATTGCTCATACTGTGCGTCGCTCAGCTTACCCTTGGCATGTGCAGCCCGGGCGTTGCGGACGTCGGCCGTCTGCGGGAACGAGCCAATCGTCGTGGTCGGGAAGGCGGGCAAACCGAAGCGCTTGCGCTGAACCTCGGCACGGCTTGCAAAGGCGCTCTTGCGGCTGCGCATCGCCGGGTCGATCGCGGCCAGCCGCTTGGCGACGGCTGCATCGTGGATTTTGGGCGAGGTCTTCCGCGCGGTCGCTGCACGCTCGGACGCACCGAGAGCGTTGGCGACGCCCGTATCGCCGGCAAGCGCCCTGGCCAGGATCGACAGCTCACCGATCTTCTGCACCGAGAAGGAGAGCCAGCTCTTCACGTCGGGATCGAGAGCAGTCTCAAGCTCCAGGTTGATCGGAATATGTAGCATCGAGCAGGACGGCGCGATCTGAACGCGCCCCTCGCCGAGCTTTGCGACGACCGGCTTGAGCCGGTCGACCAGCGCCGGAAGGTTGGAACGCCAAACGTTGCGGCCGTCAATGACGCCGAGTGAGATGACGAGATCTGAGCGGATGCTGGATGCGGCGATCTGGCTCAACTGATGCGGCGCACGGACGAGATCGACATGCAGACCGGCCACTGGCAGTGCCAGCGCGGTTGCCAGATTGTCGCCGATGGCGCCGAAATACGTCGTCAGCATGATCTTGATGCCAGGGACCTCTTGGGCGAACCGCGCATAGGCGCGCCGGAGTGCGCCTCTTGCTGCATCGTCGAGGTCGAGCACGAGGCAGGGCTCGTCGATTTGCACCCATTCGGCCCCGCGTCTGGCGAGCTCCTGGAGCACCTCGACATAGACGGGTACGAGGCTTTCGAGCAGCGAAACCGGATCGAATGATGCATCGGCACTTTTGCCGAGTTTCAGGAACGTGACCGGACCGACAAGAACCGGGCGCGTCTGATACCCGAGTGCCTTGGCCTCATCATATTCCTCGATCGCCTTGCGGGAGGAGAACTTGAAGGTCTGGCCCATCTGAAACTCGGGGACCATGTAGTGGTAGTTGGTGTCGAACCACTTGGTCATTTCCTGCGCGGCTGCGCCGTGGCCGTGATGCGTGTGACCGCAGCTGGCGTCTTGTTCCTCGCCTTGCGAGCCTCGCGCCATCGCGAAATAGGTCTTGAGTGATACGGGGCCACCCTTCCAGCCGTAGGCCTCAGGAATGGCGCCGACCATGACGCTCGTGTCCAGCACCTGATCGTAGAACGAGAAGTCGTTGGACGGAATGATGGTCGCACCGAGCGACTTCTGACGGGCCCAATTGGCTGTGCGGAGGCCGAACGCAGTTTCGAGCAGTTGTTGCTGGCTCGTTTTGCCGGCCCAGTAGCTTTCGAGCGCGGTCTTGAGTTCGCGACGCGGCCCAATACGGGGCGTGCCGAGTGTAGCAACCGGAAGAGAGAGAGAAGACATAGCTTTAACCCCATTGTGGTGGGGGCAAAAGGCCATGGCGGGCGCTGGCAGGGCAGCCGCGAATGCGGCAGCTGCTTGGCGTCCCACCGGGACACCCCGCCCGTGGACGATTACGTTATCGGGGCAGGTCTCCTGGCTCGCGGGTCATCGCCTGCATCCGGCCTTCCCGAAGCTTGCGCTTCAGTGACACTGATGGATGTGGGCTCACCGCTTACAGTTGCGGGGGCAGCGCCGGCGTTGCGACGGTTCGAATAACCGAACGCGCACCGGCTTCCCTCTTAGCTCCGGGTCAAGCGGACCCGGAGAACCTCGACAGCTCCGATTATCTGCAATGGGGTGCCGGCGTCAACCTCTCTACGTTCACTTCCACTGCGGCATGCCGTCCGGAACGATTGTTTGCACGATCAATGAATTCAACGCTTCATGATCGCAAAATCCGATCGTTGCACAGCGTTACGCACTGGTTGCACCCGGTTGACTACCTTGTGTGTGCCGCCGTCACGTGCAATCGCTACATTAAGTTTTGCTTGTGCCTTGTTGGCCATACGTAAGGAGGACAATGGCCAAATCACCAGCGCGTAACCCATGGCTTCAAATTCAGCAGTAGTAAAGAGTGGCGTCTTTCCAAATTCCGTCAATTTCGCAAGCAGTGGCACGCCAGGCATTCGCTCGCGAAGACGCGGAACATTTCCGCTGAATGCAAGGTGTCAGGGAAGATCGCGTCCGCCTGCCTCTATGTAAAACTTGGCGCGGGTGACCGCGCCGTCGAGCTCTTTTGGCGGCCGCGTCCATTCTGGCAATGATCACGAGATCGCAACGGGCCTTTTGAAGCAGCGGCAACCTTCTCCGCCATATCGTGCGCGTCGACACTCTTCTTGTCGTTCTAGTGGGCACAATTGTTGGTCAGAATCTGGATCTTCCAGATGCAGAGCGGCCGCGCCGGAATTCTCCAGCCGCATATGATGCGCCGAAGCCACATGGTCGCGGAATTGAGGTAGAGCAGACACAATAGAATTCCCGAAATCGCGCGCTACCTTGCATCAGGAGGCGAAGGCGCGCCCGCCAACACCTGATGTAGTGCTCGTGGAAATTGAAATTGACGACGGGTTTTATCGATAGTGCACAAAACGGTCAAATTGCTCTGGCGGTGTTATTGCGCTACCTTGCGCGGATAGCCGTTGTCTTCGTGTAGTGCCAAGGCGCTGACGTAATTCTAAAATCTGACCTTTGCCTACATTGAGCGGACGGTCTTCGGACGAAAACCCCATCCTGCTCCCGTCAAAGTTTTTCATTACCGAACCCATCATTGCCGAGCTAGCTAAGGTAAGCGCTGATTTGGCCAGGATTTGCCAGATGTGGACTGGTCAGTTTATGACCGCGCGAAAGCAACAAGTGGTGCAAGATCATGGTTGTCAGCCGCCTGAAGTGCCGCAATGTAGGCCGTGCGCACAGTGCTGGCTGTCTGCAAGTCGGCGCCGCCCCATGTGAAGCGTTAGCCGCCAAGCTGCACGATCAACACATCAGCAGCCAGTCGTGACCAACGGCCGTTGCCGTTTGGAAACGGATGTACGGATACGAGGCGGTGATGGAAGCGAACGGCAAGTTCGTCCGGTGGGTAGGTGTTGTTTTCGACCCAATACCTTGCGTCGTCGAGGACCTGATGCAGCGAAATTTCGATCAGATGGCGCGACGCCGAGATTGCGCTCCGTCGTTCGGAATTTTCCAGCCCAGCGCCAGACGCGTTCGAACATGCGCCGGTGCAAGCTCTTGAGAAAACTTTCTCGAGTCGCAACTTTCCGGCGGCCGAATGCCCAACGGTTTGCCGTGGCGATATTCTGCTGCTCAAGTTCGTTTAATTCGCTGCGCATAGTAATGTGCGTTGGGATTAGATCTTCGCACTCCTGGGGCGTCAGCGGTGTCGCGTGATCGTCGGCGACGTGCAGATCAGTATTAGTCATTCATCATCCCAGAGACGCGCGGGGCGTTTCAATAAATCCTCGATCGCTTGCTCCCGAAGCGCGCGGGCAGCCTGATTGTTCTCCACAGCCTGGTCCTCAAGCCGCATCGTTTGTTCGATGGCTCGTGATTGCCGCTCGGCGATATCGGCAGCTCGCTTGGTGACGACTTCTGCGAGGGGGCGCTCGGGTACAAGCACATAGACCAACCGGCAGCCGAGGGCCTCAGCCGCGCGTTGAAGCGTATTGAGGGTTACACTGCCGCCTTGCTCGGATTTTTCAAGTTCCACAATGCGTGGCTGCGAAACGCCCAGCCTCTTGGCATATTGGGCGGTGGTCATGCCGAGCGCGTCGCGGATCGCGCGAATCCAGCCCTTGGAAGGGCGCTGGGCGTGCGAGAGCGCTCGGAGCGTGGCGAAGCGGCGGTCGAGATGGCAGATGGCGTCTTTCACGCGATAAGATATAGCATATAATCAGTTGATAAGCTCATAAGATATAACTTATGGAAAGCTCAGTTAGCAATAAGATGTGCCTTATAAAGTAGTATTCAGACAGTAAGGGGATATCTTATTCAAATAGCGCGACCTTTATTCCTTCAACCAATGAGCCAGGCGCTTAGCCCTACCACAGGCCCAGTGCAGATGTTCTTGGAACGTTCTAG
>NZ_LAXE01000001.1:2394778-2419583 GCF_003122645.1 Bradyrhizobium sp. SUTN9-2
CGGCATTCTTCACGCTGGCACATCGTGAATAAGACGGGCTAGCAGGCTGTTGAAGAACTCAGCCGCGTTCGCAAACGAAAGCTGAATCGTCGCCATTATGGATGTAGAAATGGCCGACGAGCCTGCCGGCAGTGCCGATCATAACCCATCCGCGACCGCAGACGGGGTCATTCTCGTCGTGCCCTTCCCATGAGAACTCCGCGCAGGCCGAACCATCTCGCGCGCCGTAGCGGACGTCGAGGAAGCCCTTCAGCGCACCGAAGGCAATTTCACCGTCGGACTTGCCCTCGAAGGCGAGATGCGCCTCACCGACAAGATCGAGGAAGTCGCTGTCCCAGGTGTCCATTTCGACGATGCGCCAGCGGCCGGCAAAAGCCTTGGCGAAGCCGGGTATCTTGGCCATCAGCTGGCCTCCGCTATGAGCTTGGGCAGCCGCACCAGATTGTAGGCGGCGGCAGCGAAGGTAAAAGCCCATGCGACGCGATCACGGCCACGGAAGCTGGTCTTCTCTTGCCCTGCGACTGTCTTGATCCAGCCGAATGCCTCCTCGATGCGCTTGCGGATGCGCTGGCTGACGGCATAGCCGGCGTGCCGGGTCGTTCGCCCGTCGATCGCCGAGCTGCGGCCGCTGGTGTTCTGGGCAACATGCGGCGTCACATTCATCGAGCGCAGCTCGTTGACGAAGTCTTCGGCGTCGTAGGCTTTGTCGGCGCCAAGCGTGATCGCCGTCGGCCGGTCGGCACGAGGTTCGATCATGTGCAGCGCGGCCACCCGTTCGGCATGCCCGTCGGCCTGCGTCAGGCAGGCGTCGACCAGCAGGCCGTGGCGGTTCTCCATCAGACCATGCGCGATGAAGCACAGCTTCGTCTCCTTGCCTTTACCCTTGCGGTAGAGCCTGGCATCGGGATCGGTCGTCGAAGCAATGGGTGTCGTTCGAGCGTTTCTGGCCATGGAAGTCCGCTTCGGCATTGCGCCCGACGCCTTGCACCGGCGGCTCGCCAGAGCCGTCCTTCGGCTTCACGCTCTTCATCGAGGCCCAGGCCTCGACCAGCGTGCCATCGACCGAGAAGTGATCGCTCGACAGCAGCTTCTTCACCTTGGGCTGCGCGAGCACCGCCGCCAGGAACTTGGCCGCGATGTCGCCTTCCAGCAACCGGTCGCGGTTCTTTGAGAACACCGAATGGTCCCAGGCTGCGTGGTCGACGCCAATTCCGACGAACCAGCGGAACAACAGGTCATATTCCAGCCGCTCCATCAAAAGCCGCTCCGAGCGGATCGAATAAAACGCCTGCAACAGCATCGCCCGCAGCAGCTTCTCCGGCGGGATCGACGGCCGCCCAATCGGCGAATAAAGCGCGGCAAACTCGCGCTCCAGCGTCGACAGCGCCTCGTTCACGATCGTCCGGATCGCTCGCAGCGGATGATCACGCCGCACCCGGGCCTCGAGATCAACGTAGCTGAACAGCTCGCCCGTTCGATTGTCCCCGCCGCGCACGCCCCATCTCCGAATCTCGTCGGAGCCATTGAATCACGGTCGCCGGTCGGCGGCGAGCGCCTTTTTCAACAGCCTGCTAGGCGCAACGCTTCCAGAGCCAAGCCGTCTCGGTACTTCGGCGAACGATCCTCCAGTCGGGAAGTGCGCGGGGCAGAGGCTTGCCGTCATCCAGCACGCCGACGTCGCTATCACTTGCCTCAGCGCCTGTTGAAGCGGCCCTCCTTAATTTCACCGGGCCAAGCGTGCCTGCACCGTCGCCATGCTCGCGCTCCTACGATGCGGTGCAAACACCAATGTATCAAGGAGGGGCCGCTTCGTCCGTTTCGTACCAAACAACCGCAACCCCGAGGTGAAAATAATCGTCGGCTTGGTTCATAGACGATGGACATTCGATTGATTTTACGCTTCAATTGCGGGTTGCGGGGGCAGGCAATTACCTGTCCCGAATCGTGTTTTTTACGGCTGATTTTAAGCCGGTATTCACGCCGGACCGAATGATTGTTGAGGTGTCAAATGGCAGAAGATGCGAGCATCTCCATCGCGGGGACCGTTCTCCAAGAAATTGCAAGGCAGGCACATGGTACGGTCGATGGCTTGCCGATGGACATCATCCGTTTTGTGCTGGAGTGCACCAGTGCTGCGGACCCAGCTAGGGTGCGAGAGCAACTGTTACCTCTGATCGGGGCGGACACGTTCGATCTGCGTCCTTTGGACCAGCAGCTGCCGAATTTCCTCGTGCTTCAGTTTCCCGGCGTACCGCGCACCATCGCGCCACCCAGGCTTTTTGCTGCGGCCGATCTTCTTTGCGACAAACTGGGCTTGGTATCCTGTGTGCCTGACATCGGATCAACCCTATACGCTGAACCCGACGCACGTTTGCTTCGCGATGGTGCGCCCGAATCGGCAATTACCGACGCATTCTGCTGGTCAAATGCGGCGGCACCTGGGGATATGCACTGGGCTACCAACGCGATCAAGGCGAACCTGGCCTGGTCCTTGGAGAACGGCAAGGGTGACGGCATTCTCGTAGCTCAACCCGATACGGGCATTGCTGCTCATCCTGAGTTGGAGCCGGGTATGTTCGACCTTGAGCGAGCCGCGAACGTGCTCGAGGGGGGCAACAGCCCGAACGATCCGCTGCGCGCTGGCACTGCTAATCCGGGCCACGGTACGGCGACCTCCAGCGTGGTGGCAAGCCGAGAAGCAGGGAAGATCGTCGGCGCAGCTCCGTTGGCTAAGGTCATTCCCATCAGGTGTATCGAGGACGTCAAGATCTTCGATGGTGCCCCGGTAGCCCGCGCGATCTTGCACGCCGTATCGGTCAACGCCGACGTTATCTCCATGAGCCTCGGTGGGATCTACAGCCCTTCAATCGCCGCAGCGCTAAAAAAGGCGGTCGCGGCCGGTTGCATCGTGGTGGTTGCGTCCGGAAATTGCGTGGGCTTCGTGGTCTATCCTGCCTCCGACGGTAATTCCATCGCACTTGCGGGCGTGAATGCCGGCGATGCTCCATGGAAGGGCACAAGCCGCGGGCCAGCCGTCGACGTTTCTGCTCCCGCAGAGAATGTGTTCGTCGCGCGTCGTACCCCCGAAGACAGCGGAACCGGTGTCGTTGCCGGTGGCCAAGGCACCTCCTTTGCCACGGCTCTGACCGCCGGTGTAGCAGCAATTTGGCTGTCCCACTTTGGCCGCGATCAAGTCCACGCGGAAGCCAAGCGCCGCAATATCAGCGTGCAGGAGCTGTTTCGCTCGGCGCTGCGTCGGACTGCTCGCAAGCCTGCCGGTTGGAATGCCAATCTGTACGGTGCGGGGATCGTGGATGCGCAAGAACTTCTTCAGCTGCCTCTCGCCAATATCCCGGCTCCCTCCGCGGCCCTTGAAGCCGCGGTATCACCGGGTCTGTCGGAAGAAGATCGTGACACGGCATTGGTGTTCGAACTTGCTGCGTCCAGAGCCAGCCTCGAAGGATTTGATTGGGCAAGATATGGTGCGGAAGCGAGCTTCCTTGCTGCCGATGAGCGCCGGCGATCCGAACCGACAAAAGCGGGTCTCGTCGAGTCGCGCATACGGCCGAAACCGACGCCGGGACTGAGCGCCACCGCGCCGCCGGTTCTACAACGGGTCCTGAAGCGATTAAGTCATGCTCCCGAGCTGGTTGCCCCGCTCGATCGGCAACCAGTGGCCAAAAGCACGTTTCGGATGCTTTTGCCCCAGCCTGCTATCATCCGCGCCGCAGGCGCTCCGGAATCTCCATTACGGGGCAGGAGCGTTCAAGACATTCAGGATGGGCTCGACCGCGCCATCAGAAAGATCGATGAGCGCCCCGAGGCGACCCCCGAAGGTAAGGCGCAACGACGCGACCTGTTCGATCGAAGTGAAAAACTGCTCAAGAAGGCTCACGAGCACGGCGGACGCAACCTCTCCGGCATCGAGCGCGCAGATGTGGAGGCACTCGTCCGATTGACGGGACGTCCCGCCCTGAAGATTACCGATGGAAAGCTGGACCCGGCCGCGTTGGCCGCAACCGAATGGGAAAGCACCTTCAAGGTGAGCCCCTCCTGGCTCGAGGCGCTTTCGGAAAAGGTCGGTCGCATCGATCTGGACGGCGAGCATGTCGGTACGGGCTTTGTCGTCGCCGACGGCCTGATCATGACAAACCGTCACGTGGCGGAAGCGATCGCAGACGAGATCCGGGGCAAAGCGCCGTCCTGCTGGATTGTACAAGATAATGCGACCATCAATTTCGATGACAAGGGCCTCGGGTCGGCAAAAAGATTTCGGATTAAATCATTGGTGTTCGCCGGGGGAGATACGATAGGTCGCGAGGTGAACTTCTCGCATCTCGACATGGCATTGTTCGAGGTTGAGACAAGCAACGGGACTACGAACTTGCCTTCCAAGATTGGTCAAGTTGCCGATAGGCAGGTCGGCGAGACCAAGGCCGACCTGATCGTCGTCGGTTATCCAGCACGGCCGGATATTTCAGCGCTCGAAGATCCTAACACCCACGAGGTCCGCGACGATATCGCCAAACGGCTGGGGGAGATCTTCGGGCTGGACTACGGGCGAAAATACATGGCGCCGGGGCAGATTGAAGATATCACCGGCAGCTTAGACGACGATCGATCGCGACGCTGGGTGTTCTCGCACGACTCGACCACTCTAGCAGGCTGTTCGGGCTCGTGCGTTTCTCAAATCATCGACTTTTTCCCAATTCTTGGCCTGCACTTTGCTGGACGAAACCTGACGGCAAACTACGCCCATTCGCTTGCCGCCGTCCGTGCCTCAGGGCAGGTGCCGGCCGCAATCGCCGAACGATTGGGGTGGACCGACTAAAATGCCTATTGCCGGCGAAAACATTCTCAGTCCGTCGAAGCTGGCCCAACAGGTCACGGCATCGCGAGATGTCTTCAGGAAGTGCTACGACGAGTTCGCGGCGAGCTATCCCAATGCCCGGCGCTTTTTGACGATCACGGCTTTGCGCCAGAAAGATGCGCCTCTCCCGGTCGGCCCCGACCTGCATCGGGCGGATTTCCAAGCCGCCTTGGAGGAAGCGCAACACAACGGGTTCCTAGCGTCGTTTGTCAAAGCCTATTCCGGCCGGCTGTTCACGTCATCGGCGACAGAAGTTGAAGCCTCGGATCTGTTGGATGATGAAGACGGTGAGGAAACTTACCGCGCCACTCTCCAAAAGATCCTCGACGATTTCACCCCGATGACCGACGCAGGGACAATCCGCGAGGGAATGCCGAGGCTGGCCAGGAACACTTGCAAGATCGTCGTCAAGCTTACGAACGGGTCGTTTGAAACGGGCACGGGCCTTTTAATTGGGCCAAGACTGGTACTGACATGCTGGCACGTCATTAGTTCCCTCGTAACCTTCGAAGCTGGCCTGGATGGCCCCGAAGGCGCGCCCGATTGGCCTGGCGTTCCTATTCGGGAATTTTCCTCGCGCCTTTCGATCGAGTTCGATTTTGTCGCCAGAGCTAACCAAATCGAGAAGAAATGGACGTGCGGGGTAACGGAAGATTGGCTTGTGGCGGGCAGCCGGCTCAGCGCAGATCCGTCGGACAGCCTGGACAAGTGGCAGCCCAAGCAACTCGACACTTTCTTTGATTTTGCTGTGATCGAGTTGAACAAGCCGGCGGGATTTGACCGACTTTACTACAACCTCGTGAATGAGCCTCCTCGTGAAGCCAAGGGAAAGATGATCGTCTCGCATCACCCGGGCAACTATACGATGCGGTTTTCGCCCGGCGAATTTAGATCAAACAGCGCTGTCAGAAAGTTCAAGGACATCGCCGCCAACGGCGATCGAGTCTTGCATTCGGCGAACACGATTCACGGATCTTCGGGCGGAGCTTGTCTCACATACGACATGAAACCCGCGGCTCTGCACCAGTTCGTCTATGAAGTGCAGCAAAAAACTCAAGGCACGATGAAGCCTTATGCGACGAACGTGGCCATTCCCCTCACCAAAATCCTGCAAAAGGCGCAAGGGGCAATCAGGTCCCGCATGGGGAGCTTGAGCGCCCCGCGGTGCACTCTGACGAGCGGAAAAGCTCTTATCGGCCGTTATAGTTTGCAGGAAGCAATTGCATCAGCCCAGACGCCGGGCGGACCAAAGATTCTCGTTGTACAAATCCACTATGGCACAGATCGGCAACCTCTCAGGCAAATAGGAAAGTCGTTCTCGTACGAGATTCTTGACGACGCCCTCGCGCCTGCTTTGCATCGGCTCATTCCCATCAACGCCTCAGACATCCCGGACAATGCCTATTCGACCGCGCAACTGCTCTTGGACAAAGTCACAGACAAGCTCTCAAGCAAATTGACTTCGCCCGGACAGATGGCAGGCGCTGGAGAATCGACCGAGATCAACGATACCATTGCGGTACTGGCTCGAGATGTCGCAAATCTGATGGAGGCTGGCGCAACGAGGCAGACGCTTTGGATTGCTGTCAACGAAATGGATAAGCATCCATTGAGCGATACCTCGACGAGGGTGTTCTTTGAAAAGCTCTACCCGGAGATAGCCGCGCGACAGAAGCTCCGCTTGGTCCTGATTGGAATGTCGGATCCGGACATGCCAGCACTGAAGAACGTCAACTCGAAATCAATCGATCCCCTCAAGGATCACCTCAATATCGAAGACGTCATCGCTTGGGTTCGCAACCGGTTGTGTTCCGACCCGGATCGCATGCTGCTGAGCCTTGGCCGTATCGCCACGATGCTCGCTGACCGCGAGATGCTCGACGATCGGGAGGTGATCGCTCAGCGGGAGAGACAGGCTCGACAGATGGCGGTGAGCAGGAGCGCTGCCATCGCCAAGATCGTCAACGACCTCTTCATACCCTCGACCACGCTATGACCGCTAGAAACGACCACCGACTGCGAGAGAAAATCGACGAGGTGTTGGCTCGTGCCGCACTTATTGGTGTTTTCGATCCGATCGATCTGCTGGCATCGGCCGAGACTGGCGACATGAACGAGCGCATTCTCGACGAGATTGCAAACGATGTTCAAGAGGTGGTGCTCGAAAACAAGCTATATTGGAAGCTAACCGCAAGAGCGCGGCACGAGGCGTTGGGCCAAGCGATCAAGCGGGCTGATTTTGAACGCCTTCTCCAGGAAGCAAAACCTCATCCGGAGGAACGTTTCGCACGCTACCTCGTCGAACTCCTGAAGGACAATGAGGAATTGCTGGAAGACCAGGGTCTTTCGAGGCCCGAACTCCAAGACCTCGCCGTGGCTCAGGATTTCGTTCATCGGGCACGCAACAGGCCTTCGCCCAGCGGCAAGGCGGACCCAAGATGGAAGCTCGCCAGGATGGATGACGAGCAAAGACTGCTTCACGTTGCCCCCACCTTGGTAGGGCGGACCCGTGAGCTTGGAATGCTTCAAGCCTACGTCGCCAACGGAGACGTCGACACCTCGATTAGATTAGAGAATATCAATGCTGATCCAAAGAAGCTGGATTGGTTGAGACCGCTTCTTCTTACTGGAATCGGCGGCAGCGGAAAATCTGCTCTGGTTGCCGAGCTGGTGAAAACGGTGCGGAAGGCGGATTGGAGCGGTCCAATAACCGTTCTCCTCGACTTTGACCGGCCAAACCTGGCGCTGGGAGCGGAGAAAGAATGGACGGCCGAGCTCACGCGTCAGATTGGACGAGCGCGTACCGAACTTGATGGAGACATGGACGAACTCAGACGCGAGGCGCTTCGCGTCGCCGCCGAAACGAGCAGCGACCTCAAGTCCGCGGATATATTGCTCGAGCGGCTCGGTGATGCCTTGGGCCGTCAGCCGGAACGCCACGATCTCTTGATCGTTGTCGACACGTTTGAAGAGGTGATCGTGTCCTCCGAAATGGGACAGGCTGATGCGGATCTCGAGCGTGAGCCGTTCGGCTTGATCTTGTCGTGGATAGACCGTTTGATCGACCTTCAGGCTGAGGACGGTTCGAAGGCGTTCAAGACCGTCAGAGCTGTGGTCGCAGGCCGTGTCCAGCCGTTTGTGAGCGAGCGCTCGCGTCTGCCGGCATGGTTCTGCGGGCATCTTGAACTCGGACCTTTCGCGCGGGATGAAGTCGGCGACTTTTTGCGACTGAAGGGTCCATCGGAGGTATTTACTTCTGATCGGATCGATCTGATCTCACAATCCGCCATCGAGTGGTACCCGCTTTTTCTGATCGTCCTTATCAAATTCGCCGCGCAGAAAAGCCCTCACGAGGTTGATGAGATTATTCGTGATGTAAGCGGCTCGTCCTTGTACGGCACCGTCGAGGCGATGAGGGTCCTGTACTCAAGGTTCTTGGATAGAATCAAGGACCACAGACTATCCAAGGATCCCAGCGACACCAGGATTATACCGAAGGAGGATATTCGCAAGCTTGCCCACCCGGGGCTCGCGCTTAGGACAGTGACCGCTGAACTTATACGCGATGTGCTTGCCGAGCCCTGCGGGCTTGGAGAGATCGATATGGAACGTGCCATGGAACTCCTTCGTGCTCTGTCGAAGGAAGCCTGGTTGGTCGATACATACGGTCCGAACGAGGTGCGACATGTCACAAACCTGCGCCGACTTATGCTGCCCATGCTTTGCGGCACGACGCGGACCCCAGACGGAGAGCAAACGGATCTGCAGGATCGGGTGCGGTCTGTGCAGGAGAGAGCAGCCGATTGGTACGAAGAGCCGCATCGGGCGAAGGATCCGGACCCAGCCGCGATGGCCGCCTATTATAAGGCCTTCTACGGAGACGTGTCAGCTATCGCCGCAGATGAAACGCTGGCACGTAAAGTGCTCCACATCGGACGGGAGGATATTCATGCGATGCCTCCGGCCGCACGCGCCATTCTATTGAAGGACGAGCGTTCCCTGACTTTGGAGGAAAGGGCCGCACTACCGGAAGTCCAGCAAAGAGATGTGGAGGTCCGCAACCTGAGAAAGCGGTCCAAATCGGGCGTCATACGAGCCTCCTCGTCACCAGGCCTCTCTGAACTGGGTCAGACGGATGGCTCCGGCTCCGGCAGCGGGGATGCGGCCCTGGCGGGTCCCCGCTCGATGCGCCCGTACACGACGCTCGAAGATATATTCGATGATTCCGATTTGGCTGCTCGTGTCGAACTTGCATTCAAGTCAGCCGACTTCATGGAGGTGATCAGGCTTGCGGGTCCCTCCATGCAGCTCCTGTCAAAGCAGATGATCGGCACCCTGCCGTCTTCGATGTTTCAGCGGCTCACTATTCATTGGACGTGGAAATGGGCTTGCGCTCAACTCGCGGTGGGAGGCGGAAGGGCACTCGTGGAGCGATGGCTGCTGCACGATTTGGAAGCGCGTCCAGGGTGGGTTGATTACGTTCCCTTGGTCGCGATCGGTCGCGTAGCGGCAGGAGACGCTTCCTTCTCGCAGTCTATAAGGCATCGTCCATGGCTTAGGTCGGGAGACGCTCTCGATCTTGACGGAATGCGGATGACTGCGCTGGCTCTGGCTACGACTGAGATTGATCCTGCCCTTCCGATGTCTCTCAGTCAGGTGTTTAGCGAACAGGGTTGGACGTCGGCGCAGGGATCCGGTCCGCTGGTGCTTCCGGAAGAAGCAAGGATCCAGATGCTGGTTCTGAAGAATGGCGACAAGCACCGTTATCTCTCGCTTAGCGAAATATACAATTCAAATTTGCAGGTTCGTCCACGGCACGCAGTACGTCGCCTGGACGAACTGCGAGTTTTCGTTCGTGGCCGCACACCGGAACTCTATGATCCAATACGCGCAGCGCTTATCGACGTCGTGCGATTCGATCCGGACCCGCTCGGGGAGCAGATTGAGATGCTAGCTCGCCAATGTCGGATCTGGCCTCTGGATCTGCGTCCAGAGAGGCTGCTCACTGAACTGCAAAAGTCCCGTCAAGCGGACTTCCTTTTGCTTCGCCTGATCGAATATGTCGATGTCTGCGGTCTTCTCAACGACTTCGTCGGAAACTTAAGTAGTCTGAACCTGGAGAGGGTCCGGGCAACGGCGGAGTTGATTGCGAAATACGATTTACTTCTGCTCAATGGCAGTGCAACGCCGACTAAAGGGGAAAAGTGATGAAGGTGGATTTGACGGTACGTCCTTTGCTGTCCGACTTGGAGTTCGTGGCGCCTCACTCGGCAGATGCAGGTCTGGAAGCAGCTGAACTGGAAGCTGCGCGCAGGGTCCGACGGTCTCCTGCCGCGCGCTTCGAGGGGCGAACTGGGTACAACACTGATTTTCTCGGTTTCTCGATCCCGCTTCCGGATCCTACGAGGTTCAAAAAGGACGTGCTCGAGATCGAAGGTAGTACAGAAAATCGATTGGATTACGAGCACTTCTCGGTGGTGATGTCAAAGTCACGTCGGATGCCAATGTTTGTCGGCGTCAACATTGATGGTGAAGCAGCTGTGAAGGTGGTCCGCAACCCGCCAGACAAATGGTTCTACGACGGCCGCATTCCAGACGAAGCGCAGATCGGGGAAGATCTGTACGCGGACAATATCCTTGATCGAGGTCACCTGGTCCGAAGAGAAGATCCCAATTGGGGAGAAACTGCTGAAACTGCAAACGATGACACGTTTCATTTTACGAATTGCACGCCCCAAGCATCGCATTTCAACCAACGGACCTGGCTGAGCCTTGAGGACTACATACTCAAGAATGCGAAAGTCCAGGAAGCTAAGGTGAACGTGTTCAGCGGTCCCATCTTCCGCGACAATGACCGTCTCTATAGAGGAGTGAAGATACCAGTTGCGTACTGGAAGGTGATCTCGTTCGTGTCCAATACGGGAAGGCCTTCCTCGACCGCCTATACGATTGATCAGGTTCAGGAACTGAAGGAGCTGGAGGCCGTGTTCGGAGCCTTCAAGACCTATCAGCGCAGTGTACGATCGGTTGAGAAGATGACGGGCCTATCCTTCGGACAACTGCGTGATTTCGACGGTTTCTCCAACGAGGAGCAACGGACCAGGACCTCGATCGTCGCAGAAGTCCGCGATGCGTCGGATATGCGTGTCTAACCAATGTGTTCGGCTGCAAATCAATTTTGTTGTGGATTGCACGGAAGTCCGCCTCTATCTGTGCCGTCCATGCGAGACTCGGACCGACGAATCGCAACTTCGCCGGGAGATGGCCAAGTGCAGTTGAGCTTGCCGTTCAATGCAAGACTCCCCGAACCGGCGTCGTATGTCTGGCTCCTTGCATGCAACCCTCGCTTTGAGGAGACCGTCGCTGCGCGTTTGCGATCGCGAACCCACGCAGTCGTAGACGGACGTGACGGACGGCCCGTCGTTCTCCCCCTGGACGTGATACTTCTTCACCGCTCGGATGGCTCCTTTTCGGCGTTTGGGCCGGTCGGGGTCGAGGGCGACTCTGTCTCCGAGTCCATTCGGCGCCTGATCTTGATCAACCGGAACGTTGTTGCTCGCGAGCCCACCCGTGATGTGATCGGTCTGTTCTTGGGCGACGGCGGGATAAGCAGTTGGACACCACCGACGGTAAGTACGCCGCTGGAACGCGCATTGGCAACGCTCCGTCACCGCTCGACTCGCGATCTTCCCGAAATCCGCGAACAGAGATGTCGGACGATTCTGGATCTGTTGCCAGGTGATGCAGATCCTCTGCTGACGGCGCTGGTGGAGCTCGAACTCATCGACGCACGATCGATGGCGGCTGTCGAAACGCATAGGCAAGAATATTGGGAATGGACGGATCGCTTCGCGCGGCTGGGAACAACCCGCATGGCACGGCGACCGTATAAGGCGCTGCTCCAAGGCGAGAGGAGCTTGGATCTCTTCGGCGATGTGACCAAGGAGCACCTTCCATGGTATCGCGCTGGCTATCGCGCGGTACCCATGCTTGCCCAACGTCTGACGGTGCTCGAGCTGATGGATGGATCTGTTCGCAACGGCAATCATCGTGACGAAGTGCCGATACCGCGGATACCAGACGCGCAACTTTGCGCCTGGATCAGGGGAGTGCCATCCAACAAGCTGCAGCCCACCGTCAGCACCAAAGCGTTGGACACCTCGATGGTCGATTTCGAAGTACGGGCTGTCCTCGACTCGGAATTGGCGGTTTGTCTCGGCATTTCGGGCAAGGCTGGGATCAAGGATGGAATTTGCGAACTGCGGGCTTACAGTTCATCCGGCGAAGTCGTCCCCTCGCGCCTGGAGTGCGCAGTCGGCGAACCCGGTTACTTTCATGTCGCAGCCCGTCGTCCTGGCAATGGAGCCGTCGACATTGAGTTCCATTTCTCCACTGGCACCCCGCTGGTAGTCAGAACCTCTCTCTCAAGATCTCACATAGCGGCATAATGAAGATATCTCGTCTACACCACCGGGGCGGGCGGCCGGTCTGCATTCGTAACTCGATCATCGATGGCGATCTGATCACGACTCTCATTTTTGAAGGAAAAGACGATGTAGATTTCTACGCCAATGCTGCCCCCGATGAGATCAGAAGGCTTTCCAACGACATCCTCGATTTCGTCGGGAGCAGCACCTTTGAGCCCACGAAATTCGATACCCTGTCTGATGCTGACAAGGCAAAACATTTGGGGGAAGTCGCGAAGAAAGGATACGAACTCTTCGAAGCGCTCATCGCGCCAGATGACAAGGACGAATTCATCAATCTCCTTCGGCAGGAAGCAAAGCGAGACGGCGCGGTCAGCGTGCGGTGCACGGCTGTACGCGTTCCATGGGAGTTCGCCTATATCGAGCCCCTCGCGAATCCGATAAATCCACTTGGATTCTTGGGGCAGATATATTTGTTACCAAGGATCACGCCACCGCGGTTGCCGTCAACAGGCGACGGCAGCTATTTTCGCGCTGGCGCAACCGACAAGACGCCGACGAATGCCCGGAAGATCGAGCTCGGTGTCATCTACGACGACTGGAGAGACGCGAAGTCAAACCGCGATATTTCTTCAGCTTGGTTCTCGTCCCAACCACACCTGAGTATACGTTCCCTTCCTCAACTGACTGCGGCCACGTCCTATCGGGATCGGATGTTTGATCTGTTACGCGCTTTCCTGTTCCTCCCGGTCGACAGTTTTCTGTTCAGCTGTGGATTATGGCGAACCCCGCGGCCGAACCATTCGATAGACATCCGGATCTGGGAGCGTTTCGAGTCGCGTTTCAAGGACACTTCGAGTTTAAAGCTGCGGGGCCATGATCGCTTGCTGGTGTTTCTCGATGTCGATTACGCAGCTTACCATGCCGTGTCGCGGGCGAAGAGTTTGGCCGAACGGATGCACCATAACGGCGCTGCGGTCGTGATCGCACCGATCGGAAGGGTTGATGCCTTACTTTCGGAACAGCTATCGGACCACTTCTACCGGAGCATCATGAAGGGGAACGATATTGGTCCTTCGCTTCTTCATGCCCGCAGATACGTGCTGCAGCAGAAATCTAACCCCACGGCGCTGTTTTGGACGGCGTTTGGCGATGTCTGGACTGATGTATCGGCGCAGGGAGCGTCAGCGTGAGAACCGGTGTCCTGGCCCAGAAAGAGGGCATGTCCCACGTTTACGACGACGACGGCAAGAGGCTGCCGGTAACTGTCCTTCGGGTCCCGAACTGTCAGGTTCTTGGCCACCGTACCCTCGAAAGGCACGGCTACTTGGCCTTGGAGGTAGGAGCGGGGAGCCGCAAGATTGCGCGGATGCCCAAAGCCGAGCGTGGCAAGTTTGCCGTTGCGCAGGTGGAGCCGAAGAGGCGGTGCGCCGAATTCCGCGTGACCGAGAACGGCTTCATCCCGGTCGGGGCCGAAATTACCGTTGATCATTTTGCCGTAGGCCAATTCGTGGACGTCACTGGCACCACAAAAGGCAAGGGCTTCGCGGGAGGCATGAAGCGGCACAAGTTCGCCGGGTTGCGTGCCACTCACGGGGTGTCGATTTCCCATCGGTCGATCGGCTCCACAGGCGGACGCCAAAGACCCGGGAAAGACATGGAAAAACAAGAAGATGCCTGGTCACATGGGAGGTGATCGGGTCACTGCGCAGAACCTTCGCATTGTGGAAATCGACACGCTTCACGGCGTTATAAAGGTGTGCGGCGCGGTTCCTGGCCCAAACGATGCTTGGATTCAGGTCCGCGACGCGGTCAAAAAGCCATTACCGAAGGAAATTCCCATTCCGGGACGGTTCATCGAACCAAATCTAAACCACAGCGTGCTGTCCTCTGATACACTGGGCGAAGCGGAGAACGATCTGTTGCGTGCGTTTGTCGATCTGGAGGAGGGAGACGTGTCCACCCGGCTCGCCGCAGTCCGGATGATGCTGGCGCGCGCGAGCGACGCCCGTTGGCAATCCTCCGAGAAGCGCAGGACCTGGAAGCGGGTTCGTGCCATCGAGAAGGCGTTGGTCGACGCTCTTTTTGACGACGCGCCGGATGTTCGATGGGCTGCGGCATACGCGATCGCCACGCTAAAGGACAAGGACCATAAGCTCAATCAGTCGCGCATTCCCGATTACGGCAACGGCAAGAATGATGAACCTCGCGTGCGGCGCATACTGGAGGCGTATTTCCAGGAGGCTGAGGTCGACTTGCTTACCGGACTATCGATCGATGTGGCCCAGCGGAGCAAGAACGCAATAAAGCTGAAGCTCGAGGCGCAGATAACGCGTCAGTTGCCGGTCGTTCTCGATGGCAAGCACATTCTAACCGGATCGGACGATTCCCTGAAAGTTGGAAACATTGTCACCGTCACGATCAGCGACGCAATAGGCAGCCTGCACAAGACTATAAGAACCAAGGTCGAAAAAGCAGAGGGCGTCACCGCAATCGCTCTGATCGAAGTGCCGCCGGCCAAAGACAACGAAATCTACGTTGACTTTAGGATAGGCGGCCGCTCTCTCGACACCCTGAGCGCGACTCTTGAGAGCATCATGGAACGTCACGGAATTCCGTTGCATCCATCCCGATGAGATTGAGATCAGCCGGACTTTGCTTTGGCAGAGAATTTGCCGTGACATGTCTCACTCTTGCTCAAAGTCCAGCTACCTAGAACGCTCCGTCGCGGCCACCGTCATGTGAGTCAAAGAAACCCTGAACGGTTTGGCTCCAGACTTCGGATAACATCGAAACGCACAACTGCTGAAATTCCAGCCTAACGAATAAAGTTCGTAGGTGGCCGGAGCAGCAAAGGCGATCGATGCACTGGGACGAGTTATTGGGTCAGGTGCTGGCCAGCTCAGGCATTTCGAACTTCTTCGCCATGGCGAGCGTCTCCGCCCAGGCGTGACCGGGGATGCGTTTTACGAACTCGTTAAAGACCGTAACGAACGCGGCTCGCTCGGCTTCGGCATCAAAATCCTCGGCGTCGTCCGCGGCAAGTAGCGGGCGCACATCTGCCAGAAACGATGGATCTTCTAGCTTCGCCCACATGCGTTCCTCTGCCTCAGCGCGAGAAATGGCTTGGCTGGAAGCACCTAGATATTTGCCAAACTGCCGATTCCGAGGTCATCGCGCGCACCGTACCGAGTTGATGGCGCGCGGGGTTCCGAAATGATCGCGCGCAACGTTCCGAGCATTGTCCGCGCAGCATTCCGACTTGATCGCGCGCAGTTTCGGATGGTGTGGAGCCTGATCGTTGGCCATTTCTCCGGCTGGAAGCAGCTTGGAGAATTGGATGCCGACGAGGAGGGTTATCATGCGCCAGGTGCGCGAGATTGTGAGATTGGGCCTTGAGGCTGGGCTCTCGACGCGCGTGGTTGGCGAGCGTGTTGGCGTCGAGCCGACGACGGTACGTGACAAGCTGAAGCGGTTTGCACGCGCGGGTCTGGCATGGCCAGTCCCGGAAGCCATAAGCGACGCCGAGCTGGAGCAACTGCTGTACGGGGTGCCGGGCGTGAAGCCGGGGCGCCGCAAGGTGGCCGAGCCTGACTGGTCCGTTATTGCCCGCGAGCTCAAGCGCAAGCACGTGACCTTGCAGGTGCTGTGGGACGAGTACATTGCAGAGCATCCGGACGGGTACCGGTACAGCCGTTATGTTGCGGCCAGATTTATGTTGTCGCTGCTAGAGTGAGCCAAGGATTTCGCCGACTTCCTCGGCTCGCTCCGCAACATAAGAGTGTGACCTTTCGGCCTACAGCGACTTTAGGAATGCCATCAACGACGGGAGAGAGGGTTGCCGAGGCGGCGGCCTCAGGCTGCTGATATCGACGCTGGCTAACGCCTCTGCTTTCATCTCCAGGTCGACTTCAGCATAGATGTGCGTAGTGTCTAATGACACGTGGCCCAGCCAAGCACGGATCGTGTTGATGTCGACGCCGGCGCGCAGCAGGTGCACGGCCGTTGTGTGCCGAACCGTATGCGGGCTCACGCGCTTCGTCGCCAACGTCGGCACCGTTTCGCCTACCATAGCGGCATATTGCGTCACGAGACGGTGTATTCCGAAGCGCGTCAAAGGATGGTTCGTCCGCCCGAGAAAGACCGCTTCACTTTTGTTCCGGTCGGCCACAAGACGAGTCAACGAAGTTGCCGTCGTTGACCACAATGGACAGATTCTGACTTTGTTTCCCTTGCCGTGAAGTCGCACTGACGGGGACGCACCCAGTTGGAGATTGCCGACGGTCAATTTTGCTGCCTCATCGGCGCGAGCACCGCTGTTGTATAGGAAAAGCAGCAGAACATGGTCGCGCATCCCAAGACTCGTGCGTCTGTCAGGTTGGTTTAGCAACACGTCCATCTCGTCCTTTTCGAGGTATCCGATCGCGGTCTTGGCCGTCTTCTTGAACGGCACCGCCCGTATCTCGGAACACCAGGCCAGGTGGACCGGCGAACGCGTCCCGATAAACCGCGCCAGTGAATGGATGGTCGCCAGCCGTTGGTTGCGGGTAACCTCGCTGCACTGGCGATCGCGCTCCAGATGGTGCAGGAACTTGCGGACGACTTCCGGCGTCAGCTCTTCCACTGTCATGCGATCGATGGCGCGTCCTCCCTGCTTGCTGGCAAACGGCAATAACAATGTCAGCGTGTCTCGGTAGCTGGCTTGAGTGTTGCGGGAAAGATTGCGTTCGGCGACCAGATGTTCCAGCAAGAACCGCCGGATCCACGGACCAAGCAGGCTCTTATCCTTCATGGTCAACCTCCATCGCGTACAGAGCAAAGCGCTCGCTGGCTGCCTGGAGGAGATCCGGCGTCATCTGCAAATAGCGCTGGGTTGAACGGATATCGATGTGGCCAAGGTAGGTTGCGAGTTGCGGAAGCAGTCGCTGCACCTCCTGGCCGGAGCGATACCATGCGATCACCCGGTGCACGGCGGCTGTGTGGCGAATATCGTGCAGCCGTGGAGGTCGAGGCTCGCCGACAGGGCAACTGATTCCGGCGGCTCGGCGGACATGCTGAAACCAGGAGATGACCCGCACATAGTGCCACGGTCGACCGCCGCGCGTAGTGAATAATGGAGATTCTTGCCCACGCGGCAGAGGGAGCCGGCGACGGCGCTCGACGTACTCGACCAATTCCTGGTTGAGCTTTGGTCCGATTGGCACGAGGCGCGTTTTGAAGAACTTCGTGTCACGGACGGTGATGACCTGATCAATCAGATTCACGTCTTGCAAGACTAAACGAAGCGCCTCACCAATGCGTATGCCGCTTCCGTACAGCAACAAGAGGAGCGTACGGTACATAGCTGGCACGTGAGGGCGATGCCCAACCTTCAGGATCGAGGTCGCGTCCAACAGGCGGCGCAGTTCTTCCGTGGAGTAAACATAGGGCGTTTGTTGCGGCGGCAGCTTTGGAGACGTTGTCGGCAGTGGGGAGGATACCGCGTACCCGCGACTGATGGCGAATCGATAAAAGCCGCTCAAAACCCTATATCGGAGCATCCAGGTGGCACTGAGCGATCCTTTGCCTTGGAGAAACTCGGCTACTGCCTCTGGGGTGACTTCGCCGATATCTCGATGGCCCATCGTTCGGCAGAACCTGCGGAGCAGAACCTCAGCCGACTCGAAACGCGCCCCCAGTGAGCGCTGCTTGGCGAGATAGGCGTCGACAACATGGGTCAGCATCATTGGAGGCCTCCCAGGTCAAACGCTCCGACCTCGCGAAGCGCCTGCATGTTCACCTTGGCGTAGATGCTGGTTGACGCCGCGCTGCGATGTCCCAAATGGTCCCCGATCTCCTTTATCGACAGACCTTCGGCAAGAAGCCGGGAGGCGCAGGCGTGGCGCAACGCATGCCCACCGCGGTGGGCCGCGTCGATTCCAAGTGCAACAAATCTGCGGTTAGCGACATCATAGATGCTCCCTGCCTTCAACGGTCGACGGGGCGCGTGCATGCACAGGAACACTTCCGGGCACGATGATAGTGGCCGCACCGTGTCGATGTAGCGGGCGATCGCCTCAGCTGCAGAGGGGAGCAGCGGGTAGATCTGCGGCTGCCGGCGCTTCAGGCGGAAAAGCCGTAGCCTCCCACCGGCCCAGTCGATCTGATCGAGGCGCAATGCCGCCACTTCGCCGCTGCGCATCCCGTAGACCGCAAGCAACAGCAGGATCGCACGGTCACGAATGTCCCGGGGGTTGTCAGTCTCGGCGTCGGCCAACATGCGCTGCACGTCGCACCAATCTGGGGCATACGGCAGCGACTCCTGACGATAGAGCCGCGGCCGGCAAATCGAGACCGCTAAGCGGTTCGTACACATGCTCCGCTGTGCCGCGTAGCGCAGAAATCCCCGCAAGGCAGAGGCTGTGTTGGCCACCGAAACGCGGGACCATCGTCCCGTCGCCTGGGCGACGAAATAGGCATCAACGTCTTCAGGCTGAAGATCCCTGAGTTGCCGGTTGGTTTTATCGCACCAGCGCAGGAACCTGCCGATAATCCGGCTCCATTGCTCCACCGTCGATAACGAGAATCCGCGCTCATTGCGCATCCATGTCACATACTGGTCGAGTTGGCTCTGATACTGAAACACGACGGTTGGTTCACGCCACCAACCGAGAAATCGAAGCCAAGGCCGTCCGATGTCGACCACTCTTCGTGCTGCGGTGGCAGCCCCCGTCAGGCGCAGACGCTCGGTCGCGATCCGTTGGAGTGCCTCGATATCGATGCCCTGCGAAGCATCTGGACCGAGACGCGCGGCAATCCGCAACAGCTCGTTGCGCTTGATCTTGAGAGAAGCTGCGGTCGCGCCGGCCTCTGCACAGTGGCGAAGGTACCGGTACCGCTCGTCGGTGAATGGCGCGTCATCACGGTGGGGCACGGTCAAGGGGATGGAATAAATCGTCTGATCCATAGCGAGCCTCCATTGGACAAATGGTTCGCTACCCAGACGTCGGATTATGTTGCGTGAACAACGCTCCCAGTGTTCAGTCTCCCCGCAATTATAGCTCCTTGCACAACATAAATCCGGCCGCAACATAACGCGAGGTATGTTCACGATTACATATCTCGCGTTTCTGTGACTTGTTCCGCAATTGGGAAGGCCGGCTGCCGCTGGTGATGCGCCAGCACCACGGCGGGGGCGAGAAACTGTTTGTCGACTATGCCGGCGACACGGTGCCAGTGGTTGGAGGGACGACGACGTAAAAGCCGTGTCGTGGGTTGAGAAGCTGTCCTTTCTTCTGCAGGCGTTTGGCGGCGGCCAGGAAGCCTCGGGAAGTTACCCCAAGTTCGGCGATCGCTTCGTCACGCGTAAAGGAGATCCGTCCACCGGCGAGCAGACCCGTTAGATACGAAGCGAGAGTTCGGCGACTTCGAAGCATCATGTATAAATACACCCAAAAAGTAGGTATTTTTCAACACAAAGCTATGCTAGCGGATCCATAGAAAGTGGTGTTTTTCATACATGGGACTGTACTGATTCCGGTGCCCTCACAGTCGCTCCTTCGCAGACAAGCCGTGCCGGACACCGGGAGACCGCAATGAGCGCATTGTAACGGGGGACTTCGTTATAATGGGCGCTCGGATATGAGTGAGAAAATATTCGTAGATTCGGAAACGATTTAGAATGCCACTTTCGCTAAAGCCCTCCACTACTGCCGAATGCAATTTTTCCGAGTGGTCGATTAACAACAAAAGCCGTGCCAAGCTGATTGAAGTTATCGCCTACTTGTATTTGCGACAGGAGGAAAACGCTCAGCGCGTGATCAGTGCCTTGGAGCCGCGACGACGGGCTTCGAAGGGCAAGGTGGTACAGAATGTCGGTACGGAAACTGACCGCTCCTCATCCGGAAGACCTAGAGCTGCGTCGGTCGGGCGCCGACGCAGAGAAGGAAGCCGCGGAGAAAGCGGATCAGAACATCCATTATTCATCGCGACGGCCTCCTGTTCCAACATATCTCGTGGGTCGCCGCGAGAATGGCTCTTCCGAATAGCTATATGACTGCTCCCTATGTGCGGCAGGCAGATAAGGGCTTTGACGGTTTTATCGTCGAGCTGGATCGGAATGGACGCAGATCAAGCGAATTGTGCTTTGTGAGGACAAGGCTTCGAAATCACCGCGTAATCTAAAAAGTTCCAGCGTATGGCCTGAGATCGGGACTATTCTTAGCGGTGATCGCGACGATGAGATCCTCGCCGACCTCGTAACCCTGCTCAAGAGCGTCCCAAACATCGATCCGGAGACGGCTATTGACGACGTGTTCTGGGAGGGCGCGCGCGAATTCAGGGTTGCCGTGGCGACAGGCACGACCAACGCAAAGCAGGGAACTTTCTGCACATCATTGCAGGCTTTGAAGTCGTGGCCGGTGGCTCGCTCGCATCGCGGACGGCCGGCTTGCTGCCCTTCGACGACGTGCGCAGTGGGTTAGCCCTCCTCGCAGGCGAGGTGGCGGCGAAAGTCGAGGAGATCGCCGGTGTTTGACCCAAGTTCCCGCGTTCTTCTACGCCAAGCACCGGACCTGCCTGGTCCGGACCCGGAAATATTGGACGAACTACTTACGGCCGCGCACATAGAGCTGGCCACAGTCCGCCTTCTGGGGACATCCGCGGTTGCAAGCGATGTGATCGACCGGGTGAGGCGCCTTGCCTCGACCTTCGAGGCCTATGTCGCACTCAATCTTCGACCAGAACAGACACGTGCCGCGGCTTTCGTCGCAGCGAGTGCTCATCAGATATTGAGCCGTGTTCGCGAATCCCCGCACGGATCTGCGTCCTCACGAGATACTCAATGCGCTAGGAAGGGCCGGGCGCGCGGCATACGCAGCAACCGGGCTGGCAATCGTCATACCTGCACAGCCGATTAGAGTAGAGAGAGCGAACCTCGCTCTACCAGCCGGAGGGATCTTGAAGACGGTCTTTTCCGAGCAGGATGCCTGTGAGGAGATTTATGATTCCATCGAGTTTGCTGCTCGATCAGATTGAAGTATCCGCGGATTCCGATCCGAAAATGCAGTCGATTATCCGGCGCTTGTCGGCTGTCACAGCAGCGGGCGAGAGCGGCTTTGACGATATTGTCCGTCGCTCTCTGGGGTACTTCCGGCTGAAAGAAGCCGATGCTCAAGGAGCGGATAGATGGCTCAAACGCTGCCGCACCGCGCTCAAGGCTGCCGAGGAGCAGCTGGAAGTTCCTCCCGTTCTCGATTGGCAGCGGGAAATCGCTGTCCGGAACGGTATTCCTCCGAGACTCATCGAGCGGCTGGGGCAGGCGCTTGATCAAGCGCCGATTGATAAGACCGCAACCGAAGACTGGATCACATGGTTGCTCGATGTCGTGGCTGAACACCCTTTGGATTTGACGATCTTTGTTCGGGAGGCGGCCCTCGAGTCGGTCTTTGGCCGAGCCTACACAAATACGACAGCGCCCAAAGCCACTGCCAAGCGGATACTGCATGCGCTTCAAACGTTGGTCTCGATGTGGTGTGGAGGACGCACGCTTGTTGACATTGAGACTCGGCTCCTCACCTTCGTACGGAAGCACGAGGGAGAGGTTAAACAACAAGCAAATCAATCGTCCACGGCGCAGCGTGCACGCCGCTTCGCCATACGCATTGCCCCTGATTTCGGCTTCCTCTGTGGCGTTCTTGGACAGGTCGTCGCCCACAAGGCTGCGGAAGGGGAAGGGACCGTGCTTCCGATCATCGACATGCTGCCCCAAATGGTGAGAGCCGGCGACTACGATCGCCATCATGCCGCCTTGAGACAAATTACAACCGCCGCTTCGCGCGTTGAAACCTTTGAGGCAAGTCTCGCGTTACGCGGGCACTTCAAGGCTGGACCATCCGCAGAAATGGACGTTGTAAGAAATGAAGTCACGGCCGCGATGCTGCTTCAGTCGTCTACGGGCTTGAACGACGAGGAATAACCAACTCGCCAAGACGGTGGACCGAATATGAGGTTGTCGCGCTCCTTACGTCTGCCCAGCTGGCACTTCGCAGCTCGAGTCCCCTTTCGCGAGCTTTATTCAGCACAGCCTTGGCCTCGTCGAGCGTCCGCTCTCTGCTTGCTCTGTTTTCAAGCCAACTCCAACATCTCGACGTGTGGTAGGTGCCGAACCTGCCGCCAAAGAAATTGTGCAATGGGACACGGATGGGGACGATATCTCAATTCTTTCAGCCTCCGCTCTACTGGCAGCAATTCGAAGAACTAGCGGTCGGAATGCTTCGAGAGGTCTATGATGTTCCAAGCGCCCAAAGATACGGCCGACCGGGGCAGGCTCAGCATGGAGTCGACGTGTATGGAAAATCACGTCATGGCATGATTGGCATTCAATGTAAGCGTCTGTCTGATCTGGACGAGCGCGGCAACCCATACCCGGTGGGCCAATTGACCGTAGTTTTCTACAGACTGCGGCTAGGGAGGCGCTTTCCTTCAAACCTGATTTGGATATCTGGATCCTCGCAACGACTGCGCGCCGCGACACCGCGTTCAGCGATTTGTTGATGATCTCAACGGGGAGTGGGAAGTGAACAGGTTAGCTCGTAGAGCCGTTGTGTGGTCTTGAGACGAGTGCATTTCGTATCTTAACAGTTTCCCGGAGTTGCAGCGCTGGTACTATCGGGATGTAATTCAACTTCGCGGAGCCGACGATCTTGATGAAGTGATCCTCCGCACCATCGCCATGGCCTTCGAAGGCCGGCCTTCGAGGTCCCGCTACATTGCGAGACGCCAGACGAATTCTTCCAAGCTCTAAAGGATACCCAACAGGCGCTTCGCACCGGCGAGCTTGTTGATCGGGAAAGTCGGCATGTGATCCGCAAGGCCGTCGGTGGATACAGGGAAGTGCAGAATAAGGAACTTCGCGACCGGTTGGGCGGCTTAAATGTCCAACTCAGACAGCTTCACTCTCGTCTGGAGCAAGGTTTAAAGGACGGCATCATCCGGCGCGTCAACAACTTCCTCGATTTTGTGGATCCCTCGCTCGCTCGTTCCCTGGAGGATATCAGGGACAAATGCAGGCGCGATCTGAACGAACTGCTTCAGGAAGCCAATATCGCGACGATCTAACGGAAAGGGCGATTACTTTCGATTCGGCTAGGTCTATCGGCGGTCTGTCAGTGCATTCTGTCATCGGACCTGCGGCAACTGATCCTGGCAAAAGCCGTCTTCGTTTGAAATTGGCTCTAACGCAATCTGAAGTGTTGACAGGAAATTGCAGTTGTGTATTTTAATGAGCCTTAAAGTCGCTGGAAGATTAGTCGGATTTTTGATTCCGCGGCACGCTGACGATCGTGTCGCCCAGCAGCGTCAGCGTCCAGCGTTTGCGATCGGCAAGCCGCTTGACGCATACCGTTGCCATCAGCAGCGCCTCCTCCTTTCCGGTCAGCTTGCACTCTTCGCCCTGATGCGGCTCCGTTCTCAAGACCCGCGCCAGATTGCTTTCCACGCGCTTCGTCCGGCTGATGGTGGAAAGGCTGACATTCACCGCTCTGGGCAATCTCTTTGTCGCGGCAGCTCCTATCGGCCGACAGCTAAATTTGCACCCGTTTGAGCTTGCGCGCAGCGTGCTTGCCGCCGCCGAGCAGCGCCGTCAGTTCGTCGCAGCTCGGCTTGGCTCAATTTGGATCCGATAACGTACATTCATGCGTTGCCCCTTGTCGGAGGCCGGGACGGAGTCAAAAATCAGGCGCGCGCTTAACCGGGAAGTAGGGTCACTACCTAGCTCTTGTCCATACCCATTCATACATGTTCGGACAACCGCCGCCGGAGCCGACATTCAGCGCCATCTCCCCGTGTGGGTATCAAAACGACAAAATGACTGTGATGAACCATCAGGGGCGCGATCTCGCTTGAATTGCTCTCAGGATGTAATGCTCGACCTTACCCAAAGCCGTTCGGGGCAAATCTTCCGTGAAGATAATCTCATCCGGTACTTTGAAGCGGGCGAGTTGCGACTGCAGATGCGCCACCAGCGCTTGTTGTTCAACCTGGGTCCCCGAACGGCGAATCACATAAGCGATCGGAACCTCGCCCCACTTCGGGTGTGGCCGACCGACGACGGCGCATTCCGCGATATCTGGGTGCTGCAGGATTACGCGCTCCACCTCCGCCGGGTAAATGTTCTCTCCGCCGGAAATGATCAGATTTCGTTTTCGATCAAGAATCCAAAAATATCCGTCGGCATCGCAACGTCCGATGTCGCCCGTACGATACCACCCGTCGCGCAGCGCCTCACGTGTTGCTTGTTCATTGCCCCAGTATTCGTAGAACACATTGGGTCCTCGCACCGTGATCTCGCCCGCAGTCCCTGCCGGCAATCTGTCGCCAGCATCGTTGATGATTGCAGCCTCGCAGCATAGGCCGGGCATACCGGTCGATCCCTCACGGGCAAGATCGCCACCGAGCTTTGTATAGATCGCAATGGGGCAAGTTTCCGTGGATCCATAAACCTGCAATGCCGAGACCCCACGCGCTGTAA
>NZ_LAXE01000001.1:2422026-2440456 GCF_003122645.1 Bradyrhizobium sp. SUTN9-2
CGCTGTAACTCCTGTGATAACGGGCTGCGGCACCATGGTTGAACCGGTAGTGATTGCTTTTAGCGAGGCCAGGTCGGTCGTCGGCCACCGAGGATGATCGATCAGCGCTTGGACCATGGTCGGGACCAGCGCCGTCAGCGTAGGTCTATCCCGGTCAAATGCAGCAAGTGTCGTGTCCGGCGTAAACCGCTTGTGCAGCGTTATCGTCGCGCCGTGGTGCAATGCTGGCGACGTCTGAATGTTGAGGCCGCCGACATGGAATAGCGGCAACACAGTCAAGACGTGATCAGCTGAGGTGAGGCCGTGCATGTGCTGACTCATCACCCCGTTCCACAATAATGCCTCCTGGCGCAGGACGGCACCTTTCGGCCGGCCCGTAGTGCCTGATGTGTAGACAATCAGAAGCGGGCAGGACAGGCCTGCGCGGGCGTTGCGACCATCTCCCCGACCTGCTTCAAGCAGCTCATCCCAGCTGCTTCCGCAAGGTGGCGCGAAATCAAGGCCGACGACGGCGGTCGAGGGCAGTCTCTCCGCTAAAATCGATAGAATCGGCTCAAAAGCTTGCTCGAGCACCAGCACTTGAGCGCCAGCGTCACACAGAATGAAGAGTTGCTCGGTGACAGCCAACCGCCAGTTCAATGGCACGAGTATTGCTCCAAGCCGTGCGCAGGCATACAGCAGTACCAGATAGTCAGGCCGATTGAGGCTCAGGATCGCGACGCGATCACCTTTTTCAACGCGGAGCTGACTTTTGAGGGCGCGCGCCGCCAGCTCGACGCGCCTATTGAAGACTTGGTAGCTCAAGCTCGCGCCCTCGAAATGGATCGCAGGCTTGTCCGGAGCGAACGCCACGTTGCGCTCAATCAGTGTAGGAAGATCCATCATCAGTCATTCGCGGGTTCAGTTGCACCAGCTGTCGCCGGCGCCTCGGATAAAGATCTACTCAGTCGACGCGGCGGAGATGGCCATCGCATTCAAATAGAGTTGGACTCCGTAGTGCGTTGCCACAGGTGCACCGAAGATCTCTCTCAGTCCAGTCTTGTGGCGACTTCGAATAGACCGCGGCTTCTGCACGGGCGGGAAGACGAAACAAAGGGTGCGGTGTAGCCATTGCGGCTCCTACGGTGCAGCATCCACAAATCATCTCTTTCTCAGCCTACAAACTGACGCCACGCGAGTTTCAAGTCCTCAATGACTTCGCGGTGATTCGGTGTCCCCTTCAAGATCCGCAAGGCCCGTGAGCTGGTTTCTGGCGGCGGGAATAGTTGACCTGTTTGATGATGAGGAGATCTGGCGTGGGGCATCTCGCCCGGTGCGCGACCTTCGCTGGGAGCGTCACATTCGAAATACGCCATAATGCGGCGACGCAATCGGGCTGTTGAGCGATGCACTCAGAGCGATTGCAAGCGCGTTTCGAGTATCGACGGGATCAAGGATACCGTCATCCCACAATTCGGATGTCGCATAGTACGCGCTCGACCGCTCACGATATTCTTCCAGAATCGGTTGGCGAATGGCTGCCAACTCCTCCGTGGCGAGGTGGCCATTGTGCCGGGCCAGCTGTCTGGCCTTGACGTGTGTGAGTACGCCCGCCGCCTGCTCCGCGCCCATTGCCGAAATCTGCGACTGCGGCCAAGTAAACACAAAACGAGGATCGAAAGCGCGCCCCGCCATAGCGTAGGTGCCAGCTCCATGGGAGGCGTTGCAGATGATCGTGAATTTTGGCACAGATGCCCCGGAGACAGCCATGATCAGTTTGGCGCCGTCCTTGGTTATGCCACGCCTTTCGTAGTCGCGGCCGACCATAAAGCCGGTCGTATTCTGAAAGAAGAGCAGAGGCGTTCGAGACCTGTCACATAGTTGGATGAAGTGAGCGCCTTTCAGTGCGCTTTCGCCCAACAGCACTCCGTTGTTTGCGAGAATACCAACCTGATAGCCATACAGACGCGCGAAGCCGCATACAAGGGTCTCGCCATAACGTGGCTTATGTTCGTGGAACCGGCTGCCATCGACCAGGCGGGCAATGACCTCCCGCATGTCGAATTGCGTCCGGGGATCCCGCGGAACAATGCCGTAAAGTTCGGATGCACAATAAGCGGGCGGCTCCGGAGCGGCTCGATTGATCGAGGCCTTTACAGGATCGCTGAAGCGAGCGACGACGTCTCGAGCAAGTGCGATTGCATGCAGCTCCGAACTTGCAACATAGTCACCTGTTCCAGATACGCTGGTATGCAAATGTGCGCCGCCGAGTTCTTCGGCAGAAATCTCTGCGCCGGTGGCAGCCTTGACGACCGGAGGACCACCCAGAAAGATCGCGCCCGCGCCCTCAACAATGATATTGTAGTCGCAAAGCGCCGGGACGTATGCACCGCCGGCACTGCAATGGCCCATGACTATACCAACCTGCGGTATTCCCATCTTTGAGAGAATGGACTGATTGCGAAGGATCCGACCCGCGTGATAGCGATCAGCAAAGAACTCCGCCTGTAAGGGCAAGAACCCGCCGGCACAGTCGCATAAATGGACGACCGGCAGGCAATTCTCGATCGCGATGTCCAAGGCCCGCACAATCTTCTTGACCGATAGCGGATACCACGCCCCGCCTTTGACGCTAGCATCGTCTGCGTGAATAACGACCTCCCGGCCCGCGACAATGCCGATCCCAACGACTTGAGCGGCGCCGGGCACCTCACCGTTATAGGCTTTGTTCGCCGCCAGCGTCGAAAGCTCGAGGAACGGGGTGTCTGGATCAAGCAAAGCCTCGATCCGATCACGCACAAACAGCTTGTTTTGCCGCTTGAGGCGCTCAAGATCCCGTACCGGACGCGCGAATCGTGCGACCTGCTGACGCTCCTCCATTTCTTTTGCAAGTCGCCTGTTATGAAGTTCGTTGAGTCGATAGTCTTCCGATCTGACATCGACCAAAGACGAGAGCTGCTGCATTTCAGGACCGCTCCTCGATGAGCGTAACCAATACGGCATCCTGCTCAAAGCTTTCGCCTTGCTCGAAGTGAATGCGATCGACAATGCCATCTTGTGGAGAACGTATGACAGTCTCCAACTTCATACTTTCGATCGTCATCAGGGCCGTTCCCGCGCAAACGGACTGACCAGACGAAACACGGGTGACGACGACAACGCCCGGCATCGGCGCGCGAGCGACGGCTTGGCTTACCTCCTGCTTCAACGTCGCAAGCGTTCGCAGCGGGTCGCGGTAACGCAAACTGCGCGTTTCGCCGCTTATGTGCACGTGAACGGTTTCGCCATCGATCGCGAAGCGGACCGGCCGGCTTTCACTCGCAATCGTAACAAGGCCGTGGCCGTCGCCGCGATCGGAGAACGCGATAGGGGCAATCACCCTGTCATGCAAGCAGAGACGGTAGTTCTCTCGGTATCTGGACAGCCATAGCTGGTATTCGACTCCATCGACCTCAAAAGAATGATTCACGTTAGTTTCTCCAATTGCCCAGCGCCGCATGAAGGTCGGACACAGCATCCGCCGATTCGCGGACCGGTCCGGTCAGGAGGGCGCCTATTGCGAGGAAATCCGGTAGGTCGGCCAGGGGCTCGCCAGCAGCGATATGCGGATGTTCCTCAAGATACCCCGTATGAATTTGCCCATGGAGAAATCCGTCGTGCGCAAGGATCCGGGCAAGGAAGCTTGCGTTGGTTGCGCAACCGAGAAGCACCAATTCCCGCATCGCGCGATGCGCTTTTTGCGCAGCCTTAATACGCGTGGGCGAATGCACGATGATCTTGGCGAGCAAGGGGTCGAATGCCGTCGTAATCCTCTGACCCCGCGCAAGGCCACTGTCGACGCGTATACCGTCGCCATCGGGGTAATCGAGCACAAGGACCCTGCCTGTTGTTGGAGCGTATCCGCGCTCCGGCGCTTCGGCACACAGCCTGGCTTCGATTGCATGTCCTCTCGGCACGATGTCGGACTGTGCCAACCTCAGTGGATGGCCCGCAGCAATGTGGATCTGTTCGGCAACAAGATCGACGCCGGTGATCATTTCGGTCACGGGATGCTCAACTTGCAAACGCGTATTCATTTCCAGAAAATGAAACTCTTCTCCGCCAAGGATGAATTCGACCGTGCCTGCACCTTGATATTTGGCTGCACGGGCGATGCCGACGGCAGTATCGCAGATCCGTTGACGCAACGCAGACGATAGCCGCGGCGCGGGCGCCTCTTCGATAACCTTCTGAAACCGACGCTGGATTGAGCACTCGCGCTCGAACAGATGAGTAACGTTTCCGAAGGCGTCGCCCAGCACCTGGACTTCAATATGGCGCGGGTGTTCGATGTAACGTTCGACGTAGAGCCGGCCATCTGCGAAGTAGCGCTGCGCTTCGCTGCGTGCCTGCGCAATCGCGTCCTCCAGGAGGCCGATGTCGCGCACAATCTGCATGCCCTTGCCGCCCCCAGCCGCGGAAGGTTTGACGAGCAAAGGGGGACCCATGGCACGGGCTCTGCGGACGAAAGTTGCCGGATCATCGTCCTCAGTGGCGCAAGGAGCGACTGGAAACCCGTGCCGCTGAACGAAGCTGCGGGCCCGGATCTTGTCGCCCATCAGTTCGATGCTTTCGGGGGCAGGCCCGATGAACGTGATGCCGGCGCTTGTAATCGCCCTGGCAAACTCAGCGTTTTCCGACAGAAATCCATAACCTGGGTGCAGTGCACAAGCATTCGCTTTTCGGGCGGCAGCGACGATCTGCCCAATGTCGAGATAGGCAGCAATCGGCGTGCGTCCGTCGATCGCGATGGCCGTATCGGCCATAGCGACAGCAAGCGTGCCCGCATCAATGTCGTGGTAGACGATCGCGGCACGAAGCCCCAACTTGCGAAGGGTCTTGATGATTCGAACGGCGATCTCCCCCCGATTGGCGATCAGGACGGTATCAAAAGGCAGATCATGCATTCCGGTATCTTCAGCTATTTAGTGTGAGCGGCAACAGACGTTGAGAGAGGCGCGGCGGATCGTCCTGCCAGCCCGGTGTGACGCATCACAACCGTTGATCAGATCGGTCAGAGGCGGCGCCACCCTTAGCGACAGGGAAATGATCCGGCGAAACCAGATGTCGCGAAGACCTCATCTTTGGCCCCCATCCCTTGCGGGGGCATCTCGGACTGGGATGAACTTGCGACACTGTACGCTCAAGCGTTGGGTATTGGATTTGAGGCAGGCCGCGACAGCGTCCTCATCAGGTATGTGAGCGCCGCAGAGGCGAAACGCATCCGGTGTGCACGCCTGTCGCGCCTCCGCTGGGGCCGGCCGATCGCGCGCACCTGCACTTCCGCAGCACAGAGCCGTCGTAATCGCAAGGCCAAAAAGAATGATTGTATAATGATGCGCTTTGGGGCGCGACGGCTCGTTGGTTCGCTGCTTGTGCTTCACGTCTATCCTCTCTCGGTGATCTACGATATTGTTCATGCCGCACGTGATAAGCCCGCAGTCCAGACATCGGCGGAACAATTCGAGCGATCGTATACTGCAGCGCTCACTCCAGAGCGCTTGATCCAGCAATGTCTGTCGGCGATGGTCTTGAAGCTGCGGCGTCAGTATCGGGGGCTCTCAGCAACGGCACCAGTGCGCAAGATGCGCCGACGTCGTGCTTGATCCCGCGAATAGTTGGCGTGGTTCGGATGGGGCGTCGTCGCATCGGACATCGCGATGGGCGAGCTTGCGACAAGTTCCGCCATGATGCGCGAATGGTTGCCTGCGCTCTCGGAAGACTGAGACACCCGAGCGGACGGCAGACCGGCTGTCCGAGCATGATGACCGCTTGGCTTTCTGGGAAGTGATCGGGCATCAGAACGGAGCATCGCGATACAGGTTCGACATTCTGAGAGGTTCACCAGTCTCATCACGCGTCAAGAAGTAACCCACGGTCGGACGTGATCCGCCGCTGACCCGTATGATGATACAAACTCCCGTTACGTGCGGTTCAAGCCCCTTTTGAGCCGCTCGTCAGAATCCGTCGAGAGCGTTACGCCGTCAGAAGCATCTGGGACGAACAAAGGCGCGCGCCCAATACTCGAGGCGGTCCGCATTTGGACACCCTCACCACCCCGCGTCTTCACCCAGCCTCGATATCCAGCATCGGCATCCACGCGACAAGCTGCAGGCCTCAAGCAGGGAGAACGACTGGCCATTCACGAAATGGGGGTTAGACAGAGAGTAAAGCGCTGTAAGGTTCATATATCGGCCAAGATTTGCAGTAAGAGCCTCCCGGCCAAGGCAAGAGCCTTGGGCTTGCGTGCAAATTGAACGTGGAGACCTGGGTTGCGAGCAGATTTTTCGCGCATCAATCGGGATAAAGCTGTCTTCGATGACATTTATGCTTTGGATGATCCAAGAGCGTATTTCTCCGTTCTTGGAGCCTTAGATTATATGATCCCAGATGTGGCTGAGCCGATCGTGCGTCAGATTCTGGCCGCGAAAGCGTCTGCAACGGGCGTTAAGCCGATCGTGCTTGATGTCGGCTGCTCTTACGGCATCAACGCGGCGGTGCATCGTTTTCCATTGACCTTCAGCGGCCTGCGCCACCGCTATGCCCGGCGCGAGATGAGGGCAATCGGTTCCGAGGCACTGATGGGTCTCGACCGCAATTTTTACTCGGCTTGGCCTGATGTTGGTCTTGCACGATTTATCGGCCTCGATGTATCGGCTCCGGCAATCCGCTATGCAACAACCGTTGGCCTGCTTGAGCAGGGTATTGTCGCCGACCTTGAAAAAGAACCGCTTTCGACAGAAAGCGCGCGTGTTCTTTGTTCCACCGATGTTATCATGTCGACGGGCTGCATCGGTTACGTGACTGAAAAGACGTTCAGCAAAATTCTCGATGCGACACAGAAGCATCCATGGGTCATCTCGTTCGTGTTGCGGATGTTCCCGTATGAGTCCCTGGCTGCGACGTTCGCGAAATGTGGCCTTGTGACGGAACGCCTGACCGGTGCGACATTTATTCAGCGGCGGTTTCGCGATGCTGAGGAATTTGAGAGGACGTTGACCACTTTGGCAGCTCTTGGCATCGATGCAACCGGACTGGAATCGGAAGGTCTGTTCCACGCCGACCTGATCTTGTCACGCCCTGAATCGGATGCACGCGTTGCTCCGCTGGAGGACATCGTCACTGTCGCCAGCGGTCGAGGTCGGCCAATTGGACCACGTTACGTTCACGTTGCAGGTCACGAGGGTTTGCAGGTCGCACTGGAGCCGTGAGAGGTGTTTTTGAAGATAGCCCCGCGTGCGTCCCGTAAGGGCGTACCGAAGTAGATCATGCTCTCAACCTTTCGGTGTTGGAGCATGATGAGACGGGCTGTAGGGCGGGTCTGCGCTGACCAGCAGGCGGGCGTCGGACGACAGCGTGCTTCTCAGGCTGATCGCATCCTAGAGCCAGCGACGCTGACCAAGCCCAACGCCCTGGGGAGCGCCGTGAGCGGGATGTCGCGAATTCCATCGAGACGTCGCTCTCTTCATCAACTTATCGCTGGCGCGCGGTTGCGATAATTCGTTTCCGTGAGGATCGTCGATCAAGCAGGATCCAAACTTGAGGGAGGAATCCGGATGACGCGAAGGGCAGTCATGAGCTTGCTGCGCTTGCCTGAAAGAGCCTGTCACGGCACGGCCACGCCGCGCGATTGCTTGTCTCTTTTATCAGCCGGAACGGCGGGGAGCACGAATTGAAGGCGAAACCATTATCCGACCCACAGTTCGTACGGACCGGAGCTATCGCCTCCATTCGCTCCAGCTGCGCACGAGCGTCAGCTTGTAGTCAGCTCGACTGATCATCTTCGCGGCATGTCATTGGCGCGCTCACTGCGTAACGTACGACTGAAGCGATAGGCGAAACTCCATGCATATTCAAGCCAGCGTCTCATCGACAGGTACTCATCAGGGGGGGAAGCGAGCAGCTCGATGAACGATGGTAACTTCGTGGGAAGACTTGCGGTTCTAGCAGTTCATGGCAATTTGTCATCTGACGGTGCGTGCGACAAAATGGGGCTTTGCTGCAGGATACCACATACCTGATGCGCATAGTCCTACTCCAGGCTCCTTCTCGGCCCCATCCTCTTCGTCGCCCGGGGCCCAGCCCATCTTCTTTAGAGGACCGGTCATTCCCCTTTTCGAATACCAGACTGCCGAATTGCGCGGCGCAAATGTGGACGGCATGTGCGCTGGTCTGGCGGCAGAGTGGCTCTTCAATCTTCCGAGCAGTCCGCGATCCCGAATGAGCGCGCTTCAGCCGGGTTCGCAAGCTCACGCCTCAGCAGCGATGCGGCGACAGCGGTATGAAGAACTCAGGAATCAATTGCAAAATCCGGCCGAGGAGTTTCAGCCAAAGGACATGTATTGCAGGAAGCAGGCTTGCAACCATCCGCGCGACGCCGACGATACGAATTTGGCAGGTCCTCGGATATCGCCAGGATCGTGGATGAAATCGCCGAAGACCCATCTATCTATTTGCTCAGCTTGCGCTTCGCCGATGGACACGCACGCCTGGTCGCAACGTCCACCTCGAATGGAACGACCACTCTCTTCGATCCAACCATGGAGAATTCGCGGTCACATCGACCGCATGAGCCACGTGCTCGTAAGTCTCGCCAAAAGTTTCAGCGACAACAACGGCCATCCTGTCGTGACGGTCGTCACGCAGAGAATGAGCTGAAGGCAGAGCGCTGACTGCCGGCGGAGAGCGCCTTATCGGAACGCGCGGCGAGTTGCTTGCTGCGCCCTAACGCGATGATAAAGCCGGCAACTGCCGAGCTCGAATCCCGCAAACGATCTCGCGCGTCTGGAATGCAGAGTCGACTGTCCCCACGCACGGAGCCAGTCTCGGCCCACTCTCGGAGAAGTCGTTGCACCTTTGCGCCGGGCCAAGGCTGATGGCAAGAGCGCAATTCTCACAGTCGCCTTGAGCGCTCACAAACTGAAGCCGACTGTTGCGGTCAAGATACGACATGCCGTCAGCGAGGTCTGATGTCAATGCTAACGAGTCCGAGCGTATTCGTCGGCACAGCGAAGGCCGTTGGCGCCGGACGGCACGTTACATCCAGTCGAGCAGGTCAAGATGGATGCCTCGGACAGCCATGATCTGCAGTTGCCAGTACAACGGCAGATTCGAGAAGATCTAGACTAGATCGCCTCGTGCGTCACCGGGATCGCCAAAAAAAAGCCCCGGCCTGGGCCGGGGCTCTCGATCCATCGCTTTACGCGATAGGATCAATACTTCAGAACGACCGGGCCCCAGAATTTGTAGTTGAGCCGGGCAGTCAGCAGGTCGAAATCCTGCCGGATGCGATCGCTACCGGCCGCGCCAGCGGCGGTGGTGAAGTTCACGTTAGCGTCTTGCCGGAATATGTGGTCGTACTCCAGGCCGACCGACCAATTCGGCGCGAAGCCGAGTTCGATGCCCGCACCGACCACGCCGCCCCAGCGGGTCTTGTCCGTGCTCGCCAGTTGTGCGCCGGTGAGGGAGTTGATCTCATAGGTGTTTCCGGTCACCGCGGCACCGCCCTTGGCATAGAGCAATACATTGTTGATGGCGTACCCGACTTGGCCTGTAAGCAGGCCGAACGAGTCGGTCTTGGTCCGGTTGATGTTCGCCGGGAAGGCGGTGCTGACATTGGAACCGCTGAAATCGGCCCAATTGCCCTGGCCTTCAACACCGAACACCACTTGGCCCATCTGCCAGCGATAGCCGAACTGCCCACCAAGGGTTCCGCCGCTCGCATCATGTGAGCCCTCGGGCGTGATACCTGTAAAGTCCCAAGAGCTATGGGTTGAACCCCAGCCGCCATTGGCACCGATATAAAAACCGCTCCAGTCATAGATTTGCGCAGCTACCGGTATCGGCGTTGCCTTGGTGTAGACGGGTTGCTGAGCGAGATCGGCGGCGAATACGGGCCCTGCCCCGATAGACGCGACGATGCCAGCAGTCACAAGCAACAACTTCTTCATTTCGAATACGCTCCTTCACATGTCCCCTGCGCCGCACGCCTCTTAACAGTGCTGTCTCAAATTGCTGTAGCTGTCGCGCAACATACTCTCTTCCAAGAGCGCTTTAACCTAACGCCGCGTCAGGTCGCGGGCGCTCAAATCATGATCAAACCGACCCAACACGCAATGGTCGATCGTATCGACGCAGGTCCGAGCGCGTCAAACATGGAAATGCATAAGCAGTTGAGCGCCAATCATTCACCGTGATCATTGCGGATCACGTCACGGACCTAAATGAGTCCATTGTTTTGATCGATCAAGACGGCGTTCGCTTCGTTGCGACCACGAGTCCGTCACGCTTGTCGTGATCACCAAGCAGCTGACCACATCCGCCCGGACCTTCCTCGGCGGCGGACGCTGTCGCCGCTATCTCGCGATCGAGGAGGGGACGATAGGCGCGCGCGCCTATATGCACGACGTGCCCAACGGTTCGACGTAAATCAACCGATATGGCGGCTCGACCGCTTCCTCAACGAAATGACAGGAGTTTCCGTGCGAGCATTCTGAAGTGTCTGACGAAGAAGCGCTGGGCCGCGCCCAACTCGGCGAAGGTAGATGCCCCAGTCATCGCGCTGCATGAGCCGCCGCTAAGCAGAACGATGTGCTCCTGCGAAAATGACGATGTAGGACTCAGGTCCGGCCGAGCAGTTCGGATTGGATGATCCTGGCTGCATATAGCGAGGCATCTAGGGGCAAATCACCGAAGGCGAGCTGACAAAGCAGGTAATTTGCGCCGGCTTCGTCCACTTGATTGAGCAGAACGCGCCGGACGGACGCTGGCGTTCCGACCACGCACAATTCGCTCTCGATGGCTGCATCGAATGTCAGCGGAAGGGGCTTTGGCGTCGGGATACAATTGAGCTCGTAGAGAAATTTGAAGCTCCGAAGCCATCGCTCGTAAGCGGATCGGGCTAGGGAATACGCATCCGCCTCGGATCGCCCAATTACGATCATGCGAAGCAATCCGACATATGGCTCACGACCAGAACAACTGGAACTGCGCTCTCGATGTGTGTGGTAGGCATCGGTAACTTTGCGCACAACGGCGGCCGGCCCCATGCAGGCGAGGTTTGCGCCATTGCCTGCGGCCCAGATGGCCGTGTCGGGGCGATTGGTTGTCACCCATATGGGGGGGCATGGACGCTGTTGAGGAGTTAAAGTCAGGGGAACCTGGTTCAGCTGGAAGTGCCGACCTTGGTAGGACAAGACCCCACCCTTCATGGCGTTCAGGAGAATCTCGTTGGCTTCCTCATACCGGCTCGGCGCCGATTCATCCGAAATTCCAAAGTAATTCAGCTCGATTGGGAGAGTACCCCGTCCGAAGCCCAGCTCCAGCCTGCCGCCGCTCAATTGATCGAGCATGCAGATTTCCTCAAATGCGCGTAGCGGATGATAGGAATTGAGCAGCATGACCAATGGGCCGAGACGAAGGTGTCGCGTACGCTGCGCGACACTCGACAGGAAAAGATTTGGCGAGGGGCTCCTTCCATGCGGCGTGCAATGATGCTCGGCTAGGTGATACGCATGGAAGCCGAGGCTATCGTAGGCCTCCGCCAAGACAAGGCGATCTTCGTATTGACGACCGAGATCGCGGCTGTCGTCGTCCAGGTGATCGAAAATGCCGCAAGTGAGTTTTGACGAAGGCTGGTGTGTCATCGGAAAAATCCATGGTTGGGCCGGGCTACGTAATCGTTTTCTGGAGGTTCAAGGAACGGACCGCTAGCGCCGCATCTCGTGACTGTCGGGTCCGGTCCTCTCTCGGTACCTATGGCGCCGATTGCGCGACATCGTGGTGATGCGTCGCAGGATCCGCAGGGGAAGCGATTGTTTTGGCGACCGCTTGGCCCTCAGCTGCATGGGGTGTCTGCTTTCGCACGATGCGCTGTCGCGGCCTTCTCGTTCCACTAGCGGTATGGTGAAGCGAGCGCACATCGGCGAGCGGCTGGCTATTCATCACTTTTGGTGCGCTCTGAGATTGCGGCTACCGCTGTCAAGAACAGGTCCATTTGCTCCTTTGTGCCGATGCTGATGCGAATGCAGTTTTCCAGACCGTCATCTGCAAAGACAGCAACGAGTATGCCGTCTCTTTCCAGCGCGGCATGCCACCACCTGCCGTCATGTCCCTTCGGCACCCGCGCCAGCAAGAAATTGGTATGAGAAGGCGCTACACCGAATCCGAATTGACGCAATTGGGTCGCAACTCGCTCTCTTTCGCGCTTGATATGCCTATGGTTCTCCTCGTAGGCCGCGCGATGTGAAAGGATGCTGATTCCGACCGCTTGCCCTATGATGTTCATGTTGAACACGTTCTGGATGTTTCGCAGCCGTCCAATAATCTCTGGGTGACCAAGGCCGAAGCCGATGCGAATGCCCGCGGCCGCATAGCTCTTTGACAAAGTCCTCAAGAGCAGAAGATTGGGATAACGGCGGACGAGTCTCAGACCGTTATCCGGTGCGAAGTCGACATAGGCCTCATCCAGCACGATTAAGCGATCAGACTGCGCAACAAGGCGTTCGACATCGGCGATAGGGACGAACGACCCGGTTGGGTTATTGGGATTGGCCAGCAAGATGAACTTGGCGTCCTTTGCCGGACCGAGGAGCAACTGGTCAAGCGGAGTCGAATGCGAGTCGCTGCACGATACTTCGAGAAGCTTGACGCTCTGCAGCAGAGCAAGCTTGCGATTGAACGAGAATCCAGGAGACATCATTGCGACGCTGTCGCCCGGTCCAAGGAACGCCCTGTAGATCAGGGCGAGAAGCTCCGACGAGCCGTTGCCGGCGATCACATGGTCCTTTGAGAGGCCGTAGGCATCAGCGGCGGCTTCTCTCAAGCCGATGTTGTCGTCTTCCGGATACAAATACTGACGCTCGAGCGCCGAGATCGCACTTCGCCATACCATTGTTGGTAGTGGAAATGGGTTCTCATTGGTGTTTAGTTTCACGTAACGTGCATCTGGCGCCCGCCGACCGTGCGATTGAACGCCTAGCTCTTTGGCCGGCTGCACAAGAGAAGAGAGCACAGTTTGCAGTTTTACATCGATCATGTCCTTTTCCCTCTTGATGCGCAGAGGACGGTTGCCATCGAGAGTGCGCAAGTCGTTCCAGCAGCAGTCCGTTTCGCGGACGCGGCGTGGCGCAACCTGGAGCGTTGGCGGTGCGCGAGCCGAAAGTCGGCGGTTGAAGTACAGCCCATTGCTCGTAGGACCTGGTCGTGGCGGGTGACGTTGCGAGCGCTTTTGGCGATCTCAGCGCGACTGCGTGCAGCGGTGCGGAGTTGCCATGCCAAGCTTTCCAGACGGAAGCCGCGAGCCTTGGCCTAGAAGTCGGTACATAGATAGCGTCATACGATGCTCCCCGGTGAGGCACTGGCCCTGCGACGGCCTTTCCAAAGCTCGCGGCGGCTTGTTTCTCGAACCTACAATTTGACGCTACGTGCGAATCAAGTCCTGTCGACGTGCTATGCCGGGCGGCTCGCCGAGCTTGAACTATCGACCGGGTTGGCAGGAGAACACGCGTTAGTGTCGCGCGTTCAATATGCGGGCGATGGATTCCAGGTGATTCCGGAGATTGCTCCGAGCGGGCTCAAGGAGTTCACGGAGTTCGTTGTTCCAGAATTGGGCCGACGCGGCAAGTTTAGGTCGGCAAGCTCCGGGCGCATTCTTGGAGAAAGCGTCGGGCTCAAGCGGCTAGTCAATCGACTTACGCGAGCGGCGTAAGAGCTCATCTGGAAGATGTTCTGGCTTACCTGGAATAGATCGCGCGGACCGCTGTTTTGCAGCCAGAGGTCGGAACGGCGGCCGTAGACTCAAAGGGGCCCGTGAGCCGCTCCGGCTAACACGCCCCGTCGTGAGCGACAAACATGGCTTTCTCGATGATTACGCCTTGTTCCGACTCGGGTGGGCTGGCTTGCGTCCTCTAGACATTGGTTTGGGAGGTGCCGCACCCTTGGCTGGCTCAGCGAACAATTCGGACAAGTGAATACCCAAGGTCATGGCGATACGGTCCAGGAGATCAATGCTCGGGTTCTCTTTCTGCTGCTCAATGCCACCCAAATACGAGCGGTCGATCCCAGCATCATAAGCCAATCGCTCTTGCGGAATGCCGCGATCTACACGGATCCGGCGCACATTCCAGGCCACAAGCGCACGAGCGTTCATGCGCAAAGGCAGCCATTCTGACGGCTATGAAACCACTGGTTATAACCGAGCTATTCCGATAAGCTGCCAGTTGGCTCTCGGTTGACTTTTGCTTTAACGCAGCAGGTCACCGTGAGACGCAGATGTCCTGGAGTTTGTCTTCTCAATGCCGTTGGCGCATCACAAGCGACCTCCCGGCGCGACAGCTCGCTACTGGCGGGACAGCAAAATGACCCCAGAGGTTCCGGCGGCTTTTTGCGAGCGCCGCGACCGAATAGGACAACCGTTCCGCGGGAGCCTGAAAAGTGAACGAATTGTTTTCACGTGGCTGCCCTTTGGGCTGCGGCCGTCACCAGCCGGCGGGTAAACAACCGGCCTCCACTCCGTTGCCCGTAGGGCGAAGAGGCAAGGGCACCCTGAGCTGTGTGGCAAGTTTGCAATCAGCCACCGTATGGATTGCAAGCAGATTCAGCGCGCCGATGAAAGGCAGATGCACAGAATGGAGCTGTCCCATATGCGTTCGCGGCTATGGGTCCGGTCCAAAAGACAAGGGGCCGCGACATTTCGAGCGGTACCAAAATGGCCCTAAGTTCGGTATCGTTGCTCGGATTTCGCTAGAATTTTCAGTTCGGTAGGAGTTTCAGTCAGTGCCGGCCGACCCGAAGATCGCAGAATTGGCTCCCAGCGCGCCCGAGCTCACGTCATATGACAAGGAGCACGCCGTCACCTACATGCGACTTCTCGATGCCGACGCTGACAAGGCAGATTGGACCGAAATCGCGCGCGTTGTGCTTGGGCTTGACCCGACCCTTGAACCGGATCGTGCGCGACGCACTTTCGAAAGTCATCTGACGCGGGCCAGGTGGATAGCAGGCCACGGCTATCGTGATCTGCTGCGTGGCGGTTGGCCAAAACAATGAACGCCGCCGCTCTCAGGATCGGGGGGAATTTCTAGCGATCGCAAAATTCGATCATTCCATCGATTAAGTGCGTCCAGGGCGGGTACGCGCTGCGTCCGAGCCGGAAAGTGCCACAATCATCGAGTGCACTTCCTCGCGTATGAAATCTTGCGGGGAAATCGCGACAATGCCACGTACTGACTGGAGATCTGAGGAAGCATACAGCAACCTCAAGAAGGCAGAAGCTGCCGACGTGGCCTGGGAATGGCTGCGCCGAGATCCCGATTACCAAGAGGACTATAGACGCTTGTCTCGCCGCCAACGATCCAGCGCAGCCACGGAGCATTTGCGAGGAAAGTGGGGGCTCTCGTTTTCCAGCTGATCCGCAAAACGCATTCGACAAGCAGGCTGTCTTCTGGGCACCTGAAGTGCTGGCGACCGTCCTACCTGTGCGGGCGGCCAAATGCGTGGGGCCCAAAAGCTACCAGATCGATTTCGGCAATCTGCCGGGCAGTGACGTTCGTCGCGCGCCGGATGGCTGGCATGCCATCGTGCCACTCGGAGGCGCGAAGCATCGCCTTTGGCTGAAGAGCCTTCCGGCGAGCGGGTGTGTTGTCGCGGTCGATCTGCTGCTCGACGCGGATTTCGAGCTTCGCTTGCAGGCCGCACGTCGATTTTGGCTCGCCCTTGAGCATCGGCCGCTCGGAACGCCTCCTCTTGATTTGCCAGCTTTGAAGCGGCGTGACCTTATCCTCGCGCTGCGCGCACTGGATGGATGGCAGGAAGGAAATAACTATCGCCAAATCGCGCAAGGTCTGTTTGGAAGCCACCGTATTGCCGAGCGGGGCTGGAAAACAAGCGACCTGCGCAGCCGAACCATTCGACTGGTTAAGCTGGGGCGGCGCCTCATGCGCCTTCGCTGCCGCGCATTGCTCCACAAAGGCCGACGCAGGAATGACAGTTCATGAGCTCTCGGGCAATCAATGACCTACGTTCTGCTTAGCCAATTCTTCTGGCATCGGCACGATCGCGGAGAGGAGATCTTTGCGTTCCGATCTCTCACTCTGTCCCTTGTCGTCGGGGTGGCTGCAGCGAAGAGATAATCCTGGTGAGAAGAAGGACCCCGCCCCTTGTTCGGATTGTCTTTCTGGTTGACGGCTCTCGATATGAATGGGGGGCGGTAAAGCGATCTGGCGCAGAGTCATCGAGGAGACCTGGAGAGCCTTTCAGGTAGCCTGAGCTAGCGTTGCCTTCTTGCAAAGGCGAGCAACCCATCGGCAAAAAGAACGAGCGATCTCGGGATGCTCGCTGCGATCCACTGCATAGGCGCGATATTGCATGCCACTTGGAGCGCGTGAGCCGGGAATAATTTGCAAAGCGCCCCCTCGCACCAGATCACTGACGATGATTTCTGGTGCGACAAGAAGGCATTTTCCTGTCATGACCGCCGGCAGAGCGAGATAGTTGTGATCATAGCGCGCCCCCGCTCGGATGTCGTTTGAGGACAGGTTCATCGCCCTCAGCCAGGTCGGCAGAATGTCGGGACGAGATGTGATGTTCAGTATCGGCGTCGATCGAACGATCGAGAGCTCTCTGCCCGCGACCAGATTTGGCGGCCCCACGCATACCAGCTCCTCATTGTAGATCTCCCAACTATCGGCAGGTTCGATGACGGAAAGGTCGCGTGTAATCAATATGTCGTAGTCATCAGAAGATGTCGGCGCCGATAGCGAGCTGACGACATCCACGATGACACCGCCCGCTTCAGCAGAGAACGCTTGCAGGTTTGGAATCAGAAGCGAAGAGGCAAAAGTCGACAGTGATGTGCGAATGACAATCCGATTGGCGCCCGCGGCCGCCCGCCGCCGCATTCTCTTGGCGGTGAAGCCGACTGTCTCGAGCGGTTCAGAGACCGCGTTAGCAAATAATCTTCCGAACTCGGTCAAATGACTGCGGCGGCCGCGCCGCTCGATGAGGTCAGCACCGAGATAGTCCCGCAGGACGGACAAATAGCGGCTGACGGAGCTCTGCGTCGTTCCCAAGCTGCTGGCGGCGCGCGTAACGCTGCCTTCGCGCGCGACGATCACAAAAGCGCGGATGGCGTTTAGAGGAACTTCTTCGTCTTGAGCCGCCATTGTCTGCTCCGGCGCTGGATTGAACATCCATCACATTATTCGATGTCTTTAACGGGATTACCGCGAATCAAGGCTCGGCTGCGCACAAAATCCGCGTGGGAGCGCTTTCATAATTTGGCAGTACCACACAGATCGGCGGCCCGCGGCTTGGCCCCTTCGGGGGGACTAGGTCCTCTTGCGGCGTGCCGCCTTGGGCTTGCGACCTTTAGGTAAGGTGGCGGGCGGCGGCGCACCCTTGGTTGGCCGAATAAACAGCTCGGAGACAGTAACGCCGAGCGTCTCGGCAAGGCGATCGAGAAGGTCGACTGTCGGGTTCGCCTGTTGGCGCTCAAGTCCGCTCATATAGGAGCGATCAACACCTGCATCGTAGGCCAATTGCTCTTGCGGAATACCGCGCTCAACGCGGATTCGGCGCACATTGTAAGCCACAAGCGCACGAGCTCTCATGCGCGAAGGCAGCCATTTCGATGGTCATCAAACCACTGGCTATAACCGACATAAAAAGATCACAAATTTCGATGCTTCCAATCGAACTATTCGATGCATGTCACCAAATCGTAGTTTTCCCGACGCTATTGGGCGGCCCACACCAACGCTGGCATATCGGTCGTTAATCGATTGTGGCGGCGCAGGTCTTGCCCGCGCCGACCGCAGCTAGGTCGTTCCGCTGGCTGGCCAGTCGTTCGATTTTGCTACCCATTTACGGGAACGGCCTCGAGCCATATGCACAGATGCGGACCCAGAGGGCGCCCATGGCCCTCCATTCGAATAAAGTTGCAACGACCGATAAATGAGCCGGCCCAACCGAAAACCCGTCGAGGCTCTCTGCCATCTAGGCAAAATTTGGGTGGTCATTTTTGTGTGAGCTGCCACTGGCCGTCGAGGTGGTTGGATAGGACCGCCCATCGCTTTCAAGTTCAAGCCGATCGGAAAGCGCAAGAAACAGATTGACGGACGAAAAGAACAAGGCCGCCAGTCATTATGGCGTTCGCAGGCTCTCAGAGGTATTTGAGCATCGAAATCACCCATTGCGAAGCATGCCTCGATCTTGTGCGCCCCTGAAAAGTCGCTCTGCGACTTGCAGATCTTCGGTCGTGTCAATTTCGTACCATCTGACATGGTCGCACCGCGTAGTGGCAAGCTGCAGGCCGCGCAGGTCAATAAGATACGAAAGAAGTTCTTCGATGTAGGCCTGGGTCGCGCCGGATCCCATGATTTGGTCCAGCGCTGGAATAATCGTCTCCTTGAGT
>NZ_LAXE01000001.1:2441300-2443318 GCF_003122645.1 Bradyrhizobium sp. SUTN9-2
TGAGGGTCGGCGATGAAAATCGGAATAGGTTCATCGTTTTGAAAAGCTGCGGGCCATTCGCAGTTAGGTTTGCACCGGTTTGCCTCATACGGAACTGCGAGATCATGCCGCTTTCCGTTAACAGGACTGCCGAGCCTTCCATGGATTCGTCAAACGGAACGATTGCCGCCACGTCGCTCAGTCCGCTGTCCAGCAGATGTCCCAGCGCGCTTTCCTCGAAGAACACATCGCCCTCGAGGAGAAAGCAATCTCCGGAAAGCAGCGCGTCACGCGCGAGCCACAGCGAATAGGCGCTTCCGGTACGGTCGAAAGCCGCCGATGTCACATAGTTGATCGCGAGCGCGCCAAATCGATGCCCGCACGCATATTGAATAGCGTGCTTGCGATAACCGACCACGAGCGTCACCTCTTTGACCCCGACAGCTTCCAAATTTCTGAGCGCTTTGTAGAGAATCGGAGTACCGTTGACTTCGACCAGGGGCTTCGGCCGGAGGTCCGTGAGCGGCCGAAGGCGAGAGCCGATGCCGGCGGCGAGGATAGTTGCGTTCTTGACAGTCATTTGATCGTGCTAGCCGCTCAATCTTTGTGGTTCGCCAAAGGCGTAGTCTGTCGACACATCTCTGGCATGGAGCAGCAAACCTAGGCCTGGCCGATAGCGAATGACGCTAATGCTGCAGCTTGTTGGGATACAGGTATCGCGTTTCGGCCTCGGCGAGTTCGTCATAGCTGAACAGTTCAAAAATATCTTCGAGGGAGGCGATATCGGGCTCGACGTTTGCAACGTGCTCTTCAGCGAAGATGCGGCCGCAGACCCGTCGCATTGCGGCGACTGCCGCGCGCATCGAGTGATTGGCCCAAATGACCGTCGAGATCTCGGCGCGACGATACTCGCAAGTCGGTGTCCGATAATATTTCGTTGGAACAATAATGACGGGCAACCTGTTCTGCCAAGCATCTGCGAACGAAAGGATTTCGTCTGCAGAGCTGCTTCGTGAGTGAATCAGGATCGCGTCAGCTCCGGCTTCACGGTATGCGTGAGCCCGTGCGATTGCTTCGTTCATTCCGTGTCCGGCGATTAACGCTTCGATCCGGGCCACAAGCACGAGCTCGTTTGCAACCGTGTCCTTCACGGCGCGCAACCGTCCGCAGAATTCGTCAACGTCGGCGAGGGGGTGACGGCTGCCAACAAACGAGTTTAGCTTCGGAAAGCAGCTGTCTTCCAGCGCAACACCCGCAACGCCGCGCACGCGGAGTTTACGAGCTAGCAGACGAGCATTGTTGAAGTTCCCGAAACCGCCGTCGCCGTCCACCAGCACGGGCAGTTGACTCGAATCTACGATGCGTTCAACCACATCAACAAACTGGCTCCACGATGCTTCGTTGGCGTCACGATAGCCGAGCGAGCAGGCAATCGATAGGCCGGACGCCCAAATGCCCTTGAAGCCTGCGCGCTCGACGATTGCAGCCGAGAGGCCATCATGTGCTTCCATCAGGAAAGAGAGTTTGGCAGTGGAGCAGATCTCGCTGCGCAGCGTATCAGCACGAGAAGAATTGAGTTCAAAAGCGCTGCCGTCGACGAGGAGAGAGTTTGATTGATCTTGCATGCGGACTCCCCGCGCGACGATCGGTCTGTGTTCATTACTCGCCAAGTGACATGTTTCTGGCGACGCGATCAATTGCTAGCATTGGTAGGTGGCACGAACAGAGAGCTGTGGCAGTTAAGCTGGATGCTCTGCTAAGGCCGATCCCATTATTGGCGTACGGCATGGACGGGCGCGGTTGGTACGGCAAGCCTGCATTGGGCTAAGGTTGCTTTCGTTCAACGTCCGGCTCACCTCGTCGAGGATATCTGTTTGCGAAATGTGACGCTGCGGCGCTCATGAGCTGGTGCGAAACTCCAGCTCAATCTCCCGCGGGACCTCGATGATGCTCTCTGGATGGCCGCCATTCTCGAGCAGCGCATATTTCAGGGCATGCGCACGGTCGACAAAAAGGCCGCCAAAGAAGCCCCCCTGTTC
>NZ_LAXE01000001.1:2444319-2450787 GCF_003122645.1 Bradyrhizobium sp. SUTN9-2
TGCGACCCAGCGGCCGGCCCGATCCCTGCCAACAAGAACGACCCGTGTGGCGGAGCCTCGCGAGGTCGACTCGAGGAGCGGAGTCATCCTTCTCCCTCGTGGAAGGGCGGCTGAGGCTCATTTGACGGAATCCATAGCGGAAGCATGCCAGCTCGCATCACGAACAGTCGCTGAATTGTCAGGCGACTTATAGAAAAGGAATGACCTCAACCTCGTTGCCGCCAAGGTCCATACCAACTATGGCGTTAGGCGCAAGCCGCGCACTCAACTCGCAATGAATACGCCGAATCCGAGCGCCCAGCGCCTACCAATTCTGGCGCAATGCGTCAGTAGCGAGACTGTCTGGCCCAAACAGACTAGATCAAAAATGGCAGCCTCTTGCGATGTGTTCCCTAGATTGCCATGCAGAAGGAATGCGGGCTCAAGGCGGGGCGTTTGATGCCAGATCATGTGGCGCTAAGGACGCGCCTAGGCAGCCAACAAAATCGGGTGCGCATCAGCACCCCACGAGGACCGTTGAGCGGCCCCAATCCTAAAGCCCCTGGCTTTGCCGAGGGATAGTTATCCCTCGAATAAGCCTATGGGCCTGGGCAGCGTCGCTTTAGGTTCGAAGGAGTTTGGGCTAACCCAGCAAGGGTAATGGTGCCATCGTCATCACCGCATCGGTCAGCTTGGCTCCGCGAGCGGCCGAAGGGTTTTTTCCGACCTGCTCCATAGCATTCAATTTAAGGGGCCGGACGTTGATCGCTCCTGCTCGGGGGGCGTGATCAAGATGCAAGTCCCCACGTTGCATCACGCTGCCGATAAGATCAGCTCGTGCTGAGCCTCCATGATGCGATACATGACCCCCTCCGCAAGCTGACGAATGTGCTTCATCTGCGCCCCAGGACCGCTGATCTCCGAACGGCCGAAACTTGCGACTCCTAGCCGACACGCAGCTTGCAGTGGTGCCCGCGACATAGCGCAAGCCGCGCTATGTCGCGCGCTTGCGTGCTTTCCGCTTCTGCTTGACGCTTCGCGGCCCGCGAGCGTGGCCGCTCGACCTCAGCCGGAGCAAATCCGTGAAGACATCACTCCTCGTGGCCACGCTGATTTCGATTGCCTGCTTCATCTCCACTACTCTTTCACAAGAGCGAACCGATGCGGCACTGACTGATGATCCATTCCGTTGGCTCGAGGAGATCGAAGGCCCAAGCGCGTTGACTTGGGCTCGCGCCGAGAACGAGAAGACGCTCGGGGTGCTCCAGTCAGATCCTCGCTATCGGCAGTTTTAGGAACAGGCGCTCTCCATGCTGCAATCCAAGCATCGGATCGCAGATATTCCATTGGAGGAGCGCGGTTTGGAGCATTTCTGGCAAGACGAGAACCAGGTGCGCGGCGTCTGGCGGCGCACCACGCGCGAGAGCGCTCGTAACCAAGATCCAAAGTGGGAGACCATCCTCGACGTAGACGCCTTGGCCGTCGCCGAGAACAGAAACTTGGGTCTTTCGAGGTGCCAGTTGTCTTCCGCCTGAACAGCGCCTCTGCCAAATTAGTCTTTCCAATGGCGGCAAGGATGCCGTGTCGATACAAGAGTTCGATCGCACCGCGAAGACCTTCGTTGCGAGCGGCTTTTATCTCCCAGAGGGCAAGCAGGACGTCAGCTGGGTCGATGGTGACACGCTCCTTGTTGTACGGGACTGGGGTGAGGGGACTTTGACGCAAGCCGGCTACCCCTTTGTGGTGAAGGAGCTCAAACGCGCTCAGTCGCTCAGTGAGGCTCGCGAGATCTTTCGCGGCGAGCCCACCGACGCTGAGACGCAGCCGCTCGTGCTTCGTACAGCGCGGGTCAGATTCATGCGACCGGCGCGGTCCGTGCAATCAACACTTTCGAGTCCGCCTATGTGGTCTTCCGCCCCGATGGGCCCGTCAAGCTCAATCTGCCGAAGAAGGCCGAAATCGTCACGCTCGCGTGCGGCCGTCTGCTTGTGAAACTTGACGAGGACTGGGCGCCGTCCGAGGACAATCGCTTCACGGCGGGATCGATGATCTCGTATGACCTCGACGAATGGAAGCAGGATCCGCTGCGCGCCAAAGCTTCGCTTGTCTTTCAACCTGGGCCCCGCCAGGCCCTGAGCGAGTTAACCGCCACAAAGAATTTTTTAATTCTCACGATCCTTGAGAGCGTTCAGAGCAGAGCGTTCGTTTATAAGCACGCTAAGGGAACTTGGTCCGCGACGCCGATACCGGTTTGCGGGTTTTCCGGCTTCCCAAACACAACATGACGAGCGGATAATTTGCCAAAGGCGCCGACACGTCGGCCGAGATGATGCCCTCCGAGCGCGGACTCTTCAACCGTCGTTGGCACGCGGTAAGAGAAAGCCCGGCCATCTCACCTATCACATCTGCCGGCGCGCAGACCACCTCGTCAATGGCAATCCCGATCACAGCCTCTGACATGCACGCCACCGCGGCTTTGCGACTGGAAGGCCACGACAAGCAAGTTCGTTCGGTCCGAGCATCGCGACGCCAGGCGAAGAGCTGCGAGGGGGAATCCCGATTCACTCGCGCCAGCCTCCTGCGCCTCTGCCACAACTTGCGCTTTGAACTCGTCCGACGCGGTGTCGGCGAAGTTTCGCGGCACCCCCTCAAGACGCTCGGCGACAGCTTAAATCATATAGAACGTCTAGTTTCAGAACGAGGCGCAGACATAGAAGCTCAGATCGGCTCACAGACTCCGCAGCAATAGCCAATAGCCGATCGCTCATCCAATCCCCCAGATGGGGTCTCTTTGCTTTCAATTATCCACATTTGACGTTGGATTTGAGCGAGGCGCCGCGGGCGAAATCTTGAATCGGTAGAATCTGTTGTGATTCGTTGTTGAGCACCTGATTCGGAAGCGCGGGGTGCTCGATGGGCTTGGTGAAGGAACGCGCGGGGGCGCGTGCTCAGCGATTGACGACCGGTATCGAGACGTGGGTTGATCGGGAAGTTGCGGGATGCGAGTTTAAGGATGAGCGGCTTGGTCGCCGGTTCTGCAAATTGCTCGCACAAATCGGGAGCGACATGGGTCAAAGCATCCCGCTGGTTTGTCAGGATTGGGCCAACACGAAGGCCGCCTATCGCTTCTTCTCCAACGAACGGGTCAACGAGGCGGATATTCTTTGCGGTCATTTCGAGGCGACGCGCGGGCGCGTAGCGGCGACGGAGGGACCGATCCTCGTCCTCCATGACACGACGGAATTCAGCTTCAAGCGCGAGAAGCCGGATCTGATCGGCTTTACGGGCAAGACGGGAGGACGCACGCAGTGCGGCATCCTGATGCATTCGAGTCTCGCCGTGACGACCGAGGGGCTTCCGCTCGGACTGTCGGCAATCAAGTTCTGGACCCGCAAGAAGTTCAAGGGGACGACGGCGCTGAAGCGAAAGATCAATCCGACACGGGTGCCGATCGAGCAGAAGGAAAGCATCCGCTGGCTCGAGAATTTACGGCAATCGACCGACCTTCTCGCTGCCCCTGGACGATGCGTTCATATTGGTGATCGCGAGAGCGACATCTATGAGCTGTTTTGCCTGGCCGAGGAGGCCGGAACGCATTTCCTGGTGCGAACCTGTGTTGATCGGCTTGCCGGCGACGGCAATCATACAATTGCCGACGAAATGGACGAGGTTACGATCAAGGGTCTACATCGGATCAAGGTCAAGGACGACAAAGGCGATCCCGACGACGCCGTTCTTGAGATCAGGTACCGCAAGATACGCGTCCTGCCGCCGATTGGCAAACAGACGAAATATCCCGCACTCACTCTGACCGTGATCCATGCTCAAGAGCGAGGAAGGCCGAAACGGCGAAAGAAAATCGAGTGGAAGCTCCTCACCGATCTCCCGGTCCAATCGCGCAAGGACGCCATCAATAAGATCGAATGGTACGCCTTGAGGTGGAAGATCGAAGTCTTCCATAAGATCCTCAATCGGGCTGCAAAGCAGAGGACTCAAAATTGCGAACCGCTGAGCGCCTGGTCAATCTGATCGCGGTCTTCTGCATTGTGAGTTGGCGCGTCTTCTGGATGACGATGCTCAATCGCTCCTCGCCGAATGCCGTACCGCAAATGGCGCTGACAGATCCCGAAATCAGGCTTCTTGATCATTTGGTGAAAGACAGGGCTGGTGATTGCTCTCGACGAAGCACGCTTTCGCACTATGTCGTCAAGATCGCGCGGCTCGGAGGATACTTGGCCCGAGCCAACGATCCGCCCGCAGGAAACACCGTGATCTGGCGCGGACTATCGCGGCTGAACGACATCGAACTTGGAGCCCCAATCGAGGCAACAATTATGGGTAATTGAAAGGTCTCTTTGCCGCTTACCATCCAGCGCTCGGGCAAGGTCATCGGCGAGCAGGACCGGGGCCGCTCGATGAGACTGAGTTTTTGCGCTTGCAGCAGATCGTCATCGGTGATGAAGGCGTCATCAAGCTCGGCTTCCGTAATGAAGGCGGCTTCATCGACGAGCATGACGGCGAGACACAAAGACCGGTCCGGATCGGCGTTAGCGCACGTCACGAAGATCGCCTGGCTCGTGCGCGGCTTGATCGCGTTCGGTCAGGCGCCCGGAGCTTGATCTTGCGCCGCCGGCAGCGCCGGCACCGAGCGAACCGCTAAGATCGCTCGACGGAGATTACTTGGGATTTCCTCGCCGGTCATCGTCGATCTCCTCTTCATGAACCCAGTTGGTATTTGGAGCAGAATTCCCGTTCGGTAACTTTGGCGGCCCCGCTCATACTCGCTTGGAACCAAAGTTCCCGTTCGGTAACTTGTGTTTCTCTCAAGAGCATTGCACAAAAATTCCCGATCGGTAACTTTTCTATGGACATTTACTGTCTCGACCCGTAAATTTCCCGATCGGTAACTTACGTCGAGAGAACTATGAACACGCCTTCAAAGGGCAGAAACGAGCCGGGCGAGACCGGTGTCGCGCGCCAAGCCGCCGAATTCGCTGCAGCATTCGGTCGCCTCATCCAGGAAGAACGCAAACGCCAGGGCCTCCGGCAGGACGAGCTGGCCATGGTGAGCGGGACAGGAAAGCGCTTCATTGTCGACCTCGAGGCAGGAAAAAGCACCTGTCAGCTCGGGCGCAGCCTGCACGTGGCAAACGTTCTCGGGCTGCGCATCGAGGATGTTCTCAAGGATGCGCAAGTGCGCCGCGCGAACACTTCCGCGACACCAGACATTCCCGACAGCGACGAGGAGGAGCCTCATGGACCGTCTTCCGGTCTACTTTGAGACGCGAGAGGTCGGTTGGATCACGGTCGCCGACGAAGCGTCAGGCTTCACCTATGCCGAATCCTGGCGCGGGCTGACCGGCGCCTTCCCTGTGTCGCTCACCATGCCGCTCTCGCGGGCCTCGCATGATGCTTCGGCAATTCTGGTATGGGCGGCAAATCTGCTGCCGGAGAACGCAACCCTCGGGACCGTAGGTCATATGCTCGGCAAGTCGCCGGCCGATGTCATTGGTCTTCTTGCCGAGATGGGCCGCGATACCGCCGGCGCGCTCTCCGTCGGACAACCTGGCACCGGGCTGATCGCCGGCAAATGGCGAGAGATCCCCGACAAGGCTTCGCTCGAGCGCATCCTTAATGAGCTACCCCACAAGCCTTTCCTCGTCGGCGAAGATGGCGTGTCGATGTCGCTTGCCGGTGTGCAGACGAAGCTCGCGGTCGCTCTGGACGGCGACACCCTGTACATACCGATCGACGGCGCGCCATCGACCCACATCATCAAGCCTGATGGCGAGCGCTTGGCTGGCGCCGTCCAGAATGAGGCATTCTGTCTGACGCTCGCGCGCATGATCGGAATCCCGACGCCGAAGGTGACGACGGGGACGGCAGGCGAACGTAGCTACCTGCTGATTGAGCGCTATGACCGTCGTCATGACGGCAAGAGGTGGCGGCGGCTGCATCAGGAGGATTTCTGCCAGGCCCTGAGCCGACCGCCAACTGCCAAGTACCAGAACAACGATAGAGGCCTAAAAGGACCGTCATTGGCCGACATGATCGGCGTGACCCAGCGCCAGATGACAGCACAGGAGACCGCCCGCTTCGTCGATCTTGCCATCTTCAATCCGATGGTTTGGAACACTGATTCCCATGCCAAAAATTACTCACTGATGCTATCGGCGCGCGGCGCCGCCATGGCGCCAAGTTACGACATCGTCTGTGCGGCGCCATATCCGAAGATCACCCGCAACATGGCGCAAAAGATCGGCGGGCAGAAGCAGGCTGACCAGCTCGGACGCAACCACTGGGAGCGCTTCGCCATCGACTGCAAACTCTCTCCAGCGCAGACGATCCGGCGCGTCTCCGAGATTGCTCATGCCGTGACGCACCATGCAATCGCCGCCAAGGCCGAGGTCGAAACCATGCCTGCCGGCGGCGATCCCGTCCTGGACACAGTGGTCGAGGCGGTGATTTCGCGCGCTCGCGGCTACCTAG
>NZ_LAXE01000001.1:2452659-2491045 GCF_003122645.1 Bradyrhizobium sp. SUTN9-2
CTAGATGTGGAGTCTCAAGAGGTTGTCCTCGGTTAGACCGAGCCTGCTGATCGGCGTTTGAGATCTTATCCCGCCGTGGGGGCGATGCCAGTTGTATCGATGGAGCCAACGGGGCAACTCCTCGGCGCGGCGGTCGGAGGTGGGATAGGCTTGCGCATAGGCCCACTCCCTGAGCGCGGTCTGGATGAAGCGTTCGGCCTTGCCATTGGTTTTGGGCGTATAAGGCCTGGTTCGCTTGTGCTTGAGGCCGAGCTCCTGGCAGGCGTCGCGGAAGTCGAAGGCTTTGTAACAACTGCCGTTATCGGTCATGACCCGGGTGACGGTGACGCCGAGGCCTTTGTAATAATCAATGGCCGCTTTGAGGAAGGCTACGGCGCTCTCGGCTTTTTCATCGGGCAAGATCTGGGAGAAGGCGACGCGGGAGTGATCGTCAATGCAGACGTGGACGAATTCCCAGCCGACCCCCTCGGTTGTTGCTCTGACCGGTGCGATCGCCGGTGATGCGGTGGCCGATCTTGTCGAAGCGGCCGAGCTTTTTGATGTCGATGTGGATCATCTCGCCCGGCGTTTCGCGCTCATAGCGGCGCACCGGCTCGGCCGGCTCCAGGTCGCGTATCCGGTTCAGCCCCAAACGACGCAGAATGCGGCTCACAGTGGCCGTCGATATCTTGAGTTCGACCGCGATCTGCTTGCCGGTGTGGCGCTGGCGCCGCAAGACCTCAACAGCGGTGCATGTGGCAAGGCTCTGTTTGGCTCGGCAGTGAATGAGGTCGTGACGAGCGGTCGCGCAAGCCATCAACGCCTTCCATGCGGAAACGGCCGACCCATTTGGCAACCGTTTTCGGCGTCGTATTGAACTGGCGCGCCGCGGCTGCTTTGGACAGGCCGAAATCCACGACGGAACGAACCATCGCCTCTCGACCTTTCGGTGTCAGGGGAGCATTCTTGTGGGTGTCCATTCGGTTCTCCGCGAATCGCTGTGGTTTGGCGACTTCAGAGTTCCCGGTCAGGGCCGAATGGACAACCTCCTGAAAGACCACAGCTAGAGCGCCTAAAGCAAGCGGAGCCAGCGCCGGAAGGCGCGGCAGCCCCATCGCCCTAGGAATAGACGCATGTCGAGACAAAGCCGAGCCCGCTGCTTCAACGCCGGAAGACGTGGCTGCACATCTGCTCTCAAGGCCGGGGGGACGTGCCCGACGATGTTCCGCACAAGGATACGATCATCGCACTCAAGGCGCTGCTCGAAGACGACGACTAGGATTTCACCCAGTAACTACCGGTCTTCCGCAAGGTGCTTATGTAGCTTGGCGCGGCGCGCAAATCGCAAGATGTCTGCTCCCAGCACGTAATTCGTAACTGGCGCGCGAAGCTGCAAACGGCGGTTGATCGCAAGGCCATGATGCGTGCCGAGCCATTAAGGAGACAAACTCGGCAAGCCGCCGCGCCTCATGTTGGTCGTTGTCTCCAAACTCTTGCCAAATCCTTGTCTAGAAATGCTTGGCCCGCTCGCATTGCGAATCGCGCAGTGGTCATTGGAAGCGTACCAGCCCCAGCAGGGTCAAAGTGCGAGTCTTGAATTTCTACCTTCGTCAAAGATGCCGCTTAGGTCATGGCTCTCGCTTCGGGGCAATTTGCCGCTCTGTGACAAAGTCGCGCCGGACCGGAGAAGGTCGCTAGCAAGGCGGTGTCGGAAGATATGGACCACGCAGCGGCTGACATATGATCTTACGTTCAGTGGACCAGATTAACCGACATTGCGATGCTTGCAGCATGAATTTTCCCGCGCCCACAAGCGCGGACGTTCTTGAGAGGCTCAGAAATCAGCTTCTCGAAACGCCGACATGGTCCGCGCTCGGCATGTCGAACTGCGGTACGGGCGGAGCGCTAAGCCTCCCACGGAGACCTTACAGGGGCGGTTACAATCATTCTGATTCCTCGTCAGCTTCTTGAAAGCTAAGCGTCGTAGCGAGAGCGTGTTTATCCAGGTCCGACGTTAGCTGCTCAGATTGGTCAGGAGAATCGGATGGATCCGTTCAAGCGCGTCCACCCGTTCGAGGCCCCAGATGTCGAGCGGGCGAACGAGGACGAGCTCGAACAGCAGCAGGAGTACCAAGCGGGCTTTCAGCAGCACCTGAACGAGTTGCATCCGCACGAGCGCCCGCCCACCAATTCAAATAGCCTTGGCGACCGCAACGCTGTGTCGGACAAAGATGCGGATTTTTGGAGAATGCCGCACGAGGATCGCGTCGGACAAGGCACCTCGCAATTGCCCTCGGATTCGCCCGTCTTCTCTCGCCAAGGGGGCAATCAAGATCTGCTTTTTCCGGCGGCGGATCGGGTTGGCCAGTTCCCAGCCGACAGTTTCAGTCTGACGGATAGTTGGCACGGCGTGGATGCAGCTGCGGATTGGCCGACGCAAAGTTTCGATCAGGAGGAGCATTGGTGGGCGGAGCCCGGTGATGTGGTGCCTGTGTGGCCAACGACCCCGGCAATTCCTTGGCACCACAATTTCGGAGCATCAATCCTCGGCCGACAGCCCCGGCCGGACGATGGCAGTACGACGGACCTTGAAGATCCCCTCATCAGGCAATCGCGGCTCGACCCCATCTTGGACACCTGGGCCGGCGAGGAGGGGCAGACGGAAGACGAAAACCGCCAAGAGGCCGTAGGACGAATTAAAGCCTGGACAGACGCCGGCGACGTCTATGCAGGGCTGGAGCTGCATGATCTGGGCCTAACGACACTGCCCGCCGCCCTTCCGCCCGGGCTCCAGTCGCTCAACGTCAGCGGCAACAAGCTGGTGCGCCTGCCTGACACCCTCCCATCCGGACTCCGGACGCTTGGCGCCAGCAACAACCGGTTAACCGACCTGCCCGACACCCTCCCGCCCGGGCTCCAGTCTCTCGCCATCGGCAGCAACCAGCTGACCGGGCTGCCCGAAACGCTTCCGGAGAGCCTTTCGAGACTCGCCGTCTGCAACAATCGGCTGACCAGCCTGCCAGACAACCTGCCGGCCGGGCTCCAGGACCTCGATGTCCGCGGCAACCTGTTGACCCGCCTGCCCGACACCCTACCGACCGGACTTCAGTCGCTTGCCCTCGGTAGCAACCGGTTGACCAGTCTACCCCACACTCTCCCGCCCGAGCTCAAAGAACTCGAAGCCGACGGCAACCGGCTGACCAGCCTGCCCGACACTCTCCCGCCCGAGCTCCTGTTGCTCTTCGCCCGCGATAACCTCCTGAACAGCCTGCCCGAGACCCTCCCGAGTGAGCTTCAGAGACTCCACATCAGCGGCAACAGCCTGTCGAGCTTGCCCGAGAACCTCCCGGCCGAGCTCCAGATGCTCGAGGCACGCAACAATCGGTTGACCAGCCTGCCGGAGACCCTGCTAACCCGGCTAGGTTCTGGGTGCATGGTTTATGTGGAGGATAATGCGCTGCCCGAGCAGGTGCGGACGAATTTGGCGGCAGCCCTGAATGCGCCGAGCTATGTCGGGCCGCGGGTCTTCTTTTCAATGGATGTAGGAACGCTAGTGGACCAGGAACGGCCGCTCGCCGATGCAGTCGCGGACTGGTTGAAGGACGAGCCGGAGGTGATCGCTGCCTGGCAGAACTTCGCCCACGAAGAGGGTGCCCCGGAATACGCGCTCTTCCTCGACAAGCTGCAGAAGACTGTGAACTATGACAATCCCGAATTCCGAGAGGCGGTGGCCGAGGATCTACGGCAGGCGGCGATCAGGCCGGAATTGCGGCGGCAGTTTTTTGAGTTGGCCTACGGGGCGAGCGAGACCTGCCAGGATCGCGTCACCCTCACCTGGAACGGCATGCAGACCGCACGTCTGAACGCTGATGTCGAGGACGGAGTCTATGACGATCGGCTTGGCGAACTCATACAGCAGGCGCGGGTCCTGTTCCGCCTGAATGCGCTCGAGCCAATCGCCCGTCAGAAGGTCGACTCGCTCGGGTTTGTCGATGAGATCGAGGTCTATCTTGCCTATCAGGTCAAGCTGCGTGAGCGGCTGGACCTGCAGCTCATCGCTCCGGACATGCGATTCTTTGATGTCGCCCACGTCAATGAAGACGACCTCACCGCAGCCGAGATCCAGGTGCGCAATGAGGAGGCGGCGGGGTTCGCCGACTATCTGGCAACTCGCTGGCAACCCTGGGAGATGGTGGTGAGGCGGATCGCCCCACAAGCTCATGCACAGATGGAGGGCCGGCTCAGGCAGGCGATGGACGAGGAGTTTCCGAGCCGCCTTCAGCAACGGCTCGCCGACTATCAGCTAACCGGAGATAGCGATGCCGAGGCGCAATTCGGCGCCCAGATCGGCGAGGAGATCGCCCGCGAGATCAAAGGCCCTGTGATGCGCCAAGTGCTTCGGGACCGCGGGCTTGAGCTGTGAAGCGGCCATCCAATTGCGAGGAACGTCAATTTGGTACTGGGTCAGTTTGATTGTGACGCGTTAGAGCGCGTCGATTGCCGTTTCGATAGGGAGGAAAAACGTTCGGGACCCAATCGGACTTTCTATGAATTCCGCTTCTTTCCAAAAAGCGGCAGCCTTCTCATCGATCGCGTGCACCAGGATGGCGCGAATGCCGATCGTTTCAGATGCGTGAACGATTTGGTGGAGGGCATGTTGAAGCAGGTCTTGGCCAAGCCCCTTACCCTTGTAGGTAAGGTCTCGCGCCAAGCGGCCAATTATGGCTACAGGTACAGGGTTTGGGAGGCCGTGCCTTTTCATGGGAGGCTTGGGAATTGCAGCCCTCTCAACACTCCCAGAGGCGATGCAGTAATAGCCTACGACCGAATTGCCCTCGCAAACAACATAGGTGCGAGCAGTCTTACCCTCGCTGTCGAGGGCACGATTCTTCAGCCAATCGGTCAGGGCTTCATTACCGCAATCAAAGCGGCTGAAGTCATGCGTTGGCTTGAGAAGCGTGGGGGAGGTTATTCCCGCACGCTTCCCCGGATGTTCGATTACTTCTGCCAAAGCGGCTTACGCTTCATCAGTGCCTTCAACTTGGTCCCGGCCGGAGGCGGGTTATCAAGCGCGTTCAAGAAGGCGTCGTGCTTCTCTGGATCAAGGACAAATAACCTTTGGTCCAAAAGCACATCGATGGCATGTTGCCGCGCGCTATCCAGCATGAATTCGCTAAGCGTCTTGCCGACAGCCACAGCGGCGGTATCGATCAGATGCTTTACCTGTGCGGTAGCGCGAATGTGGATATTGGTTTCGCTCCGGATGCGGCGCGACCTTACTCGCGCCGCAGGGCGCTCTAGTACTGCTGCTTCCATTGCGGTTACTCCTAACTGTCTCTCTAGGCACCTTATATTGCATTCGTACACACAACGTCAACACGGTTCGAATGGTTCCGAAGATAAACTATTCAAAAAGGGGCCGAAACAAGATATAAGTGCTTCATGGATCAGCCGAAACGCCCACGTGACCCCAACCAACTCGCCAAGTCGATTATCGATACTGCGACTGGCGAAGCGCCCGATAACGGTCCAGAAACCCAAAATGAAAAAGACCCCGCTGCGGTTGAGCGGGGCCGTAAGGGTGGTTTAGCGGGCGGGAAGGCTCGGGCTGCCAAAATGAGCGCTGCCGAGCGAAAAGCCTCTGCGCTTAAGGCTAGTCGAGCACGTTGGGCGGATCGACGATAATAGATTCCGAGAAGTCACCTTTAGCCGGCTCAGACTTGGAATCCTTGTCCTTCTTCCACGTGCGGCCGGGGTGCCATTCCTTGAGCCCCCAAGTTCCGCGCTCTACGCGAACAATATCCCCAACCTCCTTGAACCGGCGGGTCAGGACAGCCCCCACGGTGTTCAATGGATCGACAGACGTTAGGACCATCCCCCCGGCCTTCAGCTCCGCTAGGATTTCCGTGTTTGTCATCTTCTTCTTGCGGATGCCCAAGAGCTTCTTGGTGGCCTCGGAGATCGACATTCCGTGGAATGCACCATCGCCGATAACGGCCTCCTGCGGGCGCTGTGGACCGACCTTGGCGGCAGCCTGAGAACCTCCGGCGCGGACCGACTCAATGGCTTGAATAGCTTGGTCAATTTGATCCCGCTTAGCCTTGAGATCAGCCAAGACAATAGCGTATGGATCGAAATCCTTTGATTCCGTTGACATTTTTATTGTCCTCCCCGGGAGGCTATGCTATACGGAATGAGCGAACGGGGATGGCTCGTTCCGAGCGGACATTAGGGGCAACCGCCCCCTCTGCTTTTTTGACCGCCATCTTCTAACGCAACCTCCGCTCTCTTTGGCCTACCAGCCGGGTTGAGGACAAACGCCGCAGTCTGCCGAGACTGCGGCGTTTTTCTTGTCACACGAATCTAGCGGATGGTCAACCAGTTCCTAGCGGCGTGTTAGGAACGGAACGGGAAACTGCAAATTTGTGTTGATGGCCTGACCCATTCTCACGCATAAGGGTCAGTATGAATAAGTTGAACAAAGACGATCGGGCGAAGATTTTGCAGTTGCTTTGCGAGGGCATGGCAATTCGCGCGATCTCACGGGTAACTGGGGCAAGCAAGAACACCATTGCTAAGCTGCTGGTAGACGCAGGTCGCGCCAGCGCCGCCTATCAGGATCGGGTTCTGCGCAACCTGCCGTGCAAGCTCGTCCAGGTCGATGAAATCTGGAGCTTCGTCTACGCCAAGCACATGAACGTGCCGAAGGCGAAGTCCGCCCCAGCGGACGCTGGCGACGTTTGGGCGTGGACGGCCATAGATGCCGAAACCAAGCTGCTGGCGGGCTTCTACGTATCGGACCGCAGTTATGGTGCAGCTCGCGAGTTTATTGACGATTTGAAGGGTAGGTTGGCAAACCGCATCCAGCTAACCAGCGACGGCCACAAGGCCTACCTGCAAGCCGTCGTGAATGCGTTCGGCAACGACATCGACTATTCGATCCTCGTCAAAAAATACGGCCAAGAGCCGGGGAAATCGCCGGAACGGCGCTACAGCCCCGCCGTCTGTATCGGTATTGAAAAAAACCCGATCATCGGCAACCCCGACATGAAGCACATCAGCACTTCCTATGTGGAGAGGGCCAACCTCACTATGCCAATGAGCATGCGCCGCTTCACTCGCCTGACCAACGGCTCCTCAAAGAAGATCGAAAACCACGCGTGCGCCATCGCACTTCACGCGATGCACTACAATTTTGTGCGCGTTCATTCGACACACAAGATGACGCCCGCCATTGCCGCTGGCGTCACAGATCGGGCGTGGAAGATGATCGACTTGGTGGAAATGATCGAATCATTTGAGGCGCGGGAAATCCTGCGCCATCGCGAGCAGCTGCTGTCACAATCAAACTGACCCAGTACCGTCAATTTTCCTTCCACCCGACCTTCGCTACGTCCTGCTGCTTTCGGATGCCGGCACGCTGAATGGGGCATTTGTTGAAAATGCTCGGCCGGCAGATCTACGGGCATGGCAGCGCTCTATCTCCCCGAAAGATGAACGCGGGCGCGCGGACGAGATGCCCCGTCTTCCGAGCCGCGGCTCGCGAGAAGGTCGGTCGTGTTTCGGAACGAGCCGAAAAAAACCGAACAGGGGGGCGTCGGGTGGTGTGAGATCCAGCCATTTGTGGGAATCGGGGATTTCGTGCTGGAGCCCGTAGTCGAAATCTTGGAGAATCTCGTGCTGTCGACCATCTGGTGATCGGCAATATCCGGCCGCCGTGACGCATAATGCCAACGCCGAGCCGTCGTCGCCATCTGGCTCCGCGTTCCCATGCTTCCATCCACGCAAACCCCAGGTCGCCGCTACGCTTGACAGCCTCGAGTGCTTGAATGAGTGCGCCAGCCTGATTAATGTCCTTCTTGGCCTTCTCCGCAAAAAAGGCGTTCCGTTTGATGGCGATGATCAAGTTTTGGATGGCGTAGCGCTCTGGCGCTGTCACAAGAACCGACACGCCAGAGTTGTGCAAGACAGAATCAGTAATCCAGGTACTGCAACTCCTGCGCCCCCACGGACGGCCTCAATGAAGGCAGCTGCGTTAATGAGGAATAGTCCTCATCACCACGGTTTGGCGTAAGGAATTCGACCTTAGAGCCGGTTGCATTGGCAAAACCGCTGAACGGCTTGGATGCATCGAAGGAGAACGATGACGCGAATGTCGGATCTAGCTTTTTCAGGATCTGTTCGATGTCTGGCATGCTTTCATCGATCGAGATCGAGATGCCGTAGAATTTCGCGATGTCCATATCCTCGGTGGTCACGAGTTCGTCCGGCAGCCTGACGCCGAGGACGCCGCTGTATGTCTGATAGGCCATCGAACCGACGAGCGTGGCACGAAGCCGGAAGAGTTTCGCGCGCGCGAGTTCGCTGACGACAAGACCTTCCATGTGGGGAGGGGCAGGGTAGCTGGCCCGCCTCAACTTCGCTGCCAGCTCGCGACGCGCGCGATAGTCAATCTTGGTACGTTGGAAAGCCTCGGCCCGTTCGGCTATCTGGTAACAGAAATAAGTTCAATAACTTGCAGGTTAATTGTTCCGATTCTCCCTGGGGGCCAAGCGCCCGATGCGACTTTGGAGCCTCGACACCACTCGCACCGAAAGCTATATCAGAACATACTAAGAACCATTCTTTTGGTTGTACTATTGACGTCCATTCTCAGCCAAACTGTCCGGCACATCATGAGTTTGGGGGCACCCCGAGGGATGAAGTCGGTCCAGGGAGCGTTCATTGACCTTGTTCCGCCATCTGCACGACGACGCCTTTCTGGCTTTTTCGCGCGACCACAAGCACCTGTACGCGGCGTGTCTGCTCGATGTTCACGAGCGCTTCTTTTCGGGCGCGCCGGCATTCCCGACCCCGCAGCAGGTGGTGCACGCCATCTACGACGTCATGCGTGCCAATCCCACGTTGTGGAGCGAGACTGATGATTTCGGCAACCTGCCGGAAATGATTTCGGCCGGGCGCCGCCGCATTCGCAAGGCCGATGTCGCGCTCACCTCCGAGAAGGGCGAAAAGGCGCTTGGCTTGGCACGGCAGCTCTATGCCCGGCTTCTCGCCTGGGGCTGGCTCGAGGAGGAGGAATATGGCCTGCGCGTCACCGTGGACATGGCGATGGGACCTCTTCTGGTCATCCAGCGGTTGGCGAGCCTCAACAAAGATCTGTCGCAGCGCTTCGGGGGGCTGATCGTCCAGATACGCCTTAATCTCGAAGCGGTTGAGAAGCTTACGCCCGAGGTCACCGACCGCAAACAGCGTGAAGCCGCGCTCGCAGTCCGAGAGGCTCGCAACCAAGCAGACCAATTCACCAAGAGCTTGCGCGCCATTCTCGCCGACCTCAAGCGCATCCGGCAAACGGTGATGGAATCGAAGACCATCGGCAGCCGGCTTGAGGCCTTCTTCGAGGAGTTCGTCGACCAGCTCTTGCTCAAGGACTTCGAGTCCATCCTGACCGTCAATCATCCTTACCGGTTCCGCGACGCCATCGTCGACCTCGCGCGCAGAATTTCCTACACGCCGGCCACCATGCAGGTGCTGGCCGAGGAGTACGTCGCCGCCAGCATGGCGTCCGACGTGGAAGACGGCCACACGGCGGCGGCCGACGACCTGCTGGCCATCGAGAACATCTTCGAACAGATCGGTGAGATGTTCGATCGGATCGAGACCTTCCGGCGGCAATTGGAGGCCCGCGTCCGCAATACCATCAAGTACGCGGAGCGCGGCGCACAAGGTCTGGTGGGCCGCGCCGGCGAGCTCGTCCGTCGTCTCGACGCTCTGTTGCGAGACGGACGTCATGAGCGCGCTACCGTCGAGTGGAACGTCGAACCGCTTCGTTCTCCCTGGTCGGAACACCACCAGGCACCGAGCCGCCAGCCGCGCCGGCCAGTTGAAGCGAGGGAGCTTTCGGCGCCGCCTTCGGATCCGCTTTATGAACTGAGGAAGCAACTCCGGCTCGAATACATCGCGCGCATCGCGCCGCGGCCGGAGGACGTCCGAACGTTTCTCGAGGGGCAGGTCCCGCCGTTCGGAACGAAGGAGGCGCGCTTCTTCGAAATCGGGACCGTCGACGACTTCCTCGCGTTCGACTGCGCTCGCCGGTACGCCCTGACGGGCGAAGTGCCGCCGCAGATCGCCGGAAACTTCGAACTCGAACCATCGCCCGACACGCCGCCGCACGACAGCGAATGGCTGCGATGCGCGAATTTCGTGATCCGTCGTCGCGGTCTTGGCAGCGGTCTTGGCAGCGGTTTTGGCAAGGGAGCGGCGCATGCTTAGCGAATTCGACAACATCGAGCGCTCGGCCGGCGCCGACAAGGCGGCCGACCTACGCAAGGCGCTCCATTTCCTGCTGCGCCGACAATTCGTGTTCGCGGGCGACTCCCGGACCGGCATCGTCTACAATTCGATCATGGATGGGCGCTTCCGCGACGCCATCGACGGCTTCTTCGATACTTGCGGATACCGCGTTCACCGCGATCCGGAGGCGCAGTGGGCGGGCATCGTTGCCGTGGACGAAGACGTGCCGCTGCCGCGGATGAAATTGGACGAAACAATCGTGATGCTCGTCCTCGCCGCCTACTGGCAGCAGGAGATCAACGCAGGCGCGATGGAAGACCGTGCGGTCGTGGTCGCCACTCTTAATGACCTGTTCGACCGCTATCGGGAGATAGTGCAGCCCAACGGCGGCAGCGCCATCTCGAGTCTGCGTTTCCGCGACATTCTCAAGGAGGCAGCACAACGCAGCCTGGTCGAGATCGGCGACTTCGACAACGAGCAGCAGGACTGCGAGGTCCGTATCCGGCCCATGATCAAGCTGATCAGCGGTGGCGATGCCCTGCTGCGGCTGGAACGTTATGTCCGCAGCGAGGAGGTCCGCTATCCGCGGGACGCCGGAGATCGGGCATGATGGAATTGCGGCACCTTGCCATGGTGAACTGGCACTTGTTTGACGTCGCCGACATCGCAGTCGCCGGCCACATCGGCGTGCTCGGCGAAAACCGGTCTGGCAAGTCGACCATCCTGGACATGGCCCAGGTCGTTCTGACCGGCGGCAACCGGCGCTTCCTGCGTCTGAACGCAGTCGCCGGCGACAGCGGAAAGTCCCGCAGCGGGTCTAAGCGCAGCGTCGTCGACTATTGCCTCGGTACGCTCGGCGAGGACCAGCGCCGCCGGGACGAGGCTCGAACCTACATCTCGCTCGGATTCGAGGATACCGACGGGGACCGGCCTCCGGTCACGATCGGCATGGCTCTCGAGGCGCGTAAATCCGACAGCAAGGAGACCGTGCTCGCGCTCTTCGTCGCCGTCGGTGCGGTCTTGACCGCGAAAGACTTCATCGAGTGCAAGGGCGCGCAGCAGTTCCCGGCGCAGTGGGAAGACGTGCGTGCGCGTATCGTGTCGGCGGTCGGCGAGGTGAACTTCGTCAATCACCGGGACCGGGCTGGAGACTACGTGCGCGAATACATGCGCCATCTGGTGCCGCATGCGCCCTGGGGCGAGCAGAACGCCAGCGCTTTACAGAAGTCGATCGTGAACGCGATGACGCTGGACCACAATCAGACCGCCACCCAGTTCGTCCGGGACTACATCCTCGAAGATAGCCGCATCGGCATTAAGGAGCTGCGCGAGTCCATCCAGACCTACCGGAATATCAGCGAGACGATCCGCAAGATGCGGGAGAAGCTCGACGCGCTGAAGGCGCTGCGGGTGATCCTGGCGAGTCTCGAAGAGACGCTGGAGACCAGATTCCGCGAGGAGTGGATCTCCAAGCGCGCCAACTGGCTTGCGGCTAGAGCCACTAATCGCGATCTGAGGATCAGGCTGCGCGATGAGTCGGCGCAGCGCGCTGCCGCGAGCGCTGAGCTCGCCGACATCGACGAGGACGTCAAGGCCATCGACAATGAGATCGATCGTCTCACGACGGCAATTGCCGAACATGACGCCAAGACGGGCCGGAAGGAACTGTCGCAAACCGCCGCGGTGGCCGAGCAGGCCGCGCAGCGTGCCCTCTCCGAGTTCAGGAGCCGGGTTGAAAGCATCCGGCGGCTTCGTCCGCTGCTTGCGATGTACGGCTCCGGATTCGACGCGTTCATTCCAGTCGTCGAGAGGCTCGTCGGCGAAATCAAAGCTGCGGAAATCGGCGCCGTGTCCGACGAGCTCTCGGCGGCCGAGCAGGCGTTCGTGTCGTCCGCTCAGGCATGGTCGGCCAAGGTCGACGAGGCGAGGCAGGCGATCATGGCCGAAGCGTCTCGGCTGCGCTCGCAGCGCGGCGAACTGCTCGAACGCATCCGACAGCACGACTGCGGAGGTGCGCGCGCACACCTTGAACCGGATACCGAACGGCTGTGCCTTAGGCTCCGCCAAAAGGGCATGGCGCCGCGGGTGCTCTGCGAACTGATCGAGGTCGCGGATCCTGAATGGGCGGGAGCCGCCGAGGCACTCCTCGGCCGCGACAGGGATGCGGTGTTCGTCGACAGGCCGGACATCGGTGCGGCGACCTCGATCTTCAAGGAGGGACGCCGCGAGTTTCGGCACACCTCGCTGGTCAGCCTAAACAAGCTGGAGCAGTTCAGGGCCAAGCCGGATCGCGGAACGTTTCCGTCGATCTTCCGTACGGATGATCCTGACGCGTTGTCGTTCATCATGCGGCGCTACGGCTCCGTGCGTCTGGCCGATACGCTCGAACAGTTCAACAAGCCGGGCAGGGCCATCATGAAGGACGGCCTCTACGATGACGGCCTGGTGCGGACCCACCGTTCGATCGATCCCTCGCAGCACAAGATCGGCAAAGTGGCCCAGGCGAACGCGCTGAGAGCGCTGCAGGACCAAGCGGATGCGCTTGAGGACGCCCTCGCGCAGAAGGCGAGGGAGGCTGAGGCGGCCGATGGCGCATTCGTGGCCCTGAAATCCCTTTGCGCCGAGGGGAGAGCCGGTCTGAGAGACTGCGCGGTAGCCTTCTCCGCCGCGCAGGCCGAGAAGATCGATGCGCAGGCAAGACTGTCGGCGCTGGACGGCGCCGGCGATGGCGGGCTTCGCGCAAAGAAGAAGGCACAGCTCGACCTGAAGGAGCGCCGCCGCATCGAGCGGGAAACGCAGCAGAAGGCTTTCAACAAGCACAACGGTGAGGTGCGGCTGATCGAGGGCAAGCTCGGCGACGGCGAGAATGTGCCCGGCTCCGAGCTCAACTTGAGGGTCGCCCGCTCGATCTTCCTCAAGAGCCAGCCGCTCTATGCCGCGAGCAAAGGGCGCGCGGCGTACCGGTCTCGCCTCGATGGGCGCGCGCAGAAGAGCGAAGCAGAGAAGCATCGTTCGATCGCCGAGAAGGCGCTGAAGGATGTGGAGGCGTCGGATGTGGATCGCAAACGCATCGAGCGCCAGGTGCGGGAATTCCTGGACGGATACTTCGAAGGATTCGGCACGAGCTCCCAAGTCGGCATCGAAAGCGAACCCCTCAAGGAGGTAAAGCCCTGGATGGAGCAGTTGATCGAAGACATCGAGTCCAACGAGCTACGCAGGTACGAACGTCAGGCGCGCGAGGCCGCCGAGAAGGCTTCGACGCTACTCCGCGGAGAATTCATCAATGCGCTGACATCCCGGATCGGAAAGATGGAACGGGACCTGCAGTCGCTCAACCGTAGCCTCCAGACCCATCCCTTCCACAACGAGCGCTATTCGTTCCATCGCACTCAGGTCGTGGAATTCCAACCGATCCTCAAGATCATCGAGATCGGCAAGACCTCTCCGGAGGCGCTGGACATGCTCTTTCGGGGCGACGTGCCCGACGACTTCCCGCACAAAGACACGATCAAGGCGCTTGAAGCTTTGCTCGAGGATCCCGAGAAGGACTTCACCCAGTTTGAGGATTACCGGAATTTCTACACCTTCGAGATCCACATGGAGGACGTGGCGACCGGTCGCGCGACGCGTTGGGAGCAACGTCGTGGGACCGGCTCCGGCGCCGAGCAGCAGGTGCCGATCTACGTCGCCATCGGGGCTTCGCTCGCCGCAGTCTACGGCAGTGCCGAGCGGCGCGCCGGCAAACCGTCCGGCTTCGCGCTCGCGATGTTCGACGAGGCGTTCTCCAAGATGGATGGCCGAAATCAACGCCAGATGATGGCGTTCTACAAGAAGCTCGGCCTGCAGTTCGTGATCGCGGCGCCGTTCGAAAAGCGGGTGGCTGTGCTGGAGCACATGGACACGATCGTTGAAGTCGATCGGATCGGCGAGCAGTCGAGGGCGACCGTGGTTTCGCTGAAGGAAAAGGCCAAACGCGAACTCATGGCGATCGATCCTGACCTCATGTCCGACCAGGATCTCGCCGCGCGGCTTGCTGCCGAGTAATCATGCCGCGCCGGTTCACAGATGCGAAAGAATTGCTCGGCGACCTTCTCGATCGCTTCGAAGCGGGTGCCGCGAGTCCCATCGCGCACCCGGACTATGCGGCTTTCCCGTCCGTCGTCGCCGCCGACGCTTTCTTGAAACAGATCAGGGAAGCCGAAGCTGTCTCCTCGGTCTCCTTGGGCTGGGGCCGCGGCGCCAAGCGGGACCAGGTCGCACACGTGCGGCTGGCCTCGGCGGAAGTCCTGTACCGATATCTCGGCCGCACCCCGGCGCCGCAGATCGCCGAGGACGCCCTCGCGCGGCTTGTTGCCGGATCGACGCTGCACGATTCCTTGAAGGCAGGCGCCTCTCAGATCGCCGAGGCGTGGGGGCGGGGAAAGACGTGGCACGGGTTCGCTTCGTCCGATGTCCACGCGCTGCGTCAGGCGTTCGATCTCGCCCAAGCGATCCTGGACAACAAACATCTCGACGTCGACTACAAGACGTTCTCGCGACGGACGGTGAAGCACAGCAAGACACTGGAACGCCTTGAGGGCGTCGTGGTCCGGCTGCTGAGCGGCATCGTGGAGTTTCCTCCGGGCGCGCGGCCCCGCGAGGCACTACGGGCAATCGGACTGGAACGCTTTGCGCCTCCGCTGCTGATCGCGGGCAAGATCGACTTTCAAGGAGTCGACCTCTCCAGAGCGGCTACTCTTTATCTAGGAATCCCGCCCAAGGAGACGGATCGTGTCCGTTTCCGTGAGCCGCCGGCCTACATTCTGACGATCGAAAACTTCGCGAGCTTCAACAGGCACATCGCCGAGGCTGACCCCGGTCGGCTGGGAACGACGTTGTATGTTGGCGGATATCCCTCGCTCGCCACCCAACAGGCCCTGCGCACGATCTCGGGCATGGTGTCCGAACAGACCCCGTTCTTCCACTGGTCGGATATCGATCCGGACGGCACCTGGATATTCCACACGATCGAGCGCGCCGTCGGACGACCAATCCTTCCTCATCTCATGAGCGTCGAAATTGCCGAGCGCTTGGGGCAGGTGCCTTCCAAGAAGTCCGCCCCTGCTCGCTGCCCTCCTGACTCCGCTATCGCTTCGCTGGCGACATACCTGGCCGAAGACGGCGCCAAGATACTGGAGCAGGAGGAACTGGATCCCGTGCTGCCAGCGGTGCAGCCGGTGACTGGATAATCTCACGGCTGCATGCTCGGCGGGGCTGTTAGCACCGGCTGCTTGGTCACATAGCCGAGCTACCGCATTTAGGGTCTCACGGAGAGGTCTGCGTCTCCTGTGATTTCAACGCGTTGCGCCGAGCGACTCGATCCTGTTTCAGAGACCGCCGATCGTCTCGTTCCTAAGTCAGCAGAGACTCGTTCATTCGTCGCCTCGTCGAGCAATTCATTAGTTTAACCGACTCGCTGTTCATGTGGCAGCACAAACGCTCAGGTCAACACCTCGACAGCGGGTCCGAGCACGCTCACCCGCATCGGTGCAATCAATCATCTGAGGGAAGCTCAACCGGAACAGCAAATCCGACCTTCACGCGATCCAGTACGACCATACTCTTGAAGCCTTTGATGTCGCGTTTTTCGTAGAAGAAGCGTCGCGTGAACTCCTCGTAATCCTCCATGGACCGCGCCGTAATGTACAGGACGAAGTCGGCATCGCCTGTAACGTAAAAGCCGTTGACGACGTCGATAGATGATCTCATGGCTTTTTTGAACCTATCAATGATCTCAGCGCTTTCTCGCTCCAAGGTCACCAGCGCAAGCACTTGAATAGGTCGTCCAACCGCCCTTGGCGATACAATCGACACGTCGGCCTGGATGATGCCCTCCGAGCGCAGCCTCTTCAACCGTCGTTGGCACGCGGTAGGAGAAAGCCCAACCATCTCACCAATCACATCTGAAGTCAGACGGTTATTCTTTTGTACGATCTCGAGAATGCGGGCATCTATCCGGTCGTACTGCAAGATCACCTCCAGTTTGAGACGAATTTCGTCGCGACGAGGCCACTCTGCGCAGGAAACCCTCGGGGTGAAGAATACGAGGAGATCTTCCGTGACAAAGGCCCAATTTGATCGGATCTAATCAATCTGGGAATGAGGAGGCTTGTCGTCGGCATTCTGCGGAAAGGCAGGAGCGAAGTTCAAAGCCGAACTTTCGGATGAGGGCGATATTTTTCGTTTTCCACAAAGATGTGAACCAAAGCGAAGCCGAGACGCAAAGAGCCATCCCCCCGTGATCGGTTCATGCCGAAGCGGCATCCTGATTGAGGTTGGCTAGCTAATTGATTGAGGTCGGCCAGCTACCCGCCCGCTTGCGAGCGCGCGGCTGCCGTTGTCTTGCTGCTGAGAGGCGAACCCTTGGGTCTACTTCGTCCCGCCAGCTCGATAACAGCCGCGAGAGGTTCGCTCGCGGCGTTCCTGCTAGCCATTGGCGCACGCTCGCTAGCTAGAAGATTGCCGTTGGTCAGCTCTTCTTTCAGTGTTTTGAAAGATCGACCGTCATTGCAAGGCCTGTATTGCTCTCTGCCCTTGCGACCGCAGTTCGTTCTTCGTTGGTCGCCCCGCCTGAACTCGCGTGTCCGTCGTCCCATCGAGCCGGCCCCGATGATACGGCAGCAATGGGCATTCTTGATCGAAAATCTCTCGCCCTTGATCTCGTTTGTGTCGTACGGCTCTCGATGAGAAGAGATGGCTCATGCGTCGGTTTCCCTGCCAGGTCAATCAGCATCGCTTAAGCGGGACCGCCGCTCTCTTAACGAGTTGCTGTGACCCAGCTTCCTCTGGTCATCTTGTGGCAGGCAGGAACCTGATCTGGTACTTGCACCCCTTGTTGATTGTAGGCTCGATCTCAAGATGTGTTGCAACGTCGATGGTATCTTGTCTCTTGCTACTTTCTTTCGTCTCGACCGCAATCCTCTCTGCAATCAGTCAAGGAGCCGGCTTACCGGCGTGGACTTCGCGCGGTTCGCGAGGAAGAAGCTCGTTTCGGCTGACCGCACGGAAATCGCTCCTTGCATATCAACCTTAGGATCATGTCCATCTGGCCGCTGATCAATGGGGCTTGTCTTTGTTGTGATGCCCCGCCGAAAAGTCTGCCGGTGGCGCCAGCGAAGAGGAACTCAGATGCGGATGTACGATTCGCTCCATCTCAGGTCGTCGCCACTGAGATGGAAAATGCTAGCGCGCCTGACAGGCGGTCCGCCGACACGCTGCGCTGTCCGCTTGGCAACAATGTCGGCAACCGGACATGGTCATGCGACCGCGAACGGCTGAAGCTTGCGGCTCCTAGCGGCACGCAGCTTGCAATGAACAGCCCGCGACAGCGCAAGTTGCGCTATGTCATGCGCTTGCTCGCTTTCCGTCGCGTCTGCTTTAGGCGCCAGTGCCAGCCAGCGTCGACTGCCGAACTTATCGGGAGAAGTCCGTGAATAGGCCACCATCTTTCTCCGCTGCGATGCCTTCGATGGCTACCGCCGCGTCTACGGCGCTACCACCGGAGCGAACGGATGCGGCGGTCACTGACGACCCATTCCTTTGGCTCGAGGAGATCGAAGGCCCAGGCGCGCTTGCTTGGGCTCGCGCCGAGAACGAGAAGACGCTCGGGGTGCTCCAGTCAGATCCTCGCTATGGTCAGTTCTATGAACAGGCGCTTTCCATCCTGCAATCCAAGGATCGGATCCCGTATGTTTCATTGGGACGGCGCGGTTTGGAGAACTTCTGGCAAGACGAGAACCAGGTGCGCGGGGTCTGGCGGCGCACCACGCTCGAGCACTATCGTAGCCAAGATCCAAAGTGGGAGACCATCCTCGACGTTGACGCCTTGGCGGTCGCCGAGAACAGAAATTGGATCTTTCATGGTGGCAGCTACCTTCCGCCTGAAGAGCGCCTCTGCCTGATAAGTCTTTCCGATGGCGGCAAGGATGCTGCGTCCGTTCGAGAGTTCGACTGCGACACCAAGACCTTCGTTGCGGACGGCTTTTATCTCCCCGAGGGCAAGCAGCACGTCAGCTGGGTCGATCATGACACGCTCCTTGTTGCACGGGACTGGGGTGAGGGGACTTTGACGCAAGCCGGCTACCCCTTTGTGGTGAAGGAGCTCAAACGGGCTCAGCCGCTCAGTGAGGCGCGTGAGATCTTTCGTGGCGAGCCCACCGACGTTAAGGCGTCCGGCTTCGTGCTTCGTGACAGCGAAGGTCACATTCATGCGACCTGCGCGGTCCGCGCGATCAGCTCTTTCGAATCCGAGCATGTAGTCTTCCGCCCCGATGGGCCCGTCAAGCTCAATCTGCCGAAGAAGGCCGCAATGATCGGGCTGGTGGGTGGTCGCCTGCTTGTAAGGCTTGATGAAGACTGGACGTCATCAGGCGATATTAACTTTGCCGCCGGATCGCTGATTTCGTATGACCTTGCCGAATGGAAACAGGATCCGCTCCGCGCCAGAGCCTCGCTGGTCTTTCAACCTGGACCCCGCCAGGCCCTGAGCGAGTTAACCGGCACAAAGAATCTGTTAATTCTGACGATCCTTGAGAACGTTCAGAGCAAAGCGTTTGTTTATAAGTACGATCATGGAGCTTGGTCGGCGACCCCGATCGCGCTGCCGGAACATACAAATGTCAGCCTGATAGCCGCCTCCGATGAAGCGGACCAGGCCATGTTCGCTGTCTCGAGCTATCTCAGGCCAACCTCGGTCTGGTATTTTGATGCCGAAAGCGAAAGCCCTGATGAATTGAAGAAGACACCCTCTGCCTTTCGATGCGTCGAACCATGTCGTGGAGCAGCTCGAAGCCACTTCGCGTGATGGCACGTCAATTCCCTATTTTCTGGTGCGGCCGAGGAACGCAAGATTTGACGGCACGATCCCGACGCTTCTCTATGGTTATGGCGGTTTCCAGGTTTCGCTTCTGCCCTCTTATCTGGGGCCAGTGGGACGGCTCTGGCTCGAACAAGGCAATGCCTATGTCGTTGCGAACCTGCGCGGGGGCGGCGAGTTCGGTCCACAATGGCATCAAGCGGCCAAGGGGGCAACGAAGCAGAGGACATGGGATGATTTCATTGCCGTTGCCGAGGACCTGATCCGCCGCAAGATCACGAGTCCACGCCGGCTTGGAGTCATTGGAGGCAGCCAGGGCGGCCTGCTCGTTGGCGCGGCAATCACCCAACGTCCCGAGCTCTACAACGCGGCGATTATCCAGGTGCCGCTGTTCGACATGCTTCGATATACCAAGCTGGACCTTCGATATACCAAGCTGGGCGCGGGCGCCTCCTGGATCGGCGAGTACGGTAACCCTGCCATTGCCGAGCAGCGTGCGTGGGTCGACTGCTACTCTCCTTATCAAAAGCTGGTGGCGGGTAAGACCTATCCAGCTCCCTTAATTCTGACCTCCACCAAGGACGACCGCGTGCATCCAGCGCACGGACGCAAAGCTGCCGCGAAGCTCGCCGCGCTGGGCCAGCCATACTTCTACTACGAGAACATCGACGGGGGACACAGCGCCGCGGCCAATCTCATGGAATATGCGCGTCAACTGGCCCTTGAATACACCTATGCATCCAGACGGCTTTGTTCTGAGTAATTTTAGGGACGGGCTGATCGAAGCCAATAACCAGAGACCATCGGCTATCTCGGCTCCTCATGCTTCTGAGCCAAATTTATGGAATGCAGGCCGAGAGAGCTGATGACCCGGTGGAAGGCTCGATGATGCTCGTCAGTTGCCCAAATTGCCGGTCTGAACAGCCTCCAGCGCTGGCGAGCGGATTTCCTGGCGTCCCTAGTACAAGATGGCGAGCTGGAAGGGAGTTGCCAGGTGGGCTTCCTTTAGGATTGTCTCGCCAGGCCCCTGTTCGTCCGACATGGCCGATGCGGATAACAGCCCATCGCGAACAGCTAAAGCGTAGCATTTTGGACGTGTCTTCGTGCTTGAAAGAGCATGTCACGTAGCTCATGCAGGCTTGGCGCGGATTGATAATCTTTCAGGATGCGCGGAGGAGTTCACGGTCGCCCTGTTCAACGACCGTCAATCCCGTTCGCATCAGCTCGGCTCTGGATGAGCGCTGCTTATTCGAGGCTCTGCAACGCTTCTGTAAGCAGTGTGCGCCCACGAGTGAGGCAATGATCAAACGTCATCCGGATCGGCAGCCTTAAAGAGAGGTGTCGTTGATGTCACGGTGCTTCTGTGGTTTGCACAATGCGCCGGCAGCTAAAACCACGCGATAAAAAAAGAGCACGTGACCAGCGTAGCGTCTCTTGCCGCAGGTATTGATGGCCGGGAGACTCTTCGCTAGATCAGAACTGTTCAATATGGAGATGCCGCCGTGGCAATGGGTATTGTGAAGTGGTTCAATCCGACTAAGGGGTATGGGTTCATCAGGCCTGAGGACGGTAGCTCCGATGTCTTCGTACACATCAGTGCCGTCGAAAAGGCCGGTTATACCACCCTCGAAGAGGGGGCACGGGTAAGTTACCAGCTCAAGGCGGGGCGTTCGGGCAAGATGTCAGCTGAGGATCTCCGGGTGGGTTAATCCGGCTCAGGAAACTGCTTTGCAAAGCGTGTTCTCGCAACTGTCCGGCGATTCCTCGCCACGGCATGCCGGGCGTTAGCCTTTTGGCTATCTTTCTTGCAGCCATGAGGAGGAGGCTGTCTCGCAAACCAATTGACAGCCTTGATCTCCTGAGGTCGTCGACCGATCACCGCCGTCAGAGTTATAGGCCTTGCGAGCCCGAGCGCAGTTTGAGCGTGGCCAGATACTCCTAGCAGCGGGCGACGAACGGCCCCGAACGTCCGCTTGTCACCAACGCGCTGGGAGGTTCACGCCAGCGCACTGGTGCTCCCTGTCGCACATGCGCAAGCGGCCGCTATTTGGGATCGCGATAACGAGGATCGTTGACGGATATCATCTCGGACATCCTGCGGTCGCGGCTTCTGCAGGTGCTCCATCACGCATGAAGGCAACAGCCAGCCCGATGCCGATGAGACCAACCAGGAGCGATGCCACGGCCAGAGACGCGACTCCGCCAGTTTCAACAAGGATGCCGCCGAGAAAAGCGCCAATGGCGATCCCCGCGAACGTGGTCGAGCTGTTCATTGCCAGCACCAATTTCGAACGATCTCCGGCCAGACCGAGAAGCCGGTGCTGGATCGGGACGAGATACATGTAGCTCGCGTTACCCCAAAAGAAGGCGATGAGCACGGTGAGGGCACCATGCTGTCTGAATGCAACCAAACCTACGAGCAGGATGAGTTGTGCGGCTGCAACCGCGATGAGAACTCTATACGGGCCAAAACGGTCTGTCAGCACGCCGCACGCAGCGTTTCCGATCACCGCTCCGAAACCGTAGGCGAAGAGCGCGGCCGAAAGCAGCGGCACCCCGGCAAGCAGAGAACCGATGATCAAGACGCTCACATAGGAGTAAACAATGAACTCGGAAACGACGATGAATAGCGTCACCGAAAGGATGCCGTAGATGTTCTTTGAGAGGCCTCGCGAGATCGGGCCGTTTCCGCGCTCCGGCGCCTTGGCAGCTATTGCGGACATCATCGGGGCGAGGATTACCAATGCGAGAAGCCCGGCAATGACGACGAAGCCGAATGAGAAGCGCCAGCCGATAGCATCTGCGATCCAGCTTGTGGCTGGAACGCCCGCAACCTGCGAAACAGTCATGCCGCCACAGATGAGAGACAACGCGAACCCTTTGCGCCCTGGCGGCAGCAGCTCGGCGGCCAGCGCGGTAGCCGTCGGGGTGAACATCGCCGCACCGTAGGCCGCAATGACGCGACCTGCAGCAAGGGTGAGGAAGTTCGGAGCGATCGCGCAGATCAGGTTACCGATGATGAAGATTGAAACAGACAGAATCGGAACATTGCGGCCGCTCATGGCCTTGAATATCCAGGCATTCAGCGGAGCGAAGACCGCGTAGCAGATCGCATAAATCGAGATGATCGAACCCGCCGCGCCGGTTGAGATTGCAAGATCGCGAGAGATTAGATCGAGCGCCCCAATGATCACAAACGTGTCCAGGCCAATAGCGAACGCAGCGATGGTCAGAGCAGCAATGACGAGCTTGCTTCGCGCGTCGGGAGGGGATGAGGTCATGACGGTGCTCGTGCATGTTGTTGTGCTGTTCAAGGCAGCACGTCATGCAACTCGTAATTAGGGCTGGCGATGATCGTACCCGAGGAGCGGCGTCACCGCCTGACCGATTTCTTGCACGATCACGAGCTTGTCGGGTGTTCGAGCGTCGATATGCTGATAAGCAGCCCCCGCATCATACACGCCTTCAAGGAGTTTTTTTTCGACAACCGGCTTTGTTCTTTCGAAATTCATCTTAGTCCATGCGTTTGGATCGATATACCCACCATCTTGGGGGGCCTGCGTCCGAAGGCGGCTACTTCACATGCTTGCGTTTAATCACCGCGATGCTCTGGGTCGGTAGTATGAAGGTGTCGACGACCTGAAGACCATCGCGTATCTTCTCGATCACGAGATAATATTCAGGTGGCACTGCACAAGGACATAGCCACCTCCGTGATTTGCGGGCTCGACCGTGGCAATCACGGAATCGTCGATGAGAATGATTTTCGCATACGTCGAGTCCTTGGGAACGCAACGCATGATCGTGACAGCGTCTCGCTGGACCGAGCGTGTAGATACGCACGATCAGGAGACAGCCTTTTCTCTTAGTATTGTCGGTTCGAGCTCGCAGGCCAGCCTGCCATCAGCGCATACAGATCTTCGGTGAACGGCCTGCGTAAGCCACGACCCACCCCAATCGCGACGCAACGTGCCTTACCTCTGCAACGCGATCGGGTTGCATCATGTGGGCGCGGCGGTCGCTGATCGAGCCTTAGCGCGGAAAACGGGCAGCAGCGGAGCGGATGCTCCCTAGTTGTCTGCGGGGTCCGAGATGATGGTGGGCACCGTACTGATTTGATCGCGCGCAGGGTACCGAAATGATCGCGCGCAGTTTCGGATAGTGTGAGGCCTGATCGTCCGGGCATTTCTCGGGCTGGGACCAGCTTGGATGTTCGGAGCCGACGAGGGCTGTCATGCGCCAGGTGCGTGATTGTGAGGTTTAGCCTTGAAGATTGGCTCTCGACGCGCGTTGTTGGCTAGGGTGTCCCGGGAGGGCCGACGACGGCGGACACCGATTGTCAGCTTTCAGGGCCAATGTCGGGAAGCTGGCACGGCGATGCAGGACGATGCGCCGGACGCCCTCTGTTTGTCAGCGGCATGCTGCTTGCACGTATCGAGCGGGCGGCCCGTCACAGAGTGTGCACGGTCGTAACACGAACTTGGCTACGTTCGCCCAGTCGCAATAAGTTCGGGGCTCGCCTGCGTGCCTGGTATGAGGATGAAAAAATCGATTCTGCACGCCGCGCTGCTCTCGGCGATATGTCTTACGGTCGCGCTGCTCCACGGGCAGTCTGGTGCGACGTCGGCGGACGATGCGTTCCTCTGGCTCGCGGAGGTCGAGGGGCCGCGCACATTGGCTTGGGCACCCGCCGAGAAGGAAAGGACGCTTGGCGCGCCGCAGTCGGATTCTCGCTACAATCGCTCTTACCTGGACAAGCTGACGATCGGCGAGGCAAAACACCGGATTCCGTCCGTTTCTCTTGAACAGCAAGGTCTCTTATCTTTCTGGCAAGACGAGAGCCATGTGCGCGGCATATGGGGGCGCACCACCCTTGAGAACTGCGGTTTCCAGGATCCCCGATGGGAGACCATCCTGGACCTTGATGTGCTCGCTCTCGCCGAGAACAAGAGCTGGGTCTGCAAGGGTCACAGCTGCCTTGCGCGGCGCTGCCTCGTCAAACCCTCTGACGGTCGCAAGGACGGCGTATCCATACGCGAGTTCGACAGCGAAGCCAAAAGCTCTGTGGCAAATGGTTTCGAGCTGCCCGAGGGCAAGCAGAGCGTCGGCTGGGTAGGCCGCGACAGTGTCATTGCTGCACGTAATTGGAGCGAGGGGACTACGACTGAGGCCGGCTACCCTTTCGTGTTGAAGGAACTCAAGCGCGCTCAGCCGGTCGATAAGGCGCGCGAAGTTCTCCGTCGCCAGCGCACCGACTTGAAGATCGTGCCATGGGTATTTGGTGAACGGCGGATCGCTGTGACCCGCGTCGTCTGTTGGACCAACGGCTTCGAGCGGCAGTATGCGCTTTTCGAGCCCGCTGAGCCGATCGAGCTCGATCCGCCGAAGAAGGCGCCGATCGTCGGCATCGCAAGTGGTCGGCTGCTTGTGACAATGAACGAAGACTGGATCCGCTACGGCGTTACCAGTTTCAAAGCCGGCGCAATGATCTCGCATGATTTGGTCGAATGCAAACAGGATCCGCTGCTGGCGAAACCACCTGTCGTTTTCCAGCCCAACTGTCGGCAGGCACTCCGTCGATTTGGCGGCGCCAGGAATGTCCCCCCGCTCCTGACCTGTCAAAGCAAGGCATTCGCCTGTAAATACTTGACATGCCATGCCCCGCGTTAAGCCAGCCGTTTACGGATATTGAGCTGTCGACAATTGATCCGCGTGGGCTTGGTCCTGGGCGGTGAACAACACGATGTGACGAATCATGGATGGTCGGCGATCCCCGGGAGCTTAGCTGCCCTTACTATCTCGAACGTGAGCTCGCTGCAATGGCGGCGCTGGCCGCGCAGCCCGTGGTTCGTGCTCGAGCCCTTGCTGACGAACGGCCGCAACAAGATATTGCTCGGAGTCGAAATCGATATTGCGTAGGGCTCTTTTCGCAGAAATCATGCAATCTGGCTGCATTTCCGCCGTCTTTGAGCGAGAGTAGGCCTTTATACCTTTGCCCTCGAAAAGTCGCGAGCTTCAATCGAGTTTTCAGAAGGTTTCCGACCAAGCTGACAATGATGAATGCATGAATCCTGCCGCAGAAGCCAGGCACTACAATCGCGATAACAAAGGGCTTGTTCGCTTTGATTGGACGGTCATCGAGGCCGAAGCTTTGTATGGGCTGCCGTTTGCAGACCTTATATTCCAAGCGCAGAACGTCCATCGCGAGAGCTTCGATCCAAATCGCGTCGAGGCCGCTAGCCTACTTAGCATCAAGACAGGGGGCTGTCCGGAGGATTGCGGCTATTGCTCCCAGAGCGCGCACTTCGCTACAGATCTGAAGGCCACCCGCCTGATGGATCGTGGCGATGTACTAGCCGCAGCAAAACGCGCCAAGAATGCAGGTGCAACGCGCTTCTGCCTGGCTGCGGCTTGGCGTAGTCCAAAGGAGCGCGATCTTGATCAGGTTTGCGACATGGTCAGGACCGTGAAAGGTCTTGGCATGGAGAGCTGCGTCACCCTCGGTATGCTGACCGCGAGCCAGGCAGTAAAGCTCTCTGAAGCTGGGCTCGACTTCTACAACCATAACGTCGATACTTCGCCTGAATTTTACGGCAGCATCATCAAAACCCGGACGCTAGCAGATCGCCTCGATACCCTGGCGCACGTTCGCAGCGCCGGGGTCAAGATCTGCTGTGGAGGCATCATTGGGATGGGCGAGCGCATCGAGGATCGCCTCGGCATGCTCGTGCTGCTTGCAAACCTCCCAAGCCATCCGGAAAGCGTTCCGATCAACCTATGGAACGAGGTCAAGGGCGTGCCGGTCAATGAAACCGCCCAGCGTCCTGATCCGATCGCCGTGGCGCGCCTGGTCGCGACTGCTCGAATCATGATGCCGAAGAGCGTGGTCCGATTGTCGGCCGGACGCCAGTATATGACGGACGAACTGCAAGCCCTGTGCTTTTTGGCTGGCGCGAACTCAATCTTCATCGGTGATACGCTGCTGACGACAGAAAATCCCAAGTTGGATCGCGACGCGCACTTGTTCGCGCGGCTCGGCATCACGTCTGAGCTTGCCGAACGAAACAGCGCAGACGATCGAGGCGCTGACGGGCGGGTGTGAAGTGAACATCACCCTCATGAAGGGCAAAATCCATCGCGCTTCCGTGACGGAAGCCGATCTTCACTATGAAGGATCAATCTCGATTGATCGTGCGTTGCTGGACGCGGCGGGGGTCCTGATCTATGAGCGCGTCGAGATCTACAACATGGATACCGGAGCGCGCTTTGCAACCTATGTCATCGAAGCACCGCGTGGATCCGGTATCATTGGTTTGAATGGTGCTGCGGCGCGATTCGCGATGCCAGGAGACAAAATCACTGTCATTGCTTATGCAACGTTCAACGAAGCCGAAGCAGAGGTGTTCCAACCGCGTGTCGTGCTCGTTGACCGCAACAATGGCATCCTCACCCGTTAAGACCTGAGTGCCATGTTCAAGCTCGTTGTCGGCGGCTATCGCCAAAACGCCGGCAGCATGGGGTGGAGTGCGCAATGAGCTCGTCGCGAATGGATAAATTCGGACCCTACGTCGAGGCCTTGCGCGCCCTGCAAGATGACAACCGCTTGCGCGGTCTGAATTCGCGTGCCGGAATTGATTTTTCATCTAACGATTATCTGGCGCTTGCGTGTGCATCGCGTATGAAAAAGGCCGTCTTGGCGGCCATCGAACGTGGCACCCCCCTTGGTTCGGGCGGTTCGCGACTTCTGCGCGGCAATTGTGAAGAGCATGAATGCCTCGAGGCGGAAGCCGCTCAGTTCTTTGGCGCAGAGACGGCGCTGTTTTTTGCGAGCGGTTACGTCGCAAACTTTGCGGTCCTGACGACGCTGCCACAGCGCGGCGATCTGCTCGTCCTCGACTCTCTGGTTCACGCCAGTATTCATGAAGGCGCGCGAGCTGGCAGGGCCGAGTTTCGCATAGCTGGCCACAACGATCTCGGAGCCATCGAAAGTGCGATCCGCGACTGGCGTGCGGATGGAGGAATGGGACGTGTCTGGATGGTCGCGGAAAGCCTCTATAGTATGGACGGCGACTTCGCCCCCCTGGATGATCTGGTCGCGCTCGCCGATCGCCTCGACGCTTTCCTGGTCGTTGACGAGGCCCATGCTACGGGCGTTTACGGTGAGCAGGGCCGAGGGCTCACCAGCCAGTACGGTCGCCGTGAAAATCTCCTGGTCATACATACCTGCGGGAAGGCGTTGGGAGTGGCGGGAGCGCTTGTCACTGCTTCCGGTGTGCTACGCGACTTTATGATCAATCGTTGTCGTCCGTTCATCTTCGCGACCGCGCCGTCACCCTTAATTGCCGTGGCCGTCAGAGAGGCGCTGCTTATCTTGCAGCGGGAACCGGAGCGTCAGCAGCGCCTCTTAAGGCTGGTTGCATTCACGCATCGGAAGATGGAAGCCCGTGGCGTGCGATGTCCTTCCAGCTCACAGATCCTCCGATACATCGTCGGTGACAATGCTCATACGATGCGGCTCGCCTCTGCGATGCAGGATCGCGGCTTCGATATTCGCGGAATTCGGCCGCCCACAGTGCCAGTAGGGACTGCGCGCTTGCGAATCTCACTGACGCTGAACGTCAACGAGGATGATGTGGTCTCCATGGTGGATGCGCTCGCTGAGGAGACGAAGGAGAAGGCTCAATGAGCTTGCGGATCGTGGTGACCGGAACAGATACCGGGATTGGGAAGACTGTGTTCGCAGCAGGCTTGGCCGATCTTCTCGGTGCGAGTTATTGGAAGCCGATACAAGCCGGCCTCGACGGAGAAACCGATACCGAAACCGTCACAAGGTTGGCTCGTCTCACAGCCGATCGAGTCGTGCCGGAGTTCTACCGGCTTAGAACGCCCGCATCGCCGCACCAGTCTGCCGAAGTGGACGGGGTTCGCATTGACGCAGCCTCCTTAAGTCCACCAGACACGGAAGGACGGCCTCTTGTCATCGAGGGCGCCGGCGGGCTTATGGTCCCGCTGAGTGGGGATACACTCTACATCGATGTGTTTGAGAGGTGGCAGCTTCCGGTCGTGGTTTGCGCGAGCACAAAACTCGGTACAATCAATCACTCGCTGCTGTCGATCGAGGCTCTTCGAAGGCGGCAGATCACGATTCTGGGTATTGCGTTCATTGGCGAACGCAACCCGCAAACGCAGACTGCCATTCGTGAGATTGGCCGCGTGCGCTGGTTGGGACGACTTCCTCTGCTTTCTGCTCTCACGCCAGAGGCGCTTCAGACGGCATTCAAATCTTCATTCCGTGCCGACGATTTCAGTTAAGATGCCGCGCCCGAGCTCGCCAATTTGGCATCCGTTTACGCAGCACGCGCTTCAAGGCGAGATCACAAGGATCGCGCGGGGCGAGGGGGCTTACCTTCACGCCGCCGACGGCCGACATATCATGGACGCAATCTCGTCCTGGTGGGTCGTGACTCACGGCCATTGCCATCCACATATTGTCAGCGCCATCCAGGAACAGGCGAGCAAGCTCAATCAGATCATCTTTGCGGGTTACACCCATGAGCCAGCCGAGGAGCTTGCGGCGCAACTCCTGCAGCTTACGCCGCCTGCTCTTGAGTACGTCTTCTTCTCAGATAGCGGTTCGACGAGCGTCGAAGTCGCGCTGAAGATGGCGCTCGGCTATTGGAATAACATCGGCAAAAAGCGGACTCGCATTGTGGTAATGCAACACTCCTACCATGGCGACACGGTAGGAGCGATGTCGGTCGGAGCCCGTGGCGTGTTCAATGCAGCCTATGAGCCTCTTCTATTTGACGTCACACCAATCCCGTTCCCGGCAACAGGTCGCGAGCGGGACACGCTCAGTGCGTTATATTCAGTGTGCCAGGAGGAGATGCCGGCAGCTTTGATCGTGGAACCTCTGATTTTGGGGGCGGGCGGAATGCTGATGTACCCAGCCTGGGTGCTGCGGGAGATGAAGCGGATCTGCGAAGATTGGGGCGTTCTCTTCATTGCAGATGAAGTCATGACGGGCTGGGGTCGAACCGGAACGCTGTTTGCGTGCGAGCAGGTCGACGTCACTCCAGATATCGCATGTTACTCAAAAGGGCTCACTGGTGGATCGCTTCCGCTTGCAGTGACACTCTGTCGCGCTGATATCTTCGACGCGCACTATTCGAAAGATCGCAATTTGACGTTCTTCCATTCGAGTTCATATACGGCGAACCCGCTTGCCTGCGCCGCCGCAAGGGCCAATCTGGATCTTTGGCAGAACTCCGATGCGCGTACGCGCGTGTCAACCGTTGCATCCATGCAGGAGCACGCAATTCAGCCGTTTCAGACAGATCCACGATTTGCAAACGTTCGTCGGACCGGCACCATCACTGCGCTTGATCTGAAAACAGATGACCCCGGCTATCTCGCCGGCATCGGTCCGAAACTGCAAGCCTTCTTCAGTGACCGAAATCTTCTCCTGCGTCCGCTCGGGAATACGATCTACGTGATGCCACCTTATTGCGTTACAGCCGCAGATCTTGATCAGATTTATGCCGCTATCAGGGAGGCTGCCGATCTGTTCGCTTGATGCACGGCGAGCAAGGACCGCGAAAGATCTGGTGAAGATCCTCAGGCAGAGTTGAAATATTGCAGGATTTGCGCGGCCGGATGCCGTTCATTGCATTTTTCAGGATCAAAATAGCAGTTATAGGTGGGGAAGTTTGGCGCAACTGCTCACAGAGGCGGCGCCAAAAAGGCGAGCACGTCATCCTGCTGCGCCGGCTGCTTTTTGCATACCCGAGAATCGGAATTGGCGACTTCGCACGTCATGCGCGGGCGCTATGACGTGGAAATGGAGAATGCATGGAGCTGATTTAGGCCAATAGGAGGCAAACATGCGCAATAATTCTCACGCTTTCCATGGTGGAAGGTGCTGCGCTATTTGTGGCGGGAAGTTCGGGCTGATCCGCTACTACTGCTGGCGAACGGCGCTTTGCTCCAAAAGGTGCGTCGACCGCTTCAACTCGCGGCGGGAGGCCGACCAAAAATGGTTGCGCTGGTTGCGAGCAGCTTGACAGCTGCCACTAAGTGAGCTCCCTTGGACAGTGCCTTAGCCGGGCGATGCCTAGCGCGACATCACCCGACAGGCCGGCGAGCCGAGCGAGGCGCTTTCAAGGGTGGTGAAAAGTAAGCGACACGGAGCACGGCAACAATAATCGGTTCCAATGCTATAGACTAAAGAAGCGCGCTACGGATAAGCTCTAATCGGGCCGACTTTGCGCGACCGCCTCCAATGACGCGCTCAAAGCGTACTATTTGTTCTGGCTTTCTCTCGTATGATGCCGTTCGCCCTGATGGGTCTGTCTGCAGAACGAAATCCTTCCCGGTCGATCACAGGAACGGGTGTGAGTGTGATTTTGGGAGAAGCAGCTTTCAACTCAATCGTCGGCATCTGACGCAGACGGGCGGCGAGCTTGGGCGGCTACTATTATGGTATCGGCCACGATCGGCTTGCGAACTCTAGCCCGCCACGCTCTCCGAGACTCGCATCGATCAGTCTCGCCGAGGTGGGCGGGCAAGGAGGCCCCAGGACCTAATGCTGAAGCGGCAGACACGGTTCTTCGAAATTGGTCTGACCGCATTGCGCAGTCTGTCGGATGGCGGTCATCGACCCCTTGCTCGCTTGCACGGGATACTCGGGAAAGGCATGGCAGCTTCGGGCGGACTCCATGCGGATGAGATAGATCGTGAGTAGAGTTATGGCTTGAGCGGGGCTGCCATGTCCGATCGATTTTCAATTTACAAAGTCTCGCTTGAACGTTGCCGTCGAAGGTGGTCGTGGTCCATCTCCCAGACGAATGGCTCGTTGGTCATGGCGGGAACGCAAAGCAGCCGAACCGCGGCGCGCTATGAAGCCAACAAAGCGCTCTTCCTGTTATTGCAAAGTGCGCCGTACCGACGGCGGCTTCCGTGTGGTTCGACCAAATAAAACTGTATCTTCGCCCTTGGAACGTGCCTTGAGCGATGCTTCCGCGTCGGGAGATGAAGCCGCTCTCCTCTTCTGAACGAAACTCTTTCCGTGTCCGTTTCGACCATCAGTGTCGTAGAATTTTCCACGCATGAGCCACACTTCAGAGAAGTCTTTGCAGGGCGTCACCATTCCAGTCCTGCAGCAATGGAAACGGAGGGGCTCCCCATAGCGATGACGACAGCTTACCATGTGGTCACGGCGGGCATCGCCGACACAGCGGTCGACATCATTCTCGTCGGTGATAGTGTCGGCAAGATCTGCCCGGGACGTCCACGATACGCTTCCCATCAGCATGGCAATGATGAATCATCACCTGGAAGCAGCCTCGCGCACAACGCCTCATGCGCGGGTTGTGGCCGACATCCTGTTTCTCAGCTTTCATCTCAGTCTCGATGAGACAATACGCAAAGCCGGAGGTGAAACTCGAGGGCGGTGCCAAGCGGTCTGGGATCTGCGCGTTTTGGTGATTGCGAATCCCAGGGGCATCTTGGTGTGTGTGGTCTTACTCGTCAAAGCGCCCAGGTCATGGGGGGCTTCGCGCCTTTGGGCTGGTGGAAAGGCAAAAAGACCAAAATTCATTCGCGCCTACGCCAATGAGGCGGTTCTACAGGAGGCGCTGATACGCTGGGCGGTCGATGTCCGTCAGGGCACATTCCCTGGGAGCAGGAATGCTATCAGCTTCCCGATGAGCTCCGCGCCGGCCATTGCGAACCGGAAGGTTCCAACACGAACGGAGTGATGGCGATCTGCAAACATTGAACTGAGTGGGATTGACGAAAGTGCAATGCCACACGTCCGGCCAATGCCGGCGATCAGGTCCTAGAGTCGCTCAGAAGAAGCGGTCATGCGGAAATTGGACTATAACCGGCGCGCCCGCGCGGAATTTGAGCGTCGAGTGGTTGTTGATTGCATCAAATCAGTGCCGGGAGGCGCACTCGTGTGCAGCATTGCGCTCCGATCTTGGCAGGTCGGATAGGGTATCGTCTGGAAACGGCACGGGGAGGAGGATATGGTTCGCCATTTCTACCGGCTCCGAATGGTCACATTCGCAGCTGCATTGCGGCGGCAGAGCAGGCCGCGAAATGCTGCAAACAGTCCGGTTTCAATACAGTCTCATGCAGCTTGGGAATGAATTGAAGTCCTCCGACAAACGCTGCATCGCAGCCGGAGATCCATTAGAGCTTGAACGGGTGCGCGATCGAAGTCGTTCCTCACAGCCTTGCTCCTAAGATCCCGCGGAGCCCGGCGGCATTGCGCCTCTTCCGCGACGCGGCTCAACGCCTGGCCTTCACCAGCTCTGCTCCGTAGCGGTCATTCGCCTGGTCGACAACGCCCGCAGGCGCGTGAGGCGTTAGTCTGCACGCGATCGCCTCGTTGACATGGTTGCGTGCGTTCGCCACCCGCCCCGGGGCGGCCTAGCTGAATAACGTCCTCGCAGGACCGCAGAGTTTGCAGCACGATCGTGAGCTCCAACGTAGGGCCACAACTTTGGTCGAGAAATTGCGCCATTGACGCAGCGATGCTTTCGTCGGATTACGAAAAAAGGCCGTGCGAAAATTCGCACGGCCAAGTCAGGGAGGAAACGCCCCAAAGGGCGGCTGAAGAGAGCATAAAGTGAGTGCCCACACTCACTGGAGCTCCAAGCTTGCGCCTACGGTCAAGTCGCGCAAGCCGGATCTTGAAATATCCGTTTTTTGCGCTGGTTGAGGCCGGATTTAGGGCATGCGTCGCATGTTTTATGCGAATTGAACCATTTAGATGCAGCTATTCCGCGAGACGCTCAGTTCAAAGTAATCACGTCTCCCATGCTCTGTGTTCGTCACTAATCCAACAGCAGTTAGGTCATGCACGGGCATGGGGCGCGCGCGTTTTGCGTACGAGTTCAGCATTTGGAAATCAATCTAAATTAGGCAGCGCTAACGAAGCAGGTTGAGCCAGTCCGATCAACGTGCGCGTTACTTGCTGACCTGGGACTGTCAGCATTGCTCAAACAAATCAGGTCACATCGAGGGGACAAAAAGTGAGCAAGAAGTTCTCCGACACTGGCGAACGTCCGTCCGTCAGATGGGGCTTTCGAATCGGATTGCGCGAGCAGATGGCAGTGCTCGGGATTTCCGGTGTGCTGGTCATCGGCGTGATCTGCGCCGCAGCTCTGCACTACGCGAGTATCGTTCAACGAGAGGCGAGCGCGAGCAATGAATTGAAAGCCCGTGTCGTTTCATTGTCACAAAGCTTTCTGGAGTCTGGCCAAATCGCGACCGAGTTCCTCCGCAAGCCCAGTGAAATGTCGGTCGAGACGCATGCAGATCTTCTTGATCGCCAGCTCGAAGATTTGGGTCGGGTCGAAAAACTGATCGGGGAGTTGCCCGAAGATGATCCGCTGCGGCAGGCAGCCTCCCTGCGGCCGGTAATTAATCTCTATGCGACCCGCTTCGGAAACGTCGTTTCAGCACAACGCAACCTAGGTTTCAATGAGAATGACGGATTTCAGGGCAAGTTGCGCATAGCCGTGCACGCTGTCGAGGAGCGATTGAGCCAGCTGAAGCAGCCGCGCCTGACGATCTTGATGCTGATGATGCGCCGTCATGAGAAGGATTTTATCTTACGGGGCGAAGAAAAATACGGCGATCAGCTTTCCGCCAGGGAGATGGAGTTCGAAGGCGAACTTGCTCAGGCAAGCCTGCCTGCGGACGAGAAATCCCAGCTTCTCGAGCTGATCCGAGCGTACAAGGCAAATTTTATATCATTCATGGTGACGCAGCAGACGCTGAGCGATCAGGTGGATGATCTTCGAGAGATTTACGGCCGCATTCGCCCGGCAATCGCAAAGGCCAAGTCCGCGGCAGACGCGCATGCGCAGGCTATGGAGATCCGAGCCGGAGAGATTCGGCAGAGGCTAGCCTGGCTCATTGGACTTGCAACGCTGCTCGCGGGCCTTTTTAGTATGCTCTTTGGGCAGCGCATTGCCAAAACCGTCGCCTCGATGACCGCGGCCATGCGCCAGCTAGGTGAGGGTCGGTTCGATGTAGTTTTGCCGGGTCTTGGTCGAAAAGATGAGCTCGGCGATATGGCAGAAGCTGTAGAAATGTTCAAGCTGAGAGCTCGTGAAAAGCTGCAGGCGGAGCTTGATGCTAAGGTCGAACGTGACCAGGTTGCGGCTGACATGCGTAAGGCCGATATCGCTCGGCTTGCGGGAGAATTCGAATCAGCCGTAGGACAGGTGATCGAAGCCGTTTCGTCCGCCTCGACGGAGCTGGAAGCCTCCGCGCGGAGCCTTACCTCTTCTGCGATTGAGAGCCGCCAACTCTCGATAGAGGTTGCCTCTTCATCCGACGACGCGTCCGCCAACGTTCAACGCGTTGCGACCTCAACAAGCGAGATGGCTATAACTATGGCTGATGTAGGCCGGCAGGTCGAGGAAGCAGCGGACATGGCGCGCAAAGCGGTGTGCAAGACCGAGCTCAGCGATCAGCGCATGGTTAGTTTGGCATCCGCGGCGGAGCGGATCGGCAGCGTCGTTCAACTTATCGCGGCGATCGCGCGGCAGACCAATTTGCTCGCTTTGAATGCCACAATCGAGGCTGCTCGCGCGGGTGATCTCGGCCGCGGTTTTGCAGTTGTGGCTGAGGAAGTCAAATCCCTCGCGATGCAAACCGCTCAAGCGACCATCGAGATCGGCAAGCAGATCAACGATATTCAGGCTGCAACAACTGAAGCCGTCGGCGCGAATACCCAAGCCGGCGCCATCGTCGCTTGCATTTCCGACATCGCTATGACTGTTGTCGAAGCCATCGGCGAGCAAAGAGAGGCCAGCAAGAATGTCGCGTTCAACTTGCAGGAAGCTGCGAGCACGACCACTCAGGTGGCCGCGAGCGCCGGTGAAGTCACTCATCGCGCGAAGGCAACAGGAGGGGCTTCGATGCAAGTGTTAAGGTCTGCCGAACTGCTGTCGGAGGAAAGCGCTCGGCTGAAGCAGGAACTTGGAGATTTCCTCAGGAGGGTCCAAGCGGCATAATTGGACTCATCGCAAGCTCGCATCTTGCGCGGTGACGTATCGACCTGAATCCTCGCGCGCACTTGATCTTCCGGGTGGGTTTGGCGTGTAGCGGGGGCCTGTCGCCCCCGCGAGCGGCTGCGGGGCTTAGCAACATTGTATGTTGAGCGGCCAAATTTACAAAAAGGATCGAGAAAAAATCGTCAAGGAAGCGAGAGCGCTCTCGGAAAGGCGAATTGGCTCGTCCTGCAGAAAAATCTCCGCACTGTGAATCTTAGAAAGCTGGTTTTACGCCGGAAAAAGAATTTGTCTCCGACTGGCTTGGACGGTCGTTGTCTGAGACTATTCGTTCGTCAATCGCGCTTTCCTAAGAGAGTCTCGGTTTTGTCCAAGAGCGCGCTGTGGGCATTATCTTGGTGACGGAAAGTATCTCGCTTCTTGCGCGCGGCCCCTACGGAATCATCACCGAACTCTATGTCGTGCCGGATCACCGCTCGTCTGGGGTGGCGATAAGCCTCATCGAGACGGCCGTGGCCCTCCGTACCGCAAGGGGCTGGGGGCAACTTGAAGTCGGGGACCCAAGCAACCGGTGTGGAGTCGCAGCCCGAATTCAGCGTTGTATTTGAAGGCCGGCTTTGCTGAAATGGGTCCGCGCTTTAAATTGCCACTACACGACGTGACTAGTTCTCCGGCAGACCTCCGACCCCTTCGCGATTAGAGCGGAGGCGAGATGTGCTGCGCCGCCACACTCCGGACACAGCTGTTGCACGGGCGGGCTGGCCTGCGCCCAATTTATCCTGGTGAGGCTTGCAAGGCTGGTTTGAACCGACAACTCGGATCGCGACCGCTGCCAAGCCTGCGACATTTCATGGAATGGAGTTCGCTGGCGAGGGGCCTTTGGCGTCGCGGCTGGCCTCTGTTGTGTCGCTCCTATACGGGGGTCACCATGCGCGTTGCAAGAAGCTGGAAAATGATCTCCCATGGCTCGATCGCACGCGCGTCGCATAGCGGACCTGCCATCCGCGGACGGTCAAGAAGAGGGGACAGAGCCTCTCTCGAAATGGCAGCGGGGTCTTGGCAGCCAAGTCGAGATACCCGATTAGACCACAAAAATTGCGGAGCAATAGCCTTCAGGAGGATGGAGGAGGACGGTGCTCCGACTTTCTGACTTTCAGGGCACGCCTTTTCATGGTTGCAGTCAGTTTCTTGGCTTTGGATCTTTCCGGTGGTTTAGGACGTGACCGCTCAAACGATCCAATTGACACTCCCTCTTGATTCCTTTTCATACGTCCCTCTCTAACAAGGGGCTTACGCCCCGAGTGAATCATCAAAACATCAGGAGCCGAGATCGCACAAAGAACACGCCGCGCATTCAGAAGATTGTCGGACTACACTCCAGGATTCTTGTTAGTCTCGCAGGCAAGCGTTCTGCAGCCGATGCCTGATCGCGCTAAGTCTGTTGCCCAGCTTGTCCACCTCTTGAACAGCAAGGTCTCCAAAAACCACCCCGTCGAGCTTTTCCTGCTTCGCGGCGATAATCGCGTGACGTTTGCTGGCGTTGTCTACCAATGAAAGATGTATGATCCGGGCATCCCGCGTGCATTGCTTGATGATGCCGCAATCTCTTCCTCTCCAGCAGCTTCGATTGCGTGGTGACGAAAGATGGATCAACCTTCATCAGCTTTGCAAACACGTCGACCGGAACTGCTTGTCCTCGATCACGTCCGGCAACACCACCAAGAGCATCATTTGCGCCCCGTAATGCCAAGCACAGCAGCGCGCGGCAATGAAGAAGATCATTCAGGTACGCTTGATCAGCCGGATCTCGCGCGTGAAGCGAGGGACCTCCTCGCCACGCTCCGCAGGTCTGTTTCCGGGGCGTGTTGTTAGGCGGACGAGTTTGGCGCCATTGTATGCAGGGTGCTCGATCCTCAACTTTGTTTGGGCTCAAAATTCGACAGAGACCAGGCTGTTAGGCCGACCGACTGCGAGCTGCGGAGTACCGGGCGTAGGGCACTGTCCTATCGCTCCGCTCCCGGTAGTGCCGCTTCGACGCACATGCGCCGAAACTTCGCACGGTCGCCAAGGTGGAATTCGCCGAAAATCTCCACTCGAGCGAGGAATTTTGGCGTTTAGGGACGCCGCGCGCGATGGCCGTCTCGTTAGGGCTGCGAGACTACAAGGCAAGAGTGAAGCTCCGGAAATTGGCCCAGCAGGCCGCAGACACAGACCGGGACAGAGAAAGCGTAGGCGGAAGCACAGGGAGCAGGAGCTGAGGCAGACGATCGATCGAAGCAAAGGGGTATTGAATTTTCGTTACTCGATCAATTCAACTAGGAAGCGCGCTGTGCTATCATCGCCTTCAAGTTGGGGGAATTCTCCGATGTTGGACGCCACTACCACAGCACTTCTGCGGGAGATCCTCGAAACCGTCTGTGCAAACGTGCCTGGGAGTGATGGTGGCGTGCGGGCACATGTCGCCTCGAAGCTTCTGGAGGCCGCCAGCAAAGGTGAGAGGACGCGCGAGCGTCTCGAGCAGATTGGCCTCGATGCGCTTCGCCACGCGCCGAGCATGTGGCGATTAAAATGATAACGTACGTCAGGTGAAACATTCCGAATCTCAGAGTTGACCGTCTCGGAGAAAGAAGGCGCTCCACGCAATGTTAGGTAATGCCGCTTCCAAGAGCTTATTCCCTGGAAACTCAGCGTTGTTGGCAGATGTAGAAGCAGCCGTCCACCCAACCGACCAGGCTCCGTGCACTCGGTAGTCTTGATAATCGTCAATGATGCGATATGGCGTCAGAAAATCGAACTTGTGAGAGTTACCAGAGTCTCAGCTCCGACGTCCTGTCATCTTGCTCCCGTTCCGGCGATCACCGCCGCGATGAAGCCTGGGATTCTCGCAAGAGGCCGCTTTCCAGCGAGTCGCAACTACCATAGACGTCGACCCTTTCGGAAGGCTGAGCCTAACACGGCTTGGGGCCAAATACTTCGACGTAGGGCTTAGGTGCCGCTGCGCCAGTTCTGCATTTGTAAAAGACCTGGCTAACCGAGGCGAGGGTGGGCCGAGTGCTCGCGACGCATGCTGCTGCAGATCGAAAGTATTGTGAGGGTGGCTATGTTCCCTTGGGTTTGGAAGCCCACTTATGTTGCTGCGGCCCCAAACGTCGTTGAGCTATGGTGCATTGACCGGTGGCACGGGCGCAGTCGGTCGCGGCACGAAGTCAGTATGGAGCTGACCGCGTGCGGT
>NZ_LAXE01000001.1:2493102-2495339 GCF_003122645.1 Bradyrhizobium sp. SUTN9-2
ACACCATGATCGCAAGGGTCACAAGAAGAATGAAAAAGCAGCGCATTTTACGAAATCAATCCGAAGGCCATGTAGCAACTATGAAACGTCTCGCTCCGATGCTTTCACAAGGGCCGAGAAGCGATAACTACGAATTCGCGGCTCGTGAGGCGCGAACACCTTCGGTTCGCCAAGCCGGTAATGCATTATGCTGATAGTGCTGCCGCAAAACAGCAAGCTCGCCCCTGAGAACGACGAAAACATGCATTCTCAACCGAGAAGGGAAGGAATTTTGCATCGGATTTGAACGAAATGCTGATCGGGCGGGAAAGCGGCGGCGGCTGTATTCGCTTCTTTGGCGCAGCCGAGGACGGCTCCATGCGCGATCACGACTTGTTTCGGGTAGCCTCTTGGCCCTGACCGCCGCCGGTATCGCGCTTCTGGTCTAGCTTGCTCGCATTTGGCTTGATTTAGAGCGCGGTAGATGTAGTCAGGGAAGGGGCAGAGTTCTGCCTGCCGACCGAATCAACAAGCAGATCGTGGAATACACGGTGGTGGACACAGCGCTGCCTCCAAGACGTGCCTGGGCCGCTTCGGACACGACGAGAGGGCCATCGCTATTTCGATTTGGGCTAGGGGCAACACCTCGATGGCAGCAGATCTTCTGGAGCCGCAAGAGACTGTTTGAGTGACCATGAAAAGATACTATTCTGATATTCGCGGCGGTGGACAATTGATCCGCGACGATAAAGGCGTGGAGCGACCCATAGCAAGCCTGCGCGCCAAAAGGCTCTCCGAGATAGCCCGCGAATAGGCTGGAAGCAGGCCGCATCGCCCATGACACTTGAAGTTCGCGATGACCATAGCCCTGTCTTGCAGCTGGCGTTTCCAGCTTCCAAGGGGAACGTGATGAACAACACGTTCCCACCCGGAGCGTTGATGCTGTTTCAACACGCGGCCGCCCGATCTAAAGGATAAAGCAAGTCACGCACACCGTGTTGTTTCGTGAACTGCCGGAACTGGCAGCACCAACGCCCTTTGCTGGAGCAGCTGGAAGATCAAAAACAATATCCCCATCGTGTTGCGCTAGGGAAAACCGAATTGGATGGGGAACACTAAATTGACGAGTGGCTCGCGGCAAGGATTGCGCAAGAAAGTGCTGGCTCGATGAGCAGCAAGACGGCGAGTGATCGGCCATTTTCGCCGTTAATCGTCATGCCCGCAATGCTAAGTTGTTCCGCTGCGACTGGCTGGGGGAGCAACATGGTCAACGCATTCCGCAACACGGTCATGGCTGTCACTTTTATCGCAAGCGCCAGCGTCAGCATTTTGTGGGATTTCAACGGCTACATCGCCTGTGGGCTTGCGCTAGTAGTCTCATTCGCGGCCGGATATTGCGTCGAGCGCGCCTTGATCAATCGGTCCCATCGCGAGATGATCCAACTCTACGGTGCGGACTGGCACTCGGCAGAGGATCGACGCGACGGTACGTGATCGCCATCCCAGTTTGTCGACCGTTGAGACACGTCGGACGGGTCACGCTGATGGGCCTCTGTGCCGGCACCATAGCCACTGCTTTCTCCGTTTCGGGCCGCAGGGAAATCATTCGTTGACCTCAAAAGCGGATTTCCACGCCTCGGCATTGCACAGGTCATCCACCATCGGGTAACGGTCACCCGCGATCGCGATGGCTCTATTCGGCTTATCCTTGTTGAAGCTAACCAGGAGATGCGGCCTTCATTCCTTGACCCCTGAGAAGATCTTCCTCGTAAGACGCGCCGCCTTTAGCTCGAATGACAGCCCGCGCGAAGAAGCTGCTCGACCGCGCAGCCTGATACCCGGAAAGCCGGATAAGCGGAACCGCATGTCTCCGGCTTTGTGCCTTTCCGTTCATACTGATCGTCGGATTTGTAGCGCGGCCCTTGAGAGGAAGAGGGCCGCGCTGCGCTCCGTGACGGGTTGGAGGCCCAGAGAGAGTCTTTGGGCCGCCCGTCGCAGAGTATCACCCTTGGCTACTGTCGTTCAGAAGGTCATCCCGTCGTCCTCGCGCGACATTCCCTTCAAGTCTGGTGCTCAGCCAGTCGAAAGTCCGGCGCGTGAAGGCCGGCATCTCCATTGAGGAGCTGGTTGACGATATCGCCCGGCGTACCCTGCTCCAAAGTCTCAATGTGCGGCGGGTCCTCGACGCGGAAGGTGCCGAGACCGGCATGTTCGAGATCCCCGTCGGTGGACAGCGCTACCGCTGGAGCTGCTCGTGT
>NZ_LAXE01000001.1:2497121-2501069 GCF_003122645.1 Bradyrhizobium sp. SUTN9-2
ACTGGGCGACATCGATCGGAATCCGCACAGCGCGGAGGTTCAGCAGCAGCAGTCGGGGTCAGGCGCGCGTGAGTGCTGCGGCTTCGGCGGGTACTGGGCGTACACCAATTGCTCCCAGTGAGGCTTATGCGCCGACTTATCGAAATCATTATCAAGAGCAAGCACTGGGCGCCGACGACTTTCTAGAGCAAAAAAGCCGAATCCGGCGACCCGCTTGATTGGAGCGACAAGGCGGACCATTGACGAAGCTGTCGGATTTTGAATCATCGCATGACGCTCCGTGTTTTTTTGCGCATCTGCAAAGTGCTGCTGCGCAGGTGCACGGCCCGGGCCTCTGCTGCGTCATATAAACGTCATCTTGCGCGCGCCAGTGACGCGCGCGGTGGCTAGATCGAGCCAGCGGCTCCATACCGAAGGGGGCGTGGATGCGTGACAAAGCACGAGGAGGTCGATGACAAAGCGTTTTCGCAACTTGGCCCTATTGTTCATACTCACCCCCATCGTTGTCTTCCCCGCCGCGAAAGCGCAAGACCGCCGGACTATCACCGAGCCTGTTGCACCTCATACGGTGTGCGAGCGCCTCGTGCCGTCTGGCAAGCAAGATACGACCGCGTTGCAGAATGCCATCGACCAATGTCCTTCCGGGGCCGCCGTGTATTTAGGGCGTGGCGAGTTCCGGTCGGGCCCACTCGAGATGAAATCGGGTGTGACGTTATGGGTCGGACGCGGGGCGACGCTGATCGCCATCCCCGAACCTGCTGCTTACGACAAGGGCCTTGGACAATGTGGTCGTATTGCGGAAAAGGGCGGCGGTTGCCGGCCATTCATCAGCTTTTCCAAAACGAGCGGCGGTGGCATCTACGGAGAAGGCATCATCGATGGTCAGGGCGGCGCAATAATTGGCGGCGGCGCGGAAACCTGGTGGCAACTAGCGCGCCGCGCTCAAGCCCAGGGCGGCAACCAGAACGCCCCGCGCTTGATCCAAATCGATCATGCGCAGGACATCAGTTTCTCTGGTGTCACCTTGCGCAACGCTCCCAACTTTCATGTCGCGATGAACCGGGTCCAAGGTGCCACGTTTTGGGGCCTCATAATCGATTCACCGGCGGATGCGCGCAACACCGATGGCATTGATCTTGGCGCGAGTCAGGATGTGACCATTATCCGCAGCTTGATCCGTACGGGTGACGACAACGTCGCAATCAAGGCCGGCGACAATGGCTCAAGCAGCCATATCTCGATCATTGATAGTTATTTCGGCTGGGGGCATGGCATGTCGATCGGCAGTGAGGTGAATTCCGGGGCCAGAGACATATTGGTGCGTAATCTGACACTGGATGGTACGACATCGGGCCTGCGCATCAAGAGTGATGTTAGTCGAGGCGGTCTGGTCGAGAACGTGACTTATGAGTACGTGTGCCTGAGGGGGAACCGGTGGCCGGTGGCTTTCGATACAAAGTATGATCCGCGCGCGCAAGGCACGAGAATTCCGGTCTATCGGCGAATCGTTCTCCGTCATGTGCATGGCGACACCGGTGTGTTGCTGATGCGCGGCGTAGACGAGGAGCATGCACTTGACCTGACACTCGAAGATGTCCGATTTGCCGATTCCGCCACTTGGCAAGTTGAACATGCGAACGTCACCGCAAATCACTCTGACGTATCACCGCCGCTGCCCGGACGAGCTGCAAAACCGCTGCTGCGTGGCTCGGATGTATGTTCGAGGGCGTTCCGCAACAGCAACCGGTAAGCACTACATCCGGCGCCGAACTCGGTGGTGAGTTCAGCATCTGGGCCCAGATTACTGGTGTTGACGAAGGTCGGCCTCATGTCCGGACTTGTTTGCAATTGTCTGACGGTTTGCACGGCCAGGAATGCGAAGGTACCGTGGAGGTTCTGATTTGGCGCGAAAAATGTGTTGGCCATGCGCGGCGGCTATCCCGCCGAGACAGGCTCTGCGTCGAGGTGCCGCTGGCTCAACGAAGAGTAGGATCATGCGTATTTTCGTTCACCCTGCTGCACTTCTGACGGGATGTTTCGGCATCTCGTCAGCATGCGCTCAGCCACTGTTGGTGTCGCATGCAGCAAATGCCGACTATCACTCCGTGCAACAAGCCATCGACGCATTGCCGGCGGAAGGCGGAGATGTTCGGATCGCGCCGGGTATCTATCGTGAGAAGGTCAAAATCTCCAAATCCCGTGTTCATCTCTCAGGCACTGGTAGCAAGGCGGAGAATACCGTCATTGTGTATGGTGACGGCGCGATCAATGTCGGAGGAACCGCCCGCTCGGCGACGCTGGATGCCACTGGCGATGACGTCCGGCTCGAGAATGTGACCATCCAGAACGACTACGCTCTCAACCCGGCCAATCCACCCTCGCAGGCGGTTGCATTATCCCTTACCGGAGACAGGGGCGTCGTTACGCGCGTCCGCCTGCTCGGCGCCCAAGACACGCTGTTTGCCGGCAAGGGTCCAAACGGCAGAATGTCACGTCAATACTTTTCGAACTGCTACATCGAAGGGCATGTCGATTTCGTATTTGGCAACGCCAAGGCCTGGTTCCGGAAATGTGAGTTGCACGGCATCGCCAATCAAGCGGTCGTCTTTACCGCTCAGAGCAAGGCAGCACCGGACGAGGACAGCGGCTATGTTTTTGATCATTGCACTCTAAGTGCCGACCCTGCCGCGCGCGATATCGCGCTTGGCCGCCCCTGGCGGCCGTATGCCACAGTGGTCTTTCTGTCGACAAAGATAGATGCGCAGGTCATTCCGGAGGGTTGGCGCGAATGGGATAGGGGCAAGACCAACAACTTGAGCACGAGCTATTATGCCGAATATAGATCCTTCGGGATCGGGACCAACCCCTCAGGCCGCGAACCTTACTCCCATCAACTGACAGATGGGGAGGCCGCGAAATGGTTGCTGACCGCGTTCTTCGCGGGTGCCACAGATTGGCTGCCTGCGGAACCATATCGATGGAAGACAAAACAACGCTGACGGTGAGGGAACAACGGCGATCATCGGATGAATGACGGAGAGAGCGGACATGATGGAGGTAGGCATACGATGAAGACCGCCCGATTGCCGCGTGCGCGCGGGCCCGGCGAGCTCTATGATGGCGTTGCGTGAAGGTCAGGCGGCCTGCTGACCGGCGGGCTTGCCGGCTTGGCCCAGCTTCCATTCCCAGGGCAGCAGTTCGTGCAGACGCGATGTGGGAAGATCGGCGATACGGGCGAGGACGTCGGCGAGCCAGGCCTTGGGATCGACCTCGTTGAGGCGACAGGTCGTGATCATCGTCAGCATGATGGCGGCACGGTCGGCGCCGCGCTGGCTGCCGGCGAAGGTCCAGTTGCGCCGTCCCAAGGCGATGCCTCTCAATGCGCGCTCGGCACAATTATTGGTCAAGCAGATCCTACCATCGTCGAGGAAGCGGGCGAAGTCGTCCCAGCGCCTGAGCATGTAATTCATAGGCTTCAGGACCTCGGAGGAGCGCGAGAGGGTTTCGCGCTCACGCAGCAACCAGGCGTGCATGTCCTCGAGAAGCGGCTTGCTCTGTTCCTGGCGCACGGCACGCCGCTCCTCGGCGCCGCGGCCGTTGATGGCGCGCTCGATCTCGAACAATGCATCCAGGCGTCTGACCGCCTCCAGTGCGATCGGAGAGACCGGTTTGCCCTTCTTACCTTGCCGAGCATTTTTCTCGATGTCGGCCAGCTCGAAGAAGCCCCGTCGTGCATGGGCATAGCAAAACGCCGGCGTAATCGGCCGCGCCTTCTTTTGCGGATCGAACAGCGGCTCGAACCCGCTGTAGCAATCGGCTTGCAGGATACCGGCGAAAGCGGCCAGATGCTTCTGGGGATGCTCGCCTCGTCGGTCGCTCGAGGCGTAATAGACCGCAGCCGGCGGCGCGGGCCCGGCGAAGGGCCGGTCATCCCGCACATAAGTCCAA
>NZ_LAXE01000001.1:2503280-2558725 GCF_003122645.1 Bradyrhizobium sp. SUTN9-2
ATCGTCAACGGCACTTCGGTCAGGTGCCGCGGCGGCACAGACGGTCCGATCTCGACTGGCACGAACGGCGCCATACTCGTCTCACCGCGCTTGCAAAACTCTTTGCGCCACCCGAACAGCTGGCTCACATGAAGGCCGGCCATGCGAGCCACCTCGGAAACAGTGGCTCCGGGCGCGAGCGATGCTGCAACCAGCCGTTCCTTCTCATCTCGCGACCACCGCCGCCGCCGCTCGACCGATGTGATCACCTCTGCCCGCGAAATCGTCATAGCGCTTCTCCTAGGATTACCCCTAGGACCTGCAGCGCTCGCTTCCGTCAAACAAGGCGGCCGTCAACGGGCGTCAACGGAGGCGTACTGATGGAGAGTGGTGTCCAGCAACCAAACTGCCGGGGGCGTGAGAGGGGCAGCGCTTCGGCTGTCACTCCACGCTTAGAGGAGCTCGTTAAGACGCTCCATCGCTCGCGGCGGGACGCACTACTCCAAGCGTCGACCTGACCTACATCAAGCGGCAGCATGATAGACAGCAGCAACGCCGGTTTCTCGATCGGCGCTCCGCTGCACTCGCTGTGCATTACGCATTCCTCTCGGCCACAACCAGCATCCTACGGCAAAGGGGGGCTTCAGAGCGCGAGGCCGCGCTCATTGAGCACCTTATCTCTTAGGGCACCCTTGATCTCACGGGCGATCTCTTTGCGAATTGCGGCACCTAACACTCGCTTGGCATCTTCGACGAGGCCAGCTTCAGCCCCGGTCAGGCCTTGATCGGCGAGCTGTTGCTCCATTCGGCTCTCGAACTCCTTTCCCATTGCACCAATGAGCTGGTCCTGCGTCTTGGCGTGCTCTTCAGGTGCGATGCGGCGAATCACATCGTCCCAAGGCTGCCAATCCATCGCCAAATAGTCGGCAAATTCGGCCGCCTCCCTCTCACGCACGGATGCCTCTGCGCTGTCAACATCAGAGTCGGTAACCCCGGAGACCTCAAAGAAGCGCATGTCCGGCGCGACGTGTTGGAGTCCCAGCCGCTCGCGCAGTCTGTTCTGATAGGCAAGAAAGACTTCAACGGCGTCGATGTCTTCTACGTTGTCAACCGAGGCGAGCGAGTGAGCCTTGTCGCGCGCGATCGCCTCGAGCGCGTCCATGCGGAACATGACGCGCCCTAATTCGACGAGATCGGCAAGCCGTGCCTTGTTGTCATAGACGCCGTTCTCGACTTCCGCGATGAGGCGCACGGTCTGCATGCCGTTCCAAGTTAATGTTCTGCGATCCTCGCAGCTCTGGTTGGCGTCGCATGCCAGTTGAAAGTACTGGGCACGAAATTGCGGGTTGTTTGCCGCCTGACGTAGATCATTGGCCACCGATTTCCGGAATCCTTCATTGTCCGAGTTGACGGACTCGAACAGTTTGCCGAGGAAAAGCCGGTATTCCGGAGCGCCCGGCTCTTCTGCAAAGTTCTGCCACGCGGCAAGCACCTCCCGATCACCCTCCTTTGGATTGCCCTTCAACCATTCTGCGACTGTTTCAGCAAGAGCGTCCGCCTGCTCATCGTCTGTCCCGGACGATTCACTTTCGTCGTCGTGCGACAGGTGAACAGTCGGGCCGACATAACCCTCCGCGCTCAGGATTGTACTCAGGTTCGCCAGGACCTGCTCAGACAGCGGATTGTCCGTCAGAACTAGGGTGCCACCATCGCCCGAGGCCGCCAGCAGGTCCTGGGGCAGACTCGTCAAATGGTTTTGGCTTACGTCGAGAAACCGGAGCGAAGCTGGGAGAGCCGGCGGCAGATCCGTCAGTTGATTTTGGCTTACGTCGAGATACTCAAGCGTAGCAGGGAGCTCCACCACTAGACTCGTTAGCTGATTGTGGCTGATATGGAGAAATTGGAGCGAAGCAGGGAGAGCTTCGGGTAGGTTCAGCAACCGATTGTGGTTGGCGCAAAGAAAGCGGAGCCCGGCAGGTAGAACGGCAGGTAGGCTCTCCAGCCGGTTCGAGTTCACGTCGAGGCCTCTGAGCCCGGACGGGAGCGCGGGCAGGCTGCTCAGCTGATTGCCACTAACATCAAGACGCTGGAGCGAAGCCGGAAGTTCGTCAGGCAGATTGGTAAGCCGGTTGAAGGGCACCTCGAGCACGACGATTTCGCTTGGAAGCCTGGGCAGGCTGGTAAGGGACAGCGATTGGAGATCGAGCATGGCGTCTTCACCCAGAGCATTGACCCGCCTTGCCGCTTCTTCCCGGTCCTCGAGGGGGCCCACGTGCTGTTCAGAAGCCCAATTCTCTAGCGTCTCGTCTTCTTCGGCCGCCGCATGGGTTGGATGCCGGGCGTTTGCTGCGAAACCGGTCACGAATGCATCCCACTGGGCCGTCCCCCGCGCGTCTTCCGCCCCCTCTTGTTGGGAAGATGCAGAAGGAATGCCTTCGTCGGGCCGAATCTGTCCCGCCTCAAAAGGATCCATTTCACCTCCCGTACCACACCGGGCGAACTCAGCCCGCGACAACACCGTCTAGGACCTAGGACAACTTCTCTTTCGACAAGCTGACGGTTCTATTCGCAGTTACCGCAGCGATGGCATCGAACAGGCATGATTTCGGTGCAACGATTTGGAACAGTGAATCCATTGCGGCCCGTTGTCTCTGCCTACGCGTGTCCGCACCGACGCAGCCGCGGCTTAAACATGAAGCCCTGGGCGCGGCAACGGTGCGTTACCTCGGTGCCAGGCAAAAATCTCTTTTCGGCCGAGTGCCCGAAAAACAAAGAGCGGCAGGCGCTCGAACACTCGCCTCCGCGGCCGTCCCTTCACATGCCCAAGGCGATCGGTGCAACGCTGGTCTTTGCTAGCGGCGGCAAACCGAGTGACTTGGGCGTTTTGCAGCGCGACTCGTCAGCTGATCGACAGGTGGCCGTGCTAGCGGCAGCACGTTAGCGGTCCTCTGGATCTGTCGGTGAACGGAATGGCAGCAAACGTTGCAGCAGCATCGATCCATTCGCCGCCTCCAACTCATCTGAAGCTGAACCGCCTTCGGCCAGGACGGGCCGCCGCGGGCCCACGTGCGTCCGCTCGAATGATTGCGCCAGCCGCGCAAACTCCTGCTCCGCGGCCATGCGCAGCGGTACACGTATTTCTTAGTTTCTGAAGAGGGAGATAAGATGATGGACACAGGACAGGCACAGCGAAGCGCAGGTTTTGTCCCGGATATTTTTGAAGAAGGGGAGCAGGAAAGTTACCTCCGCGGCTTCAACCTGCGTTGACAAATTTGGTCGAAAGCTTGACAGGGTATCGGACCCCCAGCTCCGCGCGCGCGCGGATCTTGGACGAGTGGGTTGGCGAACAGGGGCAGGGCTCAGCGGAGAACCGCGGACAGGGGCGCTCACGAATGAGGGCTGCGGACCACATGCGCTCGCACTTGGTCGATTTGTCATCCCTGTCCTTAACCGCTTTGCCCAACGCCCTGCCGCCGGGACTGCTGAACCTCCGCGCCATGCACAACGAGTTAGGTAATCTGCCCGCTAGCCTCCCGTCCGGTCTCCGCGAACTATTTATTTGCCACAATCGGTTGACCAGTTTGCCGGACGCTCTTCCGGCGAGCCTCTATCGCTTAGAGGTCAGCGATAACAGGTTGACGAGTCTCCCAGCTAGCCTCCCGGCAGAGCTGGGGATTCTGAACGCAAATAACAACCGACTGAGTAGTCTGCCCGACGCTCTCCCGAGCAGCCTCACCTCACTCGCGGTTAGTGGCAATCAGCTGACCGAACTCCCCGGGTCCCTCCCGGGCGGTCTCGTTGAACTCGATGTCAGCAGAAATCAATTGGCCAATCTCCCTGAAACCCTTCCGAGCTGGCTGGAATCGATCGATGTCAGCGGTAACCGGCTGACCAGCCTGCCTGAGGACCTGCTACCGGGAAGTTTGAGCCGTCCGCTGCAGAACGTGGGCAGCCCTATGTGATCCACGTTTTCCCGGAAACGGTGGATGCTCAGTAAGCCTTGGAAAGGGACGTTTCTGCATTCGGGCGAAGTACCGGACCTGGTAAACCGCAGTAGGCCAATTCGGTCCCTCCCTCATAAGCGCAGTCGAAAGCAACAAATGGAAGCCCAGGTCACCAGAACGCGCCCGGTCTGCGTCAAGGAGAGGTCGCTGTCCGTCATTGAAGAGCACCCGCAGGATAAGCTCAGCGCCAAAGTTGCGGAGAAGATGCTCGTCACGCATGACCTTAGACATTGTTAGCGGCCGAGGAATTCCGGCCTGATGCTTTGAATTCCTCGCACAATCGATAGGACGATCCATGGGTATCGTCGGTTTACAAATTCGTTGACTGGAACAGGCTGGGCGAAGAGGTGCGAAAAATTGGAGCGACAGCGTCCTGTCGCCGGACGGCGGCCGATGCGAGTCCGTCAATCACGCAGCAATGCCCTGATCTCGTCAGCTTTTCGAAAGGTTGCGGCTACAACAATGGACAATGTGTTTCTTGCTAGACGATCTGCTAGCAGGCCGTACCGATTGCTGTAGGGCCTATGCAAACGTGAGGAGAGCAGGGTGGATCCGGTTGACCCATTCTTCGATTCAGGAGCCTGGATGCGGGAGTACGCCGCCCTGCAAGAGCGGACCGCGCAGAGAGGAGACAACCCAAGGGAGCACGCTGGTTTTGAACGGCAGCTGGAGGATTTGAGTCTTGATCCTTCTGATGAAAGCAACTCAAGTTCGCCCAATCGGGCTCCTGCGGAAGGGGGGCGAGCAGTCGGGCGGGAGGATTTCGGCGGTTCGATGCGGGTGCCGACGGACTTCGCTTTTAGGGAGAGTGCGCTGGGCGGCTCGCGCCGGAGCGTAGACATTCCCGGCTTCCAGCTGCCCGCTTCGGCTCAAGTGCCGCATTCCAGCTTGCGAGATGATCTGTTCAGCAGCGCGCGCTACAGCTTTCCGGACGCAGAGTCTAACGCGTCAGCCAAGAGCGGAAAAAGCGCCGGATTATGGTCACGCTTCAGGTCGGGAATCGGCAAGGTTTTTGGCGGGAGCAGCAGCGAAAAGTCCTCGCGCGACGCGGGACAGGACGATGCCTTTTCCACGAACCTTCGCATTGACTATGCTCGGCAGCCGGGCCGGACGCGCGGGGGGCCTGTCCCTGAGGCGGACGAGGCGCTGATAAAAGATTTTAGAAACAACGCGGCAGGTAACCTCACCGACGGCACGATCAAGAATGCCGCAGCCGATCTGCGCCATTTGAGCGTGTGCCTGAGCGAGAACGGCAGGCCCTCAATCGCGGATCGAATTGGCCGGGAACGGGAAAACTCGCAGCTGGCAAATCCGCGCGTGGAAAACCACCAGCTCGAAGCTGAACTCGATGAGGATGTCGACACCTACGCAAAGGACCGCGGCACGCGCATCAAAGCCGCCTTGAAGAAGCTCCGTGAGGTCGGTGCCGGGAACGCCCTGGCGGCTGATCTCCGCCGACTGGCCCCTCACGGCGCGGACGCCACCCTCATCGACATGTGGGCGGCCGCGGAAAAGGCGACGCGCAGGGTCGAGCCGGAGACGATCGATAGGCAAGCTCGCCGCATGTATAGGCTGAGTGAGTGGCTGAAGACGCATGATCGGCCGCCAATCGCTGGCCGACTTTCCACTCCAACGCTTGACCGGGATGTAGAGAAGTACAGGCGCGAAACCAAGGACAGGAAGATCAAACCTGATCTGGTCAGACTTGGCCGATACGAACAAATCATGGAGGCGAACAGGGCGCTTGGATTGCGGCCTCCTGAGGATCCGGGCCAGCCTTCTTGGGAAGCTGCTCGACAGCCGCACTCACTGCAGGAGTCTCCTGCGACGCCAGCCACCCCGAGCGAGCGAGCCTGGGATTGGCTTGGCGAGCAGATCCACGGGCCCACCACATCGAAGCGAGCGCCTAGCGATTGGCAGGCCGGTTCGTCGCAACAGCTTCCCGCAGCCCCGGCAACGCCGAGCGCGGCAGCCCGGGATTGGCTTGCCGAGCAAATTCACGAACCCGCCTCACCAGTGCCAGCGCCGCACTGGGCCGCGCAAGCTCATCCGCCGCTCGAGCTTCCTGCTACTCCGGCCACCCCGAGCCAGGGAGCCTGGGCCTGGCTTGGGCAACAAATGCAAGAACCCGCATCGCCGTCATCGGTGAGGCCCCGATCGTCCAACATCTACGGCGGTCTCGACTCTTTCGTTGATCTGGAGCCACCCACACCGCACGACCTGCGTGACGATGCGCGCTCTGCGCCAGCACCTGAATTTGCAGCCCCCTCGTGGTTCGCAGGACTGCCGGGTGCGCCTCCGGAGCTGCGGGATATCGGAGCGATCGTTGGGGCCGACTGGCGCCACGGCTCCAGGGCGGCTTCCGACGTATTGTTCGATGTATTGAGCAACATCAATCTGCTGCCAAACCAGTTCGGGCCTAGTCAGTTTGCGATCAATGGGGAGCGCTATTCCGCGACATTCGGGCCGGAAGGCCGCATGGATGTTCGCCTGATCCATCACCCGCGCGCTGGCGGAATAAACGACGCTGGCCCATCCCAGCCCCTCTATCGTCCCCCGCAGATCGTCAGGGCCGCGCGACCCGACGAAGGTAGAGTCGATCTCGGGTATTTGATTCGGGGCGGATGGGAGCACCGCGAGCGATTCCTGCCAGATTACCTTGTACGCGTCCTTGTAGGCCAGCGCATCATGCCCGAGGTTGGGCGCCCGACCTATTTTGAGATCCGCGGAGTGCCTTATAGGGGCGAGTTGGTGGAAGGCGAGGGACGCCGGCGCGTTCGAGTTTATCCCGAACCTGGCTGAGGAGTCAAACTTGGCTGCATTTCTAAGTGCTGGGCGGGCAGTTCGCGCGCGGCATTCGCTCACGTCGCGCTTGATGGGCCATGCAATCAATGTATTTAGATTGCAGAGGTGAGGCGTGACTTCGGCGGTGGTGCTGGCGGCCGGGTTATCGTGCGACAACTCCACTGCTCGTACTCAGACCTGAGGTTGGATTCGAAGACGACTGTCTCTCGGCACCCCCATGCAGGACCGCACGCCGCACGAAGCTAATCGGCAAGAGAGGGCATCAGGCTGGACAACATAGTACGCGCGTACCGTCGGCTCTCCACTCCTGCGACGGAATATGGCAAGGTTATGAGCTTCAGCCACCGCCGGGTTACCGGCTTCCCGTCAAGCCGAGCAACAATGTTTGCCTAGCGCAGATGCGGCGGATCCTTTCAAGAAGAATAGCCAAGCTCAAGTCCCTTGGGTCACGAGGAGGTCGTAGCAGAATGGCGGTTGCGATGATCAGAAGAATATCAACGTAGATAGCAACAGATTGAGCGCGTCTTTGGTTTGGGGAGTATGCGTGATGCTTGTGGGGTTATGAATGTATGACAGTCCCACCCCTGCATATATTCCCGGAGCGAGATGGGCGGTATATGTTCCGGTGATTGCTGTTGTCTCGCGATGCGCAAGCTGCCCGTGGGCGAGGGCAGCATCCACCGCAAATTTGCTCCAGTTCGTGTTGCTAGCGACGAGTGCAATCAGATCACTGGGCCGACTGTCAAATGCTCCCCTCGCGTAAAGACGAAGCTCGCAATACCGGCTGATCCTGTTCAGGTCCGGCGGAGCTTCCATAATGGAGAAGCCGCCATAGATGCCGCGCGATGGGGTCCCATCGGGGTCGTTCTGCCAGAACTGCCTGTCCGCAGCGATGTAGTGGAAGTTATTCCCGCTTTCCCTCGGTTGCTTGGGATCCGTCAAACTCGCGTACCGGCTGGTATTGAAACCAACGCCCGCCCGCAGCCAGGTATCGGGTACGCCGGGAGCTGCCTTGCTCTTGTAGCCGGCTTCATCAATGAGAAGAATGCCTGCATGGGGCGTGCTCCAGTGCAAGCCCGTGGGATTCTCAGTTATCTGGACATAGGGACCATCTGGACTAATTGAGCGCTGGACGGAGACCTTGTTGTACAAGCCACGGTCAAAATTGTACTTCAGGTTGACCGCAGGCGTCGGTGCAGCATTGGTGCTCATGCCCCCCTGGAACAAGGCAGCCATGTTCGATCCTGTAATCCCTCCGAACAATGTACCGGTGAATTCGTTTTGGTTTCTGAGATAGCCAAGTTTGAGTTCTAGCGTCCGGTCGAAGAAAGTTTGATAGTAGGCGAGCGTATTGAGCCCCACTCGATCTGGTCCCTGGCGATCCCACGTCCAGTGTTGCTGCTCGGCCCCCAGTACAATTTGTCCGTCGGAAACGCCAAACCGGCTGAGATCGTAGGTGACGATCATGAAGTTTGCCGATGCGAAGGTCGGATTCTGGCCCATATAGAGCTGATTTTCGATAGTGCTTCTGGCGGCATTCGGCAGCACGTTGTTTGCAAAGCTGTTGTGTGTCCAGCCCATGTAGCCGATACCGGCATCTGCAAGCGCAGATCTAACGCCGCCCTTGTCCTGATCGATCGTGTCCGCGGCGCCAGGTATGTTAAACCACACCCCTTTTTCACGCAGATTATCGTACCGTGCGAAGGGATCGACTGTCTTTTGCATTTTTGTCTGAGTAGCCCTGTCCACACTCGCGCGCTTTTCGAAAGGCACGCCGGGACTTGCTACTGGCGCCGGGGAGTTGATTGCCAGGTTGATCCGGAGCTTTTCGGCCGGATCAGAAGCCTTTCGTCTTGTGCTGGCCTTATGCGCAGGGTGGCTACTAGGCTCAAACCGGCTGGCGGTTTGAGCCAGTACGGAATTGTCGACCAGATAAGCTGCGAGCGAAACTGCGATGACAAGCCAACCTTGCTTTCCCCTGCGCCTTAGATTGAAGGATAGTGCGTTGGCCGCCGGGTATCCTAAACTCGTATCAAGAAGGCAATCACGCACGCGCACCTTGTTTCCATCTCTGTCGGCCATGCATAGATTGCGCTGCGGCCTGATCGGCCAAGAGTAATCTCTCAGCATTTTCGCGTCCGGATAGAGAGACGAGCTAGATCTCGAGCTTTCTGACGAGAACCGCCGACGCTTTGTAAAGCTGTTAGCTCGCGACGCGATCATCTGCTTCGCAACCATGCCTATGAACGACGCCGGTGCACCGAGAGCTAGCCTCGAGCGTTGGTTCGTCAAGACGTTAAGGACGAGCGCGCAGCGCCGTGCTGTCATGGATACAAATGCGCTGCGAATGTACACCTTGCTCACCGTGAGTCAGCCGATTTCGCGGTGAGGCCAGGCTTCTCGCAACGCTTCGTCGGTATAGGTGTCACGGAAACACGCGACAATCGCCGAGCTTGCCCAAGGCGCCTTTGAATTTGCGCGTCCGGCAAACACACCACTAGGTCTAACCTGATGGCCCGGGAGGCCGGCCGAACCAGCCATACAGCAGCTCTGCCGGCAACCGGCGAGCAGGTTGATGGCTCTGTTACCGCCGTTGTCACGGCGAAATCTGTATTGCATCCGGTCCTTGAGGTGCGCGGCGTTCGTTGGTCCGCTTGCCATGTATCCGTGATCTCAAGCAACCTGCCGGAATTGGGAGTTGAACAGTTGCAATGATAACTGGTCCAATCGGCCATGGCGGCTCGGCCGCTCAACCGTTGCGCCTAGGTGGCGTGTCCCGGATGAAGTTTGTGACGTCGTCAAGGCCTGAGGCGAGGCTGCTCCATCCAACGCAATCAGGAAGGCATCGAGTGGGATTTCGCTGACGCGCCACTGCGATCGAGACCACTCCGGCGCAGCTAGCGGCCGAACCCTCCCGCGCAATAGAGCGCGCCGGAGCGGCGGAATCCGCTGCGCCTGTCTTTAATCAGCCTCGCTTCTGATTAGCCCCCGATTTGAGGCTATATCTAACACCGCCGCTCCATCCTCGAGATCTGGCCTGTCCGTCGGCGGGCGCCTTTTGGATCTTCCCTCGCGAAGAGCTGAGATGTTTTGGAATCTGCTCACATGCGTGGCCTAGCTAATAGGGGTACGGTCGAGATAAGTGTCGAATGCGGCAGCAACTGCACGAACGACAAATCGGTGCTCCTGCTTGACCCGGACTAAACCCTCTTCAATGTCCACTATCCCGTCTTCGGCAAGCATTCCGAGCCGGCCTGCAGACTTGAGAAGAGGAATCGGATCAAATCCGTGAGCAGCACACATCGCTGGTATGTCGGCCTGCAAATCGCACATTAGACGCTCGATGATTTCGGCGCGGAGGCGATCTTCAGCCGACAGACAATGGCCTTTCGAGATTGCCAGGCGGCCGGCTCGAACGTGTTCGTGGTAGCGAGTGGTTGCGATCTCGTTCTGCACATAACCATCTCGCAAACGGCCGATGGCGGACGGACCTAAGCCGATTACGGTTTTGCAGGTATCAGCCGAATAACCGAGGGAGTTGCGGCGCAGTCGACCAGCTTTCTGCGCCAGCGCGAGTTCGTCGTTGGGCAGGGCGAAATGGTCGAGCCCGACCTGCTGGTAGCCGGCCGAGATCAGGGTATTTGCAATGGCTGCGGCTTGCTCAGCGCGGGCAATATTGTCCGGCAGCGCAGTCTCATCGAGATGGCGCTGGCGTTTCATATAGGAGGGGACGTGAGCATAGCCGAAAACCGCAAGCCGATCTGGCCGCATGGCCAGAGCTGTCCGCGCGGAGTCCACGCAGGACCGTACCGTTTGATGCGGTAGTCCGAAGAGGAGGTCGAAATTGATGCGGCTGATCCCATGCTGGCGTAGACTTTCGACGATAGAAGCCGTTAGCATCTCGCTCTGCATGCGGTTGACCGACCTTTGAACCACCGGGTCGAAGCTTTGCACGCCGATGCTCGCGCGGCTGACCCCGGCCGCTTGCAAAGTTTCTACCATCTCAGCCGTGACCCCACGCGGATCGATTTCTACGGCGATGGTAGCCGATTTGCTGAACGCAAAGCAGTGGCGCAGGAGTTCCATCAAGGGAAGAAAATCGCTCGGTGCAATGGTGGTCGGCGTCCCGCCGCCGAAATGCACGTCGCTCACCGGCAGGGCGCGCGGCACTTGCTCTGCGACCAAGCCTATTTCGTCTCGCACTGCTGCCAAGTAATTGCGGACCGGTTGCTCGCTGCGAGTGAGGCTTGTAGGGAAGCCGCAATACCAACAGATGGAACGACAGAACGGAACGTGGATGTAGAGCGATACGGGCTCGTCGGGCGGCAGCCGTCTCAGCCATGTCTCGCAAGTCTTGGCACCGACCGTCGCGGAGAAATCCTGTACGGTTGGATAGATGGTGTACCAAGGCAGGCGAGCATCGCAATACTTGTTCAGAAGGGAGGTTTGCAAATCCTAGCTTTCCAATGGTCAGGCCAGCATAAAGCTCACGGATACCCTCTCTAATGTCTTTGCGATATGTCAAACCCGCCTAGTGGTTCATCACAGTGATTTTGACGTTTTGATACCGAGCCATTCGAGGATGGGCAGGTTTTCGGGTGGCAAGAGCATCTCGATGCTTCGGGGAACGCCTGGCTGACGGCGAATGAAACCGTTTCGTTCGTAGGGTAACAATCATCTGGTGGACCGACGGCGGGCTGACGCGGAAATGGCGCTGCATGTCGGTTTCGGCGGGTGGGCGACCGAACATGTGCGCATAGGTGTAGATAAAGGCCAGGTAGTGCCCCTGCTTCTCCGTGAAGTGCGTGCCTGATTTTTGACTCATCGCTGGATTCGTCCCGGCCTCCGACAAGGAGGCGAAGCATGAATGTACGTTATAGGGTCGAATTAAGCCAAGCCGAGCGAGAGGAACTGACGGCGATGTTCGGCGGCGGCAAGCATGCCGCCCGCAAGCTGAAGCGGGCGCAGATTTTGCTGGCGGCCGATGCCGGTAGTTGCGACGCGAAGATTGTCCGAGCCGTCCGGGTCAGCCTTTCCAGCGTCGGCCGGACCAAGCGCCGCTTCGTGGAAGGCAATCTGGAGCGGGCCTTGAGCGAGGAACCGCGTCCGGGCGCAGAGCGCAAGCTGACCGGCAAGGAGGAGGCTCTGCTGGTGGCGACCGCATGCACCAAGCCGCCCGCCGGCCGCAAACGCTAGACGCTGACATTACTGGCCGACACGATGGTCAAGCTCATCGATCACGACAGCCTGTCGGGCGAGACCGTGCGTCGCCGGATGGCCGAGAATGATCTCAAGCCGTGGCGCAGGGACATGTGGTGCATCCCCCATGTCGACGGCGAATACGTCGCCCGCATGGAGGACGTGCTCAACCTCTACGCCGAGGCGCCGGATCCCGTCCGGCCGCTGGTCTGCTTCGACGAGACCCCCGTCCAGCTCATCGGCGAGGTGCGTCAGCCGATTCCGGCCGAGCCGGGACAGCGCGAGCGCTACGATTACGAGTACCGCCGCAACGGCACCGTCAATCTCTTCGTTACCTTCGACCCGCATCGCGGCTGGCGCAACGTCAAGACTACAGACCGCCGCGCCGCCGTGGACTACGCCCATTGCATGCGCGAACTCGTCGACGTCCATTACCCCGATGCCACGTGCATCCGTGTCGTGCAGGACAATCTGTCGATCCATACCGCCGGTGCGCTGTATCAAACATTTGCGCCCGCCGAGGCCCGGCGCATCCTGCGCCGCCTCGAATTCCACTACACCCCGAAACACGCCAGTTGGCTCAACATGGTCGAGTGCGAGATCAGCGTGCTTCAGCGTCAGTGTCTCGGCCGTCGCATCGACGACCCCAAAGCGCTCCGAAACGAGATCGCGGCATGGCAACGGCAGCGAAATAAGGCGCGAGACCGCATCAAATGGTGAAGTGGACCCCGGATTGTGGACCGGCGGCTTAGGTGGTGCGGATGCCGTTCCGTTTTGATAAACGGAGCGGACCATGAAGAAGACGAGACGGAAGATCGATGCGGCACTGAAGGCAAAGATCGCCTTGGAGGCGCTGCGAGAACAATCAACGGTGACGGATCTGGCGCAGCGCTATCAGGTGCATGTGAACCAGATTTATGCGTGGAAGAAGCAGCTTCAGGATCAAGCGGTTCGGGCGTTCGACGCGGGCGCTGGTCGGGATGGCGAGGCGGCCCACGAACTGGAGCTCGAGAAGCTCCACGCCAAGATCGGCCGATTGACGGTCGAACGAGATTTCTTAGCCAGGAGGTCCGGAAGATGAGCGCGCCGGATCGCCGAGGATTGCTTCAGCGCGATCATGAGAGTCTGTCGATCCGCCGGCAATGCCAACTGCTGAGCGTTGCGCGATCGAGCGTCTATCGGCCGCCGCGGCCGGCCAATGACAACGAGCTTGAGCTGATGCGACGGATCGACCAGCTGTTCACGGCCTGGCCGTTCCTGGGCTCGCGGCGGATGACGGCGATGCTCAATGGCGAAGGCTGTCGCATCAATCGCAAGCGCGTGCAGCGGTTGATGCGCAAGATGGGCATCGCGGCGCTGGGACCAAAGCCCAGAACCACCACGTCGGCGCCGGGACACAAGATCTTCCCGTATCTCCTGCGCCAGATGGTGATCGACCGGCCGAATCAAGTGTGGGCGGCCGATATCACCTATGTGCCGATCGGCCAGGGCTTTCTGTACCTGGTGGCGATCATCGATTGGGCGAGCCGGGCGGTGCTGACCTGGCGCCTGTCGAACACGATGGACACATCGTTCTGCGTGTCCGCGCTCGAAGAGGCCTTGGCGCGCTTCCGCCGGCCTGAGATCAGGGCAGCCAGTTCACCAGCGCCGCCTTCACCGGCACGCTAGCCGCCGCCGGCGTCAGGATCTCGATGGACGGTCGGGGCCGCTGGATGGACAACGTGTTCATCGAGCGGCTGTGGCGCTCTCTCAAATACGAGGACATCTATCTCAAGGGTTATTCGGATGGCCACGAGGCCAAAGCCGGAATCGCCCGATGGATCGAGTTTTACAATTTCCAACGCCCTCATCAGGCGCTGGAAAACCGCGCGCCGATGGCGGTCTGGCGGGCCGGTGCCACCGGCGCATTCGGCGAAGAGGCTGTGGATATGACGCTTCTCGCAAGCGAGAAGCTTGGACAACGCTGCGCGTTGCCCACATCCCCACAGCCACAACAGCAGCAAGCAAGAGTAGCGTAAAGTATTGGGAAGAATGAACGGCAACAGCTCCACTTAGCAAACCGGCCCCAGTGGTCCTCAGCATAGGGTCCACTTCACACGGTTGAGCGGCCGACGTGCCGGCGAGCCTGCAAACATCAATTGCTCATCCGCTGGCAGGTCGTTTCGGCACTCCCTGATCCCAAGACGGACTTGTAGATCTCTTCAGGAGCAGCTGAGCTTCCTCCGGCGGATTTTCAAGCCGTGCTTTCGAAGCGCAGGCTGATTTGGTTGCTTCCAGAGTTCGATGGATGCCTCTCGTCCAAGGCCGACGTGCCACGGAAGATAAGTTGCTTGCTGCATGTGAGCGAGAGGAGGGCAATGCTACAACGTGACGCGACGTGCGATTCAAGTCCGTTGGCGCAGCCGACGGAAACTCGTTTTGATCTCTAGTATCGAACGCATAAGCCTCAATTCCGCCACGCTGCTTGTCTCATTGCCACAAGCATCATCACGGATGTACTGATGATGTTGGGGCGAACCCGGCGCACTTTCAGCCCCGGCGAAGTGCGTCGGGGCGCCTTGGTTCGGCGTGCTTCTCGTTCCTGTCTAATGCAGCTCACCAACTCACACCGACTGTGGAGGTTTTGCCGATGGCAAAGGGAATCCTGGCCAGATGCATCAGACTGACACTTATTATGTGCGACAATCTCTATTCTGCTTCATCAGCTGAGTTGTCTACGTTATTTGAGATCGCCTTCGGCTATCGATTGGTGCCAGATCGCGCATATCTAATCCGTTAGCTTTCATTGTCGTCGCATCGATGCGATGCACCTGCAGCTCTCAATTTCACATGGGCCGCCCAGTCGGGGCGTCGTTCTCAATGCTGTGAGCTGCAGCCGTCTATGCAGGACCCTGCTGGGAGATCTTGCGCCTTTTCACCGCATGAAAATGCGTTCTCATTCTGGTATTCCGCTCCATTCACAATGGACCGAGGAAGTTTGTGGTTCGATAGGCCAATCGAGCCTGGAGATCCTCTTGCGCGAATGAGAGCTGAGCTTAGCCCGGCATCGAGGAGATTGCCGCTTAGCTTGATCAGTTGAAAGTTGGCACCCCATCCGACCTCTGTTGCACAACGCCGAAGGCATCGAACTCACTCGGGGACCGGTAAAAGGATAGTTATTGTGGCGCGGCTCGCAAATGGTGCTGTCGCCTTCCCTACTAATGTCTTGAATGCTTCAAGGCGCTGGACTCGCAACGTCCGCCTTTGAAGCGCTTTCGTCACGTTTGATTTTGGCGAAATCAACAGTTGGTACGACACTTGCTACTCTGAACTGGTCCTACTGTGACGCGCATGCAAAGTGTCCAGACGACATCTAATAGCGGGCGAGCGCTCAGACTCCGCGAATAACAAAGCGTCGAGTTCAGCTCATGGACTGGAATGTGGCTCCGCCGGAAATAAGCGCAACCGAACACGATGACCGGGAGCTCGATCGTGGTACTGAGGCGCCCATTATGGACCTCTTCAGTTTTACTGAATGTGCGAACCAGAATCATTCACTCAGGGCGCTGTTCGAGCATCTTGTAGGCTGTGCCACCAAGGAAGGCTTCAGTGAAGTCGCCTACGGAGCTCTCAACTTCGTTGATCCGCTTCGGCTGGCGGAGTATTCACCTCCGACTGTCGCTGTAAAGTGGCCGCCAGCCTGGTGCGACCGATACTTCAAGCGCAAGTACCATACTATCGATCCGGTGTCAGGCGGACGCCGATGCTTTCGCGGACGTACTTGTGGGATCAACTCGCCGACTACTACCAACTTCAATCGGACGAGAGACGCGTACTGGACGAGGCGAGAGAGGCGGGCCTGAAGCATGGCATGAGCGTGCCGTTGTTTGGCCCGTTGGGTCGGGTGTCCGTGGTGTCGTTTGCATCCGCGTTCGACGATGCTGACCCTCAGCACCGCATCGGTCATCTCAACGCGCTGGCCTGTCTCTTTCACGCCGCCTATAACGAGATCGCTCGTCCTTGCAACGATGGATGCGAGAGAAAAGTGGCATTGTCGAATCGAGAGATTAGCTGCGTGCGGTGGGTGGCAGAGGGTAAATCGTCGTGGGAAATCGGAAGGATCCTGGGAATCAGCGAGAATACAGTCAACTTTCATGTCAAGACTTCGATGCGGAAGCTGGGTGCAACTAGCCGAATTCAAGCGGTCGCTATCGCTATTCGCCTCAATGTTCTTTGAATGTTGAGGAACGTGGCTCCCACTGCAGATCCGTTGACCCATTTTCTGGCATGTTGAATATGGCACCTTAGGAGAGCTCGCAGATGCGACGGGGGTAGGCGGTTTCCCGGCGAGCGATACTAGCGCGCTTGCCTCTTTCCTCGCCCATTGGCTCTGGTTCCAGCTTCCTGGTCTTGGGGCGCCAGAACAGCTGGAGGCAAAAAGTCTGCGCGACCACACTCTGGCCCGATTAAACTATCGATTAGGCCCGTTAAATGCGTTTACCAGGCCAGACGCTCCCAGCGCCGCGCGTGCAAGCGCTGCTCGGCCGCCGGCGCGAGTTCAGCGCGCAAGTTGCGTATCGCCTCGTTTGCCAGGTTCAGGGTATTCCGTTCGCCGTTTCTTATCGAGCACTCAAGGTAAGTGCGCAATCGGCTATGAAGGACGGCCTTGAGATTATGTGCAAGCAACGGATCCTTCTCGACAAAGCCCCAAGCCTTGTCAAATGCGACGGTCACGACAGCATCTGGCACCGGCACTTGGTCGGAAGAAAACTGATCCATGTCAAACACTCCTCGACATCCTGATACAAGGGAGCACCTTCCCAAAAGCTAACGGAGATTTCGTGACGTATCTTCGCAAGCAAGACAATGAGTGCGCAGACTCTCGATCGAGCTGCGCTCGGTGCTTTTGGAGAGTTTATAGATCTTTGTTGAAGGTCAGATGACCGAATGTCGTATTCACAAGTGCAGTCGAATAATTCTGAAACGAGTTAAACGAGCAGGGATTCTAGCGCGCTTCTTTACCGTAGTGGCTGTTGATTGGCGTCGACAATAAATTGTGGATCTTCTTCTTGCAATCGGAAGATCCGCGCCAGGCCGGTCACGACTAACCGGACGTGATGAAAATGGATTGCTCCGCTGCGTTATTCAATCTGGAGTCAGGAAGCGGCCAAGGCTGCAATAGTAGCCGACCTCGGAACGCTTGGTTGAGGGTCTCAGTACGGACAGCTGGTGCGCCGTAACTGTGTCGTCCGCGGCGCAAGATAAAGCGAGCCTGCTCTCGAACATCGTCGCGAGCATTTGCGACATAGAAAGCTAGCGGAAGTGCCCCGCTTATGGACGGGCAGCCCATAAGCCGAATACCCTCGATCCCTGGTGCGGACGACCTTGGCACGGTTGTCAGTCCAACGATCAACGTGCGGTCAGCGCCGTCAACGTCCAGAAAAAAGTCAAATGAAACGTCAGTCTGCCGCCGCACGTGAAAAAATCAGCTTGGCGATCGTCATTCGATTAACGGAAGTTCGTAGCGCTGTTGGTAATGCCGCCACAGTCTGATCGAAGAGGCGTCCTAAAAACTGAAGGTCCTCGGGGTGGTAAACGCCACGGTCTCGTGACAGTCGCATTCGTCCGTCGCCGGTGCTCGGATCGCCACGCTGACCGAGCTCCAGCTCCGCCGTAATCATTTGGCTTATGAGTGCATTGAGCAGTCGGATCGCTTCGAGCTCGTTGCCTTGTTCACGCATGAGCGCCGCCACGATGTCGAGTTGCAGGTCGATGCGATCCGCGAGATCCTGGATGCGAGAATTGGAAGGGTCAAGTTCCACGGTATTTCTCCAAAGTGGTGAAATGCAAGACAGGCGGAATAAAGGTGTTGTTTCCCGTTCGCCAGACGGCGGATGCGTCGCCGGAAGGCGGCACACATGTGCCGCGAAAGGATTGCAAAGGGGAAATGAGCGAATATGGAAAAGCCGACAAGCGTTCTGGATGGGCCGGAAGTCTATTGGAGCGAGCCGTCCAGCGCGTCGGACAATTGCAGTGGCTCGAGTCGGACCGACACAGGTGGTTGTACTTCCTTGCTTGGAGCTGCCGCGACACGTGCTGGATTGTTGACGCTATCGGTCTGGTCAGAGCGAAAAATCCGGCCCGCTCCCGTGCAAAGGACAGGTCACCTGCCCGAGTTCTATGCTGCGGACCCATTTACCTTCGCCGAACAGTGTGCGTGAGCTGTCTTCTTGGAGCCGCAAAGTGTCATTGCAGGGGCGAGAGACGACAACCTGATAGATTGCGCGCCCACCTGCGATTATTCATCGCACTGCATTGCTCCGCGTATTTCGCTGTCGGACATTGCGTGATGCAGTCACGACAGATGTGAGATGGGCTGCGACCAAGCTGCAAGGAGTCATTGTCACGAGACATTCGTGGACTGTTCTTTCCGTAATCCGGCGTCGACTTATGGGGTGTTTGGATTGAATTAGTAAAATCGAAAGTGTTGATGGGAAGCATCCAGTTCGTTGATAGCGCCCGCGAGCAGTCTCGCCGCCTTCTCGGAGCCGGTCGACCGGTTTTTCCCACGGTCTAGGCTCAGAGCATACGGGATGTCGGGCAGGGCTGCTGCTCCGTTGATCCGTGACGATGATTGACAAAGCAAAAAGTCGCATGACTGCACGTTTGCGAATATGTGCCCAAGAAGTTCTGCATTGGTCCCAAGCCGAACAGAGAGGCAGGCAATGTCGGCACCGACTATCCGCCAGCCGTGGTTACCCGCAGTACCCGGCAATGGCCTATGTGGTGGGTCCTGATTGATCCATGCCGTCACGCTCTCTCCTCCCTGGGTGGAATTCGAGCTTGCGCGATATGATCAGTACAGGAGAATGCGTTCAATGGCGGTCCGGCTATCAATTTGATCGAAGTAGCGAACGCGCCTCCAGCTGAGCCATTGCGTGACTATAAACTCGTTAGCTTTGCGTTCCTCGTCCTGGAACCTTCAATCACTTGGCGGCAGAAGGGTTTTGCCATGCCGTCAAACTCGCCAGAACTGCAATCGATCGCTTCAGAGGTCGTGTGCTGCCGAACGGATCAGGACAACTGGGCTGCTATTTGTCAATCATCGGACGTAGCACCTCCGTCAGCTCGACGTTGGCTAGCTCTGCGAGCGCCGCAGCGAACGCGAAAAACGCTCCGAAAGCAGCGAGTATAAAAGAGCTGGCGAGTATCGCTGCGACAACGTTCTGGGGAGGTCTCATCAATTCGTGATACTTTGCGTTTGCGCGCGCCGGCGGTGCGTAAGAATCAGTACTTCTTGAGACGTTCAACACGGCCGTCGCGCCAGCGGTAAACCAAAAATCCAGAGGCCGAGTTGTCTCCCTTTTTGTCGAACCGGACCGGGCCAATCACGGTTTCGATCGGCCGTGAACGGAGTGCGATGGCGACGCGCTTAGCGTGGAAGGAGCCGCTCCGGTTGACCGCCTCTGCCCAGACTTGCACAGCTGCATAGGCATATAGCGTGTAGCCTTCAGCGGACAGGCTGGAAGCTTTGAGTCCAGCGACCGCGCCGGCCTCGTTGGCATTCCCGGCGGGATTGGGCATGAAGGTAAACAATGTTTCATTCCCGGCGCTGCCGGTTATGGCCCAGAATTCGGAGGTCATCAGCGGATCGTTCGCCATGACTACAAAGTCTGCTTTTGCTTCTGCTGCTTGGCGTACAAACAATCCGATTTCGGTATGATAGCCGCCAATATAGGCGACGCGCACTCGATCCCTTTTCATTCTTAAGACCAACGCTCTGAAGTCCCGTTCACCTGCAACGTAGCTTTGCCGACTGACTTTTCGTCCGAATCGATGAAGCTGGGCTTCAACCACGTCGGCAATGCCCTTACCAGCAGTGCTCTTGTCATCGAGCACCGCGATGTTCTCGTTGGGATGGTTCGCGTGAATGTACTCGGCGGCAACGGCTCCCTGTTGGTCGTCGCGGCCGCAGATCCGAAAAACAGTCTCAAGGCCGCGCTCTGTTAGCTGAGGAGTCGAGGAGCCTGGTGACACCTGAACGATGCCTGCTTCGGCGTAGATGTCGGAGGCCGGGATCGACGAAGAGGAACAAAAGTGACCAACCACCAACAGGACTCGCTCTGTCGCGAGCTTATTCGCAACCGCGACAGCTTGCCTTGGGTCGCAGGCGTCGTCGGCGACACTTAATACAACCTTCGTGTTATCGGGAAGTAGGCTCGAAGCGTTCAAGACCTTGACCGCCGCAGCTGCACCATCGCGCATTTGCGCGCCGAACGCGGCGCTGCTCCCGGTCATCGGGCCAGCCACGGCGATCCTTACTTCAGAGCCGCGCGCGGCCGGGGCGGCAAGAGCGCAGAACAGAACCGCTGCACTTGCGACAGAAGCGCGCCTCCTATTTGCCATTGTGAAGCTTCCGATAAGTGAACCGTAAGCACATATGATCAGACATTCCTGCAGGTTGAGATCGCTCTGCGCCAAACGTGCGTTGTCGAGCCTCCAATTGTGCTCGAGCCTACAATTTGACGTTACGTGCGGATCAAGCCCTTTTGGGGAGTCAGAGGCGTGGATCGGGGCGGGCCATGACCATCTGTCCGCTTGAGCTCATAAAGCTCTGGCCGCATCTGAGAGCGGCCGATCAATCTAGCGTTTATCGGCTCACCCTCAGCCTACGTGGTGGTACCGGCCAAGAACGCGTCAGTACGGCTGATCCTCCAACCCGCCAAGAGCCAGATCGAGATATTGCATCAGGCACGGATCCCAGCCAGCCAGAGCGCGGGGGGCGCTTAATCGTGCAAGTACCTTCAGGATCATCGAAACGCGTGAATCGGCCCCGGCGATTTCGCTAATCAGCAAGCGCGCTGCAACGGCGACAGCCTTTGCGCGTTCACCGCAAGGGTGCTCGCCGCGGTCCATGCAATCGCGAAGATCGTCGCGGATCCTGCGCCACCGGTCCTCACGCTCCGTAGCTAAATTGCAGATGCATCGGGACGTTTGACCACGCGTCTCGACGCGCGACATGGCATTCAGAGTGGCAGGCAGCTCATCCACACTTACTTGCACCTCGACGTCGATTGTCATGGTTCGCAAACGGTCGCGCAACAGAGTTGCTCGAGCGACTTGAAGTTCTATGCGCTCCAAATGTTTGCGCAGCAGGTCCGTGAGAGAGGTCGTGCCCTCCATGGCTTTCCGGATCTCGACAAGTGAGAAGCCAAGCTCACGCAGCGCGCGAATCTGCTGAACCCGCTGCACGCTTTCGCGGTCATACATCCGGTGGCCGCCGTCAGTACGCTCTGTGGCTGCTAGGAGTCCTGTGTGCTCATAATGGTGCAGCGTGCGAACCGTTACACCGGTCGCCTCTGCAAGTTCGCCAATGCGCCATCGACGCCTTCTTGGTGTAGGTCTGTTCATGTTGTTCAATTTTGAAGCCTACAACCTGACGTCACGTATGATTCAAGCTGCTTTCTAAGCTTCAGCCTGAATCGCCTTCCATTCTCCAGCGCGAAAGTGGTGACTATCCTTAGAATGGCGGCGGATCAACCCTGAGGGGAAAGGGTGATCAACAAGTTCGCTAGGCATGCCAGCTGAGTCTCGCCGGCCACTGTACGCTCCAGGATGAGCTTGGCGATTGCCGTGCGATTTTCTGGACTCCGCATCGATGGGGGTAGCGCGTCGACGGCGCCGTCATAAACTCGTCCGAGGGCAGAAAGCTCTTCTGGATCGAACACGCCGCTGGATAGCTTCAACCTTCAGCTCCTTGTTTGAATTGGGTCCAGGGCAGCGCACGTCGTCAAGACGTTTGGCCGCGGTAGGGCCAAAAGAAGTCATACCTGCGGCGCAGAGCGATGGAGATGCGGAGTACTGTAGAGTGATGCCATAGGGCCACACGCGAGCGCGGAGGTTTGGCTTCGTCTGTGTGATCGACGACCTCTATGCTCACGATGCATTTGTTGCGACTCCAAGGAGGTCGATCGCCTCCATTTATCGGGAGCAACTACTAACTCGGAGAGTTGACGACAGAAGCCCCGTGCCGGTCCTGCCTTCTCGAGAGAGCGCTCGGCGCCCAGTTGCAACGTAGCGCCTGGCCTAAGCGTGAACGTTCAGCTCCGTTCCTGTCTCTGAAGCAAGGCCAACACTCTGCGGTTCAGACATCGCGCCTAACGCCAATGCGCGAAAGATATAAAAGAAGCTCTCATAAATCGCGCGCCCGAAGCGTCCTTATGCCGCGACAAAGAGAGCGAGCCAGGCAGGTAGGATGGTGGGTGTGAGACAAGTGTTGGAACGTGAGGTTCGTAGACCTCACGAACGTCCTTACGGTGACGGCGAAACGGATTGTTCGAAGTTTCCGGCACTGCCCGATCCTCCCGGAGTGCTGGTGACCGGGTGCTCTTGTGCAGTTGCCATGCGCGTGGCCTCCTGGAGCAATATCTCCCGTATCCAGAGGCTTTCCGGGTCATTGTTGTGAAGTGCGGGCCATTGGACCGCTTCAGTGAAGACGGGGAATCGATCGGGAAGCTCAACAATCTGCAGAGGCATCGTCTTTTGGAAATGCCTCACGAGCCCTAATGGCATCGTGGCTATGCGGTTCGTCCCAACAAGGAGCGGCGGAATCATGCTGAAGCTCTCGACGAGAATGTCGATGCGCCGAGCGGGGCCGAGATCGATCAAAAATGATTGCTCAAATGGCGTCTGGGGGCCTCCGTGCTTAACTGCAACGTGACCCATCGACATATATCGATCGAATGTAAGCCGGCGTTGCAATTCCCTGTTCATGCAGCAGCCTACGCAGACGAGCCTCTCCTCGAATAGGGCAGCTCTGGGGTGCGCGCTGGACATAAGAAAATCCGGCAGAATAACAAAATCGACTTCGCCGCGGCGGAGAAGCTCCTCGTGCTCATCGGTCGGCGCCACCAGTTCGAAGCTGACGGCGGGGGCTTCTAGCGTGACGCGCTCCACGACATTCTTTAAGAATAAGACTGTTATGAAATCGGAAAGGGCGATCCTGAATCGCCGGCTCGATCGAGCTGGATCGAACACGTCACGCGCCATAATTGAGAGTTCAATGTGCTCCAGGGCCTGGCGTACAGGAGCTGCGAGCGCTTCCGTGCGCGCGGTCAAAACAAGTTCGCGCCCCCTCATTCCAAACAGTTCATCACCGAAGTATGAGCGCAACCGGGCAACGGCTGCGCTCATGGCCGGCTGACTGAGATTGATCTTGCGTGCCGCTGAGGTAAGACTGCGCTCACTTATCAGAGCATCCAGCGCGACGAGAAGATTTAGATCCAGACCTTTGAAGCGCATCTCTTCCTATCCGGCACAAACGTTCTTCCTGGGCAAAGCGTGCGCTTGCGGCCGCCTGGAGCAATCGTCTTGGCTCGCCCAAATGGAGGTCGGCTCAACCCTGCCATCGCGAAAGCGAAGCTCGCGAAATGACCACAAGAATAGACAGCCGGAGGTAAGCCAACCGCCAGTGGCAGGAAAGCGTCAGGAGCCTCCAAGCTGATTGGCTCGCCGGTTCCGGTCGACCACGGAGCTGGGCCCGTTCAGCTCTCCGACGGCGGGTCATTCCAGGGGCCGTGAGGCCGGGAGGTCCCGAAAGCGCTCCGTCGACGGCTGCGTCGTGCAGCGCTAGTCGCGACGGTCAACCTACAACCTGACGCAATGTGCGATTCAAGCCATTTTATCGGCCAAGCTAAAGATTTGTAATCGAGGCGTGTTCTAGCCGCGGTAGTGCCAAGGGTAGCCCTGGATGCAGTGCAAGCCCATCAAACCACACCTGGGAAGTCACCACGCTTACAACTCAAAAAAGTCTTCGCAACGGATCGCTGTATTGCGAGGTCGTGCCGGTGTCCCCCAGGAGACGCGGAAGCGAGGAAAAGGACCAAGCACGTCGAAGGCCCTGGAGCGTGCTTGGGATATTCGAAGCGGCAGCTTGCGGTGAGCCTAACAGCGCCTGCGAGTTGGAGGCTTTTGCTCACCAGATCCCATGTTGGATGCCTCCTCGAGCAATATCCTCCGCATCCAGATGCTTGCGGGGTCAGTATTGTGGAACGATGGCCACTGCACGGCCTCTGTGAATATGGGTAGCGGGAGAGGGGGTTCGATGATCCGCAGTGGCATCCGCTTTTCGAAGTGTCTGGCCAGCCGTAAGGGCATCGTGCCGATACGGCTCGTGTCTAACAATATGGGCGGAATCAGGCTAAAGCCCTGCACGACGACCTCAATTCGTCTCCTCAGACCGTGCTCAAGCAAAAACCATTCTTCGAGGTTCGGTCTCAGTGCCCGTCCGAACTTGGCAGTAACGTGCCCCATCGAGATGTATTTCTCGAACGTAAGCTGTCGGGACAGCTGCTTGTTCGTGCGGCATCCCACGCACACGAGGGTCTCGTCGAACAGCGTCGCTTTAGGGTGCGCACTCGACATGAACAGTTCCGGCAGAATGAGAAAGTCGACCTCGCCTCGACGAAGCAGCTCATCGGGTTCATCGGAAAATGGCAGCAATTCGAACCGCACGGCGGGAGCTTCTTGTGCCATGCGGTCCACAATTCTGCGGAAGTAAACGATCGTCATGAAATCTGAAAGAATGACCCTGAAGCGTCGACTCGACTGAGTCGGGTCGAACGCGTCGCGCGATATGATTGAGAGTTGGATGTGCAGCAGGGCCTCGCGAACTGGACCTGCAAGCGCCTCCGCGCCAGGTGTCGGGACGAGCTCGCGGCCTCTCATAGTAAATAGTTCATCGCGGAAATAGGCGCGCAGCCGTGCGATCGCAGCGCTCATAGCGGGCTGGCTCAGGTTAATTTTGCGAGCCGCCGCTGTGAGGTTGCGTTCCGTCATCACGGCATCGAGCGCAACGAGAAGATTTAGATCAAGTCCCTTGAACCGCATGTTGTGAGTCTATCCATGGTGTGGATGTGTTCTATCGAAACAATCGATTTTACCAAATTGCGGGATGTTGGATAGCAAACTGAAGTTTGAAGAACGAACCAGGCACTCCACAATGGTTTATGGTCGCTCAGGTGAGCTCAAAGAAAAGCTCCTGGACGTGCGAGCGCACCGCCGCGTCCGTTTCATGGGCGTCTACAGGCGCGGCGTGCGAGCCGTGTTGCGTCTTCGTGCGATGTGCGCTCGTTTCAGCGCCGAGCGGGGCCCGATAAACCTTCGTATGGGGCTGTCATCCGTTTCCATATTCGAGGTTTACCCGCGTACACTTGAGAGCGCTTTCAGCATCAATCTAGTGTCAGGGAATAGCGGCAGGCGCAGATTGCGGATGCCAAGCATTTCAGGCGCCATTCCAAACGGCTCGCCTGTCCAGCGTATTTGGGGTCTGTTTAAGATGTATAGGAGCCAGTGTGATCTGATGCCGCTCGGATGCGTCATCGATGAAGAATCGCGCGTCGGTGGCTTGCCCGCAACCGTCAATTCGCCGGACGGCGATGCAACGGAGGGCGCAAGCGCACCCTGGTGCAGACCGGTTCTGGCTAGTCCAATTGCCTCAACGGGGTCTTCCGCACGGGCATGGCACATCAGCAGGATGACGAGCGCGAACCGAGCGATAGCGCGAGCAGAGGCGAGGGGCGCGGATGCAGGCCAGCGGTGCCGAGCTCCGACAAAGAACAGTGGCGCATTGCAGTATTGATCGGCAGCCCTGCAGGTAGAGATCACGTGACCACCTCCCGTTCAATTCATCAGGCGCAAGGACGCTCGCCATGAACATTGCCGTATCCCCGACTGCGGAACATGCGTCTGCGCGCGCTCAAGTGCAGTGGAGCCTTCGTTGGGAGAGCGAGCTGCGGCTCGCCGATCATGCCGAGCTCGCGGAGTTCTTCCGCAAGAGTTATGGGCCCACAGGTGCGTTCAATGCGCAGCCCTTTGAGGGAAGCCGAAGCTGGGCCGGCGCAAGACCGGAGCTTCGTGCAATTGGTTACGACGCGCGCGGGGTAGCGGCTCACATCGGCCTGCTACGTCGCTTCATCAAAGTTAGTGAAGTCGATCTCCTTGTGGCGGAGCTGGGGTTGTATGCGGTGCGCCCGGATCTCGAAGGACTCGGAATAAGCCACGCAATGCGCGTGATGTATCCCGTACTGCAGGAGCTTGGTGTTCCATTCGGCTTTGGCACGGTTCGATCGGCGCTTGAGAAACATATGAAGCGACTGGTCGAAAGGCAGGGGCTCGCCACCCTGATGCATGGCATTCGCGTCCGTTCCACACAGCCGGATGTCTATCCCAATTTATCGCCGACCCGCCTCGAGGACGCGATAGTTGTAGTGTTTCCGCTGGGACGCTCGATAAGCGAATGGCCGGCCGGGACTGTCATCGATCGGAACGGGCCTGAGTTGTGACAGAGCACTCCACCCCATCCACTGTCCGCTGCGACTACGCTGACGTTAGCGGAGGTCGAGCTGTCTATTTGACCTTTGATGACGGGCCGAACCCATTTTGTACGCCAGAGGTGCTCGATGTGCTGGCGCAACATCGGGTTCCCGCGACATTCTTCGTCATCGGCACGTACGCGATCGAGCATCCGGACCTCATCCGACGAGTGGTTGCGGAAGGTCATGAGGTTGCGAACCATACGATGACCCATCCTGATCTATCCAGATGCGGACCTGCGGAACTACAGGATGAAGTGCTGACCGCGAGCGAGGCGATCCGTCTGGCGTGCCCGACGGCCTCGCCCAGGCATATGCGAGCGCCTTACGGCATATGGACGCAACAGGTGCTCGCAATGACGGCGAGCGCTGGTCTCACGGCTCTGCACTGGTCGGTCGATCCGAGAGATTGGTCCCGCCCTGGAGTTAATACAATTGTGAATTCGGTGCTGGCGAACGTTCGGCCGGGTGCAATTGTGCTCCTGCACGACGGGTATCCTCCCGATGAGGAGAGACTGTGCACCGATGAAACGCTGCGCGATCAGACCGCCACGGCCCTCGCATATCTGATCCCGGCACTACAACGGCGCGGGTTTGCAATCCGTCCACTTCCTCAACTTCACTGAACAAGAACTGACACCCAATGGACCTGCTCGCGACAACCAGTGCTGCCGCTGTTTCAAGTTATGCGGTACTCTCGACTATCTATAAAAGCGTGCAAGCGCTTTATGCCCGGCCGGCGATCAACTCCTCATTACAGGGCAGCTTGGCAAAAGCGGAGGTGGTCCTTCCCACCGTGGACGTCATCGTGCCATGCTTCAACGAGGATCCAAACACGCTCGCCGAGTGCCTGGAGTCGATTTGCAGTCAAGACTACGCCGGAAAGATACAAGTCTATGTGGTCGATGACGGATCTGCAAACCGCGACGTGGTCGCGCCCGTACACCAGATATATGCCAGCGATCCGAGAGTCAGTATCATCTTGCTGGCAAACAACGTCGGAAAGCGCAAGGCGCAGATCGCTGCGATACGCAGCTCATCCGGTGATCTGGTTCTCAACGTCGACTCCGACACGATACTTGCTGCCGACGTCGTCACGAAGCTTGTATTGAAGATGAGTGACCCGGAAATCGGTGCGGCGATGGGTCAACTGATAGCAAGTAATCGTAACCAGACCTGGTTGACCAGGCTGATCGATATGGAATATTGGCTCGCGTGCAACGAAGAGCGCGCGGCACAGGCGCGCTTCGGTGCTGTCATGTGTTGTTGCGGCCCTTGCGCCATGTATCGGCGTTCCGCGCTGACCTTGCTTCTCGATCAATACGAAGCGCAGTTCTTCCGTGGGAAGCCGAGTGATTTCGGCGAGGACCGCCATCTAACGATACTTATGCTCAAGGCGGGGTTTCGAACCGAATACGTCCCAGACGCGATAGCAGCCACAGTCGTCCCGCACAGTCTTGGGCCATATCTGCGTCAGCAGCTTCGTTGGGCGCGCAGTACCTTTCGAGATACGTTTCTTGCATTGCGCCTGCTCCCAGAGCTCGATGGTTATTTGACGCTAGATGTTATCGGGCAAAATCTCGGCCCATTTCTCCTGGCCATTTCAACTCTTGCTGCGCTTGCACAGCTCCTGATCGGTGGCTCTATACCCTGGTGGACGGGATTGACGATCTCTGCAATGACTATGGTCCGGTGCAGTGTGGCAGCGCTTCGCGCTCGCGATTTGCGGTTTATCGGCTTCTCGCTCCACACACCGATCAATATCTTTCTTTTGCTACCATTGAAGGCCTATGCGCTTTGTACATTGAGCAATAGCGATTGGCTATCGCGAAAAGTGACCAATGTGTCGGGCGAAGAGGAGAAACAGCGTGTCATCTTGCGCCGGAACGCTGGACGAAGTGCGGCTGGTGTAGGGGGGGGGCCTAATCCCGTTCATAAGGCGGGGTTAGCACACCGCCCATCGAGCCTGGCCGCCACGGAGAGTGTTTCCGGTCGCGATCGCTCGACTGCCTACAAATAAGTGGTCGGCTCATGACTCCGGACGCAAACCATCAGCTATTAGAACTAGAGTTGGCTGCCGACGACCCATGGCGCCTTGACGGTGGTTTGTTCGAGCAGGAGCGATACGCGCAAATGCTCCGGATGTCATGCGGCAGCGGAGTTACTGCGTCTGCCCTCGAAGTAGGATGCGCAGCCGGTGCATTCACGGAGTTGCTAGCGCCGCTATGCGAGCGACTTACCGTGGTGGATGTCATGCCGCAGGCAATCGAGCGAGCGCGATTGCGGACGAGTAAGTGGTCACATATTACTTGGGTTACCTGCGACATTCAGCGGTTCTCGACCACTGAGCAATTCGATTTAATTGTCGTGGCCGAGGTCCTTTACTACCTCAAAGACGTGGGCGAAATGCATGCGGCTATCCGCAACCTGGTGAGTATGCTTGCGCCAAGTGGCACTCTGATTTTCGGGTCCGCGCGTGATGAACTATGTCGACTCTGGGGGCATGCTGCTGGTGCTGAAACTGCGATCGCTCTCTTTAACGAGAGCCTGTCGGAGGTCGAGCGTCGACACTGCTGCACGGGGGGGGCGAACGAAGACTGCTTGATCGTCCAGTTTCGGAGGCCAGGCGCCTCGTCAGAACAATCTAACGTCGGTCATTAGGCCAGGAGGACGTATGCGCATCTGCGGAATAAAGCTGACACATGACGGAGCAATCGCTGTCATCGAAGACGGTCGGCTTCTTTTTTGTGTCGAGCAAGAGAAGCGCGGCAACGGTCCACGGTATCAATCCGTCGACAATCTCGATGCAGTCGTGCTCGCCCTGGCGGAGCATGGCCTGGATCCGCGGGATATTGATCAGTTCGTCATTGACGGCTGGGACGGGGAGAATGAATCGCAATTCCAGCTCCCAAGCGGAGCGGTACCGGTCGCGCTAAAAGGCGCGCCCTATGTCGAGCGTCATGCTGGGGGCCTCCTTGATCCCGTCGACGGCCTTGGCCTCCTGCTCGGCGGCAAGCAGTTTCCATATAAGAGCTACCCGCATGTCACGGGCCATATCGCGTCAGCATATAGCACCAGCCCCTTTGCAGCCGCGGGAAAACCCTCGTTCTGTCTGGTGTGGGATGGCTGTATCTTTCCGCGTCTTTACTATGTCGAACCACGCGGCGCTCGGTTCATTGGGGCGCTGTTTCCGATGATTGGCCACGCCTATGCTGCCGCGGGCCTTCACTTCGGGCCATACCGGCAGCCGAACCGCTCCAGTTGGGATCTGGGTATCGCCGGCAAGCTGATGGCCTACATCGCGCTTGGCTCCGTCGATGAAAGCATCGTGGAAGTGTTTCAGGAGCTTTACGAAACACGCTTGGCGGCCGACACGGAGCAGGCTCGCCGCTATCGCGAAGACATCAACAATGCGGAATCGTCTCTTGCAGCTATGCACGAATTCTTCGAGGCAAGCGCATTGCGCCTGGCGAACAAGCGAGCGGAGGACGTCCTCGCCTCGTTCCATGTGTTTCTGGAGCGTCTTCTTGTTAAGGAAATCGCGCTGCTTCTGCTAAGATATTCGTCGCTTCCGGGGGCGCGAAATCTATGTGTCGCCGGAGGTTGCGGTCTCAATATCAAATGGAACAGCGCGCTGCGCGCGACGGGATTGTTCGATGATGTCTGGGTGCCGCCGTTTCCGAATGACAGCGGCTCGGCAATCGGCGCGGCGTGCGGTGCTATGGCAGCGCAGAATGGCTTCGGGCCTTTGGAGTGGTCAGTTTACAGTGGTCCCGCCCTCCAGGAGAGCGAGGTTCCGGCGGGCTGGGAGGCCGCTCCTTGCAGTTTGAGTGAACTTGCGTCGATTCTTGCCGACAACAAGCCCGTCATCTTTCTTTCCGGCTGTGCCGAGCTTGGGCCGCGGGCGTTGGGCGGTAGAAGTATTCTTGCAGCCCCAACGAGCCCGGCAATGAAGGATCATCTCAACGACATCAAACGTCGCGAGCACTTCCGACCGGTGGCGCCGATTTGTCTGGAGGATCGGGCACCGGAGATCTTCAGCCCGGGCACGCCAGATCCTTACATGCTGTTCGATCACCAGACCCGGGCGAATTGGCGCGACAAGGTCCCCGCGGTGGTCCATCTTGACGGCTCGGCGCGGCTGCAGACAATTTCCCGCAACTCTCCTCACAAAATTGCCGCGCTTCTCGTCGAATTTGAACAACTCACGGGCATTCCGCTGCTCTGCAACACGAGCGCCAACCTCCACGGACGGGGATTCTTTCCGGACGCTGCGGCAGCTTGCCAATGGGGGCGTGTCGAGCATGTTTGGTGCGAGGGCATGCTCTGGAGCAAAACGGTCGTCAAGAGGCCATCGTCCACGGAACGACTTCTGTCAGCCTAAGATGAACATGTCCACTGTGGCGATCGACCTTGCCGGCGTAAAAAAGTCATTTGGCGACAAGCTTATCGTCAACGACCTGTCGTTCTCGGTCGCGCGCGGAGAGTGTTTCGGACTGCTAGGGCCGAATGGAGCTGGCAAGAGTACGATTGCGCGCATGCTCCTCGGCATGATTTCGCCCGACGAAGGCAAGATTACAGTCCTCGATGAGTCTGTGCCTTCCCGCGCTCGTGCGGCGCGTACGCGCGTCGGGGTGGTGCCGCAGTTCGACAACCTCGAGCTCGAGTTCACAGTACGAGAGAATCTGCTTGTGTTTGGCCGCTATTTTGGCATGAGCGCCCGCAGGATCGAGGCGGTTGCGCCCTCGCTGCTTGAGTTTGCGCGTCTTGAAAGCAAAGCGGACGTGCGTGTCTCCGAGTTGTCCGGTGGCATGAGGCGGCGGCTGACGCTGGCGCGTGCCCTGATTAATGATCCACATCTACTCGTGATGGATGAGCCGACCACTGGCCTCGATCCGCATGCACGCCACCTGATTTGGGAGCGCCTGCGGGCCCTTCTTGCTCGTGGCAAGACGATCCTCTTGACCACTCACTTCATGGAAGAGGCCGAGCGCCTGTGCGATCGCTTATGCGTGCTTGAGAGTGGATGCAAAATCGCAGAAGGCAAACCAGACGCCTTGATCGACGAGCATATCGGCTGCAACGTGATTGAGATCTATGGCGGTGATCCCAATCAACTCAGAGAGCTGATCAAGCCTTATGCGCGGCATATCGAAGTGAGTGGAGAGACGCTTTTTTGTTACGCGCGACATCCGGAGCAAGTCCGCGTGCACCTGCGCGGGCAAGCAAACCTTCGCGTACTGCAGCGCCCTCCGAATCTCGAAGACGTGTTCTTGCGTTTGACCGGGCGCGAGATGGAGAAATGAGCGATGGATGATGGTTATGCGTCGGTGATGCCGGCTAACGCGTACAACTGGATCGCGGTATGGCGACGAAATTTCCTGGCGTGGAGGAAAGTCGCGCTTGCATCGCTTCTCGGCAATCTCGCAGACCCCATAACCAATTTGTTGGGCCTTGGCTTTGGCCTCGGACTCATCGTGGGACGGGTTGAGGGGACTTCGTACATTGCCTTTTTGGCGGCCGGTATGATCGCAGTCACTGCGATGACATCCGCGACCTTTGAAACCCTATATGCGGCCTTTGCTAGGATGGGTGTCAAGCGCACCTGGGAGGGAATTCTATTCACACAGCTCACGCTCGGCGATATCGTTCTAGGTGAGTTGGTGTGGGCGGCCAGTAAGTCCGTTCTAGCGGGGACAGCAATCGGGATTGTCGCTGCAGCGCTGGGCTACGCATCCTGGACGTCCATTCTTTGCGCGATACCAACAGTCGCGCTTACGGGTCTTGTCTTCGCCAGCCTCGCAATGGTCGTCATATCTCTCGCGCCAACTTACGATTACTTCGTGTTTTACCAGTCGCTCGTCCTTACGCCCATGGTGTTTCTCTGTGGCGCGATCTTTCCGGCGAGCCAACTGCCTGACTCATTTCAGCACTTTGCGGGCTTGTTGCCGCTCGCTCATTCGGTCGACCTTATTCGTCCAACGATGCTTGAGCGCGGAGCGGACAGTGCCGCCCTGCACGTAGGTGCGCTCTGTGTTTACGCTGTCTTGCCCTTTTTCGCGTCGACGGCACTATTTCGGCGCCGCCTGCTGCGCTGACGTGAGATGAGGGAAACGGAGAAAGTGCCATCGATTCGGTGTCATGATGCGCTCTGCAGTAGCTCGGGAGTGACCTGGTCTGTTGCAGCAGCTTCTGAAATGACCTTAAGAGGCCGCGATCGAACCAGCTCTACGGCCGCCTGTTCAGTCGATCGGTGTCGGATGCCAACACCCCCATTTCTGCGCGGCCTGTCGCTAGGCCCGCCAAGACGGACCTTGCAAAGTCGTGTTGTGCTGTCTGGTCTGCGAAGGGGGGAAGTATGAGTGTACAGGTTAGGTCGGTGGGACGGACGTTGGCGTTCCCATCAAAACGAGTGGAGAACGGAATGTTGTGCCTGGGACTGAGTGGTGGCCTTGACAGAATCTATGAAAGCTCTCCGCAGCTGCCGAATACATTTCTTCACGATGGCGCTGCAGTCCTTGTACAGGATGGGCGTGTAATTGCTGCTGTCGAAGAGGAGCGCCTCAACCGTGTCAAGCACTCCAACAAGTTCCCCAGCAATTCGATCCGATACTGCCTTTCTACGGCAGGAGTCGAACTTGGCGAGATCGACCGTATCGCGTTCTACGCGACTGAAGCCTATTGCAAAACCATGCTCGAGCGTCTTTCTGTTTCTCAACCCGTTACGTTGGACGCAAAATTGTTGCTGCGGCAGCTGCTGGCACGGGAGTTCGGGGCCGAGCTCGATCTGTCCCGGCTTTCCTTCGTGAATCACCACGAAGCGCATGCCGTGAGCGCGTTTGCCATGTCCGGATTCGAGCAAAGTCTCGTCTTTGCGGTCGACGGAGGCGGCGATTTTCTCTCAGGCTTATTGGCGGTAGGATCTAGCGCCGGAATTGCGCAACTTGCAAGTTTCCCGGAGCATAATTCCCTGGGGCTGTTCTATCTCGAGACGATTCGATATCTCGGCTACGGGATGTTCGACGAGTACAAAGTGATGGGGCTTGCACCGTATGGTGATCCCGATCGCTATCGCGAGCTCTTCGCGCAGTTCTATGAGTTGTTGGATGGCGGTGACTATCGCGTTCACCTGGAACGAATCGGACCGGCCCTGGTCCGCAACATTCAGGTTCGGCGAAAGGGACAGCCATTCACCCAACAGCATCGAGATGTCAGCGCGTCGCTGCAGGAAGCGCTGGAGCGGATTGTGTTTCACACTCTGCGGCACCATCGCGAAGCGACGGGCATGACACGCCTGTGCCTAGCTGGCGGGGTGGCCCATAATTGCACGCTGAACGGAAAGCTCCTTTATTCCGGTCTGTTTGACGACATCTTTGTTCAACCCGCGGCGCACGATGCTGGTTGCGCACTCGGCGCTGCATTGATGGTATCAAACGAGTTAGGCAGGCCAGCGCCGCGCGAGCGACTGCCGGACGTGTATTGGGGGCCGGATCTTGGGAACGAGCAAGCCGTAGAGTACGAGCTCAACGCATGGTCAGGCCACCTCGACATTCGACGAAGTGATGACATTGCGTCCAGTGCGGCAGACTGGATAGCAAATGGCGCTGTAATCGGCTGGGTTCAGGGCCGCTCTGAGTTCGGCCCACGTGCGCTTGGTAACCGTAGCATTCTCGCGGACCCGCGGCCTGCGGAAAACAAGGACCGCATTAACGCGATGGTCAAGAAGCGCGAGGGCTATCGCCCCTTTGCGCCATCTGTACTAGAGGAGGATGCGAGCGAGTTCTTTGAGCTCCCGAACGGTACGCGGCAGCTCCCGTTCATGAACTTCGTGGTTCGTGTGCGTGAAGCCAAATGCAGCATGCTCGGTGCGATCACGCACGTCGATGGGACCGCGCGGCTGCAGACCGTATCGCGTGAGACAAACCCCACCTATTGGGATGTAATTAATGCGTTCAAGAAGCGAACCGGCATTCCGATTCTTCTGAATACCTCATTTAACAACAACGCCGAGCCGATTGTGCAGTCCGTGTCAGATGCGATCACCGCGTTCTTAACGACTGACCTGGATGGACTTGTTGTTGGCCCGTTCCTCGTCAGGAAGCGGCTAGCATCACTGCAGGATTGGAGTGCGCTGGGCGTGTCATTGCCGCCGTATGCATCCCTTCATCGTGTTCGCTCCTACACAGCGCCAGATCGACAGGAAACGGTCTGCGAGATACGCACGGGACATTCTAGTATGCGAATCTCAGCTGAGCTTTTCGAGATCTTGATGCGGATCGAAGGCGAGGCGTCACTCGGGGGGCTTTTCGACGCAGCCATGCTGGACCACGCCAAGCGTGAAGACCTTGTGAAGGAATTGCGGCTCGTATGGGAGCTGCGGGGCGTTCGCCTTCATCCGCTGCGCGGCGCTTCGGGCCACAATAAAGTGCAAAACGGAACATAGCCGTAAGTCATGAGCATGGCCACGCCTATCCCTGCATGTGAGCGGGCCAGTCCATCTGACGCACAGAGGGCATTGGGCACCGGACTTCCGGCAGGTCGATGCAACACCGCTGAAGAAAGGACAGAAAGTGTTGAGAGAACGCGGCCATCACGGATAGCCCTGCTATGAAGTTCTACCGACGCAGCTCGCCGGCACCGCGATTTCAGACCGTGACGCCGGGCAAAAAGATACCGGAGATGTCTTTATCGATGTCTCTTGTCCAACCAGGAGCGCGGGAAAAGGCAATCGAGATGGGTAGCGATTCGATGAATGATCGGTTTGTAGTATCCCGACGACGTACGGGGTTGGGCGACTGTCTGTGGTCACTGGCGGCAGCTTGGCGCTTTGCAAAGCAGACGGGGCGGACGCTAGCCATCGATTGGCGGGGGTCTTGCTATCTTGATGAACCATTCACCAATGCCTTTCCGGTCTTCTTCGAACCGGTTGACGACATTGCCGGCGTGCGGGTGATTTGCGACGACGACATCAATAAGCGCTCGTTTCCGGGACCATTCTTTCCGGCATGGTGGAATAAGCCATCTCTCGATTGCGTCTATCGCCCGGACGAGCAGATCTTCCGGGAACGCGACCAACTCGATCAACTGTTCCAAAGTCAGAGGGATTGTGACGCTAACACGGTGGTGTGTGATGCCTGCCTGATGTGGCGCTGCGATCAAGAGGCGGAGCGAGAGATCTTTCGGAGTATCAAGCCGCGAGCTGCAATTCAGGCGCGGATTGATGCTATCTACCGCGAGCACTTTGAGCCGTACAGCGTGATCGGCATTCATGTCCGGCACGGTAACGGTGAGGACATTATGGGGCATGCGCCCTACTGGGCGGACGCGGAGCGCGCCTTTCGACAGGTCTGTAACGCCGTTGACAAGGCGAGGGCGTTACCACATGCGAAGCCTGTGAGGGCGTTCCTGTGCACGGACAGCGCGCTCATCCTTGAGAAGGTTTCGGCAAAATTTCCTGATGTGTTTGCGATTCCAAAGCAGTTCCAGGCGCCTCACGCCGGCCCGTTGCACAACGCTGCTCTTGGAGCCGAGGGTGGCTTTTCTGCCCTCACTGAGATGTATCTTCTTGCGCGCTGCGACACGGTGATCCGTTTCCCCCCAACGAGCGCCTTCACGCGCTATGCGCGTCTCTTTTCTCCACGCGTTATAGAATTCGATTTGAACGATCCGAGCAGGTTGATCTTGGTCGAAGACAGCTCGCAAGAGCTGGTGGTTTCATGAAAGTTGTAAGCCGCTTGATCAACGTGATTGCCGCTCCTCGCATCCAAGAGTGCTGCCAGTTCTTGTATGCGCGGCAATCGTCTGCTCAGTGTGATGCTGTTGGCGCGAACTCACAGCAAGAACAGAACGAAGCCAAGGCCCAGTGCCTTCCATTAAGCCGTGACGGCGATAACAACTGCCCTAGAGTGCTGCCAGCGTAAACAGACGGAACAGGTCGTCCTCATCCTTCGGGCCAGCCAGAAATCGAAGCTAATCAGTGCTCGAGCGTGGATAAACGTATCCGTACGCCAGCGATATCCCAGTTCTGCTCAGAGCGACAAATCAAGATCGACGATTGACGAATCTGACGTGCGAGGCTGGTACGTCAGTTTTGGAGTTAGGGCGGCAAAATGACTATGGTTGCTCCCGAGCGATCTTTGACTTCGGCGAGGCGTCGACCAGCCGCAGGTTCATTCGGTTGCGCGATCAAGAAAGCGAGCGCGGTCCGTACCCCTGTGATGAAGCAGGCAGGTGTGCTAGAGAGCTTACGTAGCTGATTTGCCATCGTGGTTGTCACAAAGCACACCCACGACTGTCTGAAATCCGCCAAGTGTACCGCGTGCGCGACGTTAGGACGCAAAACGGAAGGGATTTACCTGCACCGCAGTGGCGCAAATCCTGCTACGCGTGCGCCGGCGTAACAGTAGAGGAGGCGGGCTTGGGTCTCGATCTGCCGAATGACAATCTGATTAGAGAGCCGCTGGCCGAAACACATTTTGATTGCCTCGTTCACGCCGATAAAGCGCGCGATGATCGTAGAGAGCAGAAGGCGATGTTGCTCACCGGGGCATCACGCGGAATTGGTCATGCCACTGCCAAGCTGTTCTCGGAGGCGGGCTGGCGCGTGATTTCTTGCGCGCGCCAACCTTTCGACAGCGAGCGATGCCCCTGGGAGGTAGGGAATGACGATCATTTCCAGATCGATCTCAGCAATCATCGAATGCTGCCGCGTGCAATCACCGAGGTCAAGAAGCGCTTGGCCGGTGCGCCCTTGCACGCGCTGGTGAATAATGCCGGTGTCTCGCCGAAAACGCCCACTGGCGATCGGATGACGTCGTTGACCACGTCCGCCGAGACCTGGATGGGGGTGTTTCATCTTAATCTAGTGGCTCCGATCCTGCTGGCGCAGGGTCTGTTTGACGAGCTAAGAGCCGCGTCTGGATCAATCGTAAATGTGACTTCAATCGCAGGCTCACGGGTGCACCCATTCGCCGGTAGCGCCTATGCGACGTCGAAAGCGGCGCTTGCGAGCCTCACACGCGAACTGGCCTATGATTATGCGCCGCATGGCATTCGCGTGAATGCGATCGCGCCCGGCGAAATCAAGACCGACATGCTGTCGCCAGACACGGAAGCTCGTCTCGTGCCAAGCATCCCGCTGCGCAGAGTGGGGACCCCGGATGAAGTGGCCAAGGTTATCTTCTTCCTGTGCTCGGATGCGGCGAGTTATGTCACGGGAGCCGAGGTGCCGATCAATGGCGGGCAGCATTTGTAAAGCCGCCGCTCAGGCGGCCCAGCTGACTTGTCCTGCAGCGGCACGACGCGGACACGATCCGCAAAAAGTGAAACGAGGGCACATTGCAAGTGTGGTGTCGTGCCATAATCAGGTGTCACGGTTCTATGTCATCTCGTCAACACTTGAGGCTAGATCGAGAGTGACATGCAAAACGAAGCTCGCCAATCCCAACATGGCAACAGGGAGGATAATCAAGACAACGGAGAGAGGCTCATGCTGCATATCCCATCCTCGGAACGACCTGCCTCGCAACCGGAGCCGGAGCGTAATCCCTCGGGGCAGCCGTCGTATGAGAGCGCGCTGGCCGGCATCTTCGAAATATCGAAAATAGTCAGCGCTCCTGGTCGGCTCGAAGTCACGTTGGCCAAGGTCCTTGGCCTCCTGCAATCGTTCGTGCAGATGCGACACGGCATCGTCTCACTATTAGACCATGACGGCATCCCAGGAATTACAGTTGGCTCCGGCTGGAGCGAAGGCAGCGACGAACGTTACCGCACGTGCCTGCCGCAGGAAGCAATCGCCCAGATCGTGGCGACAGACAGGCCTCTTGTTGTCGAGAGCGTAGCCGACGAGCCGGCCTTCAGCGCTGCGGACCGGGAGCTTCTCGGCGCCTCCGACAGCATGCCCGTATCGTTCATTGGGGTTCCTATTCGTATTGATCCGAGGGTGGTTGGTACGCTGACGGTAGACCGTATCAAGGACGATAGTTCCAGTCTTCAGCTCGAGCACGATGCGCGGCTGCTCGTTGTGGTCGCCAATTTGGTGGGGCAAACAGTGAAGCTACATCGCTTGTTGGCCTGCGATCGCGAACGATTGTTAGTGGACAAAGACCAGCCACAGAAGATCGTTGAGCTTGGGATGGCCGCTCGCGAGCGCAAGAAGCTTCACGCCCACGGGATCATTGGCGACAGCGCCGCGCTGAGCGGGCTGCTCGAGAAGATTGCGGTTGTAGCCAAATCGAACAGCACGGTTCTGCTACGTGGCGAATCCGGCACCGGCAAGGAGCTCGTAGCCAAGGCCATTCACGAGTCCTCGTCCCGTGCTAAACGACCGTTCGTTAAACTGAATTGCGCGGCGCTGCCTGAGACGGTTCTGGAATCGGAATTGTTTGGCCATGAGAAAGGTGCCTTTACCGGTGCGGTAAGCTCGCGCAAGGGGCGGTTCGAGCTTGCTGACAAAGGGACGCTATTTTTAGATGAGATCGGAGAGATCTCAGCTCCGTTCCAAGCGAAGTTGCTGCGAGTTCTGCAAGAGCAGGAGTTCGAGCGCGTCGGCAGCAATCACACGATTAAGGTCGATGTTCGAGTCATAGCTGCGACCAACAAGAACCTTGAAGAGGCCGTGGCAAGGAGCGAGTTCCGCGCGGACCTCTACTATCGTATTAGCGTAGTTCCATTGTTACTGCCGCCGCTGCGCGAAAGACGCAGTGATATTCCGCTGCTAGCCCGAGAGTTCCTCAGAAAGTTCAACAGCGAAAACGGCCGTACGCTCACCCTGGAGGCCAGTGCGATTGATGTGCTGATGAACTGCGGGTTTCCGGGAAATATTCGCGAACTCGAAAACTGCATCGAGCGAACAGCGACGCTGTGTACCGGGCCGTCTATTGTGAGAAGTGACTTTGCATGCTGCCAAGGCCAGTGCCTTTCCATGATGCTCTGGAAAAGCACATCGGACGACAAGACCGACCTGGCGGTACCCATGCGACCCTTGCATGCAAAGTCGATCACTCCGCTAGCTCAAGCCACGTCGCCACCGCTGTCTGTCTGCGAACCGGCCCCACTGGCACCTGCCGGCACAGTTCTCGTTGGTGGTGCGAGCATGACCGATCGCGAGCGGGTCATTGCGGCCATGGAGAAATCTGGCTGGGTGCAGGCCAAGGCAGCGCGCCTACTCGGACTAACCCCGCGCCAAATTGGCTATGCGCTGCGGAAATACGGAGTTGAGATAAAGCGGTTCTGAACGACCACATCCGCCGGAGCCGCTACTGCCAAACAGATACGTGAAGAATGATCCCGAAGAGGCAATCTACGCAATCGCAAGAGAAGCGACCGGCCTGCGGCAACGACGTGGCGCGCAACATGGATTTGAACGCCATGAGTTACAGAGCCTCACCTGCTGGTCATACCATCGCGAAACGTCCGTAGCTCGAACAGGGAACAAGCTATCGTCCCTATTCTACGGACGAGTGAGCGACGGTGCTTAACCTTCGATAACCAAATGTCAGCAGAGGTTGTGCGGCAGTTATCCTGCGAGGATTCCTTGGTCTCTCGGCTGGCGTGCCGAGCGGAACGGTGTTGTCGGTGCCCTGACCTGTGTCGGCATTCGTTCGTTAAGAAAAAGCGGGCTGGAGCGCGCTATCGTCCCATTTAAGCCTTCGCCAGCGAACCGAGTCCAGAACGGCGGCGGTGGTACAACACTTGCTGTTCTCTTCGCAGCTATCGCAACTTTTGGAGCAACATCGTGCACAATGTCGTCTGCATCAAACAAGTTCCGGACTCGGCGCAAATTCGTGTTCATCCCGTGACCAATACAATCATGCGTCAGGGAGTGCCGACCATCATCAACCCATATGACCTCTTCGCGCTCGAGGCCGCGCTTGAGCTGCGCGATCGGTTCGGTGGCGAAATTACTGTGCTTACCATGGGACCGCCCTCGGCAGAAGAGTCCTTGCGAAAGGGGTTGGCTTATGGTGCCGATCGCGCCGTCCTACTCACCGATCGCTGCTTTGCGGGCTCCGATACACTGGCCACAACGTATGCACTCGCAACTGCCATCCGGAAAATCGGTAAGGACTATGGCCCGACAAATCTCATTTTCACGGGAAAGCAGACTATCGATGGCGATACTGCGCAGGTTGGGCCTGGCATCGCAAAGCGAATGGGCGTAGTGCAGCTAACTTACGTTGGGAAGATCAGATCCTTGGACGTCGCCGCTCAAACGATTGAAGTGGAACGACGCTGCGAAGGTGGTGTGCAGGTGTTGCAAACCAAATTGCCGTGCCTCATCACGATGCTTGAGGCGACAAATCAGATCCGGCGCGGCGCGATGGCGGATGCCCTGCGTGCCGCGCGTGCCAAAATCGTGAAATGGAGCGCGCAGGAAGCCGGTGTCGAAGACACCTCCAACTGCGGGCTCAAGGGCTCGCCGACGGTCGTTAAGCGTGTGTTCGCTCCCTCTGCACGGGCCGAGAGGGCGGCGCTGGTTGAGGCCGCCGAGCAACCGGCGCAGGCGTTGATAGACGCAATTTTCTCGCTTCAACCGAAGCTCGAAACCGATCTTGCGGCACTTGCTCGTGACGCCCGATCTGGAGAGTCCAGGCCATCATAGTAGAGACGCCCCAGGAATGTATCATCGCCGCCCCCGTGTCGAAGACCGCGCAAGATGTAGCCACGCATCTCGGCCAGCTACCAATAGGGTCTGCCTATGGTACCGTCGAACTCGCAAGCAGCCGGGGCCGCATGCTCCGTCGATCACACGATCGATGCCCAGAGTCGCGCGGGATTGTCGGGGCACAGGCAAAGAGGCCTGCGCCTGTTCCAGGGGCACCGTTCGGCCGTGTTCGACGACGTGGAAGGCTATTGCGTCTTCCCGTAACGGTCACGAGCGAACACGGAATAGTCAGCGATCCGGGTTACCGTACTGGCGCTGCCGTCTGCACCCAAAAGCGCTGTCGCTAGCTTCGGGCGCAAAGTCAACCTATGCGTCGCCAAGCCAATCTCCGCGATTGAGCAGACCTGTACGCATGTGAGCGGCCGCTGGCGCTTCGCTGTTTGCTTTCTGACAGCGACGCGTAGCCTCTGACACTCGCAATGAGGAAGCGTCACTGCCGTTGTATCAAACTTGTTTAGATCTTACGAAGCGATTTCAAGAGTTGGCATGATGATTGCTGTGAGTCACTAAGAAGTTAGAGTTGTAAATCGCGAACGGGAAGAACGGGCGAGGGTCGCTTTGAGATGCTTTGTGCCGCCCAGGAGCGGTATGACACCAGGGACCAAAGGCCTTGAGAGCATCATACGTACAAATTGGAGTCTACAATGCTGTCCCAGGCTCACGGCAGTTCGGCGAAATGGGGCGAGCGGCAACCGCGATGGCTTGATCCGTTCGCCCAAGATCGCGAAAGCTGCACGCGTGCCAAGCGGCCAGGCACGCCACTCGCGCACGCAACATTAGCGTCAAAATGGCGTGGGCGGCGCAGTATCCGTTTTGAGTCTCCGCGCGAATGCTGATCGTGGCGGGCATTGCGGCGTCGGACTGCTGGTGGAAAGGAATCCGACCGGATTCCCCGCGCTCCAATAATGAACGCATTCCCTTCGATGCTCATGAGCTGGACCGAGCATACCGCTGTCTGTCATCGCGAAGGAAACTACCAAAAGTTCGTCCGGAAGGTGAACGCAGTCATGGTCCATCGAAGCCAATGAGCCCAGGGCGGTTAATAGATGGCCCGGACACGAAGTTGCTTCGTCAAAGGACCGTTCTTCTCATCTGCAGGGGTTAAATGACATCTCAAGCGTCTCGATTTGCCGCGGATCAGCCTCCGAAGATTTGCTACGAGTACTTGACCGAGCAAGCGCGAGCCTTGTTCGGCCCGCATCCGTTCGCCTCTCAGTTGTCCGAAGATCAGGTCGCCAGCCTGCTGCCCGAATACCTGGCGATGTCACAGGCGTTCCCGTACCTGCAGGCGGGCTCCCAAAGGGACCTCATATTCGATGCAATGCATCACAATCGAGATATTGCGAGAGACATTGAACTGACCAGCGTGGTCGCGAACTTTATCTGTTGGGATGAGACCGGCGGCCACGGCCGAATTCTCCAGGGAGGCAAGGCCGCGCTACCGGATATTCTGTTGACAGAAAACTTTCACTCCAACCTGTTGAAGAAAGATGCCTCCCAACTACTCGGCCGAGGGATACTGCCCAACTATAGCTCTAAGACGAAGCAGTATCTGCATTCTCTCTACGCCGGATTGTCATCGAAAGACTCCCTCGTTCGTTGCGCTTACATGGTAGCTTTTGAGCTACATGCTGCGGACATGATCCAGTCGCTGTGGACTACTCTGGCCGAAATGTTTAAAGTGCAGCCGGACGATCTGGAGTACTTTCGCAGCCACGTGGGCGGAGAAGATCCCGCGGAGAAGTACCACGGAGAAATGACAGGCCGGCTGATTGGTGAAATTGTGCAGGCTGACCGTAGTGATCGCTTCTTGGATGAATTCCTCCGAGCCTATCGGCTCAGCGTCCAGTGGTGCCGCGATCTCATCGCAAATGCGGCGCGCACGGGAGATGATCATTCGGAGATCGAACATCATGGCCGTTGCCATTGTGGCTCTGTCAAGTTCTACGTCAGAGCGCCGCGAGAGCTCTCTGGAGTTCGTTGCAATTGCTCGATTTGCCAAATGTCTGGGTTTCTCCACTTGCTCGTCACTGGCGATAAGCTACGCATCGAGCGCGGTGAAGACCTCCTCACGACATATCAGTTCAACAAGAACATTGCTCGGCACACGTTTTGCCGGCTTTGTGGGGTAAAGCCATTCTATAGGCCGAGGTCGAACCCCTCCGGGTTCAGCGTAAATATTCGATGCCTGGATAGAAGGACGATCGCACGCGTAAGAATAACCGAGTTCGATGGCGAGCATTGGGAGCGAGCATTCGTCTCAATGCACAAGGACCCGGAGTCCTGCTTCGAAGACCAAAGGAGTGAGCTCGAATGGCGCGCGCAATGAGTGATAAATCCCGCCAGCTTTCAGAAGAAATGCTGACAAAGTACCGCATAGAGCTGTTAGTAAAGGGGACGGCCGTTATTGCCCCCCAGATATTATTCACTCAAGCCGACTTGACCAAGATCGATCAGCTGCAGGCTGAGATTGCCGAAGAAGAAGTGCGGGAGGGAGATGCCGGCGACTTGCACAGCGTCTTTGTCAAGCGCGTAAGGGTAGATCCACCCGGCCGCGCGCCTAGCAACGTGAGTGGTACAGCTTCAGGGCTGATCATGGAGCTACTAGAAAGTAAAGACCGCAGCTTCGCCCTTAGACAGATCTTCGGAGCATCCTCAGATTACGTGGTTCGCCGATGCCAAACGCATCGTATGCCGCCCGGTTCTTTCGTGGGAATCCATTTGGATGCGAAGAGTGATCCGGACTTTGAGTACGCGGTGATTGTGCAGCTAGCGAGAGACTTCGAGGGGGGGGAGTTCGTAGTATATCCTACCGGGTACGAACAGCATGTATTCCGACCACCATATGGCTCCGTGCTTGTCACGACATGTAAGGTACGGCATGAAGTAAAGCCGGTGTCGAGCGGGGAACGCCGATCTCTCGTCTACTTCTGTTCAAAAAGGGGCGGCGCAAACCGCCGGATCATCGAAAGTTCTACCGACCGGCTATGAGGTAGCGCGCCTGATATGAGTCTCTGAGTACCGAGTGGCGGGCGAGCTCTCCGGGAAATTCAAACGCTTTCACATCTTGTGGTCAGTGTTTCTCGTAACGTCTACGACAGTTCTGGTCGGCAGCCATGGTTAACATTGGTCCATGTACAGGCCACCACGCGCCCTCCGAGCAAAAGTTGCTGGCTGGTCATGGCCATCTTATTGCTGGGTGAAACCAGGGAGGGCGCTTCGGCGCTGCGCGATGCTGTATTCCGGGTAGCGCGGGGGTTCGCAGATGGTAGTGGCGAGCCTCTCGATTCCCAAGATGCGCCTCTTGTCAAGGTGGTAAGGTCGGGCACGCATCAGGCGGATGATGGCTCGACTACAAAGAGAAGCTGGGCATAGCCGAGCGTTTTTACGACACGGGCAACGATGCAGCAGCGTTAAGAAGGCCGGCGAGCGTAGCGTCCTTGCCGGACTCGGTCGTATGCGCGCCTCGCGCGCTACGGGCGGAGCCAGCATCGTTCGCAAAGCCAGACCAATCCGTTCCCATTAAGCGGAGGTCTTGAGAGTATACAGGTCGACTATCATCAACGAGAACAAGTGGGAGGTCTCAGCTGCCTACAGTATGCTCTTGCTGTTGGTAGCTTGGATGAGCATCTGCGTAACAACTCCAGCCAGGGATGGCTGCTCAACTTTCCGATCGGTCGATCGACGAAGATCTATTCACTATAAGGTCAGCCCTCATCCTCACCCGAAGATTGGTGACGTACTCGTGCAGTTGCGCAAGTCCGTCGCTCCAAACGGAGCCGCTTGATCATGACTCTAATCACCACCGACAGAATGTCGGGTTGACGGACGCAACGCGCTTAGCGGATGCCGTTGCGCAGGACAGCCTGTTGCAGCGATCGATCAGCTGGATGAGAATATTTCCCGCGCAAGGTCACGATCATTATCCGACGTTTAGCATTAAGGATAAACCTAGCCTCTCGCCCTGGCCGGCGCTGCAGTGAGTGAAGCCAGCCGCCGCGCCGAACCTATTTGCTCAGGCCGTGCCCTTGTATTTTGGGGGGTGGGAAAACGGATGTGTTCGCTAGGACCTTAACAGTCGGTGTTGCTGATCGTGGGCCGCGGCCCTGTCGGGCGCAATCACAACGCACTCCACGGTACCGGCCTGTTTGTCGGCGGCAAGCGGGATCACGCCTGCCTTACGTTTGCGGTCGAATAGCAATCCCTCTTTGAAGAAGCGATCATGCGCCGCTTGAAAGGATGGTGATCGCACATTTCTTACAGATAGAATGACGTTGCGACTGGAATAGTCGGGGCCTAGCAGCCGAACTGCAATGTTGTGTAACACCGAGCCGCCACCCCAGCGGCCGTTCGCTTCATTGAACAGCAACCGTCCGTCTTTGGCGAAAATAGCGTCGATATTGATCATTCCGCGATAGCCGAGGTCTCTCGCTAGCGCCACAAATCGGTAGGCATGCTCCTGGGCAGTCAACCATTGCTCGTTCTCTAGATCGCTGGGAAGCTCAAGCCCTGTCCAGATGAGAGCCCTTTCGGACCGATCTGGGCTTTTATGCAGGCGTATGTTTCCACTATTGATGAAAGCAATTGATGCATCATCCTGGATTGCATACTCGAGATAAAACAAGGATCGGGCCAAGTGGTACGATTCAACGACCAGCGTCTTACACGATGCTGTTGTGATCTCGGAGTAAAGCGCGTCAGGATCAAGCGAACGCCAGGAAGTCCACCGAGTATCTCTGGCTCCAGGTAGGGGATCGCTTTTACTGCTCGTCAAAATGACATTTCCGACCCCTCCAGCTCCATTATCCAACTTCACGATGACCCTGCCGGTCTCGGATTTGAGGTGAGTGACTGCTTTTAACAGTCCATTTGGATCTGTCGCGACACATCCATGAGGGATCGGAAGTGCGACGCTTGTTGCCAACTGACGGAAGTGACTCTTGCGATTCAGTAAATCAGGACCGCGCTGCAGGGCGAAGTCGTCGCCAATCTTTGGTATGCTTAGTTTGGCCGCCAGGTGTGCGACGCCTTCAGTAAAGTAGCAGGGGTACAATCGCCAGGTGGATTGTTGACGAATATGTCTTTTAATTCGCGCGACAACAGTCTCGGACAGCAACGCGTAATCATTGAGGATGGTCGGCTGGCGGCCCGTTGGTACAAGCAGGCGAAGACTCGATGCATCGAAATCGAGCGTCGCGCCAATGAAGGATAGCAGATCCGCCGGGATCACTACCGGGGAGACGATTAGGTCGCCCTCCTGAGCAAACCACGCTGAACGGAATGCCGAGTTGGCGGCCAGCGAAAGTTGAGCCTTTGTCAGATGGACGCCTGACATCTGAGGCGTACCGGCATTCATAATTAGGATCCGCGGCATTCGCGAACCTCCGGGCATCTGGACTTGATCAGGATGGGTTGGTTATGGCAACCACGGTCGAAGGGTTTTGCAGCGAGTTGCGATTGCGGCGATGGCCATCGGGGATAAGGAGCATGACCAGCGATCGGTCCGCGGATCTGACCAGCTGAGGCATCCGAAGTCCTTCACACCCATATACGTAACACCTCAAGAGCCTACGATTTAACGTTACGTCAGGTTCAAGCCCCTTTTTGCGGACCCAATGAGAACGTGGCCAAGCTCATGCCCGAAGAGGGCGCGCGAAGAGCTGGTGTCGCAAGCATCAGCGGTGCCCTGACGGGGAAGCCTGTGGACGAGGCCTTTGAGGATCGATCCCGCGAATGCGCCGGAGGCGTGTCCAACGAATGACCCCAGTCGCCGAGTTTCGACGAAATCTAGAGTTGGCCAGGGTGCGTATGCGGGCCATCACCATCGATGACCAGTCCGACAAGGCGAGATGAACGGCGCGAAGCAATCGTCATCGGAGCCACCGCTGAACGAGCGAGCAGCTCGAACCCAGTCGTGGCCGCAAGGATTTTGAGCGTGGGCGTAGAGCGCGGCCTGCTAGTGTTCCCTCCGTATGTAGACGGCATACGGACCTAATTGTCTCTCAGGAGAACACGCCGCTTTGCTTCCAGAAGATGCCCATCCAGCGTCTCGTGCAGCGTACGCCGCAGCTCCGGCGGGATCGAGCTATCTGTATCGATCAATTCTCGAAACTTTCGAATGATGTGTTCTATCGTTGCGATGGTTCCAAGTGTTTCAATCCTCTGCCAGGGCATATTCGATTGTCTCCTTTGGCGCGTTGCCCACGCTTCGTCGCCGGTCCTCACCTCAACGACCGGGGCTCGAACAGCCTCTGGTGCATCAAACGTTGGCTGTCGGGCTAAGTGTTCAGCGCGAGCTGTTTTGACCTGGACTTGCGCAAGCGGCGCTCCCTGAGAAATCGGCACAAGTAACGCGCATTCGCGGCTGCAACAGTGTTCTCGCGAGTAAGCCACTATTGATCGCAAGGTTGCGGCATCAACGAGCTCGGCTGTCAGGCGTTCGAAACCGCGATCAACCGATTCAGTCGAGCGGCTGCAGCGCCCCGATCAAGTGATTCTTGTCCGAGCGCCACGCCTTCCTCTAGGTTCGAGGCCCGCCCGGCCACCACCAGTGCGGCCGCCGCATTCAGAAGGGCGGCATCACGAAAACGACCTGGCAGGCCATCGAGCACGTTTTGTAACGCAAACGCATGAGCCTCGACATCACTGCACTCCAGCGCATCGGCGCGGTAGCGGGGGAGCCCGGCTTCTTCCGGCGTGACTTCGAACGTGCGGACTGTACCCGCCTCAACCGCAGCAACAAAGCTTGTGTCGGTGAGGGATAAATCATCGAGCCCGCCCGAGCCATGAACCACCCATACCGAATCGGCACCAAGGTTCTTCAAGACTTGCGCCAGAGGCTGCACCCATTCGGGAGTCGACACTCCAAGGATATGCCGCTTGACCCCGGCTGGATTCGACAGAGCCTCGATTAGATTGAACATCGTGTGGGTTCCAAGTACGCCCCGGATCTGCCTGATGCGCTGCATCGCCGGAAAGTCGGGTGACGCAAACACGAAGCCAATGTCGGCTTCGTGCACACAACGTGCAATTGACTCTGGCTTGAGATCGACCTTTACGCCGAGGTGCGCCAACACGGCTGCCGTGCTAGAGCGCAAAGACGCAGCGCGGTTGACATTCTTGGCGACGGGAACGCCGACGCCGGCGACGATGAACGAAGCGCACGTCGATACGTTGAGCGAAGACATAACGGTATCGCTCGTACCAGCGATATCGATGGGATCACATTGCGTCTCGACCCTTGGCACTATATTTCGCATTGCGGATGCGGCGCCGGTGACTTCTTCGACCGTCTCCCCGCGGACCCTCATCCCAATCAACAAGCCCCCGATTTGCGAGGGAGTTGCGTCGCCGGACATCATGCTGTCGAAGGCTGACGCGGCCTCATCGCGGGTCAGAGTGGCGCCGGTGGCAACCTTACCGATGATCGATTTAAGCGGTTCCATCGAACTTTATACGTTCCTTCCAAACTAGGGTCCGTCCGTTCAGCCAGGCCCCTTCACAACCGGGTGCGCTGCTGCAGCTGCCGGTCTATCCGCACTCGCTAAGCCGCTCGATTCCCGGAGGCGGGCGTCGGATGAACGTGGCGTCTGGCGACGCTACAACCTGACGCTACGTGAGGGTCAAGCTCTCTCCATTCGGTGGGGCTCTTGGTGATGCGAGGATTATAGCTCTGTCTCGCGCCCGCTTCCTGTCGAAGTTCCGACCGATCACAGGGCGCGGATTTCCGGTGCCGCCGTGGCGGAGCCGCAGAGTGGCTTCCGCACGTGCTGTGAATATGTCGATGCCAATTTCAGGCTGAGCTTAGCTCGCTCTACGAAATGATCCCATGCCACTGTGATGAACCTGCGCATGACAGCCTCCAGGGAGCGATGGATGCGTCCGTTGACCGGCCCCGCATGAAGTGGTGAGCCGTTCGGTGAACCCTTATGTGACGTGTTGTAGGTCAAGCTGGGACGACTTCTGGAGAGGAGTAGGAGGGACAGGTCGCAGCATCTTCACCTCGATCCGCTGCTCTTATTGCCGATGTCCCGCCCGGAGATCACGTAGCGACATTGCTGACTGAGACGATCTTGTTTGGATCTGAGGCAGGCAGTGATAGCGGTACGATCTGGTATGTGACTGCTACAAAGTCGGAATACGTCTCCCATGCAGGCCTCTTTCTCGTCTGCGGTCGGCGTTCGATCACTCGCCTTGACCGGCGCAAGCATTACAGTTGCCATTGCCAGGCCTAGGGCGATATCGCGGTAGTAGAGTCTGAGGTGCGGAGCCAACTGAATTCGTTGCTTTTGCATCATGAAATTCCATCAATTTGGTGGAGCTAATTATGGTTCTTGTTGCCCGGAACGCATCACGTGCAAAACGGGAAACAGGCGGATCTGCTTAGCTGTCTGCAAGCTCGTTGCTCTACTTTTGCCGTTCTCACTGTAGCGGGCTCGTCATTTGTCCAGGACGACAGGAAACGACACCATGCACGTCGGCAAAGCCTTACGAAGGGCGAGGTACTAACATCCGCGCCGACGCACCAGATGAACGTCTTGGAGTTGCTGATGATTGTGCGGCCAGTGCATGCCTCCATGTCTCGAGGAGTGCTTGAGTCTGCCTGGCATGACCTGAGGTACTATGGTCAGCCTAGTCGCCGGCCGATGAGCGACGGCGGACTCGCCACGATGCCGCTCGAACCGGCCCTGGCCAGCTCTGGCGAAGCATAGAGATCAGAAGGCGCGGATGTGCTTATGTCGCTGTTGATGATGCGCTCGGCCTTGCAAGAGCGACCATGATGACGGGTTGAGAAAATGTTTGGTGTCATCGCGCTTCTTTTCCACTATATTTGAAGAGGTTGGGCGGGGTTGTCTGTGAGTTAGGTTGCGTCTTGCGTCGGGTCAGGGAAGACTGCGGTGCTCGGACCCTGGCCGCGCAGACGTCGTAACCCGCGATTAGTTCAGCAGAAGCAGGAGTAGCATTCGAGGAATCGGGCGCAGGCTCGCGCCTGGATGACGTGAGGCTCTCTGTTCGGTCGTCCCGGTCTATTGTGGATACTTGAGGCATTCCAAATGCACGTGAACACTGTCACTCGACTGATTGTCAGAGGTGATCCCCACTTGTCCAGAACCCTACAATCTAACGCCACGTGCGATTCAAGTCTTTTGGTGGGAGAAATGGTCTGAAGCTGTAGGTGGCTGTTCATTCTTCGTATGAGCATCGACTGCAATACGCATTCGTCCGTTTCTGAATGATTACTTTGGACTGGGGCTGATGCTGCTCCGGTAGCCGGCGCCACGAGCGTCGCTCCTACGTGATGATACGGAGTGTCGCTGTCGCAATTCGTTGATCTAAGGATTGCATGCTCTCGGCATGAATCCGAAAAGTAAACTGTACCAGCCCGATCACTGGCGAGGCCGCGCGGAAGCAACGCGAAAGAAAGCGGCAGCGCTCATCGACGGAAAAGCCAAAGACAAGCTGCTTAAAATTGCATTGGAGTACGACAAGTTAGCGCGGCGTGCCCACGTGTGGCAGATGCGGAAGAATGACGACGATACGTGGCCTGAGCAAGAGCTGTAACGTCGGTACCGTCCTTAGCTCAGCCTGTCGATCTCAAGCCGACCTAATGGCTAGGTAGATATCGGTCAGCAAGCAAGTAAACTGCCGCCTGTACGGAGCATTGAGAGAGCCAGAAGGAAAGGCACCTGACGTCCTATGCCACACGCCCGTGAGGGCCCAGCCGGCCGCTTGGCCTACGTTCCTTTCACCTTGTTTTGGCAGCTTCTCGAAAGCTAACTGTCACATAAGGGAATACGGGCCCTAGTCCTCACTTGCAGTCGATCCGTTGCGCCTCGCTTTGAATCCCGGATGCCACTCGCCGCAAACGCGTTGAGCTCCTAAAGGTCAATTTGGCGCGTCCTCACGCTGCAGCGGCACATCAGTGGTGCAAATTCGAGACATCTGGGTAAGCCGAAATGTCCTTTGCGTCCGCCGGCGCAGCGCACTCAATGTCCAGGTAGCAGCGCGAAGCGCCCTGGCACCAGTTTGTTCGCAGCGGTGGCAGCCCGCGATCGCGAGAGGCGCCAGAAGTCCATCGGGCGTTTGCCATGCGCGAGAGTGTTTCACAAGAACGCCGCGATGACTAAGTAGATCCCGGCCCAAAGCAGCGTATTTATGAGGAGTGCGGCCAGAAGCCACAAGTTCCACCTTTTCTGGGGTCGCCGGGAGGGACGATCGGCGCCGAAATGCATGATCGTTGGGTGCTTTGTTGCGCGCCAATTAGTCGTTTGATTAGGCTGAGCGCCGGTCAATAGAAAAATGCCAAGCTTTGCATGCCTCCTATCACTCATAAGTTAGCAGTCCTCTTTTCATTGGGCATCAGAACCGATGTTCGTTGCGGCGGCCGTCCGGCCGATTCATTGCTCGTGCACTTTCGCTACAGCGAGGTCGCGTTCTGTCAGCACAGCAAGCGACATGCCACGAGGTAGAACCTGCTGCAGCGCTTTTGATACGGTCGATTGGTGACACGGATCCGTTGCGCGACGTCTGAGTCGCGACATTCATGTCGAAAACAACACCCGCATTAGCGACAAAAGGTGAGCGGTTCGCGAGCGCCATTCCATTGACAACGCGTTAGGAGCTGCCTCTCAGTGATGCGGGAAAAATCGGGCGACATTCGCAGTTGCAGTCGATGAGATCGACTAATCATTGTTCCTGACCGTTAGCTTACGACCAAGACAGCAGGTGATCCGCCGAATGGTTCAGTTCAAAGAACGGGCATGCCTGCGTCCGCGGCTGTGTGTGTGCCGATTTGGACGCCATAAAACTGAACCATTTTCACATAAATGGCGAATTAGGACTGTTCAGCCTTGGCGAGGAGGTCGTCGAGTGATCAAGTACTCTCTCACGAAGCAGCAATGTCACCCCGATCTATCTGGTGCCACTACTGGTTTTGCGAGCATCATGAGATCTAGATGTCATCGCCAATAAGGGAGCATGCCATGATGAAGACGAATTCATTGAAGACGAGGTGACGCGTCAAGAGTCGCCGATTTCGCCTGCTCAGCCAGGATGGGCGCTATGCTGGCAATGAGCGGTGAATACTGCCTGGTATCGATGACAAACTGGCTTCGCCTCGGAGAGACTTAATGACAGACTTACACGAGTAGCGGGAGGTCCAACCGGCGCTTCAATTCGCCCAACGCGCAGATATTGGTACCGCTCATGCTAAGGCAACCGGCGGACTGAGGCCGCAATACGCCTTAAAGCAATAATCGAAGGAGAGTGAGTGATGACAGACATCTACGGCTTTATCGGATGGCGCGCTGTGGATTGGGTTAGGAACGCTGGGCGGAGGACCGAGCAGGTTAACTTGTTACGAGACAACGTCATCTACGTAGACTTCAGGGCTATCCGAGAGGCGAAGGAGCGGCCGTGCGAGCGAAGATGATAGAGAAGCTGGAGGGCGGCCGCGTGCAACACGGCCGGTTCGCTACTGCTCCAGGGTCAGGCCCTTGCGGTATGTTCCTTGTGCAGGGGCCTTGTGGGTGTGAACTTAAGATAAGTGCATTTGTCCGTCCTGGCTGGGAGCATGTCGCTGTTTCTACCCCGCGGCGCTGTCCGAATTGGGACGAGATGTGCTTTGTGAAAGACCTGTTCTGGGATGAAGAAGAGTGCGTCATGCAACTGCATCCGCCACATTCGACGTACGTGAATAACAGCCGCTATTGCCTCCACTTGTGGAGACCCACCTATCGAGACATTCCGATGCCGTCCCCAAGCTTCGTAGGCGTCGTTGGATTAAGTCCCTCAGATGCGGCAACGTTGTTCGCGCGAATGAGCGCGACAGCATGACGGCCTGAGCTAACAAAAGTCCAGCAGAAGGTGAGGTCGAGCAGGTGCACAAGCACAGGCTCGGTCTCCCGCAATGACGTGTCACATGCGAGTGTATGTCGGGCTCGCTTGACTGTTGTAAAGTGCAGGCCGGCTGAACCCGAAATGCCGCCGTCAAACAGGAGCGGCTAACGGCACACTGAGTCGGCGAGAGAAAATGTCTGCGCGACTTGTTGTAGAGTTAACAAGATCGTAACTTGTGTTTAAACCGGGTTTTCAGATCTGTGCTGAAGGTGCGTCAGCCGCAACAACAGCATCTCACTGGCCGATGGCCGATCACGGGGAGCGAATTGCGCACTTTGTGGAGGCGAGGTTGCGCCGGCCGACCGGCGCAACACGATAAAGGTAAGATCGACCACCAAACCGACGGTCGCGCTGTCCAGCGTAGTCATTATCCCGAATGCATCTGCAGGTCCGAGCTCGCCCTCGGTAAGCGTGCAAGAGTCACTAGCTATTCGGCCATCACCTCACACCTGCAGCCGCGCTAGTGAGCACGCAAGATCGCGCAACCAATTGGCCGTAGCTTCCCAAGGCTGTTTGGCGGTCAGCTCTTCGTCAGTTTGCTGTGATATCATCCGCGGCAAGATGTAGGCAGCGCGCTCCCTCTGAGGACGCGCGCCGAAGAAGCAGGTGAACCAGCATGTATAATCAAGTCGATGGCCAGTACACATGGGTTATTCAAGCTGACGGATCGAGTAGGCCCGCAGACAGTAACGAATTTGCGCAAACACTCAGCCAACTCGCGCGACGGGAGAGCCGGCCGTCCGGCGAATTGTTCGACAGAATGGGGCTCTGCTTCAGCAAGCCACATACCTCAGATGTAATCCTTGATAGTCCAAGCACCTCGCGCCACAGCATATCCTCTCTGTCCTCGAGCTCCGAGTCATCCTCGGCAGCTAGCCCTGTTCGCTCTCTATTCGATTGCAGGACTGCTGAATTGCCCGAAGCGAATGTCAGCGGAATCTGTGTTGGATTGGTAGCGGAGTGGCTCCTAGACCTCCCAAGCAGCCCGTCATCCCGAATGAGGGCTCTGCTCCCGGATACTGAAAAGCACCGCTCAGCAGCAAGCCGGCAGGAACAGTACGAAAAGCTCAAGGCTCAATTGAAAAACGATGGGGCGGAAGGGTCTCGCGACCTCCAGGCAAGAAGCACAACGCTACGCCACGCTGACCTGCAACCGTCTGCTGAAGAGACGCGATATAGGTTTGATACATCTTCGTGCATTGACCGGATCGTGAAGGAGATCACCAAGGATGAGTCCATGTATTTGGTCAGGATGCGTTTCGCCGCAGGTGGCGCCCACATCATTGCGACAGTGACGTCGAATGGAGCGACGACCCTCTTTGATCCCAACTATGGCGAATTTGATGTTCCGTCGGATCGGGTCGGAGGGTTGTTCAGGAGTCTTGCGGAGCGCTACAGGAGCCCCCCGAACAACCTTGATATATTGACTGTCGCCACACAAAGGATGACATGAGGACTTTATAGGTTGCAACGGACCTCGCTGGATGCCACCGCACGGAACTTCATCGGTCGATGCGCGACAGCCGCGGCGCCTACCATGGTGCATTCGCCACGGTGTTCGGATGTTGGACCCGTGGTCTGGGCGGATGCTCTCTGGAAGTAGTGCAGAGAGGGGGAGAATGTTTAGGCGATACAGGTCGTCAGATCACTCAGATTTGAGCCCGCGCCCTCGCCGCCTCAAGGCCAAAATGGCCAGCGCTTGCACTCGAGCAGGATCGATGGCCTGTTAGCTAACTTCCGATGCCCGACCCCCAATCGCGCACAGAGCTAAGGTTTGACTAGGCACCCACAGAGCCGGCACACGCCGTTAGTTCGACTGCTTCGGAGTCCTGGCCGGCCCTTTCGATACTGAGTCGCCAACCGAATAGCTGCAGCCGACGACAATTGCATGCAGTCGTGCCGGCGGCCAAACCGAGTCCTCACTCGCCACGAGCTCCGCAACAATCCGCGCCTCTCGTCGCTGCACTTCCCGTAACGTCCGGCTATTGGTGAAGACCTCATCCACGATCTAGCTCAGTGGCAACACTACGCACTGCGTCCTTCCACGTCTCGCGGTTGAACTGTGCCGCCGAGCTGGACTACAAAGCCATTTGAGAAGTGACCTTGCCGAATAGTGCGAGTGACATTCTTCTCCTACGGAACAATCGCATGCGGCATTTAGCTTGATCTGGAAGACCGTCGCCCGGTAGTGCCGATCTGATCCCAGTCTGACGCCCGAAGCAACCGGCGCGCGACACGACGTTGGTCGGACTGGATGGATCAGATGTTCTCTCTGCCACGCTCGCACTACTGGTTGAAGTTAGCAGAAACGTGACTCGGCGCCAAAATCCCCACGCATACTCGGGGCAAGCGCTGTCCCTACCACGTGCTGCTAACTTCAACATCGATGTAGACGGGGGAGCTTTCCGAAAGCTGACGAAACCGACGCGAAGCATCAAGCGAAAGCGGGCCGTGTGGGGGAGGCCCTCCTGTTTTTGAACCCCGCCACCCGCCTAGCGAAAGGGTCACTTAAAAGTATGGTTGAGTACAGACACAAGCTCTTCT
>NZ_LAXE01000001.1:2562344-2563867 GCF_003122645.1 Bradyrhizobium sp. SUTN9-2
CTCTTCCCTAATATGCCCTGTGCCAGCGAGAAGGTGGCAGCAGAACGCTTAAATGCGGGGTAAGGCTAGGAAGTTATGGATAATGAGGGGCGATGCCGCGGAGACACCGAACGATGCCGTCGCGGAGATGAGGTCGATAGCCTCTTGCAAAGAGAGAGCTAATCCGCCGTGCTCTTCTGGTACGGTTGGCCGAAACAGTCCATGCCTTGCCAAAACCATATGTAGGGTCGGAGGGAAGGCTTAGCGGCCATCCGCGTCTGCGAAAGTGAGCTGGCTGAGCTCAGCGATAAAATTGGAATATCGTGCAGTTGCATGCCCTTCAGCTAAGCGATCCTGACCGCGTTTCGTGCCAATTCATCCGAGAGGCTACCTTGGCCAGACATTGGAATAGTGTGGATGCAGGTGCAGTGCAGGCACGAGCCGGGACCGGACTGTCTTGCAGCCGCCCCGCCGGCGAGCTCTTTTGCAAAGCATCCCCGTTCCGATCGGATACCGTATATATTGGACGCAAAGCAAGCCTTGCGATTTTAGTGTGTGATCACTCTTAAGCATGTCCTGCCGTCCGCAGCAGGGGAGTTGAGGGGAGCCCCGTCCGCGTGACCAAACGAGGCGCAGAATAATCATCGCACTTTCCACAAAATACTGTGGTTTGTGAGAATGTTCACCGGGTCCAAACAAGCCCTTAGGCCACAAGATGTAAGTGCGATACTTCACGAAAGGCATTTCGTCGCCTCCAGCTACGCTCCAGCAGAAGAAAGCGGACAAGGAGGTCGAAAGCGGACAGGCGGCGCCGAGTCTACGGCACGCCAAGGGTTCGAACATTTGGATGAGCAGAGACAGCTTCGTGAGTCAAAATCGCCATAGACCCGCTCATCGTCGTACCGCACGCGGTCCTGTCGTCGCGGAAGGAACGGTCAAGAAAATTGAGTTGGGGTGCTGCCGCCGCGGATAGACCGATGGGCCGGACCTTCGGCGGGCTGGCAACGGGCTACCGGCCGCTCGATGCAAAAACCCTGACATTATTGCCAGGGTTTCGCATGTCATCGAGAATTTGAGAAGTGGATCAGAAGTCCACACCGCCCATGCCGGGGCCGCCAGGCATTGCTGGGCCAGTCGTAGCCTTCTTCGGCAGCTCGGCAACCATCGCTTCCGTCGTGATCAGCAGCCCGGCCACCGAGGAGGCGTTCTGGACCGCGATGCGCACGACCTTGGCCGGATCAATGATTCCTATGGAGAGGAGGTTGCTGTACTCGCCTGTCTGCGCATCGAAGCCAAAAGAGTACTGCTCGTTATCGAGCACCTTGCCGACCACGATCGAACCGTCTTCTCCGGCATTGATCGCGATCTGGCGGGCCGGCCACGACAGTGCTCTGCGCACGATCTCGACGCCGGTCTTCTGGTCGTCGTTCTTGGTGCGCAGGCCCTTGAGCTGCTCGGAGGCACGGAGCAGGGCGACGCCGCCGCCCGGAACGATGCCTTCTTCCACGGCCGCGCGGGTCGCATGCATCGCGTCATCAACGCGG
>NZ_LAXE01000001.1:2563892-2577292 GCF_003122645.1 Bradyrhizobium sp. SUTN9-2
ACGCACGATTGCGGCGGCCAGGACGGTCGCGGTGGTGGTGCCGTCGCCGGCAGCATCCGCAGCTTTCGAAGCCACTTCGCGCACCATTTGGGCGCCCATGTTCTCGAACTTGTCGTCGAGTTCGATGTCCTTGGCAACGGCAACGCCGTCTTTGGTAATACGTGGCGCGCCGAACGACTTGTCGAGCACGACGTTGCGGCCCTTTGGACCAAGAGTGACCTGCACGGCATTGGCGAGAATGTCGACGCCGCGCAGCATACGATCCCTCGCATCTACTCCGAACTTGACTTCTTTAGCTGACATAGAGAATTCCTTCAGTTCCAATTAAATGATCCTCCAGCGCGCCCGGTAGGCTCTCCTCGGAGGGTGAGCTGTGCGAGCCCAGGATTAGGCGACCTTCTTCTTGGAGAACACATCCGTGAGAACGCCCATAATGTCGCTCTCCTTCATGATCAACAGGTCTTGCCCATCGATCTTGACCTCGGTGCCGGACCATTTGCCAAACAGCACCCGCTCACCGACTTCGATGTCGATCGGAATTAGCTTGCCGCTCTCATCGCGGCCGCCCGGCCCAACTGCAATGACCTCGCCCTGCGATGGTTTTTCCTTCGCTGTGTCGGGAATGATGATGCCGCCAGCGGTCTTCTCTTCGGCGTCGATGCGCTTGACCACGACGCGGTCGTGAAGCGGACGGAATTTCATAGAGGTCTCCTGAGCGTTTGAACAAGTTGAGATTAGGCAAACGTGGCCAGTAAACTATAGCAAGAGTCAGGCCAGAAATGCGCCGAGCAATCTATCCGTACAGTTCTGCAAAAGCATTGCCCGGCAGCGTGTGTGCTTGTCCGGAAGCATACGCGCTGAGGCGCACAGCCCCCCGGCTGTTGTGAAAATGACATTGCGCTTCCTGGAAACACGCGCATTGAGCCGCGGGACACTTCAACCTTGCTCGGGCGGCGGTTGCACTAATCGAGAGTGTTTCGACGACGTGGGGATTGCACATGATTACCTGACGGTACAATCTAGCAAGTCTGGCCGGCGAAGCGTGCGGTCCACAAGGGTTATCGAAGAGCGGCTCGTCAAATCTGCCGGAGTCGTGCATGCGAATAGTATGCAACGATATCGAAAAATCAGGTTCTGCTTCTTGTAAGAGGCGGCCTGCTCCAAGGCAGGTCACCACCGAATTGTACCGGATCGCCGGTATCCTGCCGTGGCAGGGCACTTAAAGCCTACCGACTTGACCCTGGTCATTCGTAAGCCGACAGCACTTGAAGAAAGTTGCAAGCGCCGCGAAAGCTTGATTGCGCCGAGCGACGCGTACATCGGGGCTTTCGCCGACCTCGTTCCTCGCCTACGCTTCCGAGGGAAAGACCGTCGGGAGCTACTGGCAGCGAATCTGAGATGGCGGCCATCAGTCGGCAGAGCACATTCGGCGCAATTGTCGATATCCAACAGGTGACGCTCAAAGGAAGGCGGTCTTCGGCAACTTGAAAGAGCCAATACGACGATCTGGCTCACTGAGGCCGCGCGTTCCGACGATAAGTTCGAGAATTGCATCGGGATGGATAACCTCTCAGTTTGATGTCGATGGCATCCAAACAGCTGTCGTGGATCAAAAGGACTGACTGACAAATGAAGCTTATACCTTGATATACATTGTGCAGCGGCTTCTGGCGTGTGATGTCGAAATTCACCAAATCTCCGCGCACCATGGAAAAGCAGCTGTGTCGTCCGTAGAAGTACATCAGCACATCATCTCACTTCTTAAGAAGCCGAATCCAGTCATCCTGGATATCGGCTGCAATGACGGGACTGATACGCAAAAGTTCCTAGAACTCTGCCCGCAACCCCAGCTCTACTGCTTTGAGCCGGACCCCAGAGCGATCGCGCGCTTCAAGAAGAAGCTCGGCCCATCCCTCAATAGGGTGAAGCTGTTTGAAATAGCCATCAGTGATCGAAACGGGACGATCGACTTCTACCCCAGCAATGCAGATGGCGATGCAAAGGATTGGGACCTATCCGGTTCAATACGCCGTCCGAAGAACCATCTTACCGAGTACGATTGGGTCCGGTTTGATCATCCTGTCTCGGTTGAAACACGGCGGCTGGACGACTGGTGCAGCGAAGCTAAGCTGGACGGAGTCGATTTTATTTGGATGGACGTTCAGGGAGCCGAAGCCGACGTTATCGCCGGCGGTATGCGGACGTTCAGCAACACGCGTTTCATCTACACCGAGTATAGTGACCGCGAGCTCTACGAAGGGCAGTTGTCATTGCAAGCCATTCTTAACTTATTGCCATCCTTTGAAGTGGCGGCTCACTATCCGCGCGCAGTGGAAGGTGATGTATTGCTCAAAAATGCGCGCGCCTAGCGGCTCATATCGAGCGTCTCATTCATGACCTGACCAGCGGACTCCGTGCTGGCCACAGCTGCACAACGGTGATCGTCAAGCGGCTATCGTGAGCTGGACAGGCAGTGCGGTTTGTCCATTGGGCCGGCGTGCATGTCGACCGACCCATTGGGAGCGGCCAGCGCCATGGCGGTGCTGGGGTCCACGCGGCCCGGAGGAAGGCAGGCCGTGCGGCTACCGTGGCGATCGAACCGTAGCAGCACGGGCTCGCGCGCTCTTGGCGCCGCTACGTCGGACCCGCTCGACCGACACTCGCCAGGATCTAATGCCGATCACGCCGAATCTGATCGCGCGGCTTCACCGGCGCAGCCAAAACTAGGTCCGGCTTGCCGATATCACTCCATCCTAAACGCATAGGGCTCGCTGTATTGGCTGCCGCCATGGAACTCATCAGCCGCAAGATAGCCGGCCGGGCGAAGCGCGACCTCATGAAGGCCGAAGCGTCTTTTCCGCGCCGTCGTTGCCAATTCGCCAGCAGCGGGCAAGAGTGGATTGATCGACTTTCCGATCGGGCGTATACAGTACGCGCAGGCTAAGGTCGCACGGCCGCTGCCAGCGCTTGCGTGCCCGCATCGATGAGCCGCAAGGGTGAATGCTAGGATAATGCGCCATTGAGAGCTTCTTCCGCACCGTGCGCCACAAACGGCAAGTAGGCAATCGGTGCGAGAGTCCCGCTAGCGCGTGATTTGGAGAGTTCGTGAGTTGAACCGCGAGCCGTTTCGCATAAGTTCAGGTGTATCCTGCTCGGTAACGTCGATGATTGAGGGGCTAAGAGGCTATAAGGACTCGTATGTTTGGACAACGAACGGGTAGTCCAGGATATGTAGCGGGATCCTTTGCCCTGCGGTGTCTTTGTTCAAATTGAAACAAGGGGCCACGCCCTCAGCGGCAGGCCACTCATCGCGCAAGTTCAGTAATCCGTTGGCGTGGCGTGTGGCTTGCCCGTGCGTGACCAACTTTATGGAAAGCCCGGCTGTATTGCACTTCCCAGAAGGGCGCGGCCAGCGCTCTGGAGCGTTCCCTCGTTTAAAGCTGCGTGCTGGGCAACCACGAAGCTGTCGCACATGGCCCGTGCTAGATTACTGGCGTTATAGAGCGCCTCAGTTCCAGCCAGACCGCTGGCAATTCTGCAGACCTCAGCGCCCTGCCGCGCGGCGTTCGTCGCCGCGAGCCGCATTAGCGTCGTGGTGCCAAGATTTACCTCACCCTTGAGCGCTTCCTTCCACAGCTCCTCGGTGGCGTCGTAAAAGAAAGAACGAGCGGAACGTAGCATCGCTTCGGCTTTGGCGATTTCAAGCTGCACATAGCCGCGCTCAGCCATCACGGGCGCTCCAGTGATCGAGGCACGGGTTGCGGCCATGGCGATCACCTCGTCTATTGCAGAACGCGCAATCCCGATGCCAACAATCGCATGCGCCTGCGCGGCGAAGGCGACGGATGGATAACAATAGAGCGGCCCATCAAGTGTCGGCGGACCGCCGCGGATCAACGTCCATTCCTCTGGCACAATGACGTCGCTGACGACGACGTCGTGGCTTCCGGTGCCTTGCAGTCCGATGACGTCCCAATTGGGCCGAATTGTCACCTTCTCGGCCGGCATCACCGCTACACGCGGAAGATCACCGCTCGGATCGTCTTCCAACGTGATACCAACTCCTATCAAATCCGCCTCTGGCGAGCCGCTAGCGAATGGCCACACGCCGTTCACGATAAGTCCCTTGGCGCATCGCTTAGCGGGTTGGAGTGGGAAAAGCGCACCCGCCAACACCACGTCAGGTCCATTGGCGTACACTTTGCGAAGCGTGTCGTCCGGAAGAGCAGCGAGGTAGCGAGCTCCATCCCCGAAGCTGGCGACCCAACCGGCGGAGCCGTCGGCCTCGGAAATGCGCTCCACCAGCCGACAAAAATCGGCCGGCGTTCGCTCCTCGCCGCCGAATCGCTTGGCAGCCATAGCCCGATAGACGCCGACGCGTCTGAAACTGTCGATGATTTCTTTTGGAATCTTCTGCGTGCGGCTAAACTCGTTGCGACGCGCACGGATCTCGACGAGTAGCGGCGACAGATTAGCCCAGGTCGCAGCCGCGGCGTGGGTTCTGGAAGTCACCGTTTCTGGTGGAGCGTTCATAGATCATCCTCCGTGTCTTGAGCCGGTCATCGCCGCGCGTCATTCATATGGGCGCCGCATGGCAAGGCCAGGTGATTTGGCCCCGCTGGACGGCGTTCTCAAAGCAGTCGCACTTGATATCGAGTCCATGAGATCGGACACGGTAGCTTCCCAAACTTGTGCGGCCGGACGCCTGACCGAGATATAGCTGTCGCCCTGCCATTGGGGCTGACCGGCAAAGCAGCCGATAGGCTGCGGCGGGATCGATCCGCGTTTGTCGAACTGAATCTCCGGCGGTCGATCGGGGCATGCGGTGCATGTCGTTTCCACATGAACGTGTGGTCACACTTGTGACAGGCCGGGTCGAACCACGTTTGGAATTCTTGAGTTGTGCTTGGGAGAGCGCCCAAGCCTGCGGTCTCTTGCCCGTCTTCCCAGCAATTGACGTGCCATCAAGCATAGCTGCCGGCTTTGTCTGAACTGCGCGAGATCACTCCGCCGTGCCGTGCCAGCGCAATGCTCTTGCGCTCCGGTTTGCTTTTAGGCACAAGATGTCCTTAACAGGCCGCGAAGAAAACCACAGAGGCGGACCGCGACCGCCACCAACCCGGTTCAACGTTCCTGCTTAAGCTTAAGTCCGGCTCCGGTCTCCTGAGGTTTACCAACAGCCCAAATGTGCTGCTCCTGCGACTGCTGGTGAGCGCTTGCTTAGAAGCAGAGTTCAAGAACGCAGGTGTTCGTGAAACGCACGGCGGCTCCGGACGCAATTGCACGATCAACTCCGCGTTCGAGGTGACTGCAAGAGTGGTCCGCTCATGCGAGCGAAGACGAAGCGTTACGAACAGGTTTCGGTGGCTTTCCGGGCTTGCCAGCGACAGAGGAGTCTGGCCACGTTCTGACATACCGAACGCAAGTTCGAGCACATTCCTGACTGGCCGACCCTCTTGCGGCCGGTGGCGCCTCTTTCTTCGGCGATCTACCAATGCTTGCAGCCTTCCGAGCTTGCCAAATTCGTGCGACAACTATGCGCGCACCACGAGCTTTGTGACAGACCAGGCACGACACGTTTTGAAGCTAGTGCTCTGTTCCCACTAAGCGAATCCGTGCTTGAAGGGCCTGATTGTGGAAGCGCGGTTACCAGATGCTCTCCGGCCTGTAGGCGCGGTGCGCGCGCTGAAACATGGCTGTTGTCGCACCGAATTGACCTGCGCAGATAGAACAAGAAACCTGCTAAGTCTCGCCGCGACTTAGAACCTACCAGCCCCCGCGTAAAGGCGACGCACTTTGTAAGCTTCGAGTTTCTTCTCGTGCCGAGCTCGTCATGGAGGACGGCGAACGAGACCATCTAGCGAATGATTGATGCGCGGCTGGTTTTCCGATGGTCCCGGTCACCAAATGGCTCATGCAGGAGGGCTGTCTGGTACGGATACAGGTAGCATGTTGCTTTACAGCCCGGCCGGGCAGTCATGCTGGTTGTTCTGTGTGATCCCTCAGCCCTGGCTGAGCTCGGTTATAAAAGCATGACCGAGGATGCATTACCCAATCGGAGACGAGAAGCTCTCGGGATCGTCGCGTGCTCTGGAGTTCAGAGCCTGCAATGCTTCGCATTGCAATCTGCTACCCGAACCACCTCCATTGGGTTGGCGGCTCAATCAGGAGGCATGAATGCTGCCGGACGCGCTATGTGTGTTTCTTGTTGCTGGCCGCGCGTTGCCAACATGAGTGCGTAAAACACGAGAAGAATTAAGAGGCCGCGCATATCTAGGAGTCCTGAAGCGATGACAATTGTAGAGCGGATAGTATCCGGGCGTATTTGTGGTAGACGTTGGACCAACAATATTGCGCGGATCTGAAGCGATGTATCAGGCGGCAGACGATTGCCGGGAGCGTGAAGGCGCTAGCATCAGCTCACGATATCGACCTTGCCGGTGTCGATCCGATACAGGCCCCCGACGACCTTCAGTCGGTTCTGCTCGACTGCGCCGTTCAGAATTGGACCTGTCCGATTTCAATTTGTTGACGTTATCGATCACATTTTGTCGGGTTGCTTGGGCGATCCCGTCGCCGGCTTGGTCGCGAGATGCTTTCACTGCAGGAGAAAGTGCAGTTACCAGGGATAAAATGTGCCCCGGCGGCCGCTTATCTTCATGGAGCGACTTGATCGTGGCGTCTATCGCACCGCAATGATCGTGGCCAAGTACGAGGATCAGCGGCGTGTTGAGTATGGCAACCGCGTATTCCATACTGGCGAGCGTATCATCGTTAGCGAAGTTACCGGCCACGCGGCAGACAAACAGATCACCTAATCCGCTGTCGAAGACAAGTTCGGGGACCACGCGGGAGTCGGCGCAGCTCAGAACCGCTGCATATGGATTTTGTCCTTCAACCAAGACCGGCCGCTCGCGGCTGAAATTGTCGGCTCGTGGTGCGCCCTGGACATAACGATCGTTCCCCTTCAGCAACCGATTCAGGGCAGCATCTGGCGAGAGCAGGTTGTTTGGCTTGGGCGGGCCTTTTGCTTCCTTCGCATCGACAATCTTACTGCCGAACCGCAGGAAAACTGTCGAAACAGCGAACAGCAACAGTGACCGGCGCGAACGCGCGTGCCTGGTTAAATGGTGCATGTCTTGAGAATGGGCTGCTTTCATGTGTCGCCTCATCGCACGGCCTTACGCCACCCGGTGGCGTCGGCTTCCGCTTCGCTGCAGAGCCAGCGTCCACCGCGCGTCTTCGTCATGTCGAGTTGTTCGTAACCGGGTTGCCCTGGCAGGTAGTAAATGCGCTCGCCTCTGCGCTCGACAGTGCCTTTTATCAGGCACTCGGGCGACGGCGGTTCCGATAGCAAGACGGATCCAAGCAGAACTTCCTGAGCGTCGACCGGAACCGACGTCGCGCCCACGATAATCGTGCCCCGATTGCGGCGAGGCCAGTCCCAGGGCGCGATGAATGCGCCGGACCACAGTCCCGCATTGGCTGTGCTCGCCACCAACTCATAGACAATGTAGCTATGGTGAGATGCACCAGCCGATAGCGCCAAGCCTGAGCGTACCATCCAGGCGTTTACATCCTCGCCTTCGATGAAGCAGCTGCCGAGGGCTCGCCGATACTCATCGACTCTTTCGGTATGGCAATCCCACGTTCGCCCATTCGAATGCTTGATGAGCTCGTCGCGAACAGCTACGCCGCAGGCCCATTTCCGGCCCTGTGCGTCGAGGCAAATCTGATCCGTCTCAGGAGCTTCGATGCCTGAGAGCCGGACGTTTGTTTTCTCGATCTCGATCGTATTGCCATCGAGGATGCGCGGAGCACCGCTGAGTGTCACGGCGAAAACCGGAGATGTGATGAGAGCGATCAATACGAACATACTTCCGGGGTGCTTCATCCCGACAATAACCTTTCGCTCCTGATCCATGTTCACGCACGATCCGGTGCCGATACATTCGATTGCTCGACCGCAGATGTCCGTTCGGCTTTCGATGTGTGCTTTATGAGAGCCTGGCGTGAGTTCGAAGCTACGACCTGACGCTGCGTAAGGATCAAGAGATTTGTTTCCGTGTGCGTGCGGCGGTATCTTTCGATCATCGACGCCTCTCTTACCCTGAACGCGCTGTACCCTCTGCACCTGAGGAGGAGATCCTCGTGGCGCCGAACTCGAGATGCCAGACAAACCCGAGCCTTGGAAGGCTGTGCTACCTCTTTGCAAAAGTGAGGACCATGAAGCGTCGGTGCTTGCGGCGGAGTCAGGCTTGGAGGAGCAACCTTGCGATGGTTGATGACGACTTCCATCAGCAAACCGGACAGTTCCGACGAGGGCGATGAATTCGCCCCAAAAGTCGTGTCACGAAAAAGATCCTCAAAAATGATCTGGTCTGACTCGCTCTGGCCTGTGTAGGCAAAGTACGCGACGGAGTTCAGCCTCAATGCTCGCCGCATAGATGAAGCGTTCTTTCGAGAAAATCGCGGAAATCCGGTACCTTCTCACGCCGAGCCATATGATCGTTGCTACCAATCGCACTGTGGCATTTGGCTCCTCCGCGCTGCACCATAGGTCGTTGGTGCTACCGCCCATCCATTTGCACAAGAACTGAATTGTTTATGACTCAGGCAGCGCTACGGGCGGCCGCTATTGGTCGTGACGGTTCCTGCGATCTCGAGTGGCTTACCCAGGAACGCTAGCATCAGCGCCCGTTTGCTCCAGGAATTGGAACGGCTGCGATATGGAGCCGCGCTTTGCCGTGGATGCTCCGGGCGTGCGCAAGCTGCCCACGTGTTCGGACAATCGCGAGTGCCATCCTGATGCAATTCAGTGTGAGGGTTCAGTCCACAATACGCGTTTGCCCATGGCGCACGCGGGGCGAATAGCTCTGGTACGGTTTAGCCGACTCAAGCTACACATCATTCTTCAGCACCTCACTAATAATGGGAATGACATGGTCGCAGTCGTTCGGGAAGTATCGGTCTCATCTTAAGCGCTTGAAGTAGATGGTCAGCTCAGAGCGGAATTCGCAACCAAAGACGGTGCCACGGCAGGTGGAGCAGAACTAAAGAAGCGGTTTCCCAAGCTTAGAATCCGGGTCTATGACGTGCAGACAAATCAGTGCGAGGAAATCTAGAGCCGAGTCAGTGGCGCTCGACGTTCTGCGTACAGCTCCGGAGCTTCCCGGCCTGCGACTCGGAAATGGGCAGGCGCTCAGCGGGTATGCCGGGCTTGCTACCAGTGTAACTTCCTCGCCCATTTCGTCTCGGCATCGGTTCCTAGGGCCGGGTCAAAGTCGCTACGCTCACGCTCCTGCGCACGTCACGCAGTCACGCGACGTGCGGAGCACACACGCCGAATCGGCCCGGGCCCGAGGCATCCCCCAGCGCTCTAGCGAAGAATGCATGAGAGCTGGTGCCCGCACAACTTGGTTGCTCTCACTGGGTGGAGTGCAGGCGGGCAAACCACATCTCGCAAACTAGTGCGCCGCTGAGCTCGACACCTGGCGGAAAAGCGCCATCGTGCTGCTCGACCTTTCGTGAGGCGGGCCGAAATGCTGCAAGAAGGGCAGGCGCACTGTTGCGGAGCCGTAAACATCACAACTGCAGACCGCGTATGTCTTGCAGGTGGTACGAGGCGTTCGACCGTACGGCAGCTGCGGTCCGATGTTGCTTTGCGCGACCGTCTACTAAGGCCTTCGGTCTCCTAAGTCTTCCTCTTCCTTTGGCTCGGTGCGTTGGAACCAGGATCCCGGAGGAAATTTAGCGATCCGCTTGGCAAAGGAGGATTGTGGCTCCCAATCTTGGCCTTCGCTCTTCTCGAAAGTGATGACCCCGTTGTGTGTAAAATAACGTGGTCCTTGGAGATCGCAATTCACCAAGAGCAGAATACGCCACAGATCGCCTTTCTCGTTCGGCTTGTCATTCCGCTTCGGTAAGTAGTCTACCCCAACAGGTTCAATGATAGTGCAGCGGCCTTGCCCTAGAAGATCGCCGAGCCGGCCTTGCGGCGTAGTCACAAAGTTGAAGTTAGTCGGATCATGCAGAAAGCGAAGATTTGCGTTCCTTTCACCATCTGCGACTTCTCTGGCGATCAACGAGAGCGCTAGGGCGCGCCAGCCCAATTCCATGGGCTTCGCATAGGTTGACGCCAGTTCAGTCGTGCCGTCGAGCGCAACTTTCCAGGTGATAGCGTACTGTTCGTCTGATTTGTTGTCTCGGTGCCTGGTCCATGAAACGAAAACATAGTCGTTTTCGCCAAGTTCAACGACGCCCCACATCTGAGGGACGAACTGTGCCACCTTCGAGACATTGGAGATAATTTGTTCTACCGTCTCACCATCTTGCGCTCGCCAAGTTGACTTGAGTCTTTCGACAACTGGGATGTCGCTTGCGCGAATACTGTTGCTCATGGTCGCCGGCCAGGCTAGGCAGATTAGAAGTCCGCTCAGGCAACGCCATAGCGCGGGTCTTCCCGACATTCTCTTCATAACCCTCGGCCTATCGCGTTTCATCCGTACATCTTTCAAAGCGGGCCAACCTCGAACCTGCTAGGAGCGAGCGAGCCCAAGAAGTTTACGGAAACGCGTCGGGGCACCCGCGGCTATCCCGTGCGGGCAGGCGCTCCCCTCTATGTCACGCGCCGCTAACTTCCCTACCCAGCGACAGCGTCAATTGGCTGAGCTGGACATGCCCAGCGGGAGAGACTGGGCATGTTCGAGGGGCTTGCATTCTTCGTGCCAGGCAGCAGGCGGAGATTTGCACGGGTGTTATGTCATTCTTGTCGACTTTCCGACCTGCGCACGTTCGATGTTTCCATTCAGTGTATCGGCCGTAGCTTGTGCATCCTTGTCCCGCACTCGATAGTTTGCGGAAGAGGTAAACGCCTCGATGCCAAGTGCCTAATGAGAATCGGCAGTGCGTTTGCCGTCCTTGAACCGTGTGGTTCGCTGTCGTTGCCGTCGGCATTCGATCTACATGATGGCTGGGGACACGAAGCCGACTTAATCGACAAACTTTGAAGCGTGGCTGGCACGCAAATCAACCTGCTCGCCGCGTATGTTTCTAGATTGCGCCGGTTGCCTTGACGTATTCAATGCGGATCCTCTAGTTGAGAAAATAGCTGGCCAGCCGACGTGCTGGGCGAACCGCTGGAAATCGGAAGCCGCATCGAATGCATTCTGCTCGAAACGGCGGTAATTCTCGCCGCGCAGGCTGGTTTTGTCGGGTTCATTGATGGGGCCGCCTCGCCTCAAGGCAGCTCCGATGCTCACTCCGACATCTGGCAAGGGTACTTGCGATTGCAGCAGCTCTGTTTAGAGAATCATAGAAATGCACGGTTATTCGCCGAGTAGATGTCACAGAGTAGCTTGGCACATAATCTGAGAGGTTGACGGAAGAGTCCTCCTGCCGATAATCGAAGTCGTCGAGGTTCTCCGAATCCCACTTGATCCGGAGCTAAGAGGGAAGCCGGTGCAAATTCCGGCGCTGCCCCCGCAACTGTGAGCGGCGAGCTACTGTCCAACGATGTCACTGAAGCCCGCACGGCTTTGGGAAGGCCGACAGCAGCGATGACCAGCGAGCCAGGAGACCTGCCCCGACGATATATATTGGTCCACGGGCGGGGTGTCTCGGTGGTGCGCCAAGCAGCCGTCGCACGCGCGACTTCTTCTGCCTGCGTCCGCCATGGCCTTTGTCCCCAACAGGGGTTAAAACTATGTCTCTTCTCTCTCTTCCGGTTGCTACGCTCGGAACGCCACGCATCGGTCCAAGGCGTGAGCTCAAACTGTCTCTCGAGAGCTACTGGGCGGGAAAGATCAGCGAGCAGCAATTGCTTGAGGACGCATCCGGCCTGCGCGCCGCGAACTGGGCTCGTCAGAAATCTCTCGGCGTCACGATCATTCCGTCGAATGACTTCTCGCTGTATGATCAGGTGCTCGATACAAGTGTCATGGTTGGTGCTGTCCCGGAGATCTGCGCCTCGAAAGGAGAATACATTTCCCTCAAGACGTACTTCGCCATGGCTCGCGGATCACAATGCGACGACCAGGATGCGAGTTGCGGTCTCGGCCCACGGGGGTCTCGCGCACCCGCGCAGGAAATGACTAAGTGGTTTGATACCAACTACCACTACATGGTTCCCGAGTTTCACAAGGGACAGGCGTTCAGACTTTGCTCTCGCAAACCCATCGAGAGTATGAGGAAGCAAAGGCTCTCGGCTTTCAGACCCGCCCTGTCCTGATCGGGCCCGTCACATTCCTAAAGCTCGGCAAGAGTGCCGATAGCGCGTTCCAGCCCCTGTCCCTATTAGATAATTTGATACCGGTCTATATCGAGGTTCTGCATGAATTGGTCGAACGAGGGGCAAGTTGGGTTCAGTTTGACGAGCCCTGCCTGGTCCTTGATCTGAACGAAGCGGTACGAAAATCATTGTTACATGCCTATAACCGGTTCGCAAAGGAGGGACCGGCTATCAAGATCATGGTTGCCAGCTATTTCGGCGACCTAGGCGACAATTTGGATACCGCCTTGAGCCTCCCAGTTTCGGGTCTGCACGTTGATCTGGTTCGAGCGCCAGAGTTGTTGGATCAGATCGTCGCTGTCGGTCGAAGTGATCTCGTCACGTCGCTCGGTGTCATCGACGGCCGGAATGTGTGGCGATCCAACTTGTCGTCGCTCCGTCGGCGGTTGGAGCCCGCGATTGCGAAGCTCGGCAAGCACCGTGTACAGCTCGCTCCATCCTGCTCGCTGCTTCATGTGCCGGTCGATGTTGAACTCGAGACCGGGCTCGCGTCTGACGTCAAGAGCTGGCTTGCTTTCTCTGTTCAGAAGATGCGTGAGCTTGCGATCCTGGCGCGAGCACTCGCTGGCGACCAAAATGTCGGGCTCGCTCTTGCCGATTCGGAATGCGCTGCGACTGCCCGCTGGACTTCGCCGAAGATCCATGATGCCAATGTCGCTGCCCGGATGAGGGCGATCGACCAGACGATACGCCGGCGCACAAGCCCGTTTGCCCGTCGTTCCGAGATCCAAAGGGCACGCTTTGGACTACCTGCGTTTCCCACCACGACGATCGGATCCTTTCCGCAGACCACAGAAGTCAGAAATGCGCGGGCGGCGCATGCGCGAGGCGCGTTGAGCGACGAACAATACGATAGGTTCATCAAGGAGGAGATAGCCCGCGCCGTACGTTGGCAGGAGGACATCGGTCTTGACGTCCTCGTGCACGGCGAATTTGAGCGCAATGACATGGTGCAGTACTTTGGCGAGCAACTCGCCGGCTTCCTATTTACCAGGAAGGGATGGGTACAGTCTTATGGTTCGCGCTGCGTCAGGCCCCCGATCCTGTTTGGCGATGTAGTGCGGTCGAAGCCGATCACTGTGGACTGGTGGCGCTACGCGCAATCACTAAC
>NZ_LAXE01000001.1:2577317-2579356 GCF_003122645.1 Bradyrhizobium sp. SUTN9-2
CAAGCCAATGAAGGCGATGCTGACCGGACCGGTGACGATTCTGAACTGGTCGTTTGTTCGCGATGATATTCCTAGAAGCGAGGTCTGCCGTCAGCTTGCACTTGCGATCCGCGACGAAGTCCGCGATCTCGAGAATGCCGGTGCAGCCATGATCCAGATCGACGAAGCTGCACTCCGCGAAGGATTGCCCTTGCGCCGATCGGAGTGGAAGGCATATCTCGATTGGGCCGGAGAGTGTTTCCGCATCTGCTCATCAGGCGTTACCGATCAGACGCAAATCCATACACATATGTGCTACTCCGAGTTTAACGACATCATCGGTGCGATCGCTGCAATGGATGCGGATGTCATTTCGATCGAGACGTCGCGATCGAAAATGGAACTACTGGGCGCATTCAGCAAGTACGAATATGCAAATCAAATCGGACCTGGCGTGTACGACATCCACTCTCCACGCGTTCCCGAGGTAAGCGAAATGAAGGAGCTGATGGTGCTGGCTCGGACGCGTTTGCAGGAATCGCAGCTCTGGGTCAATCCGGACTGCGGCCTAAAAACGCGCAAATGGGAGGAGGTGCGGCCTGCGATAACCAACATGGTCGCTGCCGCCCGCGAACTGCGCGCTGCATCGTCTCCGCAAAATCATTGATCCGGCGCTCGGATCTGTTCTGGACCAAGCTATTCGCTTGTGGTCAATACCGCGGTCCATAATCTCGCGGCAAGCCTTGGGGCAAACAGAAAGTGCTTGGCCCCAGTTAATGGTTGGACGGATGTGCACGCGGAGAAAACGACGCTGACGGTTCGCGATACTTGGCCAAAAGAGAATAGCCGACGGTTCATCAAGGCGAGAAGATTCGCCGAGAATATGGACTCATATCGATACGTTTATAGTAGCTCCTTATGCCGTGCTAAGCGATCGTTTGGTCTGAGAGACAAAATCTACACCGAGGTGTCGCTCATAAGAAGAGTGGAAACGGTTGCGACAACAATGAGAGGGGTGATGGCCGACGTCACCGCACGGGCCTTCTCATCGGTCCGCTCGGACATGTTTCCCCGGCAGGCGCTCTCATTCGATGAACTCTACATAGTGTCCGACGAGAGGACGCCGAAGCCAGTTCCTGCTTCAACTCACGCCAATCTATTGTGCAGGATCGCCGCCGCTATCCGAGCCAGATACGCCAATGAGTCGGCTGCACGGCGACGTGCTCTCCGGTATTCGCGTTGATCCATCCGCCGAACGCCCGGCGACAAGGAAAGACCACCCGGTGAATCGAATTGCCCTCGATCACGGCAATCTCCAGATCCTGATCGAAGGGCGGCATGATTTCGAGCCGCTCCCAGATCAAATCGCCATTTGATCCTGAACAAAGTTCATCGCTGCGAGCTGACAAATTCAGACAACCTTGTGAACATTACGAACATCGCTTGGCGTCCGCCCAGCAGGCTCTGCGCGATTCGACCGGACGGCGCGGTCTTGATGGCGTGAGCCGCGGCAGAGGGCTGTCGGTGGCATCGTTGGTCCGGAACACGGTCCGCTCGCGAACCGAAATATTTGGATTTTCGCCGGCGAATGGATCTGGGGCAGCTCAAGGCCTCGGCTGTTGCTATTTGTAACTGTTCTGCACGAACTAAACTGGTCTGCAGCTCCAGTAATCTGGCCCGTGGCGGGGTAAATGGCCCGGTTGTCTGTCATGTCACGTCCCTTGTTGGTGAGACATCTCCGTGTTCTGCGGCGTCATCCCTTGGAGTGCGGGCGACCGCAGCCGCGCGCTCGCACGTGCTCCAGCGAGAGCGCGAAGACGCCGGATTCGGTTGACACCAATAGGAGGGAGGTAGCGTCGCTCGAAGCCCATAATCGGGCCTGTCCGCAGGTCGATAAAGTAGACGCCATCGCAAGCGGCGCAACTAATCATGTGTAGGTCATTAACCCGCGGCTCGGCTGCGCCCGGATGGCCCGGATGGAGTGCTAAAAAGTGATTACTGGTGCTCGGACATGAGAGCATCATGGGCTCAAGTCGTTCCCGCCATGCGTCTGACCTTAC
>NZ_LAXE01000001.1:2579890-2589692 GCF_003122645.1 Bradyrhizobium sp. SUTN9-2
AAGATCACCTCTATCAGGACACAGCCGCCGCAGCATTGATGCGGGTCAAAAGCTTCGTCCGTCCGGGGAGTGCTTGAGCTCAAGCGGCCGCCACGTGCCGCAGACGCCCCCGTTGGCAGTGGACATGTTCGAACTCGCGCGCCAGCCAGGGCCTCGCACTCTCTGCAACAGGCCAACGCGTTGATTTGAGGCGCAACTAACGCTGCATGGGCTACGGCAGCATTGAGCACCGCGCTGTTACATCTGGATGTATGTTCGGAGGATCAGACAGACCTCTCGGGGCCTGCTTGAGGCAGATCAAATACTCTCGGTGCGAATGGCAGAATAGTGGTCAAGCGAACCACGGGAAGAGAGGGGCATGCCTTCATTTAATGTTCGGTTTATTAAGACCGTTTGTGACGATACCGGCGGCGAGCACCGTGCGTGCCAGGCAGCATTCAAGGTCGATGCCACCTCCCTGAGTGCTGCTGCTCAGCAGGCCGAGACTGAGTTTTGCAAGCAAAAGCGTGTCCGCGATTGGACAATCTTCGCCGATGTGTTGGAGCTTCGAACCCCACCTGCCTTAGCTAATCCGTCCACATCAGCCTTTCGAGCATCCAGCAAGGATGGCATGAGTAAGCAAGGGTTTCGCGCTTCCTGAGTGTTCCACGGAAGCGCGACATCTTCAGCACCGACCAAGGCTCGTAGTTCACCGGCGCGACGTTTACCGGCGCGCTCGCCAGTCATGGCATCGCCATCAGCATGGACGGCTTGTTTGCCCGTCGCGACAACGTGTTCGGCGAGCATGCCTATGAGACTGTGTCCTACGCGCGTGTCTCGATCAGACGATACCTCGCCTGATACAATGGCCGGCTCCGCCTTCGAGCCTTGGCGGCGCTCCGGATCAAGCTCACTTCCGGCCGCTGCCATTCCGTGCAGTAGCTTTACTATGGCAGACGCTCCACTTACACAATCATCGGCAGTCGGTCTACGAAACCTGAAGGCACGGCCAATACGGGTAAGCGTGACTTTACATTCGTACGACGAGTGGTCGAGATTGAAGGAAGTCGTGGTGGGTACGGCCACCAATCATGCGGCTCGGATCGCGAACTCTCTTGCGATCTATTCCTACATATCAATCTTAACCTTCGCTCGGAGTGGTATTATCCGCGTTCTCTCGTCGACGGCAGCAGGTACGTAAGCTGGCGCACCGGTCCGCCACCGGATCAAGGACGCTATCTCGACGAACTGAACGAGGACGTCGAAGGAATTGTGGACACGTTGTTGGGAGCTTAATGTGATCGTGCATCGACCGATGAGCCTTCTGCTGGTGCGGTCTCGTGCGGTCTCCGATTATTTGCCAGAAGCAATGCGCAAGTGATAGTCGCGCCCGAACCATTCAAAAATAATTCCTCAGCTTACGACGATGACGACTTGCTTTTGTCCAGTCTCTACATAAATATCAACGTCCTTTCGGTCTCTCCTGAGGTTCGTTTTAGTCAACGACGCCGGCCCCGAACTGGCCCGGATCCTTGAACACAATCGCATTCCGATCGTCCGGCTCGTCACCGCCATAGGTGGATCTTTGCCGGGGGAATTGCTTTACTGTCGACACATTCCGTTAAGACGGGTCGGAGATTACTTCAACTAGTACCGGAGGCGGCGGCTCCTAAGGCCATTGCTTTGGGAGCCTGATAGCGGCGAGGGTGTCCTTGCTAGGACTTGTCAAGGTTATGCTGCATCAACTAGTTGCCAGAACCCAAAAAACTGCAGCGTAGGCTCCGCAGAGCCGCAAAGTAGCTGAGTAAAATTAAATGTACTCTCGCCACGTTTCAGGTCGACGATTGTCGAGTGCGCCTCTCAGCGGACCGTAAGTTGGGACGTGAACACGCTCACATCTGCGGCACCATCGTGCCCGTGACGGTCTTGATGTATCAGGATGGGAGCATTCCAATGTTATTTGATCGTCCAGTAACTTTAAGGGAGACTGTTGCGTCGATGCCACCAAACCGATGAACGGCCGACCTACGCTCGTGCGACAAGAGATAGCACATGTTCGACATCTATTTGAACCGAAGACACGATGTTTTGGTCGTCCCGACAGGCTTTGGGATCCCGGCGGGATTGGACGGCAATTGGAAGAGAAAGAAGCGGGCGGTTCGTTCCGTGAGCGACGTCATTCGTCAAGATGTACAACGGCGTGGTTACCATCGACGTCGTTTGATCTCGTACCGGTCCAAGGCGGCAGTTGAGACCTCGTCACACTCCTAGTCGACGCAGCTATCTCATGCTGAACCGTTCTTCGGAAGCCTCGGGCAGGATGTGGCCGATGCCGTCGAAAACGTTGCATAGAGCGACCAGAGCAGGCGGGCGTCGCGTATTGGGCTTAAGGAGCAAGCTTTGCTTTTGAAAGCGGGGCGCGCCTCTGGAGCTTACCTCAAAATAGGTGTTATGAGGCTCTCCTTGAGTCAATGGCGTGCGCGTGAGTTTTCACGTCTATACTGAAGATACTTACCGGCTAGCCGCACGGTCGGGCGAGCATCGAAGTCGTTAAGCAGCATTGGGTATCCGTATAGCAGCGGCCCGGAGTGGTCGGCTCATATGAAGCGCATCGCAGGCCGCGCGCCCCAACTCGGTATTTTCGGCCAAAGCTGATACGGGGGGCCGGATGCTGGATCCTCACCGAGGAGGGAAGGGAATATCTTGAGACGGTCGAACACTTAGTTCGGTGTACTATGCAGGCGCAGGTTGAGCGAGAGACCGCGTAACAGTCGAAAGCTGAGCAACCGCCCCCTCGATTTCGCAGCTGGGAACGAACGCGGGCAGAAAGTGCCCTACGGCAAGCGATTGAGCCCACGTAAACCGCTACCGGGCGACGGCCAGCCGCTCAACCCTGTGCTGATCGTGACCTACTCAACTAGATCTTGAAGTCCACATTTCGAAACAGTGGCTTTGTAATGGGTATTGCGAAATTGTTTAACGCGGCTAGGGATATTGGCTTGATTTAAACCTGAGGGATCGGGAACCTGGCCTCTTCATGCACATCAGCGTGGTCGAGACGGTCGGCTAAACTGATCTCGCGGTTGGCTTCCTCGTTCCAGAGTGTGTCGGTTGCTTAGCTGCGAATAGAAGGGAATCGATTGGAACGTTCTCAGAGCGCGGGCTGTATATGAAGTTTACAGTTCCACAGATGTACTAGCCCAGACGACTCGCGTTTGGAAAGTATGACCAAGTTATGCCTGGCGCCACTCCTATCATATTGTCTGTTTTTGCGGTCGTCGTGCCGTGAAAACTATGCTACAAGCCGCTCCTCTCAAAGGAGCATTCATCGTGAAGAAAGCAACCAAGAAACGCGTTAAGCGGCGCGAATGGACGCGGGCAGATATCAAGGAGCTCAAAGTCCATTCCAAGGCCCGAACCCCGGTCATAAAAATAGCAAAGATGACCAAACGCAGCGTCGGTGCGCTCCGCCAGAAGGCCTTGCATCTTGGAATCGGACTCGGACATCAGCGGTAGTTTTGAGCAGCGCTAGTACTAGCGCGGTAGGGCGGCTCCCTGGGCCGCCCTCAGGACCCATAGTAATTTTGTCGGAAATTAGCTTTGCGGATCCGCGCCGAGATGGTGTCTGGATGGTGTTTCAGTGTCGCGGTGGGAGCTCCAGCATCCTCTCATTATGATGGACTTTCTTAGACGCGGTCTCAACAGCTGTAACCAATCGGCAGTGAAGACATTGTTCTTGGTGATGGCCCTGTCGAGGATCTCCCACATGAACGGCCGATCCAGTGTGTTGACCGACCAACGGCGGCGCTTACTGGAGGTGGCGGCTGGATCGCTCCCGCGCTGAGAAGATTGCTGCGTCTTGCCGTGTGTGATGTCCGCGATATGGTCTGCTTCTTTGCAGCACTGCGCTCATATGCCCAAACTATTTGTATATGCCGAGCTTCAGGGAGGTGCATGCCGCAGTTACCTCTTTAATGGCCCAGCGCATGCATCTTCAATACGTAGCAACCTTCCACGGGCCGCGCGCGGTCTTTGGCAAACGTCCGTATAGTTCTTTTCAACCTTCCCATATTCCCAGCTAATCTTCGTGCAATTGAACTGTTGCTAGATTTCGTTTTATCGGTCGAACAATCGGGGAGGCGATTGCAGTTATCGTTCTGTGATCCCGCCCGATGGGACTGAACGGGTCCCAAGTCATGAGTGGGAGACAAAATTCTTGTCCTTTCGACTCTTTGTACGCAAGCGGGTGCCCCATGTGATCCGGCGGCCGCCTTCGTTTCGCCCAATCGAGCTAGCGCCGAGAGATGGCGCTTGCCAAGCACGAGTGTCTGAATGATGAGCGGACGTCTTGGTCGTTCACCTGAGGTGTGCTTTCTCCTTGGTCTTCCACGATCCGGGACCACACTGCTGGCACATTTGCTGCAGCTCCATCCAGACGTTGTGGCTCCGCCTGAACCCTGGTTGATGCTGGCGCTTGAAGCATTTGGCAAGGTGGATCGGCGCCATCCGGCGGGCAGCTCACTAATCGAGGCCGCGACCTCCGAATTCTTGGGACGGATAGATCGCACGATCGTTAGCCGCGCTTTCGCAGATGCAGCATACGATCAATATCTGGCAAAAGCGGGCAAGCGCATCATCATAGATAAGACACCACGCTATTGGACCGCGCTTGACTTTGTCGGATCCGTTTACCCGGAAGCGCCACGAATCCTTCTGATGCGCAATCCCTACGCGATCGCCGCTTCACTGAAATCGACCTGGGGCATCCCACTGCGGGCAGAAAGCGCGCAGCCGGTCAGCGTATCCAGTCTCGCTGATCTCATGCTTCGACTGCCCGATGGTATAATATCTTCACTGGCCGATTTGGTTTTGGGTCTTCCTAGGCTCGCCGCGCAACGTACTCGCGCGCAGACTCATTTCGTGCAATACGAACTGCTCGTGGCGCGCCCTGACGAGGAAGTCCAGCGTCTACTGACAGCGCTCGGCTGTGATCCAGGAGGCGTCGAATCGGCGAGCATGGGACGAGCAGATTATCTTCAATCCAGCAGCTTTGGAGACCGAAAAATCCTGGAACGAAACACCATCGACGAAAGCTCTGTCAAATCATGGCAATCTCAATTGAGCGTCGAAGAGATGCAAACCGTGACCGATCTGATCGGTGCCGAGCTTTTGGTAGAACTCGGATATGAGCAGGAACTGTTGCATGCCCAGAAAGCCGGAGTTCTGGACAGAGGACGGGAAGTAACCGAGCTCTATGGTCGGGTATTCCGAACCTGGTGGGATTTGCGAAGTGCCAAGGCGGGAGGACCGTCCAGCTTATCTCACGCTGGAGAGTCGGTCCACAATGCTTGGAATATTTCCGAGAACCGGGACGCGGCTATCGAAATGTTGCGAGGCGAGGTCGCGCGGCTTGAGCAGATCCTCAGGATCTCCTAAGGACTCTGAATGCTTGTGATCAAGCCTCGCTGGTTGATTTAGCCAAGATCCTTAACCGGCCACGCTGACCTCCCGATCAGGTGTGCCGCACGCGCCGGCGTACGTGCGGGCACAATGCGATATGCTGCCGCGTCCGAAGCTTGCTGTCGAACGGGGCTTGGCTTCATTGATGAGCCATGCGCCATGACCCGCCGTTTCGGCCGCGAATATTCCCCGCTCTAGGCTGGAGCCATAGAGCGGCGAAGAACAGAGATCCTGCACTGAAAATAGGATTACATGCTGCCGAAACATCTGCACCGTCTCGAAGCTGAATCGATTGAAATCATGCGTGATGTGGTCGCCGAGTTCGAAAGGCCCGTCATGCTTTACTCCATCGGAAAAGATTCAAGCGTTTTGCTACACCTTGCTATCAAGGCGTTCTATCCGGCAAAAATACCTTTCCCCCTGCTTCACGTCGATACGACCTGGAAGTTTCGCGAGATGATCAGCTTCCGAGACGCGACAGCCAGGCGGCTCGGCCTCGACCTGATTGTCCATGTCAACAAGGACGGCAGCGCGCGTGGGATCAATCCGATTGATTCCGGCTCCGCCCTCCATACCCAGGTCATGAAAACGGACGCGCTGAAACAGGCGCTCGACCTCCACGGGTTCGATGCCGCCCTTGGCGGAGCCCGGCGCGATGAGGAAAGGAGTCGCGCAAAAGAACGGATACTCTCCTTCCGTTCGGCCGGGCACGTATGGGACCCCCGTAACCAACGGCCGGAGCTCTGGAGCCTGTTCAACACACGGATTCGCCGGGGCGAGACCATGCGCGTGTTTGCGATGTCAAACTGGACCGAGCTCGATGTGTGGGAATACATCATGATCGAGAAAATTCCGGTCGTTCCGCTTTATTTCGCAAAACGAAGACCGATAGTGCATCGAAATGGTGCGATGATCATGGTTGACGACGAGCGATTTCCACTTAACTGCAATGAAACGCCGGAAATGCGGATGATCCGCTTTCGCACCCTTGGATGTTATCCTTTGAGCGGGGCTATTGAATCCGATGCGACGACCATCGAAGGTATCGTCGCAGAAATGCAGACCGCGACCGTGTCTGAGCGTCAGGGGCGTCTAATTGACACCGATGAAGCCGCTTCAATGGAGAAGAAGAAGCGGGAAGGCTACTTTTGATGTTTACAAAGCCGACAACGGAACCGGTTCCGGCACGGACGAAGGATCAGCTGCGATTCATCACATGTGGCTCGGTGGACGACGGCAAATCGACGCTGATCGGCCGATTACTGCACGACAGCAAGATGATCTACCACGATCAGATCACGGCGCTGGAACGCGACAGCATCAAGTACGGTAGCACCGGGGACAACATCGACTTCGCGCTGCTTGTGGACGGCCTCGAGGCCGAACGGGAGCAGGGCATTACGATCGATGTTGCCTACCGCTTCTTCACTACGCCGCGGCGCTCCTTCATGGTGGCCGACACCCCCGGCCACGAGCAGTATACCCGCAATATGGCTACCGGCGCCTCGCAAGCCCAGCTCGCTATTATCCTGACCGATGCCCGCAAAGGCGTGATGGTTCAGACGCGCCGCCACTCCTTTATCTGTGCGCTGCTCGGTATTCGTCATATCGTGCTGGCAGTGAACAAGATCGATCTTGTCGCATACGACAAGGAATGCTTCGATCGGATCGCGCGCGACTATATGGCCTTTGCCGCCGGTCTCGGCTTCACCTCGATCGTTCCAATTCCGATCTCGGCCCGATACGGCGACAACGTCGTAGACCGCTCCGCGCGTGCCGACTGGTATCGTGGTCCCTGCCTGCTTGAATATTTGGAGCGCATTGACATCCAATCCGGTACCGCAAGCCAGGCTTTCCGCTTTCCGGTACAATGGGTGAACCGACCAAATCCGGATTTTCGAGGCTATGCCGGGACGGTGGCTTCCGGGAGGATCTCGGCGGGGGATGAGGTCATTGTCGCCACGTCGGGACGGACCACGCGCGTCAAGCGGATCGTGACCCACGATGGCGACCTTGTCGGCGCCGAAGCCGGCGATGCGGTGACCATTACACTGGAAGACGAAATTGATATCGGCCGTGGCGACATCCTTTCCCGTCCGGATGATAAACCGAAGGTCGCCGACCAGTTCGCTGCTTATGTGATTTGGATGGACGAGGAGCCGCTCGCTCCCGGACGCAATTACGTCCTGCGGATCGGATCGCAGACGATTTCCGGCAGCATTACCGAAATTCGGCATCGGATCGACGTCAACACTTGTGAGCATCTGGCCGCCGGGATGGTTTCGTTGAACGAGATCGCGTTCTGTAATGTTGCGACCACAACGCCCGCAGTATTCGATGCTTACGACGTCAATCGGAAGACCGGATCATTCATCTTCATCGATCGTTACACCAATCGTACGGCCGGGGCAGGCATGATTGCCGCTCCGCTACGGCAGACCGCCAATATTGCTAGGCAAGCCCTATCCGTGGATAGGGGGGAGCGTGCCGCGCTCAAGAATCAGAAGCCTTGCGTCATTTGGTTTACCGGCCTGTCTGGCGCGGGAAAGTCGGCGATTGCGAATCTAGTTGATCAAAAGCTGTTCGCAATGTCGCGGCATACAATGCTGCTGGATGGCGACAACCTCCGACACGGACTAAGCGCCGATCTGGGCTTCTCGGAGGCGGACCGCGTGGAGAACATTCGGCGTGTCGGTGAAGTTGCCAAGTTGATGGCGGACAGCGGCTTGATTGTGATCTGCTCGTTCATTTCGCCCTCGAGAGCCGAACGGGACAGGGTGCGCATGCTGGTTGGCAAGGAAGAGTTCATAGAAGTCTTTGTCGATACGCCGATCGAGGAATGCGAGCGGCGAGATCCGAAAGGGCTGTACTCAAAGGCGAAATCAGGCAACATAAAGAACTTCACCGGAATCGACGCGTGCTACGAAGCACCAGAAACACCGGATATTCATCTCAGGACTATGGAGCAGAACCTAGAGCATTCAGCGAAAGCGGTAGTGGACGTCTTGATAGCGCGCTCAATTCTTGATGGTTAGATGTCCTCGCGCCACGTCAATTCGCACAATAGCCTGCTGGCGCGGCACAGGCGATCTGGCTCAGGCGGGTCCTGCGGTAAAACGTTTCGTTCGAAAGGAACACAATGGTCGCACCCACTCGTGTACTGCCAGCTTCCGGTTATGTGCTCGAAGTGGATGGCCAATTCAAAACCGAGTACGCAAGCAAAGATGGAGCATGGTCAGAAGCGGTGAAGCTCAAGAGACGCCGTCCCATGCTGCAGATCAAAATCTACGATGCGGTGAGAAAGGCCAGAGAGGAAGTCCGACTTCCTCTGGGTTGAGTGTTTGCTTGGCGCTCTTGTTGCGCGTGCGGCGAAGGACACGCCGAGCTGCCCTTCAAGCCGAGCCGGGGGCGCGAATCGGCTGGCTTCAATCTCCCACACGGTCCGAAGCTCGGGGCGCGATGTTCCGGGCTGGCTATCCGGCGAGCCTGGGCTTACTCCAGGTATATTGACCAATCTGAAGCGAGCATCGGTCGCGATCCATCCTGTCGTGGCCTATGGTAACGTCCGGCAAGCTTGCTTCCTTTTGGCCGCCGCTCGTAGGCGAACACCGTCGGCGTACGCCCAGTACCTTCGCATCGCGAGGCAACGCTGCCGCGAACATTAGCTATCCTGCGAAGGAGCTCCGTCGCGTGTTAGCGTCATGCTCCAGTCCGCCCTCCCATCGTTGCTTGCCATGAGGGCGGCAATTGACGCGGCAGAAAAGGAAAGGGAGCTCATCGCTGGCAGCGACAAAGAATGATCTCTCGATGAGCCGATCTGGTCAGCCATCGACGCGCTTGACCGCAATGTAGACGGCGTAGAACGCGAGTGCACATCAACGAGCGGGCATGCGGAGTAATCAAAGCGAGCAGAACGGATCGGAAGTGACTATCGTCGAACTAGAGTGCCTCATGGGCGAGGTACTAGCGATCACCGCTGATGATGCATGGCTCGCCAGCTCAGGCGTTTGGACCGCTGTAAATCACGGTACCTTGACCGCCGCCATGATCGCTCGGTGAGAGGTCCCGCGGCGAGCGACGTGTAGCGCGAACAATGGATGCAGCCGACCTAGCGATCGATTTGAGAGATGGACCCGCGTCGCCACTCATTTGAACGCGGGTCGACGCCTCCTAGCAAATCAGGACAATATGCTCTGTCGCACGGCCGCTCGCCGAAAGGTGTCGCACTGATCCTTGCTAAGCGGCCAGCATCCAGGATCGCTCGATCGCCATCAAGTTGAGGCTCGACTGCGGGCGGCAAAGTTCGCCCTATTCAAGCGAAAGGACCTGATAACAGCAAAGCGATGCAGGAGTGATCTTGGAG
>NZ_LAXE01000001.1:2591868-2597836 GCF_003122645.1 Bradyrhizobium sp. SUTN9-2
AGCCGATCTTCGGCGGCGCGACAGTAGCGTATCTGAAGTATCTTTGGACTAATCGGTTTTCGATCGAAGAGACCGAAGATCAGAGCCGCTCAGGCATACTTGTCGACAGGTATGGCTTCTATTTGTTCTGGTTCAGCATCCTGGCCGGGTCATATGCTCTTGGTCTGCTCCATATCGTCGTCCTGTTTTGGATCGTGCCTTATCTAACTACGTTTCAGGTTCTCGGCTGGTTTATCGAACTCGCTGAGCACTCACCCATGTGCGAAACAGAGACGCAGAACGTTTATCTCACCAGGAATCGGAAAGGAAGCTTCCTCGAACGAGCCATCCTAGGGCAGAATCTCGATGAGTACCACCTTGAGCACCACCTTTCACCCGGCATCCCGTTTTGGCTGTTGCGCAAGGCTCAGAAAATTCGAATGCAGGATCCGAACTACGCGAAGGTCGCCGCCACCTGGGGCGGGCTCTTTGTCGCGGGGCCTCAAAGTCAGCCTAGCGTCATAACTCAGTTGAAAGAGCGAAATCGACGGCTGTATGAGCAGTCCGTTGCCGGCGTTCGCACGCGAGGCGAGGTGGCGTGAGGTTGCAACAGTCCGAGCGCACCCAAGCCGTTGTCGCCGTCACTTCGAACCGTCTTCTGGTCGATGGTGTGCATCGCGACTGGTTACGACGCAAGTACGTGCAGGCACTCCATCGTCATGCGGGAGTGGCTTGCGTCGTATTGCCGACCGTCGACGCGGAAGATGCTAGGGACGAAGTCGCCCCGGCCAGCATGCGCCGGCTGGACGGTCTGGTCTTGACAGGCGATGAATCGAACGTGGACCCCGCCGTTCTGTCAGCGCCCGCGTCCTTTGTGGATTTTGATCGGCAGGATGTTGAGGCTGGGATCCTTGACCGTCCGCGGGACAGGCTCTCTGCCGCAGCCATAGAGAGCGCCATCGCCCTCGGAATGCCTATTCTGGGCATCTGCCGTGGGCTTCAGGAACTCAACGTCTATTTTGGCGGCACACTCCGCCCATCGCTTGCGGAGTGGAGGCGAGAAAGCGGCGCCATGCATGCCGAGAAGCCAGATCGTCCCAGGGACCGTCAGTACGATGCCGCGCACCCCGTCAGGATATCATCCGATGGCGCACTCTTTCCAATCGCGCGGATGATCGAAGCGCAAGTCAACTCGCTGCACAATCAAGGCATCGAGACGCTTGCCCCAGCGCTGAGGGGCGAGGCGTGGGCGCCTGACGGTCTGGTCGAGGCAGCTTCAGTGATTGGCGCTCCGACGCTGCAAATCGGCGTGCAATGGCACCCCGAATGGCACGTCTCAACCGACCTCCTCAGCAAGCAACTGTTCAAAGCATTTGGAGAGGCGTCTGTTGGGTACTGCCGGACTAAGAACGGCTAGAGGCAGATCGTGATATTGCAAACGAAACGCGGCTCGCGCGAGCCGAAAGGGCCGCCCTCCGAAACCGACGCACGCGCCTGGGCTTCCGAGAGCTCCGCCCGGCCTCGCGGGCACAAAAAGGGTGGACGCTTGACGAGTGGCTTCGTTCTAGGAGTGTTCTTGGTGGCGCTTTATGTCGTTCTGAGCGCGGCAGGCGAGGTTTATGCGGCATCGTATTTTCAGCAAGCCGATGTCTTCGTGGCGCTCCTGCTGTCTTTCGCAGTGGTTTGTCTGACGTTCAACTTCTTGGCTCGCCACGAGGGAGGCGAAGCAAGAGCCGGTAAATGGCCGCTCCTGGTCTTCGTCGCACTTAACGTCGTGACGGCGATCAGCTGGATCGGCCTATTTATAGGACTGAAATACGCTGAACCTGCGATCGTGGCCGCCTTCATGGTGGCGTTGGGGCCTGCCGCAACAGTGTGGTTAAACGCCCTGATCAGGCGCAGGGGCGCCCCGCCAACATCCGATATTGTCGTGAGCGCTGCGATTGCGACGATCGGGACTTACATGATTTGGATCTCGGCCAGCGGCAATGCGGGCGTGCAGTGGGGGGCTCGATCGTCCTTTGGCATCGTCTTGGCCATCCTGGCCGGCCTATCGCTCGCCCTTACAAATATACTTGTCAAGGTGCTGTTCGATCGTGGGTTTTCCGGCCGACAAGTGCTGGCGCATCGCTTTTATGGAACCATTCTCTTGCTGCTGGGGCTGGTCGACTATTCATCTATCGTGCCTGAGATCTCGCAGCATTGGCTTCCGATCGCAGCAATTGGGCTGTCGACAATCGTTTTGCCTCTGCTCTTGATTCAGGAGGGCATTCGCCGCGTAGAGCCCTTCACCGTCAACATGGTCCTGTCCACCGCCCCCATCGTCACCTTCCTGTTCCAGTACTTCGATTCTCGCATCGTGCATTCGTCACATACGTTCGTTGGAAATGTCCTCATTACGGCTATCGCTGTCAGCAACATCTACTTGCAGTATCGGAGATCCGCATGAAAGAACGGAAATGTGTAGTTGTGGACGCATACTCTACCGGCCGCTACCTACCCGAAGAATTCAAGCGCTATGGAATTGGGACCGTGCATGTGATGTCGGCCGCACAGATTCCACCCATATTCCAAGCGCATTTCGATGCGGATCTGTACGATGAGGTCATGCGCCCTGATGAACGCATGGGGTATGATGAGATCGTTGAGTATCATCTTCAGGCTCTACATGGCAGAGAAGTTGAATTCGTTATCGCGGGTTGCGAGTCTGGAGTCGAACTCGCCGATTCGTTGTCCGAGCGGCTGGGCTTACCTTCAAACGGGACCGCGCTATCGGCGGCTCGGCGCGACAAAGCACGATTGTCTTGCGCGCTGACCTATGCCGGTGTGCGATCGATCAGACAAATCGTGTCTGACAATGCTGTAGAGATCGCAAGCTGGAAGCGCGAGGCGAACTTCGACGCGATTGTGATCAAACCTCTGAACAGTACGGGCACCGAGGACGTATTCTTTTGCTCGACAGATTCCGATATTCAGCGTGCTCTAAGAACGATTATCGGGAAGACGAACCGTGTCGGAGCATTGAATCGTTTTGCCCTCGGGCAGGAAAAAATAAACGGTCAACAATACACCGTAAACGCCGTCTCGATCCACGGAGATGCCTTCATTACGGAGGCCTGGACCTATGACACCGTTCCTGTCGAGGGGGCATCATCGGTCTGCTCACTCGAGAGATTGTTGGACGGCAGCGAACCTATCGTTCAGGAGCTCACTAACTACCTGAAACGTGCGTTGCAGGCACTTCAGATCCTCGAGGGACCGGCTCATGCCGAGATCATTGTCGATCATCGGGGGCCCGTTCTGGTGGACTTCGGGGCGAGGCTTCAAGGGACTATGTCGGCAAAAGCACGAACCATGGCGTTGGGACACAACCATATCACGCTGACCGCTTGGCGCTACGCAAATCCCGAAGGCTTTGGTGAGTACATGAGGATGCGCGGGCCGTACAAGCGGACGGCGCACGCACTATGTGTCTCCCTGATCTCCGACAGGGGCGGTGTAGTTGCCGGCTACCCGGGACTCGAAGGAATCCGCAAGCTCCCGAGCTTTGCGGATGCCATTGCATTCGTTCCAATTGGTGAAAAGCTGGTTCCGACCATCGATTTGGCGTCGACACCAGGCATCGTCTATCTCGTGAATGGCGACGAGAGTCAGCTTGACGATGACTATCGCAAGTTGCGAGCAATGCGAATGGACCAGGTGTTCGAATTGGTGGCCCGGGATAGCCAGTGATGGCAACTGAAGCAACCTTGACCGCAGCCGTGCCCGCCCACGCGGCGATGATCGGCGTAAGCGACTTCGACGGTGTGTTGCGAGGCAAACACGTCTTAGGTGAAGATCTCTCCGGTCGAGATAAAGTCATCAAGTTCTCTGAAGCAGTGCTGGCGTGGGATTGTTCGGATCGGGTCATTCCGATCAGTTTCACGCAGCAGCCATTAACAGCATTTGGGGATGCTGATCTGCGTATTCTGTCTGCCACCGGCCGCTCGGTGTCTGATGTCGGTAATCAATATCTCTACCTCGCCGAGTTCATTGGCGCACATGAGAACATCTGCCCGCGAGGTGTTCTGCGTAAGGTCCTGAGAAGGGCTGCTGACCTCGGATACAGATGCGCTGTCGGATTCGAGTTTGAATTCATGTTGTTCAAGGAGAACGCCGATACAATTGAGGATAAGCCGTTCAGCGAATGGGTTCCTTTAACGCGGGGTGCGTTCGGCTACTCGATTATGCGCTCTGTTGCTCAACATGAGCTGTTCGATGAGATCTTGGCCCTTTGTGAAAAGGCTAGAATACCTCTCAGCGGGCTGCACTTCGAAACGGGACCGGGCGTGGTCGAAGCGTCACTTCGTCATTGTGATGCTTTGGAAGCTGCCGATCGAGCAACCATATTCAAGTCGCTGATAAAAGCATGGGCGCAAAGGCGAGGCATGATGGCTACATTCATGGCCAAGGTTTCCGAGGATTGGCCGGGCCAGTCCGGCCATATTCACATTTCGATGTCCTCGGGCGGTCAGAATGCGTTTCACGACAGCAATGCGGTGGGCAACTTCTCAAAGCTTATGAGGCAATTCATCGCCGGACAATTAAACTACATGAACGAGTTTTGTGTGCTCGCTGCGCCGAACTTCAATAGCTACAAGAGGTTGGTGCCTGGCTGCTGGGCACCAATCTGTCCAAGCTGGGGATTTGACAACCGTTCCTGCGCGGTTCGCGTTATCTCGGGAGAGCCTTCTGTCCATCGTCTGGAATATCGGCTGGCAGGCGCAGACGTAAACCCATATCTTGCGCTCGCATGTGCCATTGGTTCCGGAATATTGGGGGTCGAGACATGTGTGGCACTACCCGCGTCGATCGCCGGCGATGCAAGCGTGGAAATGACCGCAAGACTACCTCAAAGCCTATCAGAGGCAACTTATCGTTTTGCACAGTCGGAAGCAGCGAACGAGGTTTTCGGAGAAAGGTTTGTTGAAACGTTTTCTTGCTCGCGCCGTTGGGAATGGGACGCCGTTCAAAATCGAGTGACCGACTTTGAACGTCGGAGATACTTCGAGATCATCTAGCTGGTCTTGACAGTTCTGTGCTTCATTCCTCTCGCAGCCATCTGAAGGGCGCTCCTCTCGTTAGGGGAGAACCGTGGGGAGCTGATGAGGTCTGCTGCCAACTGCTCTGTGGCCGCAATTGCGATTGCTTCGGTGCGATGCAGGTAAGATGCGCTCGACTGATTCAAAGGAAGACAAAAGGGCAACATTTGTCCAGTGGAGCGAAGCCGAAGAGTAGTGACGCGCGACGCTGTAGAACCGCGGAGCTCCGCGCGCGCGACGAGGTTGGCGTAGATCAGTGCTGACCAGGACGCGTTCCGCGCGGCGCTCAGGTCCGTCGGCATGAACGCTGGATCGCAACTAGTGAACAGTTGCAGGAGGTCAGCTGAACGGCAACTGCGATATAGCTCAGATCTGCTTCCCTCACGTGCCCGCACCTGGGCCGTTTATTTCTACCAAAATAGCGACAAGAATAGTCAGAAAAGCGACAACCAGCATCCCGCCGAGGGTAGCTGTATTGCTTGAGGTCGGCGTCTCTTCAGCTAAGAGGTTAAAAGGCGGACCGGCAGGATTGCACATGCCGTACGTCACGAGGGGGATGTTAATCCTATCAGCGTCATCGAGGAAATTGCCAGTCGGGCGTTGGGGCGTGCGGATCATGCATATAAGGCCGGGTTCCAGCCCCGCGGAATTGCCAGCCAGCTTGACCGGCCGGAAGTTGTCCGCCGGTTGACTGGGGGCGGCTAGCGTCGTTTGGCTGTCGTAGGAGCCGCCAGTCCTGAAGCTTGATAGCACCTCTCCGGGACCGTTCTGCTTGAATGTCGCCACAGCTTTGACGCTTGAAGGACTTGCGCCAGCGGCAGCACTCGTTGGGTCTGAAAATTCAGGTGCAAGCAGCATCAAAGCCAGGTGGAACAGGATTAATCGGATCAGCCCCATTAGAACTCCGG
>NZ_LAXE01000001.1:2600692-2608665 GCF_003122645.1 Bradyrhizobium sp. SUTN9-2
CGAACTCCGAGATAGTCGCTGCGGTTTGCGTTCCTTGCGCGAGCTCCTGCTCGTTATCCAGCAATTTACGTGCCTCCAGAAACGATCCGGTCGGCCTAGGCCCGAGTAAGGTCGCATAGCCTAGGCCAGCGTGTGGAATCGCTCATCGTTTCGTCGAGTTTCAGACGCAGCCGCTTACGTCGCCCCATCGCCAACACCAGACGTCGACCGTCATAGCTCTCAGGGACGATCCGCTGCTTTTCGCAACATCCAACGGCGCCGTGCCCCCGTCGAGACGACTTCAAGGTGGAAACCTTCGGCCTAGGCATATGGTCAGTCATACGCGATGCCGCCGCGCTGTTGCTGCGACCTGGCGATCACGATGTGTGGCTTCGCCACCTCCTCATGCTTGGTAAAGCTAGGTTGAAGGCATTCGATTTTATGGCCTGCGGCTAGGGTTGAGTGGAGACACCCAATGTCTATCCGCCATCGACGAGGATGGTTTGACCATGGATGTGGTCAGCCAAGCTCGAGCTGAGAAACATCACAGCATCTGCAATTTGCTGCGGGGTCCTCGCGGGGTAAATGCCGAGCGTCTAAAGAGTGAACCATCTCACTCAACCCGGTACGGATATTTACGGCTTTAAACGATCCTTCGCTCTCCTGCCGCCCGGAAGCCGCTAACTCCCGGTGAGGCGAGGAAGCCGCGCCGCAGGATGATCCTGTTGAGCTGGGCGGATCGCTGGCCGGGCAGAACAGCCGCCGAAGCCGGCGATCCTTACGACTCTCTCCGAGCCTTCGCGGCCCACAGGAACGCTCGGCCCATATTCGTGCCGAAAATCTCACGGCAGGCGATTCCCGGGTGGCTGTTGCGCATCAGCCAGCCCGGGCTAGCGCTTTCGCAAGCGCTAGCTTCCCAACGGCAACCGCGTCTCGTCCTGTCGCGAAGAAGACATTCCACTCCAAGAAGCAAGACGAGCCGCACAATTCGTTGGCCTGGCTTTTGCTACCGCAGTTTTTTGGCGACGCGGTCGGTGCATTCAAAGCGCTAGATCGGTAGGGCCACGATTTCGGCACTGGCAGCGCAAGGAGGCACTATGCAATCCACCAATGGGGATGCACTATCGATCAAGACTATCGATCTTCAGGACCACTCTAGAGTCCTTGCGATCCTAACAACCGCATTTACGATGTGTCCTTTGTTGAGGTGGCTGTATCCTGAACCGCGGGAGTACCTGCAGCATTTTAACGGATTTATTAAGCATTACTGCGGCAGTCCATATTCGAGCGGCGCATACCTTAACGACGGCGACAAGGGGGCGATCTTATGGGACACAGCTGGCGAAAAGCGCGACAACACCAGCATGATGGAATTCCTTCTGAAAAGCGTTCCTGCGCACCGGCGTTCCGAAACCGAAAGAGTTTTCGAAACTTTCGGTAAGTACAATCCGCATCAGCCGCATTGGTACGTGACCATGGTAGCCATTGATCCCATACATCAGCGATCAGGGCTCGCACGACATCTTCTTCGGCACGCAACCGAGATCTCAGATGCCGCGCAGAGACCTGTGCACTTGGAGGCGACCAGTCCGCACGCGATGCGACTTTATGCTCAACAAGGTTGGAGTGTTTTGACGGAAGTCCAAGTCGGCGGTTCTCCACCGTTCTTCCCCATGTTACGCCAACCAAAAGCGTGATCGCTTGAAATGTTCGCAGGGACTCTTGATGGTTGATCAACAACACGAAAGACGTATTGATGATCTATTTGAGACTATGAAGGCAGCGAACGAATCCTTCCTTGGTTATCCCTTCGCTAAAGGATTCAGCTACAAATCGTTGTGTCGTTTCATGACTGTTTCAGGCAACAATTTCGGCGGCCCCTTTGGCCCCCAATCCTATCGGATCAGCTCCCGTCTTCTGGAATGCGAAATCATCGAGTTTTTTACCAAGCTACTCCGAGCGGCTCCTTCTGAAGCTCGGGGTTAAGTTACGAGTGCAGCGGCTGAAAGAAATGCGTATGGGCTATATCTCGGTCGAGAACTGTTTCCAGATGGACTAGGATACTTCTCGAGTGACAGACATTACAGTGTGAGGAAGGCTGTTCGGCTTCTCCGACTCGAGCATGCTGTAGTGCAGTCCGGCTGCAGTGGAGAAATTGCCTATGACGATCTTGCGCGAAAGGCGACCGCTTTCGACATCGGTCAGCGATTGTGGTAGCAAACATTGGGACCTCAATGAAGGAGGGCAAGGACAACGTCAGCAAGGTTCGCGAAGCCTCACATGGCGCCGGACTTGAAGAGAGTTGCATTCATTCTGATTCGGCTCTGTGCGGGCCATATGCACCGTTCCAAAACCCGAGAACCGCCTTAGATTCTCTCCACGGTGTTGACTCGATAATGCTTAGTGGTCACGTGTTGTCTGTCGCTCCCGTCCTTCGGGATTGTTCTAGCGCGCTAAGAGCACGTTCAGCGGCTGCTGCGAACTTCGAACTACGTTGATGCCACTTTGAGCGGATCGCGCAGCGCGTACACCGATTGTTCGGCCGCGTTGGCCGCCTGCTTTTGCCATTGATGATCGCCGCCGAAGGAAATGGTGCCGTTTACCTGTCGCCGTACATTGAAGCCCGCAAGACAGCTTTTTGTAACCGCTCAAGGCAGCTCAGCAGAGCCTCGAATGGCGTGAAGCGGCCTGATTCATGGCGGAGTGCGATCGCCCTCACCACAGATGAGCTCCTGAAAACCCGCGACGCTTTGTCTGCACTTGGCGACTATGGCGGAAGCGGCGGAAGTTTTGCCACGGCTCAGCCAGTCTGCGCGCACTTCATGTTCTGTCGCATTCGCCGGTGCTGACCGTCAAGCGTCTGGCCGCGCTTCTCAGTATTGCGGTGCCTGTATCCTCGCGAGCAACACCAGTCGAGAATAAGGTCTTGAAAGAGCGTGCCGGCTACGCGCGCGAACCCCATCTTCGCCACGCCGGACGCGCTGTCGATCATTAGCCGCCCCTTCGGCAAAGGACCCATTCTTCCCGCTGCGGACATCTGACAGCTGCTATGCCGCGCTGACAATCGTTGACGCCGCGAGCTGCGGCTTGGCGCCCAGGACGGCTGCGTGGGTGGGGGCGGACTTGCGTGAGACCCAAGCGACGCTGGAGGAAGGGGAAGTAATAGATGGCCGAGACAATTCTCCGAAGGACGCTCGAGAGCGGTTGACCTGGCATCGATGCACAGCATCACGAATGATGCGCTCCTGGCGATGAGCAAGGACGATCATCAGCTCGACAGGAAAGGGCGTTACGTCTGCCGAACGTCTGAGGCAATCGTATCAAATGCCTACCAACAGCGCGGGATTAACAAGCCGCACTGTCCGACCGGTGGTGGTTCGCGGGCTTGCTCGCATTCAGCCATATCTCTTGGCAGTTTGTCAGAGATGCTACACCACCCGACCGAATCCTTCCACTCGCTAGGCGGCTGAAACACCGGAAAAGTTGTCCTTTATCTGTCTGCGGCCGCGGCATGGGATTTGCCCTATGAGCTGAGAGGCTCCGGAGCTCTGTTCGTGCCGCGAGGCACCGCAAAGGAAGGAAAAGAGCTTGCCAAAACTGCGATCGGAAACACTTCGGGTGGTCGGCAAAAACCGTCAACAGCATTCTGGGCGGTACGGACGTAAGCGACGATACCCGGGCAAACCAGGGAGCATCAAAATAGTACGCGCCGGCCCCTGCCGCGCCTGCGCAATACCCTCACGCCGATTGTTTTATCCAGTCCCACGCGGAGAACGGCAAGCGTGTTAGGCGTAGCCGAATCCGCAAGACCAGTGCATTTGTTCTCGACGATCGCCGAGAGGTTGTTCCGACGGAGTTCCGCCGTGTCCCACGCAATAACAGGAGTGCATGGACCGAGTTGGATCAGAGGGGATATTTCGCTAGCCGGCACGGGGGAGTGGCGAATCAAATTGGCAGGTTCTTGCCTGCCTGCAACGCACAGATGATCATACCATGCCTTTCCGCTGGAGGACCGCGCGGAAGCTGCGCTTGCAGGTCAGAACAACCGCCTCCAGCTTTCGCGATGTTCACTTTAACCTGCATCAGGAAATCGAACGCTATGATTGTCCGTAGCCTGCACGACGTTGAAGCGACCAATCACTTCGTAGATTGGGGCAATGGTACTAGCCACCGCCTTTTGACGGATAAGGACGGGATGGGCTTTAGCATCTGCCACACCGTGGTGCGCGCTAACACCGTTTCGCTTCTGCAATACCGGAATCATCTCGAGGCCTGCTACTGCATCGCGGGAGAGGGCGAGGTCGAGGATATGGACGGCAATGTCTTTCCCATTCGCAAGGGTGACATGTATGTGCTTGACAAGCATGACAAGCATTTCCTGCGCGGGGGACGGGATAAGGACCTGATCCTCGTTAGCATCTTTAACCCACCCCTTAACGGAACCGAGCGCCACAAGCTCGACGACCCGGCAGGATCCACGTATTGAGCGATGCGAAGACACGTCACTCTCATATGAACCGCTAATTGCCGGAAGCATTCGATGGCAATCCAGCACTGCCTTCCACCGCACAGCGCGGATCTCAGAAAAAATCATCGCCACCGTCTCGGCTGAGCCGCGGCCCAAGTATCGTTCGGCCGAGCTGATCAATCACTTCGGCATTCCAGGTCCAAACTTCTTACTGCGCAACACGTGGCGAGAGCCCCGAGGCCTACGCTGAATGATGGCGCACTCAATTGTACGACGTCGGGCAACGCTGTGGGACAGCTGACATAGCACCGCTATTGCTATCGCATTGATTGCGGTCGACTTCACCTTTGGCACGATACATGCGTAATCCTCTAAAGGGCATAGAGGAGAAGTCGTTCAATGAGAGGGCTCACCAGAAACTTAGGCCCGCTTCGAGTGGCAGCTGCGACACTGCGTGCGACTGTGATGCGGGAGCTTGGCAGGGAGATTGAGGGATCTGGGGGCGAGGTTTCGTCGCATCAATGCAGGCCAGGTTAAGCCCTGAACAGATCCGAACCAGTGAGAGCGATTTTTCTTGGTGCCGCGCCTGGATAGGACAGGCGAGCATGATGGCTGAACTGCTGAAAGTGTGAAGATGGTGCTTCGATCTTCTCTCGGGCGCGCGATCGCCTACGATCCACGCGATCGGGATAGACATTCTGCCACGCCATCAACCTTCTCCAGCGTGTTTGTTGGCAGCGGCACGCCCGCCATCCGCTGCGCTCAGTTGGCTGTGGCGATGGACCACGTCATTGGTGCGGCGCTGTGTGGCGACTCCATATTTGCTCAGTGGGCGATTGGTGCGAACATTCGGTGCATGGAAAGTATTGAAGAGCTCTCATCCTTTTTAAAGGCTGAGCCGGTGGATTGGATCTTCTCAATTGCGCATCCATTCACATTGCCGCAGGACGTGTTTGGGCGAGTGCGTCGAGGTGCTTTCAAATACCAGGACGGCCCATTGCCACGATGCACGGCGACGCACGCGACGTCCTGCGCGCTCCTGGCGCAGAAGACCAAATATTCCATTAAGTGGCGCCGGATCGATCATGGCGTTGATCTCGGTGACGTCGTGGTTCAGCGCCAAGTGCTGGTTGCACCCACAGATTCGGCGCTGACCCTGAACCTCAAATGTCATGATGCCGCGATCGAGGGCTTTCACGAACTCTTAACCGGCCTTGAGAGCGGGAAACTTCCGGCCTGTCCGCAGCCGCTAGTGGACAGAAGTTCTGTTCCGAGACAGCGATGGGCAAATTCGGGATTCTGTTTGCGATGGGATCGATCTGCGCAGGACTTGTCGGCGGTGACACGGGCCCTAGACATTGGGTGGTCTGATCCGAATCCAATGTGTCTGCCCAAGGTTGTCCTAGGCGATCAGGCCGTCGCAGTCAGGCACCTGGAGATATTGTCTCGGAGCTCGGGCCTTCCGGCTGGGTCCCTGGTTGAAGTCGATGCCGAGCATTGGCGTGTAGCGACGGGTACAGAGGATGTAGAGGTTTGCTTTGGCGAACCCGAGGTGCAGATGCTGGACGCGCGAGCCCTGGCCAGACGCTTCAATGTGGAGAAAGGTAGTCGCCTTCCTATCGCGAGCGATGAACAGGTGCAGAGGATAATTGCCGCACGTGAATTCTTGGTGCCTCTGGAGACGTTTTGGCGGCAGCGGCTCGGGCAGTTCAGAAGATTACATTTTCCTTTCCTGTCATCGTTCGTGGCTGCAGCGCCTTCGCGATGGCAGTCGAGTTCGTGGTCCAGCCTGAGCACCTTGGACAAACTATCCGCACAAGATCGCTCGGAGTATTTGGTAACGGCTTGGCTGATCTATCTCGCTCGGATCACGGGAGAGAAACAACTGCAACTGGGATGGAAGCCTGCATGGGATGGATTGCAAACTGGCTCCAAACTCGCCCAGATGGTGATCGCCTCCGTCGTGCCGATGGATGTTTGCATTGAGCTTGCTCATGATTTTGAAGAAGTGCGCAAAGCCGTAGCGGCCGAAGTTGCTCAGCTGAGGACGCACGCTAGCTTTACGCGGGATCTTATCGCGCGCTGCCCGACGTTAAGAGGCCTGGAGGCGTTGCGGTCGCGCCAGCCTTGGCCGATTGGCATTGCAATCACGACAGAGAGCGGTTCCGTTGCTGACGATCTGACGACGAGCCAGAAAACCGGCCAAGCCTTGTGCGGCGATTTGCTGACGTTTGAGGTTCGCGCTCTGGATGGGAGCTTCCGCTGGCATTTTGATGCCGCTCGATTGGCGCCGAAGCAGATCGACCGCATGACGCAGCATTTGCGAGCCTTGTTAGGCGGCGTGATAGCCAATGTGGGGCAGTCTGTCGGCGGAATCGACATTCTGCCAACCGACGAACGCACCTATCTACTTGAGGCTTTGAATCGGACGGTGGCGCCCTGTTCGTTTGAACGATGCATCCACGAGCTATTCGAGGCGCAGGTGCAACAGGCACCGGAAGCGGTGGCGGTGGTCCATGATAAGGAGAGACTGAGCTATGGCGAGCTGAATGCGCGGGCCAACCGGCTGGCGCATCACCTGATCGAGCTCGGAGTCAAGCCTGAACAGCCGGTGGCGATCTGCGTGGAACGCAGCCTAGCGATGGTGGTTGCTGTCTTGGCGATCCTGAAGGCCGGTGGCGCCTATCTGCCGCTGGATCCGGCTTATCCGTTAGCGCGGCTGCGGCAGATCGTTGACGACGCAAAACCGAAACTGCTGCTGTGCGATGTCGCCGGTCGAACCGCACTGGGCGCCGAGGCCGTGGCTGATGTGACCGTGGTCGATCTGGAGAGGGCGACCCCGGCCTGGGCCGAGCGGCCGCCTTCGAACCCGGACCGCGGCACACTTGGCCTCACATCGCGCCATCTTGCCTATGTCATCTATACCTCCGGATCAACCGGAATCCCAAAGGGCGTGGAAATGTCCCACGGCGCGCTTGTGAATTCGCTGGCGGGGATTAGCACGTCAAAACTGCGCACACTTCAATTCGCGACCCTGAATTTCGATGTGTCCTGCCAGGAATTGTTCATCTGTTGGAAGGACGGCGGAGTGCTTGTGCTCCTGCGGGAAGAGACCCGGAGGCACTTCTCCGACTTGCTGGAATTTGTGGAGCGGGAGGCGATCGAGCGACTTTTTCTTCCATTCGTCGCATTGAACCATTTTGCGGAAGTCTGGAACGCGCAGCGCGTGCAGCTGCCTTCCTTGAAAGAGCTTTACACAGCCGGCGAACGATTGCAGGCCACTCCACTGCTGAGGGCGTTCTTCGAAGCACACCCCCACGCGAGATTGATTAATCAATATGGGTCGACGGAAATCAGCGTCATTTCCGAGCACCACCTTGCAGCTGATCCGTCATGTTGGCCCGAGATGCCGCACGTCGGGCGCCCAATTGCCAACACGCGGGTGTACCTGCTGGATGGCTATGGCGCGCCGGTGCCGTTCGGTGCGGTGGGCGAGCTTTACATTGGCGGGGCGGGGGTGGCACGG
>NZ_LAXE01000001.1:2610788-2612137 GCF_003122645.1 Bradyrhizobium sp. SUTN9-2
AAGCGTGTCGGAGCTTTTGGAGCGGACGCGGCGCACGGTGCTGGCTGCGCAGGAGCATCAGGACCTGCCGTTCGAGCAGGTGGTGGAGATCGTGCAGCCGCCCCGAGCTCTTGATCACACGCCCTTGTTCCAGGTGATGCTGGCCTGGGAGAACAATGCGGTTGGGTCATTGGACCTGCCGGGGCTGAGTGTGGAAGCTGCCGGCGAGGAGATTGATCAGGTCGAATTCGATCTGGAGCTGAGCCTTGGCGAGCATGGCGAGGAGATCGCCGGAACTCTTGGTTACGCCACGGCGCTGTTTGATCAGGCGACCATCGAGCGGCAGCGTGGTTATCTGATAGCGGTGCTGCGGGAGATGGCTGCCGACGCGCAGCAAGAGGTTCGCCGGATTGAGCTGCTGCCAATCGCCGAGCGGACGTATCTGCTGGAGGAGCTGAACCGGACGGCGGCCCCGTATCCTGCGGAGCGGTGCATTCACGAGCTGTTCGAGGCGCAGGTACAGAAGACGCCACATGCGGTGGCGGTGATCTGCGAAGATGAGCGGCTGAGCTATGGCGAGCTCAATGCGCGGGCCAACCGCCTCGCGCATCACCTGATCGCCCTCGGCGTCAAGCCTGGGGATCGCATTGCCACAGTGATGGACCGCTCCGTCGCTCTTCTGATGTCGCAGTTGGCGATTCTAAAGGTGGGCGGCGTGTATGTACCGATCGATCGCGCCCTTCCGTCGGCGCGACAAGAATTGCTGATGGCCGATTGTGCTGCACGCTTGGTACTCTGCGGGAATGGTCTGGTTGACGCGAGGATACCTGTTCTGGCTACTGAGCCGCTCATAGCTGGAGCGGGATCTAGTTCCGATCCTGGGCTGGCGTTGAGCGCTGAAACTGCCGCTTACGTCATGTACACCTCGGGCTCCACGGGGCTTCCCAAAGGAGTTGTTGTTCCTCATCGTGCCGTCAACCGGCTCGTGATCAACAATGGGTATGTGAAGATCGATGCAGGAGATCGGGTGGCATGGGCTGGCAATCCCGCCTTCGACGCAAGCACATTCGAAGTATGGGCATCGCTGCTTAATGGTGCTTGCATTGTTGTCATGCATGCCGCCACCGTCAGGGATGCTCCAAGTTTTACCCGGGCGCTTGAACAGCACCAGGTGACGTCACTGTTTCTAACAACAGCATTATTCAATCAATATGCATCATCGATCGCTCCGACGTTGGCTCAACTGAAGCACCTCCTCTGTGGGGGTGAGCGCAGCGATCTTGCATCGTTTCTGAGATTGCTGGAAGAAAAGGGCCCTGTACGGCTCATTCACTGCTACGGCCCGACCGAGACGACCACCTTCGCGACCT
>NZ_LAXE01000001.1:2613871-2614935 GCF_003122645.1 Bradyrhizobium sp. SUTN9-2
ATGACAAGCCGGCTGTCACAGGCGGTTGGGGTCGAACTGCCGCTGTCGACGCTGTTCGCAAGGCCAGTGCTGGCTGACCTGGCGGCCAGCATCGTGGAGCTGTTGGGCCGCTCCGGTCCGCAACAGCTGCCGTCGATTGCACCCGTGTCGCGTCACGAGCCGCTTGTGCTGTCGTTTGCGCAGCAGCGGCTATGGTTTTTGGCGCAACTTCACGAAGGCAGCACCAACTATCACATTCCGCTAGCCTTGCGACTGCGCGGGCTGCTCGACCGCAGGGCCTGGCAGCGCAGCCTTGACCGTCTGTTTGCGCGTCACGAGGCGCTGCGCAGTGTCTTTGTCGCGACGCAGGGCAAGCCTCGGGTTGAGGTTCTGCCGCCGGATGCGGGGCTGCCGATCCTTGAGCAAGATCTGCGGGAGAGATCGGATGCGGAAGCGGCACTTTTGGATCTGTGCCATGAAGAGGGGCGCACGCCGTTCGATCTTGTGCGCGGTCCGCTGATCCGCGGTCGGCTGATCCGCATCGCCGACGAGGAGCACGTCTTCCTGCTGACCCAGCATCACATTGTCTCGGACGGCTGGTCGATGGGCTTGCTGTTAGGTGAACTTAGCCAGCTTTACCGGGCATTCGAGGCTGGGCAGGACGATCCTCTGCCGCCGCTTGCGATCCAGTATCCGGATTACGCCGCCTGGCAACGCCAATGGCTCTCGGGGGAACGGCTGCAGAAGCAGGCGCAGTATTGGCGCAAGGCCCTTGCAGGTACGGCCCGTCTTGTTTTGCCGACGGACCATGCGCGGCCTGCCCAGCAGTCGTTTGCCGCGGCGGCGATCCCGATCGTCATCGATGCGGATCTGACGCGGGAGCTGAAGCGGCTGAGCCTGCAGCATGGCACGACCTTGTTCATGACGGTGCTGGCGGCCTGGGCGGCGGTGCTGTCGCGTCTGTCGGGGCAGGATGATCTTGTGATTGGCGTGCCGAGCGCCAATCGGGGGCACCGTGAGATCGAAGAGCTGATCGGCTTCTTCGTCAACACCCTGGCGCTTCGGCTGGACCTATCGGGCGAACC
>NZ_LAXE01000001.1:2616422-2621053 GCF_003122645.1 Bradyrhizobium sp. SUTN9-2
GAGCGTGTCGGAGCTTTTGGAGCGGACGCGGCGCACGGTGCTGGCTGCGCAGGAGCATCAGGACCTGCCGTTCGAGCAGGTGGTGGAGATCGTGCAGCCGCCCCGAGCTCTTGATCACACGCCCTTGTTCCAGGTGATGCTGGCCTGGGAGAACAATGCGGTTGGGTCATTGGACCTGCCGGGGCTGAGTGTGGAAGCTGCCGGCGAGGAGATTGATCAGGCCAAGTTCGATCTGGAGCTGAGCCTTGGCGAGCATGGCGAGGAGATCGCCGGAACTCTTGGTTACGCCACGGCGCTGTTTGATCAGGCGACCATCGAGCGGCAGCGTGGTTATCTGATAGCGGTGCTGCGGGGGATGGCTGCCGATGCGCAGCAAGAGGTCCCCCGGATTGAGCTGCTGCCAATCGCCGAGCGGACGTATTTGCTGGAGGAGCTGAACCGGACGGCGGCCCCGTATCCTGCGGAGCGGTGCATTCACGAGCTGTTCGAGGCGCAGGTACAGAAGACGCCACATGCGGTGGCGGTGATCTGCGAAGATGAGCGGCTGAGCTATGGCGAGCTCAATGCGCGGGCCAATCGCCTCGCGCATCACCTGATCGCCCTCGGGGTCAGGCCTGACCAGCCGGTCGCGATCTGCGTCGAGCGCAGTCCGATGATGGTGGTGGGGCTCTTGGCGATCCTGAAGGCTGGCGGGGCGTACGTGCCGCTGGACCCTGCCTATCCGTCGGTGCGGCTACGCCAGGTGCTCAACGATGCGGTGCCCCGCCTGCTGCTGACCGATGTCGCCGGCCGTGCAGCCTTGGGCGGGCATCTGCCGGCCGATGTGAGCGTGGTAGAACTCGATGCTGCGGCGCCGGCCTGGACCAGCCTGCCGGAAGCCGATCTTGACCCGCGCGCGCTCAGCCTGACCTCCCGCAATCTCGCCTATGTGATCTACACCTCGGGATCCACAGGCACGCCCAAAGGGGCACAGAATGAGCATCGGGCTATCGTCAATCGCCTGACCTGGATGCAAAAGGCCTATGGTCTCAAGGCAACTGATGTCGTGTTGCAGAAGACGCCATTTAGCTTCGATGTCTCGGCCTGGGAGTTCTTTTGGACGTTACTTGAAGGAGCAACCCTTGTACTGGCCCCGCCTGGTGCGCATAGAGATCCCGATGCATTGGTCGACTTGATCGTCAGGCTGGGCATCACGACGGTTCACTTCGTGCCATCCATGCTGGTCAGCTTTATGGATGCGAAGAGTGTTGATCGCTGCACGTCGCTGCGGCGAGTTTTATGCAGCGGCGAGGCGCTCCCCGCCGCCAGTGCGCATAGGGTTCGGCGCGTATTGCCTTGGACGGGCCTGCACAATCTCTACGGTCCAACTGAGGCTGCGATCGACGTCACGGCCTGGAATTGCCCGGCTGAGTTTAATGAGGCCATTGTCCCGATTGGCCGCCCTATTGCGAACACGCGGATCTATTTGCTGGATGGTTATGGCGCGCCGGTGCCGTTCGGTGCGGTGGGCGAGGTTTACATTGGTGGGGCGGGGGTGGCACGTGGCTACCTGAACCGCCCTGAGCTGACAACCCAGCGGTTCATCCCCAGTCCCTTTGTGGACGGCGACCGGCTGTACCGGACCGGCGACCTGGCACGCTACCTACCGGACGGGAATCTGGAGTTTTTAGGGCGCAACGACGAGCAGGTGAAGATCCGCGGCTTCCGCATCGAGCCGGGTGAGATCGTCGCTCGGCTTTGCGAGCACGCCTCGGTGCGCGAGGCGGTGGTGGTGGCGCGCGAGGATGGTCGCGGCGAGCAGCGCCTCGTTGCGTATGTCGTTGCCGCAGAAGCCGAGGAAGCTGATTTCGCCGGCGGTTTGCGGGCGCATGTGAGTGCCGGGCTTCCGGACTACATGGTGCCGAGCGCGTTCGTGCGGCTGGCGGCACTTCCGCTGACGCCGAACGGCAAGCTCGATCGAAAAGCGCTGCCGGCCCCGGGCGATGAGGCGTATGCGCGCCGGACCTACGCGCCGCCACAGGGCGAGATGGAGACGGTGCTGGCGCAGATCTGGGCCGACCTGCTGGGGCTGGAGCAGGTCGGACGGCACGACAACTTCTTCGAACTGGGAGGGCACTCGCTCTCGGCGGTGCAGATGATGGATCGTCTGCGGCGCCGCTCATTGGGCATCGAGGTGCGCACCTTGTTCGTCAAGCCGGTGCTGGCGGATCTGGCCGCAAGCCTGCGCCGCCATCACGAAGTAGCAGTCCCGGGCAATCTGATCACCGAGCGAAGTGCGGCGATAACACCGGAGATGTTGCCCCTGATCGAGCTGGCGCAGGACGAGATCGACCGGATCATCGCTACGGTACCCGGCGGGGTTTGCAACATCCAGGACATTTACCGCCTGTCGCCGCTGCAGGACGGCATCCTGTTTCATCATTTGTTAGCGGCAAAGGGCGATCCATACCTACAGGTGTCGCAGATGGCGTTTGCCGATCGTGGGCTGCTCGAGCGCTATCTTGCCGCGGTCCAGCGGGTGGTGGATCGGCATGACATCCTGCGTACTTCCTTCGTCTGGGAGGGGTTATCGCGGCCGGCCCAGGTGGTGTGGCGGGAGGCGCGACTGGAGGTGATCGAAGTCCAGCTGAATGGCGGTCATGGCGCTGGCGCCGAGCAGCTCAGGGCTCGGTTTGATCCGCGCCGGCACTGCATCGACCTTGGCCGGGCGCCACTGCTGCGGTTTGTGATCGCGCGCGAGCCCGGCAGCACGCGCTGGCTGCTGCTGGAGCTGCAGCATCATCTGATCGGGGATCACACCACGCGGGACGTGATGCATGCCGAGGTCCGGGCCGAGCTGGAGGGGCGCGAGCATGAGCTGCCGGCGCCGCAGCCCTTCCGCAATCTGGTGGCGCAGGCGCATCTGCGCGGTAATGACAAGGCGGATGAAGCCTTCTTCCGGGAGCTGCTGGCCGACATCGACGAACCGACCACGCCCTTCGAGTTGAGGGAAGTGCGCGGCGACGGCGGTGGGGTACGTGAGGCGCATCGGATGCTGCCGCCAGCGCTCTACGCGCGGCTGGTGGAACAGGCGCGGCGGCTCGGCGTGAGTCTGGCGAGCCTGTGCCATCTGGCGTGGGGGCAGGTGGTGGCGCGCAGCAGCGGCCGCGAGCAGGTGGTATTCGGCACGGTGCTGTCGGGTCGCCTGCAGGGCAGCGCCGGCGCCGACCGCGCCATGGGGCTGTTCATCAACACCCTGCCGTTGCGGCTCGATCTTGATCAGACCGCCGTCGAGGCGAGCGTGCGGACGACGCACGCCCGGCTGGCCGAGCTGCTGGCACATGAGCATGCCTCGTTGGCGCTGGCTCAGCGCTGCAGCGCTGTTGCGGTGTCGGCGCCGCTGTTCAGCACGCTGTTGAACTATCGTCACAACAAGGCGCCGGTTGTGCCCGGCTCCGGAGCGGATGATGTCTTGTCGGGTATGGAATGGTTGTCTGGGGAGGAACGCACCAACTATCCGCTGACCCTGTCGGTAGAGGATTATGGCGAGGCGCTGGGCCTCACTGCGCAGGTGGCGGAGCCCATCTCGGCGGATCGGATCTGCGGCTACATGCATCGGGTGCTCGAGCAACTGGCAAAGGCGCTGGAGGATGCTCCGGACACGCCGGTACGCGAGCTCGACATCTTGCCGGCCGAGGAGCGCACCTATCTGCTGGAGGACCTGAACCGGACGGCGGAGGCCTACCCATCGGAGCTGTGCGTCCATGAGCAGTTCGAGGCGCAGGTGCACAAGGCGCCGGAGGCGTTGGCGCTGGTCTGCGAGAACGAGCGGCTGAGCTATGGCGAGCTCAACGCGCGGGCCAACCGGCTGGCGCATCATCTGATCGAGCTCGGGGTCACGCCGGACCAGCCGGTGGCGATCTGCCTCGAACGCAGCGTGGCGATGGTGGTTGGTATCTTGGCGATCCTCAAGGCGGGCGGCGCCTATCTGCCGCTCGACCCAGCCTATCCCAGCGAGCGGCTGCAGCAGGTTGTCGACGATGCCGCGCCGCGGCTGCTGCTTTGCGATCTCGCCGGTCGCGCAGCACTCCGTCCCGAGGTGCTGACCAATGTGACGGTCATTGATCTGGAGACGGCCACAGCCTGGGCCAATCGGCCGGCTTCGAACCCTGACCGGCGGACGCTTGGCCTCGCACCGGGCCATCTCGCTTATGTTATCTACACTTCAGGATCAACCGGAACCCCAAAGGGGGTCATGGTCGAGCATCGGGGGTTGGTCAATCTGCTGTCGGCTCAGGTTGGCCTCTTTGGCGCTTCTCCCAACAGCCGAGTCCTGCAGTTCGCCTCCATTGCTTTTGATGCAAGCGCTTGGGAGCTTGTTATGGCGTTTGGCTCCGGAGCCTCTTTACACTTGCCTGCGGAAGCGATCCGCCAAGCTAGTAACAAGCTATTGGATTATCTCCGAACCGAGGCCATCACCCACGCGACATTACCACCCGCGTTGCTTCAGACAGCCAAGGATCTGGAAGGTTTGGCCGCGCAAGCTCTCATTCTTGCTGGAGAGCTGCCGAAGCCTGAACTCATCCGAAGTGTTCCCCCAGCATCAATTGTCAACGCTTATGGCCCGACCGAGGCAACAGTCTGCGCGACCC
>NZ_LAXE01000001.1:2622467-2629882 GCF_003122645.1 Bradyrhizobium sp. SUTN9-2
CTGCTCAGTCGAGCGCTAAACCTTGGGCTGAATTTTAGCGCCAACGACCTCTTCCGAGCCCCTATTCTGAAGGAGCTTGCATCGAGGGTTCGTTTGCAGGTGCAGCCCAGTAACTCGAGGGTGATTTCCGTTCGTGCGACCGGATCCCAGCCACCGCTCTTCTTCGTCCCCACAGGTTTTGGAGATTGTTCGTATGTCCTCTCTCTGGCTGCGGAAATGGACGCAGACTGCTCGGTCTACGCTCTGCCCTGGCCCCCCTTCGATGACGTTTATCCGCCAACCCTTGAGGCGATGGCCGCGCAGCTGATCATTGCGATCAAAAAGATCCAGCCACGTGGCCCATACCGCTTTGCTGGATACTCGTCAGGTGCAATCCTCGCTTATGCGATTGCTGAGCGGTTACTGAGTATTGATGAAGCCGTGTCATTCATGGCGTTCCTCGATGTTAGTCTACCTGCGGCTTATTCAAACGCGTTACTGGAGAATTTGGCGCGAGAATTTGTTTTGGATCGTTGTGGAACCTTGCGCGATGAACATCGCGAGGTTTTGGAACGCGATACGGAACAATGTTCCATCTCTGAGTTGCTTGAAAAGGCGCAGCAAATAGGAGCGTTACCTGCAGGTCACGATCTCCACAGTGACGTTTCGATGTATCAAAGGGCAGCGAAATTTTACCAAGCGCTACAATCGTATCGCCTTCCGTGGCTCCCGATTCAAATACATCAGTTTTATGCCACTGAGCCTCTCTGTTGTTGGGCACCGCCTGACAAACAAACTGATCGCGATGCAAACTTACCCAAGCTTGGCTGGGACCTGGTCGTGAATGCGGGGGCCATTCATACGGTACCTGTTCCAGGCAACCACGTGACAATGGTGAGCAATCCCGAAAACCGCCAAGTTCTGGCTCAAGCCATTTCAACGGCCTTGATCAGGGCTGTTGCATAGAGTCAAAGAATGTTCTCCGAAGGCTCAGGTTCGAAGTTTGGTTCTCGAGCCACAAATTGCCGATTCCGAATCTGAAGTAGATGCCAAAGATCGCAGATTACGGCCGCAGAACTATCGACCACGTAGTCGATCGTTAATAGCCGAATTGGGCTGAACTGGATAGTTGAGCGTTGGCCAGAGTGAGGGCAGGAAGAGGGACAAAAGGTCTCTGAGCCAAGCCAACACGGCGGAGGTTGTGGCCAACGGCCGAGAGGAGAACGTTAGCGGCATCTCCGGCGCGGCCTTTGAGATAGCAGCGGCCAAGGTGACCTTCGTTCTTCATGTGTCCGATGATGGGCTCGTAAACGGCGGCGTAGCTCGCGCTTGATGACGCCGAAGACGCCGTGCTTCTGGCCCGAGATGAAGACGCGGCGGGGATTTTGTGTGTCGTGGCCGCGATATCCCTTGTCGACATAGGCCCGCTCGATCGCACAGCCGGTGAGGCTCTCGGTGCGCTCGATGACGTCGCGAAGGGTATGACCGCGCATTGCCTCACTAAAAATGTTACCGGAGAACTTGCCTGTCGTGTCTGGGGCGGAGCTGCCGAATCGGTTCGGTGGCGGCTATGGCAGGGAAGATCAGCATGCGCGCGAAGCGCGAGATCACATCAGCGCTGGTGGAGCGTTATCGGGCGAGCGGACGGCTCGAGAAGGCACGGATCCTGGACGAGCTGTGTGCCGTTACGGGATGGCATCGCAAGCACGCGATCCGAGCACTGTCGGTGGACAGGGCATCGGGATCAGCCGTGCCGCGACGACGAGGCCGGACCTACGGAGCTTCCATTCGCGTTGCACTGATTGTGCTATGGGACGCCTCTGACCGGCTCTGCAGTAAGCGGCTCGTCGCGATGATCCCGTTCTTGCTTCCGGCTCTTGAACGGCACGGCAGATTGAAGCTCTCTGCCGATGACAGGTCTAAGGTTTTGAGGGTGAGCGCGGCGACGATCGATCGCCTGCTGAGCGACGTAAGAATCGCAGCAGCCGGAGGACGCCGCCGGCGGGCGGGCTTTTCCAGTGCCGTACGGCGCCAAGTCCCGGTGCGTACATTCAATGACTGGGGATCACCTCCGCCGGGGTACTGCGAAGCGGATCTGGTTGCGCACGGCGGCATGTCCGTGTCCGGCGCCTTCATTCAGACGCTAACAATGGTAGATGTCGCAACGGGCTGGATCGAATGCTTTCCGCTCGTCGTGCGCGAAGCCGCGCTTGTGGTCGAGGCCCTCGAGCGCGCCCAGAACCTATTTCCCTGGCCCGTTTGCGGGCTCGATTTTGACAACGACAGCGCCTTCATGAACGACACGGTCGTGTCGTGGTGCCGTTCTCACGATGTCGAAGTCACTCGTTCCAGGGCCTACAAGAAGAACGATCAAGCGTTCGTTGAACAGAAGAACGGAGCTATCGTTCGCCGCCTGGTGGGCTACGGGCGCTTTGAAGGCATTGATGTCGCTCGCTCATTAGCTCGCCTGTTTGCCGCGGCACGGCTGCACATCAATTTCTTCCAGCCCTCGTTTAAGCTGAAGGAGAAGCACCGCGAAGGTGCCAAGGTGATCAAGCGTTATCTTCCTCCCGCTACACCGTACGAAAGAGCATTGGTCCACCCGCATTTCAACGAGGCATTCAAACGTCGGGTGCGTGAGATTTACCGCACGCTTGATCCGGTGACATTGCTGGCACAGATGAGGGACGCTCAAAATGAGCTGGGCAAGCGTGTTGATCAGCGGGCCGGAAAGCCAGCCATGACCGTCGCGCCGGTGCACACATGCAAAGCGACTTGACCGCCTTTGCAAGAGAGCTCGGCGATGGTTGGAAGCAGGGTGAGCAGCGCGGCATTCATCGGCGCCGCTATGTGCGGCGCAAACCTGTGCCACGTCGGCCATCGATGCTCGACCCATACATTCCCATGATCGAGGAATGGCTCGCCGCGGCTCCGCACTTGTCCGCCGTCGATCTCCTCTCCCGGCTGGCAGCGCATGCGCCGGTTCAGTTCAGTGGCCATCAGCGGCGTACGGTGCAGCGGTTGGTGAAGAATTGGCGATCAAAGGTCGCTCGACAGCTCATCAGCAGCACCGAAACCATACTATCGTTCCAAGCTTCCCTCGCTATCTAAATCCCACGTGTTGCTTCGCCGAATCACCGCAAGCGGCTCGCTCGCTACGGCGCTCTGGAGGGCGCGCTTCGCGAGCGGCTTGCTCGGACCCGCGGGGTCCAATTCGCGCGACAGCTGGGGGCGCTTCGGTAACATTGTCATCTGAGGCAATATGAGGGGGCAGTTTCGGATGGCGTTTGACAGCCAAGGCTTGAGGTCATTCTCCGCCAGACGTCGCCGGACCGTCTCGCGCGACAGGCTTCTGTGTTCGGTGAGCTCGACGAGTGCACCCGCTAGCATATCGAGCGCCCAGCGGGCACGGCGGCCCTTTGGAGGGCATGCATAAGCGGTTGCCAGCAAGGCTTGCCCGTGATCTTGCGGTCCGAGCCGGGTCGCGGCTCCTCGCTCAGCACCCGTTCCCGATTGCCCTCCACGAAACGGCGCTTGTTCCGGTACACGATCGAGCCGCTTACGCCGACGCTCCTGGCGTCTCCTCGTCGCCGGCCCCCGCATCGGCAGCCAGCAAAACTGGGCGCGCTTGAGCTTGCGAGACGCATGCTTGCCGCCGCAGCCCGCCTTCGGTTCACGAAATGGTGCTGACATTGGAACGAGCCGGCCTCATCGGAAGGGAGAAGGACACCCCGTCATCGAGGTCCCCGTTGATCCCAAAAGCCTGCCGGAGCTACTCTGACCGCCGCCCGACGCAGACCGTCACGGTGCAGAGCGACTACGACGCGCCGGCTGGGAGCTACGAAGCGTGAACCGAGAGCCGGCTCTCCGGCGTTCTGACCGGATTTGGGCTATAGCTCTACTTGTGCGCGGGCTGACCCACTGGACGACGGGCGCGGGGTGAAGCCCCTAGAATGAGCTGAGACAGATAGGGAATGTCGCGCACGGTTCGGCGCACCATCAGCGTGACGAGAACAATCGCTCCCCCTAGAATTCCTGCCACGGCCCACCTGGTTGTGAGATCCGAGGGCACTGCGTATTTTATCGAATCCATAAGGCGAAATACCGTACCCTGAATCAAGTACAGCACCAGCGTGCTCTGTCCTATTTCCATGGCGATAAAGCGGACCACTCGATTTGAGCGACCATATCTCCAGCATTGCAAGAAGAGCTCAATCATGATCGCCGAGGCTACCGCAGAGCCAAAAAGCATCAGAAGCACGTTCTTCGCCGACAGCATATCTTGAACCAGGGCGAGATTGTTATAGACGTACGTATCCTTCTGCCAGGCTAGAAAACACAACAGTGCCGCGATGCAGAGAGACGCGATTAAGAGCAGCTTGTAACGGCGTGTTATGCTCGTCCAGTGGTCTCTCGACTGGGCAAATGAGAAGCCCAGGCAGAAAAACGGGTAAGTATACTTTATAAGAGGAAATAAGGAGAATGTCAGGGGCGCAAGCGCGATCACTAGGACTGATACGAACAAGATCCATGGCGAATCACGATCGAAGATCGAAACAATCTTTACGAGAAGAAAGCAAACGAAAGCTGCCCAGATGAACCAGTACGTACCGGCGACATCGTATAAAAATGGTAAAATGTCCTCCGATGCGTCAGGCGCACGACGAAGCACAGCCAACTTTGCTGTCTCCAGGAGAGCGTACCAAAACAGCATGGGCGGCAAGAGCTGCATCGCCCGATCGCCGACGGCTTGCGCTAACGACTTTCGCAACAGCGCACGGCAGGCAAGGTATCCGCTTATCGCCATAAAGAGAGGCATGTGGAACATGTAGATCAATTTGAAGCATGGCGAATCCCAGAAGCCTTCATCTCGGTAGAGGATATACTGGATGAGGTGACCGACGATCACCAAAATGATCAGCACTCCTTTGGCGAGATCCAAAGCTAGATCGCGATCATTCGCCTCTGACGCACCAGGCGCGGTCGATTTGGTTAAACTTCGCTCAATCATTCGCTGCTGCAGCTTTGCTCCATCAAGATCGATCCGACCGATCATCGTGGAGGCAATTGCCATCGAGAGGCTACGCTCCAATAGCTGGCTGGCCACCAATGTTCAATTATATGGAGGCGGATGATCAGTATAAAGAAAGAGGGAGCGAGCTATACGAGGGTTTGCCGATTCAAGTCCACCTCGCTACGATCGGCTTGCAGATCGAGCTGTGCCGTTGCGGCGGTACTCCTAATCGTAGCGCTCGCGCCTTCCCGGTTCGGCCGGAATCGGTTGACGCACCTCGCCGATGAGCTGGACGGGGTCTCGTCGAAGCGGACGAGCGGGCGTTCGGAATCAGACGCTTCAACATATGGAGATCAAGTAAATCTTTCATGCGGGCGACGCATTCGCCATCGACATAGAGAATGCACCACATATCCCTGCGCCACGGCTTGAGGTCATTTTCGGCAAGCCGGCGGCGCACGGTCGTGCCCGACAACCCGTCCTGATCAGATAGCTTGATCATCGCGTCGGCTGGCATAGCGTCACGCGCCTCCGGCGGGCGGGCGCTTGGTCCGGTTGACGATGGAGACGCTTACTCTGACTGTCCGGGCAATCTCCTCGTCGCGGCGCCAGTGTCGGCTGCTAGCAAAATCTGCGCCCGCTCGATCTTACGCGGTATGTTTGCCGCTACTCGTCCCGCTCGGCTTGGCTTGATTCGATCCGGGTACCGTACATTCATTCGTCGCGTCCCCCCACACACAGTCGGGCGCCAAATCGCGCAATCGGTTCAATCCCAGCCGCCGCAGGATACGCCTGACGGTCGCTGGCGAGATGGCGACCTCGGTTGCGATCTGCTTGCCTATGTGGCGCTGCCGGCGCAATGCCTCGATCGCGGAGTATGTGGCTGCACGGGTTTGGCTTGGCGATGAAAGAGGTCTTGAGGAGCGATCACGCAACCCATCCACACCTTCCTCGCGGAAGCGCTTGACCCATTTGGCGACGGTCTTGGCCGAAACATTGAACTGGAGCGCGGCTGCAGCCTTCGTCAGGCCACCCTCGGTTGCGCTCCGCACCATCGCCTCGCGGCCTTTCGGCGTCAGAGGCGCATTCTTATGGGTGTCCATTCGGTCCTCCGGGGATTGGCTAAAGCTTCGACAACTTCAGCTTCCTCGTTCCGGACCGGATGGACAACCTCCTGAAAGCTCACAGCTAGAGCGTCGAGGGTCCGCAACGGCATCGGCTCATCACCTGCGATCGCGAAGAGCTTGGCGTATCTCCGTTCGTCAGGAGCGGCATCGAGTTCGATCTCCGCAAGCATATCATTATACTTCTTCTGCAAAATTTCGTGCGTGCGGGAGCGGGTACCCGAAGTCGAACGTCAGCTGCGCGGTGGCGAAAATCAGCACCGCAAATTCCAGCCACGCCTCGTCCTCTAGGTGGATGAGCTTGGCCGCCTTTCCCGCAACGCTCGCGCCGAGCACAATGACGATGAAATTCAGGAACCTGTTCAGCAGGTCAAAATAATTGCGGCGCGCCACGTGGTAGATCGCGCAGCGGAGGGCGTCGAACTTCGGCCCGAAGACAGCGTCGCCCGGGTGCGCCTCATCACTCATTTTTTTGGTGGAGGCGGCGGTGACGAAGGCGGTGGCCGCACGGGAACGTGCGTGCCGGGGTTAGGATTGCTGGGTCTCGGCGGCGGTGAGACGCCGATATGCCTGATCTCGCGCTGGTCGGACATGCGGAGCACCTCAATGAGTAATGCTGATACTTTTAGTTGATTCGGCGCGCTGCACTCATCGATGGCAGGCAATTTCCTGTGGGCTTTTCAGGGCACGTCGCAGGCGCGGCAAATTTTCAAAGCAAACTGGGCCGCTAAGACGGCCCGGCGGTTGAGCGGTAAGAGCTTAGACCGCCAAGGTCTCGGTGCCTGCGGCTGTGCGAGGCGCAGCACCTTCAGCAGGCAGTCCTTGTCGGCCAGCAACCGCTCGGTGGCGTCCGCCATCTCGGACTTCTTGAGAGTGGCAGGTTGTCCGCCGCCTGCGGCGACACCCCTTCTCTTATCGCATCCACGATAACCGCCTTGGCGACGTGACCAGGAAAATTGTCCTTGGTCGGTTGCCAGTGCTGCGCCATGTCGAGCACCGCTCGAGCGCCTCCCCCTCTTCGGCTCGGAACAACGAAACGTCTGAGCGTTCGCGAAGCTTCTTACCGTCCTTTCGATGCTGAGATACTTCTCAGATGACCATTCTTCCATCGCTACTGCCAATCCAAGACGACGTGATTGATCAGCTAGATCTCCCGCTTGCAATGTTAGTGCAGCAACTCGACATACTCTTGTCCACTTAGCAGCAGCTGGCCTTGGTGTCGGTGCTAGGTTGCGTGGCATCGATCTTGGGGCAATCCAATCCCGCAATGCTGTAGATCGGGGCGTGAATTCTCCGTA
>NZ_LAXE01000001.1:2630457-2649600 GCF_003122645.1 Bradyrhizobium sp. SUTN9-2
GTTACCCGCCGTGATCCCACGCTCTCGGATGATTGCGCCGAACCGTTTGGTACGCTCGCGGGCTCTGGCGGCGAACTTTTCGGGGGCATTGCCGCAGGTACATTGCCAGCGGACATGATTAGGTCCTTCAGCGCGGGCGTCGCAGCGCCCGGTTGATCTCGGTAATGAGGCGCGCAAATAATCTCGGCAGCGGTTCCGGCAGGTGCATAGACGCCGAAAACGGCGTCGGCGTCGAACCCCGTGAGGCCGAGCTCGTTCAGTGTCGGCACATCGGGGAGCTGAGGCGAGCACCGGCGGGCTTCCGATCGCAAGAGCTCGCAATCCGCCACTCTTCACGTGCTCGATGGCGATGCCGGGGTCGAGCAGGAAAATCGATTTGCCGCGCAAGCAGGTCGTTCGGCGCCGATGCTGCGCCACGATAGGTCACATGCACGGCATCAGTATCGTCATCTTCTTGAGCAATTTCGCAGCGACATGCGGAGAGCTGCCGCTGCCCCGCGATCCGAAATTGCGCTTTCCGGGTTTGGCCTTGAGATCTGCGACAAACGCCTTGAAGTCCTTCGCAAGACAGCCAGCGAGCGTTCGCGCGACGATAGAAGATGCCCGGTCCCAGCGTGACGACTATGAGGGTCGCCGCTGCCAGGAGAATGAAGAACTGGTAGCCGAACACAGCTCGGCCTGGCGTTGCGGTCCGAAGCGTCGTGGCTCAGGCCAGCGTTGGAACCAGCATGCTGACTTCCTGATCGCGTGGTTCTTGGCTCGCAGCAAGGCCGGTGACGACACCGATACGGTCGGCAAGAGGACGGTTCTGGCTCATCTTCCGCTTGCCCTCAAATTTGGTCACGGGAATGCGGATGCCGACAATCCCACGCAACTGGGCGGCGACGAAGTCTGCCGGAGCGTCGCTGACAGACCAAGGTGTTGCCCGTGAGCCCTCATGGATGTTCGTCAATCGGGTAACCAGATCTAGCAAACGTTCGTTGTCATCGAAGAACTCAACCGGACCGTAAGCATGGACGGCGATGTAGTTCCACGTCGGAACTATCTTTTCGGTTTCCTGCTTGGTGGCGTACCATGAGGGGGTCACGTAAGCTTCCGGACCCATGAAAATGGCCAGGGCTTCGCCGATCGGAGTCGCGCGCCATTGCGGATTGGCCTTGGCCAGGTGACCGTACAGGACTCCCTGTTCTCCTTCCATCGCGTCGAGGAATAGCGGAAGTGGTGTTGCGAGCGGCCCTTCTGCCGTGGCTGTGATTAGGTTCGCCAAGCGTGCGGAGCTGATGGTCGCTCGGATGTTCTCGATGTTATCATCCCGGAAGGCGGGCGGTACGTACATAGCGCTTCTCCGTTCTCCGCTCTGGAATAGCCCAAGCCAAGTACGTTTAGAAAGGCCAGTTCGTCACGATTTCGCTGGTCCAGTTGTTTCGCGGTCATCACCGTGAACGAAACTGGTCGCCCGCTTGCGCCAGGAGCTGGCAGCCACGCTCAATCTGACGAGCTTCCAACGCGGCATAGCCCATGATGAGCCCGATGAGGTTTGGTCCGCGCCGGCGGTCCGGCTGACGTTGATCGTACAGGGACGAGATGGGGTAGATGCCAACACCTTTTGCGCGGGCTGCTTCGATCAATGCTGTTTCGGACTTCTTGGGCAGATCATCGAACCAGACGACCAGATGCAAGCCGGCAGCGTCACCTTCGATTCGAACTAGGTCGCCAAATCTCCGCCTTAATGCCTCAATGAGACTTCGCCGGCGCTTCTCGTTCCGCCGCCGCATCCGCCTGACATGGCTGTCGTAGGCGCCCGTATCGAGCATCGTCGCGAGTGCCTCTTGCTCAATGAGAGGTGTGTGCCGGTCCATAATCTGCTTTCCGGCGGTGAACGCGGACTGTAGTTCAGGCGGCACGACGACATAGCCGATCCTCAAGGTGGGCGAGAGCGTCTTGGAGACGGTCCCAAGATAGATGACGTGCTCGCTTCCTTCGAGAGCGTGCAGCGGGAGGACAGGTTTGGTGTCGTAGCGGTACTCGCTATCGTAGTCGTCCTCGATGACTTAGGCGTCAACCTTCTTGGCCCAGGCGAGCAATTGGTGCCGGCGCCCGATCGGCATGACACCGCCAAGTGGAAATTGGTGTGAGGGCGTTACGTAGGCGAGACGAGCTTCGGCCCTTGCAAGCCTCACCGTGTCCAGCCCGTTTGCGTCGACCGGAATTGGCACCGCAATGGCTCCGGTCGCCGAGAGGATGTGCCGCGCCATAGGATATCCAGGATCTTCCATGACGAACCGATCGCCAGCATCAAGCAGCAGCCGAGCACACAAATCGAGCCCTTGCTGCGAACCGTTGACGACGATGATCTGATCGATCTCGCATCGTACGGTCCGCGAACGCCAGAGATAGCCCTGTAGTGCCGTCCGCAGGCGCAACGAGCCACGTGGATCATCGTAAGTCAATGTTCGGGGTCGCTGCGTGATCGCACCGATTACGGCTCTCTTCCATGCTAGTACGGGAAAGTCCAAAGGTGAGAGATCACCATAGCGAAAGTCGGCAACGAGATTGCGACGTTGCTCGGAGCGTGGGACAACCTGTCGCAAACGTTCACCATACCGCGAGACTCGTGCCTTCCGTGTAGATGACCGTGCTTCCGTGCCTGTGCGCCCGGTCCCGAGGACAGCCTTTGCGACCCGTGGGCGGGAGCCATGGCGGGTCTCGATGAATCCCTCAGCCGCCAATTGTTCGTATGCGGCCGTCACCGTCCCGCGCGATACTCCCAGCTCTTCGGCGAGAGCGCGGGACGAGGGCAGTGAGCCGTTGCAGCCGTATACGCGCCCCAGGATCTGATCCCTGAGCACGTCATAGATCCGACGCGCTCCCATCTGCCCAACGCGGTGTGACGGCACCTTAATCTTGACCATATGAACCTAACCAAAAAGCGCTACTGGCTAGACCAGTCTGCGCCCGTTCGGCTTCAAAACCAAGCTGGTCGAATCGAACTAGCGGCAATCTCAACAAGCTCCACGAACTCCTGACCGGAGTAACGCATGGCGGAGACTTCCTGCGGGTTGCGCGCGCTACGCAGTGAGGTGATCGATCTCGCGGCCGCGGTCCATCGCGGCAGGGCGGTCAAGCGGACCTGTGATGGCGCCATCCTTGAGGTTCACAGTGCCGTGGACCCGGTGCGCTGCGCAGTCGAACGGCAGGTCTCGATCAGCGACGATTAGCGCAAGGAATTCCTGTGAGCTCAACCCCAATCAAGCACCACAAACAGGGTCGGCGAGAACAAGTTCGGCCCAACGGCTCGTACACCCGCCTTGCGCTCAGCGGAAACACTGGTGCGTTTGCCGGTAGTTCATCGCCGGCTTTCACTTATTATAACGATGGCAGGGCACCGACACGATGCTTCAAGCGGTGGAGTCCGTAATCCTTTGTCCGCGGCTTAGCTCGGATTAGCTCGGATGGATACAAAGAGCGGGAGAGTTGGTGCATAAGTCAAGGAAAACCGAAGAGAGGGCCACCACACGATGACCACTGGGACGAGACGGCCCAAGCTGGCCGCCTGCCGTTCTTCCAGGGCATAATCAGCAAGCGAGAATAACGCACGCGTTCGCGGTGCATGAGGAGATGGCCTACTTAAGTTGGGAGTGTCGCGGCTTTCTGACGAACTGTATGAGATTGTGAAGTTAAACGGAGTCAGCCAGCGGATTCGCTCAGATGGCACCTCGCTAGAATCACGTGCATCACCAGGCATCCCGAAGACAGCTATCGGCGTATTCATGCCGGCGGCGCGGCGGTTCAACTGAATAGAGCCAACTTAGCGCGCGTATTGAGCAATGGTGACTGCCTTGTTTTCTAAAGGAAGCGCCAATGAGATCAGGGCCTTCAAGATGGGCGTTTCGGTGCTGTCAGGCCAACCGCTGACCTGCCCTACTCTCCGAAGTACCTGAACCTAAGCTTGCAAAGTGATCGCTCAAGACGCGCCGAGGGCGGGCCGCGAATTAGGCCACGCACCGGTATAGTTTTCGAGCAGTCCGCACCCGTTTGTTCCGGCGGCATTCGCACACAATCAACACCCACAACAGCGCGAGCCCTAGGGGGCAGGCCAATCCGGACCGCACATAAATTCAGCGGAAGGAGCGGCATAGTAACAAACGCTTTCTCCATCGGCTTCGTTCACCAAGATACTCAGCCACCCCAGGCTCCAAGCGCTCACAGGCAAGCGACCGGATTGCCCCGAAGCGAGTACAGCGCCATTTGCTAGCGCAGTTTCCATCGTCGGCTTCCTTCTATCGCACGGACCAGCCACCAGACGTTATATGTGAAGGAATTCCTCCGCCAATCGCCTATCTGGACACCATTGTCCGTCACTCTCACGGAGAAGGGGGTTGAGGTGCAATAATCAAGGCCGTTGTAGAGTCGTGGGCAATTGGGCCTCAGTAGCCAATGCGACTCCGCACCGAAGTGATATATACTCGGTAGCGCACCGGCGACGTGGCATTCACTTTCAAAGTCGTAACCGTTTATTATGCTCCCGGTTACGCGGACGCTGATTCTGTTGTACCTACGGCCTTCATGTTCGTACACGCTGAGGACTTCGCGACCGAGCGCATGAGCGAACGCGATAGCGGCTGAAGCCGCTCGAATACGTTGCTCCATGTTACCTCGCGAGGAGTAACGAGGCGGACCCGAAATGGTCTTGAAACATGTCAGGCCCGCCCGAGCATCACCGGCCCCTGCAAGACCGGTGACGCTCATTGCACCCAAGCAAGCAACGTGCCTTTTTTCCAAAAGGCTGCTGTACCTGTGTATACTTGTCGGGTTTGTCCTATTTTGTTCTGTTCCAATGTCCATCAGGACGCAAAATGTTTGCAACCCGACATTCGTATCAGCGTTGAAGTCAAGCGCAGGTAAGCTCGCAATCGCAAAGGCGATTTCAACGCACCGGAAATAACGCTGACGCTTGCAGTCGACAACCCTGCCGATCCCAAGCAGCGATGGGAGTTACTATTCTGAGTACCGCCGACAATAAGCTGTGCATCGACAATAAAAATCGCGCCACGAAAGATGGCAGTCGTACTTCGCTCTACGAATACAAAGGGCCAGTTGCTCAGCAGTGGAATTTTGTACCACTAATGGGACCTTAGGTTTGCAGAGTGACTGCCTTAACGGGCGCGACAATTCACGGCGCGCATAAACCGAATTCCGCTGATTACTCGCAAGCTAGAGTATCGTATGATCATGCTGCAGGCGCAAATCCGAGTCGTAACGCGAGGCACGAAAATGAGTTCATGGGACGGACTTAGCCCTGGCCAATTCTTGGCGCGAGTAGCGTTTTCACTCGCTGTAACGTCCGCCGTCATCGCCGTGACTTTCTTCGTAATCCGCTACATGGCCGGCTTTCATCGATGATCACAGCAGGCGCAGTGATCAAACGTCCCGCTCGGGCGCCCCAAACCGCTAGTAAGCGCACAAAAACAACGAAAGAAGCCCATGAAGCGCCGAATTTAGGCATGTGGGATTTGCTGCATTAACGGATTTTCATCAGCATTGAGCGCTTACGGTTTCAGCGCTGGACGTGAGGCCTCACGAAGGAAATCTCGGCGCCCCGGAAGGAACAAGAAGGGGAAGCTTCGGCTATTTGCCGCAAGGGAGCAGAATATGGCTCACCATTTGTACAGTCTCCGTATCGGCACGATCGGCGATGAGGTGCTGGATGCGCAGCGGCCCATCGTCTGGCCACTCGCCCGCGGCGAGTGATGGCAACTTGCGACAGGAGCACTTGAATGTGCTTCCAGCGTTTCAACTTCGTTCAATACTTGAGTCCGTCGCTCGTTCGCAATTCGCTCATCTTGACCGTGCTGGCGAAATGACGTGGCCGTGCGAGATCTCGATTTTGAGCGGAATCGTCGCGGATCCTAGCTTCGCTCCGCCCGTGATCTGATGTCCAGGCTCCTTCGCATTTGACTTTATGACTTCACCCTTGAACGATCGCGGGATCGGAGACCACTGGATCGTCGTCGGGGGCTTGTCTGAGACAATGATCTTGGTCACATCAGCGCCTGGTGGGGCGTCAGCTTCTCTGCGTCCCAGCATGGTCATACTCCGTGTGGCGCGTGCGTAGGTGCGCGTGACCACAAGCGCCATGCCGCGCTTCAGCACCAAGCAATCCCGCCATTCCGATTGGGCCATCCTGACAAGGAAGCTCTCGAACCCGTAGGGCCCATTGGCATATCGTGCGCGAGGGCGAGCTGACGGGATCATTGAAAATGCGGGTTCGGACGCTTTCAGCCGATGCGTTGTTGCCTTTTTTAGATGTCTTCCCCGTGATGGCTGACTTCCTCTCTTCTGCAAGACGCTCAAACGGCTCGAACTGCTGGAAGCAGCCGAGCTCTCGCGCGATTTCGATGACCTCCTTGGGGGCGCCGCCCGTCGTGACGAAATCCTTCATCGCTTTTATTGCTGGTTCGTGGCCGAGCTTGCGTCGGTAAGCGATCGAAATAGAATCACACCTTGCAATTTCAATTCGAGAGTCCGTCCAATCCCGGTCATGACCGTTGTCGCATCAGAGTGGCGATCGGCCGAAGAAGTACAGCACGGCATTCATCAATATAGAGCTCGAGCGGTTTAGCTCCCGGGCAAGGTCGCTTGGGACTGTCGGCGGCGAGTGGGGCGAGCACCTATCAAGCTGGCGAGCAGGGACGAGAAAGTCTTCGGAGAACGGAGGAGCGACGTCGTAGTCCGGCGGGTCGTCGATTATGGGCAGTTCATTCGTATCGAGACGGCGGCGACACGCAGCCGTCGGGTTCAACTTGATTCCGGCGGAGTACCATCGAGCTTTGCATGTCGTGATCAGAGCCCTAATGCACGCAGACGACGTGGCACAGACCTTGCTACTATGGTGCAGTAATAGCGAACGAGTGCTGAGTGCACACGGATGCACGTCACTCGAGGCTCTCCTTCCTTGAACGGAAGTACCCCCTCATGAGTGAAAACATTCCTGCTTGTGACTTGGAGCGTCATCGCGCTTAGCGGCTGCACCGACTTTCGCAGCAAATCTCGCTGGGACGCTGCCCTCAAGCGGCAAGCCGGTCGCGCCTGCCGCTCCGGGATCAGCTACACAAAAAGTCGCCCAAGGTTGGGCACTAAGTTTTGGAGAGTAACATGGTGCTCGGATTGGAATCCCCAGCTCCTCCGATAAAAGTGGAGAACTGGCTGCGTGGCCAGCCTCTCGCGAGCTTCCAGCCCGGAATCGTTTACGTCGTCGAATTCTGGGCAACTTGGTGCCCACCGTGTGTCGCGGCGATCCCGGAACTGGTGCAGTTGCAAGAGAAATACAAAAACAGCGGCATTGAGGTCGTCGGACTCGCGGCTCATGAACACGCTCAAACAGCGGACGAGGCCAGAGACAAGTTGGACGCCTGGTTGACTGAAAAGGTACCGAATCTCAATTACCGGATCGGGTTCGACTACACAGGCGAAATGGAGAAGCTCTGGCTAGATCCCAGCTTGTCTGTCGGGATTCCCACCTCGTTCGTGGTCGACCGTGATGGCCGCATCGTCTTTGTCGGTTTGCCGACACAGCTCGATGACGTTTTGCAGAAAATTCTGACTGGCAGCTGGCGGACCAGCGATGAAGCTAAAGCCGCGGAAACAGCGCGGATCGCCGAAAACGAGCGTATAATGCGCGAAATGGAGCGCAAGAAGGCTGACTGAGCCGCTTTTCGGCGTATGTTAGGCTCGGCGATAGAGAGATTGGGCGGAGCCGCGTTCCGCCCTCGAAGAGGCGTCGCTCTAAGTCCGGATGAGCTTAGCGACCGCGTGCTCGATGCGGATCCGTTGCTTCGAACAGACCGGTTTGCCCGTTGTCAATTTGTTCGTGGTGCGATCGACAAACATTGCGGGCTGTGGACGGAAGGGGCGGGACGAGTGCCTTCGCGACCTTTAGCTAAAGCGGCGGGCGGGGCATCGGCACCCAATCTTGCACCCGTTTCTAGTTCGGTCGTATTCTCCACAAAGGCTAACATGCCGAATCCACACGCCGGCAAAACCGGGCTAAGATGGGATTTTCCCTTCTGGGGGCACCTCATGTTCGATACTGCAACCATCGCGCTTTTGCGCGCGGTACTTGATGAAATGTGCGAAAGCGTCTTAGGCCGACAGATCGGGGCACGGACGCACGTTGCTTCGAAGATCCTGGAAACTGCGACCAGGGGCAAAGTCTCTCGCGAGAGGCTTAGGCCGATGGGGCGAGATGCCCTTTCGCACGTGCGAACGATGTGGCGTTGATCGCGGGGGACGGACGTGAACTTCCACGTCACGGTCCTCAAGATCCTGGTGGCATATCCCGATGGGTTTGCCGTGATGGAGGACCTCAAGAGGGACATGGCTATCCTGGCGACCAGCGGACGCGATTGGGCGGACCGGACCAGACGCCTCGCGGCGCGGGTGCCGGATCTCGACATCTGGTCACAAGGGCTCATCGAACGCACAAGCGGTGGTTGGAGGCTGACTTCAAAAGGGCGAGAAGTGCTTGAATTTATGGAAGCCCGACCGACGCCGGAGCCAATCCAAGCGACGGCGGCCAGCGAGACGGGCCTGCCCGTAGCCGAAGTAGCGGCGGTCCCTTCGCTGCCGCCGCAGCCCGCCGACCGTGCGAAGCTGCGGCGCGAACGCCGTGAACGCAGGCGCGAGGCCCGCGAACGAGCCAGGGCGAACGCCTCCTAGTCAAAGAAAAAAAGCCGCCAGCGGAGCTCGGCTGCTTTGTTAGATTGCCTCCTCAGCCCCAAAGCGTACCGCCGTTACCTTGTTTGCGGCCATGCCGGCCCCATCTACCGACCACTTTTCGCTTCGGCCATCAGGCGGCCGAGTTGTGAACCGAGGTCTTACAGGCCCGGTAGGGCCTGAAACGAGGTGGGCGGGAGAAGCACCCGTACTACATCGCCGGCCACGACCGCCCCTCCGACCCGCACACGCCCAGCACCCCACATCTGAACGCAGGGCCTGTTTCCGCCGACGAGAGCACGCGCCGTTTAAGGCCCGCCCGGAAGCGGTCGATCAGGACACAGAGCGTGTGGAGCCAACTCGATGGCTGTGGGCCCGAGTTCCATGAACGTCCCGAGCGGCATCCGTTCGAGCTCCAGGCCCGCAGTGGTAATGTTCTCGCCGAGCTCACCGGCTCCGATATCGAAGCCAGCCTGCGCGAGGGTTGCGAAGAGCTCGGGATGGGATCAGGTGGACCTGCCGCAGATTGGGAAACTGGGGTCGGCGGCGGGCCAGATAATGGTGCCGGACGAAGGTGTTCGCGTGGTCGTCGCCTTCCACGAGCACGATCCGATGCCGTGAGGGCTTGCTGAAGTGGTGCCCGCGATCGGCGGCGACTGCAACCACCGTTCCCTCCAGCGAGAGGTCGTGCGCGGGCGACATCAGGCAGCGCGGGAAAGCGAACGTCGCTTCTGGCGGAGGTAGCGCGTGATATCGGGAAGCGTCATCGCGTTCAGGACCCGGTCGGCAGGGACGCCGCCCTTGCGGGCCATCGCGACGCCCCAGTGCATGTGGTCGAGCTCTCCGATCGAGTGCGCGTCTGGATTAATGCTCAGCATGCAGCCGAACTCAAGCGCCGCCTGGTGCCAGCGCCAATCTAAGTCGAGACGCCATGGATGCGCGTTGATCTCGACGACGACGTCGTGCTTCGCGCATGCCCGAAGCACCTTCTCGACGTCGATCTCGTAGCCCGGCCGCCGCTGCAGCTGTCGCCCGGTCATGTGGCCGATGATGGTTGTGTGAGGATCGGAGATCGCCCGAAGCAAGCGCTGCGTCTGCGCCTTGCGGTCCAGCTTGAAACGACCGTGAATGCTGGCGACGACGAAGTCGAATCGTTCAAGCACCTTGTTGTCGTAGTCGAGCGACCCGCCCGCCAGAATGTCGGATTCGATACCTTTCAATATCCGGAAATCTTTGGCGAAGCGCTTGTTCAGCCGGTCCGCTTCCCGGTGCTGCTGCACGATCTCCTCCACGGTGAGACCACCGGCATAGTGCGCCGACTTCGAATGGTCCGCGACCCCGAAATATTCGAAGCCGCGCTGACGGGTCGCCTTCGTCATCGTCTCCAGGGTCTCGGCGCCGTCGGAAGCATCCGTGTGGCAGTGAAGGATGCCGCGGAGATCGTCGTCGGTGACGAGCTTCGGCAGCTTGCCCTTCAGAGCCAATTTGACCTCGCCCCGCCCCTCTCGGAGCTCGGGATCGATGAATGGCAGCCCGAGAGCGCGATAGATGTCGGCCTCCTCGCCCGCGATCAGCGTGCGGCCCTTATGCAAGCCCTCGGGCTCCAACCGCATTCCTTTCTCCGCGGCCAATGTCTGGAGCTGCTCGACATGGGCGGCGGAGCCGGTGGCGAAAAGAAGGGCGGCCCCGAAGTGTTTCCGGTCGGAGACGGAGATCTGCAGACCATCCGCTGGTGGCTTCGGCGCCTTGCTTGACCTAGCGGCCTCCGCAACGATCGCAAGGTCGCGGACGAGTTCACATCCACGGCGGAAGTCGCCGGCGATCGTCACCCGCTTGAGCTCGGGCTGTGCCTTCCGGATGGAATCTTGCGCGTGCGCGAGCAGGGCGGCGGCACGGTGCAGGTGGAGGCGGCCTTCTCCACTCTTCGCGATGGCGAGGTTCTGCAGGATCTTGGTCTGCAGCGCGGCGCCGAGTCCTTTCGCCTTCTTGATGCGGTCGTCATTGGCGGCGGCCTCCAGTTCGGCGAGGGAGGCGATGCCCAGATCTTTGTAGAGCCGCAGCAACTTGTCCGGACGAAGGCCAGGCACGGCGAGCATATCGAGCACGCCCTCCGGGATCTCCTGCCGCAGCTTTTCCAAACTTGGATGAGTGCCTGTCTTGTGAAGCTTGGTAATGATGTCGGCTATCGCGTCGCCGACCCCGTTCACCTCAGTGAGCCGGTCTTCGGCAATGAGGACGTCCAAAGGCACTGTAAGGGCGCCCAAGCTGTCCGCCGCGCGAGAATAGGCTTTTGCCCGGTAGGGGTTGCCGCCACGCAGGGCGGCGCGCTGCGCGTATTCTCGCAGGAGGCTTGCTACGGTTCGAGCTTCGAGGGAGGCCACTCAACGAACCTCCTGTTCTGCGCGATGAGGATTCGTCGCGGCAAAACGAGTTCGAGCGGCCGGGTCGTTCGGGCGACTATCCAGAGATCTTTCTAGCCTCTGCGCTGCTCGGAAGGCTTCCAGATTTTGCGTGTTTGAGCCATACGCCGCCTCCTTCTTGAGGAGGTTATAGATGCGGCCGACCACAAGCTGCAGGTGCTTCAGCCTGCCCTTCGGCATCGATCGCGCCTTGCAGAGAGCTCGGACGGCGTAGGCGCGGAAATAATCGAATGCGTCTGACATGACTGATAAACGCCTGTTCTCGCCGATAGTTCGGCCGCCAACGCCCTGTCAAAGGTCCTGGGGTCCATGAAAGGGGGCCACACCCCCGCCGGCTTTGCCCCATACTCGACCTCGGCGAGCGACTTCGCTGTTCCGCTCATCCGGCTCCACGGGTCGCGCTCAATTCATCCTAAATCGGTGACGGTTTGCTCGTTTGCTTGCGCCGCGGGCCGTGACGGGTCAAGCGATGTATAAGGCCGCTCTTCGGTGCGGTCCGATTGTGCGTTCACTTGCCGACAGTAATGGAAAAATCACAGGACCTGCGGTTGTCGATCGCAATGTCCGCGAAGTTGTTGTGATCGACACAAAGGGCCAGCCGGTCAGCCTCGGATCGGGCTTTTAGTACACGGGCCATAAGGCGGCCACAGGCGGGTGAACGGCAGCACGCAATAGACCGGTTGAGAACCCCCGCACTGCTCGCGATGGCCGGACACGGTTATGTCGATATTCGGTCGAGCTCGAACAAGCTGAGGCGATCGTCAGGGACGCCGGAGATAGCCACTGCACCGTCCCTTTGCCCATGGTGCAGAGCGATAGAAGGTGTCGCAGTGGCGATTAGGTCAGTTAGGAACGAGGGCTCGGATTCCACATTGCTTGTGATGTGCAATCGTGAGTCTCAGCATGGCAGTGCAAATCGTGATGGATCACAGCGGCGACAGCCAGCACTTCTTCGACAACTCCAATGCAGAAGCATTGGTAGAGGCGGAAAGGCTTTTCCTCCAATTTACCAGCAAAGGATATACCGCGGCGGTGCGGAAGGGGCGCGGTGAGGTAAGCCGGATCACCGCGTTCGATCCGACGGCCGAAGAAACATTGTTCTTCCCGCGGCTCGTGGGCGGGTGAGCACCGGTGAAGAGAAGGATCGGTCGCATCAGCCCTTGGACCCTTCGGGGGCTGGCTGTTGGCAGACTTTATCAAGCAGTAGACGACGAGAAAACGGCCCAGGCTCGAGCGCTGCGACTGCTGCGTTTTTGGCTTTCACCCCGGCAAAGGGTCGAGTTCGAAAGGAGAGGGTACTTCGACGTCGTGGGGTGCGATACCGGAAAGCGGTACCGCATCCGGCGAGGAACATCCGGCAACGTCAACGAGATCGACGAATACGGGCGGCTCGGGCAAGGGTGGTGCTTCGTTCCGGTGGGTGGCTTGGCCCTGGGCGATGTCATGCTCGCCCAAAAAATAGCTCTTGAAACGGATGAGGCACGGGTCTTGAGCATTGCCAATAGCTTCCCGGGGCCGATCCGTTGGCCCCGACCCGGTACTCGTCCGCCCGAGGGAAGAATTGCGCTCGGACGCCTTCATTCCGGGTAGAGGCAGACCGACGTCGCCGCCCGGTGCGGCGGCGGCCCGCCTGGTGCGCCACGGCCCGCAGCGCCGCGGCGGCCGAGAAGCTGGCGAGCGCGGCCACTGGCATGGCACTCATCTCGCAAAGCGGTTTTGCAGGGAGAGATCTGCGCCGGGCGCCTTCCCTGCCATCACCACCAGAGTACAAGGGCGCCGATGCCGTCTGTGCGGCGATTGCAAGGGCGCGCCGATCTATTAAAAGGAGTGAGAGCAACTCAGTCGCCCACAAAGCTTAGAGTATGTAGCAGGCTTCTGGCGACGCCCTCGAAGGCGCCGATTTTGTGGGGACTCTCGCGCCCTGGCACTCCCTAGGCGCGCCCCCATTGAATCCGCCGGGTGTCCTATTGATCAAAAGCGGGGTTCGAGATCGCCAATATTTTGTCAGACAGTGCAGAGTTGCATCGCATCCGAACAACTATTCCCAGCGGCCACTCAGTTCCGTTCCGCTGTGTGATCGTCGTCTCAAATCTTGCAGCATTGCCGAGTTTTTCCCAGTCGTCATCGTTCTCTGCCAGCACAAACATGGTCGTTTGATACACAAGGATGTAGAGCTGAGTGCTAGCATCTGGCGGAGTTTGCTGGGCGACCTCAACCACTCGCTCATATGCGAACCGGCTTCGGCCTAGCAGGCCTTCCGCAGAAGTTGCTCGCGCTCAGGACTCCGCGGCAGACACTTCGCCTTCTCGAGCAGTCGGTTGGCTTCGTGATGAAGCCGTTCTTCGAGAGATTGGGTCTGCTTGAACCGACGGCGTTCTATCATGGCGCTGCTCCATTGGTGAGTTCGGCGGAGCGCGATTGGCGTTCACACACCGATACAGGCCTCGGACCACTCGGTGATGGAACAAAGTGCAGCTAGGAAGAAGACAAGGCCAACGGTTGTTTCGTTTCGCACACGGAACTATCCAGGAACTAACTCAAAACTAGCCGAATTGGCCAATAGCTACATTCGCTTTAGGAACGACCAACCCGGCGACCCCTTGAAGATGGAGGATGTCAGCTCCGCGACACGCTGGCTTGCCAGCACGTTGGTGCCGCAAGAGTACAGCCGACATGCAAACCCACCTGGAAAAACTCCTCACGGAAGCGGAAGAGTGCGCGCTTATCAGCAGACGCCACGCAGCCGACCAATCGAAGAAGGAGGTGCTTTCTGATTTCTCGTCGATCCTATTTGGGCTCGCGACCAAGGTGGAACTCGCCATCGAAGAGCGTCAGGACTGGTCTAACAGATGGTGTGCCGGCGAGCCTTGCCGGCACTGAGGCTCGGAGAGTATGTCTCATCGCGACAGGCGATCACGTTCTTCAATCCGGCCATGATTACGCAAGCTTGCCTGCCACACCTTTGAACAGCGGCAATTACAGGGTCACACCATCAAGATAGCCAATCCGTCGAGTAGGCCTAGGCCCCTCTGCCTACGAACGCGCGGCGAGACAAGAAGTGCCGCACTAGTTGCGGCAGTTCCTAACTGGCTACTCTGCTACGTCTCGCAGGGTGCGGACCTGCTCCGCGCGGCGGGCGAGCTCCTCATAGGTCTTAGCGACGTTACGCAAGCTTTTCCTTGTCTCAGGATGCTCGCAGTTGTCCGCCTTCGTCCGAAACTCCTCCGCTCGCATCTCCCAGTAGTGAGGCGAGTGCATACGCTCGATACCCATGACGCCAACTTTCCTGAATTGGTCGTTCATGTTGATTAATGTACATCCAGTCCAAGTGTTCCGCGCTCCTACCCCGAAGATCGGTTAGGTCGCTTCCTCACCCTAGCCAGCAAAAGGAGCAGGATCGCGCCGGAGAGCCGGCCTGCGTCCTCGTCAGTCATCGAACGGTACCGATCTAACAGGTCGCGGCAATACCGGGAGATCAAGTTAAGCCAACTCGCGTCAATCCAAGTTCATGTTATTTCGTGCCGCATCGGCCGTGAATCACTGTCACGGTTCGGATCAGCCCCCCAATTCAGGTAGTTTGATGCGGCACGGGGCGGCATTCTAAATCTCCCCATCGGAAATGGGAGAATCCTGCAATGACCGGCGGAGGCATCGTCTCGCGAACCCCGCCGGCGAGTGACGCGCCTGGAAAGCCTGTAAACCCGTCGGAGCGGCTCGACGCGATTGACGTGCTGCGTGGCTTGGCCCTGTTCGGCGTGCTGGCCATGAACATCGTGACCATATTTCGGGTCTCCATCTTCGCCTCGTTCTTGCCGAACGCGGAGCCGGCGGGGCCGCTTGATCGGGCGGTGGCGGCCGTGCTGACGGTCGCCGTCGACTCCAAGGCGATTGCGCTGTTCTCGCTCTTGTTCGGCGTCGGCCTCGCCATCCAATTCGAGCGGCTTGCCGGCAATCCACGGCGCAAGATCTTGCTCTTGCGCAGACTGGTGATGTTGCTGGGGATTGGCTCGGTACATCTCCATTTGATCTGGAGCGGCGACATTCTCGTCCATTATGCGCTGGCGGGCTTCGTGGTGCTGCCCTTCCTCGGCGGCGCGCGGTGGCTTATGGCGGGTGCAGCCCTGCTGCTCCTGGGGCTCTACGTGACAATGCCGGTGCTACCGCCGATCGTGCCGCTGCCGGATGCGGCCGGGATGGCCGCTCTTGCCGCGGACGCGACGCGCGCCTACGGCACGGGCGGATTCTTCGATGTGCTCGCGTTCCGGATCCGCGAGGTGACGGTGATTCTTCCGCTGCAGGTCATGGCCTTGCCGCCCACTGTCGCGCTGTTCCTGGTCGGCGCCTTCGCGTGGCGCAGCGGGGTCTTGCGTTGGGCTTCGGCGAACCGGTCCCTGCTGTTCGTCGTCGCAACCTTTGGCATTCTTCTCGGCGCCGGATTGAGTCTCGCGGCAGCAGGACAGGAGCTCTTCGATGGGCCGTCGCTCGGGCGCGCGCATTTTTCGGTAGAACAGCTGGCGGCGGTCGTGTTGGCCCTGGGGTATGCGGCTGCAGTTATCGCCGCTGTGAACCTCTCCGGCGGGTGGAGGATGCTGAGCTGGGCCGCACCGCTTGGCCGCATGGCTCTCACTAACTATCTCGCGCAATCTGTGATCTGCGGCTGGATCTTCTACGGCTATGGGCTAGGCCAATTTGGCCGCCTCGGCGTGGCCGCGACACTGGCGATCGGCATTTTCGTGTATGTCGCGCAGGTGGTGTTCAGCGCATGGTGGCTGGGCCGCTATCGGTTCGGTCCTGTCGAGTGGCTCTGGCGCTCTTGCATGTATGGGGTACCGCAGCCGATGCGGGCAAAGGTCAATTTAGCCATCCTGCGCGCGACCACACCGGATTGATGCGGCCTCCAGATACCAAAGCTGCGTTCTGCTTCAAGCGGAAGCCGCGCCAGCGCGTGAGGCTAGTTTTGGCCCCAAGCTGAGCAAGAAACGAGGCGTCGCGATATCGGCTGTCGACGGGAAACCGGACATTGCACCATGGTTTCGGTGACGGATCTCGGCCGGCGATACCGCGCCGGCTCCTCTCCTGCTCTTTAGGCGCTTTGCCGCCTCTTAAGCGACCTCGTGGCACGAATCGATCGGATGACGGTCCGGACGAGAATGCCGCGGGGACAAGCAACGGGGTGCAAGTCTCAATACGACAGAACGCAAATTCCCGGGATTTCGAGGCCTGAGAGTGTCGCCTCGAATTGCTGAAGTACATCGCGCCCACGGTCCTAAACGCACACGCTGCTGAGGCCCGGCAACTCGTTTTGATCTTGACGGCTTGCCCCTCGCTCGACGCATGGCTGGGCCATTGGTGGAAGAGGAGATCCGCCTTAACTGGAGCGGGGTACAAGATCTATTGTCCGAACTCACAGACACAACAAGGCTGGTTTCGGAGCTTGCTCAAGAAGACCGTTATGATCCGAACACCGGCACGTTTCCCACGGTCTCCCTATTGGTGAGCGGAGCACGGAGCGTCCCGATGCTGAAACGCGGCGGCGATTTGCGAGCCTGAAAGGCTAAGTTGTGCGACGAGCCAACAGCAACGTCGCTCCCAGACCGCACATGACAGCACCCGACGCCTGTCGCGTTTTGACAATGAACGACGGTCGCTTTGCAAATCCAGCTCTCGCTTTCGCGGCCCAATAGGTAACAATTAGATCTACGCCCGTATTAAGTGCGACGGAGATGAGGCCCAAAGTGATGAATTGAGTGGCAACGTCCGCCGATGGATCGACGAACTGCGGGATGAATGCGAGAAAGAAAGCGGCTGTCTTGGGGTTGAGCGCCTCAACGACGATGCCCTCACGGAAGGCTCGACGCGCTCCGGTTGTGTGCACGTCGGTCGGTTCGACGATACGCGCTTCGCGCCATGTTTTGATTCCCAGCCAGACGAGATACAGGCCTCCCGCGATCTTCAGCAAAGTGAAAGCCTCCGCGCTCGCCATGACGAGGGCGGAGAGGCCGACCGCGCCAGCCAGTACGTGCACAAGCCCACCGAGACCCAGACCGACGCTCGACGCCAAACCTTCGCCCCTGCCGCCGGCAAGTGTTCGCGCGACGATATAGAAAATACCCGGTCCTGGCGTGATCGCCACAAGCAGGGCCGCTGCCAAGAATAGGAGGAAAGTCTGGTATCCGAACATGGCTGTCTCTTGTTGCGGTCCGGAGCACCCCGGCTCAGGCCTGGGTGGGACAAAGAAGGCCCACGTCCAAATTCCTGGGCCTCTTTGCTCCTGCAAGGCCGACGGACTCTTGGATGCGGTTAGCCTGCCGTGCGCTAGCCCTCAACTTGACTACAGATACACACGTCCACGTCCACGTGCAACCGATTGCCGAAGCCGCGGTTTTTGCTCTTGCGTCGTCTGCGGCGGCTGGTTCGCGGAATTTTGGTGTTGATTTGATACGGGACGACCTCTTTCGATTGTACTGACGTCAAGCGGGTGTCCGATCGGCGGTAGCGCCCGGTGATGACAAATCTTTGCGTTCGCAGGCTCTCCGGCGTGGCGGCCAACTGGACCAGGATGCGGCCATGATGCGAGAACGATCGGTGCACGTTCCAGACGGGGCAGGGCCCTCCGAAACGGCGAACCTAAAGCGCGTGGCGCTGCTACGCTTCAGCACATTTCCGGCGATGTCGATCTTCAAAAAATACAACGGAATTCCCGGAGAGTTCCGACATTGAAGTGTGCTCAAGCGGTGGCAGACCTGTTCGAGGCTCGTTCCGAAGCGTCGTTGAAGTCGTTCGAGTCGTACCGCGCCCAGCGCGCGGTGGTGAGGAAGGCTTCGTACGGCATGACCAGTGCGCCGGCTTAGCAGTTGGCGAGAGCGAACGTGCTAGCGGTGCGGCTCCTCATTGCTTAATCGTGCCTGTTTGATCTGCCGCTCGATTCTCTCTCGCCGTTCCAGGAGGCCGATGACGTGAGCGATCCAGAACAGCCGGTTTCTACGCGGGTATCTCCGGATAGAAAAAGAGTCTTGGCGTTGTTATCAAGGCGCCAGATCATGCCCTTGCCAAGATCCTCTGGAGCTTGCGCCTTGCGGATCCCATACGCGTCGCGCAGAAACTTGATGAAGTCTCCACTGTGGTTCTCGGAATGGAGGTTTCGTCTCTCAGCGAGTCTTTGGGCGGCATGATCAAGCGCGTCGAAATAATTCGCTTCCATCCAACCCAATCCCGGACCTCATGATAGGGAAAGCGGCTCGCGGCGCCCGAATCATTCTGTGCCACGCGCGTTTGCAGCGAACGATGCTCTACTCGAGCGCAAGCGCTGCGCAATCTCGGGAGCGACTCGGACTTCTGGCTCGCCTCGTCGGCCGAGATGGCAGATCCGAGCAGCGGGTCGCTGGCGGTTTCACGCAATTCGCTCGCGAGACGCAAGTCATCGTCAGCCGCGAAATAATTGATACCGCGCAGACGGCTGAGCCGCATTAGTAGCTTGCGCGTGATCGGCCTTTGATCTCCTTCCATTTGGCTCAGATAGCCAGCCGAAATTCCAAGAGCGTCCGCGAGTTCGGCTTGGGTTGTCCCGCGTAGTTCACGCCGCCGCCGCAGTCGGTCGCCAGCAAAGATTTTCTGAATTCTGGTCGCTTTACAAACTTTACACGGTGTGCCGCAAGAGTCGACTGGCACTGACTGCGCCTGACTGCGCGTTGCTATGCCCGAGACAAGGTCATGATTGCGCGTGAGTCATCCCCAACGCAGCATCGGTCTGTTAGGTTTTGAAATCTCAAAATAAGCTTGAGCACCCGCATGTTTCCGCGGGACTGATGGGCGTTTCAAGCCTTCAGGGTGATTCAGGTCGGAGGCGCTACGTGAGCTATTTCACGATTGCGCGACTTGCCGGCCACGTGCCGCCCAACTTGATCGAAAACGCGCGGGCGAAGACCGGGACTTGAGAGACAAAGCGGGTTTAGCGCAATTGCCGCGCCTGAGCTGGGAGAGGCCGAGCGCCGGAAGGCAAGCATATCTC
>NZ_LAXE01000001.1:2651054-2697080 GCF_003122645.1 Bradyrhizobium sp. SUTN9-2
TATCTCGACGGCGTTCCCGACGAACTCTAAGCGCGCGGTGAGCTCGTCAGATTGCTTAAGACATAAGGTCTGTTGACCTGTATTTGGTCCGGTCAGTTTCGGCCGCCACTTGCGCTGGGGGCGCGCCAACCAGCTGCTCGTAGAGGCTGGGATCGGTCGCGCCCTCGGTATTAACTAGGAATACCCGTGCATCTTGACCAAGGCCAATCCTGCCACGCAATGTGCGGTCCGAAGCAACCCTGCAAGACCAACACCGCCACTTTCTCCTGCAACAATAGCGGGGTCTCCATCTCTGGGGTTTGCAAGGCGCTTCATAACATTTATTGCGTCCTCCTCGTCGACAGTCATGAAGGCGTCCGCTGCACGCGAAAGGATGCGCCAAGCGACGAGCGAAGGTTCATAGCACTCGAGCATCGCCATCACCGTCGGCCGCTCATGAGGCACCTTGACCAGACGGCCAGCTCGAGCGCTCTCGAAGAGGCACGCTGCACGCGAGGGATCGACAACCGTAAAGAACGGGCGGTTGTTGCCGAATAGAACCGAAAGATGTCCCGCTACGGCTGCGGCGATTCCGCCAACCCCGGCCTGGACGAAGACATGGGTCGGGATTTTGGCGAGCTGGCGCAGTGCTTCACTCAAGAGTGCGGTATATCCCTGCATTACAAATCCGGGGATACGCTTATAGCCCTGCCAGGACGTATCAGAGACCGTGATCCAACCCTTTTCTGCGCCAACTCGGGATGCTTCTGCGACCGAGTCGTCATAGTTGCCGTTGACCCGGATCATCTGCGCACCAAAACGGGCGATTGCGTTGATACGTTGGTCGCTGACGCCCGAGTGAACGAATATGGCACATTTCGCGCCAACGAGTCGGGCGCCTTGCGCGACTGACCTGCCATGATTTCCATCCGTGGCGCAGGATACCGTCATCTCCCGAGCCACGGCCATCACGTCAGGTGTCTGAAGCTCAGAGACGTCAACAGCTCGGCCGAGCCGCCGAGTTGCTTCCTCCAAGACCAGCCGGATCACGGCATAGGATCCACCCAAGGCTTTGAAACTGCCAAGACCGAGCCGATGGCCCTCGTCTTTTATGTGGATCGAGGCCACGCCGATCTCACAAGCAAGACCCGGCAGAGAGACGAGTGGAGTCTCTTTGTGACCAGCGCGATGCCGGAGAAACCGCTCCACTTCGCGAGCGGCTTCGACGCTCAATATTTCTGCATCCGATGCAGCCAACGAGGTGCGGTGTTCAGTGTGCTGATTGAGAAGCAACATGGTTCGACTTTCTTGCTCGCTCGCACCATATCTGCCTTCAGGTTGTCCACTGGGAAATGCCGATGCCCGGCAGCATGATGCGCTGCTGCTACCGGGTCTGGCCGTAGTGCCGATACTCGGACTAGCCCTAAGGAGATTCGACGACGGCCTCAGCAGGTCAACCGTCTCCTGCAGCTCCGCGGCTTCCTGTGCTCGCAAGTGCAGGCGGCCACGAGTGCAGTAAATCGATTTGCAAACAAGCTCTACATGTTCTCAGCGTCCAGTTCGGAGAGGTCGGAGAGAGCCTTGCTGCGTTTCTTGTCCCGCACGCATTTATAGGCAAACAGGTCTCTCCCTGATCCTGCGATGACGGCCCACCGTTGTGTAATTCATGTTACCTCGTTCTAGAAGTGAGATCTGGAACGGACGCGAAACGTGCAGGATATCCACTGCCTGCTGCGTGTTCAGCATCTCATGCAGGGGCCCAAGCGTCACCATCGCCACGCGGGATATGCCGCAAGGATTCCATCAGCATGCCCGATAGGCCTTGGGGCAGGGTGATCTCAGTAGACTTCTTGTGCTCGTCCTTGAGCACGCGCAGCTTGACGCCGCCATCAGCATGGACGCCAGGATCTGACGAAGCTGGTTGGCGGCCGCCTTCTCGCTGGCGGAGGCAGCCGGTCCACCCCTTCTTCCTGGGTATAGGCTCGCATTGGGCGGTATCGAAGCACCATTCGAAGCAGACGCAATAAGCGCAATAAGCGAAAATATTTGTCCCTCGAGGGGGCCGAGGGGCTGTTGTTTCAACACCTGGCTTGCACGTTCGATTGAACTGTTGAAACTATTGATATTTAAGGATAAATACAGTTTCAACAGTGAGGTCTAAAATCAATTGGGGTCGTCGAAACCACGGATTTTCAAGAGCTTAACAATGACCAGCGCCGAGAGGTGATCAATAGTCAGCAACGGTTCCAGGCCCTACGGGACGCAAAGGAGGCCTACAATGCTCATCGGGGTTCCCTGACTTGGGCGGAGTCGAAAGGCCGCCAGTACCTCGTCCGGAGCTACTACAACAACGCAGGCATCCGGAAGCAGGCCTCGCTGGGCGCGCGTTCCCCCGAAACTGAAAAGACGAAGGCGGACTTCGAAGCGCAACGTGCTGCTGCAGAAGACAGGGTGAAGAATTTGCGCGATACCCTGGAACGGCAAGCCGCGGTCAATCGTGCGCTCGGCTTGGGCCGCGTGCCGTTGTTGGGAGCTCGGATCATGCGCGCTCTCGGCGGCTTCGGAATTCTGGGTTCCGGAATTAGGATTCTTGGGACGAACGCGATCTACGGTTATGAGGCCTCTTCCGGCGTCAGACTCGATCCAGGCTTGGCTACGACGGAAGACCTCGATCTGCTGTTCGATGCACGCGGCGGCCTTACGTTCGTCGCAGACGACGACGTCTCTGAATCATCGCTCATGAAGATACTCAAGCGAGTGGACACCAGCTTCGAACGTGCCAAGCAGACGTTCCGTGCCGTAAACCGGGATGGCTATCTCGTCGATTTGATCAAGCCAATGCAGAGCCCATCTTGGAAGAAGGCTCCAGACAAGATCGGCCTAGACCCGGAAGATTTAGCCGCTGTGCAGATCGAAGGCCTCGATTGGCTGCAGAATGCCCCCGCGTTCGAGGCGGTGGCGATCGACGAAAAGGGCGAACCGGTGCGTATCGTGGCTCCCGACCCGCGGGTTTGGGCCGCCCATAAACCATGGCTGTCGCGTCGGCCGGATAGGGAGGCGCTAAAGCGCCAACGAGATGCAGCGCAGGCTGGAGCCGTAGGCGCTCTGGTGGCAAACTATCTCACTCTCCTCCCGTTCGACGCAGAGCAGTTGAGGATGCTTCCGAAAGAGGTGCTCGACAGCGCGGCGCCTCTGTTCGCCAAAAAAGATAGCTCTGCCCGAGCCTAGCAGCCAGGTCGGCAGCAATGGTACCGGTATATCCCGCGCATCATCAGCAGCACCATGATGCTCAGCATGTTGCTGCTCATTGCATGCCCGTGATGATGATGCCGGCAGATTTTTGGTGGGCAGGCCCCGGAAGTGGGGCCGCATCCGATCTGCGAACGTACGAGCGAGCTTCAAGGACGTGGGCCTGGGCGGTGCGGTCGCAAGATAGATCTGCGCATCCGCTGCGTTGAGATGGGGGAAAGTTTAAATGAAGACGCAACGCAGCGCGGCAGTTCTTGGGTTCCCGTTCGGGTCAACCTCTGCCGTATGATAACCGTTCCTGCCGGGCCCTATAACATCGGTTCGAACTGGCAGTGCACGAGCATCTCGGAGACCGACGCATTGTTCGGCATCATGAGCGCAGTTTCCACCAAGCGTGCGATGTCGCCCGGCTGGCTCATCTCGTGGCGCGGAATCTCGTCGTCATTCAGCGTCATGTCCGTGGCAACGTAACCCGGGCAGACGACCGTCGCCCGAATTCCCGCCGCGCGTCCTTCGCGGCGAATGCCGTGGGTGAGTGCAACCACGGCGAACTTGGTCATCGCGTAACCAACGTTGCTTCCGACGCGCTTGCCAGCTAGCGATCCCAGATTGACGACCCGGCCATGACCGCACACGGCCAGATGGGGGAGGGTGGCTCTGACGAGGCGCAGGGGACCCTTGACGTTCACGCGCCACATCTCATCCAGCTCGTTCTCGCCCTCATCAGAGACACGGACCTTCGGATTGATGCCGGCCGCGTTGACCATGGCATCGACGCCGCCCCACCGCGCGACCGTTGCGTTGACCCAGGAGATCGGGCTCTTGGCGTCTTCGGCGTCATAGCAGTGCGTCATGAGCCTCTCGCTCTCGACGAGGCGGCTCGGATCGCGAAGCCCCGCCGATACGCGAAAGCCCGACTCCAGCAGCCGGTCGACGACGGCGCGTCCGATGCCGCGCGAAGCCCCGGAGACCATGACGATCCGATTGCCGACTTCCAACACTAGTCCGTCTCCCATGAGTGAGCGAAGCGCATCGCAAAATGTAAGGGGATGGGCGCGGCGACGAGTAAGAGAAATTCACGCTGCCTGCATTGGGTGTGCTTATGGCTCGCGCGCCGGACTTTCGGCCGGGGATATTGGATGTCCTTATGAGGGCAGAACAAATCCGCTGTATGCGGGTGCCAATCCCTGCACGTAGCTTCCGCCGCTCTGGCTGACGGCAAGCGAGCCTTGCGAATGGGATTTTCAAACTACCGAACGGCGTTGGTGACGGGCGCGTCCTCCGGTATCGGGGCTGCGACGGTTCGTCGCCTCCGCGCCGAGGGGCTCGAGGTCCACGCACTGGCGCGTGACGTTCGCCGGTTGGCCAGCCTGTCAGCTGAGACCGGATGTCACGCGTGCGCGGTGGATGTCAACGATCTCGACGCTTTGACGCGCCTTGCGAGCGCGGCCGAATTCGATGTTCTCGTCAACAATGCCGGCCAGTCGCGGCGCGGCACCATCCTGGATACTGCGCCTGACGATGTCGACAAGCTGGTCGACGTCAATCTGCGCGCGGTTTTGCACCTGACGCGGATGATCGCACCAAGTATGGCGCGGCGCAACCGCGTCCACGTGGTCAATGTCTCGTCGATCGCCGGCCACTATGCCTTCGGCGAGAACGCTACGACATTCAACTCATCTGTGGCCTATCACGCGACGAAGGCCGGCGTTCATTCGCTATCGCAGCAATTGCGCGTCGATCTCTACGGCACCTGCGTTCGTGTCACCGAAGTCTCACCCGGGCGTGTGGCGACGAGCATCTTCCAGAACCAGAACGATGCCGACAATCCGGATGCCCGCTTCGTCGGGGCGTTCGAAACACTTCAATCCGAAGACATCGCCGATGCCATTGCGTTCGCGGTCGGATCGCCGGCGCGGATGAACGTCGCGACGATCGAGGTCGTACCCACGTTCCAGGTCGTCGGCGAATTGCGATTTGCGAGCCGATCCGAGGCCGCACGTTTGAAAGAGATGAGAAGTGGAGCTGACAATGCCTGAACTCGCAACCCGCCTCAAGACTGTGAAGGTGTCGGCCTCGGCGGCGATGACGGACAAGGCGCGCGAGCTCCGGGACGCCGGTGTCAAGATCGTGGGCCTGTCGTCCGGCGAGCCCGATTTTCCGACGCCGCCGCACGCGATCGAGGCGGCACACCGGGCCGCCCTTGCAGGCGATACCAAGTATCCGGCGCAGCCGGGAACCGTCGCGCTGCGGACCGCGGTCCAGCGCAAGTTCAAACGCGAGAACAAGCTCGACTACGCCCTCGACGAGATCCTGATCGCCAACGGCGGCAAACAGATCATCTTCAATGCGTTGTTTGCGACCTGCAATCCCGGCGACGAGGTGGTCATTCCCGCACCGGGCTGGATCACCTATGCCGATATCGTTCTCCTTGCGGAGGCGGCACCCGTCGCGGTGCCTTGCCCGGAGAACAACCAGTTCAAGCTCCGCCCCGCGGATCTGGAGGCGGCCATCACGCCTAAAACGAAGTGGTTGATCCTGAATTTTCCCAACAACCCGACCGGGGCTGCCTGCACGCGCGAAGAGATGCGCGCGATCGCCGACGTCATGCTGAAGCACCCCGATGTCTGGATTCTCACCGACGACATCTATGAGCATCTCACCTATGATGGTTTCGAGTTCTGCACCATCGCAGAGGTCGAGCCGAAGCTGAAGAATCGCGTCGTGACAGTGAACGGCGCGTCCAAGGTCTACGCCATGACCGGCTGGCGGGTCGGCTATTGTGGCGGTCCCAAGGACCTGATTGCGGCGATGAACAACGTCCACGGTCAGGCGACCGGTGGAATCTGCACGGTGAGCCAGGCGGCGGCCGTCGCGGTCCTGGACGGACCGCAGGACTACCTGAAGGACCGCGCTGACATCTATCGCGACCGGCGTGATCTGGTGGTCAAGCTGCTCAATCAGATTTCGGGTATCACCTGCCACAAGCCGCAAGGCGCCTTCTACGTGTTTCCGAACATCGCGGGCTGCATCGGCAAGACCACGAAGGCCGGCCGACGGCTGGATACCGATGCCGACTTCATTGCGGCTCTGCTGGAAGAACATCATGTCGCGGCTGTCCCGGGCAGCGCCTATGGCATGAGCCCGTACTTCCGGATTTCGTACGCGACCGATACCGAATCACTCAAGGAGGGCTGCCGACGCATCGCCAGTTTTTGCGAAAGCCTGCGCTGACCGCGCATCGGGATGGCGGCTCGCCTGGTGCACTGCGAAAGATGCATCACGCGGCATTCATCGGCCAAGATCGGAGCAGTATGCCGAACCAATTGTCATAATCCATCCTGATGCCCCTAAACGAAGATGTTCTTGGTCCTGTAGGATGCCGACGCATAAGCTTTGTGCAGCAGAGGGGTATGCCTTGGTATCGCGCAGTCGAGGACGGCCAGCGATGACCACCAGCAACGATGCGGTGGCAGTCTTAGGTGTTCAAGCTCCACCGGCAAGCGGGCGGGCATCGCGGTGGCGTCTGGCTCTGCCGGTCGGGCTTCTCGCCATCCCGATGCTGGCGTTCCTCACGTACTTCTTCTTCTATCCGGCGCTAGGGCTGCTGCTCTCAAGCATCCAGAGCCAGGACAGCCGCGGTATCATCGGCCGTCCGTTCACGCTCGCGCACTACGCCCGTCTGGTCAACGTCGAGCTCTACGCGCGCGTCCTCTGGACGACGCTGCGTATCAGCATCATCACCTCGTTGCTTGCGACGGTGCTCGCCTATCCCGTCGCCCTCGTGATGGTCAAGAGCCGTCCGATGGTCACCCGCATCATCACCCTGATCGTCATCGCGCCCCTGATCGTCAGCGTAGTCGTGCGCGGATACGGCTGGCAATTGGTGCTTCAGAACGGTCCGAAGGGCATGTTGAACTGGATCCTGATGACGCTGCACGTCGTCGACGCACCGATATCGGTCCTCTACACCGAGGCCGCCGTCGTCATCGGATCGCTGCACGTGTTCTTCCCGATGATGGTTCTGCCGCTGGCCTCGGCGCTCGGCAAGATCGATCCCAACCTCGAAGATGCAGCCCGGATGCTGGGCGCGCCATGGTGGAAGGTGTTCCTCCGCGTGACGCTGCCGCTGAGCATGCCCGGTTTCGTCGCGGGCTTTACCCTGGTCTTTTCACTCACCGCCGGCTCCTTCGTCATTCCGGCGATCCTGGGCGGCGCCTCGGCGGTCATGCTCGGCAATCTGATCGAGCAGCAGATCTTCGTCGTTTACGACTGGCCGTTCGGGGCTGCGATCGCCGTCGTTCTCGTCGGCCTGGTCCTCGCGGTGAACGGCGTCTCGATGTGGCTTCTGGAAGGCCGGCGTCTCAGGAGGGCCGAGTGATGGACGAGCGGTTTTCCGGCTTCGGCGCCTTTATTCTCTACACCATCACCGCCGGCATGATGCTGTTCATCCTGGCGCCGCTGCTCCTCGTCATGGCGGTGTCAGTCTCTGATTCCTATTTCGTGACGTTCCCGCCGCAGGGCTTCACGCTGAAATGGTATGCCAAGGTTCTCCAGGACCGCGACTTCCTCGAGGCGATGAGGCTGAGCATCCTGCTTGCGCTCGGCACGACGGCGGGCTCGCTGCTGCTGGGCGTGCCGGCGTCCTTCGCGCTGGTGCGCGGCAAGTTCTTTGGTCTGGCCGCGATCAAGGGGTTCTTGCTGTCGCCGCTGATCTTCCCGGCCTTGGTCACCGGCCTGGCGCTGCTTCAGGTCCTCACCAGGCTCGGCTCGCAGGATGCGCGCCTCAACCTCCTGATCGGCCATGTGGTCGTGACGTCGCCATATGTCATCCGTACCGTGGTCACCAGCCTCCAGCTCGTGGATGAGAACCTGGAGGACGCCGCGCGCACCCTCGGCGCGAACCGGCTGACCACCTTCTGGCGCGTGACGCTGCCGCAGATCGCCTCGGGCGTCGCCGCCGGCGGGCTGTTCGCCTTCATGGTGTCCTTCGACAATTACCCGGTCACGATGTGGCTGGCGAACTCCGAATACTCGCCCGTGCCGCTCGTCCTGATGCGGCAACTGGTCAACGTCTTTGACCCTTCCGTGCCGGCGATGTCGACGATCATCATCCTGATGGCGATCGTCGGCGTGCTGCTGCTGGAGAAACTGGTCGGCCTTCGCCGCGCGCTGGCTGCCTGATGTGCATTGGTTAGATGGAGATTGGACCCATGAAGCTGACACGCAGGACTCTCATTAAGGCCGGTGCATCCGCGGTTGCTTTCCCGACGATCATCAGCCGGTCGTGGGCGCAGGACGCCAAGCAACTGCACGTCGGCGTCTACAACTCCGCGCTGGGCAAGCTTATCCAGAAGGAGGTCATTCCGAAGTTCGAGGCCGAGTTCAAGTGCCGCGTCTTCACGATCGAAGGCGCGACGCTCTCCAACATCGCCGCTCTGCGCGCGACCCGCGACACGCCGCGCTTCAGCATGATGATGATGGACGATGTCGGCATCCCCCAGGCCAAGCAGGAAGGGCTGATCGACAAGCTCGATGCCGGGAAAATTCCCAACCTCGAGAAGGTCTATAAGCGCTACCTGTTCGAGGATGGCTACGGCGTCGGCTTCTCGATCTCGAGCGCGGCCATGTTCATCAATCCGCAGGTGACGAAGCCCCTCGAGAGCTATGAGCAGATCTTCGACGCGAAATATCGCAAGCAGATCCTTTTGAACACGCCCAAGAACACCCAGAGCGTGTTGATGCTCATCGTGGCGACGGCGCTCACGACAGGCAAGCCGCTGCAGGAAGCGCAGTACCTGGTCGACAGCGGCTGGGACAAGCTCGCCGCTCTCAAGCCCAATGTCCTGACGATCTACGACAGCGAGGCACAGGTGCTCCAGGTGGCCCAGGGCCAGGCGACGGTCGGCGGCATCGAATATTCGAAGGCGATCTATCCGCACACGGCCAAGGGCATGCCGATCGACATGACCTTCCCGAAGGAAGGCGCCTTCACCGGCATCAACAGCATGACTCTGGTCAAGAATGCGCCCGAGCCCGAGCTCGCCTGTGCCCTGATCAACCGCATTCTGGAGCCCTCGGTCGCCAAGATGCTGTCCGAGCAGACGCTCAGCGCGCCCTCGGTCGGCGGCATCGACTTCAAGCCGGAGACGGCCAAGTTCCTGGCCTATCCCGACACCAAGGCGACCGATCTCGGACTGTTCACGCCGGATTGGAAGTTCATCGTTCCGCGCCGCGGCCCATGGCTGGAGCGCTATAATCAGGTGTTTACGAGCTAGGACAGGTGCCATGAGGTCTTCCGAAGTCAGGCTTGACCGCCTCAGCAAGGAATATAACCGCACCGTTGCGGTCGAGGACGTCTCGCTCATGATCGAGCCCGGCCATATGGTCGCGCTGCTCGGTCCGAGCGGGTGCGGCAAGACGACCTGCCTGCGCATGATCGCGGGGCTGATCCGCCCGACATCCGGCGACGTCTTCGTGAACGACAAGAGGATAACGGATGTTCCCGTGCATCGACGAAACCTCGGAATGCTGTTCCAGAACTACGCGCTGTTTCCTCATCTGACCGTCGAGGAGAACATCGCCTTCGGCCTCGAGATGCGCGGCATATCCAGGGCCGACGCCGCAAGGAAGGTGGGTGAAGCCCTCAATCTGGTCCAGCTTTCCAGCTTCGGGAAGCGCTATCCGGCGCAGCTCTCCGGTGGCCAACAACAGCGCGTCGCGTTGGGGCGGGCCCTGGTGATCGAGCCGGCGATGCTGCTGCTCGACGAACCACTCGGCGCGCTCGACAAGGGGCTGCGCGAGAGCATGCAGGTCGAGCTGCGCGCCCTTCAGCGCAGGCTCGGCCTGACCACAATCATGGTGACCCACGACCAGGACGAGGCCCTGACGATGGCCGACAAGATCGTGGTGATGCGCGACGGCAAGCTCGAACAGGTCGGCTCGGCGACGGAAATCTACCAGCGTCCGGCCTCGAAATTCGTCGCGCAGTTCATCGGCGCGTCAAATCTGTTTCATGGGCCGGTCGAGCAGCGCAACGGGAGCGGGGCGGTTGTTCGCGTCTCGCCCGAACTCAGCCTTCAGGTTGATCAGATCCCGTCGTCGGCCAGCGACGTGATGGTTTCGATCAGGCCCGAGGCGATCGTGGTCGAGCGCGTTGGCCAGAGCCTGGCGGCGCAACGCGCCAATAGCGTGACGGCGCGCGTCGACCAGGCCATCTATCGGGGATTCGTCAGTCACTACTATCTCAAGACACCGAGTGGCGGCCAGATTATCGTATTCGAGCAGAACCAGTCGCAGCAGGCTGGACTCCGATACGCCGTGGGCGAGGAGGTCGTGGCGCGGTGGGAGTCGCCCAGCAATCATGTCATTCCGCGTCACTGAAATCGGAGACGGGCGCGACGTCTTGCCGGCAATCGACATCCCTTATGCCCGCAGACGAACATCGTCTTGGATCGGCTTGCGCCGCTTGGCTAAATTTGAGGGTGGCAGCGCCACGGGCGTTCGACCAGGCGAGGCCCTTTTGTCGCTTAATCAGCCCAAAGCTCCTTTTGTCGGCGCGATCGAGAAAAGCCCAAAGATCAGCCTGATCGGCACGCTTGCGATGCTGGTCGAGGCGCCGGGTGATTTCGACCTGATGCAGCAGGGCCGCATCTGGGCCCTTGCGGATGCGGTTTCCACCTGGCCGAACGTCCAGGAGGCCGTCATTGGCGTCACCAATGTGATGCTCGTCTTCGAGCAGCCGCCGTCGGATATCGGTATGCTCAGTGCTTCGATCGTCGAGCTGTGGCATCGTTTGCCGGGCCGCAAGGCCGACGGCAAGCTCATCGAGATTCCCGTGGTTTATGGCGGCGAACTCGGCTTCGATTTGCCGGCAGTTGCGAGCCGCGCCGGACTGTCCGAGCGCGACGTCATCAGGATCCACAGCGAAGGCGAATACACCGTCTGTGCGGTCGCGAGCTCGCCGGGGTTCGGCTATCTCCACGGCCTCGATCCGCGCATCTACATGCCGCGCAAATCCGTGCCCTCGCTCAACATGCGGGCAGGCTCGGTGACCATCGGCGGGATGCAGACAGGCGTCGCGGTGCTGACAAGTCCGAATGGATGGAATGCCATCGGCTGGGCCTCGATCGCCATGTTCGATCCGCTGTCCGAACAGCCCTCGCTCATGCTTCCGGGCGACCGTGTCAAATTCAGGATCGATCGGATCGAGCTGTGATCGAGATCCTGACCAGCCCCGCCTTCAACACCATCCAGGACCTGGGCCGCCACGGCGCGCGTCGTTTTGGGGTCAGCGCGTCGGGCGCCATGGATCCCGTCGCGCTCGCCGCCGGCAATGCGCTGCTCGGCAACGACGACAATGCGGCCGGCATCGAGATCCAGACCTTTCCGTTCCGCCTGCGCTTTTCGGCCGACACCGCATTTGCGCTCACCGGCGCCGATCACGACGCGACGCTGGCGGGATCGGCCGTCCGGCCGTGGTGGTGCATGCAGGCGAAGGCGGGCGACGTTCTCGCGATCACCGCGCCGCGGCGCGGCGCGCGGGTCTACACGACGTTCGGCGGCGGCATCGACGTTCCGCGCGTGCTGGGCTCGCGCAGCACGCATGTACGCGGCGGCTTCGGCGGGCTCGAGGGCCGTACCTTGCAGGCGGGCGACGTCGTGCCGATCGGGAGTTCGTCGCGCAGCAGCGAGGGCCGCTGCGACTTCGGCGTCGCGCCGCCGGATGTCGCGATCACCGGCGCCGCGCCAGCGGATGACCGTGTGCTGCGGATACGCGTCATGCGGGCCCGCGAGTACGACCTGTTTTCGAAGGCGATGCAGGCGACGTTCTGGTCCACGACATGGAAGATCAGCGCCCAGAGCGACCGGGGCGGCTACCGTCTCGCCGGCGGCAAGCTGACATTGGATGCGCCGGTCGAGATGCGCTCGCATGGCGTCGTGGCCGGCGTCGTGCAGGTGCCGCCGGCCGGCGAGCCGATCATCCAGATGAGCGATGCCAATACGGCCGGTGGCTATCCGAAGATGGCGGCCGTGATCCAGGCCGATCTCTGGCGTCTCGGCCAGGCGACGCCGGGATCGGTCATCGCCTTCAGTGAGGTGAGCTATCAGGACGCGGTCGCGGCCATGGCTCCCGTCAACGACTACCTCGTGAAGTTGCGTGCGACCGCGGACCTCTATCGCGCGCTTTGAGTGGACGTCAACAATAACAAGAGCAGGGTACGAACATGAAAATCGGCATCAATTCGGACATGGGCGAAGGCTTCGGCAATTATCGCATCTGCGACGACGAGGCGCTGATGGGCATCATCTCGTCGGCCAATGTGGCGTGCGGTTTTCACGCCGGCGATCCCATCATCATGGATCGCATGGTTCGCCTGGCGAAGCAGAAGGGGGTCGAGGTCGGCGCTCATCCGGGCCTGCCTGACCTTCTCGGATTTGGACGCCGCGTGATCCAGATGGACGCCGCCGAGCTCGAGAAGCACATGGTCTATCAGATCGGCGCGTTGCAGGCGATCGCGGCCAACGTGGGCCACCGCGTGACCCATGTCAGCTTCCACGCCGCGATGGGTAACATGGTCAATGCCGATCCCGACATGGCCGATGTCGTCGCCCGTGCGATTGCGACCATCAACCGCGACTTCATCGTGTTCTCGCAGCCTGACGCCGAGATCGTGCGCGCCGCGCGCAAGGTGGGCCTGCGCATCCTGACGCTGTTCCTCGCTGATCGCGCCTATGACGAGCACGGCCACCTGGTGTCCCGCAAGCTTCCCAACTCGGTCATCACCTCGACCGAGGCGGTGGCCGAGCGGGTCAAGCGCTTCCTCGACAGCGGCACTGTGCAGACGATCGAGGGCAAGTCGATCAAGGTCGAAGCGCGCTCGATCCTGATCCACAGCGACACGCCCGGATCGGTCAATCTTGCCGCTACCGTGCGCCGCGTGATCGAGCGGGGCGGCGGCGAAGTCACGCCCGCAACCGTTCTCCTCAATTGAGCGGACGGATGCGCACAACCGGTGTGCCGTAGCCGACCGTTGCCCCGGGCTCCGCGATCACGGCGTCGACGGTGCCGGCGGCCGGCGCCACGATGGGCGCATACAACAGCCCGATCTTGACGAGGCCGACGAGCGCGCCGGCCTCGATGCGCTGGCCCGGTGTGACGAACGGCTTGTCCCGCCAGGGGTGAGCCGCAAGGAAATGCCCTGCGACATCGGCTTTAGCGATGACGGAGTGGTCCTCTGCGGGAGTGGTAAGCGTCGGTGCCGCAGCCATTCGCGCGCTCGTGTCGACGACGAGTTTCAGGGACTGGCCGGGTTCCTCGATTTCGACCGTGTCGACGCCGGACGTTTCGAGGATCCGCGCCAGACGCGCGATGTCGGTCAGCTCGATCGGCATGTTCTGGGCTCCTCGACAAGGCGCACATTGGTCCTGAGCCGCTCGAGATAGGCCGACATCTCGGCTTCGGCTGCCAGCGCATCGGTATAGGCGGTTTGCTCGAATCGCAGCTCGCTGCCGAGCCGCGCCTGCCCGACGCGCCACAGATCGGCACCGATCACGGTTGCAATCTTCGGGTAGCCGCCGGACGTCTGCGCGTCGCGCATTTGGATGATCGGCTGTCCGTTCGGCGGAATCTGGATGACGCCCGGGACGATGCCGTGCGAGCGCTTCTCGATCGGCGCCTTCGGCTTCACCGCGGGGCCTTGCAGGCGGTAGCCGTAACGGTTGCTCTGCGGCGTGATCTTCCAGCTGCTGGACCAGAACAGCGCCTGCGTGGCGGCGTCGAACCCGTCGTACTCGCCGGCAATCACGACCCTGACGATGGTCTCGTCCGCGGCGGCGTTCGGCCGTGCCAGCGTGATCTCCGCCGGCTCGACCCCGAGCTCCCCGATCCTCGCGCTCGAGGCGGCGCAGGGCAGGACGTCGCCCACCTGAAGCGGCCGTCCATGCCAGCCGCCGAACTCGCCGCGAAACTGCGTGCTGCGCGAGCCCAGCACCATCGGCACATCGATGCCCCCGCCAACGGTCAGGTAGAGTCGTGCACCGCGGGACATTGCCCTGATGGTCAAGATATCGCCGGCCCGCGCGTGCGAACGCCACCATGGTGGAATCACGCGTCCTGCGATCTCGGCGACGACATCTGCGCCGGTGGTCGCAAAAACTATGTCGCGGTCGAAACGAAGCTTGAACGGCAGCATCGGGATTTCGATGCCGGCGGCATTCTCGTCGTTGCCGAGAAGGATGTTGCCGGCGCGCAGCGCGACATCGTCCATCGCACCAGACGTGCCGACCCCGAAGCGATACTGGTCGAAGCGGCCGAGATCCTGGACGCTGGCCGGCCCCGTGACGGACAGGATCTCGATCACCGGATCACCCGTTCGATCTGGAATCGGATCGTATCGCCCGGTGCGAGCGCGGCAGGCGTCGGCCAGGACGGATCGAAGAAGGTCCAGCTCGTGTGTCCGATGGCGTGCCAGCCGCTAGGGCCGGGCGATGCGGAGACGCCGGTCTGCGATCCGCCGATCGACACCGAGCCGCTTGCGGAGCGTTGCAGCGGCTTCTGCCGGCGCGGCATGGTGATGCGCGGGTCCATGCCTCCCAGATAGCAATAGCCGGGATGGCTGCCGAGTGCGAACACGGTGTAGAGCGGGGCGGCATGGATCGAGACCACATCGTCGACCGACAGGCCGCAATGATCGGCGACGGATTGCAGCTGCGACCCGATCTCGCCGCCGTAGGTGACAGGCAGCCTGATCTCGCGGCCGCCGATCGCGAGCCCCTCCGCCGTGTCCCAGCCGTCGTTGAGCGCGCCGATCAGGGGGGCAAGCTCGCGAGGAGGAGACTCGAATGTCAGCATCAAATTGGTGATGCCGGGAATGGCCTCGCGGATTCCCGGCCATTTCGATGCCATCGCGGCCAGTGCCCAGATACGCCGCTGGTGCGGCAGGTCGAATGCCCCTGGGGCCTCGAACAGCAGAGCCGATGTGCCGAGCAGGCTGATCCGCGGCCGGTCGGACGCCGTCATTGCGCGGCCACCTTCGCGTTCATCCAGTGCTCGAGATGGTGGATGTCGTAGCCGCCCCGGCAGAAGGTCGGATCGGTGAGAATCGCCTGATGCAGCGGCACATTGGTTCGGATGCCTTCGGCGCGCAGCTCAGACAAGGCGACGCGCGCACGCGCCATGGCCTCGTCGCGGGTGACGCCGTGGGCGATCAGCTTGCCAATCAGTGAGTCATAGTGCCGGGGAACGGTGGCGCCGGCGGTGATATGCGAATCGACGCGGATGCCGATGCCGCCGGGAACATCCCAGCGCGTCACCGTGCCGGGCGAGGGCGCGAAAGTGGCGGGGTCCTCGGCATTGATGCGGAATTCAATGGCATGGCCGAGACGGGCGATGTCGCCTTGTGCGATGCCCAAGACTTCGCCTTGCGCGATCCGGATCTGCGCCTTGACGATATCGATGCCCGTCGTCATCTCGGTGACGGGATGCTCCACCTGGACGCGCGTGTTCATCTCGATGAAGAAGAACTGGCCGTCTTCGTAGAGGAATTCGAAGGTGCCGGCGCCGCGATAGCCGATCCGCCGGCAGGCTTCGACGCAGCTTGCACCCACCCGCTCGATCAGCGCGCGATCGATACCGGGCGCGGGAGCTTCCTCGACTACTTTTTGGTTCCTGCGCTGGAGCGAGCAGTCGCGGTCGCCGAGCCAGAGATGGTTGTCGTGCTGGTCGCACAGCACCTGGATCTCGATATGGCGCGGCTTTTCAAGGAATTTCTCGATATAGACCGCAGCGTTTTTGAAGACCTTGCTGGCTTCCGCACGGGTCAGCGCCAACGCCTCGTCCAGCGCGGCCTCGCTGCGCATGATCCGCATGCCGCGTCCGCCGCCGCCGCCGGCGGCCTTGATGATGACGGGGTATCCAATGTCGCGCGCGATCGCGCGCACCTCGGCCGGATCATCCGGCAGGGCGCTGTCCGGCCCGGGCACGCAAGGCACGCCCGCCAGCCGCATCGCGCGCTTGGCCGCGACCTTGTCGCCCATGATCCGGATACAATCGGCCGGCGGACCGATGAAGGTGAGGCCGGCGCGCGCGACCCGATCGGCGAACTCTGCACTCTCCGAGAGGAATCCGTAGCCAGGGTGGATCGCCTCGGCCCCGCTGGCCTCGGCTGCGAGCAGGATCGCCGCCATGTTGAGATACGTGTTGCTTGCCGGTGCGGGCCCGATGCAAAGTGCCTCATCGGCGAGCGCGACATAGCGCGCGTCCCGGTCCGCCTCCGAATGAATGACGACCGTCTTGAGCCCAATCGCCCGACAGGCGCGCTGGATACGAAGCGCGATCTCGCCGCGATTGGCGATCAGGACCTTGTCGAACATCAGGATGAACCCGCAGGACCGATCCGGAAGAGGGCCTGCCCCGCCGCGATCTCCTCACCGTTCTCTGCGAGGACCGCAAGCACCACGCCGGGTGCCTCGGCCGCGATGTCAATGAAGGTCTTCATCGCCTCGATGATGCAAATCTTCTGCCCGGCCTCGATCCGCGCGCCGACCTCGACCAGCGGCGGCTCGTCCGGCGCCGCAGCTCGGTAGAAGATGCCATGCATCGGTGCGGGCACGACGACGTCGGTGACAGCATCGGGAGCAGGGCTTGCCTGGTGATTGAGCGCGGGAGTCTCAACGCTGATCACGCTCGCAGGCGGCGCCGGGAGCGCAGATGCTCCTGCAGACACGCGCTTGAGGATGCGGATGCGGGTGCCCTCCTGCGTGAGGTCCAGCTCCGCGATCGAGGAGCGCGTAACGAGATCGACGAGTTGTTCGATTTTGGCGAGGTCCACAGTCACGTTCCGCGTTCACGGCCTGTCGAGTTCGGGTGTTCAAGCGTCACTCCGCAGGCGGCCGGCTCTTCTGTGCAAAATTGAGGCCGCCGACGACCTGCTGGGTCGGCAGGACTTCCATGAAGGCGACATTCATGCGGGCCGGCGATCCAACCGCGAATGCGATCGAATTGGCGATGTCCTCGGGCTGAAGCGAGTCATAGTCATCGAAGAAGCGCCGCTTGGCTTCGGCGAGGTCACCGAGCAGCCGGCCGAAAACCTCGGTCTCGACCCGCGCGGGCGATATTTCGGTGACGCGAACCTTGGTTCCGTAAAGATCGACACGCAGTTGCTGCGACAGCGAGTGAATGCCGGCCTTCGTGGCGTGATACACGGTGTTGCCGCCGCCGAATGCGTAGTGGCCGGCGATCGAGGAGATGTTGACGACGTGGCCGCGGTCGCGGCGCGCCATGCCGGGCACGATCAGCCGCGTCAGATGCAGGACCGCGCGCAGATTGACGTCGATCAGGGCATCGACATCCTCGGGCGTAGTGTCCAGGATATTGCCGCGCCGGGATTGGCCGGCACTGTTGACCAGGACGTCGAACTCGGCCGACTTCGCCAAGGCCGCAAGCGCGTCGAGGTCGCTGATGTCGACGGAGCAGGGGCGGCATCCGGTCTCTGCCGACAGGGCGCTCAGGCGAGTGGAGTCGCGGGCGACGGCGTAGACTTGAAGCCCTTCCGCACTCAGGCGGCGAACCGTCGCAGCCCCTATTCCGGAGGATGCGCCCGTGACCAGGGCCGTCCGATAGTCCGAAAATCCCATCCGCGAGGGCTCCTCTGCTACGTCCAACCCGCTGGTGGCGTCGGCTGCAACGCGAGCGGCGGACGAGTTCAGCACTAGCTATAGGCCCGTCAGGTTCCCAGTGGTAAGAACAATTCCTTCTGATCCCATAGCTTCAGCCTATTGCTGCTGCGTTGCTCCCTGACTGCATATCCGGAGACGCCGTATTGGATACGAAACGTTTGGAGGCCTTTATCAAGGTCGTGGATCTCGGCAGCATGACGAGCGCCGCGAAAGTGCTGAATGTCGCACAGCCGGCCCTGAGTCAGCACATTGCGAGCCTGGAGGCGGATTTCAAGTGCAAGCTGCTCGACCGCAGCGCCCGTGGGGTCAAGCCCACTGAGGCCGGACGAATCCTCTACCGCTACGCCAAGTCGATCCAGCGGCAGATCGAAGAAGCCAGGCGCACCATTCTGAACAACAAGCCGGAGCTGACCGGCAACGTCACGATCGGTCTGGCCCCGCTCAGCTCAGCGGCATTGCTGGCGACCCCGCTGCTCAAGCAGATACGCGAACGCTACCCCGGCATCGTGCCGCACATCTACGACAGCTCCGGGGTCATGCTCAGCGAGATGATGCTGAAGGGGAGCATGGATATGGCCGTCCTCTACGGCGAACGCCCCGTGACCGGTCTCGATTACAAGCCGCTGATGCGCGAGTACTTCTATCTCGTCGCGCCCCGCAGCATGTATCCGGAGCAGGTGCCTTCGGAGGACGTTTCGGCCGCGGAGGTCGCGCAATTCGACCTCCTTCTGCCATATCGGGAATCCTTCCTGCGGCAGACGGTGGAACGGGTCTGCGCCGAGGTCGGGCTCCGGCCGCGCATCGTCGCCGAGATCCATTCCCAATCGACCCTTTCTTCGGCGATTGCCGCCGGAGTGGGGGCGGCAGTGCTGCCCATGTCGATCGCACGGGAGTTGCCGAACCTCGACGAACTCTGCATCCGGCGGATCAACGCGCCGTCGGCCTCGCAGCAGATGTCGCTCTGCATCTCCGACAGCGCCCCGCTGTCCGACGCAGCATTCGCCGTCTACAAGATCCTGCTCGAGATCATCGTCAAGGCCTGGGGGCCGTTCGATGCCCAGCCCGGCTCGGCTGCGATTGCCACGGGTGGCCCGACGCCGCCTCTGGACGCGCCGAAGGACGAGCCATAACGAAACACGATGTGGCAATCCCAAATTCTGAATTTGCCGCCTCAAGGCCGTTGGTTATGGAGGTGTAACGGAGATCGCGCTCGTAAGGAGGTTTTCATGGTGCATGTGATCAGGACATTCGATCGGCCCGCCGCCGAGCTTGTCGAGCGCATCAAGAAGTTTCCTTCGCCCACCCTGCACGAGGCTCAGGGGCGATCGGGCGCGCTGACCTCCCGCATCAAGCCGATCTATTCCGGCATGCGCGCCTGCGGACCGGCGCTGACGGTGAGCTGCCACCCCGGCGACAACATAATGCTGATCACAGCGATTTCGCTGGCCAAGCCAGGCGACGTGCTCGTGGTCAGCGCGGGCGATCATCCCGAGCAGGGTGGCTTCGGCGAGGTGCTGGCGACGGCCTGCGTCGCCAGGGGCATCGTCGGCCTGGTCACGGATGCCGGCGTTCGCGACGGCCTTGCGGTGCGTGACACCGGCTTCAACGTCTTCTCCTACGGCCTCTGCATGAAGGGCACCGTCAAGGAGACCCTCGGCACCATCAATCAGCCGATCGTCATCGGCGGCATCGCCGTCCGCCCCGGCGACATCGTCAGCGCCGATGACGACGGCGTCGTGATCGTGCCGAAGGAGAACATCGCCGATGTCTGCGTCAAGTCGGCGGCGCGCGAGGACAAGGAAGCCGGCGTGATGAAGGCCCTCAAGGCCGGTGGCGATATCCTCGAGCTCTCCGGCATCGGAAAGGTGCTCGAATCCAAGGGCTGCACCTTCGCCTGAGCGAGCAAGCGCCGCAGCACGCAGTTATGGGAAATCAGGTGTTAGCCATTCTCGGCTCGGGCGAGCATCGCTATCGCGTCATCGACAATTGGGCGAAGCTGCCGGACGGCTGGCAGCTCACCGATGTCGCCTCTGTCGCGGTTGACAGCAAGGATCGCATCTACGTCTTCAACCGCGGTGCCCATCCGATGGTGGTGTTCGACCGCAACGGCAATTTCCTGCGCGGCTGGGGCGAGGGGCTTTTCTCCCGCGCCCACGGCCTGCATATCGATGCCGACGACAAGCTCTATTGCACCGACGACGGCGACCACACCGTGCGCAAATGCACCACCGATGGCAAGGTGCTGCTGACGATCGGCATTCCCAAGAAGCCCGCACCGTTCATGAGCGGTGATCCCTTCCATCGCTGCACGCACACGGCTTTGTCGCCGAAGGGCGAGATCTACGTCTCCGACGGCTATGGCAACGCCCGCATCCACAAATTCACGCCGGATGGCAAGCTGATCAGAAGCTGGGGCGCGCCCGGCACCGATCCCGGCCAGTTCAACATCGTGCACAATATCGCCGCTGATGCCGATGGCTGGGTCTATGTCGCCGACCGCGAGAACCATCGCGTGCAGGTGTTCGACGGCAACGGCAAATACGAGGCGCAGTGGAATAACCTCCACCGGCCGTGTGCGCTGTGCCGCTGCGGCGGGGCTAAGAACCCGACCTTCGTCATCGGCGAACTCGGTCCCGCCATGCCGGTCAACCGCAAAGTGCCCAATCTCGGCCCGCGGCTGTCGATCGTGGACGCCAAGGGCAAGCGCATCGCGCGGCTCGGCGGCGAGGATGGCCCCGGTCTTGCGAGCGGCAAGTTCCTCGCGCCGCATGGGATCGCGCTAGACTCCAGAGGCGACATGTATGTTGGCGAGGTCGGCGTCACCGACTGGAAGACGAACTTCCCGGACGAGGAGATGCCGGCCGTGGTCCGGACTTCGCGTTGCCTGCAGAAGCTGGAGAAAGTGACCGACGTTCCGCGCTAGATCGTGTCACTATCCGATATCGCGTGCTGAATCGTCAACGCTTAGAGCTTCAGATCGATCGTTGCTCCACTTGGGTAACGGTTCGCACCATATCCTGCCTCCTACCGGAAATCGCGCCGATTCGCGCGCCGGTACGCACCTCTCCCGAGCCAACCTGCAATTCGTGATCTTGAGCAATCGTTGCGGAACTCGCGATTAAGATGAACGAATCCGACCCGCTGACTTTCGTCGATACTGGTTCGGCCTTCATGGCTAGAGAATAAGGCGGCGGAATGGTAGCAAATACCATGACCATTACCAAGCTCGTGAACCAGTCCAAGAAGGCCGGGCAGCCGCTAAAGATGATCATGGTGCTGCAGCCGATCGGATTCGGCATGAAGTAGGGCGATCCGGCGCTGCTCGAGAAGATCAACGAGATCCTACTCGCGATGCACCAGGCCGGCGAGATCAACCAACTTTTGGACAAGTGGCTCTGTTCGAGCACCGAGTTTAAGATGACGTGCACCGACAAGGTCTCGCCCCTCAGCGAGTTCACGCCGCTCCCATGATTTTTGAGTTGGTGCCATTCACATCGATAGGAGCAGGCTCTATCCCGAGCTAGGGCCCGTCGCTGCTCTTTCGCCGGCGTGTGTACTATCGAACGTGGTGCGAAGAACTTCAGCGCCGGGGAATGGTATTTTCGCCTTCGAGTTGCGCCATGACCCAATCTGCAAAGGCCCGCACTGCCGATCTCTGGCGGCTAGCGCGCGGGTAGATCAGACGGTGACCGATATATCGGATATCGTTAGCGCGTCCAGCCAGCGGTGCAACTAATCGCCCGCTCGCCAGTTCACGTTCGGCCAGTAGCGTTGATTCTAGCGCGACTCCCAATCCCTCCGCTGCGGTTGCGATCGCCAGAAAGCTGCGATCAAACCTCATGCCGTGGAGGGCAGGGGCTTCCAATCCGTTCGCCGTGAACCATTGGTGCCACTGAACCTGCTTCACGTCAGAGCGGATTAGTGTCTGATCGAGGAGATCAGCGGGCTTTCTGATCCCTTTGGCGAGAACAGGGGAGCACAGCGGGGTGACCGTCTCCTCCGGCAGGGGAATAACCTCCACGCCCTCCGCGCGCGGCGGACCGTAGACGATGTCGATATCAAAATCATCGTTGCTGAAGCGCGCATAGTCCGTACTCGCAGCGAGCCGAACTTCGAGCTTCGGATAAGCGGCGAGAAACTGTGCAAGCCGTGGTGCAAGCCACTGCGCGGCAAAACTGGGTGCCGAATGGACGCGCACCAATTGCGGTCCGCGCGCGGCGACTTCCTCAAGGCCACGGCGAAGCTGATCAAATGCCGCTCCCGTGTGTCGCATCAGATTTTCGCCGGCTGGCGTGAGCCGCACCGATCGCGCGCTGCGCTCGAACAGAACGGTGCGAAGCGTGTCCTCCAGCTTGCGGATGGCATGACTGACCGCACTCGGCGTCAGGTGAAGCTCATTCGCCGCATCGCGGAATGATCCCGTGCGAGCAGCGGCTTCAAAGGCGCGAATTGCCGATATCGGGACATTAGACAGCATTCCATAAGTGAACCAGATTCATCGATCCGTGACAACTGTGCGTTTGTCTGTTGCGCGTCCCGGGTGCATTCCTAGCCTTGCCGAGAAAAGACAATCTAGGGGAGGAACTGATGCTGCTCAGCGGCAAGACGGCCATCATTTCGGGCGCGGCATCGCCGCGCGGCATCGGGCTTGCCACGGCACGGCGGTTCGCCGCCGAGGGCGCCCGGGTCGGCATTCTCGACATTGACGCCGGCGCGGCGGCGGACGCCGCGGCATCGCTTGGCAAGTCCCACATTGGGCTGCAATGCGATGTCGCCGACAAATCATCCTGCGAGCAGGCCGTCGCTCGCGTGATCGAATCCTTCGCAAGCATCGATATTCTCATCAACAACGCCGGCATCACCCAGCCGGTCAAGTTCCTGGATATCTCGCCGGCTGATTGGGATCGCATTCAGGACGTCAATCTGAAGGGCATTCTGTTCCTCTCCCAGGCGGTGATCCCGCACATGCGCGCGCGCAAGTCCGGATCGATCGCCTGCATGTCGTCGGTTTCGGCCCAGCGCGGCGGCGGAATTTTTGGCGGTCCGCACTATTCGGCCGCGAAGGCTGGCGTGCTCGGTCTCGCCAAGGCGATGGCCCGTGAGTTCGGACCGGACGGCATCCGCGTCAATTGCGTGACGCCCGGCCTGATCGGCACCGATATCACCGCGGGCAAGCTGACCGACGAGATGAGGACGAAGATCCTGGAAGGCATTCCGCTCAATCGTCTCGGCACGGCGGAAGATGTCGCCGGCATCTACACCTTCCTGGCCTCGGATCTCTCCGCCTACGTCACCGGCGCCGTGATCGACGTCAACGGCGGCATGCTCATCCACTGAACCAGCAAGACAAGGTCTACATCGATGGAAGCGCCGACCAACACGCTTAGCAACGCGCCCAAGCTGGCAGACCGCGCCTACAACATTCGCCGCAATGCGCTGCGCATGGGCGAGGTTCAGGGCCAAGGCTATATCGCACAGGCGCTGGACATCTCCGATGTCCTCGCCGTGGCCTATTTTCATGCGATGCGCTACCGGCCGGAAGATCCCTCCTGGGAAGACCGCGATCGCTTCCTGCTCTCGAACGGGCACTACGCCATCGCGCTTTATGCGGCTTTGATCGAGGCGGGGATCGTTCCCGAAGACGAGCTCGAAACCTATGGCAGCGACGAAAGCCGCCTGCCGATGTCGGGCATGGCCTCCTACACGCCTGGAATGGAAATGTCGGGCGGCTCGCTCGGGCTTGGGCTCAGCATCGCCGTCGGCATGGGCTTGGGGCTGAAGCGCAAGAACTCCGAGGTGCGGGTGTACACGTTGTTCTCCGACGGCGAGCTCGATGAGGGCTCGGTCTGGGAGGCCATCCAGTCGGCGGGCCATTACAAGCTCGACAATCTGATCGGCATTGTCGACGTCAACAATCAGCAGGCGGATGGTCCCTCGACACAGGTGATGGCGTTCGAGCCGCTGGTCGACAAGCTTCAGGCTTTCGGCTGGTTCGTGCAGCGGATCGACGGCAATGATCTCAAGGCCGTTGTTGCCGCGTTCGATGCCGCCAAGTCTCATCCCGCGCCCAAGCCGCGGATGATCGTCGCCGACACGCTGATGGGCAAGGGCGTTCCCTTCTTGGAGCAGCGTGAGAAGAACCATTTCATCCGCGTCGAGCAGCACGAATGGCAGCTCGCGCTGGCCGCGCTGGACGCCGGGAGGCAGGCATGAAAACTGTCAGATCAGCACCACAGCCGGGCAAGCCGCGCCTGACCACCTCGGCCATGATCGCCTCGATCGCGTCTGAGGGACAGAAAACGAAACCGGCGCCGTTTGGACACGCGCTCGTCGATCTCGCGCGCAGCCGTCCCGATGTGGTCGGCATGACGGCCGATCTTGGCAAATACACCGACCTGCACATCTTTGCGAAGGAGTTTCCGGACCGTTACTATCAGATGGGCATGGCCGAGCAGCTTCTGTTCGGCGCCGCTTCGGGCCTCGCCGCGGAAGGCTTCATGCCGTTCGCGACCACCTATGCCGTGTTCGCCTCACGGCGCGCCTACGACTTCATTCACCAGACGATCGCGGAGGAAGACCGCAACGTGAAGATTGTCTGCGCACTGCCGGGCCTGACTTCGGGCTATGGCCCAAGCCATCAGGCCGCCGAGGACCTCGCACTGTTTCGCGCCATGCCGAACATGACCGTCATCGATCCCTGCGATGCGCATGAAATCGAGCAGCTGGTGCCCGCGATCGCGGCGCATCATGGGCCGGTCTACATGCGCCTGCTGCGTGGCCAGGTGCCGGTCGTGCTGGACGAATACGACTACAAGTTCGAGCTCGGCAAGGCCAAGCTGATCCGCGACGGGAAGGATGTCCTGATCGTCTCGTCCGGCATCATGACGATGCGTGCGCTCGAGGCTGTGCAAGTTCTTAAAAACGATGGCGTCGATGCTGCAGTGCTCCACGTTCCGACCATCAAGCCGCTCGATGCCGAGACAATACTGCGCGAAGCCGGCAAGTCAGGCCGCTTGGTCGTCGTTGCCGAAAACCATACGACGATTGGCGGTCTCGGCGAGGCCGTCGCCGCACTCCTGATGCGTTCAGGCGTCCATCCGCCTTTCCGCCAGATTGCATTGCCGGACGAATTTCTTGACGCCGGCGCACTACCGACACTGCACGACCGCTACGGCATCTCCACCGCCGAGGTCGCAAGGCAGATCAAGCGGTGGCTTTAGCGCACCGGCACTAAGCGTCCGTCAGGCCAAATCCGAGTGAAGAGTTCCACCCGCTGCATGTTGCGGCGGGCGAGCGAAGGCTGTTGCCTGAGTGCGGGCGGTCGAAGAGCCGGACAGCTGAAAACAGCGCAGGCTCATGCAGCCGGCACAACGTCAATACAGGACCAGGAGGAAAACATGACTGTCTCGAAGCCCGGACGCATCAGCCGCCGTTCGCTATTAATCGCGGCGAGCGCGGTACCTCTCTGCGGGATTCTGACCCGTCCAGCGTCTGCCGCCGAGTTCGTCCACAAGTTCGCAACCGGACAGGATCCGACCCATCCGGTGAACATCCGCGCGCAAGAGGCGATCGACCGCATCCGCGAAGCGACCAGCGGACGGCTGGAGATCAGGCTGTTCCCGGCCAATCAGCTCGGCTCCGACACCGAGCTGCTGACCCAGGTTCGCAGCGGCGGCGTCGAGTTCTTTAACCAATCCTCCTCGATCCTTGCCACCCTGGTGCCAAGCGCCGGCATCGTGAACACCGGCTTCGCATTCACCGATTACGACAGCGTGTGGAAGGCGATGGACGGCGACCTCGGCACCTACATCCGTGCGCAGATCGCCAAGACACCGATCATGGCGGTGTCAAAAGCCTGGGACAACGGCTTTCGCCAGGTGACCTCGTCCGGCCGCGAGGTGCGGACGCCGGATGATCTGAAGAATTTCCAGATCCGCGTTCCGCCCGCGCCGCTGCTGACCTCGCTCTTCAAGGCGCTGGGCGCCGGGCCGACGCCGATCAACTTCAACGAGGTCTATTCCGCGCTGCAGACCAAGGTCGTCGACGGCCAGGAGAATCCGTTGCCCATCATTGCGACCGCCCGTCTCTATGAAGTGCAGAGCACGTGCAGCCTGACGGGGCACGTCTGGGACGGCTACTGGATCCTCGGCAACAAGCGCGCTTTCGAGCGCCTGCCGAAGGACGTGCAGGCGATCGTGACGCGAGAGCTCGACCGCTCGGCGGTCGATCAGCGCGCCGACATCGCGAAGCTCAGCCAGTCACTGCGCGCCGATCTTTCGGCCAAGGGCCTCAAATTCATCGACGTCGATCGCGCCGCCTTCCGCCAGGCCTTGTCCAAAACCAGCTTCTACGCCGACTGGAAAGCCAAGTTTGGCGAGGAGGCATGGTCGCAGCTCGAAAAAGCCGCAGGCCAGTTATCATGACCAGCGTGAGCCATCCGCCCCACGTCGATGCCGGTGTGGCGGCCAGCGCTCCGCAGGCGGGCCGGCGCAGTTGGGTGATAACGGCGAACACGGTGCTTGGCCATGTCGTGGCGATCCCGGCAGCACTGCTCGTGCTGGCGGAGATTGCGGTGCTGTCTGCCGGCATCGTGGGTCGATACGTGTTCCGCTCGCCAATTATCTGGTCCGACGAGCTTGCCGGCATTCTCTTCCTATGGCTCGCCATGTTCGGTTCCGTGATCGCGTTCCAGCGCGGCGAACACATGCGGATGACGGCTATCGTTGGCGTTCTCAGCGCGGAGCTTCGCGCGTTCCTGGATGTCGTCGCGGCCGCAGCATCGCTGGCATTTCTTGCGCTCGTTGTCTGGCCGGCCTATGAATTTGCGGCCGACGAGGCCTTCATCACGACACCGGCGCTCGAGATCGTCAACAGCTGGCGCGCGGCGGCGTTGCCGATCGGCATCAGCTTGATGCTGACCGCAGCGGTCCTCCGGCTGATCCGGATCGCGAGCCTGCGCAGCCTGCTGGGTTCGGTCGCGATGGTTGCAGGCATCATTGCGGCGTTCATTCTGCTCGCCCCCGTCTTGAAGCCGCTCGGCAACGTGAATCTGCTGATCTTCTTCGTTTTCGTTGTGGGGGCGATGGTCTTCGCGGCCGTGCCGATCGCGTTCGCATTTGGTCTTGCCACGGTCGGCTATCTCGCCCTGACCACCAGCACGCCCGACGTGGTGATGATCGGACGAATGGACGAGGGCATGAGCCACCTGATCCTGCTCGCCGTGCCGCTCTTCGTCTTTCTCGGCCTTCTGATCGAGATGACGGGCATGGCGCGCGCCATGGTCAGCTTCCTGGCGAGCCTCCTGGGCCACGTGCGCGGCGGATTGCACTACGTGCTGGTCGGGGCGATGTATCTGGTCTCGGGCATTTCCGGTTCCAAGGCGGCGGACATGGCTGCGGTGGCTCCTGTCCTGTTTCCGGAGATGCGGCAGCGCGGGGCCAAACCGGGCGACCTCGTTGCGCTTCTGGCGGCGACCGGCGCGCAGACCGAGACGATTCCGCCCTCGCTGGTCCTGATCACGATCGGCTCGGTGACCGGCGTGTCGATCTCGGCGCTCTTCACTGGCGGGTTGCTCCCGGGCGTGGTGCTCGCGGTCATGCTCGCAGCCGTCGTCTGGTGGCGATACCGCCGGGAAGACCTGTCTCACGTCAAGCGGGCTAGCGGCCGGCAAATCGGGCGGGCCTTCGTGATCGCGATACCTGCTATCGCACTGCCGTTCGTGATCCGCACGGCGGTCGTCGAGGGCGTTGCGACGGCAACGGAAGTCTCGACGATCGGCATCCTGTACTCGGTCTGCGCGGGTCTGTTCATCTACCGCCAGTTCGACTGGCGTCGCATCTACCCGATGCTGGTTGAGACAGCCTCCCTATCAGGGGCGATTCTGCTTATCATCGGCGCGGCGACAGGCATGGCCTGGGCGCTGACCCAGTCGGGATTTTCGGCCTCTCTCGCCAAGTTCATGACCAGCCTTCCGGGCGGGGTACCGGTCTTCCTAGCGGTGACGATCGTGACGTTCGTGATCCTCGGCAGCGTGCTGGAGGGAATCCCGGCCATCGTCCTGTTCGGTCCGCTGCTGTTCCCGATCGCGCGGCAGGTTGGGGTGCACGATGTCCACTACGCGATGGTGGTCGTCCTCGCCATGGGCATTGGCCTGTTCGCGCCGCCGTTCGGCGTCGGTTACTACGCGGCCTGCGCGATCAGCCGCATCAATCCGGACGAGGGCATGAAGCCGATCGTGGGCTATATGATCGCGCTTCTCATCGGCACGGTGATCGTTGCCGCCGTGCCCTGGTTGTCGATCGGCTTCCTTTGACGAGCTTGGCAGGAGCCTCGCGGAAACCCGAGTCTCCTGCTCAGGCGAATTTCGGCAGATGCAGCGGGAGGCCTTCGCAAGGCATGTCGATCTCCTCGACCCGGCCCTTGCCGACCTCCGTCACCCGGAGCTTCTTGCCTCCGAGCGTGAAGGCACAATTCGTCGGCTGAGGCCCATCAAGGATCAGCCGATCGACCACTTCGCCCCGCCGGTCTAGCACCGTAACGTTCTTCTGGTTGTAGACCGTGCAGTAAAGCCGACCGTCCGTTCCGAAAGCCATCCCGTCCGGCCCTTTGAAATCCGGATTGGAATCCGGCTGCAGCACGTTGCCGAAGACGATGCGTTTCGGGGCTGGCTCGGCGAGCACGTCATATCGGTAGATCTCGCCGGTGAACGATGCGTTGGCGTAGAGGTGGTTGTCGGGACCGAAGGCAATGCCGTTGGTGAAGCGGATCTTGCGATCGATCACACGGAGCACCTTCATGGCTGCCGGATCGATCTCATACACACGGCCGTCCCAGTCGAGGTCCATATAACCGTCGACAAAGGCCTGGCCGTTGATGAAATCCTCGGCGGCCATCCCGGAATCGGTCATGTACAGCAATCCGTTCGGACCGAAGCAGAGGTCGTTTGGAAATAGAAACCGGTCCGCGCCTTCGCCCTGCATGCGCCGGATCTCGTTTCCGCCCTCGTCGATGCAGATCAGCGCCCGCAAACCAGCTTCCGCGATCCAGATGCGGCCGTGGCCGTCGGTCGTCAGTCCATTTGGACGGCCGCCCGTCGCTCGGATCACGCGGCGGTTGCCGCGGGGATCGAGCCGCGTGACACAAAGGGTCGACGCGGACATCTCCGTGACATACATCGAGCCATCAGGTAGGCACACCGGCCCCTCCGGCGCGCCAATTCCCCTTGCAAACAATGTCGACGCCATTCATCCCTCCCGTTTTCGAATGTTGCTCTCGTTATGCGATAACCAGGCCGCTGGCCGGGTCGATCAGCACCACGCGATTGAGGTCGATGGCGAGATCAATTCGCTCGCCATGGCTGCTGACGTCATGGGCCTGCAGTTCGGCAACGGCATCGGTGCCGCCGATCTTGATGGTGGTGAAGGTGCGTGTCCCCGTCGGCTGAATGAGATCGGCAATGGCCGAATAGGGCACCACGCCTTCGCGCAACGGCCCGCCGGCTCGACTGAAGTGCTGGGGCCGAATGCCGACGAGAATGTCTCGTCCATCCATACCGGCCAGCGGCCTCGCCTTCGCGCTCGGAAGCGTCAGTTCACCGCCGGTCTGAAACACCACGGCTGCCCCGGGACCGTTTGTCCTGAGGGTCGCCGGGATGAGGTTGATCGAGGGAGAGCCGAGAAAGCCGGCGACGAACCCCGTACGGGGCTGCTCGAACAACTCGAGCGGTGCGCCCTGCTGCTCGATCTGGCCGTCGCGCAGCAGCACGATGCGGTCGGCCAGCGTCATCGCCTCGACCTGGTCATGGGTCACATAGATCATGGTCGTCGTGATCTCGTGATGCAGGCGCTTGATCTCGGTGCGCATCTCGTCGCGCAACTGAGCGTCCAGATTCGAGAGCGGCTCGTCGAACAGGAACAGGTCGGCCTTGCGGACGATGGCGCGGCCGATCGCGACGCGCTGACGCTGTCCACCGGAGAGCTGCCGCGGATAGCGCCGCAGGAAATTGCCGATGCCGAGCATCTCGGCGGCTTCACTGACGCGCTTCCTGATCTCGATCTCGGGAGTCTTGCGGGCGCGCAGGCCGAAGGCGATGTTCTCGCTGACGGTCAGATAGGGGTAGAGCGCATAGTTCTGAAACACCATCGCGATATTGCGCTCGCGCGGGCGCAGATCGTTGACCACCTCGCCGCCGATGGTGATCGTTCCACCATCCGGATCCTCGAGACCCGCGATCGTTCGCAACAGCGTGCTCTTGCCGCAGCCCGACGGCCCCACCAGCACGGCGAATTCGCCATCGGCGATGGTGAGATCCACCCCGCGGACCGCATGCACACTGCCGTAATATTTGTGCACGCCGGACAACTTGACGTCAGCCACTCCGCTCTCCCTAACCCTTGACTGCGCCCAGCGAGATGCCGCGCACGAGATAGCGCTGCATCACCGAGACCGCGACGAAGATCGGCAACGTCCCCAGGACCGACATCGCCGCGATCTTCGCCCAGAAATTCGATTGGCCGCCGAAATAGTGCGTCAGCATGACTGGAAAGGTGATGACCTCGGTGCGCGTGAGCACGAGTGCGAACAGAAAGTCGTTCCAGGCGAACACGAAGGTGAAGACCGACGTCGCCATCAGGCCGGGGCGAACCATCGGAAAAACGACCTTCCAGATCACCTCCCATCGATTGAGGCCATCGACCAGCGCGCTCTCCTCGAGCTCCAGCGGAACGTCGACGATGTAGCCGCGCATCATCCAGATCACGTAGGGGAGATTGAATGCGGTGTAGAGGAGGATCAGCCCGAAATAGCCGTCGACGAGGCCAAAATACACGTAGATCAGGAAGATCGGGAAGATGACAGCGATCGGCGGAATCATGCGCTGGGAGATGATCCACATCGCGAGGTTCTCGCCGCCGGTGCCGAACCTGGCGAGGCTGTAGGCGCAGAGCGTCCCGAGAACGATTGCGACGCCGGAGCTGACGCCGGCGACGATCAGGCTGTTCAGGATCGCAACGACGTCGCCATCCCTAAACAGGACATAATAGTTCGAGAACTGGATCTGTCCGGGAATCCACAACGGCGGAACGTGATAGATCTCGTCCGGTGTCTTGAACGAAATCATGAACAACCAGTAGACCGGAAACAGGAACAGCAGGGTCACGATGCAGGCGCCGAGATAGCGGACGGCGAGAATGCGGGCCTTTCTGGCCGGAAGCCTGCCGGTCCTCATCGCGCAAGCTCCATGCGCTTGAGGACCAGCGTGGTGATGACCGTGAGCAGCGCAATCACCAGGAAGGAAATCGCGGCGGTGTAGCTGGTCTCGAATTGCGAGAAGCCCTGCACATAGGTGTAGAGCGAGATGGTTTCGGTCATCGAGCCCGGCCCGCCTTCGGTAAGGGCCCAGATGATGTCGAAGATGCGGACGAGATCGAGGCCGCGGATCAGGCAGGCGACGGCGATCACGGGCGCGATCGCCGGCAGAACGATCGCGCGAAGCACGCGCAGGTACGACGCCCCATCGATCTCCGCAGCCTCGAGCTGCGACTGGTCCACATTCGACAGCGCGGCGAGCAGCAGCAGGAACATAAACGGCGACCACTGCCAGACCTCGCAGATGATGATCGCCGGATAGACGTAGGCAGGATTGACCGTCCACAGGATCCGGACCGGTTCTCCAGCGAAGAAGCTCAGAATCTGGCCAATCGGGCCGAAGCGGACGTCGAACATCAGACGCCACGTCGCGCCCGCGACGATCGGAGAGATCACTGTCGGAAGCACCAGCAGCGCGACGAAGATCTGTCGGCCCGGCATGCGATCGATGAAGAGCTGCGCCATCAGGAAGCCGACCAGCAGCTCCAAGGGGAGGGCGATCGCGGTGATGATGGCGGTATGACCGAGCGAAGCCCAGAGGCGGGCATCCCTGAACAGCTCCGCATAGTTGAAGAGGCCAACGAAGGAGGTGTCGTTCTCGGTCATCGTGATGCGCTGGAAGCTCACGATCAGCGAGTAGATCAGAGGGAACAGGCCGACCAGGAGAAGAATCAGAATGGCCGGCGCAACGATGAGATAGGGCAGGCGGTCTTCGAGCATGCGCCCGAAGCGGCTGGGGCGGCGCTGCTCCGCGCCATTGAGGCTCACAGAAACTGTCATCATCAGTCCGGAAAACGGCACCGCACGGGAGGGCGAGGCCTCCCGTGCGATATCCAGCCAATTATTGCGGGTAGGCGCCGGGCTTTGCGGCCCAGACCTTGTAGACGGCTTTCTGGTTCTCGATGCCGACCTTCTCGGTGATCGCGTCGAATTGTTGCGCCATGCGGTCGAGAATGGCTTTGGGGTCTTCGCCGGCCCACAGGCTCGAGATCGCTTTGGTCATCGCCTCGTCGTACTTGTCCTGTTGCAGCAAGGAGAGATCGAGCAGGCCCTTCTCGCCCGACGTCTTGATCGTGTCGAGATAGGCTGGAGCATCGGGCCAGAGCGCACGGTATTTCTCGCTCGCGTAGTGCGAGAGGCGGAATGGATCGCGCAGCGTATAGGGCAGCTGGACACGCTCGAGGCTGGTCTTCTTGCTGTTCAGCCACTGGATGAAGAGATACGCGGCCTCCTTGTTCTTGCTGGTGGCCGAGACCGACAGGTCGAAGCCGACGCCGAGCTCGGGACGGCCGAGAGGGGTGAGCGCGTAGCCGACTTTGCCGGCGACCTGCGATTTCGGCACCCACTTCAAAGCTTGCTCGCCCGAGCCATATCCCGCGGCCCAGCGGCCGTAGGGCGGCCAGGAGATCGTCATGGCGGTCGTGCCCTGAAGGAATGCAGCGAGATTGTCGACGAAATTCCACTGCTCGACGCCGGGCGGCATGAACTTGTTTTCCGCCAGCATCTGCTTGAACACCTTGAGGCCGACCTCGCCATTCACCGTCGCCTTCATGGTGTCCGCATTGAAGAACTTGCCGCCCTCCATGCGAAAGCGCTCCTGGAACATGTATTGCGGGTAGGGCGCGGTGCGGAAGAATCCCGCGCCGTAGACCTTGGGCGCCATCTTGTCGGTGATGAATTGGCCGATCTCGTCGAACTGCTTCCAGTCCTTTGGCGGCGCCAGCTCGTAGCCGAACTTGGTTTTGAACTCCTCCTTCATCTTCGGATCCTCGAAGATGTCCTTCCGGTAGTAGAGCAGCATCACGTCGCCATCGTCCGGAAAGCCGTAGATCTTCCCGTCATACTGCATCTGGTTGTCGCGGTAGGCGGCCGCGATATCCTGCAGCTCGTCGCGATAGCCGAACTTGTCGACATACTTGTCGAGAGGCTCGAGCGCGCCTGCACGCGCAAGATCCGGCATCCAGGACGGAATGACGTTCAGCGCGTCATACGCTCCGGCGCCCGATTTGAAATCCTGCATGATCTTGGTGAACATCTGGTCGGTCGGCACCTCGACCACCTTCACCTTGATGCCGGTGAGCTTCTCCCATTGCGGGCCCGAATAGTTCCGCGGATCGAGTGATTGGAGACCGGCCTCCCACACGATGCTGATCGTTGTACCTGCGTACTTCTTCGCGGCCTCGACCGCAGTGTCGGCCGCATCCTTGTCGGCAGCCGGCGCTAAGCCGGCAGCGAGCACTAGGACAGCGACCGCGCCGAGAAACGTCCTGAACTTCATCCCGTCTTCCTCCTCTTGGGCGTCCGGAGTCCGGCGGAGCCGGCTTCGGAGCGCTTCTCACGTCATCCCTGCCTGGTTAGCCAGCCTTGGGCGTGAACGGACGCTGTCGGCGGCGACCGGACCGAAAGAAACAAATTCATCTATGTCGAGGATTTGCAGCGCAGGCGCATCGCGGGTCCGGGCTTACCGCCCGCAACCTGAATGGACGCCAGTTGGCGTTGTAGAAGCACGCATCCTCCCCAAAACGCTCGAGAGCGTTGACTTTGGGGCTAGTCTGCGTCGAGGCGGAACCGGCCGACAAATGAGAACTTTGCAAGCATCGATGAACCGCAGTCACCTATCTGCTGAGGTTTCTGAGAAGCAAAACGAGTCGATCAAGCGTTGCTCGGATCGGGCTGGTGAACAAGCTTTGCCCCACGACCAAACCGTAGTGCACGCGCAGGGTGGTGCCGGTGTAATTGTAGCGGAACAGGGTGCGCTTCAGGACAGTGGTCGCGGGCGCGGCGCCATTTCCGAATCGAGAATCAGTCGACCATCGAGTCGGCCATCCAGCCGCTTCACGTATTCTGAAGCTTCCTCCATGTGCGCTTTCATGAGCGCGCGCACGCGCTCGCTGTCGCGCGCGCGGGCGGCCTTGGCGATCTCCGTGTGAATCTTGACGTTGGCGCATCCGAATCTCGTGTGCTCTTCAGGAGGCGTCTGGGTGCTGAAAACAACCAGCCGACGAAGCATCTCGTTGATGAGCTCGCATGCGAAGCGCAGAAAAGGATTGGGGTTTGCTGCAGCCAGGATGTCGTGAAAGTCGAGATCCGCCTGGCGTTGACGAACCAGAAGAGACGGCTCCTGCGAGGTCGGCTGGCACGTTTCGATGTTGTGCTCCAGCGCATCGAGCTGCTCGTTCGACAGAAACGGCACCGAGCCGGCAGCCAATTCCGGCTCCAGCAGCCGCCGCGCCGCATAGATGTCCTCCATGCTGACTTCTTTGAAGAACAGGTAGTTCTGCAACAGCTGAAAGGTGCGCTCGAGCGGGACCTCCATGATCGTTGCCCCGCCAGTCGGCCCGGTGCTGATGGTGATCAGTCCCTGCACCTCGAGGGACTTGAGCGCCTCGCGGATCGTGCTCTTGCTGACCGAAAACAGCCGCTGAAGCTCCTTCTCCATGGGAAGCTTGTCGCCCGGACGAAGGTTCTTCTGCGTGATCAGCTGCTTGATCTCTTCGGTAACGAGATCGGCCCGCTTTTGAATTTTCAGCCGCGCCCCCGGCCGCGGCAATTTTTCCAATTCGACCGCCATCCCGAATTCTCCAAAGCTACCAATGAGTTCCAAGGCCGATTCCGTCGCGAATTGGCATGGGCCTGAGAAAACACCGACTCCTTGATTGACACTTCTCCCATAACAGGCATATTCATGCAAATCCGGTTTATCATGATAAATAGAATAGACCGGTTCGTTCAAGGGAGCGGACATGGCGATCGGACAGAACATTCCGGAAATCTGGGCGGCGATTCACACGCCCTTCGATTCATCTGGTGCCATCGACGAGGCCGGCGTTCGCCGGAACGTCCGCCACTACATCGCAACCGGATTGGCGGGCGTGTTTTGCAACGGGCTGATCGGCGAAGTCTGGTCGCTCACGCTGCAGGAGAGAAAGCGTGTCATCGAGGTCATTACGGACGAGGCGGGGGGACGCGTTGGGATTTCCGTGGTGATCTCCGGTCCCTCGGTGGAAGAAACCATCGATCTCGGCGAGCATGCACGTCGGCTCGGCGTCAGCCATGCCGTGCTCATGGTCCCAACCTCCGGTCCGCGATCGCCTGCGCAGCAATTCGCCTATCTGCACGATATCTGTGCCCGCTTGGAGATGCCGATCGTCATCTTCAACGCGCGAACCGCCGCGGGCATTCCACTGGATCCCGGCGTTTTCACGCAGCTCTGCTCGCTACCCAACCTGAAGCTCCTGAAGACGACAGGCAACGCAGCCGAGAACGCGGCGCTTCGCCTGGCTGCGCGAAACGGCGTCCTGGTGTCGGACCCGCTGGAAGAGAACTTCTTCGCCAACATGCAGGCCGAGGGGCAGTCGATCCTCTATGCCGACCCCGAGCCCTATCTCTATCAACGCGGCGAGTTTCGCCCGATCGCGGAATACGTGGCTCTGTTGACGGCCGGACGGACGGAAGAAGCAGCACGCATCTATGCTTCACTCGCGCCGCAACGGATCATCTTCAACAAGTGGATCATGGACCCGCTGAAGCGCGGTCACATGCCGAACGCAGCGGTCAAGCATTGGTGCGATCTGATCGGCCTTGCCGGCGGCGCCGTGCGCTCGCCGGTCACGCCGCTATCCGCTGCTGAAAGACGAGAGCTGGAAGCCGATCTCATCGCATGTGGTGCGCCCGGTCTGCTGTCGGCTGCCGAACGAATTTGGTCGTGACTGGTGATTGCAATCTTCAACGGAGGGGAACATGACTTTGAAGCCTGTTGATCGTCGCTCGGTGCTCCAGATGCTAGCCGCTGCCGGCTCCGCACCATTCGTTCTCAAGAGTACTGTTGCCCGTGCGGAGACGCCGCTGACCGTTGGAGTTCTCTACTCCGGCTCCAAGCAGGATTATGGCTTCAACCAGTCCCACGCACAGGCCGCCGCGGCCCTGAAGAAGCTGCCCGGCATCAAGGTGATCGAAGAGGAGCGCGTTCCGGAAACGATCGCGGCCCAACGCAGCATGGAAGGCATGATCCGCCAGGACGGCGCTCAACTTATCCTGGCGACGTCCTTTGGCTACTTCAAGCCCCACGTTCTGGAGATGGCGGCCAAGTATCCGGATGTCACCTTCGCTCACACCGGCGGCGTGTGGACGGCGGGCATGCCCGAGAACATCGGCACGTTCTACGCCTACATCTTCGAGGCGCAGTACATTTCGGGAATCGTCGCCGGCCACATGACGAAGACCAAGAAGCTCGGCCTCGTTGCTGCAAAGCCGACGCCCAATCTTCTGCGCAGCATCAACGCTTTTACGATCGGCGCGCGTTCAGTCGATCCGGCCATTCAGGTGCAGGTCATCTTCACGGGCGACTGGGTTCTTCCTGTGCGCGAGGCGGAGGCGACGAACACGCTGGTCGACCAGGGGGCCGACGTCATCGCCGCCCAGGTCGATAGCCCGAAGGTCGTGATCGAGACGGCGGAGAAGCGCGGCGTCATGTCATGCGGCTACCACTCGAGTCAGGCCGACGTGGCTCCCAACGGCTATCTCACGGGGGCCGAGTGGAACTGGATCACGCCTTATCTTGTCTATGCCGGCAGCGTGCGTGGCGGCAAGAAGCCCGAGCACTATCTCCGTGCCGGCCTTGGCGATCATTTCGTCAAGAACAGCCCGTTCGGGAAACTCGTTACGCCTGAGGCGCGCGCAGCGGCCGAGACGGCGCGCGCAGACCTCATCGGCGGCACGCGCGTGATCTACAGTGGCCCGCTCAAGGACAACAAGGGCAACGTTGTCATTCCTGCTGGCGTCATGCAGAGCAGCAACGACCGTGCGCTCGACGGCATCAACTATCTCGTCGAAGGCATCATCGGCCAAGTCTAGGAGGCGCTCTTGTCTTCGATCTCCGGAATCGAACCCGTGCCTCCGAAGCCGCTGGTAACCACAGCTCAACTGAGTGTGGCCTTGCCTGTCCTGGCGGTGCTGCTCGCCTCCGCCATCTTTGCGGCGTTCGTGGCCTTGTATGGACAGAACCCCGCCACGGTGTTCGCTCTGATCGTCCAGGGCGGCTTCGGTAGCAGCTTCGCCTGGCAGGATACCTTGTCGCGCGCCGCTCCTTTGGTCCTCGTGGGGCTCGCGGTTGCGATCCCCGCGCAAGCGGGGCTCGTGATTATCGGCGGCGAGGGAGCCTTGGTGCTCGGCGGGCTCGCAGGTGCCGTTGTGACGTTGCCGTTCGCGGGAGCGCACGCGCTTCCCATGCAGCTCCTGATGTTGCTGGCCGGCGGCTTGATCGGAGGGCTCTGGTTCGGTCTGGCGGGTGTGCTCCGCCAATATCGCGGCCTCAACGAAACGATCTCGAGCTTGCTGCTGTCCTACATCGGAATCGCGGTCTTCCACCACCTGACCGAAGGCATGTTGCGCGATCCGGCAAGTCTCGACAAGCCGTCGACCCACCCTATCGAACCCTCCTACATGCTGCCGACGTTGCCAGGTGTGGGCGTTCACGCTGGCCTTGCCGTCAGTCTCTTGCTGGCGATCGCCGCACATGTCGTGCTCCGCTACACCCGCTGGGGCTTTGCGCTGCGGGTGGTCGGCGGAAGTGCCGGGGTCGCGAGGATGATCGGTCTTGCGGTGAATCGCTGGATCATCGGCGCCTCGGTCGTGGCAGGCGGCATGGCGGGCATTGCCGGCGCGATCGAGGTGGCTGCAGTGCAGGGGACGGCCAACTCCTCGCTCATCGTCGGCTATGGCTATAGCGGAATCCTCGTCGCCTTCCTGGCGCGGCACCAGCCGCTTGCGATTGTCGCCGTCGCGCTGTTGATCGGCGGCATGCAGGCGAGCGCCAGTTTGCTGCAACGGCGTCTCGGACTTCCGGATGCGACAATGCTGGTGTTCCAGGGCCTGATTTTCGTCTGCGTTCTCGTCGCGGATGCAATTGCGCAACAACTCCGAGAAACGACGCGGAGGTAAGACATGGACGCTACATCAATCGGTTGGCTTGCGCTGCCGCTCGCGATCCTGGGTGGGGCGATCCGTGTGTCGACACCCTTCATTTTCGTGAGCATCGGTGAGCTGATCACCGAGAAATCGGGCCGTATCAATCTGGGCCTCGAAGGCACGCTGATGCTCGGTGCCATGGCGGGATACGCGATCTCCTACCTGTCCGGCTCGCCTTGGCTCGGCGTGCTTTCCGCGGGACTCGCCGGAATGGCCTTCGGACTCCTGCATGGCCTGCTGTGCAGTGTGAAGCGCGTCAACGACACCGCGATCGGCATCAGCCTGATCGTGCTCGGTACGGGGCTCGCGTTCTTCCTGGGCAAACCCTTGATCGAGCCCAAAGCGCCGCCGCTTCCCTCGATCGCACTCGGATTCTGGTCGAGCGTACCGCAGGTGCGAGCTGCGCTGGACGTCAACGCACTGTTCTTCGTCGGAATTGCACTGGCTTTTGCGGTCTACGTCTTCCTGAACAGGACCGGCTGGGGGCTGATGCTGCGTACGGTGGGAGATAGCGAGGATGCCGCACGCGCGCTTGGCTTTCCCGTACTGCGGGTACGAACCATCGCGACCATGGCGGGCGGCTTTCTCGCCGGCATCGGCGGCAGCTTCCTGTCGCTTTCGTATCCTGGAAGCTGGAGTGAAGGGCTGTCGAGTGGCCAAGGCATCATGGCGGTCGCGCTCGTCATCTTTGCGCGCTGGCGCTCCATCAACGCCCTCGGCGCATCGCTGCTGTTCGGCGGGGCGGGCGCTCTTGGTCCTGCGCTCCAGGGCATTGGCGTGACCGGCTATTACTACCTGTTCAATGCGGCCCCCTACATCCTGACGCTGGCGATCATGGTGGCTTCGACGTCGCGCGCCGCTCCGTTCGCCGATGCGCCGGGCGAGCTCAAGCTGCACCGGTGAGAAGCGCCGTGACGGGAATTCATCCTCGGAGGATAGTACGATGACCGCTCCGCAAGTCGAGCTCAGGAACATGACGAAGCGTTTCGGAGCGAATCTCGCTTTGAACAACGTGTCGCTACTGATCCGCTCGGGCACCGTCCACGCGCTGCTCGGGGAGAATGGCGCCGGCAAGAGCACGTTGGTCAAATGCCTCGTCGGCTTTTACCATCCGGACGAGGGTCACATCGAGGTGGATGGGCGCGAGCATCGGCTGAGCTCGCCGAAGGATGCCGACGCGCTCGGCATCGGCATGGTGTATCAGCATTTCACTCTCGTGCCGTCGATGACGGTGGCGCAGAATCTCGTCGTCAGCGGAGCGAGATTGCCGGCCTATATCAACTGGCAAAACGAGCTAAGGCGGCTGACCGAAGTTACAAAGAAGCTTCCGTTTCACGTGTCACTCGACGTACGCGTCTCGCAGCTCTCGGCGGGCGAGAAGCAGAAGGCCGAGATCGTCAAGCAGCTCTATCTCGGGCGCAAGCTCCTCATCCTGGACGAACCGACGTCGGTGCTGACGCCGGCAGAAGCCGATGAAGTGCTCGGCCATGTTCGTAGCCTGACACGGACGGGCGAACTCAGCGCCATCCTGATTAGCCACAAGTTCCATGAAGTGCGCCGATTCGCCGACGACGTGACGGTGTTGCGTCGAGGCGCGTCGGTGCGAACGGGCGCCGTCGCCGATTTGACGGATGACGCTCTGGCAGAAGCGATGATCGGCGAGCCCATCAGCAAGATGGTGCAGCACGCGCCGAAATCACCGCCGAAGTCCGATATTATTCTCTCCATCAGCGACCTCCGCGTGAACGGCGACAATGGTCTTCCCGCCGTGAAAGATCTCTCGCTCGTGGTGCGGGCAGGCGAGATTGTCGGAATTGCCGGGGTATCCGGAAATGGACAGTTGGAGTTGGTCGAGGCCCTGATGGGACAGCGGGATCGCAGCGGAACGATGACCGTGTCCGGCTCATCGTTCAACGGGACGCGACAGGAAATCGCTCGCCTCGGCGTCTACGGACTGCCGCAAGAGCCCCTGAAGAACGCCTGCATCGATCGCATGTCGCTGGCCGAGAACCTTGCCCTGCGCAATTTCGATCGGGTGCCGCTCTGCCGTGGTATCGCAATGAACTACGGCGCGCTCGCAGAGCAGGCTGAGAGGCTGGTGGCGCAATTCCGTGTCAAGGCGCCTGGCCTGACCGCAAGCATGAGCACGCTGTCCGGTGGCAACGTGCAACGGGCCGTACTGGCGCGGGAGCTCACGCAGGACGTCCGATTGCTGGTCGCGTCCAACCCGACGTTCGGTCTCGATTTCGTTGCGTGCGAAGAAACGTACCGTCGGATCCTCGAGGCCCGGAACGGCGGAGCCGCAGTGCTGCTCATCTCGGAGGATCTCGACGAGTTGCTTGGCTTGGTCGACAGGGTCCTCGTCATGAGCGCGGGTCGCATCGTCCATGAAGTGTTAGCCGAGCGCGCCGACAAGCGCGTGATCGGAAAATACATGGCGGGAATGAAAGCGGCCTGATTTGAGGGCGCGGGTCTGATCAGAAACAAGATGGAGACGTTCGTGGTCACGCAGATCAATCATTTCATCAATGGCAAGCAGGTCCCGGGCGGCAGCGAACGCAGCTTGCCGGTCTTCAACCCGGCAACGGGCGAGCAGACCGGCCGTGTTGTGGCCGCCAACGCGGTCGTGGTGGCCGACGCGGTGTCCGCCGCCAGCAGGGCGGCCGAGGGTTGGGCCGAAACGACGCCTCTACGTCGTGCGCGCGTTCTCAATCGATTTCTGCGCATCCTTGAGGATCGCGCAAGTCAGCTTGCCGACGTGATCGTCTCCGAGCACGGCAAGGTTCACTCCGACGCTCTGGGCGAAGTTCAGCGCGGAATGGAGGTGGTCGAGTTTGCCACGGCCGCTCCGCAGCTCCTCAAGGGCGAACTCACCGAGAATGTCGGTACCCGTGTCGACAGCTATTCTATTCGCCAGCCGCTCGGTGTTGTCGCCGGAATCACGCCCTTTAATTTCCCGGTCATGGTTCCGATGTGGATGTTCCCGGTCGCTCTCGCCTGCGGAAATGCGTTCATTCTGAAGCCATCTGAGCGCGACCCGTCGGCGTCGCTCATCATGGCGGAGTGGCTGAAGGAAGCCGGTCTGCCGGACGGTGTGTTCAACGTGGTGCAAGGCGACAAGGAAGCTGTCGATGCGCTGCTCCATCACCCAGATATTTCGGCGATCAGCTTCGTGGGCTCCACACCGATCGCGCAGTATATTTATTCGACAGCCGCGCACAGCGGGAAGCGCTGCCAGGCGCTCGGCGGCGCCAAGAACCACATGATCGTGATGCCCGATGCCGACATGGATCAGGCGGTCGATGCGTTGATGGGAGCCGCCTACGGCTCCGCCGGCGAACGCTGCATGGCAATCTCGGTTGCCGTGCCGGTCGGCGAGGGGACCGCGGACAGGCTGATCTCCGCGCTCGAACCCAAGGTCCGAGGCCTGAAGGTCGGGCCGGGTACCGACCGCGAAGCGGAGATGGGGCCTCTCGTCACGAGGCAGCACCTGGAGAAGGTAAGGAGCTATATCGATGCCGGTGTCGCCGAGGGCGCAAAGTTGCTGGTCGACGGACGCAAGTTCAGGATGCAGGGCTACGAGAATGGTTTCTTCGTGGGCGGAAGCCTGTTCGACCATGTCAAGCCGAACATGAAGATCTATACGGAAGAGATCTTCGGACCGGTGCTGTCAGTCGTTCGAGCGCCGGACTACGCGACAGCCGCGCGCATGATCAATGAACACGAATTTGGCAATGGTACCGCCATCTTCACGCGTGATGGCGATGCCGCGCGTGAATTCGCCCACCAGATCAAGGTTGGAATGGTCGGTATCAACGTTCCGATTCCGGTGCCGATGGCCTTTCACTCCTTCGGTGGATGGAAAGCATCGATCTTCGGCGACCACCACATGCACGGCCCTGAAGGCGTCCGCTTCAATACGCGAATGAAGACCGTGACCAGCCGCTGGCCGACAGGAATACGAGCAGGTGCTGAATTTGTCATGCCAACCATGTCATGACGGCGAGCTGCATGTTTCTCTTTCTCCCCAACTGCGAGGGCCCTCGGCCCTCGTTCTTTTTCGGGCCATTTCATTGGCCGCAGTCTTAGAGAAATGATCGAGTCTGCGCAGACAGTAGTGCAAGCGCAGTGCGGACATGAGTGCGATTTTTCTCCAGATTGCTTACTCGCTCGAATATGGCGAAGCTGAAGTTTCGATACGGGCGCGATATCGCATTGTACAACCTAGGGAATTGGCGCACCCGGCACCGGTTCGAACGTGTGACCTTTGCCTTCGGAGCAATTTAACCCGACTGCTTACGTGGTGCTTACGCGAGAACGGGTGTTCTGTCGGGAGAATGCCCACGGCTAGGCTCACGAAGAGATGCCGCTGAGCCGAGCGACAAGGACTATGTCATCTGGGATGAAGAGCTCCCTGGTTGCGTCTGCGCGTCTCCATTTCTGGCTCGTAGCTACGTCATCCAATACAGATCACTATGCCACTCGCGCTGCTACACCATCGGCTTGCATGGCGTCTGGACCGCCGAAAGCGCGAGGCAGGAGGCGAAGGTCCAGTTGGGGCGCGAAGCACAGGGTGACAATCCCGCGAGGAACGCCAGCTCGCTCACAAGGCGATCACCATCAAGGAGCTCTGCACGCTTAACTTCAACGATCTGAACGCCGGCCTTGTCTTGGGAAAGGGTGGACGCCCCAAGAACCCCACTACCATCATCACCGATACCGCCCGCATCGAGCGCCATATCATTCCGCTTCTCGGCACGCGGCGCGTGAAGGACCTAACCAAGGCCGACATCAACGAGGTCCTGAAGGATATCATGGCCGGCAAGACGCGAGCCTCGGTCAAGACGAAAAAGCTACGCGAGAAAGCGATCGTCGCGGTGGCGCGGGAACGGCGACGCGGACCTTCGGGATTCTCGGCGGCATTCTCACGTACGCACGTCGAGGCGGGAATCTCCACCAATCCTCCCCATGGTCTGAGAAAGCCGAAGGACAACGTGCGGAGCCGCCGGCTCGCAGAAGCCGAATATCGGACACTTGGCGAGATACTGCGAAATGCCGAGAAGAAGGACGAAAAGTACGTCACGACGGCCGACATCATTCGCAGATAGCACTAACCGGCTGCCGGCGGAGCGAGGTGATTGGTCTGATGTCGACCGAGGCCGATAGAATCGCGGATGCTTGGACAACACCAACGACGTCCTCAAGACTCGGAAGGTTGTCCTGAGCGATCCCGATGTCGTGCGCGATCCAGGCCCGTTGCAGTCGCTCCGCCTGCGGCATGAAATGCGGGATTGGCCCACACATCGCTCTGCGATTCTCGCTATATCGATAACATTTTCTATGGTCCAGACTCAATTGAGCCAATATGCGACGGGAGCGTTCGAGATGAGCAGCCAGGAAATTCCGAGCAAGCTTATCGTATCGGGTGGCGATGCGTCCGAAGTCCTTGAGCCTGCAGAAGCTGCGCTCGATGACATTTGGGCCTTTGTAGGCCCGTTTGTTGAAGCGATGGATGACGAGTGCGGTTGGATGTGTTGGGGATTACGGGTTTAGCGCCGCAACTAACGATCTTCGGCGCGAAAGCCGTCCCCATCATAGCCTTTGTCGGCGATGAGTGCGCGCATGTATGCGCGAGCGCCAGAACATCGGGTGCAACAGTCATATCGGCATCTTGGCCCGGGGTCAGATGAAGGACGACCGGCCGGCAGAGTGGATCGCTCAGCGCATGGATTTTGTCATGCGACCGCCGCCCGAGCGGCCGATCGCCTGATTTTGCCCCCTTTTTCCGCCGGAGGCACAACGATGAGCTTTGACCGAGCTCGAGACGAGCGACAGCGCGACGGAATCTTTGGCGAGCTTGGCCAGCGCTTCAAAAATTACGCACCATCGTCCGCGCTTGGCCCAACGATTGAAGCGATTGTAGACGGTCGTGTAAGGGCCATATTCACGCGGACAATCGCGCCATCGCGCGCCCGATTGCAGCATGTAAACGATGCCGCTGACGATGCGCCGATCGTCGTCCCGCTCCGGCCCCGTTCAGCAAATGAGGTCGCGCCTATTGCTTGTCATTCAGCCAAAACAGACCCTCACGCATTCTCTCGCCCCAAATCAACCACACAGGCCAGAGAATCACGTGATGCTAATCAGGTGCAGACCCTAGTATGTTCATGAAAACTACTGAATGGCGGCGGGCAACATGGTAAGTTCATCCTGCCCTACCGCCACGATCTTATCAACCGAAAACCCGTTAAATCGCGCCATATCCGTATAGGCGCCCACATGCTGGAATTCAATCCAATCGCCTTCGCTCAAATCGCGTGGCAGTGAATACGAGAATCCAAGCCTGTCCATGCTGTCGCAAGTTGGGCCAAAGATGATGAAGTCCTGCCACTCCTCAGTCTGGATCGGTTGTCCCCCACGCCAAGCGCGGGCGGGGAGCAGAAAACATTGTCGGGAAGGTGAGAGCCCGCTGTAGATGCCCGCGCCGCAATAGAGCGCCTCGCCTTTTCTTAAGATCACGCGGCAAAACAAAGAGATGCTATCATGAACCAGTGCTCGTCCGGGCTCACACAACAGTTCAACACGCTTTAGTGCATCCGTTCCGCGCACCAGTTTCGTGATCTCGGAGAGCATGCGCAAGGGCGAGAGATAGGGGACGTTCAGATAATGGCCGGGAAAGCCGCCACCGATATCGAGCGCTGTGGGGGCCGGAAAAACAGCTTGTATAATGTCGACGGCCGCCCGAATGCCATGCAGATAGGGATCGACAACGATCGTTTGGGAACCTGGGTGAAAGGACAACCCCGTGGTCCAGCGCGATTGCGCGTTGACGAGATCCAGCAGACGGCTCGCTTCGGCGGGCGAGGCACCAAACTTGCCGTTTAAGTCTATGATGGCGCACGTCGCGCTACACTTGAACCGGACGTAGATTCGTATTTCCGGATCATGCGACGGCAAGACTTCGAGGAGCTTTCGCAGCTCGGCTTCGCAATCGATGACATAATCGCGAACCCCCAGATCGCGGAACGTCCGTTCGATATCGCGACGGGATTTCACGGGATTCATGAACCATGAACGGGCCCTGGGAATAGTGGAATGTACAAGGTGGGCTTCGGCCAGCGACGCCACGTCGAATCCGGCCACTCCGCCGCGAGAGACCGCCTGAAGAATTTTGGGCAACGGATTCGCCTTCACCGCATACAGTACGCGTCCTGAGAAATGCTCGGTGAATTCGCGCGTGACGGATGCAAGACGCCCCTCATTGAGCGTATAGAAGGCGTCAACTTCTTCCCTTTCCAATGACCTTACCAAACTCATATGGGACCATTCCTCTCGCGCCAGACGCGGAGTAGCCAGCGCCGTTCTTGCCTGCTGCGCGAGCAATGACCATGCCAGCGCTCCTCGCGCATCAAACCGCCTGGTTACTCTTTGAACAGTTTGTCATGCGCCGCGGCGCGCGATGTCTTGGATCTTACAGCTTTTGTAGCTGTGAAAAATCAGACAAAGATCGGGGGGCCGACGCATCCGGATGTGCATCACGGCCTTAGTCTCTGGTTGAAGTTCGCTCTGGCCTAAGACAAGGACCAGGCTATAAACCGGGGCAGCGGCCGTCAGTTTGAGGCCAACTAGACCAAGGTCGGGCTCAATTGATCCGCCAAGTGGGGGCGGCTGCCGGTGGGGAGAGCCGAATGGATACCCACAAGAATGTGCCTCTGACGCCGAAAGGTCGAGAGGCAATGGTGCGGAGCGTGAGCGAAGGCGACTCTTGCTCTTGGTGCGGACTCGATA
>NZ_LAXE01000001.1:2698985-2704882 GCF_003122645.1 Bradyrhizobium sp. SUTN9-2
TCGATAGGGCGCGCAGGGCCCGCGGACATCATCAGGGGGCGAAAGACACCACCGATTTACGAGCTCGGGCGGTCGATGTGCTGCCGGCATTCTCTGAGCTACAACGCTATCCTTTCAACCGCAGGCATCGTGGTGCGCTGCGCGCCAACAAAATACAGATCAACCAAACCCGATCCACGATGCCGAGCGCGATCGCTGGCGTTGTCCGCGGGGCTTCCTGGACACGACAAAGATTGTAGTGGGCCACGTACAGATTCACGGCTGCGTCGTAGTGGTCCAGCTTTTGAGATGGTGGATCGCGCGAACTCGCTTCTGGCTCATGCGGAGCACAAGGTGCTCCACATAATTGATCGAAATGTTGTAGATCATTTCGAGAAAATGAGGAAGACGTGGCCACCATTCACTGTTTTCCGTTGCAAAACAGCTCTTTCACCCACGGCGAGTGATGATGCTCCTGAAAAATTAGGACTCATTTCTTTTCCCGGGCGCGTGACGCCCGCGTAAGATAGGGGACGTGCCTGGCGAAAAGCGGCGGCGCTTCTCTTGTCGTTTTCGCTGGGAAGATCGCTCGCATTCACGCCATACATCACGATAGCGTCGAACTCTCTTCCTTTTGCGCTGTGCAGCGTGCAAGCTCGCGCGACCGGTCCCCTCGACAAGACCTACCAGATGGACGAGCGGGATATCTAGGTCCTCAGCCGGGTGGTATGTCGCCTTAGCCGAACATGGCGATCTCCTCGGCGTGATCCGCGAGAGCTGCGGCTTCACTAACTTTTGTGGTGTCGCCAATGAGGCCCGACGCTTTCTGAGCCTGCCGCGTTCAGAACAGGAGCCCGAGCCAAATCACCACCAATCGAGAAAATCGCCCGTGCTCGGTTCGCCAGTTATTTCGAGTCGTGATCCGCTCTAGCTCGTGCGCCCTGGCGCGATGACGCGCTCTCAGCGCCGGGTTTGGGCAAATCCAATAGCCGCGGCGAACGCAGAACTGGATTTTCACTTCGAGGTCACGGTCCAGTTACTGAACTTGAAGTTCATTCCGCCGGGGGAGGAGGTGATCTCGACGCCGTATTGGATGCTACCCACGTTTATGTCGCCGAAGTAGCCCTTCGACTTGATCCACTCCAGGATGCCTTTGATGTCCACTGTCCCGCTGTTGCTCTTCGAAATGGGCACGAGCGAGATGACGTTGTGACCATTGTTCCCTTCAAAAACGTTCCAAGTCGTTCCTCCCAGCTCGACGTTAGTGTAGACCGGGATGGCCGCCCCGGAGGGATCCTGCCGATAATGATAAGAAATGGGCTTCACGTTGCCGCTACCGTCCGGGTTTCCGGTGTAGTTTGTCCAGATCATGATCTCATGCTGGTTTGAGCTGTCCCAAATATCATAGGCGGTGTCCCAGGCGCCGCCTTTAGGAACGTCCTGATGGAAGGTCGAGCTCAAGGTGTTGATCGCACTGAGCGGCTTTCCGACATGGACGGTCTCGTGCGGATAGCTCTTGATACCACCAGTTCCAGGCTGGTTCGACCATACGCTCCACTGGTTCGCTCCATACACCGAAATGGTCTGAGGCCCGGCACCACTGCCCCACACGTCGTTATTCCAGGAGTAGCCATCGCGTGAAAAGTTCGCATACGGAGCGCTCGAACTCCAAATCGGGGCCTTTGCCGGTGCAGGAGCGGCAGCCGATCGCCCGACGTCGTTCACAGTCTGCCTAAAAAGATCATGATGTTCCTGTGAGCAGACGTACCCCAGCGGGGACTCCGGCGAGCCGGCGCGGTTTATCCGATTGGAATCCATATGCTCTCCCTTGCTCCTGTGGAAACAAAGCCTCTTGCTGATCGTCCAGCGGGTGCCCTGGGTTTGTGACCAGTTCGGTCGTGGGGGCATCGTCATCCAGAGACCGGCTTCCCAAATCTAAGAAGGTTGGCTTTCGAAAAGCTGACTAGCGCGAGAGTGCACGGTGCGCGCCTGTCTGCTCCTTTCCAACCAACGCATGCGGCGAACGAGAAGGATTTGCCCGAGGGTCATCGCGAGCGCTCCGGGATCTGATCCGTCGCAATCCTGGCGCCATCTGCATTCTTAGTGACGCGCGATTATCGCTGCGTCAGCGTCGCCGAGACGCTCGCGATCGCGGGCGGCACTTCGCCGTCCCGCGCAGGTGGCAAGCGCTGCTCGCTCTTATTTTGTAGAGCCCCCCGCTCCGTCCTGCGCATCCTTTTCCAGTCCCTGAAGCTCCTCTGAGGGAGCGGAGAGTGGCGACAGTATGGATTGATCATCAAGCAATCGCCGGAGCTCCCCTGGAGAGAATTGCTCTAGATCGAAACTAAACTCTTCTGGATCGGCGGAGAACGACAGGGCAGGGTGTTGATGCAACTCGTCCTGCAAGTCCTTTCCCTGTCGCTGAAGCTCCGCTGAGGGGACGGAGATTGGCGACGGTATGGATTGATCATCAAGCAATCGCCGAAGCTGCTCTGGAGAAAAGTGCTCTAGATCGAAACTAAACTCTTCTGGATCGGAGGGGAACGGCTCGGCAGGGTGTCGGTCAAGCTCGTGCTGCAAGTCCTTTTCCAGTCGCTGACGCTCCTCTGAAGGAACGGAGATTGGCGACGGTATGGATTGATCATCAAGCAATCGCTGAAGCTCCTCTGGAGAGAATTGCTCTAGATCGAAAGAAAACCCTTCTGGATCGGCGGAGAACGAAGCGGCAGGGTGTCGGTCAAGCTCGTCCTGCAAGTCCTTTTCCAGTCGCTGAAGCTCCTCTGAAGGGACGGAGACCGACGACGGGATGGGTTGATGATCCAGATGATCCAGCACTTGCCGAAGCTCCCACTGATGAAGCTGCTCTGGATTGATCGCGACGTGCCCTTGCTGGATGGGGGCCACGTTCGGAGGGCGAGAATTGCCCTTCGGCATGCCTGTCGACCGAAAGGTTCGGAGTTTGTCTATTGCCCTAAGGAGCCCGTCGGGATCACCCTTTCCGAGGAACTCGGACACGTCACCGCTCAACGATTCGTTGTCGAGCCGAGCAACAAGGCTCGGTTTGCTTTTTGCGAACAGCCAACGGCTAAAACTCCGAAGACGACTCGTATATTGATACGCGTAGTTTATTGCCATCCCGGCCTTGATGAAGGCCTCCTGTAGCCCCGAGATATCGCGAGCATCGTCGAAATAAAGAGGCCGCATGTCTGCCCCCGTCACAACCCCCCTTGATTGAGCCGGCCGCAGCGCCGAGGACGCGCTAAGCTGCGCAGCGGCGATGTCGAGGCGCCTAGTCCCGGCCTTGATGAGCGTCTCCTCGAGCCCCAGGACAACGGGAGCATCCTCGGAACAAAGAGGCCGCATGTCATGCCCTCTCACAATACCCGGCGTCTGAGCCGGCTGCGGCGCCGAGCACGCGCGGTGCTGCGCAAGGGCGTTGTCGAGCCCCGGTTCCATCAGTACCGCGCCTTCGGGACGGATGGGAGCCACGTTGGGGGCGGGAGGGTTGAGCTTGGCGCGACCGCTCCTTGGGCGTACGTTGACTTCGCCCGTCGACCGAAAGGTGCGGAGACGGTCTAATGCTACAAGGAGATTTCGGGGATTCCCCTTTCCGACGAACTCGTATACGTCACCGCTATTGCTCAGCGACATACTATCCAGCCGAGCAACAATGCTCGGTCTGCCTTTTGCGAAGAGCCAACGGCTAAAGCTAAGAAGAGCGCCTGCATGTTGCTTCGCCCCGCTGGCGACCATCCCGCCCTTGATGAGAGCCTCCTCAAGCCTCAAGATTTCGGGAGCATCGTCGGAATAAACAGGCCGTTTGTCCAACTGATGCCCCCGTACCACAATCCCAGTATGAGCCGGCTGCACCGCGGAGGCTGCTGGCATTGCTCCACCACCACCTGAATTGGCGGTCAGCTGCTGCTCAATGACAACGCCTTGCGGATTGTTTAAGGCCCGCGGCCTCTTCGCTGCTCTTAACTCGGCTGTGTTATGCTCATCGTTGATGATGACCTCGCTTGGCAAAGGGTTGCTCCTGGCAAGTCCACTCATCGGCTCGGCCGGGGGCTGCTGGGTGTCGCTAGACACATTGGTAGAGGAGCTACGGCGTGGCCCACTGTCAGCGATCGCCTTATCGGCTTCGCGGGTCTCGTTTAATTGCTGCTCAAAGTCCTCTTGCCCGGATCGGTCAGGTTGATGCTCTTGCGAGACCTGTACCCGCTGCCCGGCAGCTACATTGAATGCGTCAAAATTGTGCGGGTCCACACTAGCCTCAGTCATGAAATCAATCGAGCTGGTCCTACTATGAACAATCTTTCGAGAAGCTGACGAGGCGGTCGCCCGCGACTCTCAATCGTCGCGGGGCTTCTTGAGTTCAGGACCCGCCTTCGGCGCGGCTGCGCCAGCTGCAGATCCGAAAAGCGCGATGCCGATGGGGGCGGTCCTCCGGTCGGCTCGCCACCCCTTCGGTTCGTCCCCATCGGTGCAGTCTCATCCCTTGGTCTTCCGCATATTTGGTGCAAGGTGCGGGATTCCGGACAGTGCAAATATGGGCATAAGGTCGGAATCGCAGTCGACGCCCGTGATTCGCCTTGCTCCATGCCTTCCGCTCGCTGATTTCCCCGAGCTTACGATTGTCCGGATCCTTCCCCATGCCGATAAGTGGTGCTCGTGGCTCGGACGAAGGCCGCGCTCTCGTTCGTGTCCTTGTTGCGGTCGCGAGACGCGCCGCGTCCACAGCCATTACGTGCGACGCCTAGCCGATTTGCCGTGGCAGGGTCGGGTTGTCGAGATCCGGCTTCACGCGCGACGGTTTCGATGCGCGAATTCGCAATGCCAGCGTTGGATATTTAATGAGCGATTGCCAGAAACGGTGCGCGGCCGAAAGCGCGATGCACGTCACGGCTCAGCCAAAGCCAACTGGCGATCGGCCTCGCGGTCGGCGGGGAGCCGGGTGCGCGTCTGTCGTGCAAACTGGCCATGCCGGCCAGCGGCGACACGTTGCTGCGGATGATCCGCGCAGCCGAGTTCAAGTCGCCAGAAGCGCCGCGTGTAGTCGGCATCGACGACTGGGCTTGGCGCAAGGGGCTGCGCTACGGGACCATCATCTGCGATCTGGAGCGCAATCGCATCATCGAAACTTTTGCCGGCGACAGTTTGTATTCTGCTGGTCTCAACCTGGAACCCGTTCGTGGCTAAAGCCCCCATCGCAAGTTGCCTTCATCTCCCCCACGCCGGATCTGAGCTCTGGCGGCGTAGATTCGCCGAGAGCCAAATGGAGAGCAGTATGGATGGTTCGCATTTCCAGCTCTGGCAGTTGAACCCGTTAGCTCCAGAATTCGCCCAGCAGTATGCTGAGCTCCGGGCGCAGCAGCAAGTCGGCAACAACCTGACGACACCAGCCAGCAAGCGAGCTTTGAGTGGCAGCTGGACGAGTTGCAGTTGAGTTCCTCTGACGAGGCCTCCACGGAGGCTGCTTCGCCAGATCCTAGCCCTGAAGCGCGTAAGGGAAGGACCGGGCGCACGGACTTCGGCGGTTCACTACCGCTCTCGCAGCAGCACAATCTGTTCGGCAGCCCGCGCCATGGCATCGAGATTCCTCGCGCTCTCCTTGATGCTTCGACCGAGGTGCGGTCGCCATCTCATCTGCGGAACAGCGAGATCGGCAGCGTGCGCTACATGTCTGAGGCGGCGACGCAGGTAGCTGCACCCGCCGCACGAAGCAGGCGACCGGATGGATGTCGCGCATTCGGTCAAGGCTTGGGCAAGCATTCGGGCTGGATCGGGGCGGGAAGTGCTTCGGTGCTTCGGGCCAGTGACCTGCCACTGCTTAATTCCTCCAGAAGGAGTTAGAGTCCGGCCCGAAGTGCAGCGAGGCCGAAGTTTGGACCACTCAGAACTAGAGTTTTGCTCCTCTT
>NZ_LAXE01000001.1:2706450-2739104 GCF_003122645.1 Bradyrhizobium sp. SUTN9-2
TTTTGAGGCCTTCATCGTTGTTCGCTCCTCCCAGCCGGGGAATCGATGCGAAAAACTCTAGCCAAAAATGGTCTAGTTTGCCGGCCTCAGATCAGAAGAAAGACGGACAAATGAAGCGAGCAAGGTTCACGGAAGAGATGGGGTATTCGGTCCCGATCGCCTGACCTATTTGCTGCGCAGCACGTTTTGACTGACGATCATGGACCAACTCTATCCGAAGGAGAAACGTCATGATCTACGTCGGCCTCGATGTTTCGCTGAATTCCGTTGCGGTATGTGCGGTGGACGAGACCGGAAAGCTTATCCGGGAGGGAACGACGTTGGCGGACGCGCCATCGATTGTGCGGTACCTCGAACCATGGGCTGGTCAAGTTGAACGGGTGGGCCTTGAGGCAGGACCGACGTCAGAATGGCTGGCCGCCAATCTAATCGAACTGGGGCTGCCGGCCGTCAGTTTGGAAGCCCGCCAGGTTAAGGCGGCACTTTCGGCCATGCCGGTGAAGACCGATCGGAATGACGCCCGTGGGATTGCGCAGGTGGTGAGAACGGGATGGTTCAAGCCTGTTCACGTCAAGAGCATCGGCAGCCAAAGGGCGCGGACGCTGGCCGCGGCTCGCAAGCATATCATCCGCTACATCGCTGCCACAGAGCAAATCATCCGCGGACTTCTGCGTCCGTTCGGTCTCAAAGTCGGAATCGTCTCGCGCACTCTGTTCGCGACGCGAGTTCGTGAGTTGGTCGGCGGTGACGCCTTGCTGGAGGCGATCATGAATCCGCTGCTTGCCGGACGCGAAGCGCTGATGCGGGAGTACGCCCGACTGCATCGTCTGGTTCTGAAGGCGGTGCGCAGTGACCCGGCTTGTCGGCTCTTGATGACGATGCCGGGGATCGGCCCGGTCTCTGCGTTGACCTTCCGCCCCACTGTGGACGATCCTAGGCGATTCCTGCATTCTCAATCTGTCGGCGCCTATCTCGGGTTAACGCCCCGGCGATACCAATCTGGCGAGGTTGATCGGGTGGGACGGATCACAAAAGTCGGAGATGGAGAGACGCGCACAGCCCTGTTCGAAGCTGCCAACGTCGTTCTCAGGCCATCAACCCGATGGTCTCCGATGAAGGCCTGGGCGGTGCGTGTTGCCCACCGGCAAGGAAGCAAGAGTGCGAAGGTCGCGCTGGCCAGAAAGATGGCTGTCGTCCTTCACCGAATGTGGGTTGATGGAACCGAATTCCGATGGACGGCGGTGGCGTAAGGACGCCATCGTCATCCCAAGAGACGCCCGTCGCGGGGCGTAGGGATGGTCGAGTTCGTATGATCTGTCGTGGCGTCCGCCCTCCAGGTCGGGTGACTACGCCGAAGAGCTTGAACCGACCATTCAACCGAATCCCATCGTGTGGCGGCTTTGCCGACCACGAACAGAAGCAAGGTACCCGCGGCACGCGCTCTTAAGGGATTGACAGAAGCAGACCGAATACAGAAGCAGATTATCGGGATTTTGAAGGAGCACGAGGCCGGGGTGTCGGTCACCGATCTATGCCGCAAGCACGGCGTGAGCGACGCCAGCATCTACAAATGGAAGGCCAAATTCGGCGGCCTGGACGTGTCCGAAGCGAAGCGGCTGAGGGCCTTGGAAGAGGAGAACGCGAAGCTGAAGAAGCTTCTGGCCGAGCAGATGCTCGATGCGGCCGCACTTCGCGAGCTCTTTTCAAAAAATTGTAGGGCCTGCCGCCAAGCGCGCTGCGGTCGCGCATCTGCAGGCTGTCATGAGCCTGTCGGAACGGCGGGCCTGCTCGATCGTGGAGGCGGATCGGAAGATGATCCGCTATCGCTCCAGCCGCCCGCCGAACGCAGTTCTGCGTGGCCGATTGCGCGATCTCGCCAACGAGCGGCGGCGTTTCGGCTATCGCCGTTTGTTCGTCCTGCTGCGGCGGGAGGGCGAGCCAACGGAGATCAACCGGATCTACCGGCTTTATCGCGAGGAAGGGCTCACCGTCCGCAAGCGGCGGGCTCGCCGCCAGGCCGTGGGGACCCGTGCCCCGATCCTGGTCGAGGCGAGGCCGAACGCGCGCTGGTCGCTGGACTTCGTCCACGACCAGTTCGCCAATGGCCGACGCTTCCGCATCCTCACCATCGTCGACGACGTCACCAAAGAATGCCTGGGCGCCATCCCGGAGACGTCGATCTCGGGGCGGCGCGTGGCCCGCGAACTGACGGCAATCGTCCAGCGCCTCGGCAAGCCAGGAATGATCGCGTCAGACCATGGCACCGAGTTCACCTGCAGCGCCATGCTCGCCTGGTGCAAGGACGCAGCCATCGATTGGCACTTCATCGCACCGGGAAAGCCGATGCAGAATGGCTTCGTCGAGAGTTGCTGTCCAGCCCCTTCGGGGTGCGCCGTCGATCGCCTCCGGCCTGTCGATCACCATCGAGGCCGCAATGTGCGGGCTCGGAAAACAGAGATCGAGGAGAACTACCATGGCGACCATCGGCACCTTCAAGAAGACCGGCAGCAACGAGTTCAACGGCGAAATCATCACCTTCTCGCTGCAGGCCAGGAACGTCCGCATCGTCCCCGAGACCAGCCGCTCGGGCGACAACGCCCCCAGCCACCGGATGTATGTCGGCCGTGTGGAGATCGAGGCCGCCTGGACCAAACACTCCAACGAGGGCCGCAATTATCTGGGTCTCAAGCTCGACGATCCGAGCTTCACTGCTCCGATCTTCGCCAACCTCTTCGGCCGAGGAGGAAGGTGAGGGCTTCAGCCTGATCTGCTCCCGCCCCAGCAGTCGCAACGGCGACAGACCCGATCCAAAAATGCCTCGCCCGGTTGGTCCGCGCGGGGCATTACCTTGCGCAGGAGCCGGCCGCGATCTTGCGGCAGCGTCGCAACACGACCATGCGAGCTTCGCAGGATGAACGCACTGATTGCCTCAATGAGCTTCAGTCGCAAGCAACTGAGGGCGCGTCGTCGTGCTTGAGGTGTCGCTTTCGGACATTGTAACTCACCAGCCAGATCACGCCGATTGCGATCGGCACGAAGGCTGCGGTCAGGAACGAGGGCTCTACTCGCAGTCCGACATCATGCGCGCCCTTGGCAAGATAGCTAAACAAACTGACCACATAATATCCTATCGCCCCGACCGACAATCCTTCGACCGTGCACTGCAGCCGAAGTTGCTGTCTCGCGCGCTCGTTGATAGCCTGCAACAGGTCGCGATGTTGTCGCTCGATTTCGACGTCGACACGGGTTCGCAACAGATCGGCGGCACGCGCGAGCTTGACCGACAGAGCCGCCTGACGATCCTCTACGGTCGCGCAGGTTCGCATTGCGGGCGCCATGCGGCGCGCCAGAAACGACGACCAGGTTGGATAACCCGAGACATCGTTGCCTTCAATGATGGACAGTCGCGATTGGACCAGCTCGTTGTAGGCCCTGCTGGCGCCGAAGCGAAACAGGCTGCCGGTCGCGCCTTTTTCGAAGGAGGCGGCCAGCGCCGTCAGCTCGGCAAGCAGATGGTTGTTGAACTGCAGCCCCTCACCGCTTTGCATTTTTTCGAGCGCCTCAACAAGACGGCGGTCGATGCGATCAACGGAAGGTGCAAGCTCAAGGGCCGCCGACAGGCCAAGCAACGCCAGTGGACGGTAGGTCTCGATCTCCAGGAGCCGTTGCACCAGCGCTCCGACGTCGTGCGGCGTCAATCCGCGGTCGCAGACGAGGATTTTCGTAAAGCCTTTTTCGTCTACGCGGAAGTCTGAGGCGGCAACGCCTGCGCCGCTCTTTGTTGCAACCATGGCTAGGCTGTTCTTGTCAAAAACCTGTTCGGCGCGCCTGGTCGGCGAGGCGTCCTGCTCCACTTCTAGCCTGATCGCGACCAGCAACTGTCCGGTCTGACGCAACGCGTGGATCAGCGATCGGACGGTACCATCAACTTTGTCAAAGCGGTCTGCGGCAGAACCATTTGTGTTACTCCAGATCCAGGTGAATGTTGTGAATTCCGAATGCTGCTCCCAGCGTAGCGTAGCGGACCCGATGACAATCTGATGAAGTTTCGCCGATTGCTCAGGTGGCGGAAGATTGCGCTCGAGGCAAAAATCGATAAAACGGCACCGATCGCTTGTGGCCGCCTCACCCTGCGCAAGAAAAGCCAAGTGGATCACGCTGAATGGCGAAACAAGGCGCGTGAAAGGGCGTGCGTGCACTTCGCCGAGCACGGCGTCGCGTTGCGGATGTGGCGTGAAGGTTCGCAGATCCAACTCATCGACCATGTATTGACGCCTCTCTTCAGGTGAGCAAGCAGCCGTCAGCCGCGCGAGGCCGTGGCAAGCAGGAGCGTCTTCCGTTCCCCCAGCGCGGTGCAGACAGTCGACCTCCGGTGCGGCAACCACATTGTCGATTGACAGATCGAGGCCCAAACACGACTCCCATCTTGCTGCCGCCGCCCATGACGCGGAGAGGCGGTGCAGGATTCAGGCCAGCACTGTAAAAGGGGGCACGCTCGCGTCCTTTGGCGCAATGTGGCTTTCGAAGACAGTTGGAGGCGGGTTTCAGACATGAAACGCGCTTGTATCAGGCCACAGAAAATTGCGTGCTTCGCACGGTGATCGCCCGCCGGGCTGCTACATTATCTGAGACGCCATGCTGTGGACGGATTTGTCCATGCAGAGGCCGGCGACTGACCGCGCCCGGACCAGCCGGGCAAGGCTTGCCCGATGGGCTGATAACGTCACGTCGCGTGAGGTTGGCGTGATCACGCAGCCGGAACGCACGCCGTCATCGTCGTTTGAGATGACATTCAGGGCAGTGCAAGCGCCGCGGCTCGACCGCAGTGAGGCACATACGTGGCGAATGTCGTGAGCGATCGACCGAATAGCGGCGGATCACAAGTACGGCCGACTCGACTTGGCGGGCGTATTGCTCGAGTGCGGTCGCGGAGGTTTTGATCCGTCGTAGCCACGAGGCCGAGATCCGGTTTCCGTTGAATTCGCTCGCCGGTCTTTGTGCAGGACACGAGGATCGCCACGTTCTCGGGCGCAATCGGCGCGAACTACCGGACTGCGCGCCAGCCTCCAATGGCTTCTAGGTGCAGTTGGAGACATCGGGCGCCATTCAGGTGCAACCCTGCGCGTGGGTGACCATCAGCCCGAAAGTTGGCATGCCCAGCGGGCTCGGTGTTTGGGACGAAGCGCTGCGGCGTGGCAACGAGATCAAACATTGCGCGGGCAAGCCTGCCGATATCGAGAAGCTCCTGGCCCTCAACATCCCTCGCGAGTTCATGCCGATGAGATATGACTGCAGCCCTTGAGCAAAGCCGAAAGGCGACGAAGCTTGCAGTCAGGAGGCGACTGCGTGCGACCGGCGTGTCAGCATTCAGACGCACAAGTATCTCGGCGTGCGGTAAGCAACCCAGAGCGCGTTAAGCGTTCTGCGGCTTTCACCTTGACGATCATGAATTGCGTCCTCTAAGACTGAACTCAATAGGGAAAGCGGCATTCATCGCAGGCTTCTTTGCCGTTGTTCGCCATTGCCAAGCGCGCCTAACTCTTCACATTCTAAGCGAATCCTCTCAATGACCAATTTCCCATCCGAAACCACGCTGGTTCTATTTTATGGCGGACAGGAATTCCGTCACCTGCCTCGCTTGAGCGCTGTCGGGCTTTGCCCGGGTTGAGACCGTCGGCTTTGCCTACGGCCAACGCCAAGCGATCGAGCTGACTTGCTGCGATCGGTTGCTGAACGGACTGAAGAAGCTGCGCGTAGACTGGGCGAGCAAGCTCGGCGACGACCATACGCTTGAGATCTCCACACTGGCTGCGATATCGAAGACCGCACTGACCCGCGAGGTGGCGATCGAGATAGGCGCGGACGGGATGCCCAACACGTTCGTGCCAGGCCGCAATCTGATCTTTTTGACCTTTGCCGCGGCGCTCGCCTATCCGCGCCGGATTTCTCATATCGTTGGCTGTATGCGCGAGAAAGATCATTCCTGCGCCCCCGATTGCCGGGACGTGACCATCCGCGCGCTGAACGGTGCGCTCAATCATGGCATATTGATGGACTGTCACGTACACACGCCGCTGATGTGGCTGGACAAGGCGGTGATTTGGCGGCTTGTCTCCGAGCTCGGCGAGAGCAGGCCTTTGTCGGGCACTTGCTGTGTCGGATGTCGGTATTGAGACTAAATGCCAGAAACCTGACAATGCGCGCCGCTACGAAGTGCCTGCTGAGCCTGCAATTCAGTTCGGCACGCGACTTGCTCCGTTCACGGCATCATCATCAATCGCAGTGCGATGGTCTTCGGGATGGACACGGCGCGCGGCGCTGTTCCCGTCCGGTCCGTTCCGACGGTTTGCTGTGGCAATGACTGGTGCTCGGTTGCCCCGCAGCCGCTGCCGGTTACCTTCCGCTCTTCTATCGCTAAACGGGTGAAGTGCCTACATGTCCGAGCAACCCTTGCCTACACTGCCGATGTGGCGCGTCGACCACATCGAGCCCTCGCCCGAGATGTTGGCGCTGCGCGCCGACGGTCCGATCCAGCGCGTGCGCTTCCCGTCCGGGCACGAAGGCTGGTGGGTGACCGGCTATGACGAGGCTAAGGCGGTGCTGTCCGACGCGGCGTTCCGGCCCGCGGGAATGCCGCCGGCGGGATTCACCCCGGATTCGGTGATTCTCGGTTCGCCAGGGTGGCTGGTCTCGCACGAGGGGCGCGAGCATGCACAATTACGCGCGATCGTGGCGCCGGTCTTCAGCGAGCGCAGGGTGAAGCTGCTCGCGCGGCAGGTCGAGGTGATCGCCGCGCAGTTGTTCGAGGCGCTGGCAGCCCAGCCGCAGCCTGCCGACCTGCGGCGCCACCTCTCCTTTCCGCTTCCGGCCATGGTCATCATGGCGCTGATGGGCGTGCCCTACGAGGATCACCCCTTTGTCGCCGGGCTGTCCGACGAGGTGATGACGCACCAGCATGAAAGCGGCCCGCGCAGCGCGTCGCTCCTGGCTTGGGAACAACTGCGCGCCTACATTCGCGGCAAGATGCAGGACAAGCGCCAGGATCAGGGCGACAACCTGCTAACGGATCTGCTCGCGGCGGTTGACCAGGGCAAGGCGACTGAGGAAGAGGCGATCGGCCTGGCAGCCGGCATGCTGGTGGCGGGCCACGAGAGCACCGTCGCGCAGATCGAATTCGGCCTGCTGGCCATGTTCCGCCATCCGCAACAGCGCGAACGCCTGGTCCGCGAACCATCGCTGGTCGACAAGGCGGTGGAGGAAATCCTGCGTATGTACCCGCCGGGCGCGGGCTGGGACGGCATCATGCGCTATCCAAGGACCGACGTGACCATCGCGGGCGTGCATATTCCCCCGGAAAGCAAGGTGCTGGTCGGCCTGCCGGCGACATCGTTCGATACGCGCCATTTCGTCGACCCGGAAATCTTCGACATCGGACGCCAGGAAAAGCCGCACCTGGCGTTCTCCTACGGGCCGCACTCCTGCATCGGCGGCGCGCTGGCCAGGCTGGAACTCAAGGCGGTGTTCGGTTCGATTTTCCAGCGCTTTCCCGAGCTGCGCTTGGCCGTAGCGCCCGAAGAACTGAAGTTGCGTAAGGAGATCATCACTGGCGGGTTCGAGGAGTTCCCGGTGCTCTGGTGATGTGCGGAGGCCGCTGGGGGATCGTGATCGTCTCGCAGCTGCCGGCTTGCCTGCCGCGCACCGGTCAGATCAGCCAGCCAACAGGTAACCAGGATGGACGTGCAAGAAACAGCATGCCGGGACGCCTTCGCCGAACTGGCGTCGCCGGCATGGATTCACGACCCATACCCGTTCATGCGGTGGTTGCGCGAGCACGATCCGGTGCATCGCGCGGCGTCGGGCCTCTTTTTGTTGAGCCGCCACGCGGACATCTCCTGGGCGTTCAAGGCCACGGGCGATGCGTTTCGGGGACCGGCGACGGGCGAACCGGCGCGCTATTTCCCCCGTGCGGCGAGAAGCCTGTCGCTCAATCTGCTGGCGTCCACGCTGGCGATGAAAGACCCACCGACGCATACGCGTCTGCGGCGGCTGATCTCGCGCGATTTCACCATGCGCCAGATCGACAACCTGCGGCCGAGCATCGCGCGCATCGTCGCAGCACGCCTGGACGGCATGGCGCCCGCGCTGGAGCGCGGGGAGGCGGTGGACCTGCATCGGGAATTCGCGCTGGCCTTGCCCATGCTGGTCTTCGCCGAACTGTTCGGCATGCCCCAGGACGCCATGTTCAGGCTCGCCCCCGACATCGGCGCCATTCTGGAAGGCCTGAGCCCGCACGCCAGCGATTCCCAGCTCGCGACGGCGGACGCGGCCAGCGCCAGAGTGCAGGCCTACTTCGGCGACCTCATCCAGTGCAAGCGCACCAATCCCCGCCACGACATCGTGTCGATGCTGGTCGGCGCCCATGACGATGATGCCGACAGGCTGTCGGATGCGGAGTTGATCAGCATGCTTTGGGGCATGCTGCTGGGCGGCTTCACCACTACTGCTGCGAGCATCGACCATGCCGTCCTGGCGATGCTGGCGTATCCCCAACAGCGGCACTGGCTGCAGGCAGACGCCGCGGGGGTGAAGGCATTCGTCGAAGAAGTCCTGCGCTGCGACGCGCCCGCCATGTTCAGCTCCATCCCGCGTATCGCCCAGCGCGACATCGAACTGGGCGGCGTGGTGATCCCGAAGAATGCGGACGTGCGCGTGCTGATCGCGTCCGGCAATCGCGACCCGGACGCCTTCGCCGATCCCGATCGCTTCGATCCCGCGCGGTTCTACGGCACCAGCCCAGGCATGTCGACCGACGGGAAGATCATGCTGAGCTTCGGCCACGGCATTCACTTCTGTCTCGGGGCGCAACTGGCCCGGGTGCAGTTGGCCGAGAGCCTGCCGCAGATCCAGGCGCGCTTCCCCACGCTGGCATTGGCCGAGCAGCCGACCCGGGAGCCCTCGGCGTTCCTTCGGACGTTCCGCGCGCTGCCGGTGCGGCTGCAGGCGGAGGGGAGCTGAGATGCGCGTTATGGTCGACCAGGATCTGTGCGGAACCAGCGGGCAATGCGTGCTGACGCTGCCGGGCACCTTTCGCCAACGCGAACCGGACGGCGTCGCCGAATTGTGCGTGGCGACGGTCCCGCAGGCGCTGCACGCCGCCGTGCGCCTCGCGGCCAGCCAGTGCCCGGTCGCCGCCATTCGGGTCATCGAAGGCGACGCTGGCGATGGCAAGCGCGGCAGCGCCGACCCTGCGCCTTCTCCAGCGGAGGCCGAGCGGCATGCCGCGAAAGACCAGCACAATCTAGGATGACACGATGGGACGGTTTGAAGGCAAAGTGGCCGTGGTGACCGGCGCCGGCGCCGGCATCGGCAAGGCATGCGCCCTCGCCATCGCGCGCGAGCGCGGCAGAGTGGTGGTGGCCGACATTGATGGCTCGGCGGCCATCGCCTGCACCGCGCAGATCGCGGCCGAAGCGGGCCACGCGCTCGCCCTGGCGATCGACATCGCCGATGCGCAGGCGGTGGCGGCGTTGTTCGAGACAGCGGAGCGGCACTTCGGTGGGGTCGACCTGCTGGTGAACAACGCGAGCGCGATGCATCTGACCCCGCGCGACCGTGCGATCCTCGAGCTGGACCTAGCAGTCTGGGATCAGACCATGGCGACCAATCTGCGTGGCACGCTGCTCTGCTGCCGGCAGGCCATCCCCCGGATGATCGCCCGCGGCGGTGGCGCGATCGTCAACATGTCGTCGTGCCAGGGGCTCAGCGGTGACACCGCGCTGACATCCTACGCCGCGTCGAAGGCGGCGATGAACATGCTGTCGGCCTCACTCGCCACCCAGTACGGTCATGCGCAGATCCGCTGCAATGCGGTTGCCCCGGGTCTCATCATGACCGAGCGACTCCTCGCCAAGCTGGACGCGTGCATGCAACGGCATCTGCGCCGCCACCAGCTCCTGCCGCGCGTCGGCCGCCCCGAGGACGTGGCCGGGCTGGTGGCGTTCCTGCTCTCCGACGATGCTGCGTTCATCACCGGCCAGGTCGTGTGCATCGACGGCGGCATGCTGGCGCATGTGCCGACGTACGCTGACGGTGGCAACAGCCCCGCCGCGCGGCCTGCCGGCGACACCGCCGAAGCGAACGCGGCACCGCGCTGCTGATGGACATGCTGCTCAACCCGCTGAACCGTCGGCATCGGCTGCGGCACGACATCCCGGTCGTGCCCGGCGCTTTCCCGCTGGTCGGGCATCTTCCCGCCATCGCCAGAGACCTGCCTCGCCTGCTGCGGCGCGCGGAACGGACGCTCGGTAGCCAGTTCTGGCTGGATTTTGGCCCTGCCGGCCACCTGATGACCTGCATGGATCCGGATGCTCTCGCACTGCTGCGGCACAAGGACGTGTCCTCGGCGCTGATCGAAGACATCGCGCCCGAATTGTTTGGCGGAACGTTGGTCGCCCAGGACGGCAGCGCGCACCGGCAGGCGCGCGATGCGATCCAGGCGGCGCTTCTGCCCAAGGGGCTGACGGAGGCCGGCATCGGCGAGCTGTTAGCGCCCGTCATCCGGGCGCGCGTGCAGAGGTGGCGCGACCGGGGCGACGTCACCATCCTGCGCGAAACCGGCGATCTGATGCTCAAGCTCATCTTCAGTCTGATGGGAATCCCCGCGCAGGACCTGCCGGGATGGCATCGCAAGTACCGGCAATTGCTGCAGTTGATCGTCGCGCCCCCGGTCGACCTGCCCGGACTGCCCTTGCGGCGCGGCCGTGCCGCCCGCGACTGGATCGATGCGCGGTTGCGCCAGTTTGTCCGCGACGCGCGCGAACATGCCTCGCGCACCGGGTTGATCAACGACATGGTGAGTGCCTTCGATTGTAGCGATGATGCGCTTTCAGATGACGTCCTCGTCGCCAATATCCGCTTGCTGCTGCTTGGTGGTCACGACACCACCGCCTCGACGATGGCCTGGATGGTGATCGAGCTGGCGCGGCAGCCTGGGTTGTGGGACGCCCTGGTTGAGGAGGCGCAACGCGTAGGCGCGGTGCCGACCCGGCACGCGGACCTGGCGCATTGTCCGGTCGCCGAGGCGCTGTTCCGCGAGACGCTGCGCGTGCATCCGGCGACGCCAATCCTAGTGCGTCGCGCACTGCGTGAATTGCGACTCGGCCAACGGCGCATTCCCGCGGGCACCGATCTGTGCATCCCGCTGCTGCATTTCTCGACCTCGGCGCTGCTGCACGAGGCGCCTGATCAGTTTCGGCTGGCGCGGTGGCTGCAACGCACCGAGCCGATCCGGCCGGTGGACATGCTGCAGTTCGGTACCGGCCCACATGTCTGCATGGGCTACCACCTGGCATGGCTGGAACTGGTGCAGTTCTGTATCGCCTTGGCGCTGACCATGCACGAGGCCGGGGTGCGGCCGCGGTTGCTGAGCGGCGTCGAAAAAGGCCGGCGCTATTACCCGACCGCACATCCGTCCATGACTATCCGGATCGGATTCTCATGAGCTGGCATCGCATGCCCCGCTTCGTGAAGGCAGCGGCGCCGGCGACGCGCGGCATTGCTGCACTCGGCGCACGCTCGGTGCGAGGCCGGCAACACCGCGGCCGCTCGCCGCTCGCCGTGGCCGTCTCCAGGCAGGTACAAGGACATGAACAACATGCAGACCGGTTCCACGTCACACGACGACCGAGCTGGCGTTCCCGCGAACGGCGGATTGGGCGCGCAGGCGCGCGGCGCATCCGGCAGGCTGCTGCCGGAGATCTGGATGCAGGACGGCGCAAAGCGGGTCGAACAGGCGCTGGCGCGTCTTCTCTGCGCCGAAGACGACGGTGAGACCAAGCTGATGGCGGCGATGCGCTACGCCACCTTGCATGGCGGCAAGCGCACCCGCGCCTTGCTCTGTTTGGCTGCCGGCGCACTGGCCGACACGCCGGCGCACATGCTCGATGATGTCGGTGCCGCCATCGAGATGATGCACGCCTGTACGTTGGTCCACGACGATCTGCCCGCGATGGACGACGACGTGCTTCGCCGCGGCCTTCCGACCGTGCACGTCAAGTTCGGCGAAGCCACCGCGATCCTGGTCGGGGATGCGCTGCAGGCGCACGCCTTCCTGACCCTGGCGAGCCTGGATGCGCCGGGCGACAACCGCATCGCGCTGGTACGCGAACTGGCGCAGGCGGTGTCCGCCGAGGGTGCCGCAGGCGGGCAGGCCATGGATTTGTCATTGGTTGGAAAGCACGTCGAGCTGGACAGGATCCTGGTGATGCACCGGATGAAGTGCGGAGCGCTAGTGCGCGCATCCGTTCGCATGGGCGCGCTATGCGCCATCGCGGAGGATGCCGCGCACGCTGCGCTGTACTGTGCGCTCGATCGCTACAGCGCCTGTTTCGGCCTGGCATTGCAGGTGATCGACGACATTCTCGACGCGACAGCGGATACCGCGACGCTGGGTAAGACCCCCGGCAAGGACGCGGCGGCGCGGAAGCCGACCTGCGCGTCGATCATGGGGCTGCAGGCAGCGCGCCAGTTCGTGCCGGATCTGTTGCGCGACGCGGGGGAGGCCGTCGCCCCGTTGGGGCCGCGTGGGGAACGGTTGGCGCAGATCCTGCAGCGGGCCAACGCGCATCTGTTCGAGCACGCGCCATGCGCATGAGCGCGCCCGTCCGCATGGCGTCGCCCTGTGCCGCTGCGATCGGCCGGAGGCAGCGGTGCATGCTGTGCTGTACCCGAGTCCGCGGCGCCGATCGCAGCGGTTGCCCAGCACGGCCGCAACGGGCCTGCGGCAACGTGCGCGGCGTCTGCCCGAGCCTGGTTTCCGTCAACCGTCTGCAGAAGGAACATCCCGTGTGAACGCGCTGGCTGAACAGATCCTTTCCGAATTGCGCCAACTGCTGAGCGAGATGCGCGATGGCGGCAGCGTCGGTCCATCCGTCTACGACACGGCGCGAGCTCTGCAGTTCCACGGCAACGTCACCGGTCGGCAGGACGCATACGCGTGGCTCATCGCGCAGCAACAGGCCGATGGCGGATGGGGAAGCGCGGACTTCCCGCTGTTCCGTCATGCGCCGACATGGGCGGCGTTGCTGGCATTGCAGCGTGTCGATTCTCTTCCTGGCGCTGCCGACGCTGTCCAGGCTGCAACGCGGTTCCTCCAGCGCCAGCCCGATCCCTATGCGCATGCGGTGCCGGACGACTCGCCGATCGGCGCGGAGCTGATCCTGCCGCGGTTTTGCGACGAGGCCGCATCCTTGCCGGGCGCCGGGGCGTTTCCGCGCCACCCGGCGCTGTTGCCGTTGCGGCAAGCGCGGGTCAAGCTGAGGACCGTGGCGACGTTGCCGTGCGGCCATCCGTTGCTGCACTCCTGGGAAGCCTGGGGGACGTCGCCGACCACCGCATGGCCAGATGATCACGGCAGCATCGGCATCAGTCCGGCGGCCACCGCCGCGTGGCGTGCGCACGCCGTGACAGAGGCGAGCACGCCGCAGGTCGGGCGCGCCGACGCGTATCTGCAGGCGGCATCGAGAGCGACGCGCAGCGGCATCGAAGGTGTCGTTCCCAACGTCTGGCCGGTCAATGTGTTCGAGCCATGCTGGTCGCTGTACACCTTGCATCTGGCCGGTCTGTTCGCGCATCCCGCGCTCGCGGGGGCGGTTCGCGTGATCGTCGCGCAGCTCGACGCCCGCCTGGGCGTGCGCGGTCTGGGCCCGGCCGTGCACTTCGCGGCAGATGCGGACGACACCGCCGTTGCGTTGTGCGTCCTGCGCCTTGCAGGCCGCGACCGGACGGTCGATGCGTTGCGCGATTTCGAAATCGGCGAGCTGTTCGTCACCTTCCCCGGCGAGCGCAATGCCTCGGTGTCGACCAACATCCATGCCCTGCATGCGTTGCGACTATTGGGAAAGCCTGCCGCCGGCACCAGCGCCTACGTCGAGGCCAATCGCAACCCGCACGGTCTCTGGGACAACGAAAAATGGCACGTTTCGTGGCTGTATCCCACCGCGCATGCGGTCGCAGCGCTGGCGCAAGGCAAGCCCCGGTGGCGCGACGAGCGCGCGCTGGCGGCGCTGCTGCAGGCGCAGCGCGACGACGGCGGCTGGGGCGCCGGTCGCGCGTCCACATTCGAGGAGACTGCCTATGCGCTGTTCGCGCTGCACGTGATGGACGGGAGCGAAGAGCCGACAGGGCGGCGGCGCATTGCGCAGGCGGTGGCGCGTGCGCTGGCGTGGATGCTCGCCCGCCATGCGGCGCATGCATTGCCGCAGACTCCGCTGTGGATCGGCAAGGAACTGTATTGCCCCACCCGGGTCGTGCGCGTCGCCGAACTCGCCGGGTTGTGGCTGGCGCTTGGTTGGGAGCGGCGCGTCCTGGCCGAGGGAACAGGAACGGCGCATGATTCAGACCGAACGCGCGCTGCAGCAGGTGCTGGAGTGGGGGCGTTCCCTGACCGGGTTCGCCGACGAGCACGCCGTGGAAGCGGTCAGGGGTGGCCAGTACATCCTGCAGCGCATCCACCCGAGCCTGCATGACATCAGCGCCCGCACCGGCCGCGATCCGCAGGACGAAACGCTGACCGTGGCGTTCTATCGCGAACTGGCGCTGCTGTTCTGGCTCGATGATTGCAACGACCTTGGCCTGATCGCGCCGGAGCAGCTCGCCGCGGTGGAACAGGCGCTGGGGCAGGGCGAGCCGTGCGCGCTCCCCGGATTCGAGGGCTGCGCTGTGCTGCGCGCTTCGCTGGCCGCGCTCGCCTACGATCGTCGCGACTACGTTCAGCTTCTCGAAGATACTCGGTGCTACTGCGCGGCGCTGCGCGCCGGACACGCGCAGGCGGCAGGGGTGGGACGCTGGTCCTACGCCGAGTACCTGCACAACGGCATCGATTCGATCGCCTACGCGAACGTGTTCTGTTGCCTGTCGTTGCTGTGGGGACTGGACATGGCGACCTTGCGCGCGCGTCCGGCGTTTCGCCAGGTCCTGCGGCTCATCTCCGCGATAGGGCGCCTGCAGAACGATCTGCATGGACGCGACATGGACAGCTCGGCCGGCGAGGCCGACAACGCGGCGATCCTGCTGCTGCAGCGCTATCCGACTATGCCTGTGGTGGAGTTCCTCAACGACGAGCTGGCCGGGCATACGCGCATGCTGGAGCGGGTGATAGCGAAAGAACGCTTTCCTGCGCCCTGGGCACCGTTGATCGAGGCCATGGCGGCCATCCGCGCGCAGTACTACCAGACCTCGACCAGCCGCTACCGCAGCGACGCTGCGGGAGGAGGCTAACGTGCGCCGGCCTTAATGCGCGGGAGGCGGCGGCGTGCGCGTGCTGCCGTCGGTCCGATCCGACGCAACACCGTCGCCCGATGCGACGGATGCCCTCGTTGTCCACCATGTAATACGCAGTGGTAGAGAGTCCTTGGGAAGCGGATAGTTGGTCTATGGATTGCCGATGAAAGGGGCTGCCATCGCTCATCGCGAAATCCAGAGATGCGGCTTCGGCAGAAGCAGAACTCCGCTTACGTTCTTGTGCGCGCTGTGGTTGGATGCCCGCAATACGCGTTGACGATAGATCTTCGATATATTCGTCCGAAGTCGACGTCAGCAGCGCAACGCCTGCCGCATTCAGGCCGCTGACTCAGCTTCCGGCAGCTGGAGCCAAGCTCAAGATCTTTCATGGAACGTGGCAGACGCATTACGAGCGCCTGCTCGGCAATCCGTTAACGAGGGAGGCGATGCAATTTGCAGGAAAGCCCGCAAGCAAGTCGGTCACGGCGCAACCATTGAAGGTCGGCAAGGATGCTGTTTGTGGCTTCAAGGAAGGGGCGCGCTGATCTCGCTATCAGACACCAAAATTGAGCGAACCCACTAAAGCTCCTTAGCCAAGCGGGCTACCGCGACGGATTATTGATTGCGGATTGCTCTAATGGAAGGCTGTACGGTCACGTGATAAAGCACGAGGTGGGCCGCTCCGAGCTCCTCGATCGGTGTGCCGCAAGCAGGGCAGTGGTAGTTTCCTCGGATGCCACGTTCGTACGTAAGCTCAAGACGGCAAAAACAAGCGCCGCATTCCGAGCACGTCACATCACTCTTTTTCATGCGTGGCTTCCTCGCGCTGGCAGTCGTCACATTTCTTTAACATGCGCTTAGTTATCGCGCATCTCCTGGGACGGTCCTTCAAGCACAATCAACATTGAGGATTTGCTGGCGCCTGCGCCGTCGGCAAATAGTAGTCGTACAAATCGGATATCCGACGAAAAATTTCGCGCGCAACGACGAGCGCTCCTTCGTAGAATGCGTGACGGTCAAATCATTCATTCGAAGATTCTCCTCGTCACAGGGCCGCTGGCAAACGCTTTTCGTCGAATTATGCCATTACCGCCGCGGATTTTCTGCGTTATGAGTCTTGAAGACAGTCGCGCCTCATGTTTCAGGCAACGGCATCGATCAGCAGGGGCCGAACGCGACCGTCTCGTCTTTTAAGAGCGAATTAAGCCAAGCTGGATTTGATGCCGCCCGGGCGCAGGAAGCTTAGGTGAGTGGGGCGTGTGATGAGTGCTGCCAACGAGCAATTCGCGGAATCAGATACGAGGCTGTTCAATGACATGCCGGTCCTGCGACGCAAGTGGCAGGCTGCGCTCAAGCCCGGCGAAACGCTTCCCCGCTACGAAAATGTGCTGCTGGGGAGCCTCGGGCGGCTTGCCGATCATCTTGTGCTGCTCAGGTGTGACAATGGCGCGTTTGCCGTTTCGCGCACTGGTCGCTATGCTCAGAACTGGTTGGGCGAGGCCCGTTGGGACATTCCGCTGGATGCGTTGCGTCCAGATTGCGCGACAGCCCTCACCGGGGCGGCCTCGAATGCGATTGCAAACAACCATCCCTATCTGGCAACCGCTCATTGCGTGCACGCCGGCATGGTGCGGACCTACGACGTGCTGGCGCTGCCGACCTTATCGCGTTGGGGCGGTACGCTGGTCGGCGTCTATGTCAACGAGCGCGCTAGAATACAATTTGATCGATGCAATCTTTTGCAAGACCGACGATGGCGTTATCTCGCTCTCAACCGTTCGCGATCCCGCAGGCAGACCATTTGATTTTCAAGTCGTGCACCACAATCAGGCAGCAGCAAGGCTCCTCGGTGTTGAAGAGGGCAGCCTGTTGTGGCAGCGCCTCGGCAATTCAGACCATCTGCTTTGTTCGAAGGAGGTGATGGAGCGGTTGGGCGCCGCGGTCGCGGATGATTTCGGTGACCAGTTCGAGATCGAATACGGTGATCAGAGCCTGCGCTTGCGCCTCAGTGCCTTCGGAGACATCGTGTCCGTGGTCATTTCCGACGTTACGTCGTTCAAGCGCCGGGATGCCTCGTTCAGGTTGCTGTTCGACAGTAATCCGATGCCGATGTGGGCGTTAGATGCCGTGACAATGGACTTCGTAAGGGTCAATGACGCGGCAGTGCAGCACTATGGCTATGCTCGCGAGACCTTCCTGCGAATGAAGGTTCAGGAGATCTGGCCAGACGACGAGCGGGTCAGCTATACGCGGGCGCTGCGAGAAGCGGGCGACATCTCTCAGTCCGAACATCCCTGGCGCCATGTCAGGGCTGATGGCACTGAGATTTCTGTGCTGACCTTTGGGCGGCGCCTCATGATCGAGGGACGCGAGGGCTATCTGGTTGTGGTGGTCGACATCACCGAACGGCGCAAGGCCGAGGCCCGCATCGCCCATATGGCACTTCACGACGGGTTGACCAACCTCGCAAACCGCGCGCTCCACCAGAGGTGGCTCGGAGAGGCGCTCGAAAGGGCTAATGCAGCTGGCAACCGCGTCGCGGCGCTGTGTATAGACCTCGACCTCTTCAAGAACGTCAACGATTCGTTCGGCCACCTCATCGGCGATCACCTGCTCGAGCAAGTGGCCGACCGGCTGCGGTCCAAGGTAGCCGGCAACAATTTGGCGGCACGGCTCGGCGGCGACGAATTTTCGATCATTCTCACGGATGATACCTCGCCGACGCATGTGAGCCAATTCGCGGCTGACCTGATCAGGACGTTGAGTGCGCCTTATGAGATTGACGGCAACCAACTCATTATCGGTGCCTCGGTCGGCATCGCGTTGTCAGCAGGCGACGGCACCAGCAGCGCCGAGCTGATGCGTAATGCCGATATGGCGCTCTATCGCGCCAAAGAGGATGGCCGCGGAACGCATCGCTTTTTCGAGCGGGAGATGGATCAGCAGGTGCAGCGGCGGCGCGAAATGGAGCTTGATTTGCGCCGCGCCTTTGCCAGCAGCGAATTCGAGCTGCACTATCAGCCGTTGATTGACATCGCGAGCGACAAGATCTCAGGTTTTGAGGCTCTTCTGCGCTGGCCGCACCCAGGGAAGGGCATGATCTCGCCGGCCGAGTTTGTTCCCCTTGCGGAGGAAATCGGGCTGATCGTGCCCCTCGGAGAATGGGTGCTGCGCGATGCCTGTAACGAGGCGGCAAAGTGGCCTTCGGAGATCAAGGTCGCGGTCAACCTGTCGCCGGTGCAATTCCGTAGCCGCAATCTGGTTCAGGTGGTGATTTCAGCGCTGGCGAATTCCGGCTTAGCCCCGAAGCGGCTCGAGCTTGAAATCACCGAATCGGTGTTTCTGGCGGAGACGGAGGCAAATCTTGCGATCCTACACCAGCTCCGCGAGCTCGACGTCTCCATATCGCTGGATGACTTTGGAACGGGCTATTCAAGCCTCAGCTACTTGCGCAGCTTTCCCTTCGACAAGATCAAGATTGATCGCTCCTTTGTGAAGGATCTGGCGAAACGCTCCGATTGCGGGGCTATCGTGCGGGCGATCTCGGGCCTTGGCCGGAGCCTCAACATCACGACGACAGCGGAAGGGGTGGAGACTACGGAGCAGCTCGATTGGCTTCGTGCCGAGGGTTGCAACGAGGTGCAAGGATTCTTGTTCAGCGGCGCCAGGCCAGCCGCCGAAGTGGGGCAGCTCTTGTTTCGCTTTGGCGCAAGGGCGTCCAGGGCGGCATGATCGCCGTACAGCAGGAACAGCTTCGTCACGTTGAGGCTTCGCATATCGAACCCGATTAGGCCGCGAGATCGCCCGTAGCCGTCTCTGCCCCCAGGAGTTCATCTCCGACACTTCTCGCGCGCCTTCACTGCGGGAAGGCGTGGTGCCAAGACGTCAATGGGGCTTCAGCGCTCGTGGCGGCAGCCGGCACCGGATGCACGATCCGATACCCGTTCTGATGCACGTAGCGCAGGAACGTAGGCAGCATGGCCGCCGTTCGCGTCTGCGCATCATGCAGCAGAATGATGCCCTTACGAGCGGCCTCAAGCCGCTTGATCAGGATTGTGAGCTCCTGCTCTGGAGTTATGTTCTCCCAATCGCTCGCCCAAAGGTCAGCTCGGAACACGACAATTCCGCGCGCCTGCAAGAGATCGAGCGTCGCTGGTGTCGCGTCGAAGTAGGGAACCGGAAGAACGGCGTCGAGGGCATTTGGTGGACCCACCGTTGAGCGCCATTTCGACGGCGGCGATACCGCGCTCGATGTCCTCTTTAGCCTGCTCGAACGAGATTTTCGACATCATCGGATGCGACCAGCTGGGGTGCGCTACGGTGTGGCCCTGGGCGGCCATACGCCGCACGAGCTCGGGAAATTCCGCCGAGGATCGGCCGACCAGAAAGAACGTGGCTCGCGCGCATTCCTGTGCGAGCGCAGCCGGCACCTTATCCGTGTTCGGCGTCCCGGTCCGTCATCGAAGGTGAGGACGAATTCATGGTCCGCCAGAGGAAGCGTCTCGGGAAAGTTCTTCAGCCCCCACCCGCGGGAAGAGTGCGGCATCTACAGCGAGCACCCGCGCCGTGCCGAGCGCATCCCGCCGATTGCGGCCTGGCTCCCGCGTAGGTGATGCGCTCCGGGATCGTGCTGTGGCCGAGCGTCATCCTGTAGAAGAATCGCAAGGCACAGACGATCTAGTTGAGTGCTGGCCATGATATCCCCGTCGCCACCAGATCAACCTGGAACGCGTGAACGTCCTCCAAGCCCAAATGGCCGGCGCTCGGCCAAAATACCGGCTGAACTTCGATACTGCGTTGAGATATGATCGTTGCGTCGCGGGCGACAAATTGCGGACCGTCATGTCCTCGATAATGCGTCGGCGGAGAGGGCTCAGCTGGGCCATCGGAAAACCTCCTGTGTGAAGGGGCTCTGAAAACTTTCGATCCCCTCAGATAGGAGGCGGCCGTTACCACCTCTCCTCAAATGCCCGCCTGCGGCTTCGTTCAATCCCCAATCGATTCACAACCCCATCCCGCTTTAGCGGCCCCACTTACCTGTTCTGACCACGTTGGCGCAAGTCGTTACGGTCCCCTACGCCTGGGTAGAAATCAGATGCGAACTCGACTGAAGAACTCGTAGTGCCAGTGAGGCATGCTCATGCTCGGGCAGGCGCGCAAGTATGATGTGCAGGCTCGCCTCGACGGCGATGCCGTCGAGATCGAGCCGCAGCGGCAGGGTGTTGATGAACAGGGCCATCGCGCGGCTGCACCGGCACCGCCATGTATGCGGCCGAACCGTACCGTGCCGAACACCATCTGCTCACGGGCGCTGCTGCGCGCCACCACCTCCCCCACACGAGGTGGCAGAGGCTCGCCAGGGTCACACTAAGCCGCCACGCCTGGCCGCGCACCCGGGCATCCTGCGGCAGCGTCCGCCGTGCCTCCGTAATCCCGCTGCCGTCGCCGCGGACCTCGCTTAAGCCGAACGGCCGGCCCGGCTCAACCATAACTGCGAGCCCTTCAAGCGCCTTTGCATCAACGCTCACGCGCTCCGTCACTAGTCTAGATTGCAAAAGGGATGTGGAACTATCAGGCCATGCTCATGTCCCTCCAGTACGGCCAAATAGCACCAGGGCTATGGAGATGCGGCCAGCCATGTTTTAGGCGGGCCTTCCGCCGAGAGCGGACCGAACTCAATGGCCTGCCGCTCGAACAAACTGCGATAGATGCCGTCGGGTTGCACGATCAGTGCCCGATGCGTGCCCTGCTCGACGATCTCGCCGCGATCGAACACCAGGATGCGGTCGAGGCCGCGGACCGTTGACAGGCGGTGCGCGATTACGATCGAGGTGCGGTCCTTCATCAGCCGTTGCATCGCCTCTTGGATCAGCGCTTCCGATTCCGAATCCAGGCTCGACGTCGCCTCGTCCAGGATCAACACTGTCGCATCGGCGAGGAACGCGCGCGCCAGCGCAACGCGCTGCCGCTCGCCGCCCGACAGATTTACGCCGCGCTCACCCACCAGTGTGCCGTAGCCCTTCGGCGATCGTATGATGAATTCATGCGCATTGGCGAGCCTCGCCGCCTGTTTGATCGCCGCCATGCTGGCGCCCGGTCGGCCATAGGCGATGTTTTCAGCCAGCGAGCGGTGAAACAGGATTGGCTCCTGCTGCACGATCGCGATCTGGCCGCGCAGCGACTGCTGCGTGGCCAGCGCGATGTCCTGCCCGTCGATCAGGATCCGGCCGCCGGAGACGTCGTAGAGCCGCTGAAGCAGCTTGACGAACGTGGTCTTGCCGGAGCCGGAGCGCCCGACCAGACCGATCCGCTCGCCGGCCCGAATGTTGATCGACAATCCGTCGTAGAGCGGCACGCGATCGCCGTCATAGAGGAAGGTGACGTCCTCGAACGTGATCCTCCCGGCGTGAATGTCGATCGGCTTGGCGTCGGGGGCATCGACAACGCCGATCGGCTCGCCATAGATGGTAACCAGTTCCTCCATGTCGTTCACCGAGCGCTGCAGATTATTGATGTGCATCCCGACGTCACGCAAATAGGCGTGGATGATGTAATAGCTTGTCAACACATAGGTGACGTCGCCCGGAGAGGTGCGCCCCGCTATCCACAGCAGGATGGCGCCGCCGATCACCGAAGCACGAAAGCACAAGAGCATTACGAGCTGCATCGTACTCGTGCCGTTGGACCGCAGCCAGGTGCGCTGTACCCGCGCCCGCCAGCGTCGGACGACACCGTCAAGCCGCACATCCTCACGCGCCTCAGCACCGAAGGATTTCACCACAGTATTGCAAGTGAGCGCGTCCGCTAGCGTGCCGCTGACTTTGCTGTCCCATGCGTTGGAGACGCGCGCCGCCGGCGCGATGTAGCCGATCGTGAATGCCGTCGTGATGGCGACATAGATCACTGCGCCGAGGCCGATCACGACGCCGAGCTCGGGCCAATGCAGGCCGAGCAGGATCGTCGAGCCCACGAGCACCGCAAGCGACGGCAACAATGCCATCAGGATCGTATTGTTAAGCAGGTCGAGCGCCCACATGCCGCGGGTGATCTTGCGCACGGTCGAGCCGGCGAACGAGTTAGCATGCCAGTCGGTCGAGAAGCGCTGCACGCGCATGAAGGCCCCACGGGCCACATCCGACATGGTCTTCAGCGTGAACGGCACGATCGCCTGCAAGCCCGTAAACCGCAATATAATTGAGAGCAGACCAAGGGCGAGGGTACCAGCGAACGCAATCAGTGCTGCATGTCGCGCCGCTTGGTCGGAGGGGCCCGACGTCAATGCATCCACCAGACGGCCGGAATAGACCGGCATGAACAGGTCGGCGACCGTCGCCCCTAAGAAGCCGACGAGGATAATCGTGGCACGGACTGGCTGCTTCAGCCAGTGCTCCAACGCAAACGGGAGAACCACGCCGATTGCGGCGGGCCGTTTGTCATCTTGATTGGTCATGGCGCTATGGGTCTGTGGCACACGCGGTGTAAAAACCGTTCAATCCAGACCCGATGGGCCCAATGCTTGGCGCGCCGTCCGAGGGATGCGAGAAATGCCCGGAGTCTGGGGGCTGCGGCCGAACTCTTCTACCCATTTTCACCCACTCTTCGCGTAAACGCTTAGCTGAAGCGCCTCACGCTTTGCGAGCTCCTCGGGCTGAGAGCATCGATCTGAGGCATCGGCCAGCCTTGCGCGATCCGAGCTTCTGTGAGCCAGGTAGGCGGGAGCGACGTCACTATTCTTGGCCCGTCTGCAGAAGCGTGGGCCTAGCTCCGGCCTCGGCCATGGCTGTACGCAAGGTGTGTTTTGATGAAGGAAGTGTTCAGCATACGGCCGCCAGATACTTCGCGTTATGGGATCGCGGCGCGACTTCACCTTGAAGATCACCTCCGCGTCGATCCGGATGGAGGTCATAGCAATCCGAACTTCCAACGTGCCACAAACGATCCACCGCCGTGCTCGCCGATCGTTAATTGCCGATGGCACACCGGATAAATGGACGAAATAACCAGTGAGCAGCTCAGATCGTCAGCCTTTTTCATCTTCTCTCCTCCGGCGCTTGCGCTTTGGTACTTTGCGAGACTCCGGGTTGCGGAGTCGCACAAAGAGACCCATAGCAAGCCTTCTGACTCTTGTAGTTGGCCAGCGTTTGGACCAATTCCGACATAACCTGCTGTTTCAGGCTGTCCGGGATAGGTGCGGGACCGTCCAGCGACTTCAGCGTCACCTCGATCAACTCGATCGCGCGATCCCTGTTGCCGCTCTCGTAATAATACTGAGCGACCGCCGGATAGGAAGAGAACTTGGGGGCCTCGCCGCGTTGCGGACGATTTATTGCCAGAATGTGTTCGGATAACTCATTGCCCATCGCAAAGCGCTCGGCCTGCGGCAAATGAGAGTTGTCATTCGCCGGATCAAAGAGTTGGCGCAGCGCCCGGGCCATCCACATCGTGGATTTTTTGTTGATCGCGTCACGAACCAATTGGCGCATCACTGGCAGGCCGGCCTGCAAGTCGCGCATTTTGTGAAGCAGCAGATCCGCATGGAGCACGCGAAAGTTCACGTCATCCGGCAGAACAGCGATGGCTTCTTCGACCACCGAAAGCGCCTTCGCCCAATCCTGCGCCTTCACCGCCGGCGTCAGTTTGGCGAAGATCGGCATTGTGCGTTTGCCGTTGGCGATCCGCTCTGCATCGGCGGCTTTCGCTTCATCGCTGATGCGCCAGCTGCCGGTCAAAATCTTCGGCAAGACGTCTTCGAGTTGCGTCGGAGAACCGATAAAGGCGATGTGGCCATCACGGTCGACGACGAACGAGGTGGGAATCCCAACAGAAAAGCTGGAATCCATCCAAAGCTTGTCCATTTCGCGTGTGTAGTCGAACCCGACCCGATAGTTGAGATTCGGCAACTTTTCGGTCAACCATGTGTCCAACTTGCTTCGGGCCTCTTCCGCTGTTTGAGCGCGCTCACGAGCTGCTATTCCGAGGACTTCAACTCCGCTATCTCTGTATTTCTCTTGCAGCTGTACCAGATCGGACAGCGCCGCCACACACGGTGCGCACCAAGTTGCCAAAAATTCGACGATGTACACTTTCCCGGGCTGGAAGCTCGTGAGGGGCTGACCACGCAGCCAGTTCTCCACCTTGATCGGGGGAGCTGCGGATTCTAAGCCCAGCGCCATGTTACGCTCCAAAGTTATTGTCAGAGGCTGCGCGACGTTTTGTGCTAGCTGATCTCCGATCGCGACCGCGACCGAGAGGGGTGGTGCCTTGGCGTAGACGGCCTGCCGAGCGAGATCCGTAGCGAATGTCGGTGTCGCCGCGCTAAGCGCGACGACACACAAAGTCACAAGGAACAAGCTCGTCCTCTCACAAGCGGGCCACATCGGTTCAAGAAAGGAGAGCATCGCTCGACTCGCGTTTGGGTGCGCTCAGCACTTTCAGTACTGCTGCACCTTATTAGCAACGTCCGTGCCAGCATCGTCTGCGCGCATTAAGTGCCTAATTGCCCATGAATAGCTCAACGGCAGTTCATCGCGACCAGTGTTTTGAACCCGACGGGCTTTGTGCCGCTGTCGGAATTTGAACAAGAATTGCGCACTTCGCGCCGCCAGTAAACTGATTTGATGTTGTGAGCCGCCGAACGGAAGTTTGATAATCCCTGCCCTCTAAATGTTTAGTCCCGTCATTGCCTGGAGCGGATTGAGCGTGAATTGTCCTGGCTCTTTTGTCCAGGCCCTGCAGACGAACTCGAACGGTGTGAGGCCTTTGAGAGCTTTGGGTCGCTTGGCGAAGTTGTAGGCGTTAACGAAGTGAGGTGGCTGCGGAGCTCGGCGATCGCGCCGCAGTCGGAAGGTCTATTCGTCGCACTTTCGACAACCGAACGAGCGCAATGAATGCGCGGCGTCACCATCTTTAATGATGTGGATCGGCGCGCGTCCGTAAGCGCCGATGCTGCAAACATCTGGACTGTAGTCGCGCCATGGCGGCTTGCCACCGCCATGGGTGGGGAATTCGTCCTCGGGCGCATCATCAATTCGCTGTTCGGTGAGGTCCTGAAGTCGATCTGCGAGAACGAGCAGCGCGCTATCTCGCTGGGCTACAAGACCGATCAGTACAAGCTGCTGGCGTTCATCCTGTCCGGCACGCTGGCCGGCTTTGCCGGCTCGCTGAAAGTGTTCGTGGCGCAGAACGCCTCGCTTAACGACGTGCACTGGTCGATGTCCGGTGAATCGTGCTTATGACGCTGGTCGGCGGCCTCGGCACCATCTTCGGGCCCGTGGTCGGGCGCCCATCGCCATGCTGCAATATCTTGCCGGCTTCGGCGAGTGGGTGACGGTGATCCAGGGCGTGATCTTCGTGGCCTGCGTGCTGCTGTTCCGACGCGCATCATCGTGAAGTCGCGCAGCGCTACAACTGTGAGCTCTAGCGAACTGATGCGAGCTGTCACGCTGAGCGTTCGTCAGCGGCTTAGTCGCCGTACGGCTGACGCAAGAGTGTTGACCTCTTCGCGTGTATTGTAATAGTGCGGCGAAGCCCGAACGACGTGCGGAAGCCTCCTCCTCATTGCGTCCAACGGCGTACTTGTTGGAGGAGAGATCGAGACATTGATTTTGTCACCCTGCAAATGGCGCATGACTTCGCGTGCTTCCAAGTCCTGAAGAGTGAATGAGACGATTGAAGCGCGATCTTCTCCGAGGTCGTGAATCGACAGACCGGGGATCGCGCTGAGTGCTGCGCGCAACTCGTTCGCAAGCATGCGACAACGTCGTTCGATCTTGTTGATGCCGATTGAAAGTGCGTAGTCGACCGCTACGCCAAGGCCGAGCCGCGCGGCGTAATTCGCCTCCCAGGTTTCGAACCGTCGAGCGTCGGACCTGAGTTCGTAGCGGTCAGGTCCAACCCAAGGTGCACCGAACAGGTCTATCATGGCCGGTTCAATGTCCTTCAGAAAATCCTCGCGCATGTAGAGGAAGCCTGTTCCACGCGGACCGCGCAGGAATTTCCGCCCCGTCGCCGTAAGCATGTCACAACCAAGCGCACGGACGTCGACGGGAAGCTGCCCAACCGCCTGGCATGCATCCAGCAGGTAGGGAACATTATGGGCGCGCGCGATGCGTCCCACGGCTTCAGCTGGGTTCACCAAGCCGCCATTGGTCGGTATCCATGTGATGGCGATCAGCCGGACGCGCTCATCAATCATGCGCTCCAGCGCCTCAGGGTCTAAAACCTGATTTGCGTCGTCGGGTATAATTTCGACCCGTGCGCCCGTGCGGCGTGCGACCTGCAAAAATGCAATATAATTTGCAGCAAATTCTGCGAAGGTGGTGAGAATTCGGTCTGAAGGTCCAAAGCGGAGCGAATAGAAGGCGCGCTGCCAGGCCAGAGTGGCTTTTCGGCCAGCGCGATTTCTTCCCGCTTCGAGCCGGTGCATCGGCCCGCTGACCGGCAACGAGATGAGCTGAGCATATTTGTGATGCGCGTGATGACACCACGATCCGAATCACGTTCCCCACTATCCACTGGTTTCTTGCAATCCTAATGCCGCCATCTGAACAAATATTTTTAATGCAGGTACTTCCGGGAGATAGCTGGATCTTAGGAGACAGCGGGGCGTAGGATTCTCACCTGATTCGAACCGTTCATCCACAGGTGGGCGAACCATGAGCTCGGATTTTGTAGGTGAGCCCGCAGCGCGGCAATTGCGTGAAATGTGGGAGCATAAGGTTTGTGGGTTTCTCGGTCCCGGCTGGAACGAAGCGTTCGCAGACTGGATCAGAAAATTCGGCATCGGTCGGATTCAGGACGCCGTTCTGATGGCCTCTGTTCCTCGTTTTTCGGAGGATGGCGAGCGCCTGCCTCCCGACATTCGAGATGTCCCAAGGTACGCAGCCGTTGAGCGCGCCGACGATCGGGACCCGGGCATGCGAGACTGTTATCTGGTTCGCGGCCGCATGCGCTTGAAGTTCTACTGCGAAGAACACGACAGCGAAGTTTTGACGCTGTTGAGGAGAGCGTTGCACGCTGGGGTATCAGCGTCGGCGATGCATGACGCCGTTGACGAGAACTACACGCTCGAGGACTGCTTTACCTCGATCGGCATCGATCGGTGGAAATTTCGCATAGCGATGGGGCACCCGATCGTCGACTTGCGTCCAAAAGACCAGGTCTTCATCCGAGAAGAAGAGCCAGCGTGGCGTGCTTGGGATGCTCATCTGCGCAAGACGACCGGCAAGGGATCGCCGATCAATAAGCAAGGTGGTTGGTACTTTCCATCCCGGCTTCCGCCATCCGATGTGCTTTCAAAAAAAGCGAAAAGGGTTAGTAGAGATTGATCATGACAAAGGCCCCGTTGGCGAAGGCAGACCAGCATATCGAGAACTATTTTGAGGAGCGCGCGCGATCAGGTGACGGCGCTTTTGCGATTGCTTACGCTCTGTTGGAGCTGAGGGATGCGCAGATTCACACAGCTCGCGCGCTCAACAAGTTGGGCGTGGGGGACGCCTCGACGCATTTTGGCGCGATCGAGAATCTCGCAATGGAAATAAAGGACGCTGCGCGGGTTATCGCCGAAATTGGCTCGGCCATCACGGAAAGCGGGTCTACGATCGCTGACGCAATCTCTCAGGCGGATGCGGACGGATAGAGCCGCGGTTCGTCGGGGGCATGAGGCCAGCGAAGTTGATCGTCACTGCCACACGATCTGCAACTTCCCACCAAGGGCAGCGACAGCTTTGGGCAGGACGTTGCGGCTCGGTTCATGACCGCAGGCGCTGCGCGCGAAATAACCTCCCGCGGCACAGATTCGATCCAGTTCGGATAGGGAGATGTGAAGCTCTGCGGCTCTCCTCCGAATCTCATCCAGCATTGGATTTCCTGTCCGCTTGGGTTTCCGGTGACGTCGGATGCCGAGTCGCTCCCCCTTTGTTCGAATGCTCGCCCATGAATGACGTGGGAGCTCCGCGATCAACTCAGCGTTAGTCGCGTCTCGCCATCGTCTTCTGAGCTGCCGGAGTTCGCTGGTCGTCCAACGTTGTAGGGGCGTGCCAACCGTAGCTGGGTCGCGTGCAACTGGATCGCCGCCTGGGTTCGGCGAGGGAGCATTTCTCGAAGCTTCGCCATGTCAGGATGCCAGCGCCTGAAAATCTTGTTCTCTTCGGCGGTCCAGAGCCAATCCCCAAAGGGTGTCTTGCCTGTACGTCGCATGTAGACGCGTTTGCGCTCGGCGAGGCCAGCGCTCCAGTTCCTACTTCGCCTCATTGCCATCGGCTGATAATGGCACACTGGGAGATCGGCCGCCCTTGCACGTGGCAGTCGTGCACGGAATTCACAGGTCTGATAGCTCGAACAGGCCGCTCTGCATTACCGCCTGGAGATCGCCAGTGACAGTGATGGTGTGTGTCTCCGAAAAGACCAAAATCGACTTATGGCCTGCTGGAAGGACAAAACGAACGGTGGCAGGATTGACGTAGATCGTCGTGCCCGACGCTGCGTCCATCAGCGCACAGTACCTTAGCCCGCCAGTCATGATCGCGCCTTGGCGTTCCGCCCGATCTCGACCAGGCGGCGGATGGCTTCTGAGCGGCCGGGCTTGTCATCCTGCTCCTCCGCCCATGCGTCGACCTTGGTCATGAATTCGTCGGAAAGGCGTATTGCTCGCACCGGATCGCGACCGGTGGCAGGGCGCCCCCCTTTTGGTTTTGGTAATACCACTGTTGACCTTGACATGTTTTGGTATTACCACAACTTCAAGCCGAGAGGAAGTTCGCACCTTCCACCTCGGCTCTAACCTCAAGCAAGGATCTATCCCTAAGGCCTAAGGCTACCCGCGTGGATACCACGCCACGATCTGAGCATATGGCCCAAGGACCAGCTGCTGCGCCACGGTCCGGAATTGCCAATGGTGGAACGCGTGCGCCGCTATCAGCACAACGTCCGCACCATCCGCGCGAGCGGCTGCAAGGTCCCGACCCCGCACATGGTAGACAGCCTCAACCCTATCGAGATCGAGGCATGGTTCATCGAAGGTGCCCGCACGAGCGAACGGTTGCGCCGGCATGCCGACTGCCGCGGCAAGATCCTCGGTGATTGCTACCCAGCTTTCATGATAGTTCACGCCGAGCTTGGCGATGTCGTCCTGTATCGGCTTCCATTTATCGGCCAAGATCTTCTGCGCGTCGTCCATCCTGCGTTGCAGATCCTGCGCGCGGCCGAGGTCTTCGTCGCTGATAAGCTGGGTCTTATTGATCGCGTCGGCACGCTTCAGCATGTCATCGAGATATGAGCTATCAGCGCGCAAAGCGGCAGCGACCTTCGGCCCGAACGCGGTCTCCGCCAGATCGAGCGCCGCGAGTCTCTGTCCCTTCTGCAACGCGTCGTCAATCAGCGCGACGACGCTGCGGAGCTTCCCCTCAGCGTCGTTGCCGCCGATTGCGCCACCGGAGAAGTTGCCTGCCTTCTGCAGCTCATCAAGGCGTTTCTGAAGTGCCGAACCACCAAGCTTGTCCGTGCTGGCCTGGTTGAACTGCTTCAAGGCCTCGGTCAGGTCGACTATCTTGTCGCGAGCCTCGCCACCCGACTTGGTGATGCGCTGGAAGAATTCAGTACTGAATCCCGTCGCGTTAGCAGCATCGGTGACCGCGTTGAACTCTTCTATCTTCGCCTTTGCCAGGTCGGTGGCGTAGGACATCAACTTGAAGGCGTCGCGGATAGCGGTGACGGCCAACAGGACCGGTGTAGCGGCGCCAAGCAGTCGACCAAACGCAAGCGTCGCTGCACCTGCAGCGCCTTGCGATGCTAGGAAGCCGGCTGACATTTGTATGGCCTGCTTCGAGATCGCGAGGGTCGCCTTGGTGGCGATGCTCGACGTTTCCTTCATCTGTTGTTGGAACTGGCGAATGTCAGCGCCCACAGGGATGATAAGGCTCGGACCTGCCATCAGGCGGCTTCCTGCGCGCCGACGAAGAGCGCGGCAATCACTTCGGAAGCAATCAGCGCATTAGCGGCGAGCGGCTGCCCGGTCACATGCTCCTTCACAAGCGCGAAGGCGTCGTCCGCATTCGTGCCGCCGCCAATCAGGCCAAGAGTAATGACGTTCTCGACGTCGGAAACGCTGTAGACCTGTTCGAGAAACCGTTTAAGGCAGGCTGCGGGGGTATCGCCGTATTGTCCAACGAGGGGGCGCTGGCCCGAGAACTTCATCAGAAGCGAAAGATTGCGCATCGTATGCCCGCCGGCAATCGTATCCAAGACGATGGGATCGTTGAGGTTACACGTTCGAAGTTCGCCAGCGAACTTGATCTCACGCGCGCAGGGATTGGTCGTTGAGGACATCTTGGACAGCCTTTGCAATGTTTGAATTAATATCCGCCTGCATCGCGCGGGCGGTCGTGTAGAAGAACGGCTGCGCCGAAGTTTTCCGCGTGCCGTACTCAGTGAACAGCGCGTAGTCGGCCTCAGGCCATGCGGCAGGCTCAAGATGTTGCGACGGCGGTTCGCGGCGATACGTCCAAGGATCCGGCAAAGAAGGTCGACGAGCAAGCCGACGCGTACGATCGCGCTACGGAGGCAATCGAAAAGCACATCGCTCGCTTGGAGGCTGATGCGAAGACGGAGGGCCTGGGGGCGGCGGCACAAGCTTAGATGCGCGCTGAGGCCCAGCTTACGACGGCCGCCATGCAAGCGTACGGCAAGGTTTCCGCTGAACGAGCTGCTGACATTAATGACTTCTCGAAACGGACAGGCGAGGCCGCAGCAGCGCTGGAGAAAGCTAGGGTCTCGGCGTCGATCGACTTTAGCCAGAACACTGCATTTCTTACGAGCGAAGATGTCAGTATCGCTCGCCAGCTCGCGGGTGTGTACGGCAACGACGTTACCGCCGCACTGAATTCGACGGCAGCCGAGGTGGTCCGGGTAAATGGTTCGCTAGAGGTGATTCATTGAGCTCTACATTCGTCCTGCCGCAGCGGTCGTCCGTGCACATGATGACGGATGGCGTTGTTTACGATCGCAACGGCGTCATCACCATTGCCGACCTGACAAAGGCGGCCGCATTGCCGTCGCTGCCGGCAGCTGTCGCGTGCACCGGGCCGGCGTTTCTGACGTCATCGCTCGCCTCGCGTATCGACGTTGACTTTGCATCATTCGATGATTTCGTAGAGCACGCCGAAAGTTGGCTTCCTGCGACGTTCACTGCGCTCGCGGAAAAGCATCGGAATGGTGATGCGTTTTCGACATTTTACATCATCGGCTGGCTCGAAAAGCAAAATCGTCCTGCTGCCTATGCCATGGATTTATGGACCGACCGATCGTCGCGAATTGAACAAGTCTTGGCCAATTCGGGTGGTGCGACCCAATGCTCGCGGTTGATCGAGCAGAGTACGATATCAGGAACGTCGCTGAACCCCGAGCTTGTAGAGCGGTGTGGGTTCAGGCTGCGCCGCAATGACGACTACGTGCCTGAACTGGATCTACTGCACATCACCGAAGTCGCGCGGCAGGAGCAGATTGAGGGTGCGCACTGGGTCGGAGGGAAGATTCTGCTCACCTCTGTGGATGCGAAAGGAATTACCCAGCGCGTTGTGCACCAGTATTCAAACGACAGCGCCGGTGCGGCTATCCAGCCTGAGCCAGTTGATGATTGGACGGTCTGGCGACGGGAGATGGAGGGGCGCGGGAGGAAGTGGTGGAGGAGGGCTAAGTCATCTTCAAGCCCTTCACGCCCTTGAACGCCTCTTTGATCTTTCTGTTTACGTCGCTCTTCACTAGATCAATTGCGCGCTGCTTGATGTCACCGTAGGGACCGAAATCTGCACCGCAGTCTTTGCACGTGGCGTGCGATTCATCGGTGTGGTTATCGGGCAGCGTGATCTCAGTGCATCCGCACTTTGGGCATTTGAAGTTCACGTCGATATGTTCAGTGGACATCTGTGGTTCTCATAGTGAATTGCGCATGGACGATATCCGCGTCACCTGAAGGAAGATACGTTTCTCATTTTTTGGTAACGTGCCGAAAGCTCCTTGAATATGGCTTGGAAACGCTTGGTGCTATCGGTCGTAAGTACCTTCGCGGGTTCAGAGCCAACAAGGGACATAAACTCGCGCGCGGGTCGGGTCTTAAAGAATTCAATGCCGAGCTCTTTAAAGGCTTCTTCGTGCCTTTTCACAATGCGTGGGATCTTAGGATTCAGTACGAGCTTCTTGCCCTTCAACTCAGCTTTGTAGGTGTCAGCGACGAGTTTGTCGTACACGGCTGGGTCGATTAGATCCTCAATGTCTGCTTCGGACGGCTTCGGGTGGAAACCCTCTGTGACGAAAAGGACCGCGGTATCCCGTAAAAGCCTGTTCGTGACGATTTCCTTTTGTGTTTCACGTCCAGCGCGGTC
>NZ_LAXE01000001.1:2740052-2742287 GCF_003122645.1 Bradyrhizobium sp. SUTN9-2
CTCAGCGCGGTCATCGTCCAATAGAACAAGAACCTTCAATTCCTCTGAGGCTAGTAGTGCGGCCATATAGGAGACTTTCCCAGCCCCGCCCGCGGGAGTGATCGTCAGCTCTTCAGGAAGCGCCGGAACACCGGTTGCCGCAAAGTGCGCGTTCACTGAAGAAAGGATCCAGAAGTCGGTTACACCCTCGACTATAAGATTCGAGTGTCCCACAAAAAGCGTTTGGGATAGCTGGTATCCAAGAGCCGCTTGGAGCGGAAAGAGTGTTCTCGAATCCCCCGTCGGCACGTTGGAGACCTTAGTGCCGGTCTTCTCATCGATATTGACCGTTCTAACGATCTCTAGCGCGTCGGGTGGCACCATGAACGGGGAGTGTGTGGTGTAGATGATCTGGTTCTCGTAGTCCTCGCGGAAGTGCTTGAGCAGATGCTCCTGTGATTTGGCGTGAAGGTAGAGGCCGGGCTCATCCAGGAGAAGAATGGCGCCATCTGCATTCCCACCTTGAGTGTCAGCTGAGAATGTAATGTAGAAGGCGAAGAACCACCTGAATCCTCGGCTACGCTCATCCAGGTTAACTTCAACAGGATACTGTGAGTTTGGGTCAGAAACCAAAATAGTGACGTTAGGACCGTCGATGTCGACGCGAACCATCAACTGCCGATCTTTCCAGAGACGACGAATTTCGCCTGTCACAAGCGAACTAGCGCGGTTGAGAATTTGTCCCCTTAACTCATGGTCATTGCGCTTTTCGTAGAGTTCTTGAGGCTTAAAGCCTGCGACCTTAGCCAATTTTTCGAAGTTGTCTTCCCGTTCCTTGGTGGCGGGATTTTGTCCTCGGCGCTCAACGAACGATGAAAGCTCTTGATGTCCATATAACTCCGGGAAATCCGCGATGTAAACAAATTGCGGAAGCCATCCGATGACCAGTTTATGGGCGGCCAACTTATTTGCATCGTAGCTAGTTATTTTGAGTGCCTGATCTTCAAGCTCCGTGAGGAGTTCGTCCTGTTTGTCGTCAAGCATAATGCTCGCAGCACCGAGCTGTTTCCTCAGAGCGGCGGCAGCTGGCGTTACAGCACCGGCCCAAGCCTTTGAAACGGTATTCGCATTGGCCTTTTCAAGAGCGCCCCAAGCACCTTCAACTTGAGTCTTCTGCTCACCTTCCAACGCAGTCCACCTCGGCTCAAGGACGGGCCTCAGCCGCTTGAGCACGCTCGCCATTTTTCGCGCATCCAACTCAGGCGGCATTGTTTTGAATTGGGTCCAAATAGCTTCAGCGGCGTATCCGCGGCCGATCGCCACCGTATCGAGTGGACCTAACAGCGGATGAAGCTCTTCCGCTTCCTCAGGCGACAGAGACCACCAGCTCCAAACAACAACGGTGTTGCTTTTGCATTCCTCCAGCCTGCGGCTGCGGGGAAAGTCTTTGACCGGGGTCAGGGGCTGCCTGCCCCCAGGCGGGTTTAAGGACGCCAATGCCAGAAGCAGGTTTGATTTCCCGCTTTCGTTGCGCCCGACTAGGGACGTGAGATCATTAACGTTGATCCAGCCGCTATCCTCAACGGAGCGGAAGTTCTGGATCTGAAAACTCGTCAGTTTCATAGCCCCTCAGAATTTACTGGTTGCATGTTGTCCGGGATCACCCCGGAATTTCGGTCAGATTGCGCCATACAGGGCGGCCTGTTGCCTTAGTGAAGCGCGCAGCAATCTCGTCCAAATTATCGTCCCCGTCAGCCAAGATGAGGACGCCTTCAATTCCGTCCTCAATCATGCCGGTTACTGCGGTGGGCGCGTAGCCAAAGGGGCCGATGGTGACCTCGTGCCCTCGCTGCATGAGCGTCGCGGTGTACCAACCAGCAACGTCGGCGGCGGATAAGATCGCAATTTTCATTTGTAGGACTGACTCGATTCAATCATTTGAGCTGACTGCATCTCCCGATTGTTAGCGATGGCGTGTCCGTCCCGTCGCCGCTTAGAAAACTGCCTCCGTAGATCTGCTGGAAGCGTAGCGTCTTAGTGTCCATCAGGAAGCCAATGTGCTGGCCACCGCACACAATTCGGCTAGATATCTCGGTCGAAACTAGGCGCTCGCGTTTACACTGGTTGACTGTCTGCTGCGATCCAATTTGTTTGACGACATAGTTGTAGCCGTAGTTCGTCGTCGGGTCTGTTTCCTCAATCAAGAAGCTGTCATCCTTCACATTAAATCGCGCGTGCTGCCACTCCGACCCGTTT
>NZ_LAXE01000001.1:2744586-2748745 GCF_003122645.1 Bradyrhizobium sp. SUTN9-2
TTCCACGAAAAGCCGGTTGACAGGTCCGCGATACAAAGAAAGCTGTGGCTGCTTGCCGAGTTTGAGGCGCCGACCAACACCGTTGATGCAGCAACTGCTGTTGCGAGAAGCTGGGTGCCACTTCGCGAAGTCAGGCGCCTCCGGCTCCCGTTCCACCACCGCCCACGCGGGAGTACATCCATATCGCTGGTCCGAAGTCGCTAAGTTGATGGTTTCGCCGCGGCCAGCTTCTTTTGCTTCGGAGCAGGTGCCGCACTGGCAGCCTCCTGTTGCTTTTTCAGTTCGGCCACTCTGGCCAGCTCTGCACGCTTAGCGTCGGCTTCGTCTTCTCGGACGAGCAGATAGCCCTTTTCCGCCATGCAACCTTGACCGACAGTGTCGGCCGCGTTGGTTCGCTCTTGGGCTGCGATGGCTCCCGCCAATCCACCGCCAGCGACAGTGACCCCTGACAGCGCGGCCTTGTTGCGCTCGCCCAAGCAGGCGGTTCTGTCGACTTCGAATTGGGTCTGTAGAACCGGGTTATCTCGGGAGGACTGACCGTCGACGCGCACCCATCCCATTTTCGGTGCGGCTGCACAGCCGCCTAAGGCGACGCAAAGCGCCGCAATCGCAATTTTACACATGTGAAACAGTCCCCAAGCCTAAAAAGTAGGCATATCAAACAACAACCAGCGAGCGAGATCAATAGCTTGCGCGCGTATGTATCCACAACCCGGGAAAAATATGCAGAGCACAGCCGAAGCGCTCCCAAGGTAGGGAGTGGATCACCCCTCCGAATTGGCCTTCAGCGCCTGCCGCATCAGCGTTCGGATGGCCTCAAGGGCGGGAGGGCCTGGTCCTGCTCATTTCTTTAGCGAGTTCTCCCGCATGAACCGTGCAGCCCGAACACGTGCGCGCTCCATCATGGCTTCCTTAGCTTTTAGCGAAGCTAAGTCGGCTTCGAACCTCCCATAGAGAGGTAGATAGACCTCGCCGCCCTGAGATGACTGATGCATGGCATATCTGCGACGACCGGGCAGGGCGCAAATAGCTCTGCCAGCACCTCTGTACACGCCCGAATTTTGGACGGCCTACCGTGCGGCCATAAGCGCGGACGAGCCGGAGTCGCCGCCAGCGATGCGGCGCGTTAAGGCCGGCAGCATAGCGGCTGCTGTCAACGGATATTACGGCTCGACTGAATTCAAGGTGCTGGCTGAAACGACAAAAGCTACCTGTCGCGGCGTTTTGGACCGCTTTGTGGATAAGCACGGTGGAGGGCCGATTGCTGGCCTTCAGCCGAAGCACATCAACAAGCTGATTGACGAGATGGCCGATACGCCGTCCGCCGCGAGCAACTTCCGGAAGCGGCTCAAAGGTCTGCTGGACTACGCCGTCTCTGCCGGCCTGAGGCGGCGGGAGCAGGGGCCGGCGAGATGATGAAGCTGCGCACCGAGGCGCAGCTTTACGCGGCCGCGGAGCGCGCTGGGATCGCCAATACGGAGAAATTCGCGAAGGACTTCTACGAACTCGCAGAAAGGGCGGGCGAAGCTGCGGCCGCTCTGGCAAAAGCGCAGGTCGCGGCTCAGAACCGTTTCGACAGGCGGACCGCGTTCCTCTCCCAAGAGGACATCACCATCGCATCTAAGCTGAAGGACATCTATCCGGACGTTGCGGAGGCGCTCAACAGCGCTGAGGCGGCTCAGATGCGTTTTAATAGCTCCGCGCGGCAGCTCTCCACGTCCATCGAGAACAACCTGACCTCCGGCCTGACGGACTTCGTGTCTGGCACCAAGAGCGCCTCAGAAGCCTTCAGCGATATGGCAAAATCGATCCTGCGGGATATCGAGCAGATCGCCATCAAAACACTGATTGTACAACCGCTGATGAAGTCCATCGGGCTTGCGGTCCTGCCGAGCGCTCACGGGAACGTCTTCTCAGGCGGGAGCATCGTCCCATTCGCCCAGGGAGGCGTCGTGGATAGCCCCACGATCGCGCCTATGGCATTGTTCGGCGAGGCAAGACCGGAAGCGATTATGCCACTTCGGCGCGGCCCAGATGGAAACCTCGGCGTGTCTAGCGCCGGTGGCGGCGGTCGGGTCGAGAACCATAACTACTACATCAATGCCCCTGGATCTGATCAGGGAACGATTCAGCAGTTGAAGGTGGTTGTTGGTCAATTGGGTAAGGCGGTCAAAATTCAAGGTGACGCCAACAGAAGCGCGCGCCGCTTCGAGGCTACGGGGGTGGGGTAACCTGCAGGCGAGCCTCGCGGGGGCTCGGCGCCACCTTTTAGAGGGTGGCCTCTAATGAGTTACCCGAATATCGCCAGCATCCGGTGCAAGGGGACGCTCACCGTCAAAATCATTGTGGGAAAGCATCGCACCCATCCCGAACAGGATCATACCGCCAATCCAAACCAGGCTGGTTGCTGTCAGATACGCGGATGTACCGACGCCGACGGTACCTGTGAGTCCCATCAAAGCGCCGGCGTTGAATAGAAGGCCAACGATTCCCCAGAGCCAAAACAGAGCGGAAAGAAAATCTTTTGCAATCGTATGATGGCAGCGGAGCCGGAACGTTCGCTCCCACTGTTCTTTGCGCGAGAAGAGTCCCATCTTTGCCTGCTACTTTTTCGTACCGTATGGCCGCTGGTTTGTCGGGGCCAACGAGATATCTTCGTCTGCCGCCTTCTTGTAGATCGCGGCGGGGGTCCGCCCAAGCTTGAGGCCGATGACACGCGTTGGAGTGTTGCCTTTCGCGAGCTGCTTAAGTTGGCTGACTTCAGTTGGTTTCCACGGCTTGCCGCTGTTCCTGGTCGACTTCGCCATTTTGCAGTGCTCCTTATTGATGGGTGCCGTAGCGATTGCCGGTTGCTGCGTTCACATAGCTGCCGCCTCGGTGTGATGATCCGGATCCACCGACGTAGCTCCCGTTGTGGCTGCTGGTGTGTTTGCCACCACCGTAGCTGACGCGGCCACCGTGGCCTCCACCACGCGCAGCCGCCGGCTCAATGAAGGCAAAGAGTGTCAGAAGCGCCATTGATGTTGCGAGAATTCTTGTCATGCCGTCTCCCCCCGATCTGCGGTCCCTATAGGCATTCCGGCAACGCCAGAAGATTGTCGTTGGTAGTAGCCATCGGCATAGGTGCGGACGTACTTGCCATTGGGCCCGTCGACGACGCCGACGTCGGCGCGCCTTCCACCTACCATCGTGAAAAAGGTATTGGAGCGCTGTTCGATCGACAGAATTACCTGTGATCTAGGCCACTTCCATCCGGCGCCACCGAGATGCGTGATCCCCTCGTGAGTATTATTCCTGGGCTGCTTATTGATGCACGTCACCTGAACATCGGCCATCTAAAATCTCTCCCTTGAAATGGGGAGGATCAAAGCGCAACCAAAGCGGGAGCACAAGCCGTAGTGCACCGGATGGGGCGGAATTTGTGAGCCAGTGCGGTCGTTCGGCCGCAAGGGTGGGGGGCTTTAAGCGCCCTTTCTGTTCGCTACGTCGGTGAGGAAATAGAGTGACCAGAGCACCGTAACACAGAGCGAGGAGAGCAGGACGGAGAGAACGAGAGCGCCGACGCCGTGGATCACGTAGCGGACTAGAGGCAAGTGGGCCGTCCACCCAACAACAGCTTCCCTCATGAGGCCGGCACCGACCACGACCATGAGGGTGACTAAACCTAAGAAGCTCAGGTAACCAAGCAAAAAGCAAAGAAACTGACGCATTGTGAGCGCGTCGTTATCTAGCCAGAGCTCGGCACCGATGGGCCGCCGGTCGATGTTCGGACCGGGTGCCCCCATCGATACAGCAGCAAGGGCGCCAACCATAAAGGGGACGGCCATCACGAGTAGGTCGCGGGCAAACCGCAGCAGTCCCGCCTCGCCGAAGAGCGCCGGCCTTGGGCTTATGAACATATAGATCGTCCAGGCCGCCAAACCGACCACAATGGGAAGAACGACGTCGTACTTGAATTTCTCCGGATGGCGGATCTCGAGATATCGCATTGGCGCGAGCAACCGCAGGCGGGATTGTTTCCCGCCTTGCTGCACGTCGAGCAACTTTATTTGCCGCGTTCCCATAGCTCATCCTTGTCCACAAATGTGGCCATTTGATCGGCGATTTCATCGTCGATTTTGGGATACCACTCGCGATAGTCATGCTTTAGGGACATTAG
>NZ_LAXE01000001.1:2750115-2752066 GCF_003122645.1 Bradyrhizobium sp. SUTN9-2
TTAGTTCCTTTTGGCACATCACCAAGTCGGTAGCACCGGCTAGAGCTTGGTGAATCTTGCCTGTCACAATCCCCCCGTTGAGCTGCTTGTACGAAAGTCTGGTCTTATAGCCATTTGCCTCGTAGAGAGCGCGAATTCCGGTGAACCATTTTATCCGCTCGAGTGGATCGGCCGGACCGTTCTGCGCCTTTACCCTCAGTTCTACGTCGGCGATGATTTCTTCATCGACAACGTGATCTTTGCCGCCAATGGATTGCTTCGCGGACCGTTTAGAGAAGATCATCTGATTGAGTTCACGGCCGCCCGCCGTGGCAAATGACAATGCCCGCCCCACGTCGGCTAGGAGCTCTAGTCTCGGGGTGTATTTGTAGTCCTTAGTGTTCATCTGGCCCGGCTTTCTCTTATCCGGAGTGCGAACTGTATAGGTCAGCTCCTCTGCTCGAGCCCATCGACGTAGTTGCCTGCAAATGAAAGTCTCGATCATTTGCCGATTGAACGAATGAGCCACCTCGATCGCGCACCGGTACTGGCCGTCATCGTGCTGGCTCGTTGGCAGCCGGATTACGATGTGGGTAGAGATACCGCCCCGCTCATTCTTGCTCCCAGCTATATCTCGACCTTCAAGGCTCTCCGTATCGACGACTGAGAACGTCCTCTTGCCATGGTCGACGTACTCAAGAAGCAGCTTGGCGTAGAGAAAGTCACCATCCTTGTCGACCTTCATGTCGCGAAGCAGGATGAAGTTGAGGCCCGAACAGCGAGCGATCCGCTCGTCTTCCGTCTCTTCAGCATCCTTCTCGGCTTCCTGGGCGCCAATAAACTCAATTGCATGTCCAGCGACTCTTCTGTCGCCCAAGGCCTGAAGCAACGTTGCCCCGGCCACTAAAGGCGGTTTATGGGCCACTGGCGCGTGCGAAGTCGAAATGCTCACAAGGCGGTTCAACAGCACGAACCGCTGAAAGTCGTCGTCAGTCACTACTACCCCCAGCCTAATATCGGTCGCACATTGTCACAACCTGCACGCGCGAAAAAGCTCCTCGGCGGCGGCTTCCACCGCGGCGCATGGGAAAAATACGGGTGCACAGGCGCGCTGAAGCGCCCCTTGGAGGGGGTGAATTCGTTAGTGATTCGGGGTAAACTGGTTCGCGGAGCGTCAGAACTCCCGAAGTGGTCCCTTGCCGGGGATAGCACTTCATCCGCGATAGGCGGGCCCAGGGCCTTGCCGGGCTCATGATCCCGCTGAAATAGTACCGCGCCCATTTGCTGTGGGCAGCGACCGGCTCACTATGCCGGGAGTGCCACGGCTATGCAATAGCCCTTCGGGGTAAAGGCCATGGCGCACGTTCTCGCGGACGTGTTCTGACCCTCCCGGTGCCAGCCCGCCGCTGGCGCCCGGCCGTCAGAAGCCGGTTTAGAACCGCGAGCACTAAAACCATGACAGAAACGTCTTACAGCGCCCTGGGCGCTGTACCAGTCCTCCACCGCCTCTGGTCTGACCAGTCGCGCAGACGCATTCCTGCCCGCCGCCAAGCCGCCAGAACCATGGTCCTGCGAACTCGCTTGTTCGCCACGGGGCGCGCACGGGAGAATGAAAATGCAAGTAGCGGCAATCCAACAGTCAGGCACTCAGCGGCACGGTGGAGACGGTATGTTGATCACGAGCATCGAGAGGCACACCGGGTCGGGCATGTGGCACGGTACGGCGATCCATGAAGGGAAACGCTTGATGTGGTATTTTCGACCGCGCTCGTGGCTGCACGTCCACGAGCAGGACAAGCGCAATCCTGATTGCTGGATGAATGTCGAGCCACCTGTGGGGGCCCGGCAGGTCGTGATGCGTGCGGTCAGGACAGCGAAAACTGCGGGTGCGCGGCTCCAAGCAGCTGTTGGACCTTCCTGAGCCGGTCCGCGGCGGCTTTGAGAGCCGGATGAACCCGGCAGGAAGTCGGCT
>NZ_LAXE01000001.1:2755457-2783260 GCF_003122645.1 Bradyrhizobium sp. SUTN9-2
GTCGGCATCCAAGTGAAGGGTGGGGCCCGTTGGCAGTGATGCCAGCGGGCTTTTTAAAGGCAGCGGAATGACCCCTGTTATTAGCAGGGACAATGGGGAGGCGGTTGAGGGAGAAATCGATCAGGGACTTCTTGGAAGGCAAGACGGCGAACCAACAAAAGAATGAGTTGAAGGCTGTCCGCGGCCTCATTCGGTTCGCTAAGTCAAGGGGCGAGTTGTCGAGCGATCCTACCGAAAGCATCGAAACGCTGAAGACCGGCATCAAGAGCGCTGGCCACATGACCTGGCTCGAGCCGCAGGTGGCGCAGTATCGCAATCGCTGGCCACTCGGCACAGTTGCGAGGTTGGCGCTCGAGTTACTACTCAACATCGCTGCCCGGCGTCATGATGCCCATCTTCTGGGAGAGCAGCACGTTAAGGCCGGCTCAAAGCTGTCGTGGCGACCGCATAAAACCTTGCGGACCACAGGGAAGCTCCTGTCGATAAAGATCACGCCGGCATTTCAGGAGGCGCTTGACGCGATCCCTGATGGCACACGCGGCGAGGGGGTATTGATTTTCTTAGTCAACGACTACGGCCGTCCGTTCGCCTCCACAGCCGCCTTCGGCAACAAGTTCGCCGACTGGTGTCGCGCTGCCGAACTGAAGCCGGTGCTGTGCGATGACGGTCGGACTCGGAATTACCGCGCGCATGGACTTCGAAAGGCCGCGCTTCGGGCCCTGGCTCACGCCGGTGCAACGGGTGTCGAGCTCATGGCCGTGTCCGGACACAGCTCACTCGATCAGGTTCAGGAATATCTCGATGAGGTCGATCGAGAGCGGGCTGCAGAAGCGGCAATGACGAAGCTCGCGAACAGCGCAGGAACAGCAAGTGGCTAACGCGTTCTACGACGCTGGCTAACATAGAGGCAACCGATTAAAGATGAACGGAAAATACTTGGTAGTGGCGATCCCGGCAGGACTCGAACCTGCAACCCACGGAGTAGAAATCCGCAACTCGGCCAAGACGCGCCCCACCTCAGTCTAACCGCCGTTTGACCACTGAAATCCCGTGAACAAGCCGCGCAAAAGGACGTCAAACAAGCGAACTCTTTTGTTTTTGTTGGTCTTTTCGATTGCTACTTGCATTCGGGACGCAGAGAATCTTTCATGCAACAAGCCGGGGGATTTCCTGTTCGACCAATCGCAATAATCGGGTGTTGCGTGTCCCCGATTTGAACCTATCGATGATGGAAGTTGACGGTCCGTGTTCGGATATCAAGCAGTCTATGATCGTGCGACGAATGCCCACTTTCAGTCGGATAAGCCCAGTGGTGCGACTAGTAAGTCATTGATTGTTCTCAACCCGGGGCTGTCTCTTAATCAGCGGGTCCCAGGTTCGAGCCCTGGTGCGCCCACCAAGCTTTTCAAAGACTTGGCCAGACCGCGCGCAGAACGGACGTTTCGGTTGGAAGCTTGGCTTGATCGACCCTCTCTGTGGGCGAGACTAAGTCACACACCCGTTTGGCTCTGTCCCTCACTGCACATTCGCAGCATGAGATACAGCGCGAGGGTCGCGCAGTACAGGCGGATTACATGAGCGTCGTAGATTAGGACACTCTGGCAAGGAAAACGGACGTGCTCGAGCGGCTCTGCGTAATCGGCAAGAGCGCAGACGGTGCGATGAATAACTCGTTCGATCGAGAAGCTGCGGGACACCCGATGAGCGCCAGCGTTCTGTCGATCTCTTCGAAAAGGATAGCCAGGGCCTTGGATGCCACAGCCCCTTGCGGCAAATCCGTAGAGGACGGATCGACCTAGCAGCACCGCTTTGGCGCATAACTAGGAGCGGGGCCGCGGCCTGCCTCGACCAGTCGTCCGGGAAGGCGAGCGCCACGCTTCGAGGAGCATCTGGATAGATCCGCTATTTTGGGCGGGACGTGTTCTCCCTCTTGCTCTGTCCCTCCCGTGAAGCACGAGCTGGACTGTTAGCAGTTCGCTTCACAGCCTCAGCTCAACGCGTGACCGGCCAGCCCGTAAACCCACGGCTCGTTTCCCTTTCGGTTCAGGAATCGCCGTCCCTTGGACATGGTAGTGACTGTATCGTTCATTCCGAGGCGGCTCTGTTGAAGAAAATCCGCAAACAGACCCGTCTGCTCCCGCGTATCAACGCGGGCGAACTTTCCGGCGAGATCCTTGAGATGCACGGCCGTAAGATGGATCGCGTCACAATCATTGCTGGCGACGATAGGGCCGATCACATGACCGCGCCCGAATTCGCGCTTCATGGAATAACCGACGGTCTCACCGCCACGACGCAGGACGCAGATTGACGCACCTTCAGAAAGCAATGCAAGCAGCCTCTGACGACTGGTCCCGAACGCGCGTTCATCCAGTGCTGTGATCTCTTGGATATTCCCGGTGAGCGGGCTCAATTCGCCGTCGAGCGCCGGCACTGGCGGAGGTGGTGACACGGCCTCTCCCTGCCACTGATAGACGGTGGCTTCCTTCGTGAAGCCCAGGGAAAGATACAGATGATACGCGGCATCGGTCGAATTGAGGCTTAGAGTCCGGTCGCCACACCGCTCGAACACCTGCTCCATGAGCCAACGGCCGGTACCCTGCGCCTGGGTTCGGGGCGATGTGATCACCAGGCCAATGGTCGCGAATTCGCGGCCATATGGGAACCACATCGCGCTGCCGAAGACGCGTCCTATGCCATCAACGGCTACGATGCCGTGACCTGCGCGGCGCAAAAAATCCCAATCCTTGGGTCGATGCGGCCAGCCAACCCCGGTCGAGAGCGCGTGGAGCAGCGTCACATCAACGTCGTTGATGTCCTTCGCGGCCAGCTCAAAGGACTTCACGCGTACCGTTCGTCCCATCTCGACTCGTCCATTCCTTCGCGAGATGCCAATCTTTCGCACATCGCGCCTTATCTTTTCCGCCAGGGTAGCGGGCTTATTTCGCCCACTATCGCACGGAAAGCCAGCAGGTTTCCCCTGTTTGGGCCCTCTTTTCGAAATCTTCGGCCTGTCTTGCAACGTAATTCGGCAGGGAAAGCTCCGGCTCGCAGCTATCCTCTCGGTGTTCGGCAAAAATCGTGGAGGCAGACCGGATCGCCGTGAATCCCCACGAAAGTCTTGCAAGGCTAGTCGCTTTTCCCGACGTCGTCGACATACCGAGCGAGGCGGAGACGTGCATCGATGGCATTTCTTTTCAATTCTGATGCTGCCAGGGGCGCAGTCTTCCGGGAGGCTTTTGCGTGCGAGCTCCCTGACCTGGAATTTTACCATTGCAGCGAAGCTATCGATCCGGAAAAGATACGGTACCTGCTGACCTGGAACGTGCCAGACGATGTCTGGCGCTTTTGTAATCTGGAGCTGCTCTTTTCCATCGGCGCCGGCGTCGATCAGTTCAATCCGGAGACCATACCTGGCCACGTGAAGCTCGTGCGCATGGTCGAGGATGGCATCATACGCATGATGCAGGAATACGTCGTCCTTGGTGTGCTGACGCTGCATCGCGAGATGCTGGCCTACCAAGGGCAGCAGAGAAGGGGCGTTTGGCAAGCGCTTCCAACGTCCCAGGCGGCCGATCGCCGTATTGGCTTCCTGGGGCTTGGCATGCTGGCGCAAGCTGCAATCGACCGCCTGAAGCCGTTCCAGTTTCCCATCGCCGCGTGGAGCCGCAGCGAAAAAACTGTCGAGGGAGTCGCCTGCTTTCATGGGGACGACCAGCTTGGTGACTTCCTGCGAGGAACGAATATCCTCGTCTGTCTTCTTCCCCTGACGGAGCAAACAAGCGGCATCCTGAACGCAAGGCTCTTCTCGCTTTTGCCAGCGGGAGCGAGGCTGCTCCATGTCGGCCGCGGCCCGCAGCTCGACCAGGGCGCACTCATCGAGGCGCTCGACAGCGGGCACCTTGCAGCCGCCATGCTTGACGTCACCGATCCCGAGCCGCTGCCGGACGGCCATCTACTCTGGTCCCATCCGAAGGTGATCATCACGCCGCATATCGCATCCGTGACCCAACCGCATACGGCGGCACAATCGGTCATAGAGAACATCCGGCGCCACCGCGCTGGACGAAATCCGATCGGCCTTGTCGATCGAACACTCGGTTACTAACAGGAAAAAAGCCATGTCCCTTCTGGTCACCATTGACACCAATCCGGACTTCGCACCGAAGAACGCCTTGCCTGCTCCGGAACGGCTCATCTCCGGCAATCCATCGTTCAAGACCTGGGCACAGGACGCCTCGAAAGGCGAGAAGGTGCTCACCGGTGTCTGGGAAGCGACACCCGGCGAGACTCATTCCATCAAGGGCTCCACGTTCGAGTTCTGTCACATTCTCTCGGGTCTCATCGAGATCGAGGAAAAGGGTGGTGAGACCAGGAGGTACCGCGCCGGCGACAGCTTTGTGATGAAACCCGGCTTCGTTGGCGTCTGGCGCACGATCGAGACCGTGCGAAAGATCTACGTCTGTCATTATGATTGAGACGATGCTGAGGGCTGCACTAGCGGCCCTCAGAATATTCGACCTCCGAGACCGCGCCTGACCAGATTCAACGCGGCCAGACACTTCATTCTCAAGGAAAAATGCGGCGTGCGGTTCTGTACTGCTCGCATGAGATGGCTTCGTCTCGCCACGCGCAAATCCAGGCAGTGATGGTGAGGTCGGGCCCGAAACCAAGGAACAAGCCCATGATTGCATTGAAGGACAAGGATCTGTTTCGCCAGCATGCGCTGATCGGCAGCAACTGGCGGGACGCGAGCACGAGAGCCACCGTTGATGTCATTGATCCTGCCAGCCAGAAAGTGCTTGGCACCATCCCGGATATGGGCCGAGACGAGACCAGGGCAGCAATTGACGCGGCGGCCGCCGCGTTCAAGCACTGGAAGACCCGGGCTCATGCAGAGCGTGCTGCGCTGCTGGAGCGCTGGTATGAGCTCATGCGGCACCATGAGCAGGATTTGGCTCTTCTGCTCACGCTGGAACAGGGCAAGCCGCTTGCTGAATCTCTCGGAGAGATCCGTTATGGGGCATCCTTCGTCAAATGGTTTGCCGAAGAGGCCCGCCGCATCAACGGATCGACAATCCCGGCGCCCAGCTTCGATCGCCGCATTCTGGTGCTGAAAGAACCGGTCGGCGTCTGCGGGATCATCACGCCCTGGAATTTCCCCAACGCGATGATAACCCGCAAAGTGGCACCAGCGCTTGCTGCGGGCTGCACAGTGGTCATCAAGCCGTCTGAGTTTACGCCTTTTTCAGCTCTCGCCATCGCTGTCTTGGCTGAGCGGGCCGGAATCCCGGCGGGCGTGATCAACATCGTGACGGGCATGCCGGCGGACATCGGCGCGGAGCTGATGGCCAATGAAACCGTCCGCAAGATCTCGTTCACCGGATCGACACGCGTCGGCGCTTTGCTGATGAGGGGCGCCGCCGACAACATCAAGCGGCTCAGCCTCGAGCTCGGCGGCAACGCGCCGTTCATCGTCTTTGACGATGCCGACGTCGACCGGGCGGTCGAGGGGGCGATTGCGTCAAAATTCCGCAATGGCGGGCAAACGTGCGTCTGCTGCAATCGCATCCTGGTGCAAGCTGGCATCTACGACGCCTTCGCCCAGAAGCTCGCCAGCCAGGTTGAAAAAATGAAGGTCGGTGCCGGGACGGAAGAGGGGGTCGCAATCGGGCCGATGATCAACAGCGCGGCGATCGAGAAGATCAAGCGGCACGTCACGGACGCCCTGGATAAGGGCGCAAAGATCATCTCGGAGAGTGAGGCGGTGCCGGAAGGTCGGCAATATGCCCGCCCTCTCGTGCTCGGCGGCGCAACAACTGAGATGCTCCTGGCTTCGGAAGAGACCTTCGGGCCGGTCGCACCGCTTTTCCGCTTTGAGACCGAGGACGAGGCGATTGCGATCGCCAACGGCACGCCTTTTGGCCTTGCCGCCTATTTCTACACGGAAAACCTCAAGCGCTCCTGGCGTGTTGCCGAGGCGCTCGAGTTCGGCATGGTCGGCTTGAACACCGGCCTGATCTCGACCGAGGTGGCGCCTTTCGGCGGTGTCAAACAGTCGGGCCTAGGACGCGAGGGATCTCAACTCGGGATAGAAGAATATCTCGAGACCAAGGCGCTCCACGTCGGCGGCCTGGACTGAGCGGCCCAATATCTGAAGCAAGAAAGGGGGCGGTCGAACCGCCCCCTTTTTTGCTTCACGGCGCACCGATCTCGATTGAAGCTTTTGAAGAACTGAAGTGCAACGAGAGAACCTGAGGGAACTGCGCTCACGCGCTCTTGCGCAGGGGCTCCAGGCCGACTGCTGCGGCAAGCCCTCCGATGTCAGCCACCTCGGTGTATTCATAGAAGGGGTTCGCGGGCTCGTGACCGCGGTTCACCCAGACCTTGCTCTTGATGCCCAGATCGTAGGCGGTCATCAGATCGTAGCGGAACGAGGAGGAGACGTGAGTGATATCTTCCGGGCCGCAACCCAGCTTGTCGAACATGTATTCGAAGCCTTTCATGTGCGGCTTGTAGGCGCCAGTCTCCTCGGCCGTGATGACCGTGTGGAAGGGAGCGCCGAGCTTGTCCACGTTGGACATGATGAGGTTCTTCATGGAGTTCGACAAGATGACCAGCGGAATCTCCCTGGCAACCTTGGCCAGACCCGCCGGGACGTCCGGATGTGGACCCCACGTGTGGATCTCTTCATTGATGCGCTGGGCATCCTCCGGCCGAAATACGATACCGTTGCGCTTGCAAGCGCGCTCTACTGAATTGTGCACGACCTCGAAGTACGGCTTCCACGCGCCAAGAACCTCGTCCAGGCGATAGGCAGCGAAATCCTTGATGAAACTTGCCATCGTCGTGGCAGAAAGTTGAGAGCCATAGACCCTCCTTGCCGCGCCGGCCATGTCGAAATTGGTCAGCGTGCCGTAACAGTCGAAGGTGATGTATTTCGGTCTAAACGTTGCCATGGCTCGATCCTTTTCGGTCCTCACGCACCGCGCTCCGGTACGACAGGGATCATAGCGGGCAGACAGCCGGATAAAGCACCGCTGTCGCGGCGACGGAGAGCAGATTGTGTCGTATCGGATCGGCGCCGTGGCAGAGAGTTGTGTGAAAAGGCCTCCGAGTTGAGCGCCAATGCCAGGCACAGGCCGATGCCGGCACAAGATGCCGCGTCGATCGTCAATCAAAGTCAAAACGCCTTCCGTCCATGTCATGCCTGGGAGCAACTGCTGTCCCGGGCGTCTTACGTTGAGCTCCGAAGATATCGGGAGTGCCGCACAAGCATTGCGGTCGATCTGGAGGACGACATGTTGAGCAACTCGCTGATTGAGCTCGATCGCGCGCATCTGATTCATCCGGTCTCATCCTATCGCAGCCACGAGGCGACTGGCGTCCGCGTGCTGAAGTCAGGGAAAGGCGCGACGCTGACCGATGTCTCGGGTCGTCAATTGCTGGACGGCTTCGCCGGCCTGTGGTGTGTCAATGCCGGCTATGGGCAGGACAGCATCGTCGAAGCGGCCACCAGGCAGTTGCGCGAACTTCCCTATGCGACGGGTTATTTCGGATTGGGCTCCGACCCGGCCATCCGGCTGGCCGCCAGACTGGCTGAATTGGCGCCTGGCGATCTGAACCATGTCTATTTCACCTTGGGCGGCTCCGACGCCGTCGACAGCACGATCCGGTTCATCCGCTACTATTATCATGCCAAGGGTAGGCCGCAGAAGGACCAGTTCATTTCCGTCGAATCTGGTTACCATGGATCGTCGACGGCAGGATCTGGCCTGACCGCGCTGCCGGCTTTTCATGCGGGATTTGGAGTGCCATACAGCTGGCAGCACAAAATTCCCTCGCACTACGCCTATCGGAACCCCGTCGGTTCGCATCCCCAGGCGATCATTGCGGCGTCGGTCGCGGCTCTGCGCGCCAAGATCGCCGAGCTCGGCGCCGAACGCGTCGCGGCCTTCTATGTCGAGCCGATACAGGGGTCCGGAGGCGTCCTCGTTCCGCCGCCGTCCTGGATGAAAGCGATGCACGCTGTTTGCAAGGAGCACGACATTCTGTTCGTTGCCGATGAGGTCATCACCGGCTTTGGCCGTGTCGGTCCGTTGTTCGCCTGTGAAGAGGACGACGTCGTGCCGGATCTCATGACAACGGCAAAAGGGCTTACCTCGGGCTATGTGCCGATGGGGGCCGTTCTGATGTCCGACCGCGTCTACAACACGATCGCTGATGGCGCCGGCAAGGCTGCCATCGGCCACGGCTACACCTATTCGGCACATCCCGTCAGCGCAGCTGTCGGGCTTGCGTGCCTTGATCTTTACGAAAACGGCTTGCTGGAAAACGGCCGGAAGGCGGGATGCCGTCTCATGGAAGGCCTTCGCGCGCTGGCGGATCATCCGCTCGTCGGCGATGTCCGCGGTCGCGGCATGCTGGCTGCGATTGAGCTCGTCACTGACAAGGAGCGCAAGACGCCGCTGCCGGCGGAAGCCGATCCAGCGCGCCGTATTTTCGACCGCGCATGGGACAACGGTCTCGTCATCCGCGCCTTTGCCCAGGGCGTGCTCGGCTATGCGCCGCCGCTCTGCTGCACGGATGCGGACATCGACGGCATCATCGAGCGGACAAGGACTACGCTGGACCAGACGCTGGAAGATAGGGACGTGCGCGCAGCGATGAGAGGATAATCGCTGCGCCTGTTTGTCAACCGTTGAATATGCTTTCCAGCGGCAGATGGGATTTCACGATCGGGGACTTCAGCACGACAAAACTGAAATACTTGTCGATGCCGATATCCATCTCGACCAGCCGTTCCATGACGGCCTGGTATTCGCTGATACCCGCCGTGATGAACTTGACGAGATAGTCGTACCCGCCCGAAACGAGGTGGCATTCGACGACGGAATCGATCTTTTCAATGGTCGTGAGAAAGCGCGCGAAATCGATCTGCCGGTGATTCTTCAGGGTGATTTCAGCGAAGACGGTTAGAGTTTGTCCGAGCTTGGCAACATCGATCTGGGCGGAGTAGCCAGTGATGAAGCCCTCCGTCTGGAGCCTCTTGACGCGCATCAGGCACGGACTCGGGGAAAGGTTGATCAGCTCTGCGAGCTCGACGTTGGAGATCCGCCCGTTCTTCTGCAGTTCGCATAAAATCCTGATGTCGATCTTATCGAGCTTCATAGCAGTGCCATCAGATGGGGCCGACAACGGCGTGAGGGCTTTGAGACTTCAGCGTCATATGCATTGTCATAGCATCAACCAGCGTCTTTTCCCACCGAGGCGGAAGCTGCAATTCAGAACTCGCTGACCTTGCCCCAGGCGCTCTTTTTCAGCCGCGCCGGCCTGTAGGGGCGCGGGTCGACGATCGGCGGATCACCCGTGATGATGTCGGCGATCATATGACCCGCGCCTGGGCCAATTCCAAAACCGTGGCCGCTGAATCCCGCCGCAAGGATGAACCCTGGAATGGACTCAACTTCACCGATTGCTGGAATGCCGTCCGGCGTGCTGTCGATGTAGCCGGCCCAGACGTTTGAGATTTCGACGCGCTCAAGTTCCGGCACGAGCTTGCAAGCTCGTCGATGTGTCGCCCGAATCTGCCTCATGTCAGGGCGAGGATCGAGCGTCCGGTTCAGCTCCATCGGGGTCACCTCATCGAGCCCCCATTTCGCCAGGGATTCATGGCCGTGCCGCAGGCCCTCGAAAGCCCCAGGGCTGAGACTTCGCCAGCGGCGGGCGAACATGGGCAGGAATTCGCGGCCGAACCTGAATTGCTGCGGCGTCGGATCGACTCGCGCGCGCCCGCTGATAGCGAGCGTGTATCCGCCATTGCCGCGCCGCGTGAGCGAGACGAGCCCGGTGTAAAGGGCATCAGGAAGGCCGGCGGCGCCAGGGGCCACGGCGAGAATAGACTGGCGAACGGATGCCTGCGGGAAGCGAATTCCCAGCTGGTTGCAGAACGAGGACGCCCATGCACCTCCTGCCATGACCGCCGTCTTCGTCCGGATCGTGCCCGCTTCCGTCACCACTCCGCTGACGCGGCCGGCAGTGAGCTCTATGCCACGAGCCGCGCAAAGCTGGTGCACGCTGCCACCCGCCGCCATGATGCCGCGCGCGGCGACGGGCACGGCCTTTGAAGTATCTGCCGTGCCGTCTGTCGGCGAGAAGACGCCGCCCTTCCACTTGCGACCGGTCGCCCTGCCTCTCTCGCTCGCTTCTTCCGCACTCAGCATGTGCGTCGTGACCCCGACGGTCCTGGCAAAGTCTCGCCACTTTGCCCAGCCGGCCAGCTCATTGTCGTCGTTCGACAGATACAAAAGCCCACAGCGGCGAAAACCCGTATCTTCACCGGTCTCTCCGGCAACCCTTTCCCAGAGATCCAGGCTCTTGGTCGCAAGCGGTAACTCGCGCGCATCGCGGTTCTGTTGGCGGCACCATCCCCAGTTGCGGCTGGACTGCTCGGCGGCGACGCGGCCCTTTTCAAGCAAAGCAACCTTGAGGCCGCGGCGGGCGAGATAGTAGCTTGTGAACACGCCCACGACGCCGCCGCCGATCACAACGACGTCTGCCTCACGAGGTAGGGATGGATTGGATTCGATATGCAGGAGCGGCGCGCTCATCGGATTGGGGATCTCCGGTGGTTGCCGTAGCGTAACCGAGGAATTGCCGCAGCCCTCACGGACTTTCGCCGTGAGACCGAATATCCTGCGGTTTGCTGCCTTTGACACAGGCTATTATTGCGAAAATACTTTGCTTGCATCGCAGCTTGCAGGCGGCCAGCCAGACGCACGCGCTCGCGCAATCCATTGCGCTCCCTCCTGGCTGGGCGCCACGGCGGGTCTCGCGGCGCAGACTGAAATGCCAAATCGGACTTCGTTTTCAGAAGTTCCTGCTGCTTCGATGCCGGCTTTCGGCGACTCTGCGGTGATAGACGTCGTCAAGATCGGCAGAACCAACCGATCGATGGTCGAAGTCCAAAGAGGCAACTTGCATGAGCCTTGTCCAGGAGCAGGCCTTCGCGGAAGCGATCAAGCCATGACGTGGATGCCAACTGAGCTTCGCTTCGATCGAGCTGGCCAATTAGGTCGGTGCTGCGCTCTAAGCAACAGCTCTTGCTTCTTGCGCGAAGAGGCCTGAATCATGTCGCAGCCTCCAACGAAGGAATGGCAAGTTGAGCGGCGAATTATCGACCTGTCCAAGGAGCGTGGAGGCGCAAGGAGCCGAAGGCGCCGGCCGCAGCAAGATGACGGCACCGGCTTGAAAAAGGAGGATGCTTTCATGGCCTCTGGCATCCAGGTGGCAAGCCCCGTCGATGTCGCGCTGTCGGTGCGCGAGCTGACCGTGAGTCTGCCGGAAGGAATGGAGCGAGCCTACGCCGTCGAGAATATCTCCTTCGATCTGAAACGCGGGCAGATTCTCGGTATCATCGGGGAATCCGGATCGGGCAAGTCGGTCACCGCGAATGCGATCATGGGGCTTCTACCGAAAGCGATCCGGGTCTCTTCGGGTGCGATCCACCTGGATGGGGAGAACATGGTGGGCCTCTCGCCCGACAAGCTCCGCAGCCTGCGCGGCCGCATCGTTTCAATGATCTTTCAAGACCCTCTCTCGGCGCTCAACCCGCTGATGACCGTGGGCGCGCAGATCGAAGAGGTGATGGCTGCGCACGACGTCGGAACGCCGGCCTCCCGTCGCAGCAGGGCGATTGATCTGTTGATTGAAGTGGGTCTGCCCGATCCGCAGCTTATGTATCATCAATATCCATTCCGGCTTTCGGGTGGACAGCGGCAGCGCGTGATGATCGCCATGGCTCTGGCTCTCGAGCCCGCGATCCTGATTGCAGACGAGCCGACCACCGCCCTGGACGTGACGACCCAGGCGCAGATCCTCAAATTGATCCGCGACATTCAGCGCCGCAAGGGGATGAGCGTCATGTTCATCACCCACGATTTCGGCGTCGTGGCTGAGATCGCCGATTACGTTGTGGTGATGGAGAAAGGCCATTGCGTGGAGCAGGGCAGTGCCGAGCAGGTGCTGAAGTCGCCAAGCCACCTCTATACGCGCCGACTGATCGCAGCCGTCCCGCACCTGACCGGCAAAAACCGTGTGCCCTTGGAAGCTGGTGACCCAGTTGCCATTCTCAAGGTTGAATGCCTCGCAAAAACCTATCGCAGCGGCAGCGCGCTTTTGCGCACGCAACGCATCGTGCCTGCGGTCAATGGGGTCAGTTTCGACCTCACGTCGGGCCGCACGCTCGGCGTCGTCGGGGAGAGCGGTTCGGGCAAGTCGTCGCTCGGTCGGCTGCTGATCAAGCTCATGGAGTGCGACAGCGGCTCGATTCTGTTCGAAGGACGTGACATTGCCGGGCTTTCCGAGGCCGAGTTTCGATCGCTGCGGCCCAGGATCCAGATGATCTTCCAGGATCCCTTTGCCTCGCTGAATCCGCGATCGACGGTCGGGCCTATTCTCACGGTCGGTCCCGTTGCGCATGGGGTGCCATACAGCGAGGCTGCCGAGCGGGCGCGGGAGCTTCTGTCCCATGTCGGCCTCGATTCAGGAGCCTTCGACCGCTATCCGCACGAGTTCTCCGGCGGGCAGCGCCAGCGCATCGGCATCGCGCGGGCGCTGATGTTCAAGCCGAAGCTGCTGGTCGCCGACGAAGCGGTCTCTGCGCTCGACGTATCGATCCAGGCCCAGATCTTGAGGCTGCTGGATCAGATTCAACGCGAGACGGGCGTCTCGATGATCTTCATCACCCATGATCTGCGCGTCGCAAGCCAGATCTGCGATGAAATTGCCGTCATGCATCGAGGACAGATCGTTGAACGGGGGCCGCCGTCCCAGATCTTCCTCAACCCGAAATCCAGCTACACGCGAGAACTGGTGGCAGCGATCCCCGGCGAGCAGCTCGGGAGCATGCCTGAAGATGAAAGCCACGTCGGACACCACAGCTAAGGAGAGACGTTATGACCGAGCGTTCTGCGACATCGAACTACTCGCGGCGCGATGCCCTGCGAATGGTGGCAATTGGCGGAGCCGCCGGCATCTTCGCGCCCAATCTCCTGGGCAAGCCGGCGTTCGCGCGCACCTCTCCGGCAAAGCCGACCGGCCGCGTGATCGTCGGACTTGGACAGGAGCCGACCGTCTTCAATCCGCTGATGGCGCACATTGAAGTCGACGATGGTGTACATTTTTCGGTTTTCGACGCGCTCTTCCGCATCGATCCCCAGGGCGTCATTCAGCCCAACCTTGCATTGGAAGTGCCGAACCAGAAGAACGGCGGCATTTCGGAAGACGGTCTCAAATGGCGCATTCGTTTGCGTGACGATGTCCGCTGGCATGACGGCAAGCCTTTCAGCGCCGAGGACGTGAAGTTCACGCTCGAACTGATCACGAACCCCAACTTCAGGAGTTGGCGTACGTCCGGCCATGCTCTCGTGCGGGACATCACGGTGGTCTCGCCCACCGAGATCTCGTGGCGAATGGAAGAGGCCTTTGCGCCGTATTTGTCGTTCCTGACCGAAACCTTCATCGTGCCCAAGCACATCCTGGAGAAAGAGGCCAATCCGAACAATGCCGCCTTCAACCAGGCGCCGGTCGGCACCGGCGCGTTCAAGTGGGGCAAGCGGGTCGCCGGTGATCATCTCGAACTCGTGGCCAACACCGAGTACTTCGGTGAAGGTCCTCATATCGAGCGGCTGGTCTTCAAATACATTCCCGATCTCACCGTCCTCTACACCCAGTTCAAGAGCGGCGACATCGACCTCGTCGGTCAGCCCTACATCACTCCCGATCATTATGGTGAAGCCAAGTCGCTGCCGAACCGCGTGGTGACGCTGGTCCCTAGGGCCTCGTTCGAATCCTTCTACCTGAACCTCGAGCGCCCGCAGTTCAAGGAGCTTGCGGTCCGCGAGGCGCTTTATGCCGCGATCGACAAGGAGGCGATCATCCAGGGGCTCTACTACGGAGTGCCAACGCCGACGGAGACCTTTATGCCGCGGCAGTCCTTCTATTTCAATGCCAGTCTGCCCCTGCACCAGTTCGACCTGAATCGCGCGCGCAAGATCCTCGATCAGGCCGGCTGGGCTCCTGGTGCGGGCGGCATTCGGGCCAAGAACGGTGTTCGTCTGTCCTTCACCAATTCGACCACCTCCGGCGATCCGCTCCGCGAGCAGGTGCAGCAGTTCCTGCAGCAGACCTTTGCGCAGCTGGGCGTCGAGATGAAGATATCGAACCTGCCCGCTGCTGTGATGTGGGGCGAGTTCTGGATGCAATCGCAGTTCGATTCCGTGATCGTCGGCAGCTCGTATCTGATCGGCGCCGATCCTGACGTCACCAACCGCCTGCACTCGCGTTCGATCGGTGCGAAGGGCGGCCGCGGCTCGAACAATGCGCAATATGCAAATCCGGAAGTCGATGCTCTGCTGGACAAGGGCGCGCGCACCTTCGATCCTGAAGCCCGGCGCGCGATCTACGCTCGCGTCCAGGAACTTGTCCGTCGCGACCTGCCATTCCTGCCGTTGTACCAGAGCAATGCGGTCGAAGGTCTCAAGAAAGGCATCAACGGCTTCGTGCCGAACGGCAATACGCGCACGGAATCCTGGAACGCGCTGGCCTGGTACTGGGCAAGCTGATCTCTTGCCGCCGGACCTGTAAGCCGGCGGCAGCGCTGTCAAGCTAACGGAGGGCTCGAATGTCCGCCTTTCTGCTCAATCGTCTGTTGCAGAGCGTCGTGCTGCTGGTGATCGTCTCGATCATCGGCTTCACGGTTCTCAACCTCATGCCTGGCGGTCCTCTCGCGCAATTCGGGCTCGATCCCGGCATGACCCAGAAGGACGTCGAGCGCCTCGCAGCGCAGCTTGGGCTGAACCGGCCGCTGTGGCTTCAGTATCTCGATTGGGCCTGGCGACTGATCCGGGGCGACTGGGGACACTCCTTCCGCGATGGCTCTGCGGTGCTGGCGGTGATCGGTCGGCATCTGTTGGCGACGCTGCTGCTGATGGGCACGTCCACGGCATTGGCGATCGCAGCCGGCACCTGGATCGGCATCCGAGGTGCTACCCACCGCTATTCCCTATTCGACTACTGCGCGACGGTGGGTGCCATGGTGGCATTGTCGGTCCCGACCTTCTGGTTCGGCCTCATCGGCATCTACATCTTTACGCTGAAGCTCGGTTGGGTTCCTGCAGGCAATATGTACACGATCGGCGACGGCTCGGTGCTGGACTATCTGCACCATCTGATCCTCCCGAGCTTGGTGCTGTCGCTGGTTCATGTCGCGATCTGGAGCCGCTACATGCGCACGGCGACGCTCGACGCCCTGAGTCAGGATTTCGTCAAGACCGCCCGCGCCAAGGGCGTGAGCGAGCGACGCATCCTGCTGAAGCACGTCGTCGGCAACGCGCTATTGCCGATGATCACCCTGGCCGGGATGCAATTGCCCAGCATTCTGACCGGCGCACTCGTGACCGAGACTGTCTTCACCTGGCCGGGGATGGGACGGCTGTTTCTCGACAGCCTTGGCTACAGTGACTATCCGATGGTGATGGGATTGTTGATCTTCTCGGCCATCCTGGTCCTACTGGGCAACCTGCTCGCAGACATCGTCATCGCTACCGTCGACCCGCGCATTCGTCTGGGCTGAGCCCGCCGGCTCACCCCTGTTACCAGGAGGCAGCAGATATGACCGCCATCGTCGTGCACGCAGCTCCTAATCGCTGGTGGCACAGCCGTGCGGTGGCGCGCTTCATGCGCCATCATCTTGCACTTGTCGGGATCTCGATGATCACCCTGCTTGTGTTGGCGTGCGCCATCGGCCCCTATGCCTTACCCTACGACTCGCTCCAGATCGATCTGCGCGCCCGCTTTGCTCCACCTCTCAGCGGTCACCATTATTTCGGCACCGACCCTCTCGGACGTGACTTAGCCGCGCGGCTATTGATGGCCGGGCGCGTATCGCTGCTGGTGGGATTCTCCGCGATGCTGTTGTCGACGCTGATCGGCACGCTGATCGGCGTGACGGCGGGCTATCGCGGCGGCTGGGTCGGGGCGGCGCTGATGCGCACTGTAGACGGCTTCCTTTCCTATCCCTCGATCTTCCTCGTCCTGGCGCTGGCCGCCATGCTGCGGCCGAGCCCGGTGATGATCACCGTGATCATTGCCGTCACCAGCTGGATGGAGACCGCCAGAATCGTCGAGGCCGAGGTCCGCTCGCTGCGCGAGCGCGAGTTTGTCCAGGCTGCACGCATGGTGGGACTGAGTCGCAGACACATCATGTTCCGTGAGGTCCTGCCCAATGCCATGGGCCCAATCATCGTCGCTGCAAGCCTGGCGGTCGCGCGCGCGATTCTTCTGGAAGCCTATATCAGCTTCCTCGGCTACGGCATCCAGCCGCCGCTGCCGAGCTGGGGCAACATGCTCAATGGCGCCCAGCAATATCTGGCGAGCGCTCCATGGCTCGCGATCATTCCCGGTGCCGCGATTACGATTGCGGTGACGAGCTTCAACTTCATCGGCGACGGTCTGCGAGATGCCCTCGACGTTCGAAACGACCACATCTGATAGCCGCGAGCCAAGCCTCGGCTGAACCCGGCAAGACACAAGAGAAGAAAACGCCATGCATGCGCCCAGAGCAGACGAGAAGGGGACGCCTTACTGGTGGGAAGCCGCCCCGCTCAGGCCGCTGCCTCAGCAACCCTTACCCAAGAAGCTCGACGTGCTGATCGTGGGTGCGGGCTATGCCGGACTTTCGGCTGGTCTGGTGCTCGCGCGCGAGGGACGTTCGGTTGCGGCTTTCGATGCAATGCATCCCGGGGAAGGGGCTTCCACGCGCAATGGTGGGATCACCAGCGGAAGCATTCGTCCGGATTACGCGACACTCACGCGGCGGTTCGGTGAAGAGAAGGCGCTGGCCATCGAAGTAGAAGGCAAAGCCGCACGCGCGTTCCTGTACGATTTCATCAGGACGGAGGGCCTCGCCTGCGACTTCCAGCCGGTGGGGCAGTTCAAGGGTGCCTTCGGTTATGAGCAATACGAAGCCATGGCGCGCACCGCGGAGAGGCTCGCAAGGAAGCTCGGGATCGAGGCTTACGCGGTTCCCTATGCCAAGCAGCGTCAGTACATCGGGACCGATGTCTATCGCGGCGGCACGGTTCGGATGGACATCGGCGGGCTGCATCCGGCCAAATTCCACGCCGAACTGCTGCGCGTCGCGCTCACGTCCGGATTGGCAGTCCACGCGCGCACGCCCGTGATCTCGATCGAAAAAGATGGCGCCGTCTTCCGCGTTGTCACCTCGGCCGGTCCGGTGCAGGCGCGTCAGGTGCTGGTTTGTACCAACGGTTACACCGATGGTGCCGTGCCCTTCCTGCGCCGCAGGCTGGTCCCGGTGCGCAGCCGGATCATTGCAACGGAGGAGCTCGCGCCCGACGTCATGGCGCGGCTGATGCCGAAAGGGATGATGATCACCGAGAATCGGGAGGTCGGCTTCTATTACCGGCCTTCGCCCGACGGCAGACGCATTCTGCTCGGTGGCCGCGACAGCTCTCGCGTCGGCGATCCAATCGCTCCGAAGCTGCTTCTGCGCAAGGGCTTGGTCAATCTGTTTCCGGAACTGGAGAGCGTTCGCCTCTCGCACAGCTGGTTCGGCAACGTCGCCATGAACCGCGACATGATTCCTCGCATCTTCGAGCAGGACGGCATCGTCTATGCCACCGGCTTCTGCGGTTCAGGCGTGGTCTGGGCGCCGTGGGTCGGCATGCATGCGGCGCACAAGCTGATGGGACATGACGTGCAGGCGTGCACTGCCTTTGACTTCCGCCCTCCCGCCTTCATCCCGTTCTGTCGCGGCAATCCCTGGTTCATGCCCGCGTTCATTCAGGGCTATCGCATGCGTGACCGAATCGCTCTGTGGCGCGCCAGCCGCTGACAGCAGATCGGTCGTCCAATCGCATCATCATTGAAATGCTGTGCCGAACTTGGCTCCAGTCCGACACGTAATGCTGTGAGGCGCAAGATAGGCTGCGGACCATGCGAGGGTCACCCGGATAGCCCTCGTCTTGGCACTGGCGATCAGGCCGGCAAACCGAAAGAGACTTGCCCCATCATGACGACCGCAGCGGCCGAAGATCGCGTCCATGAAGATGTGGTCCTGCTTCCATTCGCCAGATCGCATCTGGAGGGCGCGCTAAGACTCTCGCAAGAGATGTCCTGGCCCTACCGGATCGAGGATTGGGATGTCGCGCTGCAGTTGGGCCGTGGCTTCGTCCTAGAGCGCGCCGGAGCGGTGATCGGGACGGCGGCTTGGTGGCCATATGGCGACACGCATGCTTCCGCCGGGATGATCATCGTCGCGAAGGCTGTTCAGGGCCGCGGCTACGGGGCGCGACTCATGGACGCGTTGCTGACGTCCGCGCGCCCACGAACGGTCGCGCTGAATTCGACAGCCGAAGGCATCGCCCTTTACCGACGCCGGGGCTTCGTGCCGATCGGGGTCATCCAGCAGCATCAGGGAATTCCATGCGAAACCGGCGGGTCGCCGCGCTCGGACCTCGTCAGGGCAATGGCTGCATCGGATTTCGATGCAGTCGTGCGGCTCGATCGCGAGGCCACCGGTTGGGAAAGGCAACGGATGCTGGATCGGCTCGTCCAAAACGCCGATGGCTATGTCCTGCACCGTGACGGCATAGCCCGCGGTTACGCCATCTCCCGGCTTTTCGGTCGCGGGCATGTCATTGGCCCAGTTGCGGCCGAAAGCCCGACCGATGCACGTGCGCTGATCGAGGCAGCGCTCTCACGCCTTGGTGGGCGCTTCGTCCGCATCGATACGTCTGCGGCATCGCAACTCGGGCCGTGGCTCGAAAGCATCGGCCTGCAGCAAGTCAGCGACGCCACCACCATGACCCTGGGGATGCCGGCGCAATCGACCGGTCCGGCGCGCAGCTTCGCAATTGCCAACCAGTCGTTCGGCTAGGAGACATCGAAGTGCTAGGCCAGGCGATGCGCGGGACAGATATCCAGAGTGGCGAGGCCGCCGCGACGCTGGCCGCATTGGCAACTCCCGCCCTCCTGCTCGACAGGGACCGGCTGGATCGCAATCTTGCCCGTCTATCCTCGCGCATGGCCGCGCGCGGTGTGGTGCTGCGGCCCCACATGAAAACCGGAAAATCCATTGACGTCGCCCGGCGCGTCTATCGGTCCGTGCCCGGGCCAATTACTGTCTCCACCCTGGCGGAGGCGGAGTATTTCGCACAGCACGGTTTCCGGGACATGACCTATGCGGTAGGTCTGGCGCCGCACACCTCCGACAGAGCGATGCGCTTGCAGAAAGCAGGCATCGACATCAAGGTGCTGTTGGACTCGCCTGAGCAGGCTGCCATGCTTGGCGCGGCCGGGCGCGCAGCCGGTGTGACACCGTCCGCCCTTGTCGAGATCGACTGCGACGGTCATCGCGGTGGGCTGACCGCGACCGATCCGAAACTCGTGGTCGTTGCGGCCGCCATGGCCGAGGCCGGCGTCAAGATCGCCGGCGTTCTCACCCATGCCGGCGAATCCTACGGCCTCAGTACGCCTGCGGCCCTTGTCGCGGCTGCGGAGAGCGAGCGCGCCGTGGCCGTCGCCGCCGCGATGACATTGCGCGCGGCCGGCCATGAATGTCGTGTCGTCAGTGTCGGTTCGACGCCTACCGCGCATTTCGCCGACGACCTGACCGGCGTCACGGAAATGCGGGCCGGCGTCTACATGTTCTTCGATCTGGTCATGCACGGCGTCGGTGTCTGTACGACCGACGACATCGCAATCTCGGTGCTCGCCACTGTGATCGGGAAGAAGCCCGAGAAGGGCTGGATTTTGGTCGATGCGGGCTGGATGGCCTGTCGCGCGACCGCGGCACCGCGGCACAGCCGGCCGACCAGGGATACGGTCTGGTCTGCGACGTGGCGGGCAAAGTCTTTCCCGACCTGATTGTTTCCCAAGCGAGCCAGGAGCACGGGATCCTCGCCGTCAGACCCGGGTCGGCGCACGCTTTGCCCGATCTTCCGATCGGCACGAAGGTCCGCATCCTGCCCAATCACGCCTGTGCGACGGCGTCGCAACACGAATTGTACAACGTCGTTTCCGCGGACAGCGAGGCGATCGAAGCGCGATGGCCCCGGATGCGCGGCTGGTAGGCCGTCGAAAGGATCGCTTCCAATGACCTCGCCCCTTCGACACCTGACGGAAGCCGGCTTGCTCGGAAAATTCTACATCGACGGAGAATGGCGGAAGCCGATCGGATCAGTCGCGGCCGCAGCATCCGTCGTCAATCCGGCGACGGAGCAGTCGATCGCCGAGGTTACGCTTGGCGACGACGATGATGTGGACTGCGCCATAGCAGCTGCCAGACGAGCCTTCGCCGGCTGGTCCACGACACCGCCTGCTGAAAGAGCGGCGCTGCTTGATCGGGTTCATGGTTTGCTTCTCCAGCGGCTGGAGTTGTTCGCGCAGGTCCTCACGTTCGAGATGGGAGCTGCCATCACCTATGCGCGCCGAGCCCAGGTGCCGCTGGCCGCCGAGCACATCCGTGTCGCACGCGACAACCTTGCGAACTATCCGTTCGTCACCCCACGCGACAGCACCGCGATCATGCGAGAGGCGATTGGGGTCTGCGGTCTCATTACCCCCTGGAACTGGCCTCTCTACCAGATCACAGCCAAGGTCGGCCCGGCGCTCGCGGCTGGTTGCACGGTGGTGTTGAAGCCGAGCGAATTGTCGCCGCTGAGTGCTTTGCTTTTCGCTGAGGTGATGGACGATGCCGCTTGTCCGCCCGGCGTCTTCAACCTCGTCAATGGAACAGGCCCGATCGTCGGCGCTCGTCTGGCGTCGCATCCGCAGGTGGACATGATCTCGATCACCGGCTCGACCCGGGCCGGCGTTCTCGTCGCGCAAGCGGCTGCACCCACCGTCAAGCGCGTTGCCCAGGAGCTCGGCGGCAAGTCACCAAACATCTTCTTGCCGGATGCCGATCTCAGGCGCGCCGTTCCGCTTGGCGTCGGGGCCGCTTTCCGCAATCTTGGCCAATCCTGCAGCGCGCCGACGCGCATGCTCGTGCCTCGCTCACACATGAAGGAGGTCGAGACCTTGGCGGCAGCGGCCGCTTCAGAGCTGGTGGTCGGCGATCCCCTTGCGGAAAGCACGACCCATGGCCCGATCGCCAACCGGCCGCAGTTCGAGCGCGTGCAGACAATGATCGGAGTCGGCCTCGAGGAAGGAGCCAAGCTCGTCATCGGCGGGCCCGGGCGACCCAGCGACCTGAAGATTGGCTTCTATGCGCGGCCCACCATCTTCTCGAACGTCCATCGCGACATGAGGATCGCGCAGGAGGAGATCTTCGGCCCGGTACTGGCGATCATTCCCTACGATACCGTGGACGATGCGATCGCGATCGCCAACGACACAGTCTACGGCCTCGGCGCCCATGTACAAGGCACTGACATGGAGACTGTGCGGAAGGTTGCCCGTCAGATCCAGTCGGGTCAAGTGCATCTCAATCATCCTGATTGGGACCCCAATGCTCCCTTTGGCGGCTACAAGCGTTCCGGCAACGGTCGCGAATACGGCCGCGAGGGCATGGAGGAGTATCTGGAGACCAAGGCCGTCCTCGGATTTTACCGATGAACGCTTCTGCGCCGAACTGGGACCCGGTCGCTTGAGCAGCTCGTATCACTCAAGTGGTTAAAAACCCGAACATCTTGCGAAGTTCTAGATGATTTCAGCACATTCTATCGACCGCACGATGCGATGAAGGGCTGATCGGAACTTTGCTTCCGCATTCTTGGCAGCCGAGGTTCGTTGGAACATGTCGCCCCACGTCGAGCGCATTCACAGCGATGAGCGTCTTCCGGCCGAGGCCGACGTCGTCGTCGTCGGCGGCGGCATCCTCGGCTCTACGGCCGCCTATTACATGGCGAAGCGCGGCCTCTCCGTGGCGCTGCTCGAGAAGGGCCACGTTGCCTGTGAACAATCGAGCCGAAACTGGGGTTGGTGCCGCCAGCAGAATCGCGACCGGCGCGAACTGCCGCTCTCGGTGCTCTCCATGCGGCTGTGGGACGAACTCACGCGCGATATCAATCGGGACCTTGGATTTCGTCGCTGCGGTCTCGTCTATGCGACCCATGACGAGGCTGTGCTCGCGGGCTGGGAAAAGTGGCGCGAGGTCGCCAGGGAGTACGACGTCGACACCCGCGTGCTGAGTCGGGCGGAGGTGGCCGAGCGCGTCCCCGAAGCGCGCGACAAATGGGTCGGCGGCACCTATTCGGAGCGGGATGGCAAGGCCGAACCTGCGCTCGCCGCGCCGGCTATCGCCGAAGGGGCCAGAACTCTGGGCGCCACGATCCACCAGGGATGCGCCGCGCGGGCGCTCGACTTGGCCAATGGCAAGATCGCGGGCGTGCACACGGAGAAGGGCTATATCAAAACCAGCGCGGTGCTTTGCGCCGCCGGCGCCTGGTCCTCGCGCTTCCTTCGGCCGCTCGGGATCAGCTTCCCCCAAGCGAGCATCCGGCAGACCGCGCTACGTTCCACCCCGACAATCAACATAGGCGAGGCGGTCTCCACGCCCTACTGCACGATCACGCGCCGACTGGATGGCAGCTATACGCTAGCGATCAGCGGCAAAGCGAACCTCGAAATCACGCCCCAGGCTGTCCGGTATAGCCGGGAGTTCATGCCGCAGTTCTTGCGTCGCCTGAAGAACGTCAGGCTCGGCATCGGCCAATCGTTCGTTTCGGGGCCGGATTCGTTGCCGGCGCTGCTGACCAACGATGATAGGATCTTCGAACAGAATCGCGTGCTGGACCCTCCGCCACTGAAATGGCTGGTAAGCCAAGTGGTGGAGAGCGTCCGGAAAACCTTCCCCCAACTCGGCGAAGTAAAGATCGATAGCGCGTGGGGCGGCTTCGTCGATTGCACGCCGGACGCAGTGCCTGTGGTGTCGCAGGTGGACGGGGTGAAAGGCCTGGTCCTTGCGGCGGGCTGCTCGGGTCACGGCTTCGGCTTGGGCCCGGGGCTCGGCTATCTGGCCGCAGAGCTTGTCGTCAACGACACGCCTTGCGTCGATCCCGCACCGTTTCGGCTGTCGCGTCTGACCGACGGCTCGAAGTTGGATATCTCCGCGATCTGACGATCCGGGCCCGAAGTCAGGCCCTGCAGTCCCTAAGGAGCGTTTCCTCCCCAACTTGAGCCACTCCTTCGGAGTGGCTCTTTCTTTATGGACAAGACGATTTGGCTCATTGAGGTGACTCGGCCGAAGGTGCGCCGTTTAAGTCCAGATGAGAGCACCGACAGCTCGCAAGCCGATGTATCAATGGGCCGACTTCTCTCATTGGGCAAACGATCGCACCGGCGTTCATGATGTCCGCCGGATCAAAGGCGGTCTTGATCCGGCGCATGGCCGCGATACGCCCAGGATCGCTGTACCGGTCTAGAAGGTGCTTCTTGAAGCGACCGACGCCATGCTCCGCGCTGAACGTGCCGCCGAGCGCGGCGGCCGTGTCGTAGAGTTGCAACGAAAGGCTGCTTTCGATCCGCTTGGTGAACTCCAGCCGGTCGACATCGCGAGGAACGAGCACGTTGTAGTGCAGATTGCCGTCGCCGACATGGCCGTAGACGGACAGTTCAAGGTCGGCGTCATACGATCGTACCTGCGAGCCTGCCAGGTCCAGAAAGCGCTGAATGGAGGAAAGCGGTACCGAGATGTCGTGCTTCACCGATCCGTTCCGGCGCTTCTCGCCTTCGGGGATGGTCTCCCGGAGCCGCCACATCGCGGTTCGCTGCGATCCGCTCTGCGCCAGCAATGCGTCATCGACGCAGCCGGACTCGATCGCCTCGGCCAGAACGGCTTCCGTCAGTTCGTCGAGATCGAGATGGCGTGAGGAAGAGGCGAACTCGACGAGAACGGCGCCTCCGGGGCCCGCGCCGAGGGAGGGCGGGTCAGTTATTGCTTCGGTCGCGAGCGTAATCGATCGGGATGTCATGAATTCGAACGTGGTCAGAAGATCCGCCGATTCGCGGCGGACCAGCGTGAGAAGCTCGGCGATTGGAGCGTCCTTCGCGAGCTTCAGCCAGGCAGTCGCGCGGCGGGTCGGCAAGGGCGCGAGACGCAACACTGCGCCCGTGACGATGCCGAGAGTCCCCTCGCTTCCGACGAAGCACTGCTTGACGTCGTAGCCGGTATTGTTCTTCCGCAGCTTGCGCATGTCGGAGACCACCGTGCCGTCCGCCAGCACCGCCTCGATTCCGAGCAGCAGATCGCGCGTCATCCCGTACCTCACGACCGACAGCCCGCCGGCGTTCGTGCCGATATTGCCGCCGATCCGGCAACTGGCTTCCGCGCCGAGGCTGAGCGACAATAGAAGGCCCGCAGCCGCCGCGGCGTCCTGTACGTTCTTCAGGATGGCGCCCGCATCCACAGAGATGCTCATCGAGACGGGATCGATTTCGCGGATCCTGTCCATCCGCTCGAGGCTCACGATAACCTGGCGTCCGGACGCGTCCGGCGTAGCGCCGCCGCAATAGCTGGTGTTGCCGCCTTGCGGAACGATTCCGATCCCGTAGTGCGCCGCCAGCCGTACGATATCGGCGACTTGCTGTGTCGTCGCCGGCTTCAGCACGGCAAACGTCGAACCCGTGAAAAGCTGACGTTGATCCATTGTGTAGGTGGCGATCCGTTCCGGGTCCTCAACGACGCCCCCGCTGTCGAGGAGGTCACGAAAAGGTCGGACGTGTACTGACTGGGACATGTCTCAGCTCCCGATTGGCACTGAACCATCTTTGCGCGCTTGCACGGCATTGCCTGCCGTTCGGTGCTGCTTCCGAAGAAGCCAATGCTGAAATGCCGCGGTTGTCGGCAGTGCCAGGAAGGTGCTGCTTTTTAGGTAGCCGACCCTTCCTATTGACTGCTGCCCGCAAGCGAGGGGTGACCGTGGTGTCCGCTCCCAAATACTCCTTTCGCGCGCCTTGCCCGAGACTGTTGCTCCGGCGAGAGCTGGTCTCATTTGGAAACGACTGCCAACCTATTTAAATCGCTAGAGGGGATTCCCCGACAATCTCTTGTCGCGTGTCCCCAAACCGTCAGGTGCCCTCCGCGGTTAGACATTTCGCTGTAAGTCATTGATCTCTAATGGTGGAATTTTGGCCCAGTTGGAAAAATTCTCTTGAAGACCGGCGCGGCTGCTCTACGCATTCGAGGCGGTGATCATCGGCGGGCTCGGCAGCCTGTGGGGGACGCTGGCGGGCGGCATCGTGCTCGGGCTGGCGCAGGCGATCGGAGGGCGGATCAATCCGGAATGGCAGATCCTGGCCGGCCATCTCGCTTTCCTCGCCGTGCTGATGGTGCGGCCGCGCGGGCTGTTCCCGGCTAGGCGGACATGAGCGTCGAAAGCATCCATATCCCGGCAAGCCGCGAGCAGCGCGCGGCGGACGCGCCGGTGTGGCAGGTTCGGGTCGGTACACGGCTGTCGCGCGTCGCGGCCGTGGCCGGCATCGCGCTGATCGTCGCGCTGGCCGCGCTGCCCGCGATCGCCTCGCGCAACCTGATCCAGGATCTGATCTTCGTCTTCACCATGCTGACCTTGGCACAGCTCTGGAACGTGCTGGCCGGGTGGGGCGGGCTGGTATCCGTCGGGCAGCAGGCGTTTGTCGGGCTCGGCGCCTATGCGCTGTTTGCCGGCATCGTGATGGCCGGGCTCGATCCGGTTGCGGCGATCCCGCTGGCCGGACTGTTCGCGGCGCTGGTCGCGGCGGTGCTCGGGCCGCTGCTGTTCCGGTTGGAGGGGCCATATTTCGCGATTGGCAGCTGGGTCGCGGCCGAAGCGCTGCGGCTGATCTGCGCCCAGTTCAAGTCGCTCGGTGGTGGCACCGGGATGTCGATCTCGCCGGGCGAACTGTCGCAGATGGTCGGGCTGAAGGCGGTGCAGGCGCTGCTTGGCCTGCGCCCGGCGGCCGCGCGTGACGTGCTGGTTTACTGGCTGGCACTGCTGTTCGCCGTGCTGGTCACGCTCGGCATCTACGCCTTCATGCGCTCGCACCACGGTCTTGCGCTGGCCGCAAGCCGTGACAACGCAGCGTCGGCGTCCGCACCGCGCGGACTCGCCACGTGCTTTGGATCGCAGTCGCGTTCGCCACCGGCATGGTCGGGGCCGTGGTTTAATTGCAGAAGGCTCGCATTTCGCCTGATGCGGCCTTCAGCGTCACCGACTGGACCGCCTATGTCATCTTCATCGTCGTGATCGGCGGGGTGCGCACCATCGAAGGTCCGATGGTCGGCGTGCTCCTGCTATGGGGACTCGTCACCTATCTCGCCCAGTTTGGCAGTCTCTATCTGCTCGTGCTGGTACGCTCGCCATCCTGATCATGCTGTTCATGCCCAACGGCGTGTGGGGCGCGGCAGCTCGACGCTGGCAATTGCAGCCGTTCCCGACCCAGCGCTGGCTCAGCCGCAGCCAGTCCGGTCCAATGCCATTATGACCAGCCTTGTGCCGGGTCGCTTCGTCCATTCAGAAGCGCCGCCAGTCCATCTTTGGCAAGGAGGCGCTCTGGCGTCCATGCGCCTTTGCAGTTGGATGTTTCACTGTAAGCCATTGATCTCCAATGATCGGATATTGGTTCAGTTGGAAAAATTCTCTTGAGAAATCAAGGCCAGCGGCGTGTCTCTTAATCAGCGGGTCCCAGGTTCGAGCCCTGGTGCGCCCACCACCTTTAAGCCCGCAGGGGCTTTTTTAAATTCTTCGATAGAGCAAAGCGCGTCTGGTGCGACGTTTTTGTTGGAGTGGACACGGCCGGTTTGCTATTCGGTGTTTCCCTAGTTTCTATATCTTCACCCATTCGATACAGCGCGCAGATCCGATGGGACAAGTCGGTCACGTGCTTGTCGTAGATTAGGAAATTGGAGCGGGCAGAACGGACGGTGTGTTCTGTCCGTCGCAGTAAGATACCGCTTGCTGCAGAACCAGAAGCAGAAGGTTCCGGATCTGGGCCCCCGAAGCGCAATGGGCAGTTCGATGCGGCGCAGCGATCGCTGGGCGGACTCATGCGCAAAGATCCGTTATGCACGCACGAACTAGCCGGCTTAACCTCTTTCGCGTCAGCCGCGCTTTCGCTGAGAGGGTAACGTAAATTCCACGACCTCGTGCTTGTCGCACGGATCAGGTGGCTGATTTTTCTTCACGATCAGCTCGAGCTCGAGAGCCTCGAAGGCGAGCTCATCCGCCAAGCGCTTGAACAGCTCGCGCTTCTCTATGTCCGTCGCCCGCTGACTCATCAGCGTAAATTCTCTCGCGTCAGCGCGGACCTTTTCCAAACGTCCTCGGAGGTCCTTCATGTGTGCCGGCGTAGCTTTTAATATTATCCTCGGCCCGAACAATCAGTTTGCTTGTTCGGATTCACCGGGAGTCAACTGCCGAAACTCGATACTGGTTCGATGCGGACCGCCAAATTCGTCGCTCATCGTGCTGCGATATTTGGCCATGCTCCATGACCCGGCCCCTGTTCAGGGACTGCGGGCTGAGGTCGGCCGTCCTGGCTGATGAGCTATCTCTGTCCGGCTCTCGCCCGATGATGCACAGAACGGGCATACCTGAAGGGGCATGAATGTTCGAAAGCGCACAGACGCGAGTGTTGCGCCCGACTAGGCTGCGAGCGATCCTGGGCGTTCGCGAAGCGCTCAGGGCCCGATGGCATCGGCGGATGCCAAATGTGCCGGCTGCAGCGAAGCGGTTCCGTCCGCGAACGCAGTGTTGCCGGCTGCGCGCCGGGCATGAGGCAGGAATAAGCTCGGCAGA
>NZ_LAXE01000001.1:2784109-2956388 GCF_003122645.1 Bradyrhizobium sp. SUTN9-2
ATCAACGATGGTCGTTCTCGTGCGTAGTGTCCTTAGCATAGTGGGAATATGGCTGCTGGTGAACGTTCTGTTCGTTGTAGCTGTCCTGCCCTCGCGCAGACCGGCACCTACTCGGCACGCAGCGATTCCATCTCCGGCGACGATCAACACGACGGCCGGTCGCTGGGATGGTCGCGAACCACCACTCCTGCAGCGCGGGATGACTCCAGTTGCAATCAGAGTTCTTTTCGTCGTCCTCCTCCTTCCAGCCCTTCGAGCGTGGAATGCGGTTAGGCGGCACTTCAGAGAGCATCACGACTAGAGTCGGGCCATCGTGCGCTTGAGTTCTCGTCGATGTCTTCACTGCGCCGCGGGCCCCCCGAGCGATTCAGCGAGACCGTCAGCCGGATCGCAAGTGCGGTCGCTACGGCCAATGGCTCCAACCATAGTCATGACCCGCGTTAAAACGATAATGTGAAAATCTCAGATCGGGAAACAGCCGGCGCCAGCATTCCCAACCCAAAATGCCGCAATCGGCGCTCAATTTGTCTGCCGCTTTTGAGCTGAAGCCTGATCGATCAGGAAATCGTCCAAGTCTCGGCCGCTTCGAAGCTGCGGCCGCAGCCATCGCGGCTGCCTGCCACGACCCGACCATGTCTCCGCTGGATTCTTCGGATTGCGATATTTGGGACGGACGGGCGGATATGGACGACGGCGCTTGTAATTGAGCCGTGTGACCTCGCTGGCCAGTCTATTCCTCCAAACGTGCTTTTTGCACCAACATTTTCTGAGTGAGTTTGGCGGCGACCTCTTGGTGAAGGGTCCAGAGCTCGTCAACGGAGAGCGAATTAAAATGCGCGGTGTTCATGGCTCCAATCCGAATCTTGGGCAGAAGGCCCGGGCACACAAGTCGGGAATCAGGGAGCAGGCAAGCCGCCAGTTAAATATTGATCGCGCAATCCACATTTAAATCCGCTAGGTGGCAGGGAGAAAGGCGCGACGATGGCAATATCGCGATGGAGTATTTAATTCGTAGCGGGGGTGTCCACGTATCGCGACATCCACGAACTCATCCCTCGGCAAGTTTTGCTTTGGTGTTCGGGAACGGGCGCAACTATCGCAATCGACCGGGCGGCTACGCCGCGGATCGAGGCCCGGCGCAACTCAGATGACCGATGAATCCATCGGCCTATCCTTGTTGCAGGCATCCCTGGAGTGCTGGACCGGCATATAAATTAGGTGGCCAAGAATACCATTAATTCATCGCGTTGCCCGATTTAAGCCGCATGGGGGCCGTTGTCGCCGCTAAGGCTCAAGCGGGGCGCACCCGGGAGTTTCCGATGTCCGGACATTTGCGATTGTACTTCGCCAGTTTGCTCCTTGTCGGAGGTTTTTCGGCGACGCCTGCGTCTTCCAATCCTCTAACCGACTTCTTCAATACTGCTACGTCCCAACCCACGGTAACCACCCCTCCGCCGCAAGCCGAATGCGCGCCGCGTCCCGGTACCTCGACCAGTGGCGGACAGCATTGGGTCTACCGAACGGACGGTCGTCGCAGATGCTGGTTCCTGGCCGAGGGCATCGCGACGGTGAAGAAACCCATTCGGGCTCCCGCGGCCAAAGACCGTAGCGCCAGTTTCGACGAGAACCGGACCACGCAGACCACGCGGAGCGTGATCGTTGATGCGCGTGCGGAGTTGCTGCGCTCTGCACCGCCCGAGCAATCCCAGACGCCTGTAACGGAAATGCAGGTAGCAGATGCCACTTCCGATCTCGGCACGGGTGCTACCCTGATGTCGGCGGCTCCCGTCGGAGATATTCCCCGCAACCAGCTCAAGCGCGAACACTCCGTGCCGGATCAAGTCAACGTTGGGCAGTTTCTCGCCGCCGCGCCTGCCGACCCATCTCAAGATATGCCGCTGGGCCCGCGCACTGCAGAGGGGCACGACGAAGCGCGCAGCTGGACGGGCTGGCTCGGTGGGCTGCTGATGACGCTTGGTGGCCTCTCGCTCTTAAGCTCGAGCCACACGCTTCGGCACGCAGTGAGACTACGCCACTGAGGTGGCGACATACGAGGTACTGCCGCCGCGCGACCGACGGATTGAACGAGCAGGTATCGCCGAACTGCCACGTACAATGGTTCCGTTGCATCGCACTTAGTTTGGCGCTGCCTTAACCGGACATTCGGGTACGATGATCGTCACCTTTTTGGATCGGACGGCATCATGCGGTATAAGGTTTTCGTGGTGGACGGCAGCCGGCAAGTGATCTGCACTGCAAAGCTCGACTGTATTGACGAGCAGGCGGCGAGACGCCGAGCCGAGCAAATGCATGACGAGCACGACGTTGAGCTTTGGGAAGGCGATCGGCTCGTTGCGGTGTTCCGAAGTGCAACGTCGAGTGAAAGTCGGAGCTAACGCCCGACCCTGAATGGGCGGCCGGTCTCGCCGCCGAGTTCGTTCAAGTGTTGTGAGGCACCCCGGCCTGGCTGGTTGGCGACGCGTCGTAGCGACGTCATCGCCGAGGCTCGCTAGGCGCAGATGAAAGCCGCCCAGTCCTCTTTCAAGGTAGAGGTGGACGCGAGGAACGCGGGCAATCCGTGCATCGAATCGCGCGAGTGAGCCGGGTCATCCTTCGGATCCGGCGGGTCTCTAAACGGCTCTAGCTCTGCCGCTCGCTTTGGTACGCCGCCTTCTGCCGATTGGTTTTGTTTCTAGATGTCGGAGCTTACTTCGAAGTTTCTCCACCTCTCTGAGCTCCTCCAGAAGCGCCTGGTGCCGTTCGCTCAGAACAGCACTAGAGGAAATTTGACGCATACTCATCACATGCCTCAGAAAAGGACTTAACTAGGAAGTCGACGAAAACGGAAGACAAAGAACGCCCGACTGAAGCTCAATGAGCTAAGGCCGCGGCGGCCAGATGCTCCCAGTACTCTGCCTCTGCAAGCAATTTCCAGCTTCGCGCAGGTTGGAGTACGGCAGTCTGACGGCAAAGCAAGGCCATTGCGCGAAAGCGGCGGGCAGCTTCCATTCCAACCTCCCATGTTTTCTTTTCCCCAACATATTTTTTAATTTTGTGATGGAGTCATCATGATTATATACGATAATAAAATAATCGGTTGTTTTGCTTTTCTCCGCACCCCAGGGCAGATGCGCCGGCTACCGAGCCCGTAACAATGATGACGGGTCCTGGCTGCGCGCTACGCTCTAGAGCGTACCACCATCCCGCGATGGTCCGCCTCGCAAGGTGGGGTCCAGGAGCCTCTATGATTGCGGCACACCGGTGCAACTGACGGGAATCATGCGGCTGCAAGGCAGCGATCAGTGCGATCGGAATCTTCGAACGGATCACCTCACCCGTCGTGACAGATGTGCTGCGTCGCGCCTTCGCACGTCGCGAAATTGCTCCATGTGCGCGGGCCAGGGGCGCAGCATCCGGTCGATTATATCGCCCTCACATGATTACCTATTAATCTTATTATAACGCTGCTCATCCGTAATAATCCGGTGATTGCTTACCGACTCCAGCCAGCGCTCTGCCCAGGATCCGATTGTTGGTTCGGCTATCGTATTTGATTTACGGCGCTTTTGTCGATTCTGAGATTGTTGTGACGGCTCGCTTCGCAGTGCGTCGATTTAAAATCGGAATTATATATTAAATGTTGACGCTAATAAGTATTTAATGAATAGTTTGTCGCTGGCGGGGCCGGAGATAAATCCGCAGCCGCTGAAGTTGCCAAGGTGTCTGAAAAATCCATCTTGAAAGAAGGGATTCCTCTATGTTGCATCATTTCATCGAGACCAAGGAAGCGTTGAAGCGTCTGCGGACGGACCAGGACGGCGTGGTGTCATTCGAGTACATCATCGTCGCGGTTTGCATCATCGGCGCAGTGTCAGCTGTGTTCGGCGTTGGGGCCGGCGGTGCGATCGGAACCGCGCTGACAGGCGGGATCACCGCGATCACCACCGCTTTTACTGCGGCAGTCTGATACGGCCGTCCGGCCAGAGGGGGGCATCGGAATGTGTCCCCCTCCGAATGTTATTTCTCTCCATTCTTATTGGTGCTGTGCCTTCCCACCACCCTGAGGCATGCATGAGCTGGGTTTCTTCCATCGTCTCGATACTGGAAATCTCGTTGTTGCTGTATGTCGCAACGCTCGACGTCGCGACCCGCACGATCCGAAATGACGTCTGTCTCTTGCTGGCGCTGCTCGGGATCGCCCGTCAGCTTGCCAGCCCAATGCAACTTGCCGAATCCCTCATCGCCGCGACGCTCCTGTTCCTGCTGCTGCTCGCGCTCTACCAGCGTGGCGGGATTGGCGGGGGCGACGTCAAGTTACTGGTAGCTTTGGCCATTGGCCTGCCGCCGACGGGCTTGATTGAGTTGCTGGCGGTAACCGCGCTGGCCGGGGGCGTTCTTGCCCTGGTGCATCTGGTGATGCGCGTCCTACCATATCCGAAATTGGCGCCGGTCGGTTCGTCGCTCGCACGGCGCGTCTACGCGATCGAGCGCTGGCGCCACGTGCGACACGCGCCCCTGCCTTACGGGGTGGCCATAGCGTGCGGTGGCATCTGGACCATCTCGAGCAGAGGATTTTGACATGTCATCCACGTTGCGCCTCTCGATCATCCTTGTGCTCTTGCTCGCAACCACCGCATTCGGGCTGATCGCCTACAACATGAACCTGCCGAAACAGGTTCCGGTAACGGTTACGGCGCAAGGGCCGGCGCCTCCTTCGACTGTCGGGTATTTTGTCGCGGCACGTCCGCTGTCGAAAGGTACATTGGCCCGCGAAGAAGATTTCGCCGTGCGCTCGGTGTCGCCTGAACGCCTTCCCGCAGGGGCGATCCTGGAAACACCGGACTCGAAGGCCGGACTTCCCGGCTCTCTGGTCCGCAAGTTCGTCGACGCTGGCAGTCCCATCACCTTGCAGGACGTATTGCGACCTCGGGATCGTGGCTTCCTGGCCAGCGTCCTGGCACCGGATAGCCGTGCAATCAGCATCAAGGTGGACGAGGAGTCTGGCGTGTCGGGGCTGATCAGGCCGGGTGATCATGTTGATGTCTTGTTGACCCAGGTGTTCGAGAAGGCAGATCCCGCGCGCCGGGCCCTGAGCGAGACAGTTCTAGGAAACGTTCGAGTCATCGCGATTGACCAGGAAATCATGCAGGGTGGCCGAACCGTAAGCTCGGTAGCCGGCTCGGTGGCCGGCAAGCAAGCGCAGACTGTATCGTTGGAGCTTGCCCCGGACCAGGTCAAGAAGATCACGGTCGCAAGGCAGCTCGGAACGCTTTCCCTGGCGGTGCGGGCCGCAGTCGAGCAGTGGGATACGGCGGACACTGGCGCCATGTCCAGCTGCGATGTGTCGCCGGAAATCGCCCGCCAAAATGCGATTGCCGGCCGGACAGCAGCGGTCGTTGTTCATTCCGGTGGTCAGATAAAACAATACTCCGTCAGGAAACAGGAATCTGCCGACGGCGACGTTCCGATCAACTGCGACGGGTCGGAAGTGTCCCGCCGCGGAGCGACGATGGTGGTTCAGGCAGGCAAGTTGCTGGAGAAACGTTGATGAGCGTTAACATAGCGGCCCTCAGCACTCCTGAAGAAGCGACCTCTGTTGTCGCCCGCAATCGAATCGTCTGCTTCGTCAATGACGAATTGAGTGCCGCGGCTCTGCGCAAGGGCCTTGAAGGCAGCAATATTTCGATCAAGCGGGGCACGATCCGCAATGCCATACGGATGCTCGAAACGGACACCGAACTATTCGCCCTGGTGACGGACATCAGTGGTATCGATGATCCATTTGCCGAACTGGAGCGGCTGGCCGGCGTCTGTCCGCCCGATGTCCGGGTGGCTCTGATCGGTGAAAGCAGGGAGATCACCTTCTATCGCGCGCTTATGGAGCTCGGCCTGACCGAGTACCTGCCGAGACCGATCACGCGGGACATGGTGCTGGACCAGCTGCGCCCAAAGCTGCTGGGCGATCGTGCGCCGGCGCCGACCGACCGAGGCGGGCATGTGATCTCGATCTGCGGCGCGCAGGGCGGTGCCGGCGCAACGAGCATCGCCATCAATCTCGCGCTGCAACTGGCGGAGACCACCAAGGCCAAGGTCGCGCTGCTCGATCTTCATCTTCAAGGCGGCGAAACAGCCGTGATGCTGGGTGTTCAGCCCGGACCAGGCCTGCGCATCGCCCTGGAGAATCCGATGCGGGCGGACACGTTGTTCCTCGAGCGCGCCGCAATCGCAGTCAACGAGCGAGTCAGCCTGATTTCCGCCGATGAGGAACTGGACGCTCAGCTCGACATCACCGAAGCGGGCGTGAGGCACGTCCTTGGCCTGCTCCGCCAACGATTCAACTACATCGTGGTCGATGTCCCGGTCCCGTTTCCGTCATCCATCCATCCGGTGATTTCTCTTTCCCGGCACGTGCTGGTGCTGCTGGAGGCGGAGGTGACCGGACTTCGCAATGCCCACGCACTGCGGGCCGCCGTCACCAACATTGCCGGCAGGGATCGGGTCTTCACCTTGCTGAACCGTGCCAATCGCCCGGGGGGCCTTCCCAGGGCCGCGGTGGTCAAGGCGTTGGGGACAGAGCCTGACATGGTCGTACCCGATCTCGGGAAGGGCATGACCCAGGCGGTCAATCTCGGAATTCCCGCGCTGAAGCACGTATCTGCACTGCGACGCCATCTCGCGCCGATCGTACGGGAGATCACGGGGCTTGGCGCCGAGCAGAAGGGACGGCTGCGGAGGCTGCTGGGGCTATGAGAAAGTTTGGTAGGCGCGACGAGGAAACGCCGGTTCGCTTGCCTGCATCGACGCCGAGCTTGGCTGCAACGACGCCAAGCGTGCCTGCATCAACCTCAAGGCGCGACGAGGCTTCGATTGACCGGCCGGTGATGCCAGCTTCACTGCGCGAACGCGTCATCGAGCAGATTGAGCCATCGGTGGCCGCAACTGTTTCGCGTGACGTCCTTCGGCGCCAGATCGAGGAAATCATCCATGGCATCGCCAATGAGGAACGGCTCGAACTGTCGGGTCGCGAGCAGCTTCAACTGGCGGACGAGATTGCCGACGACATGACCGGCTATGGGCCGCTGCGTCCGCTTCTGCTCGATCAATCGATCAACGACATCATGATTAACGGGCCGAGCAACGTTTATGTCGAACGAGCCGGCAAGCTGGAGCGGATCGCGGTGCGCTTCCGCGACAATGATCACATCGCATCGGTGGCCCAGAAAATTGCCGCGCAAGTTGGACGGCGCATCGACGAATCCAGTCCGATGGTGGATTGCCGCTTGTCCGACGGCAGCCGCGTCAACATCATCTTCCCGCCGCTGGCGATCCACAGCCCCTGCATCTCGATTAGAAAGTTTCCGAGCCGCCGCCTGGATATCGCCGCACTGATCGAAAACGGCTCGATGACCGCAGCCGTCGGACAATTGCTGGAGATTGCCGCCCGGTGTCGGCTCAATGTCCTGGTCTCCGGCGGCACCGGGTCCGGCAAGACGACGCTGCTCAACGCCATGAGCCAGTTCATCGATCACAGCGAACGCGTCGTCACCATCGAGGATGCGGCGGAGTTGCAGCTCCAGCAGCCGCACGTGATCAGCCTGGAGACCCGGCCTCCCAGCCTTGAAGGCACGGGGCAGGTGACACAGCGCGATCTGTTGTGGAATGCGCTGCGCATGCGTCCTGACCGGATCGTCGTGGGCGAGGTGCGCGGCGCCGAAGCGTTTGACATGCTGCAGGCGATGAACACCGGCCATGATGGTTCGATCTCCACGGTCCATGCCAATAGTGCTCGCGACGCCCTGACCCGCATCGAGAACATGGTGCAGATGGGGCAGGTGAATCTGCCGTCGCGAGCCATTCGAACTCAGATCGTCGCTGCACTGGATCTCATCGTGCAAGTCGAACGCATGCGCGATGGGCAACGTCGCATTATCCAGATCAGCGAGGTGATGGGGCTGGAATCGGATGTGATCACCACCAATGACATCGCAACATTCGAATACCAGGAGGAGGACGACAATGGGCGGATCTCGGGCACTTACCGGGCCACCCTTGCAGTCCCGAAATTCAAGAGCCGTCTCGTCTATTTCGGGCTCGATCGCGCCTGGGCCGAGGCAGTGAGGCAGATATGATACCTGAGGCCGTGATCGTCGCTGTTCTGGTGCTCGCGATGTGCGCAGCCGTCGGCTCGTTATGGCTCGACGGCCGGGAGCGACGCATGGACCGCCGGCTGGCGGTCGCTCTACCGGCCTCCCATCCGGCCAGCCTGCCATCCATTCGCCGGGCGGAAACCGGCTCCCGATATCTGCTTCTCCACCGTTTGGCCAATTACAGGCCCGAGATGGTTCACGCCTGGCATCCGGCGTATGTGCTGCTTGCTGCCGCTATCGCCGTAGCAGCGATCTTCTACGCTAATCGCCTGCTGGGATTTTCCGTTTTCTACGTGTCTGTCGCGGCTGCGGTTGCCGCCGTGGTAGTCGTGCGAGGTCTGTTTGGCTGGCAGCAACGTCGGTTCGCCAGTCAACTCTTCCGGCAGCTGCCTGACGCCATTCAGCTGGTGACGAGTACGGTTCGATCGGGTCTGCCTGTGCACGAAGCATTTCGCACCATCGCGCGCGAAATGCCGCAACCGACGTCTGGACAATTTGCAATCGTGTGCAGCGAAATGAATCTGGGAAGACCTCCGGAGGAAGCCGTCGAAGGCGTCTATCGGCGAACGCAAGTGGCAGAGTATGCGATGTTTGCGGTGACACTTGCGGTTCAATTGAAGTCCGGCGGCAGCTTGGCCGAGACCTTGCAGACGCTGGGCGACACGGTGAGTCAGCGTGTTGCGCTCGCTGCTCGCGCCAAGGCGCTGGCGGGAGAAGTGATCTTTTCCTCGCGAGCACTCACGATCTCGCCCCTGATTGCCGGAGCATTGCTATACGCGGCCAATCCGCAGAACGTCGATCTGCTGTTCACTGACCCGACCGGAAACAAGCTTCTGGCTTACGCGGTAGTCTCGGTGCTCATCGGGCATCTGGTGATAAGTTGGATGGTCAGGCGGGAAACAGAACTATGACTTTTGGTCTCGGGCTGGCGGCCCTCGCAGTCGTAGCTGGAACGGCGGCCTTCATGTTGATCATCCGCGAACTACACGTCCGTGCATTGGACACGCGGGTCTCAAACGCCGTGATGGGTATCCCTTACCGTTCAGCCCCCTTCAAAGACCTGACCGGTTGGTTCTCGTGGCTGGGCATGCGCTATCGGCGCTTCTACGCCGAGGAGAATCTGGAGGAGCTACGAACGGTCCTCCACTCATCTGGATTCAATCATCATAGAACCTTGCCGATCTGGATCGGCATCAAGATCGTCAGCATGTTCGCGCTGCCGGTCATTGCGCTGCTTCTGGCGCAACTTTCGGGAAGGAGACCTGCCGACGTGCTGGTCTTCACGCTGATGGGTGTGGTGATCGGAATCTTGGGTCCGCGATTGGCTCTGTCGGTGATGAAGCGGCGCTTTGATGCTGCCATTCGGCTGGGCACGCCGGATATGATCGATTTGCTGATCGTGTGCAGCGAGGCGGGAATGGGCCTGGAAAGCGGGCTGGGGCGTGTCGCCGAAGAAATGAAGTCGACCAATCCTGCCATGGCCTGGGTGCTGCACCGACTCCTTGATGATCTCCGGATACTGCCAAGCCGCGTCGAAGCATTCGAGAATTTGGCGGTCACTTCGGATGGTCTTCGCCGGTTCGGCACGATGATCAGCCAGAGCTTGCAGTACGGAACGCCGTTGGGCCAGGCGCTGCGCAGTATCGCGCTCGACCTGCGGCGGGAACGCATCACCAAGCTGGAAGAAAGGGCGCACAAGTTGGGCGCCAAGCTGACCATTCCGATGGTGCTGTTCCTGCTCCCAGCCATGTTCGTCATCATGGGGGGAAGTCCCGTTCTTCACCTCGTGCGTTCGTTCGCCAGCTTCGGAAAGTAGCCATGAGCACAATTGCCCTCTCCAAGAGCGGATCTTACGACCGGATCATGCGGCTGCTTGGCAGCTTGTGGTTCTTGTTGCTGGCTCTTTGCGTCGCCGTCAGGATTGGGGCGTCGCTGCACGATCCGTGGCCCTCGCTCTTGTCGAGCTTTTGCCTCGGCATCTTCTACATGCTCCTGGCGCTGTTGATCATGACGCGCTCACCGGCAAAGGCGCATGCCGATGGCCTGCTTCCAAGAATAGCTGCCTTCGTCGGCAGCTATCTGCCGTGGTCGATCAGCTTCCTCGGCAAAACCGACGACACGCTGCCCAACCTGGCATCGACGGCTTGCGTGCTGGTCGGCACGATCATGATGCTCGTCACCATCCGACATCTGGGTCGGTCGTTCAGCCTGGTGCCGCAGGCGCGCTCGGTGGTCCAGACCGGACCCTATCGATGGATCAAGCACCCGCTCTATGTCGCCGAAGAAATCGTGGTGCTGGGCGTCGTGCTGCAATACCTGACACCGGTCACGGTGATGGTCCTGGTTCTGCATATAGGCATTCAGGTCTGCCGAATCCTTTACGAAGAAGACCTGCTTCGGCGCAATTGCCCCGAGTATTCGAGTTACGAAGCATCACGTTGGCGAGTGATTCCTTACGTTTGGTGAGCGGCTATGCGTGGCCGGATTGTGGTGGACATGGTTCAGATCGCTGCGGCTCGGGTGACGCGATCGCACGTGGCAAGTCCCCGTGGAGGCAGGCGCGCGTATCGTAAAGGGTCCTTCGTCGCCGATCAGCGCGGCGCCGTCGCGTTTGAGACAGTCATCGTTTACATTTTCATGGTGTCGTTCCTGCTGATGCCGCTTGCCGACGTCGCTGCCGCGGGCTTCCGGTTTATCTCTGCGTGGTCGGCCTTGCGCTCATTCGGACAATACATTCAATACAAGAGTCCGCCCGACCCGGCGGACCCGGGGACTTGGGTGTCGGCGCTACAGACAACGGTCGCCGGGCATACCATCGGCAATATCCAGGTCATGTGCGGAAGCACTGTCTGCAGCTCCGGCACCCTTGGTTCGACTCCCAAGTACTTTACATTTTCGACGACTGTCACTTTGGCCCCGATTGTGTTGACGTCGGTGCTCTGTCCCAACAGTTGCACATACACACTGGCTTATTCAGAACGCTTCCAGTAGGTGTTTTCATGCGCAGTCTGCTCCGTTCCAGACGAGGCTCGGCCGCATTCGCAACAGTCATCGTGCTGATTCCGCTCATCGGCGTGGTCGCACTCGGGGCCGAGGCGGGATCGTGGTACGTCACCAGGCAGCACGCGCAGAATGCCGCCGATGCAGCGGCCTACTCGGGCGCCCTGCGACTTGCATGCGACAATGCTGGTGTGCTCTGCGATACATCAGTGGATTATCAAGCAAAGGAATTCGCGGCACAGAACGGGTTCTGCAACACCGGCGATACGGCCTATCCGGGCACCAACTGTGCGCCAAGCCTTCCAACGGGAATCTCGCGGGCGGTGCAGATCGACATCGGCAGCTATAGTGCGGGTGCGTTCACAACGCCGCCCGCAGGAGGCGGCGGTAACGCCGTTCGCGCCCTCGTCAGTCAGCAACAGCCGGCCTACTTGTCGGCAGTGCTGGGTTTGACGACCGTCAACATCCCCGCCCAAGCCATCGCTCTGGTCGAACTGCCGAGCAAGGTGTGCGCCTTGGCGCTCGGACCTGATCCGAACGGCGGCGGAGGGGCGCTTAAGATTGCCGGTAACGTCAGCAACAACGGCACGGGTTGCCCGATAATGTCGGATGCCAGTGTTCAGTTTGCCAGCACTGCCTCTTTCACCGGTTCGGGATGGGCCGTCTTGGGTGTAACCGGCTGTAGTCCAGCCAGCACCTGCGCCAATCCCGGCGTCACGTACAACTATTTCATGCCGTATGCCAACAATCCACTTAGCAAATTGGACAGCCAATCGTTCAATAGCTTGACCTCGAGCGGGAAGCCAAACGATTTGGCATGCAGTGGTACGTTGACGCCTAATACCCCGCCGAGCAGCACTAACCTGTACCGCAACCTAACGTGCACGACCGGGAACGCGGTAGATTTTAGTCCGGGCACGTACTTTTTCTACAATGGCACGATAAGATTCAATGGCGGAACCATCACTTGCAGTGCCTGCACACCCTGGCCACCGGCTGGCACAGGTTTAGGCGTCACTCTTGTATTACTCGGGGATTCCAGCATTTCCATCTCTGGCGGCGCTGTAGTTAATCTGTCCGCGCCTTACACCAACACTTTCTCTTCTGATCTGAACGGCGTTCTGATTGATGATCAAGCACCGAGCAAGAGCAGTAATCAGGTCACCATCAACGGTGGTTCGGTTAAGCTGGGTGGTGCGATGTATTTCCCGCACGTCGACGTGACCTGGAACGGAGCGACGCAAAGTACCAATACGACCTGTTCACAAGTGATCGCCAAAACTCTCACCATGGGCGGTGGCGGCTTCCTGAGCACGGATGGATGTAATCCGGTCACCGTCCCTTACACCCAAGTTGTCCGCTTGGTGCAGTGATGAGAAAGCTCGATCAGCGGGGCATCGCATCGTTCGAGTTCATCCTCGCCTTTGTGTCCCTTTTCATGTTGATCTTCGCCATCTTCGATCTCGGACGCTATGCGATCACGATGCAGTCCTTGCGGACGCTCGCGAGCGCGGGGGCCCGAGCGGTCATGATCAACTGCTACACGCCTGCCTTGCTTCAAAGCCCGCCTCAGTCGCCGTCAAGCTGCGCGGGCGATCCCATGTCCACAACCGCAAAGCAGACTGCCGCGCCGTTCCTGTATCGCGGCGGTCTCACGCCGACGCTGAGCGTGGCATCCAGCGGCACCAATTTGACAGTGACCGCTTCTCAAGCCGGCTTCACCATGCTGATGCCGATATGGGGTACGACGCTCAATGCACCGAGCGCGTCAACGCAAATTCCCTTCTAGGCAAAATATGGCAACGTGCCTTACCCATCTTGGCCGACATCGCCTCGGGTCGGCGCTCGAGCTGGACAAACCCCTCGGAATCGAACTGCGCCAAAGCAATCTGAGCCTGGCCAAGTGCCGTTTGGAGACGACGAGCCGACGCCGTTCGATCGTGAGCCACGACGGAATCGCGCAAACGTGGTCGTGCTGCAGCAGTTCTGAACGGAGCTGCAGAGAGAAATGATGCGCGCCCGCAACATTGGAAAGTTTTCTTTGCCACTTGAGGCTGTGCGGTAAGCGTCTCTTCTTGCACGCAGGCAGCATCAAGGACGATGATCTTGGAAACGCGAAGTAACGAATTGTAGTCGGACATCTTGTAAGCTCTGCGGCGTGGTGCGCAGAGGGGAACTATTGGGGATATCGAGCACGTAGATTTGCGGGGGAGCCGCGGATCGCAGCTGGGGGGACTCGAATGGGTGGCGGTCGCATTTCGGGTAAGATAAGGAGGCTTCTCGCCTTCAGCGTGATGGGTCTTGGGGCGGCGCTCGCCTCCTTTGCGTCCGCTGACCCCGCGACAGCGGCAGACCGGCGGGGCTCCTCCGGCGGCGGCGTCTTCGTCAGCGAAATGAACGACGTCCAGCGGGTCAAGGTGGTGGTCAACAAGTCACGCACCTTCAAGGTCGATACGGCTTTCGCAACTATCGTGGCCGGCTCGCCCGACATTGTGGACGTGAAGTCGCTCAGCGATCACCTGATCTACGTCCAGGGCAAGCAGACCGGCACCACCAACGTCATCCTGCTCGACTCCTCGATGAAGCAGATCGGCATCCTCGACGTCGAGGTCGTGATCGATACCACCAATCTCCAGCAGAACATCCGCAGCAGCACTGGCGGGCACGGGATCCGCGTCTCGGCTTCCGAGGGCCAGGTGGTGCTTAGCGGAACGGCGGCCGATGCGGTTACGGCCGAGCGGGCCATGGCGATCGCCACGAGCACCGTTGCGAAAGGCGGAGTCGTCGTCAACGCAATGAGTGTCGCGGCGCCGCAGCAGGTGATGCTGGAGGTGCGCTTTCTCGAGGTGAGTCGGGAGGCTGGCCGCAACCTAGGCGTCAATCTGTATGCGGCAAATGCCAATGGCACCAACGTCGGCAATACCGGCCTTGGTTCAACTACAGCCGTCGGGCGGGCGCCGATCGGCGGCATCAATAACATCACCAGAGTGCCCACCACCGGCAGCAACACTAGCGCCCTTACCACCAGCAGCACTCCTGTTGGCGCCAATCCTGCTGGCAGCCTTCCGATACTCGGAACTTTGGGGACGCTCGCCGGTACAGCGGGAGGTATTGCGCCGGCCCCGTTCGGAAGCTTGTTGACCAGCATTATCAGGACCACCAGCGGCGGCTCGGTGGACTTGTTGATCTCGGCGCTGGAAACCAAAGGATTGGCGCGCCGGCTGGCCGAGCCAAACTTGACCACGTTGTCCGGCGATGCCGCGCGCTTCCTCGCCGGCGGCGAGTTTCCGGTACCGATACCGACCCAGACCTCGAATGGCTTTCCCACGATCACGATCGACTACAAGAAGTTCGGTGTCGAACTGGCCTTCGTCCCCACCGTGCTCTCGCGCGGCGTGATCAACCTTCGGGTCGAGCCGTCGGTCAGTGAGCTTGATTTTGCCAATGCGGTGACGATCCAGGGGACGACTGTTCCTGCGCTGACCCGCCGCGACGCGCGCACCACGGTTGAGTTGCGCGATGGCCAGAGCTTTGCGATCGCCGGCCTGCTGCAGACCCGGAATCGCCAAGACGTTTCGCAACTGCCATGGATCGGCTCCGTGCCGGTGATCGGAAGCCTGTTCAGCAGCAAGTCGTACCAGCAGGAGGAAACCGATCTCGTCATCATCGTGACGCCGCGCCTAGTCGCGCCGGCCGCACCCGGTCAGCAATTGGCGTCGCCGCTCGACTCCCGCCTTCCGGCCAACGACGTCGATTTCTTCCTCAATGGCCAGATGGAAGTGCGCAAGCGTTACAATGACTACGTCAACTCCGGCGGCGACGTTAAAGGACCCTATGGTCACATCATCGCTCCCGAGGTCACTGCGACCATTCCGGCACCGGCCGTTGCGAACCAGCCGGTCGTAAAAACGCTCAACTGAGAAGGAAGCGGGAGATGACCATCAGGTATCTGGCTCTGTTCGCACCGCTGCTGCTCGGGGGATGTTACGGGGTGGCCGGTCATGACGAGGTGGACCGCTATTTCCAGCGTTCAGACACCATCACGATGAGTGCCGGCAATGCCAAGGAGGTCAACGCGGTCACCCACACAATCCATCCATGGCCGCGAAACGTCGGTGATCGCAGGATCACGTACGACGCCCGGCGCGTGGGCGCCGCCGTGACTCGCTATGGCAACACGAAACAGCCGGTGGATCAGCTTCCCGACATTGGCGATGCGACGAAACAAATGGGCGTGCGGACTGCCCCAACCCAGAACGTCAACATAGAAGGATTGGGGGCTGGATCGACTGCTGGAGTATCAGTGCCGGTTGGTGGAATAGGCGTAGGCGGCAGGTAACGATTTTTAGTGCGTGGTTTTGGCGATGTTGTTTGCGAACGGCGCAGTGAAGTTGCTGCGACGTGCGGGGGACCGAGGGGTTATGCGACGTATCATCTTCATGCTGACCTGTTGCTGGTTGGGGATCGGCCTTGCGGGGTGTGATCATACGCTGAGGCAGGCTGCCGTCGTCGCTCCCGTCGAGCCGCCTGGGGGGGACCCCGTGCAGGAGCCGACGGACGTCAAATATTATCCCTCGGACGAGCCGGTACGGCTGGGCTTGGAGCATTTCAACCGCGGCAGCTACGGGTTAGCCAATCGCTATTTCAGGGATGCGGTCGAGAAATCGCCGAAGGACGTGACGGCCTGGGTTGGACTCGCGGCGAGCTATGATCGGATACGTCGCTTTGATCTCGCCGATCAGGCCTATGCCCAAGCGATCCGGCTGGGCGGCGAAACCGTGCAGGTCCTGAACGACCAGGGATATTCGTACATGCTGCGCGGCAATCTGAGTGCGGCGCGCCGAAAGTTCGAGAAGGCCTATTCGCTCGATCCAGGCAACCCGGTTATCGCCAATAACCTCGAGCTTCTCAATGGCAGCCGGCGGTTCATTGAAAGACCACCGAACAACCAGCCTTAAGAGGGCGATCGACTACTGCGATCGCGGCCAGTTCTCGTCAATTGGGCCCAATTACAGCATCAGCGTGACGGCTGCCGCTGCGGACGATGACAACAACGCCATTGCGAACGGTAAATCTCGCGCCGAGCAGCTTCCGCACCTTGTCCGTGATCGGAGAGGAAAAGGGAACGGTTTCTCCCACGACGGGATCGCCGACCTTTGTCGTCTCAGTCGCGGGGCCAGCAACTGGTGCAGGCTTGATATAGTCTCGGACAAGCTGAATCTCTTCACGTGACAGGATGAGCGGAGCCTGGTCGCGTTGGATCTCCGACGGCGGTTTGGGTATTCCACGGCTTGCCTTTTCGCGCATCTCGTTCGTGCTTGCGATCTGATCGAGCCTGGCTACGCGTAGCTTGAGTGCGATGATATCACGTTGCAGTGTTGCGATCTCCAATTTGCGCGCGTTGACCTGCATGAAGACAATGATCGCGCAAACGCAACTCACGACGAAGCCGACGCTCAGCAGTGCGATCAACCAGCGCTCGAAGTTTCCCGTCGACCCCCCGGTCGTTCGGGGGAGTTGATCGCGCTGGAGATGGCGCCGCCAGATGCGACGTGCTCGGTCGATCCAATTGGTAGAGCCCGTTACACCGGTCCCTGCCCGGCCCGACCCAAAATGCGCGGGTGACGAGGCGGCTTTCTCTCGGGCCGGTTCAACGGATGACGACGTGTCGACTTGCTCAAGCCCAAGATTGTCGGCGACGCGATCCGCCGTCGTCAGATGCGCGGCAGGGTGGAACGGATCCATCTGCTTATCGAGCCGGCCCATCTCCGCTCTCCATGCAGCCATCTATCAACTTCGCCAGTTCCGCCGACGCGGCGGAATGAGGGTACCCGAGGATTCGATCAATCGGAACGGAAAAGGCTCCAATCCGCCGCGTGAGCCGCTCTAACGGTAGCTTGCAAGAGACACGGCGCCAACCAGGGTCTACCCCGCGGATGCTCCGACCGCGCGGATGTTAGCCGGTGAAATGCAGCACTTTGATCGTGCGACGAACGCCCACTTTCAGTCGGATAAGCCCGGTCGTGCGACCAGCAAGTCATTGATCGTTCTCAACCCAAGGCTGACTCTTAATCAGCGGGTCCCAGGTTCGAGCCCTGGTGCGCCCACCAAGTTCTTCAAGGACTTGCCCTCGCGAACCGTTTGAGACGACCGATTAAAACGGTTTTTCAATCGGTGATTTTGGCGACCAATCGGCGGGGCCACTCTCGGCATTGTGATCTACTTTACCCGCCGAGGCGGAGGCGAAGCCGACTCGAAGGCCGCCCGACAGAACCGCTTTCAACGTTCTGTCTGGATTAGAGCCGGCCGACATAGCCGGCATCTTCCCACTTCGTTTCTTGTCGTCGGCGACGCATGGGGGCAGCTGCGCCGCGCTGCGAGTATGTAGAGAGACCGGCGCATCCTGGCCACGGCAACCCCACCTCACAGTAGGATTGTCGCTGCGAGTGGCACCAGTCATGCCGTCAATGCCGCTCGCGCAACGATTCCTGTCCTCTCGTCAGGCTCGGCGCCGTCGAGAAAGACTTTCACCGCGGTGCGAGCGCGCAAATCGATGTCGGAAAGCGTTGGTACGTCGCCGAGCTGAAGCACGGCCTCCAGATGGACGTTTCCATGGAGCATCCCAAGAAACTGGCGGGCGCCGGCTTCGCAATGTGCTAGATCGATTTCTCCGGCCTGCTTCGCTTTTGCCAGAATTTTCGTAAGGACCGCGATGGCCGGCGTAGGTCCATGTTGCGCGTAGGCCCGTGTCGCATCGGGGTAGCGGTCCGCTTCAAGTATGGCTGTATAACAGACCTCCAGCAACGACGGCGTCATCATCGTTTCGAGGAGAGAGCGCCCAATGATGATGAGCAGTTCCCTGAGTGGCAAGGAAAGCTGGTCGGCACTGACACTCAGCGCGTTGGACGAGTAATGGCTGACGACTTTGGTGAACTGGTCGACGAGAAGTTGCTGCACGTTCTCGCGCCGCGTTGACCTTTCGCGCAGTAGCTGCCGGTAGAGACCGTGCGGCGTCCATGTCCAGCTCGGTCGGCCGAGCAAGAACGCCGAGAGAACCGCGCAGTTCGACCAACCGCGAAGCTGGCTCGCTGTGCCCGGGACCGCTTCGCGGACCCGCAGGATATCGCCCGTCGCACCCCACCGAAGAAATCTGACGGCATCGGCCGGTGGCAGGATCGTCACCATCATGCGCGTCCACCACGGCTCAACGAGCAGCCAACTCCCCGTGCTCGTGGGCCGCATGGCAAAGACATGCTTATGCCTGTGATGGACGAAGCGATGCCACCATTGCCGTCGAAGGCCGGGCACGAAACAGACGATCCAGTCGGCGGGGTCGACTGTCACCAGGGACCCATTATCGTCGATGCTGTTCGCCAGGTCCGCCGGGACGTCGCCGACGACCTTCAGTCTTGAAGGGCTCTCGCTCGGGCCAGACCACCTTGACCGGCCAATATCATTGGCTGCGCTCATCGCTTCATGCTCCTCGTGCTCCCACATCCATGAATGAAGCTTTCGATACTGGCTCTGACGCGGTCGGCGGCTGGGGCTTCCAGGCTCATTGCCGGAGTCAGCATCAGCGCCTGGTAGAGCGGTTCTCTCAATAGTCCCAGCAGTTGCTCGGCGTATAGCTGAGCGTCCGATATCGACAGGATCCCCCGCTCATCTGCTGCGGACAGAAACTCCCGTAGCTTGAGTGTGACAATCGCTTGTCCCGCCTCGTGCACCCGCTTCTTCAGCGCAGGATTGCGTGCACCCTCGGTCATCATCATCCGAACGAAGCCGACCAGGGTGGTCGAGTATTCCTTCCAGGCGACGCGTCCGAACGCGATGAGTGTTTCGCGTGCATCATCTACGGTGCCGGGGCGCGCTCTCCTCACCAATGGCTGCGATATGAGGAAGGCTTTGTGTTCGGCGATCGCGACAATGAGATCGTCGACGCTCTCGAATGCCGATAGAATGTCTTCCGTCGAGTATCCGCTTCGATCCAAGATATTGTCGAGGTCAGCGGGCGCGCCGCTCGGATGGGCGAGGGCCTCGCTGACCGCCAGCACGATCTCGGCGCGAGGGTCTGGCCTCGACACGGCATTGGCTTGGCGGGAGGGTTTCGACGCGGGGTATGTCATGTACGGCTCCTCGGTTCGGGCTAACTGCGCCGCGCGCTTCTTCGCGTGCAGGGCAAACGCGATCTTGATGGTGACCAGAACCGGCGCAGCGATGACGAAAAGAAGAGCGATGGCAGCGAACGCGGTGTCGAAAGCGATCACCGTGGATTGACCGGTGAGGGCTCGACCCAACAGACCCATCGCAGTCCGGCCGGCGGCCACGCTGTCCATTCCTCGTGCTGCGAGCATGGCACTCGTCGTTCCCAGCCGCTCGCTGACCGCGGGAAGGCCTGCGGTGACACTCGCGCCAAGCACCGTGGCATTGGTGGTGACATTGTGGTCGATCATGGTCTGGAGCCCGGCTACCCCCATGAGGCCACCGAGCTGGCGCCCGGCGTTGAAAAGACCGATGCCGGACGCTCGATTGTGGTTGTTGAGGTCGCTGAAAGCGATAAGGGTGATCGACAGGAAAAGGAAGCCAAGTCCAAAGCCGCGAAGCAGGATGGCGGCCATCATGTCGTCGGCGCCACTTTCGCTGGTCGAGCCGGACAGCATCCACATCGCGGCCATGATCATCAGGATTCCGAACGGCACCGTGGCGATAGGGGGAGCGCCCCTGACCTGCATGAGAAAGGCAGCAATGAGGAGCGCGCCGACGAAAAGCGCGCCGCTCGGCAATAGGAGCTGGCCGGCCTCACTTGGCGTGAACGCGAGTACGGACACGGCAAACGACGGGATCAGATACGCGCTGCCGAACAAGGCGGCACCGGCGACGAAACTGACGATGAAGGCGAAGGAGAAATCGCTCGACCGGAACAGGGTGAAATCGAACAGGCCTTGGCTTTTGGCCATCGCTTGTTGGCCGAGAAATGCCAGCAAGGCGGCTGCGCCGATCACGGTCAGCCACGCGATGCGAGGCTCCTCGAACCAGCGCCATCGGCTGCCTTGGTTCATAACATAGGTGAAGCAGAAGAATGTGACTGAGATCAGCAAGAAGCCGACCCAGTCGAACGGAAGGCGCGCAGCCGCAACGGGCCTGGGGCCGTCTGCGATCAGCAGAAGTCCGATAGCGGCGAGGGCTACCGGAACAACGCCGAAGAAGATCCATGCCCACGACTGGCTGTCGATCAACCATCCCTGGAGCGCCGGAGCGATGGTCGCAGGAGCGACCACAGACCCCATCGCAAACAGAGCCTGAAGGATCGGCTGGTAGGATCGCGGATAGGCGAGAAAAATGATCGACTGTCCCGCGACAAGCAAGGTGCCGCCGGAGAAGCCCTGTATGATGCGGAGTGCGACCAGCAGATCTAACCGATACGTGATGGCGGCGATGCCGCAGGCCGTGCCCATGACCAGCGTCGAACCGATGATCAGGCGGCGCGGACTGGTGCGTGTCATGAGCCAGGAGGCGGCCATGAACCCGACTAGCTTTGTTGCGGTGTATCCGATGTCCAGCCAGGCGAACTCGTCGGGAGTCGCATGGGTGTCGCCAATGATGTCGTTGCGTCCGAGCGACAGGACGGTGCTTGCGATTGCCTCCGTCAGAGTGGCGAGCACGATGCCTGCGACAAGAATGCTTCCTGCCGCGCGTCTGTCGTAGCCTGGCGTGGCGTCGGCGATCGCGGTCATGTGCCGCTTCCTCGATCTATTTCGACACGCGCCGACAGGCCAGGCACGACGCGGCCGGGCAATGGATTTCTGTCGAAGCGGATTTTCACAGGCACCCGTTGAACGACACGAATGAAGTTCCCCGTCGCATTGTCAGCGGGGAGCAGGGTGAACGTAGAACCGCTGCCGGGCGCAAAGCTGTCCACCACACCTTCAATCGTCTGGTTCGGATAGCCGTCCACCTTGATGCGGGCGCGCTGACCGGGCCGGATATGTTCGATCTGGCTTTCCTTGAAGTTCGCCACCACCCACACGTCCTTGACCGGAACGATATCGAGCAAGGAGGTGCCCGGCGTGACAAGCCGGCCGACGCGAACCTGGCGGTTGCCGACGACGCCGTCGACCGGCGCATGCACCACGGTGTGGTCGAGATCGATCTGGGCGAGATCGCGTGCGGCGTGCGCTTGCGCCACTGCAGCAAGTGCAGCTTCGCGCTGGCTGGCAAGGACGGCGATGCGTGCCCGCTGGGCCTCCACCGTTGCCGCCGCCGCCGACACCCCCGCCTCGGTTCTCGATAGCGCCGCGTCGCTTTCATCGACCTGCGCCTGGCTGACCGCGTTGGTGCGGATCAGTTCGCGGCGGCGATCGGAGGCCTTTCGCGCCAGATTCAGCTCGGCCACGCTCGCAAGTCTTTGAGCTTCGGCCTGCCGTATCAGGGCATGCTGGAGTTGGATCTCCGCATCGACATTGGTGAGGCGGGCTTGGGCGACTTCGACATTGGCCTCGGCTTGCGCCAGGCGTGCGCGGTAGTCGCGATCGTCGATCCGGAACAGGACGTCGCCTGCACGAACGGTCTGGTTATCCTGAACCTCCACGGCCGTGACGTAGCCTGCAGCCTTCGGCGCGAGCGAGGTCATTTCGCCGCGAATATAGGCGTTATCGGTGAATGTCTCGTTCGAATGGGCATACGCCCAGCCACCAGCCACAAGCACGACAGCGCCGAGGCACAGCACCAAGCCGACCGCCTTCTTGTTAGCATGCACCACAATACCCTCCTGCAACGGTTGTTGTCGCTGACAGCTCTGCCCACTCACTCGCGTTCCGGCCGCCATCGGCGGAGATCGCGGTTCACCGCAATTCGTCGCCAAACCTAGTTGCGCACCGTTATGGCCTTCTTGTATGTCGCGGGGTCATCGAGGATCTTGACCAAATACTCGGCCACGTCCGCGCGGGTGGCTGTTGAGGTGATGTTCCAGCGCAGATCGGTCCCGGCCTTCAGGTTTCCGCGAGCACGCTTGAATGTCAGCGTCGCCGGTCGAACGATCGTCCAATCGCAGTCACTCTCCCGGACAGCTGCCTCCTGCGCCTCCTTGTCTGCCATCACCTCCTTGAGTGCGAGCTTGACCATGAAGCCTGCGCCAAAACTCCCGGTGTGGTAGCTCTCACCGACACTCACCGAGCTCTCAACGATGAGTCGACTCTGGCCTGGAGGCATGGCGGCCAGAATGTTCTTGGTTCCCACCGAGCAAACCGGGACACCGGGCTGGCGTCGACCCAGATCCTCCTTCGCCTGAGGTACCATCCCCAACGTGCAGATCACCGCATCCGCGCCTTGGACCGCAGATGCCACCGAGGCTGCATCCATTGCATCGCCCTTGACGATTCTGAGATTCGGATGCGTCAAGGGCATGCGCTTTGGGTCACGGACAAAGGCGGTGACGACGTGACCCGCGGACAAGGCGGACTCAACGACGAGCCGTCCTGTCGACCCCGTTGAGCCAAAGACAACGACGTTCATCACACTCTCCCATCGCGCGGCTTCGAGGCGCGATCGCCGTGCGGAGGGTCCGTGAAGCCAGCAGCATCTTTGCGCGGACACTCAGGTTGCGCCGGGGTCATCAACGGGAGCGGGCACTCACCGTGGCGGGTGGCTTCCTTGATATACATGTGCATGCAGAAGGCGCAGCCGTTGACCTGCGAGGCGCGCACGGTCTCGTGTTTCATCGAGGTCGAGCTCCAAAAGGATTTTGAGTGAGCGGGCCGCGCTCCGGCGCCGGCAACGCGGCCCTTATCGAATGAAGCGCCTACGAGGCGCCTCTCGATCGAACTGTGCGATCAGTAGTCCCAGAAGACCGGGACCCAACGAAAGGCGTCGCCGTCGACTGCCACATGCCCGACGGACGGGAACGGCAGGTGAGTGGCCACCAGCAGTCCACCGGTCTCAGCCAGTTCCCGCAAAAGACTGATACGAACGCGGGCCGACTCCTCGGGATCGTGTTCGAAGCCGTTGTACCAGTCGGGGTGCTCGAACCCGACCGCGAACACGAGGTCGCCGGCGAACGTCAGCCGGTCGCCGCCGGACGCCACGCGGACCACGCTGTGCCCGGGGGTGTGGCCGCCGGTGCGAGTGACGATCACTCCCGGTGCCACCTCGTACTCCTCCTCGAACGGCCGTAGCTGGCTGCGGTACTCTTTCACGAACCGCTTGGCGGTCGATCGAAGCGCGTCCGGGAAACCCGGCGGCATGGCGACGTGGGAGAAATCGGGCGCCTCCCAGAACTTGACCTCGGCGGCCGCCACGTGGATCCGCAGGTCCGGACGTAGCCGTTCCTTGACCCCTTCGACGAGCAGCCCACCGATGTGGTCCATGTGCATGTGGGTCAGCACCACGTCGGTCACGGACGCAAGATCGATGCCGGCGGCCTCCAGTCGCTTGATCAATTGCCCGGCGCGCGGCAAGTGCAAGTCCGGGTCGAGCCCAAGCCCAGCATCGACGAGTATGGTCCGGTCGCCGCTGCGCACCACGACCACATTCAGCGCCCAATCGTAAGCGTCGGGCGGCAGGAACATGTCTTTCAGCCAGGTCGCCCGGACGGCCGGGTCGATGTTGTGTGCCAGCATCGCGGTTGGGAGCGGTAGCACGCCGTCGCTGACCACCAGCACGTCAATGTCGCCGACCTGAACCGCGTAGCGCGACGGAACCAGTTCGTTGGGCCCCGGTCCGCCGGAGTGTGAGGTGTTGGCTAAGCTCGTGTCGACGTCCATGCTCGATCTCCTGTTTCATGTTCAAGGTACTGGCTGATCTCGGTTGAGTTGGCCGCGCAGCCAGCGAGAGGCGCGGCCCATTTCGCGTGAAGCCTAGAAGAAGCCACTCACGTCAGTCACACGCTCCGGATCGGCAGAGGCCAGCGCGGCGGCACGCTCGGGCTGCGGCGGATAGATCCAGACGGTGTTGATCTCCTGCTTGGTCTTCTTGGCGACCTCGCCGACCATCGCCACCTTGCGTTCCCAGCCAACGGTGAACAGCGCACCGGCTTCGCCGAGGTCGAGGCAGGTGACATAGCCCTTCTGGTGATAGGGCTTGGTCGGAACGCCCAGCAGTTCGGCGGCGGCGTTGTTGCCGGCAAAAGCGCCCATTCGCGTGGCGTGCTGACACGACATCAGCGCGTAATTGCCGATATCGTCGCTTGCGGCCCTGGCGGCGTCACCGGTAGCGAAGACACCTGGCACTGATGGCACGCGCAAATCCCGGTCGACCAGTAGGCGGCCGAAATTGTCGCGCTCGGCCGGGATCTGCTGGGTCAACGGTGCCGCGCGAATACCTGCCGCCCAGATCACGGTCGCGGCCTCGATGTGTTCGCCGTCGGAAAGCGTGACGCCGGATTCGTCCAGCGATGTAATGCCGGCGCCAAGCCGGGTCTCCACGCCGAGCTTGCGCAGGGCCTCTTCGATGACAGGACGGGGGCCTTCGCCCATATCAGGCGCGATCGCCTTGTTGCGGTCGACGATGATGACGCGCGTCTTGGCGTCCTTGCCGAGGATTCCGCGCAGTCGCGACGGCATCTCGGTGGCCGCCTCGATGCCGGTGAAACCGCCGCCGGCAACGACAACCGTGTCACGCCCGTTCGCCGCCGGCCGTTTCGCCAGGCCGTGCAAATGCTTGTCGAGGGCGATTGCATCATCGAGCGAGTCGACGCTAAATCCGTGCTCGCTAAGGCCCGGAATGTTCGGACGGAATAGCCGGCTGCCGGTCGCCACCACCAGCCGGTCGTAGGAAAGGGTCTTCTTCGCACCCTTGGTGGCGACGATGCCCACCGTGCGGGATTTGGCGTCGATGGTTTCGGCGCTGCCTTGCACGTAAGTAACATCGACGGCCTTGAGCACCTCCAGCAGCGGCGCCGTCAGGGTCTCGGGCTTCGGTTCGTACAGCCGCGGCCGCACTACCAGCGTTGGCTCTGGCGCGACCAGCGCGATCTCGAGCTCCTCGGGCGAAACGCCCTGGATATCGCGCAGGCGGGCTGCGGAAAGTGCGGCGTACATGCCAGCGAAGCCGGCTCCTATGATAACAAGTCGCATGTGATCTACTCCTTGGTTTGATTTTCTCGGTAGTGCCCGCCGCTTCTCTTTGGCGGCAAGCATCCTCCGATCGACGTCGACGCGAACAGGCGGACCGAAGACCGGCGGGCCCTATGGTAGGCAGTTCGGTGCCGAAGACATCGGCGTGGGATTTTCACAAGCCGCGCGGCAGCCTCCGAAAGGGGATGCCCAGCCACGGTTAAGGGTCACGGGCAAAGCTGGGCTCGGGCCCCAGTTCTGGTAGGGGAGCTGGGCGCCTACTTTGGACATGATGGAAATCACGGGACTGGTCCGTTGCACGGCCTGCGCTGGAATTTCCACCTCCTCCCCCGCTGCTGAAGTGAAGCGAACTCCCAAAGAAAGTCCGTACACGAGTGCGGTCACGAAGCCTTTTCGGCGTGAAGTGATTGCAAGCCGGTCGACCAAGTTCTTCCTGAGCATGTTGTCTCCGTCTGCTGGGGCGTGGGGCACCCTCATGATCTAGCGGACCGAAGATGCGACTGCGCCAGAGCGATTGCTGTACCTGCAGAGCAATTGCTGCTAACGCACGCGGCGTTGCGCTAGGGCTTTCGCCCAGGCGATCGCTGAACGCCACGGCGAGGGCGTACGAGACCGCGTAGCCGAGCTCCGCCGCCATCGACAAAAAACCATGCGTCGGCGACTTGCAGCATGTTCATGGTGATCGAGCGGTACTGTGGCGCAGCCGAACGGGCGGCGAGATCCCGGTGCTTTCCTTGAAGGCTCGGCAGAAGTGGAAGCTCGACAGGCCCGCCTCGCGAGTGAGACATCGGTATCGATGTCCGCGCAAGTGTTCGCCGGTGCGGCGGCATTGCCATCGGCGACAACGCGTCAATGACCGGCTGGATCGCGGTCCAAGAGATCGCAGGGATGCCGTGCCGGACAACGCGCTCGACTGTTATCTGCGGATTACAACACTCACGTTTCAAGAACCCGGGAATACCCATCGCGAGGTCGAGACCGGTCGATGAGTGTCATCGTGCGAGAACGCGCCGCTCCAAACACCGCCGATTTCCCACTCACCGCTAGAACCGCAGTGATGCCGTGGGGGAAAGCCATGGACGTGGTCGGCCATAAGTGCGGGAAAAGCTTGTTACGGTAGAACGAATGCCGTCAACGCTTGTGACGTCTCCAGTCGCTTGGCGTTTCGCCGGTCAGTTTCTTGAATGCCGCGGCGAAGGCGGTCTGGGAGGAGTAGCCGAGGGCCGCCGCGATCGAGACGACGGATTCATCGCTATCGCGCAGCATGCTCATGGCCTGCTCGAGCCGGTACTGGCGCAGCCAGGCATGAGGCGAAAGCCCGGTGCTTTCCTTGAAGGCACGGCAGAAATGAAAGCGCGATAGACCGGCATCCGAAGCCAGCGCCGCGAGCGAGACGTCCGAATCGCTGTCCGAGCGCAAGCGGTCGGTGGCACGGAGCAGGACCTTCGGCGAAAGCCCGCCCATTGTTGGCTGGATCGTCGTTGGCGAGCCGGTGTGCGCAGCCAGAAGACGCGTGGCCAGGAGGTCTATCAATTGGTGCCTGAACAGCGTATCCAGCGCCTCATTGCTCTCCAGGACATCCGTCGCGCTCAAGATCAATCGGGACGTAATGGGGTCGTGATGCGCCGTTCGCTCCACGAGGTCGATCGGTGTGGCGGTGTTGGCTTCGTCAGCGACGCGCTTGAGCACTGCGTGAGGAAGATAGAGCTGAACGACATCAACAGGTTTCGGAATATCCCATCGTGAGCTTGATCCCTCCGGAATGATTATCAATACACCAGGCCGAAACGTTCCGATCGCAACCGATCTGCCTGTCCGACGCTCCATGCGCTGCATCGAGCCGTTGTAAGCCATGATGACGTGATGGCTCATAGGCTCGACGACGTCGTGCAATGGCTCATGTTTCCAGTGAGCGATCGCGCTCCCAGAGGGGTCCAAAGCCATGCTGAGTGGTTTGGTGTGAAGCACGCGTGCCATCTCAACATCGGCAGGACGGCGGTCGGCAACCTGCAAATAACGCTGCTGCGCGCCGGAAGCGTCTGACTGGTTTTGTTGGTGCGAATGATCGCGCAAGATTGGCTGGCTCATGAACCTGTCCTAGCTTCGAGGAGCATCGTTGAGCGTTCGGCGCGCGTTCTAAGCGGGTACAGGCCCAGCGTCTTTCTCAAAACTCCCGTGCTTTGCCTGATCCTGCTGTAAGCTGATGCTAGGCGCCCGCGCCGCGATTAAAGTCGCAATCAGCGCGGCGGACGGTGGCGGTTAACTGCTGTCGAAATAGGCAATCGACGCCGGGAGCCGTCGTAAGCGGCAGCGAATGGACAAAATCGCTGACGTTCTCGAGCAGACATTGAGCTTTGTGTCACGAAACTGCCACGACGAAACTGGACGACCGTGCGCTAGCGTCGGATAATGGTTCACGAAATCACGTGCGGGCGCTTGTCAGTCCAACTTCGCTGAGAGAGTTATCCTATGACCCAGGCGAGCGCCTTCGGCCGGAAGCTCGGGCGGTTTTTGCATCTGAAGGATGCGCCGCCCTCGCTGATAACGAGTTCGCTGCGCGGGGTGGAGCTCGCGGTCACCGAAACCCGGGATGACAATCCAGTGCCGGGTCTTTCCGGTTCCTTTACCGCGGAGGATGCTTTCGTCGTCAGCCTCAAACTTCACGATTATCCCGACTGCGAACTCTGGGAAAATGGCAAGTGCGTGATGAAAGCGGATGTTCCCGCGGGAGCGACCTATCTGTACGATCTCAAGCGCGATCCGCGCTACGTGATCGACAAGCCGTTCCACTCCCTGTTTTTCTATTTGCCGCGCTCGGCGCTCGACGCTCTCACTGAGCAGCCCCGCATGCCGCGCGTCGGTCAGCTTGCCTGTGAACTCGGCGTAGGCCATGACGACACGGTCGTCCGTCATATCGGCGCGTCATTGCAACAAGCGCTGCGTCGGCCAGACGAGACGAACCAGCTTTTCATCGATCACATGATGCTCGCGCTCACCGCACACGTCGCCCAGGCCTACGGCGGGCTACGTCCCTGCACTGAACCGAATCGCGGCGGTCTTGCGCCGTGGCAGGTCAAGCGCGTCTGCGAAAGGCTGGAATCCGATCTCGGCGGAAAGCTTTCGTTGCAGGAAATCGCGGCCGAGTTCGATCTTTCGATCAGCCACTTTTCGCGCGCGTTTCGTATCTCCACCGGCCTGCCGCCGCACCAGTGGCTGCTGCGCCAGCGTGTGAAGGCGGCCAAGCAACTGATGACGGTTCGCGACCTGTCGCTGTCGGAAATTGCAATATCGGCCGGGTTCGCCAATCAAAGCCACTTCACGAGGGTGTTTTCGTCTGTGGTCGGCGTCAGCCCGGGAACGTGGCGCCGCGAGGCGCAGGGTGCACCGGAAAGCGAGAAGTGATCGGAGCCCCGGCAGAAGCCTTTTCGCTCAGCGACGCGTTGCCTGCGAGATAGCGTAAGCGGCGCGACGCAGCGCAAACATCTCGTCCAACGGATGACCGATTCCTTCGGCCAGAGTTGCCGGATTGAACACGGGTTCGTCGCAGGCATCATTTTCTTCGACACCAGTGATCACGATCGTTCCCAGCCGTACCGCTTCGCGTCCGTCCTCATCGGGCCATCGGACGGTCACGTCCATGACCGGGTCGCCCGGACGGTCCAGCAGCGCCATCACACTGAACCTCATATCGCGAGCCGCGATCCGGGATTCGAGGTCGTGCAGCAGCTCGGTGGGTTTTGCGTTGGCTGCGGCCCTGCGCCTCGCCGCCTGTTCGCCGACTGGCGTGACCTTGAACTTGATGAACCTTGTCTCGCCTCTTGAATTGGTCGCGGGAAACGCGTGCACGCCCCAATAGGTTGTTGAGGCAAAGCTTGCGGCAGGCGGATGCGCGGCGATGTAGCTTGCCTGATGCAGCGTCTCGGGATTGGCAACTGAAAATGTCTCGACCATTTCCAGATCCGGCTTGCCGTCGGGTCCTGGAGTACGTGCTCGAAGGAAAGCCAGCATCTGGTCGGGGGTCCTCGCGAAATGAACCGGGGCACTCTGGGTTAAAATATCCGAGCGCTCGCCATCGCTGCCAAGCCGGAAGCTGAATCCGCGCAATAACAGGTAGTTGGTGTCTGGGCCTTCCGCCACCGAGAAGCGCGCCAGGAGGCGCGAAGGCTTGGTGAAGCTACAGGATTTCGTGATCTCCTTCGCCTGGTCCGATGGGGTATAGGTGCCGCGAACGCATCGGCCATTGGCAAAGCTCGCACGTGACTTTGGCGGAAGGCCGGCAACCGTCTTCATGGCGGCGACTATGGATGCGGAGCCGGCAAGGCCGCGGGGGAACTTGGGCAGGACGGGACCTCGTGATCTAGAGTTGGTAAATCTTGGGCAGGACAACTTGGGCGTCTTTCCCGAATCCTTCCCGCCTTGTCTGTTTCTGCGACAAAGCTTGCCGACGGCAGCATCCCCGATGCGTACCGTTCGCAGGACCTCAGTTCGCTTCTGGTCCGGCGAACTTTGGCCAAGGCTGATGCTTGGCCCGCCATTTCGGGCCAGGACCACGCATGTAGTGCAGCTCGGGCCGGTAGCTATCGCGTAGGTCCAAAAACAGGTTCTGAAGAATGCTGGCGATGTCGGACACGGTCACAGCCGCCTTCGAGAAAAAAACAGACTTTGCGGACCAGCGCGCAGAAGCCGGTGCGATCACACGAGGACTGACAATGTTTTTCCAGATCATCGTTTTTCTCCGTCCGCTTGGATGTCGGCCGATGATTTAGCGGATCGGGTCTGCTGCTGCGCCAGAGCGATTGCCGTACCTACAGAGCGATTGCTGCTAATGCATGCGCCCGGCCAATCGGTCGGGTCTCCGCAGGTTCCGCGAGACCTTCAGGCACACCGTGACCTCGGCCAAGCGGCTCCCGATGAATCTGCTCGATGCCTTGCGAGCGGTCGAACATTCAAGCGTGCTGCGGGATCATCTCGGGGAGTTCGTACCCGCCTATATCAAGCTGAAGCATGAGGAGTGGAACGACTACGCACGCCATCTGACCCAATGGGAGCGAGACAACACTCTGGACTGTTGAGTTGCAACAGGTGTTCAGCACTGGCGCGATGGGAAGCCGGCACGCGCCGTATCACACACAGACGATCTGGAGGACCAGGTACCAAACCATTTGCTCGTCAACGAACCATCATTGTCGGTCCAGGGGATCGGTGGCAATTGCGGCAGGTAGGATGCATATGGCATCACTTTCGCAAGCGTCACCCTGCCCGGGTACCGTGCGAGAAAAGCCTTGTTCATTCCGCCGTCGAATCCGCTGTAGATCGGGGCAACTGGCACGTTGTCTTCAAGCAATTGCGCGTACGCGCGCTCGTCGGCGCGCCGTTTTTCCAGCGCCCTTCGCGCGATTTCCGGATTGACGACAAAGGGAGGGCATTTCTCGATCGGATTGAACACGAGAGGGTGCGGCGAACTCGGGGAAGGTTGCGCATCGAACACATAGCGGCGGTTACACACATCCACTTTGGGTTCGAGTTGTGTCGTCCCGAAATGATCGTTGCCGACCTTGAGCATTTCCCAGAAGGGCAGGTTGGGATTGTTTCGATGGCGCGCCAGATTCACCGGTGTCAGGCGGAACGGATAGGCTTGGACCTGGAACGATGTTCGGCCGCCGCGGAATGAGTCACGCGCCAGCGAATAGATCTCGCTGATCTGTTCGTCCGTCATGGCATAGCAACCGCTCGACCAGCAGTCGCCGTGGATCATGAGGAAGCTGCCGTTTCGCTTGTTTGCCCTGTCGAAGCTGTTCGGATAGCCGAGGTTGATCGAGAGATAGAAATTGGAGTTGGGGTTCATCAACTCAGGCGTAACTGTATAAAAGCCTTCCGGAGCCTGTCGGTCGCCCTCGTACAATTTCGGCCCGAGATCGCCCGACCACCGGCAGATCGGATAGGTCTTCAGCAATTGGAAACGGCCGGCCGTGTCCTGCTTCCAGACTTCGAGCTCTGCCTCGTCCTTGAAAAGACGCACAAGGATGGGGGAATATTTCGGCATCTTCTTCTGTTCGAGCAGCGCGAGCAGCTCGGCCGGCAATTCCTGCGTCGCCTTGGCGGGCAACGGCTTGCTGCTTTCGCCAAAGCATGTGGCAGGTGCTAAGGCAGCGGCAAAAGCCGCCGCCAGCACAATTGCGTGTCGGACCATGGCGCGTATCACTGCTGTACCTCCGGCCCGCCGCGCGCCGCTATTTCTCAAATCCGACGAACATCGTAGCCTCCTCGACCGACTTCCGCTCCGACACCATCGCATTCGCCGGAAAAGTCTATCCATTCTACCCCCGATGTCGCCGAACCACCGGACGCTGTTTCAGCAGTTCGACGCCGCGCCGGCAAGCACGCGAAGGCGCAACACAAGTCGTTCGATTGCAATACTATGGATCAATCGGACGACATCGTCTACGGAGTGAACGACCTCGAGGCAAGGTGCTCTCCGCAAGCCGCGCCGGTTCGGCAGGCTCGGCTGAACTCGACGAGAGGTGATCGCGCTGGTGCACCGTGCCTCGCCGGTACCTCCGGCAGGCGCCAGGCGATCCATCACGGCGCCTGTGCGCTTCAGCACGCGATGACACATCATGGTTCTGCTGCAAGATGGTCCCCGCTCCGGGCGAACGCACGCGCTGGCGCGACCACCATTGCTACAAGATGGCTGTCTCAGCGCGGTTTTCATCTCGACGAACCGGCGTCGTCGCTAGCGACTAGCGCAGCACGACTTCTTGATCTGTCCAGCGAAGATAATGCCGCGGTGCAGCGCCTAGCTCGCGCTTAAACATGGCGGCGAATGCGCTCGGGCTGTCATAGCCCACGTCCAGCGCTACGCATGTGACGGGTTCGCCTGCGCCCAGGCGTGCCAAAGCTTCCAGGAGCCGCACGCGTTGTCGCCACATTGAAAAGCTCTGACCGGTCTCGCGGCGGAACAGCCTCGTCAGCGTTCGGCGGCTGAGGCTGTATTTGTCTGCCCAGTCGTCGAGCGTAAGGTCCGAGGAGGGGTCGCCAAGCACTGCCTTACAGATCGCCGCAAGGCGGGGGTCCGGTGGCACCTGCACGTGAAGCGTCACCTCCGGCATGTGTGAGATCTCGGCGAGCAGGAGTTCGAGAAGCTTGCCGTCGCGTCCGTCCTGGTCGTAGGTCTGCGGCATCCGCACCGCCTCGTCCATCAGGGCTTCGACGAGCGAGGATGCACGAATCAGGCGGCACGTCTCCGACGTTCCTCGTCGGCGATCAGGCGTGACATAGATCGTCTGGGCCTCGACTTCACCCCAGGCGCGCGACTGATGTACAACGCCAGCCGGAATCCATAAACCATGCCCGGGTGGAACCACGAAATGACCGCGCTCGGTCATCATCGCCGTGACGCCGGTGATCTGCAGGATGAACTGGTCGCGCCGATGCGCGTGCCGCGTGCTGGTGCTCTCGTTCGGATAAGTTGCGGTCATCGCGGCGACCGGCCGCGCGATCGTCTGAAGTTGTCCGGCATAGTTGGCGGCCGCTGCGGGGCCCTCCTGTTTGCTGCAGGTGCGCAATTCGCCAGTCACATCTCGCCGCGCTACGACTTTCACGTGTCGTGAACTCCCGATCCAAGTCCTTTTCTGCAAGGCTCTTATGCATCTTCCGGGCCAGATATGGCCCGATCGCGATGGTTCTTGTCCCCGATCAGGTAGCGCGGGACAGGGCGTTTGGCAACAATGCTCGCGCCGGCCAGATTCGTCAAAGCCGAATACGGCGTCTGGCGAGGTCCTTCTCACGCCGATATGCGACACGGAGAGCTCGATGAACAGACGCGAATTCACCCAGGCCATGCTGGCCGCCGGCGCCGCTATCCCCTTCGGCATCACGCGAGCGGCCGGCCAGACCCGCGGTGGAACACTCAACACCATCATCCAGCCCGAGCCGCCGCTGCTGGTCACCGCCTTCAACCAGCAACAGCCGACGCTGACGCTCGGCGGCAAGATCTACGAGAGTCTTCTCAAATATGGCGCTGACCTCAAGCCGATGCCGGGCATGGCGCAGTCCTGGGAGATTTCGCCTGACGGACTGACCTATACGTTCAAGCTGTTTCCCAACATCACCTTCCACGACGGCAAGCCGATGACGTCCGAGGACGTCGTGTTCAGCTGCATGAAGGTGTTGACGGAGACGCATCCGCGCGCGCGGCAGAATTTTGCGCGCGTCGCTTCGGCCGAGGCGCCCGATCCGCTCACCGTCGTGTTCAAGCTGAAGCAGCCCTTTGCGCCGTTCCTCGGCTGCTTTGACTGCACCTCGGCGCCGATCGTGCCAAAGCACATCTATGAAGGCACCGACTACCGCAAGAACCCGCTGAACGACAAGGCGATCGGCACCGGCCCATTCAAGCTGAAGGAATGGGTGCGCGGCTCGCATGTCCATCTGGTGCGCCATGAAGGATACTATCTGAAGGACCAGCCGTACCTGGATGAGATCATCTACCGCATCATCCCGGATTCGGCATCGCGCGCGCTGGCGCTGGAGAACGGCACGGTGCAACTCGCGCAATGGACCGACGTCGAGTTCTTCGACGTGCAGCGCTTCAAGGCGCAGAAGAACCTCGAAGTCACCACCAAGGGCTATGAGTATTTCGCGCCGCACCAGTGGCTCGAGATGAACAACCGTATCGCGCCGATGAACGACAAGCGCTTCCGGCAGGCGGTGATGCACCTGATCGACCGCGATGCGCTCGCTAAGCGGGTCTATTTCGGCAGCGCCAAGGTCGCGACCGGCCCGATCTCGTCCAAGACGAAATTCTACGACGGCAAGGTCAAGCGCTACGACTATTCGATCGACAAGGCCAAGGCGCTGCTCGACGAGATGGGGCTGAAGCCCGACACCAACGGCAAGCGCGCTGAGATCAAATACATCGTGCCGCCTTACGGCGAATCCTATCAGCGCGCCGGCGAGTTCTTCCGCCAGAGTTTTGCCCGCGTCGGCATCGATCTCGTCCTCGTCGGCACCGACATGGCCGGCTGGGCCGAGAAGGTCGGCAACTGGGACTATGAGATGACCCAAAACCTGCTCTACCAGCTCGGCGATCCCGCGCTCGGGGTCTCCCGCACTTACGTGTCGTCGAACATCAAGAAAGGCATCCTGTTCTCGAATACCGAAGGCTATTCCAACCCTGAGGTCGACAGACTGTTCGACGAGGCCGCCGTCACGCTCGACGAGGCCAAGCGACAGGAGCTTTATTCCAAGGTGCAGCAGATCCTGGTCGAGGACGTGCCGGTCGCCTGGACGCTGGAGCTCGAATATCCCATCATCTACGACAAGGCGTTCAAGAACATCGTGTCGACCGGCATCGGCTCGCACGAAACCTTCGGGTCGGTCTACAAATCGTGATCCGTCTCGGCAGCGCGGCGACGATCGGGCTGATGGCACTGAGCCGGATTGCCCAGCTCGTCGCCGTCATCCTCGTCATCGCCACTTTCAACTTCGTGCTGGTGCGGGCCGCCCCTGGCGATCCCGCCCAGGTCTTGGCCGGCCAATCCGGCGCGTCCGATCCGAAGCTGCTGGAAGATCTGCGCAAGGAATATGGGCTCGACAAGCCCTACGCCGTGCAGCTCGCAAGCTATCTCGGCCGCGTCGTCAGGCTCGACCTCGGCTATTCCTACCGCCAGCGCCGCGCGGTGGTCGATCTCATCCTGGAACGGCTGCCGGCGACGCTGCTGTTGACGGTGACGGCCTTCTGCCTCGCGCTGTTGATCGGCACGACCCTCGGCGCGCTCGCGGGGCTGGCGGCGGGCAGCGTGCTCGATACGGTTTTCACCGTGCTGTCGCTGGTGCTTTATGCGACGCCGGTGTTCTGGCTGGGGCTGATGCTGGTGCTGGTCTTCTCCGTGACACTCGGCTGGCTGCCGCCGTTCGGTTACGAGACCATCAACGTCAAGCTCTCGCCGCTGGAGCATGCGCTCGACATCGCCAAGCACATGATCATGCCGGTGACCTCGCTGGCGGCGATCTATCTCGCGATCTATGCCCGGCTGATGCGATCCTCGATCATCGAGGTCGCCCAGCAGGACTTCATCAAGACCGCGCGCGCCAAGGGCCTCTCCGGGCCCAGCATTGTGGTCGGCCACATGCTGCGCAACGCGCTGGTGCCCGTCGTCACCGTGGCCGGCATGCAGGCCGGCGCGCTGGTCGGCGGCGCCGTGGTCATCGAGACGGTGTTCGCCTGGCCGGGCCTCGGCCGGCTGACCTTCGATGCGCTGCTCCAGCGTGATTATCCCGTGCTGCTCGGCATTTTTCTCATTCTGTCGATCGTGGTCATCGTGCTCAATCTGCTGACCGACCTGATCTACAGGCTGATCGATCCCCGCATGACGACAGGAGCTGCGTGATGGATGCGGTTCGCGCCTTCCTGCGTCATCCTAGCGGCATGGTCGGCCTCGTCGTGCTGCTTGTCGTGGTCGTCATCGCGCTCATCGCGCCCATCGTCTTTCCGGTCTCGCCCTGGGAAATGGTCAGCGCGCCGTTCACGCCGCCCGGCGAGGACGGCCTGCTGCTCGGCGGCGACACGCTCGGCCGCGACGTTGCGGCCGGCGTCGCCTATGGTGCCCGCGTGTCGCTCGTCATCGGCATCGCCTCGGCCATGGCGGCTATGGTGATCGGCGTCACGATCGGCGCAATTTCCGGCTATTTCGGCGGCAAGGTCGATCTCGTGCTGATGCGGGTGACCGAGCTGTTCCAGACCATCCCCGCTTTCGTGCTCGCGATCCTCTTGGTCGCGACCTTCAACCCGTCGCTGCTGACGATCATCCTGACCATCGGCGCCGTGAGCTGGCCGCCGCTGGCGCGCCTCACCCGCGCCGAGTTCCTGCGCCTGCGCAATCGTGAGTTCGTCGAAGCCGCGCTGTGCCAGGGCGAGAGCACCTTGCAGATCGTGCTCGGCCATATCCTGCCCAATGCGATCTCGCCGATCCTGGTCGTGACCTCCTTGACGGTCGCCACCGCCATCCTGCTCGAAAGCGCGTTGTCCTTCATGGGCCTTGGCGATCCCAATCTGATGTCCTGGGGTTTCATGATCGGAGCCGGCCGCACCGTCATCCGTAATGCCTGGTGGATGAGCGTGTTTCCGGGGCTCGCGATCCTCATCACCGTGCTTGCCATCAACCTGTTCGGCGAAGGTCTCTCCGATGTGCTCAATCCGCGTGTATCGAGGCGTCGGTCATGAGCGACGCCGTGCAAGCCAAGGCACCCGTTCTGTCGGTCGAGGGGCTCTCGATCGCGCTGCCCGAAGGCGGCGATCGCCCGTTCGCGGTCGAGAACGTCTCCTTCGAGGTCAAGCCCAACGAGGTCGTCTGTCTCGTCGGCGAGTCCGGCTCGGGCAAGTCGATGATCGCCCATGCGGTGCTGTCGCTGCTGCCGAAGAGCGTCAATATTGCCGCGGGCGCCGTGACTGTCGCAGGACAAGATCCGGCAAAGCTCGACCGGCAGGCGCTGCGCCGCCTGCGCGGCGGCGAAGCCGCGATGATCTTTCAGGAGCCGTTATCCTCGCTGAACCCGCTCAAGCGGGTTGGCAGGCAGATCGAGGAGATGATCCTCACCCATCAGAAGCCGATGCCGTCGGCAATTGAGGTGCACGAACGCGTGCAGCAGCTCCTGACGCAGGTCGGGCTGCCAAATCCAAAGCTGCTTGAGAAGAGCTATCCGTTCGAGCTGTCCGGCGGCCAGCGCCAGCGCGTCATGATCGCGATGGCGATGGCCAACCGTCCGGCACTCCTGGTCGCTGACGAGCCGACCACAGCGCTCGACGTCACCACCCAGCGTCAGATCCTGCGCCTGATCGACGATCTCCGACGCGACCGCGGCATGGGCGTGCTGTTGATCACCCATGATTTTGGCGTCGTTGCCGATGTCGCCGACCGCGTCGTGGTGCTTCGTCACGGCAAGGTGGTGGAGCAGGGGACGGTCGAGGAAGTCCTGCGCAGTCCTAAGGCTGACTACACCCGCGAGTTGATCGATGCCGTTCCGAAGGCGCGGCTCGACGAGATCCGCCGCACCGCGGTCCATCCTACACCGCTGCTCGAAGTCATCGGTCTTGAGAAGACATTCCGGGTCAAGCGCGGCCTGTTGCAGCCGCCGCGCGAGGTCGTCGCGGCCGACGGCATCTCGCTGACCTTGTACGAGGGCGAGACGCTCGCCGTCGTCGGCGAATCCGGGTCCGGCAAGTCGACGCTCGGGCGCATGATCATGCGTCTGACCGAGCCGGATGGTGGTGCCATCCGCTTCAACGGCCAGGATCTGCGCCAGCTTCGCGGCGAGGCGCTCCGCCAGGCGCGAAAACAGCTCCAGATCGTGTTCCAGGATCCGTTTGCGAGCCTCGATCCGCGCCAGAAGATCGGCGATGCCATTGCGCGCGGACCAATGGCCTTTGGCACGTCGCGCACGGAAGCGATGGAGCAGGCGAGGAAGCTGCTGGTGCGAGTTGGCCTCAACGCCGTCGCCGCCGATCGTTACCCCCACGAATTCTCTGGGGGCCAGCGCCAGCGCATCTGTATTGCGCGCGCACTGGCACTCAAGCCGCGCGTGCTCATCGCCGACGAAGCCGTGTCGGCGCTCGACGTTTCCGTCCAGGCTCAGGTGCTGGCGCTGCTTGCCGAGCTCCGGCAGGAGATGAAGCTCGCCATGATCTTCATCACCCACGACCTGCGGATCGCCGCCGAGATCGCCGACCGCGTCATCGTGCTCCAGAAGGGGCGCATCGTTGAAGAGGGCGCGACCGCGGACGTTTTCACGGCCCCTCAAGCCGCCTACACACGCGAGCTGCTCGATGCGATCCCGGGCCGCGATTTCTTCGACCAGCCGGGCTTTGCCAGCGTGACCGGCGCACTACCGACAGCGAGGATGAGTTCATGACCGACAGCCGTCCCCTTCCAGCCGGCGCGCGCGAGCGCATCGAGGCCGCTGTGGATGCCGCCTTCGACGAGCAGATCGACACCACGATCGCGTTCACGGCGATCCCGAGCACGCGCGCGGCGGAGGCGCCCTGTCAGGACATGTTCGCAAAGCTGTTGCGCGATCGCGGCTACGAGGTCGATGACTGGGTCATCAACCAGGACGATCTGAAGGCGCTGCCGGGCTACGGGCCGGTCGAGACCGACTTTTCGCGTGCCCGCTCCGTTGTCGGCACCTTCCGGCCGGCCAGGGAAGAGGGCCGCTCACTGATCCTTCAGGGCCATTGCGACGTCGTGCCGGCAGGTCCGCTCGACATGTGGGAGCGGCCACCGTTTCAGCCGGTGGTCGAGAACGGTTGGCTCTATGGTCGCGGCGCCGGCGACATGAAGTCCGGTACAATCTCGGCGCTCTACGCGCTCGATGCGATCAAGGCCGCTGGCTACAGGCCCAAGGGCCGCATCCACCTGCAATCGGTGATCGAGGAGGAGAGCACCGGACTCGGCGCGCTCTCCACACTTCAGCGCGGCTATCGTGCCGATGTCTGCATCCTGCCCGAACCGACCGACGAGAAGCTGATGCGTGCCCAGGTCGGCGTGATCTGGTTCCGCCTGAAAGTGCGCGGGATACCAGTCCATGTCGCACGCGCCGGCACCGGCTCAAATGCGATCAAGGCTGCAATCCACCTGATCCAGAAGCTCGAAGGTCTCGAGGCCGAATGGAACGAGCGCGCGAAGACGCACCCCTCGTTCAAATCGGTCGAGCATCCGCTCAACTTCAATCCTGGAATCATCAAGGGCGGTGACTGGGCCTCCAGTGTGCCCGCCTGGTGCGATGTCGATTGCCGCATTGGTGTGCTGCCCGGCTGGAAGATCGCCGACGCCCAGGCCGAGATCGTGGATTTCGTCGCCAAGGCGGCGCGCTCGCATCCATTCCTCGCCAACAATCCGCCGGAGATCGTCTGGTCCGGCTTCCTGTCGCCGGGCTACGAGGCGACGGAGATTCAGGAAAGCGAGGCGGTTCTCGCTCCGGTCTACGAGCATGTGTTCGGCCGCAAGCTGACCAGCTTCTCGTCAACCGCACTGACCGATGCGCGCTTCTATGGTCTCGATTTCGGCGTGCCTGCGTTTTGCTTCGGCGCCACGATGGAAGGCGCGCACGGCTTCAACGAGCGCGTCGATCTCGCCTCGGTCAAGCGCGTCACCAAGGCGCTTGCGCTGTTCACCGCGAGCTGGTGCGGCATCGAGGCCAATTAGCCGAAAGAAGGAAACTCACCGCAAAAAGGGAGGTTCGCGAATGGACAGCCAGGGTGCAGGCGGCAAGCCGCCGGTCAAGACGCAAGAGGATCTGCGCGCGCATTTCGGGCAGCTCAGCCCGCTCGCCGAGAAGAAGGTTCTCAGCCATCTCGACAGGTTCTGTCGCGACTTCATCGCGCTTTCCCCGTTCCTCGTCCTTGCCACCAGCGACGGCAACGGTCATGCCGATGCAAGCCCGCGCGGCGACGCGCCGGGCTTCGTCGCCGTGCTCGACGACAAGACGCTGTTGATCCCGGACCGGCGCGGCAACAACCGCGTCGACACCTTCGGCAATATCATCGCTTCCCCCGGCATCGGCCTGATCTTCCTGGTGCCGGGGATCAACGAGACCCTGCGCGTCAATGGCCGCGCCGAGATTTCGCAAGATGCCGAGCTGTTGACGCCGCTCGCGGTGCAGAACGTGGTCCCAATCATCGGGCTGAAGATCCATGTCGAGGAGACCTATTTTCATTGTGGCAAGGCGCTGATGCGCTCGAAGCTCTGGAATCCGGCTGCTCAGGTCGAGCGCAACAGTTTCCCGACGCTCGGCCGGATCATCGCCGAGCAGACTGTCGCCATCGCGGTCGAAGAGGCCGAGAAGACGATGGAAGAAGGATACCGTACGAGGCTCTACTGAGAATGACCAATCTGATCTAGCGGTCCGCCCTGCAGAAAGTTTCGACGATACGCTACATGCTCGCAGCCTGGCGCCCGTGAAATGTCTGCGAGGTTGGTAGCGAGCGGCAGCACTGAGCGCACAGACGCGACGAATCCGAACGGAAGCGGCATCGTCACGCTGCGAGGAAGAACCCGATGGCCGATGCCACGCTGTTGCCGCCGGCGCGCATGCCCGGAATGGCAACGAGCACTGCGCCGACGAGCAGAATGAGAACTGCAATGAGTTGCCGCTGGGACGGCACGCGCCGTGCGACAAGCAATCCTAGCAGAATGGTGAAGATCGGCAGCGAGCCGTTGGCGAACGCTCCCCCGTATGCCGCCGACGCCCCCTTCAACCCAAAGTACATCAGAATGCTCTATAGCGCGCCGGGACCACAAATTGACATCGACAGGATTGCGTGCAGCGGCAGGTGGCGCGGCCACCAGGCCTTGGCGAACGGAAGAACCAGGGCGCCGGTGACCAGGAACCGAAGTGCGGTCAAATCGAAGGGTGTCAGGCCGGATTGCATGCCGGCCCTCGAGAAGACCAGAAAGCCGGACCAGATGCAGAACACGCCAGCTGCGCTCAGGAGTCCGAAAATCCGCTCGTTCGATTTGGCTACAGGTGTCAAGTCCGTGTCCGATTGCTTGGTATATCTTAGCGCACTTTAAAACACCTGCGAGTTTCAAGATGCTCTCCGCAACATGGCCCTCCAAGGTGCCGCCATGGTGAGCGATCCTTGGGAGTTTTTCTAGCCGAGAGTTCCGCAAGCCGCTGTAATCGGATCTCTGGGTGCAGCCACGCTGTGCGATGACGGAATCAACGCCAGGAACACTTCCGGCGGCGCTCCGTTAGCGCAGCAAACGCCGGGAGTTGTCCATGACCAATTATCCAAAGCCGCCTTATCCTGCGCAGCAGCAGCCGATGCCGGGCTCGACGCGGGCCATGCAGCCGCGCCCGGATCATGGCGAGGAGAGTTACAAGGGCTCCGGCCGTCTTGCCGGAAAGAAGGCCATCATCACGGGCGGCGACAGCGGCATCGGCCGCGCGGTGGCGATCGCCTATGCGCGTGAAGGCGCGGATATCGTCATCTCCTATTTGAACGAGGACGAGGATGCGGCCGAGGTCAAGGCGCTGGTCGAGCGGGAGGGACGCAAGGCCGTCCTGATCCCGGGCGATATCAGCAATCCCGAACATTGCAGCGCCATCGTGCGTCGCACCGTCGAGGAGCTCGGCGGCATCGACATCCTCGTCAACAACGCTGCCCATCAGGCGACGTTCAAGGACATCGCGGATATCAGCGACGACGAATGGCGGCGGACATTCGAGATCAACATCCACGCCATGTTCTATCTGGCCAAAGCCGCCGTCCCCCACATGCGGCCGGGCTCCGCGATCATCAACACGGCCTCGGTGAACTCCGACATGCCGAATCCGAGCCTGCTGGCCTACGCCACGACCAAGGGTGCGATCCAGAATTTCACTGGCGGGCTTGCGCAGATGCTGGCCGAGAAGGGCATTCGGGTCAATGCGGTGGCCCCGGGGCCGATCTGGACGCCGCTGATTCCCTCGACCATGTCGGAGGAAAGGGTCAAGAACTTCGGCAAGCAGGTGCCGATGCAGCGCGCCGGCCAGCCGGCCGAGCTCGCGACGGCCTATGTCATGCTGGCCGATCCGCTTTCGAGCTACACGTCGGGGGCGACGTTGCCCGTCACCGGCGGCAAGCCGTTCATCTGATCCAGGCGAGCACCGTGGCGGCACCGCACTACCGGCGCCGCCACTCTCAATCAGTCGCTTTCAATCACGCAGCGCTGGACGCCTTGGCGTTGACGCCTTTGCGCAGGGCCACGGTGTTCAGCTTCGTGTTGGCGGCCTTCTCTTCGTTCAGATTGGTGGTGAGGAAGCGCACGATGTCGTCGTGGCCAAGCTCTTCCGCCCAGGCGATCAGCGTGCCGTACCGGCACATTTCATAATGCTCCACCGCCTGTGCGTTGGCGACGATCGCGGCGTCCAGCACGGCCTTGTCCTCGATCTCGCCGGCGGTCTCGTCGGCTTCCTTGATCAGGCCGTCGATGGCCGGGCAATGCGTGCCGCTCGGCTCCTTGCCGAGCTTGGCGAAGACCTTGTCGAGGCGCTCGACCTGCTTGTTGGTCTCTTCCAGATGCGCCTTCAGCCCAGCGACGAGATCCCTGTTGGTGGCCTTGTCGATCATTTTCGGCAGCGCCTTCAGGATCTGCTGTTCCGCGTAATAGATGTCCTGGAGCCCGTGCAGCAGCAGGTCTTCCATCGACTGGATGTCCTTGGTGAAGAATCCCATAAAAGACGTCTCCTTTTCACAATGATGGCAGTGGAACGCGGAGCGGCCGCCGCTGTTCCATTCCCGTGTGCAGATCGGGAGAGCCGAATGAGCGATGGAGTGGATCATTTTGTGGGCCTGCTCGGACGTGCGGCGATGGACGTATGGGGCGACATGCCTCGCGACATCCAGGAGGCACTGTTCGAGACCGCGATGAAGGGCCGCGACACCGAGCGTGAGGAGCTGGCGCGATTGCTGCACGAGCGGCATCCGCGCACGCTGCATCCGGCCCGGCCGGGCTGACGCCGGCGGGCTGGGAACGAACATGCGATCTCCTGATTGGTGAATCGGGTGGCGCCACACGGGCTCCAACGAGGACCGCGCGGGGCGCATCGCCCGAGCCTGTCAACCTGTGAGTCGACCGACGTGACTGAGAATATCGGCAAATGGTACGACCCGATTTCGGAGCGGTGGATCGTGCCTCGCCAACCCCACACCATCGCCGCGTTCGATCGGTCGAGCGCGGAGAACGTGCCGGAGGCGAATAAGAGAGAAGAGACGCAGCGGATCTGGAATCTGCTGGTCGATTGCTGCGCACGTGGATGATGCAGCGTCGGCGCCAAAACGAGCGACATGACGCGCTCGACGACGCTCGGGAGTGTCAACGGCCTTGAGGCTGGCTTTGCGCGGGGCAGGTCAGCGTTCCCGTCAACCCTGATCTCGACGACGTCCGGAGCGGATCGGTATATTACCACCCCTGCCGACGCCGCCGGAACAAGGATCAGAGATGGACGATACGATTGGCTTCCCCGACCCCGGTCTTGACCTGTCGGACGGCTTCAAGCCGCACACCTCCCATTGGGGCGTGTTCTCCGCGCGTCAGGGCGCGGCCGGGCTGGAGGTCAGGGCCTATGCGGGCGATCCCGATCCGAACGGCATCATCGACAATTTTCCCGGCGCGCTCCGCCACCAGGCGCGCATCGCCCAGCCGGCAATCCGCCGCGGCTGGCTCGAGCGCGGGCCGGGCCCGGACGATCGCCGCGGCCGTGACGAGTTCGTCTCCGTCAGCTGGGAGAAGGCACTGGATCTCCTCGGCGACGAGCTTGGCCGCATTCGCGACAACCGCGGACCCGGCGCCGTGTTCGGCGGCTCCTATGGCTGGTCGAGTGCCGGGCGCTTCCATCACGCCCAGAGCCAGGTGCATCGCTTCCTCAATATCGCGTTGGGCGGCTATGTGCGCTCGGTCAACACCTATTCGTCCGGTGCGTCCTCGATGCTGCTGCCGCAGATCCTGGCCGGCTACGAGGACATCACCAAGCGCAACGTCACCTGGGAGCAGATCGCGGCCGAGACCGACATCGTGCTGGCGTTCGGCGGCATGGCGCTGAAGAACTCCATGGTGGCCGGCGGCTCGATCAGCAAGCATGTCGAGCGCGGCGCCATGGCGGCGGCGCGGGCGCGCGGCTGCGAGTTCATCCTGGTCAGCCCGCTGCGCGACGATCTGCCGGTCGAGGCCGGCGCCGAATGGATGAGTTGCGTGCCCGGCACCGACACCGCGCTGATGCTCGGCATCGTCCATACGCTGGTCAGTGAGAAGCTGCACGACCAGGCCTTCCTCGATCGCTACACCGAGGGCTGGGCAATCTTCCTGCGATATCTCAACGGTGAGAGCGACGGGCAAGCCAAGCACGCCGAATGGGCCGCCGCGATCTCAGGCGTCAGTGCGGATGCGATCCGCAAGCTGGCGCGGCGTCTCGCCGGAAAGCGCGCGCTCGTCACCGTCTCCCATTCGCTGCAGCGCGCCGAGCATGGCGAGCAGCCGGTGTGGATGGGCATGGTGCTGGCGGCGGCCCTCGGCCAGATCGGCCTTCCCGGCGGCGGCTATGCCTATTCGCTGGGTGCGATCGGCTATTACGGCCGCCGCGTCAACGACGTGCCGGGACCGACGCTGGGGCAGGGCCGCAACGGCGTTGCCGATTTCATTCCGGTGGCGCGCATCGCCGACATGCTGCTCAATCCCGGCACCACATATCGCTATAACGGCGAGACGCGCACCTATCCGGATATTCGTCTGGTCTACTGGGCGGGCGGCAATCCGTTCCATCACCATCAGGACATCAACCGCCTGCGCAAGGCCTTCGCGAAGGTGGACACGCTGGTCGTGCACGAGCTCGCCTGGACCGCCACCGCCCGCCACGCCGATATCGTGCTGCCCGCGACGATGACGCTGGAGCGCGAGGACATCGGCTATTCCATCAACGATCCCCTGATGGTCGCGATGCACCGGATCGCCGAGCCGTTTGGGCTCGCGCGTGACGATTACGATATCTTCGCCGATCTCGCCGAGCGTCTTGGGGCGCGCGAGCCGTTCACCGAAGGGCGCACGTCGCGGCAATGGCTGGAGCATCTCTACGAGCCGACCCGCGCATCGCTTGCCAAGCGCGGCCTCGAAGCGCCGAGCTTCGAAGAATTCTGGGCGCGCGGCAGCCTGGTCGTGCCGCAGCAGCCCGATGACGGCGGCCGGCTACGCCGCTTTCGCGAGGATCCCATCAATCACGCTTTGCCGACGCCGAGCGGACGCATCGAGATCTACTCGGCCAAGATCGCAGGGCACGGTGATGCGGATTGTCCCGGACATCCGGTCTGGCTCGACAAGAGCGATGTTCCCAAGCCGGGGGCACCGTGCTTCCTCGTCGCCAACCAGCCCGTGACGCGCCTGCACAGCCAGCTCGATTTCGGCGGACATTCGCTGGGCTCGAAGCATCGCGGCCGCGAGGTCGCGCGCATGAACCCGGTCGATGCACAGGCGCGCGGCATCAAGGACGGCGACATCATCCGCCTGTTCAACGAGCGCGGTGCCTGCCTCGCCGCGGTCCGCGTTACCGACGGCATCGTATCAGGCGTGGTTCAGCTGCCGACCGGCGCGTGGTACGATCCGATGGATCCGGAAGACGAGGCGCCGCTCTGCGTTCACGGCAATCCGAACGTGCTGACCCGCGACGTCGGCACCTCGTCCCTGGCGCAGGGCTGCACCGGCCAGTTGACGACCGTCGAGGTGGAGAAGTTCACCGGCAATCTACCGCCGATCCGCGCGTTCGATCCGGTTTAGGCAAACAAGGAGACCTTTAGATGATCCGCAAGGCAACAGCAGTCTGGAAGGGCACTGGTCGCGATGGCACGGGCCATCTGTCGAGCGAATCCGGCGTGCTTGCCGGGACGCCCTATTCGTTCAAGACCCGCTTCGAGAACGAGAAGGGCACCAATCCCGAAGAGTTGATCGCCGCGGCCCATGCCGGCTGTTTCACCATGGCACTCGCCTTCGGCCTGCAGATGGCGGGTTTCACGCCCGACGAGCTCTCGACCGAAGCCGCCGTCACGCTCGAGCCCGAAGGCAAGGGCTTCAAGATCAGCAAATCCGCGCTAACCCTGCGGGCGAAGGTGCCTAATCTCGACGAGGCCGGCTTCGCCCGGCTCGCCGGCGAGGCCGAGAAGAACTGCCCGGTGTCCAAGGTGCTCAACGCCGCCATCACGCTCGACGCCAAGCTGGTCTAGGGCGATGGACTGAGGCTAATCGCTGCAAAGGCGGAGGTGCGCTCCCTCTCCCGCTTGCGGGAGAGGGTTGGGGAGATGGTGTTTCCGCAATGGGATAGTCTCCTGGAGGAGAAAGCCCTCACCCCGCCTACGGCGCGACCTCTCCCGTAAGCGGGAGAGGCTGCACCGAGCCCTAGCGACCGGGTGGGCGTCAACGCGCGGCTTTCGGCCGGGCGGCCGAAAGCCTATATGATGGACAAGCTTTTGAGCGATCATTGGGAGCACATCACATGACGACGGAACGCGCAGTTTTGGCCGGCGGCTGCTTCTGGGGCATGCAGGATCTGATCCGCAAGCAGCCGGGCGTGATCTCCACCCGCGTCGGTTACACCGGTGGGCACGTCAAGAACGCCACCTACCGCAATCACGAAGGCCATGCCGAAGCGATCGAGATCGTGTTCGATCCGGCCAGGACCAGCTTCCGGACCATGCTGGAGTTCTTCTTCCAGATCCATGATCCGACCACGCTCAACCGTCAGGGCAACGATATCGGCACGAGCTACCGGTCGGCGATCTTCTACACCAGCGAGGAGCAGAAGCGGATTGCCGAAGACACCATCGCCGACGTCGAGGCGTCCGGCCTGTGGCCCGGCAAGGTGGTGACCGAGGTCGCGCCCGCGCGCGAGTTCTGGGAGGCCGAGCCCGAGCATCAGGATTATCTCGAACGTTATCCTGACGGCTACACCTGCCACTTCATCCGGCCGGGCTGGAAGCTGCCGCGACGCGCTGCGGCAGTCGGAGGCTAGAGCCTGAAGAAGGTGGCTCGCCGGCTGTGGCGGTCCACCTCCTCATCGGTCAAAGCCGACGCGAGTCCGCTCACGCATCGACATGCAAGGTCCGGCGCTGCTCCGCGGTGACGATCCCCGCCGTCAACGTGACGAGACCCATCAAGGCGGCGAGCAGCCAGAATGCCAGCGGCAGTCCGCCGAGCTGTGCGACGAAGCCGACGCCGGCAGGGCCCAGCAGGACGCCTGCATAGCCGGCCGTCGTGATCGCCGCGACCGCAAGTCCCGTGGGCATCACCTTTTGTTGCGCCGCCCGGCGGAATAGCACGGGCACGAGGTTCGAGGCGCCGAGCCCGATCAGCAGGAATCCGGCGATGGCGACCGCCGCCACGGGCGCGGTGAGCAGCACCACGAAGCCGGCGATCGCGATGAGGCTGCCCCACAGCAATGTCGTGCGGTCTCCGATGCGCGCAACGATGGCGTCGCCGCTAAGCCGGCCGATCGTCATCGCGATCGAGAACACGATGTAGCCGATGCCGCCTTGGGCCTCGCTGACGAGCCCGGCGCCGATCACGAGCAGCGCGCCCCAATCGAGCATCGCGCCTTCGACCAGGAAGGTGATGGCGCCGAGCAGCGCCAGCAGCAGCACCGATCCATGCGGCAGCACGAACAATGGGCCTTCCTGCACCTGCACCGATCGAAGCAGGCGCGGCCAGGTCACGAGCATCGCGATCAGCATCAGCACGGAGCAGATCAACGTCGAGGCGAGCGCGCCGAGCTGCAGAGAGAGCAGCGCCGTCATCAGCGCGGAACCGGCGAAGCCGCCGATGCTGAACAGGGCGTGGAAGCCGGACATCAGCGGGCGTCGCGCGGCGCGCTCCACTTCCACGGCGTGGATATTCATGGCGACGTCGATCGAGCCTAGCGCGGCGCCGAACGCAAGCAGCGCCAGCGCCAGCGACAGCGGCGAGCTTGCGACCGCCAGCAGCGGCAGCACCAGCGTCAGACCGATCCCGCCCGCGACGATGATCGGCCGGCTGCCATAGCGCGCGCTGAGCACGCCGGTCAGCAGCATCGCCACGACCGAGCCGATGCCGAGGCTGAGCAGGAGCAGGCCGAGAACTCCGTCGTCGACGGCGAGCCGCGCCTTCGCGAACGGCACCAGGGGTGCCCAGCACGCGATGCCGAAGCCCGCAACGAGGAAGGCAAGCCGGGTGGCAAGGCGGGTTGCCGGCCGGTCGGCAGAAGACATGGGAACTCCGGGAAGCAGGGGAGGAGACGGTCGACAGGCCCGAGGATTGCCGCGGCTTTATGGCAGAGCCCTGCTCGAATGGTCGTGGCAGGCGCTCAACGGCTGCATGCCTCGACCTAGCCCCCGAGGATCCGCCGGCACGCCTCGACGAACACCTCTGCGCCCGTCACGATATCGGCATCCGCCGTGTTCTCGGTCCAGTGATGGCTGATGCCGCCGATCGACGGCACGAACAGCATGCCGGCGGGCATGACGGTCGCCAGCATCTGCGCATCGTGGCCGGCCCCGCTCGGCATGCGGATGGAACGGCCGCCGGCGACGGCCTTGCTCGCGGCCTCGATCGCGTCCTGAAAGCCCGCGTTCATCATCGCGGGTGCGCCGGTGCGCAGCTTCGTCACGCTGACGGTGCAGGGGCCGTTGGCACTGGCCTCGTCCGCCATGGTCCGCAGCAATTGCTCCAGCCGCGCGATGACAAACGGGTCGTCGTCGCGGATCTGGAACAACATCTCCGCGCCACCGGGAATGATGCTCGGTGCGCCCGGATCGAGCGTGATGCGGCCGGTGGTCCAGACCGTGCGCGGGCCGCAGGCGGCGGGGAAACGTTCGTCGATCGCCACGCAGAACTTGGCCAGCGCCAGGCCCGCATCCTTGCGCACCGCCATGCGCGTGGTGCCGGCATGGTTCTGCTCGCCGACAAAGTTGATCTGGTACTGCCAGATGCCGACGATGGAGGTCACGACGCCGATCGCCAGGCGCCCGCCTTCGAGCGTGTCGCCCTGCTCGATATGCGCCTCGAGATAACCGACGTGCCGTCCCGGCTCGGCGGTGATGCGCGGACGCCCCGCCAGCCCCATGTCGGCAAGGGCATCGCGCATGGTGCGGCCGCTGGTGCGGTCGCGCGCGGCATCGATGTCGGCCTCCGTCACCTGTCCGACATAGGAGCGCGAGCCGAGGAAATGACCAAAATGTCCCTCCTCGTCGCACCAGGCGGCAACTTCCACCGCGCCGTTCACCGAAGCGTCGGCATTGAGCACGCGCGCCGCCTCGAGCGCATAGACGACGCCGAGCGGGCCGTCGAGCCAGCCGGCATAGTTCTGGCTTTCCAGGTGCGAGCCCGCCAGCAGTTTCGGTCCGGACTTCGAGCTCGTCCCGAACACATTGCCGATGCCGTCAATCGTCGCGGAGAGCTCGGCCTCGGGCAGCTTCTGGACGAGCCACTCCAGTGACAGCTTGTGCGGCTCGGAGAAGGTCGGCTTGTGCACGCCGGTCTTGTAGGCGCCAAAGGCGCGCAGTGCGTGGAGGTCGGCAAGAACGCGATGGCCGTCGGCGCGGGGCTGGGTGTCAGGCATGTTCGGCAACCTTGAGCGCCTCGGTCCGGATCTCCTCGACCAGCCGTTCCTTCAACTGGACGAATTCCGGCGTGGTCTTGATCTTGTAGGAGCGCGGATGCGGCAGGTCCACATTGATTTCGGCCTTGATGCGGCCGGGGCGCGCGCTCATGACGATGACGCGGCTGCCGAGGAAGATGGCTTCCTCGATATCGTGGGTCACGAACAGCACGGTCTTCTGGTCGCGTTCCCAGATCCCGAGCAGCATCTCCTGCATCAAGGCGCGGGTCTGGTTGTCGAGCGCGCCGAACGGTTCGTCGAGCAGCAGGATCTTCGGATCGTTGGCGAGCGCGCGTGCGATCGCGGTGCGCTGCTGCATGCCGCCGGAGAGCTGCTTGGGCCAATGGTTTTCGAAGCCGGACAGCCCGACCTGGCGGATGAAGGCATCGGCGATCTTGTGTCGCTCCGCCTCGGACACGCCGCGCTCGCGCAGGCCGAAGGCGATGTTCTCGCGCACCGTCAGCCAGGGAAACAGCGTGTAGGACTGGAACACCATGCCGCGATCGGCGCCCGGGCCGGTCACTTCGCGTCCGTCGAGCGTGACGCGGCCGCCGGTCGGACGGTCGAGGCCGGCGACGATGCGCAGCAGCGTGGACTTGCCGCAGCCGGAGGGACCGAGGATGGTGACGAAGTCGTTGTTGCCGATCGTGAGATCGGTCGGCTCCAGCGCCCTGGTCGGCGCGTTGCCGTGGCGCGCGGGGAAGGTGCGCGAGACCTGTTCAACCTTAAGAATGGTCATGCCAGCTTCCAGGGAAACAGCCAGGCGTTGAACGCCTTGAACAGGAAGTCCGAGATCAGGCCGATCAAGCCGATCACGATGATGCCGAAGATGATCTGGCCGGTGTTGAGCAGCGCCTGGCTGTCGGTGATCATATGACCGATGCCCGAGGACGAGCCGATCAGCTCGGCGACGATGACGTAGGTCCAGGCCCAGCCCAGCACCAGCCGCAGGATCTCTGCGATCTCCGGCGCGGAGGAAGGCAGCAGCACGCGGCGGATGATGCCGCGGTCGCTGGCGCCAAGCGTATAGGCGGCCTCGACCAGATCGCGCCGCGTCGCGCCGACCGTCACCGCGACCATCAGGATGACCTGGAACACCGAGCCGATGAAGATGACGAGCAGCTTTTGCAATTCGCCAATGCCGGCCCACAGGATCAGCAGCGGAATGAAGGCCGAGGCGGGCAAATAGCGTGCAAATGAGACGAAGGGTTCGAGGAAGGCTTCGACCGGCTTGTAGGCGCCCATCAGCACGCCGAGCGGCACCGCAATGACCGCCGCGAGCGCAAAGCCGCCAACGACGCGCCAGATTGTCATGCCGATGTCGAACAGGAAACCGTGCTTGGTGAGCAGCTCGAGGCCTTCCTGCACCATGGTGAGCGGATTGGCGAGGAAAGTCTTCGACACATGCCCGCCAAACGTCGCCCATGACCAGAGGGCGACGAACAGCACGAAGAACGCCAGGCCATATGCCGCACGTTGCTTCGATGTCACGGGATCCAGAGGACGCATCAAACTGTATCCGAATGGTGCGCCGGCTCCGCCTGAGGCGGAACCGGCAGCTTGGAGAACGTTACTTGATGAAGCTCGCGTCGTAGAGGTCCTCGACCTTCGGCACGGCCTTGATGATGCCGATCTCGAGCAGGAGCTCGGCGGCCTCCTTGTTGAAGGTCAGGAACTCGCCCGCGAAGAACTTCTGGTTCGCGGCCTTGTCCTGCCAGCGCAGATATTTCGCCGAGTTGCCGAACTGCTCGGCGGTCTGCTTCACGTCGGCGCCCATGATCTCGTAGGACTTGGCCTGGTCCTTGGCGATCATCTCGATCGCCTCGAAATAGCTGTCAGCGAGAGCCTTGGCGGCCTTCGGATTGTCGGTGAGGAACTTCGGCGTGCAGCCGAACGTGTCCATGACCATCGGATAGTCCAGCGTGGTGGCGATGATCTTGCCCTTGTCCGGCGCGGCACGCACCGTCGACAAGTATGGCTCATAGGTCATCGCCGCATCGTTCTGGCCGGAGACAAAGGCCTGCGCCGCAGCCGCCGGCTCGAGGTTCACCACCGTCACGTCCTTCGTGGTGAGGCCGTTCTTCTTCAGCATCCAGGCCAGCGCGAAGTAGGGCGAGGTGCCCGGCGCGGAGGCGGCGACGGTCTTGCCCTTCAGGTCCTTGATCGCGGCGATGTCGTTGCGCACGGCCATGCCGTCGGCGCCGTAGCTCTTGTCGAGCTGGAAGATCTGCTTGGTGGCGACGCCGTTGGCGTTCCAGGAGATCCAGGTCTCAACGGTGGTCGCCGCACACTGGATGTCGCCGGAGGCGATGGCGAGATGGCGGTCCTTCTGCGGGATCTTCTTGATGGTGACGTCGAGGCCGTTCTTCTTGAAGATGCCGGCCTCCTTCGCCAGCGTCAGCGGCGCGAAGCCGGTCCACCCGGAAATGCCGATGCCGACCTTGACGTCCTGGGCGAGCGCCGGAGTGGAGGCCGCGAGAGCAATGATTGTCGCAAATACTGTCGAACTACGCATGATTATCGTCCTCTTGCCGATCGATGGTTTGACGTCCTGTTGATCTCTGCCGGCCCATATGGGCGGTTCCGCGAAGCGTTGCACGATTTGTGCCGACATATCCTCTCAGCCTCCCTTGAATCGCGCGACAAGGCGGTGAGAGTCACCGGGATAGAGCAGGCGCACGGCGGTGATCGTGCGTGCGCTGCGCCAGGTATAGCGGTCGATCACGAGACAGGGGGCGCCGACGGCGATCGCGAGCGCTTCCGCCGCACGTTCGTCCGCAACGATGGCGCTGATCGTGTGCTCGGCCTCGGTCCATGGGACATGGTGAAGCAGCCAGGAGCCGGGCGGCTCGCGCGAGAAATCCGCGGTCGCGGCGTCAGGAACGGACGAGAGATCGATCAGCCTGTCCTCGACCGCGAACGGGACCTTGTCGGCGCTGTGCCGGCAGGTGATCGCGACCACCTTGTTGGCCTTCTTCACGCCGAGCCGGTCGCGGTCGGCGGCCGTCGCCGCGCGCAGCTTGCGGCCGATCAGCTCGTAGCCGTAAGAGCGCCCGAGCGCCGTGATCTCGGCGCGGATGTCAGCGATCTTGAGCACCGCCGACTGGTGCTGCGGCCGTCGCACGAACGAGCCGGCGCGCCGGCGCCGCTCGATCAGATCGGCCTGCGCCAGCTCAGACAGCGCCTTGTTCACGGTCATGCGCGAGCAGCCGTAGCGCGCGACCAGCTCGTGCTCGAAGGGAATGCGATGGCCGGGCGGCCATTCGCCGGTCAGGATGCGCTGCTCGATGTCGGCGCGGATGCGCTTGTAGAGCGTCGGCCTGTCGGCATCGGTGACGAGGCTCATGCCACGAGCCTCCGGATCGATGCGTTGAAGCGTTCGCGTGCGGCTTGGCGCAATCCATGCTGACCGCGCTCGACCACCTTGTTGCCCCCGGCCCAGACGCAATCGATGGCGGCGCCGCCGGCAGAAAAAATCCAGCCGTCGATGGCCGCATCCTGCGCGCGTCCCGCCAGCGATGGATACGCCGTGTCGAGCGTGACGATATCGGCGCGCGCGCCGGGTGTGAGGCCGACCGTCGGCTGCGCCAGCGCCCGCGCGCCGCCGGCGAGCGCCCCGTCGAACAGCGAGCGTCCCGTAGATCGACCTGCGCCGCCGGAGAGGACGTTGCGCTGGCGGTGCTTGAGCCGCTGGCCGTATTCGAGCTGGCGCAACTCGTCTGCGGCGCCGATCAACACGTTGGAATCGGTACCGACGCCGAAAAGGCCACCGGCGTCGACAAACTCCCGCGCCGAGAAAGTGCCGTCGCCGAGGCTCGCCTCCGTGATCGGGCAAAGGCCGGCGACCGCGCCCGTCTTGGCGAAAGCCGTCACTTCCTCACTCGTCATGTGGGTCGCGTGAATGAGGCACCAGCGCCGATCGACAGGCGCGTGCTCCAGCAGCCATTGCACCGGACGCCGGCCCGACCAGGCGAGGCAATCCTCGACCTCCTTCACCTGCTCGGCGGCATGGATGTGCACCGGCCCGCCCTCGGCGAGCGGAAGGATCGCGGCGAGCTCGTCCGGCGTGACCGCGCGCAAACTGTGCGGAGCGATGCCGATATTGGCGCCGGGCAAGGCGCTGATCGCCTGGCGCGAGGCCGTCATCAATGCGGCGAACTGATCGACCGAGCAGATGAAGCGGCGCTGCCCGGCATGCGGCGCTGCGCCTCCAAACGAGCCATGCGCATAGAAAGTCGGCAACAACGTCAGCGCAATGCCCGAGGCTTCGGCCGCCTGTGCAATCCGCGTGGCCATCTCGGCGGGGTCAGCGTAGGGCGAGCCGTCGCGGTCGTGGTGCAGATAGTGGAATTCGCCGACGCGGGTAAAACCCTGCTCGAGCATCTCGACATAGAGCAGCGTCGCCACAGCCGCGACGTCGTCGGGCGTCATCGCCAGCGCAAAGCGATACATCGTCTCGCGCCAGGTCCAGAACGTGTCGGTGGAATCGCCGCGCAATTCGGCAAGGCCTGCCATGCCGCGCTGGAAGGCGTGGCTGTGCAGGCTCGCAAGTCCGGGAAGCGCGATAGCATGGCGCTCGTCGCCGGCGGACGGCGCCACGCCCGGCGTCACCGCGGCGATCGCGCCGGCGGCGATCACCACCTGCACGTCATTGGCCCAGCCGGAAGGCAGGAGCGCGGAAGCGAAATGCAGTCGGGTCATGATCTACACGCCGGCTGGACAGAACCGTCTTACGATTATATGTCTAGACATATAAGTCAAGCATCCCCAGGGCGAAGGGATACCCGCATGGCAGAGCGCTTCGACCGGATCTGGCACAATGCCCGCCTCGCGACGATGCGGGTCGATCGTGCCGATCTTGGCCAGATCGAGCATGGTGTCATCGCCGCACGCGGCGGTCGCATCGCCTATGCCGGCGCGAAAGCGGATTTTCCCGCCGATGCAGACGCGATCGAGCGGATCGATTGCGAGGGGCGCTGGATTACGCCCGGTCTCGTCGACTGCCATACTCATCTTGTCTATGGCGGCAATCGTGCGCACGAATTCGAGCTGCGCCTGAAGGGGGCAAGCTATGAGGAGATCGCGCGCGCCGGCGGTGGCATCGTCTCGACTGTGGCGGCAACGCGCCAGGCGAGCGAAGCCGAGCTCGTCGCAGGCGCGCTGCCGCGGCTCGACGCGCTGACGGCTGAGGGCGCCACCACGATCGAGATCAAGTCCGGCTACGGCCTCGACACAGAAACCGAGATGCGCCAGCTCGCGGCTGCGCGCAGCCTCGGCCGTGAGCGGCCGGTTACGATCCGCACGTCGTTCTTGGGCGCGCATGCGCTGCCGGTCGAGGCGGGGGGCGACAAGGATGGTTACATCGATCTCGTCTGCAAGGAGATGCTGCCGGCGATCGCAAACGCGGGCCTCGCCGATGCCGTCGATGCCTTCATGGAGGGCATCGCATTCTCCGCCGAACAGACTGCGCGGGTGTTCGAAGCGGCGAGGGGACTTGGACTGCCGATCAAGCTCCATGCCGACCAGCTCTCGAATCTCGGCGGCGCTGCGCTTGCCGCGAAATTCTCGGCACTCTCGGCCGATCATCTCGAGCACACCGACGAAGCCGGTGCCGCCGCCATGGCGAGGGCCGGCACTGTCGCCGTGCTGCTGCCCGGCGCGTTCTACTTCATTCGCGAGACGCAGAAGCCGCCGGTCGAGACGTTCCGCAAGCACAACGTTCCCATGGCGCTGGCGACCGACTGCAATCCCGGCAGCTCGCCACTGACCTCGCTGCTGCTCGCGATGAACATGGGCGCGACATTGTTCCGGATGAATGTGGCCGAGTGCCTCGCCGGCGTTACCCGTGAAGGCGCGCGGGCGCTCGGCCTGCTGAACGAGACCGGCACACTGGAAACCGGCAAATGGTGCGACCTCGCGATCTGGGAGATCGAGCGGCCGGCCGAGCTGGTCTACCGCATCGGCTTCAATCCGCTGCACCAGCGGGTATGGAGGGGGCAGTGACGGAGCAGGAGACAGCGATCGTCGTCAAGCCGGGAACAGTGAGCCTCGACGATCTCTCACGCGTGCTCGAAGGCGCCCCCGTCGTGCTCGATCCTTCGTTCTGGCCACGTGTCGATGCGGCTGCGCTGATCGTTGCGCAGGCCGCGCAGGCCGACGTCCCCGTCTACGGCATCAACACCGGCTTCGGGAAGCTCGCGTCGAAGCGCATTCCGCCGGACCAGACCGCGCTGCTTCAGCGCAACCTGATCGTCTCGCATTGCTGCGGCGTCGGCCAGCCGACGCCGGAGCTCATCGTCCGCCTGATGATGGCGCTGAAGATCGTCTCGCTCGGCCGCGGCGCTTCCGGCGTGCGCCGCGCGGTGATCGAGCAGTTGCAGGACATGCTGGCCCGTGGCGTCTATCCGCTGGTGCCGCAGCAAGGCTCGGTCGGCGCCTCCGGCGATCTGGCACCGCTCGCGCATATGACGGCCGTGATGATTGGCGAAGGGCAGGCGATTGTCGATGGCAAGATCGTGTCCGGCAGCGAGGCACTCGCCGCCGCCGGCCTCAAGCCGCTGACCCTTGGGCCCAAGGAAGGCCTCGCGCTGATCAACGGCACGCAATTCTCGACCGCCTACGCCCTCTCGGGCGTGTTGCGCGCATTTCGCCTCGCCCGCGCCGCGCTCGTGACCGGTGCGCTGTCGGTGGACGCGGCGATGGCGTCGACGGCACCGTTCCGGCCCGAAATCCAGGCGCTGCGTGGCCATGCCGGCCAGATCGCGGCGGCTGCGACGCTGAATGCGTTGCTCGACGGCAGCGACATCCGTATGTCGCATCTCGAGGGTGATGAGCGCGTGCAGGATCCCTATTGCCTGCGCTGCCAGCCACAGGTTGCCGGTGCCGCGCTCGATCTGATCACGCAGGCCGCGCGCACGCTGATCGTGGAGGCCAATGCCGTCACCGATAACCCGCTGGTGCTGGTCGAGACCGGGGAGATCGTCTCCGGCGGCAATTTCCACGCCGAGCCGGTGGCGTTTGCCGCAGATGCCATCGCGCTGGCGCTGTCGGAAATCGGCGCGATCAGCGAGCGGCGCATCGCGACGCTGGTCGACCCCGCGCTCAATTTCGGGCTGCCGCCGTTCCTCACCCCCGATCCCGGCATCAATTCCGGCTTCATGATCGCCGAGGTGACGGCGGCCGCGCTCTATGCCGAGAACAAGCAGCGTGCGCTCGCCTGCTCGATCGATTCGACGCCGACCAGCGCTAATCAGGAAGACCATGTCTCGATGGCCGCGCATGCTGCGCGGCGCCTGTCCGACATGGCCGACAATCTCGCCGCCATCCTCGGCATCGAGCTTCTGGTCGCTGCCCAAGGCATCACGCTGCGCGCGCCGCATGCAACCAGTGCGCCGCTGGTCGCCGTCATTGCCGCATTGCGCGAGCAGGTGCCCGCACTGGGCGCCGATCGCTACATGGCCGGCGATCTGGCCAAGGCCGCTGCATTGATCGAGGCCGATGCGCTTCCAGCTGCTGCGCTCGCCCAGCTTCCCACCGATCCGTTTCCGAGACTCGTCTGAAGAGGCCCGCATGAACCGCCGTCTGGACAATGACCGTACCATCCGCGCTCCCCGCGGCAGCGACATCAGCGCCAAGAGCTGGCTCACGGAAGCGCCGCTGCGCATGCTGATGAACAATCTCGACCCTGACGTCGCGGAACGCCCGAGCGAGCTCGTCGTCTATGGCGGCATCGGCCGCGCCGCGCGCGACTGGGAGAGTTTTGACCGGATCGTTGCGGCCTTGCGCAAGCTCGAAGCCGACCAGACGCTGCTGGTGCAGTCCGGCAAGCCGGTCGGCGTGTTCCGGACCCATGCCGATGCACCACGCGTGCTGATCGCGAATTCCAACATCGTGCCGCATTGGGCGACGCTCGATCATTTCAACGAGCTCGATCGCCAGGGCCTGATGATGTACGGCCAGATGACGGCGGGCTCCTGGATCTATATCGGCAGCCAGGGCATCGTGCAGGGCACCTATGAAACGTTCGTCGAGGTCGGTCGGCGTCATTACGGCGGCAGCCTCGCCGGTAAATGGATTCTCACGGCCGGCTTGGGAGGAATGGGCGGCGCGCAGCCGCTGGCGGCGACCATGGCCGGCGCTTCGATGCTTGCGGTCGAATGCCAGCCGAGCCGCATCGAGATGCGCCTGCGGACCGGCTATCTCGACCGGCAAGCCGCAACGCTTGATGAAGCGCTCGCGATCATGGCGGACGCCGCGAAGACGAACAAGGCGGTCTCGGTCGGCCTGCTCGGCAACGCCGCGGAGATCTTCCCTGAGCTGGTGCGCCGCGGCGTCAAGCCCGACATCGTCACCGACCAGACCAGCGCGCACGATCCCATCAACGGCTACTTGCCGAAGGGCTGGACGCTTGCCGAATGGGAAGCCAAGCGCGCGTCCGATCCGAAGGCAGTGGAGCGCGCCTCGAAGACGTCGATGGTCGAGCATGTCCAGGCCATGCTGGATTTCCATGCCCAGGGCATTCCGACGCTCGACTACGGCAACAACATCCGCCAGATGGCACAGGACATGGGCCTGAAGAACGCCTTCGATTTCCCCGGCTTCGTGCCCGCCTATATCCGCCCCCTGTTCTGTCGCGGCGTCGGGCCATTCCGCTGGGCCGCGCTGTCGGGCGATCCCGAGGACATCTTCAAGACCGATGTCAAGGTCAAGGAGCTGATGCCTGACGACAAGCATCTGCACAATTGGCTCGACATGGCAAAGGCGCGCATCAAATTCCAGGGCCTGCCGGCACGCATCTGCTGGGTCGGCCTCGGCGATCGCCATCGCCTCGGTCTTGCCTTCAACGAGATGGTGGCGCGTGGCGAATTGAAAGCGCCGATCGTGATCGGCCGCGATCATCTCGACAGCGGCTCGGTGGCGAGCCCCAACCGCGAGACCGAGGCGATGAAGGACGGATCGGATGCGGTGTCCGATTGGCCGCTGCTCAATGCGCTGCTCAATTGCGCCAGCGGAGCGACCTGGGTGTCGCTGCATCATGGCGGCGGCGTCGGCATCGGCTATTCGCAGCACGCGGGCATGGTGATCGTCGCCGACGGCACGCCCGAGGCTGCGAAGCGGATCGAGCGCGTGCTGTGGAACGATCCCGCCACCGGCGTCATGCGCCACGCCGATGCAGGCTACGACATCGCGATCGAGTGCGCGCGCGACAAGGGGCTCGATCTGCCGAGCTTGGCGGAGTAGACGAGGCTCAGGCCACGACCTTGGTCCCGGTGCCGTCGAGGCGCCGGCTCTCCTTCGCAAGATGGTCGCCAATCGCATCGGCCGGCATGGGCTTGGCGAAATAGTAACCCTGGATGAAGTCGCATCCCAGGCGGCGCAGGGTGTCGAGCTGAGCACGCGTCTCGACGCCCTCGACGACGCAGGCGATCTCCATGTCGTCGCAGAGACCGGTGAGCGATTTGATGATCTTGTGGCTGACGGGATTCTCGTTGATGTCGGAAACGAAGCTGCGGTCGACCTTGATCTTGTCGAGCGGCAACCGGTGCACGTGGCTCAACGACGAATAGCCGGTGCCGAAATCGTCCAGCGAAATGCCGCAGCCCATTGCCTTCAGCGTTGCGATCGATTGCTGTGCGCGGACGAAATCGAAGGTGACGGCGGTCTCGGTGATCTCGAAATCGATCCGGCGCGGCGGCAGCCCGCTCTTCTCGATGATCGAGATCAGCGGCAGGATGCCCTCCGCCGCACAGACATCGTGGGCTGAGAGATTGAACGACAGGCGGATGTGATCGGGCCATGTCCTGGCGATGGCGAGCGCGCGCACCAGCAGCGCTTGCGTCAGCGGCCGGATCAGTCCGATGCGCTCGGCGGCCGGAATGAAATCGGCCGGGGAGACCAGGCCGAGGCGGGCGCTGCGCCAGCGCGCCAGAACCTCGAAGCCGGCGGTGTGCTCGCTCATGGCATCGACGATCGGCTGGAACACCAGGTCCATCTCGGTGCCGAAATCGGCGGTGCGCAGCAGATTCTCGATGACTCCGCGACTGCGGATCTCGGCCTCGAGCTCGCTCGAGAAGATCACGGTGCGGCCGCGCAGATGGCGCTTGGCATGATAGAGGGAATAGTCGGCACATTCATAGAGTGCTTCCGCGGTCGTTGCCGATTGGGGAAACGAGGCAAAGCCGATCGAGCAGGACAGCCCGGTATGGGCAGTGTCGAGCTGATAGGGAAGCCTGACCTGGTCACCGATGCGCTGGCCCAGCCGCAGCAGGTCCGCATCGTCGGGGTCGCCGCAAACGACCAGGCCGAACTCGTCGCCGCCTAATCGGGCGAATTCGACCAAAACCCTCGCAGACCTCGCGGATGCGCCGGCCGGCCTCGATCAGGACGCGGTCTCCCACCGAATGGCCGTAATTGTCGTTGATCGGCTTGAAACCGTCGAGATCGATGATGCCGACCGCGATCCGAACTTTCCTGCGTTCGGCATCGGTGAAGGCGCTCGACAGCTCGGCGAAGAAGCGGCGGCGGTTCGGCAGCTCGGTGAGTGAATCGAGATTGGCAAGGCGGAAGTTCTCGTCAGAGAGCGCCTGCGTCGCCGCCTGTTGCGCGAGCAGCGACTTGCGGCTGGCGACGAGATCGGCGAAGTCGCGGTAGTAGATGAACAGCACCGTCACCATCGCGGCGGAAACCAGGAGGTTGTTGACCGCGATCGCCTTCAGCGTCGGCTCGCCCGTGGCAAAGAAGAACAGCACATAGGGCACGTCGACGATCAGCGTCACGATCAGCGCCGCCGAGCGCAGATGCATCAGCGAGAAGATGCAGCCGATCACGGTGACCGCCATGTAGAACGCGACCTGGCTCTTGGCGAAGGGATCGCCGTAGGGGTAGAGCGCGAAGGACCAGGCGGTGAAGCCGGCACCGATCGGCAGGGTCAGCCAGTTGGTGGCGCGCAGATTGCGCAGGATGTCGGCATCGCTGCGCACCAGCCGGCGCTGGCGTAGCCACCAGAAAGTCCGTAAGGCCGCGAGCACCGTCAACACGGCCGGCACGATCATCGTCAGCCAGTCCGGCGCCACGTTCACATAGGTGTAGGCGACCGCAATCGTGTTGCTGATGAGGATGAAGTAGAGCAGCGGGATCTGCTTGGAGAAGGCGTCGAACTGCGCCCGCGTCAGGTCCGGATTGTCGGCGGGAACGCGAAACAATCGCATCGCGGCGGCAAGATGAGATTTCAAATCGGCAATAGGCATTGCAATACGAGCCCCAGATCCCCTGAAAAACGTGGGCAATCTTGCACGGCAGGGGTAAAGGGCCCGTTAGATCAATTCTGGCCCGGGCAGGCCAGCACTGGTTGCGCGCTGCCTTACGATTTTCCGATCGCGTGCATTGGTGAGGTCCCGTTAAGGATGTCCGGCCGCAGCGTGCGCACGTCTCAGGCACAGATCGCCCGAAATCGCTGCAGCTACCGCCTGCTATCGCCCATGCGCGACATCAGCCTAGCACATGGCCACGGTCGGATCAGGCGAGGACGGCCTGGCGCTCGCGCGCCGGTTCGCGGACGCGCTCGCTGGTCCGCGGCTCGGCAAGCTGCGTGAAGCTCCGATGGCTCGCCTGAACCGGTGCCTCGACGATCACGCCCTCACAGACGATCTGTCCGCCGAGCATCCTGAATTCCAGCTTGTCGTAGCGCGGCATTGTCTCGCCGGGTGCCGGGGGCAGCAGCCCGATGCTTCCCTGGATGTTCAGCGCGGCTTCGCCGTTGCCGTGCAGCCGCGGATTCCACATCCTGATTCCGCTCTCCGCCCAGCGCTGCCGGATCAGCGCGGCGCGGTCGGCGGGCTCTGCGGCTCTCGCGCGAACTTTCGGTACGCGGCGGAGCTCGGAAGGGGGAGACGCGAGAGGCTGAACCGGCTCGATGGCGGTGACGCCGCTCAATGAGTCGTTAGTCGCCGCAGCGAGCGGAACATCGTTTGTAGGGACTTGCGGGCTTTCGACAACGAGCGCCGGTTCGCTGTCGGCGCTGGCTTCAGAGGCATCAGTCGTGACGCTATCGGCCTCGGCGCGGAGAAGCTCGACTTCTTCGACGGCGACCGGATCGACAGCGGCGGAAACGTCGGGCGAGGAGGCTGCCTCGATGATGACATCAGGGACATCAGTCAAGGCGGTCGCGACCTCCGCCGACGAAATCACAACCTCCTCTATGACGGCGGAGTCGATCTCTGCAGGAATCTCAGCAGGCGATGCATCGTCGTCAACGATGGCGAGATCAGAGGCTGCAACTGGCCCGCTCTCCGCACCGACCGATGCAGTCAGCACCTCCTCGGAGACTGGCGGCGTCGCGGGCGCCTCGATTTCCGTCACGGTCTCCGGAGAGGAGTCCCCGCTGATACGGATTTCGTCGGACGGATTCTCCGCGACGACAGACACAGCCGCATCGTTCTCCGCGACCAGGGCCTTGGTGGCGGGGGCAGCGTCGTCGCGCACCGGGGCGGTGCTGATCTCGGCGCTTGGAGCTTGAGCCGGGACCTCGACGTCTTCGATTATGGCGGGCGAAGCGTCCGTGGCGGTCGGCGCGACCTCAATGTTGCCGCTGTGCGGCACAGGCCGGAGTCGGGAAAACGCCCAATTCACCGCAGGGATGCGGCGCAGCAACGATATCAGTCTCGAAAGCACTGGGAGTTGTCCAAGAGGTGCTCGGCGTGAGGCAATCGCTGATTCGTCAGCAATATGAAAACCTGCCCCGGCCGTCACATCCGTGTCAATGTAGGGTGGACCAATTGCAGAACATCCGCGCATCCAGCGCGCATCCGCCCGAGTTACGCAACCCGCACAGCAGCCGATGATGCAATAATACCCCTGTTTTGCCCGACGCCGCAAGCGTGTCTTCGGCAACACCGAAATGCTCAAGCCTTTCAACCCCATCGCTACTGTGCATGGGGTTGTTTTTTCACTTCTTGTTTTGCAGGCGTGCCTAGCGCGCCGGCGCGCTTTTTCTGCCAGACGAGGTGCACCGCGCGCATCAACTCTCGTTGCAATCCAAGCTTGGGGTTCCCGTCGTCGCCGCGAGCCGCTATTCAGAACCGTCATTGTATGGCCGAGGACGTCGCATGAGGAAGCTTGTTGCCATCGGAGCGGTCCTGCTCTGGTCCACAATCGCATCCGCACAGGATCGCACCATCACCGTGGCTTCGACCACCTCGACGGAACAGTCGGGGCTGTTCGGTCATCTGCTGCCGCTGTTTTCGAGGGCCGAAGGCATCGGCGTGAAGGTCGTCGCCGTCGGCACCGGTCAGGCGCTGGACATCGGGCGGCGTGGCGATGCCGACGTCGTGTTCGTTCACGACCGGACGGCCGAAGACAAGTTCATGTCCGAAGGGCAGGGCGTGAAGCGCTTCGACGTCATGTACAACGACTTCGTCATCATCGGCCCCAAGAGCGATCCGGCGCAGATCTCGGGCAGCAAGGACGTGGTCGATGCGCTGCGCAAGATCGCGACGCAGAAGGCGCCGTTCATCTCGCGCGGCGACAAGTCCGGCACGCATGCGGCCGAGCTGAGACTATGGAAGGAGGCAGGCGTCGACCTCAGTGCCGGCAAGGACATTTGGTACCGGGAGATCGGCCAGGGCATGGGTCCGGCGCTGAACATGGCCTCGTCGTCGAATGCCTACCTCCTGTCGGACCGCGGCACCTGGCTGTCGTTCAAGAACCGTGGCGAACTCGCCATCCTGACCGAGGGTGACAAGCGGCTCTTCAACCAGTACGGCGTCATGCTGGTCAATCCTGCAAAGCATCCGAACGTGAAGGCAAAGGAGGGACAGGCCTTCATCGACTGGCTGGTTTCGCCGCAAGGGCAGCAGGCGATCGCCGGGTACAAGGTCGGCGGCGAGCAGCTATTTTTCCCCAACGCGCCCAACTAGGACGAAGGCGACGGTCGAGACCGCGACGCTGAGAGCGAGCAGGATCAGCCCGAGTCCGAGCGCCAGCGGCAGCTCGCCTTTGCTGGTTTCCAGCGCGATCGCCGTCGTCATCGTGCGGGTGAAGCCACGGATGTTGCCACCGACGATGATGATGGCACCGACTTCTGCGATGGCACGTCCGAACGCGGCGAGAAAGGCCGTCAGCAACGAGGTCCGGCCGAGCGCGAACAGCAGGGCCATGCTGCGCAGGGCCGACAGCCCGTCGATCCGCGCCAGGTCGCCATACTCCGCCCACAACAGGCTTGCCGGCCGGTGCACCAGCGCCACCACGATCGGCGTCGCCAGCAGCGTCTGCGCGATCACCATGGCGGCCGGCGTGAACAACAAGCCCGCCGCCCCGAACGGGCCGGACCGCGACAGCAAGAGATAGAGCGCGAGCCCGACCACGACCGGCGGAAGCCCGAGCAGGGCATTGGTCAGAATGATGATGATTTGGCGTCCCCGGAAGCGGGTGATCGCAAGCAGGGCTCCAAAGGGGGCGCCGATCAGGAGCGCCAGGATGCTGGCGGTCAGGCTGACCCGCAACGACAGGGCGACGATGCCCAATAGCTCGGTGTCGGCGTCGCCGATCAGCGCAAAGGCGGCACCGATGGATCGTGCGAAATCGTTCATCCGGTCTCGGGCAAGCCCCTGTTCCGCGGTAGCCCCGCGCCGCCCTTCTCGCTGCTGCCGCTGCCATAATCAAGGGGCGAGGGGGTGGGCAGCCCCGCCGGAGCCGTTGGAGAAGGGCTCAGGATGATCGGTCAACGCGGCCAGGGACCCACAATCGAGGCACCTGGCCGGCCCCGCGGGCGGCTTTCTTCCGGCCTTGGATGCGCTAAGGAACAGGATCGGGTCGCGCCGGCCCAATGGCGGTGCTAGACCCTAATGCAGGAACAATGGAGCCGGGCTGCGACTGGCGCGCCCGCAAGGATGAAGGATGTGACGCAATGATCCAGACCGTTGGCATCATCGGGGCAGGGACCATGGGAAACGGCATCGCGCAGGTCTGCGCGGCCGCCGGCCTCTCGGTCGTAATGGTCGATATTTCCGATGCGGCGGTGAACCGCGGCCTTTCGACCGTCGGCGGAAGCCTCGAGCGGCTGGTCAAAAAAGAGAAGATGTCGGCGGCCGACCGCGAGGCGACGCTCAAGCGCATCACCGGCACCACGGACCGGGCGAAGCTGTCGGATTGCGACCTCGTCATCGAGGCCGCGACCGAGAACGAGGAGCTCAAGGTCAAGATCCTGAAGGATCTCTGCGCCACCCTGTCGCCGCGCACGCTGGTCGCGACCAACACCTCCTCGATCTCAATCACCAAGCTCGCCGCCGCGACCGACCGTCCCGACCGCTTCATCGGCATGCACTTCTTCAACCCGGTGCCGGTGATGGCGCTGCTCGAACTCATCCGCGGCCTGCAGACCTCGGACGACACCCATGCCAAGGCGCTGGATTTCGCCAAGCGCGTCGGCAAAGTGGCGATCACGGCCAAGAACAGCCCGGGCTTCGCCGTCAACCGCATCCTGTGTCCGATGATCAACGAGGCGATCTTCGCGCTCCAGGAGGGCATCGCGACGGCGGAAGAGATCGACGCGGGCATGAAGCTCGGCTGCAACCATCCGATCGGGCCGCTCGCACTTGCCGATCTCGTCGGGCTCGACACCATGCTTTCGGTGATGGAGGTCTTTTACAAGGGCTTCAACGATCCTAAATATCGGCCAGCGCCGCTGCTGAAAGAGATGGTCGATGCCGGCCATCTCGGCCGCAAGACCGGGCAGGGCTTTTACACTTATTCCGCCTGACGAAGGCATTGGCGGCGGGCGCCCAGCGTCCGCCGCCAGATCCCGCAATTTGCGCTGCGACAAAGACGCCGCGTGCGATAGGCCCGACAATGTCGAACGGGCGGCCTGCGGGGATAACGGAACGGATAGCAAAGGACATGTCGGATCGACTGAAGGCCGAGCGGGAAGCTGCGGCCGCGCGCCGGAGCCTGTTGACCCAGGATGCGATCGAGCGCACCGGGATCACCGAGGAGATGATTGGAGAACTCGTCACCCGCTTCTACGGACGCGTGCGCGAGGACGCGCTGTTGGGGCCCGTCTTCGGCGTCGTGCAGAATTGGGACGAGCATCTCGCCAAGCTCAGGGATTTCTGGTCGTCGGTCGTGCTGATGAGCGGCCGCTATCATGGCTCGCCGATGCGGGCACACCTGCCGCTCAGCCTGGCCGGCGGCCATTTCGATCGCTGGCTCGACCTGTTCGAGCAGACCGCGCGCGAGGTCTGCCCGCCGGCGGCGGCTGCACTCTTCATCGACAAGGCGCGTCGTATCGCCGACAGCTTTGAGATGGCGTCGGCAACACTTGCGGGCCGCATCGCTTCGCCGCGTCACGTGCTCAGGTCGTGAAGGACACGATGCCTGCGTGGGATTCCGCATCGCATCGTGGCGTCGCAGCAATTCCTCCATCATCGGATCTGATCTGCGAAATCATCATGCCATTCGCGCAACGCGATGTAGAAATCGCGAAAACGCGCTTGAACGCATTTACTCCTACGCAATCAATGCGAGCAAAGCCATATTGATGCACTGCGGCGCCAAGTCTTCGCCTTGTTTTCGGCAGAGTTCCAGCGCCTGCTAGCGGGCATGGCTCGCGCATCGTTCGATACCCATTCATCATCTTCCGAAAATGCTACGGAACCCGACGTCGAAGCGGGCACCGAACAGACACGGCGATCCCTGCTGCTCGGTGCGATGGCCACGACGGCGTGTCTCGGCTGTTCAACCAGGGCCCGCGCAGGTGAGGATCCGCCCGGCTCGGACGAGCGGCCGCAGAAAGGCGATCTGCTCGTCTTTTCCGAAGGTGACCAGGAGGGAAAGCTCATCACTGCGGCTGATCTACGGGTCGGTGGACCGCCGATCCATGCCTGGCCGAAGGACCCCACCACATCGGTGGTGCGCAGCGCCTCGCGGCTCAACGAAATCCTGATCATCAAGCTCGATCCCGCCGACCTCGACGAGAAGACCCGCGCGCGCGCCGTCGACGGCATCATCGCCTATTCGGCGATCTGCTCGCATGCCGGCTGTCCCGTCACCGCCTGGGTGAAGAGCGATGTCGGCGACAAGGAGGTTTTCAAGTGCATGTGCCACAACTCCGAATTCGATCCCCGCGCGGGCGCGCAGGTCGTGTTCGGGCCGGCGCCGCGGCGGCTAGCAGCGCTGCCGCTGGCGCTCGCTGACGGTTCGCTCAGCGTCGCCGGCAATTTCATGGGAAAGGTAGGTGGCACACAGCCAGGATGATGGACGGTTGCGGGCTGGGCCCGCCTCACGACTAGCCGCCACCGCCGAAGGGCGGAAGACGGGACGAACGACAAGAAATCACAAAAAGAATTCAAGCGGATGAAAAAGGGGAACGTCCATGAAAACTTCCATGATCAGGAAGCAATGGTTACTGTCCGGCTTGGTCGCCTTCACGTGTCTTGCCTCAACCGCCGCTCTATCGGGGCCGATCGAGAGTTATTCTCCGGTCACCGCGCAGCGGCTGGAAAACCCCGAGCCCCACAACTGGATGCTTTACCGGCGCACCTATGACGGGCACGGCTATAGCCCGCTCGATCAGATCAACACCTCCAACGTGAAGAACCTCACACCGGTCTGGACCTTTTCCACTGGCGTGGTCGAAGGCCATCAGGCCCCGCCGATCGTCAACAATGGCGTGATGTTCGTGACGACCCCAATGGGCCAGGTGATCGCGCTGAATGCGAAGACCGGCGACGAATACTGGCGCTACAAACGGCAGCTTCCTGACGATCTGTTCCAGCTGCATCCGACCAACCGCGGCGTCGGCCTGTGGGAGGACAAGCTCTACCTCGCCACCACGGACGACCACGTGGTCGCGCTCGATGCCAAGACCGGCAAGGTGCTGTGGGACACGAAGGTGCAGGACTACAGGAAGGGGCAGTACCTCACCCTGATGCCCTTGATCGTCGACGGTAAGGTCATTGTCGGCGGCTCCGGCGGCGAGTTCGGCGTGCGTGGCTATATCGTTGCTTATGATGCCAAGGAGGGCAAAGAGTTGTGGCGGACCTACACCATCCCCGGTGAAGGCGAGCCCGGTCATGACACCTGGCAAGGCGACGACTGGAAGAACGGCGGCGGGTCGGCCTGGATGACAGGCAATTACGACAAGGAGACCAGGACGATCTATTGGGGTGTCGGCAATGCCGCGCCATGGCCCGGCGACTCGCATCCCGGCGACAATCTCTACACAGCATCGGTGCTCGCGCTCGATCCCGACACTGGCAAGATCAAGGCCTATCACCAATACCACCAGAACGATTCCTGGGATTGGGATGAGGTCGACGCGCCGATGCTGATCGATTTGCAACGCAACGGCCGCACCATCAAGAGCCTGGTCCATCCCGGCCGCGACGCGATCTTCTGGGTGCTGGAGCGGACTCCGACCAAGATCAATTACGTCGCCGGATGGCCGTTCGTCTTCACTGACGTCTGGAAGGGCATCGACGAGACCGGCAAGCCGATCGTGGATCCAGCGCACAAGCCGGTGATCGGCAAGCGCGTCGAGTTCTGTCCCTCGCTGTGGGGCGGCAAGGATTGGCCATCGGCGGCCTACAGCCAGAGGACCGGCCTCGTCTACGTGCCTGCCAACGAGAATTTCTGCGGCGGCTTTACCGGCGAGAAAGTGCCACTCAAGCCGGGCGAGCTCTGGCTCGGCACCAAGCCGGAAGACATCGGCCTGAAGACAAAGCCGGGCGCGGATCATTTTGGCGAGCTCCAGGCCTGGGATCCCGCGACCGGAAAGAAGGTCTGGCAGCACAACTTCCCCAAGTCGCATCTGTTCGGATCGGTCACCGCGACCGCGGGCGATCTCGTCTTCGTCGGCGGGACCAACGACCGTTATTTCCGCGCCTTCCACGCCAAGACGGGCGAACTGCTGTGGGAGCAGAAGACCAACTCCGGCATCGTCGGCATGCCGGTGTCATATGAGATCGACGGCACGCAGTACATCGCGATCCAGTCGGGCTGGGGCGTCGACGCGCAGCGCATCCAGGATGCGCTCGTGACCAACAATATCGGCATCGAAGCCAACGTGCCGCAGGGCGGCGTCGTCTGGGTCTTCGCGCTGAAGAAATAGCTCCGCGGGCGGATCGAAAGAAGCGGAGCAGCGGGGGGTGGCGAATGCGGCGGATGGCAACATCCGCCGCATTTGTTTGCGATGGGCGTCGAACGCGCCATGCACTCGTCGTCATGCCCGGGCTTGTCCCGGGCATCCACGTCTTCGTGCCGCGGCAAGGCCGTGGATCGCCGGGACAAGCCCGGCCATGAGGGCATGTGGTGCGAGGACTACTTCCCCTCGCGCTCGACCTCGTCCTTCTCCTTCTGGTTCATCTCGCGAATCTTGGGATCCGGATTGTGCTGCCCGGTGGTCTGGGTGGCGGAGGCGGGTGGGGCGTTGGCGTTCGGCAGCGAAGTCTGGTCGGGGCCGGTGGGGCGCGTCGCGGTGGTCGGCGGCGTCGTGTTGCTCTGGGCGAATGCGCCCGCGGCGGTCAAAAGAAAGGCGCCCGACAGCGAGACTGCGAGCGCACTTGAGATGTTGGTCATCGATCTGCTCCTGTCAGATCGATGGAAACGGCGCGAGGCGGCTTGTGTTCCGCCTCGCACTTCGGTTCCGTCTCACGCCTCCAATTGCTTGCCGATCGGAAGCGCGCGGATGCGTTTTCCCGTCGCTGCGAAGATCGCGTTGATCAGGGCTGGCGCGAACGGAGGAACGCCGGGCTCGCCGACGCCGCTCGGCGGCGTGTCGGGTCCGGGCGGCACGATGTAAACGTTGGTCACCACAGGCGAGTCGTCCATCCTGACGACCTGGAAGTCGTCAAAATTCTTCTGCTGCACCTTGCCGTCCTTGAAGGTGATCTCGCCGTATTTGGCGAGACTGAGCCCCATGATCGCCGCGCCCTCGATCTGCGAAGCGATGCGCTCGGGGTTGACATAGGTGCCGCAATCGATCGCCGTGTCGACCCGCGGCACCGTCAGCTTGCCCTTGTCATCGACGGCGACCTCGACGATGGTCGCGATGTAGCTGACGAAGCTGCGGTGCACGGCGATGCCGAGACCGTGGCCCTTCGGCACCTTTCGTCCCCATTCGCCCTTCTCGGCGACCAGCTCGACCACCTTGCGCAGGCGCGCGGTGTCGATCGGGTAGCTGTCCTGGGGCTCGCCGTAATTCCAGAGGTCCTTCACGTTGGGCTTGACGATGCGAGGCGAGCCGATCAGCTCGAGCAGCATGTCTTTCTGGTCGCGGCCCGTTGCCTGCGCGATCTCGCCGACCATCGACTGGACGGCGAAGGCGCGCGGGATGTTCGAGACCGCGCGGAACCAGCCGATGCGGGTGAACGCCGCGGCTTCCGGGTTCTCACACGAGATGTTCGCGATCTCGAACGGCATATCGACCAGGCCCATGCCGATCTCGAACGGCGCCTGATGCACCGTGCCGGCGGCAAAGGTCGAGGCGATGCTGGGAGCCACGCTGCGGTGGCGCCAGGCGATCACCTTGCCGCTCTTGTCGAGGCCGGCCTCGATCCGCTCGACCGAGACGGTGTGCAGGAAGCCGTTGTGGATGTCGTCCTCCCGCGTCCACTGCACCTTCACCGGCGCGCCGAGCTCCTTCGAGAGCAGCGCGGCTTCGAGCGCAAAGTCGCATTTCGACTTGCGTCCGAACCCGCCGCCGAGCAGCGTCACGTTGACCGTGACGTTGGCCTCGGGAATGCCGAGCGTCTTGGCGACGTCCTCGCGGGTGCCGCCGGGGCTCTGAACCGGCGCCCAGATCTCGGCCTTGTCGCCCTTGACGTCCGCGACCGCCACCGGCGTCTCCATGGCGACATGGGCGAGATGCGGAAGGTAGTATTCGCCGACGATCACCTTGTCGGCGCTCTTCAGGGCAGCGTCCGCATCGCCCTCCTTGCGCAGCACGAGCCCCGGCTTGCGCGAGGCCTCCTCGAGCTCCTTGCGGTAGGCGACGGAGTCGTACTTGCCGTTGGGACCGTCGTCCCAGGTCAGCTTCAGCGCGTCGCGGCCCTTGATCGCCGCGCCTGTGTTGCGCGCGATCACCGCGACGCCGCCGAGCGGCTGGAATTTCGAGGGCCACGGCCAGCCGCGCACCTGCATCACCTTCTCGACACCGGGGACCTTCAGCGCCTCCGCCGGCTCGAACTTGACCAGCTTGCCGCCGGTCACCGGCGGACGGGCGATCACGGCATATTTCATGCCGGGCAGCCGCACGTCGGCGCCGTAGTTCGCCTTGCCGGTGGTGATATCGTGGAGATCGACAATGCCGATCTGGCCCTTGCCGAGATAACGGAAGTTCTTGGGGTCCTTCAGCTTGAGGCCCTCGATGCTGGGCACCGATTCCTTGGCGGCGTCGGCAGCGAGCTCGCCGAAGCCGAGCTTGCGGCCGCTGGCGCTGTGCACGACCTCGTGGTTGACCGCCTTGACCTCGGTCGCCGGCACGCCCCAGCGCTTGGCCGCGGCCTGCTCTAGCATTGTGCGAGCCGAAGCGCCGATCTGGCGCATCGGGATCAGATAATGCCGCGTGCTGCGCGAGCCGTCGGTGTCCTGGTTGCCGAACTTGACCTCGTCGCCATGGGCTTGCTGCACCTTGACCCTGGACCAGTCGGCCTCCATCTCCTCGGCCACGATCAGCGGCAGGCTGGTGCGCACGCCGGTGCCCATTTCCGAACGATGCCCGACGATGGTGACGATGCCATCCGCGCCTACCGAAACGAACACGCGCGGATCGACCACGACGCCGTGCGGCATCTTGCCGGCGCCGGTCTCATAGGCGAGCGCCTGGCGCGACATCACGGGGGCGGCGAGCACGAAGCCGCCGGTGACGCCGAGCCCCTTCAGGATGCTGCGGCGCGACACCTTCTCGACCTTGATGTGCTTTTCGAAGCCGCGAAGCTTGCGGGGATTGTCGATGAAGTTCATGTCACACTCCCGTCGATGCGAGATGGACGGCGTTCTCGATGCGCTGATAGCAGCCGCAACGGCAGATGTTGCCGGCCATCGCCTCGCGGATCTGGTCGTGTGAGGGTTTGGGATTCTCCATCAGAAGCGCCGCGGCCTGCATGATCTGGCCGGCCTGGCAGAAGCCGCATTGGGGCACGTTGACCTGACGCCACGCCTTCTGCACCGGGTGATCGCCGTTCGGATGCAGCCCTTCGATCGTGGTGACCTCGCGTCCGGCGACGTCGTTGACGGACGTGATGCAGGCGCGCACCGCTTGCTTGTCGACGATGACCGTGCAGGAGCCGCACAGGGCCTGGCCGCAGCCGTATTTGGTGCCGGTGAGACCGGCCTCGTCACGCAGGAACCAGAGTAGCGGGAGATCCGGGTCACCGTCCCAGCTCTGTTCCTGGCCGTTGATCTTCACCTTGATCATGATCGTGCCTCGCTCTTCATAAGCATGCCAAATTCAAAGTCCGCCGACGCCGGTCGGCGACCGCTCGTGCGTCGTCTCGCCACATCCCGCCGTAGTCCCGCGCGGGCAAATCCCGGAGGGAGGCAGGAACGCAGGTAGCGATGTCTGGATGTGCTCGATACCTCCCGTTTTCTTCTTAATTGATTGTACGTCGTGCGGCATCGTGACGGCGCGACCCTAGCAGAGATCGCGCCGACCCGGCGTTCACAGCCGAGTGTTCTCACCGGGAAAAGATTGCATCGACGGTTTGTCAAAAGCAGGGCGCGTCATCCGCCACGTTGCCTATCAAATGGACGCAACGAAAAAAGCTTCGTCCGCCGGCTGCACCGAACGGACGAAGCAGTAGGCCTCAGTCGAGGGAGGGAGAACGCAGAGCACCGCGAACTTCAAGCAGGAAGCGGACGGTCCTGCGCAGTCATTCAGAGACCAGGACTGAGGAGCCGATGGTCCTCACCCACGCGTGGTGCAGAAGCGGCGGCATCGCGCCGCGGTGGTCCCGGCAGCGGGGACCCGTGAGGCTCGCTGGCGGCAACGAACGCCAGCGAGTTGCAGATGGTGTAGCCAAGATCCGGCGGCCGGCCAGTTCAGGCGGGCGTCCAGGCAGTCTTCCTAAGCGGCTTTGGCCTTCGCGACATGGGTCGCGATCGCGTCCATCAGGGGCGGGGACAGGCAGTCATAGGGCTCGAGGCCGATCTCCTTCAGCCGCGAACGGATGCCGGCCATCTGCTCGGGCTTCACACCCGATTCGATCACGGAGGAAACGAAGGCGGCGAATTGCGGCGCCTGCGAGCCCTGCTCCTGGAACAGTTCGGGATGGATGAAGTCGAGGCCGTAGAACGGATGGTTCTTGTTCTCGATCCGGCCGTACATGTGCGTGCCGCAGGCCTTGCAGGCGTAACGCTGGATCACCGCGGAGGGGTCGACGATTTGGAGCTTGTCGCCGTTCTCGAGCACGGTGACGTTCTGGCGCGGCACGACGGCGACGACGGAGAAGGTCGCGCCCTGCGGCTTCCAGCACTTGGTGCAGCCGCAGGCGTGATTGTGGGCGACGTCGCCCTTGATGCCGACCTTCACCGGATGGTCGCTGCATTTGCAGGCCAGCGTGCCGCCGGCGAAGCTGCCGCTGCCTTGCTTGATGCCGTTGTCAATCGAGGGATGGAGTGCAACAGTCATGGTCGATCCTCCTTGGTGTGACGTTTTCGAGCTAGAACACGACGACTGAACGGATGGATTTGCCCTCGTGCATGAGATCAAAGCCCTTATTGATCTCCTCGAGCTTGAGCACGTGGGTGATCATCGGATCGATCTGGATCTTTCCGTTCATGTACCAGTCGACGATCTTCGGCACGTCGGTTCGCCCGCGCGCGCCGCCGAAGGCCGTGCCGCGCCAGTTGCGGCCGGTGACGAGCTGGAACGGGCGGGTGGCGATCTCCTTGCCGGCCTCGGCGACGCCGATGATGATCGAGGTGCCCCAGCCGCGATGGCAGGCCTCCAGTGCCTGGCGCATCACGGTGGTGTTGCCGGTGCAGTCGAAGGTGTAGTCGGCGCCGCCGTCGGTGAGGCCGACGAGGTGCTGAACGATGTCGCCGGTGATCTTCTTCGGGTTGACGAAGTCGGTCATGCCGAACCTGCGACCCCATTCCTCCTTGGAATCGTTGATGTCGACGCCGATGATCTTGTCGGCGCCGGCCATCTTGGCACCCTGGATGACGTTGAGGCCGATGCCGCCGAGGCCGAACACGACCACGTTGGAGCCCGGCGTCACCTTGGCGGTGTTGACGACGGCGCCGACGCCGGTGGTGACGCCGCAGCCGATGTAGCAGCTCTTGTCGAACGGCGCGTCCTCGCGGATCTTGGCGACCGCGATCTCGGGCAGCACGGTGAAGTTCGAGAAGGTCGAGCAACCCATGTAGTGGTAGATCGGCTTGCCCTTGTAGGAGAAACGGCTGGTGCCGTCGGGCATCACGCCCTTGCCCTGCGTCGCGCGGATCGCGGTGCAGAGATTGGTTTTCTGGCTGAGGCAGCTTTTGCACTGCCGGCATTCCGGCGTGTAGAGCGGGATGACGTGATCGCCCGGTTTCACCGAGGTCACGCCGGGGCCGATCTCGCGGATGATGCCGGCTCCCTCATGTCCCAGGATCGACGGGAAGATTCCCTCGCTGTCGAAGCCGTCGAGCGTGTAGGCGTCGGTATGGCAGATGCCCGTCGCCTTGATCTCGACTAGGACTTCGCCGGCCTTCGGGCCTTCCAGATCGACCTCGACGATCTCGAGCGGCTTCTTGGCTTCGAAAGCAACGGCGGCACGTGTCTTCATCGGTAGCTCCTCAAATTCTCATCAGGCGCCAAGAAGTAGTCCTGGCAGCCCTCGTAACGTTCATTTCTTGCCCATGCAGGCGTCTTCAGCCTGGGTATAGGCCTCCGTCTTCTCCTCCTTTTTCGCAGGACGCTGCCGGCCCAAGGCGTCGGTGGAGCGCGCGCGGAGATAGACGTAGAGATCGTCCATGTAGCAGGCGACGTTCGGGTTGTCGCCGAAGGCCGGCATGACGTTCTCCTGCGCGGCCGAGATGTTCTTGCGGCCGGAGGCGACCACGCCGAGGAAGTCACCGTAGCTCATCGACTTCACGGAATCCCTCAGCGCCGGCGCGTATGTCGATCCCATGCCGTCGGGGCCGTGACACACGTGACAGTCCGAATGATAGCGGCGGTATCCGGAATAGGTGAACCAGTCCACGGTGCCGTCGGCCGAAATCTTGTAGGTCGGGTTTCCGTCCTTATCGAGCCACTTTCCGTCGTCTTCCTTCTTCACGGCGGTCGGGTCGCCCGGACCCTCTGCGACCGCGCTTCCTCCGGACACAACGAAGATCATCATCACAGCAATGACAGAGCAGATTTGACGCAAGAGATTGTTCCTCGGTCGGCATTCGGTGGAGACGAGCCGGCGCGTGGAGCGATCCACGCGCCGGAGCGATGCTGACGGGTTTAGTTCGGCAGCGAGAACACGGTCAGGGTACCGCCGAGCGCCGTGTAGTTGCTGAGGGCCGCGTAGCCGCCGACCGCACCGAGGCCTGCGGTCGGGTCGGTCAGGCCTGCCGCCAGTCCGATGCCGGCCCAGCCGCCCACGCCGGAGAGAATGGCAATGTATTGCTTGCCATTGTTCTCATAGGTGGTGACGTTGCCGATGATGCCCGAGGGAGTCTTGAACTTGTAGAGCTCCTTGCCGGTCTTGGCGTCGACCGCCTTCAGGTAGCCTTCGAGCGTGCCGTAGAACACCACGCCCCCGGCGGTTGCGAGCGCACCCGACCAGACCGAGAACTGCTCCTTGTTCGACCAGACGATCTTGCCGGTCTTGTTGTCCCAGGCGATGAAGTTGCCCATGTGGCTTTCGCCCTGCGGCGGATACATCGAGAGCGTCGCACCCACATAGGGCTGACCCGCGGTGTAGCTCACCTTGAACGGCTCATAGTCCATGCAGACGTGGTTGGTCGGAACGTAGAACAGCTGCGTGTCCGGCGAGTAGGCTGCCGGCTGCTGGTCCTTGGTGCCGAGCGCGGCCGGGCAGATGCCCTTTGTGTTCTTGTCCTCTCCGCCGTGCTCGGTCGAGTATTGTGCGACGACCTTGGGACGGCCGTAGGTCGGCGAGTTCTTGTCCATGTCGACGCCGCTGGTCCAGTTCACCTTCGGGTCGTACTTCTCGGCGACCAGCAGTTCGCCGCTCTCGCGGTCCATCGTGTAGGCGAGGCCGTTGCGGTCGAAGTGCGTCAGCAGCTTGCGGTTCTGGCCGTTGATCTGCTGATCGCTGAGGATCATTTCGTTGACGCCGTCATAGTCCCATTCGTCGTGGGGCGTCATCTGGTAGACCCACTTCGCCATGCCGGTGTCGGCATCGCGGGCGAAGATCGCCATCGACCATTTGTTGTCGCCGGGACGTTGCTTCGGGTTCCAGGTCGAGGGATTGCCCGACCCGTAATAGACGAGGTTCAGAGCGGGATCGTAGGAGATCCAGCCCCAGGTGCAGCCGCCGCCGATCTTCCACTGATCGCCCTGCCAGCTCTTCAGCGAAGAGTCCGGGCCGACCGGCTTGCCGAGCGAGGTCGTCTTCGCCGGATCGACCTTGATCTGATCATCCGGGCCTGTGGAATAGGCGCGCCAGACCTGCTTGCCGGATTTGAGGTCGTATGCGGTGACATGGCACTGCACGCCGAACTCGCCGCCGGAGATGCCGACCAGGACCTTGTCCTTGACGACCAGCGCAGACGACGTGCCGGTCTCGCCCTTCGCGGGATTGCCGTTGGTCGCCGACCAGGCCACCTGGCCGGTCTTGGCGTCGAGCGCGACGAGGTTGGTGTCGGCCTGATGCAGGATGATCTTGCCGTCGCCATAGGACAGGCCGCGGTTGACGGTGTCGCAGCACATAACGGGGATGACGTTGGGATCCTGCTTCGGCTCGTATTTCCAAACGATCTTGTTCTCTTGCGAAAGGTCAATGGCGTAGACCTTGTTCGGGAACGGCGTATGGACGTACATCATGTTGCCGATGATCAGCGGGCCGCCTTCGTGGCCACGCAGTACGCCGGTCGAGAAGGTCCAGGCAACTTGGAGTTTCCCGACATTCTGTGCGTTGATCTGGTTTAGCTTCGAATAGCGGGTATTGGCGTAGTCGCCCGCCGGCATCACCCAGTCTTTCGGGTTTTGCGACATCTTGATCAGCTCGTCATTTGCTGAAGCGCTGCCGACGGCGAGAGCCGCCGCCGAACCAAGACAGGTCGCCAGAAGCACCTTGCGCATAGTCATTCCTCCGTTGGTCTCGTTTATTATTTCCGAAGCATTGCTCAATCGCCGGGCTTCTCGTCCGGCGTCTGCTCGTGCAGGGCGGTCACGATGGGGACCAGAAACGATGCTGTGCTGTTTCCTCCTCCTGATGAGAGCCACGGGTCCACGTGCAGGAGCGGCCCGTTCTTGTTGTTCCTGCCGCAATCCCTAACGGCTTCGCCATCGGGAAACTTGCCCAAGAGCGAAGGCGGTTTGCTCGACAGCGCACGGAGGTGAAGATTTTGATTTTGCAGTAGCGAATTCAGCGGCTTCGGTGCGCCCTCGAGGCCGGCCTCGGCGCTCAGGTTCCCCTTGACGGCGCTGCAACTAAGGCGGAGGATTAAGTTTCAAGAGTGGCAATGGAACGATGGCGCTCGTTGCAAGAGACCGCTCAAATGCGAGGTAAACGTCACGCAATCACGGTTGAGGGCTCCGGCAGCGCTGGTTGCGATTCGCGCCGAACCTCCGGATCAAATCAGTGGCTGGATTAATGTCCGACACCATTCACACGCTCTCGACGACCGGAATGACGCCGAAGCGGCAGATCCAGAGCTGGATCGACGGGCTCACGAGCCTGTGCGGGCATTTCGACGTCGATCCGCTGGAAGCGTCCTCGCTCGAAGGTCGCATCGATTACACCACGGTCTCGCGCCTGAAGCTCTGCCAGATCGAGGTCAGCCAGCATCGCATCGCGCACACGCTGGCGCGCGCCAAGGCCAATGAACACCCGTACATAAAAATCCACTTCCAGACCTACGGCGTGTCTTATTTCGAACAAGAAGGCCGTCACATCGAGATCAATCCGGGCGACATCATCGCCTATGACGTCTCCTGTCCACATTCGATCATCAGTCCCGCCTTCACCCGTCACGACGTGGTGATCGTGCCGAAGGCGCTGCTGCGCGACCGCGGATTCCCGTCGCAGCGGATGCCGGCGTGCAAATTGACGGCGAAGACGGGGACCGGGCGGATCGCCCACGATTTCGTCCATGCCACCTTCGACGAGGCGGCAAAGCTGTCGGCCAACAGCGCGGTCGGCGTCGCCGATTCGCTGATCGACCTGTTGCTGCTGCCGCTGCGCGAAGCCGACACGATGTTCGATCGTGTCGGGCCCGAAGCGATGTATGTGCGCGCGCAGTTCTTCATCCGGGAGCACTTGCGCGACCCGGATCTGTGCATCGACCAGATCTCGGCCGAGCTCGGTTGCTCCAAGCGCTATCTGCACATGCTGTTCTCGGAGCGCGGCACCACGGTGAGCGACTACATCTGGCAGGCGCGGCTGCAGAACTGCCGCCAGGAGCTCGAGGCCCACGCCGGCAAGACCATTACCGACGTCGCCTTCTCCTGGGGGTTCTCCAGCTCATCGCATTTCAGCCGGGTGTTCCGAAAATACTTCGGCGTGGTGCCGTCCTCGATCCACAAGGCACAGCAGGGCGCGGCGAGCTCGGGCGAGCATTAGACGCGGTTTTTCCAGAAGCGGCGAGGCCGTCCTCCTGATGCGCCCAACTTTCTGATCAGGCCGGCTCGAGGCCCAACGACTTCGCGCTCTCGATCCAGATCGGCAGCTCGCGCTGGTACAGCGCATTAGTCTCCTTGAAGCCGATTGCGGGCTCGAGCACGAAAGTCGAGAGAACCTCCTTCACTTTCGGATCGGTGTTGGCGGCGACGCAGAGCTCGGCCAGGCGGTCGACGACGGCTTGCGGCGTCGCCTTGGGCACGGCCCAGCCGGTAAATCCGCTCACGGTGAAGAATTTCGACGTCGCGCCCTGCTCGGGAAGGGTCTTGATCGCGGGGATCGCATCGACCTTCTTCGAATGCACGGCGAACACCGTGCCGCGGTCGCTTTGCAGGACCGACTGCGCGGCCGTGTAGCTGCCCATCGCGGCATCGAGGGTGCCTTCCAGCATTCCCGTCCACATCGGCGCCTCGCCGCGATAATGCACCGGCTCGATGTTGAGACCATACTGCTTGTTGAGCTCGTTGACGGTCATGTGCGGGGCCGAGCCCGCGCTGTAGGTGCCGAAATTCACCTTGCCGCTCTTGCGCGCGAAGGCGACGAAATCCTCCAGCGTCTTGACCCCGGTTTTCGGGTTCGCGACCAGCAACAGGCCCGCGCCGGGAATGACGCTGACGAGCGTCAGATCCTTGTCCATGTCGTAGCCGGGATTTTTCATCACCACCCGGTTCATGATGTAGGTGGTCGAGATCGAGCACAGGATGGTGTGGCCGTCGGGCTCGGCGCGGGCGACTTCCGCCGTCCCGATCGCGCCGGAGGCGCCGGGCTTGTTCTCGATGACGACGGTCTTGCCGACCTGCTTGGAGATGAACTCGCCATAGGCGCGCGCGAGCAGGTCGGTCTGGCCGCCGGCGGGATAGCTGCAGATCATGCGAATTTGCCGCGCCGGCCAGCCGCCCTGCGCCGATGCGCCGCGCGCGACGAACGGCATCGCCAGTGCACTGGTACCGGCGGCGATGAAGTGGCGGCGATCGAGCTTGGCGGACATGATTCTCTCCCTGATTTTTGCCGAACCTACTGCATCAGGCCGTCGCTGCCATGGGCCGCAGGCGAGACAGATTGGCGCATTGGCTCGCACTGCGTTCGGGCCGCGGGAGCCTCACCGCTGGATGATCTTCGTCCAGACATCGCCGAGGATCGCGGGCTCGCGCGGCGGCAGATAGGTGAGGCCGGCCTGCTTGCCGAATTCGGCGATCTTGCCCGAAGCCGTGAGCTCAGTCAGCGCCTTGTTGACGGCCGCGATCAGCGCGCCATCGCTGGCGAGCCCGACATAGCCGCGATTGGCTCCGATCGGATAATAGTAGCCGGACGCCGTGATCGCCGTGTCCGGGTGCGCGGCGCGATGGGCGTCGAAGCGGGCAAGATCGATCAGCGTCGCGTCATGGTCGCCGCGCTCGAGTCCGCCGAGGAGATCGTCGCGGCCGGGGACGAGATGGGTGATGTTGTCGATCAGGCGCCCCTTGTCGAAGGTCATCAGGATGGCGTCGCCGAGCGATCCGCTTTCGATGGCGAGACGAAGGCCGGCGAGATCGCCGATGTCGCCGACCTTGCGCCCGCGGGCCTTTGGCCCCAGCACCACCGTCATCGGCGAATAGATGTAGGGCTGGCTCGGCGCGAGCACGCCGAGCGGGACGCGGCGCCGCCGATCGTCGCGCGTGGCGCCGGCGAAACCCGGCAAGCGCGCCGTCTTCATCCCGGGTGCGACAAGCGAATCCTGCGTCAGCGCGTAGCCACCGACCAGCGAGCAGCGCCCGTCCGAGAGCAACGCATTGGCCTCGAGCTGCGGGCTCGAATCCTCATCCAGCCTGCTCTCGAACCACTGGATCTTCAGCGGGCGTCCCATCCGCTCGGCGATCGCCTGCGCCAGCAGCACGTCGAAGCCGGCATCCGGCTTGTCGCGGCGATGCACCGAGAGCGGCGGCCGGTCCTCGTCGAGACAGACCTTCAGAGGATCGTCGGCTGCGAGAGCGACCGACGCCATCGCGGACAGAACGGCCGCAACGCTCCAGGCAACGCGCCGGCCCCTCATGGCTTCCTCCGGCTGGAGACGAACGCCCAGAGGTTTCCGATCTCGTCGTCGCTGAGAATGTCGGCCCAGGGTGGCATCTTGTTGTTCTTGCCGTTCTTCACCGTGGTGACGAAGCGCGTCTTGTCGTCGGGAATGGCACGCAGATCCGGCGTGACGGTGCCGGAATTCATCAGATTGGGGCCGTGGCAGTGGGAGCATTTCGAGGCGTAGGTCGACTTACCATGGTCGATCTGCGCCTGCATGGAATTGCCGGTGGTGTCATCGGCGCGGACGGTCGCCGCATGCGCGACCGAGAGCACCGCGACGGCGGCGATCATCGCCGCCGTCTTGTGAGAGATCACTTTCAGCATCGTACCCGTGTTTACTGCTTGACCGCAAAGACCCACAGCGAGCCGCCGGGCGGCACGTTGGCAAGCCGCTCGTCGCCGGAGAACAGCGAGTAGACGCCGCCATAGCCGCTCGTCACGGCGACATACTGCACGCCGTCCTGCTGCCAGGTCACCGGCTGTCCCTCGATGCCGGAGCCGGTCTGGAACTGCCAGAGCTTCTTGCCGGTGTCGGCGTCGAAGGCCTCGAACTCGCCGGTCAGCGCGCCAGAGAATACGACGCCTCCGGCCGTCGAGAGCACGCCGGAGAAGCGCGGAATGTCGCTCGGCGCTTCCCATTTCGATTTGCCGGTCATGGGATCGATAGCCTTGAGATGGCCGCGCGGCCCGTCGCCGTATTCCCAGAGGTCGGTCAGGTCCATGCCGAGGTACCATTCGCCCTGCTTGTAGGTGACGGGCTCGGTCTTGTACCTGCCGCCGAAGGCGAGCGTGTTGGCATAGGCGAGGCCGGTCTGCGGATTGAACGACATCGGCTCCCAGTTCTTGCCGCCGAGGATCGAGGGATACACCGTCACCTTCTTGCCCTCGCGTGCGTCCTTCGAGATGTCGGTCTCGATCGGACGTCCGGTCTTCATGTCGATGCCGGTCGCCCAATTCACCTTCACGTAAGGATTAGCCGCGAGCAGCTTCCCGTTGGTGCGGTCGAGCACGTAGAAGAAGCCGTTGCGGTTGGCATTCATCAGCGTCTTGGTCGGCTTGCCCTCGATGTTTACGTCGGCGAGCACCATCTCGGCCACGGCGTCGTAGTCGAACGGATTGTTCGGCGAGAACTGGTAGTGCCACTTGATCTTGCCGGTCTTGGGATCCAGCGCCAGCACGGAGCAGGTGTAGAGATTGTCGCCGGGGCGCACCGCCGAGTTGAACGGGCCGGGATTGCCGGTGCCCCAATACACCGTGTTCAGCTCGGCGTCATAAGAGCCCGTGATCCAGGTCGAGCCGCCGCCGAGCTTCCAGGTGTCGCCCTTCCAGGTGTCGCCGCCGGGCTCGTCCGGCGAGGGGATCGAGTGGGTTCGCCAGAGATGCTTGCCAGTCGCCGGATCCCAGCCGTCGATGAAGCCGCGGGTGCCGAATTCGGCGCCGGAAATGCCGGTAATGACGACGCCGTCGGCAACGAGCGGGGCCACCGTCATCGAATAGCCTTCCTTGATGTCGGCTGCCTTCTGCCGCCACAGCTCCTTGCCGTTCTTGGCGTCGATGGCAACCACGTGGGCATCGAGCGTCGTACGGAACAGCTTGCCCTCGTGAATCGCGACGCCGCGGTTAATAATGCCGCAGCAGACGATTCGCGGCGTCTCCGCCGGATATTCGATCTTGCTCTTCCAGATCTGCTTGCCGGTCTTGGCATCGACCGCCATCGTGGCATTGTGCGAGGTGACGTAGATGACGCCCTGATAGACGATTGGCTGTGATTCCTCGCTCCGATCGTCATTGAAGCTGTAATTCCAGATTGGGACGAGATTCTTGACCGTATCCTTGTTGATCTGCTTCAGCGTCGAGAACCGCTGGAGATTGTAGCCCATTCCGTAATTGAGAACGTTCGATGTGTCGGTCGCACCCTTGACCAGCTGCTCGGTGGTTTGTGCATTTGCACAGGTTGACGCAAGCATGACGAGGCTCGCGGCCATCGCAAAGCGTTTCATCCGTTCCTCCCAAAATGCGCGCCTTTTGACGCTGCGGCTGCAACACTCCGTCGGAAACCAAAACGCGTCAATACGAAAGTCGTAACTGCCGTGCCGATATCGTCGGCGGTCACCTGACGAAAACCTGACAAAGGCAACTCCAACTTGTGCGCAGACGCTGAGAAATTCCGCGACGCGAAGCACTATTGGGAGCAGGGCAATGCATCTCTACCGGTTGTGGCGCGCGCAAGTTGCAGGTCCGGACTTGAACCGAGGGCCGCTTGCGGGTTTATCTCGGCTCTGCCCCATTGATCTGGGGGCTATGTCAGGGAGGTCTCGATGATTTCGGCTCGCTCGATTGCCCTTGCACTTGTGATTGCACTTTCGGCCGGCCCGGCGTGGTCGGCCTCCGGCAATGCGGTCAAGTTGTTCGACACCGACAATGACGGTACGCTCGATCTTGCCGAGGTGAAGAAGGTGGCCGCCGCCTCGTTCGCAAAGCTCGATCCCGATCGCGACGGCACGCTCGATGCGCGCGAATTGCGTGGACGGTTGAGCGCGAAAGAACTCGCCGCGGCAGACCCCGACCGCGACGGGACCCTCACCCTCGACGAATATCTGTCGGTGGTCGAGCAGCGTTTCAACGCAGCCAATCCCGACAAGGATGGAACGCTGGATGCGAAGGAGCTGAATTCGCGTGCCGGGCGCGCGCTCGTACGATTGCTCCGGTGAAGCGCCGCAAGCGGAACGGGCATGACGGGCGTAACGTTTGCGATCATTCCGGCCTGACGCTCGGGAACATCGGGCTGCTCGGCCTGTTTCTCCGCATGTCCTGCCGGCGCCGGGGCTGCGCTGCGGGAGAAAAGGAGATGCAAATGAATACGAAGCGTTCCCTTCTTGCTGCCTGCGCAATCCTGACGCTGAGCGCCGGGGTTGCGGTCGCCGGTCCCTGCAACACCGGCAGCGCCAGCACCGACAAGACCGACAAGGATGCCGGTTCTGGCCCTGTCACCGTGGGCTCCGCGCAATCGCACACGTCCGGTTCGGCGAGCGATAGCAGCCAGCATCCGCCGACCAGCACGATGAACCGGGCCAGCGGTGAATCGCCGGCGTCGTCCGAGGATGCGCAGCGGCAAATGCAGAGCGAGCCGACGGCGGCTCAGCGCGCCGCGGGCGCCAAGCCGAATGCCGAAATGGCCGACAAGGACTGCTGACGGCACCGTTGTCGATTGGACGCGCGGTGCATTGCACAAGGCGGTGTCTCGCTGGTCGTGTTTGACCAGGAGGGAACTTGCTTTGTCCGAGAGAGAAATTGCGGCCGCGAAGTATCGGCACAGACGTGACGGCAGTCGAATCGAGGCTTGAACTGCACTCGACGCAGCCCTAGGTTTTTCGCCGCGCGATGTCGCGCTCAATACCTTGGGAGACCCGAATGGCTTGGAAAGCTCCGAAGATCGTGGAAGTGCCGGTCGGCATGGAAATCAACATGTACGCCTGCGCCTCGCGCAAGTAAGACCGACGACCTGCCGCGGCTTCGATGGCAAACGCCGTCGGAGCCGTGGCAGTGTCGGATCTGCGCCTCGCCGTGCTCCATGCTTTGCGGATCGCGCGAAAGCCGCACGTGGAGGGGCTTCAATTCTTTCCCCGCAAAATTTCGACCGTGCTCTGCGGCAGTGTGTTACGCTGACGCCCGGTCAGCGCTGCTGCCGGATCACAGCGGCGCGCGCCTTTGGGGCACGGGATGGGCGGCAGAGCCTGCAAGTTCTGGACGGTGATCGTGTGCGCGATCGTGCTGGCGCCGGCGCGCAGCAGCGCCGAGGCAGGTTTTGATACCGAGCACATCTTCGGCTTCATGATCGGCACCGATATCGGCAATGTCGGCGAGCGCGAATTCCAGACCCAGACGACGGGGCGCTTCGGCAAAGGCGGGGGCGCTTATCGCGCCCTTGAACATGAGGTCGAGATCGAGGTGGTGCCGCTGCCGAATTTTCGTGTCGAAGTCGGCGGCACCGCCAGCTTGCACCACATTACCGGCGTCCCTGACATCGACGACCGCCGCCAGTTCAACTTCCAGGGCATCTCGCTCGACCTGCGCTATCGCCTGCTCGACCGTGAGCGCGCACCATTCGGCCTCACCATTGCGGCCGAGCTCCACGGCGACCGCATCGACGAGACCAGCGGCGCGAAAGGGCGGATGTACGGCACCGAATTTACGCTCGCCTTCGACCGCGAACTCATTCCGAACTTCGCCATCGGCGCCCTCAACCTGATCTACCAGCCGGAATGGGCGCGCTTCGAGATTGGAGGGGCATCCGAGAAGAGCTCGACGATCGGGGCCGCGTTTGCCGGCCTGGTTCGCGTGCGGCCCAATGTGCTGCTTGGCGGCGAGATGCGCTACTTCCGGCAATATGAGGGCATCGGCCTTAGCGAGTTCTCAGGCCAGGCCCTGTTTGTCGGCCCCACCGCCTATTTCCAGCTCTCCGAGCGTTCCCGGCTCACCGCAAGCTGGAGCATGCAGGCCTGGGGGCGCCCGGCCGGCTCAGGCGGCAATCTCGACCTCGTCAATTTCGAGCGGCATCAGGCGCGATTGGTGTTCGGCGTGAACTTCTAACACGGAAGGTCGTCATGCTCGGGCTTCTCCCGGCTACGCGGCCTAAGCCGCTTCGGCGAGGCGACGGCCCGGGCATCCACGTTCTTTGTTCCACGAGGCAAGGCGTGGATGGCCGAGCCCGGCCATGACGAGGCTTCGGCGCTATGAAACTTCCCCCTCCTTCGCGCGTAGCTTCATGTGCTAATCTCTCCATCGCCCCCTTGCGAGAGGATCCCGGCATGAACCCGATTGACCTGGTGGTGACTGTGTGCGCGGTGCTCTCGCCTGCGACCTGCGAGGAGCGGCATCTGGTGTTCCACTATTCCGGGTCGCCGCGGCAATGCGCGATGGCCGCGCCGCCCTATATCGCGCAATGGGTCGGTGAGCATCCGAAGTGGCACGCGGTGAAGTGGCGCTGCGAATATCCACACCCGAACGACAAGGCATAGCAGCTCCAACGGAGAGCCGCTGCGCTACTTGGTGCAGTCCTTCAGATCCTTGTCCGCAATCGAGAACACTGCATCCGCCTTGATCTCGATATCGCGGACGATGCACTGCCGTGCATTGGGGTAGCTGACCCTGGCGTCGTAGCGGCCGGGCTCGACGCCGGTGATGCGCAACCGCTCGTCGTGGTCGACCTCCTTGTCCTTGTCATTCAGGCACTGGTTCGGACCCCAGTCGGTCTTGCCGGCGGGTGCGAGCTGGAAGCCGGAGATGGTCTCCGTCGTGAGATTCCAGAGCCTTATGCCCTTGCCCTTGGTCTGCGCGGCGGCTTCGCCGGCAAGCGTCAACAACGCGGTCAAAGCAAGAACCCCACGCATCAGCCAGTCCTCCCAAAGGGCGCCGTCATTCCCTGATCAGGCGCTCGCGGTTCTTTGCCTTGTCGAAATTCTTGGCGCGGTCAAGGCCGTTTGGTGCGATCAGCTTCGCCGAGACGAGATCGGCGCCGTCGAAATCGGCGTCGATGACGATGGCGCCGGTCAGATCGGCTCCGCCGAGTTGGGCGTTTTTCAGTGATGCGCCGCTCAGATCGGCGCCCCTGAGGACTGCGAATTCGAGGTCGACGCGCGACAAATCGGCGTTGCGCGCGTTCAGCCGTTCCAGCTTGGCGGATCTCAGCACCGCGCGCATCAGTCCCATCGACTGGTTGCGCATATCGGCGCCGAGATTCGCGTCCGCGATCGAGGCGCCGACCAGGCTTGCGCCGGTGAGGTCGGCAGCGATGCGCGCTCCTGACAGGTTCGCACCGTCGAGACGCGCGCGGGCCATTTGCGAGGCGAATAGATTGGCGCCCTTCAGGCTTGCGCCGGTAAGATCCGCATCCAGCAGCCACGCCTGATCGAGGATCGCACCGTCCAGCCGGGCGTCTCGAAGTATTGTCTTGTTGAGCCGCGCGGCGCGGAGAACCGTGTTGGACAGGTCCAGCCCCGAGAGATCGAGACCCGACAGGCGTTTGCCGGTGAAATCGGCAGGCTGCTTTGGGCTCGCTTTGGCCAACATGGCCTCGACCTCCGGCCTCGTCATTTCAGCCGAGACCATCGCGGGGGAGGTGAGGTCGACGCCACGCATCATGTCCTGCGCGCCCGCCGTCACCGCAACGAGTGCGAGGCTAAGCGCTGCAAGACCAAGCGTTGCGAAGGCGACTGTTCGTGTCATCATCAGCTCCGCCGCCCGCTAATCTAGCACGTCCGCCAGGCGACCGGCTATGAGGCATCTCGCTCAGTGCGGTCGCCTTGAGTTCGTTGCGCGAGGCCGGCCTTTATCGCCGCAATTTCGGCTTCGCCGCGTGTGTCGCGCGGGATGCCGATAGGCACCTCGGCCACGATCCGCGCTGGTCGCGGCGATAGGAAGAACAGCCGGTCGCCCAGGCGCACGGCATCGTCCAGGCTGTGTGTCACCAAAAGCGTCATCACCGGCCGGCTCGCGACGAGCGTTGCAATCTCATCGCGCAGGCGTCCGGCGAGAGCGTCATCGAGCGATGCCAGCGGTTCGTCGAGCACCAGAATATCCGGCTCGACGGCAAAGGCGCGGGCGAGCGCCACGCGCCGGGCCAAACCCAGCGAGAGCTCACCGGGATAGTGGTCGCGATGCGCTTCCAGCTCCAAAATCCTGAAGAGCTCGGCGAGCTTGGCATCAGCGACATCGGGCGCAGCCAGCCGCACATTCTGCTCGACCGAGCGCCACGGCAGCAGGCGCGGCTCCTGGAACACCATGCCGATCCGTGCCTCCGGCGGTCGCGCGACGTGGCCCGCAAAGTCGTGGTCCAGTCCCAGGATGATACGCAGCATCGTGCTCTTGCCGCAGCCCGAGGGGCCGATCAGCACGCCGACCTCGCCGGATTGCAGCGCGAACGTGACGGGCGCCAGCACCTCGTGCGTTCCGCCCGCGGCACTCCTGAAAGTCTTGCCCGTGATATCGACCTCAAGCCGCACGGGGCCGCCACCTGTTTGCGCGGGCTTCGAACGGCTGCACCAGCAAGGTTTCTATGACGAGCACGACGGCGGCGAAGGTGAGGGAATAGGCCAGCAGCCGCGGCGTGTCGAACAGCTGGAAGGCGACGCCGATCTCGAAGCCGACGCCGTTCGGCCGCCCCAGCAGCTCGGCGACGAGCACGATCTTCCACACCAGCGACAGGCCGGAGCGGGCCGAGGCCGCGATATAGGGCGCCAGTTGCGGCAGCACGACGTGGCGGAAGGCGCGCCAGCGCGGCATTGCGAACACGCTCGCCATCTCGTCGAGCGAACGGTCGAGCGCGCGCGTGCCCTCGCGCAAGGTGACGATGGCGGTCGGCAGCTTGTTGATGGCGATCGCTGCGATCGCGGCGGCCTCGGTGAGGCCAGCCCAGATATAGGCCAGCACGATCACGACCAATGCGGGCAGGTTGAGCAGCAGGATCAGCCAGGGATCACCGAGCCGGTCGGCGAGCTTCACCCGGCCCATCAAATAGCCGATGGCACTGCCGAGCGACATCGCGAGTGTGAAGGCGAGCGCGACGCGCGCCAGCGTGGCGCCGAGATGCAGGAATAGCGCGCCGCTTGATGCTTCCGCGATCATCACCTGAAGCACCGCCGGCGGGGAGGGCAGCTTTGCGCCGCCGACCGCGAGCGCGGCAATCCACCAGATCGCGAGGAACAGGGCGAACGACAGCAGGCGCAGCACCTCAGTCTCCGGGGACTGCGTGATAGAAGGTGCCGGGATCGAGCTCGGCTGCGGGGCCGACGAGGTCGCGGCCGCCGATCTCGGCCAGCACGCGGTAGAGCACGCGCGCGTCCTTTTCCTCGTCATCGATGCTCCGGCGCGGAATGCCGTCGCGGTAGCGCTCGCGGTAGGTCCTGAGCAGGGCAGGATCCGTCGTGCCGGTGAGCGGCGCGACCTTGTCCCAGGCCGCATCCGAGGTCGCCAGCAACTCCTTGGCCTTGCGGGTCATCGCGATGAAGCGCGCGACGGCCTCCTTATGGCTCGCGGCCCAGCTCTCATCGAAGACATAGCCGACCGCGGCGACCGCGCCTTTGGCACCCAGCTTCGGCAAGATGTCCTCGATGCCGGTCAGGCGCCTGAAACCCTTGGCCTCGAGCTGGGCGCAGAAATTCCAGAAGTTGAGGCTCGCATCCATCTCGCCGTCCAGCGCCTTGGCGGCGATCAGCGGCGGGGCACCGTAGACGATGGTTGCTTCCGACTTGAGGTCGATGCCGTCCTGCTTCATCCGCGCCTGCAGCAGCAGCCAGCTCTTGTCGATCGCCCCGCCGGCGACCGCGAGCTTGCGGCCCTTGAGGTCGGCGAGCGTCTTGATCGGCGATGAGGCCGGCACCATCACGGCGCCGAGCGCGCTGGAATAGGGATAGAAGGTGAGCTTCGCACCGAGCGTGCGCTCGCGCGACACCCACAGCCAGTCCGACAGGATGATGTCGGCGCTGCCGGCGCGCATCGCGATCTTGCCGGCCTCGGTGCTCGCGAGCTCGGTGACCTCCAGCGCCAGGCCGGCCTCCTTGTCGAGGCCGGCGCTTCGGATCGCGGCCAGCTCCCACGAGAATGTTCCGGTCTTCTGCACCGCAAGGCGGATTGTGTCCGCAGCGCCGGCAGGTGCGGCTAGCGCCAGCACCGTTGCGAGCGCCCAAATTCGCGCCAAAACTGTCATCACCTTGTGAGCCGTTTCCTCTGACAGAGTGCTTTTCAGCACAATACGCATAGCATAGCCTTGGTCGCAACCAGCGGGAGGACGCGCATGGATCTGGCCGGACGGCTACGACCGATTGTCGCCGCATTGACGGCGCTCGCTGCCAGCGTATGCGTGGCACGGGCCGAAGAGGCCAATGATTATCCCACCGCGGCGCGCGCGGAATACGTCTATGGCTGCATGAAGGCCAACGGCGAGACGCGCTCCGCGATCGAGCAATGTTCCTGCTCCATCGACGTGGTCGCCTCGATCATACCCTACGAGCGCTATGTTACCGCCGAGACCGCGCTCAGCATGTCGCAAGTGCGCGGCGATCTCGGCGTGCAGTTTCGCACCTCGGAGCAGGCCAACTCGGCGGTGAATGACTTAAGGCGCGCGCAGGCGGAAGCCGAGGTGAGGTGTTTTTAGCTATCGCGGCACAGACGGTGCGATCTTCCTTCTCCCCTTGTGGGAGAAGGTGGCGCGAAGCGCCGGATGAGGGGTTCTATCGGCATGTTCCAGCATGAGAGGCAGGTGGGCGCGGAAACATACCCCTCACCCGTCTCGCCGCTACGCGGCGATCCACCCTCTCCCGCAAGGGGAGAGGGGGCTTCAGCGCAAGTCTGACGAAACTAAGTCCCCGGCTTCTCCACCTCCCATTCATTGCGGAACACATGCCCGTCCGTATCCCGGGCCTCCGCACGAAAGCGCTTGGCGCCGTTGGAGACATAGGTGAAGCGCAGGTTGGGATCTTCCGAGATCGAGATGCCGCCTTCCATCGACAGCACGGGGCTATCGTCCTGCGTCAATCTGAGCTGGTTGATGAAGAAGGCGGGGATATAGAGCTGCGTGACCTGGTCCATCTGCAGGCCGGAATTGTTGGGATGGCCGATCATGATCTGCGCTTCGCGCAACCGGCTTGCCGGACCCTCTTCACGGGCGAATTGCCGGTAGCGCATCTGGCCGAGCCGGTTCTTGGCTTCCTCCACGTTCTTTGCAGCCGGCGCCGAGCAGCCGCCAGAGGCCTTCACATAGACTTTCGAGACGTAGAGCTGGCCGTCGCTGAGCTCGGCGACCGCGTGCACGTCGGTGTAATTGTTGACGCGCACACGGGTCGAGATTTCCGTGACATTGGCCTCCGGCCCGAGCTCGAACTTCGCGGCCATCGGCGCGGGATTGCGGTCGATCACCAGCGTGATCGAACGGATGCGTCTGCTGTCGCCGGGCGACAGCTTGCTGCGCAGCGTCACCGGCACGATGGCGGCATCCTCGGCGCGATAGGGCATCTCGATGCCGATGACCTCGGCGCCGTCGTTCATCGGCCGGTTGCTGAAGATGTCCTGCACCAGGCCCGGCCAGGGATCGGAGGCCTCGTCCGCCTGCGTCGGCGCGGCGAAGGCGATGCCGAGGAGTAGGGCGATCAGGGGCAGGCGGCGTGTGCATCCCATCATGGTCATGCTCGTGGGTTTAGGCGACGCTGATCTCCTGCCAGCGTAGCGTGCCCGCTACTCCCATTCAATTTCCGAAAATGCTGCAGTTGCGTTGCGGGCATTGTAGTCCTCGAACAACTGCCAGTGCGGCCGCTCGTCCGCGGCCGCCTTGTCCGCAGCGGCGCGGATCGGCGCGCCCCTCTTGTTCAGGGCGCGGACGTCGGACAGCAGCGTTGACAGGTAACGTCGTTGATCGCTCAGCGCCGCTGGCCAGTCGCTCACAGGACCGTGACCGGGAACAACGCGCAGCGCCGGAATCGTCTCCAACTCTTTCAGCGTGGCGAGCCAGCCGCGAATGCTGCCGTCCATCACCGGAATGTGGCCGAGAAAGACGAGATCGCCGGCAAGCAGGGTTTTGGTGCTCTCGTCGAACACGGTCAGATCGTTGTCGCTGTGCCCGGCCGGCCAAGCGCGCAAGGTCAAGCGGCGCGAGCCCAGATCGAGCGTGAGCGTGTCCGTTACGAGCAGGGTCGGCGGTACGATCTTCACGGGATCGATCAGCTCGGGGCCCATGAGGCGCCTGAAATTGTCGAGATAGAAGGGCCCGCGGCTCGCCAGCGCCTGCGGCAGCTTGCTGTGGCCGACGAAGCTGGTTCCCTCTGCCATGAAGGCAGCATTGCCGAAGACATGGTCGGGATGGCCATGGGTGTTGATGACATAGTGGATCGGCTTTTGCGTGCGCGCTCGTACCGCCGCCAGCAGCGCCTCGCCTTCGCGCAGGCTGCCGCCAGTGTCGATCACGGCCACCGCGTCACCTCCGATGATGAAGCCGATATTGGCGATGCCGCCTTCATTCTCGCGGCTCATCAGCGCGATGGCCCCGGAGTGTACGAAGATTCCCGGCGCGACTTCGCTCACAGGCAATTCGCCCGCCCCGGCGCGTGCTAGCGTAGCTGTTACCAGGGACAAGGCTGCGATCACGAGAGCGATGCGAGACACTTTTCCGCCTCAGTTCAAAGGATTGGCCTCATTGCACTGCAACAAAGCAAAGCCGGCAAAAGTTGGCACACGTGGCGCGTCATGCGTTGCATGGATAACATTCAAACAAAACGAGGAGGAAGCGCGATGACGCAGGCCGGACGACATCGTCGCTGGTGGTTTTCACTCTGGATCGTGATCGCATCATGTGCCTATGGCGATCTCGCCATCGCGCAGACCAACGAGACCGGAGATCTCTCATTCGAGCTGGTCGACCCGAAGGTGCTGCGCGTCTGCGCCGACCCGCGCAACCTGCCGTTCTCGAACGAGAAGGGCGAGGGCTTCGAGAACAAGCTCGCCGAGTTTCTGGCGGACAAGCTGCAGAAGAAGCTGGACTACGTGTTCTTCCCGCAGGCCGCCGGCTTCGTGCGCATGACGTTGGGTGCGCATCGCTGCGACGTCATCATGGGCTACCCGCAGGGCGACGACCTCGTGCAGGGCACCAATCCCTATTACCGCACGACCTATGCACTGGTTGCCAAGACCGGTAGCGGGCTCGAGGACGTCGACACGCTGGAGGACGCACGCCTGAAAGGTAAGCATATCGGCATCGTCGCCGGCACGCCGCCGGCGACCAATATGGCGTTGGCAGGCCTGATGGGCGATGCAAAGCCCTATCAGCTGATGATCGACACGCGCTTCGACAATTCCGCGCAGGCGATGATCGACGACCTCGCTGCCGGCAAGATCGACGCCGGCGTGCTCTGGGGACCGATGGCCGGCTATTATGCGAAGAAAGCCGGCCCCTCGCTGCACGTCATGCCGCTGGTCAAGGAGACCACCGGGTCCAAGCTGGTTTATCGCATCGGCATGGGCGTGCGACCCGCCGACCAGAACTGGAAGCGGCAGCTCAACCGGGTGATCCAGGAGAACCAGGGCGAGATCAACAAGATCCTGCTCGATTTCGGCGTGCCGCTGCTGGACGAGAACAACCGGCCGCTCGGCGCGGAGACGGCCAAGAAGGCGCCATGAGCCGGCCGCTTGCCGCTGCGTTCGTCGTTGCCTTGCTCGTGGCCCCGGCGTCGGCGCAGCAGCAGGAGCCGTTCGAGCCCGAGGGATATCGTACCGACAATTATCGCGCGCCGGTGCCGGCGACGCTCGCTGGCGCGCGCGTGCTCACGACCGGCGAGGCGGAGGCGATCTGGCGTGCGAACAGCGGCACCTTCGTTGACGTGATGCCGCGCGCGCCGAAACCAAAGAACCTTCCTGTGAGCACGGTGTGGCGTGACGCGCCGCGCAGGAACATTCCGGGCAGCTTCTGGCTGCCGGACACCGGCTACGGCAACTTGCCGCCCGCCATGGACGATTATCTTCAGCGTGGCCTCGCGCGCGCCTCACGCGGCGACAAGGCCGCGCTGCTGGTGATCTATTGCCTCGCCGATTGCTGGATGTCCTGGAACGCGGCGAAGCGTGCGCTCGCTTACGGCTATGCCAACATCGCCTGGTATCCTGACGGCACCGACGGCTGGGAGGGCGCGAAGCTGCCGACGGAAGAGGCGCAGCCGGAGCCGCGGCCGGAGCAATAGTGATCAAGCGCAGGTGCGCTCCCTCGCCCCGTTCTTACGGGGAGAGGGTTGGGGTGAGGGGCCTCTCTCCGCGCATGAGATGGTCGAGAGACCTGTGCCCCCTCACCCGGATCGCAAGAGCGATCCGACCTCTCCCCGCAAGCGGGGAGAGGTGAAGATCCAACCTACTACTTCTGCTTCTGCAACTTCGTCAACGTGCCCGTACCGTTGGTCTCGGTCGCAGAATAGCTCACCCTGTCGCCGGCATGGACGGCATCCAGCATCGCCGCATCCTTGGCCTTGTACTCCTGGAGCGCGCCGGCGCTGCCTGTGCTGGCGCCGACCGTGCCCTTCTGGGTCTGCTGGATCGAAATCGTGCCGTTGAGCCGATCGATCCGCGTGATCATCCCGGTCATGTCGTCAGCAAAGGCGCTGGTTGCGAGCATGCTGAGGACCGCAGCGCCCGCAAACATGATTCTTGTGGTTCCCATCGAGGCCTCCCGACGTCTTGAGTTCACGTCGACAAGCCATCATAAATCGATTTGGTTCCGGCACATAGCGCGGCGAAAGGTTAACGTTGCCGGGGCGATTGCGGGAACTTTTCGTGAGCGGTCAGCGTAACTGACGCTATTCCATTTCCTGCTGGATGACGCGTCCGAGCGCGAACAGGCGCTGGTCGAGCGAGGTTGGAACCTCGCAGACGAAGCGCACCACCTTGTTACGGTCCTCGAAGATCCGGGTCTTCCAGATCAGCTCGTTGCTGAGCGCCTGGACCTTGGCCTCGTCACGCGGTGTGGCCCCTTGCAGGGCCTGGAGCTGAATTGCCTCCTCGCGGATCTTGTCGGCGGCATCGCGCTGCTTGCGGCTGACGCGCTCGAGTCCGTTCATGACCTGGGAGCGCTGGGCGTTGAGCGTGTCGAACAGGCCGGCGAACAGCAGCTTTGCGTTCGCGGTCTTGTCGGCAGCGGAACCCGCGAGAAACTCCTTCACCAGCTTTTCCGCCTCATCCAGCGGCGTCTTGCGCGCCGCCAGTTTCGCAACGAGCGCGCTGATCCTGGCGTCGTCCTTCCATCTGTTCTGGAGGTCGTCGAGCGGCGGACCGCCCCACACGGCCGCCAGCGAGATCTCGGGCACCTTCGCCTGGGTGCACGGCCAGTCCGGATAGCGCGGATCGGCGGCGTGCGCCGTCGTGCTCGCGACAGCGAGCACCAGTACAGAGGTGACCAGAACCCGAACAATCATCCTTCGCCTCCCGCAGGCCCGCGTCGCGCCAGCCCGCGCGAGGGATCATAGGCCAGGATCGCACCGATCATGAAGACGATTGTGCAAACCGCGACCACCGCCAGCGAGATCCAGTTGATCTGGCCATACAGCGCGAAACGGATCAGCTCGACCGCATGGGTGAACGGATTGGCCTCGCACAGATAATAGAGATAGGGGTTGCCCTCCTGCACGCGCCAGAGCGGGTAGAGCGCGGAGGAGGCGAAGAACATCGGGAAGATCACGAAGTTCATGACACCGGCGAAGTTCTCCAGCTGTTTGATGCCCGACGAGATCAGCATGCCGAGCGAGCCCAGCATCAGCCCCGACAGGATCAGCGCCGGCAGCACGGTGAGATAGCCCTGGGGCGGCGGGGTGATGTCCCAGAGCCAGGCGATCAGCAGGAACGCATAGACCTGGAGCAGCGATACCGCGGTGCCCGCGAGCAGCTTGCAGAACAACAGGAACCCCCGCGGCAGCGGGCTCACCAGGAGCGTGCGCATGTTTCCCATCTCGCGGTCATAGACCATCGAGAGCGAGGACTGCATGCCGTTGAAGAGCTGGATCATCGCCATCAGTCCCGGCGCGATATAGACCTCGTAGAGGATGTAGGTCTCGTAGGGCGGGATGATGGAGATGCCGAGCACCTGGCGGAAGCCGGCGGCAAAGATGAACAGCCACACCAGAGGCCGCACCAGCGCCGAGGCGAAGCGCTCGCGCTGATGCAGGAAGCGCAGGCCCTCGCGCCAGACGATGCCGCTGAGGCAGGTCATGTACTCGGCGAACGAGAAGCCGCGCGGCGCCTCGCGCGTCGTGATGCTGCTCATGCGCCGCCTCCAGGCATGGTTTGCGCGCCGGTCAGGCGCATGAAGGCGGTGTTGACGTCCTGCGCGCCGGCTTCCGCGACGACGCGGTTCATCGGTCCCTGCGCCAGCACCTTGCCCTGGTGCAGCACCACGAGATCGTCATCGGGCATGATCTCGTCGAACAGGTGCGTGGCCCAGAGCACGCCGATGCCTTGCTCGGTCACGAGCTGCCGCACGTGGCTGATGATGTCGGCGCGCGCCTTGACGTCGAGGCCGACGGTCGGCTCGTCGAGCAGCAAGAGGCGCGGCCGGTGCAGCAGCGCCCGGGCGATCTCCAGCCGCCGCATCTGTCCGCCCGAGAGGTCGCGCACCTTGCTTGCAGCGCGATCGGCAAGGCCGATCCGGCCGAGCAGCTCGGCGCTGCGCGCCGAGGCCTCGCGGCGGCCAATGCCGTGCAGGGCGGCGTGGTAGAGCAGGTTCTGCGTCAGCGACAGGTCGAGATCGAGCGTGCGCGGCTGGAATACGACCCCGAGCAGCCGCAGCGCCTCGCCGGGGGTCTTGCTGACGTCGTGCCCGAAAATGCCGACGCGGCCGGACTGGATGCCGAACAGCCGCGTGATCAGCGAGAACAGCGTGCTCTTGCCGGCGCCGTTGAGTCCCAGCAGCGCCGTGAAGCTCGCGGGCTGCACATTGAAAGACACGTTCGTCAATGCGCGCCGCGGACCATAGGCATGGCTGACACCGTCGATCGACAATGCCGGCACCGCGGCCTCTTCGGGTCTCGGCGTCTCCTGGGCTTCGGCGATCGGGGCGGGGCTGGTCATGGCGCGATCGCGACGCCCCAGGGCAGCTCGCCGACCTGAATGGTCTTGATCACCTTCTGCGCGGCGACGTCGATGACGGAGACGTCGTTCGACACACCGTTGGTGGTGAGCAAATATTTCTCGTCCGGCGTGAACGCCACGTGCCAGACCCGCTGCCCGACCAGGAGATATTTCGTCACCTTGCGCGAGGCGACGTCGACCACCGCGATGCGGTTGGCGGGGCCGAGCGCGACGAAAGCGGTCTTGTCGTCCCTGGTCATGCCGATGCCGACCGGCTGGATCGCCTCTTTGCGCAGGCCCGGGATCTCGAACGTGACCTTGCCGATCACCTCGTGCTTTTTGGGGTCGATGATCGAGACGGTGCCGCCGATCTCCGAGGACACCCAGACTTCCGAAGAATCGTGCTTGTACTCGGCAAAGCGCGGCCGCGCGTCCACCAGCACGTTGGCGACGATCTGGCGCGTGGCGGTGTCGATGAAATGCGCCATGTTGGTGGTTTCCGAGGTGTTGATCAGCGTCTTGCCGTCCGGACTGATGGTCATGCCCTCTGGCTCGACGCCGACCTGGATGTCGCCGAGCCGGGCGCGCTTCTCGAGGTCGATCACCGTCACCGTGTTGTCGTTCTCGTTGGCGACATAGAGGGTCTTGCCGGCGGCATCCTGCGCGAACAGCTCGGGGTCGGGACCGGAGGGCAGGCTGTCCACCACGGTTTGCGTCTTGGCGTCGATCACCTGGATGGTGTCGTCGTCGCCGACCGCGACCATCACGAACTTGCCGTCGCGGGTAAGGTCGATGCCGCGCGGACGCTGGCCGACCTTGATGGTCTTGGTCACGGTCCAGCTGTCGGTATCGATCACCGAGACCGTATTGCTCTTCTCGTTCGAGACATAGGCGATGAACGCATGCGCTGGGGCTGCCGCCAGCGCCAATGCGGAGAGAAGTCCAACACGCCACATCCGCGACATCTGCATCCTCATTTCAGCTTGCATTTGCTCTCCGGGCGATCGTAGCCGAGCGTGTCGAGCTCGGAGACCTGGTGCAGGAATCCTTCCTGCGGCGACACCGACACCACCATGCGGCCGTCGACCAGGAGGATCGGCTGGCGCAGCTGCAGGTTCCAGTCGCGCAAGGTCAGCCGCGTGCCCTTGAAGGCGGCGACCGAGAAATCCGGGCCCTTGATGAAATCGGTGACCTTCCTGACCTCGCCGGAATTGGTGCGCGAGGTGGCTTCGCCGATCATGCGCACCGCCGTCCAGGCCTGCATGTCGCGCGCGGTCATCCGGCGCAAATTCAGCTTGATGAAGCGGTTCTGCATCTGGATCGCGCCCCACTGATCCTGCGATGCGTCCCAGCTGCGCGGCACGAGGCCGGCGGAGCCGGCGACCGGGCGCGGATCCCAGGTGCGATAGGGCAGATAGGCGCCGAACACCTCGCTCTCGTCGGCGGCGACCAGCACGTCATAGGCCGGTGCCTGCTGCGTGAAGACGGGGATCTGACGCTGGATCTGCGCTACGCCGCTATCGGTGCGCCGCGCCCCGCCCTTGTCCTCGAAGGTTCGCTCCTGCACGATCTTGGCGCCGAACCGCGCCGCGGTGCGCCTGATAGCATCCGCGAACAGCTTGTCCTCGTCGTGCGAGCCGACCACCAGCAGCCAGCGCGACCACTTCTTCCACACCAGATATTGGCCGAGCGCGTCGGCGAGCATCGCACGCGTCGGCGCGGTGTGGATGACGTTGGCGCGGCAATCGGTCTCGCGCAGCCGCTCGTCGATCGCGCCGGCGTTGAACAGCAGCGTGCCGCGGTCGCGCAAGGCGTCCGCGACCTTCAACAGCGCATCGGCGGGCAGGTCGGCGATGATGAAGCCGTTCTTCTCGGCGAGCGCGGTCGCAGCCTGCGCCACGTCCTCGTCTTCCCTGATGCGGCGCTCCTCCAGCGTGAAGCGCTGGCCGGTGAATTTCCCGGTGGTGTTGTTGTCCTCGATGGCAAGGCGCGCGCCGGCGAGGCCGTCGTTCTCGGCAGGCTGCTCGGCCAGCGACAGCGTTGATCGGGTGCCGGCGATTGCGAGATAGCCGACGCCGATCGTGACGGGATCGGCCGCAAGCGCGCTCGTCGCGGCAAGACCAAAGCCGATCAGGCCGGCCAACCATCGGATCATGTTTCCTCCAGACGATCTCCCCGGCTTGACCGCCGGTGAAGAATTGTCTCTGCTTCAAGCATGACCAATTTGTCAGGCCGTGCAACCCCGCATTTCGTCCCCGCGCGCGCGAAGCCGGGCATCACGATCATGCGAGCATTGTTGGCAACCGCAGCATTGCTGTGGATGGGGGCGGGCGCGCTCGCCGATCCACCGAAGCTCGCGGTGTTCGATTTCGAGTTGGTCGACACCAGCCTGCCGGGCGAGTTCTACGGCTCCAAGCCGGAAGAGGCGCGGCTCATGTCAGCGAGCAGCTGCGCAAGGAGCTGGCAGAGTCGGGCAAGTTCCAGGTGCTCGACATCGCGCCGGTACGGGAGGCCGCCCGTCGCGCGAACCTGCAGGCCTGCGGCGGCTGCGACCTCAAGCTCGCCGGGCAGCTCGGCGCCGATCTGGAGATCACCGGCCTCGTGCAGAAGGTCTCCAACCTGATCATCAATCTCAACATCTATCTGCGCGACGTGAAGACCGGCAACATGGTCGCGGTCGCCAGCGCCGACATGCGCGGCAACACGGATGAATCCTGGTCGCGCACGATGAGCTATCTCATCCGCAACCGCCTGCTGGCGCCGAACTACGGGAAGCCGTGAAGGGGTTTTCCCTCTCCCCTTGTGGGAGAGGGTGGCTCGCCGCGTAGCGGCGAGACGGGTGAGCCATCCCCACGAATGGTCGTGCGAGCGGAGAGAACCCCTCATCCGGCGCTTCGCGCCACCTTCTCCCGCAAGGGGAGAAGGAGAAAGACATCACCCCTTCAATCTCTCCGCATGCCAGTGCAGATGATCGCTCATGAAGGTCGAGATGAAATAATAGCTGTGGTCGTAGCCCGCCTGGCGCCGCAGCGTCAGCGGGATGCCCGCCTTGGCGCAGGCGGCCTCGAGCAGCTCCGGCCTCAGCTGCTCCTTCAGGAAATTGTCGGCCTCGCCGACGTCGACCAGGAAGCCGGAGAACTTGGCGCCGTCCTCGATCAGCGCCACCGTGTCGTGATTGCGCCAGGCCTCCTTGTTCGGTCCGAGATAGCCGGTCAGCGCCTTGATGCCCCAGGGCACGAGTGAGGGCGCCACGATTGGGGCAAAGGCGCTGGCTGCGCGAAAGCGGTGCGGGTTGCGCAGCGCCACCGTCAGCGCGCCATGGCCGCCCATCGAGTGGCCCATCACCGATTGCCGCTTGGCATCGACCGGAAAGCTCTCCGCAACCAGCTTCGGCAGCTCGTCCGTGACGTAGCTCCACATGCGATAATTGCGCGCGAACGGCTCTTGCGTGGCGTCCACATAGAAGCCGGCCCCGAGGCCAAAATCATAGGCGTTGTTGGCATCGCCCGGCACATCGGGCCCGCGCGGTGAGGTGTCGGGCGCGACGAAGATCAGGCCGAGCTCGGCACAGGCCTTGCGGAATTCGCCTTTCTCGGTGACGTTGGCATGCGTGCAGGTGAGGCCGGAGAGATACCAGACCACGGGCAGCTTGGCGCCGTCCCCATGCGGCGGGATATAGACCGAGAACACCATGTCGGTTCCGGTCACCTGGCTGGCATGGCGATAGACGCCCTGCACGCCGCCATGGGATTTGTTGGTCGAGACAGTCTGAATCGTCATGCCTAAGAGCTCCGTGGCATCTCACCACACCAAGATTGCAACGCTTGTGTGACCGAATTCGTGGCGTGGTCAGGCGACACCGCTGTCGATCGCCAGCCGCACCAGCTCCACCGAGGTCTTCACCCCGAGCTTCTGGCGCATGATGGACGAGGTATTGGCCACCGTCTTGTAGGACGATTGCACCAGCCACGCGATCTCGGACAGGCTCTTGCCGGCGCTGAGCAGCCGCAGAATCTCCATCTCGCGCGCGTTCAGCTTCGACAGCGGGTTTTGTGCCAGCGTCGGCCCGGCGAAGGCGATGCTGCGCGCGATCGCGGTCGGAAGATAGGTGCCGCCGCTTCCGACGGCGCGGATCGCCTCGACGAGGTCGTCGGGGTCGCCGGTCTTGGAGACGTAGCCCTTGGCGCCGCACTCGATCGCGCGCGCAGCGAAAGCGGGGTCGTCATTCATGCTGAACATGATGATGCGCGCCTCGGGCGCGCGCTCTAGGATGCGGCGCGCGAGCTCGAAGCCGGAGACGGTTGGCAAATTTATGTCGATGATGCAGAGGTCGGGACGTTCGACGATGAAGACGCACTCGCCGTCCTCGGCGTCGGCGGCTTCCAAGATTTCGATCTCGCCTTCGTCGGCCAGCACGGCACGGCAGCCGGAGGCGACGATGGGATGATCGTCGACGATCAGAATGCGCATAGGCGTTCCCCGCGACAGCCCGTTCCCTTGGAGCTTGCCTGTTCTGCGCCGCATGAGACTGACCAGACAAGACGCGCGTCTCGTGTCGGCTCATGCAACCCGGCTGGGATTGCTGTACGCTTCCGATTAGATATCGGGCGGTTCGCCTCTGTCAACGTCGTCGGACAGGCGCCAACCCTTCGCGAGGCACGAGCGAGACCAATGTGGCAGAATCTTTCCTTGCGCGGGCGCATCAATCTCTTGCTGGCGCTGCTGCTGGCGCTGGGGCTCGCGGTCAATATCGGCCGCCAGATCGCCGAGGCGGGCCCGCGCGTGCAGGCCGAGGACCAGAGCGTGATCCGCCTCGCGCGCGAATTCATCGAGATGATCGTTGCCGATCTCAACGAGGCACCCGATCCTGATGCCAGGCTGAACCAGATCGCCCGCGATCTCAGCCGCCTGCGCCATGTCAGCATCGCGCTGCACGATTCCGGTGGGAACCCGCTGACGCCCCGCCGGCTTGGCTCCGATGTCGACACGCGTGCCCCGCCGGCCTGGTTCGTCAGCCTTGTCCATCCCGAGCAGACCGCGGTCAGCGTGCCGGTCTCGATTCGCGGCAAACCCGGCTCGCTCGTGATCACCTCGCATCCCGACGACGAGATCGCCGAGATCTGGGACGGCATCGTGACCCAGCTCGAGGTCGGCTCGGTGATCGCGCTTGCGCTGTTCTTCCTGATGATGAAGGTGGTCGGCCGTGCCCTGGCACCGTTGCAGTCGCTGGCGGACGCCATGGGGAAGCTCGAAAGCGGACATTACGAGGCCCGTGTCGCGCCGGGCGGCGCGCCGGAGCTCGCGGCGATCTGCACCAGGCTCAACCATCTTGCCGCGACGCTTGGTGAAGCGGTCGAGGACAAGCGTCGCCTTGCCGAGCGCGCGGTGTCGCTGCAGGACATCGAGCGCAAGGAGATCGCGCGCGAATTGCACGACGAGTTCGGGCCCTATCTGTTCTCGCTGCGCGCGCATGCGAGCGCGCTGGCGAAGCAGGCGGACGGACGCGAGCCGAGTGCCGATGCGGTGCGCAAACATGGCAGCGCCATGCTGGAGCAGATCAATGCACTCCAGCAGTTCAATCGCCGCGTGCTGGAGCGTCTTCGGCCCGTGGGCCTCGCCGAGCTCGGCCTGCGCCAGGCGCTCGAATCCCTGTCGCGGCTGTGGCGGGAGTCGCATCCCGACGTTGCGATCGAGACCTCGATCTCGCCGGCGCTGGGCCCCACCGGCGAGACCGCCGATCTCACCATCTATCGCATCGTGCAGGAGGCGCTCACCAATGTGTTCCGCCACGCCGGCGCGACCTCGGTCAGTGTCGTCATCGAGCCGGTCGAGCAGGCCGGCGGCCGCTTCTGCGCCCGGGTGCGGGTCAGCGACGACGGCCGCGGCATGGAGCCAGGCCAGAAGCTCGGCTTCGGCCTCGTCGGCATGCGCGAGCGGATCCTGGCGCTCGGCGGCACGCTCAATGTGGTCTCGGGTGAGGGCGGTGTGACCGTGGAAGCGCTGGTGCCGACAGCGGCAACCTGATCGCATCCAAAGTGATCGGGAAAAATTCCCGATTTGGTCGGGAAAATGGGTGTGGATAGGGTCCGACCTTTTGTGGCTGGCGTCCCCATTGCGGCCGAATAAACTCGTCCCGACCAATCGGCGGAACATCAAAACAGTCGGTGGTCACGGATGGGAAGGCGGGGATGGGCAAGGTTGTTTCGTTGAAGCGTGCTTTGTTGATGGCTTCGGTGTCGACCGGGCTGGTATCGGGCTTGGTCTATGCGACCCCTGCCGGGGCCGCGCCGGACGAGGAGACCAACGTCCAGAACCTGCCGCCGGTCGAGGTGACCGCACCACCTTCGGCAGCGCGGCGCGCGGCGCCGTCGCGACCTGTTGCGCGCGTGGGGGCGCCGGGATCGGCCGCGCCGAGGACACGCCTTTACGTCTATCCGACCTCGCCGGGCACCGGCCGGGGTCTCGATGTCGACAAGGTTCCGTCGGCGATCAATGCCGTCGATGCCAACCAGATCAGGCGCACCGGTTCGCTGAACGTCACGGACGCGCTGCGCGACAACATCGCCGGCATCAACATCAGCGAAGTCACCGGCAATCCGTTCCAGCCGGATGTCGAATTCCGCGGCTTCGTCGCTTCGCCCGTGACGGGCACGCCGCAAGGCCTTGCGGTGTACCAGAACGGCGTCCGCATCAACGAGGCCTTCTCGGACGCCGTCAATTGGGACCTGATTCCGACGGCCGCGATCAGGTCGGTGACGCTGGTGACCAACAATCCGGCCTTCGGCCTCAATGCACTCGGCGGCGCGATCAACTTGCAAATGAAGGACGGCTTCACCTATCAGGGCGCCGAGCTCGACCTTATGGGCGGATCGTTCGGCCGCATCCAGGGCTCGGCGCAATGGGGCAAGCAGGTCGACCAGAACTTCGCCGTCTACGGTGCGCTCGAAGGACTGCGCGACAACGGCTTCCGCAATTTTTCCCAATCGACCGTGCGGCGCTTCTACGGCGATGTCGGCTACAGGGCCGGCGACAGCGAATTCCACGCCAATATGGGCGTGGCCAAGAACGATTTCGGCGCCAGCGCCACCGTCCCGGCCGAGCTGCTCGACAGATATTGGGGCGCGACCTACACCACGCCGCAGACCACCTCCAATCGCGTCGGCTATCTCAACCTGACCGGCAAGGTCGACGCGACGCCGACCTGGACGCTCGAAGGCACCGCGCGTGTGCGCAGGTACGAGCAAAAGGTGGTCGACGGCAACCCGACCGACGTGGAGGAGTGCGCTGCAGATCCGGCGCTGCTCTGCTTTGGCGACGACACCTCACCCGCCTACGGCGCGGGCGGCGTGCAGCTTGCCAACCCATTTGCGCCGGGCACGATCCTCGGCGCGATCGACCGCGGCTCGATCCGTTCGACCACGTTCGGCGTGTCGGGGCAGGCCACCAACACCGACCAGTTGTTTGGTCATGACAACCGCTTCGTGGTGGGCGCAACCTATGACGCCAGCGTCACGCGCTACAACGCCTCCTCCGAAATCGGCTCGATGGGAGAGAACTACGTCGTCAGCGGCAGCGGCGTTTTCCTGGGAGCGACTCCTGTGGCGGACCCCGTCGCCGGCCCGGTCTCGCTGCGGACCGTCAATCAGTATAACGGCCTCTACGCGATGGATACGTTCAACGTCACGGATGCCTTCGCCATCACGGGGGGCGGCCGCTTCAATGCGGCGCGGATCACGTTGGAAGATCAGCTTGGGACTGCGCTCAACGGCGATCACACCTTCACGCGTTTCAATCCGATCATCGGCGGCACCTACAGGATCACGCCGGAATTGACCGCCTATGCCGGCTACTCCGAGGCCAACCGCGTCCCGACGCCGCTCGAGCTCGGCTGCTCCGATCCGGCCCGTCCCTGTCTGATCGCGGCGTTTCTGGTCTCCGATCCGCCGCTCAAGCAGGTCGTCTCCAAGACCGTGGAGGCCGGTTTCCGGGGCACCAAGGAGTTGAACATCGGCACCCTCGGATGGAAGATCGGCGGCTTTCGCGCCACCAACCACGACGACATCATGGCGGTGCCGGTCGTTGGCCGGACTGGTTTCGGCTATTTTTCGAACGTAGGCCGCACCCGGCGGCAGGGGCTCGAAGCCGAAGTCAACATCAAGTCGCCCACGCTGCAGTTCCAGGCGAGCTACGCCTTCGTCGATGCGCGCTTCCTTGATTCGCTCGAGCTCGGCTCGGAAAGCCCGTTTGCCGACGACACCTCCGAGACCATCCAGGTCAGGCCCGGCAACCAGATCCCCGCAATCCCGCGCCACCGCGTCAAGGTCGGCGTCGACTATGCCGTGACCGACGTCTGGAAGGTCGGCGGCAATGCGCTGTTCGTCTCCAGCCAGTATCTGGTCGGCGACGAGTCGAACCAGTTCGCGAAGCTGCCGTCCTACACGGTGTTCAATCTCCATACCTCCTATCAGGTCGCGAAGAACGTCCAGCTCTACGGCCGCGTCGACAACATCTTCGACAAGCGTTACGTGACCTACGGCCAGTTCTTCGACCGCGACGCCTTGCCCAACTTCACCAATGGCGGCGCGGATTTCACCGACCCGCGCTCGCTGAGCCCGGCAAGGCCGCGCGCGTTTTACGCGGGGTTGCGGGTGACGTTCTAGATTTTCACTCCACCTTCACGCGCTCGAGCGGAGCCGCAGCGACGCTCGCCTGCTCCCGGCCTTTGGCCGCACTCGCGCGGTGGCGTCGCTGCACCAGATATTGATCGCCGAGCACGCCGACCAGGATCACCGTTCCCATCACCGCGAAATTGAGCGAGCTCGGAATGCCCAGCAGGTTGACGAGATTCTGCAGCACCTGGAGCAGCACGGTGCCGAGCACGACGCCGATGATCGAGCCTTCGCCGCCGCGCAAGGAGCAGCCGCCGAGCACGGCGGCGGCGATGGCGTAGAGCTCGTAGAACGAGCCGTGCACCGCCGGCGAAATCGAACGGGTGTACATCGCGATCAGGATCGCCGAAAACGCAGTCAGCCCGCCACAGATGACATAGGCCGAGATGATCACGCGGTTGGTGCGAATGCCGGAGTAGCGTGCCGCTTCCTCGTTCTTGCCGACGGCAAGAAGATAGCGGCCGAACACCGAGCGGTGAAGCACCACCCAGGCGATCACGGCCACCACGGCGAGCGCCACCACGCTGTGCGGCAGCGGGAATCCGAGCACGTTTGTGCGGCCGGCGGCCAGCCATTCCAGCATCGGAAAGCTCGCGCCGAAGCCGAAGCCCGCCGTCGCGTCCTCGGTGTAATAGCGCGCCGCGCCGCGATAGATCAGAAGGCCGCACAGCGTGACCACGAAAGCCTGGATCCGCATCCTGGTCACCAGCGTGCCATGAATGAGGCCGATCACGAGCCCGGCCGCGACGATCATCGCGAGGGCTACGACCCAGTTGACGTCGTGATTGACGATCAGGTCGATGAACAGGACGCCCAGCAGTGCGATCACCGAACCCACCGACAGCTCGATCCCGCCGATGATGATGATGAAGGCTTCGGCGATGGAGAAGATGCCGAACAACCCGATCTGGTTGGCGGTGTTCGAGAGATTGCCAACGTACAGGAATCTCGGATTGATCAGGGCGACAACGGTCCCGACCACCAGAATCAGAACGAGAAGGCTCAGGTCTTTCTTGCTCAAGGTCCCTCCGCCGTGATTGTGTGGCCAACGGCAAGCTGCAGCACATTGTGCTCACTGAACTGGCTGCGATCAAGGAAGCCCGAGATCGCGCCTTCATGCATCACCGCGAGCCGGTCGCTGACCCCGATCACCTCCTCCATGTCGCTGGAGATCATCAGGATCGCCACCCCGGCATCGGTCAGGCGGCGCAGCATGCCGTAGATTTCCTGCTTGGCTCCGACGTCGACCCCACGCGTCGGCTCGTCGACAATCAGCACCTTCGGCCGCATCGACAGCCATTTGGCGAGCACGACCTTCTGCTGGTTGCCTCCCGACAGCGAGCCGACGGCGGTCTTGACGTCGGGCGCGCGGATTTTTAGGCGCTCCCGCTGACGCACCGCGTTCTCGTTCTCGCGATCCGTATCTACCAGCCAGAAGCGCATATAGGACGCCAGATCCGGCAGCGAGATGTTTTCGGCGATCGAGACGTCGAGCAGCAGGCCTGCGCCCTTGCGGTCCTCCGGAACGAGATAGATGCCTTGTTCGATGGCGGCCCGTGGGCTTGCGATACGGATCGGCTCGCCATCGAGTCGTATCGTGCCGCCACGCAGTGGATCGATGCCGAAGACGGCGCGGGCGAGCTCGGTGCGGCCGGACCCGACGAGGCCGGCAAGCCCGAGGATCTCGCCGCGGCGGACCGACAGGCTCACGGCGCGGCCGGGATAGGTGTCGGTGACGGCATCGACGATCTCCAGCACGCTGTCGCCGGGCGGCGCGGCCGGCGGAACGTAGAGCGATTTCAGGTCGCGGCCGATCATCAAGCGGATCATCGCCGCCGGAGAGAGCTCCGCACGCGTCAGCGCGCCGACCACGCGACCGTCGCGCAGCACGACCGCACGGTCGGCGCACTGCATCACCTCGTTGAGCCGATGCGTGATGAAGATGATGCTGACGCCGTGGGCTTTCAGGCCGGCCACGGTGCGCATCAGGCGGTCCGTCTCGGCGAGCGTCAGGCTCGAGGTCGGCTCGTCCATGATGACGAGACGAGCGTCGAGCGAAAGCGCCTTCATGATCTCGACCAGCTGGCGCTGCGCCAGCGACAGGTCGGCGAGCGGCGCATCGGCCGCGAAATCGCAGCCCAGCCGCTCCAGCAGCGGCGCGACATCGGCATACATCCGTTTGCGGTCGATCAGCCGCAAGGGCCCGCCGTGCACGGGCTCGCGGCCGATGAAGACGTTGCCGGCGACATCGAGATTGTCGAACAGGTTCAGTTCCTGATGGACGAAGGCGATGCCCGCCTTGATCGCATCCGCCACGGTGAGCGAAGATCGCGCGGCGCCATCGACACGAATAAAGCCGCCGCTGGGCTCCACGACCCCGCCGAGCACGCGCATCAGCGTCGACTTGCCGGCGCCGTTCTCGCCGATCAGCGCAACGACCTCGCCGGGCGACACTTGGAGACCGACGTGGTCGAGAGCGACCACGCCTGGATAGCTCTTGCTGATGTCGACCAGTTCGAGAAACGGTTCTGGCATGGCAGGCTGCACGGCGGGCAGCGCGGATCTCTCCTATTTCTTCAGCATCTGCTTCATCGAGGCCATGAACTCGTCGACATTCGCCTTTTCGATGACCTTGCCGGGCACGATGATGATACCGTTAGCCGGAATGCCGGACTTGTTGCCGCCGATGTAGTTCGCCATCAGCTTCATGCCCTGATAGCCCCATTCGAACGGCTGCTGCACCACCGTGCCGACGATGCTGCCTTCCTTGACGCCACCGAGCGTAATCGGATCCTCGTCGAAGCCGATGATCTTGATCTTGCCGAGCTTGCCGGCCTCCTTGAGCACCTCGTAGATCCGCGGTGTGTTGTAGGAGTAGAAGCCGACGAGGCAGCTCACATCGGGCATGGCGGCGAGGATGTCCTCGACGTTGCGCTTGGCGCGGGTCTGGTCGATCTCGTCGCCGCGAACGTCGACGAGCTCGACCTTCGAGCCTTTGAGCGTCTCCTTCACGCCTTCGATGCGCTCGCGTGCGTTGTCGGCGCCGGGTAGGCCGACGAAGCCGACGCATTTGCCGCCGTTCGGCAGCGCCTTGACCATCAGCTTTCCTGCCTCCTTGCCGAGGTCGGTGTTGGAGGAGCCGATATAGGCCACGCGCTTGGATTTCGGCGCGTCGCTGTCGGTGGTGAACAGCACCGTCTGGGACGCAACCTTGTTGAGATGCTCGGTCTGGTTCTTCGGATCGACTGCGCTGACCATGATGCCGGCGGCACCGGCGGCGACGAGGTCGTCCATCACGCGCTGCTGCACGGCGGCTGCAGCCTGTTCCGGATATTTGAACTGGAGCTCGTAGTTGGGCAGCTCGCCCTGCGCCTTCTTCATCCCGGCCTCGGCGATCTTCCAGAAGTCGGACGCCCCGTTGACGACGAAGGCCAGAACCTTCTTGTCCGCCGCATCCGTCGGGCCGACACCCGCTGCGATCGCGAAGGCAACAGACACACCTGCAAGCAAGAGACGCTGCATATCATTCCTCCCCTAAGGCGGTCGGCCCTTTTTGATGGCCAACTCTGCTTGAACCCAGATTGGGCGCATGCCTCACCCCCAGCGGCACGGCAATCAGCCGCTACCCGCATCGTTGCGGCAGAGGCGGGTCACCGACCCGGCCGGCGAGGTGAAATGAGGCACGTACCTCAAGCTAGCAGAAGCCCGCCGCGCACGCAATTGGAAGCAACGGTCTGGACGTCAACCGCCGCGCTCAGGCTGGTGTCGCCGGTCCCGCGGCAGCCTTTTCGGGCAATCCGCAGCCCGCTTGCGCCTTTAACCGATTGGAAACCATCGCAAATGATCTGAAAATTGTAACGAAACTCTCCGGCCGTCTCCGCGTCGGTTCGCCGGAGGGCCTGTGATGACTGAGCAGCAGTTGAGAGAGCAGGAATTCCAGATTGCGCGGTACCGGCATCTGGAGCGCGAGGTGACCGATCCGCTTGCAGCGTGTCTGCTTCACAGCATCATCGAGGAGCTCGAGGCCGAGCTGCGCAAGGAAAGGCCGGATTGGCACGGGCCCGGTCATTAACCGTTTGTTGGCGCTAATGATGCCAATTGTCGGCGTGGGAATACCAGGGGAGGCTGCTCCCATGCTGAAGGACGGCACCTACGCCGCTTGGTACAAGACGCCCATCGACCAGGGTACCGGGATCGTCCATGTCGCAGACGGCCAGATCTGGGGCCGTGACAGCCTGATGACCTATCACGGCACCTGCCAGATCGATGGAGATCGCTTCACCGCAACCGTATTGACGAAGCGTCACACCGACGGACGCGCCACCGTGTTCGGCAACGATCAAGAGCTGACGTTGACGATCGAGGGAAGCTGCCCTGGCAAGATCGCGACCTACACCGCGACAGCACCTCAGGCGCCGGGCATGATCCTCCACGGAACGCTCATCCTCAGGGAACAACAGCCGCCCCCACCTGAACCACCAGGGCAGATGCCGGCATTCAATCCCGACAACCTGCCGAAATTGCCGAAGCGCTCGCGCTGAACATCGCGACGAATCGCTCGTCTGGCGGCCGGGCCAGCTCCGACTCCAGTTCTGCAGCGCTTCGTCATTTTTCCTCCGGCCATCCCCGGGCGAGTGTCGCCGCCTGTTGCAAGGTGATGCTTCGGACCAGCGGATCCGCATGACGGTGCACGAGTTGCCAATCCGTGCCGTCCTTGCGGTAGACTTCGGTCACGCGCAGCGACCAGTCTTGAGCCGGCAACCCGCCCACCTCGGCGCGCTGGCGCTCGACCATGACGAGAGCGACGAGCGCGTCGGATGCATAGGTTTGCAAAACCTCAAGTTCGGTTTGGCCTCCCCTGAAGTATCGGGAGAGGGCAGCCAGACGCTGGGGACTAGCGTCGAATCCCCGACTCGTAGGCCCGCCAAAGGGCTGCATCAGCGTGAAATCGGGCGCGATGCGGACAAGCTGGGACCAGCGGTCCACATCGCCACGCATGAAGGCGGCATTCTTCTCGCGGGCGCGTTCGACGAGGCCTGCTATCGCGTCGCTTCCAGCGGCCGCATCGGCCGAAAGCTGACCGGACAGGGGAATTGCTGCGGTAGCGGCCATCATCGAGCGCCGCGATATCTTTTCCTGCTCGCATGGCCACCTGTTCAGCCCGGACGGTTTGTTGGTCATTTCTCAGCTCCTGATCGAACGACGAGGCCCATGCATGAAGCCTTGATCCCAATGAATCCAGCGATATGATTTCAGCAACATGCTGAACCAAATTGATTTATCCAGGATCGACCTCAATCTCCTCGTGCTCTTCCGCGTGGTTTTGGAAGAGCGCCATGTGGCGCGCGCAGCCGCTCGGCTGAGCCTGACACCGTCGGCGGTCAGCCATGCGCTCGGCCGGCTCCGGCTTCTGCTGAACGATCCGCTGTTTCTGCGGACACCGAAGGGCGTCGTTCCAACGGCACGGGCCTTGGAGCTAGGGGAGCCGGTGGCTGAGATCATCGCGCGCGTCGAACAGCTGTTCGGCTCGGCTACGCCGTTCGACCCCGAAAAGAGCAGCCGCAGGTTCACCATTGGCGCACCCGATGCGGTGCTGGTCTCGGCTACCGGTCCGCTGTTGCGATCGATCGCAGCTGCTGCGCCGCACATTGACATCGGGTTGATCCACCTGATGCCCGCGCCGCGCGACGGCGCGATCGGAGAGCCTTGGCAGCAATGCCTCGACATGCTGGAAAGACGCGAGCTGGACGTCGCAATGTTGCCGCTGCCCGCTGTGCCACCGCGTTTCGAGGCGCGCAGGCTTTACGAGGAGGAGTTCGTGCTGGCCATGCGCAAGGGACATCCCTTCGCAAAAGCGCCAACCCATGCTGCGTTCGCGCGATCACAGCACCTGCTGGTCTCTCTCAGTGGGGAACCGCGCGGTTTCGTTGATGAGATGTTGGCAAAGCGCGGCCTCGAACGCCGCATCGCTTTGACTGTTCCGAATTTCATGATGGCGCTTGCCCAGCTTTCCGGGTCTGATTTGATCGCCGCATTGCCGCGCCGACTGGTGGAGCAGCACGCCAGCCGTTTCGGCCTCGTGTTGGTCGAGCTGCCTTTCGCGCGCAAACCGGATACGATCCGGGCCATCGCGACCAAAGCGGCTATGAAAGACGCGGGCATCGCGTGGCTGATGCAGATTGTGGTCGGTTCAATCGGAGCAGGCCGACGCTAGAATCCGGTTTGAACTCAATAGGCGTTCATCTCGGCAAGGGAACGGCATTGTGCTGCCGCGCCTGCGGTGGCGGATCTGGGACCTCCTGCACCCGCTTCTCAAATCGCCCGGAACTGTTCATTGTGCCGGCCCGAAACGAAAAGAAGTGGAGCAGCATCAATGACGGAGGGGGTCTCGCGCCGCCGGTTTGCCAAGCTGGTGGGATTGTCCGCAGCTGGGATTGCGAGTCCCCTTGTCGCCGAAGCCAAGCCGGCGCGGCCGCCGCGCAATGCAGCCGGTTTTCCGGCGGGCTTTCTCTGGGGCACGGCGACCTCGTCCTATCAGGTCGAGGGTGCGGTCGAGGAGGACGGGCGAGGGGCCTCGATCTGGGACAAGTTCGTCCGCATCCCCGGCAAGATCGAGGACGGCACGAACGGCGACCGCGCCAACGAGCACTATCACCGCTACAAGGAGGACATCGCCCTCATCAAGGAGCTCGGCTGCAAGGCCTATCGCTTCTCGGTGGCCTGGCCGCGGCTGTTCCCGGACGGCGACGGCAAGCCCAATCCGAAGGGGCTCGACTTCTACAACCGTCTCGTCGACGAGCTGCTGAAGAACGGCATCGAGCCGTGGCTGACCCTCTATCATTGGGACCTGCCCCAATCGCTCCAGGACCGGTTCGGCGGTTGGCGTTCGACCCAGACCTGCAAGATCTTCGGCGACTACGCGGCCTATATCGCCGCGCACCTCACCGACCGCGTCAGGAACGTGTTCACGTTGAACGAGAGCGGGCGCTTCGTCTATTTCGGTTACGGCGTCGGCATCGACGCGCCGGGCTTGAAGCTGCCGCAAGCCGATGTCAATCAGATCAGGCACAACAGTGCGCTGGCGCACGGGCTCGCGGTGCAGGCGGTGCGAGCCCATGGCCGCCGCGGCACCAGGGTGGGGCCGGCGGAGAACATCGATGCCTGCGCGCCTGCCTTCGACACGCCGGAAAACGTGCGGGCCGCGGAGACCGCGCTGCGCGAGATGAATGCCGGCTACCTCAACGTCATCATGACGGGCCGCTATACCGACGCCTTCCTGAAATACGCCGGGTCCAACGCGCCGAAATACACCGATGCGGAGCTCAAGATCATCTCTTCGCCGGTCGATTTTCTCGGTCTCAACATCTATGCGCCGCAGAACTACGTGGTGGCCTCCGACCAGGGCGCGGGCTTCAAGCCGCTGCCGATCCCGAAATCGTTCCCGCACATGAATTCGGACTGGCTGCGCGTCGGGCCCGAGACGATCTACTGGGTGCCGAAGCTGGCGGCGAAGATCTGGAAGACGGATGCGATCTATATCAGCGAGAACGGCACCTCCGGCGACGATGTGGTGTCGCCCGACGGCAAGATCTACGACACCGATCGCATCATGTATCTGCGCAACTATCTCGCCCAGCTCCAGCGCGCCACCGACGAAGGCGTGCCGGTGCGCGGCTATTTCCTCTGGAGCCTGATGGACAATTTCGAGTGGGTGTACGGCCTTAACAAGCGTTTCGGGCTGTACCACGTCAATTTCGACACCCAGGTCCGCACGGCAAAACTCAGCGCCAGCTTCTACCGCAACGTGATCGCGAAGAACGCGGCGGGGGCGTAGCTCTTCTCCCTCTCCCCGTTCTTACGGGGAGAGGGCAGGGGTGAGGGGCTCTCTCCGCGAGTCCATCTGTCACCCTGTCACCGTTCTTGCTGAGGCTCCCCCTCACCCGGATTTTCCGCTGCGCGTAAAATCCCGCCTCTCCCCGCACGCGGGGAGAGGCGAAGGGCGAGCGCCGCACATTGACTCTCTTCTCCCCCTTATTCAAAACCGTTCTCAACACCCATAAACAAGAGGACGACGCCAATGCCTGACGCGCTGATCATTGATGCCTGCCGCACGCCGCGGGGCATCGGCAAGGCCGGCAAGGGAGCCCTGTCGGGCATTCATCCGCAGCAGCTCGGGGCGACCGTGCTGCGCGCACTCGCCGACCGCACCGGCATCGATACCGCCGATGTCGACGACATCGTCTGGGGCTGCAGCGCGCAGGTGGCAACGCAAAGCGGCGATCTCGGCCGCATGTCGGCGCTCGATGCCGGCTACGACGTGCGCGCCAGCGCGGTGACGCTCGACCGCTTTTGCGGCAGCGGCATCACCAGCGTCAACATGGCGGCAAGCTCGATCATGGCGGGTGCGGAAGACCTCGTCATCGCCGGCGGCTGCGAGATGATGTCGATGGAGGGACGCCGCGGCGGCGGTCCGATGATGATGGACGGCGGCAATCTGCGTCTGCGGGCACGGCATCCGCAGTCGCATCAGGGCGTCTGCGCCGATGCGATCGCGACGCTGGAAGGCATCACCCGAAGCGACGTCGACGCGCTCGGGCTCGAGAGCCAGAAGCGCGCCGCGCATGCGATCGCGAACGGCCACTTCAAGAACAGCCTCGTGCCGGTCCACCGCGAGGACGGCAGTCTGGCGCTGGATCATGAAGAATACCCACGGCCGCAGACCACGATGGAAGGCCTCAGCAGCCTGAAGCCGGCATTCCCCGCCGTCGCGGACTACGCGCTCGACGACAAGGGCACGACCTATCGCGGCCTGATCCTGCAAAAGTACCCCGATCTGAAGATCGACTTCGTGCATCACGCCGGCAACTCCTCCGGCGTCGTCGACGGCGCTGCTGCGATCCTTTTGGCCTCGCCCGCTTATGCCAAGGCGCATGGCCTTAAAGCCCGGGCCCGCGTGGTCGCGATGGCCAACATGGGGGACTCGCCGACCCTCATGCTGAACGCACCGGTGCCGGCAACGCGCAAGGTGCTGGCCAAGGCGGGGCTCACCATCGACGATATCGACCTGTTCGAGATCAACGAGGCCTTCGCCGTGGTGGCGGAAAAATATATCCGCGACCTCAAGCTCGATCGGGCCAAGGTCAACGTCAACGGCGGCTCGATCGCGCTCGGCCACCCCATCGGCGCCACCGGCTCGATCCTGATCGGCACCGTGCTCGACGAGCTCGAACGGCGCGACCTCAAGCGCGGTCTTGTCACCATGTGCGCCGCCGGCGGCATGGCGCCGGCCATCATCATCGAGCGCGTCTAGCCAATCGCCCACTGACTTTCTCCCCATTTTTACGGGGAAGAAGACCGGCGACCAGCGATCCGACCCTTATTTTTCAGGGTGAAACACGACCGGCCTCTCATAAAGAGGCCGGTCGTCGCTTGTCGAAAGCGGCGAATCAGTTCTAGCAAGGTTGCGTGCGGGCCTTTGAAACAAGGCAAAAACCGCTGCCCGAGGCTTCATCCGCTCCGGAAGTAGCTAAAAAGCAGGGTTTTTTGTCACAGCAGGCCAGAAAAGCCCGTAATTTCGCGACAAAACTGTGCAGAAGGCTATAGGCCTTCAACGGTTGGTCTAATATGCAACCGGCAACGAATCAGAGGAGACACGATGCCAACCCAGATGTCCAAATCGCAATTGATCGAAAAGATTGCGACCGCCACCGAGCTTTCCAAGCGTGACGTCAAGAACGTCATGGAGACGCTGACCGATGTCGGCCACAAGGAGCTCAAGAAGAACGGCCTGTTCCTGGTGCCGGGCTTCGCCAAGTTCGTGGTCATCAAGAAGCCCGCGACCAAGGCGCGCAAGGGCACCAACCCGTTCACGGGTGAAGAGATGATGTTCAAGGCCAAGCCGGCCCGGAAGATCGTCCGCGCCCGCCCGGTCAAGGCCGCCAAGGACGCCGTGGGCTAACAACGCAAAGGCCCCCTCGAACGAGGGGGCCTTTTGTCTGGGGTAGCCGCGAGGGTTCGAGACGGAGGGCTCAACCCTTGCGGCGCTTCACTCGGACCGTAGCAGGCTGAAGCCGCGGCTCGGGTCCTACGAGCCCATCGCGAATCCGGTCGATTGCGCGATCGAGCAATTGGCGCAGCCGCTGCGTCTTCCGCGACCGCTTCGCTCTTTCCAGCAGTTTCTTCATCGCATTCACTCCGCCGCTTCCTTGGCTTCAGCCGGCTCGAGCGCCGCGGCGATGGCTTCGTCGACGCGCTCCAGCCAGATGAACTCGAGGGTGTCCCGCGCGCTCTTCGGGATGTCGTCATAGTCCCGCTTGTTGCGCGCCGGCAGCATCACCCGCTTCAGGCCGGCAGCAGCCGCAGCCACCACCTTCTCCTTGATGCCGCCGACCGGCAGCACCAGGCCGCGCAGCGAGATCTCGCCGGTCATCGCGGTGTCACTCCTCACCGTGCGGTTGGTGAGCAGGGAGGTCAGCGCCGTGAACATCGCAACGCCCGCGCTCGGCCCGTCCTTCGGGGTTGCGCCCGCGGGGACGTGAACGTGGATGTCGCTCTTCTCGAACGCTTGCGGATCGATGCCGAGCTGAGAGGCCCGGCTCTTCACCAGCGTCAGCGCAGCCTGCACGCTCTCGCGCATGACGTCGCCGAGCTGGCCCGTCAAAATCAGCCCGCCCTTGCCGGGCACGCGCGTGGCTTCGATGAACAGGATGTCACCGCCGACCGGCGTCCAGGCCAGGCCGGTGGCAACGCCCGGAACGCTGGTGCGCAGTGCGATCTCGCCCTCGAAGCGCGGCTGGCCGAGCACGGTGGTGATGTCCTTTGCCGTCACCACGACCTTCGCGGCCGTGCCTTCGGCGACCTGCACCGCGGCATGGCGGAGCACCTTGCCGATCTCGCGCTCGAGGTTACGCACGCCAGCCTCGCGGGTGTAGCCCTTGACGATCAGCTTCAAGGCTTCCGGCTCGATCTCGGCCTGCTCGGCCGAGAGGCCGTTGGCCTCCAGCTGCCGCCGCACCAGATAGCGCCGCGCGATCTCCAGCTTCTCGTCCTCGGTGTAGCCGGCGAGGCTGATCAGCTCCATGCGGTCCAGCAGCGGACCCGGGATCTGGTCGAGCATGTTGGCGGTCGCGATGAACACGACGCGCGACAGGTCGAAGGGCACGCCGAGGTAATTGTCCCGGAACGTCCCGTTCTGCTCGGGGTCGAGCACCTCCAGCATCGCGGCGGACGGATCGCCCTGCACGCCACGGCCCATCTTGTCGATCTCGTCCAGCATCATGACGCAATTCCGCGCGCCCGCCTTCTTGATGCCCTGGATGATGTTGCCGGGCAACGCGCCGATATAGGTGCGGCGGTGACCGCGGATCTCGGCCTCGTCATGCACGCCGCCGAGGCTGACGCGCACGAAAGGGCGATCCATCGCGCGCGCGATGGATTGGCCGAGCGAGGTCTTGCCGACGCCGGGCGGGCCGACGAAGCACAGGATCGGCGCCTTGCCCTGCGGGGCGAGCTTGCGCACCGCCAGATATTCGATGATCCGGCTCTTGATCTTCTCCAGGCCGAAATGGTCGGCATCCAGGATGGCTCGCGCCTCCTTGATGTCGATCGGCTTCTCCGCGGGCAGCGCCCAGGGCAGCTCGATCAGCCAGTCCAGATAGGTGCGGACCATGCCGGCCTCGCCGGCGGCCTCCGGCATGCGCTCGTAGCGGCGCAGCTCCTTCTTGGCATGCGCTTCCGCCTCCGGCGGCATGTTGGCCTTGGCGATCGCAGCCGTCAGCTCGGTGACCTCGGCCTGCTTGCCGTCGCCTTCGCCCAGCTGGCGCTGGATCGTCGCCATCTGCTCGCGCAGGATCGCCTCGCGCTGCCGCTCGTCGAAGGAGGCCTTGGTCTGCTGGCCGATTTCGTTGCTGATGCGCAGCACCTCCAGCCGCTCGGCCAGGTGCTTCGACACCTTCTCCACGCGAAGAGCGAGGTCGATGGTCTCCAGCACCTCCTGCTTGTCCTGCGGCTTGATGTCCATGAACGAGGTTACCAGATCCGCCAGCGCGCCGGGCGCGCTGGTGCCCTGGAACATCGCGGCGAGCTCGGGCGGCGCCTGCGGCAGCAGCTCGATCGCCTCGATGGCCTGGCGCTGCAGGTTCAGCGCGCGGGCCTCGATCTCGGGCGAGGTCGTGGTCGGCTCGGGGATCTGCTGGAAGCGCGCGGCCGGGAACGGCGTCCCCGGCAGGAAGTCGAGGATGCGCGCGCGCTGCACGCCCTGGCAGACGATGTGATGGGTGCCGTCGGGCGCGGTGATGTAGCGCACGATGTTGGCGATGGTTGCGACCCTGTAGAGGTCGTCCGGCCCGGGGTCATTGGTCTCGGGGCTGCGCTGCAGGACGATGCCAATCGGCCGCTGCTCGCGCAGCGCCTGCTGCGCGGCGGCAATGGACTTCGCCCGGCCGATCGTGATCGGCGCGATCGCGCCGGGAAACAGCACCATCTCGCGCACGGGGACGATGATCAGCGCGTCGTCGGGGATCTTCACGTCGTTATTGCTTTGTTCGTTGTTCATCTGTTCGGTGGCCATGATCGACCTCAGGATTTCGCGAGGCGCAGTGCGACGCAGCCGTCCATCACGAAGCGGCTGATGGCGTAACGGCCGAGGGGCAATGCAATGCGGCGCTCAAAACGCCCTTGCGGCAGCTCGAGCCGATGGATGCGGGCGTTGCGAAGCTCCGGCGGGAGGGTGCGCTGACCCGAGATGACGAGCACGCCGTCATGGATGACGGTCTCGACATTGTCCGGATTGACGCCGGGAAGCGCGACCAGGATCAGGAGCTCACGCTCGGTCTCGAGCACGTCGATCGGCGGCTCCCAGCAGGCTTCCTGGCGGCCGAACTGCTGGCGCAGCCGATCGGCGCGGGTCAGCGAGTCCAGGGCTTCGGACAGCATCCAGTCGAGGGGATTTTTGGGTTGCATGATGCGGGCTCTGGGGTGGGAAAGCCTGCATATGGGGCCGGTTCCAAGGAAATCCAGTACGGTGGCGCGCACGTGCCATGCGCCGCCGTGCGATCAAGACAAGCGAACGCCGCGGCATGCGGCCGCGACGTTCCGTTCATTGGCAGGGCGCGGGCTCAGGCCGCCGCGCGGTACTCTTGTTCCGCTTCGAGGTTGATCACGGAGGTGGCGAGCTCGGTCAGCGTCTGATCGGTCGCCTCTTCCTCGTCCAGCGTCTCCTGGAGCAGCCTTGCGGCGTCCTGCATGCCGAGCTCTTCGGCCCAGGTGCGCAGCGTGCCGTAGCGGGAGATCTCGTAGTGCTCGACCGCCTGCGCTGCCGCGAGCAGTCCGGCATCGAGCGCCGGCGCGCCCTTGAACTCCTTCATGATCTCGGCGCCCTCGTCGGCAATGCCGTTGATGGCCTCGCAGGGCTTGCCGCGTGCCGGCTTGCCCAGCATCTTGAAGATCTGGTCGAGCCGTTTGACCTGGCCCTGGGTCTCACGCAAATGCTTGTTGAAGGCGGCCGTAAGCTCCTTGGAATTCGCGGCCTTGGCCATCTTGGGCAGGGTCTTGATGATCTTGTTCTCGGCGAAATAGATGTCCTTCAGCGTCTCCAGAAACAGGTCGCTGAGCATCTTCGGCGCCTGACGCGGCCGGCGCGCCGCGGTCTTCTTGGTCGTGCGTTTCTTCGCTCGTTTAGCCATACGTCCTCCTCATGAGGTAACACGGGAAGGCCTCGCCCTCCTCAATCCTCAGGCGATCAAAGCCGCGCCATGAATGAAAGTTCCAAACTGCAACCGGCGAAGGCTCAGGTCGGGCGCTTGTAGGGATCTTCCTGGCGCTGCCGTGCCTCGGTGTTGCGATCGAGCTGCGCCCGCTCGCTGCGGCGCAAGTTGCCCGCCTTCATCACGCCGTAAACGAGCGCCCCGCCGAGCACGAACGCGCCGATGAACCAGAGCCAAAGCATCTGGGCCGAGGCGTGGCCCAGGAGCATGCTAATGCCGCTGTCGCTCATGATTGGTCTCCACGATTGTCCATTGCTATCACGCTGAGCTAAGTCGGCGGTCGAAACCTCGTTCCATGGGACCGCAGCCGGCGACGTCAGACCAGGTCGGTCAGCGGTTGCCGCACCGCTTGCGCTTTCGGCTCGCCGCCCCGGGCGGTGAAGTCTCCGGCTTCGGTCGAGGTCCGCAGCCATTTCGTCACGTCGCTGATTGCTTCCCGCGGCGAGTGGCCGAACTTGCGCAAGCCGCGAAAATATTCGAGCTGAAGGTGGGCCGACGTGCCGCGCTTGGGGATCGACTTCAGATGCTGGATGTCGTTTTCGATGCCGAGATGGTCGACGTGGGGTGCCACCATGGCGATCACCGAATCGAGCCAGCTTCTGAACGAGACCGGCTCGAACGAGACCAGGTCGATATAGGTGCCGTCGGTTCCGTAGCGCTGGGCGCGCCAGCGATTCTCCTCCACCAGCGCGCGGTGCACGGCCGAATAGGTGGCGTTCAGCTCGGGATGGTGGACGGCGTGGCGGATCAGCGCGCGGAACAGCGCCGCGATCGCCACCGAATCCGCGATCGCCGTGCAGCAATCGGTGATGCGCAGCTCGAGCGTCGGATGCTGCAGCGAGGGCCGCAACGCCCACCAGACATAGGTGGCGTTGGGGACGATGCCGGCATCGACCAAGGTCTTCACGTAGGTCTCGTATTCGGAAAGGTTCCGAAACATCTCGGGAAAGCCGGTCCGGGGCAGGGCATCGTTGGCGGCATTGCGGTAGCCCAGCAATCCTGTCGGGTAGCCGCACCAGAACGGTGAGGAGGTCGAGAGCGCCAGCAGCAGCGGCAGGAACGGCACCAGGCGGTGCATGATCTCGACGCGCAAATCGGGCTCGGGGACCTCGACATGGACGTGCAGTCCGCTGATCGGGTTGCCGAGGCCGACCATCCCGAGATCGCTGATGACCTTGCTGTAGCGACGCTTGCGCGTCATGCGCTGCTGCTGCGGCTGCGCCAGCGGGTGTGTGCCGGCCGCGATGATGCCGACGCCGTGGTCCTTGCCGACCTCGGTGAGCACCGCGCGATAATGCGCGAGCTCGGCCAGCGCATCGGTCGAAGACGTCAGCGGCGGCGTCGCCACCTCGATCTGCGATTGCAGGATCTCGGTGGTCAGCCGCTCGCCGAGCCGCTTTTGCGCCGCGGCCATGTAGGGCTTGGGCAGCTCGGATCGCGGCGCCGCGGACTGGCGGTTGACCAGAAAATATTCCTCCTCGATGCCGAAGCGGTAGCGGTGCATCGCCTACGCCGCCCCTTGTGCCTTGGCGTGGCGGCGAACCGCGTCTCCAAAAGCCGCCAGAATGCGCGCCGAGGCGTGGTCGGAGCTCGCCCAATAATCGGGATGGAAAAGCGTGCCGAGCGCAAAATCGCTGGCGCCCTCGACGCTGACGGCCTCGATCGAGCCGTCGTCAGCGACGGCCTCCGCGACGAGACCCGGTGCGAGATCGGCGATCAGGAAGCTGTGCAGCGAATTCACTAGAATCGAATCCGCGCCGCAGATCTGCTGCAGGACGCCGCCCTTGCGCAAGGCCACCTTCTGCCGCAGCCGATAGCGGGCATCCTCGTTGTCCGCGTCGGGCGTGCCATGGCGTTGCTCCTCGGGCAAATCGTCTGGCTCTTTCGCCAGCGTGCCGCCGAAAGCGACGTTCAGCTCCTGGAAGCCGCGACAGATGAACAGAGCGGGGATGCCCCGCGCCAGCGCCCGCGGGATCAGGCGCAGCGCGACCTCGTCGCGGAATTCGTCGAACGGGCCGTCACGCTTCTCGTCGACCGTTTGTCCATAGCGGGACGGATGGACGTTGGTCTGTCCGCCGCCGACGAAGAGGCCGTCGAGCCTGTCCAGATAGGCATCGATGTCAGCCTCCGGCGCCGCGGGCAGAATCCGCGGCACGGCGCCGGCGACGAGGCCGATCGCATTGACGCAGACCATCGAAACGGCGGCGAGCTGTTCGCCGCGCGCGACCATGGAATCGGAGAGAATGCCGATCTGCGGTGCGCCGCTGCGCCCCTGCCACTGCCCGCGCGAGGCGCTACGCCGCCACTGCTGAAGGCCGTACGCCACGGCATCCGCTGCGCTGCCGAATTGATGAATCGCCGCCTTGAGCTCTCTGACGTTTGTCCCTAATCGAAGTGCCCAACGGCTGCAGGCAACGGGATCGTGCGGATCAATTCTGGAACGGGGCTCGTGCAATTGCTTCGGCTGCTTCTGTTCGTGTATCGATGCACAGTGAAACGGCAATCGTCGGGAATGGTTGCTTTGCGATTGCACCGTTCGATCTCATTGCCTCCGCACCAGCCTTAACTTTTGTTATGGCTCTCGCGCGTCCTCGGCATGCTGCTCGCCGCCTATTCCGTGCAGTTCGTCATCAACGGGGTCGGTCCGGATCGGCCTGCCCCTGTAGCTGCGACAATCTGTTAACCTGTCGCTATCCCGTTCGGCCGGAGTGTCACGGGATCCGGGACGCTTTCGCTTGCACTGTCATGTTGCTTTGACGTAACTCGGTCCAATAAGCCCTCGACAGGAAATCGACATGTCGATGACAGCGGACGAGCTCGGCAAGAGACAGGCCATTATCGACGCCTGCCGGCGCATGAACGCGCTCGGCATCAACCAGGGCACATCGGGCAATATCAGCGTCCGGCATGTGGACGGCCTCCTGGTCACGCCGACCAGCGTGCCCTATGAGGCCATGCGTCCGGACCAGATCGTCTTCATGGCCATGGACGGCTCGCACGCGCCCGACCAGAAGCCGTCGAGCGAATGGCGCTTTCATCGCGACATCCTGAAGTCGCGGCCCGACGTCAACGCCGTCGTGCACGCCCATCCGACCTATTGCACCATCCTGGCGATCATGGGCATGGAGATCCCGCCCGTGCATTACATGATCGCGGCGGCGGGCGGCGACAGCATCCGCTGCGCGCCCTACGCGACGTTCGGAACGGCGGAGCTGTCCGAGCACGCCGTGCGGGCGCTGGAGGGCCGGCTCGCCTGCCTGCTCGATCATCACGGCATGATCGCGATCGGCAAGACCCTGGACAAGGCGATGTGGCTGGCGGTCGAGGTCGAGACGCTGGCGCGGCAATATCACGGCTGTCTGCAGATCGGACAACCGCCGCTGCTCCCGAGCGAGGAGATCGAGCGGGTCCGTCAGCGCATGGCCGGCTACGGCCTGTCGGAACGGTAGGGCGGGCCAGACGGTGTTAGTGCGGATCAAACATCTCGTCGATCGCAAGAAGACGAACCGCACCATGGTTCGGCTGCGCGCCCTGCTGCGCAGCAACGAGTTCTACCTGATCCCGCTGGCGCTCGTGATCGGCACGCTCGCGGGCGCGGTCGTGACGCTGATGGCCCACATCGCGCAGATCGCGCATGTCGTGATCTACGGCATTCCCATTGACGTCCACCTGTCGGCCCACGCGAGCGTCAGCCCATGGGCGGCACTGATCGCGCCTGCGCTCGGCGGGCTGGTGCTCGGAATCATGGAATGGTCGCGGCGGCGCATGAAGATATCGAACGCGGTCGATCCGATCGAGGCAAACGCGCTGCGGGGCGGCAATCTGTCGATGCGCGACAGCGGGGTGGTCGCAGGCCAGACCCTGATCTCGAACGGCTGCGGCGCCTCCGTCGGCCTCGAGGCGGGCTACACCCAGATCGGTTCGGGCATCGCCTCGTTGATCGGCAAATTCTTCAATCTCCGCCGCAACGATCTGCGCCTGATGGTCGGCTGCGGGGCCGCGGCGGCGATCGCGGCGGCGTTCGGCGCGCCAATCACCGGCGCCTTCTATGCCTGCGAGCTGATCGTCGGCGTCTATGCCGTAGGCAGTGCCGCGCCGATCCTCGCCGCCTCCCTCGCGGGCGCCTTGACCGCGCAATGGCTGGGCGGCGCGCCATACTCGCTGGAGATACCCAAGGTCAGCGCCGTCGGCGTCGAGCAATATCTGGCACTGATCGGGCTCGCCCTCATCACCAGCGGCGTCGGCATCGCCGTGATGCGCTCCTCGCCGATGTTCGAGCGGCTGTTCGCCTGGATGCCGGTCTGGCTGCGTCCTGTGATCGGCGGGCTCATCGTCGGCGGGTTCGCCATCATCACGCCGCAGGTTCTCGCGGCCGGCCATGGCGCCATGGTGCTCGATCTCTTCCACGACATGACGATCGGCCTGATCGCGCTGATCATCGCCTTGAAGGTGACGGCCTGCCTGATCTCGCTCGCCTCCGGCTTTCGCGGCGGCCTGTTCTTCGCCTCGCTGTTCGTCGGCAGCCTGATCGGAAAGTTCTTTGCCGCGGTGCTGCTGCTCATCAGCCCGAACTTCGCGATCGATCCGCTGGTGGCGATGTTGACCGGCATGGCGACGCTCGGCGTCGCCATCGTCGGTGGCCCGCTCACGATGTCGTTCCTCGTGCTCGAGATGACACGTAACGTCGACGTCACCGCCGTGGTGCTGGCCGGCTGCATCGTGACCTCGATCTGCGTGCGCTTCATGTTCGGCCATTCCTTCTCGACCTGGCGCCTGCATCTGCGCGGCGAGACCATCCGCAGCGCCAACGACGTCGGCTGGCTGCGCAATCTCACGGTCGAGCGCCTGATGCGCTCGGACGTCGGCAAGGTGCCCTCGACCACGACGATCGCCGCCGCGCGCCGCGAGTTCGCGCTCGGCTCGCGGCCGGGAATCGTCATCGTCAACAATGCTGACGAATATATCGGCCTCGTCCTGCTGCCCGATTTGTTCTCCAGCGACCTCGACACCATCGCCGACGACATCCAGGTGGTCGAGCTCGCCCGCCTGATCGACATCGTGCTGATCCCGGAAATGAACGTGAAGTCGGCGATGGCGGTGTTCGACGAAGCCGAGGCGGAGATGCTGGCGGTGGTCGATTCCACCGACAGCCGCAAGGTGGTCGGCTTCCTCACCGAGAGCTTCGCCCGCCGCCGCTATGTCGAGGAAATCGACAAGGCGACGAGAGGCGTGCTGGGGGCGCTGTCGTAGGCGCGGTTACCGGCCGGGTGGTGCTGCGACGAGCCAGGCCACGATCCGGCGGACCAGCGGCAGCACCAGGAGCAGGGTCGGGAAGGCGACGAGCCAGGACAGTCCCCAGGCGCCCGGCCAGGCCGCCAGGAACGCCGGCGTTGCCCCCAGGCTCCGCAGCGTCGAAATGACCGATACCACCGCCGTCATGAGGATGGACAGCACGAATGGCGTCACGATCGGCGCATAGCGCGCCGGCAGTTTGCGAACCACAATCATCTGGTTTCTCTAGGAAAGGGCGCGTCGATCTCGGTGAACCTGGAAAATGGCATCGATCCCGACGGCGTCGGTTGATGCGTTGGTTCACGTAAACGCTTACGGCGACCGAAAACGGCGCGGCCGTTCATTAACCGCTCAGGTTGGCTGGTTCAAGCTGGGTCTGATCGTTCGGGATTTACAATCGTTCAAAGCGTGGCAGATCGCCGCGATCATGAAACCATTTCAGTGGTTTGCGGATTATAGATCGTTTGCTTATGTTTCTTTGGGCGAGAACAGAGGAAATTCAAACATGAGTATTGGACCCGTGATTTCCGCAGCCGGCCGCAACACGATCGTGGTCGCGCTCGCTGGCCTCGCCCTGATTGCGGCTTCCGCATCCCCGTCTGCAGCGGCGTCGGCCGGGAGCCCGGACGCCAAGTCGGCTGTCAAGGCGGTCGTTGCCGGCCAGGCTGCCTCCGACGTCACCGATTTCAGCTCGCACCGGCGGCGTTACTATCGACGCGGGCCGAATGCCGCGGGTCTCGCCTTCATGGGCATGGCCGCAGGTCTGATCGGAGGCGCGATCGCCGAGAGCCGCCGCCGCGAATATTATGAAAACCGCTATTATTATGGCTATGGCCCGCGTTACTACGGCGGCCCTGGTTACTACGGCGGTTCCGGCTACTACTACGATCCGGGCTATCGTTACGCACCGTACTGAGCGCTCCAGGTCTCGACGAGCTCAATCTCGTCTCTCGTAGCCCGGATGGAGCGAAAGCGTAATCGGGGGCTGCGCGCTCGGCATCTTGCGCTGTCCCGGATTACGCTGGCGCTCCATCCAGGCTACGGGACCGAGGTGTGTCGCGGCGCTGTCAACCCGCTCGCGCGGAAATATTCCGCTTTACCGAAATTCGGAAATGACGTATGTGTCGCCCATCCCGGCTCAATCTCGAGGGGCGATCATGAGGTCGTCATTGTCGCGAGCCGGGCTTGCGGTGGACGCGGCAGCGTCGTGTACGAGAGCTGAGGGCAGGGCGGATTGCTCTCCGTGAGCCCCTAAGCTTCGTACGGACGAGCGGCGCTGTCAGGTTCGTCGCGCCGGCATTTCGATGGCAACGTGCACAACGCCGTCGAACCCTGCGGCGCCAACGGACCGCGCGTACGGCAAAACCGTGTGGTCCTGGCCGTCGTTGCTACGGTCAAGCTCTGGCGAATGCAGCATTGGCGTCAACCGGCGCGGTGCCGGCGACTTTCGCGGGAGCGAGGGAGGCCAGAGGGAACTCGGCTCCCGGGAGAGCGCGGCATAAGCCGTCCGACCATCGCGCAGGGAAGGCCGTGTGTTGGGCTTCACCTGTATGCTGCTGTGCGGTTCTTCCTGCGTGTGCTCTAGCGCAGTGGACCGCGGGTGCCGCCGGCACCCGGCCTTCCCTGCGCCCTCTTGGCTATGAGGGCGGCGAGACGAAGCAAAGCTCGGGCGAAGCAGCCGCGAGGCCGAGTACGCACGTCTGCGTCCACACATTCGGTGTCATCGCCCGGCTTGACCGGGCGATCCAGTACTCCGAGACGCCAGTGATTGAATCGAGAGGCCGCGGCGTACTGGATTCCCCGCTCCAGTGCGCGATTGCGTACAAGGCGGGGAATGACAGTGTTACTCGGAGAACGCACCATCGCCTCATCTTCGTCGTTCCGAACGCAGCACCACGCTCAGCTCTCGTGCCCCGGACGCAGCGCATCCGCGCCGGCGCCCCTTTGCCCGGCAATTCTGCCGGTGGACTCACCTCCTGCAATCCGGTTCAATGGCACCCAGCTTTCAGGCGATCGGGCACGCCGGGTGGCGTGCCCCAACTTATACGAGAGCCTCCCGCGCCACTTGCGCGAAACGGTCGGGAGTGCTTTTTGCTGAAAGTTCCCCGTGGGCGCATCGCCCCCGATCCAGAGAGATGAGATGAGCAAACTCGTTATCCGCGCCGGCGACTTCACCTTCGATGCCCGTTTCGAGGAGCAGGCGGCGCCCAAAACCGTCGCCGCCTTCCGCAAGGCGCTGCCGTTCGAAAGCCACATCATCCATGTGCGCTGGAGTGGCGAGGGCGTGTGGATGCCGCTCGGCGACCTCGACTTCGGCGTCGGCTACGAGAACCACACCAGCTATCCCGCCCCCGGCCAGATCATCCTCTATCCCGGCGGCATCAGCGAAACCGAGATCCTGCTGGCCTATGGCGGCGTGCATTTCGCGAGCAAGATGGGTCAGCTCGCCGGCAACCATTTCATCACGCTGACCTCGGGCCTGGAGAACCTCGCAACGCTGGGCAAGAGCGTGCTGTGGAAGGGCGCGCTGCCGATCCGCTTCGAGGAAGTCTGAGTGACCGAGCCCCGCTACCCGCGCGATCTCCGCGGCTACGGCCGCAACCCGCCGCATCCGCAATGGCCTGGTGACGCGCGGGTCGCGGTGCAGTTCGTCGTCAATTTCGAGGAAGGCGGCGAGAACAACATCCTGCACGGCGACCGCGCCTCGGAAGCCTTTCTGTCCGACGTGCTCGGCGCGCAGCCCTGGCCCGGCCAGCGCCACGCCAACATCGAATCCATGTTCGAATATGGCTCGCGCGCCGGCTTCTGGCGGCTGTGGCGGATGTTCAACGAGCGGAGCTGGCCGACCACGGTGTTCGGCGTCGCCACCGCGCTCAAGCGCAATCCCGAGATTGTCGCTGCGATGAAGGAGGCGGGCTGGGATATCGCCAGCCACAGCCTGAAATGGATCGAGCACAAGGACATGACCGAGGCGCAGGAGCGCGCCGAGATCGCCGAGGCCATCCGCGTGCATACCGAGGCGACCGGCGCACGTCCGCTCGGCTGGTACACCGGGCGCTCCTCGATCAACACCAACCGTCTGCTGATGGAGGAGGGCGGCTTCCTCTATCTCTGCGACTCCTATGCCGACGATCTGCCCTATTGGGTCAAGGGCGCCAGCGGCAAGCAGCTCATCATTCCCTATACGCTCGATGCCAACGACATGCGGTTCATCAACCCGCAAGGGTTTGCCGAGGGCGAGCAGTTCTATACTTATCTGAAGGACGCCTTCGACGTGCTCTACGCGGAGGGCGAAACCGCGCCGAAGATGATGTCGGTCGGCCTGCATTGCCGCCTCGCGGGCCGGCCCGGCCGCGCAGCGGGCCTGATCCGCTTCCTCGACTATATCGGCAAGCATGAGCGCGTCTGGGTGCCGACCCGGTTGCAGATCGCGCAGCACTGGCACGAGAAGCACGCCCATCTTGCCGCCGACGCATTCGAGATCGGGTGAGATGATGTCGCAGATTTCGCTCGCCGATCTCAACGCTGCAAGCACGGCCGACTTCGTCGCGGCGCTCGCCAACGTCGTCGAATATTCGCCGTGGATCGCCGAGCAGCTCGCGGCAAAGCGGCCGTTCGCCGGCATCAACGAGCTGCACGCCGCGCTGATGGCCGCGATCCAGAGTGCCGAGCCTGACGTGCAGCTGGCGCTGATCCGGGCGCATCCCGATCTCGCCAACAAGACGCAGCGCGCCGCGGGCCTCACCGCGGAATCGACCGACGAGCAGAACAGCGCAGGGCTCGACCGGCTGTCGGATGCCGAATATTCCGCGTTCGAGCGGGCCAACAACGCCTACCGCGACAAGTTCGGCTTCCCCTACATCGTCTGTGTGCGCCGTCACACCAAGGATTCCGTGCTGCGCGACTTCGAGGCGCGGCTGCTCAACATCGCCAAGACCGAGATAAGGCGTGCGATCGAGGAGATCGGCCGCATCTCGGCGCTGCGGCTCGACCAGCTGGTCGCCGCCGACGACAGGCTGAAGGTGCACGGCCGGCTCTCGACCCATGTGCTGGACAACCAGATCGGCAAGCCCGCACCTAGCATCCCGATCGAGCTCGTGGAGCTCGCGAGCCTTGGCGAGATCCGCGTCATCGCGCGCACGGTGACCAATGCCGATGGCCGCACCGACCAGCCGCTGATCGGCGGCCGTCCGCTGCCGATCGGCCGCTACGAGCTGCGCTTCAGCGTCGCCAAATATTACGCCGCGCGCAACGTGCCGCTGTCCGATCCGCCGTTCCTCGACGAGATCACGCTGCGCTTTGCGATCAGCGAGCCGGAAAGCCATTACCACGTGCCGCTGCTGGTCACGCCCTGGAGTTACTCGACCTATCGCGGCAGCTAGAGCATGATCCGGAAAAGTGCGTAGCGGTTTTCCGACAAGATCATGCTTAAACAATAATCCAAAGCGCGATGACGATTCATCCTAGTCGCATCGCGCTTTAGACATGCTGTGCCGATGCGGCGGCTGACGCCGCGTCGGCCTCCGCGGCAGCGCCACCGCTCAACCCGTTGAAGAAGGCATTGAGCAGCACCGACACGACCGCGCAGAGCAGGATGCCGGACTCCAGCAGCGGATGCAGATTGTGCGGCAGATTGCGGAAAAAACCGGGAGCAACGAGCGGGATCAATCCAAAGCCGATCGAGATCGCGACAATGAAGAGATTGTAGCGGTTGTTGCGGAAATCGACCGCGGCCAGGATGCGTGCGCCGGTGGCCGCCACCATGCCGAACATCACGAGGCCGGCGCCGCCGAGCACGACCAGCGGCACCGCCTCCACCAGCGCGGCGAGCTTCGGCAACAGCCCGAGCACGAGCAGGATGCAGCCGCCCGTCACCGTCACCCAGCGCGAGCGCACGGCCGTGACTGAGACGAGGCCGACGTTCTGCGAAAACGAGGTATAGGGAAACGTGTTGAAGATGCCGCCGAGCAACGTGCCGAGCCCGTCGGCGCGTAAGCCGCGGCTCAGGGCTTCGCGGTCGACGGCCTTGCCGGTGATCTCGCCAAGCGCCAGGAACATACCGAGCGATTCGATCATCACCACGATCATGACGATGCACATGGTGATGACAGGCACCAGGTGGAATTGCGGCATGCCGAAGCGGAAGGGAATCACGAGTGCGCCCCAGGAGGCGGCGGCGACCTTGTCGAAATGCATCACGCCCAGAATGCTCGCGAGCACCGCGCCGGCGATGATGCCGATCAGCACGGCGACGTTGGCGAGAAACCCGCTGCCCCATTTGATCAGGCCGAGGATGAAGAGCAGCACGAACAGCGAGATGCCGAGCCCCTGCAATTGCCCATAGGCCGGATTGGGAAAGCTGCCGGAAACGCCGTCGACCACCTTCGTCAACGTCGGCAGGCCGCCGCCGGCCCAGTTGATGCCGACGCGCATCAGGGAGATGCCGATGATGAGAATGATGGTGCCGGTGACGACGGGAGGAAACAGCGGCAGCAGCCGGCTGACGAACGGCGCAACGACGATGCCGAACAGACCGGCGGCGATCACGGAGCCGTAGATGCCGAGCAGGCCGATTTCCGGTGAAGCCGCCATCGACAGCATCGGGCCGACCGACGCAAAGGTCACGCCCATCATCACGGGCAGGCGGATGCCGACGCCGGGGAAGCCGAGGCACTGGACCAGCGTCACAAGTCCGCAGGCGAACAGGTCGGCGCTGATCAGGAAGGCGACGTCCTCCGGCGGCAGCTTCAGCGCGCGGCCGATGATGAGGGGGACCGCGACCGCGCCGGCATACATCACCAGCACGTGCTGGAGCCCGAGCGCGAGCAGGCGCGGGACCGGCAGGACCTCGTCGACGGGATGGACGTCGTTGCTCATGGATGTATCCCCCGAAACATCTATCTAGCCAAATTTGTCATGGAGCGCCGGAAACAGCCGGTCCGGCTTGAAGGGCGGCGCAGTAAAGCGAATGCCGGTGGCGTCTGCGATCGCGTTGCCGAGCGCGGCGGCGACCGGATTGTAAGGGCTCTCGCTCATGGACTTCGCGCCGAGCGGGCCGATCGTGTCGGACGTCTCGGCGAAGAGGACCTCCGTGCGCGGCACGTCGGCGAAAGAGGGCAGGTGGTAGTCGCGGAATTTCGGATTGGTGACGCGCCCGCTCGCGTCGATCACCATCTCCTCGTAGAGCGCAGCGCCGAGCGCCTGCGCCACGCCGCCTTCGACCTGTCCGCGGCACTGCATGGGATTGGCGACGACGCCCGCGTCCGCGGCGTGCACGCTCCTGAGAATCCGGAGCTCGCCGGTCGCCTTGTTCACCGCGACGCGAAAGCCCTGCACGTTGAACCCCACCGATCGCGGCGTGCCGCCGGACGTGCCGCTGCCTGCGAACGGCCGGTCGCGCTCGCGGGCGAGCTTCGCCAGCTCCGTAAAAGGCATGCGGCGGACGCCGCTGACGACGGAGTCCGCATCGAGCGCGCAAGTCTCCACATCGCACAGCCAGGCGCCGGCGGCTGCCGCCTTCAGCTCGCTCGCAAGCTGCATGGCTGCCGCATGCGTCGCCTTGCCCGCAACGAAAGTGCCGGCGCTGCCATACGCGCCGGTGTCGTGGCCGCCATGGGCGGTGTCGGACTGGCGCAGACGAATCTTGTCGACGGTGGTCGCCAGCGTGGTCGCCGCGATCTGGCGATGCACGGTGCTGGTGCCGTTGCCGAACTCGGCCGTGCCGACGGTGAGGTCGAAGCCTCCGTCGTCGTTGAGCGCGATCGTTGCATCGGCGAAGTGGCCGGCCGGCGGCACGGTGTCGATCATGGTCAGCGCGATGCCGTCGCCGATCAGCCAATCCGGCGACAGCTCCGGCTGCGGGCCATCGGCCTGCATCGCGCGCTCGACGAGATCGAGGCACTGGTCGAGCCCGTAGGAGCCGTAGAGCACGTCGTGATATTCGGACGGCGGCGGCGACAGCATGGGATCGCCGGGCCTCACGATATTGCGCCGGCGCATCTCGTAGGGGCTGATTCCGAGCTGCCCCGCCAGTTCGTCGATCGCCGCTTCCACCGCGATCAGCGCCTGCGGCAGGCCATAGCCGCGAAACGCGCCCGCCGGCACGGTGTTGGTGTAGACGGCGACGCCGTCGACCCGCTTGTTCGGGCAATTGTAGACGGCGATGGACTCCGCCAGCGCGTGGAACATCACCGGGCCGGCATGATTGCCGTAGGCGCCGGTGTTGGAGAGCACGTCGAGCTGAAGCGCGGTAAGCTTGCCGCCCGCATCGGCGCCGGCCTTGACGTGGATCCGCATCGGATGCCGCGTCGAGGTCGCGATGAACTGCTCCTCGCGTGTCAGCTCCAGCTTGACCGGCCGCCCGGTCTTCAGCGCGGCAAGCGCCAGGATGTCCTCGACGAACATCTCCTGCTTGCCGCCAAAACCGCCCCCGACGCGTTCGCAGAACACGCGGACCTTGTCCATGGGAAGCTGGAAGATGTCCGACAGCGCACGCCGGGTCAGGAACGGCACCTGCGTCGAGGTGCGGACGGTGAGAACGCCGGAATCATCGAGCCAGGCGAGGCCGCCATGGGTCTCGAGCGCCGCGTGCTGCACGCGGTGACTGTGGAAAGTAGCCTCATAGGTGGCGGCAGATGTTGCAAGCGCCGATGCGACATCGCCGAACTCGCCATGCGTCTCCGCGACCAGGTTGCGCTGGGCATCGGCAACGCGGTTCGCAGCTGTGCGGTCGGGATGAACGACCGGCGAACCCGGGGCCATCGCCTGCTCGGGATCGATCAGCGCCGGCAGGATCTCGTAGCTGACCTTCAGCTTGCGGCACGCAGCCTCCGCGGCGGCTTCGGTCTCGGCGACGACGGCGGCAACCTTCTGGCCGATGAAACGGACGACATCGTCGAGGACGCGGGTATCCTCCGGGTCCATCCAGTCTTTCTCATGCCGCGCCGTCGAGATCAGTACGGACGGCGCATCCTCGTGCGTCAGCACGGCGTGCACTCCGGGGATGCTCAGCGCGTCCGACTTGTCGATCGCGACGATCCTCGCGTGCGCATGCGGCGAGCGCAGCAGCTTGATGTGCAGCAGACCATCGATTGCGGTGTCGAAGGTGTAGCGTGCCGTGCCGCGGACCACATCGGGGCCTGCGGGGGCGGGCAGGCTGCGGCCGAAGGCGGCGCCGGCCTCGACGCTCGCCTCGACATTGGTCTTGCCGAGGATCGCGTCCTCGATCGACCGATAGCCGGTGCAGCGGCAGATATTGCCTTTCAGCGCCGTGCCGAGATCGGTGCGCTGCGCCTGGTTCAGCGAGGCGCAGGTCAGGATCATGCCGGCGGTGCAGAACCCGCATTGAAAGCCCTGCGCATCGAGGAAGGCCTGCTGCATCGGATGCGTGCCGTGATCGCCGTCAAGGCCTTCGATCGTGGTCACGCTGCGGCCCTCGGCCCGGAACGCCGGGATCAGGCAGCTGTGCACCGGCTCGCCGTCCAGCAGTACGGTGCAGGCGCCGCAGTCGCCGGCATCGCAGCCCTTTTTCACGCCGAAATGGCCGAGCTCGCGCAGGAACGTGCGCAGGCACTGGCCGGCGCGCGGCTCCTGGGAAAATGCCTCGCCATTGACCTCCAGGCTCATGCGGGTATCGCTCCCAGCAGCTCGACGCGAATGTCCTCGGCCAGGCGCAGCGTCATGTGCTTGCGCCAGAGTGGCGCGCCATGGATGTCCGTGTGGTACAGATCATCGGTAATCTCCTGCATGAGCGCGGCGCGCAGCGCGCCTGCGTCTAGGGCTTTGCGGAAGCGCAGCTGGATCGGCCGCACCGTCGACGCGGTGACCGTGAGTGTCAGCGTATCATCGGCTTCGAGACTGCCGATCAGCAGCGCCGCGGAGCGGCCGACGGGCGCCAGCGAGATCTGGCGGAAGGCCGTGCGGCGCTTCAGCGCGGGAAGCGGGATGTCGATCTGCCGGAGCAGGTCGCCTGGCGTCAGGCGATTGCGCTGGTTGCCGGTGACGAATTCGGTGACCGGAAGCCTCTGTTCACCGCCGCCGGCCTTCCAGATGGTGCAGACGCCGTCGAGTGCCGACGTCAGCGAGATCATCGGTCCCGCCGGCAGCGACATGCAGAGATTGCCGCCGACGGTCGCGGTCTTCCAGATCTTGAATGAGGCAAGGAAGGCCCGGCAGCACTGGTTGATCAGCGGCGCTGCGAGCCAATCAGAGGGGCAGGCGAGTCCATCGAGCTCTGCGATGGTGCAAGTGGCGGCGATCGAGAGGTGGCTCTCTGTGATCGCAAGTGCCGGCCATTTCAGATCGGTGAGATCGATCAGTCGCGTCAGATGCGTTTGCGGCTCCGAGAACAGCCAGGTGCCGCCCGCGAGCCAAGCATCACCTGCCGTCCAAACGGGCAGCTGCGCGCGCGTTTGCGGATGGGCGACGGCTGTGATGGTATTCAAGTCCATGGCTGCGCCAACGCTTCCGACGGTTGAATGGTCCGAGCGAAGTGTTGCAAGACGGGAGCCAAGTGGCAACAACAAGTCGAAGCAAGGACGCAATCGTCCTCGGCCTTGCAGGTCCGCCGTCAGGGTGGGCGAGGAGAAGCAGGATCATGACTGAGGCAAGTTCGACCTGGATCAGGGATCCCCTGGCCATCCTCGCCGACGGGGCCGAGCGCGGCATTGTCGTGAAGGACGGCCGGATCGTCGAGCTCGTGCCGGCGGGCGGTGTGCCCGCAACCGCCGATGTCGCAGTGTTCGATGCGGGCGAACACGTCGTGCTGCCGGGCCTGATCAATACCCATCATCACTTCTACCAGACGCTGACGCGGGCGCTGCTGGCCGCGATGGACCGCGAGCTGTTCCCCTGGCTCCAGGCGCTCTATCCGGTGTGGGCGAGGCTGACGCCGGAAGCGCTCGAGCTCGGCGTCACCGTGGCGATGTCCGAGCTGTTGCTCTCCGGCTGCACCACCACGACGGATCACCACTACGTCTTCCCGCCCGGACTCGAAGACGCCGTCGATATCGAGGTGGCGGTGGCGAAGCGCCTCGGCGTGCGCGTGCTGCTCACGCGCGGCTCGATGAACCTGTCACAGCGCGACGGCGGCTTGCCGCCCGACAGTGTCGTGCAGGACGAGGACACCATTCTCGCCGATAGCGCCCGCGTGGTCGCCAAGCATCACCAGCGCGGCGCGGATGCGATGGTGCAGATTGCGCTCGCGCCATGCTCGCCGTTCTCGGTGACGACGTCGCTGATGCGCGCCACGGCCGATCTCGCCGACAAGCTCGACGTGCGCCTGCACACCCATCTCGCCGAAACCGAGGACGAGAACAGCTTCTGCCAGCAGATGTATGGCTGCCGTCCGCTCGACTATCTCGAGCAATGCGGTTGGCTCAATGCGCGCACCTGGCTCGCCCATGGAATCTTCTTCAATCCGGACGAGATGAGACGGCTCGGCAAGGCCGGCACGACCGTCAGCCATTGTGCGTGCAGCAACCAGCTGCTCGCGTCGGGCTGTTGCCCGGTGTGCGACATGGAAGAGGCCGGCGTCGGGATCGGCATTGGTGTCGACGGCTCGGCCTCCAACGACGGATCCAACCTCATGCAGGAGGTGCGGGCCGCGTTCCTGCTGCAACGCGCGCGTTATGGCGTCACGAAGGTCAGCCACAAGGATGCGTTGCGCTGGGCCACCAAGGGCTCGGCGGCATGTGTGGGCCGGCCGGAACTCGGCGACATCGCCGTCGGCAAGGCCGCCGATCTTGCGCTGTTCCGGCTCGACGAGCTGCGCTTCTCCGGCCACGGCGATCCGCTCGCTGCGCTCGTGCTGTGCGGGGCGCATCGCGCCGACCGGGTGATGGTGGCTGGAAAATGGGCGGTGATCGACGGTGCGATCCCGGGTCTCGATGTGGCAGACCTCATCCGCCGCCACAGTTCCGCGGCGCGGGCCATGCAGGCTGGATAGCCGGGCGAAATAGAGAAAGAGGGGGCAGCCACAAGTGCCGGGTGCTTCTGGCCACCCCCTCCGAACCTCCTCCGGGAGGAGCAGGTGATTTAGTCAATGCAAGAAGCGTGCTACTTGCCCGGCAGCTTGTCGTCGATGCCTTTCACGTAGAAATTCATGCCGAGGATCTGGCCGTCATCCAGGTGACCGCCGCCCTTGCATTCGACCGGCTTGCCGTCCTGCCCAACGATCGGGCATTTGAACGGATGCAGCTTGCCCGCGGTGATCGCGGCCTGGGCATCCTCAGCCATTTTTTTCACATCGTCAGGCATGTTGGTGTAGGGCGCCATCGCGAACATGCGGCTGTCGAGACCACCCCAGGTGTCCTCGGACTTCCAGGTGCCGGCGAGCTCGGCCTTGACCCGCTCGATATAGTAGGGCCCCCAGTTGTTGATGATCGAGGTCAGCTGAGCCTTTGGCCCGAACTGGATCATTTCGGAATCCTGGCCGAAGGCCAGCTTGCCACGTTCGCTGGCGATCTGCATGGCGGCGGGCGAATCCGTGTGCTGCATGATGACGTCGGCACCCTGGTCGATCAGCGCCTTGGCGGCGTCGGCCTCCTTGCCTGGGTCGAACCAAGTGTTGGCCCAGATGATCTTGACCTTGATGTTCGGATTGATGGTCTGCGCCGCCAGTATCGTCGCGTTGATGCCGGAGACGACCTCCGGAATTGGGAACGAGCCGATATAGCCGAGCACGCCCGACTTCGACATCTTGGCCGCAATCAGGCCTTGAATGTAGCGGCCCTGATACCATTTCGCCGAGTAGGTCGACATGTTCGGGTTGCGCTTGTAGCCGGTGGCGTGCTCGAAATGCACGTTCGGATATTTCTTGGCGACCTTCAGCGTCGGATCCATGTAGCCGAACGATGTGGTGAAGATCAGTTTGTTGCCGGCGCGGACGAGCTGCTCGATTGCCCGCTCGGAGTCCGGGCCTTCGGGCACGTTCTCGAGATACGTGGTCTCGATCTTGTCGCCCAGTTCTTTCACCAGCGCCTGGCGACCGAGGTCGTGCTGATAGGTCCAGCCGAGGTCTCCAATCGGACCGAGATAAACGAAGCCGACTTTCAGCTTGTCGGCGGCGGAGGCCGCACTGACGCTCCCAGCGAGCAAGAGCCCGGCAGCCAGTGCAAGAAGTGATTTCCTCATCATCGATCTCCAAACTTCGGGGGAAGCCACGATCCGCAGCATGCGCGCCCCATCGCGCACGCCTTGGAATGAAACTCAGCGGTCAGGCACGAACACCGTACCGAGCGCAGCCGGCGCGGTCGAGCCGCCGGTGCGCGCTCGGGAGATAAGGACCAGCACGATGACCGTCGCGAGATAAGGCAGCGCCGACATGAATTGCGAGGGAATGCCGACGCCCCATCCTTGCGCATGCAGTTGCAGGATCGTCACCGCGCCGAACAGATAGGCGCCGATGACGAGCCGGCCCGGCCGCCAGGACGAGAACACCACTAGCGCCAGTGCGATCCAACCGCGGCCGGCGGTCATGCCCGGAATGAAGAACGGCGTATAGGCGAGCGGCAAATAGGCGCCCGCAAGACCCGCGCAGGCGCCGCCGAACATCACGGCGAGGGTGCGGATGCGCAGGACGGGATAGCCGAGCGCATGCGCGGAAACGTGATTGTCGCCGCAGGCGCGGAGGATCAAGCCTGCCCGGGTGCGGTACAGGAACCACCAAACCGCGACGATCAGTGCGATCGAGAAATAGACGAAACCATTCTCGCCGAACAGCACGCGGCCGATCAGGGGGACATTAGTGAGACCGGGAATGACGAGTTGCACGGCCGGCGTGATGCGCTCGCCGACGAAGCCGGCGCCGATCAGACCCGAGAGGCCAACACCCAAGATGGTCAGCGCGAGGCCGGTTGCGACCTGGTTGACGGCGAGCCCGAGTGCCATCAGCGCGAAGACGAGCGACATCAGCGTGCCCGCGACGATGCCGAACAGCGCGCCGATAAAGATCGATCCGGTCAGCCAGGCGCCGGCAAAGCCACAGGCCGCGCCGACGATCATCATGCCTTCGACCCCGAGGTTGAGCACGCCGGAACGCTCGGCCACGAGTTCGCCTGTCGCGGCCAGCAACAGCGGCGTCGACGCGGCGAGTACCGCCAGGATGATGGCCTCAACCAGCTCCACGGGCCACCACCTTGTTCGGGAACACCAGCTTGAAGCGGTAGAGAATGAGGGAGTCGCAGGCGAGCACGTAAAACAGCAGAATGCCCTGAAAGACCTTGGTGACGTCCAGCGGAATCTTCATCGCGATCTGCGCCTGCTCGCCGCCGATAAAGGTCAACGCGAGGAAGAGGCCTGCAACTAATATTCCAAGCGGGTTCAGCCGGCCGAGGAAAGCGACGATGATCGCGGTAAAGCCGTAGCCTGGCGAGATGCCGGGCTGGAGATGCCCGACTGGACCCGCCACCTCGATGATGCCGGCAAGCCCGGCCAGCGCCCCGGAGACGGCGAAGGTCAGGATGATGAGCTGGTTGGCGTTGAAGCCGCCGAACCGCGCGGCGCGCGGCGCGGCGCCGACCACGCGGATCTCGAAACCCTTGATGGTGCGCCCGAGCAGGATCGCGGCTGCCGCGACGACGAGCAGGGCGATGATGGAGCCGAGATGCAGCCGGCCGCCTTCGATCAGCAACGGCACGGTCGCTACCGGATCGAACTCGGCCGTGGTCGGGAAATTGAAGCCGTGCGGATCGCGCCAGGGGCCGCGCACGAGATAGTCGAGGAAGAGGTCGGCGACATAGACCAGCATCAGGCTGGTCAGGATCTCGCTGGCGCCGAATTTCACCTTGCAGATCGCCGGGATCAGCGCATAGAGCGCGCCCGCAGCGGCGGCGAGGACGAGCATAGCCGGCAGCACCCAGGCGCCGGCATCAGTACCTTGCGTCTTCACCGCGATCCAGCTTCCCGCGACTGCGCCGATCAGGAATTGCCCTTCGGCGCCGATGTTCCAGGCGTTGGCGAGATAGCACAGCGACAGGCCGATCGCGATCATCACCAGCGGCGTCGCCTTCACCGCGATCTCCTGGAGCGAATAGCCATCGGTGAGGGGCGCAATGAAATAGGCGTGCAGGGCAAGCAGTGGATTCTTGCCAAGGATCGCGAACAGGATGACCATGGTCACGATCGTGAGGCCAATCGCGATCAGGGGGGACACCAGCGCGATCGTGCCAGAGCGCTCGGCACGCTTCTCAAGCACCAGCTGCATGCGCGATCTCCTTTGGCTGCAGGCTGCTGCCGCCCATCAGAAGGCCCAGCTTCTCGCGGCTTGCTTCGCGTGCCGAGAGCGGAGCCGACAGCTTGCCGTGGAACATCACGGCGATGCGGTCGGCAATCTCGGCGAGCTCGTCGAGATCCTGGCTGGTCACGAGTACCGCGGCGCCTGCGGTGGCGAGATCAAGCAGCGCCTGACGGATGACGGCGGCGGCGCCGGCATCGACGCCCCAGGTCGGCTGGCTCACCACCAGTACCGCGGGATTGCGCAGGATCTCGCGTCCCACGATGAACTTCTGCAGATTGCCGCCGGACAGGCTGGCGGCCTCGGGATCGCGCTTGGCCTTGCGGACGTCGAAGGTTTCGGTGGCGCGGTCGACCGTTCTCAGCGTAGCCGCCGTATCGATGAATCCGCGACGGACCATGCCGCTGGCGGCATGGCCGGTGAGCAGCGCGTTCTCCGACAGTCTCATCCGCGGCGCGGTGCCGTGGCCGAGTCGCTCCTCGGGAACGAAGGCCGCCCCCAGCTTGCGCCGCTGGGTGATCGAAAGGTGACCGGCGGCGATGCCCTCGATCACCACCGTCCCGGGGGCCTTCGCGAGGCGCTCGCCGGAGAGCGCTGCGAACAATTCGTCCTGGCCGTTACCGGCGACGCCGGCGATGCCGAGAATCTCGCCGCCCTTCAGCTCGAATGAGATGTGCTCGAGCCGTACGCCGTGCGCTTCGACGGGAGCCAGCGAGAGATCGTTGACGACGAGCCGCGGCACGGTGGTCTTGCGGCCGGATGCGCCCTTCACCTCCTTGACCTCGCCGCCGACCATCATCCGCGCAAGTGAGGCGGCGGTTTCGAGCCGCGGGTTGCAGGTCTCGACCTTCCTGCCGCCGCGCAGGATCGTCGCGGCGTCGCAGAGCCGCTTCACCTCCTCCAGCTTGTGGCTGATATAGAGGATGGCGCGGCCCTCGGCCTTGAGGCGATCCAGCACGATGAAGAGCTGGTCAGCCTCCTGCGGCGTCAGCACCGCGGTGGGCTCGTCCAGGATCAGGAATTTCGGATCCTGCATCAGGGCGCGGACGATCTCGATGCGCTGACGCTCGCCGACGGAGAGTTGCCACACCTCACGCCTGGGATCGAGCGGCAGACCGTAAGTCTTCGACACCTGTTCCAGCCGGGCCGACATGTCCTTGAAGGATTCCTTGCCGTCGAGGCCGAGCGCGACGTTCTCGGCAACCGTGAGATTGTCGAACAGCGAGAAGTGCTGGAACACCATGCCGATGCCGCGGATGCGCGCTTCGGACGGACCGGACAGCACGATCCGCTCGCCCTGCCAGTGAATCTCGCCGGCGCTGGGCTGGATCAGTCCGTAGATCGCCTTGACCAGCGTCGACTTGCCGGCGCCGTTCTCGCCCAGCAGGGCGTGGATTTCCCTCGGCCGGATCTCGATATCGATGCAATCGTTGGCGAGGAAATCGCCATAGCGTTTGGTGAGGCCGATGGTCCTCAGGAGCGGGGACTCGCCGGAATGCTGGCCGTTGGATGTCGGATCTAACATTCGTTGATGCGCTTGCATGGGTGACGTGCCTCAATACTGGGCCAGTTTGGACCCCGGCGTAAGATGTGAAAAAGCATCATCCCTTGCTCAACGCGTCGGCAGGCTCTCGGCCCAGCGCCGGTCATCGATTCCGAGCAATCATATCCCGCAAACAGCACCCGGACGGTTGGGGGCGATCGCGTCTGCGAGCGGTGCCTGTTGCAAATTTGTGACGGTCCAAGGCAAATCGGAACCCGCTGCGCAGACCTGACGCCATGTTGAGCAACGGACGCGTCGGTCGTCCATCGCGGGGAGCGCAGCGGCCGCAATGGCTGCCTCAATGCGGCACTCCACGGTGTCGTCCCCTTTGGGATGTGCTGCTACTTCGTCCAAACGGCGTCGTGCAGCGCTTCGGCTTCGTCTTCGAGCAGTGGGCCGACGACCTCCGTCGGCCGCTGGCCGCTGGCAAAGACCTCGCGGCATGGCAGGTTGAGCGTCGGATTTTCCGGATGGTTGCCGGTGATGCCGCGCAGGCGATGCTCGCTGAGGCCATAGACGACACGGCCAATACCGGCCCAGTAGATCGCGCCGGCACACATCGCGCAGGGTTCGGCTGAGGAATAGAGCGTGGCCTTCGCCAGCACCTCGCGATCGAGCGTACGGCAGGCCTGGGTGGCTGCGAGACGCTCGGCATGCGCGGTGCCGTCGCGATCCGGCATGTAGCCGTTCTCAGTCTCGATCAGCACCTTGCCGTCGGCATCGACGACGATACAGCCGAAGGGATGGTTGCCATGGGTGAGGGAACGGCCGGCGACCGCGAAAGACAGGCGCAGAAAGTGCTCGTCCCGCCCGGATGCGTCGCCCATCGATCCTCCGTTCAGTGCCCTGCCATGTGGCGGCCGACCACCGTGAGATCGGCTTCGCTGGTCCGCGCTTCATACACGAATTCGCCGTGGAACATCACCACCAGCCGATCTGACAGTTCGAGCAGTTCGTCGAGGTCCTCGCTGACGAGCAGGACGGCGGCGCCGCGGTTGCGTGCGGCCATGATCTCGGCATGGATCTGCGCCACCGCCGCGAAATCGAGGCCGAAGCAGGGATTGGCGGCGATCAGCACCTCGACGTCGCCGCCGAGCTCGCGGGCCAGCACAGCCCGCTGCACATTGCCGCCCGACAGCGCCGAGATCGGCGTATCGGGCGAGCGGGTCTTGATCTTGTACCGGGCAATCTTCGTCCTCGCGTCGTCGCGAAAGGCGCTGGGATTGAGCCACCAGCCGCCACTTGCAAAGGGTGCGCGGTCGAATTCTCGGAAGGCGATGTTGTCGGCGACGCTCATGCCGCCGACGCAGGCATTCTTCAGCGGCTCCTCGGGCAGCAGCGACATCCTGTGCCGCCGCATCTCCTCGCGGCTTGCGTGATAGGGATCGCCGGCGACGCGCACCTCCCCGCTCTCGGCCTCGCGCTGGCCGGCCAGCACCTCGACGAGCTGGCGCTGGCCATTCCCGGAAACGCCGGCGATGCCGACGATCTCGCCGGCGCGAACGGTGAGCGAGACATCGTGCACGGCAACGGCGCCCGCATCGTCCAGGGCGCGGAGCTTTTGGAGCTCCAGCCTGGCCTGACCGGCTTCGCCGGTGCGCGGCGGCTGCACCGTCAACTCCTCGGCACCGATCATGGTGCGGGCCATCGCGTCCGGCGTCAGCTCGGAAACCTTGCCGGCTCCAGCGAGCTTGCCGCGGCGCAGGATGGTGACGTCATCGGCAAACGCCATGACCTCGCGGAACTTGTGCGTGATCATCAGGATGGTCAGCTCGCCCTTCACAACCATGTCGCGGAGCATGCCGAGCACCTCGTCGGCTTCCGCCGGGGTTAGCACCGAGGTCGGCTCATCCAGGATCAGGAAGCGCCGCTTCAGATAGAGCTGCTTGAGGATCTCGCACTTCTGCCGTTCGCCGGCAGAGATGTCGGAGACCTTTGCGGAGAGCGGTACCTTGAAAGGCATGCGGCCCAAGAACGCCTCCAGCTCCTTCATCTCCTTCGGCCAGTTCACCACGGCCGGCACGTCGTCGCGCGCCAGCACGAGATTTTCGGCAACGGTCATCGCCGGCACCAGCGTAAAATGCTGATAGACCATGCCGAGGCCGAGCGCGTGGGCATCCTTCGGGTTGGCGATCGCCTGCTCGCGGCCGCCGACGAGAATGTCGCCTTCGGTCGCGTGGTAATAGCCCATGATGCATTTGACGAGGGTGGATTTGCCGGCGCCATTCTCGCCGAGCAGCGCATGGAACGAGCCCGGCCGCACCTTCAGCTCGACATTGTCCAGCGCCAGGAAGTCGCCGAAGCGCATGGTCATGGCGATGGCATCGACGCCGAAGGCGCCCGATGGCGGCGGCGTTTCGCCGATGATCACGAAATTGCTCCGATGAAGGCATCAGAGGTCGAGACTGCGCCGAACACGCCGCCCTGCATCTTGATCATCTTCAGCGCGTGGTCGTGGTTGCTCTTGTCGGTCGCGCCGCAGCAATCGTGCAGCAGGACGCATTCGAAGCCGCGGTCGTTGGCCTCGCGCATCGTGGTGTGGACGCAGACGTCGGTCGTGATCCCGGTCAACACGATGTTCTCGATGCCGCGCACGCGCAGGATCAGCTCCAGATCGGTGGCGCAGAACGAGCCCTTGCCGGGCTTGTCGATGATCGGCTCGCCCGGTAGCGGCGCGAGTTCTTCGATGATGTCCCAGCCGGGCTCGCCGCGCACCAGGATGCGTCCGCACGGGCCGGGATCGCCGATGCCGGCGCCGATCTGGCGCGAGCGCCAGCGCTTGTTGGCGGGCAGGTCGGAGAGATCGGGGCGGTGGCCCTCGCGGGTATGGATGATATGGAAGCCTTGCTTGCGCATCACTGCGAGCAGCCGCTTGATCGGCTCGATAGGTGCCCGTGTCAGCGAGAGGTCGTAGCCCATCTTGTCGACATAGCCGCCGACGCCGCAGAAATCGGTCTGCATGTCGATGATGATCAGCGCCGTGTTCTCGGGGCGGAGATCACCATTGTAGGGCCAGGCATAGGGCTCGGACTTGATGTAGCGCTCGGGCATGGACGACCTCGTGCGTGTTACCGTGTGATCGAGAGTTCGGCGGGCGCGCCGGTCAGCGTCCGCTTCGGCGAGCAGGTGATGATCATGATCGCCAGCGTCAGGATGTAGGGCGCGGCGTTGAATAGGTGATAGCCAGAGGTGACGCCGACCGATTGCAGCGCCGGACCCAGCGCCGCCGCGCCGCCGAAGGCGAGCGAGGCCCACAGGCAGAGCAGGGGATCCCAGCGCGCGAAGATCACGAGCGCCACGGCGGTGATGCCCTGGCCCGAGGAAAGGCCCTCGTTCCAGCTTCCGGGGTAGAACAGGGACAGAAACGAGCCGCCGATGCCCGCGAGGAAACCACCGGCCATGGTGGCGCGCAGGCGGATCAGCAGCACGGAATGGCCCATCGCGCGTGCGGCATCCGCGCTCTCGCCGGCGGTGCGGATGAGCAAGCCCAAGCGGGTGGTGCGGAAGGCCCAATAGAGGATTGGCGCCAGCGCCACGCCGATCAGGAACAGCACGTTGATGCGCAGCGCTGCCTGGACTTGCGGGATGTCGCTCCACCAGCCGAAGTCGATGGCGGGCAGCCGCGGCGCTGTCGGCTCGATCAGCGGCTTGCCGAGATAGAACGCAAGGCCAGTGCCGAACAGCATCAAGGCAATTCCGACGGCAACGTCATTGACGCGCGGCAGCGAGCAGATGCCGGCATGCAGCGCACCCAGCAGCGCGCCGGTGATGCCGGCGGCAAGCACGCCGAGCCACGGAGAGCCGGTGAGATAGGAGATGCCATAGGCGCTCATCGCGCCCATCACCAGCGTGCCTTCGAGGCCGAGATTGATGCGGCCCGCACGCTCGGTGATGCATTCGCCCAGGCTCACGAACAGGAATGGGGTGGAGACGCGAATGGCGCCGCCGAGGACGGCGAGCGGGACGGTCCAGAGGCCGATCGATCCGTCTGCCATCTCAGGATTTTCCCTTCAGGAATCCGATGCGGCCGTAGAGCGCATCGCTGGCGAGCACGAAGACGAAGATGATGCCCTGCAGCACCAGCACGGACGCATCGGGCAGTCCCAAGCGGCGTTGCAGCAGGCCGCCGCTGGCGCTGATGCCGCCGAGCAGGATCGCGACGGGGATGATGGCGAGCGGATTTTGCCGCGCCAGAAAGCCGACGAGAATGCCGGTGAAGCCATAGCCGGCGGCGAGGTTGGCGTTGGTGCGTCCCTGCACGGCGGCGACCTCGACCATGCCGGCGAGGCCAGCCGCGCCGCCGGCAAGGAAGCAGACGGTCAGGATCAGCTTGTCGACGCCGAGACCGACGATCTTCGCAGCACGGATGTTGCCGCCCGCCACGCGCGCGGCGAAGCCGAACACAGTGTGATAGATCAGGATGTAGGAGGCGATGGCAGCGACCAGGCCGAACACGAGGCCCCAATGCACGTCGGTGCCGGGAATGGAGCCGATCATGTTGGCGGCGCCGATCTCGCGGGTGGACGGCTTGTTGAGGCTGGCGGGATCGCGCATCAGCCCCTCGACGAGATGGTTGAGGATCGCGAGCGCAATGTAGACGAGCAGCAGGCTCGAGATGGTCTCGTTGATGCCGCGATATTGCCGCAAGCCGCCCGAGAGCATGATCCAGAGCCCGCCGCCGATCACGCCGGCGCAGACCATGGCGATCTGGACGACGAGCGGCGGCATGCCCTGAAGCGCGAGTGCGGCGCTGGTTGCCGACAATGCGCCGATCAGCAGCGCGCCTTCGCCACCGATGATGACCATGCCGAGCTGCGCCGGCAGCGCGGTACAGAGTGCGGTGAGGATCAGGGGCGCTGCGCGCGTCAGCGTGTTCTGCCAGGAGAACCAGGTGCCGAACGCGCCGTAATACATGTAGAAATAGAGATCGAGCGGATTCTTGCCGAACATCGCGACGAAGATGCCGAACACCGCGAGCGCGCCGACCAGCGCCGCGCCCGGGATCAGGACATATTCGATCGTGCCGCCGTGACGCTGGAGGAAACCGGGATCGGCGGCCGGGGCGACTGTCCCGACCGCGTCCGTGGAATCCGCCGCTTCCATCGTCACGAAGTGGCTCCGAGCACGCCCTCGACCAGGTAGTCCATCTTCTCCAGTTCAGGATCCTTCTGGCCGCGGTCGGTACCGGCAGGGATCACCGTCTTGCCCTTGTTGTCGACCAGCCCACCCTTGAAGATGGCGAAGCCTTCTGCCGACAGGAATTTTGCCTTGGCCGCGTCGGCCGCCTTGCGCGCTTCGGCCGAGACCGCTTCCCCATAGGGCGAGGTCTTGACGATCTCTTCCTTCAGGCCGCCGCGGTAGAAATTCGGAATGCCTTCACCGGAGGCGATCATCTTGACGAACTTCGGATAGAGCGCTTCCCAGTTCCACTCCGCGCCGGTGAGATAGGCCTTGGGTGCCAGCGCCGACTGGTTGGTGTGATAGCCGCAGACGAAGGCGCCGCGCCGCGCCGCGTTCTCGACCATGGTCTTGGGCCCATCGACGTGGCAGGTGAGCACGTCCACGCCCTGATCGATCAGGCTGTTGGTGGCTTCGGCCTCCTTGACCGGCATCGACCAGTCGCCAGTGAAGATCACCTGCGTGGTGGCCTTTGGATTGACGGACTTGGCGCCAAGCGTGAAGGCGTTGATGTTGCGCAGCACTTGAGGGATCGGCTTGGCCGCGACAAAGCCGAGCTTGCTGCTCTTCGATGTCAGGCCGGCGACGATGCCGGAGATGTACTGAGCCTCGTCGATATAGCCGAAATAGCTGCCGGCGTTCTTGGGGTCCTTCTCGCTCCAGAGGCCGCCGCAATGCTCGAAGCGGAGCTTCGGGTACTTGTTGGCCATCTTGATCATGTGCGGATTGTAGTACCCGAACGAGGTCGGGAAGAGCAGGGTGGCGCCATCGAGATTGATCATGGACTCGATCGTCTTCTCGACCGCATCGGTCTCCGGCACCTTCTCCTCCTCGACCACCTTGAGGCCGGGAATCTTCTTCAGCGCCGCCGCGCCCTGCGCGTGCGCCTGATTGTAGCCGTAGTCGTCGCGCGAGCCGACATAAATGAAGCCGATGGTGGTCTCGGCCGCGACGGCCGGGCGCAGGCCCGCTGCCGCGCCGAGGGTGAGGGCCGCGCCGCCCTGCAACACATGACGTCGTGAAATCCTGCCAGAATCCATTGCTCGCTCCCCTTGGCGGATGCCCCGCCTTGATCTCACGGCTGCGCCGGCTTGGCGGAGCCGGGATCAGGCGTCGCAAGCTTCGTGCCAGAGACTATGAAGCGTGCAGTTAGTTATAAGCCATTGAAATAAACATGGAATAATGTTTGTTCTGAACTTGGCGAGGAAAGTGGCAGGCTAATTTATGGGCAATATAAAGGTATTGTATGCAGAGGAGTTGAGCAGCCAGAACCTGCCCGCGCATGTGCATGACCCGCGTCGGACGGTCGGCCGGCAAGGCGCATTCATGCTAACCACGCGCTGACTGGGACGGCGCCGGAGGATTTCCGCTGGCACCGAACTTGTATCGATTGTCGTCAGGACCGCCGTGTCCTCAGAAGATGGAAAGCTCGCCGAGATGGGCGCTGGTACCGTTCACGATGCATCGCTCGGCAATGAGATCGTTCGCCGGATCAACGAGCTCGGCGCGATCTCGGAAGAGCCCGAGAAGCTCACCCGCATCTTCCTCAGCAAGGAGCTGCGCAAGGCCGCGGACCTCATCATGGGGTGGATGCGCGAGGCCGGCATGAGCGCCCATCTCGATGCCATCGGCAATGTCTGCGGACGGTACGAAGGCGACCGGCCGGGCATGCCCTGCCTGATGCTCGGCTCGCATTACGACACCGTGCGCGATGCCGGCAAATGGGATGGACCGCTGGGTGTGATCACCGCGATCTCTTGCGTCGCCGATCTCAACCGCCGCGGCAAGCGCCTGCCATTTGCGATCGAGGTGATCGGCTTTGCCGACGAGGAGGGGGTGCGGTTCGCTTCGACCTTGCTCGGCAGCCGTGCGGTGGCCGGCACCTTCGATGAGAGTATCCTGAACACGCGCGACCGCGACGGCGTGTCGATGCGCGAGGCGCTCGTGCAGTTCGGCCTCGATCCCGACCATATCGGTGCGGCCGCGCGCGCGCGGCGCGAGCTGCTTGCCTATCTCGAATTGCACATCGAGCAGGGGCCGGTGCTGGAAGCGCAGAACCTGCCGGTGGGCGTCGTCACCGCCATTACCGGGGCCACGCGCCTTGCGGCCCGGCTCACCGGTATGGCCGGTCACGCCGGCACCGTGCCGATGGCGCTGCGCCGAGATGCGCTCGCCGGCGCGGCCGAATGCATCAATGCGATCGAGCAATTTTGCCGCACCGACGAGGGCGGCCTCGTCGGCACCGTGGGCTACATCCAGGCGAGGCCCGGCGCGACCAACGTCATTCCGGGTGAGGTATCCTTCACCATCGACATGCGCGCGCCGACCGACATGCATCGCAAGCGCGCGGTGGCCGATGTCGTCCGCCAGATCGAGGCGATCGCCAAGCGGCGACAGCTGGCGCTTCAGCTCGACGTTACCCACGAGAACCGCACCGCGACCTGCGCGCCCTGGCTCAAGCAGCAGATCGCGCAGGCCATCGAAGCCGAAGGCGTCTCCGTGTTCGAGCTTCCGAGCGGGGCAGGGCACGACGGCATGGCGATGATCGACATTGCCGATGTCGGCATGATCTTCGTCCGCTGCCGCGGCGGCATCAGCCATCACCCGGACGAGCATGTCGCGCTCGCCGATGCCGACGCCGGCGCGCGTGTGCTGCTGCGGGTGATCGAGAATTTCGGGCCGCGCAAGGCCTAGGCGAGCGTCACGAACCCGCAAGTCACCGGGTAGAGATACGAATCAGTCATGTTTAAGATGGCGGCCATCATCACGAGGGTCACGAGACAATCAGCCGATTGACGGACATGAACAGCGACATCTCTTTTCCATCACATCGTGAAAACCGGTTCTATCAGGGGATGGCTGCGACCTTCGTCGCCAACGCCCTTCAGGCGGTCAATTTCCTCGGTGATCGATTCCTGAGACAATCGCATCATTCGTTGTCGGCGATCGAGGACCTCTATCGGCACTCGATGGACAGCGCCTTTTCGGTGACCGAGGCCTTCCTCGTCACCGGCGCACCGCACGCCTCGGCCTATTACCCCCGCGACTTCGCCTGGTTCTATCCCGACGTTCTCGATCCTGAAACCATCATGGATGCGCAGGACGCGGTGCGACGGGTCCGTCTGCTCGAGAAGAGCGTGCGCCTGCTGCTGGAGGCCGTTCGCGCCGACGTGGTCACCACGACCATCGTACCGGCCGGGCGCGGCCGGTATCTCGGCGTGAACTATTTTTCGCGACCCTCGGATACGCTGCTCGGCATTCTCGCCGGTCTGCAGCAGATGATCTCTGCCGAGGAGAGGGCGTCGTCCTACCTTGCGATGTCGCAATGCGCGCATGCCGGCCGCTTGTTGTTGGCCGAATATGGCGGAGACCTGAAGCGCGCGATCCTGAAGCTTGCGAGCGAGCTGGAGTCCTTCGACGCTGACGGCACCAGATATTTGCTGTGCGACGCCAGCGGCCCGCGCTCCGCGGCGACGGATACCCGCGCCGAGCGCCGGCGTTTCGTCACCAATGCCTGCGTCTACACGACCTTCGTGTGGGGCGTGCAGCTCGGGATCGTCGGCGAGAACGAGCTGAAGCGGCTGCTCGGGCGCGACCTTGCGCAGTACAAGAGGGATCTGCTCCGCCTCTTCGGCAAGAACGGCTACATCAGGCATTCCCTGGACGGCCCGGCGAGCTCACCGGCATCGTCGGTCGCATTGGATTTCGTCAGCGTGCATCGCGGCTTCTGGGATATGAGCGAGGCGAGCGAGCGCGCGCTGTTCGCGGCCACGACGGATGTGATCATCGCCGAGCCACGGTTTCGCATTCCGAGCACGTTCCACTTCCTGGTTTCGGCGGACAACCCGCGGACCAAGATGATCCACAAGATTGCAGCTCCCGCATATCAGGGGCGTTCCTCCTGGCCGACGTTCAACGTCGAATTTGCCGACCGCATGCTGGATTACGATGAGTTCTCGGGTGGCGATACCTATCGGGCCTGCGCGCAAGGAATCCTGAAGGACATTCGCGCCGCGACCGAACTCCACGGCGGCTATCAGGAGCTGATTTCGGAGCAGGGTCTGAAGTATCGCACCTGGGCCTATAAGGGTGCCGTGGCCCACTCGTGGTTTCCGCGCTTTCTGTCGGTCTGGAGGAGGGCCTACCGCACGCCACTCCTCCAGTGGAACGATTGATCGCCGAACCTCTATCCCGCCGTCACGTCGACCACCTCGCCACCCTCCAGCACCTTGGCCGCCTTGGCCGGTCGAGATCGCCTTCCCAGGCCGCGACCGCGACGGTTGCGACGCAATTGCCGACGGGGTTGCCGAGCGCGCAGGCCACGGTGCCAGATTGTCGCGGTTTCACCCGAGAAACCGGGTTATTCCGCCGCCTTCGCCGTCTTGCCGAACATCCGCGTCGGGGCCGGGAAGCCGCACGAGGTGCCGTCGGTGACCTTGACCTGATTTTCCCACGGCAATCGGAAGGTGCCGGCGACCATGTCCTGCATGAAGGTGTAGGGGCAGTCCATCGCGCCGCCCTTCACCGCGACATAGCCGCGGTGCCAGAGCTGGTAGATGTTGTTTTCGACGCCCCAGTTGATGCGGGCTTCGCGCACGAGATCCGGCCGGACCTCTGCGGTGATGATCTCGTCGGCACGGCCGGTCGTACCATGCGCCAGGACCGTGCCGTCGAAATTGACGATCATGCCTTCGCCCATGGAATCGAACGAGCCGTCCGAGCCGCACATGCAGACATTTGCGGTGATCATCAGATTCTGAAACGAATTGGCCTGGTTGGTGAAGCGCCAGGCTTCGCGGATCGGCGCGGTGTAGCCGGCGGTGCGGATCATGATCTCCGCGCCTTTGTAGGCGCATTCCCGTGCCATCTCCGGGAACATGCCGTCATGGCAGATGATCAGCGCGATCTTCGCGCCCTTCGGTCCCTCGATCACGGGAATGCCGATGTCGCCGGGCTCCCACGGCTCGACCGGAATCCAGGGATAAAGTTTGCGATAGTAGAGCTTGATCTCGCCGTGATCGTCGATGATCAGGCCCGAGTTGTAGGGATTGCCATGCGGGTTGAACTCCATGATGGAGAAACAGCCCCAGATCTTGTTATCGACACAGGCCTGCTTGAAGGCCGCAACCTCCGGTCCGTCAAGCCGACACATGATCTCCGGATTGGTGTCCATCGACAGGCCGTGCAGCGAGTATTCGGGGAAGACCACCAGATCCATGGTGGAGAGATTGCGGCGGGCCTTGCCGACCATCCAGACGATGCGCTCGGTCTGCCTGGCGAGATCGGCCGCGCTCACCACGCTAGGCAGCTGCAGCTGCACAAGTCCGATAACCACACCGTTGGGGGATTTGTTCAGCCCGCCAAGCCCGTTCATGATCAGCTCCCTTGCCTGTCTGGCGCAGCGTCGTTGCGCGCCAGATCTTGTCGCAAGAAGCAAATCCGATTTCGATGAAGAGCTAAAGGTTATTTTTCAGGCGATGGCGCAGTTACGCGGCAGCAGGCGATCTCGTCACGCCACGAGATCGAGCAGCCGGCATGAGCCGCGCACCAGCACCTTGCGTCCTGTGGATGTTATCGCAGGCACGCCGTCATTCATGACAACGAGGCCGAGCTTGGCGAGGCTTTCGACGAGATAGGCCTTCGCGAGGCGACCGTTCGACACCGGGTTGCGAAGCGCCTTTAGCGCTTCCCACTGGTCGGTCGATAGATCAAAGTCGAAATCGTTGCTCATGGTGCCTCAGCCGATCGTCCGGTTCGCGTGCCCCTGTTAGCGGCGCCGCATGAAGACCATGCGACGACAATGAGTCGGGAATTCGGTCAGCTGTTTAGAACATCTCTTCACAAATTGCGGCACTTCGTTGCGCCACAAGAGTTAACGTCGTTAGTGCACGACTACCGTCACGTTCTCCGATCACTAATTGATGATCCGCACTTGATGTTGCGATGCGAGCTGCCGCAGTGCACGGCAAGCATCACTGTCCTATTTGGCGTCGCGATATGCACAGAAATGATGAGGCGGGAGATTGAGGACTCTGTTACCTTGGCCTGCGGGGAATGGCTTCACACGGCCGGAGTGGAGTGCATGAACAGGCTGGTGGAAATTCGCAGTCAGGAATTCCTTTGCCGAGAGCGCGCGGCGCTCGATTCGAAGCGCCGGCCGTTCTGGCTGGCGCAGGCAGAAGAATGGGAGCAGCGCGCGCTCGACGAAATCGCGCGTCACTTTCGGGAATGCAATCAGGCCGAGCTGAACGCCGCCTGACGGAGGCGGCTGTTATTGCTTATTGATAAGTCGCCACAATATCGGAAACAGCGCGTTCGAGCTGTTGCGCGGTGGCGCATTGGCGCACGACGCTGCAAAAGGTTGCGTAGCGCGGCATCTCGGAATCGCCAAAGCCCCAGGCGAGCCGCCCCTCGGGATTGAGCCAGACCAACCGCTTCGAACGCTCGGAGATCCGGCGCAAAATGTCGGCGCGTGGGTCGAGATTGTTGCTGCGGGCATCGCCGAGCACGATCACCGTGGTCTGCGGCGTCAGCGCGCTCATGAACTCCTTCTCGAAATCGACCAACGAGGCGCCGTAATCCGACGAGCCGAAACCGACCTTGGACATGATCTCGGACATCGCCTCCTCCGGCGACTTCGTCTCCAGGATCTCGCTGACTTCGATCAGGTGCGAAGAGAAGGCGAAGGAGCGGACGTCGTCGACCACCTCGTGCAGCGAGTGGATCAGCAGCAGGAAGAAGTCGGAGACTTGCGCAACGGAGCCCGAGACGTCGCACAGCGCGACGATCTTCGGCCGGTCGCGATGCTTGCGCTTCCATGCCGTGAGGAAGGGCACGCCGCCCCAGGCTGCGTTGCGGCGGAGCGTGCGGCGAACGTCGAGATGGCCGCGGCGCTGGCGCTTGCGCGGCTTGGAATAGCGCTCGCGCAGGCGGCGTGCGATCTGGCGGATGAGGGCACGCATCTCGGCGACCTGGCGCCGCTCGATGCGGGCAAGCGGCGCGTTGCGCAGGATCTCGTTGCGGAGGTTTTCGGCCTCCTCGCGGGCATAGAGTGCGAGCCCTTGCGAGACCGTATCGCGCACGGCTTCGCGCAAGGCATCCAGCGCGGCGCGCAGGCGCTCGGCCAGCGACGGGTTGGTCGCGGTCAGTTGGTCGAGGTCGTCGCGCAGGCGCTGGAGGCCCATGGCGTCGAGGATGCGGCTGGAGAATATGCCGCGCTGGGTGGAGTAGCGGATGTCGGACAGGGAGGCCGCGCCGGAGGCGCTGGCAATCGCGGCAGCGATCGCGTTGCGATCCTGCGACAATAGCATCTGCGCCAAGGGACCCAGGCCCTGGGAAGGCTGACCTTCGCCCGCCTCGCTCGCCGAGCCGGCGGAGGGCGGCTGATCCTCGCCTTGCGCAGCATCGTCTTCGCCGGCAGCCTCAGGCTGCTCCTGTCGCGGCTCCGGCTGGCTGAAGAACAGATCAAAGCAGTCGCCGAGCGCGAGCTTCTCGTCCTGCGACTTGGCGAGCGTCAGCAGCAGCGCATCGCGTAGCACGGCGCGGTCGGAGATGCCGACCTGCGCGACGGCGCGCATCGCATCGATGCTTTCGGCCGGCGAGACGTGAACGCCAGCCCCGCGTGCCGCCCGAAAGAAGCGATGGAGATTTTCGCGCATCGGCGTCAACCGAAGACGTTGGACCGGGCCGCCTTGGCAATGAAGGTCGTCACCTGCGGCGTCGCGGCCTCGATGTCGGCTTCGTATTTCAGGAGCACGTTGAGCGTGTCCTTGACGATCTCAGTATCGAGTTCGGAAGCCTGGAGCAGCACCAGCACACGCGCCCAGTCGATGGTCTCGCTGACCGAGGGCAGCTTCTTCAGGTCGAGCGAGCGGATCTCGTGGATGAAGCCGACCATCTGCCGCCGCAGCGTCTGCGAGATGCCGGGCACGCGGCTTTCGACGATGCGCTCCTCGAGCCGCTGCTCGGGAAAGCCGATATGCAGATGCAGGCAGCGTCGCTTCAGGGCATCGCCGAGGTCGCGCTCGCTGTTGGAGGTGAGGATCACCGTCGGCGGCGTGATCGCCGAAACGGTTCCGAGCTCGGGGATCGTGACCTGGAAGTCGGACAGGATTTCCAGCAGCAGCGATTCGAATTCGGCGTCCGACTTGTCGATCTCGTCGATCAGGAGCACGCAGCCGCCCGGCTGCTCAAGCGCCTGGAGCAGCGGCCGCGGCTCGACGAATTCCTTGGAGAAGAACACGTCGCCGAAATCGTGGAGCTGGTCGAGCGCGGCATGCAGCGTCTGCGCGCCGCCGAGAACCTCGCCGAGCTTGTCCTTGAGGATCTGCGTGTAGAGAAGCTGCTTGGCGTATTTCCACTCGTAGAGCGCCTTGGCCTCGTCGAGGCCCTCATAGCATTGCAGGCGGATCATCTTCATGCCGCGCCAAGCCGCGATCGCCTTGGCGAGCTCGGTCTTGCCGACGCCCGCGGGGCCCTCGACCAGGATCGGCTTCTCGATCTGCTGCGACAAATAGACGGCAGTCGCGATCTGCCGGCTCGCGATGTAGCCCTGCGCGGCGAGGCCGCTCTCCACTGCCTCGATCGAGGTCTTCTGATCAGCCACGAAAGGGCGCTCCCAAAGGTCTTGCGTGAGGCTTGTTCTGCCTGCGTTCCAGGCAAAGGACAAGCCACGTTTGGGAGACATCTGACCCGCGTGAACGGCGTTTTTTCCGCTAAGCGCAAATAGTTAAGCGCTTCGCTGTTGGCGCGATCAGTGCCGCAGCAGCTCCGGCTTGCGGATCGTCTGCCTCAGCTCGGCGCCGCAATCGGCGCATTCATAGACGAAGTCGATCTTGGCTAGGCTCCAATGCGGCTCGACCTCGCGCACATACATCGGCAGGAACCCCATACAGGTAGGGCAATTCACTGGCGCGATTTCGACGTCCTGATGATGCTGAACGTAAGCTGGCATCTCGGCTCTCCTTCGCAGGCGACCATCAAACCCCGCGCAAGGCTACTGCGGGTCGCCGCGGGGCCCTCATCAACTCTTTCGAACGGAGGCGGAACGGCGGCTGTTTGTGGTTCGCTGTGACATTCTTGTTACGGCTTCTATACTGTAACGGGCGGACCAAATGCCTATTTCACAGGCCGATCCGGTGTTCTAACTTTCATTTCAACGATAAAGGAGCACGCCCATGACGCATGCCATTCGCTTTCACAAAACCGGCGGTCCGGAAGTCCTGGTCTGGGAGGAGGTCAGCGTCGGCAAACCTGGGCCCGGCGAGGCGCGCATCCGCCACACCGCGGTCGGCCTCAATTTCGTCGACATCTATAACCGTTCCGGCCTCTATCCGGCGCAACTGCCGAGCGGGCTCGGCAGCGAGGCGGCTGGCGTCGTCGAAGAGGTCGGGCCTGGCGTCAGCGATCTGAAGCCGGGCGATCGCGTCGCTTATGGCGCCTCGCCGCTCGGGGCGTATGCGGAGGCGCGGCTGATCCCCGCCGACCGGCTGTTGAAATTGCCCGACGGCGTCGACGACAAGACGGCGGCGGCGATGATGCTCAAGGGGCTCACCACGCAATATCTGATCCGCCAGACCTATCGGGTGAAAGCCGGCGATACCATCCTGCTGCATGCGGCCGCCGGCGGTGTCGGCCTAATCTTGAGCCAGTGGGCCAAGCATCTCGGCGCGACCGTGATCGGCACCGTCAGCAACGACGAGAAGGCGAAGCTCGCCAAGGCGCATGGCTGCGACCATGTCATCATCTATACAAGGGAAGATTTCGTGAAGCGGGTCGACGAGATCACCGGCGGCAAGAAAGTGCCAGTGGTTTACGACTCCGTCGGCAAGGACACGTTCCTGAAATCGCTGGATTGCCTCGCCCCGCTCGGCGTCGCCGCGCTGTTCGGCCAGTCCTCCGGCGCGGTGGAGCCGCTTAATCTTGGCCTGCTCGCCCAGAAGGGCTCGCTCTACGTCACGCGTCCGACGCTGTTTACCTACGCCGCCAAGCGCGAAAATCTGGTGGCGATGGCGAATGAGCTGTTCGACGTCGTCAAGTCCGGCGCGGTCAAGATCGAGGTGCACCAGACCTACCCGCTAAAGGACGCCGCCAAGGCGCATGCCGATCTTGCGGCACGCAAGACCACGGGATCGACCGTTCTCCTGGTGTAATGCCCAACCGGACGGTGGCGCGAGCTCTAAAGCGCGATGCGATTAGGATGAATCGTCATCTCGCTTTAGGCTGTTGATTGATCATGATCGTTTCGGAAAACCGCTGCACACTTTGCGCTAACGCGGCCCTTCAGGTCCGGATCATGCTGTGGGCCTGCGTCACGTCCTCTCGTGCTTGCGCAGGTCGTGGATGTGGTCGAGGCGGATTGCCTGGAGATCGACGTCCTCGGGCTCGATCTGTGGGAGGGCCGCCTCGGCCAGGATGGCCGCGGTGACATCTTCGACCGAGTTCTCCACGATCTCGTGGATGAACGAGACGTTCCGATACTCACCCGAGGCGAGGCGGGAAATGACCTCGCGCCGGGTGATTTCGGGATCGACGACCGCCTCGCGGCCCCGCCGTCCATAATCGATCATCACGACGAAGTATTGCATGAAACGACCCTGCCGCGCCCCATGGTCGGGACGCGGCAGATTATTTCCGAAAATCGGAACTATGTCAAGTGTGATTTCTTTTAATCAGAAGGTGGCAGCCCTCATTTGCTCTTCTTGCGCGGCCGCGCCGACTTCGCGCGCAGCCGCTCAAGCTGTCCCTTGGGCATGGACAGGCAGATCTCCCCGACCCAGTCAAGCTTGACGCCGACGATCGGCTTGGCATTGAAGCTCGTGAGGTTGACCACTGAGGGAGATTTGCCCCGCTCGATGGTCTTCAGATAGCGCTCGCCGGTCTTGAGGCGGACCACTGCCTCTTCGCCGTAGAAGCTCGACAGCGGGTGGCGCTGGTCCTTGTAGACGACGATCACGTCGCCGCTTTCGTATTTGGGCAGCATCGAATCGCCCACGATCTCGAATGCGATCGTCTCTTCCATGATCGGGAAGGGCAACGCGACGTCGCCGAGACCTTCCGGCGGAACCTGTTCGTAGTCCGGCTCGATCACGGCGCCGGCTCCGACGCGCCCCATGATCGGCGCGAGATTGAGCTCGAGATATTCCATGATCGGAATGATCTCCGAGGCCTTCACCAGGCGCTCGCCGCCGAGAATCTCCGAGACCGCGCCGGGCCGCACGCCCATGGCCGCAGCCAGGCCGCCCTTGCTCTTGCCCGTCTTCTCCAGGCCCCGCTCGATCATTGCTACGTCCAACATGGTGATTCCCTCGATTGCGCACCGTCTCGCCTCTTGTAATCCGAAATTCGGAATTGATGCAATTATGAATATCAGAAATACGGCTTGACTCTATATTCGGAATAACGGAATGTGCGTCTCGCCTCCCGGGTGGAGGCGCATCACAGGACAGCAGCATGGAACCGGGCCATTGGCCGTCGGAGCACTCCGACGCGCTTCGCGACTATTTTCACAAAGGCATGTCTTATGCGGAGATCGGAAGACAGATAAACGCAAGGTTTGGAACGGCTTATACGCGCAGCGCGGTGGTCGGCCGCGCCAAGCGGCTCCGGCTCATCGTGCCGCAATGGATGACGAGCCCGGCGCTCGCGCCGCCCTTGCCGGGTGAACCCAGCCTGCTTTCGCCGCGCCGGGTGGCGTGGCCGAGCCTCAATCTGCCGCCGAAGTCCGCCATGAAGCCTGCGGCGCGGGTGAAGTTGCGCTGTGTCGGCATCCAGCCGCGCCTGATCCAATTGGTCGAGCTCGAGCCGGCCGACTGCCGCTATCCCTATGGCGGCGACAAGGACGGTGAGGAGATCACCTTCTGCGGCCACCCGCGCCAGCCTGGCTCGAGCTATTGCGCGCCGCATGGCCGTCTGACGCGCCGTTCCGAGGCTGCGTCGGCGGCCCGTGCCGCAGGCCCGGTCGTGCTGAAGCTGGTCTCGGCGCTCTGACGGTGCCGCCCTCCGTTCAACTCTCAATCTTGCAAGGAGATCCGAGTGGCTCATGCCCGACGCAACAAGTCCTACAAATTGGCGCAGATCTACGACCGGCGGTCGCGGGAGGTGCCGTTCAACGCCGAAATCGCGGAGGTGGAGGTCGACAATCCGCTCGCGCTCGGTTCCGGCGAGAAGATCCTGGCGATCCGGTCGGTCCGCGGCGATCCGCTTGGTCGGCTGCACGCGCACCATCAGATCGACGAGGCGCAGTACCGCGCCGGCCGCGCCTTCCAGAACGATTGGGAGAGGGCGGAGCGCGGCCCGCAGGCGGTGGATACGACGCGCGAATATGTCGATGGGACGGGCACGCGTGAGCCCGTCACCGAGAGCCAGCGCCAGGCGGTGCTGCGGCTCAACCGGATCGAACGAGAGCTCGGCACCGACGGCGCCGCGCTGGTGCACGACGTGCTGGTGCTGGGTCTGACCATGGATCAGGTTGGGCAGCGTCGTGCCGTCCGCACGCAACGCTGGAACGATTACTTCGCGCGGCGTTTTCGCGAATGCCTGGACCGGCTGGCGCTGATCTACGGCTTCGCGACGGAGACGGGAACGGCGCGCGAGGGCCGACGTGGATGATTGCGGAGCGTCGGCGGTCTCGGCCGCCGGCGCTCCGCCCATTGCTTACGGGTGAGGGACGATCTGGTAAGGCGTGGTGTAGGGCTCGACGCGCAGCGAGGCATGGGCCAGCAGCCCGATCTTGGCTGTCGGTGCCTGCTGTAATTCGCCGTTGGGGCCACGATGCACGTTGTATTGCCAGACGGTGAGATCGCCCTTCTGTGCCAGCGCGTGTGCGACGGCGCTCGCATCATTGCCGCCGAGCGCCTGAAGCTCCTGCGCCGACAGTCCGACGACGATTTCGTCCTTGACGGTGACGATCTTGAACAGGTTCATCTTGGTCTCCTGCGCCCATGCGCCTTGTGTCGAGAGGGTGAGAAGCGCGATTGCGGCGCCCTTGATGAGATCGCAGCGAGAAAGCATGCCGTCGTCCTTTTGGTGCTGAGGCGCGCCCAAATCGAAGAGTTTTCAGCCATGGCGCCCGTGTCTGCGTGGCCGTGCCGCAACGGCTTGGTCGCTCGCGCGTGGACGGCGGTTCACGGTGGACCGGCCGCCAGATCGACTTTCACGCGCTTAATGCAACCGCCGGGACGGATTCAACAAATGCGTGTATCTTGCTGAAGAATCGCCAATTCGTGCGCTAACGTGCATTTAACATCGGAAACACGACGAAACCCCGTGTTGATTGACAGCAAGAGGGGCTGTGCGCGTGATTGATGACGCTTCTTGACGCAGGTGGGTGACGGCGATCGATATTCCTGTTATCCGGAAAACGCTGTGGCGCGATGCAGACCAAGCATCGCTATACCCACGGTTGGGCTTGCCGGATGGGTTGTTGCTTGGCATAGTTGCAACCAGATGGAAGCCGTCGTTTGGACGCGGTTCAGCCTGCAACCCGGCGGGTCCCTTCGGCCGAACGTTCGTCGCCATAGTTCTGTTGCGGCGTTCGGTTCTCGAGCGGATCACGACCGATGCTTGTCATAGGTGCGAGATGAAAAACCTCAATTTCGCGGCTGAGCTGCATCTCAAGCTCGGTGTGCCTGCAGGCAGCACCGTGGAAAGTCTGCGTCTGCTCCGGGCCTTCCTGAAGCTCGCGCCGCGACAGCGCTTCGAGGTGATCAAGCTGGTCGAAGATCTCGCCACCGACGAAGCTCTTCCCGAGCACCCCTTATCCTAGAGCCCGGCCGCGCGCCCATCCTGCCCATTTTCCTGCCAGAGCAGGCTCCCCGGCATCGTTCGCCGGAGCGCTGGCGGCTGGATGGCGGTCAGGCAAATGTGGTATTCAGACGGAAAAAGGGAGGAGTGAGACCATGATCGAACCGAAAATCGAAGTTCCGGCCGAACTGCGTGATTTGGCCGAGAAGACCATCGACCAGGCCGAAAAGGCCTTCGGCATGTTCTTTGAAGCGGCGACCAAATCGATGTCGTCCGTTCCGGGGGCGGGGACAGAGGTGTCGAAGCAGGCGTTGGCTTTCACCGAGCAGAACATGAAGTCGGCCTTCGAGCATGCGCGCAAGCTGGTGCATGCCACCGACCTCCAGGAGGCGATGCGAATCCAATCCGATTTCCTCCGCAGTCAGTTCACCAGCGCCGGAGATCACATGCGTCAGATGACCGGCAGTCTCATGCAACCCGGCAAGGGCAAGTCCTGATTTTCGGTCTGTGTACAGCGTGCCCACAAATTGATCTTGTATGACGTGAAGATCCGCGCTTCGATACCGGTGCAGGTCCATGATGGGCCACCGAATGATCTCATTCGCCGTCTGTCATCCTTTCTGCTGATCCCTGCCGGTCCACCGGCAGGGATTTGCATTTGCAGCCTTCGTGCAGCCCGGCGTGACCATCCGGGATGAAGCTCAGACTATTGCTGAAGTATGACCTTCGGAAAAGCGCGCCGCTCGGTTTGCGCGAGCGCGGCCTTCGGCGGCCGATCAGGCATCTAACGCAGCGATGCGATGTAGGCCGCGATATCGCCGGCTTCGGTTCGGCTCAGGGGAAAATTCGGCATCTTCGGGTGCGGATCGAGCAGGAAGAATGCGAGCCTTTCCGCACTGAAATCCGGCCTGCGCGCGACGGACGCAAAGGAAGGGACGTCGGCGCTCGCCTGAGCCTGTCCGTTCGCCACGACATGGCAGCTCGCGCACCAGCGCCTGGCGAGTTCGGCGCCGTGACCGGCATCAGCACCGAGAGCGGACGACGAGCCGAAGCCAGAGACGAGGCCAAGCAGCAGGAAAATCCGTCTCACATGTCGGAGCATAGGGCAATCTTTCTGCATTCGCTTGCGGCTGCCGCGCTCATCCGCAGCAGGATCCTGGAAATTGCGAGAGATCGATGCGAGCGACGATCGAGCGCAGCAGCCTGCGGGTCGAACGATAGAGATGCCGCATGAATGCCGGCACTCTCGCCGCGGGCAGGACCTTCGGAACAAGGCTTTTCGTACCAAGACTTCCGGTATAGTGCGACACGTGTCTCTCCGACAGCATGTGGTTTCTTACCGTGCCGTGTCGGAGCCGCCTTGATCTGCCGCAAAGCGTCCCGGCCAATAGTCGCCCGGGTTCATGATCATTGGGCTCTTCGTATCCGCAGGCGTGAGCGCGCTGCTGGCGCTGTCACGCAGGAAGCGGTCGAGCGTCTCCTCACGATGAGGGTCATCAGCGTCTGTGCCCGTGGAAACTCCGGCCGCGCACTCCGGCCTCATTCTGAGGAGCCCGCCTCAAGCGGGAGTCTCGAAGGATGGCCGCGGGGAAAAGCTGTCAGGATGCGACATCCCGCCCGAAGGACCGGGCGGCTAGAGACAGCTCGCCCGGCCGCGTTCGGGGCAGAGCCGGAACGCGCTCGACAGCGTGAAAAGAAAGCGTGGGCTGCGACGCTCGTTGTCCGGCGCCCGGTAGCTTAAGGGGACGGCGACGCCGAAATCGGCCTGGAGGTCGTCCGGCAGGAAGAAGCGCACACCGGCTCCGGCCGATGTCAGCGACAGCCCGTCGCTCAGGCGATAACCGTGGTTCCAGACTGCGCCAGCGTCGCCAAAGGCATAGAGCTGGTAGCCGGTCCAATAGCGGAAATTGAGCTTCTGGTCGAAGCGCAGCTCGAGCGAGCCGGCAAGGCCGTTGTCGCCGCTGATCTCGGCTGCGCCATAGCCACGGCCGAAGGCCGCGCCGCCGAGATAGAATTGTTGCGAAGTGAACAGCGGGCGCGACGCCGTCTGGCTCGCGGCAGCGAGCTTGAGCGACCAGACATCGTTGAGTGTCTGGTAGCGCGTGAACCAGAGGTTCAGGACCGAGAAGTTCGAGGAGGCTCCGTCGCGTGACAACAGATCGTCCTCGAAATGTGAGGCGCCAAAAACGTCGAGCCCCTGACGGTAGGTCAGAGTCGCAAAATTGGTGCCGCCAAAAGGATCCAACAGCCGGTAGTCGGCGGTCAGGCTCGCCGTCCTGATGTGGTCGTTGTACCAGGGCCCGTAAAGGTCATGCTCGGACACATTGCTGAAGGTCGTGGCGGCGGTCAGCGTGAGCGTGGAGGATTGCGACTGCAACGGGACCATGCTGGCACGCAGCTCGAACGCGTGGGTCGTGGTGATGTCGCTATCGAGCCGGCGCATATCGCCCGGCCTTACCGCGCTGTACAGCACGGAAGCACCCAGGCGGACACCGTCGACGCCGACGGGCGCATCGTACGACAGCCGTGCGAAGCCGAGCTGGCGGGGGTCGTTGGCAATGGTCGACAGGTTGACCGCCAATGCATCGCCGGGCGCGAGGTAGGAGTTGAACGCGCCGGTGGCGTAGGTCTGCCAGGGACCGACCGACGAGGATCCGAGATTGTCGAGGCCGAACGAGGTGAAGACGTGCCAGGTTTTCAAGTAGATGGTCAGGCGGAAGCGGCCCGTCGTACCGCCGATCTCCTCCAGCGCAGTGTCGGTGATCCGGACGCCCGGCCTGCCATTGATCAGGAAGAGCTGGCGTTCGAGCGTTGCCAGTCGCGAAGGCTGTTCGGTCAGAACCGGCGCCAGCATCGGCCTTACGCCGAACTGTTCGGCACCGTCGCCCTTCAACTCGGCCTGCACGATCGCACCTTCCAGGACCTGAATCCGGACACGGCCGTCGGCGATGTCTTGTGGTGGCACGATGGCGCGGCTCAGATGAAAGCCGGCTTCGCGGTAGAGGTCGCTGATGGCGCCTGCGATCGCGGCCAGATCCGCCTGCGAGACCTTCCGGCCGAGATAAGGCTGGTAGACAGCGGCGATGCGATCAGGGGAAACCGCATGGGCGCCGCTGACGCTGACGCCGCGCAGCACGAATTGCGGCTTGGTATCGCCGCCCGTCGTGGGCTGTCCGACGCTCGGCAACCGAACCGGCGGCCGACCGAGCGATTCCTGCTCGGTCTGGTTATCAAAATATTTCTCGGGCTGGCGCGGATCGAAGCCCGGCTGGTTCGCCTGTTGAGCGAGTGCCGCTGGAGTCGCCGCGAAAATTACTGCCGCCGATACCAATGCGGTAAGGAGATGCCGCTTCTCACCGCGCGCGGCGACTTTGTCTCCGTAGTTCGACGGAGGATCTGCCAAGGGGCGGTAAGGGTTCGTTAGCCGCATGATTTTTCATAGGTTTTTATGGTCAACGATTGGTTAATCCGGCCGCTCCGCTGGCCGCTTTCCGATAATCCTATCTTGAGTGATTTCGGATACCCCTCAGGCTTGGCTGTAAACGCGGGCTGAGGATCATCATGTTCGGCAGAGTTGGAATGCGGCGCGCCCTGGCGGCGGCGCTGATCCTGGGATCGGCCTCCAGCGCATTCGCGGCGGACGACGGTGTGTGGTCCGTCAGCAAATCCTCGGGCGAGGTCTGGCTTGCGACGAGCGGCGCCCAGCAGGTGTCGTTGACGTCAGAAGGAACGCTGAAACCTGGCGATACCATTCGCACCGGTCGCAACGGGCGCGTTCTCCTCGTCCGCGGCGAGGAAACGATCCTGATCTCTCCCAATTCGGTGGTGGGCCTGCCGGCCGAGAAGAAGGACGGCCTGTCGACCACCATCATCCAGCAGGCGGGTTCGATCCTGCTCGAGGTCGAGAAGCGCAACGTCAAGCATTTCGAGGTCGAGACGCCCTATCTCGCCGCCGTGGTCAAGGGAACGCAGTTCAGCGTCACGGTCGGTGCCGGCAGCACCAAGGTCGGCGTGCTCCGCGGCCAGGTCGAAGTCTCCGATTTCAAGACGGGACAGATTGCGCAAGTGATGCCCGGACAAGCGGCCACCGTCTTCGAACACGGCAAGCCCGGTCTCAGCCTCAGCGGTGCGGGGACGCTCAATCCGATCGAGCAGGGCAAGCCCCGTGCACCCACGATCGAGCGTGTCCCAGTGCCGAAGTCGGGCCTGTCGGCGCCGCGCCATGCGGCCAATGGCCATGCCATCCATGCGCTCGGCCCCATCGACAAGGGAAGCAAGGCGGCCGGCGCACCCAAGGCCTCGGGGCAGGCGGCCGGGGGGCATGCCCCCAAGGCAGGAGCCGTGCGCATTTCGGCCGCGCTGGGAGAGGTCAAGCTGAACGTCCACAAGGCGACGCGCGGCCTTGCGCACGGCGTCGTTCCGCCGGGGCAGGCACGTAATGCGAATGCCAGGGGCGACAGTCAGACGGTCTGGAACGATGGCCAGACGAGCCCGGCTGCATCCAACGGTGCGGCAAGCAGCGGTGCCGCCAGCGCGAACGCCACGATCGCCGCAACGACGGCCGGCGCATCCAGCGATGCCCCGCGAGCAAACAACGGAAAGGACGGTGGCAACGGTAATTCGGGTAACAACAACGGCAACGGCGGCAACAGCGGCAACGGCGGCAATCCAAACAATAGCGGTAACGGCGGCAGCAACGGTCACGGTAACAGCAGCCATGCCGACAACGGCGCCACCGGCAATGGCAGAGGCAACAACGGCCACGGCCATGGAAATGGCAGCAATGGGCACGGCAGACGCTGAACTCTAGGTGGACGCGTCCGTCGGGGCGGGTGTGGGGGGAGGCTCTGGTGAAACGCTATCGGCCGCATATTCTTGTCGTGATCGCGCTCGCGGTGGTGTTGTCCACGGGCTGGCACGCTGCGCTTCGCAATGCGCTCACCGATCTTCGATTCAAGTGGCAAACGCGTGCGGCCACCGGCGACATCGTCGTGGTCGGTATCGATGCGCCGTCGATCGACCAGATCGGGGTGTGGCCCTGGCCGCGGCGTCTCCATGCCGAAATGCTGCAAAGGCTGGAAGCGGCAGGCGCGCAGGACGTTGCCTTCGATGTCGATTTCAGCACGCCGTCGGATCCCGCCTCCGACGCGGCCTTCGCCAAGGCATTGCGAGACGTCGGCGGTTCGACGATCCTGCCATCCTTCAAGCAGCCGACACCGAGGGGCGGCCCGGCTCACGTCAACCGGCCGCTGAAGTCGTTCAGCAACCAGTCGTGGCCGGCCGTCGTCAATGTCGCGATCGAATCCGACGGGCTGGTTCGCCGCTATCCGTTCGGCGAGAAGCTCGGCGACGCTTTCATGCCTTCGATGGCCGTCGTGCTGGCGGGCCAGGACGCCAATCGGCGACCGCCCTTTCTGATCGATTTCAGCATTCGCGCGCCCTCCATTCCCGCCGTCTCCTATGTCGACGTGCTGCGTGGCGATCGCGCCACGCTCGACAAGCTGAAAGGCAAGAAGGTCATCATTGGCGCCACGGCGCTCGAGCTCGGCGACCGTTTCAGCGTTCCCAACGGCAGTATCATCTCGGGGCCAGTCCTCCAGGCGCTCGCCGCTGAATCGATCCTTCAGAACCGGACCCTGCGCTGGACCTCCGATGTCGGCATGGTGGTCGGACTGGGCGCAATCTGCCTGCTGATGCTGTATTCGTGGCGCCGTATCGCGCCAGGACTTCGCGTCGCAATCCTGATCGCAGCCGGGGCGGTGGTCGAGCTGGCCGCAATCCTTGTGCAGGCAAGATGGCCCCTGGTCATCGATACGTCGCTGTTCCACATCGCCATCGTCGCTTACCTGACCGCGATTGCGCTCGACGAAATCGACTTCCGCAGCCTGCTCGGACGCATCGCCGAGAGCCGCTTTCATCGCATCGCGATGTCGCTCGGCGACGGGCTGGTCTGCACCGACGAGGATCACCGCATCACGGTCTGGAATCCCGGCGCCAGCGCGATCTTCGGCTACATGCCGGCCGAGATCATCGGCCGCCCGTTCGAAACGCTGTGCGCTTTGCCGGCACACGCCGGTGCAAGACCGTCCATGCACGACGCCGCGCGCCAGGCGCTCCTGGTTCCGGGCGGCGCCGTCGTCGTCGAGTTCGAAGGCCGGCGCAAGAACGGCGAAACCTTCCCGGTCGAGGCGAGCTTCTCGGGCTGGCAGGGAACGGACGGCTTTCAATATGGTGCCATCCTGCGCGATATTTCTGTGCGCAAACGTGAAGCCGAACGCATTCGATATCTCGCCGAACATGACGCGCTGACGGGGCTGGCCAACCGGAACATGCTGCATGTGGGCCTGACCGATCTGATCGCCGCGGCGGAGCGACGGTCTTCGAGCGTCGCGTTGCTCGTGCTCGGGCTCGACGGCTTCCAAGAGATCAATAACATGCTAGGGCACTCCGCCGGCGATCTGGTGCTGCGCGCGGTCGCCGAGCGGCTCCGGAGCGAAGTCGGCGGGAAGGCGATCGTCGCCCGGCTCAGCGGGGACGAATTTGCCATCGCGATCGATTGCGCAGAGATCACCGAGCCGGTCGCGGCGGTGACCGAGCGAATCGCGCGCGCGTTCGAAGCCCCTCTCGCAACCGGCACGCGCCAGCACCGGGTCAAGATCAGCGTTGGCGTCGCCGTCTATCCTGAAGGCGGGAGCAACGCCGATGACCTCCTGAGCAACGGCCATCTCGCGCTGACGAAAGCCAAGGCGACCAGGCGCGGCGGCCACGTCGTATTCGAAGCCGCGATCCGGCAGGAGCTCGAGAACCGCTTGAGGCTGGAGGGCGAGCTGGCGCTTGCCGCCGACCGCAGCGAATTCGAGCTGTTCTACCAGCCGCAAGTTCGTCTGATCGACGGCAGCCTGGTCGGGGCCGAGGCGCTGATCCGCTGGCGGCATCCGGTGCGCGGCTACGTCTCGCCGGCCGAATTCATGCCTGTTGTCAACACCTCTGCGCTGTCGGAGCGGATCGCGAACTGGGTGATGGAGACCGCCTGCCGCCAGGCGCGAGCCTGGGAATTGTCGGGCAGCGATGTGCGCGTCGCGATCAACCTCTCGCCCTCGCAGCTTCAGTCCGGCGACCTCGCGCATTCCGTTGCAGCGCTGCTCGAAGAGACCGGGCTGGCGCCGTCGCTGCTCGAGATCGAAGTCACCGAAGACATCCTGCTGCATGACGAGCGCCGCGTGCTTGAAATGTTCAAGCGAATTCAGGAGCTCGGCGTCCGGATCCTGTTCGATGATTTCGGCACCGGTTATGCGAGCCTGAGCTATCTCAAGAAGTTTCCGCTCGACGGCCTCAAGATCGACCGGTCGTTCGTCTTCGGTCTTCTGTCGAATTCCGACGACGCCGCCATCGTCGGGTCGACCATCGGCCTCAGCAAGCAGCTCGGTCTCACCGTCGTGGCCGAAGGCATCGAGAACCGCGCAACCGCCGACTTCCTGGTCAGCATGGGATGCGAGGAAGGGCAGGGCTATTTCTTCGGCCGTCCGATGCCCGCCGAGGCGTTTGAGAGACAGTTCCTGGCGGCTGAACTCCAGACTGTCAGCGCCGCCTGAGCGAGCGGCTTTGGCCTGCGCGTTGACACCAGCACTCCGAATGGAGGCTCGTTGTTTTGGCGAGCACCGTCGCGCGGGTCAACATCCGGTATTCAGCGTCCAGTGACGGTGCCCCCACATTCCTTGCTTCCCGCGAGTTCGCATCGCGATCTGAGCTCGGAAATGCGCCACGGGGATTGGCCTCGCATGGTCTGCTTTCGAAAGCTGAGCGGGAGGCCTCTTGAAGTTGCGCAGGGCAGCTTTTGACCCATAACGGACAATCGGACCGCGGCGAAGCCGGTTTCATCCCTACCAAAACGCTGGCCTCAGTCATATGATGCCGTCGTCTGCGGTTGAGGTAGGTATGAGGCGCCGGGATTTGCTTGGTGCTCTTGCTGGTCTGATGGCCGTGCGGCCGGTAACGGGCCGCGCGCAGCAATCCCCTCGATTGCCAACCATCGGGTTCTTGGGTCAGAGCACCCCTTCGATCGAGCGCCAACGGCTTGCTGCATTCTTGAAGCGACTGAGTGAACTCGGATGGATCGAGGGGCGAACAGTCGCGATTAAGTATGCGTGGGGCGAAGGAAACAGTGAACGCTTCGCTAAATTTGCGACGGATTTCGTTCGGCTTAGAGTCGATGTCATTGTAACCTCGGGGACCGCAAACGTTATCGCGGCGATGCAGGCAACATCGGTTATTCCGATCGTGTTCGCGGTGGCGGGAGACCCAGTTGCAAACAAACTGGTTGCGAGTTTGGCGAAACCTGGCGGCAACGTCACGGGCCTCTCGACGGTAGCAACCGATCTTGCCGGCAAGCGCCTAGAACTTTTGCGCGAGGCCATTCCAAGTCTTCGGCGTTTGGCAGCTATTGGGAACATTGGCAATTCCTTGTCTGCACTGGAGCTTAGTGAAGTGCAAGCGGCGGCGGCGAGGCTTGGTCTTGAGACCGACATCCTCACAATCCGTCAAGCAGAGGACATCCCGTCTGCCTTCGAGGCGCTAAAAGATGGTGCAGGGGCATTGTATATAGTTGCCGATCCGCTTGTGAATACCCACCGCGATCGGATCCAGACTTTAGCAATGGGAGCGCGACTGCCAACAATCTACAACGCCAGAGAGCACGTCGAAGCGGGTGGCCTCATGTCTTATGGGCCGAATTTTACGGATTTGTATCGCCGCGCTGCCGAATACGTCGACAGGATTTTGCGTGGAGCAAAACCCGCTAATCTTCCGGTGGAGCAGCCGGCCAAGTTCGACTTCGTCGTAAACTTGAGGACCGCCAAGGCCCTCGGCCTAGCTTTGCTGCCGTCGATGCTTGCCCGCGCAGATGAAGTGATCGAATAGAGCTGTTGTTTGCTGCGGCGCATGAGTCCGTTCATGGCCCTTCTGCGAAGTTGCGCCTTGGCGGTCGGAAGTCCGCTCGTTGAGCCAGAGCGGACCAGAGTTGCTCAACCTGAGTTCTTCGCATTGTGACCCTAAGCGGAAGTCGTCCAAAGATTCAGGCGTCTTTTCCGGACGCACGAGATCGTGTACTCTTTAAATAGCTGTCGTCGCAGGCGGGAATGCCGAATTCCTCGCGGGACTGAACGGACAGCAGTCGTGCCATCGGCAGCATTGCACTCGAAAAACCGACTTCCTTTTTCGCCGGTCCTTCAGCATTCGCATTCCAACGCGGGTGCGCACAAGGCGCGCCCGGATGCTTTGAATCTGAAACGCGGGCCCCAGAGCGTGCCTGCGAGGGAGGAGATCTCCATGGCTGACCACCCCACTATTTCGACTGAATATGACCTGGCATCGCCGACCCTGCCGACCACGGCGGTCACTCGCCGCTCGCTCCTCGGCGGGGCCGGCATCGCAGTTGGCGCCGCCGTGCTTGCGTCTCCGCCGGGTATGTCCGGAGTAGCCCCGGCCGCGGCGCAGACCGTGGGCGTGGGCACGGAGGCGCGACCGCTCGACGCGGCGCTCAAGCGCCGCGCCTTCGAAGTCCGAGCGGCCTGCGCGAGCAATAACGAGAAAATTCCCATCGCGCCCCACCCGGCGAACGGCGATGAGGCGCGCTACACCAACAAGATCGGTTCCGATACGCGGGGCCTGCCGCACGACAAACGCGGCGAAGTGGAACAAGCTGCTTGGCAGGCTTTCTATATTGCTTGTCAGTCGGGCGATCCCGCTGATTTCGAGAAAATCCCGCTCGGCGGCACGCGCAAACTGGTCAATCCGGTAGGCACGCTGGCCGTCAGCCTGAGCGGCATGAACCCTACTCAGATTGCGCTACCGCCGGCGCCGACCCTTGCAAGTGCGGAGCGCGGCGGCGAGGCGGTCGAGGTATACTGGCAATCCCTGCTTCGTGATGTTCCGCTTACCGAGTTGCGCGACGACACCTCCAACCGCGACGTGCTTGCAGCAACCGAGGAAATCAACAAGCTTGCGGATTTCCGCGGGCCGAAGTCTGGTGGTCGGGTCACACCCGGTACGCTGTTTCGTGCCAATGCGCTTTACTTCGACCCGGCTGACCCGAAGGGCCGCTCCGTCACGCCTCCAGGCGTTCTGGACGGCCCGCTGATCTCGCAATTCCTGCTCCGGGACGTGCCCTATGCCGCACAGTGGATTAGTGCTCAAATTCGCGCCGCGTTGCCCGCGAGCGAATTCCTGACCGAATACGAAGAGTGGCTGGCGATCCAGAACGGCGCCGCGGCGAAACGCCGGTTGCAATTCGAGGCGACACCGCGATACATCACGACAGGAAGAGATCTCGCGGAGTATGTCCGCGCTGGTCCCGCACTCGGGTGGGCAGCAGCGCTGATGCTTGCAACCCCCGGCGGCGGAACGGACCAACGGTACTCCGGGATGTATCCAGTGACGGAGCCCGTATCCTACCCGTCTAGCCCCTATCGGAAATCGAAAACACAGGGCCCTGGAGGAGGCACATTCGGATTGGCCTATGTGCAGGCACTACTCACCACGGGGATCAGCAACTCCGTCCGCGCGTCCTACTGGCAGAAGTATTTCGTGCACCGGGCCGTGCGACCGGAAGCCTATGGCGGTCTGGCGCACCATCGCCTCGCCAATGGCGTGAGCGACTACCCGTTGCATGACAGCTTCCTGAAATCGGAAGCCCTCGATCGCAGTAAAGCGAAATACGGCACCTACCTCTTGTCACAAACCTATCCGGAAGCCGCGCCCCTTCACTCCACCTATCCCGGCGGTGCCACGGGCGTCGGTGCCGTTACGGCTACCATATTGAAGGCGTTTTTCGACGAGAGCCGCGTCATCATCAACCCGGTACAGCCCGATCCGGCTGACCCGACGAAGCTCATGCCCTATGACGGCCCGCCACTCACGGTTGGTGGAGAGTTGAACAAGCTCGCGGTGAATTTCGGTTTCGGACGGAATTGGGCGGGCATCCACTGGCGTTCCGACGCTTCGGCCTCAATGGCGATCGGCGAAGAAGTGGCTATCGGCATGCTGCGGGACGAGCGCATGACCCTCCGCGAACCTTTCGACGGCTTTTCCTTCACGCGCTTCGACGGCAGCCGCGTGACGATCTGACAGCAGTCGGGCGACGCCCCCCGCCGTGGGGCGCCGCCCCGGTCCTGTGCAGAGTAGTGGAAGCGTTTATGCCCGATAGCCTATTGGTGGGAGCTGAGCGCGGCGCCTGCTCAATCAACGAGGACCCAAGCCGGGGGCGACTCTCGTTCTGATCATCTTATGATGCGTGGTTGACCTGACCCGTGAACCGCAAACTTTCAATGACCGGAGCAGCCCACCAAATGCTTGCTTACCAACAATCTTAAAGACAGCGAAATTGCTCGGCATCGAGATTCCGGCATTCTTTCTCGACTGTGCCGACGCGGTGATCGAGTAGGCACAGTCCACTTCAGGAATTGGCCCATCGTGTCACATTGCATCGCCGCACCAACTCGGTAGCTTTCGGGACGAAGCCGACATCAAAGGGTGAGCAAGATCGGCCGGACCGGTCGCGTTTGACCCGAAACGCACATCGCGGCCGCACCTGGTTCCCCAGTCGCGCCGGTACTTACGGGTGGGCGGCAGCCAAATTCTCCACCGAATTTCGCTAGCCTGACGCGGAATGAGGTGCGACACTCGCGCCCGCGGTTTGTCACGCAGTAGGCCACCATGGCTGACATCCCGGCCACTCACTATGTCAAAAGTGACGACGTCCATATTGCCTATCAGGTGATGGGCGACGGTCCGCGCGACCTGCTGTTCGTCCCAGGTTTTGTCTCCAATGTCGAAGCGCTCTGGCAATCGCCGGCACGCGCTTCCTTTTTCCGCAAGCTTGCAACGTTTGCGCGGGTCATCACGTTCGACAAGCGCGGCACCGGAATGTCCGATCGCGGTTCCCAGATCTTCACGCTTGAACAGCGGATGCACGACGTGCAGGCGGTGCTGGACCAGGTTGGTTCTCAGCGGGCCACCTTGTTTGGCGTGTCCGAGGGCGGTCCGATGTCGCTGCTCTATGCAGCTACGTATCCCGAACGCACGTCAGCTCTGGTGCTTTGTGGCACTTATGCGCGACGCTCGTGGGCCCCCGACTACGCATTCGCGTGGACCGATGCGCAGTGGAGCGCTTTCCTCGATGACATTGAGCACCATTGGGGTTCGGCAGATGCGATGAGTTTGCTGATGTGGGCGCCTAGCCTCGCTGGCAATAAGCAGGCACTTGAGCAAACCGCCGCCTACTTCAGGGCCTCGGCAAGCCCAGGCGCGGCATCGGCGATCATGCGCATGAACCGGGAGATCGATGTCAGGGACATCCTACCCGTGACGCGTGTGCCGACCTTGATTTTGCATCGCACCGATGAGCGCGTCATTGACGTGAAGCATGCGCGCTACATGGCGCAGCAGATTCCTTGCGCCAAACTGATTGAGCTCAGCGGTCAGGACCATATGGTCTGGGTTGGCGATCAGGATGCAATTATCAATGAGGTCGAAGAGTTCGTCACCGGGCATCGGCAAGCAGCGGAGCCGGACAGGGTGCTTGCAACTGTGCTGTTTGTCGACATTGCGGGATCGACGGAGCGCGCGGCCGCTCTCGGCGACGGCGCCTGGCGCGTGCTGCTGGATGCGTTCTATGCCAAAGCTCGGGGCGTGCTCGGCCAGTATCGCGGCCGCGAAGTCAATACCGCCGGCGACGGTTTCCTTGCCACGTTCGATGGCCCTGCGCGCGCTGTGCGTTGCGCAAGCGCAATCGGCGACGCGGTGCGCCCACTCGATCTGAAGGTCCGTTGCGGTTTGCATACCGGCGAGTGCGAATTCGTCGCTCACGATATTGTTGGCATTGCCGTGCATATTGGTGCACGTGTGGCGGCGCTAGCTGCCCCGGGTGAAGTTCTGGTCTCACAGACGGTTCGCGATCTCGTGGCAGGCTCTGGATTGACGTTTGAGGAGCGCGGCCGCCACATTCTCAAAGGCGTGCCCGACAAATGGCGTCTGTTCCGTGCGGTAACGACCTAGCACGTCTTCACCCGCCATGCGGTCAACGCACCGATGACCGCTTTTGGCCCACCGCTGACTTCGCCTCTTAGGCTCGCAGCGTCCGCTTCCGAGGGCTGAGGGGAGACCGTCGCCGGAGCCGCCGAGGGCAGCCTTTGCCCCAAAGCCGACCTGCCGCAATGGAATGAATGCAGACGACAAGGAGCTGCCCGAGCCAACACGGCCTTACTCGAACGCTAGGCTTTCCTGCCTGACGACGGATCACCGGTCGGACGTCAGCGACTGGGGTCCGGACGGAGTACATCAGTCCTGAGAAGCCGGTCCAAGTGTCAGCGGTGGCGTCCGCTGGGCGTCGACTCGCCGGACAGCCGACCCTCACGTACCAAAGCCTCGCTTCGTACCCCGCTGTGCCTTGAAACCTTGCATCTCAAGCTGCAGAATTGCCAGGCACCCCAAAGGCTGACGATGGATGCCGCTGCGGCAGGAACAACGGGTTGAGCGGCACCTTGCCGCGATTTTTGCGGCGGACGTCGCGGGCTACTCGCGATTGGTAGGCCTGGACGAACTTGGCACCTTGAAAAGCCTCGCCAGCGCGCGTGAGGTCATGGACACTCTCATTGAGGAGCATGGGGGCCGGATTGCCAACACTGCGGGTGACAGCGTCCTGGCGGAGTTCCCGAGCGCGGTCGATGCCGTTCAATGCGGCGTTGCGGTCCAGGGTCGACTGCTAGAAATGGGACGAGAGATCGCTCGAGACCGGCGTGTCCAGTTCCGGATCGGTATTCACGTGGGGGATGTCGTAGCGCGCGGGCGAGATCTGCTTGGAGATGGGGTCAATGTCGGCGCGCGGCTCCAAGAAGTCGCCGAGCCAGGGGGCGTGTGCATCTCGGGCGCCGTCTACGAGCAGGTCCACAAGGCGCTCCCATTCTCTTTCAAGAATCTGGGTCTTAAAAAACTCAAGAACATCGACCGAGCGGTCCAGGCCTACGCTGTTTCGAGCGAGAGCCCGGGCTCGGCGCGGACGGGCTTCGCCGACCCGACCGCGCACGATGGCGCG
>NZ_LAXE01000001.1:2956413-3051311 GCF_003122645.1 Bradyrhizobium sp. SUTN9-2
TGCCCTTGCTGCGATCGCCGTCGCTTCCCTGGTGCTTGCGAGCGCGGGCGGAGCCGTGTGGTGGATGGGGGCCCAGCAGCGAGGCGGGGTGCAGAACGCGGGCGACAGCACCCCGGTGCGGTCCGACAAACCCTCAGTTGCCGTGCTGCCGTTCTCCAATCTCAGCGACGACAAAGCCCAAGAATACTTCTCGGATGGGATTACCGATGATGTGATCAACGAGCTTTCCAAAGTGGCCGGGCTCTTCGTCGTCGCCCGCAACTCCACCTTTACCTTCAAGAACACTGCCGTGGACGTGCGAAAGGCCGCTGCGGATCTCGGGGTCCGCTACGTGGTGGAAGGCAGCGTGCGCCGAGCCGCGGACCGGATTCGCATCAACGTTCGACTGGTCGATGCGGCGAGCGGCGGGCAGCTCTGGGCAGATCGCTACGAGGGCGCGATGGGAGATGTTTTCGGGCTGCAAGACGAAATCGCCGGCAAGATCACGCGAACATTGGCGGTTCAGTTGACATCCAAGGAGCAGGGGCAAATCGCCACCAAGCGCACCGAAAACCCGGTGGCCTACGACGAATTCCTGAAGGGTTGGAACAGGTACCTTCAGCAGAATCCGAAGGCCGCGCGCGAGGCGATCGGCCACTTCGAGCGAGCGATCGAAATCGAGCCGAATTACTCTCGTGCTTTTGCTGCGCTCGCGGCCACATACTGGCAGATTGCAAGGAGACAATGGCAGGAAGAGAGGTTCGGGCTAAGATCGGTGCACGATGCGCGCTTGAAGGCTGAAGAGTACATTACAAAAGCACAACAGTCTCCGATTTCCCTCAATCATCAGGTCGCTTCGGCCATTCTGTCTCAGCAAGGAATGCACGAGAAGGCGATCAAAGAGGGAGAGCGAGCAATCAGCATGGATCCCAACGACGCGAACGCCTACGTCGCGCTCGCTGGAGCGTTGAGCTTAGCCGGTCAGCCGGCCAAGGCTCTTGAGCTCGTCCTCCATGGCATGCGGCTCAATCCATTCTCCCCACCTTCTTACTTTTATGAACTCGGATTGGCCCAATTCGGGTTGGAGCAATTTCAAAGTGCAGCGGCAAGCTTGGAGCGGGCTATCGCTCTCAATTCAGACGACCGATGGGCTTATCGTGTACTTCTCGCCGCCTACGGCCATTTGGGCCGGAAAGCGGACGCTGAACGGATCTTTTCGTTGGCCGAGAAGAATCGACAGGGACTAGACCCACTCTCTATTCGAGGAACTGCTTTCTGGTATCCCTTCAAGGATTCAGCGGATTGGGAACGCATGGCGACGGGCCTTAGACTCGCCAACGTGCCCGATTAGCGGCCTCAAAATCTCATTACCTGACCTGGGGCCAGGTCCAAGACCTGGACACTAGTAGATCCTAAAGCTTTCTTGAATTCGGCCGGGGTTCGGTTCAGCACCGGAAAGGTGCCGTAGTGTATTGGTATCACCGCTTTCGGCTTGATCAGCTCCCGAACCGCGTAAGCGGCTTCGTCAGGCCCCATGGTGAAAAAGCCCCCGATGCACACCAGCGCGAGGTCCGGGTTGTGGAGCTCCCGAATGAGCGCCATGTCGCCAAAGGCGCTGGTGTCGCCCGTGTGGTAGACCTTGAAGCCGTTCTCCATCTCAATCACGTAGCCAACGGAAACTCCAGCCCCTCCGCCTTGCCGGATGGATGCTGACTGGTCAGGGTTCCTTATGCCGAGAATATTGTAGTCGAGCGACGAGCTGTGATCGGCCGGCACCATATGGATCTTGACGCCCCGGCCGAGCGGCTCGGCCATGCCGCCCCTATTCATGGCAATGACGTTGTTCTCTTCAAGGAGACCCAGCGCGACAAGATTTCGTCCGAACTCGTAATTGGCAAGAACCTTGGCGCCCGTCAGACGTGCCAGATCGAGGAGATCGGAAATATGATCCTGGTGGCCGTGCGTCACTAGGATCAGGTCCACTTTTCCAATCGCCTTCAAGTCCCGGTACTCAGGCGGCGTCTTCGGGTTTCTGGTGAGGAAGGGATCAATCACTATCACTTTGCCGGCGACACTAGTGATGCGGGTCGTTGCGTGCCCAAGCCAAAGCACTTCCACCGGTTGGGCTGCGGGATAGCCCGGGACGATCACGAGAAAGAAGCTCACAAAGAGAGCCCACTTGGCTTTCATTGGAAACTCCGAACAACCGCTTCTGCTTTCGTGATTACTCTATCACGGTATTCGACGGAGTCGCACGCGATCCGACTGAGAGCCCCGCGGAACTTGGAACCATGTTCAGGCGATCTAATTGGAACGTTGTCCATCCCAGCTGAGGACCAGCGGTTTCTTGGCAAGCATCTTGATGAGGGAGGAGCCAAAATGGACGACGAACGAAAATCATCAAAAGCGGGGAAACGGGCCGCTGAAGGCTTGCGCGAAGCAGCTTCCAAGGAGGAAGAAAAAACCGAGAGCAAGATGGGGCAGGATCTAGCTAAGGGCGCTGATCGTTTCGAAGAGCGCTCGAAAAGCTCTGATGGAAGAAGCGCAGGCGAGAAACAAAAGACTGAATCCACCAGCAGACCCGTCCCGGCTTTCCGGCTTTCTGACAGAACGCACCCTCAAACGACTGCGCGGCATCTGCCTGCGCTGGCTATTCGTGCCAAGGAAAGGGGCGGCTCGCGCGTGAAGCGCGCTTATGACCCCACGGCAGACGTTAGGCTGTTCGCGTTGGCAAGTTGCTCAAGCGGCCGTGCTGCTGCCTAAAGCACCGCGACATCGCGAACGCAATCGGCGGACGCTTGCGCGAGCCGCGCTCAGCATTCGACCCTTCAAGGTGAAGTCTACCGTTGGCAGGTGCCACCGCGGCAATGCGACGAATAGTGCCTTCGGTACTCGGCTCCGGGACCGAACCGCAGCGCGAGCCAGTCCTGACGGAGGATGGTCTCACTAGGGGGCGGTCGCAGACAACAGCGTTGAGGGACATTAGTTCGCGTCAGCTTTGGCTCCGCAGCGATTTTCTCGATGCACCAAAGCGCGATGCGATTAGGATGAATCGTCATCGCGCTTTAGGTTATTGTTTGAGTATGATCTTATCGGAAACCGCTACGCACTTTTCCGGATCATGCTCTAACGCACAGAGGCGTCGAATGCCGTCACCCGTTCAAGGCTGTAACAGCGAAAGGAGGCGTTGTCGGTCCTGATCAAGAACACGCTGGGCTCTGCGCAATGTGTCCAACTCTATTTCAGCGGTAGCGGTATCCTTTCCTTCCCGCTTCAACTGAAGGATCGCTCTCTCTTGCTCTGCAAGGCGTCGTTCTCCTTCAACTACATCGCGCTCGACCTGCCTCAACGCATCATAGACGAAGGTCTTGTCCATCAGTGTGCTCAGCTGGCGCCGCCAATCTCTTCTTTTTCGATCAACCTCAGCTCCGTCTCAACGTTCCCGCTCGCCACCGCTTTTCGCCGAAGCCAATCTCATGCGCCCGGCAGATTAAAGCTGCTTGTGCCCGCAGAGCACTGCGCTGGCGCCGGGCTGGTTCCTTGTCTGGCGATTCTTCAGAGCCGCCTCATCGATCCAGGTACCGCTTGGTCCCTCGGTGCCATTGCGAGAGAGAGCAGCCGCACGCGCTCGTTGTCACGCATGCCAGCATTCGGTCATCGTCTTGGATCCAGTCAGGCCCCGAGGAGGCTTGCTTGCCGGCTGTCGCCAGCCACAGCTTGTGTCCCTCGCATGCTCGGGCAGATAGATAGCTCGCCGTAAAGAAACTAATTCCCCAGCGGACTGCATCGTTCAAGTCCTGGCGCAATTAAATATTAATATAATACGCCATTTTAAATGAATTAAATGCTGGACGAGATTTAAATTTGGATTAGAATGAGGGCCGCTTGGCGCCGGATGAACGCGTCAAGGACCTCCTAGAAGCGGCCCCATCATCCCGCCCTGTCGCCCCGTTCCAAGGATGTAAGGGCCGCTTCTAGGGCAAATTGTGAGGCAAATCATGCACCTGTCACTCGGTGATTTGTTTCTCATCTCCGCGGGAACGGCTACGCTCCTCATGATTGAGATCGGAGTCTTGATGATCGTGGGTCTGATCTGAGCCAATGAAGAAGAGCGTAGGGACGTTCTGAGGACCACCTACATATCACGTCTCGTTGTAAGCGTGTTCGGCCTCGATCGCGCGGAGCAGGGCGGCAAGGCTGGGATATTCCGCGCCATTGCGGACGTAGCAATTGACGTGCTCGGCATAGCGGGCCGATCCGTCGGGCTTGCCCTGCAAATGAACAGCAGCACGGCACTGTTGGCGGAGCTCCGGCTCGTTGCTTTCCGGAAAGCATCCGGAACGGAGACGTTCCTATTATAAAGCGAGGAGATTTTCGTCGGGGGCGAGCAGCTTCACGCAAGTGCCGCTTTCGTGAAGCATCAGCTAGATTAGCCGTTCTCGACCGTATAAGGCGATGCTGGCGCCACACTCTGTGGCGCTGACCTTTCGTTGGTAAAAGTAGCACTCCGCTTGGCTCTGACGTAGATCGGCTCCGGGGCCGGACCGCAGCGCCGAGCCAGGCCTGACGCAGGACGGTCTCACCGAGGGGGCGGTCGCAGAACAGCTACCGCCGGCGCGCCACCGCGACGCCAAACAGGAAGGCGACGAACAGGCTGGCAAGCGGTGCTTCGCGCGTGATCGCGGAAACCGTCGCGAGTGCCCCGCCGGGCTTGCGCGATTCCTCGACTGCGGAGGTGAGGCGATCGACCGCTGCGTGCAGGCCTCCGGCGACTTCACCAATGGTGCGGGAGACGTCCGCGGCCGTATCGATGGCACGCTCGGCCATGCCGGGCTGGGACGAGGATTGCGGTATCTCCGTGCTCAAGGACGCGACCTCCTGGCGTGATGATCGAAGCCGGCACCTTTGGCTATCCGCGCGAGCGCTCGTTTTGAACAGCGGGTTCTCATGACCTTTGGCTATCCGCGACAGGCGCCGTGATTGACGGCGGGTGCCGGCCTTGGATGAGCAATTCAGCGCAGGGGATTTTGTTCCGGATGATATGGCGGCGGCTTGCGCGCTCCCCGGGAAACGACGGGCGCGAATCTCTGTTAGGCTGGGTGAACCTTGCTGACGTCAGGAGACAGCCGTGACCGACCGGACCATGACGGATCGAGCCCGGCACATCGCCTTGCTCGGCGCTCCCATCGACATGGGGGCTTCGCAGCGCGGCACCTTGATGGGGCCTGCGGCGCTGCGCACCGCCGGCCTTGCGACATTGCTGGAAAGCCTTGATTTCGAGGTCGTCGATTATGGCGATCTGTCCATAGCCGACGTCCGGGACCTCACCGACAGGCCGCCCGAACAGGCCAATCATTACCGCGAGATCCAGCGCTGGACGCGCGTTCTGAGCCGCAGAGGCTATGAGATCGCGACAACCGGTGCGCTGCCGATCTTTCTCGGCGGCGATCACACGCTGTCGATGGGGTCGGTCAATGCGATGGCGCGGCATTGGCAGGAGCGCGGCCGCGAACTGTTCGTGCTGTGGCTCGACGCCCATGCCGACTACAACACGCCGGAGACGACGATCACCGCGAACATGCACGGCATGTCAGCCGCGTTCCTGTGCGGCGAGCCCGGGCTCGACGGCCTGCTCGGCGACGATCCACGCGCCCCGATCGGCCCGGACAAGCTCGATCTGTTCGGCGCGCGTTCGATCGACAAGCTCGAGAAAGAACTGATGCGCACGCGCCGGATCAGGATCGTCGACATGCGCCAGATCGACGAGTTCGGTGTCGCCGTCCTGATCCGCCGCGTCATCGAACGGGTCAAGGCCAGCAATGGCGTGCTGCATGTCAGCTTCGACGTCGATTTCCTCGATCCTTCCGTGGCGCCGGGCGTCGGCACCACCGTGCCGGGTGGCGCCACCTATCGCGAGGCGCATCTGATCATGGAGCTGCTGCACGATTCCGGCGTCGTCGGATCGGTCGACATCGTCGAGCTCAATCCGTTCCTGGACGAACGCGGTCGGACCGCGCGCACGGCGGTCGAATTGATCGGCAGCCTGTTCGGCCAGCAGATCACGGACCGGCCGACGCCGAGCAATGCCATCGCACCAGGCGAGTGATGGCCGCTGGCCTGCAAGCGAAAGGCCGCGCCGATGTCGAGCGCGGCTCTCGTGGCGCCTGATCGGCTGCTCTCACCAATGGCGGTGGTGCCGATGCCAGTGGTGCCGAACGACCGGATAGGACCCACCGTAATAGGCGTAGGCGGGGCGCACGACGCGGCGATAGCGATAGCCGTAGGAAACGGGCGCCGTGTAGTAGGTGGTGGTGTAGCCACCGCCCCATCGATAGGGCTCGTCGTATCCGTAGCCGTAGGCGTAGGGGCCGCCGTAGTAACCGGCACTGTAATAGCGGGGACCGCCATAGTAGCCATAGCCAGGTCCCCAGCCGTAGGCGGAGGAGGCAAGGCCACCGATGACGGCGCCTGCGACCAGGCCGCCGGCGATGCCAGGTCCCCAACCTCGCCAATGGGCTTCGGCGGGAGACGTTGCTGCGATCGAGCTCAGGCCCAGAGCACCGGCCATCAGGGCTGACATTGCAATCTTCTTCATCAACATACCTCTCACGTCACATTGCCCCAGGGAATAACGGGAAGAATAAGCAATGGTTGCTGCTGGCCGGTAACGACGCCAATGGGTGCTCGGCGTCGGGACGGCGTCACGGAGAATGCGGGCCTGGACTGCGACGCCTGCAGTTCCCATCAGTTCGACCAAATGCCTCCAAGAGGTTCGGGACTGCCCCGAGCGGCGCGCGGCGCGCCGAGAAAGAATCCGATCAAATCGCCCCTGAATCATTAAATGGTCGAACACCGGGAAAAACCGGAAACTTTGGAGCCTGTCCTTAAGTTGGGACGCCACGAGGTTCGGATTTCCGGAGAGCAGGCATGGACGACGACAAGGTCTTGAAGAACGCTGCGGACACCGCCTGGACGGTGTACCGGGCGCGGCACCCCGAGGTCGCCGCGCACGACACAAGGCGCTGTCTGCTGGAACGCCATCTGCAGAGGAGGTGGGAAGAGCACCCAAGCGATACCGAAGAGCTCGCCTCTTTCGGGATAGCCTATCTGCACCGCCTTCCCAGGGATGAATGTTGACGTGCATGAAGATGCTCGTTGTCCGCGTGGCCCGCACGAGCACGAGGCCGAGTTGGACCCTGCTTGCGATTTCATGTCTCATCTCGGCGACCATCGTGACGGTTTTGCGCGTCGTGTGCGAGGGATAGAGCTTGCGCCCCGAGTGCCCGAGCCGGGAACTCCACCCAGCAACCCGTCGCCTCGCGCGAGGCCACGACCGGCGCGGCATCGCCCAACGCTACGAGCCGCAACAGTAGGGGAACCGGAGGGGGCTCGACCGAATTAACCTGCGATAGGAAAATTTCGGACCCTTCGATGACAAATGCTCGCTTCGCGTACTCCATGTCCAGAGCCCTGCGTCACCCCGGCGTGATGGCGTTGATCGTGGCGGGCGTGACGATTGCGGCCATGCTGATCGTCGACCACGGCCCGTGGAGCCGGGCCAAGACACAGCCGGCCCACGTCGCGATGTACGCGACCACGGGCGAAGCGGCACGGGCCGCTGGCGCCCTGGTGCTCCCGACCGATCCGAAATCGCCGATCGAGCCGCAGCGGCCGAAGACGTCTCCAACCGTCAATCCCGTGACGCCGTAAAGCGCGATGAATCGTCATCGCGCTTTAGGTTATCGTTTGAGCATGATCTTTTCGGAAAACCGCTAGACACTTTTCCGGATCATGCTTCAGCCTCTCAGCTCTTGCGGCCGTAGTTGAGGAGCCCGCCACTCGTCTTCGGCGGATGAGCCCGCAAGGCTTCCTCGTTCGGCTCGGTGCCCCAGCCGGGCCGGTTCGGGATGATGAGATGGCCGTTCTCGATCTCCGGCTCGTGCGTGAACAGCTCGCGATCCCAGGACAGACGATCGATGTCGATCTCCATGATGCGCAGGTTCGGCACCGCGGCGCAGAAATGCGCGTTCATCATCGAGCAGAGATGGCCGTAGAAATTGTGCGGGGCGACGTTGACCTCGAAGGCTTCGGCCGCCGCGGCGATCTTCATCGACTGCCAGACGCCGTTCCAGGGCGTGTCGATGATCGCGACATCCATGGCCTGCGCGTGGAAGTAGGGCAGGAATTCACGCAAGGAGAGCAGCGTCTCGCATGACGAGATCGGGTGCGGGCTTTGCTTGCGTATGTAGGCGAGCGCTTCCGGATTGAAGCTGTCGATCTCGACCCAGAACATGTCGAGGTCGGCGATGGTGCGCAGGATCTTCAAGTAGCCTTCGGTCTTGGCGTTGAAGTTGCAGTCGAGCAGGATGTCGACGTCGGGGCCGGCGCCGTCGCGGATCGCTTCCAGATGCGTGTGCAGGTCGCGCAGGATCTTGCGGTCGACGTTGATCTCGGGCGCGAAGGGCGAGCCGAATCCGGGACGCCAGCCGGTCGGCTTGCCCTCGTCATAGGAAAAGATGTTGGTCTTGAGCGCGGTGAACTTCTTCTCGCGCACCTCGCGCCCCATCGCCTTGACGCCGTCGAGAGTTTCGATCGCCGGCTTGTACCAGGACGGGTGGTTGATGCGCCACGTGGCGCAATGCGACCAGTAGACCCTGACGCGGTCGCGGATCTTGCCGCCGAGCAGCTCATAGCAGGGGACGCCGAGCGATTTCGCCTTGGCATCGAGCAGCGCATTCTCGATCGCCCCGAGCGCTTGCGCCACCACGCCGCCGGCCGCAGGACGCGTCGCCGCGAACAATTCGGCAAAGATGCGCTCGTGCTGGAAGACGTTCTGCCCGATGACCCGCGCCGAGAGGCGCTGGATCGCGGCGCCGACGCCGGGCGAGCCAAAGCCTTCGTCGAATTCGCTCCAGCCGACGATGCCGTCCTCGGTCGTCAGCTTGACGAAATGATAGTTTCTCCAGCCGGCATCGCAGGCGAGGATCTCGAGGCTCGTTGCTTTTGAAGATTTGGTCATGTCGCTCCCTACTCGCCCGGCCGGGCTTTTCTTGTCGCCCGATCTTGAGCCGGGCCCGGACCGCATTGTTAAGCCAAGCGCGGAGCGGCGGGAAGATGCAGAGATGCGGCGCGGCAGCGCGTCCGAAGCAGGCCTTGCGTCAGCCGATCACCGACGAGCCGAGCAAAGCGAGAACGGCGAGCGCCATGACTGCGGTGCCGAGCCAGCCCAGCGCGATCAGCCAGGAGCGGGCCCTGAAGCGGCCCATGATGGTGCGGTTCGAGACGATCAGCATCATCATCGCCATGATGGGGACGGCGACGATGCCGTTGAGCACCGCGCTCCACACCAGCATGTTGATCGAGTCGATGCCGGTGAAGCCGAGGCCGAAGCCGATCAGGGTTGCCGCGGCGATGATGGTGTAGAAGCCGGCCGCCTCGTCCGGCTTGGCCTCCAGCGTGGCGCGCCAGCCGAAGATCTCGGCAACGCCATAGGCCGCCGAGCCCGCCAGCACGGGAATGGCGAGCAGGCCCGTGCCGATGATGCCGGTCGCGAACAGGGCGAAGGTGAAATCGCCGGCCAGCGGCTGCAGCGCTTCGGCCGCTTCCGTCGCCGAGCCGATATTGGTGATGCCGTTTGCGTGCAGGACCGATGCGGTGGTCAGGATGATGAAGAAGGCGATGCCGTTCGAGAGCAGCATGCCGGAGATGGTGTCCGTCTTGATGCGGTCGAGCTCGTGATCGCCGCCGCGCTTGAGCTGGCGAAGCGGCTTGTCGCGCTCGCCCTGGTTCATCTCCTCGACTTCCTGCGAGGCCTGCCAGAAGAACAGATAGGGGCTGATGGTGGTGCCGAGCACGGCGACCACCATCAGGAGATAATCGGCGCTGACATTCGGCTTCGGCCAGACCGCGGCGAGCAGCGCTGTGCTCCAGGGAATCTGCACCGTGAAGGCGGTCGCGACATAGGCGAAGAGCGCCAGCGTGAGGAATTTCAGCACCGGCGAATAGCGGCGATAGGGCACGAACACCTGCAGCAGGGTCGAGCCGGCCGCGAAGATCAGCGCGTGCTCGTGGTTGAGGCCGCCGATGACGAGCGAGAGCGCCTCGGCCATCGCGGCGATGTCGGCGGCGATGTTGAACGTGTTCGCGGCGACCAGCATGGAGACCAGCGCCAGCACCGCCCAGCGCGGCGCGACGCGCATGACGTTGGCGGCGAGCCCCTTGCCGGTGACGCGGCCGATCTGCGCGCTGACGAGCTGGATCGCGATCATGAACGGCGTGGTCAGAAACACGGTCCACAACAGACCGAAGCCGAATTGCGCGCCGGCCTGCGAATAGGTGGCGATGCCCGACGGGTCGTCGTCGGCAGCTCCGGTGATGAGGCCGGGGCCCAGCCGTTGCAACAGCGTCGGCGCGGATTTCGTCGGGGTGAGGGCGCTGTCGCTCATCAACGGGCTCGAACGGGTGCGGGACGTCGTCTTTAGCAAATGCGAATCGAATGCCATAAGTTCCCGCTGCCGAAGCGGGCGGCTGATTTCCGAAAATGCTAAGTCGAGTTTGCTCCGTCGGGCAAAACAGGGCTATATTGCCATCATCGGCCTACCTGATGCTGACGAACATGCCCCAGGCGGCGGCCAGCGCCGCGCCGGTGAAGAGGACCACCGGGTTATCGCAGAACGTGCCGCCGTAGCTGCACACGTTCGCGCCGAATTGGCCGAGCTCATGACGGCTCGCGGAATAGAACAGTCCCGACAGCACCAGCAATGCAGCGGCGACGTAATACATCGAGGTCTCTCCGGCTTGCCCCGTCCAGGCGACATGTCCCAGCATGAGGCGGAGAGATTTCACTTCGGCCAATCCGCTTTGCGGCATTTGAGATAAAGTTTGACCCGTCGGGCAAAACACCGGCAAGATGGCACCATCGACGCGCGCCGGCGCTGCGATGACAAAAAGGCCCCGCATCGCGGGGCCTTTGTCGTGTCGGAGCTCTGCCGCTCTATCGCCGTGAGCCCATTCCGTACAATTCGCGCTCGCGGACGACATCCTCCGGCGACAATGGCGGGCTTGCGGCGTCGAAGTCGGTCCAGCCGGACTTCTGCCATGCGGCGCTGCGCTCCTGAAGGTTGACCGATCGCTCGTGCAGAAGCGCATCGAGGCGCGCGCGGTCCTGGTCCGGCACCCTCGCGGACACCAGCGTGCCGCCGCGGCGGACGCCCTCGGCATAACGCGATGCGTCTTCCCTGGAGACGCCGGCCTCGGTCAGGGCGCCGATGATTCCGCCGGTGGCCGCGCCGGCAGCCGCGCCGGCCGCCGTCGAGGCGAGCCATCCGGCCGCGACCACCGGACCAAGGCCCGGGATGGCAAGGAGGCCAAGACCTGCGAGCAGGCCGGCGGCGCCGCCGAGCCCGGCCCCGATGCCGGCACCCGTGCCGGCGCCTTCGGCGCGATCATCGGTGCCGTCGCGGTCACGATCGACCTTGCCGGAGCGTGAGCCGTACCAATTGTCCGAATTGTTGGCGACGAGGCTGATGTCGGAATGCGGCACGCCGGCGCTTTCGAGCCGGGTCACGGCCCGCTCGGCATCGGCGTAATTGTCGTACAGGCGAGAGATGGTCGTCGTCATGTCTGGATCTCCTTGCTCGCGGATGACTTGAGCGATTACTTGCGCGATGACTTGCGCGAATTACTTGGCGGGGTTGACGTTGCCCTGGAAGTCGACGCTGACGTCGGTCTTGGTGCCGGCCTTGTCGGCCTTGCCGCGCCAGACGCCGTTGTCGTCCTTCTGGAGGCCGGAGACGTTGGAATAGCCCGCGCCCTCGATCCGCGATTTCGCCTGTCCCTCGGTGAAGCTGTTGCGGCCCGCGACCGGCGCGTTGGAGTTGTTCTGGTCGGAGCTGTTCACGGCGTTGTTGCCCGGCCCGCTTTGCGCCGGCTGCGATTGGGCGCCCGCGGGCACCGAACCGAGCAGCACCAAGGTTGCGGCCAGCACTGTCATACGTTTCATGTTGTTGTCTCCTGCAAGTGATTGTGCGGGCGACAACAAGTGAGAGTCGGATTGGTTGCTATTGGTTTGGATGAGTTTGCTGCGGCTCTTCGGCCGCGGCTCGTTGGTCACGACGACGAGCGAGTTGCCGCCGCGGCCGGACATGCGTCCGCCACCTGCTACTTTGAAGATTGCACAGACTCGGCTTGGCCCTTGGTGGGCTCCCACGGCGCCGGAAGGATCACGCGGATGGGGCGGGCTTCGGTGGCGCCCTGAACCACAGGTGCGGCCTGTTCCTTGACGGGCTCAGCCAGCGCCACGCTCATCAGTGCAACCAGCAGCGCCAGGGAAGTTGTCATCAGCCGCACGTCCAGCATCGAAGCCTCCTGTTTGCGTGCTAACGCAATCCCCCGGAGTTGGTTCGGGGGCGATGGCCGGGAACAAGTGGCAATTTGTCGGGTTTGTAGAACACACGCCTGGAGGACCGGGCTGCTGGAGGAGGACAGGATGAACATCAAAGCGATCATTGCTGCCGCCGTGCTGACGTCGGTTGCGGCTCCCGCGTTTGCGCAATCGTTCTACGTTGTGCAGGACGTCAAGACCAAGAAGTGCACCATCACCGAGTCGAAGCCGACGACCACGGAAACGACCGTCGTCAGCGGCGACACCGTGTACAAGACCAGGTCTGAAGCCGAGGCCGGCATGAAGACCGTCAAGGTCTGCACCTCGAACTGATGCACTGAGAGCGAAAGTCTCACCCGAGCCTGCGCTCGAAACAAAGCCCGCGCGGAGCGATCCGCCGCGGGCTTTATTTTTGCAAAGTTCATTATTGTCAGTCCGCCACGCGCGGCCAGATAGGAACTTGGTCCGTCCCGGTCGATTGTCGTCGCACTTGAATGACGGGTGAGCCAACTCCGACCATGCAATCACGCTATCCCTTGCTGAAGCGGTGGACGGCGGACGAGCATGAGCGGCTGAAAGCGCTGGCCGAAGCCGGACGCCGCCCCGACGAAATTGCCGCAGAGCTCAACCGGAGCGAAGCCGCCGTGCGGGTGCGGGCCTGGCAGCACCGCATCGCGCTGCGCGGCGTCATGCAGAGGCGCGGCAAATAGCGCGTGCTGGGGGCGTGGACTCGTCGACACTCGGTCAGCGGGTCGATGTCTGCCTCACGCTCAAGGCGGATGAGGACACCAAGCGAAAAACCCGGCGTGTGAGCGTCCGGGCCGATCGCAAGTAAGAATTACACGTCCAATGCAGGAGCTAAACCAAACCTCAACGGCCCTGTCTGTCCACTTTTGCACACCCGCGGCGAGCAACAAGTACAAGCTGCGTAAACAGCTCATGGACATCGCAATCGACCGTTCTTCGTGTGGTGCGCGTCTCGCAGGAACGACAGCGCAGCGTTTTCGTTGTGCTCGTCTGCTAGACAAGGAGGATAACGATCATGGACCGTGAACATGTGAAGGGCGCCGCCGACAAGGCAAAAGGTGCGATCAAGGAGGGGGCTGGCAAGCTTACCGGGGACAAGGACCTCGAAGCCGAAGGCAAGATGGATAAGGCCAAGGGATCCGCCCACAACGTCGCTGGAGATGTGAAGGACGCAGCGCGGGACGCCTCTGACGCCCTCAAGAAATAGCCAAAAAAGGAAAGTCTCAAACTGGCCGCCTCAGGGCGGCTTTTCCTTTTCCGCCAAGCCCACGGCGATGACGAAACACGCCTGAAACAGTGCTGAAACCAGATCGTCCTGAACTCGGCGCCCGCCGGGGCCGACCAACCAAGCGAAACGGAGAGACAATCATGATCCAGATCGGTTCGAAGGAAGAAGTCGCGCTGCTGCTGGCGCTGTTTGGAACGCATACCCAGCCGGCGCAGCGGCCGAAGCCGAAATCGCAGCAGAGGTGACAGACGCCATGCCCGGTTTGGCCGAATGCCAGAGCCTGCTCAGGCTCCTGATCGCCAGGGGCGATCCCAAGGCCATCCCGCTTGCCAAGGGCGCCATCGACCAATACCTGAACACCGCACCGTTAAGCATGCGCGGGCGGGGCCTGCGCGTGCTCCAACGCGATGCGCTCGACCAGCACGATGCCGCGGTCGGCGTGCAGCGCTCGTTCGCCGAGACGGTGGACGCCTATATCGAGCGCAAGCTTGCGGAGGAGTGAGCCGGCGCGGCCCGAACGCGTGCCGCCCGGTGTTCCCGGAACCTGCTGATTTCCAAAGTGATTTTTTGCGGTTCTTTGCAACCTTCGCTCGCCCTCTGCGCTATAGGGGGCAGAGGATTACGGTCATGACGCGATATTACTTTGACCTTCGCGACGACAATGGAATTGCGCTGGACGAGGAGGGACTGGAATTGTCCAGTGCGCGTGCGGTTCAGGCCGAGGCCGCCAAGTCCGTTGCCGACTTTGCGCGCGATGCGATGCTCGGCGCGCCGCCCACCGGCGACCGGCAGGAAATGGCGATCGAGGTGCGCGATGCGACGGGCCCGGTCATGCAGGTGAAGTTCAATTTCCAGATCGAAGATCTCAGGTCGCGCCCGCAGTCACGCGGTCATTGACGCGTCAGCGTCGGCCGGGACGGCTCGGGCAGGGGCGGGCACAATTGCGCGGAGTCCAGCACCGCGATCTTTCGGCCGAGCTGCCAGACCTCGACCTTGCCGAGCCGCGTGAACCGCTTCGCAAAATCCAGGGCGGAGGAATCGGACGGGGCTTCGAACGCTTCGGCGGAGCGGAAGACCCCGTCCTCGCCGATGAGATAAGCGCGATATTGCATCATGTCGGCGCCCTCAGGCCGGGCGAGCGCAGCCAGGAATCGATCTGCATGGCGGTTTCGTCGCGGCGCGCCTGGCGCAGCAGCATGTCGCGGCGGGGGCCTGGGGTCAATTTGCGCGCTTCCTCGCGGCAGCGCTCCGCTTCGTCCGCGAGTCTCTCGCGCAACGTAGTGGTCTGTTTGAATCGACGCCGCTTCTGCATGGGCGTGCTCCCTCATGAGAGTAGGGCGGGAGCGCAACTGGCGTTCTCATCACCGATCGATGCCACGGGCCTTGCGGTGATGGATTAACCTTACGCCTACCGGCACAGCGGAGTCACATCATTTGATATGTTGCGCGGATTAATTTTCGCGAGAAGCTTGAGCGTGTTGAGCGGCTTACTCAATTTGCACCGCGCGAGTCCTAAAGTTCAATATTGAACAGAAGCGACCTCTGTTAGTTGATGTTGCATCACCGGCCAAGGCTTTGTCCGTAGGCGTCGGTGGCTGAGAGACCGAGCGCGCTCCCGCCTGCAAAGCAAGGGGAGCACCGCGATGACCGTCTATCGGCCGTTGCCTGCCGACCACGAGCTGGCCGAATACATGCGCCAGATCGTGCGCGAATGCCGCGAGCTGCTGAAGCAGACGCCACCCGATACGTTTCTGGGACGCAGGACGCACGAGCCTTTCCAGGGTGACGGCGACGCTACGCCGACCGAGGAGCGTTGACCGTCAGCGCGATCGCGATGGTTGGCAGCAGGCGGCCTGCAGGGTGCGGGTTTGCTCGGCGTCGTCGCAGATCGCGCGGGCGATCGCGCGCTGACGTCAGGGCGAGGCGAAGCCGTTCTGCTTAGAGGAGGGCGGCATCGGCGCGCGTCAACAGAGGATCGGCCGTTGATCCGTACATGGGCGGTGCAACGCGGTGTGTTGCCGGTTGTTCATGGGAGGGCGGCCCCGGTGTGGCTCTGGCGACGGCGCGCGCGGTATTTCTTGTTGTTGCGTGAACCCCTCTATCTTGCGCTCACCCGGAGCGCGGAAAACGCCGATTGACATTGTTCCCTATTTGTTCTAAAGAGGGTTTCAACCTCTGGGCGAACAGCCGAAGTTTGACTCACACTGGAATTTCTGCGGGGTCGTTGATGAGTAGCTCGCTTCTCTCTTTTGTCCTGTTGAGCAGACCGGTGACGCCTGACATGTCAGCAGTCGCCAAAGTTCTTCACGCCCGCCATCCGGAATTGGCAGCAGAGGCGCCGGACGATGACGAGCTGCAACCGGCTCAAGCGAATTCGCCGCTCATCCGCTGTGGCAACGAGCTTGTTGCGGTCATGTCGATGCCGGCGCCCATCCCGCAGGATCCGGGGCTTTGGGCGCGCGCTGCGCGAACTTGGCCCGAAAGCGAGGCTGTGGCAACGAACCATCAAGGCCACATCATCGTCTCGCTGCTCGGAAAATCTGAGCAGCCGCTGGTCGCCGCCCGCCTTACGACTGCAGTCATCGGTGCATTGATTGCCACCGTGCCGGAATGTTGCGGCGTGGTGTGGGCGGGCCGGGTGGCACAGCCGGCCGATCTTTGGCTCGATGCGTCTCGCTGGTCGCTCGCACCGTATCCGGACTATCCCTTTAGACTATGGGTCGACATTCTTCCGTTCCGGTCAGGTGCGAAGATCGGAGCGATCACGATGGGCTTGTCCGCGTTTGTCGGCCGCGAGATCGAATTCGTGACCGGTAAGCTCGCGCTTCCGGCGTTGTTCGACAAGGTGGCAGGACTTTCCGTGTATCTGATCGAGCACGGAAACGTGGTGAAGGACGGTGATACGATCGGAGCAAGTGCGAGCGAGCGGATTGCAGTGCGCTACAAGAACTCTGATGTTTTTGGAGGTCTGCCGGTGTTCTATTGTACGGATGAATTCGAGCACTAGTCTCCCAAACTTCTTGCACGTGTCGAATGGTAGTTGCACTGCTCGAAATCGCTTTGACACGTCGGGCAAAACACTGGCAGAATGGCATCATGGAGAAAGGCCGATCAAGCTCGCGGGAAGCCGCGGGCTTTATTGTTGCGCGCAAGCCTTGTTCCACGTGCAAGTCCATGGTGCGCAAAGAAATCGGCTTGAGAACTTCAAAGCTCTGAGAAGCGCCGTGGGCCGAGCGATAGGCAAGGGAGCGACAAACGATGCCCGAGTCAGGTATTGCAGCGCGAAAGAAAAAGTCGTCAAAGCTATACAAGTTCGAACGGGATATTAGAGTTAGCACGTCGCCCGGTTGGAACATGGAGAATTTCGACGCCTTGGGCGTTGGCCCCGTGCTGTATTCACCACGAGGCAAGCGAAGCTTTCCTCCGCTCCTAGAAACGCCGCGGCTGCTGATCGCCAGATCTCTCGGGCGGCCGCCGGCCGATTGGGAGCCATTTCACGACTTTTGGCTCGTGTCCGATCGGATGAAAAACGTTCTCGAGTCGGTGGACAGAGAGGGGGTTGCTTTTCTGAGATGCGAAACGCGGTCGTTGAGAGGAGAAGCACCGGTATATTGGCTCTGCGACATCGTCCGTGAGCTCGATGTCATCGATGAGGAGAAGTCGAACTTCAAAGTCCTGGAAGATGGGACTGATTTCAGGCGGTATGTCGGCACGGCGATGGATTCCACGTTCGTCTTTCGCGAAGAGGTCATCGGTTCGGCTCATATCTTCCGAGCCCGCTTTTTGAACAAAGTTGTTTGTAGTCAAGCAATGAAGGATGCTTGTAAGGCTGCAGGCCTGAAAGGTCTAAGATTCGGAAATCCCTACATCAATTGGGGTTGATTCCAGACGTAGCGCACTGAGATACCGTCGAAAGTCTCCCAAGACTCAATGATCTATCAACGCACGTGAACCGCCCGCGTCCGAAGGTGCTTGCGCGTTGTTGGCGCGGGGGATTCCCCCGATCTACGTGATGTAGCCAAGCCCTCCGCTGTCCCGAAGCCTTCCGGCAGATGCCGACGTCGGCAACAGCTTCGTGCCACAACGTTTACCGGCACGTCGGACGATACAACCCGCAAATCCAGCGGCCGGCCTCCCCCGTGCAGGCCATCCAAACAGCATTCAAACCAGAACGCCGGCTGCATTCAGGAGCAGCTCGGATGCCGGCGCACGGCAGGAGCCGCAATTTCATGTTTCAAAATCACCACATTTTACTTCAGCATTTCGCCGACCACCCGGTCGTCCGCTTTTTACGTGGACGGTTCGAAGTTGACGCAACTCGAAATCGTATGAGTTTGCCCTCCGTACAATCGGCGGCAAGCGATCTGGGTGCGAGCCCTCATACTGGAGGCCATCTCGGGGCGTATCATCAGGGGTTCGGCGACTACCTTAAGACGGTAGAAGAATCTCCGAGGTACGCGGCGGCTCTCGCGGGTGACTCGCATGAGCTCGATGAGCTGGTGTCGGACGTAAACGCACTCGTGGCGGCCGCCAAGTACGCGCTGGCGAGCGGTCATCTATTTGCCAATACTCCTACGGGAATGACCACCGAAAACGCAAATGCGGTGAACAAGCAATGGTTCGACAACTGGAGAGCATACGCCGCCGATCATCAGACGCAGATCCGGGAGATGCAGGAGACAGTGGACCAATTCCTCGCTGCCGGTCGCGCGGACGCGGCCTTGGACTTTCCGCTTCTCTCTCCAACCAGCGGTCTCAGCATGGCAGAGAGGATCGCAATCCTGAAGCGTTCGCCGAAAGGCTCTCCTATCTCGCTGCAATTTACTAACGTTGGACCCGTCCCCGACCTTCCGGGCCTGGTGCCGCCCTTCGTCAATACGCGTTTGCCAGGTTTTATTCCGCCTTCGCTTGAGGAAATCAACGAACCGGAAGGATTTACTCCTAGCAATCCACTTATCACGTACGGGCTGCCGGGATTTCCGGCGACCAATCCTCAAGGCTTTGGACAACTACCTCCGACCACCGGGGTGGCCGAGGATCCTTTAGTGCTCAAGTATGATCCAGCAACCGGTTGGCCCCTTCCATTCTCCGAACGCTCACCGATATTGGACCCTGGCGCTCCGTCTCATGCAACGCCGCCGGCTGGCCTCTACATGGGAGCGGGACTTGCTGCGGCTGCGGTGTTAGCGCCACAATTCTTGCCTCTCTGGGCTCGGGTAGGGGTCGCTGGGCTAGCTGCTAGCGTACCGACGCTGGCAACTGCTGGGACTGGCGACGGAGGAGTGTTCTCCACCGGAGCGCCCGCATATGATCCATTCAATCGCGACCAGACGAGCAGCTATGTTGGCGGCTTGAATGCGGGCCCTTGGTCGAACGAAGATGCCAAAACGATCGCAACGCCCTTGGCGATGGGGCACCGCGGAAATCAGGACGAGACCTCTGAGGGACCAACTGAGCAGCCGCAAGCGCTTCAATCAGGAGTCTCGCGCTTAAGCGCATCAGTCGCGCCCGAAGATGTCCGGCGTCTCGCCCGTGTGAATGAGACGAACGCGGTCAACGTGTTTATATCGGGCAGTGCGCCAGTCCCGTATCTGCCGTCTACCGCATTCGACGATCGGTATGGCAATTGGACTATCCCGGCCGCTCGCGGCCAGCAGCCGCAACCCAGCAAGCCGATCGGCGTGTTTGCAGACGAGCCGAGTTATCTCATTCCTCCACAGATCTTCGGAGTGGACGGCTCGCTCCATCCGCGCGATGATGGCGAGGAATGGTTCTCGCGCTGGATACGGCCTTTGCTTCCGCCGCAATGACGTTTGTGTAGTGGAGCGAGAGTGGTCGTTTGACACGTCGGGCAAAACACTGGCAGAATGGCATCATCGAAAAGTTCGGAACAAGCCCGCGGATCTGCCGAGGGCTTGTTTGTTTTGGCGGGGCACGAGACGTTCGCGCCCTACGCACCACCCGGCCCGAACCACTGCGTCAGCGCCTCCGCAAGTCCGTGTCCGTTCTCGTCGCCCACCCAGGCCACATGGCCATCGGGCCGCACCAGCACCGCGCGCGGCGCGGGGACCGCGCCGATGGCCGGAAGCTGCCAGGCGCCGTCGTAATCGGCATCGACGATCCCGATGCGATCCGCCCAGGGCGTGATGTCGATGCCGCCCGGCTTGCCGAAATTGAGCAGCACGCCGCGCGCGCCGTGCAGCAGCGTGAACAATCGCAGCTTCTGCCCGCCTGCCACGAGATCGAGATCGGGCATGCGGCGGCCGAGCAGCGCGTGGCCTTCGCCGAGATCGTAAGCGATGTCGAGCCCGCTCATCATCGCGCCAAGGCGCTGTCGCGGCTCGTCCATGGCGAGCAGCTCGGCGATCACCTCGCGCGCGGCCTTGCGGCCGTCGTCGCCGCGGCGGAGCAGGGCGATCTGCGCCATGGTGTTTTTCAGCACGCGCGCGGCCACGGGATGACGCTCGCTGTGATAGGTGTCGAGCAGGCTCTCGGGCGAGATGCCCTTGACCACCTGCGCCAGCTTCCAGCCGAGATTGACCGCGTCCTGCACACCGATGTTGAGGCCCTGGCCGCCGACGGAATGATGAATGTGCGCGGCATCGCCGGCGAGCAGCACGCGGCCCCTTCGATAGGACGCGGCCTGCCGCGCCGCGTCGGTGAAGCGGGAGATCCAGGCGGGGTTGTTGACGCCGAAATCGGTGCCGTACACGGCTTCGAGCGCCGCGCTGAGATCGCGCAAGCTCGGCTCGCCGCTGCGCGCGAGCTCGGCTTCCGTCACGACGACCAGCACGCGCCCGCTTCCCGTCTTGCTGAGGCCGTGGAAGCCGAGCGCGTCGTGACGCAGGCCGAATGGGGGCTCTTCGCGCATCTCGACCTCGGCCATGAGGTTGCTGAGCGAAGGTTCTGAGCCGGGGAAGTCGATGCCGGCGCGCTTGCGCACCGCGCTGCGGCCGCCATCGCAGCCGACGAGATAAAGCGCGCGCAAGCGCTCGCCGCTGGACAGCGTGACGTCGAGGCCGGTGTCGTCTTCCGCAAAGCCCGTCACCTCGCGGCTGCGATAGATCGGCACCGCGAGCTCGGAGACCCATTCGGCCAGCAGGCGCTCGATCTGGTTCTGCCGCAGCGCGAGCCCATAAGGATGGCGGGTGGGGAGATCGCCGATGTCGAGCCTGGTCCAGGCGAAGCCGGCGAGCTGGGTGATTTGCCCTTCGCGCAGGAAGCGCTCGGCAATGCCGCGCTGATCGAGGATCTCGATGCTGCGCGCATGAAGTCCGCCGGCGCGCGTCTCGACGATGTCCTGGCTCGCGCGCCGCTCGACGATTGCGACGTCGATTTGAGCCAGCGCGAGCTCGGCGGCCAGCATCAAGCCGGTCGGGCCGGCGCCGGCGATGATGACTTGATGGCCGGTGGCGCTTGCGCGTTCTGCAGGCGTTCGGCCGCGCGGCCGGGACGTCGGAAGCGATACAGACATGGCGTGGCCCCCTTCGACTGGTTGTTCGGACCAGGGGTCTTACGCGATCACCGGGGGCTTGAAGCAAGCCCCTTGCGCACCACATATCGAGGTGGGAGATGAGGCTCTCGCCTGTTCGGCGCGTTGACACGTCGGGCAAAACACCGGCACAATGGCATCATCGAGATGCGCGCCGCTTGTGCCGCGGGCTAATCGTCCTTCGCCAAATCGCCGGGTTGTGTAGGCAGATCGATGGTGCCGCCCTCGCCATGCGCGAGATCGCGGCCGTCGTCCGCCGTCGCGTCGGCATCTTCGACGATCGCCTGCTGCGTGGCGCGTTCCTTGTCGATGCGCGGCTTCGAGCCCGGACGATCTCGCAACGTCTCGTCTTGCGATTTGCCGGGTGAGGTCGTCTTGATGGTCATGGCCGGTCGCTCCTGATTGTCCAACGCGGCTCGTGCGAATTCGTTCGTTTGACACGTCGGGCAAAACACTGGCAGAATGGCATCATCGAAACGAGTTTGTTTTGGCCCGCGCGGGACGCAATCCGCGGCGGGCTTTTTCAATTCAGTCTTTTCAATTCGGCCTTTTTCAATTCAGTGGAGGTTTTGACACGTCGGGCAAAACACTGGCATTATGCCATCATCGAGACGAGCTTGGTTCACCCGCGCGGAACAATCCGCCGCGGGTTTTTTCGTTCTCGATTTTGGAATCGGACGGCGGCGGCGCATTGCGGCCACGCACTCGCTTGATAACGCGTTGAGAGAGCGCCGATCGGCGCGCCGTCGTCCGAACCATTGCTGGCCGTGCACGCGCGAACGTGCCGGCCCGCGGCGCCGGGCCAATGCCTGCGCCGCTGCGGTCTCCGGGACCGGAGATAGGGTTCGCGCCCGAAACGATCGCGCTCTTCGCGCGATCTGCCGCGCATATTGCTTTCGAGGAGAAACGATGACCGCCTATCTGATATCGCTGGCCCTCGCGGGCCTCGTTGCCATCGTGCTGTGGGAGACGTTCGCGTGAGCGAGGACATCATCGAAGGTGAGCTTGAGCCTGCACCGCTTCGGTTGCCCGCGCGCGCGAAGACGCCGCGGGCGCGCAATCTGACCGAGATCCGCTCGCTCGCGCGCAGCCACACCCGAACCGCCATCAGGGTGCTCGTCGGCATCATGCGTAGCGAGGATGCAACGCCCGCGGCGCGCGTCTCGGCGGCCAACGCCATCCTCGATCGCGGCTGGGGCAAGGCCGCACAGCCGGTCGAGAACGGCGAGGACGGCGTGCTGGAATTGATTCACCGGATCGAGCGCATCATCGTGCATCCGGGAAGCTCGAACAGCGGCGACGCCGTCACGACGCTCGAGACAGTGGATATCCCGATCTGCAACCGCGTCTCGATTGAGCGTTGACCCGTCGGGCAAAACACTGGCAGAATGGCATCATCGACAGAAGTTGCTGTTACCCGCGCGGATGCAATCCGGCGCGGGTTTTTTGTTGGTGCCTTCGGCTAATTCCTGGTCTGCTTGCCAGCCCTGTGCTGCACGGCATAGGCGCGCTGCACCTGGTCGCTGCAATAGGACAGCTTTCGGCCGTCACCGGTGAAGCGCCCGTCCTTGATGATCCAGAGGACGACGGTCTTGTCGTCGATCTTCTTGAACATCAGGTTCTCGCGGTCCGGGATGGTGCTCGGGTCCTGCACACTGACGGCGTCAGGGCCGGAAGCCGCCTGTAAGGTGCAGGTAGCGTTGATCCTGACGGTGTCTGGGAGTTGAACACGCATCCGGCGGATATCGCACTTGTTCGAGGCCGTAACGATCGACTTCTTGGCGAACGCAACGACGGTATCGCTGAGTTTCGCGCAACGGTCCTCGAAATCGGCACCCAGTGCGGCGTAGACGCCATCTTGCGGATGAGCGCTCTTGAGAGCGAGCTCCTCTTCGGCCTTCCGCTTGGCTTCCTCGGCCTTCTGCTTGGCCTCTGCCTCGGCTCTTAGCCTCGCTTCAGCAAGCGCGCGCTGTGTACTCAGAGGGCAGTAAGCCGCGCGCCAGGGAGGATCCTTGAGCTTTCCGTTCAGGCTTTTCTGGACCGAGATCGCCGCCGCATCCAGTTGTTTGATGAACATGATCTCGTTGAATTGTCTGCTATCCCAGTTGGGATCGCGCGGGTTGAGGTTCTGCGCCAGATTGTAATCGTCACAGACCATTTCAACCTTCAGCGAGCCCGGGCCGAGATCGTTGATCTTCTTGACCTTGCAGCTCCATTCGTAACCGCTGACCGATTTCCTGCCGAGATCGATTGTCAGGCCGCCACTTTCATCACAGTCTAGCTGGAAGTTCTTGCCAGGTTCGGCATAGACGCCGGCCTTGGGACGCCACTTGTCGGATGTCGGAGCAGGTGGTTCCTGTGCGAAGGCAGGAAGTGCGAGAGCGACCGTCGCGGCCGCAGTGAGAACGCGGCGGATAGCTCTTTTCATGTCAGCCCCTCATTCCTCGGCCACGCAAGATCGGCTCGATCAAGACACCGCACGCGAACTAGTTAGTCAACTACCGCAAAGGATATTCAAATGTGGGACGACATGATGCGGCGCATTATTCAGCCCGTCGAGGGCATCTCGCCCCATGTCACGAGTCCATACGGCGCGGAGACAGGCAGGCCACGCGGATCAAGCAACCCACACCGGGGCATCGATTTCAATTATGTTGGTGGTCAAAGTGCTCGGCTGAACACGAGTCACCCAGAATTGCGATCTCCCGTGAATGGCGTCGTCGAGCGCGCCGGTGATGATCAATGGGGGACAATCTCGATCAGAGACAATAACGGCTTGCGTCACCAGATACTGCATACCAACTCTCGGAAGGTGAAGGTCGGCGATGTGGTTGCGGCGGGTCAGGTGATTGGCGCGATGGGTAATACCGGTCTTTCTGACAAGAAGGGCAATCCAGGGCACCACCACGTCCATTATCAAATCAAGGATCTTGCAGGTAATGTTCTTGACCCAGGTGCGTTTGCGGATGCACTGGGACCGTTCGATCCAGTTCCTGCGCCGGCCTACATTCCGGAGTACAAGCGATATCTGCAAAACGCGGATATGATGCCGCGGTCCCGTTCCAAAGATGTGCGGGTTTTGAGGAGGATGCCTGCCGGAAACTCCGATCGATCTGCTTTCGACTCGAATGATCCCGCACCGATACCCGCTATTCCGCCTGATGCTTCGTTTCCGTCAACGACAATCCCACGCCCCGGGAAACGAAGACTGGCCCGCGATGTGGCGCAGGCGCACCGGCCTGCCCTAGGGCGAGCGAGCGCAGCCATTGTCCATCCTGAAAATTCCGACCGCTAAAATCTTCGAGCCGCTGCTCAAGCCTGCGCGCTACAAGGGCGTTTACGGCGGACGCGGCTCGGGCAAATCGCATTTCTTCGGCGAACTTCTCGTCGAGACCTGCCAGGCCGAGCGCGGCACGCTCGCGGTCTGCATCCGCGAGGCGCAGCGCACGCTGGCGCAATCGTCGAAGCGCTTGATCGAAGGCAAGATCGCAAGCCTCGGGCTCGGGCACGGCTTCAAATTGTTCAGCGACAAGATCGAGACGCCCGGCGACGGACTCATCATCTTCCGCGGGCTTCAGGATCACACGGCCGACTCGATCAAATCTCTGGAAGGGTTTCGCATCGCCTGGATCGACGAGGCGCAATCCCTGAGCGCGCGCAGCCTCGCGCTGCTGCGGCCAACGATCCGCGCCAAGGACTCAGAGCTTTGGTCGAGCTGGAATCCGCGTCGCAAAAGCGATGCGATCGACGATTTTCTGCGTGGGCGACAGCCGGACGGCGCCGTGATCGTGAAGGCGAACTGGCGCGACAATCCCTGGTTTCCTGATGTGCTCGAGGAGGAGCGGTTGCTCGACCAGAAACTCTATCCGGAGCGCTACGACCACATCTGGGAAGGCGAGTATGCACGCGCCTTCGAGGGTGCTTATTTTGCCTCGCTGCTCTCGGAAGCGCGTGCGCAGGGGCGGATCGGGAAAGTTGCCGCGGACCCGCTGCTGCCGCTGCGTGCCTTCATCGACATCGGAGGCGCCGGCGCCGCGGCGGATGCTTTCACCATCTGGATCGTGCAGTGGGTCGGCAGCGAGATGCGAGCCGATTTCCAGCACCTGCGGAGGTGGCGAAAGAGCGTGGAGCAGGCCCAGAGCTACACCTTCAAGGCAGTGATCACCGTGCTTGCCACTGGCCTGATGGGGGCCGTTTGGCTTGGTGTCAAGGTCGTGCTGGGCAAATGAGCCTTCATGGCGCCGGTGACGTCGCTCCGCGCCCGATCATGATCTGCTGCCAACGAGTTGCTCATGTACAGAATTCGTATTGTCGATGCCTCCGATGATGACGTTGCCGAGACCCTCGCCGATCTGCATCGGCTCACGTTCTTCGATACCGCGGCGATGCCCGCGTTCGACCTCGGCGCGTGGTGGATGGCTTATCACGACGAGGAAGCAGTCGCCTTCGCCGGAATTGTGCCCTCGACTCACGTTCGAAATGGCGGCTATTTCTCCAGAGTTGGCGTGTTACAACGGCATTGGGGACGCGGCCTTCAGCGCAGATTGATGCGTGCGGTGGAGGCGAGGGCGCGGCGTATCGGATGGGACAGCATTGTCTCCGATACGACGGACAACCCGGTATCAGCGAACAACTTCATTCAGGCGGGCTATCGGCTGTTCGAGCCCGAGACCCCTTGGGCTTGGGTGCATACACTCTATTGGCGGAAGTGGCTGCACTGAGCAGGTTTGCCGCCGCACGGAACGCGCCGTCTATCTAATGGCCAGTACGCGCCTGGAACGTCCGAGGACCTGGCAGCCTGGGGGCTGCCGGGTCCTTTTGGCGTATTGAAGCGATGCGGGCGTGGGACTTGCGAAGTCGGCAGCGCCGGGCTTTAAGTTTGCTCTTGCAGGAAATTCGGCGGCCATAAGCCGATGTAAGGGAGAGCGCGATCGATGCCCACCAAGCCTCAATTGCCGGTACGTGCCTCGCATGGGATGGGAGGCCCGACCGCGCTGGATGGCCTATTGGTCGTTGATTTCACGCGTGTGGTCGCTGGCCCGGCCTGCACCCAGACGCTCGCCGACTACGGTGCGCACGTCATCAAGATCGAGAATCCCGATGGCGGCGACGACACGCGCGCCTATGAGCACGCGGAGATTGGAGGCGAGAGCGCCGCCTTTCTCAGCCTGAATCGCAACAAGCGCGGCATCGCGCTCGATCTTGCTGTGCCGGAGGCGCGCGAGATCGCGCTGGATCTGATCCGCAAGGCAGATGTGGTCGTGGAGAATTTTTCGAGCGGGGTCATGAAGAAGTTCGGGCTCGACTATGAATCGGTCGCGCCGCTCAACCCGCGGCTGGTCTATTGCTCGATCTCCGCCTACGGACGCAGCGGACCGTTTGCCTCCCGGCCAGGCTTCGATCCGATCACCCAGGCGGAAAGCGGCTTCATGTCGCTTAATGGATTTGCCGACGGCCCGGCGGTTCGCACCGGCCCGCCAATTGTCGACATGGCGACGGGGATGTCCGCCTGCAATGCCATCCTGCTGGCGCTGCTCGCGCGGGAGCGGCTCGGCCGGGGGCAGCATGTCGAAGTTGCCCTGTTCGACGTCGCAATGGGAATGACCGGTTTCTACGGCATGGCCTATCTCATCAACGGCGAAAACCCCGGCCGGTTCGGCAATTCGCCGAGCGGGTCTCCCACCGTCGGCGTCTACGAGGCCTCAGATGGGCCGCTCTACATGGCCTGCGCCAACGACCGGCTCTACCGCAGGCTTGTGGTCGAGGTGCTGAATCGGCCCGATCTCATCACCGATCCGCGGTTTGCGACGCGCAAAGCCCGCTCGGAGAACAAGGAGCTCCTGCGGGCAGCCATCGCCGAAGTCTTCGCCAGTGATACGCTCGAAAACTGGATGGCGAAGATGAAGCTGGCAAATATCCCCGTCGGCTATCTCCGGACGGTCGAGGAGGGCTTCAACGCCCCCGAGGCTCGCGAGCGCCATCGTTTGAACCGGATTCCGCATCCGACAGCCGAGTGGGTGCCCAACATCGAGCCACCGATTACGATGAGCCTGACAGCCGCGGTCGACCCCGTCGCGGCACCTCTTTTGGGCGAGCATACCAAGCAGATCCTGCAAGATACGCTCGGCTACGACGAACGTCGGATCGCGGATTTTGGCGAGAAGGGCGCCTTTGGCTCGGTCAAGCCTCCAAGGTCGACTTGAGGCACTGGCTCGGCTTGATTTGGCGAAGGTCCCGCCGCATAAATGTGTGAAAGCGAGGGACACGAATGGCGCCTGGCCAGGAGCCGAGCATGACCCAGCCCGCAGGCTTGCAAGCCGGCGGTGAGATCTATGCGTCAATGATCGCGAGGGCCCGGGCGCTTCTGCCGCGACTCCGTGAGCGGGCGGCACGGACGGAGGAGCTGCGGCATCTTCCGGCGGAAACCGAAAAGGATCTCCACGATGCCGGCCTGTTCCGGATGCTGCAACCGGCCCGGATTGGTGGCGCTGAGCTCGACTATGTCGCCCTCGTCGATTGCGCTGAGCTGCTCGGGCAGGCGGATGCGTCGGTTGCCTGGAATCTCGCCAATCTGGCGAGCCATCACTGGATGCTCGGCATGTTCCAGCCGAAGGCGCAGGATCTGGTCTGGGGCCGCAATCCGGATACTTTGATCGCGTCCTCGTTCATTTTCCCCGCCGGACGCGCCACGCGGGTCAAGGGCGGATACCAGTTGCATGGCAGTTGGCCATTCTCCTCGGGCGTTGCCTCCTGCGAATGGAATATGCTTGCGAGCGTGGTCTATTCCGACGACGATGCCGACGGCATCGAGTATCGAATCTTTCTGCTGCCGAGCGGCGATTACAAGGTGCTGGACACTTGGAACGTCGCCGGATTGCGCGGGACGGGGTCGTGCGACGTCGAGGTCAGGGATGCCTTCGTGGCTGACCATATGACGGTCGCCGTAGGGAACCTCTCAGGTGGCCCCACGCCGGGAAGCGCGGTCAATCCGAATCCTCTGTACACGCTGCCTGTCTTCTCGCTATTTCCTTACGTCCTCTCCGGTGTCGCGCTGGGGAATGCACAGGCGTGCCTCGACGACTATACGGAGGTCGCGCGTCATCGTATTTCGACGTACAACCGCGCCAAGCTGAGCGATTTTCAAAGCACGCAGATCAAGATCGCGGAGGCCTCGGCCAAGATCGACGCTGCGCGCCTGATCATGCGGTCGGCCTGTCTCGATGCCATGGAAGCCGCACGGCGCGGCCATATTCCTGACATGGCGACCAAGACCAGATATCGCCGCGACGGATCCTTTTCCGTGAACTTGTGCACGGACGCGGTCTCGATGCTGTTTGCCGCGAGCGGCGCGCGCGGGCTGTTCACGAGCGGCGTGTTACAGCGGCAGTTCCGCGATGCGCACGCGATCAACTCACATCTCGCGTTCAACTTCGATGCGGCCGGAACCAACTACGGACGGGTGGCCCTCGGCCTGCCCTCCGAGAATCTCACGCTGTGAGGTCGGCCGATGAATGACCTGCCGAAGCAGCCTCGCGCGCCGGATCCCGCCAATGAGTTCGCGAGCGACAGCTCGCAGATTGATCCTCGCGACTTTCGCAACGCGCTCGGAACTTATGCAACGGGCGTCACGATCATCACAGCGGCAGCGCCCGACGGCAAGCCGTACGGACTGACGTGCAATTCCTTCGCCTCGGTCTCGCTGAATCCGCCGTTGGTTCTGTGGAGCCTCGTCGTCTATTCCTCGAGCCTGACCATCTTCCAGAACGCCAGCCATTTCAGCGTCAACGTTCTCGGCGCTTCACAACAAGCGCTTGCGAACAAATTCGCAAAATCGTCGGATGACAAGTTCACCGGCGTCGACTGGACCCCCGGCCTTGGCAACGCTCCAGTGCTCGCCGAGAGCGTCGCCAACTTTCAATGCCGCTCCGTGAATCGCTATTATGGCGGTGACCATGTGATCTTTCTCGGCGCGGTCGAGGCATATACCTACAATGCGAAAGAGCCGCTGCTCTTTGCGCGAGGAGCGTTCGGTCGCTTCATGGCCGACGATGAGCGCAAGAACGGGCGGTAATGCGCCCCTAGAGCGCTTTGCGCTCTGCCGCCGAAAGCTTGTAGATCTCCAGCGCGTCCGCGTCCGCACCTCGCGCGGCCTTCGCCAGCCTGAAAAGCTGTCCGGCAAGCGCGGCCATCGGCACTGGCGTCGAGGTTGCCTGTGCAACATCGGCGACCGTATCGAGATCCTTGAGCATCGTGGCGATGTGGCCGAGCGGCGGGCTGTGAATGCCGTTGACCATTCGCGGCACGAACAGCTGGAGCGGGATGGAATCCGCAAAGCCGCCTGCGAGCGCTTCGGGCAATCGGTTGGCGTCAATTCCGGCGTTCACGGCAAGGCGGGTTGCTTCCGCGAGCACGGCCATCGCGCATCCGACGATCACCTGGTTGCACAGCTTTGTGGTCTGGCCGGCGCCGACCGGGCCCATGTGCGTGAACCTGCGTGCCATGGCCAGCACATAGGGCCGCACCCTCTCGATGTCGCCAGCTTCTCCGCCTGCCATGATGGCGAGCGTGCCTTCCTCGGCGCCCTTCGTGCCCCCGGACACCGGCGCATCGATCCAGCCCGCACCGTTCGCGTCTTTCAACCGCGTCGCGAGATCGCGCGCCGCGTCGGGATGGATCGATGAGAAGTCGACCACAAGCTTGCCCGCGCCAGGGGCCGCTGCCAGACCTTCGGGTCCGAAGATCACCTCCTCCACCGCCGCCGCATCCGTTACGCACATAAAGACGATATCCGAGCTCGCCAGGAGATCACGCGGCGTGACCACGTGCTTGGCACCAGCCTCGACGAGCGGCGCCACCTTGCCCTCCGAGCGATTCCAGACAGCGACCTGATAGCCGGCCTTCAGCAGGCGTCGGGTCATCGGAGTTCCCATGAGTCCGAGGCCGAGATAGCCGAGCTTCTCGGTGCGGTTCTTGCTGTCGTCAGCCACAGGTTGCCTCCTTCTGTCGTAGACGCCGCTTTACCATACATTGCCCATCTGCCGGCAAGACCGCCCACCTCGCATGGCTTGCCTGATTGTTTGAACCATGAAACATTTGAGGCGGTCGGGTTGGGGGCGCCAGTCGGCGCCGGAGCAGCGGAGTGGCACGATGCGAACCGTTTCGAAGTGGATCCTGGCTTTGGGGGCGGCAGCCGCCGTGAGCGCGGGCGCAAGCCCGTCATGGGGGCAGCAGACGATCCGCGTCGGCTGGACCATCCCTGCGGAGGAGTCCAAGTACTGGATGATGCGCAGGCCGGCAGAGTTTCCCAATCTCGGCAAGGCCTACAACATCGAATGGACCCAATTCCAGGGCACCGCGCCGATGACGCAGGCCTTGGCGGCCGGTGCACTGGACTGCGCGACGCAGGCGCCGCTCTCGCTTTCCAACGGTGTCGTCGGCGGCAATCTCAAGGCTTATATCGTGGCGCAACACGTTTTCGAGATGCCCGGCGGTTTCTCGGTCTACTGGGCCGTCAAGGATGACTCGCCCATCAAGACAATCGCGGATCTCAAGGGCAAGACCGTCGGCATTTCCGTGATCGGTGGCGGTACGCAAGGGCCGTTCAATCTGCTCTTGAAGCAGAATGGCGTCGATCCGGCCAAGGACATCAAGCTGGTCGAGGTTGGCTTTGCCGTCTCCGAGGACGCGCTGCGCCAAGGCCGCGTTGACGCGGTCAATATGAACCAGCCGTTTGCTGCGCGCGCGGAGGCAAAGGGCGGCACAAGGAAGCTGTTCTCGCTCTCCCAGGCCATGCCGAACATCGTGCACATCCTGGAAGCCTGCCGTGCCGATTTCGTCGACAAGAACCCTGAGTTGGTCAAGGCCTATGTCCGCGATATTACCTCGGGCATGAAGAAGGCACTCGCGAACCGCGAGGAGACTCTCAAGGTCGTCAATGAAGTGCTGAAAGCCCCCATCCCGGTGCTTGAGACCTACTTGCTCAAGGACAATGATTTCGGCCGCGATCCGGGTGCTGCGCCGAACTTCCCGGCGATCCAGAAGATGCTGGATATCTATGCAGAAACAGGAATGCTGCCGAAGCTGGATGTCGCACAGTTCAAGCATCCGTCGATCGTCGCGCCGCTGCAATAGAAGCGGGACGAATTACCGAACTAACATCGTAGCGTTCCGGATCATCCGGGACGCTGCACGAAGAAGATGCATATATGAAGAAGTTGCGTTCCCGAGTCACCACAGACGGCCTCGACCGAGCGCCGCATCGTGCATTCATGCGCGCCATGGGGCTCGACGACGCTGCGATTGCGAAGCCGATGGTGGGCATCGTCAGCATGAAGGGTGAGCAGACGCCCTGCAACATGACCCACGACTTCCAGGTAGCTGCAGCCAAGACCGGGATCGAGGAGGCCGGCGGTACACCGCGTGAGTTCTCGACTGTTTCGGTGTCCGACGGCATCAGCATGAATCATGAGGGGATGAAGTTCTCCCTGTTCTCGCGTGAGCTGATTGCCGACTCGATCGAAGCCGTGGTCCATGGGTTGGCCTACGATGCGCTGATCGGATACGGCGGGTGCGACAAGACCCTTCCTGGCGTGATGATGGGAATGGTCCGCTGCAACGTGCCATCCATCTTCATCTATGGCGGCAGCTCGCTGCCCGGGCGCGTGGATGGACGTACGCTGACGGTGCTCGATTCCTATGAGGCTGTCGGCAGCTTCATGACTGGCGAGATCGATGGCGCCACGCTCGAGCGCATTGAGCGCGCCTGCCTGCCGACGATCGGTGCGTGCGCCGGCCAGTTCACCGCGAACACCATGGGCATGGTATCGGAGGCGATGGGGCTGACCATTCCCAACGTCTCGATGGTGCCCGGTGTCTATTCCGAGCGTGCGCAGATTTCGCGACGCGCCGGCCGACTGATCATGGAGATGCTGGACCGCGGCGGGCCGCTGCCGCGCGACATCGTGACGCGGAAATCCCTGGAGAACGGAGCGGCGATTGTGGCAGCGACGGGCGGCTCGACCAACGCCGCGCTGCACCTGCCGGCGATCGCGAATGAGGCCGGAATTGCATTCAGCATCGATGACGTGGGGGAGGTCTTTGCCAGGACGCCGTTGATCGGCAATCTGCGCCCCGGAGGCAAGTATACGGCGAAGGATGTCTACGATATCGGCGGCGCTGCGGTCATCATTCGCGAGCTGATCCAGAGCGGTCATATCGATGGCGGCTGCTTGTCAATCACCGGCCGCACACTTGCCGAAGAGTACGGTGTGGCCAACGCACCCGACGGAGAGGTTGTGTACACGGCTCGCGCGCCGATCATGCCTGACGGTGGCGTCGCGGTGCTGAAGGGTAACCTCTGTCCCGATGGGGCGGTGATCAAGGTGGCGGGCTTGAAGAGCCAATTCTTCGAAGGCGTCGCGCGTGTTTTCGAGGATGAAGAAGCCTGCGTCGCAGCCGTTCGTGACCGCAGTTACAAGGCGGGCGAGGTTCTCGTGATCCGCAATGAAGGGCCAGTCGGCGGACCTGGCATGCGTGAGATGCTTGGCGTCACCGCACTGATCTACGGGCAGGGCATGGGTGAAAAAGTGGCGCTGATCACCGATGGCCGGTTCTCCGGCGCGACCCGCGGGATGTGCATCGGCTACGTGTCCCCCGAGGCATTTGTTGGCGGTCCGCTGGCGCTCGTCCGGAATGGTGACAGAATCCGGATTGATGCCGCAAATCGACGGATGGATGTCCTGCTCGAGGAACAGGAGCTTGCCGCACGGCGACGCGATTGGAAGCCGCGCCCGCCTCGCCACCGCGCAGGTGCGCTGGCAAAATATGCGCGGCTGGTTGGGCAGGCGCCGGGCGGAGCCGTGACGCATGAAGGCCCGGCAGAATGGCCGTGGTTCGAATGACGCACCGCACGGGCGCGAAAGTGACAGCCTGTCTGGCAGGCTTCTTGCTAAGCTGATGCCGCTGAATCCTCGTGCGAGTGGGACGGAAGGCGGGATGACGGTAGTATCTGCGAGATCGAGCGAATGGGTGAGACCGGTGACGCAACAAGACCCGGCTTCCGCAATCATCGAGATCGACCGCGTGTCGCAGGTCTTTAAAACCTCGGCACGCAAGAATCACATTGCGCTTTCGGACATTTCGCTGACGATCGAGGAGGGAGCTTTCGTCTCCATCCTTGGTCCGTCCGGCTGCGGCAAGTCGACACTGCTCTACATTGTCGGCGGCTTCGTCAGTCCAACCAGCGGCGCGGCGAAGATGAAGGGACAGGCGATCACGGGGCCCGGTCCGGATCGCGGACCGGTATTCCAGGAATTTGCGCTCTTTCCCTGGAAGACTGTGCTCGGCAACGTGATGTATGGGCCGCGTCAGCAAGGAATTCGCGGCACCGAGGCCGAAGCGCAGAGCCGGGCCCTGATCGAGATGGTCGGCCTCAAGGGCTACGAGAACTTCTATCCCAAGGAGCTGTCGGGCGGCATGAAGCAGCGCGTGGCGCTGGCGCGGACGCTTGCCTACCATCCCGAAGTGCTGCTGATGGACGAGCCGTTCGGGGCACTCGACGCGCACACGAGGACGCGCCTGCAGAACGATCTTCTGAACATCTGGGAGCGTGACCGCAAGACGGTGCTTTTCGTCACCCATTCGGTCGACGAAGCCGTCTTCCTCTCGGACAAGGTCGTCATGATGTCGAAATCGCCCGGGCGAATCCGGCAGGTCATCGACATCGACCTGCCGCGGCCGCGCCGCCGCAACGAGCTGTTGCTCGACCCGCGTTACCAGAAGTACGTCGTCGATATCGAGCGCATGTTCGATGAGAGCGACGAAGCCGGGGCGCCGGCATGATGTCGGCGGCCGGCATGACCAGGCGCGCTGCCCCGGTGCTCGCCTGCATCGGATTGCTGGTGGTGTGGCAGGTCGCGTCACTGGCGCTGAAGAATGACAGCTTTCCGACCGCGATCGGAGCGATGAGAGCGATTCCGGACATCCTTGGCGACAGGGAATCCCTGATCAATATTCTGGCCTCGCTCCGGCGCATGGCGATGGGATTTGGCGCGGCCGTGCTCGTGTCGATTCCGCTTGGCCTGTTGATGGGACGTAGCGCCGCGATTGCGGCCTTCTTCAATCCGCTGCTGATGGTGATCTATCCGGTGCCGAAGGCGGCCTTGATGCCGATCATCATGCTCTGGCTCGGCGTCGGCGACATCACGAAGACGCTCGTGATCTTCCTCGGCGTCAGCCTGCCCGTGATTTATCACAGCTTCGAAGGCGCCAAGGCGGTCGAAGAGAAGATGCTGTGGTCGGGCGCTGCGATGGGGCTCTCGCCGGTGCAGCGTCTGGTGCGTATCGTGCTGCCGGCGGCGCTGCCTGAAATTCTGACGGGGTGTCGTACGGGGTTAGTGCTGGCGCTGATCACGATGATCACCAGCGAGATGATTGCCCGTCAGTCCGGCGCCGGGAACATCCTGTTCAATGCGCTCGACATGGGCCAATACGAAACCGTCTTTGCGATGATCATCATCGTGGGAGCGATGGGAATCTGCCTCGACGCGATTTTTGAAAGGGTTCGTGCCAGGCTCGTGCGCTGGTCCGAGCCACAGTTCGACATGCCGCTGAGCTTCTCATGATGTCGCGGCTTCTCTCCCCTAATTTCGCTCTTGGGATTGCTCCGATCGCACTGGTGATCGCGCTGTGGCAAGGCTTGGTGTCTTTCGGCTTCGCGCCGGCAGTTCTGCTGCCGCCGCCAGGCTTCGTCTTCGGCAGGCTGCTCCAGCAACTCGTAACCTCGACGTTCCAGCACGAGATCGCGGCGACCCTGATCAGGCTGTTTGCCGGCTTCGCGATTGCTGTCGTGCTCGGTGTCAGCATCGGCATTGCCGCCGCCGCCAATCCGGCGATCAACGCCGTGGTTCGGCCCATCGTGCGCGTATTGGCGCCTTTGCCCAAGGTTGCGCTCTATCCGGCCTTGCTGCTGCTGCTCGGATTTGGCCACGGATCGAAGATCACATTAGTGGCTGCCGACGCTCTTTTCCCGATCCTGCTGTCGACCTATTACGGTGCCTCGACCGTCGAGCAGAAGCTGATCTGGTCGGCTATGGCTGCGGGATCGTCACGCTACGAAATCCTCTTCAAGGTAGTGCTGCCGGCAGCGATGCCGTCGATCCTGACCGGGTGCCGGATTGGCCTTGTCATTTCCTGCATCGTGGTGTTTCTGGCCGAAATGATCACGTCGACGGACGGATTGGGGCACGCCCTCGTGACTGCGGCCAGAACCTTCCAGGCCGTGGACATGTTCGTGCCGCTGATCACGATCTCGCTGCTGGGCTTGATCTTGAACGGCCTGCTGGGAGCCGTGCGCTCGTACTTGCTCCGGGGCTTCCCCGAAGCGTAACTAACAAGAATCCTGAAGACCGGGAGAGAACCATGCTGGCTGATCGTATCGAGGCAAAATGGATCGATGCGTTTTGCGAGATCTTTGAGCGATGCGCCGTCAAGGCCGGCGATACCGCGGCGATCCTGTCGGAGACCCAGTCACGCGCGTTGAACGTCCATCTCGCGGAGCTGGCCCTGCTGCGGATGGGCGCGCGGCCGTTTCATGTGGTGATGCCGACGCCACGTAACCGGCATATCGTTCCGGTCCGCTCCACCGGGGCGAGCGAGGCGATCCAAAAGCTTGGTCCAGTGATCACGGCGCTTCAGCAGGCCGGCTTCGTCGTGGATTGCACCATCGAAGGACTGATGCATGCGGTGGAGACGCCGGAGATTCTCAAAGCCGGCGCGCGGATCCTGGTGATCTCCAACGAGCATCCCGAAGCGCTGGAGCGCATGGTGCCGGATTCCGCGCTCGAAAAGCGTGTTCGTGCGGCGGCCAAAATGCTGCGCGGAACGAAGCGCATGCGTGTCTCCTCGAAGGCCGGCACGGCGCTCGATGTCGATATGGTCGGAGCGTCGACGGTCGGTGTGTGGGGCTGGACCGACAAGCCCGGCACGCTCGCGCATTGGCCCGGCGGCATCGTCGTCAGCTTTCCCAAGAGCGGGACCATCAACGGCACTCTGGTGATGGCGCCCGGCGACATCAACCTGACCTTCAAGCGCTACCTGACCTCGCCGGTGAAGATGACTCTGAAGGACGACTATGTCGTGGAACTCGAAGGCGAGGGCACGGATGCCGCGATGATGCGCGCTTATCTGGCCGCCTGGGGCGATCGCGAAGCCTATGCCGTGTCGCATGTCGGCTTCGGCATGAATCCCGGTGCGCGCTATGAGGCACTATCCATGTATGACCAGCGCGACACCAACGGCACAGAGATTCGGGCCGTTTCCGGCAATTTCCTGTTCTCGACCGGTGCGAATGAATTTGCAGGGCGCTACACGGCCGGACATTTCGACCTGCCGATGATGGGAACGACGATCGAGCTCGACGGCGTTGCGGTCGTCCGCGAAGGCGTGCTTCAGGACGTCTTCGGGTAGCCGCGATCGAGCACGGGCGGCCGGGCGAGGTCGAAGTGCCGGAGCAGGTCGACCATGGCCTGCAACCGCTTCACGCGATAAGCATCGACGTCCATCCCGGAGTAATCCAGGAAGCCGACGCCCGTGCGCAGGCCGATCCGGCCTTCATGCATGTTGCGGGAAATGACCTCCGGCGCGCGATAGCGGTCGCTACCAAGCGCGCCTTCGAGGTAACGGCTGGCGTAGTATAGGATATCGCCGCCGCCCCAATCGATGAATTCGAGCAGCCCGAGCACGGCATAGCGGAAGCCGAAGCCGTAACGGATCGCCTTGTCGATCTCTTCGGCGCTGGCGACGCCTTCCTCGACCATGCGCGCGGCCTCGTTCATTGCCAGCGCCTGGATGCGCGGGACGATGAAACCCGGTGTGGCGGCGCAGACCACCGGCACCTTCCCGATGCCTTCGAGCAGCGTCTTGACCTCGTCGATGACGGCCGGGTCTGTCGCCTTGCCGGGCGAAACCTCGACCAGCGGGATGAGATAGGCCGGGTTGAGCCAGTGCACGTTTAGAAAGCGGCGCGGGTTCACGATCGCGCCCGAGAGATCGTCGACGAGGATGGTCGAGGTCGTCGACGCGATGATCGTTTCAGGGCCGACCTGCTTTGCCGCCGCCCCCAGCACCTCGCGCTTGAGCTCGACCACCTCAGGAACGCCTTCGAAGATCATTCCGGCTTCGGCCAACGCTGCGCCGCTCCGGCTCGCCGGCACCACCGAGACCCGCGCGATCAGCGGATCGACATCCGCGTCGGTCAGCAGCCCCAGTTTTGACAGGCTGGCGAAGGTCTTCCTGACTTCGCCAAGCGCGTCCGTTTCCAGCTTGGTGAAGTCCTCCGCGGAACGCGCCTTGATATCGATCATCGTGACCCTGTGCCCTGCATACGCGAAGGCAACGGCAATGCCCCGGCCCATGCGGCCAGCGCCGAGACAGGCGATATTGATGCGACTGGTCATTGATCAGAATCCATTGCGGAGCAGCGTCTGCAATTCAGCCTTGCTGAGCTCGCCGAGTCCCAGCGTCTGGAGCGTTCGGCCACCTCGCGCAAAATCTTCGCCGCAGACCGCGCCGCCGATTGACAGAAACGCTTTGGCCAGCGGTGTGTCCACGCCAGCGAGGCCCGCGACGGACACCAGCAGCGACAGCCCAAGCCGCAGATCCTCGCGCATGTAACGGTGCTCTGTCAGCACGATCCGCTCGCGCCAATCACCGGAATCGGTCAGCCGGTCGTGCGAGCCGCGACCATACATCCAGATCTCGCCTTCCCTCGCGTAGTGATGAGCCAGCGGGAAATGTGGCGCGCCGTAGCCGAGTGCCTCGCGCACCGCGATGCGTTCTGCGTCGAGCGCGTCAGTGACCCGGCGGATCGCGGCTTGCGTACCTTCCTTGTGAATGTCCCAGCGCTCGAAATGTTCGATCGGCCCTGCGTTCATCACGATCAACGGCGGGTGAATGATCGGACCTGCGTTCATCAGGGCGCCCGACAGCGCGTCTCCGCACGCCTCGATCGCGTCTGGGAAAGCGCGTCCGATCACAGCGAGCGCGTGGGGCGCTTGGTCAAGCGGGAACACGCCGACGGGGAGCCGCTTGGCGCGAATGGTGATCGCGACCTCGAACGGTCCGTGCTTGCGGGTCAGCCACGGAAGCGTGCCCGTTTCGGCAAAGCTGGCCTTGGCATTGTTGCCGGCATCTCGGGTCGCCTGGGCGAAGATCATCGAGCCGAACGTCGCTGGCGGCAGAAAGACGACCTGACCGTCCCGCAAATGCGGCGCGAGCAGGCGAGCGATATTTGGTTGCGCGAAGGCGGGCGCGGGGCACAGGATCAGCTCCGTGCCTTCGACGGCGTCCGCGATGTCGGTCGTGACCAGCGCCAGCTTCACGTCATGACGGCCGGTGTGATCCTTGACCAGGATGCGCGAGCCGGCGGCGCGATGCGCTGCGACTTGATCGGCATCGCGGCGCCAGAGCCGCACCTCGTGCCCCGACAGCGCAAAATCGCCCGCGGCCGCGAAAGAGCCGTTTCCCCCACCCAGAACTGCGATCTTCAAGATGCTTCTCCTTGCGCCCGTGACTGCGCATCAAGCTGCTTCAGCAGGAAATGCTGGACCTTGCCCAGCGCCGTCCGCGGCAGGTCGTTGACGAAGACGATCTCGCGCGGAATTTTGTAGCGCGCGAGTTGCGCCTGAAGATGCGCCCTCAATTCGTCCGCCTCGAGCCGGCAGCCGGATCTCGCAATGACATAGGCGACCGGCACCTCGTCCCAGCGCGGGTCCGGCCGGCCGATCACGGCGCATTCGCTGACGTCGGGGTGTTCGAGCAGAACGCGCTCGACCTCGGCCGGGTAGACGTTTTCTCCGCCTGAAATGATCATGTTCTTCTTTCGGTCGCGGACCCAGAAATAGCCGTCGGCATCGCACAGGCCGATATCACCGGTGCGATACCAGCCATCCTGCAGCGCCTCGCGCGTTGCGGCGTCGTTTCCCCAATATTCGAAGAACACGTTGGGACCGCGCACCGCGATTTCGCCCGGCGTGCCCGCGGGCAGTTCTTCGCCGGCCTGGTCGATCACCTTTGCCTCGCAGCACAGGCCGGCAAGGCCGGTCGATCCCGCGCGCGAAAGATCGCCGCCAAGCCGCGTGTAGACGGCGATCGGGCAGGTTTCGGTCGAGCCATAGACCTGAAGCACCGGGACGTCGCGCGCGACGAAGCGCTCGATCAGGTGCGGCGGTACGATGGTCGAGCCGGTGGCGACGGCCTTGAGTGAGGAAAGATCAGCGGTCGCCCAGGCGGGATGCTCACTCACCGCCTGAAGGATCGCAGGAACCATCACCGTGAGTGTCGGCCGTTCCCCTTCAATGGCCGCAAGCGCGGCGTCCGGCGTGAAGCGCGCATGGACCGTGACGGTCGCGCCCAGCTGCAACGCCGGCGTAGTCTGGATGTTGAGGCCACCGACGTGGAAGAACGGCAGCACGGTCAGCACGTGGTCGTCGGACGTCATGTTGTGCATGTGCTGGCTCATGACACCGTTCCAGAACAGCGCCTCCTGGCGCAGCACCGCGCCCTTTGGCCGTCCCGTCGTGCCCGACGTGTAGACGATGAGCAGCGGGCTGGAGAGGTCGGTGTGTGGATTTCGGTTCGTGCCGTCACCGCGGACCAGCAAATCTTCGAATGTCGTGCCGCGAGGCGGCGTGAAGTCGAGGCCGACGACGGATGTCCCTGCCGCGGTCTGCCCCAGCTCGGCAAGCACTCCGGAAAACGCCCGCTCGAGCACCAGGACCTTTGCGCCGGCATCACTGAGAATGAACAGCTGCTCGGCGACGGCCAGGCGCCAGTTCAGCGGCACCAGCATCGCGCCGAGCCGCGCACAGGCGTAAAGCAGAACCAGATAATCCGGCCGGTTCAGGCTTAGAATCGCGACGCGATCGCCGCGGCCGACGCCGAGCTCCCCCTTCAAGGCAGTCGCGGTCCGTTCGATCCGTGCGGCGAATGCCGCATAACTCAGCCGCGTCCCTTCGAAGGCAATGGCCGTCTTGTCTGGCGCGAACGCCGCGTTGCGGTCGATCAGGCTACAGAGGTCCACGGTCAGTCGTCCGTTTCACCGGCCTCGTACAGCGCTTCGCGCCCGATCCGGTCGAGGCAGAGCTCGGCGGTCCAGGGCAGCATCAGCGAGCCGCAGCGGCTGTCACGATAGATTCGCTCCAGCGGCAGCGAGCGAAGCATGGCCTGACCGCCGCAGGTGCGGATCGCGAGCGCGGCGAGCTCATTGGCGCCCTCCATCACGGAATATTGCGCGGCATAGGCGCGCAGCACTTGCTCCTTGCTCGGATTGGCGCGCGCCTCGGTCACGGCCTGGAACCAGATTGCCTTGATCTGCTCCAGCTTGATCTGCATCTGCGCCACCGCGATCTGCTTGGTCGGGTACATCCGCCGCTTGACCGACGGCATGCCCGGGACCTCGCCGCGCAAGTAACGCACGGTGAAGTCGTAGGCGGCTTGCGCCAGGCCCATATAGGTCGGCGACAGCGTCAGGAACATGTGCGGCCAGCGCTGAGCTGCCTGGAAATACACGCCGCGCGGCATCAGCGCCGAATCTTCCGGAACGAACACATCCTTGAACAGCAGCGTTCGCGAAACCGTGCCGCGCATGCCCAGCGGATCCCAGTCGCCGACGACCGAGACGCCTTCTGATTTGGCTGATATCGCCAGGTAAAGCGTATTGCGGCGCGATGCCTTCTCGCCTTGCTCGATCTCGGTGCAAAGCACGCCGTAATAATCGGCGTGGCCCGAGAGCGATGCAAAGATCTTCTTGCCGTTGACGATCCAACCGCCTTCGACCGGCCTTGCTTCCGTGCCGAATGCGACCCCGCCGGCAGCGGCAGCTCCACCTTCGGAGAAGGGCTGCGAGTAGATCGCACCGTCCTCGACGATGCGCTTGTAGTGGACCGCGCGCCGCCGCTCGTGCTCGGCGCGCGTCGCCGCATCCATGTCCAGATCGTCGGCGAGGGGACCCGACCACAGGGTCGTGCAGACATGCATGTTCCAGGTCAGTGCAGTCGCGCCGCAATAGCGGCCGATCTCGGCTGCCGCCAGGGTATAGGTCTGGTAATCGGCGCCGAGGCCGCCGTGCCTCTTGGGCACGGCGATGCCGAGCAGGCCGATGCGATGCAAATCGCGGTAATTTTCGGTCGGGAAGGTCGCCTCGCGATCGTAAGTGGCGGCGCGACCGGCAAACACGGTCTGGCCGATCTCTCTCGCGCGGGTGATGATGCCGGCCTGCTCGTCGCTCAGGCTGAATGCGACAGGATCGAAGATCGGCGCATCCAGCGCGACCTTGTTGGTCGCGCCAATCGTCTTGCTGACTTGCATGGTCATCGCGCAGTTACCTTAAGCTTTGGTCGCGAGCGAGTTCAGGAACCGGCCGAGAGCTTCGTCGAAGGCGTCGGGGCGTTCGAGATTGGCGAGATGGCCGACGCCAGGCAGCTCGACATATTCGGCCCCCGGGATATAGGTCGCCGTCTTTGCCATCATCGGCGCGGGCGCGTTGTTGTCCTTTGAGCCGGACAGCAACAGCGTGGGAACGGAGATATTTCCGAGCGTGCTGCGTTGATCGAAGCCGATGAGAGCCAGCATCATGGCGCGATAGCTCGCTTCGGGCACGCTCCCCATGCATTCGCGGGCAACCTCCATCCCGTTCGGATCGGGATCGTCGCCGACGAGCTCCTTCACCAGGGAGGGGGCCAGCGACTTCATCGTCTCCCCGCGATCAAGCGGTCCCAGTCGCGCTGCGATGAATGATTTCTGCCAGTCGCCGTCCGCCTTTCCGAACGCAGGGCTGGTCTGCGCCAGCACGACTGCGCGTGCCAGCTTGGGGGATTGAACCAGCCACTTCTGAACGATCATGCCGCCGATGGAATGGCCGACCAGAACAGGTCTGCTGACGCCGAGTTGCTCGATGAACTGCTGGAGCGCCTCCGCCAGGGCAGCGATACTGACGCTCGCAAGCGGCGCCGATCCTCCATAACCGGGCATGTCCCATGCGATCGCGCGGAAGCGGTCGCCAAATGTCGCAAGCTGCCGCCGCCAGGCCCGCGCCGCGCCGCCGATGCCGTGCAGGAAGATCAGCGGTATCGCGTCCGGATCGCCCGCGGCTTCATAGGCGAAGCGTCCGTCCCTTGTTATGATTGGCACAGGCTGCGACACGCGACGTCCTTCTGCTGGGCCCCTCGATGCTAACAGGCCTTTCGGAGATGGAAAGCGATAATTTTATACTTAAAGCAATTTTCGGGCCGTTGCTCGTGCCGCATCATTCGCCGCCCACGCGCCGCTTTCGTTGCAAAAACTTGAAGGTTAAAATATATCGAACACTGGTCACGAGATCCGAGGGAGCCAGCGCATGTCCGGATTGCCGCATTCGCCGCACACGCTGGTCACCGGTGGCGGGCGCGGCATCGGCCGAGCGATCGCGTCCGCTCTCGTCGGCGCCGGTGCGACCGTGACCGTGCTTGGCCGGAGCGCGTTGGTTCTCGACGAGGCGGTCAATGCAGGCGCCGCGCACTTTGCGGCTGTCGCTGATGTCTCGAACGAAGCGTCTCTGAAAGCCGCGATCGCCGGGGCAAGTGCGCGCAAGCCGATCGACATCCTGATTGCCAACGCGGGCAGCGCTGAATCGGCGCCGTTCGCGAAATCGGACAGCGCGCTCTTCAGCCGGATGATGGATGTCAATTTCATGGGCGTCGTGCATGCCGTCCAGGCCGTGCTGCCGGGCATGAAGGATCGTCCCTACGGCCGCATCGTCGCGGTAGCGTCCACCGCAGGCCTCAAGGGCTATGCCTATGTCAGCGCGTATGCAGCGGCCAAGCACGCCGTGATCGGCCTCGTGCGTTCGCTTGCTCTCGAGATGGCTGGAAGCAACGTCACCGTGAATGCGGTGTGTCCCGGCTTCACCGACACCGATCTCGTCGCCGGGAGCATCGACAACATCATGAAGAAGACGGGCCGGACCCGCGAGCAGGCAATTGCCGAGCTCGCGAAGCACAATCCGCAAGGACGCCTGGTCACGCCTCAGGAGGTCGCAGACGCAGTTCTCTGGCTGTGCGGGGAGGGCGCGAGCTCGATCACCGGACAGGCGATCGCGGTGGCCGGTGGCGAAGTCTAGCCTGCCGGGCAGGCGGAAAAAGAAAAGCCAAGGAGATCCCATGAGCAGACCAGCCAATCCCGTTACCGTGCCGCTTGCGGATTACTCACCGCAGCATTTCCTGCTCGCCGCGGTCGACGGCGTTGCGACGGTCACGCTCAACCGTCCCGAACGAAAGAATCCGCTGACGTTCGAGAGCTATCGGGAACTGACCGACTTCTTCCGCGCCTGCGCCTTTGACGACGCGGTCAAGTCCATCGTCGTCACGGGTGCCGGCGGCAATTTCTCGTCCGGCGGCGACGTGTTCGAGATCATCGGCCCGCTGGTGAAGATGGACACCAAGGGTCTGACCGCATTCACGCGCATGACCGGCGACCTCGTCAAGGCGATGCGGGCCTGTCCGCAGCCGATCGTGGCCGCGGTCGAAGGTATCTGCGCCGGCGCCGGGGCGATCATTGCCATGGCATCCGACATGCGCCTTGCGGCGAGCGGGGCCAAGGTGGCGTTCCTGTTCAACAAGGTGGGGTTGGCCGGTTGCGACATGGGTGCTTGCGCCATCCTGCCGCGCATCATCGGGCAGTCCCGCGCCTCCGAGCTGCTCTACACCGGCCGGTTCATGACGGCGGAAGAGGGCGAGCGCTGGGGCTTCTTCAGCCGTATCGTCACCCCGGAGCAGGTGCTGCCCCAGGCGCAGGTTCTGGCCAAGCAGGTCGCGGAAGGCCCGACCTTCGCCAACACCATGACCAAGCGGATGCTGGCTATGGAATGGGCGATGTCCGTCGAGGAGGCGATCGAGGCAGAGGCCGTGGCTCAAGCCCTGTGCATGACAACGGCGGATTTCGAGCGCGCCTTCGAGGCTTTCGCCAGCAAGGTCAAACCGGTCTTCAGGGGCGACTGAGCCGGTCGTAATTATCTGCAGCCAATCCAGCAAGGGGGACTTGCGGGGGATTATTTTAGGTTTAAAATAATTTCATTGCCGCCTGCGTGAGATGAAGCTCGCCAATCGCGCGATGATGTCGCCGATGCGCATGTATTCGGGTTCCGCGACAGCGTGCGCGACCGGCAGGATCTCCAGGAGCTGAGAATTAAGACTAAGCCCAAGACCCGGGCCGAGCTCAAGGCGGACGCGACAAAGCCGCTTGCGGCGGAGTGACCGCCCGTGCGACCTTAACCCATTGCCTGCGGTTCGAGTGGAGTTAGGGCGATGAAGGCGATTATCGTCGGTGGCGGTATCGGTGGTCTGACGACGGCTTTGATGTTCCGCTCGCGCGGCCTGGATTGCGAGATCTTCGAGCAGGCCGACACCATTCGCGAGCTCGGCGTCGGCATCAACACGCTGCCGCACGCGATGCGGGAGTTGGCCGGCCTCGGCCTGCTGCAGAAGCTCGACGAGGTCGCGATCCGCACCGATCAGCTCTATTATCTCAACCGCCATGGCCAGGAGGTCTGGCGCGAAGCTCGCGGCATCGACGCCGGCCACGATGTGCCGCAATTCTCGATCCATCGCGGCCGGCTTCAGGGCGTCATCCATCGTGCCGTCGAGCAGCGGTTGGGCCGTGAGGCGATTCACACCGGCTGCCGGCTCGGCGCCTTCTCGCAGGACGAGGGCGGCGTCACCGCTTACTTCTTCGATCGCGCCGGCGCCCATGTCCACACCGCGCGCGGCGATATCCTGATCGGCGCCGACGGCATTCACTCGCGCGTCCGCGAGACGCTGTTTCCGAACGAAGGGCCGCCGTGCTGGAATGGCCTCATGCTGTGGCGCGGTGCCCGCGACTGGCCGCTGTTCCTCACCGGAAAATCGATGATCGTGGCCGGCGGTCTCAATGCCAAGGTGGTGATCTATCCCATCGCGGAAGGATCGAGCCCGGCGAGCCGCCTGACCAATTGGGCGGTGCTGGTAAAAGTGGGCGAGGGCAACGCGCCGCCGCCGCGGAAGGAAGACTGGTCGCGGCCGGGCCGCCGCGAGGAGCTGATGCCGCACGTGGCGCGCTTCTCGGTGCCCTATATCGACGTGAAGAGCCTGATCTCGGCAACGCCCGAATTCTACGAATATCCGACCTGCGATCGCGATCCCTTGCCCTATTGGTCATCGGGCAGGGTCACGCTGCTCGGCGATGCCGCGCATCCGATGTATCCGGTGGGGTCGAACGGCGCCTCGCAGGCTATTCTCGACGCGCGCTGTCTTGCGGATGTGCTGGTGCGCGCCGAACACCCGCGTCAGGCCTTGCTCGAATACGAGAAGAAGCGTCTGCCGATGACGGCCGAAATCGTCCGCTCCAACCGGCGCGGCGGGCCGGAGGGCGTCATCGACGCCGTCGAGCAGCTCGCGCCCGACGGTTTCGACAATGTCGACAACGTTCTGAGCTATTCCCAGCGCGAGGCCATCGTGCGTGGCTATGCCACCAAGGCAGGCTTCGCTGCGGTGCCGGGACTCGCGGCGGTGCGCGCTTAAGACAGGCTGCTAGCCGCCGGGCGGCGGCGGTAGGAAGTGGATGTTGAACTCGGCGGCCATCGCCACGACGTCCTCGGGCTTCTGCTCCTTCATGTTGTGGAGACCCCAGAACAGGTCGAACAGCTTGCGGCTCGGCGAGACCCAGAACAGCACCTTGGCGGTCTGCTCCGACTTGTTGAAGATGCCGTGCGGCACGCCCATGCCGAGGCGGATCAGGTCGCCTGCACTGGCCTGCGCCTCCGAATTGCCCAGCATGAAATCGAGCTTGCCCTCCAGCATATAGAGATACTCATCCTGGTCGGGGTGAATGTGCGGCGGCACGAAGGTGCCCGGCGGTAGCGTCGCGTGCCAGGAGAAGCTGTTCTCGGCGTAGCTCTTCGGCACGTAGGTCTGGCCGAGGATGTTCCAGGAAATGCCCTGGATTCCTTCATTGGCCCGCGTGATGCCGGTGATTTCGCTCTTCATTGCAGTCCTCCCGTAGCGCGCTGCGCGGCTATTGTCAGAGCATGATCTTCATCGGAAAACCGCTGCGCACTTTGCGCTAGTGCGGCCCTTCGGGTCCGGATCATGCTCAGTTCGACGCCTTGCAGTCCTTGGCATAGCGGTCGCCGTAATTTTCGAAGACCTTCTGCACGATCTCGGTCTGGAACTTGCCGTCCGGACGCTTGGCGACCTTGGTCAGGTAGAAATCCTGGATCGGATAATTGTTGTTGTTGAACTTGAAGGCCCCGCGCAGCGAGGTGAAGTCGGCCTTCTTCAACGCGGCGCCAACGGCCTCCTTGTTGGAGAGATTGCCCTTCACGGCCTTGACTGCGCTGTCGATCAGCATCGCGGCATCATAGGCCTGGAAGGCGTAGGTGCCGGGAACGCTGTTTGTAGGCGGCCTCATAGGCGGCAACGAACTTCTTGTTCTGGGGATTGTCGAGATTGGGCGCCCAGTTCGCGCCACCGAACATGCCCACCGCCGCATCCTGCTGTGCCGGCAGGGTCGATTCATCGACCGTGAAGGCCGAGAGCACCGGAATAGTATCGGCGAGCCCGGCCTGCCGGTACTGCTTGACGAGATTGACGCCGAGGCCGCCCGGCATGAATGTGAACAGTGCATCGGGCTTCTGCGAGGAAATCTTGGAGAGCTCCGGCTGGAAATCCAACGTGTTCAGCGGCATGTAGGACTCTTCGACGATCTCGCCCTTGTAGTCCAGCTTGAAGCCCGCCACCGAATCCTTGCCAGCCTGATAGTTCGGCACCATCAGGTACATCCGCTTGTAGCCGCGGTCCTGCGCGACCTTGCCGAGGATCTCGTGCACCTGATCGTTCTGATACGAGGTCACATAGAAGAACGGGTTGCAATCCTTGCCGGCGAAGGTCGACGGACCGGCATTGGGGCTGATCAGGAAGGTTTTCGACTCCGTGATGGGCCGGTGGATGGCCTGCAGGATGTTAGAGAAGATCGGCCCGACCACGAAGTCGACCTTCTCACGTTCCAGAAGGCCCTTCACCTTGGTCACCGCAGCATCCGGCTTCAGCTCATCGTCGACGACGACGACCTCGACATCGCGGCCACCCATCTTGCTGCCGAGATCCTTCACGGCGAGCGCGAAGCCGTCGCGAACCTGCTGGCCCAGCGCTGCGGCGGGCCCCGATAGGGTCACGATCACACCCAGCTTGATTTTTTCCTGGGCGAGGGCAGGGGTCACCACGGTGCCGAGTAGCATCGCAGCTGCGGCCAAGGTCATTTTCGTCTTCATGATCTGTCCCTCGTGACGATTGGCTTGCGCTGCAAGCCACGTACTTCAATCCAAAGCTTATGCCGATGACGGCGGTCCCGGCAAGCCGAGCGCGGGGCGTCGCATCCTGCGAGCAGCGATGCATGCAAGCTGCGCGCCAATTATTTGAAGCCTAAAGAAACTGGCGTGCGGTCGATTGTTGCAGCTTTGGACTTGCGGCCGACGCGGATTTATTTGAAGCTCAAAACGTTGGGGAATCCGTGCCCGCGCCATGGCCGGCCGTGAGTGACTGCATCGACATGCTCGATTCCGAGACCAAGGTTGTCGAAACACCGGAGGACCACGCCGAAGAGCTTCGGCTGTGGCTGCGGCTCTTGACGTGCACGACGCTGATCGAGGGCGAGGTGCGCGGCCGGCTGCGGCAGCGGTTCGACGTCACGTTGCCGCGTTTCGACCTGATGGCACAGCTCGACAAGGCGCCTGACGGCATGACCCTGTCAGATGTCTCCAAGCGCATGATGGTCTCGAACGGCAATGTGACCGGGCTCGTGGAGCGCCTGGTGGAATCAGGCCATCTCGACCGGCGGACCTCAGACACCGATCGCCGCGTCCAGGTGATCCGGCTGACCAAGCTCGGGCGTGCCGAGTTCCGCAGGATGGCCGCCGAGCACGAGACCTGGATCGCCGATCTGTTCGCCGATCTCTCCCCGAAGGATGTGCGCGAATTGATGCGCCTCCTCGCCAAGACCAAGGCGTCCGCGCAGAAATCGGCCGCCCGCCGCCGGCCGTAGCCTACGGGCGCGACAGCCCGACACCCTTTGCCGCATGAAAAAGCACGGGATGCCCAAAATCCCCTATTGCGCCGAATTGCTTTAAGCCTAAAATGTTTTCCAGATCGTGCTGCCGGGTGCAATCCATGCTGAAAGGAGCGTGCGATGGCCAACGCCGCCAAGATTCAAGGGACGGGCTCGTCTGACGGCAGCGCCGCGACGGCCCATGTCGATACGTTCGCGCGGCAACATCTGCCGCCGCGCGAGCTCTGGCCCGAATTCATCTTCACGCGGCCGGAGCTGAACTATCCGCCGCGACTGAACTGCGTCAGCTATTTCCTCGATCGCTGGGTCGAGCAGGGCCATGGCGATGCCCCTTGCGTCATCAGCCCGGCCGTCAGCTACACCTATCGCGAGCTGCAGGCGCTGGTGAACCGCATCGCCAATGTGCTGGTTGGCAAGCTCGGCCTCGTCACCGGCGGGCGTGTGCTGCTGCGCTCGGCCAACAATCCGATGATGGTTGCGACCTATCTCGCGGTGATCAAGGCCGGTGGAATCTGCGTGGCGACGATGCCGCTGTTGCGCGCCAAGGAGCTGTCCTATCCGATCCAGAAGGCGGAGATCACGCTGGCGCTGTGCGACGGAAAGCTCGCCGAGGAGATGGAGAAGGCGAAAGCTGCTGCGCCCGGTCTCGAGCGGGTCGTCTATTGGGGCAATGGCGCGGCGGATTCGCTGGAAGCGTTGATCGCCGATGTCAGCCCGGAGTTCGAGGCGGTCGATACCGCCGCCGACGACATCTGCCTGATCGCCTTCACCTCGGGCACGACCGGCGATCCCAAGGGCACCATGCATTTCCATCGCGACATGCTCGCGGTCTGTGACGGCTATGCGCGCAACATTCTGCGCGCCGAGCAAAACGATCGCTTTATCGGCTCGGCGCCGCTCGCCTTCACCTTCGGCTTCGGCGGCGTGCTGTTTCCGATGCATATCGGCGCCTCCTTCGTTGTGCTGGAGAAGACGACGCCGGACGACATTCTGAATGCGATCGAGCAGTACAAGACCACGGTCTGCTTCACGGCGCCGACCGCATACCGCGCCATGCTTGGCAAGCTCGCAGGCCGCGACATTTCTTCGCTCCGCAAATGCGTCTCTGCGGGCGAGACCCTTCCCAAGCCGACATTCGATGCCTGGCTTAAGGCGACCGGGATCAAGCTGATGGACGGCATCGGCTCGACCGAGATGCTGCACATCTTCATCAGCGCGACCGAGGACGAGATCCGCCCCGGCGCCACCGGCAAGCCCGTGCCGGGCTATGAAGCCAAGATCGTCGATGATGAGGGCCGCGACGTGCCGCCCGGAACGATGGGCTTTCTCGCCGTGCGCGGGCCGACCGGCTGCCGCTATCTGGCCGACGAGCGGCAGCGGAAATACGTCCAGAACGGCTGGAACATCACCGGCGACACCTATTTGATGGATAGCGACGGCTATTTCTGGTACCAGTCGCGCTCCGACGACATGATCGTGTCGGCCGGCTACAACATCGCAGGAACGGACGTCGAAGCGGCGCTGCTTACGCATCCGGCGGTCGCCGAATGCGGTGTGGTCGGCGCGCCGGACGAGGCGCGGGGCATGATCGTCAAAGCCTATGTCATTGCCGCGCCCGGCGTGACCCCTGACGCTCAGCTCGTGGCCGAGTTGCAGGAGCACGTCAAACGCGAGATCGCGCCGTATAAATATCCGCGCGCCATCGAGTTCGTCGCGCAATTGCCGAAGACCGAGACCGGCAAGCTGAAGCGCTTTGCCCTGCGGCAGCTGGCGCAGGCTGCAGTGACGTCCTCAGGCGTCGCCGCGGAATGAGAGAAGGATAGAGAATTGTCTGTGACGACGCCGAAAAGCCCGCAACTCGCGGTCCTGCCGACCGCAGCCGAGGATGGAACGCGCACCAAGGCGCAGATCCTGCAGCCGTCAGGCTGGCCGCTGCCGAAGGGCTATGCCAACGGCATGGCTGCCGAAGGACGCATCGTCGTCACCGGCGGGGTGATCGGCTGGGACGCCGAGGAGCGTCTCGCCGATGGCTTCGTCGCGCAGGTGCGCCAGACCCTGGACAACATCGCAGCGATCCTGGCCGAGGCCGGTGCCCGGCCCGAGCACCTCGTGCGCCTGACCTGGTACGTCGTCGACATGGACGAGTACCTGGCCAATCTGAAGGAGCTCGGCAGGATCTACCGCGACGTCTTCGGAACGCACTATCCAGCGATGGCCCTGGTACAGGTCGTCCGCCTCGTCGAGAAGGCGGCGCGCGTCGAGATCGAAGCCACCGCCGTCATTCCGAGCTGAACTCCGCGGCAATCAGCTCGCTTTGGCGAGCTCATCGTCTTCGGGCGAGTTGAGATAGACGCCGGATATGGTGTCGACCCAGCAGAGATGATCGTGCACCTTCTTCACGCCCTCGACGTTCTCCGCGGCGACGATCGCGGCTTGCCGAGCGCGCTCTTCGGTGATGACGCCGCTGAGATGAACGATACCGTCGCGCACGATGACGTTCAGCCCGAACGGGCACCAGTCGTTCTTCTCCATAGTGTCGATGATGCGGCTGCGAATGTGGTCGTCATCGGCGGTTGGATCCGGCACTTCGCGGGCGAGCCCGGCCACGGCCTGTAACAGGTTGGCGCGGGACACGATTCCGACGACCTTGTCGCCGCGCACCACCGGCAGCCGCTTGACGTTGTTTCGCTCCATGAGATCGACGATCTCCGCAAGCGCCGTATCCTCGGTGATGGTTACGGGCAGGTCGGTCATCACTTCCGAGACCTTGCGGCCGTGTTCGTGAACGAAGTCGCTGGCGGATTTGCCCGGACCGAGGATGAACCGCAGCCAGCGCCCGCGCTTGCGCCGGGTGCCGATCTCGCTGCGGCGGATGAAATCTCCCTCCGACACCACGCCGACCAGCTTGCCGGTAGCGTCGACGACCGTGAGGCCGCTCACATGTCGCTTCAGCATGATATTGGCCGCCTCGACGATGCTGGTGTCGGGGGTGACAGAGATGACCGACCGGGTCATGATCTGGTGGGCGCGCATGGACAAACTCCGCTGGCATGTCAATTTCAATGGACAAAGCCTAGTGAATCCATCGGGGTGCGGTTTGACTCAGGTCAAGCGGAGAAAGCTTGCCTTGATCACCGATTTTGATCCGTGTCGCGATTTGATGCAGCTCAACGCGCCCCGGAAGCGTCGCCATATCCTGCCGCAGGCGTAGAACAGAAGCCCGCAGGAACAATGAGCCATGAGCGTCGTGAAGATCTTCCCGCGGGCCGAAGCGCCGCTGCAAGCTCCCGCTATCAGGCCGGCTGCCGGGATTTCCGAAAGGGTCGCAGGCACGCCGGCTGACTGCACTTGCCCGCAAACAACGGATTCGTATCCACTCGATCGCGCGTTTCATGCCATGCTGGCGCGGTTCACGGGCGGAATCTCGCCTGTTGCCTTGTCGCTCGCCTGGCTCGACTGGGGCGCGCATCTTGCGGCGGCGCCTCAGCACCAGATGGAGCTCTTCCGCAATATCTTCCGCGACTCAGGCCGCTTCCTGGAAGCTGCCGCTCACGCGACATCCAAAGAACCATGGTCCGTCATTCGGCCGCAGGCGCGGGATCGCCGCTTCAAGGACCGGCAATGGGAAGCCGCGCCGTTCAATCTGCTTGCGCAGGCGTTTCTGCTCACCGAGCGCTGGTGGCACGATGCCACGACCGGCATACGCGGCGTGTCGCACGCAAATGAGGCCATCGTCGAGTTCTCGATGCGCCAGATGCTCGACATGCTGGCGCCTTCGAATTTCGCCGCCACCAATCCGCAGGTGCTGGAAAAAGCGTTCCAAAGCGGCGGGGAGAACTTCGTGTTCGGCTGGCAGAACTGGTGCAGCGACCTGATGCGCCTGCTCTCCGGCTCGAAGCTGGCCGGGGAGGATCAGTTCGTCGTCGGCAAGACGGTGGCGGCGTCGCCCGGCAAGGTCGTCTACCGCAATAGCCTGATCGAGCTGATCCAGTACCATCCGACGACTGCGCAGGTGCGGCCGGAGCCGATTCTGATCGTGCCGGCCTGGATCATGAAGTACTACATCCTCGATCTGTCGCCGCAGAATTCCCTGGTCAAATACCTGACCGCTCAGGGCTTCACCGTCTTCGCGATCTCCTGGCGCAATCCGGATGCGAACGATCGGGATGTTGCCTTCGACGACTACCGCAAGCTGGGCGTGATGGCCGCGCTGGACATGATCGGGAAGATCGTGCCGGGCCGGAAGATCCATGCGCTCGGCTATTGCCTTGGCGGGACGTTGCTGTCGATCGCCGCGGCGGCCATGGCGCGGGACGGCGATAGCCGTCTCGGCACCGTCACGCTTCTCGCCGCACAAACCGATTTCACCGAGGCCGGCGAACTGACGCTCTTCATCAACGAGAGCCAGGTTGCCTTCCTCGAAGACATGATGTGGCAGCGCGGCTATCTCGACACGACACAGATGGCGGGCGCGTTCCAGCTCCTGCGCTCCAACGAGCTGATCTGGTCGCGGCTCTCGCGTGATTATCTGATGGGCGACGGCTCGCCACCGAGCGACCTGATGGCCTGGAATGCCGACGCCACGCGGCTACCCTATCGCATGCACTCGGAGTATCTGCGCAAGCTGTTCCTGAACGACGATCTGGCGGAAGGTCGCTATCGGGTCGAATGCCGGAGCGTCTCGCTGTCCGACATTCACACACCGATGTTCGTGGTCGGCACGCTCGCCGATCACGTGGCGCCCTGGCGATCCGTCTACAAGATCCATTATCAGGTCGATGCCGACGTGACGTTCCTGTTGACCAGCGGCGGTCACAATGCCGGTGTCGTGGCGCCTCCGCAGGAGGAGGGCCACTTTTATCAGGTGCTGACCAAGGCTGCCGATGCGCCCTATGTCGGTGCGGATGAATGGCTGAAGCTGGCCCCGCGCGTCGAGGGCTCATGGTGGCCGGAATGGACCACTTGGCTGGCGGCACGTTCCGGCGCCCCCTGCGATCCGCCGCAGATCGGACTTGGCGACGCCCTCGGCCTGCCGGACGCGCCGGGGGACTACGTCCACACCTAAGCGTCCGGCTCCGATCTCGGCGTGAGATCCGAGGAGCGGAACGGTTTGGCCTTGTCCAATTTGCGATAGGCCGTTGACGCCTTCCGCAACAACTTCTTCTCGCGTTTGCGATTGAGGAAGCCACGGCTGGCATCGATGCCGGCGCCATTTAACGAGGCCGCCAGTGCCTGTCCGCGCGCATCGTCGTTCAATTGACCGAGCGAGCGTTGTGCCTTGCGCAATTGCTTGAGGATGGACTTCTGTTTCGTCGTCACCCCATCGGCGAACAGATCCGCAAGCGACTCGACCGAGTAGGTCATCCGTTTGTTGAGGAGCCGCAGCTTGTGACGTCTCTCGACATCGAGCTTCTTCAGCTTACGGGCCTTCTTGAGCAGCGTCCTCTCCCACTCGGTCAGCCGCTCCGTCGCATGGTCGGCGAGGGTGCAGCGGCGCAACCGGATCGCTTCCTTGCTGCGGCGGGTCGACCAGGGGCCGCTTTCGATCCACGTTGAGGTTTGCTCGACCAGGCGGCGATACCGCGCCGATTGCAGCGCACGCGCCAGCAGCCGATGGCTCTCCGCGCGTTTCTCGTCCCAGCGCTGAAGCTCGGCGACCACGGCGAGCTCGTCGCTACTCTCTGCGACGATCCGCTCGATGGCCACGTCGAGGTCTCGCACCATGCCGAGCTGACTGTTCAGCCATTTCAGTTCGGCCCAGACTTCCGGTCGCAGCGCATCGTCGACCATCGGTGAAAAGAAGCGGATGGCAGTCCGCAGATGAGTCAGTGCGATCCGTATCTGGTGCAGCGCATCCGGATCGCCGCGGCAGGTGCCGTCGTGCTGAGCGATCACCGCGCCGAGGTGTCGGCGGGCGATGATGCGGAAGGCCGTGTCGCAGGCCATGCCGGGGCTGAGGCGGGCGGGCAGGACATTGCGCCGCGTTGCCGGCTTGGCATGCGCATTTGCCGTCGAGCGCGTGGTGGATCGCGACTTCCTTGCCCGCATTAGTCTGATTGCCTTGTTTGCCCCTCAGCGATGACGTTCCGGCAGTTCTGAAGCGTCTGCTCCTGTGTCCCGGATGCATCGATGGTCGCCCAGCCGACATGGCCGATATTATAGTGCTCTTGCAGCGCGGCAACCTCCGGCGTGGCGTCCGATGCGTCTCCCCGGCGGTCGCCGATGCGCGCTTGCCGGGTTGCAAGGTCTGCGACCAGGAACAGCCCGTTCAACGTCACGTTGCACTCGCGCGCCAGCGCCGCGATCGCATCGCGTTCGTCCTCGCGCGCGAATACGCCGTCAACGATCGCCGAATGGCCCTGCGCCAGCACCCGCCGGGCCTGCTGCACCAGCGTGTCATAGACGCGGGCCGTGACCTCCGGCGTATAGGCTGAAGGCGGCAAGCGGTGGGTGTCTTCGACCCCGAACATCTGCTTGCGGACGAGATCGCTGCGCAGCACGACGGCGCCCGGCTCCGGTGCCACGACCGGCGCGAGCGCGTGCGCCAGGGCGGTCTTTCCGGTGCCGGACAGTCCGCCGACCGCAATCAGACGCGGAGCAGGAGGACGGATCAGCGTCCCGGCGAGGTCGAAATAACGCCGTGCCTGGTCGACGATGCCGGGATCGTCGGAGTGCGGCGGTTTCAGTCGCGCCAGCGCCACCTGGGCGCGGATCGCCGCCCGGATGGACATGAACAGCGGCAGGGTCGAGAGCGCATCGAGATTGTCGGCCGGCGTCGCGGCGAGATAGCGGTTCAGCACCATGTTTGCCGCGCTCGGCTGGTGGTGCTGCAACAGGTCCATCAGCGTGAATGCGAGATCGTAGAGCACGTCGACCGTCGCCATCTGCGCGTCAAACTCGATCGCGTCGAACAGCACGGGTCGATCATCGATCATAACGATGTTTGCCAGATGCAGATCGCCATGGCAGCGGCGCACGAAGCCCCGGCGGCTGCGCTCTGCGAGCAGGGGACGAATACGCAGACAGGCCGCATGCGAAGCGTTGGCGAGTTGCTCGATCTCGTCTGCGCTGAAATGGCCGCCGGCCCGCAGACCATTGGTGTTGCCGTCGATCAGGGCCGGGATGGAGGAGACCCATGCTTTTCCGTCGGCGCGTGTCGCCGCCGCGTGCGCCGCCGCGTGCGCCGCCGCGTGCGACGCCGCGATGGCGTCGGCGGCGGCGGAGGCAAGCTTCGCGTCCAGCGGGCCGGCCTCGGCCAGATGATCCAACGTCCTGCTTTCGTCGAAGCGCGACATGTCGACCGCATACTCGATCGGCCGGCCGGCGCCCTCGACCTTCACCGATCCATCCGCCTCTTCCGTGATCGCCACGACACCACGATAGATCTGCGGCGCCAGGGGCCGGTTGATCCGGATCTCCTCCTCGCAGGCCGCCTTGCGCTGTTCGAGCGTCGAATAGTCGAGGAAGGGAAACCGGACGGCGCGCTTGATCTTCAGCGCACGCTTTGCGTCCAGGAACACCGAGGCGGCATGCGTGTCGATGCGCATCACGCCGGGATGGTCGGTCAGCATCCGAAAGATGCGCTCCTGAGCCGCCGTGTCATCCTTCATCGAAGCGGACATGGCAAGCACCATCAGGGCGTCAGCACGGCCGCGCCGAGGATCTGGCCATTCCGCAGCATGGTCAGGACCTCATTGGCCTGATCGAGCGGAAACGCCGTCGTCTCGGTCCGCACGCCGGCTTGCGGCGCGACCTTGAGAAAATCGAGGCCATCCTGCCGGGTCAGGTTGGCGACCGAGACCAGCTGCCGTTCCTGCCACAGCAGATCATACGGAAAGCTTGGAATGTCGCTCATGTGGATGCCGGCGCAGACGACGCGACCACCTTTGCGCACGGCGCGCAACGCCGCCGGGACCAGCTCGCCGGTTGGCGCGTAGATGATCGCGGCGTCGAGCGGCTCGTCGGGCACCTGGTCCGATGACCCCGCCCAGACAGCGCCGAGACGGCGGGCAAGATCTTGTGCAGCGGCATCGCCGGCCCGCGTGAATGCATGGACGGAGCGTCCCTGCCAAGCCGCGACTTGCGCAATGATGTGGCCGGCCGCGCCGAAGCCATAGAGACCGAGCCTCTCGGCGGGGCCGGCCAGGACCAGCGAGCGCCAGCCGATCAACCCCGCGCACAGCAGGGGCGCAATCTCCACGTCGCTGCCGGACTCGCCGAGCGGAAAAGCGTAACGTGCGTCGGCGATGGTGTGGGTCGCGTAGCCGCCGTCGCGCGTGTAGCCGGTGAACAGCGGTGCATCACAGAGGTTTTCCATACCCTCGCGGCAGAAGCGGCATTTTCCGCAGGTGAAGCCGAGCCAGGGAATGCCGACCCGGTCACCAGGCGCATGTGTCGTCACATTCGCGCCGATGAGGTCGACCCGGCCGACGATCTCGTGGCCAGGCACGATCGGATAGCGGATGCCGGGCAGCTCGGCATCAACGAGATGAAGATCGGTCCGGCATACACCGCAGGCGCTGATCTTCACCCGGATCTGACCCTCGCGCGGCATCGGGTCGGGCCGCTCCTCCATCCGGAGCCGCGCTCGTGGGGTCGGCAACACCATCGCACGCATGTCTGTCTCCGGGGCGAACCGCTCCGACTGAAGTATCCATAGAACGGCCGAGTGGCCAGTCCTTGACGTCAGTCAACGCCTGTTTCCCGGGCTGATCGGACGGAGTTTCCCCCGGTCTTGACGCGGATCAAGGGTCTCGACGACAGCCCGCCTATCATGGTGGCTCAGGAGAATTCCGATGCCCATCAAGGATGTGTTTCTGCCCCTTGTCGGCCAGCCGCGCGGGCCAGCCCTGGTTGCGATCGAGAAATGCGTTTCTGTCGCCGCCGATCTCGGCGCCAGGATCACCGCGCTCGCGCTCGAGGAAGATGTTTTCGAGCGACCGAAGGTGATGCTGCCTGACGATCGCGAATTCGCGCAGGCCAGCCTCGAGGCGAGCGACATGCAGCAGCTGCTGAATGCCTTCACCGATGCGGCTTGCTGCGCCAACGTCCGCGCCCAGAGCCGGTCGGGCAAGGTGCCTGCGGATCAGATCGGAGCGATCCTGGCCGAGCACGCCCGCTTCAGCGACCTCACGCTGGTTCCCGTGAAGCCGCACGACAGTCGAACGGAGGCCATCGTGGAGGCGTTGTTGTTCGAGTCCGGACGGCCGCTTTTGCTCTGTCCCGAACATCGTGCTGACGAGCTCCGGCCCGAGTTCGAGAACGTCATGATTGCCTGGGATCATTCTGCACGGGCCGCGCGTGCGGTCGGCGATGCGTTGCCTGTTCTTCAGGCTGCCAGTTCGGTTCGTGTGCTGACCGTGGCGGAGGACAAGACGGACGCGGTCGTCCGATCCGGAACGGCACTCGTCGACCATTTGCGGGAACACGGCGTCTTTGCCTCGTTCGAAACCACGAAGGGGGGCGGCCGCTCGACCGGCAAAGTATTGGGAAGCTGGGCGAATTCCCATGGCATCGATGCCGTCGTGATGGGCGCCTATCATCATTCGCGCCTGAACGAGATCGTGTGGGGCGGTGTGACAAAGACCGTCATTGGCCAGCCACCATGCTGGGTTATGATCTCGCACTAGGCGTCTTCTTCCAGCCGGATCGTCCAATCATCGGAACCGCCGCTGGCGCGGCGCATTTGTTTTCATGTCGACTTATCGTCTGAACAACCTGCTGTCGCCGCGCTCGGTTGCGCTCGTCGGCGCGAGCGCGCGTCCGGCGTCCGTTGGACGCGCGGTCCTGGAAAACATTCGGAAAGCGGGATTCAAGGGGCGGTTTGGCCTCGTCAATCCGCGCCACGCCGAGATCGGCGGCCTCGCCGCGGTGAAGAGCCTGGACAGGCTGGACTTCGTGCCCGAGCTCGTCGTCGTCACCGCGCCCGCGGGCGAGATTCCAGGCATCGTCGAGCAGGCCGGCCGTCGCGGATCTGCGGGTGCGCTGATCGTCTCCGCCGGTCTCGGCCAGGGACCGGGATCGCTGCACGAGGCGACCAGCGCTGCCGCCCGCAAACACGGCATGCGGCTGATCGGGCCGAACTGCCTCGGCATCATGATGCCCGGCGTCAGCCTGAATGCCAGTTTCGCCGCGCACATGCCGGGGGCCGGCAACCTCGCGCTGATCTCGCAATCGGGAGCCATTGCCGCCGGCATGGTGGATTGGGCCGCGCAGCGCGGCGTCGGCTTCTCCGGCATCGTCTCGATCGGCGATCAGATCGACGTCGACATTGCCGATTTGCTCGACCATTTCGCGATGGATCACAAGACCCGCGCGATCCTGCTCTACATCGAGGCGATCAAGGACGCGCGCAAGTTCATGTCGGCGGCGCGCGCGGCCGCGCGGGTGAAGCCCGTCGTCGTGGTGAAGTCCGGCCGCATGGCGCAGGGTGCGAAGGCCGCTGCGACGCATACCGGGGCGCTCGCCGGTGCCGACGCCGTCTATGACGCGGCGTTCCGCCGCGCGGGCGTGCTGCGGGTGTCCGACCTGCGCGAGCTGTTCGACTGTGCCGAGACACTCGGCCGCGTCGAATCGCCGACCGGAAAGCGTCTCGCCATCCTGACCAATGGCGGCGGCATCGGCGTCCTCGCCGTCGATCGATTGGTCGAGCTCGGCGGTATTCCGGCGACGATCTCGACTGATGCGCACAGGAAGCTCGATGCGGCGCTGCCGCCGACTTGGTCGGGTGCAAACCCCGTCGACATCGTGGGCGACGCCGATGCTGCGCGCTACGCAGCGGCGCTGGAGGAACTGCTGGCCGATCGCGACAACGACGCAGTCCTCGTCCTCAATGTGCAGACCGCGATCGCATCGGCCGCCGAGATCGCCAAGACCGTGACGGAGCTCGTGGCTAAGTATCGCGAGCAGCACCGCCGATGGGCAAAGCCCGTGCTGGCGGCCTGGGTCGGGGCCGATCAGCACATCATCCAGGCACTCTCCAGCGCCGGCGTGCCGAACTATCCGACCGAGGACGACGCCGTGCGCGGCTTCATGCATCTGGTCCGGCACCGCGAGGTGGTGGAGGAGCTGACCCAGGTGCCTCCCGCGATGCCCGACACGTTCGTTCCGGATGCGAGGGGGGCGAGAGAGATCGTCACCGCCGCGATCGCGGATGGCCGCCAGTGGCTCGAACCCGTCGAGATCAAGCACCTGCTCGAAGCCTACGATATCGCGATGGTGCCGACCTGTGCGGCAGCCGATGTCGAGCAGGCGGTAGCCTATGCAAAGGACATCTTCGCGCAAGGCGGCACCGTCGTGCTGAAGATCATGTCGCGCGACATCACCCACAAATCCGACGTCGGCGGCGTCGTGCTCAATCTGACGTCGCCGGAGGCCGTCCGTGCGGCGGCGACGGACATTCTTGCGCGAGCGCGGAAGCTGCGGCCCGAGGCGCGCATCGGCGGCGTCATCGTCCAGGCCATGGTCGTCAAGGCAAAGGCGCGCGAGCTGATCCTCGGCCTTGCCGACGATCCGACCTTCGGCACGGTGGTGGTTTTCGGCCGCGGCGGCACGGCGGTGGAGATCATCAACGACAAGGCGCTGGCGCTGCCGCCGCTCGATCTACAACTGGCCCGCGATCTGATCGACCGCACGCGCGTGTCGCGGCTGCTGAAGGCCTATCGGGACGTGCCGGCGGTGAAGCACGACGCCGTCGCCATGGTGCTGGTCAAGCTGGCGCAGATGGCGGCCGACATTCCCGAGATCCGCGAATTCGACATCAACCCGCTGCTGGCCGACGAAACCGGCGTGACCGCGGTGGATGCCCGCGTCGCGGTCGGGCCGCCACAGCGGAAGTTCGCCGGCTCCGGCCCGGCCAATTTCGCCGTTCGCGCCTATCCATCGCAATGGGAGCGCCGCCTCAAGCTCAAGGAGGACTGGCGCATCTTCGTGCGGCCCATGCGCCCCGAGGACGAGCCGACCATCCACGAATTCCTGCGTCACGTCACGGCGCACGACCTTCGCCTGCGCTTCTTCGCCCCGATGAAGGAGTTCACCCACGAATTCATCGCACGCCTGACCCAGCTCGACTATGCGCGCGCGATGGCCTTCATCGCATTCGAGGAGGCCAGCGGCGAAATGGTCGGCGTGGTCCGGCTCCATTCCGACTCGATCTACGAGACCGGCGAATACGCGATCCTGCTGCGGTCCGACCTCAAGGGCAGGGGGCTCGGCTGGGCCCTCATGCAGCTGATCATCGACTACGCGCGGTCGGAAGGATTGAAGACCATATCGGGCGACGTGCTGCAGGAGAATACCGTGATGCTCGACATGTGCCGGCAGCTCGGCTTCGAGGTCAAGCCGGACCCGGCCGAGCCTGAGATCTGCGACGTCAGGCTCAAGCTCTGAGCGTGTCGGCTACGATTGCGCCTCGGCCGAACTGGCATCATCGGACGTCCTGGTCGTCGCCCGCAGAGTCTTGATGATGACCGCGATCAGCGGCAGCAGCACCGGCACGATCGTGCTGAGCGGATGATGCACCGCGCCCGACACCTGGGCCTGGAGCGCACGGGCCTCGAGCTGGAGGGCTTCGATGGAGGTGTCGTGAATTTCGTTGGCGAGTTCGATGTCACGCCCCGACGGAGCGCGGCCGGCGATCAGGAAGAGAGCGGCCGCGATGACGAAATTGACGGCGCCGAGGATGGCAGCCGCGGTAATCGCGCTCCAGATCTGCACCAGTGCGAAATAGGCCGACAGCTCCAGCATCAGCAGCCCGAACGCGGCGATCAGCGCCGCGAAGGCACGCAGGCCGAGGCCGATCAGCAAGTGGCGCAGCCTGATGTCGGCGATGATCCTGTCGGTGCGCCACAGCACGCGCAGATGTTTGACGACATTCTCGGTATTCACCTAGTGTCTCCTCAGCATGAAGCCAACAACCACGCCCAGCGCGAAGGCGGAGGCGAGCGATGTGATCGGACGCTCCGCAACGAGGCCCTGGAGCGTCTCCCCCTCCTGTTCGACGGTCTCGCCGAGCTCGGCGGGTGCGGCCCTGATCTGATCGGCGAGCGCATCAGTGCGAGCTTTCGAGCTCTCGAACATCTCCTCGCCGGCGGTGCTCAACAAGTGCGTGACGTCGACCTTCAGCGTGCGCAATTCCTCGCTCATCCTGTCACTGTCGAACATGGATTTGGTGTCCTCATTAAATTCAAAGGAGCCTAAGACCAGCCCGTGCGATCGCGCTTGATTTGCGTCAAGAGGCGGAGCCCGTTCGGGGTCTTGAGACAGGTCAATCCGGCCGCCACATGCTGGCCTAGAAATGCCGGCTGAATGGGGACCGATTGTCCCGATGAGGTGGAAAGCGTGAACCACGAACCGCTGCTGCACGCGACGCCGTCCGGCGACGTGCTGAAATTGCGCCCCGAGGGGCCCTGGACCGCCGCGAACGTGGTGACGCTCGAGACCTTGTCCCGCTCGGTCGGGGCCGACGTCGATCGTTCGCGCGCCGTATCCTTGGACATGTCGGGGATCAGCGCGCTCGATACGCTCGGCGCCTGGGTCCTGGAGAAGCTGTCGCGCAGGGCCGCCTCGTCAGGCAGGCCAGCCGAATTCGTCGGCGTCGCCGATCATTTCAGCGGGCTGATGGACGAGGTGCGCCAGGTCAACCGCCGCACACCGGCTCCGGCGGCCGCGCCCAATCCGGTTCTGGCGCGGCTGGGTGATCTCGGCAAGTCCACGGTCGGGGCGCGGGAGGACGTCACGATCTTCCTCCAGATGCTCGGCGCCTTGTTCATGGCCGTCATCGGCGCGCTGCGCCGGCCGCGTTCGCTGCGGCTGACCTCTCTGGTGTATCAGCTCTACCGCATCGGGTGGCAGGCGATCCCCATCGTCACGCTGATCACCTTCCTGATTGGCGCCATCATCGCGCAGCAGGGCTTCTTCCACTTCCGTAGATTCGGCGCGGAATCATACACGGTCGACATGGTCGGCATCCTGGTGCTGCGCGAGCTCGGCGTGCTGATCGTCGCCATCATGGTCGCGGGACGCTCGGGGAGCGCCTACACGGCCGAGCTCGGCTCGATGAAGATGCGCGAGGAGATCGACGCGCTCTCGACCATGGGGCTCGATCCGGTCGACGTCCTGATCCTGCCGCGCGTTGCGGCCCTGGTCGTTGCGCTGCCCATCCTCACCTTCATCGGATCGATCGCCGCGCTCTATGGCGGCGGGCTGGTCGCGCAGTTCTATGGCGACATGGGGCCGGCGATCTACATCGCGCGCCTGCACGAGGCCATTTCCGTCGCCCATTTCGAAGTCGGCATCCTGAAGGCGCCGTTCATGGCGCTGGTGATCGGGATCGTGGCCTGCAGCGAGGGATTGCGCGTCAAGGGCAGCGCGGAGTCGCTGGGGCGGCAGACCACGACGTCGGTGGTGAAATCGATCTTCCTGGTGATCGTGCTCGACGGCCTGTTCGCGATCTTCTTTGCCTCGATCGGAATGTGACAATGGAAGAATTGCAAGACCAGTTCGCGATCCGCGTCCGTGACCTCGTGGTCGGCTTCGGCCGTCAAACCGTGCTCGACCATTTGTCGCTCGACGTCCGCCGCGGCGAGATCCTCGGGCTGGTGGGCGCATCCGGCGGCGGAAAGTCGGTCTTGATGCGGACCATCATCGGCCTTATCCCGCGCCGGAGCGGGACCATCGAGGTCATGGGACAAGCCGGCGGAAGCCACGGCCGCGGCGCTGCGATGGCATGGGGCATCCTGTTTCAGCAGGGCGCGCTGTTCTCCTCGCTGACGGTGCGCCAGAACGTCCAATTTCCCTTGCGCGAAAATCTGGTCCTGTCGCAGGAGCTGATGGACGAGATCGCGATCGCCAAGCTCGAGATGGTCGGCCTGCGTGCGGAGGACGCCGACAAATATCCGGCGGAGCTGTCCGGCGGCATGACCAAGCGCGTGGCGCTGGCGCGCGCGCTCGCGCTCGATCCGCCGATCCTGTTCCTGGACGAGCCGACCTCGGGCCTCGACCCCATCGCCGCCGGCGAGTTCGACGCGCTGATCAAGACGCTGCAAAAGACCCTGGAGCTCACCGTGTTCATGGTGACCCATGACCTTGCGAGCCTGACCACGGTCTGCGACCGCGTCGCCGCGCTCGCCGACGGCAAGATCGTGGCGATCGGCCCGATGCGCGAATTGCTGCAATCCGAGCATCCCTGGGTGCGCGCATACTTCCACGGCAAGCGCTCGCAGATGCTGCAACACGAGATGAGATGAGAGATGGAAACCCGCGCTCCCTATGTGCTGATTGGCAGTTTCGTGCTGGCCGCGATCGTCGCAGTGTTCGGCTTCGTCTATTGGCTGAACAACACCGGCGGCATCGGGCCGCGCACCAGCTACCACGTGCAATTCCAGGGGCCGGTGCCTGGCCTGCTGGTCGGCGCCGGCGTGCTGTTCAACGGCATTCGCGTCGGAGAGGTGACCCAGCTCGGACTCGCGCCTGATAACCCGCGCTTCGTCAATGCGACGATCTCGGTTGCCACCGCGACGCCGGTGCGTGCCGACACCAAGGTCGGCCTCGAATTCCAGGGCCTGACCGGCGTTCCCGTGGTGACATTGGAGGGGGGCGTGATCGTCGCCAAGTCGGGCGAGCTGCCGACCTTGATCGCGGAGGCCGGCGCAGGCCAGAGCATGACGCAGGCGGCGCGCGATGCGCTGCGGCGGGTCGACACGGTGCTTCAGGACAATTCCGGCCCGCTGAAGGACACCATTGCCAATTTCAAGACCTTCTCCGACGGGCTCGCGCGCAACACCGGCAAGATCGACGGCATCCTGGCAGGCCTCGACAAGATGACCGGCGGCGGCACGCCCGCGCAGAAGGTCACCTACGACCTGCGCACGCCGCAGAATCTCGGGCCGGCCGGCAAGACGCTATCGGCCTCACTGGCCATTCCCGAGCCGACGGCGGTGGCGATGCTGCAGACCCAGCGCATGCTGTTCGCGCCTAGCGGCGACAGGCCGGGCTTTGCGGACTTCCTCTGGGCTGACAGCATTCCGAAACTGGTGCAGGCGCGCCTGATCGACAGTTTTGAGAACTACGACATCGCCCACGCCCCGCTGCGCACGACGGATCTCGGGCCGGCGGACTACCAGCTCCTGCTCGACATCCGGCGCTTTCGGATCGCGACGGATGGGGAGGCTCGGGCCGAGATCGGACTGTCGGCTCGGATCGTCGACAAGAATGGCAAGGTGATCGCATCGCGCCTCATCGAGGCCAGCGAAAAGCTCGACAAGGTCGAACCGGCCGCTTCAGTCGCCGCCTTCGATGCCGCCTTCGCGCGCATCGCCAAGGAGCTGATCGGATGGACCGTGCAGGCGGTGTGAGGGGCGACTATTCCAGCGTCTTCAGGTAGGACAGCAGGTCGTGGATCTGGTCCGGGCTGAGTTCGAAGGCCGGCATGTCGGCATGTCCGGTGGAGATCCCCTCGGCCAGCGCCTCGCCAAGGCTGTTGATCGGATAGCGCCGATGCAGGGTGCGTAGCGGAGGCGCGATCTCCAGCGGGCTCTTGGAGGCGCGGTCGATCGCGTGACAGCGTGCGCAATTGGCTCGGGCGAAAGCCTTGCCGCGTTGTTCGGCGGCCGGGGCCGCGAGCGCAGGCGTGATCAGAAGCAGCCCAATCAGGCCGTGACGCAGTGCTCTTTGCAGCATGGAATCATCCCGTCGAACCGTGGACGCAGAATAAGAGCGGGATGCCAGCCAAATTTGATCTGGGTCAATCGGCTGCGGCACGGTGCAGTAAAATGCAGCCGCGCGGTGGACTCGGCCTGACGTCGGGAAGCGGCCGGCGTGGGGAGCGATGGATGAAGCCTTCCGTGGTCACGAGTGAGCCGAACGGACATCATTGCGACGATTGTGCCGTGCGTGGAGCGGCGGTCTGCTCGTCGCTCGATGCAGCCGAACTCCGGGAGTTCGAGCATCTCGGCCGCCGCGTCCATTTCGATTCGGGCGAGACCGTGTTTTCCGAGGAAGACATCACGACCTCGTTCTACAACGTCCTCGAAGGCGTCATGCGGCTGTACAAGCTGCTGCCTGACGGCCGGCGGCAGATCGTCGGCTTTGCCTTGCCCGGTGACTTCCTCGGGATGAATCTGTCCGGCCGGCACAATTTTTCGGCCGATTCGATCGGCGTGGTGAAAGTGTGCCAATTCCCAAAAGGGCCTTTCGGCCGTTTCATCGAAGACCGGCCGCAATTGCTCAGGCGCATCAACGAGCTGGCCATTCGCGAGTTGAGCCAGGCGCGCGACCATATGGTCCTGCTCGGACGCCGCTCGGCCGACGAGAAGGTCGCGACCTTTCTGCTCGGCTGGCGTGAGCGGCTGGTCGCGCTCAACGGTCCGTCCGACATGGTCGCGCTTCCGATGAGCCGTCAGGACATCGCCGATTATCTCGGCCTGACCATCGAGACCGTCAGCCGCACCTTTACCAAGCTTGAGCGTCTCGGCGTGATCGAGATCATTCACGGCGGCATCAGCCTGCTCGATCCGGCCCGTGTCGAGGCCATGGCCGCAGCCTGACCTCCCGTCCGCGGCGTCTTCGGCAGAATTTGATTCCGATCAATGACGCCGGCCATGCTCCGCAAAATACTGCCGGACACAAATCCGGGAGGGGATGATGCCTGCTGACGCGTTGCTCGTGACCGTTGTCGTCGTCGCGATCTTTGTGGTGTTCGCCGCAGTTCTGGCCTGGGCTGACCGGCAAACCAGGGCGGGCCGGCTTGATCCGGATTCCAGGCACTGAAGCCTTCTGCAGGTCCAGGTCCAGGTCCAAGTCCAAGTCCAAGTCCAAGTCCAAGTCCAGGTTTAGGTCCGAGTCCGGCGCGCCAGGGCCGATGCTCGCCTGGGCGGGCGCCCCCCGTCGGCAGCGTTTCGACGCAATCACGGTTTGCGTAATCCGCAACTCTGCGTCGAAGAAGACGCATCGCCGCAGCTTTTGGCTGCTGACTTCCTCGTTACGGGCCTTTTCGTGGCATTTGCCTCAAATCGCGCGCGTGCTTTCCGGTTGAAATGCCTGGTAACGTTGACTACGCAGGAACTCAGTGCCTCGTAGTCTTAGGAGCCCCGCGGCGTGCCTCAGGACAAGACCGGCGATCCCCGACAACCGGCGGGCAACAAACTATCGGTCCTGCGCAAGCACCCGATCTTCGCGGATCTGGAGCCGGAAGCGCTCGATCAACTCTGCCGCTACGCCAAGCACACCACCGTCAAGCGTGGCGCGACGATCGCCGCCAAGGGCGATCCCGGCAACAGTCTGTTCGCGGTGATCGCGGGGACAGTCAAGATTTCCTCCTCATCGCCTGATGGGCGGAACGCTATTCTCAATCTGATCGGCCCCGGAGAAATCTTCGGCGAGATCGCCGTGCTCGACGGCGCGCCCAGGTCGGCGGATGCGACCGCCAATACCAATTGCGAGCTCTACGTCATCGATCGCCGGGACTTCCTGCCGTTCGTGAAGAGCCAGCCGGCGCTGGCGATGAAGTTCATCGAGCTGCTGTGCGCGCGTCTGCGCTGGACCAGTCAGCAGGTCGAGCAGGTGATCCTGCAGAATCTGCCGGGCCGGCTTGCCAGTGCACTGCTCGGTCTCACCGAAGAGCGCAAGCTGGATTCCGGCAGCGGCACGCTCGCCATCACGCAGCAAGAGATCAGCGAGATGGTCGGGATGACGCGCGAGAGCATCAACAAGCAATTGCGCGCCTGGGCCGGCCGCAACTGGGTCCGCCTCGAGCACGGCGCCATCGTCGTGCTCGATACGGACGCGCTGCGCGAGCTTGCCGAGAGTGGCCTCGGCGGCGAGTGACGCCGTCGGCCTAACCGTCGATGCTGGCGACCGCGCGGGGCCTCGATTGGAGGCGTCAAGTCACGGGCTAGCGACGTCGAGCCAGGCCGCCATACCCACCATAGTGCGAATTGCGCCAGGAATCGATTGATGCAAGTCTTGCATCGATCGATGCCGGATTTGGCTTGGACAGAGAATGCCGCCCGCCCTAGGGACGACATTGGCGCTTGACTTCACACCTGAAGCGGAGCGACCCAAGGCGGCCTGCAGCCGGGCCGACAACGATATAATCGATCTCAATCAACCCAGGAGGAAGCCCACATGAAGACGCTCACCGGTATCATCACAGCCGTTGCACTGGCGGTCTCAGCACCCCTGGCCACTGCACGCGATTTCCGCTCGGCTGACGTTCACCCCGCCGATTATCCGACCGTCGAGGCGGTCAAGTTCATGGGCCAGCAACTCGCGGCGGCGAGCGGCGGCAAGCTTGGCGTGAAGGTGTTTCCGAACGGCGCCCTAGGCTCGGAGAAGGACACGATCGAGCAACTCAAGATCGGCGCGCTCGACATGATGCGGATTAATGCATCGCCGCTGAACAATTTCGTGCCCGAGACTATCGCGTTGTGTCTGCCCTTCGTCTTCAGGGACACGCAGCACATGCGCACCGTCCTCGACGGTCCGATCGGCGATGAGATCCTGGCAGCCATGGAGCCCGCGGGCCTGGTCGGCCTTGCCTATTACGACAGCGGCGCGCGCTCGGTCTATACCGTCAAGGGACCGGTCAAATCGCTGGCCGATCTGAAGGGCCTGAAGATCCGCGTCCAGCAATCAGACCTGTGGGTCGGCATGATCCAGAGCTTGGGGGCCAACCCGACGCCGATGCCCTATGGCGAGGTCTACACCGCGCTCAAGACCGGCCTCGTCGACGCTGCCGAGAACAACTGGCCGTCCTACGAATCCTCCCGGCACTTCGAAGCCGCCAAGTTCTACAACATCACCGAGCACTCCCTCGCGCCCGAAGTTCTCGTGATCTCGAAAAAGGTCTGGGACGCGCTGAGCAAGGAGGACCAGGCGATGGTCCGCAAGGCAGCCAAGGAATCGGTGCCCGTCATGCGCAAGCTCTGGGACGCGCGCGAGCAGGCCGCCCGCAAGACCGTCGAAGCCGCTGGCGTTCAGGTGGTCACGATCGGCAACAAGGCGGAGTTCGTCGATGCAATGAAGCCGGTCTACCAGAAGTTCGCCGGTAACGAGAAGCTGCAGAGCCTCGTCAAGCGCATCCAGGACACGAAGTAAGACAATTCGGGAACCGGGTCCGGCGTCGCCGCCAGGCGGCACCGGATCCCGTAAGGAGGCGCGGGATGACAGACCCACACGTCGCAAGTCACGAGCAGGGGGCCGTAGCAACACGCCCGTCCACCGGCTTGCTGTCGCGGGTCAATGCCCCCATCGCGCGCCTTGGCATGTACCTGTCGGTGACAGGCCTGCTCGTCATCGTCGCCATCGTCTTCTACCAGGTGTTCGGACGTTACGTGCTCAACTCCAGCCCGACCTGGACGGAGAACCTGGCGCTGGTCCTGATCCTCTACGTCACGCTGATCGGCGCCGCCGTCGGCGTACGCGATGCCGGGCATATCGGCATGGACAGCCTGCTGGTCATGCTCCCCGATCACGCGCGGGAGAAGATCGAGATCGTGATCCACGTTCTGGTCGCCGGGTTCGGCCTCGCAATGGCCTATAACGGCTGGATCCTCGGCGCGTCGGTCGGCACCGTGAAGATCCCCAATCTCGGCCTGCCCGAGGTGATCCGCTACGTGCCGCTGTTCGCCTCCGGCGTCCTGATCGTTTCGTTTTCCATCGAGCACATCATTGCTCTCCTGCGCGGCGAAGAGGTCGTCCCCTCATGGAACTGATCATCCTCGGCGCCACCTTCTTCGGCTTTCTGATCCTCGGCGTACCGGTCGCCTTCGCGATCGGCCTGTCGGCCATCTGCACCATCCTCTACGAAGGCCTGCCGGTCGCCGTCATCTTCCAGCAGATGATGTCGGGGATGAACATCTTCTCCTTCCTCGCCATTCCATTCTTCGTCTTCAGCGGTGAGCTGATGCTGCATGGCGGCGTGGCCGACAAGATCGTGCAACTCGCCAAGAATCTCGTCGGGCACATCCGCGGCGGGCTCGGCATGTCGAACGTGGTCGCGTGCACGCTGTTCGGCGGCGTCTCGGGCTCGCCCGTGGCCGACGTGTCGGCGATGGGCGCGGTGATGATCCCCATGATGAAGAAGGAGGGATACGACACCGACTACGCCGTCAACGTCACCACCCACGCCTCGCTCGTGGGCGCCCTGATGCCGACCAGCCACAACATGATCATCTATGCACTCGCGGCCGGCGGCAAGGTCTCGATCGGCGCGCTGATTGCGGCCGGCCTGCTGCCGGCGCTGGTGCTGATGGTCTGCATGTTGGTTGCCGCCTACGCGGTCGCGGTGAAGCGCGGTTATCCCGCCGGCAAATTCCCGGGCTGGGCCGAGGTGGTCCGCTCGCTGGCGGCCGCGGTGCCTGGGCTTCTGATCGTCGGCATCATCCTGGCCGGCATCCTGTCCGGCGTCTTCACGGCAACCGAATCGGCGGCCATCGCCGTCACCTACTCGATCCTGCTGACTTTCTTCATCTATCGCACCATGACCTGGGGCAACTTCCTGCGCGCCGCCGCCAAGGCGGTGAAGACGACCGGGGTGGTGCTGCTGCTGATCGGCGTCTCCACCATGTTCCAGTACCTGATGGGACTTTACGAGGTGGCGGATCTCGCCGGCGCGATGATGAACAAGTTGTCGACGCAGCCCTGGGTGATCTTCCTGCTCATCAACATCATCCTGTTCGTGCTCGGCACGTTCATGGACATGGCGGCAACGATCCTGATCTGCACCCCGATCTTCCTGCCGATCGCGATGAAGGCGGGCATGGACCCGGTGCAGTTCGGCATGCTGATGCTGATCAATTGCGCCCTCGGGCTCAACACGCCGCCGGTCGGAACGACGCAATTCGTCGGCTGCGCCATCGGCGGCATCTCGGTCGGCGCGGTGATGCGCACCATCCTGCCGTTCTATGCTGCGCTCATCGCAGCACTGATGTTCGTGACCTATGTCCCTGCATTCTCGCTGTGGCTGCCGCGCCTCCTGATGGGCTACAAGGGCTAGCAGCACCAGGGAGACATTGCCAGTGACGGACTATCGCAAGCTCTTCGATCTCACCGGCAAGACCGCGCTCGTGCTCGGCGCCGCATCCGGCATCGGCAAATCGTCGGCCGAAGCGCTTGCGGGTCTCGGTGCCCGGGTTGTCTGCGCCGATCGTGCGCTCGACGCAGCGGAGGCGACGGCCGCCGGCATTCGCGACAAGGGCGGCTGGGCGGAAGCAGCTGGTTGCGACGCCGCAAGCGCCGCTGATGTCAATGCGCTGGCCCAAACCGTGATGCAGAAGTTTCCGCGGCTCGACATCGCCGTGACGACGCCCGGCCTCAACATCCGCAAGACCATCCTCGACTACACCGAGGAGGATCTCGACCGCGTCCTCAACCTCAACGTCAAGGGCACGGTCTTTTTCTTCCAGGCCTTCGGCCGCATCATGGTCGCGCAGAAGGGCGGCAGCATCATCGCCTGCTCCTCGGTCCGCGCGGTGACCATCGAGCCTGGCCTCGGCATCTACGGCTCCACCAAGGCGGCGATTGGTCTGCTGGTGAAGGGCTTTGCCTCCGAGGTCGGGCACGCCGGCGTGCGCGTCAATGCGATCGCCCCGAGCATCGCCGAGACCGCGCTGACCGGCCCATTCAAGCAGCGCCCCGACATCTACAATCTCTACGCCGGCCACACCGTGTTCAACCGCTGGAGCAGCGCCGACGAGGTCGCGACCGCCGTCGCCTATCTCGCCTCGGATGCCGCAAGCTATGTCAGCGGCAGCACGCTGTTCGTCGACGGCGGCTGGACCGCCGTCGACGGCCCGCCGACCGGTCTCACCCAGTTGCACAAATAGCAAAGGATGTAGCTCGGGTTGCGCTTGCACGTCGCGCGGCTCACTGGCAGGCCTCCTTCGCAACCGCAGCAGGAAGCTCCGGCGCGCGCGGCTTGAGCAAATCGCATGGGGCTTGCCGGATAAATGCGCTCGGCTGGCCGGTATTTTGGTGTTACGAACTGGGACATGAACCAGCACGCCAAGATCAACGCGAAGATCGAGATCCGCCATTCGACCTGTCCGCATGATTGCCCCTCGGCCTGCGCCCTCGATGTCGAGGTGGTCGAAGGCCGCAGCATCGGCCGCGTCCGCGGTTCGAAGAAGCAGACCTACACCGCCGGCGTCGTCTGCGCCAAGGTCGCCCGCTATGCCGAGCGCATCCATCATCCCGAGCGGCTGATCTATCCGCTGCGCCGCACCGGCCCCAAGGGTTCAGGTCAGTTCGCGCGGATCTCTTGGGACGAGGCGCTGGACGAGATCGGGCACCGATTCAATGCGGCCGAGCGCGAGTTCGGTGCGGAATCGATCTGGCCCTATTACTACGCGGGGACGATGGGGCTCGTGATGCGCGACGGGCTCAACCGTCTCACGCATGTGAAGAAATATTCGCGCTTCTACCAGACCATCTGTGCCAATGTTGCGCGCATCGGCTTTGCAATCGGCACCGGCAAGATCGCCGGCGTCGACCCGCGCGAGATGGCGCTGTCCGATCTCGTCGTGATCTGGGGCACCAATCCCGTCAACACTCAGGTCAACGTGATGACGCACGCCTCGCGCGCCCGCAAGGAGCGCGGCGCGAAGATCGCGGCGGTCGACATCTACGACAACGAGACCATGAAGCAGGCCGACATCAGGATCATCCTGCGGCCCGGCACGGACGGCGCCTTCGCCTGCGGCGTCATGCATGTCCTGTTCCGCGACGGCTACGCCGACCGAGCCTACATGGACAAGTATACCGATTGCCCCGCCGAGCTCGAGGCGCATCTGAAGTCGCGCACGCCGGAATGGGCCTCGGCGATTTGCGGCGTTCCGGTGTCGGAAATCGAGGCTTTCGCCAAGGCCGTCGGCGAGACCAAGCGGACCTTCTTCCGTCTCGGCTATGGCTTCACCCGCTCGCGCAACGGCGCGACGCAGATGCATGCGGCGCTGTGCATTCCCGCGGTGACCGGCGCTTGGCAGTATGAAGGCGGCGGCGCCTTCTTCAACAATTACGCGCTGTGGCACTTCAACGAATCCATCATCGAAGGCCACGACGCGATCGACAAGGCCACCCGCGCGCTCGACCAGTCGCAGATCGGACGCATCCTCACCGGCGATGCCGAAGCTCTGCAGGGTAGGGGTCCGGTCAAGGCGATGCTGATCCAGAACACCAATCCGATGACGGTGGCGCCGGAGCAGGCGCTGGTCCGGCAGGGCTTCGCGCGCGAGGATCTGTTCGTGGCGGTGCACGAGCAGTTCATGACCGAGACGGCGCAGATGGCTGACATCGTGCTGCCGGCGACCATGTTCATGGAGCATGACGACCTCTATTACGGCGGCGGTCATCAGCACATCTCGGTCGGGCCGAAGCTGATCGACCCGCCGGGCGAGTGCCGCTCCAACCACGAGGTGTTGCAGGCGCTGGCGCCGCGGCTGGGCGCCAGGCATCCGGGCTTCGAGATGAGCCCGCGCGAATTGATCGACGCGACCTTGAGGCTGAGCAATCACGGCGACATCGCGGGCCTCGAAGCCGACATCTGGCGCGACCTGCAGCCGGATTTCCGCACCTCGCATTATCTCGACGGCTTCGCTCACGCCGACGGCAAGTTCCATTTCAAAGCCGATTGGGCGCATCCGCCGTTCGGCGTCACCATGGGCGACTACGACAAGATGCCTGGTCTGCCGGATCATTGGGCAGTGATCGAGCACGCCGACCGGGCCCATCCGTTCCGGCTAGCGACCAGCCCGTCGCGCAGCTTCCTCAACACCACTTTCAACGAGACGCCGTCCTCGCAGGCGCGTGAGGGCCGGGCCAGCGTGATGATCCACCCGTTAGATGCCGCCGCGCTCGGCATCGCCGATGGCGATGCGGTGACGCTCGGCAACGGCCGCGGCGAGACCACGCTGATCGCGACGCTGTTCGAGGGCGTGCGGCGCGGTGTCCTGATCGCCGAATCCGTTCATCCCAACAGCAACCATATCGGCGGCCGCGGCATCAACACGTTGACGGGCGCAGATACGATCGCGCCGATCGGCGGCGCGGCGTTCCACGATAATAAAGTCTGGATCAGGAAGGCGGCCTCAGCTCAAGGCGTGCACTCCGTGACGCCGTAGCCCGCGAATTCCTTTGCAATGTTCGGGTTCATCGACTTCGCCTGCGCGATATCGGTGGCGCCGTCGCCGCCGCTTCTGCGCGCAGCGATGCCGCGGCCGAACAGCGAGGACGAGGAGCGCGGGTTGCGCTGAATCGCGTCGGTATAATCCTTGATCGCCTCGGCATTGCGCCCGAGCTTGAGGTTGACGAGCCCGCGGCTGTCGAGTGCATCGCTCAAGCCCGGGTTGATCTGGAGCGCCAGATTGCAGTCGGCGAGCGCGCCTTGCGGGTCGCCCGTCGCAGCCCGGCTCCAGCAGCGGTTGTTTAGGGCTTCCGCGTCCTTGGGCGCGCGGCGGAGCACCGCGTCGAAATCCTGTATCGCGAGCGCATAGGCGCGCTTGATCGCGTAGACCTGGCCGCGTTTGTAGCGCGAGGTGACATCGTTGGCGTTGACGGTGATCCTGCGGCTGAGATCGGCGAGGACGGGATCTCGTGCCAACTCGTCCGCATTCGGGGCGGGCTCCGCCTGCGGTACCTCGCAGACCGGCTTTTGCGGCTCGGGTGTCTGCACCTGTGGCTTGGCCGCGTCGTCCCGCGGCCGCGTCGCCGGGCCTGCGAACGAGAACTCCGTCGTCAGCGAGGAGGACAGCCAGGGCACCTGTTCGCGGTTGGTGGCGGCAACCACGCCGTTCTTGGTGTTGGTCAGGGCCTGCTCGGCGCTGATGTTCGGCGCGCGCATTTCGCGCAGCAGCTCGGCGACAAAGAGGCTGCGATCGGTCTTGCCGGTCGCCGTGACCGCGCCGAGCGCGGCGGAGTAGAGCACCAGCGTATTGCTCGGTGCGATCGCCGGCGCCAGACCGGCCGAATGGCGGCGGAAGCGCCGCTCGAACGGATTGCGGCGGGAGGCGTCGATCAGCGCGATCTTGATCGCGGCACCGCGCGTGTTCATCTCGGCGAGGATGGTGTCGAGGCTGAAGCCGTCGCGCGAGACGTCCGGCTCGGTCCAGATCTGGGCGTCGACCGGCAGCAGATAGGTCTGACGGTTGGACTGGATGGCAAAGCCGTCGAAGAAGATCAGCGCCACCGCGCCGCGCTCGATGCGGTCGTAGAAGCGGCCCAGCACCTGCCGCATGGCATCCCCGGTGAGATTGCTCTGCCTGTCGACGACGAAGCCGCCGCGCTTCAATTCCTCGGCGACGTCCTGGGCATCGTTGGCGACCTCGCTCAGGACGAACTCATTGTCGGGATATTTCGCGTTGCCGATCACCAGCGCGATCTTCGCGGCGTCGGCCGCATGGCATGCGGCGCCGCCGCTCAGCACGACCAATCCTGCCAGCAACAACATCAATGCGGCGCGCATGAAATGGCTCATCGGTGATCAAATCTCCGGTCAGGATAGCGCGCGCAAGCCCCAGTTCAATCGCGAAGCGAAGTTGCGCCCACACGCTATGGTGAGGCGACCCTGCAGATTGCCCTTGCGCGCGCCGCCGGTCCTGCCGCAAATGGCTGCAAAACGGGACCAAGCGAGCGAGCATGTCATGACAGACACCACAGCCGTCATCACCGAGAAGCGCGGGCAGGCGTTCTGGATCACCATCAACCGGCCGGAGAAACGCAACGCGCTGAACGGCGAGGTCATCGCCGGGATCACAAGAGCCTATCGCGACGCGCATGAGGACAAGGACGTCCGCGTCATCGTGCTGACCGGCGCGGGCGACAAGGCGTTCTGCGCGGGCGCCGACTTGCAGAATTCCGGCGCGGCTTTCGCGATGGATCATTCCAAACCAAATGTCGACTATGCTGATCTGTTACGTTTGTCACAGAACGCCACCAAGCCCGCGATTGCGCGCCTCAGTGGTGTCTGCATGGCCGGCGGCATGGGCCTTCTGTGCATGACCGACATGGCGGTTGCGGCCGATCACGTCGTCTTCGGCCTGCCGGAGGTGAAGGTCGGCGTGTTCCCGATGCAGGTGCTGAGCCTGCTGCAGCGCATCGCTCCGCCCCGTCTCGTCAACGAATGGGCGCTCACGGGCGAGCCGTTCGACGCCAGGGCCGCGCAGGCCGCTGGCCTGCTCAACTACATCGTGCCGGCCGCCGAGTTAGATGCCAAGGTTGACTGGCTGATCGCCCGCATCGTCGACAAATCCCCGACCGCGATCCGCCGCGGCAAATACGCCATGCGCGCGATCGCCTCGATGTCGTTCGACGAGAGCATCGCCTATACCGAAAGCCAGATCGCACTGCTCGCGATGACCGAGGACGCCAAGGAAGGGTTGAAAGCGTTCAGCGAGAAGCGGAAGCCGGTCTGGACGGGGAGGTGAGTGGATCCGCTCTCGCATCCCGGACGCGCCGCAACGCGTCGGCGTCGCTGCGCAGAGCCGGGACCCAGGGCGGCACGAACGAGAATGTAGCCGCATCCTCCGCCGTCATTCCGGGGCGCGCGTAGCGCGAGCCCGGAATCCATCGTGCAGCAAGTGATGCGGAGAAATGGATTCCGGGCTCGCGCCAAGGGGCGCGCCCCGGAATGACAATCTCACCCCGCGTTCGCCTTCAGTCCCGCCGCCTGAATCCCCGCCACCGCGCAGGCTTCGTCATTGTCGGACGTATCGCCGGAGACGCCGACCGCGCCGAGCAGGGTGGTGCCATCCATGATCAGCACGCCGCCGGGGACCGGTACCAGCGCGCCCTTCGCGATCGTGTTCACGGCATCGACGAAATAGGCCTGCTCCTGCGCGCGCTGGAACAGAGCACGCGAGCCCATGCCCATGGCGAGCGCGCCATAGGCCTTGCCATGCGCGATCTCGGCGCGCATCAGGCTGGTGCCGTCCTGCGCCGCCGCGAGCTTGAGCACGCCGCGCGCGTCCAGGATGGTGACGACCAGCGGCTTCAGCTTGAGCTCGCCGGCTTTCGCGAAGGCGGCTTCGAGGATTTTTCGGGCGGTGTCGAGGGTGAGATCAGCCATGGCTGGTTTCCTTTGCAGCTGGAGAGGTGGCGTTGGATTTGGCGCGATCGAGGCTCATGGCCAGCACGCGGGCGACGTGAAGTGCTTCGCGCTGGGCGCCGTCGTGGATCTGGTGCCGGCATGAGGTGCCGTCGGCGACGACGAGCGTATTCCGGTCAGCCTTCCGCACGGCCGGCAGCAGTGACAGCTCGGCCATCTCGATCGAGGCATCATACGTGTCCGCGCCATAGCCAAAGGCGCCGGCCATGCCGCAGCAGCTCGACTCGATGGTCTTAACCTCAAGGCCTGGGATGAGGCGCAGCACCTGCTCGACAGGCTTGAAGGCGCCGAAGGATTTTTGATGGCAATGGCCGTGGACCACGGCCTTGTCCGCGACGATGCCGAGCGGCAGTTGCAGCCTTCCGGCCTCTGCCTCGCGCGCCAGAAACTCCTCGAAGGTCAGCGCGTGGGCGCCCACCGCCTTGGCTTCGTCGTCCTTGCGCAGTGAAGCGAGCTCGTCGCGCAGCGTCAGGAGGCAGCTCGGCTCAAGGCCGACGATCGGCACGCCGCGCGCTGCATAGGGTGCGAAAGCCGAGACCAGCCGGTCGAGCTCGACCTTGGCTTCGTCGACGAGGCCAGCTGACAGGAATGTGCGGCCGCAGCACAGCGGACGGCACCCGCTCACCGGCTTCGGCAGATGCACGCGATAGCCGCCGGCCGTGAGCACGCGCAGCGCGGCCTCCAGGTTCTCGCGCTCATAGACGCGATTGAAGGTATCAGTGAACAGCACGACCTCGCGACCCTCCGCAGGTCCAACGCTCTCGGCGGCCGGCACGAACACATCGCGGCGGAAGGCGGGGAGGGCCCGGCGCGCGCTGATGCCGGCAAAGCGCTCGAACAGCCTTCGCAGCAGCGGGCTGCCGTTGCGCAAATTCGCCAGCGGCGCGAAGCGCGAAGCAAGGCCGGCATAGCGCGGCAGATATCCGACCAGCCGGTCGCGCAGCGTCAGGCCGTGCGAGGCGGCGCGCGCAGCAAGCACCTCGATTTTCATCTTGGCCATGTCGACGCCGGTCGGGCACTCGTGGCGGCAGGCCTTGCAGGAGACGCAGAGTTTGAGCGTCTCCATCATCTCGTCGGACGAGAGCGCATCCGGGCCGAGCTGGCCGGAGATCGCAAGCCGTAGCGTGTTGGCGCGGCCACGGGTGACGTCCTTCTCGTTGCGCGTGGCGCGATAGGACGGGCACATCACGCCGCCCTCGAGCTTGCGGCAGGCGCCGTTGTTGTTGCACATCTCGACCGCGCCCTGGAAACCGCCGCCGGCGCCGGGATAAGCCGACCAGTCGAGCTTCGTCTTCAGCTCGCCGACCCGATAGTCCGGCTTGAAGCGGAACAGCGAGCGGTCGTCCATCCTGGGCGCATCGATGATCTTGCCGGGATTGAGCACGCCGCCGGGATCGAAGCGCTGCTTCACTTCCCTGAAATCGGCGACGAGGCGCTCGCCGAACATGGCCTCGTGGAATTCGGAGCGTACCAGACCATCGCCGTGCTCGCCGGAATGCGAGCCTTTGTACTCGCGCACCAGCGCAAAAGCCTCTTCGGCGATGGCGCGCATCGCCTTGACGTCTTTCTCCAGCTTCAGGTTCAGAACGGGGCGCACATGCAGGCAGCCTTCGGAGGCGTGCGCGTACATCGTGCCACTGGTGCCGTGCTTGGCGAACACTTCGTTCAGCCGCGCGGTGTAGTCGGCGAGGTGCGGCAGCGGCACGGCGCAGTCCTCGACGAAGGAGACCGGCTTGCCCTCCTGCTTCATCGACATCATCACGTTGAGGCCGGCGGCGCGGAAATCGGCGATGCCGCTCTGCAGCGCGGGCTCGGTGATCTCCACCACGCCGCCCCATTTGCGCGTGTCGTTGTTCCAGCCGAAGCCGAGATCCGCCATCAGCTCACCGAGCTGCTTGAGGCGCACGAGGTTGTCGGCTTGGTCCTCTTCGGCGAATTCGACCACCAGCACGGCGTCCGGATCGCCCTTGATCGCCGCGGAGATGACGGGTGCGAACATCGCAATGTCGCGGCCGAGCGCGATCATGGTGCGGTCGACCAGCTCGACCGCAATCGGCTTGAGCTTGACGAGGTGCTGGGCCGCATCCATGGCCTCGTAGAAGCTGCCGAAATGGCAGACGCCGAGCGCCTTGTTGCGGATCACGGGCCACAGCTTCAGCTCGACCTTGGTGGTGAAGGCGAGGGTGCCTTCGGAGCCGACCAACAGATGCGCCATGTTGTTCGGCGCATTGCGCGGCACGAGCGCATCGAGATTGTAGCCGCCGACGCGGCGCTGCACTTTTGGGAAGCGCGCGGCGATCTCGTCGGCCTCGCGGGTGCCGAGGTCGAGCATGTCGCGGAACAGGGCGCGGGTGCTGTCGCCGGCCTCGAGGTCGGAGAGATCGCGCGCGACCTCGCCAAAACGGCTCAGCGTGCCGTCGGCGAGGCTGGCCTCCATCGACAGCGTGTTGTCGCGCATGGTGCCGTAGCGCAGCGAGCGGCCGCCGCAGGAATTGTTGCCGGCCATGCCGCCGATGGTGGCGCGGGAGGCCGTGGAGACGTCGACAGGAAACCACAGGCCGTGCTTCCTAAGCTGACGGTTGAGGTCGTCGAGCACGATGCCGGGCTCGACTACGCAGGTGCGGCCTTCGACATCGAGCGACAGGATCCGGTTGAGGTGCTTGGAGAGATCGACCACGAGGCCGTCATTGACGGTCTGGCCGCATTGCGAGGTGCCGCCGCCGCGCGGGGTGAGCTTCAGCCCCTCGTCGTGCGCAATCGCCAGCGCCCGCAAGGCCTCGTCCATGGTCTTGGGGACCACCACGCCAGCCGGCATGATCTGGTAGAACGAGGCGTCGGTGGCGTAGCGGCCGCGGCTGAAGCCGTCGAACAGCACGTCGCCGGTCAATTCCGACCGCAGGCGCCGTTCGAGCGAGGAGGCGTTCGTCATCCCTGATCCCGGACTGACCCGGCGAGGCTCAGCCTTGCTGGGATATTCATTGTGGTTCCTGACCGACTATATTGTGAATGCAAAATGAGCAAGCCTGGCGCCTTTAAGGCGATGCCGGCGCGCCCTCTTGGGGCTCGGTCAGGTGCTCGATCGCTGCCGTGCGCTTGTTGCGCAGATGCTGGAACAGGATGTCGCTGAGTTCGCTGCCGGCGCGGCGGCGTAGCGCATCCAGGATGGCCTCATGCTCGCGCATGGCCTCGGCCCAGCGCTGCCGCTTGCGGGCGAAATTGGCGGAGTAGCGGACGCGTCGGATCCGGCCGGCGAAATTGGCGTAGGCAATCTTCAGCGTCTCGTTGCGTGCGGCATCGACGATGCTCTCGTGGATGCGCTGGTTGGCCTGGAAATAGCCGTGCATGTCGCGATGCAGGTAATGGCCGTACATCTCGTAGTGCAGTTGCTCGATCGCCGTGATTTCCGCATCCGTTATGGCTTCGCAGGCGAGGCGCCCCGCCAGGCTTTCCAGGCCCGCCATGACGTCGAACAGTTCTTCGAGGTCGCGCTGGCTGAGCTGGCGCACCCGTGCGCCGCGGTTGGGCAGTAGCTCGATCAGGCCCTCGGCGGCGAGCACCTTGAGCGCCTCGCGCAACGGCGTGCGGGAGATGCCAAGCATCTCGCAGAGCTGCCGCTCGGGAACGCGCGCGCCCTCAGGAATGTTGCCTTCGACCACGTAATCGCGCAGCCGCAGCAGGATCTCGCCATGCAGCGAGGCCTCGTGACGGTTTTCCTGGCGCTCGCCATTGCCGGCGGACGGGGTGATCGGAACCCCGGTGTCGGGAATTGTGGATTTCATTTGCAGCACGGTAGTTTGCCCGGTTGGTCGCGTCGATGTCCGCAATCGAATACCAGATTTCGATTGAAGGGACAAAAAATGAATGCAAAATAGCCGGCAGAGCCGGCCATAACCCGCCGAAAGGGAGCTTTGCATGCCTCAGGGACGCCATTTCCTGCAGATTCCGGGCCCGAGCCCGGTCCCCGAGCGCGTCCTGCGCGCGATGGACATGCCTGTCATCGACCACCGCAGCGCCGAATTCGGCGAGCTCGGCCGCACCGTGCTCGAAGGCAGCCAGCAGATCTTCCAGACCAGGGGGCCGGTCGTGATCTTCCCCTCGTCGGGGACCGGCGCCTGGGAAGCCGCGATCGTCAACACGCTGTCGCCGGGCGACAAGGTGCTGATGGTCGAAACCGGCCACTTCGCCACGATGTGGCGGCAGATGGCCGCCCGCTTCGGCATCGAGGTCGATTTCGTCCCGGGCGACTGGCGCCGCGGCGCCGATCCCACGGTGATCGAGGCCAAGCTCTCCGAAGACGCCGCGCGCACCATCAAGGCGGTGATGGTCGTGCACAACGAGACCTCGACCGGCGCGACCAGCCGCATCGCCGAGATCCGCGCCGCGATCGACCGCGCCTCGCATCCGGCACTCTTGATGGTCGACACCATCTCCTCGCTCGGCTCGGTCGACTATCGTCACGACGCGTGGAAGGTCGATGTCAGCGTCAGCTGCTCGCAGAAGGGTTTCATGCTGCCGCCCGGTCTCGGCTTCAACGCGATTTCGGACAAGGCCTTGGCTGCGTCCAGAACCAACAAGATGCCGCGCTCCTATTTCGACTGGGAGGAGATGCTCAAGCCCAACGCCAAGGGTTTCTTCCCCTATACGCCCGCGACCAATCTGCTTTACGGCTTGCGCGAGGCGATCGCGATGCTGCTCGAGGAGGGGCTCGACAATGTTCTTGCGCGGCATCAGCGCTTGGCGGCCGCGACGCGGGCCGCGGTCAACCATTGGGGTCTCGAAGTGCTGTGCCAGGAGCCTTCGGAGTTCTCGCCGGTGCTCACTGCTGTGCTGATGCCTCCGGGCCATGATGCCGATCAGTTCCGGAAAGTCGTGCTCGACAATTACAACATGTCGCTCGGCTCGGGCCTGTCGAAGGTCGCCGGCAAGGTTTTCCGCATCGGCCATCTCGGCGAATGCAACGCGCTGACGCTGCTCGGCGCGCTCACCGGCATCGAGATGGGTCTGTCGGTGGCCGGCGTGCCGCACCGCGCCGGCGGCGTGGACGTCGCGATGAAGCTGCTGGAGCAGCGCCCTCAGGGCAATGCCGCGCCGCATCTGAAGATCGTCGGCACGTAAAGGTCGGCCCGCGAAGATGGTCGCGACGGAGCGGCCGAGGGCAGGCCGGCCCGCTATGCGCGAGGGGCCCTTTGGAGGAGAGGACAAGCCGGTCAAATGGTGCTATTCGGCGCCCACCAAACCAAGGCAAGACCGGGAAGGACGCCGATGACCGTGCATACTGGAAGGCATTTCTTACAGATTCCAGGACCGACCAACGTGCCCGATCGGGTGCTGCGGGCGATGGATATGCCGACTTTGGACCATCGCGGTCCGGAGTTCGCCGAGCTCGGTTTTGCCGTGCTTGCCGCAATGCAGCGCGTATTCCGCACCAAGCAGCCCGTGATCATCTTCCCCTCGTCCGGTACCGGCGCCTGGGAAGCGGCGATGGTCAACGTGTTCGCGCCCGGCGACAAGGTCTTGATGTGCGAGACCGGCCAGTTCGCCGTGCTGTGGCGCGGCATCGCCGACAAGTTCAAGCTCGATGTCGACTTCATCCCGAGCGACTGGCGCCATGGCGCCGATCTTGCCGAGATCGAGAAGCGTCTTGCCGCCGACAAGCAGCACGCCATCAAGGCGGTCTGCGTCGTGCACAACGAGACCTCGACCGGCTGCGTGACGCCGCCGCTGGAGGTGCGCAAGATCCTCGACCGCACCAAACATCCGGCGCTGCTGATGGTCGACACCATCTCCGGCCTCGGCTCGATGGAATATGAGCACGACGCCTGGGGCATCGACGTCTCGGTCGCCGGCTCCCAGAAGGGCCTGATGCTGCCGCCGGGCCTCGGCTTCAACGCCGTCTCGGAGAAGGCGCTCGCGGTCGCCAAAGCCAACCCCGGCATGCGCTCCTACTGGGACTGGCAGGAGGTGATCAGCTTCAACAAGCTCGGCACCTTCCCCTACACGCCCGCAACGAACCTGCTCTACGGCCTGCGCGAGGCGGTGAAGATGCTGGAGGAGGAGGGGCTGGAGAACGTCTGGACCCGCCACAAGCGCCACAGCGCCGCGACGCGTGCTGCGGTCAAGGTCTGGGGCCTCGAGACGCAATGTGCCGATCCCGCCGCGCATTCGCCGGCGCTGACCGGCGTGCGCGTGCCCGAGGGCTTTGATGCCGACGCCTTCCGCAAGGTGGTGCTGGAGAACTTCGACATGTCGCTCGGCACCGGCCTGAACAAGGTCAAGGGCAAGGTGTTCCGCATCGGTCATATCGGCCATTTCAACGATCTGATGCTGATGGGCACGCTCGCAGGCGTCGAGATGGGCCTCGACCTCGCAAAGATCCCGCACCGGAGCGGCGGCGTGCTCGCGGCGATGGATGTGCTGAAGGGACGCGACGTGGTGCCGATGACCAAGGCTCAAGTCGCCTAAGGCTCAGGTTGCCTGAGGGCGGCCTGACTGAACTGTAATGAAGAAAGTGAGCGCGCGATGAACGCACCGACGACTGCCAACGAAGACCTGCTCTACTCCGTCACGGACGGCATCGCGCGGATCACCTTCAACCGCCCGCAGGCGCGCAACGCCATGACCTTCGCCATGTATGACCGCATGGCGGAGATATGCCAGGAGATCAACGTCGACCGTTCGATCAAGGCGCTGATCCTGACCGGCGCGGGCGACAAGGCGTTCGCCTCCGGCACGGACATCTCGCAATTCCGTGCCTTCAAGACCGCGCAGGATGCGCTCGACTACGAGGCGCGCATCGATCGCGTGCTCGGCACGCTCGAGCAGTGCCGCGTGCCGGTGATCGCGGCGATCGCCGGCGCCTGCACCGGCGGCGGCGCGGGGATCGCGGCCTGCTGCGATCTTCGCATCGGCACCGAGACGACGCGGATGGGCTTTCCGATTGCGCGCACGCTCGGCAACTGCCTGTCGATGTCCAACATCAGCCGCGTCGTCGCGCTGGTCGGTCCCGCCCGCACCAAGGATATGATCTTCAAGGCGCGCCTGGTCGAGGCGCCGGAGGCGCTGGCGCTCGGCCTGCTCAACGAGGTCGTGCCTGACGTGGAGACGCTGCAGCGCCGTGCCGACGAGACTGCAAAGCTCGTCGCCAGCCACGCGCCGCTGACGCTGGAAGCGACCAAGGAAGCGGTGCGCCGCATCCGCCGCACGCTCTCGCGCGAGGAAGGCGAGGACCTGATCCTGAAAGCCTATATGAGCGAGGATTTCCGCGAGGGCATGGATGCCTTCCTCAACAAGCGGGCGCCGGTCTGGAAGGGCAAGTAGCGCGCATCTTCAATACCCGCTGCAGCGCTCCGTACCAGTCCCACCCAAAGCGCCCGCGACAGCCACCGGCAAGCACGATCTCGACAATGCCCGTGCTTGCACGTTGCGCAGGCGTGAATATACCGGTTGTGGGTCACTGGAGATCGTGGCGAGGCGCGGCCAGCGCATTCGAGGTGCGTAGTGGCCTGGCTGAACGGCCTCCAGCTAAGACAGCCGCTTGCAGTGCATCTTCACCTCGGGCCCTCCAAGCACCAATGAAGACCGTCGCCGCTTAGGGGGTGCGGTTGCCTATCTTGCTGTCCCAACAAAATATCCGTCTGCGTCACCGTCCTTAGTGAATCTGGGACAGACGCAAAAGCCGCCCGGTGAGCTGCGAGTTGGACACATGACCTCTGGTGTTTCCGGCGGTAGTTCGGAGGCCTTCACAACGCATTGCGGTCTAGGTTTTGGATCCTGCGGCACGCCCTTGGCGAACACGGTTGTACCAATGCTGGCTAGCAGGAACACCAGGACACCTTGAAGGAAGCACATGCGTACATCTCCTCGAACGATTGCCGAAGATGCTGGGCGACATCCGTCAACGAGTGACCTGAGAACCGTAAGCCAATTGCATGCCATGGTGCATGCGCTCTAAATCACCGCCGCAATGCAGCATGGCTGGCGTCCCATCAGGACCAGCGCAAACGGTTTTCGCTTATGAACCGATCTGCTTTGGTCGTTTGTTGTGCTCGCAATCGAGTTGAGCGGTTCTCCAACAGGATCAAGCAATGTCTTTGACCAGGCAAATCCTCGTCCTAGATTGATGCTGTAGAGCCGGAATATGTGGCGGAGATTCATTCCTCGCGCCCGACAACCATCCCGGCCCGTCTACGTCTCGCGACTTTCTTGGTAACCGGTAGCTTCATCTATGAGGCGCATAGTGCATGAGCGTTGAAGCCGCTCGGCGATAATTCCGGCGCGGTGAGCAACGTTGCGCTGAACGGCCTTTAGGACTCCGGCTCGTTGGGCGCGCGCAAAGACATCGCAGACCTCCGGCAGGAAGTTCGCCGCGTACCCGAATGCCTTAAAGCCCTGCTTGGTACGAAATTCGATCTGGTTAGCCATCATAACCAACTCTTCGCCGATAAAGGGCTTTAGGTTCTGCACTGTCAAAAAAGCAGGGAGATTGGCGCCGCTCCTGTAATACTGACGTCCCTTGGGGGGGGCGAATGCGACCTAGGCCCACCATGAAGCCACTCTGAGTCACTAGGCGCTGTCCGTCATCGAGAACGGCAACCTCAATCTCGATGCCTCCAAACCGGATGACGCCTTCATGCGTCGCCCGCGGCAAGTGTCTCGCCCAACGGGCCTTGGCGGCCTTCCGCGCAATTTCGCGTCGCTCGTCACCGGATAGCGCGGCTGCTCTGGCTGTGCCGCCAGCGGCTCGGGCGGGAACTCCCCACTTCACTTTCCACCGCGTTCTCTTCCGCTCGTGGCCGTGGTTCAAACTCAGTTTTCTACTGGTACTCATATTTTCAGGAATATAGTTGGAAAACGAAATTGCAAGCACAGACGAAACAGAATGCCTGTTAGGAGCCGTGCTTGCGGCTAGTAATGTTACCCTTCGAGCAGACCCGGGTCATTCAAAACGTCCTTAACACGTGCGGGTGAAGAGCTGTGCCAGACCGCTGTGCAGAATGCCTTGAGGATCACGTCTCTGCATTGAATTTGTGGAACCGGCCGAAACGTCGCGGCGAGAGCTTGAGCCACACTGAGTGCGCGGTAGACATCCCGCTCCTGATAGAGCTTCAGACCAAGCAGGCTTCCCAACAATCCACCCCAGAAGCTGTGCTTGTGAGAGCGTACCAAGACGCCCCTGCTGCCAACAGAGACCCAACAGGCGTCCCCGCTGTCCAGGATGATCGTTGCGTCATGGCCAAATTTCTCATTGATGTAGAGGAGGCGCGGCATCACTTCAGCACTTCAAGTACATTTCGCAAACTCAGAAAGGCCGGACGGCTGAGGGCCCAAGATCTTTAGGCCCAAGAAGATCATTAATCTACCTTCGCCTCCGATAGGACCAGCTCCCTTGCAGCTCGTATAGCGCGTGACTTGTCTTATTCCAAAGTCATAGCCGGGATGATGCGGGATGGCTTGAACTCGGCCGGATTCGCCAGCACAATGGGCCGAGTTCATCGCTGAATTTCCAATGTAAACAAGAAGATAGGGAAGACGCACGTGGGACATGGAATGAAGGCCGCAATCGCGCTTGCAACCGCACTTTGTGGCGCGCCGGCTGTTGCGGGCTGGGAGCCGACGAAACCGGTGGAGATCGTAGTGGCGGCGGGCGCGGGTGGCGCCTCCGACCAGATGGCCCGGATGATGCAGGCCGCGATCCAGAAGAACAATCTGATGAAGCAGCCGATGGTGGTCTCGCTCAAGGGCGGCGCCTCCGGCGCGGAAGCACTGATGTACATGAAGTCCAGCGAGGGCGATCCCAACAAGGTGCTGATCGCCTATTCGCTGATCTACATGCTGCCGCTGTCGGCGAAGATCCCGTTCAACTGGCGCGAGCTGACGCCGGTCTCCGTGGTGGCGCTCGACCAGTTCGTGCTGTGGGACAACAGCGCGGGCCCCAAGACGTTGAAGGACTTCGTCGCGGCCGCCAAGGCTGCGAGCGCGCCGTTCAAGATGGGCGGCACCGGCTCCAAGCGCGAGGACCACGTGCTCACCGTGTTCCTGGAGCAGAAGACCGGCGCGAAATTCTCCTATCTGCCCTACAAATCCGGCGGCGAGGCCGCGACCCAGCTGGTCGGCAACCACACCGAAGCCAACGTCAACAACCCATCCGAAAATCTCGAGGTCTGGCGCGCCGGCCAAGTGCGTCCGCTCTGCGTGTTCGACAGGGAGCGCATTGCCTACACGACCAAGGTGACCGACACCCAGTCCTGGGCCGACATCCCGACCTGCAAGGAGGAGGGCGTCGACGTGCAATATCTGATGCTGCGCGCGATGTTCCTGCCCGGCAAGGTCACGCCGGAGCAGCAGGCGTTCTACGTCGATCTGTTCCACAAGGTGACGCAGACCGCGGAGTACAAGGACTACATGGAGAAGCAGGCCTTGAAGCCGATCTTCCTCTCCGGCAAGGACATGGTGCAGTTCCTCGAAGAGGACGATGCGCTGAACAAGCAGTTGATGACGGAAGCCGGCTTCGTCGCGAAGTAGCTCTCTTCCCTCTCGCCCTGTTCTTACGGGGAGAGGGCAGGGTGAGGGGCTCTCTCGACGAGTTGAGCTCGTGGAGAGAGCATCTCACCCGGCGCTTTGCCGTAGCCAGAGCTTCGCTTCGGCGTTCTAGAGAACGGCCGCGGATCCGGCCTCTGCCTCTCCCCGTCAGCACGGGAAGAGATGCACAATCCCCAGCCTCGCATCTGAGCCCATGTCCCAAACCGATATCGAAATCGTCGTCGAGGATCCTACCGCGCCCGAAGACGATTCCCCCTCCGTCGTCTCTTCCGGCACGATCGAGATCGTCGTCTGCCTGCTGCTGCTCGCGCTCGCGGTCACGCTCGGCTACGACAATTGGCGCACCGGCGCGTCCTGGGATGCGACCGGGCCGGAGCCCGGCTATTTCCCGTTCTATCTGTGCGTCATTCTCGCCGGCGGCAGCCTCTACGGTCTGATCGCCGCGCTGCTGGCGCGGCGCGTCTCGCCCGCAACCTTCGTCACGCGCGCGCAAGGCCGCCGCGTGCTCGCGGTGTTCGTGCCGACGCTGCTGTTCTGCCTGGCGACGCAGTTCCTCGGCCTCTATGTCGCGAGCTTTCTCCTGATCGCGGGCTTCATGCGCCTCGTCGGCCGGATCGCGCTGTGGAAGTCGCTGCTCACCGCGTTTGCGTTCACGGCCATCATGTTCGTCACCTTCGACCTCGCCTTCGACGTCATCATGCCGAAGGGGCCGCTCGAAGCGGCCCTCGGGCGCTAGGGCGGAGCCCCCCGCGATGGAAGCTCTCGGTCTCCTGCTCCACGGCTTTGCCGTCCTGCTGACGTGGAAGACGCTCGTGCTCATGATGGTCGGGCTGGTGCTCGGCATCTTCGTCGGCGTGCTGCCCGGGCTCGGCGGCCCCAACGGCGTTGCGATCCTGTTGCCGCTGACCTTCACGATGGACCCGACCTCGGCCATCGTGATGCTGTCCTGCATCTATTGGGGCGCGTTGTTCGGCGGTGCCATCACCTCGATCCTGTTCAACATCCCGGGCGAAGCCTGGTCGGTCGCGACCACTTTCGACGGCTACCCGATGGCGCAGCAGGGCAGGGCGGCGGAGGCGCTGACGGCGGCGTTCACCTCTTCCTTCATCGGCTCGCTGGTCGCAGTGCTCCTGATCACCTTCCTCGCGCCGATGATCTCGTCCTTTGCGCTGAAATTCGGCCCGCCCGAGTTCTTCGCGGTGTATCTTCTCACCTTCTGTTCCTTCGTCGGCCTCGGGCGCGAAGCCAAGCACAAGACCGTCATCTCGATGTCGCTGGGCCTTTTGCTCGCCGGCATCGGCATGGATACGGTGTCCGGCAGTCTGCGCATGACCTTCGGCTCGCCGGAGCTCTTGCGCGGCATCAACTTCCTGGTCGCCGTCATCGGCCTGTTCGGCATCAGCGAGATCCTGCTGACCATGGAGGAGCGCCTTGCGCTGCGCGGGCATGCGGCTAGCATCTCGCTGCGCGTCGTGCTCGGCGTCTGGAAGGATCTGCCGAAATACTGGGTGACGCTGCTGCGCTCCTCCTTCATCGGTTGCTGGCTCGGCATCACCCCGGGCGGTGCGATCGCGGCCTCCTTCATGGGCTACAATCTGGCAAAGCGCTTCGCCAAGGAGCCCGAGGGCTTCGGCAAGGGCCGCATCGAGGGCGTGTTCGCGCCGGAGACGGCGGCGCATGCCTCCGGCACCTCGGCGCTGCTGCCGATGCTGGCGCTCGGCATTCCCGGCTCGGGCACGGCCGCGATCCTGCTCGGCGGGCTGATGGTGTGGGGCCTCAATCCGGGGCCGCTGCTGTTCGTCGAGCACAAGGACTTCGTCTGGGGCCTCATCGCCTCGATGTATCTCGGCAACGTCGTCGGCCTCGTGCTGGTGCTGACGACGGTGCCGATCTTCGCCTCGATCCTGCGCGTGCCGTTCGCGGCGGTGGCGCCGATGATCGTGGTGTCCTGCGCGATCGGCGCCTATGCCATCCAGAACGCGATGTTCGACATCTGGCTGATGCTGGGCTTCGGCGTGGTCGGCTACGTCTTCAAGAAGATCGGCATTCCGCTGGCGCCGTTCACCCTGGCGCTCGTGCTCGGCAACCGTGCCGAGGATGCCTTCCGCCTGTCGATGATCGGCTCCGGCGGCACCCTGAAGGCGTTCTGGTCGAACGGCCTGGTCGGCTCGATCACAACCCTGGCGATTGTGCTGCTATTCTGGCCGGTGATCGACCACCTCCTCGCCCGTGTCGGGTTGACGCATGGGACCAGGGCGACATCGGCCTAGGGCGCTGGGCTAATCTTTTTTGAAATCAATGGTTTATATGTAAGGTAGCTTTTCGGTCGGGATACCACCGCGTGTCCGATTGTTTCCGAATGTTGCCGCGGCGGCACAGCTCTTGGGCGAGGAGGCGGGTATATTTCGATCACAAGATCGTGCAAGGGGGAATTCTCTATGAAGCGGGTAGTGATTGGAATGGCGGCCGCGATGTCGCTGTTTGCGACCGGCGCGCTGGCCGCCGATCTCGCGGCAAAGCCGTATGTCAAGGCGCCTATCGTCGATCCGGTCTGGAGCTGGACCGGCTTCTATGTCGGCGCCAACGGCGGCTACAGCTGGGGCCGTTCGCGCACTGACGTCACCTATACCAACACGGCGACTGGTGCGGTGATCGCGCCGCCGGCCGGATCCGTCACCAGCGCCTCGTTCGACATGAACGGCGCCGTCGCCGGTGGCCAGGCCGGCTACAACTGGCAGAGCACGAATTGGGTGTTCGGCATCGAGGGCGACCTGAATTGGTCGGACGAGAAGGGACGGGCCGGCTTCAGCTGCGCCCCCACCAGCCTTGCAGGCGGCGCCTGTCTTCCCGGCTTGACCTTTCTGCCCCCCGGCGCTGCTGCCGGCACCACTCTGACGCTCGACCAGCATCTGCAATGGTTTGGCACGGTGCGCGGCCGCGTCGGCATTCTGGCGACGCCGAAAGTGCTGTTCTATGGCACCGGCGGCGTGGCCTTCGGCGAGATCAAGACCACGGGCACCATCGTCGGCTTCACCCCGGCTGGTGTCGCGGTCGCCTCGACCAGCTCTTCGTCGGACACGCGGGTCGGCTGGACCGTGGGTGCGGGTGTGGAAGGCAAGATCACTCAGAACTGGAGCGCCAAGCTCGAATATCTCTATGTGGATCTCGGCCGGTTCTCGTCAGGTCCGTTCTCGCTGGCGCCGTTGCCCACGATTGCGGCCAGTGCTTCCTCTCGCTTCACCGACCACATCCTGCGCGCCGGCATCAACTATCAATTTGGTGGCCCGGTCGTCGCGAAGTACTGAGCGAGCTGGATCACAAAAGAGGCGTCTAACAATAAACAAAGCCCGGCTCGCGCCGGGCTTTGTCGTTGCAGACGGGACGCGTGAGATTCACACCACCTTGGCGTTTCTGAGCCCTGCAATCTCGTCCGCGCCGAAGCCGAACTCCTTCAGCACTTCGTCGGTCTGCTCGCCGAATTCCGGCGGCCGCACCACCATCCTGCTCGGCGTGCGCGACAGCGTCACGGGCTGGCCGACCAGGCGGATATGCCGGCCTTCATCGTTCGGCACGTCCTGCGCAATGCCGAGATGCTTGACCTGCGCGTCCTCGAACATCTGGTCGATGGCGTAGATCGGCCCGCAAGGCACGCCGGCCTCGTTGAGTTCGCGGACCCAGGTCTCGGTCGACTTCGTCGCGGTGCGCTTCTCGATCTCGGCGTTGAGCGCATCGCGGTTCTTGGAGCGGGCAGGGGCGGTCGCATAGTCGGGATGGGCATAGAGCTCCGGTGCGCCGATCGCTTGCGCGCAGCGCTCCCAGATCCGCCCGCCCGTGGTGGCGATGTTGATGTAGCCGTCGGAAGTCTTGAACACGCCGGTCGGGATGCTGGTCGGGTGGTTGTTGCCGGCCTGCTTGGCGACCTCCTTCTCCATCAGCCAGCGCGCGGCCTGGAAGTCGAGCATGAAGATCTGGGCCTGCAGCAGCGAGGTCTGGACCCACTGGCCCTTGCCCGAGACCTCGCGCTCGAGCAGCGCGGTGAGGATGCCCATGGCGCAGAACAGACCCGCGGTGAGGTCGGCGACGGGAATGCCGACCCGCATCGGGCCTTCGCCCGGCGCGCCGGTGATCGACATCAGCCCGCCCATGCCTTGCGCGATCTGATCGAAGCCCGGCCGCTTGTGGTAGGGGCCGTCCTGGCCGAAGCCGGAGATGCTGCCATAGACGATGCGCGGGTTGATCGCGGCGAGGCTGTCGTAGTCGATGCCGAGCTTCTTCTTCACGTCAGGGCGGAAATTCTCGACCACGACGTCGGCCTTGGCGGCGAGGCGCTTGAACACGGCCAGCCCACGCTCGTCCTTGAGGTTCAGTGTCATCGCCCGCTTGTTGCGGTGCAAATTCTGGAAGTCGGAACCGCGCCGCGGCCCGCCCGGTTGCTCGGCGCCGGCATCCTCGGTCAGCGCGTCGATCTTGACGACATTGGCGCCCCAATCGGCGAGCTGCCGCACACAGGTCGGCCCGGAGCGGACACGGGTCAGATCGAGCACGGTGAAGCGCGACAGGGCTTCCGAGGCATGCGGAAAGGGCATCGTGAAAGGCTCCGGGAGAATTGCTAACCTACCATATTGGCTGACAGGGGAGCGGCAAAGTCCCTCCGGGCGTTGGTTCGCTCTGCACGCGGAAGGACGTCGCGACGGCAGCGTCGATGATTGTCGATCACGGAATGCTAAGGTGGGCCGGTCGGACTTCGAGGGGCCGATCCGCTTGCTCCGAAACAGGACGACCGCGGCCTGTCCAGAACAGTCTAGTCTGGTCGCACCTATCGCTGTGCAAAAGTCTAGGTTGCGGGAGCCTTCCGATCGGGCGAGCAGGCCCCTACAACCGCATACAGCGAACCAGCGCGGCAGGGCGTCATCTGGAAATCGGATACGATCCCGAAGACGAGGGTAGCCAGGGCAAAAGCAGCGACGAGGCCGATCCAGTTCATTCCACGAGAATACTTGAAGTTGTCCGCCAAACCAAGCGGCGCTAGGTGCCCCGGTTAGTCAGTGAATGGGGCCGCGTCTGTCGATCAGGGCAGCGCCACGTCTTCCAGAACGGACAGCGGTTGCTCGTGGAAAGGGGGTCCGGAAGTCGATACCACATACCAATGTTGGATCGTACCGAGAAATGGCGATTGATTACACTTTGCGCAGCGCTGTGCCAGTTCTCCCAACGAGCTACTTGATTTGACCCGGACTCCCTCCTTAGTTGGGATCAACCACGGCGCGAAGATCTTCGGGGTGGTTCACGCACGCCCGGCCGTAGAGCTAGAGTGTCTTAAATGACTTTAGGTTTGCAATCTCCTCGACGAAAGTCAGTCTCTTCAAGCACCTTTTTCCGCTGCTCGCCGAATTCCGACGGCCACGCCACCATCCGCTAGGCCTACGCGAGAGCTACGGGGCTGGTTCCCGATATGCGGCCTTCATCCTTCGGCACCTCCTCAGCGATACCAAGATGCTTGACCTGCGCGTCCTCGAACATCTGCTAGGTCGATAGATCGCCCCGTAGGGGGCGCCGGCCTCATTGAGCTCGCGGACCCAGGTCTAGCTCGACTTCGTCACCACGCGTTTCTCCGTCTCCGCGTTGGGCGCGTCGCTGTTGTTGGAACGGGCGGGGGCCGTCGCTTGGTCCGGATGGGCAGATATCCGCACGCAGGTCGGCCCGGAGCGGACACGGGTCAGATCGAACACGGTGAAGCGCGACAGGGCTTCCAAGGCATGCGGAAAGGGCATCGTGGAAGGCTCCGGGTCAGACTGCGGGCCTACCATAGTACCCAGAGATCACGCGACAAGTCGGGCCGGCGCTGATGCCGCCTGCTGATATGCTATGGCTGTCGCGGGCCCGAGAGATCAGCGCGACAGGCGCTGCAAGTCTGCACGAGCCTGCTCGGCCAGCGGGTCGTCGCCATGGCGCGCAATGAAAAGCTCAAGGGCCTCCCGCGTTCCCTTCCGGCGGGCAGCTTCATATTCCTCTGCCACCGCAGCGGCAGGATCTCGCGCCATCGGCATGGAGGGCGCGCGCCCTGCCTTGCTGGTGTCGTCTGCTTTGGCCCTCTCCACCATCACAGGCAGTCCTCCGAGAGGTTGATCGGACGGTCCAGCAAGCGCAACTAAGGCACCAAGTAGGCCGGCCTGGAGTGTGCGTCGATTCATGAAACCCTGCAAATCACGGTGTTCCGGGAACCAAACTCTATGCTCGCGTTCGTATGAATACGGGAGTTAATGGCTAACACAGCGTTTTGGGAGCCGCGCAAACGCCGCTGCCCCATTTAAACCAAACGTTTAACTCTCTAGCTAGAATCATGTGCCCCCGCGGCGAATCACACGACGCGTTGCTTTGGAGAGTCAATTGGCCACCGCCGTTAACGTCAGTGCCACTAACAACGCCGAGATCGACGGCCTGCTGTCGGGAGTCAAATGGTCGGGCACCATAACCTACAGCTTTCCTGACGCGCCGAGCGATTATTCCAGTCCCTATTACGGCGGCAGCAGCGAGCCGACCACGTCGGGCTTTGGCTCGGTGCCCACGCAGATCCAGGCGGCGATCAATTACGCCGTCGGATTGATCCTGAGCTACACCAACGCCAACATCCAATATGCGGGCACCAACGGCGCCGACCTCATGATCGCGCAGTCGTCGGCCGCCAATCCGACCGCCTACGCCTACTATCCCGGCAATTATGCACCCGGCGGCGACATTTGGTTCGGGACTCAATACAATTTCTCGCTGGCCAAGCTCGGCAATTACTACTTCACCACTGCGCTGCACGAGCTCGGACACGCGATCGGCCTCAAGCACAGCCAGGAGGCCGGCGGCCCCGGCAACGTTGCGGTGCCGAGCGCGCATGACAGCAGCGAATACACCGTGATGAGCTATCGCAGCTATGTCGGCGCTTCGACCACGGGCGGCTACACCAACGAAGCCTACGGATATTCGCAGACCTACATGGCCAACGATATCCTCGCGCTCCAGACGATGTACGGCGCGGACTACACGACGCAGAGCGGCAGCACCGTCTACACCTGGAATCCGACCACGGGGCAGCAGTTCATCAATGGCGTCGGCCAGCTCGCACCGGGCGGAGGCGTCGGCGGCTCGGCCAACCGCATCTACGAGACCGTCTGGGACGGCGGCGGCGTCGATACCTACGACCTCTCGAACTACACGACCAACCTGAGCATCAACCTCAATCCCGGTGCTTCGTCGGTGTTCTCATCCGTGCAGTTGGCCTATCTCGGCAACGGCCATTATGCATCGGGCAACGTCTACAACGCCTATCTTTATAACGGCGACGCGCGCTCCTACATCGACAACGCCACCGGCGGGTCCGGCAACGACACGATCATCGGCAATGCCATCGCCAATACGCTGAACGGCGGCGGCGGCAACGACACGATCACCGGCGGTGCGGGCAACGACACCATCAACGGCGGCGTCGGCACCGATACCGCGGTGTATTCCGGCAGCCGGGCGAGCTACGTGATCTCGTACAACACGACGACACAGACGTTCACGCTGACCGATCTGCGCAACGGCTCGCCAGACGGCATCGATACGGTCACCGGCGTCGAGTATTTCCAGTTTGGTGACGGCACGATCGCTAGCTTGACGTTCGTATCGCCAACGGTGGTCGAGGGGCTCGGAACGACCAGTTTGGTGCAGGTCGGGAATAGTTACTCTCTTAACCCTGTTGCCGGCGGAGCGGGACCGCAGCTGAAATATAACGGCTCACCGGTTGCAGTTGACATGTGGGCGGGCTGGGCCCCGATCGGAGCGGAGCAAACGGGTAGTGGGTACGATGTGGCCTGGAAGAATGCGAGCACGGGCCAGTACAACATCTGGAGCACCGATTCGAATGGCAACTACGTCACGAATCTATTGAGTTTTGCCTCGGGTACCAGCTCCGCGCTGGAAGCGTATGAACCACTCTTCCACCAGGACCTGAATGGCGACGGTTTGATTGGTGTGCCCACAATCCCGATCGAGA
>NZ_LAXE01000001.1:3053257-3098899 GCF_003122645.1 Bradyrhizobium sp. SUTN9-2
GTTATGTCGCTAACCTTCTCAGTTTCGTTTCCGGGAGGAGCGCGGCGCTACAATCGTATGAGACCACGTTCCATCAGGATTTAAATAGCGATGGTGTTGTTGCGATAGCTGCTGGCAGTTCATCAATTGCAATGGCCGCAGACGACACCTTTGTGTTCCATTCTATCTTCGCCGAATCCAACAACTTTGAGTACGTTCCTACGGCGCTCCTAGGTTTGAATGCAGACAGCAATGGTGCAAGGGCCTCGCTCGGCCCATCCAATCCCGTGCTAGAAGCCGTGACGCAGATCGACGCAAATGTCGCCGATCTGCTTTCGGGCCACTTCAATCATCTGGCAGGTTTCGCGGCGCACGATCTGCTCGCCTGACGTATGCGAGCGAGGATAAAACGCAGGCATCGAGCCTGGCAGACGAGAGTGTCGAGAAGCTGCGTCGCCTGGCGAGGGATGCAGGCGTGGTCCAGATTTTGATATCTGAAGGTCTCTCGCAGATGCTGATCGATGTGTCTCTTTACCCGGTGCACTTGCGGCGCTAATTGCGGCGCAAAACAAGACCGCGCTCGCATTATTCGGACAAGCTTCTGCGGGAGCTTGAGGCGAAGAAGGCAGAGAAGCGGCAGCCGACTCCGCTACAAATCAAAATTGAGGAATTCCGAAAAATGCAAGGACGACGGTAACTGACGCGTCGTAACTGAATGTTACGAAGGGGATTCCGAGCCCATCTTGGTCTCGCGCCAGTTGGCGTGGAAGAAGGCGCCGGTTGCGTCGGGCAGGGACGCCCATCCGCCTGGCCAAGCCGCTACCGTTGAAGGGAATAAATCGCCCGCCCCCATGCTGCTTCGCCGGCCTGGGGCAGTTGCTGATACCGCTTTCAGACGCGTGGAAGATGGCACCCCGGCAACTTGCCCGTCACTCGGCTAAGTTCACCCCTTCCTTGAAATAAGCGATCGTCTTCTGCACCCCTTCGTCCAGTGCGACTTTCGGCTGCCAGTCCAGCAGCGCTTTGCCGTCGAAAGATCCGGCCGGCGGTGTCGCGGATCGTCTTGCGGCAGCGGCTTGAAGATGAGTTTGGAGCATGAATTGGTGAACTTGATCACCTTCTCGGCCGAATTCCGAGTTGCGGCCGAGATTGACGGCCCCCCGTGCACCCGTCAGGAGACAACATACCCGAATGGTCGCCTCGACGAGATCGTCGACATAACAAAACGACTGGTTTGGCCACCGTCGGCGAAGATGGTGATGGGATCGACCTTGAGCGCCTGCACGATGAACGATGAAACGATGCGGCCGTCGCTCGGCTGCATTCGCGGACCGTATGTGTTGAAGATGCGGCCAACAACCTTGATCGGCAACCGATGCTGGCGCCAATAGTCGAAGAACAGGGTTTCGGCGCAGCGCTCGCCTTCATCGTAGCAGGAACGGAGATCGGATTGACGTTGCCCCAATATTTTTCAGTCTGCGGATGGATCAGCGGCTCTCCATAAACTTCGCTCGTAAAAGCCTGGAAGATCCGCGCCTTGAGACGCTTGGCTAGATCCCATCATGTTGATGGCGCCGTGGACGCTGGTCTTAGTCGTTTGTACGGGATCGCGCTGGTAATGGATCGGCGAGGCCGGGCAGGCGAGATTGAAGTCGCGTCGACCTCGACATAGTGCGGAAAGGTTACGTCGCGCCTGACCGCTCGAACCACGGGTTCTGCAAGAGATGAGCGATGTTGCGCCGGCTGCCGGTGAAGCTTGTCGACCGAGAGGACCTCCGCCCCTTCGGCAAGCGGCCGTTCACACGAGTGGGAACCTATTAAGCCGGCCCGCCGGTCACCAGGATTCGGCCGTTGTGGTAACGCTCAAGGGCATCGGCTCCAGTCGCTTGGGTTCGGCTGACTAGGGCTCGAGCGCGACTTCTATTGGCGGCGCGGCTGATAGCCAATCCTTAATGTTATAGGTATTCTTATACCGTGGTCGCAATTTGCGCAAAGACCGGTCGCTGCATTGTCCGCTGTCCCGAGGCGTTGGCGCTTCCCGTCATTTTTTCTCGATAGAAAAGCGATGCTGCGCACGGTAAGACCCCCTAGGCGGGTTCGCGGCAGCGCCAAGGCAGGACTTCCACTGTGACGCCAATTTCCAGTCTCACCTATCGCAATTATCTGATTGCGCTGCATGACGCTATTGCGACAGCTCTGGCGGTCCTTGTCAGCTTCTGTCTTCGTTTCGAAGGCGATCTTCTATTCGAGCGATTACCTCTGCTACTTCGCCTGCTGCCGTTCTTTGTCGGGTTCAGCGTCGTCGTTTGCTACGTTTTCAATCTAACCACCACGAAATGGCGGTTCATATCTCTGCCTGACGCGCTCAACATTCTGCGCGTCGCGTCTGTTCTCACGGCCGCATTGGTTGTGGCCGACTACATTTTTGTATCTCCGAACGTCTTTGGTGCATTTTTCTTAGGAAAGATTACTATCGTTCTGTACTGGTTCTTTGAAGTATTCTTCCTTAGCGCATCGCGGTTTGCCTATCGGTATTTCAGATATAGCCGCACTCTTCGTCATGTTCGCGAGCAGAATGCGCCTCCAACGCTCATTGTCGGTAGGGCTGCCGACATGGAGGTCCTTTTGCGCGCGATCGAGAACGGCTTGGTCAAGGGAATTTTCCCGATAGGGCTCATTTCGCCTTCGCGAGCGGACCGAGGGCAGCTGGTTCGCAATATTCCCGTGCTTGGCGGCTTGGACGATTTCGAAAACGTCATTCGCGATTTTGCCAATCGCAAGCGACCGATAGCGCGGCTTGTGATGGGGCCGTCGAGCTTTGAGCCCGATGCGCATCCTGAGTCAATCCTTGTGCGGGCCAGAAATCTGGGCATGGTCGTAAGCCAACTACCCTCGCTGGAGAGCGGGGAGACGCCGAAGCTGAAGCCGGTCGCCGTAGAAGATCTCCTGTTGCGGCCGATCCATACCATCGACCATCGGCGGCTCGAAGATCTGGTCGAGGGAAAGGCGGTGGTGGTCACCGGAGGAGCGGGATCGATCGGCTCCGAAATCTGTGATCGTGTACTTCGTCACGGCGCGGCCAGACTACTCGTGATCGATAACTCTGAGCCCGCGTTGTACCGTTTGATGGAGACGATCTCCGTCACTAATCCGGCTGCGAAGCTGGAAGCCAGGATCGCGGACGTGCGAGACCGAAACCGGATCTTTCGGTTGTTGGCGGAATTCAAACCTCAAATCGTGTTTCACGCTGCGGCGCTTAAACACGTTCCCATTCTTGAGCAGGACTGGGGCGAGGGCGTGAAGACGAACGTGTTCGGCTCGATCAACGTTGCCGATGCGGCCGTCTTGTGCGGCGCTGATGCGATGGTCATGATTTCAACCGATAAGGCTATCGAGCCGGTCTCGATGCTTGGCCTCACTAAGCGGTTCGCAGAGATGTATTGCCAAGCCCTTGATTCCGAGATTGGAACGGGCCTCACGGCGGACCGGACGCGACTGATTTCCGTCCGCTTCGGTAACGTCCTTGCCTCTAATGGTTCCGTCGTTCCAAAATTCAAGGCGCAGATCGAGGCAGGCGGCCCGGTCACGGTTACGCATCCTGATATGGTTCGCTATTTCATGACGATCAGAGAAGCTTGCGAACTGGTCATGACCGCGGCGTCTCACGCGTTGTGGGCAGATCAAAGAGACGTGTCCGTTTATGTTCTCGACATGGGCCGCCCGGTGAAGATTGTGGATCTAGCAGAGCGCATGATCAAACTTTCCGGCCTCGAGCCGGGCCGTGACATCGATATTACTTTCATCGGCATTCGGCCGGGCGAAAGGCTGAACGAAATCCTGTTCGCGAGCGAAGAGCCAAAGGTCGATATCGGAGTTGCCGGCGTAATGGCCGCGAAGCCCAACGAAGCTTCGATGTGGAAGATGAGGAGCTGGGTAAAAGCACTGAAAGAGGCCAGTGAGAAAGTGGACAGAGAGGCAATTCAAGCGATTCTGCAGGAGGCCGTGCCGGAGTTCCGGAACGATGCGGCTTAGGCAGACGATCTTCTTTTTCTTCTTTTTTTGTGAGCGACGCAAAAGCCCGCTCAGCGCTATGCGGCCGCGCAAGCACCACCACCATGATTTCGATCGCGACGGACCTCTGTTCGCCGCGGTCGGGCTTTGAGCAAGGAAGACGCGCTGCTGCAGCGAGCGCTTGCGGCCCCCAGCGGCAGCGTACCCAGCTTTAATCTCGTAAATCCGATCTGTGCTGCAACGAACCGGTCGCGTCATCGTTCTCCAGACATGGGCCTGGCCAAGGGCAAGAACGCGTGGGCGACGGGACAAGTCTAATCTTGTTGCACGACTCACTTCATGCTTTTCTCAAGCGGTCGTTAGCTGGGGGAGTCGAATGAGCCCTTTGGTTCGAGCAACTGCCTTAGCAGGCTGTCTGGCCTCGCTTTTTGGTTGCGCCACTCCAAACCAAACGCCCTCGCAGTCCTCCAATCTATCAGGAGCGCCGTGGGCACGCGATCTTATGAACCACCGCCGCATCGGGAGCAGCCCTCTGGCCTGCCGCTAAGTATTTCCTCGAGACGGAGTTAGAGTCCGGCCCGAAGAAGGACGGACAGATGAAGCGAGCACGGTTCACGAAAGAGCAGATTATTGCGGTGCTGAAGGAGCATGAGGGGGGCGAAGACGGCCGATTGGGCTCGCAAGCACGGGGTCTCCGAGGCGACGATCTACAATTGGAAGGCCAAATTCGGCGGCATGGACTTCCGAGGCGAAGCGGTTGCGGGCCCTGGAGGAGGAGAACGGGAAGCTGAAGAAGCTTCTGGCCGAGCAGATGCTCGTTGCAGCCGCACTTCGCGAGCTCCTTTCAAAAAAATGGTAGGGCCCGCCGCCAAGCGCGCTGCTGTCGCGCATCTGCAGGCCGTCATGAGCCTGTCGGAACGGCGGGCCTGCTCGATCGTGGGTGCGGATCGGAAGATGATCCGCTATCGCTCCAGCGATTTCGATTCGACGTTGGTTGATGCCGAGCCGCATTGTAACTAGTTCGCGGACTTCGCCGCGCCGCGTGGCGGTCAGTCGCAGGGGAATGTGAATGGCCAGACGGCTGGGATGGACCGGATTGGCCGCGCTGCGGATCATCCCTGCCTTGGGTGCAGGGGCGACGATGGCGGCGACCTCGTCCCGACAGCACGTTCATGGCTGTTTGCTGCGCGGCACTTCAACGTGCGGGTGGAGAGAAGGCCGCGGACAGCGCGGCTCGCTTTTCGTTACTGAGCTTGTTGTACAGCTCGACGATGGATCGGCCGACGATGCGCGCCGAGAGCTTGTCGTCGACCAGTTTCCGCGCGGCAGCGCCAAAGCGTGCGCGCAACTCCCGCGACTGCGCAAGCGTCAGGATAGCGCTGGCGAGCGCCGGCGGATCTTCGATTGGGACCAATAGCCCGGTCTGATTGGCGATGCAGATCTCGCGGCAGCCGGCCGCATCGGTGGCAACCAGCGGCCGGCCACAAGCCGCCGCTTCCATCAGTGCGACCGGCAGGCCCTCGCGATGCGAGGGCAGCACTGCGATATGCGCCGTGCGCCACAGCGTGGCGATATTATCGACATAGCCGAGCCGGGCAACGCCGGGACGCCTGATCCAGGATTCGACCTCGTCGGGCGACACGGACGCCGGATTCGCCGGATCCGGATCGCCCCTGATAATCAGATTGATATTGTGCCCCTGAGTCCGCAACAGATCATGGGCCGCGACCAGCGCGCGGATGCCCTTGTCGACCAGGAGTCGTCCGACAAAGCCGATGGTGATCGGGCCATCAGGCTCGGGCAGCGGCTGCAGCCTGTCAGCATCGACGCCGGAGCCCGGGATCAGCGTGATCCGCTCGGGCCTCGCGCCAAGTGCCAGCAGTGCGTCGCGGTCATCAGGATTTTCCACCAGAATGTTGCTGTGCCTGCGGTTGAGTAGCCACGGCAAAAGCAAGACCATGCCCTGTTTCAACAGGCGCGCTAGAAGACCCGGCGAGGTGAAGATGTAGCCGAGCCCGGTGATGGCATTCACGATCGGAAAATCGCGGTCGAGTGCGGCAAGCGAGCCCAACACGCAGCATTGCAGAGCGGAGTGATGCACGACCGCAGGACCGATCGCGTTCTCGATCTTGCGGATCGCAAGCACCGCACGCATGGCCGCAAGCGGCGACAGGCCGCCGCGCTTGAAGGGAATCGGGTGGAGCACAAAGCCTTCCGCCTCGATCGCGGCCCGGCCTTCGTTCACATTGCTCGCGACATGGACCTCGAAACCTGCGTCGCGGGCGGCGCGCGCCATCGGTAGGCGGCTGAGCAGGAAGGCCCAATCCTCGACCACGACATAGAGGAGGCGCGACGGTCGATTGATCGCGCCTGAGGTCATCGGATGAGGGCCGTCGGTCACTCCGTCGCCTGCTTGTTCTCGCTGAGATAGGCGCGGTAGGCCAGCGCAATGCCGTCCTCCAGCGAAGTACGGGCGCGCCAGCCGAGTGCGGCGAGGCGGCTAACGTCGAGCAGCTTGCGGGGCGTGCCGTCGGGACGCGAGGTGTCGTAGCTGATCGCGCCCGTATAGCCGACGGTGCGCGCCACGACATTCGCAAATTCGGCAATCGAGATGTCCTCGCCGGTGCCAATATTGACCAAGTCGCTCGACGAATGCACTTTCATCAGGTGCACGCAGGCATCTGCCATATCGTCGACATATAGGAACTCCCGCCGCGGCGTACCGGTGCCCCAGACCACCACGTTTGCAGCTCCGGACAGCTTCGCCTCATGGAACCGACGAATCAGCGCGGCCACCACGTGACTGTATTCGGGATGGTAATTGTCGCCGGGGCCATAGAGGTTGGTTGGCATCACGCTGATGAAATCACAGCCATACTGGCTGCGATAGGCTTCCGCCATCTTGATTCCGGCGATCTTGGCGATCGCATAAGGCTCGTTAGTCGGCTCCAGCGGACCGGTCAGCATGGTATCTTCGCGCAAGGGCTGCGGTGCGAGCTTTGGATAGATGCAGGACGAGCCGAGGAACATCAGCTTCTCGGAGCTGTTCATCTGGGCAGCCTGGATCACGTTCGCCGCGATCGCGATATTGTCGTAGATGAACTCGGCGCGCAGCGTGTTGTTGGCAACGATGCCACCAACCTTGGCTGCGGCGAGGAAGGTCACCTGGGGCCGCGCGCGCGCGAACCAGTCGAACACTTGGGCCTGGTTGCAGAGATCGACCTCGCGCCGGTCCACGGTGACGAGCTTGACCTCTTCCCGTACCAGCCGGCGTACAATCGCACTGCCGACCATGCCGCGATGGCCGGCCACGAAGACCGTCTTGCCCTTCAGCTCAAACGGCGTGCTTGCCATTGGCGACCTCCAGCCGGGCCTCGCTAAGATCGCCCGCCACCATTTCCTTCACCAGCTGAGCAAAACTCGTCTTCGGCTTCCAGCCGAGCTTGGCCCGCGCCTTGCTGGAGTCGCCGATCAGGAGATCGACCTCGGTGGGGCGGAAATAGATGGGATCGATCCGCACCACGGTCTTGCCGGTCTTACTTTCGACGCCGGTCTCCTCGACGCCTTCGCCGCGCCATTCAACGTTGCGGCCGACCTCGGCAAAAGCAAGCTCCACGAACTCTCGCACCGAGCGCGTCTCGCCGGTCGACAGCACGAAGTCGTCAGGGCTATCCGCCTGCAAGATCGCGTGCATGCCCTCGACATAGTCCCGCGCATGGCCCCAGTCGCGCTTGGCCTCGAGATTGCCGAGATAGAGCGTCTCCTCCAGCCCCATCTCGATGCGGGCGACCCCGCGCGTGATCTTGCGGGTCACAAAGGTCTCGCCGCGGATCGGGCTCTCATGGTTGAACAGGATGCCGTTGCTGGCAAACATCCCATAGGCCTCGCGGTAGTTCACCGTTATCCAGTAGCCATAGAGCTTTGCCACGCCGTAGGGCGAGCGCGGATAGAACGGCGTGGTCTCCTTCTGCGGGATCTCCTGCACCAGGCCATAAAGCTCGGAGGTCGAGGCCTGGTAGAAGCGGGTCTCTTTCTCCATGCTGAGGATGCGGATGGCTTCCAACAGGCGCAGCACGCCGATCGCGTCCGCATTGGCGGTGTATTCGGGGCTCTCGAAGCTGACGCCGACGTGGCTTTGCGCAGCGAGATTGTAGATCTCGGTCGGGCGGATCTGCTGCACCAGGCGGATCAGGTTGGTCGAATCCGTCATGTCACCATAGTGCATCAAAAACGGCACGTTGCCGACATGGGGGTCCTGGTAGAGATGATCGACGCGGGCGGTGTTGAAGGAGGACGAGCGTCGCTTGATGCCATGCACGGCGTAGCCGAGGCCGAGTAGATATTCAGCGAGGTACGCGCCGTCCTGACCGGTCACGCCGGTAATTAGCGCCACGCGCCGTTTGTTGTCCTGTGCCTGCATCTCTTCTCCACCAAACGCGGTCGCCACTCGTCTCCGGCGTCAGCCAAGATCACGTCGGCCGTGCCCCCGCTCATAGTTCGGCACTGGCCCGAAAACCCCTGTTCATTGACACGGGAAGCGAGGAGCGCAATGAGCCGCCTCAACGGCGCATGGCCTTAGCATCTCGGCTTTTCAAAGTCTAATGGCAAGACGGGCCGAAAACGGAACGAAAAGTCCCGGCTCGCAACAGTCGCCTGTGCGGTCGGCGTGGCAGCGACGACAACGTTCCGCATGCCGTCGTCGGCGAAGTGGAAGCTGTCCTGCAAAGACTGTCCCAGGAATTGCAGCGACGCCGCATTCGCGCCGTTGCTCAGCGAAAGGGTGCCGGAAGCGCCGTCGAAGCTCGAATGCAGTGTATTGAAGTCGAAGCCACGCAGATCAACCTGGTCGGAGCCGGCAAGTGTGGTGTCGCCGCCAAAGCCCAGGAGCTGCCCGCTAAAAGTGGAGGGTGCGTCGAGCGTCAGCGCTTCTCCATTGAACGTGGTCTGCATTGCAGAAGCTGCGGGCGCCGTTGCGGGCATGCCGATCGTGCCGTCGCCGTTGAAGCCCTGCTGGAAGGTGGTTTCGTACGACTCGGCCGCGGTGCTCGTCGCTGCCGCGAAGCTGAGCGGGTTGGTGATGTAGTGTCTAGTGCTGTCGGTGCTCCAGATGTTGAACTGGCCGGTGCCGGCGTTCTTCCAGGCCACATCGTAACCGCCAAAAGTCTGCACTGCGCCGATCGGCGCCCAGCCGGCCCACATTCCGGCAGTGACGGGCGCTCCGCTGAAATAAAGCTCTGGGCCGGTGCCGCCGACTGGATTGAGAAAATAGTTCGGTCCGGCTTGAACCAAGCTGGTTGATCCGTCGGTCTGGATGACCACGGTCGGGATGCCGATCGTTCCGTCGCCATTGAAGTCCTGCTGGAACGTGGTTTCGTACGATTCGAGCGCGGTGCTCGTTGCGCTGGCGAAACTGAGCAGGTTGGTGATGTAGTGCCCGCTGCTATCGGTGCTCCAGATGTTGAACTGGCCGGTACCGGTGTTTTTCCAGGCCACATCAGACCCGCCTGACGCCTGCACCGCGCCGATCGGCGCCCAGCCAGCCCACATTCCGGCCGTGACCGGCGCGCCTGCAAAGTAGAGCTCCGGCCCGCTGCCGCCAGAGCTCGGGACCGGTCCAGCTGCCGGCGGCCTCGAGAAAATAGTTCCCTCCGGATTGGACCAACCTCGTAGTGAGGTCCGTTTCAAGGATGACAACTTGGATCCCGATCGCGCCATCGCCATTCAGATCCTGATGGAATGTGCTCTCGTAGGATTCCAGCGCGGGATTGCTCCCGGAAACGAAGCTCAAGAGATTTGTGCTGTAGTGGGCGCTGGCGTCGGTGCTCCAGATGTTGAACTGGCCGCTGCTGGCGTTCTTCCGTGCAATGTCGTAGCCGCTGACCGTCTGTGAGCCCATCCCGCCCACATCCTGACGGTGACGGGCGCACTGCCATATGGAGTTCGGGGCCGGTTCCGCCGCCGACCGGATTGAGAAAGTAGTTTGACCCGTTCTGGACAAGGCTTGTGTTCCGTCGGTCTGGATCACCACGGTTTCTTGCGCGGCCAGGTGGAATCCCAGCGTGTCCAGCCGCTTGAGGTCGATTGCGGTCAGCTGCTGCAGCGTGCCGGACGAGTAATATTCGTTGAAGGGATCAGTCGCGCCCTGAACGCCGCTGTTCAGAAAGTCGCTGGGATCCGAGTTCTGGCCATAGTCCGCGATCTTGGTATTGCCGCCATCCAGGGAAAAATAGGAGGCGCTCGCGGGGATGTTGTCGGTGAGCAGCCTGGCGCCCTGGCTCGTGAAGCGGTAGAGACCGAAAACGTCCGGCTGGGGCCCATAGGGCACGCGGCCCATCGCATGGGTCAGCTCGTGCAGCGCCACCCCGACCAGGAGATTCGGATCGATGTCGGTCGCGAAGGTCGCGGTGCCGTCGTCGGTTGTGGTGTCGTTGGCGCCAACCAATCCCCAGAGCTAGAGCTGTGCATTCCAGACCGCGACGCTCGACTGGCCCTGGATGGTCGATCCTGTCGGCAACGCGTTCAAATGGGGTGTCGCCGGGCGAGGCATTGTTGACGAGATCGGCTCTCACCGTCGAATAGGTGGCCCATTGGCCGCTATCGGGCCGGCTGCCGCGCCGCCGCCTGTCCCAGTTAGTCGATGTTGAAGTTCAACGTGACCTTGTCGGAGATCGCGGAGCTCAGAATCGCGGCCGCCTGCTCGATGCCGGCGCGGAAGCTCGCAGGCGCGGCCATCGCGGCCGCGTCGAAAATGAGATTGATGATCAGACCGCCGGAGGTTTCGGCGACCACGGAGCCAGGACCGCCAGGGCCGGAGGCGCTGACTGCCGCCTGGGCTTCGTACGTCTCGGCGGGAAGGACGACGGGTGTCGGCGGCGCGCCGGACGACTGCCCCTGTTGCAACAGCAACTGAAACGCCGATCCGCTGGAAAAGCTGTCCGACGGATCCGAAGCGTCTAGCGGATCGTGGAGGGTGGAACTCAAGCTCATCGCGGATTTCCAGAACCGGCAGACATGTCCAGCGCGCTGGCTTTGACCGATGCAACGAAGGATCACGCAACAAACGATTCGCGCACGGAATCCTGTGCGCGATTTCGTAGGACGGGCGTCGAGCCTTGATTTTGCGTGTCCCGCAGTGGAATCGAGATGCGACCTTGGATCGCAACTGCCGGCGGCGCGTCAACCCGTTCGTCTACGGCCGATGCTTTTCAGTTGCCGTAATCATTTGGCGTCAAAGCAAATGGTATCATGGGGCAGCTGACGCAATGATGAAGCTCGAAGCTTGTCGCCGTCGACGGCATCTTGCCCTGCTATATGCGCTCCGGTCGCGCCGCTCCCGATATCCTCCCGCCAACCCCATCTTATCTCGGAGAAAAAAGGTATTTTATTTCAATACATTATATGTGTTCACGTCTTGAACGTTCCGCTTGACGTTCACGGCTTGAACGCAGTAATAGCCTTCGCTGCGGCTGGAGACTTGAGAGGTGAGCGCTTGCTAAACGCAGACCATGAGAACGAGCGAATCGTTCTTGGCCTGTTGAGTTCGGTGGAAAGCGATGGTGCGCGCTCGCAGCGCCACATCGCCACCGAGCTCGGCATCGCGCTCGGCTTGGTCAACGCCTACCTCAAACGCTGCATCAAGAAGGGGCTGGTCAAGGTGAGTGATGCGCCCGCGCGCCGCTACGCTTATTACCTGACGCCGCAGGGCTTCGCCGAGAAATCCCGCCTCACGGTTCAATATCTGTCCAACTCATTTTCCTTCTTCCGGCTGGCCAAGAGCGATTGCGCGCGCGTGCTCGACGAGGCCAAGGCGAGAGGCTTTTCCCGCGTGGTGCTTGCGGGCCAATCGGACCTGGCCGAAGTTGCGATCCTCTGTACGGTCGAGGCGGGCGTTGCGGTCGTGGCGGTCGTCGATCCCGCAACCGAGGTTGCACGCTTTGTCGGCGTCAATGTTTTCAGGTCCTATGACGAGGTGAAGGAGGCGTTCGACGCCGTCATCGTCACCGACGTCGCGCACGCCGGCGCGTTCTATGACGCGGCCGCCGCGGTGTGCGGCGCGGAGCGGGTGCTCGCGCCGGGTCTGCTGGGCTTGCGCGAGCGAAACGGAAAAGCGGAAGGTGCACCATGAGCGAGGCGGTCGAGGCGCGCTGGTATGTGGTGCAGACCCAGGTGAACGGCGAGGCCAAGGCCGCGCAGAACCTGTCGCGCCAGGGCTACGAGATCTATCTGCCGCGCTATCTGAAGCGCCGGCGCCATGCGCGCAAAGTCGATTTCGTCGCAAGAGCGCTGTTTCCGCGTTACATGTTCGTGGCCATCGACATGGCGACGCAGCGTTGGCGCGCGATCCAGTCGACCCAGGGCGTGTCGCATCTCGTCTGCAACGGCGAAGAGCCGGCCGCGGTGCCGAGGGGCGTGCTCGGTGCGTTGAGGGCGCGCGAGGACGAGCGCGGCTTTGTGAGCATGGAAGCCAAGCCGGCGTTCGCGCTTGGTGACAAGGTGCGGGTGCGTGCAGGCGCCTTCATGGACAATGCCGGGCTATTCGACGGAATGGGGGACCATGACCGGGTCGCCATTCTGCTCGATATGCTCGGCCGCAAGGTCCGCGTTCACCTCGACGTGGATCTGGTCGCCACCGCCTAAGTGCGAGTACTCGCGCGGCGCGGTCTTGAGGGCGCCGTGCTTCGTGTCTGCTCCTTTCGGGAGCCTCCGGGTGGAGAGCGTTTCACCCGGAGTGCGGTAGCATGGAAATTTTCGGCGAATGACGATTCTGGTAACGGGCGGCGCAGGCTACATCGGCAGCCACATCGTGTTGGATTGGTCGATCGAAACGAGCGCGTGACCGTGCTCGCAACCTGTCGTCGGGCTTCCGGGACGAGGCGTGCCGGCGATCCGGCCGCCATCGTCGCTGACAGTCGGCGGCTGCAGCGAGTGTTGTCGTGGGCGCCCGCCTATGACGACCGTGAGTCCATCGTAAAGCACGCGCTCGCTTGGGAGCGGAAGCTCAACCTCCAATGAAAGCCATGACAGCCAAAATCATCATCTCGCACGGTCGCGTATCGACCGCACATCGTCTTGTGTGTCGCGGAATCGACTGCTTTTGTTTGGCCGGCGAGAGAGACCAACATTCGGCCTCACAACCTGACGGCGCGACGCGGAGCCGAGTATGACGATTGTTCTGACGCCTGTTGAAGATGAGATTGGCGGTATCAAAGATACCGACGTCAGCCTGCGCTCGCTGGAGATCAGTGCAGCCGAAGATTTGTGGCTTGGGCTCTTCAGGCGCGAGCTGTGGGGCCGGCTCGGCTGGCTCGATGTGAAAAGGCGTTATCGACGGACGACGATTGGTCCGTTTTGGACATCGATTACGCTTGCAATCTATACGTTCAGCGTCGGCTTCGTCGGCGCGGCGCTCTGGCACCAGGACATCTTTGAGTACTTGCCGTTTCTGGTCAGCGGCATGGTCGTTTGGATGCTGGTTTCATCCATTGCGATGGAATCGTGCAACATGTTCATTGCCGGACAGGCGCTGTTCCGCAACATCAGGTTCCAGTACTCGATCCTCGCCTATGCGCTGGTCTGGCGAAATTTTCTTGTGCTCTTGCACAACTTCGTTGTCTATTTCCTGGTCGTCGTGGCGCTGAAGCCGTCACTTCTCAGTTTCACACTCCTGCTGGTATTCCCGGGACTTGCGCTCGTCATCTTGAACGGCGTTTGGATATCGCTGTTTCTTGGGCTGGTCTGCCTGCGATTTCGCGACGTGCCACAATTGGTCTCCAGTGCCATACAGATTTCGATGTTGATCACGCCGTTGTTCTGGCCGGCCGACACGTTGACGGGAGTGCGACGTATCCTGTTTGTGGAATCGAATCCTCTCTATCACGTGATCGATGTGGTTCGCGGGCCGCTGGTCGGCAGGGTGCCGGGCGCGATCAGCTATGTGGTCATGATCGTCATGTGCATCGGCGGATGGTGGCTGACATATGCCATGTTCAAGCGCTTCCGCAGGCGCATCGCCTATTGGAGTTGAGCAAAGTGGCGACCGTCATTCTTGAAAATGTGAATGCGCATTTCCCGATTTATGGGGCTCAGCAGCAGAGCCTGCGCAAGGCGCTGTTCCAGCGTGCCACCGGCGGTTCGATCGAGCGCGAGGGCAAGAACAATGATCGCATCACCGTCAAAGCCCTGAGCGACATCTCGCTCGCGCTGCGCGACGGTGATCGTGTCGGCTTGGTCGGCCACAACGGAGCCGGCAAGTCGACGCTCCTCAAGCTGATGGCCGGCATCTATCCGCCGGTCTCCGGCACCGTCAGGGTCGAGGGACGCGTGACGCCGCTGTTTGACGCTATGCCCGGGCTCGACGGCGAGGACACCGGCTATGAGAATATCATCACGTCCGGAATGCTAATCGGGATGACGCGGCGGGAAATTGAGGCGAAAATTCCCGAGATCGAGGAATTCTGCGAACTCGGCGAGTATCTAAGCCTCCCGGTGCGCACCTACTCGACGGGCATGACAATGCGCCTGGGCTTTGCGCTAGTGACGTCGCTCGACCCCGGTGTGATCCTGATGGACGAAGGTTTCGGCACCGGCGACCTCCGCTTCGCCGAGCGCGCGGAGGCGCGAATGAAGGAGTTCATCGGACGAAGCCCCATCATGGTCCTGGCAAGTCACTCGGACAAGATCATCAGGACGATGTGCAACAAGGCTGTCCTGATGGAGTCCGGCCGGATCGTTGCGTTCGGTCCTGCGGACGAGATCTGTGACCAGTATTACGAGAGCGTCCATGCGGCGGCCGCGGCGGCCGAGCGTGCGAGGCAGATGGAACGGGCGGCGGCCGTCGCCGAGGCAGCCGCGGCAAATGATGGTGAAGCCGCCCAGGATTCCGAGGGCGGGTCCGCCGGCGAGCGTCGCGGGATGTTTCCCAGGTCTTCGTTGAATTTCCCCCTGGAAGCGCTGAGACCGGGCGATGATGTCGCGAAACTTCATGGCGCGCGATTGCTGGTGGGTGATCTCGACGGACTCGAAACCATCGACAGGAACGAACTGATCAGCATCGAAATGAAATTCGAAGTGCTGAAGCCTGGCCACACGATGATGCCGAACTTTCACGTGTTCCTGGGTGATCAGTATGTGTTCGTGAGTTCTCCGTCGCAGAATTCCGAGCTGGAGCCCGGTATCTACACCACCCGGATGTCAATCCCGCAAGGATTTCTCAATGTGGGGTTCTTCGTCGTCGGCGTAGCGCTCACCTCGGTCAATCCGCAGCGGATCCATTTCTATCTCCAGCAAGCACTGCGCTTCAGCATTACGGAGCGAGTGTTCGATGGAATCCCTGGGCCTGTCAGACCATCGATGACTTGGGACGTCGCCCGTGCGTGAGCGGCGGAGCGGAGCAGTCCGGTGATTTTCCACGCGCTTAAGTTTGCCGGTGCGTATCGTATCGAGCCGCAGTGGATCACCGATCAGCGTGGCAGCTTCGCGCGGCGGTTCTGCGCCGAGACCTTTGGTGCGCGCGGACTTGAAACCGACTTCATCCAGAGATCGATCTCCTCAAACAGACGTGCAGGAACCCTGCGCGGCATGCACTTCCAGGCCGCTCCGCATCTTGAGACCAAGCTCGTGCGATGCACGCGCGGGGCGATATTCGACGTGATGGTCGATTTGCGGCGGGAGTCGGCGACTTTCGGTCAATGGTACGGTGAAACCCTGACCGCCGACAACGGCATCATTCTCTATATTCCGAAGGGCTTCGCGCACGGCTTCCAGGCCTTGGTCGACGCCAGCGATGTCGACTACGAGATCACACCGGCTTACGTGCCTGGTGCCGAAAGGGGCTTCCGCTTCGATGATCCCGCGTTGGCCATCGACTGGCCGCTCGCGGACTTTATCATCTCGGAACGGGACCGCGCGCTGCCGCCATCGTTTCTCGAAGCATCACTTGGGTGAATTGCATGCCAGATCGAACTCCGACGGCTTCGTCGACACCGTCTCGCATACTCTATACCAAGCCGTCCATTACGGAGCTCGAGACGCGCTATGCGGCGGATGCCGCGGCCAACGGCTGGGGCGCACGCTGCTACGACTATATCAATCGCTTCGAGGCTGCCTTCAGGGATCATCTCGGAGTGTCCCACGCAATAGCCACGTCAAGCTGCACCGGCGCGCTGCACATGGGAATGGCGGCGCTCGGTATTGGTCCGGGTGACGAGGTCATCATGGCCGATACCAACTGGATCGCCTCGGCGGCGCCAATCACCCACCTCGGGGCGACCCCCGTCTTTGTCGATATTCGTTCCGACAGTTGGTGCATCGACCCCGATCTGGTGGAGGCCGCGGTCACACCGCGGACTAAGGCTATCCTTGCCGTTCACCTGTACGGCAATCTGTGCGACATGGACCGCTTGTTGGCGATCGGCGAACGGCATGGCATTCCGGTGATCGAGGATGCCGCGGAGGCGATCGGTTCCGAGTATTTCGGCAGACGTGCCGGAAGCATGGGGCGCTTCGGGGCCTTCTCGTTTCATGGAACCAAGACCGTCACCACGGGCGAGGGCGGGATGTTCGTGACCAACGATCCATCCCTTTACGAGCGCGTACTGACGCTCTCGAACCACGGCCGATCGCGAACGCAGCACAAGCAGTTCTGGCCGGACGAGGTGGGCTTCAAATACAAGATGTCTAACCTCCAGGCGGCTCTCGGCTGTGCGCAAATGGATCGAGTTGCCGATCTGATCGGCCGCAAGCGGCAGATCTTCCACTACTACCGCGACCGCTTGCGTGATCTGCCGGGGGTGCGAATGAACCCGGAACCAAGCAACATCGTCAACGGTGCCTGGATGCCCACGGTTGTCTTCGACGAAGCAACTGGCGTGTCGCGCGAAAAGCTCGCGGCCGCGTTCGCAGCCGACAATATCGATGCCCGGGTTTTTTTCTATCCGCTATCGGGATTGTCGATGTTCGAGGCCGTGCCGGGCAACCGGCTGGCGTGGTCGATTCCCGAACGCGCGATCAATCTGCCCAGCTATCACGATATGACGCAGGAAGAGCAGGATCGCGTGATCGCCGTCGTGCGCCGATTTCTGTCGGACAATTGACACTGCAATGAAGCTTCTCCTGTTTGCGGACGGTCACATCGGCTTCGAAGTCGCTCGCTGGCTGCTTGGAAATTATCCGGACGATCTCGGCCTGGTGGTGAGTACGGCCGACAATGAGATCGCCGCGATGGCGGGTTGCGCGGGTGTGCCGTCGCTCGTCTTTCAGTCGTCCAGCCAGATCTCGGATTTCGCCGCGAGCGAGCGCCTTTCTTTCGACCTCGGCATTCTGGCGTGGTGGCCGAAGATCATCCGGCCGCCACTGCTCGGCCTTCCTCGCCGCGGGTTCGTCAACACCCATCCGAGTCTGCTGCCCTACGGCCGCGGCAAACACTACAATTTCTGGTCGATTGTCGATCGGGTGCCCTTTGGGGTGACCCTGCATATGGTCGACGAAGGGGTCGATACCGGCGATATCGTCGCCCAGGCCGAGCTTCCCTATGACTGGGAGGATACCGGCGAATCGCTCTACCAACGGGCGAGGGAGGCCATGCTAAAGCTGTTTCAAGAGGCGTATCCGAGACTTCGGAGCCTCGACTTCGAGACCCGGCCGCAGCATCCCGGAGCCGGGACCTTTCACCGCGCCTCCGAACTCGAGCCGGCCAGTGCGATCGACATCGAGAGGACGTATTTGGCGCGCGATCTGCTGAATTTGCTGCGTGCACGCACCTTTTCAGGCTATCCCGCCTGTTCGTTCTCGGATGGCGATGACGTGTATGAGGTTCGCGTTGAGATCAAGAGGAAGCCGCGATGAGTGAGTATGAGAAATTCAAGCGCGAATGCGCGACCGAGATCGCGCAGATGGGCGATGATGGCGAACTCGCTCTTGCCACGCGCGCCTGGATGGATCGCGCCAATCGCGCGAAATACTCCTACCATTTCGAGTGGATGGGCCGTCCAATAATCCAATATCCTCAGGATATACTCGCTGTTCAGGAGATCATCTGGTCGGTGAAGCCTGACCTCATCATCGAGACCGGCATCGCGCACGGAGGATCGCTGATCTTCTCCGCTTCAATGCTGGAATTGAACGCGATTTCCGGCGGCGCGAAGGATGCCGAAGTGCTGGGAATCGATATCGACATCCGCGCCCACAACCGCGCCGCGGTCGAAGCGCATCCGATGGCCCGGCGGATCTCCATGATCGAGGGGTCCAGTGTCGCTCCGGAGGTGGTTGCCGCGGTCAGGGCCAAGGCTGCCGGCAAACGCAGCGTTCTCGTCATGCTGGACAGCAACCATACCCACGATCACGTCCTCGCGGAGCTGGACGCCTTCGCCCATCTGGCGACCGTCGGGAGCTATTGCATCGTGTTCGACACCGTGATCGAGGATATGCCCGCTGACGCTTTCACAGATCGACCCTGGAGCCGGGGCAACAATGCCAAGACTGCCGTATGCGAGTTCCTCGAGCGGCACCCGGAATTCGAGATCGACAAGAGCATCCAGCACAAGCTGTTGGTCACGGTGGCCCCGGACGGTTACCTCAAGCGTCTCAAGTGAGGGTTCGGGTAGCCAAATGACTGAGCCGCTCGTCACCATCGGAATACCGACGTTCGACCGACCGGAGGGGTTGCGGCGGACGCTTGGCAACCTTTGCGCGCAGACCTATCGTCACATCGAAATCGTCGTTTCTGACAACGCGTCTCCAGGCTCGGCTGTTCGAGACGTCGTCGACGAGTTCGCCGCAAACGATGCACGGGTCAGCTACCAACGGCATCCGGAAAATATCGGAGCCATGCGCAATTTTTCGTCCCTGGTGCTCAGGGCGCGCGGCGAGTTCTTCATGTGGGCCGCGGATGATGATCGCTGGGAGCCGTTCTTTGTCGAGCGCTGCGTCCAACGGCTCGTGGCAGATCCCGGGCTCGCGGTGTGCCAGATGGAAGCCCAATACGAAGTCGACGGGAAGATCTTGTTTCCGTTCTTTTTCGAGGGCTCGCCGTTCAACAGCTATTCCTCACGCTCGCCAGTCGACCGGGTGAAACATCTGCTCCGTCACGTCTACGGCAATCTGGTCTACGGCGTCTTCAGGCGGGAAGCTCTGTTCCACGATGGGAAGCCGGTTACCGAGTGGATTGGCCGGACGCTCAACGAGATCCCGATGCAGATCCTGCTGGCATCGTGGGGAAATATCCGGGTTATTCCGGAAATTGGCCTCTACAAGTCGGCGCCGCGAACCGTTTGCGAGCAGGCGCAATGGGAGCAGGTCGGCGGTCGGCTGCCCTATTGGCGGGGCTGGCGGAATTATCTTACGGATTGTCGATCGCTGCACCAGTATCACAAGATGGTCATGCATGAGAATTTCGCGGCAATTGACGCCCTCGGGCTCGATTCCCGGACGGCCGGACGGCTACGCACCTTCGCCGCATATTGTCTCTTCAAGCATGAATGTCTCCTCGCATTGCGGTGGAAGCCTGTCGGCCCGGAAGCACCGCGGCCCACCGCAGCGAAGCCAGTAGCACAGAATTGATCCTAGATGAGCGACCGCGTACCCCGTGTTTCGGTTGGTCTGCCGACCTACAATCGCCCCGAACTTCTCGCGCTGGTGCTCGATATCTTTCAGCGGCAGACATTCGCCGATTTCGAACTCATCATTTCCGACAACGCCTCCACCAACCCCGAGGTGAGGCAAGTATGCGAGCGCTACGCCAGCGAGGATCCGCGCTTCCGGTACGTACGTCAGCCGGTCAACCGGGGCGCCGAGAGTAATTTCTGGTTCGTCTATGACCAGGCGCGAGCGCCTTTGTTTCTCTGGGCGGCCGATGACGATTTGTGGCCGACCGACTTCCTGGAAAGAGGTGTCGCCGCGCTTGATCGGAATCCGCGTGCCTCGGCCTGGTTTTGCCAGGTCGTCAACATCAACATGAACGGCGACGTCGTCAGGGCCTATCCGAGCTTCAAACGTTTCCAGTCGAGCGCGTTCAAATTCCTCGATCTGGCGCGATTTCTCTGGGAGCCCGAAATCATGGGCAAGGCCAACCTGATCTATTCCATCTTCCGGCGGCAGGAACTGGCGCGGGTGATCGATCTGTTTCGTGATCGTCCGTCGACTTGGGGGAACGACATGAACCTGGTCTATGCCTATTTGTGTCGCTCCAACCTGGTCGTCGACGATGAACTTGTGCTGCAGAAGCGCGTCCCTACGGACATCGTCGATTCAGTGGTCAGCCCGCGCTCGCAGATCTATCCACGCGATGAGCGATCGACCTATTTCGAGAACTATCGCCGGGCAGCGGAGGGCAGCTACTATTGGCCGCTGACGGTGGCCGTACTGGCCGTGAGATCCCCGTACGACTATGTCGCATCCGGCAGAGCCGCATGGGACTACGAACATTCGGAGTTCAAGCGCGACCTCGATGAACGGATGAACGATTTCGAGAAGTGGAAGACGACAAAATCGCAAGAGATCCAGACGTGGAAGGCGCACGCTTCCGGTTTTATCGCGCGGAATGCCGCCAGAACCGGCGCGCTGTTCGCGCGAAAACTTGCGCGAGCCTCCCGACTTCTCACGCGGAATCTCGCACGTATTAGAGCACGAATCCCTGGATTAGGGGGCGGCAGGTAGGGAGTAATGAAATGAAAGCAGTCATACTCGCAGGCGGCATGGGTACGCGCATATCCGAGGAATCATTGGTGCGGCCGAAGCCCATGATCGAAATCGGCGGCCGTCCGATCCTCTGGCACATCATGAAGCTCTATGCGTATCATGGGATCACGGATTTTGTGATCTGCCTCGGCTATAAGGGGTACATGATCAAGGAATACTTCATGAATTTCGTGCTGCATCATTCCGATGTCACCATCGATGCCAAGAAGAACAGTGTCACCTACCATCAGAGCAGCGTCGAGCCTTGGCGGATCACCCTGGTGGATACGGGCGAGACCACGCTGACGGGCGGCCGGCTCAAGCGGGTGCGCAATTATCTCGATCCGCAGGAGCCGTTCTGCTTCACTTACGGCGATGGCCTGTCCGATATCGATATTGCCGCCAGCATCAAGTTTCACCGCAGCCACGGCAAACAGGCAACCGTGACGGCGGTGCGACCGCCGGGCCGGTATGGCGCGCTGGAAATCGATGACACGTCGGTAAAATCCTTCGTCGAGAAGCCGCCCGGCGACAACGCCTATATCAACGGAGGCTTTTTCGTGCTCAACCCGGCGGTGATCGACCGGATCGACGGTGACAAGACCTCCTGGGAATCGACGCCGCTGGAGGCGCTCGCCCGCGATGCGCAACTCGCCGCCTATCGGCACTACGGTTTCTGGCAGCCGATGGACACGCTGCGCGACAAGATGATGCTCGAGGAACTCTGGCAGTCCGGTCGCGCACCCTGGCGGCATTGGGGCTAGGCGCGATGGCCATTGGCTCTCCGATGTGCCGGTCCTGCGGCGCGCCGCTCACGGCCGTGCTGGTCGATCTCGGCATGACGCCGATTTCGAATGCGTTTGTCCGTGCCGAACATGCCTCGCTCAGCGAGCGGTTCTATCCGCTCAAGAGCTTTGTCTGCGACCATTGCTGGCTGGTGCAGCTGGAGGATTTCGAGACGCCGGAGACGCACTTCCATGCGGACTACGTCTATTTCTCGTCCTTCTCGGATAGCTGGCTCGCCCATGCGAGGATGTTTGCGGAAAAGGCCGCGGCGCGGCTTGGTCTCGGTGCCCGCTCGCGGGTCGTGGAGGTCGGCAGCAACGACGGCTATTTGCTGCAATATTTCGTTCAGCGCGGCATCCCCTGCCTCGGGGTCGACCCGGCGGCCAACTGCGCCAAGGCAGCCTGGGAGCTGCGGCGTGTACCGACCGAGGTCGCCTTCTTCGGGTCAAAGGCGGCAACGCGGCTGCGCGAGCAGGGCGGCACTGCCAATCTGATCATTGCCAACAATGTGCTCGCGCATGTGCCCGACATCAACGATTTCGTTGCCGGCTTCAAGATACTGCTCGGCGAGCGGGGCGTTGCGACCTTCGAATTTCCGCATGTTTTGGAAATGATCCGCAATGTCGAATTCGATACCATCTATCACGAGCATTATTCCTATTTGTCGTTGCTGGCCCTGGAGCCGCTGTTCGCTCGCCACGGTTTGCGGGTGATCGATGTCGAACGCCTTTCGACTCATGGCGGCTCGCTCCGACTCCATGTTGCGCATGACGACCGCACCGACGTTCTTGATAGCGTCAAGCAGCTCAGGCGCGAGGAGGCCCAAGCCGGCCTGGACCGGCTCGCGACCTACGAGACTTTCGGGCATCGGGTCCGGCAATTGAAACGATCGCTGCTGCGCCTTCTGATCGAGCTCATAGAGGCCGGGAAATCGGTCGCCGCCTACGGCGCGCCTGCAAAAGGCAATACGCTGCTCAATTACTGCGGAATCGGCCGCGACTTCATCTCGTTCACGGCGGATCGCAACGTGCACAAGCAGGGCTTGCTGCTGCCGGGCACCAGGATTCCAGTCCTCGCCCCGGATGAGATCGCGCGCAGGCGACCCGACTATGTTCTCATCTTGCCCTGGAACTTGCGGCAGGAGATCGTGCAGCAGATCAGCCAGATTCCCGATTGGACAGGCCAGTTCATCATTCCGGTGCCTGAGCCCGTCATTCTGGACAGCCGTGGGAATTCAGACAATGACTGAACAGGATCGCGCCCCCACCGTCAGCGTCGTGCTGTCGGTGCGGAACGGCGGCGTTGATTTGCCCAAGGCGCTTGAAACGATCCTCACGCAGTCGTTTACCGATTTCGAACTGATCGCGATCAACAACGGCTCGACCGACGGCACGCGCGAGTTCCTCGACCAGATCGCTGATCCCAGGGTTCGCGTGTATCATCAGGAGGACCAGGGCCTCGCTGCGGCTCTCAATCGCGGCATTTCGCTCGCACGGGGACGCTACATCGCGCGGCAGGATCACGATGACTGGGCGCTGCCGACCCGCATTGCGCAGCAGGTGGCGTTCCTCGATGCCAATCCCGATCACGCGCTGGTCGGAACCAGGGCCGAGGTCTGGGTCGGCAACAATCCGACCGGCCGGTTTCACGACCACCCCACCGAAGACGGGGACCTGCGCTTTGCGCTGCTGTTCAACAATTACTTCGTCCATTCCTCGGTTATGATGCGCAAGACGGCGCTCGACCAGGTTGGCGCCTACACCACCGACCGCTCGCGCCAGCCGCCCGAGGATTACGAGCTCTGGTCCCGCATCGCCCGACAGTTTCGTGTCGCTAACCTTCCGGAGCGCTTGACGATCTATCGCGAGGTGCCGACCAGCATGTCGCGCGACGGCGTCAACCCTTTCATGGAGAAGTTGATCCTGATATCGGCTGAAAACCTTGCGGCTGCGTCGACCGGCGTGCCGGAGCCTCAGCCCGTTCATCGCGACATTGCGTGTCTGGCTCATGGCCAGCCAGACAAGATGTCACGAGACGCCGATATCGAAGCCATGTGTGCTGCAATTGTCATGGCTGGAAAATCAATCTTCGGCGATCGCAGCTTTGATCCGAATAGCGATCCCGTCGCGTTCTGGTGCCGGAACCTGCGACATCACTTCGCCATTCGTCGCTATAGGCTCAAGGGTGCGCAGACCGTCGCGCGCAGCGTGAGAACGGCGTTGCGTCGGTTTGGCCTTTCGATTTGAGGTTGCTTGCGTTCGAGCGACAAATCGTCGTTGCGCATAATGAAGGAACATTGATTGCGCCTCCTGCTTTGCTGTGAATCCTATCCGCCACACCGAGGCGGCGTGCAGGAGGTCATGCGGCAGATCGCCGAACGCATGGCCGCACGGGGCCATGACGTCACGGTGGCCACAAGTATGCATCCGGACAGGCGATCGAAGGTCGTCAACGGCGTCAGGATTCGCGCGTTCGTCGCCGGCGGAAAGTCCGTCTATGGCCTAAGCGGCGAGATCGAGGCGTATCGCGAGTTCGTCAGGACGTTCCCCATGGACGCGATCCTGATCATGGCCGCGCAGCAATGGAGCTTTGATGCGCTGTGGCCCGTGTTGGACGACATTAAGGCGCGCAAGGTGTTCATTCCTTGCGGCTTTTCGGGTCTTTACGAGCCCGATTTCGCGGACTATTTCAGAGCGCTTCCGGACATCCTCAGGAAGTTCGATCATCTCGTCTTCAACGCCGAAAGATATCGCGACATCGATTTCGTCCGAAGGATCGGCCTGACCAATTTCACGGTGCTGCCCAACGGTATCAGCGAGGCCGATTTCGAGCGGGAAGCAGATCCCGAGTTTCGGCAGCGGATGGCGATACCGGAAGATGCGTTCCTCTTCCTGACCGTCGGCAATCCGATCGAGGCCAAGGGCCATCGCGACGTCGTCGAGGCGTTCCTGCACCTGGATACAGGCGGACGATCGGCGGTTTTGCTGTCGATCGCGGGATGGCCCGCCATTGAGTCCGGATATCTTCGGCACGTGAAGGCCGCCGTTCGCTTTGCCATGACCCTTGCTGCGCGTGCGGTCGCCGTGATCAGGCGCGAAGGCTGGTCCGGGTTGCAACGGCTAGTCCGGCGGGCGCTGGAAAGATTGCGCCACGCTATCGTCATCCGTCTGGTCAACTCGCGGCTGGGTTATGTCGCCCGCTTTGTCGATGCTGCCGTCCGGCGCGTCAGTCATATCGCGCAGGTCGAAGGATGGCCTGGCATCAAGCGACTTGTTCTGCGCAAGCTTGGCAGGCGCGCGCCCGTCGGCGTGGCCCCTTGTTCCGATATGCAGCCCAAAATGCAACCTGACGGCACGCACACAGCCGCCATGGGCGCGCCGCCGCCACCTGCGCCCCTCGCGAGCATCGAGAGCATCGCCAAGAGGGCCTCCGCGCAGCCGCTCAAGCGTGCGATCCTGACCGATCTGACGCGCTTGGAGTTGATTCAGGCCTACATGGCTGCCGATCTCTTCGTGTTCGCTTCGCGAATCGAATATTCACCGCTGGTGCTGTACGAAGCGGCCGCGGCCGGAACGCCATTCCTGACGGTTCCAGTCGGCAATGCCGACGAGATCGTACGCTGGACTGGGAGCGGGTTACTTTGTGAAGCCACCAAGGATACTCTCGGTTATACGCGCGTCGATCCGCGAAACCTCGCCAAGGCGATGGCAGATTGCATGCGCAAACCGGACGTGCTTGCCCGCTTGGGGACGACGGGACGGGAGCGGTGGCGCAAGCACTTCACCTGGCAGGTCGTTGCCGGGTACTATGAGGACATTCTTTCGGGCAAGCCGCCCGATGTCCGTATCACTGACCTGCAGTCCCCGGATCAGCCATCGCTGGATCCGCCGGGGCAGCCAATCTCGAGCGTAGCATGAAACACGCAGTTATCCTGGCCGGCGGTCGGGGCACCCGCCTCCGGCCGTATACCCTGACGCTTCCGAAGCCGCTGGTCCCGCTGGTGGACACGCCGATCGTGGAGATCGTGATTCGCAAACTGGCGAATGCCGGCTACGATGGCGCGACGCTTGCAATCAATCACATGGGCGATCTGATCAAGGCCTATTTCGGAACCGGCGAGCGATGGGGGCTGAAGCTTCGCTATTCGCTGGAAAATGAGCCTTTGGGTACGATCGCGCCGCTCCGACTGATCAGTGATCTTCCGGACAATTTTCTAGTCATCAACGCCGACGTGTTGAGCGATCTGAACCTGTCGACATTTCTTGCAGATCACGTCGCATCCGGCGCGATCTTCACCATCGGCGCCTCCCGTCGAGACCAGGTCCTGGACTATGGCGTTCTTGGCGTCGAGGGTGAACGCCTGGTGGAATTCAGGGAGAAACCGAAGCTGCCCCAACTCGTCAGCATGGGCATCTATGGCGTCAACCGGCGCGTGCTTGATCATATCCCGCCGACCGGCCCCTTCGGGTTCGATCAACTGATGCTCAAACTCATCGTGACCGGCGAGCCCGTCAATGTCAAAAGACATGACGGCTACTGGCTCGATATCGGCCGACCGGACGACTACGAACGCGCCACCATCGAGTTCGAAAAGGACCGGAAGCGCTTCCTATGACCGACCGTGTGCTGGTGACGGGCGGCAGCGGCTTCGTCGGCCGCAGCCTCGTTCGGTTCCTGAAAGACGCGGGCGTCGACGTATTGGCACCGGGACGCGAGATCCTTGATGTGGCGGCCGGATCTTTTCCCGACGTCTCGGTTGATTGGGTCATTCACCTCGCGGGCCGAACCTATGTGCCGGCGTCATGGAGCGAGCCGGCGGATTTTTACCGTGTCAACGCGCTCGGGACGGTCAACGTTCTGGAATATTGCCGTCGAACTCAGGCCAAGCTGATCCATGTGAGCGGCTATTGCTACGGCATTCCGGAAAGCCTGCCGATATCGGAAACCGCGCCGTTGAAGCCGAACAATCCATATGCATTATCGAAGTGCGCTGCCGAAGAAGCCTGCCGTTTCTTTTTCGAATGCCTGCAGATGCCCGTGATGATCGTGCGTCCTTTCAATATTTACGGCCCGGGACAATCGGCGAGTTTTCTCATTCCGCACATTGTGGAGCAGGCGATCGATCCGGACGTCGCCGCCATCGTGGTGGAGGACGATACGCCGAGGCGAGACTATGTTCATCTCGACGACGTCATCGGCGCGATCGAAAGCCTACGCAGGAGCCCCAAACTCGGGGGCACCTTCAATATCGGCTCGGGGGAATCCTATTCGGTTGCGGAAGTGGCGGAGATGGTGCGCAGCGCCGCCAATGTCAGCAAGCCCTTCGTCAGTCGCGGCAACCGGCGTGTCAACGACATACCGGACGTGATCGCCGATATCACCGCGATTCGGGATGCAGCCGGTTGGTCGCCGTCGATCACGCTCCGGGACGGGCTCCGTGACGTGGTTACTCACGCGAAAGCTCGTGGCGGTTCAGGTGCGGTCGTCTAGGCTGCGACCGGTTTCGATGTGTTTGAAGCCGGGTACGACCGACGCGACGTGGCGCGCGATCTCCGATTTCTCCAACTTCATGCTGGCGTCCGCTGCGATCTCGTCGAGAAACGCTAGGGCCGGCTCAAGGGGAACCGGGGCGGGCACATATCGCAACGCGCTCAGCGCCGCGAATTTGGTCGGTGCCGGCGTCTCGTCGACCGCCACGAATTCTTCATACGACTTCTCACCGCTGGTATCGAGCGGCGTCAGCAGAACGGGATAGGAGCCGCGTTTCAGCTCGGCCTCCGTTGCAGCGCATGCTTCCGCTTCGTGCTCGTAGAACGCAGGCTGCAAACCGAGTTCCTGGAGTAAGGACACGGCGATGTCGACCAGCGGCCGCAAATGCTCGTTCGGATCGAGGCGGGGAAAGGTGATGTGTCCAGCTTCGGCGGCGCCGGCGGTCAACAGACAAATCTCTGCCGCTTCCCTAGGGCTGACAAAGTAACGGCGTACCTCGCGAGGCACGGCCAACGGTTGGCGGCGAGCCAGTCGGTAGAGAAAGCCCTGCAGCAGGCTGCCGTTGGAAAAGGCGACATTGGCAAACCGCGTCGAGGTGACCGAGGAGCCATTGGCGCCGATCGAAAACAGCACGTGCTCCATGAGACGCTTGCTGGCGCCCATCAGGCTTGTCGGATTTGCTGCCTTGTCGGTGGACACCGCAAAATAGCGCTTTCCGTGGCCGTACTTCTGCAGCCATTTGGTGAAACGATGCATCTTGATCACGTTTGTATCGAGCATCTGAATGACGGATGGAACGTCCTTCTCGGAGCGAACATGCTTGTGGGCGGCAAAGTGCAGAACGAGATCGTAAGCCGGCTCCGACTGCAGCAGCCGCTCGGTCGCGGCGCTGCCATAGTCGATCGGCAGCAGGCGGAATTCGCCGCTGACCAGCGACTGCGGGCGCGAGCGGAAGTCGCGGACCAGTTCGACAAGGCCGTTTTCGGCAAGGTCGATGACATGAACGGCGGCAGGGCCGTAAGGGAACAGCAGCTCGAGCGTGGCACTGCCGATGCTTCCGGCGCCGCCGGTGACCAGGATGCGTCGGTCGGCGATCGCCGCCCTCAGCTGGGCATCGCGCGCTTTGACGTCCTCGGCAAAAAGCGAGGTCGTCCGACCTGTCGTCAGACGGCTCAGAGCGGGATCAAAGAACAGGGATCCCATGTCCATCAAACCGTTGCCTGAGAAGGCTTTCATAGCATATCCCATTCTTGCTAAAGGGGGGCAGGTCGGAATCCCGGCTCGGGCAATCTCCCATTCGCAACTTTTTCGTCATCCCGTGCTCTCTTTAAGGTGATCGGTGTCCATTCTGCAAGGTCGTAAATGAGTGCCATGAGCCCTGAATCCCCTCTGCTTGACTTCGAGCTCGTATTGCGGGGAGCGCGTGTATTCGTGACCGGACACAGCGGCTTCACCGGCGGCTGGCTCGTCAGCTGGCTGAAGCGCATCGGCTGCGATGTCGCGGGGCTTGCGCTTGAACCTGCGACCGAGCCCAGCCTGTTCGTGGCGGCAAACATCGCAGACGGGATCTCTTCGACCATCGGCGATATCCGCGATTTCGCCACGGTGCGCGACGCGATTGCACGGCATCGGCCGCAGGTCGTCATTCACCTCGCGGCGCAGCCGCTGGTCTCGAAATCCTTTGCGGACCCGATCGAGGCTTTCGCCACCAACGCGCTCGGCACCGCGCATGTGCTAGAGGCGGCGCGACTCACGCCGGACGTCAAGTGCGTCGTTTGCATCACCACCGACAAGGTCTATCGCGACCAGGACTGGGTGTGGGGCTATCGCGAGCAGGATCCGCTCGGCGGCAAGGATCCCTACAGCGCCTCCAAGGCCTGCGCCGAGCTGGTTGCAGCCTCCTACCGCGCGACGCTGGCCGAGCGCGGCAATGGCGTGCTCATCGCTAACGCCCGCGGCGGCAATATCATCGGCGGCGGCGATTGGTCGGCCAACCGGATCGTTCCGGACTTCGTTCGCGCCGTGACGAAGCGCCAGCCGATCTCGCTGCGCAACCCGGAGGCGGTGCGTCCGTGGCAGCATGTGATGGCGCTGGTCCATGGCTATCTGGTGCTCGCGGCTCGGCTGTTGGGCGGCGACCGCTTGGCCGCGGACAACTGGAACTTCGGTCCGAGCGATGAGGCCGCCCGGACAGTTCGGGATTTGGTCGAACAGCTCAGTGCTAGCTGGACAGCGCCGGAAATTGCCTACGCGCCCGGCAGTTTCCCCGAAACACGCTTCCTCCATCTCGACAGCACCAAGGCTCGAAGCCTGCTGGGTTGGGCGCCCCCTTTATCCTTTAAGGATACGATCGAACTCACCGCTGGCTGGTATCGCGATTTTACAGCCAATCCAGCAGACGCTGCGCAAATCACCGATCGGCAAATCGAACACTATCGTAACGCCTTGAGGAATCATGCCGACCCTTAACGTCCTCGTCACTGGCGCCTCGGGCTTTATTGGGGCTCATCTCGTCGCTCGCCTGCTGTCGGAAGGCAGGCGCGTCACGGTTTTGGCGAGATCATCGAGCGCGCTGCCGCCGGAATGGGACGACCGGATCAGCGTCATTGCCTGCGACGATTTCACCGAGAGGGGCTTGCGGCGGCTGCTTCATGCGCCCTTCGACACGGTCTTCCATCTTGCGGCTTATGGTGTCCGACCGAACCACCGCGACATCGATGAGATGATTCGTATCAATGTGGAGCTACCGGCGACCCTAGTACGGCTTTGTACGGAATGGCGTGCGCGGATGATCATGGCGGGCACCTTTTCGGAGTATCGAAGTCCATCGACCCAGGAACCGCTTACGGAAGATTCGCCCCTAGAGCAGGGCAAGCTCTATGGTTCATCGAAGGCGGCCGGCGGACTCATGGCAAGCGCGATCGCCAAAAGCAACGGCACCGATTTCCGGCTGTTACGTCTCTTCAAGGTCTATGGTGCGGGTGAAGCACCTCATAGGCTTCTGCCGGCGCTCGTTAGCGGCCTGACGAAACGCGAGCGGGTTGCCATATCGGCCGGCACGCAGATCCTCGACTTCGTGTACATTGACGACGTTATCGAGGCCATGCTTCGGGCCGATTCGCATTGTCGCGACAAAGGTGGCATCGCGACCTGGAACGTTTCTACCGGTCGCGCCCATTCGGTGCGAGATTTCGCCGAGCGCGTCGCGGCGGCGATGGGCGCGGATGCGTCCCTGCTTGGTTTCGGTGCAATCAACATGCGTAGGGACGACGAGCCTTGGCTCGTCGGCTCGCCAGATTTGCTTCGTTCGGAACTCGGCTGGCAGCCTTCGGTCGGGCTTGATGAAGGCGTACGTGCTGCGGTCGCCGTGCTTTGCCGCGCCCAGTCAGCGGAATAGGTGCCAAGTGATTAGTGTATCTCTCATCGGCGGGCTGGGTAACCAGATGTTCCAATATGCGGCCGGCAAGGCGCTTGCGGAGCGTCATGGCGTCCCTCTTGCCCTCGACCTTAGCGGATTCCGCAATTATGCGCTCCGCTCGTTTCTGCTGGACCGCCTGCTTGTGCCGGAGGCTGTCGCCTCGTCGGCGCAAGCCGAAATTATGCCGCAGCCCGATAAAAATTTTACGCGCGTCAAATGGAAGGGGCGGATCGATCGGCTGCTCGGGCGGGCCGGCCTGCCGAAGCTTGCGCCGTTGCCGCATGAATATCGCGAGCCGCATTTCCACTACGACTCTGCGTTCGAGGCGCTCGGGCCGCAGACCTCGCTGTTCGGCTATTTCCAGAGCGAGCGCTATTTTGGCTCGATCACGAAGAGCTTGCGTGGCTGGTATTCTCCCCGCGAGCCGTTCGGCGGCGCAGCCGCCGACGTGCTTTCGCGCATCGAAGCCAGCCGGCTGCCGATATCGGTGCATGTCCGGCGCGGCGATTATCTCAATCCTGGTACGGCCGAATTCCACGGCATTCTGGGGGAGCCCTACTACAGCGAGGCGCTCGGCCGCCTCGAAGGAGAGATCGGCGGGGGGACGGAGCTTTTCGTATTCTCCGATGATCCTGTCGCGGCGGAACAGATCCTGAATTTCGTACCGAAATCGCGCGTCGTTCACGTCCGCGGCGATCCGGAGCGGCCCTGGGAAGACATGGCGCTGATGGCACGTTGCCGGCATCATATCATAGCAAACAGCTCCTTCAGTTGGTGGGGCGCCTGGCTCAACGACGCGCAGGACAAGGTCGTCATTGCGCCGCGGGCGTGGTTCGCGCCAAATGAATTGAGGAAAGTCAATACGGCTGATCTTTACCCGGTCGGCTGGATATTGGTCTGATCATTTGCGAGGGAAGCCAGCAAACTCTACAAGGAGATTATCGTGCAACTGACAGCTCGCTCGATCATCCGCAGCCTGGGTCGGAAAGACAAGAAAGCGGCCAATGCAACAGCGGAGCTGGAGCCCGCGTTGCGGGCTTCTGTTCCGGGTCGGACTGCAACAACTGAAATCGCGCCCTCCTGGCCCGATCCGGTCCGCAATTCCACGGCGTCCGAATTCGAGGTCGATCTCTGGACGCTCTCGAGCTTTCTTTTGGAGAAGATCGTACCAGTGGTTGGCACGCACCCGTACCCTCTAAATGAATTGCTGCTCATGACGGCCGCGGCATGCCGCCTCAAACCGTCGGTGGTGTTCGACTGGGGAACACACATCGGGGTCTCCGCCCGGATCTTCTATGAATGCGATCAGGCTTTCGAGCTGGGCTATGAAATTCATTCCATCGATCTGCCGCCTGATGTCGCGCATGTCGAGCATCCCGGTCAGGAACACGGCCGCCTGGTCCGAGGCATCGACAAGGTTCATCTGCATCGCGGCAACGGCGTAAAGGTGGCGCTCGATCAGTGGGAGAGGCTCGGCCGGCCGCGGCGACCCCTGTTCTTCGTCGACGGCGATCACGCCTATGAATCCGTTCGTGACGAGCTCAACGAGATATTTTCGGCCGTACCTGATGCGAGCGCGCTGGCGCATGACACATTCTTTCAATCCGCCGAATCGAACTACAATATCGGGCCAGCACGCGCCGTCGAGGAGATCATGGAAAGATTCCCCTCGCGCTTCCGCGTCATCAAATCAGGCCTCGGGCTGCCGGGCATGACGCTGTTGGCCACGATGTGATGCCAGCGCAAAAACTGCTGCGATCGCCTGCCTAAATATGAGCAGCCTGGATCGGCCGCCTCTCGTGTCCGTCATCATGTCGATGTGCAACAGCGCCGCGACCGTGGGGGCGGCCGTGCGCTCGGTGCTACAGCAGACGCTTGCGGATTTCGAGCTGATCGTGATCGACAACGGTTCCTCCGATCAGAGCGGCGCCATCGTCGCCGGCTTCAACGATCCGCGCATTCGGTTGGTCCGTGAGGCGAGCAGGTCGTGCCTTGCGGTCCGACTGAATCAGGCGGTCACACTCAGCCGCGGCGAGTTCATTGCGCGGATGGACGCTGACGATATCTGCTTCCCGGATCGTCTGTCCCGGCAGGCTGCGAGGTTGCGCGAGGATCCCAGGCTCGATCTTATCAGCTGCGGCGCCGTGGTCTTCACCAGCGCGGGTGAGCTCGTCGGCGAGTTGCCGGTCGGTCGTGTTCATCAGGACATCGTGGCGCGGCCGTTTGCCGGCTTTCCGTTTCCGCACCCTACCTGGTGCGGGCGCGCGACCTGGTTCAGAGACAACCCATACGATTCCAGCATTGGCTATGCGGAAGACCAGGATCTCCTGCTACGCAGCTTCCGACACTCCAGGCTAGGCGCCGTCGATGCCGTGCTGCTCGCCTATCGCCAGGATCATCTCATGCTGAGCAAACTGATTACCGGCCGTCTGACCTTAATGGGATCGCTCTGGCGCCATGGGCTTGCGACCCGCGAAGTCCTGCCGGTGCTCGCAGGAATGACAAACCACATCGTTAAGGCGGCGGTCGATATTGCGACCGTAAGCACCGGCCTGAACCGATCCATGCAACTTCGTCGGTTGAGGCCGATTTCGCCGGCGATTGCGCCTCAGTGGCGTGAGCTGCGACAGGTGCTCCTGGTGCCCACGAACCTCGCCGGAAATCCCGGTCCATGCGCGGCATAGCGGGTCGACCTACGTCGGCGCGCGATCAGTCCTCTACGGCGTGAGCTACCTCGATATGGCCTGACGCTTTCTCTGCGCTGAAGTCCAGACCAGCCGCGGTGATCGGGTTCGAATCGATGCCGCAAGGGTCCGGGAACTTCAGGCGAGGCAGCACCGGACCGTTAAGTCGAGGCTTCCGACCTTACGCGCGACGTTGGTTTGACTAGCGACAACGCCAAGCTCCCGCTTGCCGACTTTTTCATCATCACGGTCCCGAATCCGATCGATGCTGCCAACAGGCCCGATTTGAACGCCATGTTCGAGTGGCGACCCCGGACGCCGCGCTGGTTTCGCGGCAGAGGGACGCCAACGGCCTGAAGCGGCTTGTGGCAAAACTCAAGAGCGTGGCGCCGCGCGTCACCGTCGATCATCTCAAGGTGCACCGGCCCTGAAGCAGCTACCAGTCGGTCGACAACGAGCACGCCATCAGGTCAAGCGCATCATCGTCGAGCCGGGCCAGCGGCTGTCGCTGCAGAAGCACTATCATCGCTCCGGGCACTGGATCGTGGTGTGGGCGCTGCGCGTGTCACCGTCAACGAGCAAAACCGTGCACGAGAACGAATCGATCTATACCCCGATGGGCGCCGCGCATCGTTCCTTGCAAGATCATGCTGGAACTGATCGAGGTCCAGACCGGCAGCTATCTCGGCGAGGACGACAGCATCCGCATCGAGGACGACTACGCCGCTCGGGAAGTGGGATTCGCGGGTCGTTATCTTGGAATACCGTTCGCTGGCCCAAAGCCGACGAAATCGAATCAAGGAGGCGAAGAAAGTGTTTTGAACCTCCATCGCGCTTTGGGTCTTTTGTCCGGCTTGCTCCTTTTGGAAACCCGCAGCATACTTTTCCGAATGTTGCTGTTATGCTGCGCTTGGTTTCCAAAGAGGCTGCATGTCCGATAGATTGCCGCAACCCGCGGTTCGCGATGGATTTCTCGACTGCCTGAAGGGTTTTGCGATCCTCACCGTAGTGGCCGGTCATACGTTCCAAGGCGCGACGCCGGATTTTGACGACTACTGGCCGTTCAAATTCATCTACGCATTCCACATGCCCATGTTCATGTTCGCGTCGGGCATGACGGCAGCGTTTTTCTTCAAGCGGCAAGTCCTCGAACGGCACGGCACCGCGCAAATCGATGTTTCCGTCTTTGGCCTTGACCTCTGGAAGAAGGCGCAGCGTCTTCTCATTCCGTTCTTCACCTGGGCTGTTGTCAGCTACGCGCTGAATCCTTCGGGTGACTTTGTCTCCTACATGGTCAAGGTCATCCAATATCCGGACAATGGGCTGTGGTTTCTGCCGGCTCTTTTCCAATGCAGCATTGGCTTGACGGCGGCAGGCCTGCTCGTGGTTGCGTTCCGTCGCTTGTGTCCGGAAAACTGGTCCATCTCCTGGGACGACCATAGGACCCAGGCTCTTGCCTTCATCGTTGCAACTGTCCTTGTGAACTACGCCAGCCGTTGTCTTCCCAGCGGGCTTGGTCTTTATCTTGCGCGGCTGCACTTTCCCTACGTTGCCGCCGGCCTCGTTTACCAGATCGGGCTTTCGCGCGGTTTGCGGGCTGTTCTTCGTCCGCTTCCCTACGTGATTTTCCTGGCGCTTGTTCCCTTCTGGCACCGCACCGACGTGTCATCGCTCGTCGCTTATTTCCCGCCTTCCTGGGGGCATCCGCGGTCGATCAATAGCATCTACCTCATGATCGTCGCCATGGCCGGTACTCTGGCATTCGTCGATCTTGCAGGAATTATCTATCACCGCTTGCCAGCCTTCCTGGAGCGCTCGCTGGTGTTTCTTGGCCAGCGATCCCTGGATATCTATGCCATCCATTTTCATTTTCTCGGAACGTGGCCTCCGATCATCGCTCCGACATTGTACAGCCTGGCGGTCTCGACGGTGCTGAGACTGAATTCATGGACCGCCTGGATCTTCTTTGGCCAGCGGCAAAGCCTATTGTCGCAAGGTTCGCGTCTTGCCGATCATGCTCCCGTCGCGGTTGATGCGAGGCCGATTGGGCGTGCTGCGCCGTGAAGAAAGCCGACCGGCGGTCAGCATGCTCCATCGCCAAGAGCCGCGACCTCTCATGTCCGTGATGAATACCTGCTTGTCTGCTCCCGCGCGAGTCCATGCAAGTCCACTTACCACGAGCTGTTCGCGGAGGTCAATCCGCGTCGCGGACCATTGGGCCGAGCAGCATTGGCAATGTCTGGTGTTTGCGAACGCCGTATGTTGTTCATCTCCCTCAGCAACATCAGTCGAGACGAAGCTGTGCTCCGTTCAGGAGCGATTCAAACAGGGCGAGGACCTCTCGCGCCTGAACGTAGACCTCCATGCTGATAGCGTGTTGATCGAAGCCGTACGATCGGAGACGCGCCTCGATATCGAGCGCCGCGGAAGCATCCAGTTGCCAGTCCAGGGCATTACCGATGGTGTAGATTTCGGCTACATCCTGGAAATCCGGGGCAATGCCTGCCACATCAATGCGGCGAAGGGTCATCTCGATTGCCTTTTGGCGATAGGTGCTCAGGAGCCTATGCCGCAGAATCCGGTAGCGTTGCATCTCCCAGGAGAGTTCTGCGATGTCGATCGCGAGCAGCCACTCGATGGCAGATCGAGGATCGAGGTCGCGGAAGATGACGGCTTGAAGAGCCAGGTAGTGGTCGATGTTCTCTCCAGGCAGAAGTTGCGGCGTAGGACACAGCGCCGCGAACTGAGGGGGCAAGAGGCTGGCCGACTGTGGTTGAGGAAGGTTGACAGGACCATTCATTGACCTAGCGCCTCTGAAAGCGGGCGCGGAGGCGGCGCAGCAACTGGTGCTCCGTTCGCCAGATGGACGGGACTGCCATCCCAAAGCTGCTTTTCGATCGGCAACGGCGAAATTTGCAGGTTGGTCCACCAGGCTCTTTCGTCTCCGTGTCGGTGTAGGGACTGATGATGCCATCGGCAAAGTGGCACCGTGAACTCGTCGCTGACTTTGCGACCCAAGGTGCGCGGCTGAGCGAACTTCAGGTGATGAGCATCAGCAGGTGTCTTCTGACAGACCAGACAGCCCTGGCTGCGAATAAAAGCGAGGTGATCCTTGCTCCGTCGCCGAGGCGGCTCCTTCGGGAAGGCAAGACCGGTCTGCTCTCCGGGACAGGCAGGTGCGTCAGCGTCGCCGGAGATCTGCGAAGGATGTTCCTCAAGTGGAAGTCGTCCAGCCTCTGACATAGGATGCTGATTTGCCAAATTGATATTGGGAAGGGCGGCTCGCTCGAACCTCTTCTGGTAGGCGGCCTCAAGCAAGCGACCGTCTGCCTCCAGGAGGGTGTTCTTGAGCGGGAGGCTGATCTTGGCCCAGGCAAGCAGCTCCTCGCCGCCCTCCTGAAGAGCAAGCTCGCCCAAGAGCCGATCGAGAAGTTCCGCGGAGCGTTCGGGAGCCAACATCGGCGGCCGGTTCAGGACGCGTCCAGGTGGCTTTCCTTTCGGTCCTGGCAGGGTCTCAGGGTCGCGCGCCGCCGGAGACCCCGTCATGACATCAGGCGCATCCAAATCGTCCTCCCCGGCGATCCCGACCAAGGCGAACAGGGCATACCGGCGGGCATATGTCAGTGCTGCGCCCATCCGGTGCGGTGCTTCAACATCCTTTGAGGCGCAGACCGGAAGGTCTGAGGAGATCCATTCTCCGGAGGCGTGGGCGAGCAGGGTGGTGAGATGGATCTGACCGGTGATCTGCTCGATCCGGGTGGTCTGCATGGTCGCGATTTCCTGCTGACTTAACGTCTTGCGGACGTATCCAGGCCGGAGGCCAGGGAAGCATACCGGAAGCTTCGATCATCCTTACGCGGGAAGGGCGACCGGATCACGGCGGTCAGGGTCTTCTCGGGGTTCGTCAGCTCGGCCTGGGCCCGCGCCAGGGCGGCGGCGATAGTCCCAATGCGCTCACTGGACCGATGCATGGGGTCCCTCCGCCGGCTGGGCTTCGAAGCTGACCGCGCCGGACTTAAAGCGCTTGGCCTTGATGCCGTGACGGGTCGCTTCCTTGGCGTCCTCCGGCATGAGGATCTTCAACTCGGCCTTGGCTGACTCATGTTGTCCGTGCGCGTCTCGGGTTCTTAAGTAAGTGGCCGCCAGCTCTGCCCATTGGTTGGAGGTGGACATGTCGACCACTCTGACAGCCTCCAGCCGCGGGCGGGCGTCTCGATGTTGAACAGAGCGGGCGGCTCCCCGCTCTGGACGCAGCGCCAGAACTTCTTCTCGGCGGTCAGCAGAAGATGTTGATACAGCGGATCGGCGTGGACTTTGATCTCCACCCACTTGCCGCCGCCGGTGATGATCGAGAGGACTGCGTTGCGGCTGGCTGTGACCCACATGTTGTGCTGCAGCTGGGCCATGTGCTTCTCGGCTGCAGCTTCCTCGGTAAAGGCCCAGGGCAGCATGAACTTGGCTTCGAAGACCGCGCCGGTCTGCTCGACGGTCCCGTCCAGCGTTGCCGCCATCCATTTGTGCACGGGGTGACGGACGCGCTTTTGGATGTCTTTGACGGTGTGACCGCTTGCGCGCTGATACCAGGCGCGGTTCAGGACCTCTGTCACGGTGCCGAGCTGAACGATCAAGTTGTCTGAGAGGTCCTCAGGCTCTGCTTCGCCGCGCTTTTCGCGCCAAAGGCGGATGAGGCTCTCTTGGTCATCCCCCATGATGATGCGGGCGTCTGAACCGCCGATGAATTGGCGTCGGTCGTTCGGGTTGAACCTAATGATATGATTTGGCGCATCTGCACCATTCGTTTGAACCGTTGTCACCAGTATCTCCTACGCAAGAACAAGCGGCTGTACCTGCCGCACTGCCTGAAGCCCCGCGTCCGCGAGGCGAGATACCGGCGCTATAATCGGCGTTGCCGCCCGGCCGACTCAGTAACGCTCCAATTGCACGAGAATGCCAGTCCTTTCAGCAGCAACATTGTTGCTTCCTTTAGGGGCAAGAATGGCTCTCGTTCTCACGCGTTTGGGGCGGGTGACGGGAGGCGGAGCAGCATCAAAGCGACAAAACGAAGCCAATCTACGCTTCAACAGTAACCGGCATGAGGCCCACACCTAGCCACTCCTCGGCGTGCGCGCGATACAGCCTGGCATGAGCTGATCGGTGGAGGTGGAACGATGGCAGATGCCATGCTTGATGCCAGGCAGGAAGGTGACTCCTATCGTCGCGTCGAGGTGATCACGGGGGAGCGCCGACGGCGTCGGTGGACGGGTGAGGAGAAGGCCAGGATCGTGGCGGCGAGCTTTGAGGAGGGTGCGAACATCTCCGAGGTGGCGCGGCGCAATGGCGTTTCGCGCGGACTGCTTACGGTGTGGCGACGCCAAGTTGCGGCGGCGGTGGTGGGCAAGGCGCCGAACTTCGTGCCGATCCAAATTGGTGCCGAGAGCGGTAGCGGGACAGCTGGCGAGCCCGCGCGCATTTCGCAGCTACAGACGAAGCCTTTGGAGATCGCCGCGCCGCCGGCCAAGGTTTGCGGGGTGGTTGAGATCGAGGTGAACGGGGCACGCATCCGGGTCGAACCGGGCGTGGAGCTGGCGACGCTGTCGACCGTGCTGGCGGCGCTTCGGGGCATCCGGTGATTGCGCTACGATCTGACCTCAAGGTGGTGCTGGCGACACAGCCGGTCGATTTCCGCAAGTCGGTGCACACGCTGTCGGCGCTGGTGAGCGAAGCGCAGCGTGCGAACCCGTATTGTGGCGACGTCTTCGTGTTCCGCAGCAAACGCATGGACAGAGTGAAGCTTCTGGCGTGGGATGGCAGCGGCATGGTCCTGGTGACGAAGTGGTTGCACCAGGGGCATTTCACCTGGCCGCCGATCCGCGATGGCGTGGTGCATCTCAGTGCGACGCAGCTCGCGATGCTGCTCGACGGACTTGAGTGGACACGTGTGTCACCCAAGCCTGTGAAGCAGCCGTCCGTTGTCGGCTGAGAGGCGAGGATTTCGCTGGAGCCTGCGGCGCGCGGATGTATGGTCCGTTCATGGCGATTCGCCCCGACGTTCTCCCGACTGATCCAGCCGCTCTGACCGAGATGGTGCTCGCGCTTGACGCCGAGAACGAGAAGCTGCGTGTGGCGATGCAAACGCTCAAGGAGATGATCTTCGGGAAGCGCTCGGAGCGGCTTGCCGCGCTCATGGCCGAGCAGCTTGCGCTTGAACTGGACGATCTTGAGGCCGGCGTCACGCCGCCTGCAGTTGCCAACGACGACGCGCCTGCGGCGAAGCCGCTTGGCAAGCTGCCGCGCAAGAAGGCGCGCCGCAACATCGGGGCGCTGCCAAAACACCTGCCGCGCTGTGAGCAGGTGCTGGAGCCGGCCGCAACCGCGTGCCCATGCTGCCAGGGCCAGCTTCACAAGATCGGCGAGGACGTCAGCGAGGTGCTGGACGTGATCCCGGCGATCCTGCGGGTGCTGCGGACGGTCCGTCCCAAATACGGCTGCCGCAGCTGCACCGATGGCGTGGTCCAGGCGAAGGTGTTGCCGCGCCTGATTGAGGGCGGCATGGCGTCGACGGCCCTCGTGACCCACGTGGTGGTCTCGAAGTTCGCCTGGTATTTGCCGTTGTACCGGCAGGTGCAGATCCTGGCCGGCCAGGGCATCCATCTTGACCGCGCAACACTCGCTGGCTGGGTCAAGCGTGCCGCCTGGTGGCTCAAGAGCCTTTATGAGCTGCAGTTGCGGATGATTCAGGCCGCGCCGCGCGTGTTCTGCGACGAGACGCCGATGCCGGTGCTCGACCCCGGACGACATCGCCCCCGCATCTGCCAGTTCTGGGCGCATGCCATGGATGACCGTCCCTGGGGTGGGCCCTCGCCGCCGGCGGTAGCCTACGTGTTCGCCGACAGCCGTGGCACCGAGGCGATCGCCGGACAATTGACCGGCTTTTCCGGCATTCTGCAGGTGGATGGGTATGCCGCCTACAAGGCGCTGGCCCGCGGTCATGGCGGCGCGATCCAGCTCGCCTTTTGTCTCGCCCATGCCCGCCGCAAATTCGTCGAGGTGTTCAAAACGACCGAGTCGCCGTTCGCTCGCGAGGTGATCGAGCGGCTGCAGGCGGTCTATGCCATCGAAGTGGAGATCCGTGGCAGCAGTGCGGAGCAGCGGCTGGCCGCCCGTCGCATCAGGAGCGCACCGTTGATGGCAGCGCTTAAGGCGCGACTGACCGAGATAGTCGGCCAGTTGTTCTCCCAGTCGAAGCTGACAGAGGCGATCAACTATGCGCTCAATCACTGGGACGGGCTGACGCTGTTTCTCCGCGACGGCCGCATCGAGGTCGATTCCAACACAGTCGAGCGTTCCATGCGCCCGATTGCCATGGGAAGACGCAACTCGTTGTTCAGCGGCAGCGAAGGCGGCGCCGAGAGCTGGGCGATCCTGGCGTCGATCGTGAACACGGCAAAGCTCCATGAACTCGATCCGCAAGCCTATCTGACCGACGTGCTGGAGCGTATCGTCTCCGGGCGAACCAGAAGCCATCAACTGCACGAGCTGCTCGCCTGGAACTGGAAGGCTGCGCGCCAGCGCACCGCACAGGCCGCCGCGTGAGGGGACGTCGCCATAAAGAAGCATCGTCATCGATGACCGCCGCCGCGATGTCACTTGCGGAGCTCGAGCGATGGCTGCAGGCTCGCGTCGATCAGCATCCTGCCGCCACCAGTCTCCCCATGCTCGACGGCTACGTCGCCGCAATCGTGGCCGGACCGGTGTCGATGAGTCCACTCGACTGGATCTGCCCGCTGCTCGCCATCGATGCCGATGCCTTCAACCACGGCGGCACCCCGGAGTTCGCAGCCATATCGGCCGTCGCGCTGCGCCACAACGACATCAGCAACACCCTCTCGACCGCACCCGACCGGTTCGCGCCGATGCACCGCCGCAAACCCAGTGGAGACGTCGATCCGCGACCCTGGTGCCAAGGCTTCTATGCCGCGATGCGGCTCAAACTATCGGCGTGGGCCCCGTTGCTGGACGCCAGAGGCATCAATCACGGCCTAATTCTGCCTATCCTGTTGCATTGTCGCGACGATCAGGGCCGTCCGCTGCTGGGACCACCACGAAGCGGCCGCGAGACCAAGAACTTTCTGCGTAACGCCCACGCCGATATTCCGGCGGCGGTCGAGGCCTTGCGGCAATACTGGATGCCGATCCGCTACGCCCGCGCTCGCTGATCACCGCAGACGTGGGAGCTCATACCGGTTACCTTCAACAGCGAACAGCTGAATGCAAGGCGCGGGGCGCAGAGGAGCGTCTTGTCCGCCCGGGACTTGTTGAAATGGAGCAGTGATTGTCGGAAGATCGGCAGTATTGCTCCAGACGTGGGTGAATGAGCTTTGAAACGTCCAGCAGTTTTCTTTGATCGTGATGGCGTCCTCAACGAGGACGACGGCTATGCGTTTGATCCGGATAAGATCCGGTGGGTCGAAGGAGCCCAACAAGCCGTGAAAGCAGTCAATGAGGCAGGGTACTTTGCCTTTGTCGTAACGAACCAATCAGGAGTTGCGAGAGGCCTTTACGAGGAGCGGCATGTTCGCAACCTGCACGAATGGATGTCGCGTGAGCTTGCTGTTGTTGGTGCGCATATCGATGCGTTCGAGTTCTGCCCACATCACCCCGATGGACTGATTGAGAGATACCGTGTCCTCTGCAACTGTCGCAAGCCGCAACCGGGGATGATTAGAGCCCTGCTTGAACGGTACCCAGTGGATCTCGATGCAAGCTTCATGGTCGGGGACAAGCAGAGCGACCTCGCCGCAGCGGGGGCGGCTGGCATCGCGGCCTATCTGTTTGATGGGCCTAACCTCCATACCTTTATCGCGCCGCTGTTGACGGCTTGGTCCCGCGATCTTCCTCATCAACATCGTGGCGTCCCGGGAACGGAGGATTAGCGCCGTCGATTAGCGATCGAGATCGGTCGATCGCTAATTCTCGAAATCAAGGAGGGAAGGTGGCGACAAGGAGACAAATCGAAGCCAATCGCGCAAACGCGACGAAGAGTACCGGCCCGCAAACAAGTTGTGGGAAGGCAATATCGAGCCGCAACGCCTATCGGCATGGTCTTTCTCGTTGGGACGATTCCGAAGGTTCTAGTTTCGCCGGGTTCGATGCACTTCTTGCGGAGGAGTTCAAGGGCGCCGGTATGGAGCTCGCACTTCAAGATTTGGCTCAGGCCAGGAATCGACAGGAGCGGCTGCGAATGCTTCGGTTAGGTCTGATCTTAGCCGTTATAGAGAGCGCTGAACCAAAGCAGATGAGACTTCTGTCGAGCTTGGAGCGTTACGAGAAGGCCGCCCTGTCGCGGCAGCGGCGAGGGCTCAAACGAATGAAGTGGAGCAACGGATGAGGACCTCAAGCTGGCTAGGTCCATAGAAGCGAGGCTCGACGGGCAGGTAGTACGTCGGCGAACATCGCCCCCATCGACGGTGCATCGCTGCTGGATTTATTTCGACGTCATGGAGGCGGCATAAACTACCATTGGGCCCTCGCCATCGGGCGGTCGATCCCGGCCGGTCGATAAGGTCCTCGCTGGATCGATTCAAGTCCGAGCTGTCGAGTGAGCTAGTTGCGTACGGATCGGCGAAGGGCTGAAAAAGACCCCAATGGCCGTCTCGCTAAGCGTACCGAAAAACAGAAATGGAACTTGCGTCGTCGGGCAAAACAGTGGTTCATAGGGTGCTGGTCCAGCGCAAATGGAGCCCAGCCAATGGCCAACGAATGCAAGTCTTTGTCCGATCTGCCGGAAGTAGCCAAGCTTAACGGAGAATTCCGAAAGAATTACGGAATGGTTCTCGGAGCGTTCCTGTACCTGCGCTCAATCAGCGCCGCCCGTGGGCGTTCCTGGTTTTGGACTGCATTGCTTTCGGCCGCTTGCTCGACGGCGCTGGCTTGGCTTGGGAAGCGAATGCTGCTGTGAGCAGCCAGGTTATAGCTTCCCAAAAAAAGGCTATTGCCCGTCGGGAAACGATAAGGGCCCTCGATCTCGTGGGCAACGGGGGAGGCGACCCCTAGAAGAGCCGCCTAGACCATACCGCCAAAGTCGATGTGTTCCTTGGCAAGCTCCTCGGCTTCCTAGGCGAAAGCGGCGGGCTTAGTATCGAGGTAGGGATGCTCAGAGGCTGGCATGATGGTTCGGATGTTTTAACCATCCGCACGTGTGATGCGGGCAACACAGAGGTTGTGGCCGTGCTCAAACCGCTGGATGTAATACTGCTTGTACGTAATCAAGAAGCTCGAACGCAACTGACGCTGGCACAGGCTCTATCTACTTGCCCCGCCCTGCCGCATAACGGGTGTTGATGGGTAGTTAATGTCCGCGAGTCTGAACCGACCCGGAACGACGCAACGGTCGTTGATAGCTGCGCCGTCGTCCGTAAGCTAAAGGGTTGCGAGGAGCACTAGTTTGAGACATTGCTGCAGGGTCAGCACTTGGCGATCCCCGATCTGATTAGCCAGCCCGGCTTGGATCATCTCAATTCCCATGTCGTCTGGCCAGCACGGATCAGGGCTCTGCGAAAACACAGCGCGTCACCAATTCCGCAGCGGAAGCCGTCGTTCCTAACTGAGTCGAGCAGCCCTCCCGTGCAGGTCAAACCAAGTTTAAACCAAGTTTAATGAGCTTCTCTCTCGTTACTCATCGATTCACGGCGCTTGCACTTTTGGTGGGCGACCTCGCTTTGGGCGATTCGGCCTGATCTTTGGTGGTGTCGCAGGTTCGACTGCCAATCTGACTTGCAAAGCTCCGAACAGGTTTAGGACACGTTTCAGTTGCGGATCGACGGTTCCTCCGAAAGTTTTGTACACTGTCGTCCGCATGACCCCCAGTTTAAGGGCCAAAGCGCTCACGTTTTGGGATTTGACGACTTCGCTCAATCCAAGGATGGCCTCGGCAGGGTCCTCTCGACCGAAAGCTTCTGTCAAGCGCGCCGCAATCGCCTCGGAGCCGCCTGGTGCGGGTGCGACTCTGGGTACCACGTTCATGGCCGCTAGGAGCTTGAGAACCCGGCTCAATTGAGGGTCGATTCGGCCCCCAAATGTTTTGTAAAGAGCATCCCGCCTTAGTCCGGCGTCCCGCGCCAGCATCTGCACATTTTGGGCGACAAAAACCACATAAAGAGCTGCCCGCGCTCGTCCTGGGTCGTTTTCTCCAAAGTTTTCAGTTAGATAAGAGGATATTCCCGCTGGGTTGTCGCGGAGCAATACGTTTAAATCTGGGCTATCATCCTCCAGCATCACCGGGCCTTTGTCCGTCACTGTGGCCGCCGAGCTACAGCAATTCTGGCGAATGCGTCTAGATTACCTCAATCGGACATTGACCGCTTGCACTTTGGGGACCTGAAAATGAAGAAGACTTTGCTCGCGCTGGCCGCCGTTGCGGCGATGACCGGTTCGGCCTCAGCGGCTGACCTCGCGGCCCGTCCTTATGCGAAGGCTCCGATGCCGGCGCCCGTCGCCAACTGGACCGGCTTCTACGTCTTCGGCGGTGGCGGCGGCGGCATCTGGGACGCCGATACGTATTCTCAAGTTGCAGCAACGGGTGCAGCACTTAGCCTGCACCAAAATCAGGGCGGCGACGGCTGGTTTGGCACGGTCGGCGCCGGTTACGACTGGCAGTTCAGCGGCACCTGGGTCGCCGGTGTGTTCGCCGACGGTCAGTTCGGCAGTTTGAGGGGCAACGTTCAGGATCCCTTCAACGCCGTGACCGGCAAGCTCAAGATGGAAACTGCTTGGGCCGCTGGTGTCCGTGTTGGTTATTTGATTGCTCCGAACGTTCTCTCTTACGTCAATGGCGGTTACAGCGGATCGCATTGGTCCGGCTCGACCTTGCTCGGCAGTTTCACTGGCCTTCCGACTGGTTTCCACACCGACTCGTTCAACCGGCATGGCTGGTTCGTAGGTGGTGGCGTGGAGAACAATTTGAACATCTTCGGCATCCAGTCGCCCGGTTGGTTCATGAAGACGGAGTATCGCGCCGCTTACTATGATCGGAAGAGCATCGATGCGCTGTCGGACGTCGGCAACGTGCCGGCGGCGACTAACCTTTCGTTCAAGCCGTGGGTTCAGACTATCAGCACCTCGCTGGTCTATCGATTCAACTGGACCGGTCCGGTCGTCGCGAAGTACTGATCTGATCCCACGATCAAGCGTCAAAGCCCCGGCATCGCCGGGGCTTTTTTTTTTTGGTGGCGCCCCTGCTTCGAGGTGGCCTCCGGGAAAATTACGCTGCACAGCGGTGACGGAAATGCACGTTAAAGGGGGCAGGTCGTGTCCGCGCTGAGGGTTTTCACGCCGTGTGCCGCCTTCAACGGTGGATACACCCCGCGCTGACGGGGTGGTCGGCGTGATTTCGCAGGCTGCATTCGCTGCAATGATTGCGGTTCTCGCAAGGAGCGTCCATTGCACTGCCGGCCGCCCGTATGTGCTTTATTGTCGACCATGCCCGGGACTCGATGCCGGCTTCTAGTTGCTCGGGTCTACAGAGCCGCGGGTCTCGATCCCTGGTCCATGTGCAACAGAAAACGAGCGATTCGCGGCTCGTAAGGCGAGCATCGAAGCCTTTAG
>NZ_LAXE01000001.1:3100234-3132054 GCF_003122645.1 Bradyrhizobium sp. SUTN9-2
TTAGATCCTCGCCCATGTTTGGCGGAGGACACACACGACGCAGAAACGAGTGCCGCATCTGCTAAGCGGCATTTCGCTCGAGGCTATCGTGGCGGCCTAACCCAATCCCGAGCGATCGAGCCTTCTGCCGAAGTGACCCTTCAGTTCTCTTCATGGCTCTAGCATTTTTTAAAGGGGCCCTCGATCTCGCGTGCAGTTGTTAGGCGAACTCTAGCAGAGTTGCCTAAACCATACCGCCAAAGTCGATGCCCTCCTTGGCAAGTTCCTCGGCTTCCTCGGCGGAGGCGGTCGGCTTCGTATCAAGGTACGGGTGCTCAGCGGCCGGTAAGATGGTGCGGATGTTCTGACCATCTGCCCGGCTAACGCGGGCAATCCAACGCGCGTTGCCGTGCTCAAATCGCTGGATGTGGTACTGCTTGTACGTAATCATGACTCTTAAACGCAACTGACGCGGACACAGGCCGTGTCTACATGACCCGGCGCCCCTGTACAACGGGTATTAAAACCAAGTTAATGTCGCAATCTGAACTGGCGTCTCTCGTCGCCCTTAAGGCCCATAGAAAAACCCCGCCGGCTAGGTAGCCGACGGGAGTTAACTGAGATTGCGACCACGTTCGTAGTCGCCCCTCAGCATAGCACAGCGATAGCCGACGTTAACGGGAGTACTTGCCCTTTTTTAGCTTGCCCGTGCCCCGTCTACGGCTCGAGACCAGCAGCAGCCAGCCCCTGCAACGCCGTTCTTTGGTCTCTGGCGTGATCTCCATGCCGACTGACCAACGAGGGGTCGGGCCGGCTCAAGTCGCCTCAATTCTTGCCAGGCTGCTCGTGGCTCTTGCCAGGCTGGCAGTAGCACCTCGCGAAAGCACGAGAAGGCTAGTCGCGATCGCGGCTCATGGAGGCGAAGTCACGAGCTTCAAGCTCCAATTCAAGGTCAATGATCCGCTCGAAGATGTGAGCCGCGATCCTCTCAGACTCCTGGACCGTCAGAGACCGGATGCCCAGGGACGTGAGTTCGTCTCTTAGGATTTTCGCGACAATCGCCTTAACGCTCATAATAGCACATCCTAAATGCGCGCATCAAAGCTCACGCCGAGGGTGAGCACAAGGTCTCAAAATAACGGTCTGTCGGGTATCAGCGTCGTCGGTGAATCTTTCTAGTTCTAGATTGCATCGCTTTCGGTCGCCGGCGCCCCCGCGTTCGGTGCGTGTGGGTAGTAGGATCAGCTTTTGTCAATCGCCTCGTGATGGCTTGAACGAGGCCATTGGCCGTCTTAAAGCGCGCAATTCCTCGGCGCGCTCGCGCTGCCTCCGAAAAGCGGATCGTGCGTTTCACTTTGCCATCGGTCGGCAACAATACGTAGTCGAGCACCGTCTGATTGTGCTCGGCGAGGCGGATAGCTGCGATCCAGCCATCGGGGAGGCACGCCTCGCGCTCGATGCTCCAGTACGGTGCATGGGTCGGCTTTTGGCCACGGGACCAACGAGCAGCCCTAACGGAAACACAGACCGACCCGCTCACGCGCAGGCAATGACTCCAGCCGCCTGAACTGACGCGTCCGCCGGCCGCCTTGATCGCAGCCGCGGCCTGTTCGATGAGCTTTGCCCTGAGCTCGGACCAGAAAGGACGGGCGTCGAGAAATTCGTAATTCCGCTTCGGGGTGTAGCCGAGCAGCCGATAGAGATTCCGAAAATTGCCAAAATGGGTCTGGCAGGTCGCAGCGCAGGGCAATCCCGGAGTTCGATCGATAATGGCCGGCGTCAAGCGGCCTTCTTTGAGAAGAGTTTTGCGCAACCGAACCAGCATCTCCTGCTCAGAAAGATCCACGCGCCGGTTCTCCATAATGCTTCTGGCGGTGAAGAAGACCTCGCGATCGATGATGGGCTCGATACAGCCCTCGGATCTGATCCATTGCTCAGGCGGATTCCTCACCGCGGCCTGTCGGAGCTTTTGGGATTTCCGGTTGAAGATGAGGTTTCCGATATAGCTCTCGTTTCTGAGAACAGTACCAACCGCGGCGCGGGTCCACGCCGCGCCGGTACTCGAGACGAGCCTTTTTTGGTTGAGTTCCCAAGCGATGACCGTCTCCGACTTAACCTCCAAGAACCGTTGGAATATCCACTTCACGACCGCGATTTCCATGGGGTCGCCCGGTCTGATACGAATGTGGTCGGTCAGGATGTACTTCCGCTCGCCCTTCTTCATCACTCGTCTGGTTTGCATCTTCTCGTCGACGAGCTCCCGCACAAGTGCATAGCCGGCACGTCCGCATGGCTTGTAGCCCAGCCGCGCAAAGCGGCATTGACCGGCGTAGACCTTCGCGGACAGCTCGCGGCTATACTCGGCAGCCATCACGCGCTTGATGTTTTTGACGATGCTCGCGAGCATGCTTCCATCGTTCTCGAATTGCTCAGCGCAATATGCGACCTTGATGCCCGCGCGCCGACAAACGAACTCATAGTGCGCGCTTTCATCAACGTCCTGGAAACGGCCCCATCGACTTACGTCATAGACCAGAAGGTGACCAAAGTCGGCCTGGTTTCTCTCGACATCCTCAAGCAATTGGAGGAGCCCGGTCCTGTTCTTGATAAGCAGGCCGCTCTCGCCCTCGTCCTTGTAGGTTCGGACCAGCGTCAGATGATGGGCGTGGGCGTAGGCGGCGATGACGGCAGCCTGATTTTGGATCGAGTAGTGCTGCCGGTCGGTTGACATACGGACATATTGCGCTGCCCGTACGCTGAGGAGCGATTTTGGCAGATGAGCTTTGTGAACGATGAGCGCATTACTCATTTTCACCTCATCCGGACGCGAGCCACCAATACATAGAACAGCTTGCTCTGTCGCTCTTCAAGAATCCAAACACTTGTACGAGTTGGATTGCTGCGCTTGCGAATGGCATTTGTGGCTCTGGCCCGCGTGATCAACCGGTCAAGACACAGCCGGTCCGCCTCGCACTGCCAACGCGCCATGCGCAGCGCTTCCCGAACTGCTTACTTCTACCGCGGTTTCAGTGGGTTGACGATCTAGCTCGATCTGCTTTAGAGGCACGGTCGTCGCATCGGTGCGCTGACGAAGCGCTGATGCCTGATCTCGCGCAGCAGCAACGTGCGCTTGGTTTGTGGAGCGTTGAGCAAGCCTTCGAACAGCACCAGGACCTCGCGCGCCTGGATGTAGACTTCGGTGGTGACGGCGTCTTGATCGCAGCCGTAGGCGGCAAGGCGCGCCTCGATCTCGGTCGCAGCGATCGGGTCAGTGCGCCAGCTCAGCGCATTTTGCTGGGTGTAGTATTCGGCCTGGGGCTCGAAGTGGGGATCGATCCCGACCAGGTCGATGCGCCGCAGCGCCGCTTCCGATCGCCTTTTGGCGATAGGTCTCGAGCAATCGGTGCCGCAACATGCGGTAGCGTAGGATTTCCCAGGACAGTTCGGCCACGTCGATGGCGAGCAGCCATTCGATGGCGGACCGGGGCGCAAGGTCCGCAAAGATGGCCTGTCGCAGCGCATGGTAATGGTCGAGCTGTTCGCCGGGCAGCAGCAGGGGCGGCGGCGCCAAGGCCGCAAACTCCGCCGGGAGCGCAGTGGCGGTCAGCTCGGGCGCGGTTTGGAAGGGGCCGTTCATCGGGATGCGGTCTCCGCGCCCAGGCTGGCGAGGACGGCTGCGCTGCCGCCCGCCGTCTCGGTCGGACCCTGCACCGGGCTCGTTGCCCACAGCTCCTGCGCGACCGGCAGTGGGGCGATCTGCAGGTTCGCCCACCACGCCCGTTCGTTGCCGTGCCGATGCAGCTCCTCATGATGGGCGCGGCACAGCGGCACCGTGAACTCATCGCTGACCTTGCGCCCGAGCGCCCGCGGCTGGGCGAACGTCAGATGATGGGCATCGCACGGCGTTTGCCGGCACACCAGGCAGGGTTGCTCCCGGACAAACAGCAGGTGCGCCTTGCTGCGCTTGCGCGGCGGCTCCTTGGGATGAGCGAGCCCGGCCTCGGCGAGCGCGGGCTGCAGCGCGGCCTCGGCGTCAGCAGCAGGCGCTTGGCTTGGCGTGCCACCCAAGTCGGCCGACGGCTGGGCTTGGGCAGCGTCCTCAAGCTTGGCCTGATAGGCGGCCTCGACGCGCCGGGCATCCGGCTCCTGCAAGCTGTTCTTGAGCGGGAGGCTCGTCATGGCCCAGCCGAGCAGATCGGTGCTGGCGGGCAGCGCTTCGAGCTGGCGCAACAGCTGCTCCCTGAGTGCGGCGGACTCCCCCGGCCGCAGCACCGGGGCACGGTTGAGCGCGCCCTTGCCGGGCGAGGCCTTGAGGGTGGGCGGTGCGGGAGGACCGGCGGCCGCATCCGGGGCGTCGAGATCATCCTCGCCGGCAATTCCGACCAGCGCGAACAGGGCGTAGCGCCGGGCGTAGGTCAACGCCGCACCCATGCGATGCGGCGCCTCGATGTCCCGTGCGGCGCAGACCGGCCAGTCCGAGGAGATCCACTCGCCGGAAGAATGGGCGAGCAGGGTGGTGAGGTGGATGTGGCCACTGGTTTCTTCGACCCGGGTGGTCTGGATGGTGGCGATCTCCTGCTGGCTCAAGGTCTTGCGCACGATGTCGAGACCGCTCGCCAGCGAGGCGTAGCGAAAGGTGCGGTCGTCATCGCGCAGGAACGGCGAGCGGATCTGAGCGGTCAGGGTCTTCTCTGGGTTGGTCAGTTCGGCTTGCGCGCGGGCCAGCGCCGCCGCGATCGCGCCGATATGCTCACTGGCCTGGTGCATGGACGGGCTCCATCTCAACCGGATCAAAGCTGATCGCGCCGGCTTTGGAGCGCTTGGCGCGAACGCCGTGGCCAAACGCCTCCTTGGCATCCTCCGGCAGCAGCTTTTTGAGCTCGGCCTTGGCCAGCTCGTGCTCGGCATGGGCCTCGCGGGTGCGCAGATAGATCGCCGCACATTCGGCCCAGACATTGGACGCGGTCATGTCGACGACCTTGACGGCGGCAAGCCGCGGCCGTGGGGTCTCGATCCCGAACAGCAGCGGTGGCTCACCGCTCTGCACGCAGCGCCAAAACTTCTTCTCCGCAGTCAGCAGCAGGTGCTGGTAGAGCGGGTCGGCATGCACGGTGATTTCGATCCATTTGCCACCGCCGGTGATGATGGAGAGAACGCCGCTGCGCGATGCGGTGACCCACATGTTGTGCTGCAGCTGCGCCATGTGCTTCTCCGCTGCGGCCTCTTCGGTAAAGCCCCAGGGCAGCATGAACTTGGCCTCGAACACCGCGCCGGTCGGGGCGACGATGCCGTCCAGCGTGGCCGCCATCCAGGAATGGACGGAATGCCGCACCCGCTTCTGGATGTCGGTGATCGCGTGCCCGGTGGCGTGTTGGTACCAGGCGCGGTTGAGCGCCTCGGTGGCAACGCCGAGCTGCACGACCAGGTTGCGGGACAAATCTGGCGGCGCGATCTCGCCGCGCTTTTCGCGCCACAGGCGCGTGAGACTCTCCTGGTCATCACCCATGATGATGCGCGCATCCGAGCCGCCAATGAAGGCGCGGCGGTCGTGGCGGTTCAAATTGATGACGGAGCGGGGCGCCGCGGCGCCGTCGGTTGCAATCGTAGTCACCGGTCTCTCCTGGGTTGACGCGGCTTGCCGCCGCACCGCCAAAACCCCCGCCGCTGCGAGGGGAAAGACCGGAGCCAAGGGCCGTAAGGCCGGTCCGGTGATTAACGCTCCTTTTGCGCGGGAATGCCAGTCCTTTCTGCAGCAATTTTGCGGTTCGTTGGCACGAAAAGCCTTGAGCTTTCAGGGGGGTGGAGCGAGCCTTCGGGTGCCGCAACCCGCCCCAACCGGCGCGCTCCCACATGACGTCAGTTCGACGAATCGAAGCCAACCGCAGCAACGCCAAAAGCAGCACCGGGCCCAAGCGCTTGGCTGAAAAGCCGCCTCGAGCCGGCAAGCGGGACAGGGCTAGTTCAACTTGTGCGGTTGTTCGCTTCGGCCTGGGCCGTGAAGTTGGGACGGACGCGGCAGCTGCCGTCGCCCAGCCCAAGTGCGACCTTTGGTGCGTGCGAATGGCTCGCGACGAATCTCTTAGCCAAAATTCCTCCCGGCATTCGCCAGATCTAGTCCGATGCAATCATTGTAAGCTCAGAAATCTACACCAAGCTTGGAACTCTTGATGCTTCAATCCTGACTGCTAGGAGTTAGTCCGGGGGAGGGGCTGAGTTTTGTTCATCCAGATCGAACCTGCGCGCCGGAGTGCCGCTGGAGGTCCAGAACGCCTTAAAGATCAACCTGAATGGTACGCATTGGTCGGGAAACTCAATCAAATGTGATCGCGATCCGATAATTGAGCAAGTTCAACAAGTACTGCAACAACATTGAGCTCAACACGCTTCTGTCACGACAGCCGGCCAGAGCTGGATCGGGAGCGACCCACCGTATCCGTTTGAGATGGCGTCTGTCGGCGCTGGATTGCGGCAGAGTCACCTCATAAGATGAAGAGGTCGACGCGGAAGCTTTAGCCTGCTGGCAATTTTTCTGACGGCTTGTGGCGTTCTTCCAAGGCGTCGCGAGACTGCATGCAAGCTCTTTTCTTCCAAGATGAGCAGCCATGCCGACCCTTCCTTTGATTTCCCTACGGCAGCGAGAAGGTCGCGACGACCGGCCGATGGTCCGAATAACCTTGAGTCTCGCGGTCGCAGTAAGCGGCGGTGCGAAAGAGGATCTCAACGCTTACGGCTGAAGGCCCGATATGCCGAGCAAGAATGCGCGGGCTTCATCATGGTTCCAGTAGCTGTCCACTCCCTCAGGGCAGCTCGATGGACACTAAAGTCCGCTATGGGTCCACGGGCGGCTGTGGAGGCCAGCAGCCCAGCTCCTCTCAACAGCAGACGCAGCGGCCGTCACGCGAGAGGGCAGCTAGGGGCGGCGCGGAAGTGAAGGTCGGCTGAAGTGAATGAGGCCGCTAAGTGAGGCGGCCTTAGTTCAACTTACTCCGGAGCTTCTGGATGATCTTCCGCAGCTCGGCGGCATACTCCTCGATGATGCGCCGAGCCTCGTTCAGCCGTAATGGCTTGGCTTCCTTACCCTGGAGACAGGTAATTACAGTTAGTCTAAAAGGGCCGTTCAGACCGGGATAGAGAGTTCCGGCTGCGGGGGTCGAATGGAATTCGCACGCGACATCGCCAAAATCAGCGGAATTGCCGCCGTACCGACCATACTTGACGTGGTAAGTCGGACCACGGGCATGGGGTTCACCGCGGTTGCCCGTGTCACCGAGGACAGATGGATCACCTGTGCATCGCGAGACGACCTTGCCTTTGGGCTGAAACCGGGTGACGAGCTGAAGGTCGAGAGCACGATTTGCCACGAAATTCGCCAGAGCCGCGAGGCCGTGGTTATCGACCATGTCAGCGAGGCTGCAGAATACTGCAATCACCACACTCCGGCCCAGTACGGCTTTCAGAGCTATATCTCGGTGCCGATTATTCTTCCCGATGGTTCATTCTTCGGGACGCTCTGCGCGATCGACCCGAAACCGCGCAAGCTAAATACCCCTGAAGTCGTCGGTATGTTCAAGCTGTTTGCTGAGCTGATCGCGGCTCATCTCGACGCTGCCGAACGGGTGGAGTTGACCGAGAGCAAGCTTGCCGCGGAACGGAAGAACGCGGAGCTTCGTGAGCAATTCATCGCCGTCCTCGGCCATGATCTCAGAAATCCGCTTGCCTCGATCCAGGGCGGCTTGCGGCTCCTGAACAAGAAGGTCGATCAGGAAGGCAAGAATTGGATTGCTCTCTTGCAGGGCAGCGTGAATCGGATGGCGGTCTTGATAGACAATGTCATGGATTTCGCCCGCTTCCGCATGGGCGCCGGGATGCAACTGTGCTCCAGACGCCAGCACTTGGAACCCATCATCAAGCAGATCGTATCCGAGTTCGAAAGCGTTCACTCCGAGCGCCGCATTCTGTCGGATGTTGACGCACCGGCGACGATAGACGTCGACGCGGGCCGATTGGGTCAAATGTTGTCCAATCTGATCGGGAACGCGATTACCTATGGCGCGCCGGATGAGCCCATCATAGTCGTTGCAAGATCCAGCGACGCGGGGTTTGAGATCCAGGTGATCAACAAAGGACCGCCGATCCCCGCGCAGGCGCTGCCCCATCTTTTCACCGCGTTTCAGCGAGGTGACGTTGTCCCTAACCAAAAGGGGCTGGGGCTAGGGCTCTACATCGCACAGGAAATTGCAAGGGCGCATGGCGGACGGATCTTTGCCACGTCGACCGAAGACAGCACGATCTTCACCGCAGCCTTTGCCGCGCCGGCCGACAGAAGCGATGTAAGTCCAGCCGTTCTCGTTTCAGAACAGTGAGCGTTCATCAGACATTTCCGCTTCGGGTCAAAAGCCGCGTAGGCTCCAAGTGCGTCGGCGTCCCCATTTTCCCTGAAAACCGACATGCCACAACGCGGCTCTCGTTAGCAACGGCCGCTGTAGGGCGACAGCCTACTAGGTGAAATGAGTTGACGCAGGACTGTTGGAACGACCTCCGCTCCCGCGGTTTGAGCAAGGTCTCGCTTGGGAAACTGCTCATGCAAAGTCTCGACTCCTTTCGTCGCTCACCAAAGCGCGGCGAGCGTCTCTCGATTGCTGCCCGGCTGATTGCCGGAAATCCACAGCCCCAAACTGGGGAATAGCCATGGCGCAGCACTGGCCTTCTCGGTTGTGGATCGTCCGGCACGGTGAGAGCGCCGGCAACGTGGCACGCGATACGGCTCATGCGCTTGGCGGTGAGGACATCGCGATCGAGGCACGTGACGTCGATGTTCCGCTCAGCGCCTTGGGCGAGCAACAGGCCGCAGCGCTCGGGCGTTGGTTCGCATCTCTCCCGAGCGAAGAAAGGGCCGGGGAATGATTTTAAGTTCTCCGTATCTGCGCGCCAGAAGTACCGCTGCCGCGGTCCATGCGGCATCCGCTCCGTCGATTGACATCGTCGCTGACGAGAGGCTGCGGGAAAGGGAATTCGGAATACTGGATCGGCTGACGAAGCTCGGCATAGAACGCCGCCATCCCGAACTCGCGCAATCTCGCCTGCTCATGGGGAAGTTTTACTTTCGGCCTCCCGGAGGCGAGAGCTGGTGCGATGTTATCTTGCGGCTTCGGAGCGTGCTGGAGAGTGTCAGCCTCCACTATCCGGACAAGCGCGTGCTGATCGTCGGACATCAGGTCGTGGTTCTCTGCTTTCGCTATCTCATCGAAAAGCTCGATGAGATAGCCATTCTGGACATCGATGCGGCGGCAGATGTCGCCAATTGCTCCGTGACGGAATATCGGCTGGACCAGCGTAATGAGTGCGGAGCGACCCTGAAGTTAATGAGATACAACTTCCTCGCGCCGCTCGAGGCTGAGGGAGCGCCGGTTACGACCGCCCCTGACGCCAAGGTAGCAGCCCGATGATCGTTAAGCCGCTTGACGAAGCATATCTGCGGTCGCATCCGTTGCCGAAGCATTCCGGGGGCGACAAGCACAGCAGAGGCCGCGTGCTCGTCATCGCCGGAAATATCGAGCTACCGGGCGCGGCTATATTGGCTGGACTGGGGGCGCTCCGGGCTGGCGCCGGCGTGCTTCGCATCGCGGCCTGCCAAACCAACGCTCCTCATATCGGGGCGGCTATGCCTGAAGCCATGGTAATCAGATGCTCGGAGGATGGGCACGGAGAGATCGGGATCGGAAATGGCCCACGTTTGGTCGAGCTTGCGAAGGGTTCGGATAGCGTTCTCATAGGATCCGGTATGGTCGATGAAGGCTCGGTCGGACGACTATGTGCGCTGCTTCTCAACGAGGCGATCGGGCCTATTTTCGTGGTCGATGCGTCGGCCTTCACCTCTCTGCGCCACTTCGATATTCGGCAAGAACAGCGGGGCAGGCTAGTCTGCACGCCTCATTTCGGAGAAATGGCCAAGTTTTTAGGCCGAGAACGCGAAGAGATCGAGAGCCGGGCCCTGCGATCGGCAACGGAAGCCGCTCGTTCTGTCCATGCCGTGGTCGCCCTAAAGGGGGCCAGCACCCATGTTGTCGGTTTATTTGACGAGGCACTACTGAACGAGCAGGGGACCGTAGGCCTAGCCACGTCCGGATCTGGCGATACTCTGGCCGGCATCGTGGCCGGCTTGGCCGCTCGAGGAACCTCGCCTTTATTAGCGGCGGCTTGGGGCGTCTATCTTCATGCCGTGGCTGGTCGTTTGGTGGCGGATCGTCTTGGTGCCATTGGATTGCTCGCACGCGAACTGCCGGAGGAAATTCCCCCGATCATGCGGGACCTGGAGAGTCGAACCTGAAGAAAGCTGCCCAGCAGCGGTGCAAAGGGAAGTGTAGGAAACGCATGCTTTCGAGGCGCCTAGACCGGGCCCTTCAGAGAATCGAGACGCTTGCGCAGAAATGCCAGCACCATGATCTCGTCGGAAGTGAGCTTAGCGTACTGGCGCTTGAACTTCTGCGCGATCTTGGCTTCGATCATCTTCACGAGATCACCTGACATGTAGGCGTTCAAGACTTCCGGGTGAACATAACACTTCCGGCAGACGGCCGGCGTGTTCCCGAGCTGCTTCGATACGTTCTCAATCGCGGCGACAACATTGCGCTTCGCCTCGGCCTGGCTGTCATACTTCTTGAACTCGGCTAAGGCCAACGCTGCCAAAACCGTTCCCGCCCAAGTGCGGAAATCCTTGGCACTAAAATCCTCGCGAGTGATGTCTTTGATGTAGGCATTGACGTCGCCGGAATCGACGGTACGCGGCTGTCCGTCGTCGTCGAGGTACTTGAAGAGCTCATGTCCTGGGATCTCCGCGCAGCGCTTCACGATGGCGGCAATCCGCTTGTCCTCGACGCGAAGTTTCCACTGTTTGCCCGACTTGCCCGTGAAGTCGAACCGAAGGACGCCGCGGCCCACCGCAACGTGCTTTCGTCGCATCGTGGTAAGCCCGTATGATTTGTTTGTCTCGGCATACTCGGCGTTGCCGACCCGGATCAAAGTCTTCTCCAGAAGGCTGACGATCGTGGCCAGAACCTTCTCCCGAGGTAGCCCTTCCAGCTTCATGTCGGCCGCGACACGGTCGCGCAGCGCGGGCAGCGCGGCTGCGAACTGGACGATGTGTTCGTACTTGTTCTGGTCGCGCAGCTCGCGCCATTTCGCGTGGTAGCGATACTGCTTGCGGCCCCGCGCATCGAGCCCGGTCGCCTGGATGTGGCCGTTCGCCGAGGGGCAGATCCAGACGGATTCATAGGCCGGCGGGATACCGATGGACTTGATGCGTCGGATAACGGCGGCGTCGGTGATGCGCTTGCCGTCCTTGTCGTAGTAGCTGAAGGTAGTTCCCGTCCGCTTGCGGGTGTAACCGGGCGCGGAGTCGCTGACATAGCGAAGGCCTTCTTCCGCAATGGTTGCTGCGACCTCGACGGTGCGGTCCAGGATTTGGTCTTCGTTGCGAGTCTCTCGGAGCATGGGCCTGTCCCTCGGAAGCACCCTGGGGTCGAGGCTCCACTCCTTCTAAAGGAATGAAGGCAGCGGTTGGTTCCGTTCGGGGACCGGCGGCTCGTAGATGCAGTTCAGTAGCCGCGCAGAATACCTGCCCCAGCTAAATCCGGCCGTTCCACTCGACGGGGCGCTGCGCAGACTGATGATGGCGGCAAGACCTAACTTCAGACAATCGCCACAAAGTTTACGGACACGCTTCCCCAATTAGTCTGTCAGAAGGCCGCTATGTCCCAGTTTTCGCTCGATGTGTTGCGTCAGCGCTATGTCGTCGAGAAACGAACACTCGAGGCCAGCGTCGAGCAGATCTTGCGGGCTGACGGCCGCGCGGGAGCACGTGCCATCCTGGCCTCGATCGATAAAAGGCGTTTCGAAAACAGATCCGAAGGGCAGCGCCTCCGCAAGATGCTGCGCTTCGAGACCTCTCTATGGGACAGCGGCCAGCGTGCCGTGGCAGGCGTGGATGAGGCCGGAATGAGCCCTCTCGCCGGGCCAGTGTCCGCTGGCGCGGTGATCCTGAAACCTGGCACGCGGATAGTCGGGATCGACGACTCGAAGAAACTCGACGCCGCGGCTCGCGAAGAACTCGCGAAGGAGATCAAGGCAAAGGCAGAGAGTTGGTCCGTGGCGTTCGTAGAGGTCGAGGAGATCGACGCGATCAATATCTACTGGGCCGGTATCCAGGCCATGCAGCGTGCGGTCCGGGGGCTGGGATCGACGCCGCAGCATCTGCTGATCGACGCGAAGCGGTTGAAGGAAATCGACCTCCCTCAGCAGGCCATCATCAAGGGGGACGCCAAGTCCGCCAGCATCGCTGCTGCGTCGATCCTGGCGAAGGTCGAGCGCGACACGGTCATGCGGACGCTCGACGTCCGCTACCCCGGCTACGGCTTCGCGGATCACAAGGGCTACCCGGTGCCGGCTCACTACGAAGCTCTTGCCAGGCTTGGTGCATGCGCAGCTCACCGCAGGTCATTCGGACCTGTGCGCAAGGCTCTCGGGTTGCCGCCCCTGCAGCCGTGACCTTCTGCATCCGAGCGAGCCGCCGGCTGAACAGGCCGGACGTCTCTTCTTGGCTGCGCCTATTTTCGCGACCAACTCTTTTCGCGAACGACGTCCTTGGCCTTTTTGTCGGACCGCAGGCCGAGATAGACCGGCTGGCGCAGCTCTCCCTTGCTGGTCCACTCCGCGAACTTCACTTCTGCGACCAACGTAGGACGCACCCAGGTCGTGACCTGCTCATCCTTAACCTTGGCGGGAAAGGGCGACTTGGCCGTCTTAAGCTTCAGGAGCTTGCCGTGAAGCTCTCCCAGAACCTGGTGGCTGAAGCCGGTGCCGACGTGGCCGATGTACCTCCAGGCTTCGCCTTCGCGTACCGCCAGCACCAGGGCGCCGAAGAAGGGCCGGGTTCGCCTCGGTGCCGTGAACCCGGCGATGACGACCTCCTGCCGCTGCGCGGTCTTCACCTTCAGCCAATCGGCTGTCCGGCGTCCGGACGCATACGGGCTGTCGGCGCGCTTGGCCATTATGCCTTCGAGATGCCTTCGCTCGGCTTCTGCGAAGAACTTCGTCCCCTTGCCTTTGCGATGCTTGCTGAACGCGATCAGGTTGTGGCGCGGCAGGATGGCCTTCAGCCGCTTCTTGCGCTCGAGGAGAGGCAGCGCGCGCAGATCCTCGCCTTCCGCGAACATGAGGTCGAACGCGCAGTACAAGAGCTTGGCCTCATGGCGCAAGGCATTCTGGAGCAATTGGAAATGGGATGCGCCATCCCTGCCGATCGCGACGAGCTCGCCATCGAGCACAGCATCCGCCTTCACGCCTTCAAGTGCTTTCGCCACCTCGACATAGGAGTGGCTGATGATCTTCCCATTACGACTGTAGAGCGCGACCCGACCGCGCCGGATTTCCGCGACCATGCGGAAACCATCGAACTTGTCCTCGAAGACCCAATCGGGATCGTCGAAGGGCGCATCCGTCAGTGTGGCCAGCATGGGCTGCAGGCGATGAGGCAGGGTCGATTTTCGGGCCATGGCAGGGGCTCCCTATAGCGCCGGCAGAGGCCGATACGAGGAGGATGGAAGGTGAACCCGCGCACTATCGCCAGCCACGACCGGTCCCCCGGCTCGGACCACGCCGAGCACCCCGGATTTGAACGCAGGGCCCGTTTCCGCCGACGAGAGCACCTGCCGCTTGAGACCGGCTCGGAAGCGGTCGATCAGGACGCAGGGCGTCCGGAGGCCCGTCAGCTCGACGACCGCGGACGGCCCGAGCTCGATCAAGGTCCCGAGCGGCATCCGTTCGAGATTCAATCCGGCGGTGGTGACGTTCTCGCCGAGGTCGCCAGCGCCAACTTCGAAGCCAACTTCGAGGAGAGACGGGAAGAGTTCGGATGGGATCAGGTGGACCTGCCGAAGATTGGGCAGAAGGGGCCGGCGGCGTGCCAAATACCGGTGCCGGACGAACGGACCGGCGTGGGCGTCGCCTTCGACGCCGTGGCCTTCCACCGGGATTATGCTGTCCCGAGTTGGTTTGCTGAAGTGATGCCCTCGATCGGCCGCGACCGCCACCACCCTTCCCTGCAGCGAGAAATCCTGCTTCTGCGGCATTAGGCGGCGCGGGCGATCGAGCGCCGCTTTTGGCGGAAGTAGCGCGTGATCTCCGCAAGCGTCATCGCGTTCAAAACCCGGTCGGCAGGGACACCGCCCTTGCGGGCCATCAAAACGCCCCAGTGCATGTGGTCGAGCTCGGGGATCGAGTGCGCGTCCGGATTGATGCTCATCATGCATCCGAACTCGAGCGCCGCCTGGTGCCAGCGCCAGTCCAGGTCGAGTCGCCATGGGTGGGCGTTAATCTCGACTACAACGTCGTGCTTGGCGCACGCCCGCAACACCTTCTCGACGTCGATTTCGTAGCCAGGCCGCCGCTGGAGCTGTCGCCCTGTCATGTGGCCGATAATGGTCGTGTGGGGATCGGAAATGGCCCGAAGCAGGCGCTGCGTTTGTGCCTTGCGGTCCAGCTTGAAGCGGCCGTGGATGCTGGCGACTACGAAATCGAAGCGCTCCAGAACATCGTCGTCATAGTCGAGCGATCCGTCTGCCAGGACGTCGGACTCGATGCCCTTGAGGATCCGGAAATCCTTGCCGAAGCGCTTGTTCAGCCGGTCGGCTTCCAGGTGCTGCTGCGCGATCTCCTCATCCGAGAGCCCTCCGGCATAGTGTGCGGACTTGGAATGGTCGGCAACCCCGAAATACTCGAAGCCGCGCTGGCGCGTGGCCTTGGCCATCGTCTCCAGGGTCTCGGTGCCGTCTGAGGCATCGGTGTGGCAGTGAAGAATGCCGCGCAGGTCTTGGTCGGTGACAAGCTTCGGGAGCTTGCCTTTTAGAGCCGCCTCGATCTCCCCGCGACCGTCCCGGAGCTCAGGGTCGATGAAGGGCAGGCCGAGGGCGCGGTAGATCTCGGCCTCCTCGCCGGCGATCAGCGTGCGGCCCTTGTGCAAGCCGTCGGGCTCCAATTGCATCCCCCTCTCCGCTGCCAAAGCCTGGAGTTGTTCGATATGAGAGGCGGAGCCTGTCGCGAAGAGGAGAGCAGCGCCGAAGTGCTTGCGGTCGGATACTCGGATTTGCAGCCCGTCGGCCGACGGCGTCGATGTATTGTCCGGCTTGGCAGCCTCCGCAACGATGGCAAGATCACCGACCAGTTCGCAGCCGCGGCGAAAATCGCCGGCGATCGTCACACGCTTCAGTTCGGGGCGAGACTTGCGGATCGAGTCCTTCGCCTGCGCGAGCAGCGCGGCGGCGCGGTGCAGGTGGAGGCGGCCTTCTCCAATTTTGGCGATCGCGAGGTTCTGCAGGATCTTGGTCTGCAGCGCGGCGCCCAGTCCTTTCGCCTTCTTGATGCGGTCGTCCTGGGCGGCGGCCTCCAACTCCGAGAGCGAGCCTATGCCTAGGTTCTTGTACAGGCGCAGCACCTTCTCCGGACGAAGGCCAGGTACAGCGAGCATCTCGAGCACCCCCGCGGGAATTTCTTTCCGCAGCTTTTCGAGGCTGGGATGACTGCCCGTCTTGTGGAGCTTGGTGACGATGTCGGCGATCGCATCGCCGACGCCCGGGATCTCAGTAAGTCGATCTTCGGCGACGAGCACGTCCAGAGGAACGGCTAGGGCCGCCAGGCTGTCGGCGGCCCGAGAGTAGGCCTTCGCGCGGTAAGGATTGCCGCCTCGCAAGGCGGTGCGCTGGGCATACTCTCGCAGAAGGCTTGCCACACCGCGCGCGTCGAGCGAAGGCATTCAGCCAGCCTCCCTATGCGAGCTTTGCGGCGCCGCCGGAGCAGGGCGACCATCGGATCGGTCACTTGGCCGGCGATCGAGAGAGGCCTCCAGCTTCTGAGCTGCGCGAAAGTCCTCAAGGTGCTGGATGTTGGGGCCGTAGGCGGCCTCCTTCTTGAGGAGATTGTAGATCCGGCCCGCCGCCAGCTGCAGATGCTTCATTCTGCCCCTCGGCATGGATCTCGCTTTGCAGAGAGCTCGGACTGCGTAAGCACGGAAATAGTCGAACGCGTCTGACATGGTCGGTAAACGCCTGTTCTCGCCGATCGTTCGGCGGCAAACGACGTCCTAGTGCCGTTCAAGGTCCCCCCGTGTTCCCTCGAAAAGCGGGTACCGCACCTCCCTCGGCCGGCTTGCCATCGACTCGAACTCGGCGAGCAGCTTCGTTGTTCTGCTCATGCGGCTCCATTGGCGTCGCATTAAAGTGAAGGCTTGCTCGGTTGCTTACGTCGGCGCGCCGAAGGGCGTCGGACAGAGCCACTGCATCGTCTTGTGCTCATGATGCAGAGCGGTAGAAGGATTTCAGTGGCGATTAGGTGAGTTAGGAACGAGCGCTCGCATTCCACATTGCTTGTGAGATGTAATCGGGAGTTTGAGGCATGGCAGTGCAAATCGTTATGGATCACAGCGGCGACAGCCGGCACTTCTTCGACAACTCCAATGCAGAAGCATTGGTAGAGGCGGAGCGGCTTTTTCTGCAGTTTACGAGCAAAGGATACACCGCGGCCGTTCGGAAGGAGCCCGGTGAGGTAACCAGGATCACTGCGTTCGATCCTACCGCCGAGGAGACATTGTTCTTCCCGCGGCTTGTGGGCGGGTGAGCACCAGTGAGGAGAAGGTTCGGTCGCATCGGCCCTTGGACGCCTCGGAGCCTGGCTATCGGTACGCTTTATCGAGCAGCAAAGGAGGAGAAAACGGTTCAGGCTCGGGCGCTGCGACTGTTGTGTTCTTGGCTTTCGCCCCAGCAAAGGGTCGAGTTCACGAGAAAAGGGTACTTCGACGTCGTGGGATGCGATACCGGAAAGCGGTACCGCATCCGGCGGGGAACGTCGGGCAACGTCAACGAGATCGACGAATACGGCCGGCTCAGCACCGGGTGGTGCTTCGTCCCGGTGGGTGGCTTGGTCGAGGGCGATGTCATGCTAGCTCAAAAAATAGCTCTTGAGACCGAGGAGGAACGCGCCTTGAGCATCGCCAACAGCTTCCCCGGCCCGATCCGGTGGCGTCGACTCGGTAGCCGTCCGTCAGAGGGGAGAACTGCGCAGGTGCCCGGTCAACTCAGCTAGACCCGGCGGCGAGCGGCACGGCGACAGCCTGTAGCACGCTGGCGAAGCTCACCTTTGGGCTATTCGTGCTTCAACCGCACTCTGTATTGTTTGCCTGATCGTGCATTCGCGAATTTGGACATCGGCCACGTTTTCAGCCTCGCAGATCCTGCGAAGCGTGACTGCATCCGAATTTCCGGTCTTCCATACGCCGGATGTGATATAGCCGAGGACTAGAAGCACGAAAAGACCGGCACCAAACATTGGGAAATTGCCCATCTCCTCACCTCCTCAATGGCGGGGCGTGCGTTTCCCGCTGCTTTACAACGCTCGTGTCTCTGCCAAGTTTTCCCAGCTAAAAAATTTACCTCCCAGCGGCGTGGCACCTGCATTCGTCACAGGTAACGGGCGATTGCAGCTGACAAGTAGAGCGGGAAGGAGCGGCTATTCCGGCAAGGCTTAAAAGCGACCGTGTCCGCGGGCATTTCGGCGCGCGCTATCGCGTTCGCGGTGGCAGGACTTGGACGAGATCTGCGGCCCAAGGGCGAAGCGCCGCTAGATAAGTTCAAGCTCGTATGGTCGTTGCTTCTTTTTCCCTTGCCGGAACGCGGAGTCAGCTTGCGCTTTCGGTCAGCGCCGCAATAATCGGTGCCCCCTCCACGCAGGAAAAACCCGGTCAGGAGTGCTGGCCGGGTTAGTCAAGGAGGGACAATGTGTCATCGATGTCCGGCAACGAGGCGCACTCTGAACCGTTCCTGCGGAATCGATCCTTTCCATCCGTTCTTTAAGCCTTTCTGATGCAGGTTAAACTCGCAGAGGGCGAGGAACGGCCACTACGCCAGCGGCTTGGTTCTAGGAAGGCGCCCGGAGAACACCGCCAATTGGCTGAACGTGACGACTTAGGACGTTGAGCAAACGATCTGCTGGCCACCGTTGAGCAAAGAACGTCTCAAGTGGTCAACAAATGATCCTATGCTGCCGGGAGACAGGCAGATGATAGACGCTTTAATGCACTACCTTGAAAGAGCAATTGCGTTCGAGCGGCTCGCGGCCGATGAGATCGACCCGGGCTTGAAAGCCGATCTTGAACGCCAGGCAAGAGCTTACCGCAGGCTTGCTGCTATACAAGCGGAAGGCATGGGTCTACCCGCACCTAGCCAGCCTTCGCAACCGCCGCATCCCTGAGGGGCCAACCATCAATATATCAAAAGTGGCTCGTTCGTCCGCCTCGTATGACACGGAAGCGAGGAGCCGTCAGCTTGTCGGGTGGAACGCGAATGGGCGTGAACTTTGTGTCACTCCGCTGGGCGCGCTTGCAGTTGTGGCAGACGAAAAGGTAAGCGAGGTATCCTTGTAGTCTCGCAGCAGCTCTGAGCGGTTCATCCTAAAGTCCGGGAGCTTCGAGGTGTCCCAGCGCCTTGTTTTGCCGATCCATGCCCCCCTATGTTCAGCAACCAGCATCAAAGTAGCCTGGAGCACAGTGCATCACATGATATAATGCCGGCTGAACCTTTTCTGCGGTCACTGCTTCGGCGTGCGTATTTCCCGGAGGGCCTTTTCGACGTAATCCAGTGGCTCACTAGTTCACGACCTCCGGACCCGGTCTCGCTCCCGCTCGACTTCCTCGGCGTCCTTGTCGTCGATGGTCATTAGCGAGTTCTTCGCATCGCCATGAACTTTCAGCAGTTCGTCGAGCTTGGCATGGATGGCTTGAGTGTCGCGGTGTTCAGCGCGCTGGATCACGAGGGTCATTCCCCAGGTCGCGAGAGTGGCAAGCGAATGCCACTCCAGGCCATTGCCGAGGACGATCCAAAGCGCGGCATAGGCAAGAAACACGACGAACGCGGCTGGCCGCGCGGTCAGCACGCCGATATTGGTCAACCAGCTCCGGATTTCCTTAACGACCATTGGCAGTCAATGTGGCGCCGCTTTTGTTTGTTCCGCGAACTTCTACAGCTCGCGATCCATCGCTGGATGGCTTCGGTTCTTAAGCTCGAGAGCCAACCGGTTTAAGGGTTCACATCACCGCGCCTGTGGAGTCTTGAACCCCCGGGGACACATTGTGCACGACGCTCCTCGAATCCTGGTTGTCGAAGATGAGTACCTCATCGCATTGGAGCTCGACGGCCACTTGAGGGCTGCCGGATACCGCGTGATCGGCCCCGTCCCAGACATTGATGGCGCTTTGAAGCTGTTGAAGGCTGACCGGCCCGACGCCGCCATTCTCGACGTCAACCTCGCTGGAGAATGGGTCACCCCCGTCGCGCTAGCGCTCCAGGCGATGTCCGTACCGTTCATTCTCGCCAGCGGCTACGTTGCCGCCGACCTCCAAGGCGCTCCAGTATTGCGCGACGCCGTCAATGTCGGAAAATCGTGGAGGTCCGATTATCTCCTCCACGCCCTGCGGAGCGCCTTGGAGCGAAAGTAGGGACCTTGTCCCGAAGCGACGACTTTCGGTGACCTGACGAACTTGGTTGTTCAAGAGAAGTCAATTTCTCGGGTTGCTGTTGTCAACGACGGGAGATTTGCGCCGACACTGTTGGATTCACCGCACCGGCTTGGCCTGCAAAGAACGCCGCCAAAGCGCCCAGTAACAATGCCACTGCCGCGAACAATGCACCTTGTGAGACGCGCTTAGCAGCTGTATCCGCCGCCTGCTTTGCCTGCTCCTTCGTCTTGGCTACCGCATCCTTATATTGCTGTTGGTACTGACTGATCTGCGCCTTCGCTTCGTCTTGTGATATATTCTGAGCCTTGGCTAGAGCCTCGGCGGCCTTGTCGTTAGCCGCTGCCTGCTGAGAAGCGTCACCCGTTAGCGCCGCGCGGACGGCTGTGGCCGCGGCATCACGAAGCGCGGCGGGATCTTGCCCAGAGGCACCTCTAACTTTGCTTTCGATGGCAGCCATCGGGTCGCTAACATTGTTCAGCGTGGGCGCTGCCGTTTGAACCGCCGTTTGGATCGACCCTCCGAGCGCTTTACCCGCTCCGCCCAAAGCGGAGGATGCTGTGCTGAGAGCACCGCCAGCCAAGCCGGAAGCGGCGGAAGAAAGTAGATATATTACTGCCAGCGTCGAGACGGCCCATGACATCAATCCATGATAAGCCGTCGTTGAAGCCGATGCCTTGCCAGAAAGCCGACCGGCTATGTAGCCTCCGAGCGCTGCAGCCACAATTCCGGAAAGTACGAACCAGATACCAGCACCAACCGACATCGAGGTCGCGCTCGGCGTATTACCCTCCCCAACGTCGACCGTCGATAAGCCCACGCCCAGACCGATCATGTTTAGGATCATCTGCATGACAAGCGCGATGGCTGCACCCGCGAAAACGGCGCCCCACGCCACCTGGTTCAACATGATTGTGCGAATTTCGTCAGCGGGAACGACCTCGCTCGTCTGAGGGGGCGTGCGGTGGCTTGAACGAACCATTTCGGGAGAGTTGGCCATGACGTTGATCCTTGAAGGGGGTTTGATGCCGCAACCTGCTTTTGCGTCCGACGTTCCTAAAATCGTGGACATCAACTGCAAGCCCGTTGGAGCCCGGCCACTCAAATGCCCTCTAGCGTGCACTTCCCGCCTCCGCCGAGTTCGAGCAGAGCGGCGGCTTCCGCGGCGGGTGAAGTGAAGGCACAAGACCGCCCCGTTCATTCACCTCCCGATGAGCGAAGCCGACCGTAGCACGCGGGCGCAAATGTCCGCTGTGGGTCAAAAGCTGACGATTGGCGGACGTCGCGGCAGGTCCAGCCACGAGCCACAACCGGACAAATCGACGGACATCGCGGAAGATCGGCTATGGGCCACAACGCGATCTGAACCCTATCGAATGATGCGGGCTTCTCCGATAACGCCAGCGGAGCGCGTGTGGACTGAAGGATTAGCACAATGTCTCGCAGCCCGACGCTCGCACCTATGCGTTGGATTTTGATGGTGGCGGAACGGCCCTGGGGCCATTCCGTGACGATGCGAAGAAGCGGATCAGGCCTTGGCCTTGACCGGGAGCCGAAAGGGCGTCCCCAGCCGGTTGAACGCGTTCATGGCCGCAATCGTGATCGTGAGGTCTACGAGATCCTTTGGCGCGAAAGCCGCGCTTGCGGCCGCATAGGCCTCGTCGGAGGCGTGCGTCTCGCTGACGAGCGTGACTTCCTCCGCCCACGCGAGGGCAGCGCGGTAATTGTCGGGAAACAGGTGGGGCACCTCGGCCCAGACTGGAACGAGGGCGACTTTTTCAAATGACATGGTGGCCAAGAGGTCCCGGGTGTGCAGGTCGATGCAGTGCGCACAGCCGTTGATCTGCGAAACCCGCAGGAAGACGAGGTGGATCAGTTCGTGGGGCAGGTCGGTACCCGTGGTGATGTAGTGGTGGATGCTGAAGAGCGCCTTTGCACCGTGGGGTGCCACTTCGTTCCAGACCAGCCGCTTGTTCTCGCTCATGACGTGCCTCGTTGTTCGGAACGCCGGAGATTCGACGCTCGGAGCCATGACGGGCCAAGCGGTCAGGGTGTGACATGGCACTCGGCGGTTCCATTCAAAGCGGCCGATGTCACATCCAGGCAGGTTCGATCGTCTTATTCTCGGGTTCGGGATGCGCGAGCGACGGTGACAGCGGATATGATCTGCGAGGAAACTGGGCGGATGGAGGCGATGGACGATCAGCGGACCACCGAGTTCGAAGCGGAGCGCAGGCGCCTGACACGCCTGGCCTACCGGATGATGGGCTCGCTCACCGAGGCGGAGGACGTCGTTCAGGACGCATGGCTACGGTGGGTCGGGGTGGAGGGTGGCGTCGATTCGCCTCCCGGCTATCTGACCCGCATTGTCACACGCCTGTGCCTCGACCGACGCCGCTCCGCGCGGGCGCGCCGGGAAACCTACGTCGGCCCCTGGCTGCCAGATCCTCTCGTGGGTTCCGTGGAGCCGAACGAGACGGTCGCCGACGACGTCACGGTCACGTTGATGCTGGCCCTTGAGCGCCTGTCGCCTCTCGAGCGGGCCGCTTTCCTTCTCCACGACGTCTTTGACGTGCCGCTGACCGAAGTGGCCATCACCATCGGCCGCGAGCCGGCAGCTGTTCGTCAGCTCGCGGCGCGCGCCCGCAAGCACGTGCAGGCCGCACGTCCCCGCTTTGACGTCGAACCCGCGGATGCGGATCGGATCACCCGAGCTTTCTTCGCCGCAGCACGCGACGGGGACGTGGCGGCGCTTTCGGCGCTGCTGGCAAGGAACGTCGAGATCCATACCGATGGCGGCGGCAAGGTCCTCGCTTTCCGCAATGTCATTCGGGGGGTCGAGCGGGCCCTGCGCCTTTTTGCGAGGCAGCGGCGCAAATACGTCGTAACGCCGAAGCTGCTTCGTGTCGTCACCATCGACGGCCTGCCAGGCTACGTTAGCCTCGATGGAAGCGGCGTACTGCAGACGACTGCGCTCGACATCCGCGAGGACGGGATCACCGCGATCTACATCGTCAAAAACCCGGACAAGCTGTCGCACTTAGCGACAGAAATGGACTTTCCAGCTCGCATCTCGCCGATACCGCCAGCTTCATGAACTGCCCGAGTGACTGCGGCAACGTGGAGAATCGTTCGATGGGCTGCATATGAGGCTCGCCCACGGTCGACGTCCGCTCCGGGTCAAGCGGGACGGTTTTGCTCGGTTGAGTTAGGTCCGGTCTACCTCTGACAGCCGACGCATCCCCGGCCGTGGGACGCGGCAGCGATGGGCCCATAACCAGACCTCAGGTTGTGAAAGCGTATCGGATGCAGACCCTGCGGCCGTGAAGAGAGGCCCCGCCCTGGCTCAGTCTAAGTTGGAACTGCCTCGATGACCTGGAAATGCAAGCCTGCGCGAGCTATGCCGCGCATCTCAAATCCGGCCGTTCGACATAGAGCGGAATACTCGTCGTAGCTCCGTTCAAGCGCTCCAAGCATCACTAGCATATTGAGGTCACTGAACTTCGAGATCGGCCCCTCGTTCGGCGGCTCTACCACACGTTCAATGAGGAGTAATCTGGCATCAGCGGTCATAGCGCGGCGGCAGGTCTTCAGGATGGAAATCGCTTCCTTATCGTCCCAATCGTGGATAATCGCCCGCATCACATAGGCGTCAGCCCCCTCCGGGATGGATTCAAAGAAGCTGCCTCCGACGATTTCGCATCTGTCGACGACACCATGTTGGTCCAGAACTTCGGTCGCCTTGCCAACCACGTGCGGCTGATCGAACAGCGTTCCGCGCAGGCCCTTATTTGCTCCGAGAATTCCCGCCAGCAATTGGCCTTCACCACCCCCGATATCCGCGACGTGACGAAAGCTGCTGAAATCGTAGGCGGCGATAATAGCTTCGATCGCGCCGCGTGAATTGGCCGTCATGGCTCGGTTGAAGATCGCGTTCTCATCCGGACGGGTGCTGCGATACTCCCATACGCTCTGACCATTGAGATGCCGAAAGGCACTCTCGCCGGTGCGGACGCTGTGTTCAAGATGCCCCCAGGCCTGCCAGGCATAAGGTCGGCCGACATATGCGGCCCAGCCGTCGAGTGGAGTCGGCGAGTCGGAACGAAGACACTCGCTCATCGGGGTGAGCGAGAACGTCTTGTTCTCGGCCTCATGGAAAACACCGACTGAAGCCAGCGCCCGCAAGAGCCGATAAAGTGTCCTCGGATGCGATCCGCTGAGCTGAGCAAGTTCGTTGCTGCCTAGGGGCCCGCGACCAAGGTGGTCGGCTATGCCAAGCCGGGCCGCCACGTGAATGGCCTGCGAAATCTGATAACCGTTAATCAGTCGCGTAAGGTCCGACAAAGCATTGGCGGCCATGGTGTCACCTCCTGCTGCTCCGCACACAGTAAAGATGCATCGAGTACCAGACTCCCGCAAACGGATGATATCTCAGATATTGCGGTGCGCACCATCTAACACAAGTCGATTTGAGGACCGCTTAGGGTCAAAGGCCGCCGATTTGCCCTGCGGTCGGGCGCTTCCGGTTTACCCCGTTTCCGGACAACTCGTCGCTACGCCCCAATGGAAGCGATGGGCCACAAGCAGACCTCCGCTCCGACCACAACGAGATTCGCTAAGTGCTTCAAGCGGAAGCGACATTCGTTTGCGCACCGAGCATTTGCGCACAAGGCCGACGTCGGACGGAATATGAGAAGACCGTGCGAGCGAGACGCGCTTAAGGCTTGCGGCGGATCTGATAGAGAACGAAGCGCCCGGACCTGTCTGATTCCTTCAACATCTCCGGCAGCGGATTGGCCGTGCCAGTGCCGAGCAGATAAAGGTAGTCGTAATCTCGATACCAGGTGCGGACGAGGGCACGGTCATCAAGCGCCGTCTTCTGGCCTGTGGCGATTGCGCTCAGTACGCGTATCGGCACGGGCGCGCCATTGGGAATCGAGAGACGGCGGACCCCGGCACGTGTCTGAATCGGCTGCTTGCCGGTCTCGGTGAATACGTGCGGCACGAAGGCATTCGCGTAATGCACCGCAAGCGTCGGCGCATAATACATTGGATACTGGGTAAGGTCCTCGAATGGTGGATCCTCGGTCTCTCCGGTAATCCCAATCAGTACCTTCGAACCAGGATTGATCTTTTGAAACGACGCGATCATGGCCGAATATTCCGAACGGTAGGACAGCCAGACCTCCAGCACGATGGCCAGATTGGCCAGCGTGATGCCTCCGACAATGGCGAGCGCAGTCATCCTCCCTCGTCGGTTCGGCAGTGACAGCGAGCAGAACGCGGGCAGGATCAAAGCTGCCGCGGGAAGAATACGAATGTCTGCGAACGCCGTGCCAAATAGCCTTGGCGGAATCGCAAGATAAAGGAGTCCGAAGCCACTTGCGATCCAGATCCCGGGGCTGCAGCTTTAGCATGCCGCAGCTGATGGCGAGATATAACGCCGTCATGAGCACGATCGCGCTGGCGCCAGAGACGGCCATGTTGTAGCCGTTCATGATGAAAAATAGCCAGGGCAGCTTGTGGTCAAAGTTCCAAAAGGTGCCCTCGCTTCCGACAGAGCCCGCGGTCAGTCGCATGACCACCAACAGCGCGGCAGCAGGGAGTGCAAGCGTCGCGAGCCGGAGCGCGACGTCGTTGTAAGGCACCTTCCGATCGAAGGCGCGCCACAATTCATAGAGTCCAAGCGTCGCACCATAGATTCCCAATGCAAAGAAATGCGCGGTGAACAGCACCACCACGAAAACCGTGTTGACAGCGCAACGTACCGAGGCTGGCCGCTCGGCGGCCAACAGATAGGCGGCGATGCCCCAGAGCGCGATGGCCAGCGCAGATTCGAAGTTGACGAACCCCCACGTGAACGGCAGGCAATAGAGAAACAAGAGCGCCGCGAAACCGGCGAGGTGAACGCGCCGCTTCACAGCCCATTCGAGCGCAAGCGCGCCGCCAACGATCAGCATCTGGGTGAAAAGAAGAAACAGCCGGGTTGCGTTCTCGGCGCCGATCAGCCGCGCCATAGAGGGGACCACCAAGTCCATTGCCAAGTTGGGATAGAAGGCCCAGGCCGCCTCATAATATGGATTGGCGTTGGGGGTGCCCATCTGACTCAGAAGTTGCATGCGGACGACGTGGTTGACGTAGTCGCCCATCGCCGGAATAGGAGTCAGAAGGGTGGGAAGAAGCGAGGCGACGGCCAGCAGAGCGAACGCAGCGGTCGCAACCGATCGATCGGAGCGAGCGCTGCGATCAATGAGATTTTCTACGATCAGGAGAGCTGGTACATTCACGCGCTAATTCCGGGTATTTGAACCCGGACTGGTTGTTATTTTGATATACATTCAGCTATGGTAGAATCTCTTAACAATCGGTTAAATGGTTGAGTGATGGGTTTATTGCTACTATCCAAAGAGCTTGAGTTCCGCTTTGGGTCAAAGGCTGCCCTCGGGAGCCCGCATGCCCTTGGTCGGATCATCTCTTGGGAGCGGATGTCGCCGCGGCCTGGGCTGAGGTCAGTCACGTTCCAAAACGGACATCCCGCATACTTCCGAATCGTTTGAAGTGCGGTGAGCGTCAGGTAAAACTTGGCGTTGTGGAACTGTCGTGTCCGCTCGCACGGGGAGAATGCGCGTGAAGGAACTGGCAGGAAAGACGGCATTCGTGACCGGTGCGGCGTCCGGCATTGGATTGGGGATAGCGACCGCTTTCGCCCAGGCTGGCGCGAAAGTGATGCTTTGCGATATTGAAGAGGCCGCGCTGTCCGCAGCGCTCGAGCAACTGCGGCTCACCAACGTCGATGTCGACGGCGTGAAGGCAGACGTCTCGCTTAAAGCCGAACTCGCGGCGGCCGCAGAAGCCACCACCGTCCGCTACGGCAAGGTCCATATTCTCGTCAACAACGCGGGCGTCGGCGGTGGTGGGCCCTACGGCAGCTGGACCGATGCGGCGTGGAATTGGACGATGGGCGTCAACCTGATGGCGACCATTTGGGGGATCGAGATCTTCGGGCCGTTGATCGAGCAGCATGGCGAGGGTGGACATATCGTCTCCACAGCCTCGATCGCAGGCGTCATTTCAGGAGCGAGCACTGCATACAACGTTTCAAAGTATGGCGTTGTCGCGCTGTCCGAGGGATTGCGGCAAGAGCTCGCGCCCCGCGGAATTGGCGTATCGGTATTGTGTCCCGGGTACATCCGCACTCAAATCATGAACTCGAGCCGCAACCTCCCCAAGCGCTTCGAGGGGGCAGTCCGAGCCCCGCCGACTTCGGGCCCGATTGCCGAACGCATTAATCAGATCCGGGAACGCGTCACTCAAGGTATCGACCCCCTCTATGTCGGCGAACTCGTCCGCGAAGGCGTCGAAAACGACTGGCCCTATATCTTCACCGACCTCGAATTTGAGCCGATAGTCGAAGCGCGCTTCGCCGGAATCAAGCAAGGCTTTGACCATATCCGCGGGCGCTCCCCGAAGCGTTGAGTGCGCAAACTTTCTCCTACCTGATCGGTGTGTTCATGGGGTGATGGCGCTGAGACGATTCTGTGAGTCATCACGCCATGTCCGCTCCGGGTCAAAAGCTGCCCAGGCCGGGGGGCGCCGAAGGTCCGCTATTGAGGCAGAACCAGTCCCATCCACTTTCTGAGGGAGGCGCTAGCGGACTGCGGCTGCAGGATGGTCACCACTCGGAACGACCCAGTCGATCGCCAGGAGGCAGGCTTCGACTATGACAAACGAGAGTAGGCCCCCAATCCATCCGAAAAAGACGACCGCGAAAGTTGCAATCAAAATCGCGCAGAATACATCGGCCAGCACCTTAGCTGCGCGTTCGCCTTTGTCCTGTTTGGATGTGAAATAGGGGCATGGTCTCCTCCGGGCGCTTCACTGGTCCGGACTTAGCCACACCTGCGAGCGGCCGTCCACTCCCTCAGGGGTACCGCATTACCGAGCGTCCTATCTCCCGCTATGGGTCGCAAGCGGCGGTCCTGGCAAGCGCAGCCGTACGCCCGGTTAAAGGCAATAGCCGACAAGCATCGGAATTGCCGTTCTACGGCGAGGGCGGGCCGCAGGCAGGAAGCCCACCCGTAAATTTCCCAAGTGTCGGATTTTCGCTCGCTGGTTAACTGGTGCGGATCGAGCGCCGCATTATGAAAACACCGAAGCCGAAACAATGGGCCGAGCAGGAGGTCCGACGATTGATCGCGCTGGCTCGGCAGGGAGTCGGCGCAGCGAGGATAGCCGCCGAACTCGGCCGCCACACCGGATCGGTGAGGCGCATGGCGCGAACGTTGGGACTGCTGTTGAAGAAGTAGCCCCCGAGCAATCTTGAGCGCAGCGCGGCAGACCTGCAGACCAAAGCCCCCGACCTCCCGCTGCGAGCGGGCCTGCAATTCGCGCAGAGCTGGAACTTAGATTGCAACAATATCATTCCGACGACGGTCACCAAGACTCGCCCGTTCACTCCATTCAGGGGCGTGCAACAGCTGAGGTCCGCTGTCAGAACGGAGTCGGACGAGCTTGCGCACCTGGAAGGTTAGGCCAGAGGCGGACAGGCCTTGCCGAGCACTGTCAGTTGAAGCCCTCGATGTAGGCGCGAACTCCGGACGCGTCGTCCGCCGCAGCGGCGCAGATGCCTATTGCGTGGATTTCGGGAGGTACGCCAAAGTTCGCGCTAATCCGCATATCCACCATCATCGAGGCAACCGCCTCACGTGCCCGACCAACGTTCAGCAGCCAGAGCGCATGTTCCTTGCTTTGCTCTACGTATTCTTTTCGAGTCATTGCCAACACACTAGTCTTCAGGCCGAAAGTTCGTTCAATTGGGCGTCAGCATCGCATGCTTTCCTTGGAATGACTACCTCGCGTAGGTTGCCGGCCCATTCCATCTCGGCCCGTCAGAGGCGAGTTGCAACAAATCGCCCCCTCAAGGGGAGCGCCCGCCCTCTTCAAGGAAGATTCGAAAAGGCAGCCTGAACGTCCGCTGAGGGTCAGAAGCGTCGGTCTGTCGTTCCACTGCAAACGTCCGCTCTGCACTGTAAAGTGACATCTAGCGGTAGCGCCTCAAGGGAAGCCGCGGCTTACAGTTGCCGCCAAACCCCCACTTCCGTTGGCAAGACGCTCCCGCCCGTTGATCGGGTTTACCAGAGTGATCGAGGGCGCGCGGCGGTCGCAATCAGTCCAATTCCGAGCGAATCTCGGTCATCAACCCGAAGTAGCTTTGACCGTTGAAGCGATCCTCACATCTTCACGTCCTCTCCGCCTTGAAATTGGAGTTGCCATGTGCCGTTTGCCCAACGACACGATCACGCTGACACTCCCGCAAGTTAGCTTCGAAGCCTTATTCGGCGACCCTGAGTTCCCGGCCAATGCGCATGGCGGCAACGACACCATTACGATCAACATCGAGGCCATGACGTTCGTCAACCTGGTGGGCGATACTGCGACCTTGCTGGATCATTCCCAAGGCGGCAACGACACACTCAGGGTGAACATCGACGGCTCGCTCAACACCGTCATCATCGACGGCGATGCACAATCCATGTCAGGCCATGCCAGGGGCGGCAACGACACGGTGATCGGCGACAGCACGGGCTCGGTTCGCAGCGGCTTCACACTCTATGGGGACGCCGAGGGTGCCATGTCTGACCACGTGCAGGGCGGCAACGACATCGTCATCGGCGCGTTCGGCGGCCGATCATTGAACACTCTGGTGGGCGATGGCACAACCATGTCCGGGCACGTCCATGGCGGCAACGACACGCTGATCGCTCTCCAGACCGGCCAGACCGGCTCGGCAATTCTGTACGGCGATGCCTTCGGCATGGCCGATCACGCGCACGGTGGCAATGATAACCTCACCTTCACGATCGGGGACGAAGCCCAGCCCGGAGGCGGGAGATTATACGGCGATGGGGGTGGGCTCTCGGGTGATGCACGTGGCGGGAACGATACCCTCACCGTGGTCGATCTCCATGGCAATCTTCACTTCTATTCCTTCCTGCTGATTGGCGATGTCGATTCCATGTTCGGCAATGCGCAGGGGCGTAAGGGATTGTACAAGAAATAGCTCATCTGCCTGCGGGCCTCCGTTTGCGGACGCACAACCGCGCCGGCGTCGGCACCTTCAGCACCCCCGCGGCGATCAGAGCAATTTACGTGATCTGGATGCGCTCGTTTCCAGTAACGCCGTCTGCCGCATGCGCACCAATTTGGCCTGCCGTAGGCCACCGTTCCACCCCTTGTGAGGAACGACAGAACCCACCAAAATCGAGGGATTGCCTATTGGAGATTTCAAATGCCCCTTACTACCGATCCGTCTCGCGATATCGAGTTCCGACTTTTCGAAGGTATCGCGTTTGCGATGTTGGACAGCGAACAGCGCGTCCTTTGCTTCGTCACTTGGGCTGCCTTGCTCGATCGCGCCGCAAAGGATGGGACCCGTCAAACGGACCTCAGAGGCACGTTTGAGCAGTACCGTTGGAAAATCGAAGCGATCGCGAGCGGGAATTACGACCAGGGGGAAACCAGGCCCGTGGTCCGTACCGAGCAGCTCACCCCGCCCTAACGGCTCCTGCGGATTTATGGCCCGCAGCTCCGACGCTGGCGGCGAGCCGCGCTGCGGCTTCCGGGGTCGGCCCAAAGGGCGAGCTTCAACGTGCTTCACGCTGCGGCCTTAAGGCCTCATTCCTTGATTCAGGAATAAATCATGACACGTGGTGCGAGCGGGAGGGAGCAAAATCGCGCCTTTTCACAGCCGGTAGATAATTCGTGGTCGGCTCTTTGACCCGCCGCGACTCAGGCGTGCCCCCCAATCGAAAGCTACTACGCTGGTATGGCAAGATAGCCCTCGCAACGCGGGCGAAGGAAAAGGGGCGCCTACGCAAAACCTCGAAGGTGAATGTCGGCCGGGCGATCTACCTTTCGGGTGACAGCCATCTCCCACGGGTGATGGGATCAATCCATGTCCCGGTTATCTCAAACTTCGGATTTGTTGGGCGAGGGGCGCGAAGTCCCATTGCGCTGCGCGTTCGACAGTTTGCTAGCCATCGACGAGCGTGCAGTTGGCATTCCGGAGAATCCTGGAAGTCGCGGTTGGTCAGAGCTAGCTTGCTCCATTGCCCGCTCAGGGACAGACCATAGTGCGCGCCCTCCGAGGTGCAACGAGAGGGCCAAAGTTGAGATCGTAAGATCTGAGGGGCAACCCTCTCGACTAATTCCCTGTTGAAGATTTCACCGGATTCCTCCGAGGCGTAATAGTGAGCGCGATAGCCGGACGGTCCATTGAATATCCAATCGTAAAGTGAGGCCGAACAAGGGAAGGCTATCCGCACCCGAATATAACCAGGCTTCTCATCGGCAGCCTCCGGCCAAAGCTCTCCTTTGTTGATGCGCGAGCGCGCCTCGACAGCGATTAGATCAAGCAATCTCTCGCCGTCCGGTGAAGCATCCAGATGCGAACGGCGATCTTGCGGAAGATCGTACATCCAATCTGTTGCTGGAATCCGAACTCTCATGACTTGCCGGAAGAGCATCGATGGACAGATGCTCCCGGAACCGGAGAGCGGGCGCAAGAGAAAGCTGCTGGGGATTACCGACAGCTTTCGTCTTAGTCGAGATATTTGGCGATCTGCTCCAGCGAAGCGTTATAGCGCTCGCCGAGCACACAGAAATTCTGACCGGAATCGACGAGCATGTATTCGCCGAAATCGTCCGCGTGAACCGATCGGCTCCGGGATTTTCAGATAGTGTACCCCGCCCGGTGAGATCGAGCTCGCAGAGCGCTTTCGTTTCATTGACGGCATGTGAGCGCTCCGGCTTGGTTGAAAAGGAGGCCGGTTGAAACCCCAATCACGCTCGCTTCAACATGGCCCTAGGGCCATACCTTTCCGCGCCACAAGACCGACCTGGTTGGGATTGGCACGCCGGATCAGTTCGCGAATCATATCGCGGTCGAATGCGCCGGCAATGCGCGCGGATTTCCCCAATCGGCCAAGCGTTCAGCGGCCAGACCTGAGACCAGCCTGCGCCTACTAGTGCAACACGCGGCCGGCCTCCGCGAGCCGGCCCCTTTCTCTCAGCTCCTCGAGCTCCTCGATCGCCTCCAGCAAACGCACCAGCTCACGGGCAGTATGTGTCAAACGGGGCTTCGGTTGCTTTGAAATCCGGACTCGCTGTCCCATCGGTGCACGCCTCTGCGCTGGGGACGTGCAATTCGCAAGGAGTGTGCCACCCCATGAAAGGGGGTGGATTTTTAACGCGCCGAGGCCGTTGCTTGGGAGATAGCCGTCCAGGT
>NZ_LAXE01000001.1:3135724-3181310 GCF_003122645.1 Bradyrhizobium sp. SUTN9-2
TCCAGGATCAGAACCTGCCGGTGGCGCAGCTCGCGACGCCACTGCGGGGGCCTATCGTGACTGTTGTGGGCTGGCCATGCAATGGTCAGCACGACACCAGCTGATCCGAAGGCTCTCTCGTGGACCCTCTGCTCTACTGAAGAACTTCACCAGTCTTCCGCAGGAGGTGGTCGGCCGATCACTGGCGCTAGACCTGCTTCACACCGTGAGGATGTCCCTGACGAAGATCACCAAGTACGGGAAGGATAAATGAAGCGCCGGCGCAGGACACACAGAAGCGCGACTGGCAGGGGCCTATGACGCACCGCCGAAGGCTGAAATCCGCAACCAGGTATCAACCGGCACCGCTTTACGATCGGTCATCGCGGATTGGTGACGAGTACCGCGGTATGCATGGGAAAAGAGACCCGCCGGCTCCCAGGTCGGCGTTTTTTTTATTGGGTTAGCCGTCCTGGCAGCTAATGCCGAGTCTGTCGCAAGTGAGGGCGAATGAATCTTTCGACTTGGAATCTTCAAAGCAAAACCTAGTGCCGATCTCAGCTCGATCGGTCCACCAACTGACGTTAGCAGCTTTCGCGATGCGGGAAGCTTCGCCTCGTAGCAAGTCGAGCTGTTTCCCGGCTGCACGAACAATCAGGCAATTCTCTTCGGGCATAAAAGGGCCTCCAATAGCAATTTGGACACGGCAAAACTGTCGAGACAAAACCAAAACTTGCGGCGGGATACAAAGCTAGCTGGGGACGGAGCCCCGTCAGCAAAGGCCGCAGCAGGCCGCTTCCTCGATCCAGGGATAGTGCTTGGTTGTCGGTCAGATCCGACGTTTGAAAAGCTCGTTGCTCAAGTGTTGCTTAATATTTTTCCGGCCGACGCTCGCCCCGGGAAGCGAGCTTGAGAATGCGCTCAGCGACCTCTACTGCCGACCGCTTCTGCTGGAGCGCGAATGGCGGGCTCGAAAGAACCTCATCAAGAAACGTCGCAAAGCATTTGCAAGGTGGCGGCATCGTAGCCGAGCCTCCAAATTAAGAGAAACCAGAAAAACAGCGGTGCCGAGCTCGAATACGCGTCTCGGCAGCGCCTGTTTTCAAACTGAGCACTGAAATCCCGTTGGCGTTTATCAAGCAACGGCCATGCCACAATCATATGACAGGCTGGGCCGACCCCAACATCCGCTCTTCGACCCGCTGCAGTTGTCCAGCGAACTCAATTCAGGCGAGGCAGGCAACGATCGCAAGCACCACATCGGTGCCGAGCTCGGGTGAATAAATCCAGCAGAACAATCCGGCACCAAGGACGGCCGCAATTCCTTGAAGTGCAATCATCTGAAGTCTCCCCATGAAAAGGTCCAAATGGAAGACTGGCCCCCGTCTGTTTCCGGGATGCTTCGATCGGAGGGGCAAGGTGTTTCGTTCACCAACGTGTTATCGAGCACGGCGGTACCGCTCTGGTCCGCGCCCCCCAGCTCACGTTGGCGGGCTTCTCTCTTGCGGCTCTCCCCGTTTAAATGGGTTCGATAACTGGGAGGATCGCAATGCACAAAATGATCACCGTGGGAGTTATGACTGCCGCGCTCATCCTTGCGGCCTGTGGCAGAGAGCCTGGACCTAAAGGTGATCCAGGGCCGCAGGGGCCGGCCGGCCGGCAGGGTGCCCAAGGGATTCAGGGGGTACCGGGACCACAGGGCCCAGCGGGTGCGCAAGGACCACAAGGGCCGCAGGGGCCGAAAGGTGAGAAGGGAGACAAGGGCGATCCGGGGACGGTCAATATCCGCTCAGTGCAAGCTGATGGCGCCGTCAATTGCGACAACAGCGAAACGCTAGTGTCGGTGTTCTGTCCAAGCGGGGGCTCAGTCGACGGAGCGAAATGCGGGACGTCGCCGACAGTCGGGCTTTGTTTGAAGAAGTGAGTGCTCGGGCCCGCCGGTTCACGCTGGCGGGCCTGCTCCATTAAGCAAACATTAACCATAAGCGCTCACCTTGCCGGGCAACGGCTAAGGAGCGCTGACATGAAAGTACTCTTTGCCTGCTTTCAAACCGTGCTCGCAATCGTCGTCCTGGTAGACGCAGGAGTGTTGCACCTGCTTTGACTGCGGGGTGCCTTCGCAGGTTCATGCAGCCTCTGGCTGGGCGGAGCTTGCTTCTTCATGCTGGAAGCCATTCTCATCCTGCTGGTGATCGGAGCCGTGGCCCTTCTCCTTACGGCCTTTTGGGGCCTGCATAGGCACGTATGAGCGGCACGGCCCCGCCAGGGTGAAACCGGCGGGGCTCGAAGCTTAGGGAGGCCAGATTTGATAGCCCTGCTTATTGAAGGTCTCGGGATCGAAGCCGATCAAGCCTGGCACCGTGACATCCTTCACCTCCTTGATCCGCTCCCAAGAGCCGACCTTGGGCGGCGGCAGGTTGCTTCCGTCAGGTTCTTTTGTAATGGCCGTTTGAGCGCCAGCCTTAAACACATAACCCTTCACGCTTTACTCCTTAAGAAAATGCCCCCGAGGACCTCATATAGGGGCAAATTTCTGCGGACAAAGCTGATGGCGCCGCTGCCCGGTCAGAGCTCTCACGGCGCCGCGCTGATAGAGCGACGAATGCTCAGAGGCGCTTCGGACTCATAAATTGCGGTGGCTGCCGCTCTCGAGATCCCGCCTAACGTCAGATCCCCGACTGCCGCATTCGCCGCAGACGAAGCGCGGCTCGATATCAGACAGGCGAACATCGTCGCGCCAGCGATCTGCGCTCAGAGCGATGTGGTGGCCGCAATGGCAGTAGACCAGGACGCCGTGAAGGCCCATCTGCGCATCTGGCCGAAGGTGATCTTGAGCGGCCGGCCGGCGTGGTAGGCGTGTGGTGGCGTGCAGGGCGAGGAATGCCCCCCTCAAAGCGGCAATGTAAGTACCTCGCAAATTATCGATCCCTTGGAGCTCATCCGTCGCGCGATCTACCGCGCGTCGTGGGCGTGGAAAACGACCTGCCGTGGTCCGGCCGGTTTAGGCTGGCGGCTCTCTATTGCGGTACTTTCCCGCGACTGCGTGGTCCGCAGGTTTCGAGACGATTGTCGTACCAATGGCCAGCAGACATCACATGCCAAGCGACAGGACTGAGTAGCCTTTGAAGCAACCGGCGCCCAGAACGGTTCAGGAGGCTCGCGCGAACGCGCGGGCAGCCGAGCTAGCCCCTCTTATCGAAGCTCTCCAGAAGTCCGGTGCCACGTCCTTGGGGGCGCTTGCAAAGAAACTCAATGAGACCTGCGTTCCTACGCCAGCCGGGCAAGGCAGATGGTCCGCCACGCAAGTCTGGCGAATCCTCAAGCGCTTGCGTCAGATCTCACATGGCCCTTGAGGAATTGTTGAAATCCGGGCGGCGACGGGACATCAGCCGTGCCGGCCACAAATGCAATCCCCCTCAGGCATGCCTGTTAACGCTATGGCTGCATCGGTAATCGGCGCAATAGACCGCGACGCTTCGCACGGCCATCACGCGCATCTGGCCGAAAGTGATCTTGAGAGGTCGGCCGTCAGCATTTGTGGGTGTGTGGCGTCTGGCGGGGCACACAGAAATCAAAGCAGCACCGCTGCCACTGGCAAGTTACCGAGTCGTATTTCAAAGGGGCCAGGCCGCGCTACGTCTGAACGGCCACCTACCAACCAACGGAGGATTTTCCCGGCCCCCAACTCCACTTTCTAGGCAAGTAGAGATCAAGAGGACCATCCGCAGACGCCGCGGACACCGAGAGGTCAACACTAACTTCTGCACTTATCGTTTGAGCGTGGACTGGAGCAACCTTCGTGCGTTGTTCGCCCCCGTCAGTGCTCTGAGCGACTTCCGTTGACATGGCTAGGGCCTCCACTGAGCGTAGAAGCCTAGCAACGACGGTTGGCGAATGCTGTAGCGGAAATGCGACAACTTCTGCGGAAGCGCGCCGCCCGGTCCTTTGTTTCACACCCGTAGTATATCGTGAATTGCTGTCTTGATGCCCGCAGGAATTAATGGTCGGGCTATGGTGGCAGGCTTTTTGATTGCTGGCGGCGTTGCCGTGTTGGCTCTGGGCGTCACATTCGCCGCCGTGAAGTATATGGACGGTCGGACGGAGCGAAAGCGCCACTAGAAGCATCGGTACCTATGCGGCGCTACGGGGCTTGAACCACTTCGTTGGCAATCCAATGTGGTAACCGCGCAGGCGAAGCTCTTGCTCGGTTCGGTTCAGCGTTTCGGAAATGAACTCGACGGGCGCGCCGAGATGAACAAGCACTCACGCAGCATCTCGTCTTCTTGTCTGGTCCAGGAGGAGCGGGCCTGCTTCATATTGGAGATTGGATGTATGTTGGAAGTAAACGGCTATCGTACCTCTCGTTGCCGAACGCTCGATAAATGCTTTGTGCGCGGCAGCCCGGTCTTTTCGAGATCTCTGAAACGTTGAAATTTTGAGGGTCTGCCCGATCGCCCAGCAGATTGCATGAGGTTCTGGGAACACGAAAGCTTAGCTCATCTGCGAGCTTCGACGTGGGGACTTGTCGGTAAGGCTTCGCCTAAGCCTCAAAGCAGAAGGCCGGCTCAAAAAGCCGGCCTTTGTTTCTTTAGTGGAGATAATCAGTACCTGGCAGCGACCGGAGCGCCAAAACCACCAAAACGGTAGTTCACCCGAACCAGAGCCAGATCTACATCCTGTCCGATACGAGCGGTGCCGAAAGTAGCCCCAGCTGGCGTGGTGAAAACCGTGTCATGGTCGTCCAGGAAGATATGGTTATACTCGAAACCGACCGACCAGTTCGGAGCGAAGCCAAATTCGACGCCAGCGCCCACGGTGGCACCCCAGCGCGTGTCGCGTGCTGACGCCAGGAGCGTACCGGCACCAATGAAGCCAGGCGGAATATAGGTGTCGTAGCGATTGCCAACCACCGCTGCACCGCCCTTGACGTAGAGCAGGACGTTGTTCCAGGCGTAGCCCACTTGGCCGGTAATCAACCCAAACGCATCGATCCGGGTGTGATTGTCGAAACCCGTGGCAAGGCCAATGTTGCTGCCGCTGAAGTCCGCCCAGTTGCCCTGGCCTTCAACGCCGAAGACCCAGTTGGCTGATTGCCAGCGGTATCCGATCTGGCCACCAACCGTTCCGCCGCTGGCGTCATGGCAACCATCGGCCACAGCCGGCACGACCGGAACAACGCCAACCGCCACGATATCGGCGCAAGTACGCGAAGAGCCCCAACCGCCGTTGACGCCGATGTAGAAGCCGCTCCAGTCGTAGATAGTGGCCACCATTGGCGGAGCCTTGGTCATCGGACGAGCGGCCAAGTCCGCCGCACTGGCAGGAGCCGCTAGACCAAGTGCCAGAGCACCGGCCGCAGCCGCGAAAAGTTTTCTCATTCGAGTGTCTCCCCAATAATAACGAGTTCAATGAATCAGTGCATTCGCCCACCTGCCAAACTGAGCGTACTCACCTCAGGCAGAATTGCTGTAGCTCCGGCGCAACACCCGTGCTCTTAAAGAAGCCTAATTCTACAAGTACTTAGGGAACTAAATGCACTCTATCGTGCACACAACGGCAGGTTTGATACCGCAGCTCTTAAGGGCGGAACGAGAAAAACGTATCTCGGGCTGGAGTTCACCAGCGGCGCCGGCTTGGACAACGGGTGTTGCTTTCCCATCACATCGCGGCTCGTGATTTAGAAGTTGGAACCGCTGCAGGATCGCGGGAAGGGCGTCGGGTGAGTGCTACCTGCGCGAGGCTTTCTGGCGAGTATGACGTCGGCTGTCGAAGCCGCTGACCAAAGTGTACCGCTTTTCACCAAGGCGCCCACGGCTGCTAGGCATCAAACCTGGACAGGATTGCATGTAGGCGGGAACGTCGGCGGCGCTTGAGCAAATCGCACTGTGAATCTCGCAGGTGATCCGCTTCCGCTTTCCTCTTCAATCTGGAGTTCCGGTCTTAGCTCCCTTGCAGGGCAGGTTGCTTTCACAGCCTAAGACCTCTCAATGAGTAGTGTTAGCGGAGGCTGGCAAGCTAGCTGGCGTTGAAGGTGACTTGAGCGCGGCGAGCTTGCGCGGAAGAGCCGCTAAACGCTCGATCATTTGTTCGGGAGAGGCCGCGGCGAGCATCGTCTTCTTGATCTCAGGAGTGGTTCGTGAGGTACATCCGGTCGCGCCGGCGGATGCTAAGGCTGGTGGTCGGCGGCGGCCGACGGATGCGGCGGGAGTTGATGGTCGTCGGCGAACAGAGTTGCGGTGTCCAGGCCTTCCGTTTCGTCGCACATGGCTTGCTCTCCGTGAGCCCCAGCAAGCGCTTGGGACCCACCGAAAACTGAGCTCGGTCAACCGCGAGAGTTTGTTGGCTTTTTCGACAGTGCACGAAGTGTCTGAGATTTAGCGGTCCGTCGGCGTTCTCGATGGCATTGTCGAGCAACGAATCGATCCCGAGTGAATCAAGGCAAACTCCAGACAAAACCAACATCACGAGGACATCATTGCGATCGCTTCATTTTTCAAGTCGCGAGGACTCACAACTCCCACAATTTGACAGACAAACCTCGGACGTGGCCGGCTTCCCCTCTCGGAGGGAGCCACCATGGTCGAACCGCCGCTCTATTACGAACATCAGGTACTGAAACGCTTGAAGCTCAGGGCCTCCGAGCTCGAGGAGCTTCTGAATATCGGCATCGTCTCGCCGGTCGGGCGCAGGGGGAGCGACCCGCTTTAGTGCGTGGAAGCGATCGTCTCGCGACAGAATACCACAACACGAGGATGAGCGGCAAACACATAAATCATGTCCAGGGGCCGCGCGCGTATGTCCAAGGCGCACGCCCAAAGGTGCGCGGGGCCGTCTAACGTCGATCATTTCGCCCCTGGGCTTTAGCTCTTGCTCGAAAGGCAAAACGTTATGTGCTCATCTCTCGCCCCCCGTACAAACGTCATTCTTCTGAAAGTGAAATCGGCCGCGCTCTCGCGCGCACGAAAACCAACGTCATCCTGATCATTGAAGAGGGGGCGCCCTCGTTCAGTGCCAAGTGAGCTCGGGAGTGGCCGCCGCGATGTTGGCGCCGCTCAAGGGGAAAGCTGCCGGCCAGTTCCGCGCGCTCGCTGGCAACCTAGTTGAGATTGACGCCCTGGTGACGCTGCCGATGGCAATGCGGATGCTCAAGGCGAAAGACGGCGCGCAGGCTCGGTTGCAGCTCAACTGACGCCGACCGCGCCGAGCAAGGTCGCGCCGTCCATGATCAGCACGCCGCCGGGGACAGGCACCAGCGCGCCCTTGGCAATCGTGTTAACGGCATGCATTAAATGGGCCTGCTCCTGCGCGCGCTGGAACAAAGCGCGCGAGCCCATGCCCATGGCGAGCGCGCCGGGGGAGCGCCCGGCGTGCGCTGATGAAGGCAAAGTACTCGAACAGCTTCCGCAACAGCGGGCTGCCGTTGCGCAAATTGCCAGCGGCGCGAAACGCGACGCAAGGCCGGCATAGCGCGGCAGATATCCGACCAGCCGGTCGCAGCGTCAGGCTGTGCGAGGCGGCGCGCGCGGCCAGCACCTCGATCTCATCTTGGCCACGTCGACATCAACAGCACATTCATGCCGGTAGGCCAGGCGATGTTGGCCGATTTGTTGGAGCGTTTTGCGCCGGCAAAAGTGCGGCGGCTCAACGGGCTTGAGCGCTATGAGCGGGCCGCTCTGGTGAGCAGAGGCGGGCGCATCGCGTTCCCAAAGCAGAGGATAGTTGAGCAACGGCCACTCAGCTTCGTTCTGGAAATCTGCGTTTTGCCGCACGATGGTCTGCAAAGCTCAAGACCGCCCGGAAGCTCGGATTGTGCGGGCTCGACAATTTCAACTGGGATACGCCAGTGTGCTGATCTGCGTGCTGGACCTCGGGTTTCTTCAATTTAGGCCAGAGCGTCGAGGTTGCTCATTCAATAGTGCCACAGCATCGGCGTAGATGGTCCGAGACGGCAGCGTTCTTGGGGGCGATCTGCGAGAATCATCAGCTTGCGTTGGCTCGGCGGCTGGCCAGCGATCGAAAACGATCCATCTGATGCACGAAAAAGAGCCGATGAGTTCAGACAAGATTTGTTGATGCCGAGTAGGAAAGTTGGCCCAGGTCCTGGGCCGCATCTTGACAACCTCTAGGACAGCGCTGGCGAGTATGCCTGGCGCGCCGGTGATTTCGACGAGAGGATGTGCGTTATCTCAAAAGATGGAGCATTTCGCTTGCCGAAGGAGCCCCAAGCCTTGCCACCGATCCACTCAATCCATTCGACGCGCCCCAGTCTGCCTTGAAGGTGACCCGTCGCTCGGCTTCGGTGCGCCAGGTTAGAAACTGGGACAACGCATCCATCATGTCATCGGTCTTGCCGAACGGAAACGAGACGTACTCCAACATAAAATCGTCGAGCCAGGGTGCCGTTCGCGGCAAGATGAGCGAGCCGGCCTGCAGCTTTGCGGTCTCGCCGCTCATACGCGTCCGCTTGTCTTTGGTCGGTTTGATCGCAACAATGCCTTGCAGCCCAACCCGCATGAGCTCACCAGCCAGCGGAGAGCCCATAGCTGTATCTTCGATGAGCACGGCATTAGGCGCGTGTTTGGCTACTTGCGCCTGCATGAGTTGGCAAAGCTCGTGGAAGGCAACCTTTCCTCGCCAAACGTCAATAAGATGATACTGGTTCCGATTGCGGACAAGAAAGGCCAAACAAGTCGAGTAGTTGCTGTTCTCGCTAGCTTTCGCGGCCATATCGCAGGAGAGTACGACTTCGTCCCCCGACTGACGGGTCGGAACGACATCATACGACTGGAGCCATTCCCGCTTGAGGTCATTCCCCTGATCCGGAGCGGGATCTTGAAGATATTGTGTTTGAAATACCAGCGATCCCACTTGGCTCTTGAGGTCGTCCAATACTTGGAGGGGTTCTCTCGCTTGTAGAGGGTGTCCTTGTTTCCAAACAAAGGATCGATTCTGCAGCCGGATCTTCGTGTCCTGCGCCGCAATAGCCGGAAGCACCAGATGATCCCAGCCTCCTCTTTCGATGAGGTGGCCGGTTAGGTCTTGCTGGTGCAGGCGCTGCATCAGGACGATGATGCTGCCTTTGGACTTGTCATTGAGGCGCGACATGAGCGAACGATCAAACCACTCGTTGCAGTGCTTGCGCGTCACATCGGAAGCCGCCCCGGCTGCGTTGAGCGGGTCATCAACGATGATGGTGTCGGCGCCAAAGCCGGTTAAAGTGCCGCCGACGGACATTGCTAACCGACAGCCCCCATTCGTTGTCGCGAGCTGATTCTCAGTGCTCTTGTCCAGACGTGTTGAAAATAGCGCGCGGTACCAGGGCGATTCCATAATTCGTCGGCAATCGGCCGAATGCTTGTTTGCTAAGTCTTGGGAATAGCTGACGCATATGAACTTGTGAGTGGGATCTTGGCCCAGTCTGAATGCGGTCCACGCCACCGAAACGAGATAGGATTTGAGCGCGCGGGGCGGCGCGTTGATGATCTGTTTTGTTGCGCGTCCAATGCTGCCATTTAGTCTTTGGGCGACCGATTCATGAAACCATTCGTGCGAATACGTGTCGCTGGAAAAGACGTAGAAGGCCTTCATGGCGAAGGCAAGAAAGTCGCTGCGATAGATCGCATCGCGTTGGGCTGGGGTGGAGATCGGCACTGATCACTCCTCATGTTTGGAATGGCGGCGTAGAAAATCTGCAATAATCTCTTGATCATGCTCGGTGACGATTGTGGTCTCGCTGTGGGATTGCTCCCCGGGCTCGAACTTCATGATCATGTTGAACAGTTGCGTGCAGGCCTTGGTATCGCCCTTTGCGGCCCGCTCGAACAGTCTGAGGAGCACGAGCTCCTGCCGGCTCACCAAGCGTGGTTCGCCATCCTCGCGAATCTGGACGCGCCTTTTCATCATGCTGCTCAGGTCCGTCCTGAGATTGCGCGATCCCTTTGGCCGACCCTTGGGATTACCTGACTGCCCCTTCGTAAAGCGCCCTGAAATGGGCGGGCGGCCGTAGCCCGCCCCTTGATCGTCAGTCACGAGCGTCTCCCTTGCGAGAGGGGCCAGGCAGCAGAAGCGGCCGCGCGTAAGTCAGGGCGGCGGCCGCCGCTTCTCGGTCGGCAAAGCTACGGCCAGTCCTGACGCAGATTGCGGTCTGACCGGTGTGATTTTGCCAACGGCGTACGATGACGTCGCAATATAGCGGGTCGATTTCTAACAGAGCGGCGCGCCGGCCGGTCTTCTCTGCGGCGATCACGGTGGTTCCGGATCCTGCGAAAGGATCCAAAACAAGGTCGCCGCGCCGTGTGCAGTCCTTGATCACGTCGCTAATCAAGGCAACAGGCTTCACGGTGGGATGCAAAGCCAGCAGCTCGTCGCGCTGCCGGCCAAAGCTGTTGATGCCCTGGTAGGTCCACAGATTGGTTCGAGTGCGGCCGTGGACGCCGAGCTCAATGTTGTTGATGTGCGGCGCGGTGCCGTTCTTGAACACATGAACGAGTTCGTGCTGGGAGCGGTAGAACGAACCCATGCCGGCATTGGTCTTGGCCCAGACGCAGGTGTTCTTATGCTCGGCGTAAACACGTCGTGCCGCGGTCAACAGCTCGAACGAATGCCGCCAGTCCATAGATATGTAGTGCAGCGAGCCATCGACGCTGTATCTGGCGGAGAGCACGCAGGCCGTGGTCAAAAATTCGGTGAACTGTTGCGGCGTCATTTCGCCGGAGGCCATGGCGAACTCGCGGTGCTTGATGCTGCCGCGGCCGCTGACATGGCCGTCGACGGCAACGTTGTAGGGCGGATCGGCGATCACCGCGCGTGCCCGCTGATCGTGCAGGAGGGTCTTGTAGGCTTGCTCGTCCAAGGCATCGCCGCAGATCAGCCGGCTGCTGCCAAGCCGCCAGACGTCGTCTCGCCTGGTGACCGCCGGCACGGCAGGTCCAAGCTCGGGCAGGCGGTCATCGTCCCCGGAGGGCTGATCCAGGATCAAATCGATCTCTGGCGTGTCAAATCCGATCGCGTCGAAATCGAAGTTCAGATCGACAAGGACCTGCAGTTCCTCTCTGAGAAGTTGCAGATCCCAGGTGCCGTTGGCGGCGATTTTGTTGTCGGCGAGGGCGAAAGCCCGTTTCTCGGCCGGCGACAAGTGTCGAATAATGACGACCGGTAATTCCGATATCCCGAGTTGCTCGGCAGCGGTGACGACCGCGTTGCCGTAGATGATCTTGAGATTTTCGTCGGCGCCGATTGGTCTGTTCACTCCAAACGTATTGATGCTCTTGGCAATTTGATCGATCTGCTGCTGCGGATGGCGGCGCGGATTGCGGGCATTTTTCGTCAGAATCTGTACAGGAAGATAGTCGAGCCACAGTCTAGGGGAGTTCGACTTTTCGATGGGCATGACTGCTCCGGCGCAAATAAAGGCCCTCTAAGCACCGGAATATCGGCTCTGTAACAGAAGGACGGGCGCTCTCATCGATGAAATGAGCCGGAGGACGGCTCAAATCCGAAAGGCACGCGTGGTCGTGGCCCGTGATAGGCCAATCCAGCGGCAACGAGATCACCTCAAGGTTGGGGTGGGCGAGCCGGTTGGTTTTCCAACCGACCCAGCGCCGTCCCCTTGGCCCGCCTAAAGCGGAATTGGGTTGGGCCGGCTCGGGAATTTCAGGCTTGCACGCCATGCTCGCCGCTGAAGTTCCGGTCGCCCCACACCCGCGAAGACCAACCGGAACCAGCCGGGGGAAATGACTGACGATCGACCTAGATCGCTTCGCCGCTCCGATTTTGAAATCGGCGAAGTGATGAACTTGTCAGCCTGCCTTGAGCGCCTTGGCGGGTCCCTGTTTCGGACGGGTGCATTGCCTGTTCTACACCGGACATTTCCCTGTTCCAGTTTTGTCGCTCCGCGGCCGAGATGCCCAAGATTTCAAGGCACTTCCCACGTGTTCATGCGTCGCGGTCCGGCACGCTGGAATGATTTTCCCTGCAGAATTCCCTGTTCGCAGGGAATGAGTTTGGGGCGTCAACGCTCGTCCACGATGACCTTGCCGTCATTCGGCAGCGTGCCGGGACCGACCAGCTCGACGGCTCCGCCGAGCTTCGTGACGGCGCGCAAGCTCGCCGCGATCTCGTCGCGGAGCGAGTCGCCAGCAGTCGTGGCTTCCGCTCTCAACGTCATGGCGTCGGTCTCGCCTTGGCGCGTGACGATGAGGCGAAGTCTTCCGAGCCCCGCGTGGCGCTTGCCGATCTCGGCGATCTGCTCGGGACGGACGAACATGCCCTTGATCTTGGTGGTCTGGTCGGCGCGGCCCATCCAGCCCTTGATGCGCATGTTGGTGCGCCCGCACGGGCTCGTGCCGGGCAGGGCCGCGGTGAGGTCGCCGAGCGCGAGCCGGATCCAGGGATGGTGCGGGTCGAGCGAAGTCACGACAATCTCGCCGACGTCACCTGGTGCGACCGGATCGCCAGTGCCGGGCTTGACGATCTCCAGGATCAGGTCCTCGTTCACGACCATGCCTTCGCGGGCCTCGGTCTCGAAGGCGATGAGGCCGAGATCGGCGGTGCCGAAGGCCTGGTAGGCATCGATGCCGCGCCCCTTGATCTCGGCCTGGAGCGAGGGCGGAAACGCAGCGCCCGAGACCAGCGCGCGCTTGATCGAGGAAACGTCACGCCCCGAGCTTGCGGCGGCATCGAGCAGGATCTTCAAGAAGTCCGGCGTGCCGCTGTAGCCGACCGGCCGGTAGGCCTCGATCAGCTCGAACTGCTGCTCTGTGTTGCCGGGGCCGGCGGGGATCACCGCGCACCCTAGCGCCCGCGCCGACGCATCGAAGATGAATCCCCCGGGGGTGAGATGGTAGCTGAAGGTATTGAGGACGATGTCGTCGGGGCGGAACCCGGCTGCGAACAGCGCCCTTGCGCCGCGCCAGGGATCGGCTTGTCGCCCTTCCGGCTCGAAGATTGGACCGGGGGAGGTGAACAGGCGGGCGAACGAGCCAGGCGCCGCCGCCACGAAGCCTCCGAAGGGCGCGGAGGCCTTGTGCAGGGCGGGCAGTTCCGACTTACGCAACACCGGCAAATCCGCCAGAGCCGCCCTGGAGGTCACGGCGGCGGGATCGAAGCCTTTCAGCCGCTCGGCATAGGCCGGGGCGGCCATCGCGGCTCGCAGCACCTCCGGGAGGCGGGCGAACAGGTCGGCCTCGCGCGCGGCTTGCTCACGCGTCTCGCGGGCGTCGTAATGGGCGGTCATGGCTGTTCTTTCCGTGTTGGCATCCGTTGCGCGCCGCCACCGGCATGGCTATCAGACCGCCAGTGGCGAGGCTTGAAAGGGACCCGATGGCGGACGAAGGAATCATTGCGGCGGACGAGGCGTCGAACGTCGTTGCGCGCCTGAAGCGCCGTATGATCGACGAGGCGCTGCCGCTGTGGTCGACGGTCGGCTGGGATCACGCCGCAGGCGGCTTCATCGACCGGCTGCACCGCGACGGTGCGGCGGATGCCGCCGCGCCCCGGCGCGTGTTCGTGCAGGCCCGCCAGATCTGGTGCTACGCCAAGGCGGCACAGATGGGCTGGTATCCCGAGGGGCGCGCGATTGCGCTGAAGGGGCTGGAGCACCTGCTGGCCAAAGCGAAGGCGCCCGATGGCCGGCCCGGCTATGTGCACCGGCTGACGCCGGACGGATCGGTGCTGGATGACCGGCGTGATGCTTATGACCACGCCTTCATCCTGTTTGCGCTCGCCAGCGTCTATGCGCTCGACCAGGATGCGCAGGTCCGCGCCGAGATCGATGCGCTGCTCGCCTTCCTCGACGGCCACCTGCGCTCGCCGCATGGCGGCGTTCACGAAGGCCTTCCGGTCTCGCTGCCGCGCCGGCAGAACCCGCATATGCATCTGTTCGAGGCGATGATCGCGTGCTTCGAGGCGACCCACGATCTGTCGTTCCAGAACCGTGCCGGAGAATTCTTCGCATTGTTCCTCGCCAACCTCTACGACAAGCAGAGGCACGTATTGTCGGAATATTTCGAGGAGGACTGGTCGAAGATCGAGCCGGTCAGCGTCGAGCCGGGTCACCAGGCGGAATGGGTCTGGCTGCTGAAGAGTTTTGAACGCATCACGGGATGCCCGACCAGCCAGCGGCGTGCGGAATTGCTGGAGACCTCGCTGCGCTATCGTGACGAGGCGACGGGCTGCCTCGTCGACGAGGGCGATGCAAGCGGCAGCATCCGCCGCAGCACGCGCCGGCTGTGGCCGCAAACCGAGATCGCGAAGGCGTGGATCGCGCAGGCCGAATCCGGCGAGGCGGGTGCGGCGGACGAGGCGCGCGCGGCGCTGGTGCGGCTCGAACGGCATTATCTCAGCCATCCCGTCAAGGGCGGCTGGTACGACCAGTTCGATCGCGACGGCAAATCGCTGATCGACACCATTCCTGCGTCGTCGTTCTATCATGTTCTCTGCGCGGTCACGGAAGCCGAGCAGGTGCTCGGCTAGGCTCCTTGTGGATCACAGCCAGCGCTTGCGCCGCTTGAAGCTCTTGAGGTTCTTGAAGCTCTTGCGCTGGTCGCCGGCGCCGCCGAGGTAGAATTCCTTGACGTCCTCGTTGTCGCGCAATGCGTCGGCGCTGCCGTCGAGCACGACCTTGCCCTGCTCCATGATGTAGCCGTGGCTCGCCACGGAGAGCGCCGCGCGCGCATTCTGCTCGACCAGGAGGATGGTGACGCCGAGATCGCGGTTGATCTTCTGGATGATCGAGAACACCTCTTTCACCAGCAGCGGCGAGAGGCCCATCGAAGGCTCGTCCATCAGGATCATTTTCGGGCGCGCCATCAGCGCGCGGCCGATTGCGAGCATCTGCTGCTCTCCGCCGGAGAGATAACCGGCAAGGCCGGTGCGTTCCTTCAAGCGCGGGAAATAGCTGAAGACCATGTCGAGGTCGGCGTCGACCTCGCGGTCCCGGCGCGTGAAGGCGCCGAGCTTGAGATTCTCGAGCGAGGTCATGTCGGCGACGATGCGCCGGCCCTCCATCACCTGGAAGATGCCGCGGCGGACGATCTTGTCGGGATCGATGCCGTTGATCCGCTCGCCCCCGAACAGGATCTCGCCGCGCGTCACCTCGCCGTCCTCGGTCTTGAGCAGCCCCGAGATCGCCTTGAGCGTCGTGGACTTGCCGGCGCCGTTGGCCCCGAGCAGCGCCACGATCGCGCCCTTGGGCACGTCGAGGCTGAGGCCGCGCAGCACCAGGATCACATCGTCATAGACGACCTCGATGTTGCGCACGGCGAGGAGGGGAGCGGACTCCACGGCGGTTGGCTTGGCGCGGGATGCTTCGAGGGTGTCGGTCATGCTTCAAAACTCCGCCGTCGTCGCCCGGCTTGACCGGGCGACCAGTAGTCCAGAGGCGCCTGAGTTTCACCGAGAAGCCGCAGCGTACTGGATCCCCCGCTCGGGTGCGCAATTGCGCACAACGCGAGGGATGACAGTGTTCGCGTGGTGAAAGCCGGGCTCACCACCCCAGCCATTCCGGCTTGCGCGGCAGCTCGACGGTCTTGACCTTCTCGAGCTTGATCGTGCCGTTGGCCATCAGGTCGTTCAGGTCGGCATTGGTCGAACCGGAGACCTTGGTGCGATAGAGATCGACCTTGAGGGTGCCGCGATGGTCCTTGTTGGTCCAGGTCGAGGGATTGCAGACGCCGTCCATGCCGGCCGGCACCCAGTCCTTCTTCTGGTAGAAGCCCTTGGCGACGTTCTCACCGGTGGCACCTCCGTTCTTGGCGGCCCAGTCGAGCGCTTCCCTGGCGTAGAGAGCGCTACAGACGCCTGCGATATAGTGCACCGGTCGATAGGCCTTGCCGCTTGCATCCGATATTTTCGAGATTTCCATCACCGTCTTCATGCCTGGCGCGTTGCCGCCCCAGGTTACGGCCGTGCGTAGCGGGAAGACGACGCCGTCGGCGGCGTCAGCCGCGGTCTTGGCGGCGTTCTCGTCCATGCCCCAGACATTGCCGAGGAACTGCACGTCCACGCCGGCGGTCTTGCAGGCCTTGAGCACGGAGATGTTCGAGGCTGCGGTGTTGCCGAGATAGGCGTAGTTGGCGCCGGAGCTCTTCAGGCTGAGGCATTGCGCGGAGTAATCGCCGGGCGTCAGCGCGAACACGATCGGCGGCAGCACTTCGAAGCCGAGTTCATTGGCGATCGCCTCGCCGGCGGCCTTCGGCGCGTTCGGGTACGGATGATTGCCGCCCATATGGACGAATTTCGGCTTACCGCTCTTGCCCTTGGCCTTCCAGTCTTCCGCCGCCCAGGTCACCAATGCCCGCATCGCGTCCGAATAGCTCGGGCCGTAGAAGAAGTTGTAGGGCGCGGGTTTGGCCTTGCCGCTCACGCCTTCCGGATCGGTCAGCGCCGCCGCGTAGGAGGCTGAGATATAGGGAATCTTGTCCTGCGCAACAAAGCCGGTCAGCGCTTCGGTATCTGCGGTACCCCAGCCCATGATCGTTGCAACCTTGCCATCCGGCGCCGACCACTTCTTGTAGAGCGCGATCGCGCGCGGCACCTGATAGCCGTAGTCGTTGGTATCGAGGTTGACCTGCTTGCCGCCGATACCGCCGTTCTTGTTGATCCAGGCAAAGGTGTCGGCGACGGCCTGGCCGTAGGGCGTGCCAACGTCCGACGTCGCACCGGAGTAGTCGGCGAGATGGCCGACGGCGATCTGGGCCTGCGCACTGGCCGCAAAACCAGCGATCGCAAACGCGAGCGACGCGGTGCTTAAAAGCGATTTGGTCTTCATGGGTTGGTTCCTCCTGTTATCGTTTAAGTGAAGTAGCCGTGCTCAATGCGAGAACGGGTAGAGTTTCCAATACGCCTTGATCTGTCGCCAGCGATGCGCGAGCCCATCGGGCTCGAACATCAGGAATGCGATGATGATCACCCCGATCGCGATCTCGCGCAGAAAGGTGATGTTGGTGTTGAGCGAGAGCGCCTTGTCGATCGCGCCGCCCTTCAAATGATGGCTGATGAACTCCATCGCCTCGGGCAGCAGCACCACGAAGGCGGTGCCCATCAGCGTGCCCATGATCGAGCCGGTGCCGCCGATGATGATCATGGCCAGGAACAGTATTGAGCGCTCGATGCCGAAGCCTTCCTGGGAGACCACGAGCTGATAGTGCGCGTAGAGCGCGCCCGCGATGCCGGCGAAGAAGGCGGCGAGACCGAACGACAGCGTGCGGTACCTGGTGAGGTTGATGCCCATGATCTCGGCGGAGAGATAATGGTCGCGGATCGCCACCAGCGCACGGCCATCGCGCGTGCGCATCAGGTTGGTGACGAGGATGTAGCTCAAGAGCACATAGGCCAGCACGACGTAGAAATATTGCCGGTCGCCCCGCAGCGTGTAGCCGAAGATCGAGAACGGCTCGGCGCTCGCCGGCACCGAGCCGCCGGAGAACCACTCGGCGCGCGAGAAGAAGTCGAGCAGGATGTATTGAGCGGCCAGCGTTGCGATGACGAGGTAGAGTCCTTTCAGCCGCGCCGCGGGAATGCCGAAGACCAGTCCGACCAGCGCCGTCACGAGCCCCGCGAGCGGGATCGCGAAGAACACCGGGATCGGCGCATTGTTGGAGATGTAGGCCGAGGTGAAGGCGCCGAGCAGGAAGAAGGCCGCGTGTCCGATCGAGATCTGGCCGGTGAAGCCGACCAGGATGTTGAGGCCGAGCGCCGCGATCGAGAAGATGCCGATCTGGATCAAGATGCTGAGCCAGTAGCCGCTGAAGAGTTGCGGCGCGAGGCAGAGCAGCGCGACGCCCAGAATCGCGAAGTTGCGGCTGGTGGTGGTCGGGAAGATCGTGGTGTCCGCGGCGTAAGTGGTGCGGAAATCACCAGCGGGAATGAGGGCAGGGCCGGCCATGGATCAGATCCGCTCGATGTCGTGGGTGCCGAACAGGCCGTAGGGCTTGATCATCAGCACGATGATGAGAACGTAGAACGGCGCGATCTCGTAGAGATTGCCCCAGTGCAGATACTCGCTGTCGACATATTGGGCGACGTTCTCCAAAAGCCCGATGATGATGCCGCCGAGCACCGCGCCGCCGACGGAATCGAGCCCGCCGAGGATCGCCGCCGGAAACACCTTGATGCCGTAGGCAGCAAGGCCCGAGGACACGCCATTGACGACGGCGACGACGACGCCGGCGACCGCCGAGACGGTCGCCGAGATCGCCCAGGCCATCGCGAACACGCTCTTGACGGAAATGCCGAGCGACTGCGCCACCTGCTGGTTGAACGCGGTGGCGCGCATCGCAAGGCCGTACTTCGACGCGCGGAAGAACCAGGCCATGCCGATCATCATCGCGACCGACACCACGAGGCTCATGACGTAGACGGTCTGGATCTGCAGTCCGAACAGGTCGACCGACTGGCTCTCGAACACGCGCGGGAACGGCTGCGGATTGACGCCGAACATCCATTTCAGCGTCGCCTGCAGCACGGTGGAGAGGCCGATCGTCACCATGATCACCGAGATGATGGGCTCGCCGATCATCGGCCGCAGGATCAGCACCTGCACCGCGATGCCGAACACGAACATGAACACCAGCGTGATCGGCATGCCGATCCAGAACGGCACCTGGTATTTCGCCAGCAAGGCCCAGCACACCCAGGCGCCGACCAGCAGCAATTCACCTTGCGCGAAGTTGACGACCTGCGTCGCCTTGTAGATCAGCACGAACGACATCGCGACTACGCCATAGAGCGTGCCGACCACGAGGCCGTTGACCAGGAGCTGGATGAGGAAGGCGGTGTTCATGTTGAGTGACTCAGCCCGTCATTGCCGGGCTTGACCCGGCAATCCATCGATGAGGAAGGAAGACTGTTCGGAAGAGGATGGATGTGCGGGTCAAGCCCGCGCATGACGAGGATCTGTATCACTCCGCAGCCTCCGCCATGTGCCCGTGCCCGCCGAGGTCCACCACGCGCAGCGTCGTTCGCACCCGCTGCGTGGTGCCGTCCTGGAAGCGGATCACGGTGTCGACGGGGATGTCGGAATCGCCGCGGTAGATGGCGTCGATGATGCCGGCGTATTTCTCGTTGATGACGCCGCGGCGCACCTTTCGCGTCCGGGTGAGCTCGCCGTCGTCGGCGTCGAGCTCCTTGTAGAGCAGCAGGAAGCGCGAGATGCGCTGGGCCGGCGGCAGCGTGGCGTTGACGGTCTCGACCTCCTTCTGCAGCAGCGCGTAGACCTCCGGCCGTGAGGCGAGGTCGCTGTAGGTCGTGAAGGAGAGGCGGTTCTTTTCCGCCCATTTCGAGATGATGGAGTAGCGGATGCAGATCATTGCCGCGAGCGCGTCACGGCCGGCCCCAAGCACCACGGCTTCGGCGATATAGGGCGAGAATTTCAGCTTGTTCTCGATGAATTGCGGCGAGAAGCGCTCGCCGCGGGAGGTCTCGGCGAGATCCTTGATGCGGTCGATCACGACGAGCTGGTGGTTGGCGTTGAAATAGCCGGCGTCGCCCGAGCACATCCAGCCGTCCTTGATATCGGCGACGCTGGCCTCGGGGTTCTTGTAGTAGCCGAGGAACATGTTGGGGTGCCGCACCACGATCTCGCCGACGCCGTGGACGTCGGCATTGTCGATACGGATCTCGACATTATCGGCCATCGGTACGCCGGTGGTATCAGGATCGACCTTGCCCTCGGGATGCAGCGTGTAGGCCCCGAGCAGCTCGGTCTGACCGTAGAGCGTGCGCAGCGGCACGCCCATGGCCTGGAAGAACTTGAAGGTGTCAGGCCCGAGCGCCGCACCGCCGGTCGCGGCCGAGCGCAACCGGGTGAAGCCGAGGCGATCGCGCAGTGCGCGGAACAGGATCGTGTCGGCAAAGCCCGAGCGCTTGCCCTGTTCGAGCGCGGCAAGGCCCGACTTCATGCCGATGTCGAACAGGCGCTGCTTGAAGGGCGTTGCGTCCATCACCTTGGCACGGACGTCGGCGGCAATCGATTCCCAGACGCGGGGCGCGAACAGCACGAAGGTCGGTGCGATCTCGCGCAGATCGTTCATCATCGTGTCCGGCTCTTCGACGAAGTTGATCTTCATCCGGCAGAGCAGACCTTTGCCGAGCACGTAGACCTGTTCCATGATCCAGGGCAGCGGCAGCACCGAGACATATTCATCGTCGGGACCCTTGGGGTCGAAGGCGAGATAGGTGGCGCAATGGCCGAGCACGCGGCCGGCGGCGAGCATCGCGAGCTTCGGATGCGAGGTGGTGCCCGACGTCGTGCACAGGATCGCGACGTCCTCGCCCCTGGTGGCATCGACCAGTCTGTCGTAGAGCTCCGGCTCGCGTGCGGCCCGCGCGCGGCCGAGCTCGGCAATCTTCTCCGCCGGCATCAGGCGCGGGTCGTCGTATTTCCGCATCCCACGCGGATCGGAATAGATGATGTGCTTCAGCTTCGGCACGCGCTCTGCAAGGATGAGCAGCTTATCGACCTGCTCCTCGTCCTCGGCGAAGACCAGCTGCGCCTCGCCATAGTTGAGAAGATAGGAAGCCTCCTCGTCCAGCACGTCGCGATAGAGCCCGAGACTGAGGCCGCCGATGGCATGGGTCGCCACTTCTGCCGCGACCCAGTCCGGCCGGTTGTCGCCGATGATGCCGATGACATCACCGCGGCCCAGGCCGAGCTCGACGAGGCCGAGCGCGAAATCACGCACGCGGGCCTGATAGTCGTTCCAGGTGAAGATGCGCCAGAGCCCGAGATCCTTCTCGCGCATTGCGATCTCGTTGCCGTGCTCCCTGGCATTGAGCCGGAGCATCTTCGGATAGGTGTCGGCCTGCGCGACGCGGCCCGCATAATCCATCATGCCGCGCTCTCCTGCGCCGGAGAGGCATCATCGGGATCGACAAGCACCTCGTCCTCTTCGCCGAGATAGGCACGCCTGACGTGCGGATCGGCGAGCACTTTCGCCGGATCGCCCTCGGCGATCTTCTTGCCGAAATCCAGCACCATGACGCGATGCGAGATATCCATCACAACGCCCATGTCGTGCTCGATCATCACCACCGTCATCCCGAACTCCTCGTTGAGATCGACGATGTAGCGGGCCATGTCTTCCTTCTCCTCGAAATTCATGCCGGCCATCGGTTCGTCGAGGAGGATCAGGCGCGGCTCCAGCGCCATGGCGCGGGCGAGCTCCACGCGCTTGCGCAGGCCGTAGGGGAGGGTGCCGGCGGTGGCCTTGCGCACCGGCTGCAGATCGAGGAAGTCGATGATCTCTTCCACCTTGCGACGGTGCTCGAGCTCCTCCTTGCGCGCGCCGGTGAGCCAGTACAGCGAGCCCGTGAGGAAATTGTTCCTCAGCAGGTGATGGCGGCCGACCATGATGTTGTCGAGCACGCTCATGTGGTGGAATAGCGCGAGATTCTGGAAGGTACGGCCGATGCCGAGTGAGGCGCGGGCATTCGGCGTCAAGCCGGTGATGTCGCGGTCCCGATAGAACAGCTGGCCTTCGGTCGGCTTGTAGCGACCGGAAATACAGTTCACGATCGAGGTCTTGCCGGCGCCGTTGGGGCCGATGATCGAGAACAGCTCGCCTTCCCTGATGGCGAAGCTGACGTCGGTCAGCGCGCGGACGCCGCCGAATCGTAAGGACACGCCGCACACTTCGAGACTGGTAGCCACCAAACGAATCCCTCCCGGTGATGGCGCTTGATTGGCGCTCTTCCGTTCCTGTCAGGCGATCCTAGTACGGTCGTGCCGGCCAGACCATGCAGCTATTGGTCTCGACCGCACCGGCGCCACCTTCGTTCCCGTGAGGGATCAAAAGCCGCATCGCCCGAGGTGGTCCTCAATAGGGGAAAGCGCTATTTTGAAATGTCTCCGGCCTGACAATTCTGCGACAAAGTTGTCGGGCCGAGCGGGTCTTCATCTTTCGTCGGATGGATGGCCGAAGCGATTCTGTTGCAGTGCAACAGGAGCATGGGGTGACTGAACGGTGCGGCTGGCTTCGAGATCATGATTTCAGAGGATCATCTGAAGCGCATTGCCGCCTGGTCGCGTGAGCTCACACCAGCCGAGATCGAGGTCGCGCGCGCCGGAATCACGGAACGGTCCTACGGCACCGGCGAGAGCGTGTTCATGCGCGGTGATATTTTTGCCTATTGGGCCGGCATGGTGGGCGGCCTTGCCCGTATGGGCGGGGTCTCGCGCGACGGCAAGGAGACCAGCCTTGCCGGGCTGACGGCAGGGGCCTGGTTCGGCGAGGGCAGCGTGCTCAAGAACGAGCCGCGCCGCTACGACGTGGTCGCGCTGCGCGACAGCCGCATCGCGCTGATGGAACGCAGCGCCTTCATGTGGCTGTTCGAGAACAGCGTCGGCTTCAACCGCTTCCTGGTGCGCCAGCTCAACGAGCGGCTGGGCCAGTTCATCGGCATGCTCGAGGTCAACCGCACGCTCGATGCCACCGCGCGCCTCGCCCGCAGCATCGCCTCGCTGTTCAACCCGATCCTCTATCCGGAATCGACCGCGCATCTGGAGATCACCCAGGAGGAGATCGGCGCGCTCTCCGGCATGTCCCGCCAGAACGCCAACCGCGCGCTGAACCGGCTGGAGAAGGAGGGGCTGCTGCGGCTGGAATATGGCGGGGTCACGATCCTCGATATCGCGCGGCTCGGGAGCTACGGGGAGGAGCGATGATCTGCGCATTCCCGGTGCTTCCGTGCTCATAGAGTTCGACCATCGCGCGTCGGACTCGCCTTACGTCGAGCGGGTATGGCGCAGCCGGAGCCGGCGTGGCGGCTCGTTCCTGTCGATGGCCGAGGGAAATATCGAGCTTGTGGTCACCAGGCTCCCGGAGCTTCTGGCGGTGACGCTCCGAGGGCCGGTCACCCGCGGGACAGTCGTCGAATGTCCCGCGAGCGGCGAATGGCTCGCGATCCGGTTTCGGCCGGGAACCTACCTGCCGGAGATACCGACGAGCGCACTGATCGACCATCAAAACATGCAGTTGCCGGTGCTGCCCAACGGCCGTTTTCTGTTTTCGGGTCTGAGCTGGGACATTCCAGGCTATGACGATGCGGAAAGTCTCGTCGCTCGCATGGCGCGCGCGGGTGTCATCGCACGCAGCCACGCGACCGATGCTGCGATCGACGGCGACGTCGACTGGATGAGCCGGCGTTCTGTTCAGCGCCACTTTCGCCGCGTTACGGGCATGACGTTCAGCAGCCATCAGCAGATCGAGCGGGCGCGTCGCGCCGCGGCCTTGCTGGTGAGCGGCAGCTCCGTTCTCGACGCGACATCGGGCGCTGGCTATTTCGATCAGGCCCATCTTACCCGCTCGGTCAGGCAACTGATCGGCATGACGCCTGCGCGCCTCTCGCGCGAGCGGCCGCAATTGTCGTTTTCATACAAGACGACTACGTCCTGATCGCAATATGCCTGGATCGCTCCGGCCGCGCTGGTGGAGCAAACATCGGAGGAGCGCTGCGGTGAGTTTTAAGGCCTATCTCGACAATATCCAGGCCAAGACCGGCAAGAGCCCGGACCAGTTTCGCAAATGGGGCAAGGACCGGGGTTTTTCGACCGGGGCGGGATTGGCCGCCGGCGTGAAAGCGGGTGCCATCGTGGCCGCGCTCAAGGACGAGTTCGGCCTTGGCCATGGCCATGCGATGGCCATCGTCGCGCTTCTCAAGGGGAAGGCGTCGTAGGTGATGACGATGTCCAAGTCGAGACATGTGGCCGGCTCCGTCATGAGCGGGCTCGTGATTGCCTTCATGCTGTTTGATGCCGGGATGAAGCTCGTCCCGCTGGACGTCGTGATCAACGCGACCGCCGAGCTCGGCTATCCCCCGTCGGCCGATCTGGCCCGCGCGCTGGGCGTGGTGGCGCTGGCCTGCACCGCGCTCTACGGCCTCCCGCGAACGGCCGTGCTCGGTGCGATCCTGCTGACCGCCTATATGGGCGGCACGGTGGCTGTTCACTTGCGGGTCGGCAACCCGCTCTTCAGCCATATGCTGTTCGGCGTCTATCTTGCTGGTCTTGCCTGGGGCGGTCTCTATTTGCGCGATTCGCGGGTGGCGGCGTTGCTTCCTCTGAGATCGCCGCCGGTGGAGGTCTGACGTCGTTACGGGGACGCCGTCATCGCGCATTGGCCGGCGCGTGCGCCGGCCACAGATCGGCGCGCCAGCGGATCGCGATTGCCACCATCGCGACGAATCCTGCGCCGGCATAAAGCGAGCCCGTCGCGGAATAGCCGATGACGTCGATCAGGCTGCCGGCCGCGAGCAGTCCGATCGGCAAGCCATAGATCACCATCATGCGCACGCCCATGACACGGCCGCGCAGATGTGCGCTCGCGGTGCGCATCAGGATGACGGCAGCCGAGATCATCGACATGCTCTGGGCGATACCGGCGAGGACGAGGCAGGCCATCGCCACCGGCATCGTCCTGACCTCGACGAACACCAGCAGCATTGCGTACCAGGCCAGCGTTGCGCCGATCAGGAGCCGGGCAATGCGTACGCCACTGACCAGGCTGAGCGTGATGGAGCCGATTAGCGAGCCGACGGCGAAGCTCGCCGAAAGATATCCGAGGCCGGTCTGATCAGTGTGAAAGATCTCCCGCGCGATGTAGGGCAACAATCCGCCCGTGAAAGGAAATGCGGTGAGATTCGCCAGAAAAGCGACGCACAGCGCCGCGCGCATTGCCGGCCCGTTCCAGGCATAGACGATCCCCTCTTTGAGGTCGCCAAGCAGCCGCGAAACGGTGTGGCTGCTTGCGGGAAGATCGCTCGTGGTGACGGTCCTTTTCGGCTGGGTCAGGCAGAGCATGAGAAGCGCTGCCGTGAAGTAAAGGCAGGCGATCGCCACATAAACGAGGCCGATACCGAGCACGGCGAACAGCCCGGCCCCCGTCAACGCTCCGGCAATGCGCGCGCTGTCCTGGGTCGTGCGCGCAACACTGATGGCGCCCACCAGCTGCTCGGCCGGCATGATATCGGCGAGCAGCGCGCCGCGAACGCCGAGATCGGAGGGGCGGATCAAGCCCATGATCGTGACGATGATCATGACGCTCAGCGGCGACAGATGACCGCTCAGCGCGAGGACCATGATGGTCGACGACAGCGCCGCATAGGCAAGGCGCATGACAACCAGGAGATCGCGATGGCCGATCCGGTCGCCGATCATGCCGAACACGGGCGCGACCAATGTTCCGACGAACTGGAGTGAAGCCAGCAGCGTGAGCAGCAGCACCGAGCCGGTCTCGACGATGACGTACCAGCCGAGCACCAGCGTCTCGACCTCGAAGGCCCAGGAGGTGAGCAGATCGGACGGCCACTGGAAGCGGTAGTTGCGGATGCGGAATGGCGCGAGCGCCGAAGGTCGTGCAGTGGCGCTCACGACGCGATGACGCGTGTCACGGCGATTTCCTTAACCTTGTTGTTTCTTCTTGCTGTGGCGCAACCTAACGCTGGCGATGCCGGTGTCAATCGCAGTCGCCGCAGGCCGCCCCCGCGCTCGGCTCTTACCTCGCGGCGCTGGCCGCTTTCCTGTCGGCTAACGCACTTGCCATGGCCGAGATCAGAGGACGCATGAAATAGGCTTCGTCGGCGGGCGAGACGTCCGTGCGCAAGCCATGCGCTGCGAGCTCGCCGGAAACGGCCGGGCCGACCGATGCGATCAGCGTGCGTTCGAGACCTGCGCGCAGCTTCGTCTCGCTGCCGCGCGCCTTGGCAACCTCGATCAGCCGGCGGACCTGGCCGAGATTGGTCAGGGCGATCGAGTCGATGCGTCCCTCTGCCATGTCGTCAATGGCGGCGACGATGTTGGCATCGGCAGCCTTGGAATCGTAGACGTAGGGCAGCACCGTATCGACGTCGGCGCCTTGCGCGGCCAGCGCGCCGGTCAGCGCGCTATGATCCTTGTCGGGATAGAGCTGCAGACCGAGGCGCCGCCCCTTCAGGTCGAGTCTGGCCAGCATCTCGATCACGCCTTCGGTGGTCGGCTTCTCCGTGGTCTGCTGCGTCTCGAGGCCGATCTCGCGCAACGCCTTGCCCGGCTTCGGGCCTCGGGTGAACTTGCGCGCCTGGGCGAGCGCCGCGACAAGGGCAGCGTCGAGCCCGCGGGCGCGGGCGAGCTTCATGATGCGGCGCAGGCCTTCGCCGGTCATCAGCACGAGATCGTCAAAGGGCTTGTCGATGGCACGGCGAATCCAGGCCTCGACTGGAGCCGGATCCGGCGCATCATGGATGGTGAACATCGGGCATTGCACGACCACGGCGCCTTGCTCGGCCAGAAGCTTGGAAAACTGCGCCTCCTCGCGCGTTTCCAGGATCAGGATGCGGTAGCCGTTCAAGCGGTCGGCCATGGGTATGCTCCGTTGAGAATTCGCAATTGTCCGTTCATCCTGACTCCGCGGTTGGGATTGGCGCAAGGGCGGGTCGGTGCTAGAGCAGGGCGCAATCCGCTGGATCGTTCCGCTGCACAAACCTTCATCAAGAGCCGAGCCTTGCCCGACCATCAATACGTCCTGACCCTGTCCTGTCCGGATCGCCCAGGCATCGTCTCGGCGGTCTCGACGTTTCTCGCTCATAACGGACAGAACATCCTCGACGCCCAGCAGTTCGACGACGTCGAGACCAAGAAGTTCTTCATGCGGGTGGTGTTCACAGCGGCCGATCTTGCCGTGGAACTCGCGGCACTGCAGACCGGCTTCGCCGCGATCGCCGAGCGTTTCGGCATGGAATGGCAGATGCGCGACCGCGCTGCGCATCGCAAGGTGATGCTGCTGGTCTCGAAGTCCGATCACTGCCTGGTCGACATCCTCTATCGCTGGCGAACCGGCGAATTGCCGATGATTCCGACCGCGATCGTCTCCAATCACCCGCGCGAGGTCTATGCCGGGCTCGATTTCGGCGGCATCCCCTTCCACCATTTGCCCGTCACCAAGGAGACCAAGCGCGAGCAGGAGACACAGATTATGCACCTCGTCGGCAAGACGAAGACCGATCTGGTGGTGCTCGCCCGTTACATGCAGATCCTGTCCGACGATCTCTCGGCAAAGCTGTCGGGGCGCTGCATCAACATCCACCACTCGTTCCTGCCGGGCTTCAAGGGTGCCAAGCCCTATCACCAGGCCCATGAGCGCGGCGTCAAACTGATCGGCGCCACCGCGCATTACGTCACGCGCGACCTCGACGAGGGCCCGATCATCGACCAGGACGTCGAGCGCATCAGCCATCGCGACACGCCGGAAGATCTGGTCCGCAAAGGCCGTGACATCGAGCGCCGCGTGTTGGCCCGGGCCATCCGCTACCATCTCGACGACCGCGTCATCCTCAACGGCCGCAAGACCGTTGTGTTCGTGGATTAGCGAATGGGGGACGAATGGTGAGTGGAGGGGGAGCGCGCCCTATACGCTACTCCCTGTTCGCCATTCGCTTCCTCAGCGCCCCGCGCCGGCCGACGTCGTCCCCGTCGCGCCCTTCTGGGCCTGTTCTTCCTTCTCGCGATCGGTCGCCGGCATCAGCCGCTTGCGCTCGCGCTCCTTCATGTAGGCATCGTATTGCGGCGTGCCGGGCCGCGGCGGCGCATCAGCGGGCAGGCCGCCGGCCCATTGCGGGACGTAGTCGCCCATCCCGGCGGAGAGCTTCTCGTTGACCGTCCCGCAGCCTGCGAGATTGAGCAGGGCGAGTGCGGCGGCGATCGAAAGCGAGCGAGAACGCATGAATATCTCTGGTCGTGCCCCCGACGGGGCGCGGATGGTGGAGCGCCATAGGCGTTAGCGGCAACCATATCTCTCAATAGGTAAAATTGGCCTATTCGAGGGAGGGCAAAGCTGTATACAGAGAAGGTATTATAATAGGCATATTTTGTACTTGATGAGGTCGCCGCCGTTGGTACGGTATACACCGGGTATTTGTCATTGGACGGATCGTAGGACGGGGCATGCCACGGCCGCACTTAAGATGTCCGGATTCTGCAAATGAGAGACTGAATCCTCCATCCCCGGTGTGGTGCGGCCCTCGTAGGGTGGCAAAGCCATCGCCCTCCGGCCCAGTGTCACAGGGCTTTTTCGTTGACAGGACCATTTCATTTGTACAATCGTACAAATAGCTCTCCGCCGTTGTTGAGGCAGATTGCGCGGCTTGCGCCGAATGGTCGCCCAACGTTCGATTGACAACGGGGTTACAGAGGACGCCATGTGGCCGCACGGCATGGCTTGTCCGTGAGTGAAGCGCGGCAAGGACCGGGTACTCGGTCCGCCGCACAAGAGGTGAGGAATGAAGGGGAGGGACATCTGATGTTCGAACGCAGGATTTTTTTACGCACCGCAGCGGTCGTTGCGATCGCGGGCCTCGCGGCCGTCGCGCCTGCCAAGGCGCAAGACACGGTCAAGATCGGGCTGATCCTGCCGATGACCGGCGGCCAGGCCTCGACCGGCAAGCAGATCGAGAACGCGATCAAGCTCTACATGCAGCAGAAGGGCGACACCGTCGCCGGCAAGAAGATCGAAATCATCGTCAAGGACGACGCGGCGATCCCGGATAAGACCAAGACTGCCGCGCAGGAGCTGATCGTCAACGACAAGGTCAACTTCATCGCCGGCTTCGGCGTGACGCCGGCCGCGCTCGCCGCCGCGCCGCTGGCTACCCAGGCCAAGATTCCTGAAGTCGTGATGGCGGCCGGCACCTCCATTATCACCGAACGTTCGCCCTATATCGTGCGCACCAGCTTCACGCTGGCGCAGTCCTCGACCATCATCGGCGATTGGGCGGTGAAGAACGGCATCAAGAAGGTCGCGACGCTGACCTCGGACTACGCGCCGGGCAATGACGCCCTCAACTTCTTCAAGCAGCATTTCACGGCCGGCGGCGGTGAGGTGGTCGAAGAAGTCAAGGTGCCGCTGCAGAACCCCGACTTCGCTCCGTTCCTGCAGCGCATGAAGGACGCAAAGCCGGACGCGATCTTCGTGTTCGTGCCGGCGGGCCAGGGCGGCAACTTCATGAAGCAATATGCCGAGCGTGGCCTCGACAAGGCCGGCATCAAGGTGATCGGGCCGGGCGACGTCACCGACGACGATCTGCTCAACAACATGGGCGACGCCGTGCTCGGCACGGTCACCGCGCATCTCTATTCCGCGGCGCACCCCTCGCAGATGAACAAGGATTTCGTCGCGGCCTACAAGAAGGCCTTCGGCAACCGTCCGGGCTTCATGGCCGTGGGCGGCTACGACGGCATCCACCTGATCTACGAGGCGCTGAAGAAGACAGGTGGCGACACCAACGGCGACAAGCTGATCGAGGCCATGAAGGGCCAGAAGTGGGAGAGCCCGCGCGGTCCGATCTCGATCGACCCCGAGACCCGCGACATCGTGCAGAACATCTACATCCGCAAGGTCGAGAAAGTGGATGGCGAACTCTACAATGTCGAGTTCGCGACCTTCGAGGCTGTCAAAGATCTCGGCAAGACCAAGAAGTGACGCGCGAAAGCGCGTCATCCCGGGGCTCTCCTCACCTCTCCCGCCTGCCCTGCGGGAGAGGTCGACGCGGAGCGCCGGGTGAGGGTTCTCTCGTCGTCGGGAATCCTCCAAGTGGAAAGACCCTCTCCCCAACCCCCTCCCGCAAGCGGGAGAGGGAGTGCAGCACGGCCCTTGGCCACACTTGAGATGACCCTCGACTGCTGATGACCGCAATCCTCACCAACCTGTTCGATGGCGTCGCTTACGGCATGCTGCTGTTCGTGCTCGCCTGCGGGCTCGCGGTCACGCTGGGCCTGATGAACTTCGTCAATCTCGCCCACGGCGCCTTCGCGATGGCGGGGGGCTATATCTGCATGGTGCTGGTCAACCGGATGGGTTGGCCGTTCTTCGCCGCTTTGCCGCTCGCTTTCGTCTCCTCGGCTGCAATCGGCATCGCGCTCGAACGGACGCTGTACCGTCATCTCTACGCCCGCAGCCATCTCGACCAGGTGCTGTTCACGATCGGCCTGACCTTCATGTCGGTGGCAGCCGTCGATTACATCCAGGGATCCTCGCGGGTCTTCATCAATTTGCCCGCCGCGCTCCAAGGCCAGTTCGATCTGTTCGGCGTCGGCATCGGCCGCTACCGGCTGATGATCATCGTGATCTGCGGCCTGCTGACCATCGCGCTTCAAATGGTGCTGGCGAAGACGCGTTTCGGCAGCCGCCTGCGGGCGGCGGTCGATGACCCCCGCGCCGCGAGCGGTCTCGGCATCAACGTGCCGCAGGTATTCGCCTTCACTTTTGCCTTCGGTTGCGGGCTCGCCGGCCTCGGCGGCGCGCTCAGCGCCGAGATCCTCGGCCTCGATCCGTATTTCCCGCTGAAGTTCATGATCTACTTCCTGATCGTGGTCACCGTCGGCGGCTCCTCCTCGATAACGGGCCCGTTCCTCGCCTCGCTGCTGCTCGGCATCGGCGACGTCGCCGGCAAATATTACGTGCCGAAGATGGGCCCCTTCGTGATCTACACCATCATGATCGTGATCCTGATCTGGCGTCCGAACGGCCTGTTCGGCCGCACGGCCGCGCGTTGAGTTCACCGATGAGCGCTGCTTCCGACGTCGGCTACCATGCCCAGCGCCAGGCGCGCTGGCACTACGGCGAAATCGCCTTCTGGCTGATCGTGCTGGCCTGCGGCTTCGCATTTCCGTCGCGCTATCTGATCATGACCGACATCCTGCGCCTCGCGCTGTTCGCGATGTCGCTCGATCTCATCCTCGGCTATGCCGGCATCGTTTCGCTGGGCCATGCCGCCTTCTTCGGCGTCGGCGCCTATGCCGCGGGGCTGCTGGCGCTGCACGGCATCGTCAAGGAGCCCGTGCTGGCGCTGATCGTCGCCGGCCTTGCCGCCATGGTGCTCGGCTTTGCCACCAGCTTTCTGGTGATCCGCGGCGTCGACCTGACGCGCCTGATGGTGACGCTCGGCATTGCGTTGCTGCTGGAAGCGCTCGCCGAGCGCTTCTCCAATATCACCGGTGGGACCGACGGCCTGCAGGGCATCGAGATGCAGCCGATCTTCGGCGAGATCCCGTTCGACATGTTCGGCAAGGCCGGCTTCTTCTATTCGCTCGCCGTGTTGTTCCTGCTGTTCCTGTTGGCCCGCCGCGTCGTGAATTCCCCGTTCGGCCTGTCGCTGCGCGCCATCAAGAACAATCCGCTCCGCGCCGCCGCCATTGGCATTCCGGTCAACCGCCGCCTGGTCGCGATCTATACGCTGGCTGCGTTCTATGCCGGCATTGCGGGAGCGCTGTTCACCCAGACGACCGCGATCGCCTCGCTCGACGTGTTCGCCTTCGAGCGCTCCGCGGACCTGATGCTGGTGCTCGTGATCGGCGGCACCGGCTATCTCTACGGCGGGCTGATCGGCGCGGTGATCTTCCGCATGCTCCAGGAATTGTTCTCGACCATCACGCCGCAATATTGGCAGTTCTGGATCGGGCTCGTGCTGGTCGTGATCGTGCTGGTCGGCCGCCAGCGCCTGCATCGCTGGGTGCTGTATGTGCCGAACCTGATCATCAGGCGGATTGCGGGGCGCAAGGCGATCGTTGCCGTGCCGGAGAGCGATTCATGACCATCGCGCTCGAAACCCAGAATCTCGAAAAGCAGTTCGGCGGCCTGCGCGTCACCCGCGATCTGTCCTTGAAGGTCGAGCAGGGCGCCCGCCACGCGCTGATCGGTCCGAACGGTGCCGGCAAGACCACGGTCATCAACCAGCTCACGGGCGTGCTGAAGCCGAACTCGGGCCGCATCCTGCTCGAAGGCCAGGACATCACCGATCTGCCGGTGCACAAGCGCGTGCTGCGCGGGTTGTCGCGCACGTTCCAGATCAACCAGCTCTACCCGGACCTGACTCCCCTGGAGACCATCGGGCTCGCGGTCTCCGAGCGCCTCGGCCATGGCGGCGACTGGTGGCGACGGATGGGCACGCGCAGTGACGTCAATGGCGAGACCGCCGATCTGCTCTCCCGCTTCCATCTGCTCGACGTCATGAACGAAGAGACCGTGACGCTGCCCTACGGTAAGCAGCGCCTGCTCGAGATCGCGGTGGCCATTGCGGCCAAGCCGCGCGTGCTGCTGCTCGACGAGCCCGCCGCCGGCGTGCCCGAGAGCGAGCGCCACGACATTCTCGACGTCGTGGGCAGCCTGCCGCGGGACGTCACCGTGCTCCTGATCGAGCACGACATGGACCTCGTGTTCTCCTTTGCTGATCGCATCTCGGTGCTGGTCTCGGGCGCGCTGCTGACCGAAGGCCCGCCCGAAGAGGTCGCGCGCGATCCGCAGGTGAAGGCGGTCTATCTCGGCGAGGAGGCGGTCGATGTCTGACCTGCTCGCGATCGATTCGCTTCGCGCCGGCTACGGCGAGGCGGTGGTGCTGCCGAAGATGACGCTCCGCCTCGCCGAAGGACAGGTGCTGGCGCTGCTCGGGCGCAACGGCACCGGCAAGACCACGCTGATCAACTCCATCGTCGGCGTCACGCGCCGCTTCGCAGGCTCCATTGCGCTGGCCGGCACCGATGTGACGGCGATGCGGCCCGACCAGCGGGCGCGCGCCGGCATCGGCTGGGTGCCGCAGGAGCGCAACATCTTCCGCTCGCTGACGGTGGAAGAGAACATGACCGCCGTAGCGCAGCCCGGTCCCTGGACGGTCGAGAAGGTGTACGAGATGTTCCCGCGGCTGAAGGAGCGGCGGAGCAATTTCGGCAACCAGCTCTCCGGCGGCGAGCAGCAGATGCTGGCGATCGGTCGCGCACTTACCCTCAATCCGAAAGTCCTGCTGCTGGACGAGCCGATGGAGGGCCTTGCGCCCATCATCGTCGAGGAACTCTTGAAGGCGATCGGGACCATCACCCGGTCCGGAGGTATCTGCTCGATCATCGTAGAGCAGAATGCCCAAAAGATTCTGGGGCTCGCCGATCGCGTTGTGATATTGGAGCGCGGAACGATCGTCCACGACGCTCCGAGCGCCGCGCTGAAGACCGACCCCTCTGTCCTGGAGCGCCATCTCGGCGTCGCCGGGGCGGCGGCCCACTAAGATGTCCAGGGAGTAACACATGCAGCGAACCACAGCCCCCTTCCGCGCCGACGAGGTCGGCAGCCTCCTGCGTCCGCTCAAGATCAAGGAAGCCCGTAGCCGGCTGGAGAAGGGCGAGATCTCGGCCGACGATCTGCGCAAGATCGAGGACATGGAGATCGAGAAGGTCGTGCACAAGCAGGCCTCGATCGGGCTGAAGCTCGCGACCGACGGCGAATTCCGCCGCTCCTGGTGGCATTTCGACTTCCTGGCCAAGCTCACCGGCTGCGAGCTGTTTCACCCCGACACCGGCATCCAGTTCACGGGCGTGCAGACCCGTCACGATGCGGTCCGCGTCATCGGCAAGCTCGACTTTCCAGACAGCCACCCGATGCTGGACCACTTCCGCTTCCTGAAGAAGGTCGCCGACCAGGCTCACGTCACCGCCAAGATGACGATCCCTTCGCCGGCAGTGCTCCACTTCCGCGGCGGACGCAAGTCGATCTCCAAGGACGTCTATCCCGATCTCGACGCCTTCTACGAAGATCTCGGCAAGACCTACCGCAAGGCCGTGAAGGCGTTCTACGACGCCGGCTGCCGCTATCTCCAGTTCGACGACACCGTCTGGGCCTATCTCTGCTCGCAGGACGAATTGCAGAAGGCACGCGAGCGCGGCGATAATCCGGATGGGCTGCAACAGATCTATGCGCGCATCATCAACTACGCGCTGGCGGAGAAGCCGGCCGACATGGTGGTGACGACCCACGTCTGCCGCGGTAATTTCCGCTCGACCTGGATTTCCTCGGGTGGCTACGAGCCGGTGGCCGAGACCATGCTCGCCGGCACCAATTACGACGGCTACTTCCTGGAGTACGACAGCGACCGCGCCGGCGGTTTCGAGCCGCTGCGCTTCCTGCCCAAGGGCAACAAGGTCGTCGTGGTCGGCGTCATCACCTCGAAGTTCGGCGAGCTCGAGAAGAAGGACGACATCAAGCGCCGCCTGGAAGAAGCCGCCAAGTTCGCGCCCTTGGAGCAGCTCGCGCTGTCGCCGCAATGTGGCTTTGCCTCGACGGAAGAGGGCAACATCCTCTCCGAGGAGGAGCAGTGGGCCAAGCTCAGCCTCGCGGTCGAGATCGCGAAGGAAGTGTGGGGGCAGTAAGGCTCCGCCGTTAAGGCTCACCCGTGTCCCGGACGCGCAGCAACGCTCCAGCGTTGCTGCGCAGAGCCGGGACCCATGCTGCTCGACTTGCTGCGCGGAGCTATAGGCCTCAGCTCTGCAGAGCACCGCTGAGAAGCGCTGCGCTGCGTCCGGGCACGAGTCACTTCTCCGCCAGATAGACCCCCACAGAGAGGAGTTCGACCATGGGCACATGCTTGTTCTTCGGGGTCGAGATCACCTTGCCGCGCCTGGCCTTGCCGCGATTGAGCTCGTGCCGCTCGGCGGGCCGTGCCCCTGCACCTCCCACGCGATGATTCCTTCGCAGGCATTGATCATCTTGTCTGCGGCGTCGTGTCCGCCGTGCAGCTCGGCTCGAGCTGATTGCGCGTGCCTGCGCGACCGCGGGCGGACCACAGGAGCGCGGCGAGCAGGGCGACCGGGCAGGCGCGCACGGTCAGGAGGCGATCAGAGGAGAAGCGCCAGTTGTTGCTCGGCGGGGCCAGAGTGGGGCGCGGCTCGCGGCCGGAGCAAACTGTGAAGGAGGCGCTTGGATCCGCTATTCCCTCAGTGGGCAGATTTTGCTAGGAGATTGGTCCCAATCCGTCTGCCCACCGATTTCCCACTCATGAAGAACGACGAAATCCTGAGCCAGATCACCGACTTCTGCCGCAAGGCGGACATGGCGGAATCGACGTTCGGCCGGCGCGCAGTGAACGATGGGAAGCTGGTGCATCGCCTGCGCGAGGGAAAGCGCATCACCATCGACACGCTGGAGCGGATCCAGGCCTATATGGCGGCGTCGATGGCCGGCGGCGTGCCGCCGCCGCGGGGACTTCAGGTACCGCCCGAGAAGCGCGATCCACGAGGCAATTTCCGCTTCTTCGAGAACCGCCAGAAATATCTGCTGTTCGTCCACACCTGCAGCGAAAAGCGGGTGATCGCAGACAGGGTTGCCTTGGAGCTGAGCTCCATCCATCCGCGCCCGCCGGCGCTGCGTCTGTTCGACGCCGGCGTCGGCGACGGAACGGTGCTGGCGCGGGTGCTGCGCGCCACGCACCAGCGCTTTCCGCACATGCCGTTCTACGTCGCGGGCAAGGAGCTCAGCCTGGAGGATTTGCGCCTGACGCTGGAGAAGGTGCCGGACCGCATTTTCGAGCACCCGGCATCGGTGTTTGTGTTCACCAACATGTTCTACGCGGAGGCGCCCTGGCTGACGCCAGCGTCGCCCGCCGCGGCGGCCGCCACCGTCTGGCACGAGGTGCCGCTCCGCGGCGCTTCGTCGGGCGAGTTCGAGCAGCAGATCGCGGAGCTGAGGCCCTTTCTGGAGCAGAACTGGCGCGCTGCGATCAGCCCACGCACGGCCATGCCGCTCTACGAGCGGCCGGTCGTCCTCGTGCTCTATCGCGAGGACCACAGGTTCCTGCTGGATTCGACCATTCCGCGGCCAGGCCAGACTGAGGCCAATTTCGACCTCGTCATCGCATCCCAGCCGTACCGGGCCCTGTCATCGGTCAATTTCCGGGCCAAGCGGATCATTGCACCTCTGGCGCGGTCGCTGCGGCCGGGCGGCAGGCTGATCGGTATCCACTCCCATGGGCAGGATCCGGGCATGGAAATGATCCAGGCGATCTGGCCGGGAGAAAATCCTTTCTCAGTCAGCCGTCATGAGCTACTGCGTGCCGTTAAGTATGAACTTGGATCGGTGGGCCGCGACTTAAATTTTAATGCATACGCGGACAATCGTTCGATCTTCAGGTATGATATGGAAGCTCTGCCCAACGAGGTCACCGGCACCATCGGAACCTCGACGGCCTTTGCAGCGTGGAATGCGGCGGTGTATGTGGCTCAGATTGAGGACGACCGATTGACAGAAATGACTCAAAACGGCCGCACTCTGGATGCCGCCAGGGATGTGCTGCGGAAGTACAACGGGCTCTGGTTTCTCGACGAATCCTACGTCATCTCGCGCCGGCGTGATTGACATCATCAAAAGTAAACATCGCAAACGCCCGCCAGCTAGCGGCGGAACAAGGGGTTACTGATGCGCGCGTCCTATCTCTTCACCAGCGAGTCCGTGTCCGAGGGCCATCCGGATAAGGTCTGTGACCGGATCTCCGATGAGATCGTCGACCTGTTCTACCGTGAAGGGCCTAAGGCGGGCATCGACCCCTGGCAAATCCGCGCCGCCTGCGAAACGCTCGCGACCACCAACAAGGTGGTGATCGCCGGCGAGACCCGCGGCCCGAAGTCGGTGACCAACGAGCAGATCGAGGGCGTCGTGCGCGGCGCGATCAAGGACATCGGCTACGAGCAGGAAGGCTTCCACTGGAAGACCTGCGACATCGAGATCCTCCTGCATCCGCAATCGGCCGACATCGCCCAGGGCGTCGATGCGCTGCAGCCGGGCGAGGTCAAGGAAGAAGGCGCGGGCGACCAGGGCATCATGTTCGGCTACGCCACCAACGAGACGCCCGATCTGATGCCGGCGCCGATCTTCTACGCCCACAAGATCCTGCGCCTGATCTCGGAAGCCCGGCACTCCGGCAAGGAGAAGGTGCTGGGTCCGGACTCCAAGAGCCAGGTCACCGTGCAGTACGAGAACGGCAAGCCGGTCGGCGTGCGCGAGATCGTCGTGTCGCACCAGCATCTGGTTCCCGACCTCAGCTCGAACCAGGTTCGCGAGATCGTCGAGCCCTATGTGCGCGAGGCGCTGCCGAAGGACTGGATCACCGCGAAGACGATCTGGCACATCAACCCCACCGGCAAGTTCTACATCGGCGGTCCCGACGGCGATTCCGGCCTGACCGGCCGCAAGATCATCGTCGACACCTATGGCGGTGCGGCCCCGCACGGCGGCGGCGCGTTCTCCGGCAAGGATCCGACCAAGGTCGACCGCTCCGCGGCCTATGCTGCGCGCTACGTCGCCAAGAACATCGTCGCCGCCGGTCTTGCCGACCGCTGCACCCTGCAGCTCGCCTACGCCATCGGCGTGGCGCGCCCGCTGTCGATCTACATTGACACCCACGGCACCGGTAAGGTTTCGGAAGACCAGCTCGAGAAGGCCGCCGCCAAGGCGATGGACCTCACCCCGCGCGGCATCCGCACTCATCTCGATCTCAACCGGCCGATCTACGCGCGCACCTCGGCCTACGGCCATTTCGGCCGCACGCCCGACAACGAGGGCGGCTTCTCCTGGGAGAAGACCGACCTCGTCGAGCAGCTCAAGCGCGCGCTCTAATAAACGCGACATCCCGGGGCGCGTACGCGACCCCGGGATCCTCATCTATCACGTCGAGATTCCGGGTTCGCCTCTTGGAAGTGCCCCGGAATGACGAGTTCAACAACAGGACACTCGCCATGAACGCGAAGCCCGGCTTCACCGATTACATCGTCAAGGACATTTCGCTCGCCGATTTCGGCCGCAAGGAGCTCTCGCTGGCCGAGACCGAGATGCCTGGCCTGATGGCCACCCGCGAGGAGTACGGCCCGAAGCAGCCGCTGAAGGGCGCGCGCATCGCCGGCTCGCTGCACATGACGATCCAGACCGGCGTGTTGATCGAGACGCTCGCCGCGCTCGGCGCCGACATCCGCTGGGTCTCCTGCAACATCTATTCGACGCAGGATCACGCTGCCGCTGCGATCGCCGCCGCCGGCATTCCCGTCTTCGCCGTCAAGGGCGAGACGCTGACCGAGTACTGGGACTACACCGCCAAGCTGTTCGACTGGCACGGCGGCGGTCACCCGAACATGATCCTCGATGACGGCGGTGACGCCACCATGTATGTCCATCTCGGTCTGCGCGCGGAGAACGGCGACACCGCCTTCCTCGACAAGCCCGGCTCCGAGGAAGAGGAAGTATTCTTCGCGCTTCTGAAGAAGCAGCTCAAGGAAAAGCCGAAGGGCTACTTCGCGGGGATCGCCAACAGCATCAAGGGCGTCTCCGAAGAGACCACCACCGGCGTGCATCGTCTCTATGACATGCAGAAAGCGGGCACGCTGCTGTGGCCGGCCATCAACGTCAACGACAGCGTCACCAAGTCGAAGTTCGACAACCTCTATGGCTGCCGTGAATCGCTGGTCGACGGCATCCGCCGCGGCACCGACGTGATGCTGTCAGGCAAGGTCGCGATGGTCGCCGGCTTCGGCGACGTCGGCAAGGGCTCTGCCGCCTCGCTGCGCCAGGCCGGCTGCCGCGTCATGGTCTCCGAGGTCGATCCGATCTGCGCGCTGCAGGCGGCGATGGAAGGCTACGAGGTGGTGACCATGGAAGACGCCGCGCCGCGGGCCGACATCTTCGTCACCGCCACCGGCAACAAGGACATCATCACCATCGAGCACATGCGCGCGATGAAGGATCGCGCCATCGTCTGCAACATCGGCCACTTCGACAACGAGATCCAGATCGCGTCTCTGCGCAATCTGAAGTGGACCAACATCAAGCCGCAGGTCGACGAGATCGAGTTCCCCGACAAGCACCGCATCATCCTGCTGTCGGAGGGCCGCCTCGTGAACCTCGGCAATGCGATGGGCCATCCGTCCTTCGTGATGTCGGCGTCCTTCACCAACCAGACGCTGGCGCAGATCGAGCTGTTCGCCAACAACAAGGACGGCAAGTACGAGAAGAAGGTCTACGTGCTGCCCAAGACGCTCGACGAGAAGGTCGCCCGCCTGCACCTCTCCAAGATCGGCGTCAAGCTCACCGAGCTCCGCAAGGACCAGGCCGACTATATCGGCGTGAAGCAGGAAGGCCCGTACAAATCGGACCACTACCGCTACTGAGCCACCGGTTCGACCAACCATCGACGCAAAGCCCCGGAGCGATCCGGGGCTTTGTTGTTTCGGGGCATGGAATTCAACTCGCTTTGCAGTTGCGGCCCGTTGATTGCCGATTGACGGCCAGCAGCGGCAGGCGGACACTCCGCCCCGGCGGAGGAAACTATGCAACAAGAACATTTCGACGTGCTGATCGTCGGCGCCGGGCTATCAGGCATCGGCGCCGGCTATCATCTGCAGACCAAGTGTCCGGCCAAGAGCTACGTCATCCTCGAAGGCCGCGATTGCATCGGCGGCACCTGGGACCTCTTCCGCTATCCCGGCATCCGCTCCGACAGCGACATGTTCACGCTCGGCTATTCGTTCAAGCCGTGGACCGATCCGAAGGCGATCGCCGACGGGCCGCAGATCCTGAACTATGTGCGCGAGACTGCTAGCGAGAACGGCATCGATAAGCACATCCGCTTCCACCATCGCGTCAAGCGCGCGGCGTGGTCGACGCCGGATGCGCGCTGGACCGTCGAGGCCGAGCGCATCACGGGCGAGGGCGCGACCGAGCTGGTGCGCTTCACCTGCAACTTTCTATTCATGTGCTCAGGCTATTACAAATACGAAGCGGGCTATACGCCGGAGTTCAAGGGCGCCGCTGATTTCGCCGGCCGCATCGTGCATCCGCAGAAATGGACCGAGGACATCGACTACGCGGGCAAGCGTGTCGTCGTGATCGGCTCGGGCGCGACAGCAGTAACGCTGGTGCCGGAGCTCGCCAAGCAGGCGGAGCAGGTCACCATGCTGCAGCGCTCGCCGACCTATGTGGTGTCGCGGCCGGCGCAGGATATCCTCGCCAACAAGCTGCGCCGCAACCTGCCGGCGAAGTTCGCCTATCACCTGATCCGCTGGCGCAACGTGATGTGGGGGATGTTCTTCTTCCAGCTCAGCCGGCGCAGGCCGGCGAAGGTGAAGGATCTGATCCTCAAGGGCGTGAGAATCGCGCTCGGCCCGGACTACGACGTCGCGACCCACTTCACGCCGCGCTACAATCCCTGGGACCAGCGGCTGTGCCTCGTGCCCGACGGCGACCTCTTCAATGCGATCCGCGAGCAGCGCGCCAGCGTCGTCACCAGCGAGATCGACACCTTCACGCATGACGGCATCCGCCTGAAGGACGGCCGCGAGCTGGCGGCCGACATCATCGTGACGGCGACCGGGCTGGTGCTCCAGGTCGCCGGTGGCCTCGAGGTCAGCGTCGACGGCCGCTCCGTCGATTTCGCCAACACGCTGACCTACAAGGGCATGATGTATGCCGACGTGCCGAACATGGCCTCGGCCTTCGGCTACACCAACGCGTCCTGGACGCTGAAATGCGACCTCACATGCGAATATGTCTGCCGCCTCATCAATTACATGGACCGGCACAATTTCCGCCAGTGCATGCCGCACAACGATGATCCCACCATCACCGCACAGCCTTCGCTCGATTTCACCTCGGGCTACGTGCAGCGCTCGATCGCCAAAATGCCGAAGCAGGGCTCGAAGCGGCCCTGGCGGCTCCACCAGAACTACGCGCTCGACATCGTCTCGTTGCGCTTCGGTCGGATCGACGATGGCGTGATGCAGTATTCCTGATCTTGCTACGTAGGATACGGGATAGCCTCGCGTTCGCTTGAGACGAATCGCGACTTGCGGTAGTATTTTTTGCGCTGCAAGAAGTTTATTTCCGGCAACGTCTGAGTTCCGCGTCGTTGCCATCTAAGGGGAGCGCAGGACATGCATGTCCTTGCCCTGGTCACGCAAAAAGGCGGAAGCGGCAAGAGTACGCTGTCCGTTGGACTGGCGGTGGCAGCAATGCAGCGCGCTGAGCGCGTCGCTCTCATTGAGGCGGACGCGCAAGGTACGATCTCGAAATGGAAAGAGCGCCGCGATCATCCCTATCCCCGCGTCGAGCGCGTTGCCGATCCTGCCGAGATCGAACCGTTGATCGCACGCCTGAAGGCCGAAGGCGTCTCGCTTGCCATCATCGACACAGCTGCCACGACCAACAGCCTGGCGATGCGCGTCATCGCCTGCGCCGATCTCTGTCTCATCCCGGCGCGCCCGAGCCCGGCCGATATCGAAGCCGCAATTCCTACACTGATCGCCATTCGCAGACTCAACCGCCGATTTGCCTTTATCCTCAATCAGACACCGACGCGAGGGTGCCGGCTGAGCGAAGCTGCCACATCGCTAAGCTCGCTCGGCGTGCTTGCACTCCCGTTTATTGCGCAGCGTAACGATCACCAGGATGCACTCGGAGCAGGGTTGGGCGTGACGGAGTTCGCACCGGCGGGCAAAGCTTCGGACGAAATTGTAAGTTTGTGGGGTTGGATCGCGGCGCACTTGGCCGAGGAGTCGGATGATTATGGGAAAGGCGCGCTCAAAGCTGCCTGCTGACGTTGCACGCACCGGGCGTCGCTCGCTGCTGGAACTGGCGGAGGAAGTGAGCCGTGCGGTCGACGAGGGCTTGGCCATGCCGCAGGGCTCAGTCGCCGTCTTCCCCCAAGATGCGCCGCAGATTGCGCAAGAAGCGCCTGCTCCGATGACTGTTCCGGTACAAGAAGCGGCCAGCGTCATCGTTGCAAGACCTGAACCTTCGAGCGGCACTGATCTCATCGTGGACATGGCTAAGGGATATCAAGCCTGCGCTTTGGACGGCATGAGCGCTACGCTTAACTTCGCCAACGACCTCGCAAAATCACGGCTGGCCAGTGTGACATCAGAGGCCAATGAAACCGTCGTCGTGGAAAGCGATCTCATCGACGCGATTGGGACGGCAGCCGAGTGTCGCACCGTCGTGCTCGAACTGATGAAGGTCAATGCGGGCGCGACCTTGGAGTATGCGCGGGAGCTAGGGCGTGCAAAGACTCTGGCAGAGTTGGTTGAGCTGTCGGGCACGCATGCGCGAAAGCAATGTGAGTTGGTCCTGAAGCAAACCGAGTTGCTGAGGTCGCTTGCTCAAAGCATGACAAAGCCCAGTGCCAGGTGATGCAGCTCGCCTGCGCGAAGGGCGGGACCAAAACCCGAGCGGTCGCCGAGATGGTCGGCGACGAGCGGGCCGACGATCGTGCCGAGGTCATGTCATCCTCTTGCGCGCGACGGCGTGCAGATCATCCTGTCTGCGTGGCGCGGCGGCGGCGGAATTCCTGCACGGGCACGCCGCCCCAGCCCCAATTGTCGGTGTCGACCTCCTCGATCACGACGAAGGTGGACTCGAGCGGCTTGCCGAGCACGTCGCGCAGCAGCTCGCTCGAGCCCTTGATCAGTGCGGCCTTCTCCTCCGCCGTGAGCGACGCTGCACCCGGCGCCGTTCCCTCGCGGGTCACTTGAATGGTGACGATGGGCATTGTCGTTCTCCTCCGCTCAGTGGCCGGCGCTCTGGCCGCCGTCGACATGCAGGATCTCGCCGGTGACAAAGGAGGCGCCCTCGAGATAGAGCACAGCATCGACGATGTCAGACATCTCGCCCATGTGGCCGACCGGGTGCAGCGCGTCGAGCTGCGCGTGCGTCGCGACCGGATGCATCGGCGACTTGATGATGCCGGGCGACACCGCATTCACGCGGATGCCGCGCCTGGCGTATTCGATCGCGAGCGACTTGGTCGCGGCGTTCAGCCCGCCCTTGCTCAGCGAGGCCAGCACCGAGGGCACATTCGAATTGGCCTGATCGACCAGCGTCGTCGTGATCTGGACGACGTGGCCAGACCCCTGCTTCTCCATTTCGGCGATGGCGAGCTGCGTGATGTTGAAGAAGCCCGCGACATTGGTGCCCATAACTGCGGCATAGTCCTCGGCCGTGTACTGGGTAAACGGTTTTGCGACGAAGATGCCCGCGTTGTTGACCAGCGTGTCGACTCGGCCGAAGCGGGCGATCGCTTGCGACACCACGCGCTCTGCGGTGGACCGCTCGGCGATGTCGCCTGCAACGGCGAGGACGTCGTCGTCACCCGACGGCTTGATGGAGCGCGCCGTTGCGACGACGCGATAGTTGCGATCGCGAAAACCCTGGACCAGGGCGGCGCCGATACCCTGCGATGCACCGGTGATGATGGCGACCTTCTGCTCGATACCCATGACGGGCTCCTGTTGTTGGCTTGAAAACCTGCGCCAGCGGCGGCTGGCTTGGGCGTTGAGGTACGCTGCGGCAGCTTGCTTGCGAATATCCGCTGCCCGGCAGACACTCTTTCGCGACGCGAACGAATGCCGGATCGATCCTTGCGGAGGTTGTCGCAGCCGGCGCAAACGCCTAGCTTTCAGCCGAAATCTCAGGGGGCTGCGGCGAGCGCATGGATCGTCTGGACGCGATGAAGGTGTTTGTCCTTGCGGTGGACGAGGGCAGCTTGGCTGCCGCAGGACGCAAGCTCGGCCGATCGCCGGCTGCGGTGAGCCGCGCCATCGCCTTTCTGGAGCAGCGGGTCGGCGCCGAGCTGCTGCACCGGACGACACGCTCGATCAAGCTGAGCGAGGAAGGCGAGCGTTATGTCGCGATCTGCCGCCGCGTGCTCACCGATCTGGAGGAGGCCGAGGACATCGCGGCCGGACCGCGCACGGCTCCGCGTGGTCTGCTCACGATCACCGCTCCGGTGGTCTCCGGCGAGATGGTACTGCGGCCGATCCTCGACGCGTTTCTCGACGCCTATCCGACCGTATCGGCAAAACTCCTGCTGTTCGACCGTGCGGTCAATCTGATCGAGGAAGGCGTCGATATCGCGCTTCGCATCGGTCCGCTGGCGGATTCGGCGATGGTGGCGATGCGGGTCGGCGGGATCAGCCGCGTCGTGGTGGCAGCTCCCCGCTACCTGAAACAACATCCGCGCATCACCGAGCCGGGCGATCTCGCCAAACACCAGATCGTCGCGATGGCGCATCTGCCCAATTCCTGGACCTTTGCGCCGCAGCCGGGCTCATCGGCGCCGCGCACCGTGCAGTTCACCCCGCGGCTCGTCGTCAACAGCACCTATGCGGCAGTGGCCTCCACTGTGGCCGGGCGCGGCGTGGCGCGGATGTATTCGTACCAAGTGGCCGAGCAGGTCTCGCGCCGCGAGCTCGAGATCGTGCTGGCGGACGACGAGGATCCGGAGATGCCGGCGCATCTGATCTGCCCGCAGGGCCGGCTTTCGGTGCCCAAGGTGCGCGCCTTCACCGACTTCGCCGTGCCCCGGCTGAAGAAGCAGTTTGCGCTGCTGAAGCAGAGCACCAAGGCGCGTTGAGCCGCTTCATGCCCCCGCAATGCGCGTTTTCGCGTATACGGCGGGGCGGCTGAATCGGCGATGGTTCCTGAACGGTTAACGCCGATTTAACGGATGAGTCCTACCCTGTCTCGGCCGGGGTTACTCGCAAGGCCGAGGTGAGCCCAATGGAAGCCCAGAGAATAGCGGTCGACGCCGTCGTCGCGCTGACCGATTGCGACCGCGACGCCGTCATCGCCTTCATCCGCCGCCTCTATCTCGCCGGCGTCACCGACCCCAAGCGCCTGACCTTCAAGGGCCTGCAGGCGCTGTCGCGGGCTTGATTCGGCTCGTTTCGGCCGGTTTAGACCCCCAGTCCATCCCCTTGCTCTCCCCGGCGTGATTGCAACCCAGCGGTGAATATCTTGCCGCTCCGGCCGGGTCGGGCTACACGACACCCCGGCTGGGTCACTTGGGGATTGGGGAAATGTTGAAACAGCTTTTTGCGCCGCAGCTCGTCATTTTGTACGTGCTTGCGGCTTCGACGATTTATGTCCACTTCCGCGGCAAGCAGCGGCTGCGCTTCGCGCGCCAGCTCGGCGATCATTCGACCTATCTCGCACCTTACAATGTGCTGATGTATGCGGGCTCGGCGGTGCCGAACAAGCCGGTGATCTCGGTCGATCAGTTTCCGGAGCTGAAGCCCCTCCGCGAGAACTGGGAGACCATCCGCGACGAAGCCGTGCGCCTGTTCGATGAAGGTTTTATCCGCGCGGCGGCGAAGAACAACGATTGGGGCTTCTACTCGTTCTTCAAGAGCGGCTGGAAGCGGTTCTACCTGAAATGGTACGACGACTTCCTGCCGTCGGCGAACACGCTGTGCCCGAAGACGGTGGAGCTGCTCAAATCGATCCCGAGCGTGCATGGCGCGATGTTCGCGATGCTGCCGCCCGGCGGCAAGCTCGGCGCTCACCGTGATCCCTTCGCCGGCTCTCTGCGCTATCACCTCGGCCTGGTCACGCCGAACTCGAACAAGTGCCGGATCCTCGTCGATGGCGTCGAATGCGTCTGGCGTGATGGCGAGGCCTTCATGTTCGACGAGACCTTCATCCACAGCGCCGAGAATGCGACCGACGTCAACCGCATCATCCTGTTCTGCGACGTCGAGCGCCCGATGAAGTACGGCTTCATGACCGCGATCAACCGCTGGGTCAGCCATCACATCGTCAAGGCGTCGGCGACCCAGAATGTCGACGGTGAGCACGTCGGCGTGCTCAACAATGTGTTCGGCAAGCTCTACGAGATCCACCTCGCCAGCCGCAAGGTGAAGGAATGGAACCGCAACGTCTACTACACGCTGAAATACGCGCTGGCGGCGCTGATCCTCGGCCTCATCGTGTATTCGGCACTGAACTGAGGCAAATGCGCGGGGCGGATCAGCGAAGCTTGGTCGGCCGTTGCCTCATCTCGATCCGCC
>NZ_LAXE01000001.1:3182051-3182884 GCF_003122645.1 Bradyrhizobium sp. SUTN9-2
GCGCGATCGTCTGATCTCGGTCGGCATTGTCTAGTGATGGTGCTTGTGCTTGTGCCCTGCGGAGCCGTCGGGACGCTGATAGCCCCGTAACTCTGCATATCGCTGCATCTGGCTCTGATCGAGCACGGCAGCGGTTGAGAGGTGGTATTTGAGGTGGCTCTCGCGGAGCTGCCCCTGAGTTTCGGCAATGGCGCCAATGCTGGTCTTGAGCGCTTCCGATGTGACCCTGCGGGAAGAGAAGAGGTCTTCCAGCGCTCTCTCTTGCTCGACGAGCTTGTTACCCAGCGGAACGGCTTCCTGTTTCATGGCATCGAACAGCCGTTGAACCTCGGCGCGCTGATCGGCGGTCAGGCCGAGACGATCACTGAGCTCGAGGACGTGGCTGGGACCGGGATATCCATTGAGCTCCGCAGCGAGAGCCAGGCCCATACCGCGTCCGGCGCGGAGATCGTCGATCTGTTGCTGTGACAGCGCCTTGATGGGGCGCTTCTCAAGGCCGGCATAGGGTTGACTGGACTGCGCGCCGGCTGTGCTGCCCGTGAGGAGGAGGGAGGCTGCAAGCAGAAGGACGCGGTTCATGAATCTGGCTCCCACCAAATGGAGCCGGCCGATGTCGAAGCATCGAACCCGGCTGTGACGTGACACCTGTCGCGATCGAGTGATCCCGGAGCACAAATCTTGCTGGATCGTCCGGCCCATGGCAACAAAGATCGCCGTGATTGAGTTGCCGAATGTGGAGCAGGTGATGGCCTCTTTGCCGACCGCGAATGCTGAGATCACGCAGTTCTTCCGCGAATGGCTGGACACCTTCGCGGGTTATGTCCGAGAGGTCG
>NZ_LAXE01000001.1:3185307-3233596 GCF_003122645.1 Bradyrhizobium sp. SUTN9-2
CGAGAGGTCGATTACGCCTCGGCGCGGCCGCTCTTCGATCCGGACGTGCTCGCCTTCGGCACCCATAGCGACGTCATCCCCGGCCTCGATCAATGGGTCAAAACCCAATGGGACAATGTCTGGCCGAAGACGACCGACTTCCGTTTCGTCCTCGATCAGACCTCCGTTCTGGCATCACCGGACGGTATGATGGCAACCGTCGTCGCGCCGTGGACGAGCACGGGCTATCATCCCGATGGCAGCACGTTCGCGCGCCCAGGCCGCGCGACGATGGTGTTTTCGAGGAACGGCGATGGCTGGCTGTGCGTGCATTCGCACATGTCGCTCAATCGCGGTGTGCCGCAGGCGAGCCACGCCAATCGGCCGGTAAAGGCCTGGTAGCTCGACCGCGTGCACGATCGACATGCAAAAGGCCCCATTCCGGGGCCTTTTGAGTTCGAGCTGCAGCGAGCCTTATTCCGGCTGGCCGATGCTGACCTTCAGCGTGCCGATGCCGTCGACGCCGCATTCGAGCTTGTCGCCAGGCTGGAGCTGCGACACGCCGGCGGGCGTGCCGGTCATGATGATGTCGCCGGCGGCGAGCTTCACCTGCTGGGAGAGCTGCCAGATGATCTCGGGCACGTTCCAGATCAACTCGGTGAGGTCGCCCTTCTGCGCTTCCTTGCCGTTGACCGTCAGCCAGATCTTGCCCTTGGAGGGATGGCCGATCTTCGAGGCCGGCTGCAGCGCGGAGCAGGGCGCCGAATAGTCGAACGACTTGCCGATCTCCCACGGGCGCTCCTTCTTGCGCGAGGCGATCTGGAGATCGCGCCGGGTGAGGTCGATGCCGACGGCGTAGCCGTAGACGTGGTCCAGAGCCTTGTCGGCGGGAATGTTCAGTCCACCGCTCTTCATCGCGACGACCAGCTCGACCTCGTGATGCAGATCCTTGGTCAGAGGCGGATAGGGAATGGTGGCGCCGTCGGGCACCAGCATGTCGGCATGCTTGGCGAAGAAGAACGGCGGGGCGCGCTCGTCATTGCCCATCTCGCGGATGTGCTCGAGATAGTTGCGGCCGACGCACCAGATGCGGCGTACCGGATAACGGCCGCTCTCGCCGACGACGGGAAGCGAAGCCTGGGGCGGAAGCGGGATGACGTAGGAGGCGGCGTTCATGCGGGTCTCGCTGCTCTTGAGGTGGAACGAACTCTATGCGGTTGCGCTGATCGGCGCCAGAGCGCCGGCGTCGTGATGCTGCAGGCGGAAGAACGAGGCATAGCGGCCGCCGCGACGGAGCAGCTCGTCATGGCGGCCCTGCTCGACGATCTCGCCGCCTTCGACCACCAGGATGCTGTCTGCGTGCATGATGGTGTGCAGGCGGTGCGCGATCACGATGGTGGTGCGGTTCTGGCAGAGATGCTCGATCGCCTCCTGCACCTGCCGCTCGGATTCGGAATCGAGCGCGGCAGTGGCTTCGTCCAGGAGGATGATCGGCGCGTTCTTGAGCAGCGCGCGCGCGACCGCAATGCGCTGGCGCTGTCCGCCCGAGAGCTGGGTGCCGTGCTCGCCGACGGGCGTGTCGTAGCCGAGCGGAAAGCCCGTGATGAAGTCGTGCGCGCAGGCCGCCTTCGCCGCCTCGACGATCTCGTCCTCGCTGGCGTCCGGCTTGCCGAAGGCGATGTTGTTGCGGATGGTGTCGCGGAACAGATAGACGTCCTGGCCGACATAGGCGGTCTGGGCGCGCAGTGATTTGCGCGAGACCGACGAGATCGGCTGGCCGTCGATCACGATGTCGCCCTGCGTCACCTCGTAGAAGCGCAGGAGCAGGCCCAGCACGGTCGACTTGCCGCCGCCGGAGGGGCCGACCAGCGCAGTCACCTTGCCGGGCTCCGCGACGAAGCTCATCCGGTTGAGCACCGTCTCGCCCGAGCGATAGGAGAAACTGACATCGCGCAGCTCGATACGGGCATCTGTCAGCTTCAGCGCCGGCTTGTCATCGTCGGACTGCTCGCTCGCGGGGCTGTCGACGACCTCGAGCAGCATACGGGCGCCGACGAGCTGGCTGTTGAGATCGATGTTGAGCCGGGCCAGCCGCTTGGCCGGCTCGGTCGCCATCAGGAATGCGGTCATGAAGGAGAAGAACGCGCCGGGCGTGGCGTTCAGCGCGACCACGGCATAGCCGCCATACATCAGGCAGCCCGCGACGGCGAAGCCGCCCAGCATCTCCATCAGCGGGTTGGAGCGGTTGGCGACGCGGGCCATCTTGTTGGCGTTGCGCTCGACGACCGCGATGTTCTCGTCGATGCGCTTCTGCATGGTCTCTTCGAGCGTGAACGCCTTGACGGTGCGGATGCCCTGCAGCGATTCCTGCATCGTTTCCATGATGTCGGCGGTGCCGGTGAACTGGTTGAAGGCGAGGCCCTTGATGCGCTTGACCAGCTTGCGCAGCACCAGCATCGCCGGGGGCACTGCGACGAGGCCGATGAACGACATCAGCGGATCCTGCCACACCATCACGCCGATCATGGCGAGCAGCATCAGGAGGTCGCGCCCGACGGCGTTGACCAGCATGTTGAGGACGTCGGTGATCGACTTGGCGCCGGCGGTCAGCCGCGCCAGGAATTCGGAGGAGTGCCGCTCGGAAAAGAAGCCGACGCTCTCGCGCATCAGCTTGGCGAACAGCTGGCGCTGGTTGGTGGCGAGGATGGCGTTGCTGATCTTGGTCAGGATCACCATGTGGCCGTAGGTCGCCACGCCTTTGATGAAGAGCAGAACGACCGTGATCCCCGAAAACATCGCGATGCCCGGGATGTTCTTGTCGACATAGGCCTGGTTGATGACCTGGCCGAGCACGTAGGTCGCGCCTGCGGTCGCACCGGCCGCCAGCGCCATCAGCGCGAAGGCCACGAGGTAGCGCCGCCAGTAGATGATTCCCTGTTCCGTGATCAGGCGGCGAATCAGGACCGCTGCCGCGTAGGGATCGTCGGTGATTTTCTTTGGAAACTGGGCCATCCGGTGTCCATTGACGGCGCAGGACAAAAGCCTGCCCGCGCGTCAGGGATCGATGGGCCTCTGTGCCCGCTCAAGCCGGGTTTTTCAAGCCCAATTAAGGGCTTGCGCTTGGGATGATTCTAGGCGGAGGCGGCGTGGCGGAGCTCGCCGTGGCGCTCGCGGAACAACTTGTCCTCCCAGGCCAGCGCATGGGCTGCGATGGTCTCGAGGTCGTCGTATTGCGGCCGCCAGTCGAGCAGGCTGCGGATGCGGCTGGTGTCGGCGACCATGGTCATGATGTCGCCGGGCCGGCGCGGGGCGTATTGCACGGCGAAGCTGCGGCCCGAAACCCGGCGCACCGCGTCGATGGTCTCCAGCACCGAATAGCCGCGGCCATAGCCGCAATTGAGCGTGGACGAGGCGCCGCCATTGCGCAGATAAGCGAGTGCCGAGCGATGGGCCTGCGACAGGTCCGTGACGTGGATGAAGTCGCGGATGCAGCTGCCGTCCGGGGTCGGATAGTCGGTGCCGAACACGTCAATCTTGGCGCGCTGGCCGGTGGCGGCCTCAACCGCAATCTTGAGCAGGTGCGTGGCGCCGACGGTGGCTAGCCCAATGCGCGCCTGCGGATCGGCGCCGGCGACGTTGAAATAACGCAAGGTCACGTATTGCATGCCGTAGGCGGCAGCGACGTCGTGCAGCATGATCTCGGTCATCAGCTTCGAGGAGCCGTAAGGCGACAGCGGCCGCGTCGGCGCATGCTCGGGCACCGGCACCTGATCCGGATTGCCGTAGACCGCAGCGGTCGAGGAAAAGATGAAGCGGCCGATGCCGCGCTTGACCGCCACGTTGAGCAGGTTACGCGCAGTGGTGAAGTTGTTGCGGTAATAGCCGAGCGGATCGCGCATCGAATCCGGCACGACGACCGAGCCTGCGAAATGGATGATGCTCTCGATGTCGTGCTGAGCGATCACGCCTTCGAGCAGGTTCTCGTCGCCGGCATCGCCGATGAACAGCGGCACGCCTTCGGGCAGGTAGGCCGAGAAACCGGTGGAGAGATCGTCGATCACGACGACGTCCTCGCCGGCTTCCGCCAGCGCCAGGACCGTGTGACTTCCGATATAGCCGGCGCCGCCGGTGACTAGCACAGTCATGATCTCACCCGTCTTCGATCAACGCGCAAGGCTAGCGCTTGCGTGGTGAAGAGGGGGTATCGGAGCGGCTGAACTGGTCACTATGCTTAATGTTGCGTATAGGGACTTTGCGAAATGGAGTGTGACGTGGCGGGTTTCCCCGGCGATCTCGAATTGATCGTGCCAAATCTGCACAGGCGCTATTCCGGGGTCACCGCGACCAACCGGATGGTGGCGCCGCGGCTGGCAAAGCTGTACCGCGCCGCCTGGTTCGGCTCGGACGCGCCGGCGGGGATCGCGCGCCTGAGCATCGGAGATCTCCTCAAGCTATGGCGCCGCAAGCGGTCTGTGATCTGGCATGCGCGCCGCAACAACGAGATGATCGCGGGCGTTGGCTTGCGCGCGCTCGGCTGGCCGCTCAAGCTCGTGTTTACCTCGGCGGCGCAGCGGCACCATAGCTGGATCACGCGCTGGCTGATCCGACAGATGGATGCGATCATCGCGACGAGCGACATCTCGGCCTCGTTCCTGAAGGTGACGGCGACGGTGATCCCGCACGGCGTCGACACCGACGTCTATGCGCCGCCCCAGGACCGCGCTGCGGCCTTTGCCGAAAGCGGCCTGCCGGGCCGCTACGCCATCGGCTGTTTCGGCCGCGTGCGTGCGCAGAAGGGCACCGATCTGTTCGTCGATGCGATGTGCCGTCTGCTGCCGCGTTATCCGGATTTCACTGCTGTCATCGTCGGGCAGGTCACGGCCGAGCAGACGCCCTTTGCCAACGACCTGAAGAAGCGCATCGAAGCAGCAAACCTGCAATCGCGCGTCGTCATCACCGGCGAGCTGCCGATCGAAGCAGTGCAGCGCTGGTATCAGCGGCTGACGATCTACGCCTTCACCTCGCGCAACGAAGGTTTCGGTCTGACGCTGATCGAGGCGATGGCGGCGGGCAGCGCGCTCGTGGCCGCGCGCGCCGGCGCGGCGGAGCTCGTCGTCGAGGATGGTGTCACCGGCGTGCTGATCCCGACGGGAGATGCCGACGCGCTCGCTGCGGCGCTCGAGCCGCTGATGCGTGATGTGGCCGTGGCGACCGCGATGGGCGAGCGCGGGCGGGCGCGGGTGCTCGAGAAGTTCAGCCTCGATGCCGAGGCGGCGCGGATCGGCGCGGTCTATCGGCCGCTGCTCTGAGGCCGTTTTCGCCTGTCGCAAACAAAACCGCGAAATAAACCCCATGCACAGTAGCCGGGGTCAGCAAAATCAAGGAGTTGGCGGAGAGTTCGAGAGATTGCGGATTTTTCGAACGAATTTTGACTCGTCGGGCAAAACAGTGGCAGGATGTCATCATCCGCCCGAGCCACGATCGCCTCAGTTCGTCACCCGCTTCCCGCTTCCCCCAGCACCCTCTCCGCAATCCCCACCACCTCGCTTGCCGCAATATTCCGCATGCAGCGGTGGTCGTTCACCTTGCAGACCGTGCTCTGGCAGGGCTGGCAGGACAGCTTTTCCTTGTCCTGCACCAGTGTCGCGGCGAGGCCGTTCAGCGGGGCCCAGAGATAGGGGCTGGTGGGACCGAAGATGCCCATGGTCGGCGTGCCCAGGGCGGCTGCGATGTGCATCAGGCCGGAATCGTTGGAGATGGCAACGCCGGCGGCGGCCATGGCGAGGATGCCGTTGCGCAAGTCCGAGCCGGTGAGATCGCGGACGCCCGGGCCGCCGGCGGCGACGATCTCCTGGGCGAGCTCCATTTCGGCGGGACCGCCGACCACCCAGACCTCGAGGCCGCGCTCGACCAGCAGGCGGGCGGCTTCGGGATAAGAGGTCCAGCGCTTGGAGACGCCGACCGAGCCCGGGGCGAGTGCCACCGCAGCGCCGGCACCGAGACCATTGGCCTCGCGCCACCGGGCGATCTCCTCGGCCGGGACGCGCAGTTGCGGTACCGGCCATTCCGCGGGCAGGGGCGCGCCGTCGGGCTGGGCGAGGGCGGCGTTCTTGTCGATGAAGCGGGGCAGCTTCTTCTCACCCCAGCGCCAGCGGTTGAGCAGGCCGAACCGGAACTCGCCGACGAAGCCGATCCGTTCAGGAATACCGGCGAGTGCCGGCGCGATGGCCGCTTTCCAGGTCCGGGGCAGCACCAGGGCAGTGCCGTAATTCTGTTTCCGCAGCAGCCCTGCCAAGCCGAACTGGCGTGCGACGGCCAGCCGGCTGCGCGGCATATCCCAGACGATGCCGGCGCGCACCCCGGGCATGTAGTCCACCAGCGGGGCGCACAGGGAGGTGGTGAGGAGATCGACCGGCCGGTTCGGCCAGCGCTCCTTCAGGACCCGCACGACGGTGTGATTCCGCACGAAATCGCCGATCCACATGTAGGGGACGATCAGGATCGGGCGTGTGTCGCTCCGATCTGCATCACTACCAAGTTGCGAATCAATATTCATTCGTTATGAGGGCCGAACACGTGCCGATATGGCGGCTCGGTTAGCCGCTCCGGGCCGGCAGGTAAAGGCGGCAGAAGAGCAATCCCAAAACAGCTTACACTTTGGCGGATCATGCGCTAGGGCAGGATCGGGCACCTAAAATCGGGCAGGTAGGTGGAATGTTGCTGGTGACCGGCGGGGCCGGTTTTATCGGATCGAATGTCGTGGCCGCGCTGAACGAGGCCGGTCGCAGCGACGTCGTGATCTGCGATCTCCTCGGAACCGAAGGCAAATGGCGCAATCTCGCCAAGCGGCAGCTTGTGGATATCGTTCCCCCGACCGAGCTGATGGACTGGCTGAAGGGCCGCAAGCTGGAGGCCATGATCCATCTCGGGGCGATTTCCGCGACCACGGCGACCGACGGTGATCTCGTCGTCGAGACCAATTTCCGCCTGTCGATGCGCCTGCTGGACTGGTGCACGATGAATGCCGTGCCGTTCATCTACGCGTCCTCGGCGGCGACCTATGGCGACGGCACGGAAGGCTTCGACGACGATTCTTCGCTTTCGGCGCTGAAGAAGTTGCGGCCGATGAATCTCTACGGCTGGAGCAAGCACCTGTTCGATCTCGCTGTCGCCGAACGTGTGGCGCGCGGCGATCGGCTCCCGCCGCAATGGGCCGGCCTGAAATTCTTCAACGTGTTCGGGCCGAACGAATATCACAAAGGCTCGATGATGAGCGTGCTGGCGCGGCGCTTCGACGACGTCAGGGCAGGCCGCGTTGTGCAGCTGTTCAAGTCGCATCGCGAGGGCATCGAGGACGGCGATCAGCGTCGCGATTTCATCTATGTCGACGATGTCGTGCGCGTGGTCCTTTGGCTGCTCGCGACGCCGTCGGCGTCCGGCCTGTTCAACGTCGGCACCGGCAAGGCGCGCAGCTTCAAGGACCTCATGCTGGCTGCCTATGCGGCGCTCGGCACCAGGCCCAACATCGAATACATCGACATGCCCGAGCAGATCCGGGACAGCTACCAGTATTTCACCCAGAGCGAGGTCGATCGTCTGCTCCGCGCCGGCTATAACGGCGGCTTCACGACGCTCGAGGACGCGGTGAAGGCCTATGTCGGGGATTATCTCGACCGGCCCGACCGCTTTCGCTGAGGCCCTTTCGACCATGCCGACGCCCATTCTCGATTTCGATGCCCTCGCGCAAGCCATCTCAGGCCGTACGGTGCTGTGCATCGGCGACATCATGCTGGACGAGTTCGTCTACGGCGAGGTGTCGCGGATCTCGCCGGAAGCGCCGGCGCCCGTCATCGCCGCCCAGCGCAGCGAGATCCACGTCGGCGGCGCCGGCAACGTCGCGCGCAACGTCGCTTCGCTCGGCGCGCGCTGCATCTTCGTCGGCCTCGTCGGCGACGACGACGCCGGCACGCGGCTCGAGGCCGCGCTCAATGATCAAGCCGGCATCGAGAGCGTGCTGGTGCGCGACGCCTCGCGGCCGACCACGCGAAAAGTCCGCTTCGTCTCCGAACATTTTTCCACGCACATGCTGCGCGCGGATTGGGAGCAGGCGCTGGCTGCGTCCGACGAGATCGAAACGAAGTTGATCGACGCGATCCTGCCGCAGATCGCGCGCGCCGATATCGTGCTGCTGTCCGATTATGCCAAGGGCGTGCTGACGGCGCGCGTGATCCGCCACACCATCGATGCCGCGCGCAAGCTCGGCAAGCCGGTCATCGTCGATCCCAAGAGCCTGAACTGGGCGATCTATCGCGGCGCGACGCTGCTCACGCCCAACCGCAAGGAATTCTCGGAAGCGACCCGCAGCCGCGCCGACACGGTGCAGAGCATCGTCGAGGCCAGCGAGGACGTGACGCGGCTCGCCGACTGCGAGGCGATCCTGGTCACCCAGGGCGAGCACGGCATGACCTTGGTGCCGCGGAATGGCGGCGCCGTCCACGTGCCGGCCGTCCCGGTGAAGGTGCGCGACGTCTCGGGCGCCGGTGACACCGTCGCCGCTGCGGTTGCGGTGTCGCTCGCGGCCGGCGCGGACTGGGACACGGCACTGCGCATGGCCAACGCCGCCGCCGCCGTCGCGGTCGGCAAGCGGGGCACCGCCAGCGTCAGCGCGGCCGAGCTGCGACGCAAGATCCTGCCGCATGCCACGCTCGCGGCCGAAGAGAAGATCGTGCTCGACCCGGCAGCACTCGACGCGCAGCTCGCCGAATGGAAAAGGCAGGGCCTGCGCGTCGGCTTCACCAACGGCTGTTTCGACATCCTGCATCCCGGCCACGTCAAGGTGCTGACCGCGGCGCGCGCCGCCTGCGACCGCCTGATCGTGGGGCTCAACAGCGACGCCTCGGTGCGGCGGCTGAAAGGTGTCGATCGTCCGGTCCAGGACGAGCGCGCGCGTGCCGAGGTGCTCGCCGCACTGGAGGCCGTCGATCTCGTCGTCATCTTCACGGAGGACACGCCGATCGACCTGATCACCAGGATCAAGCCCGGCGTGCTGGTGAAGGGCGGCGACTACACACGCGAACAGGTCGTCGGCCATGAGGTGGTCGAGGCCGCGGGCGGGGCGGTCGTGCTGGTCGACATTCTCCAGGGCTTCAGCACGACGGCGTTGGTGCATCGCGCCCGGGGAGGGGGCAAGTGACGGCGCTCGCACGCGAGACCCCCGGCCAGATGTTGCGGCGGCGCCTGCGCAGTCCGGCGGCCTGGCGTGAAACAGTCGATCTGTTTGCGATCCTGACTGCGGCCTCGCTGCCCTGGTCGACATCGCTTGCGGGGATCTTCAACGCGCTGATGCTGATCTGCATGGTGCCGTTCCTCGATCTACGCGACTTCCTGCAGTCCTTGAAGCGTCCGATCTGCATTGCGCCGATCGCGCTGGTCGTTCTCGCGCTGCTGGGGACGCTATGGTCGGACGCGGCCTGGGGTGCGCGCTTCTACGCGGTCAATCCGACCGTCAAGCTGCTCGTGCTGCCGGTCCTGCTCTATCATTTCGAGCGCTCGCCGCGTGGCCACTGGATATTCATCGCTTTCCTGGTGTCCTGCGCCTTGCTGTCGGTGATGTCCTGGCTGGTCGCCTTCTACCCGAACCTCGCGCTCAAGACCGATCCGCCCGAGCGCGGCATCTTCGTCAAGAACTACATTGACCAGAGCCAGGAATTCGCGCTTTGCGCGGTGGCGCTCGCCTATCCGATCGTGATGCTGTTGCGCGAGAAGCGATACTGGTTCGCCGCGTTGCTGACGGCGCTGGCGCTTAGCTTCTTCATCAATATGACCTCGTGGTGGTGTCGCGCACCGCGCTCGTCACCATTCCGATCATGTTCGGCGTGTTTGCACTGCTTCACCTCAAATGGCGCAGCATCGCGATCATCTCCGGCGCGCTGCTCGTCGGCGCCGTTCTCGCCTGGCAGGCCTCGCCGCAATTGCGCCACACCGCCGAGAGGTTTACCACCGATTACACCGGCTATGTGGAACGGGGCGAGGCAACCTCCATGGGCATGCGGCTCGAGTTCTGGCGGAAGTCGCTCGGCTTCTTCGCGGAGGCGCCGATCCTGGGGCACGGCACCGGTTCGACCCGCGGGTTGTTCGAACGCGTCGCGACGCCCGCCGGTCAGGGGCGGGCGTCAGCCGAGGTGATCGGCAACCCGCACAACCAGACGCTGAACGTTGCGGTGCAATGGGGCGCGATCGGCGTCGCCATTCTCTACGCGATTTGGATATTGCATCTGCGGTTGTTTCGCGGCGACGGGCTTGCCAATTGGATCGGACTCCTAGTCGTGGTGCAGAACGTCTTTACCTCGCTGTTCAACTCGCATCTGTTCGACTTCCACGAGGGCTGGATGTACGTCATTGGCGTCGGCGTCGCCAGCGGAATGGTGATCCGGGAACAACAGCTTGGGGCGAAGATGAGGGAAGCCGGTTCCTGAGGGGCCACGCGGCTGGCAAGTCTTGTCGAGATGGGCTATCAGCGCGGTCAAGTTGCATTTAACTGGGTTTTCATCGGTCGGCGGATGACGCGACTTTCGCATCTCACCTCGCGCAATTTCCTGATCGCGCTCCACGACCTGCTGGCGACCACGGCGGCGCTTTTTGCCGCCTTCTATCTGCGATTCGAGGGTGGCGACGATTTCTTCGAGCGCCTACCGCTGCTGTTCCAGATCCTGCCCTACTTCCTCGCCTTCAGCGTGGTCGTGTTCTTCCTCTGCAATCTGACCACGACGAAATGGCGTTTCATCTCGCTACCTGACGCGCTGAACATCATTCGCGCGGCGACCGTGCTCACGCTTGCGCTGCTCGTGCTCGACTACATCCTCGTTGCCCCCAACGTTCGCGGCGCCTTCTTTCTCGGCAAGGTGACGATCGTCCTCTACTGGTTTCTCGAGATCTTCTTCCTCAGCGCGCTGCGCATGGCGTACCGCTACTTCCGCTATACGCGGGTGCGGCGTCACGCGAGGGGCGGGGAGGCCGCGCCGACGCTGCTGATCGGCCGCGCCGCGGATGCCGAAGTGCTGCTGCGCGGCATTGAGAGCGGAGCGATCAAGCGCATCTGGCCGATCGGCGTCTTGTCACCATCGCCTGCCGATCGGGGCCAGCTCATTCGCAACGTGCCGGTGCTGGGCGGCATCGACGACGTCGAGGATGTGATCTCGGATTTCGCCAAGCGCGACAAGCCCATCGCGCGCCTCATCATGACACCATCGGCTTTCGAGCCGGAGTCGCATCCGGAATCGATCCTGATGCGGGCGCGCAAACTGGGTGTGATCGTGAGCCGGATGCCCTCGCTGGAGAGCGGCGATACGCCAAGGCTCACGGCGGTTGCGGTCGAGGACCTCCTGCTGCGTCCGAGCGAGAAGATCGACTATGCGCGCCTGGAGGCCTTGATCAGGAGCAAGGCCGTGATCGTCACCGGCGGCGGCGGCTCGATCGGATCCGAGATCTGCGAGCGTGTGGTCGCCTTCGGCGCGGCACGTCTCTTGATCGTGGAAAATTCCGAGCCGGCTCTCTACGCGGTCACCGAGGCGCTGGCCGCGCGTGGTGCCACAGCACAGATCGAAGGCCGGATTGCCGACATTCGCGACCGCGAGCGCGTCATGCGCCTGATGGCCGAGTTCAAGCCCGACATCGTCTTCCATGCCGCGGCGCTCAAGCACGTGCCGATCCTCGAGCGCGATTGGAGTGAGGGCGTCAAAACCAACATCTTCGGTTCCATCAACGTCGCGGACGCCGCCGTTGCCGCCGGCGCCGAGGCGATGGTGATGATCTCTACCGACAAGGCAATCGAGCCGGTGTCGATGCTCGGCCTCACCAAGCGCTTTGCCGAAATGTACTGCCAGGCGCTCGATCGCGACCTCGCAGCCGGAGCGAGCGGCAGCAAGCCGCCGATGCGGCTGATCTCGGTCCGGTTTGGCAACGTGCTGGCCTCGAACGGGTCGGTGGTGCCGAAGTTCAAGGCCCAGATCGAGGCCGGCGGGCCGGTGACGGTAACTCATCCCGACATGGTCCGTTACTTCATGACCATCCGCGAGGCCTGCGATCTCGTCATCACCGCGGCGACGCATGCGCTTGGGACGCAGCGTCCCGACGTCTCGGTCTACGTGCTCAACATGGGCCAGCCGGTGAAGATCGTCGATCTCGCCGAGCGCATGATCCGCCTGTCCGGGCTGCAGCCGGGCTACGACATCGAGATCGTGTTCACCGGCATGCGGCCGGGCGAGCGCCTGCACGAGATCCTGTTTGCCTCGGAGGAGCCGACCCGCGAGATCGGCGTGCCCGGCATCATGGCCGCGCAGCCGAACGAGCCGCCGATGCAGACGCTGCGCAAATGGAATGCGGCGCTTGAGCAGGCGATCGCGCGCGACGATCGCGCCACCATCAGGACCATCCTGAAGGATGCCGTGCCGGAATTTGGATCCACGGCGGCCTGACCATTGTTGCGCAATCCAGCGCTCGGGGAGCGACGATGAGCGAACGCAAACCGGTCGTGCTGGTGACGGGAGCGAGCGGCTTCATCGGCCGTCACCTCGGGCAGGCGCTGGTGCGCAAGGGATGGTCGGTCCGCCCCGTCGTCCGCAAGCGGCAGGGCATCGACGGCGAGGTCGTGATCGAATCGATCGGCCCCGACACCGATTGGCGGGCCGCGCTCGAGGGGGTGGAGGCGGTCGTCCACCTTGCCGCGCGCGTGCATCACAGGCGCGAGGAGCATGCAGCCCAGCTCTACCAGGACGTCAACACCGCCGGCACGGTGCACCTGGCGCGCGCTGCGGCGAAGGCGGGCGTGCGCCATTTCATCTTCATCAGCACCGTGCTGGTGCATGGCCGCAGCAACGAGGGCAGGGCCCCGTTCAACGAGAACGACGTCCCGACGCCGCGCGGCCTCTACGGGACGTCCAAGGCGGCGGCCGAGGCAGGCCTGAGGACGCTCGCGGGCGAGAGCGACATGAAGATCTCTGTGATCAGGCCGCCCATGGTCTATGGCGCGAGCGCCAAGGGAAGTTTCGCTCTGTTGACGCGCGCGATGAACCTTGGGGTGCCGTTGCCGTTCGCCGCGATCCGCAATCGCCGCGCCTTCCTTGCCGTGCAGAACCTGTCGTCCTTCATCCTGCACCGGCTCGCTCATCCAGATGCGGCCGGCCATTTCGAGATATTCCTGCTCGCCGACAGCGAGCAGTTCTCGACGCCCGAATTCATCGCGCGTCTGGCTAAGGCCTCCGGCAAGCGCCCGCGACTGTTCGGCGTGCCGCCGGGCCTGCTCAGCGCGCTTTTCCGAATGATCGGCCGGCAGGACATGCATGACAGCCTGATCGGCTCGCTCGAGCTCGACGTCTCCAAGGCGCTCGCGACCGGCTGGCGGCCGGAGGTTTCGCTCGACGAGGGGCTGCGGCTCGCCGTGTCGGCTCAGGACGCCTGAGGCCGGGAGAAGCGGCGCAGCAGGAGGGCGACCGCGATGGCGCCGGCGATCAGCGCGGGCAGCGTGACGGCCACCGTCGCGGCGCGAACGGCGAGGATCGCCAGCCCTGCGAGCACGAGGTTAAGCAGGAAGACTTCGCCGCTCACCCGGGACACCGAGAAACCGTTGTCGGTCGCGCGCTGATAGAAATGCGAACGGTGCGCCGACCAGAACGGCTCGCGGCGCGCGATGCGCCGAAACAGCGTGATGGTGGCATCGGCGAGGTAGTAGGCCGGCAGCAGCAGCGCCGCAGCCGCTTGTCCGTGCCAGGCGAGCTCGAGCAGGCACCAGCCGAGCAGGAGGCCGATCGGCAGGCTGCCGACATCGCCCAGGAAGACTTTTGCGACAGGACGGTTGAACGGCGCAAAGCCGAGCATGGCGCCGCACAGCGCGGTGGCGATCAGCACGGCCGGCCATGGAAGATCCCCGAGCATTCCCAGCAGCAGCAGCGCAGCGGTGACCGGAACGACTTCCGCCACCGTCATCAGGTCGAGCCCGTCCATGAAGTTGACGAGGTTCACGAACCAGACGCCGGCAAGGACGATGAGGCCGCGCTCCAGCGCGAGCGGCAGCGCCGGCACGATGCGCGCGGTGTCCGGGGCGGTGAACACCACGGCGCCGACGCAGGCGGCCTGCAGCACCAGGCGCACCAGCACGGGCAGCGATACGATGTCGTCGACGAAGCCGACCAGCGCGATCACGATTGTCGCAGCGACCAGCGCCGGCGGGATCGCGACATTGGCGGAGACCCCCCACAGCGAGGCAACGATCAGCGTCGCGGCGATCACCGCGATGCCAGCGCCTGCGGGGTCGGGACGCGATGGGAGGACCTCGCATTCGGCCGCGCCAGCGCGTAGCGCTGCAGCAGGGGGCGGCTGGTCCAGGTCACCAGCGCCGAGATCAGCGCGGCCGCCGCAACGGCAAGCAGCAGGGCCGCGCCGGCGAGCGCATCGGCAGCCGAATTCACTCCGGCACTCCGATCGGGGCCGACCCTTGCGCGGCTTTCTCGGCGCTGAGGATCCAGACCAGGCCGCCGACTGCCCCGACCAGGAAGAACACGGCGCCGAACAGCAGCGAGACGTTGACGCCCTCGTTGGCGGAAAGTCCCGCGAAGCCGAACGCAAGGCTCATCGTGGCCTCACGCACGCCCCAGCCGGCGATCGAGATCGGCATCATCGTGATCAGCATCACCGGCGGCACGAGCAGAAAGACGTCGCTGAAGCGAACCGGGGCCCCAATCGACTGCACGACGCACCAGGCGATGACGACGGCGAGCACGTGAACGAGGACCGACAGGATCGCGACGACGGGGCCGCGGGTGCCGCTGAAGATCACGCGATTGGCGATGACGGCGCAGGCGTGGATGTGATGCGTTGCCCACCAGGTCTTCAGCCAGCGCCATTTCAGCGCGCCGAAGATCAGGAAGCCGAGGCCGCCGGCGAGCGCCAGGAGGTCGATGAGCAGCAGCGCCGAGCGACCGTGCGGATCGGTGATGAGGGTGTAGCTCCAGGGCAGGCTGGCGACGATCAAGATCGCGAGCGCGACCAGGCCAATGGCGCGGTCGACAAAGATCGAGTAGGTCGCCGTGCGCCAGCCGGCGCCGGCGCGGGCGACGAGCCACAGGCGCACCGCATCGCCGCCGATCGCCGACGGCAGCGTCTGGTTGAAGAACGAGCCGATCACGTTGTATCGCATGGCGCGGCCGAGCTCGAGCGGCGCGCCGCAGGCGGCGCTGATCTCGCGCCAGCGCAGCACGCCGACGAAGATCTGCAGGAACGTGACCGCGATCGCGACACCGAGCCAGAACAGGCTGGTCAGGGTGAATCGGGAAAACAGCTCGGATAGGTCGACCTTGCGCAGCGCCAGATAGAGCAGCGCCGCGGAAATCAGGATCTTGGCCGTCGACAACAGGATTCGGCGCATCTCGTCCGCATGAACAGGGTTTGCTAAGATTGAGGCAACCCGACGCGAGGCGCCGAATTCGGCCGCTTTGGTATGGTTTTGGCGCCGATCTTGCAATAGCCGTCGTTAAGGAGGCGTCGTTGAGGAGCCGTCGTTAAGGACGCCATGAGGAGATCGCGTGAAGGAGCGGGGAGCCTATTGCGACCCCGTCGAGGTGGCGGCTAGACAGGATCGGGCGAGGGATCACCCAGGGAACAGGATGACGGATCAGGCGATTTTGGTCACGGGCGCGGCCGGCTTCATCGGCTTCCACGTCGCCCGGCAGCTCCTGGGCGAAGGTCGCGCCGTCGTCGGGCTCGACAATCTCAACAGCTATTACGATCCGGCGCTGAAGAAAGCGCGCCTTGCTCTGCTCCGGGACCAACCGCGTTTCTCGTTCGTCGAGGCCGATCTCGCCGACCGCGAGACCATGGCGGCGCTGTTCGCGCAGCATCGTTTTGCCAAAGTCGTGCATCTGGCCGCGCAGGCCGGCGTGCGCTACTCGATCGAGCAGCCGCAGACCTACGCCGATTCCAATCTCGTCGGCTTTCTCAACGTGCTGGAGGGCTGCCGCAACAATGGCTGCGGTCATCTGGTCTACGCCTCGTCATCCTCCGTTTACGGCGCCAACACAAAACTGCCATTTGCGGTTGCGGACCGCACCGACCATCCGGTCAGCTTCTACGCCGCGACCAAAAAGGCGAACGAGGTGATGGCGCAGTCCTACAGCCATCTTTATCGCCTGCCGGTCACGGGGCTGCGGTTCTTCACCATCTACGGGCCATGGGGCCGCCCCGACATGGCCATGTTTCTGTTCGCGAGCGCCATCATGGCCGGCAAGCCGATCCGGCTCTTCAACCATGGCAAAATGCGCCGCGATTTCACCTATATCGACGATGTGACGCGCGTCGTGTCCAAGCTGATCGATCTTGTGCCTGCGGACGATCCGGCTGCCGCAAATGCGCCGTCAAAGCTCTACAATGTCGGCAATCATCATCCGGAGGAACTGATGCACGTCGTCGGTCTTCTGGAGCGGGAGCTGGGCCGGACGGCGATCAAAGAATTGCTGCCGATGCAGCCGGGAGATGTGCTGGAAACGTTCGCGGATGTCGAGGATCTCTCGCGCGACACCGGCTTTGCACCGTCAACGCCGATCGAGCATGGGGTTCATAACTTCGTCACCTGGTATCGGGACCATTTCAAGGTTTGAGATCACGATGGACAAACGCATAATCCCCCTGATCATGTGCGGCGGTGCCGGCACGCGGCTGTGGCCGGCTTCGCGCGAGGTTCGGCCCAAGCAGTTCCTGCCGCTGTTCGGCACGCGCTCGACGTTCCAGGACACGCTGCTGCGCGTGTCCGATCCCTCTTTGTTCGACCGGCCGATCGTCATCACCAACGCCTCCTACCGCTTCATGGTGCTGGAGCAGCTCGCCGAGATCGGCATTGAGGCCGACGTGATCCTCGAGCCGATGCGGCGCGATTCCGGCCCTGCCATCGCGGCCGGCGCGGTGTTCGCGCAGAACCGCGCCAGCGAGGCGATCGTGCTCGCGCTCGCCGCCGATCACGTCGTGCAGAATAATGCTGCCTTCGTCGCCGCCTGTCGCGAGGGCCTCACCGCCGCGAATGCCGGGCGCATCGTCACCTTCGGCGTCAAGCCGGAACGGCCGGCAACGGAATATGGCTACATCAATCCGGGCGACGTGATCGCGGGCGAGGTGCAGGCGGTTGCGCGCTTCGTCGAGAAGCCGGATGCGGTGAAGGCCTCCGACTACGTCAATTCGGGCTACCTCTGGAACAGCGGCAACTTCATGTTCCCGGCGAGCGTGCTGCTCGACGAATATCGCAGGGTCGATGCGGCAAGCGTCGAGGCCGTCATCAATGCGGTCAACAATGCCGGCCGCGATCTCGGCTTCGTCACGCTGGAGCCCGACGCGTTCGGCGCGGCCAAGGCGATCTCGATCGACTATGCGGTGATGGAGAAGACTTCGCGCGCCGCCGTCGTGCCGGTGTCGTGCGGCTGGTCCGACGTCGGCTCATGGCATGCGGTGTGGGAGCTGTCGGAGAAGGACGCGCAAGGCAATGCCGCGCACGGCACCGCCGTGTTCGAGGATTCCCGCAATTGCAACGTCACCACGGATTCCGCGCTGGTCGCGCTCGAAGGCGTCGACGATCTCGTCGTCGTCGCGACCGCGGACGCGGTGCTGGTCTCGCGGCAGAAGGATGCCAACGGGCTGAAGCGCCTGGTGACGAAATTGAAGTCGGTCGCGCCGAAGGTCACCGAAGAGCATCTCAAGGTGCACCGGCCCTGGGGCAGCTATCAATCCGTCGACAATGGCGAGCGCCACCAGGTCAAGCGCATCGTGGTGAAGCCGGGCGGGCGGCTGTCGCTGCAGAAGCACCATCATCGTGCCGAGCACTGGATCGTGGTCCGCGGCACGGCGCAGGTCACCGTCAACGAGACGGTGAAGACGGTGCATGAGAACGAGTCGATCTACATCCCGATGGGCGCCGTCCACCGGATGGAGAATCCCGGCAAGATCCAGCTGGAGCTGATCGAGGTCCAGACTGGAAGCTATCTGGGGGAAGACGACATCATCCGGATTGAAGACGACTATCAAAGGTCGTAACCAGCAAACTCCGAATCACGCAACCCGGGCCGAGAAGCGGTATCTTTTTCGGCCTAAGGCCCGGGGAACGTGTAACTTTTTGAATCAAATCGTGTCCGGCCCGAAAGGCGGGCATTCGCCACAAATGTGGCGTCCGTGCTAGAAGCGGCCCGGGGATTTGCGTTGAATCGGGGTTTGCTCAGATGAGTTCCAGGGGATCTGCACCGGCAAGAGCCGGCTTGCGCGTCGGTGTCATTGGTGCCGGCGTGATGGGCAGCAACCATGCGCGCGTGCTCAGCGGCCTGCCCGGCGTCAGCCTGGTCGGCGTCGTCGATCCCTCGCCGGCACATCGCGCACGGGCCACCGAACTCGCCAATTGCGAAAGCTTCGAGACGCTCGACCAGCTGTTCTCCGAAGGCGTCGATGCCGTCACCATCGCGGCACCGACCCATCTGCATCACGAGGTCGCGCTCGCATGCATCGCCAAGAACATCCATGTGCTGGTCGAAAAGCCGATCGCATCCACGGTGGAAGAGGGCCGCGAGATCGTCGCCGCCGCGCACAAGGCGGGCGTCACGCTGATGATCGGCCATGTCGAGCGCTTCAATCCGGCGGTCGCCGCGGTCAAGCAGGCGATCGCGGGCGAGGACATTCTCTCCATCGCGATCACCCGCGTCGGCCCGTTCCCGCCGCGCATGTCCAATGTCGGCGTCGTCATCGACCTTGCCGTGCACGACATCGATTTGATCCGCTGGTTCACCGAATCCGACATCGTCGAGGTGCAGCCGCAATTGTCGAGCGCGGTCGCCGAGCGCGAGGACATCGCGCTCTTGCAGTTCCGCACCGAGAGCGGCGTGCTCGCCCACATCAACACCAACTGGCTGACGCCGTTCAAGGCGCGCAGCGTCACGGTCGCAACGCGCGGCAAATACGTGATGGGCGATCTCTTGACGCGCCAGGTCACCGAATGCTTCGGCTTCAAGCCGGACGGCAGCTACTCGATGCGGCATCTGCCGGTCGGCCATGACGAGCCGCTTCGCGCCGAGCTGATCGCATTCCTTAAGGCGGTGCGCAACGGCGAGACGCCGGCAGTGACGGGCGACGAGGGCGTCGCCAGCCTCGAGATCGCCACGCAATGCCTGGAGAGGCCCTCGCGTCCTGCGGCGACGTCACCCGCGCGCAAGGGGCCGCGCCGCGTCGCCGGCTGATCCCTTCCATGTCGACCGCTCAAACGTCACAAGGCGTCATGAACCAGCACTTACGTTCCGAACCCATTCCCTTCATCGACGTCGCCTCGCAGCGCCGCCGGCTCGGCGCCTCGCTCGATGCGGCCGTGAAGCGCGTGATGGATCATTGCCAGTTCGTCAACGGGCCGGAGGTCTTCGAGCTCGAGAAGCAGCTTGCGGCCTACTCAGGGGCCAAGCACGTGATCGGCTGCGCCAGCGGCACCGACGCCATCCTGATGGTGATGATGGCCAGGAATGTCGGGCCCGGCGATGCCGTGCTGTGTCCGTCCTTTACCTTCATCGCGACCGCCTCGCCGGTGGCGCGGACGGGCGCGACGCCTGTCTACGTCGACGTCGACGAGGCGACCTTTAACATGAGCCCGGAATCGCTCAAGCGCGGCATCGCCACCGCCCGCAAGGCCGGCCTCAAGCCGGTCGCGGTGATTCCGGTCGATTTGTTCGGCCAGCCCGCCGATCACGATGCCATCGCCGAGATCGCCAGGGCCGAGGGCCTGTTCGTGCTCGACGACGCCGCGCAAGGCTTTGGCGCGAGCTACAAGGGGCGCAAGCTCGGCACCCTCGGCCACGCCACTGCGACCAGCTTCTTCCCGGCAAAGCCGCTCGGCTGCTTCGGCGACGGCGGCGCCATCTTCACCGATGACGACGAGCTCGCCGCCACCTTGCGCAGCATCCGCGTGCACGGGCAGGGCGTCGACAAATACGACAACGTCCGCCTCGGCCTGACCGGCCGGCTCGACACTATGCAGGCCGCGGTCCTGATCGAGAAGCTGAAGATTTTTGACGACGAGATCGCCGCCCGCAACAGGGTCGCGGAGCGCTATGCGCGCGGCCTGTCCAACGTGGTCACCGTGCCGCGCATCGCGCCGGGCAATACCTCAGTCTGGGCGCAGTACACCATTCGTCTTCCCAAGGGTATCGACCGCGACGGCTTCGCTGCCGCGCTAAAAGCCCAGGGAGTGCCGACCGCGATCTATTACGGCAAGTCGATGCACCAGCAGACCGCCTACAAACAGTACCCGGTCGCCGAGGGCGGATTGCCCGGTTGCGAGAGCCTGTCGCAGGACGTCATCAGCCTGCCGATGCATGCCTACCTGACCGAGGCCGATCAGGAGCGAATCATCGCCGCCGTCCGCGGCGCGCTGGCGGGCTGAGTTCTTCCCTCTCCCCTTGCGGGAGAGGTTGGCTTCGCGAAGCGAAGCCGGGTGAGGGGCCTCTCTCCGTACGGCATGCGCTGAGAGATACCCCTCACCCGATTGAGTCTGTATCTGCCTGCGGTGCTGCCCTCTCCCGCAAGGGGAGAGGGCGCAGTAATGCGCATCGCAAGATGCATCGACCTCCGTCCGATAAGTCTCTACAACAATCCGCATGCTCGGACGCATCTTCACGGTCGGTGGTTACACGCTGCTGTCGCGGCTGACGGGGTTTGCCCGCGACATCATGCTCGCGGCAATCCTCGGCGCCGGTCCGGTGGCGGATGCCTTTTTCGTGGCGCTGCGGCTGCCCAACCATTTCCGCGCGATCTTCGCCGAGGGCGCCTTCAATGCCGCCTGGGTGCCGGCCTATGCGCATGTCCATGGCGAGAAGGGGGAGGCGGCGGCAAAGCTATTCGCCGACCGCATCTTCACGCTGCTCCTGGCCTCGCAGGTGGTGCTGCTGATCGCCGCCTGGCTGTTCATGCCGCAGGCCATGAGCATCCTGGCGCCAGGCTTTGGTGAGGATGCCGAGCAGCGCAAGCTCGCGATCGAGTTGACCCGCATCACCTTTCCCTATCTGCTCTTGATCACGCTGGTGACGCTCTATGGCGGCATGCTCAACGTGATGCAGCGCTTTGCCAGCGCCGCGGCCGCTTCGATCTTCCTCAACGTCGCGATGATGATGACGCTGGCGGTTGCCGTCTGGTTTCCGACCGCAGGCCATGCCGCGGCCTGGGGCGTGCTGATCTCCGGCTTCCTGCAATATTTCCTGCTCGCGGGCGATCTCGCCCGCCATGGCGGCCTGCCGCGCTTTGCGCCCTTGAAGCTTGATGAGGACGTTCGCGGCTTCTTCAAAGCGCTCGGACCTGCGACGCTGGGCTCGATGGGCACGCAGCTCGCGCTGTTCGCCGACACCATCATTGCGACGTTCCTGCCCGCCGGGGCGCTGTCGGCGCTCTATTATGCCGACCGGCTCAACCAGCTGCCGATCGGCGTCATCGGCATCGCTATCGGCACGGTGCTGCTGCCGGAGATGTCGCGGCGGATCACCGCAAACGACCACGACGGTGCGCTGAGCGCGCAGCGCCGTGCCTTCGATTTCACGCTGCTATTCTCGATCCCGTTCGTCGCGGCCTTCCTCACCGTGCCCGATGCGATCATGCGCGCACTGTTCGCCCGCGGTGCGTTCTCCAAGGCCGATGCCGCCGCCGCCGGTGCGACGCTCGCGGCCTATGCCATCGGCCTCATCCCGTTCGTGCTGATCCGCAGTGCGGTCGCGACCTTCTATGCCCGCAAGGACACCGCAACGCCGGTCCGGGCGTCACTGACGGGCATCGCGGTCAATGTCGCGCTGAAGATTGCCTTGATGGGATCGCTCGCCCAGATCGGTCTCGCGCTGGCCACCGCCATCGGCGTCTGGACCAATCTCTTGCTGGTGCTGTTCTTCGCTGTGCGGCGCGGCTTTCTCGTGCTCGACCGCGCCTGGCTGCTGTCGCTCGCCAAGTTCTTGCTAAGCGGCCTCATCCTCGCCGCCGCGTTCTGGCTGATTGCACGTTTCAGCGGCCCCTGGCTGGGCGCGATGCACTTCCGGGATGAGTTGATGCTGGTCCTGCTCGCCGTCGGCGGCACGATCGTCTACGCGCTCGCGATCCTCGTGCTGTTCGGCCGCAAGTGGCTGGTCTCGCTGCTGCGTGGCTAGAGAGCACGGCATTCGCCTCCAGGCTGCAGCCAACATCGGCACATCTCTTGATTTTGCGCGATTGCGGTGGTAGGAGTCGCTCATGATCAAGTGCTCGCGCAAAGTCTCCCGCAACCACATCACCCGCTTCGGCTGGGCGGTGGGAGGAGTCGTGCGCTAGGATTTCGACGACATTTTTTCCACCAGGCCCCGCCGGCATCGGACGGGGCCTTTTCATTGGCCACGCTCCCTGCCGGCTCAACAGGAGGAGCGTCCGATGCCACCACAACTGACGAAGATCTCATCCGAGGCCGAGCACGACGCCGCGGTGCTTCGCCTCGACCGATCCATTGCGCTGGCGAAGGACGCCATGGACGAGGTCTTGGCGGCAGCGGCTCGCCTCAATGTGTCCGTTGCAACGCCGGGCCATGCCTTGTCGGGGAGAGAAGCTGCCGCAGCCGCGCCGGCGCAAAGCCTCCCGGGCCTGCTCAAGCGATATTGGTTTGCTTTTGCGAAGTGGCGTCTGCACCCGCGGGTCAGTTTGCTGGATCTGAGCGACAGGGAGCTGATGGACATCGGCCTGACGCGCGCCGAGATCAACTATCTCGCACCTGGGCGGGCGATCGATGCGCTCAGAGATAGTACGAGGTATCTGTTGAGCCGCGGGATGTGAGTAATCGACGATCCTCACGCTGGCATATGACCTGACGCGCGCGGCTTGAACTCGGCAAGGTCTGGCTCCATCCAGCCGTGCCGCGCCTCTCTCGAGAACAGCGCTTCGCGGCTCCAGAAACGTAAGAGTACGTCCTTTTCGGTTGCCGGGGACGCCAGCACCGCGTTGCAGGCGGCGACAATATCGTGTTGGCCGACCTCCGCGAGAATTCCTTCGATGATCATCAAGAAGGCCATCGTCATCGTGTGGTGATAGCCACGCACATCGTCGTTCACGCCGCCAGCGGCAACATTGTAGGCGCGGATCATCTCGGGGAGTTCGACCCGCCAGTCCCGAGCCGGATCAGTGGCGAGCAAGTAGCTCGTCACGATCAGATGTTCACGATGGCTGAAACGTGCCCCCGGAAGTGTACGCGCGAGGAAGCCCTCGCTCAGTTCGGCGACCTCTGCAGCATCCGTGCAGCAAATTCTGTTGCTCATGGCGGCGTCCTATGTTACCTTGGTACCAAGGTAACATTCTAGAACGGAAAAGGCAAATTGGGATCGGTCAACTCGGCCGCCCAAGCTCTGCCTGTGTGACAACAATCGTTCCGCGATCAGAGCGTCGACCCCGCAGGCGTCCGAACGAATCCAAGATTCACCTGGTCTCTGAGGACGTGAGTTGCAGGGCTGGAGACCGATGCCCGAGCAAGTCCGGCAATGGCATGATGCGACTAAACCCCCGCCTTCCGATCGAGGTCACACATTATGAACTCAGAAGCTCACAAACATTCAGTCCAACGCGTACAGACGGGAGTTCGGATCGAGAAGCGCATTCTCAAGGTCGCGAAGGGCCTCGCCGAATACCTGGATATGAGCCTCGGTGATTTGCTGGAGGGCGTTCTCCTGCATTCGTTCGAAGGCAAGACTCCGTTCGAGCCTGCGACGCTGCAACGCATTTCGACGCTGAAAGATTTGTACGGGCTGACGCTCACGGCCTCCGATGCTCATCAGCTATTTGAAGCTCGGGGTGAGCACGAGAACAGCTAAGTGGGAGCGCTTGGCTCTCGCCGTCAACGTCACACGATCACGCTGGGACCTTGCCGAGCATTCCCGTGAGGCACGCGTGGCGCGATTGAACCTGCGACCCCTGCGCCCGCCTAAACCCGTTTGCCTTGCCAGTTTTTCCACGGCAATATGCCCACAAAACAACCATGAGAACGGGAAGATAAAATGGCGGCTCCCATCAAGTTCGGCGTTGGCCAAAGCGTGCTGCGCAAGGAGGATGACGCGCTCATCCGCGGCAAGGGCCGCTATACCGACGATTACGCGCCGCAGGCCGCGCTCCGCTGCCTGGTGCTGCGCTCGCCGCATGCGCATGCCAAATACAGCATCGATGCGAGCCGCGCGCGCGGCCTGCCGGGCGTTGCGCTGATCCTGACGGCCGACGACGTCGGGGATCTCGGCAATCTGCCCTGCCTGTTCAACCTCGAGACCGATCCCTTCACCGGCCCGCCTTACCCGATCCTGGCCAAGGACGAGGTGCGCCACGTCGGCGATGCCGTCGCCTTCGTGGTCGCCGAGACCATCGACCAGGCTCGCGATGCGATCGAGGCGATCGAGGTCCAATGGTCGCCGCTGCCCGCGGTGACTGGCGTCGTCAACGCCGTGAAGAAGGGCGCAGCCTTGGTCTGGCCCGACAAGCCGGGCAACGTGCTGTTCGACGTCTCGATCGGCGACAAAGCGGCGACGGAAGCTGCCTTCGCGAAAGCACATGCGGTCGCCGAGATCTCCATCGTCAATCCGCGCGTGGTTGCAAGCTTCTTGGAGACCCGCGCGGCGGTCTGCGAATACGATTCCAAGCGCGACCATCTGACGCTGACGGTCGGCAGCCAGGGCAGCCACCGCCTGCGCGACATCCTCTGCCAGAACGTGCTCAACATCCCCACCGACAAGATGCGGGTGATCTGCCCGGACGTCGGCGGCGGGTTCGGCACAAAACTGTTTCCGTATCGGGAATATGCCCTGATGGCCGTCGCTGCGCGCAAACTGAAGAAGGCGGTGAAGTGGGCGGCCGACCGCTCCGAGCATTTCATGGGCGATGCGCAGGGCCGCGACAACGTCACCACTGCCAAGATGGCGCTGGCTGAAGACGGCAAGTTCCTCGCGATGGATTGCGACCTCATGGGCGACATGGGCGCGTATCTGTCGACCTTCGGGCCCTACATCCCGCATGGCGGCGCCGGCATGCTGCCCGGCCTCTACGACATCCAGGCCTTCCATTGCCGGGTGCGCACGATCTTCACCCACAGCGTGCCGGTCGACGCCTATCGCGGCGCGGGCCGGCCCGAAGCCGCCTATGTCATCGAGCGCCTCGTCGATGCCTGCGCGCGAAAGCTCGACATGACGCCGGATGCCATCCGCCGCAAGAATTTCATCCCTCCGAAGGCGCTGCCCTACAAGACTGCGACCGGCAAGGTCTACGATTCCGGCGACTTCGCCGCGCACCTGAAGCGCGCGATGGAGATCGCGGAATGGAAGGAATTCCCCAAGCGCGCCAAGGCGGCCAAGAAGGGCGGCCTGATCCGCGGCATCGGGCTTGCGAGCTATGTCGAGATTTGCGGCGTGATGGGTGAAGAGACGGCCAACGTCCGCCTCGATGCCAATGGCGACGTCACCGTGCTGATCGGCACGCAATCGAGCGGGCAGGGCCATCAGACCGCCTATGCGCAGATCGTCGCCGAACAGTTCGGCGTGGCGCCCGAGCGCGTGCATGTTCGCCAGGGCGACACAGACGAGATCGCGACCGGCCTCGGCACCGGCGGCTCGGCCTCGATCCCCTCCGGCGGCGTCAGCGTCGAGCGCGCCACGCGCGAGCTCGGTTCGAGGCTGAAGGAGATCGCGGCACAGGCGCTGGAAGCCAGCGCGGGCGACCTCGAAATCTCCGAAGGCGTGGTGCGGATCGCCGGCACCGACCGCTCGATCTCGTTTGCCGACCTGGCCAAGCGGCCCGGCGTCGATCCATCGAAGCTGAACGGTAGCGCGACCTTTGCCAGCGCCGACGGCACTTATCCCAACGGCACCCATGTTGCGGAGGTCGAGATCGATCCGGCGACCGGCATCATCAAAATCGTCAACTACGTGATCGTCGACGATTTCGGCAAGACGCTCAATCCGCTGCTCTTGGCCGGCCAGGTGCATGGCGGCGCCATGCAGGGCATCGGCCAGGCCTTGATGGAGCAGGTGGTGTATGGACCGACCGACGGCCAGCTCATCACCGCGACCTTCATGGACTATGCGCTGCCGCGCGCGGCGGACGGGCCGGCCTTCGTGTTCGAGACCCACAACGTGCCCTGCAAGACCAATCCGATGGGCGTGAAGGGGGCCGGCGAGGCCGGTGCGATCGGCTCCTGTCCGGCCGTGGTCAACGCCATCGTCGATGCGCTCTGGCGCGAGTACAAGATCGACCACATCGACATGCCGGCAACGCCCGAGCGGGTGTGGGTTGCGATCAGCGAGCATCACCGCCGTCACAGCTTGTGAAGCCGCGCTCCCCCGCGCGCACGGGAATAAACGCGCCGCGCGGGGTTCTACCTATGATGGGTCCCGGCTTCACCAGAAGCCGGTGACAGTCTCATTCCCCGAACGTCTCGAGAGCCGGAGAAACGAACCAATGAAACGGACGATGATTGTCGCGGGCGCCCTCGTGCTGGGCGCGGGCGCCGTCATGGCGCAACAGGAGATTGCCGTCCAGCAGGACAATCTGATGCGAGCGATCGCCAAGAATCAGTATGGCGTGCTTCAGAAGATGAGCAAGGGCGATATTCCCTTCGACAAGAAGGCTGCCGATGAGGCCATCGCCAGCATCGAGGCCGATGTTGCCAAGATCGCCAAGACCTTCGAGATCAATCCCAAGCAGGATGTCGTCAACGCGACCTACGGCTCGTCGCCGAAGGTCTGGCAGAACAAGGCCGATTTCGATGCCAAGATCCCGCCGGTGCAGAAGGCGATCGCCGACGTCAAAGGCAAGATCACTAATGTCGCGGGCCTGAAGGCGGCCTACACGGCGATCAACGACCGCTGCAATGATTGTCACGAAACCTATCGCGTGAAATTGAAATAGCGGGGCGCAGTTAACGGGCTACCAAGGACTTCGGAAAGGGCGGTTGCGAAAGCAACCGCCTTTTTCTTGACCGCGGCCCGCAGGAACTTCCGTCCGCAAGGCCTGACGGATTGCCGCGAGAGCGGCTATCCTTGCGCCAACGGCCGTGCGCTCACACGAGTCTCCTCCCGGCATCCTCACGTCGGGATTCCCAGCGCGCGGCGAGCACCTCGATCAACAGCGAGACAGGCCATGGCAAAACCGTTCCCCTCCAAGACCCATATCGGCAATCATATGCTGCATCCGGAAACCCTGATGCTGACCTATGGCTATGATCCGCAATTGTCCGAGGGCGCCATCAAGCCGCCGGTGTTCCTGACCTCCACCTTCGTGTTCAAGACCGCCGAGGATGGCCAGGACTTCTTCGACTACGTCGCCGGACGGCGCGAGCCGCCGGAAGGCATGGGCGCGGGCCTGGTCTATTCGCGCTTCAATCATCCCAACAGCGAGATCGTCGAGGATCGGCTCGCGATCTACGAGCGCACGGAGAGTTGCGCGCTGTTCTCGTCCGGCATGGCAGCGATCGCAACCACGATTCTGGCCTTTGTTCGCCCGGGCGATGTCATCCTGCACTCGCAGCCGCTCTATGGCGGGACGGAGACGCTGCTGACGAACACGCTCGCGCGCCTGTCGATCGGCGCCGTCGGCTTTGCCGACGGCATCGACGAGACGGCGGTCAAGCAGGCCTCGGAGGAGGCCATGGGCAAGGGGCGGGTTTCGATGATCCTGATCGAGACGCCGGCCAATCCGACCAACGGCCTCGTCGACATCGCAATGATCCGCCGCATCGCCGATTCCATCGGCAAGGCCCAGGGACATACGCCGGTCATCGCCTGCGACAACACGCTGCTCGGGCCGGTGTTTCAGCGGCCGATCGAGCACGGCGCGGATCTGTCGCTGTATTCGCTGACAAAGTATGTCGGCGGTCATTCCGACCTGATCGCGGGCGCCGCGCTCGGATCGAAGGCGATCATGAAAGGCATCAAGGCGCTGCGCGGCGCCATCGGCACCCAGCTCGATCCGCATTCGTGCTGGATGATCAACCGCTCGCTCGAGACGCTCAGCCTGCGGATGGAGAAGGCCGATGCGAATGCGCGGCTCGTGGCAGACTTCCTGCGCGACCATCCGAAGGTCGCCAGGGTGCACTACCTCGGTCACCACGAGCAGGGCTCGCTGTCCGGCCGTGTGTTCGCGCGGCAATGCCTGGGCGCGGGCTCGACGTTCTCGTTCGACATCGTCGGCGGCAAGGAGGCGGCGGTGAAATTCCTCAACGCGCTGCAGATCCTCAAGCTGGCGGTGAGCCTTGGCGGCACGGAATCGCTCGCAAGCCTGCCGGCGACGATGACCCATTCCGGCGTTCCCGCCGACATCCGCCAAAAGATCGGCGTGCTCGATTCCACGATCCGGCTGTCGATCGGCATCGAGAACCCGTCGGACCTGATCGCCGACCTCGCGCAGGCGCTGAACGCGGCTTGAGCACGGTCAGAGTCGTAGCGTCGTAGCCCGGATGGGGCGCAGCGAAATCCGGGGACCTGTCCGCAACGCGCAGGGCTCCCGGATTGCACCAACGGGCGGCGCTTCGCGCCGACCGTTGGCTCCATCCGGGCTACGAAGTTGCTTGGAATCGAAAAGGCCGGACGCTCCCTCCTTGCGTCCGGCCTTTCCGCGACGAAGCCCGCGTTTTCGCTTTACTTCGTCACCTGACCGCGGATCTCGCCGGCCGGGTTCGCCGCGGTATGGATGTTGATGTAGTACTTGCCGCCGAGCAGATCGGCGGCCTGCGCGTCGGTGAGCGTGGCTTCGCCCTTGACCGGGCTCGAGGCTGCATTCGGGATCGGGACCGCGACGCCGGCGTTCTTGCCGGCTTCGGCAGGCCCGTGGAAATGCGCGGCGGTGGCGGGGCCCGAGAGGCCGGAATAGGTGACGGTCCAGGACAGCTTCTTGCTGGCAGCGTCGTAGTCCAGATCGGCCGTTCCGGTCGCGCTGCTGGTGTTGGCGGGGACTTCGGATTTGCCGTCCAGCGTCGCCTTCAGTTTCTCCGCGCTGGCCGGGGCGGCGAATGCAACGGCGGCTCCGAATACCAGTGTGGCAAAAACGGCTTTGGTCATGGCTTTCTCCTGTTGACGCCTGATTGCTTTTCAAACAGTGCGTCATGCGGTTTATTCCGGCATTACATCCGGGCCGTCTAAAATATTCGTGGTTGGATCGAGCGCGGCATGACCCTTAAGTTCGCGCGTTCACGATGGAATGATCGAATGTTGCGACGAACGCTCCTTGCCGCCCTGATCGCCGCCGCCGCGGCGTTCGCACTCTATTGGTGGTTGACCGCCCCGGCCGTGCTGGCCTTGCCGGCGCCGACACGCAACGCCGATCTCGCCAACGGGCAGGAGCTGTTCAACGCCGGCGGCTGCTCGTCCTGTCATGCCACCCCCAATCAGCCCGATCGCCTGCGGCTCGGCGGCGGGCTGGCGCTGGGCTCGCCGTTCGGGACGTTCTACGTCCCCAATATTTCCCCCGATCCCGCCTACGGGATCGGCCGCTGGAGCGAGGCCGATTTCGTCAACGCCGTGATGCGCGGCATCTCGCCCACGGGCACGCACTATTTCCCCGCCTTTCCCTACACGTCCTATCATCTGGCCAGTGTCGACGACGTCCGCGATCTCTTTGCCTATCTGAAGACGCTTCCGCCGGTGTCCGGCACAGTGGGCGACCACGCGCTGCCGTTTCCGTTCAACATCCGCCGCAATGTCGGCATCTGGAAGCTGCTGTTCATGGACACCGCGCCGTTCGTCGCGGACGCCGCGCGCTCGCCGCAATGGAATCGCGGAGCCTATCTCGTGAACGCTTTCGGCCATTGCGCCGAATGCCACAGCCCGCGCAATGCGCTCGGCGGCATCATCGCCAGCCAGCGCTTTGCCGGTGGGCCCAATCCCGAAGGGGAGGGCTGGGTGCCCAACATCACGCAGCAGGGCATCGGCAACTGGAGCGAGAAGGATATCGCGGATTTTCTCGAGACCGGCGACCTGCCCGAGGGCGACAGCGCTTCGGGCGCGATGCGGGCGGTGATCAAGAATCTGGCGCAACTTACCGCGGAAGACCGCGCCGCGATGGCCGCCTATCTGAAGTCGCTGCCGCCGGTGCAGGGACCGACACCGCCCAAGCGCAAGGAGGGCGGCTAGCGCTGCCGGCGCTTCGGCCGTTGTTTTGCGCGTGATCTAAAGCGCGATGAGATTGGGATGAATCATCATCGCGCTTTAGGTTGTTGTTTACGCATGATCTTTCCGGAAAACCGCTTCGCACTTTTCCGGATCATGCTTTAGCCGGTGCCGAACGCCTTGAAGGTGATGATGGTGAGAGTGTCCTGGATGCCCGGCAGCACCTGCACCTTCTCATTCACGAAGTGGCCGATGTCGGTATCCTTGTCGACGTAGAACTTCACCAGGAGGTCGTATTGGCCGGCCGTGGAGTAGATCTCGGAGGCGATCTCGGCTTCGGCAAGCGCATTGGCCACCGTATAGGACTGGCCGAGCTTGCACTTGATCTGAACGAAAAAAGGAACCATCGCGGGCACTCCGAAAGCGTATTCTTCCGGCTAATAGGCCAAAACCGGCTGGATTTAGCAAGCGAACTTGCTGGATCATCCGAGGTGCATTCGGGCGCGATGCTAGGATGGGACCACTGCGGCGGCCAATGCATCCCTCAGGCGCTGGGCGAGCTCGACCTTGCGGTAGGGCTTGGTCAGCACGACCGCTCGCGCCTGCGCGCGGCCCTGCTCGACCAAGGTCTCCAGCGCGTAGCCCGAGGTGAACAGGACCGGCAGGCCGGGACGCACCCGCCGCGCCTGATCGGCGAGCTCCCAGCCGCTCATGCCGCCCGGCATCACGATATCGGTGAACAGCAAGTCGATGCCGGGATCGCCCTGCAGCTGCTGCAAGGCATCCTTGCCGTTGACCGCGGCGACGACGCGATATCCGAGCGCTTCCACCCTGCGAATGACGGAGGAGCGGACGAACGGATCGTCCTCGACGATCAGGACCGTCTCGTAGCCTCGCGGCGCCGTGTCCTCGCCGTCGGGAAGATCGGCTTGCGACCTACCGGTGCTCGCGCGCGGCAGGTAGATCCTGGCCGTGGTCCCAAGGCCAGCCTCGCTGTAGATCGAGACGTGGCCGCCTGATTGCTTGGCAAAGCCGTAGACCATGCTGAGGCCGAGGCCCGAGCCCTTGCCGACCTCCTTGGTGGTGAAGAACGGCTCGAACGCGCGTGCGGCGACCTCGGGCGTCATGCCTTCGCCGTCATCGGTAACCACGATCAGGGCGTAGCTGCCGGGTGCGACCTCCCGGTGAACGGCACCGTCATCATCCTCGATCGTGACCAGCTCCGTGGCCAGCGTGAGGTGGCCTCCCGATGGCATGGCATCCTGCGCGTTGAGCGCGAGATTGAGCACGGCGGATTCGAGCTGGGCGCGGTCGGCAAAGGCCAGGATCGTGCCGGGCCCGGAGGTCGTCCTGATCTCGATGTCTTCGCGCAAGGTGCGCTTGAGCAGCTTAAACATGGAATCGAGCAGGCTCCGGCAATCGATCGTCTGAGGCCGCAGCAATTGGCGGCGGCTGAAGGCGAGCAGGCGCTGCGTCAGCTCGGCACCCCGTTCGCCCGATTGGCAGATGTCGTCGGCAAAGCGCCCGAGGTCGGGCCTCGCCTTTAGCTGCTCGCTCAGGTGCTCGGCATTGCCGATGATGACGGTCAGCAGATTGTTGAAGTCGTGCGCGATGCCGCCGGAGAGCTGACCGACCGTCTCCATCTTCTGCGCCTGCTGAAGCTGCTGCTCGGTCAGCTTGCGCGCGGTGAGGTCGTGTACGATGCCGACGAAGATCAATTCGCCGTCCTGCCGCGCCTGGCCGACCGACAGCTCCATCGGAAACGTCGTGCCGTCCTTGCGCAGGCCGACGGCCTCGCCGCTGGTCGCGAAATGCCGCACCTGGCGCTCGGATCCTGCATCCGCCTCGGGCATCAGCATGCCGACGTTGCGGTTCATCACCTCGTCGGCACGGTAGCCGAACAAGCGCTCGCAGGCCGGATTGAACAGCAGGATGCGGTCCTGCGCATCGAGCAGGATGACGCCGTCGACCGCGGTCTCGACGATCGCGGTGAGGCGCGCCACGCTCTCGCGCATCGCGCGCTGGGCGTCGCGGACCTGCTGCAGCAGCAGCGTGGCGTCGCGGCTCTTGATTTCCTCCTCCTCGAGCGCGGCCTGGACCTGTCGCAGCTCGAACGGCGAGGGGATCGTGAGGATCTTCGGCAGCAGCGGCCAGAGCGCGGCGGCGGTGAAGACCGACGCGACCGCCGTGGCGGCCTTGAGCATGCCCTCGATGCCGTAGATCGGAACCCAGAGCGTATAGATCGACAGCACGTGGGTCAGGCCGCACGCCATGATGAAGATCGCGAACGCCCAGTAGACCCAGCCGAACTTGAGGTCGCGCCGCTTGGTGACGAGGATAGCGAGGGCGAACGGGATCGAGAAATAGGCAGCGGCAATGCTGGCGTCGGAAACGACGTGAAGCCAGATCAGCTGAGGCTCCCACAACAGGCAGATGCCGTGCGGCGACAGCATGGACGAGTCGAGGAGACGTTCGAAGAAGGCCCACATCGTTCCACCCCAAGGAGTCTTGTTCAGGTGGCTTGCGGGGCCGGCGGCCCGCAACATGGGGGCGCTGGACGGTTCCACCACCTGACGTCTCGCGTAACCGGCGAAGCACGCTAAGGTACGCGACTATACCAAGGGTCCGGCGCGGTTGCATTTTCAAGTCCGCACCATTGCGGGTCTTGGTCCGCGCGGTGTCCGACTGATTCGCAAGGTGCGCAATCGGTTCGCGAATCACGCCTGGCGGCGGCCCGGCGCGCTTGCTGACGTTCCACGGTCGCGCTACGAGAGGCCATGGCGGCCTCCTCAAGCACATGTCTCCCGCGATGACGACCCCGGTCGCACTCACCATCGCCGGTTCCGATTCGAGCGGCGGCGCCGGCATCCAGGCGGACCTGAAAACCTTTGCCGCGCTCGGCGTCTATGGCGCCTCCGTGATCACGGCGCTGACGGCGCAGAACACGCGCGGCGTGACCGGCATTCACGCGGTGCCGGCCGGGTTCGTCACCGAGCAGATCGACGCGGTGTTCTCCGACCTCGACATCGGTGCGGTGAAGATCGGCATGGTGGCCCAGGCCGCCAGCATCGATGCCATCGCGGCCGCGCTGTCGCGCTGGGCGCCGCGGCATGTCGTGCTCGATCCCGTCATGGTGGCGACCTCCGGCGACCGCCTGCTCGCCGCTGAAGCCGTCGACGCCCTGCGCGCCAGGCTGATGCCGCTGGCTGCCGTGATCACGCCGAACCTGCCGGAGGCTGCGGCCCTGCTCGATGCGCCGGTGGCGGCGAGCGAGGCCGAGATCGAAAGCCAAGGACGCCGCCTGCTGGCGCTGGGCTGCCGCGCCGTCCTGATCAAGGGCGGGCACGGCGAGGGCGCCGAGAGCACCGACTATCTCGTCACTGCCGAGACCGCGATCGCGCTCGCCGCGCCGCGTGTGGCCACCCGCAACACCCATGGCACCGGCTGCTCGCTGTCCTCCGCCATCGCGGCCGGGCTGGCCAGGGGCGAGGACCTCGAGGCCGCCGTGCGCAACGCCAAGGCCTGGATCAGCGCCGCGATCGCCGCCGCCGACCGCTTCAGCGTCGGCCACGGCCACGGGCCGATCCATCATTTCCACAAGTTCTACTGAGGCGGGCACCTGAACGCGCGCCCCATCCTTCGAGACGACCGCTTCCAGCGGTCTCCTCAGGATGAGGCTAAGCAGCACTGTGCCCGTTGAAGCTAGGGCCGCACACTCGGTCCTCATCCTGAGGGCCCGCCAAGGGCGGGCGTCTCGAAGGATGTGCCGCGGGGAGGTTTGCCTCAGAGAAGAGCGGGGGCTTGCGCCCCTGCGGCGCCATGTCGCCTGATTGTCGCATGCGACTGATATTCGCGGGGAGGGCGAGGCAAGGCGTGATTCGTATTTGAAGGTGCCTCAAGGGTTCAATCGGTCATCCCCCTGTCACGGGACATTGTTACAGGCTGGCGCATGGGAAGTTACGATGTGAGTGACGAGAGCCCGGAGCGGCGCTTTCGCACGTTGTTCATCTCCGACGTCCATCTCGGGGCCCGCGGTTCACAAGCCGATCTTCTGCTCGACTTCCTGCGCTACCACGATGCCGATACGATCTATCTCGTCGGCGACATCGTCGACGGCTGGGCGCTGAAATCGAGCTGGCACTGGCCGCAATCGCATAACGACCTCGTCCAGAAGCTTTTGCGCAAGGCGCGCAAGGGCGCCAAGGTCATCTACATTCCCGGCAATCACGACGAGTTCCTGCGCAACTATTACGGTACGCATTTCGGCGGCATCGACGTGGTCGAGAACACGGTTCACACCGGCGCCGACGGCAAGCGCTATCTCGTCATTCACGGCGACATCTTCGATCTCGTGGTGCAGAACGCGCGCTGGCTCGCCCATCTCGGCGACAAGGCCTACGACTTCGCGATCCAGATGAACCGCCTGGTGAACTTCTTCCGCCGCCTGTTCGGCGTGCCCTATTGGTCGCTGTCGCAATGGGCCAAGCAGAAGGTCAAGAACGCCGTCAACTATATCGGCGCCTTCGAGCAGGCGCTCGCCGCCGAGGCGCGGCGTCACCAGGCCGACGGCGTGATCTGCGGCCACATCCACTACGCCGTGATCCGCGACGAGGCCGGCATCCGCTACATGAATTGCGGCGACTGGGTGGAGAGCTGCACCGCCCTGGTCGAGCATGACGACGGCCATTTCGAGATCATCACCTGGGCGGATCAGTTGCGGAAGCCGGAGCAGGTGCCACAGGTCGCAGCCAGAGCTGCATAACAAGGACCTCTTGATGCGCATCCTGGTCGCGACCGACGCCTGGCACCCGCAAGTCAACGGTGTGGTTCGGACGCTGACCAAGCTCTCTGACGCTGCAAAAGCGCTCGGGGTCGAGTTCACGTTCCTGACGCCGCAATCGTTCCGCACCTTCGCGATGCCGAGCTATCGCGACGTGCGCCTCGCCATGCCGCGCCCGGCCCGGATCGCAAGGCTGATCGAGGAGGCGCGTCCCGACAGCATCCACATCGCGACCGAAGGGCCGATCGGCCTGATGGTCCGCCGCTATTGCCGCCAGCGCAAGCTGCCGTTCACGACCAGCTTCCATACCCGCTTTCCCGAATATGTCCGCGCCCGCGTGCCAGTGCCGGGCTCGCTGATCTGGCGGGCGCTGCGGCGCTTCCACAGCGCCAGCCGCGCCGTGATGGCGGCGACGCCGGCGCTCGCGCGCGAACTGACCGAGCGCGGCTTCGACAATGTCGTGCTGTGGCCGCGCGGCGTGGACACCACGTTGTTCCACCCGCGCGTCATCGATCTCTGCCTGCCGGCACCCGTGTTCCTGTCGGTCGGCCGCGTCGCAGTCGAGAAGAATCTCGAGGCGTTCCTCGACCTCGACCTACCCGGCACCAAGGTGGTCGTCGGCGACGGCCCGGCGCGCGCCTCGTTGGAAGAGGTCTACCCCGATGCGATCTTCCTCGGCGAGAAGCACGGCGAGGAACTGGCGGATATTTACGCGGCCGCCGACGTGTTCGTGTTCCCGAGCAAGACCGACACTTTCGGCCTGGTCCTGCTGGAGGCGCTCGCGAGCGGCCTGCCGGTCGCGGCCTTCCCCGTGAAGGGTCCCCGCGACGTGATTGGCGATGCGCCGGTCGGCGCGCTCGATCACGATCTGCGCAATGCCTGCTCCGCCGCGCTCGATATCTCCCGGCAGGACTGCGTCGCGTTCGCCGCCAATTACACCTGGGAGGCCTCTGCAACGGTCTTTATCGACAGCATTTTGGCGGTCGGGGCGGTGCTGCCCGGCCGGACCGGCGCGGAACAGCCGCGTTTCGTGGCTTGAGGCAAGAAATCCTCTCGCGGAGGTGTCTTGCCCGGGCCTGATTGGCCGCGATAGCATTCCGCCATGACCGAACAGGCCCTTCCGGTCGGCCCTGCCGACATCGATGCCGCAGCGCGCGTGATCGCGCCTTACGCCATCCGCACCCCGCTGTTGTCCTTCCCCGTGCTCAACGAGCGCGTCGGTGCGAAAGTGTTCCTGAAGCCGGAGATGCTTCAGCGCACCGGCTCGTTCAAGTTCCGCGGTGCGTTCAACAAGGTGTTCTCGATCCCACAGGACAAGCGCGCCGGCGGCGTCGTCGCGTTCTCCTCCGGCAACCACGCCCAAGGCGTGGCGGCGGCGGCAAAGATCCTCGACATGCAGGCCACCATCGTGATGCCAGCGGACGCCCCGCTGTCGAAGCGCGAGCGCACCAAATCCTACGGCGCCGAGGTCGTGCTGTACGACCGCGACAAGGACGACCGCGAGGCGATCTCGCGCGGCATCGCCGAGAAGCGCGGCGCGACGCTTGTCAAACCCTACGACGATCCGTTCGTGATCGCAGGGCAGGGCACCGCCGGCCGCGAGATCGCCGAGGACATGGCAACGCTCGGCCTCGGCCCCGACATCGTGGTGGCGCCGGCCTCCGGCGGCGGCTTGATCGCGGGTGTCGCGACCGCCGTGAAGGCGCGCTATCCGCAAGCCGAGATCGTGGTCGCCGAGCCCGAGGCCTTCGACGATCACGGCATTTCACTCAGCGCAGGCCATCGCGAGCCGCATCCGCCGGCCGGCCGCACCATCTGCGATGCGCTGATGGCCCTGATGCCGGGCGAGATGACGTTTGCGATCAACAGCAAGCTCTTGGCGCGCGGCGTCACGGCGTCGGACAAGGAAGTCGGCGCGGCGGTCGCCTTTGCCTATCGCGAGCTGAAGCTGGTGGTGGAGCCCGGCGGCGCGGTGGGGCTTGCTGCGCTACTCGCGGGCCGCCTCGATGTCGCCGGCAAGAACGTCGTCATCGTGCTGTCAGGCGGCAATGTCGATGCGGATCTGTTCGCGGAGCTGGTGGCCTGATCGTCATTCCGGGGCTCGCGCAGCGAGAGCTATGATGCGCAATTGCGCATCTGAGAATCCATAACCACGATCGGGAGTATGGATTCCGGGCCTGCGCCTTACGGCGCATCCCGGAATGACCAAGAACAGACATGAAGAAGGGGCAGAGCGTTTCCGCTCTGCCCCTCTGTCGTCTCGCTCGCCGCAATCAGCGCGTGAAGCCGCCGCGACGGTTGCCGCCATTGTTCATGCTCGGCGCTTGGTTCATCGACTGCCGGAAGTTGTTGTTGCTGCTGACCATGCGGCTCGGCATCGTGTTGATCTGCGGGCGGGTGCTCTGCACGCTGGTCTGCACCTGCACCTTATTCACCGGGTTATTGTTGAGCTTGACGATGCCGGTGTTGCCGTTGTTGAGCCGGATCGGGCGGTTCGGAGTCTGCACGTTGGCCGGCTTCGACTCGATGTTCGGGCCACCCTTGCCGACATTCACCGGCATGGTCACGATCTTGCCCGGCTTGATGGTGCCGCCATTCGGCATGGTGCTGGTCGCAGGCAGGGTCACGATCTTGCCGATGCCGACCTTGCCGTTGACCGTGCTGGTCGGCGCAGGCAGCGTGACGATCTTGCTCGGGGTCTGCGGCGGCGTGCCGTTCTGCGGGTTCGGCTGGTTGTTGCCGGCAGGCAGGGTGACGATCTGTCCGCCATTGCCGAGCTTGCCGACGACATTGCCGTCGAGCGGCTTCTGCACGACCGGCAGATTGCCGTTCACCTGCGCGCCATTGCCCTGCTGCATCAGCGGCATGTATTTGGGCTGGCCGAGATTGCCGATCTTGATCGTCGGAGCAATGGTCTGCGGCGCCAGGAACTTGGTCGCCTGCATCAGGGGGATCTGCTTCGGCTGCGTCTGCAGCTTCAGCGCGACCTGCGCATAGGGGCTGTTGCCGTAGCTGTCATAGAAGCTCTTGTAGGCGAGCGGCGAGTTGGCGAGCACCGCCTTGTGCCAGGCCTGCGAGATCAGGATGTTGTTGAGCAGCCAGCGGATGTGGTCGCACAGCGGGTCGTGCGGGTACATCCGGATGAACTCCTGATAGTACTCCGGCCGGCCCTCGGACACGACGTAGTCATAGGCCTGGCGGGTGGAGCGGCTCGGCAGGTTGGAGGCCATCTGCACGACCGGCGCTTTCACCGGCGCGCGGTTGGCGGCAACGGCGGTGTCACCGAAGAAGGTGAAGTCGCTCGTCAATGACGAGCTCTCCCACGGAATCTGCGCGCCGCTGGTGGTCTGGTTGACCTGCAGGCGCACGCGCTTGAACAGCTGCTCGATCGGCACGTTGGGCTCGCGCGCGACGTTCAGGAACGCCTGTGTGTACGGGCTGTGGCCATTGGTGCCGTCGAGCGCCTCGGCACCTGGCGCGGTCGAGTAGCCGACGATCGAGCCGTTCGGAGCATCGACGATGGCAAGGCCACGGCCGGCGTCGTTGATTTCAGGGAAAGGGTTGTTGCGGCAGGCATCGAGGATGACGATGCGCATGCGGCTCGGGATCGTCTCCAGCGTCGACATCACGTCGACGAGGCGCAGCGAATTGTTGACCAGCTCGGTCGGGCTGGAAACCTTGGCGTCGACCGGAACGAGATAGTTCTCGCCGGCGAGCTGCACGCCGTGACCGGCGTAATAGACCATCGCCACCGTGTTCGGACCGCGCGAGGCGACCTTGGCGGAGAAGTCCTGGACGACGCGGAGCATGTCGTTCTGGGTCAAGTCGGTCGCGGCGACCACTTCGAACCCGGCGGAGTTCAGGAACTGCGCCATCGACTGGGCGTCATCGTCGGGATTCGCAAGCTGCGGCGCGTTCTGGTAGTTGGCATTGCCGATCACCAGCGCCACCCGCTGCTCCGGGCCTTGCAGCGCGGTGGGGGCAGGCTGCACGGGGGCGACTTGCGCGGAAACGGGCCCGCAGGCGAAGCCGAACAGGCTTCCCAGCAGGCTCGCCGTCATGAAAAAGGGCTTTAGGCGGAACATGGCGTGCTCCTTTGGCACTCATCTCGATGCGAGATTGGTTGCGCGCAAGCTTGGCCGCGTTCGACCCTTGCGGTCCGTGATCCCTGTCACCATGCTGGCCTCCGTGATCTGAATCACGCTCGGAACCTGTTATGGTTAGTGATCGATTGGGAGGACGTCCGCCACATGCTGAAATCGATCGATCCGATCCTCACCCCCGATTTGCTCTGGCTGCTCGCCGCGATGGGCCATGGCGACGACCTCGTGTTCGTCGACGCCAATCACCCCGCCACCCGGATCGCGCAGAGCACCTCGTCGCAGCGCCTGATCCAATTGCCGGGCATGACGATGGAAACTGCCATCCGGGCCATCATGTCGGTCTATCCGCTCGACGATTTCGATCCCGATCCGGTGCGTGTGATGATGCCGGTCGACGATCCCGACCGCGTGCCCGAGGTGCAGCGCGCCGTGCTCGCGGAGATCGCACGTGCGGCTGGCCGGCCGGTCACGCCCGGCAAGCTCGCGCGTCCCGATTTTTATCGCGCGGCAGCGGCAGGCTTTGGCGTCGTGCAGGTCGGTGACAGCAGGGGCTATGGCTGCTTCCTGATCAGGAAGGGCGTGATCGGTTAGGAATATCATGAAGCATCCATCCTCACTGATCGTGTTCGGCGGCCCTCAGGTACCGGTAAGACGACGATCGCTCGCGAACTCACCGCCAGGCTGGCGGCAACCTATCTTCGTATCGATGCGATCGAGCAGCCATTGCGGGACGCAGGTTTCATCGTCGGCGCAGCCGGCTATGCCGTTGCCAACACGCTCGCCGCCGAAAACCTCAAGCTCGGGCGCATCGTCATCGCGGACTGCGTCAATCCCGTGCTGGCAAGCCGCGCCGGATGGCGGCAGACTGCCTTGCGAACCGGCGCAGGCATCGTCGAGATTGAAGTGATTTGCAGCGAACCGGCGTTACACCGGCAGCGCGTGGAAAACCGGCTGCCTGACATTGACGGTCACAGGGTCCCAACCTGGGATGACGTCGTGAGCCTGACTTACGAGCCGTGGGATCGGGAGCACTTGGTGCTCGATACGGCCGAGAGTTCGCTCGATCAGGTCCTGGACCGCGTTGAAGCGCATGTGCGCGAGAAGATCGGCTAGTCGTCTTACTGGCGTTTGCTGGGACGAAACGCCTCGCACTCGAATTTGAGTGGCCTTCTCGCATCCGCCTGTCTATCGTCGATTCATGTCTCGCCTTCTGTGTCTCTTCGTTGCTGTCGTCCTGTCGCTGCTGCCCGCTGTGGCACCGGCCGAGCCCGTGCAAAAGCGCCCCAAGCCGGTCTGGAAGGGCTACGGCTTCCTGCCGGGCTATCGGCAGCCGCTCAGCAACAGCATCCCGCTCTACAAGCAGAAAGACGCCATGCGCCGCCTGTCGCGCGCCGACCGGCGCCATTGGTACATCGACCCGGTTCCACAATATTATCGCTGGGACGGCGAGTGGCACTATTTCGGTCGCCCCGGATTCAACGGCGGCCGCTACAACGGCGGCAGCTATGGCCCGTGCTGGACGCGCACGCCGATCGGTCCGATCTGGAATTGCGGGTGAGGCGCTGACAGTCAGGGAAAGCTGCGGACGACCTCGATCAAGCCGACGATTGCGGCATTGAACGCATCGAGGTCCTCGGCCGGAATCCAATACTCCAGATGTGAGCGTCCGCCCGCTTCCTGCGCATCGTATTTTTCGATGAAGCTGCGCTTGACTGCAAAACGGGTCACGAAGCCCGATCCGCTCGCCGGGACATTCCAGTCCCGCGCGATCTTGATGGCGTAGTCTTCGGTCAGCACCGGATAGAAGATCGGCTGGTCGGGCAGGCGCGGCGGAAACGCGCCCATGCCGGATTGCTGGATCAACTCCAGCTCTTTTGGACCGACGGGCCGCCAGAGAGTGAGGGTATCTTCGGTGGGGGACATGGGCGTGAGGTCCAAGATCGACCGTCGTCGTTGCGAGCGCAGCGAAGCAATCCAGAATCCTCCGCGGAGACAGCCTGGATCGCTTCGCTGCGCTCGCAATGACGGTGTGGGGGGAGTGCGCGCCCCTTACGAAAAGAACGCGATCTTCTCGGCCTGGGTCATGCGGCGGATCGGGGCGAGCGGGTCGTTGGCCGGTGCGCGGGGTTTTTGCAAGATGCCGCTGGCGAGGATGGTGGCGCCGAGCGAGGCGTCGGACATGGACGCGGACATGGACGCGGGCAGGGGCGAGGGCATCGGCAGCGTCGCGGTCGGGGCTGCCGCCATTGATGCTGCGGCCGCCATGGCCGGGGCCTGCTGCTCCATCACTTCGGCGGCGGCTTCCGCGATGGCGTCGGTGAGGCGCGCGAGCGAGTCCAGCGCGATCGGCGCGTCCGCGGCGGGCTCTTCGGCGATGGCTGCGAGGACAGGCTCGGCTGCGACCGGCTCCGGCTGTTCGGTGGCAATAGGCGCCACGACATCCGAGAGCGCCGGCTCCGGCGTCGCGGCTGCCATCTCCACCGGCTCGATGATCTCGTCAAACTCGGGATAGGGCGCGGCCATCTCCATCGCGATGGCCTCGAGGATGGCTTCGTCCTCGGCCTCGGCTGCGGCGTCGAGTGCGAACTCCTCGCGTGCGAACTCCTCGCTTGCTTCCGTCAAGACCTCCGGCTGAGCGGCCGGCTCTTCAAACGCGACGGCTTCGAGCTCGGCATCATCAGGCGCGCCGTTTTCGAGCGCCGCGCTTTCGGCAGGGATCTGGCTTTCGGCCGCGATCTCCTGTGCGGCAGCCGCGTCCATCGCCTGCCCCGCGATGGCGGCGGTTTCAGCGACGGCCGCTGCTTCGACGGCCGCATCGAGTTCCGGAGCTGCTGCGATCTCTTCGCGCGTCTCCGTAAAAGCCACGGGTGCATCGCCCGCCATCGCCGCCGTCTCGACGGGCGAGGCTGCTGCGACTGATGACGGCGCCTCCTGCGTCGGAGCCGGAGCGGCCTGTGGCGTTGCGTCGCCGTCGAGCTGCTCGACGCGGTCCTTCAGCAGATCGAACGCAGCCTTGAGCTCGATCCGGGGATCGAGGGTCGAGATCTGCCCGCAGGCGGCCTCGATCGAGGCCAGCTGCGAATCAATGAGGTCGCAGATTCGCCCGTCGGCGCCGATCTCGCGCCAGCGCCAGGAGATCTCCTTGATGATGCGCACCCCGCGCGGGATCGGCGCGAGACTCGCCTCGATCGCGCCGGGATCGATCGCGGCGAGCGCGATCGTCTCGGCCTCGCAGATGGCGCGGCGGATCTCGACCAGCGCCTCGGGCAGGCGGTCCTCGACCATCGGTTGCCGCTGTGCCGCAAGGGTTTCCTCGATTTTGGCGACCGCATCCAGCACCATGCGCGTGTCGGCATTGCGGTTGCGCTTGGCATATTCGCCAAGGAACCAGCGGCCACGCGCGGTCTCCATGAAGGCTTCGCGGATCGCGTCGTAATCCTGCTCGTTCGGCGCGGCCGCGCGGGCAGACATGGGCGAGAGGGCGAATGCTTCGTTGGCCATGACAATCTCGTCGCGCAAATCAGTGCGCGTTACTGTAACGATCACCACGATATCGACCGAATCGCAATTGGTTTGATGCAGTCCGAATCACAAATCCCCATCGCGGCAGCGACGAAGCGGCGATTCGCCGTGAGCCTCGCCGTGTTCTATTCGGCCTTCTTTGCGGTCCTGGGCACGCATGTGCCGTTCTTCCCGATCTGGCTGAAGGCAATCGGCATTGACGCTGTCTGGATCGGCATCATCGCCGCGCTGCCGGCGATCACGCGCTTCACCACGCTGCCGCAAGTGACCGCTTTTGCCGAAAAGCGGCAGGCCATTCGCGCCGCCATCATGGTGTCGGCGCTGGCCACCGCGATCGGATTTACGATGGTCGGCCTGCAGCAGCAGCCGCTGGCGCTGTTCCTGGTCTACGCGCTGACCTGCATGGTGTGGACGCCGACGATGCCGCTGACCGATGCCTATGCGTTGCGCGGTGTCGCCCGCTACGGGCTCGATTACGGACCCCTGCGGCTGTGGGGGTCGGCGGCGTTTGCCGCCGGCTCGCTCGCCTGCGGCTATCTCGTCGACGTCGTCGCTCCGCGCGACCTGATCTGGGTCATCGTCGCCTGGGCCGTCGTCGCGGTTCTCGCCAGCCTGCTGCTGCAGCCGCTCGACGATCTCAGGCGGAGGACGCCGGAGCGGCATGCCGGCAAGCCGCTGCTGCGCGATGCAACCTTCTGGGCCGTGATCGCGTCGGCGGCGCTGATCCAGAGCAGTCACATCGCCTTCTACACCTTCTCGGCCATCAACTGGCAGCTCCAAGGCATCAGCGGGCTGACCATCGCGGTGCTGTGGACGCTCGGCATCATGGCAGAGATCGTCGTGTTCGCGCTGTCGCCGCGCTTCTCGCTGCAGCCGTCCACGCTGATGGCGATCGGCGGCGTGGTCGCCGTGCTGCGCTGGATCGTCACCGCGAGCGAGCCGCCGCTCGTGCTGCTCGCGATCGCCCAGCTCGGCCACGGCTTCAGCTTCGGCCTGACCATCGTCGGCACCATGAACCTTTTGGCGCAGCGCGTGTCTTCGCATCAGATCGCGCGCGGGCAGGGCTATTACGCCGCCTGCAACGGGCTCCTGGGGGCGGCGACGTCGATCGCATCAGGCGCGATCTACGCCCGCATCGGCGACAATGTCTATTACGTCATGGCGGCGATGGCCGCTGCCGGTGCCATTCTGATCTGGTCGGCGCGGCATCGCCTCACGGCTCAGCCCCAGAGCGAAACATCCGGCGGGTAGACCAGGCTGCCGTCATAACGCAGGCCGTGGTCGCGGTCGCGCGCCAGCAGCAAGGGGCCGTCGAGATCGACGAAGCGCGCTTGGGGCGTCACCAGCATCGCCGGCGCCATCGACAGCGAGCTCGCGACCATGCAGCCGATCATGATTTCGAAGCCGAGCGCCCGGGCAGCATCGGCCATGGCCAGCGCCTCGGTGAGGCCGCCGGTCTTGTCGAGCTTGATGTTCACCGCGTCGTAGCGTTCGCGCAAGGGCGCAAGCGACTTGCGGTCATGCACGCTCTCGTCGGCGCAGACGGCGAGGGGGCGCCTGATCCGCGCCAAGGCTTCGTCGCGGCCTGCCCGCAGCGGCTGCTCCACCAGGGTCACGCCGGCGGCGGCGCAGGCGGCGAGATTGGCTTCCAGATCGGCCTCGGTCCATGCCTCATTGGCATCGACGATCAGCTCGGCCTCAGGGGCGGCCTTGCGCACGGCCGCGATGCGCTCCGGATCGCCGTCGCCGCCGAGCTTGATCTTGAGCAGCGGACGGTGCGCCGCTTTGGCGGTCGCGGCTGCCATGGCCTCTGGGGTCGCTAACGAGATCGTGTAAGCCGTGGTGCGCTCTTCCGGGGCCGTGCGGCCCAGCAGGTTCCAGGCGCGCAAGCCGGCCGCCTTGGCCTCGAGGTCGATCAGGGCGCAATCCAGGGCGTTGCGGGCCGCACCTGATGGCATTGCGGCCTGGAGGGTCTCTCGCGTCAGCCCGCCCGCGACGGCCTCCTGCATGGCCTGGATCGCGGCCAGCGTCGCCTCCGGCGTCTCGCCGTAGCGGGGATAGGGCACGCATTCGCCGCGGCCGGTCAGGCCGCCCCGGCTGACCTCCGCCACGACCGTGACGGCCTCGGTTTTGGCGCCCCGACTGATGGTAAAACTGCCGGCGATCGGGAAGCGCTCGATTCGCGCCGCCAAAGCTGCAAATTTCATGGAAGTCATTTTGAACTCTGGCGAAATCTGAACCTGCTAGTTACCTCTAGCAACTAACATTAACCCCTTGGGGATACCTTCTCTGGGTAAGGGCGCGTGCGCAACCATCTGATTTTCTCCGCCCCGGCGCGGGAGCGGACATGAGTGGCGATCCGAAGCTGGAACGGATTGCCAAGGGCAACGCGCTGGCACTGTGCGCCACCGGCACCTGGACCGCGAGCTTTGCGCCGGTCCTGGAGCGCATGGTGGCGGACGCCGAGAAGCTCGCAGGCACCCCGCAAAGCATCTTCATCGACGTCTCCGAGGTCGCCAAGCTCGACACGTTCGGTGCCTGGCTGATCGAGCGGCTGCGCCGCAGCCTGACCCAGGGGGCCGTCGAGGCGCAGATCGCGGGGCTCTCCGCCAATTATTCTAGCCTCGTGGACGAGGTGCGGCGGGTCAGGGGGGCGGCCGTGGTCGACAGCGACCCGATCACCATCTCCGGGATGCTGGAGCAGATCGGCCGGACCGTGGCCGGCGTCGCCGGCACGGTGGCAGGCCTCGTCGACATGCTGGGGGCCGTGCTCGCGGCGTGGTTTCGCGTCCTGATTCATCCGCGCTCGTTCCGCCTGACCTCGACCGTGCATCACATGGAGCAGGTCTGCTGGCGCGCGGTGCCGATCATCGTGCTGATCACCTTCCTGATCGGCTGCATCATCGCGCAGCAGGGCATCTTCCATTTCCGCCGCTTCGGCGCCGACATCTTCGTCGTCGACATGCTCGGCGTGCTGGTGCTGCGCGAGATCGGCGTGCTCCTGGTCGCGATCATGGTCGCGGGCCGTTCGGGCAGCGCCTACACCGCCGAGCTCGGCTCGATGAAGATGCGCGAGGAGATCGACGCGCTGCGCACCATGGGGTTCGATCCGATCGAGGTCCTGGTGCTGCCGCGCATGATGGCGCTGGTGCTGGCGCTGCCGATCCTCGCATTCCTCGGCGCCATGGCCGCGCTCTATGGCGGCGGTCTGGTGGCCTGGCTCTATGGCGGCGTCCAGCCCGAGGCCTTCCTGCTGCGCCTGCGCGACGCCATCTCGATCGACCATTTCATCGTCGGCATCGTCAAGGCGCCGGTGATGGCCGCCGTGATCGGCATCGTCGCCTGCGTCGAAGGGCTCGCCGTGCAGGGCAGCGCGGAATCGCTGGGTCAGCACACCACCGCGTCGGTGGTGAAGGGCATCTTCTTCGTCATCGTCATGGACGGCATCTTCGCCATCTTCTTCGCCTCGATCGGGATGTGACGATGGCAGGCGAGATTCAGGATCCGATCATCCGCGTCCGCGACATCACCGTGCAGTTCGGCGCCACGCGCGTGCTGGACGGGCTCAACCTCGACGTCAAGCGCGGCGAGATTTTGGGATTTGTCGGCCCCTCGGGCGCGGGCAAGTCGGTGCTGACGCGCACCATCATCGGCCTCGTGCCGAAGGTCGCGGGCTCCATCGAAGTGTTCGGCGTTGACCTCGATTCATCGAGCGCGTCGCAGCGGCGCAATGTCGAGCGGCGCTGGGGCGTCCTGTTCCAGCAGGGTGCGCTGTTCTCCTCGCTGACCGTGCGGCAGAACATCCAGTTTCCGATGCGCGAATATCTGCGCGTCTCGCAGCGGCTGATGGACGAGATCACCATGGCCAAGCTCACTATGGTCGGCCTCAAGCCCGAGGTCGCCGAGCGTTTCCCGTCCGAACTCTCCGGCGGCATGATCAAGCGCGTGGCGCTGGCGCGTGCGTTGTCGCTCGATCCCGACCTCGTCTTTCTGGACGAGCCGACCTCCGGCCTCGATCCGATCGGCGCGGGCGACTTCGACGAGCTGGTTCGGACCCTGCAGCGCACTTTGGGGCTGACGGTTTTCATGGTAACCCACGACCTCGATAGCCTATACACAGCATGTGACCGCATCGCCGTTTTAGGGAACGGTAAGATCATTGCGGCAGGGTCGATCGCCGACATGCAGGCCTCGCAGCATCCCTGGCTGAGGCAGTATTTTCATGGCAAGCGCGCCCGCGCGGTCATGGGTTGAGAGCTGGGTTGAGTAGCCGGAGCACCTGATGGAAACGCGGGCGAACTACATTTTGATCGGCTCGTTCACGCTGGCGGTGATCGCCGCCGCGATCGGCTTCGTGCTGTGGTTTCAGTCGCTGCACACGACCAAGCAGCGCAGCCCCTTGCGCGTCGTGTTCGAGGGCCCGGCGGCGGGCCTGCGCAACGGCGGCAGCGTCAATTTCAACGGTATCAGGGTGGGCGAGGTGGTCTCGGTGAAGCTGGACAACCCGCGGCGGGTTGTCGCACTCGCCATGATCGAGAATAACGCCCCGATCCGCAAGGATACCCTGGTCGGCCTCGAATTCCAGGGTCTCACCGGCGTTGCGGCGATCTCGCTGAAGGGCGGCGAGGAGGCCGCGCCGGCTCCGCCGCTCGACCAGGACGGCATCCCGACGCTCACGGCCGACCCCAACAAGCTCCAGGATGTCACCGAGGCGATCCGCGCCACGCTGCAGAACGTCAACAAGATCGTCGCCGACAATCAGGAATCGGTGAAGAACTCGCTGAAGAACCTCGAGACCTTTACCAACTCGCTGGCGCGCAATTCCGAAAAGATCGACGCCGTGATGGCCAAGGTCGACGGCGTCATGCTCAAGGCCGACAATCTCATGCTCGGCCTCAACACGCTGGCCGGCGGCAAGGATGGCGGCGAGCTGTTCCAGGCGGTGAAGTCGATCCGCGAGCTAGCCGAAGATTTCGACAAGCGCTCGGGCGCTCTGATGGCCGACGGCCGCCGCACCCTCGGCGATATTAGCCGCGCCGTGAACAATTTCGACCGCAACCCGACCCGCGTCCTGTTCGGCGCCAGCAACTCGTCGCAGCCCGCCCCGCCGCCCGAGCCGCCGAAGCCTGCGGCAGCGCCGAGGCGGTAGGCGGTAGGAAAGCGCGAATGGGGAGTGGCGAATAGCGAGTAGCGTATACAGCCTTCCTCACGGATCGATCCCAAACAAAAACGGAGCCCGCGAGGGCTCCGTTTTCATTCGCTATTCGCAATTCGCCATTGGCGAGCTTCCGCTCACCCCAGCCGGCCCGCCGCGTGCGCGAGCAGGGTGTAGACCAGGCCCGTTTCCGAGATCAGGTGGCTGCGCAGCTCCTGCGGGCCGCGGCCGTCGCGGGCGACTTCGTCGAGCAGGCGCTCGAACTCGGCGACGTAGCGGTCGACCGTGCCCTTGAAGTTGCGGTCCGCGCGGTACTTGCGGGCGACCTCGTCGAAGGCCTTCTGGCCGGCGGGCGTGTACAGGCGCTTGGTGAAGGCCTTGTTCTCGCCGCGCTGGTAGCGGTCCCACATCTCGGCGGCGAGGTTGCGGTCCATCAGCCGGCCGATGTCGAGCGACAGCGATTCCAGCGGATTGCTGCTTGCCTGCGGCGCCTGCGGCTGCGGCGCGGGTGCCGCGCGGCCACGCGGAGCCTGACCGGCCGGTGCGCCCTGATTGGCGTCGGTGCGGTTGAGCAGGTCCGACAGCCAGCCGTCACGGCCCTGGTCGTTGCCACCGGGCG
>NZ_LAXE01000001.1:3233800-3267877 GCF_003122645.1 Bradyrhizobium sp. SUTN9-2
CGCCCGGCCGGCATGCCGAGGTCCGGCGGCGGCAGCGTCGAGGCGCTGCCGATGTCGCGCATGCGGGTCTCGGGAGCCCGGCCGCCGACGGCGGCCAGCACCGGCTCTTCCTGGCGTTGCACGCTGGCGCGGCCCGCCGTGGTGACGTCGAGCCCGCGGCCGTGCTGGGCCACGATGCGGTTGAGCTCGGCGAGCGCCTCGATCTGGTCGACGATCACCTTGCGCATCTGCGCCGTGCTCTCGGCGGCCTCCTGCGGCATCTCGAGTACGCCGCGGCGCAGCTCGTTGCGGGTGGCTTCGAGCTCGTTGTGCATCTCCAAAGCCATCTGCTTCATGCTGGCGACGAGGTTGGTGAACTTCTCGGTCGACTGCTTGAACATCGTATCCGCCTCGTCCGTGGTCTGGCGGTAGATGTCGTGCATGGCCTCGATGGTCTGCCGGTGCTCCTCTTCAGACGCCGCGCGCACCGCCTCGAACTGGCGGGTGATCGCGGCCGAGCCGGCGCCGGCGGTCTCGGCGACGACGCGGGCGATGTCGCGGGCGCGCTCTTCGGCCGCGGCAAGCGATTCATCGAGCAGGCCGGTGAAGCGCGACAGCCGCTGGTCGAGATCGGCCGTGCGCAGGTCGATCGTGGTGACGAGCGATTCCAGTGCCTGCTTGCGTTCGGCGAGCGAGGCAGTGGTGTTCTTGTTGCTCTGCTCGACGACCTGCGCGGCCTCGACCAGCGCCTGGCCATGCTTGTCGAACTGGGTCGACAGCTCGCCGAGATCCTGCAGCGCCTTCGTGGTCTTGCTGTTGAAGACGTTGAGCTGCTCTTCCAGGTTCTGCGTCGCCGCGCCGTTGCGCGAGGTGACGTCGTTCATCGCCGAGACGAAGTCGGCGACGCGGGTCACCAGCGCCCGCTCGAGCGAGTTGAGGTTGTCGTGCGCACCGGTCAGCACCTCCTGGAGCAGGATGTTGCCTTCGCGCAGGCGCTCGAACAGGGCGACCGTGTCGGTGCGCAGGATCTTGCTGGTCTCCTGCATCTCCGTCACGGCCGCGATCGAGACCTGGCGCGACTGGTCGATCGCGGAACGCGAGGCCTGCTCGAGGTCCTTGAGCGACTTGCCGACGGCGCTGGTGGCGACCTCGCTCGCCGCGTTGATGGTGCGGGCGACTTCCGAGCCGTTGCCCATCATGGTCTGCGAGAAGGCCTGGCCGCGCGTCTCGATCGACTTCAGCGCGTCGGAGGTGACGCGGTCGATGTCGAGCGTGAGCTGGCTGGTCTTCGAGCCGATCGCGTCGACCAGTGCGCCGCGCTTGGCGTCGATCATGTTCGACAGGCGGTCGGCCTGCTGCTGCACGTAGGTGACGATCTCGTCGGTCTTGCCGGTCATGGCCTGACCGAAGCTGGAGCTGGCGGCGAGCACCGAGCGCTCGACGTCGGCCGAGCTCGACTTGACGCGCGAGCTCGCCTCGTTGGAGGCGGAGATCAGCGCGTTCTGGGCGTTGAGCGCGCTGGTCTGGATATCGTTGGTCGCGTTGGCGGCGGCCGCGCTCAGCGTACGCTCGATCTCGGTCGAGATCGTGCGGATCTGGCTCGCGGCGTCGGCCGAGGTAGAGGTCAGCGAGATCTGGGCTTCACGCGCGCTGTTGAGGATGGTCGAGGCGGTGTCGGCGCCGACCGCGGTCAGCGTGCGCTCGATGTCCGTCGTCAGCGACTTGATCTGGCCCGCCGCATCGGTCGAGGCGGAGATCAGCGTGCCCTGGGCCTCGCGCACGCCGCTGGTGAGCGCCTCGATGGTGGCGCCGCCGGCTGTCGCCAGCGCGCGCTGCATCTCGGCCGCGAGCGAACGGACCTGGCTGGTTTGTTCTGCGGAGACAGCAAGAAGGGTGCTCTGGGCGTCGCGGGCGCTGGTGGTGATCGTCTCGGCGGTGGTCTGGCCGACCTGAGAGAGCGAGCGATGCACTTCGGCCGCGAGCGACTTGACCTGGCTCGCCGCGTCCGAGGACGCCGTCACCAGCGTGCTCTGGGCCTCGCGGGCGCCGCTCATGATGGTCTCGGCCGTCGAGGTGCCCGCCATCGTCAGCGAGCGCTGCACGTCCGAGGACAGCGCCTTGATCTGGTTTGCGGTCTCGGTCGAGGCCGCGATCAGCGTGCTCTGCGCATCGCGGGCGCCGGCGGTGATCGACTCCGCCGTGGCGGTGCCGGCCATCGACAGCGAGCGCTGCACGTCGGCGGTGAGGGTCTTGACCTGGCTCGCCGCATCCGAGGACGCGGTGACAAGGGTGGTCTGCACCTCGCGGGCGCCGGCCAGGATCGAGGCCGCGGTGGCGGAGCCCGCCGCCGACAGCGTGCGCTCGACATCGGCCGCGAGCCCCTTGATCTGGGTGGAGGCTTCGCCCGAGGCCGCAACCAGCGTCGACTGCGCTTCGCGCGCGCTGGTCAGGATCGAGTTCGCCGCACCGGTGCCGACTGCGGTCAGCGCCTGCTCGACCTCGGCGGAGGTCATCTTGAGCTGGGCGTTGACATCGGAGGAGACCGTCAGCAGCGACTGCTGGGCGGTGCGCGCGCCGGTCTGGATGGTCTCGCTGGTGTTGACGACGAGGTTGGTGAGCGAGCGCTCGGCGTCCTCGACATGCGAGCGGATCGCGGTCGAGATCATCTCGGCGCGGGACATCATGTCCTCGCTGGCCTGGCGTCCGCTGCTTTCGATGCGGCCGGCCACGGCCTCGACGCGCGAGCCGAGCAGATCCTCGAACTGAGCCACGCGCACGTCGATGTCGCTGGCGACCGAGCCGACCTTGGTCTCGATGGCCTGCTGGATCTCCTGGAAGCGTGCCGTGACCGTGTCGGTCAGATGCGTGCTGCGGCCGTCGATGATCTCGGTGACGCCGGTGATGCGGCGGTCGACCGCCTCGATCGCCTGCGCGGTGCCGTCGGTGAGCGTCGAGGTCAGCAGCGTCAGGCGCGTGTCGATCGACTGCACGGCCTGCGATGCGCCGTTGGTCACGGCGGTGGTCAGGTAGGTGAGGCGGGAGTCGATGGATTCGAGCGCCTGCGTCGCGCCACCCGTGAGCGTGGTCGTGAGGTGGGTCAGGCGGGTGTCGATCGACTGGATGGTCTGCGATGCGCCGTCGGTCAGCGAGCTCGTGAGGTGGTTGAGGCGCGCATCGATGGTTTCAATGGCCTGCGAGGCACCGTCGGTGAGCGAGCTCGTGAGGTGATTGAGCCGTGCATCGATTGTTTCGATGGCCTGCGACGCCCCGCCGGTCAGCGACGTCGTGAGGTAGGTGAGGCGGGAGTCGATAGACTGGATCGCCTGCGCGGCACCGTCGGTCAGCGAGTTCGCCAGCGTGTTGATGCGTCCGTCGATGGTCTCGGTCATCGACTTCGCGCGGCTGTCGAACGACAGCTCGAGCGCGGCGACGCGGCCGACGAGCTGCTCGTCGAAGGTCCTGATGTGGCCTTGGATGGTGCCGTCGAGGCTGGCGATCTTGCCGTTCAGCGAGGCGTCGATATTGCCGACGCGTTCGCCGATCGTGGTCTCGAACTGCGCGAGGCGCTGGTCGAGCACCGCCGTGATCTGGCCGCCGTTCGACGTGAAGCGGGTGTCGAAATCGTCGACATAGGTCTTCAGTGTCTCGGCGATGTCCTGCGTGCGTTGGCCCATGCGCTCGACGATCTCGCCGCCGAAGGTCTTCACGGTGCGGTCGAACTCGGAGATGTGGCGGGTGATCAGCGCGCCCAGCGTGCCGGAGTCGCGGGCGAACTTCTCGACCAGCTCGGTGCCCTGGTTCCTCACCAGCTCGTCGAACGCGCTCATCTGCAGCGACAGCGAATCGTGCGCGGTCTCGGTCTGGCTGACGACCTTGGCGACCAGGGCGTTGACGGTGGCGTCGAGCGCCTCGCTAGCCTTGTCACCGCTCGTCATGATCTGGCCGGCGAGGCGGTTGCCGGCGTCGTCGATCTTGGCGGAGATGTCGTTGGACCGCAGCTCGAGCTCGAGCAGCAGCGAGTCCGACGAGTTCTTCAAGGAATCGTGCACCTGCTCGGTACGCTCGGAGATGCCGTCGACGATCGCGGCGGAACGCTGCTCGAACTCGCCGGTGATGCGGTCGATGCGCTCGTTCAGCATCTCGTGGACGCGGTCGGCGAGGTCGACGAACTCGTCGTGGACATGGCCGGTCTTGAAATTGAGGCTGGTGGTCAGCCGCTCGCTGGCGTCGAGCACGGCGCGCGTGGTCTCGTTGCTGGCCTCCTCGAGACGGTCGAGCAGGTCGCCGCCGCGCTCGCCGAGCGCCAGGATCATGTTGTCGCCGGCATTGCTCAGCGCCTGGGTGATGTGGGCGCCGCGCTCTTCCAGAGCGCCGGTGATGGACTTGGCGACCTCGTCGACGCGGGAGGCGATCGCGTCCGAGATCAGCGCGATGTCGTGGCGCAGGTCGATCTGCACGCCGGAAATGGCGCTGCGAACCTGCTCGGCTTGGCCGACCAGGTTGTCGCGCTGATGCGCGATGTCCTGGAGCAAAGCGCGGATGCGCACCTCGTTGTCGGAATAGGCGCGTTCGAGCGCGGCGACCTCATTGGCGACCAGCGTCTCGAGCTCACCGGCGCGCGCGATCGCACGCTCGATGCCGTCGCCCATCGCCGCGACCTCGCGGCGGATGGCCTGGCCGACGGTGACCATGGAATCGGAGGCCGAGCCTTCCGGCTCGGAGAAGCGGATCGCGACCTGCGCCATCGCCTGCGCGATCATGCGCATTTCCTGGCCGCGCCAGACGAGGCTCGCGAGGAAGTAGAACAGCATGACCGGCGCGAAGAACATCGCGACAAGGCCAGCGATCACGAGCACGCCGCCGCTCTGGCCCATGGCGGCCTGGATCGAGGGCAGGAAGCCGACGGTCAGCGCGGCGCAGGCGGCGAGCCAGATGCCGGCGAAGATGGTGGCGAAGGTGTAGACGCTGCGGGCAGGGCGGCCCTTCTGCAGCGCCTGGAGCAGCTGGCCGATGGTCTCGCGATCGTCGTTGGCGGCGCGGCGCGCGGTGCGCGGCTCCTCGACCGGGTCGAACACGGTCGAGCGCTCGTTGGCGGCGGGGCGCGGCTCGAAGCTCGGCTCGTCGAAGACCGGAGGCGCGGCCGGCGGCACCGGGGGCGCCGTTTCGTTGCGCATTGCGGCGTTGCGGCTGGTATCGGCCGCGGTGTCGCTGATGTTCAGAGCTTCCTGGATTGCAGAAAGCGCAACTTCTGTAGGGTCTTTGACCTTTTTCGGAGTGTTCGCCATGTTCAGTCCGAGCCCTCGTTACTTGTACGCGTCCCCCCGCGAGCCCTGCGCGCGACGCAAGCCCACAGACCGGATCATGCCGCTTGCGCGGATCTCCGAGCCGTCCCCACCCGGACGGCTTGTCCGCCAATTTCTGCAACATCCTATTGGCAGAGCGTCGCGAATGAAATGCCCGCAATTAAGACATTCTTAATCATCGTTAACAGGATCGCGCCGTAACGCCTTAGCAATCAACGCAATTCTCAACCAGACTCGGCCAATTGCGGCAACTTTTCGTCAATAAACCGGCGGATCTGCGTCAAATCCCCCAAACATTTCGTTAACCATTTCCATGCTTGGGTGAGGGGAATCTGACCGCCGGACCGGCGGCCGTCGCGCGAAGCCGGGGCCTGCGCCATGACGCCTGAACTGCAAGGGATGGACTGGATGCCTTCGCCCCCGCTTGCGCCCATCGACAGCCCGCTCGACCTCGATCACCTCTCTCGAATGACGCTCGGCGACGCTGAGCTGGAGCAGGAAGTGCTGGCCATGTTCGCGGAGCAGGCGGCCCGTCTGCTCGCGGCGATGACCGCATTGCCGGCCGAGACCGGCGCTCTCGCGCACAAGCTCAAGGGCTCGGCGCGCGGGATCGGCGCCTTCGCGGTGGCCGATGCCGCTGCCAGCCTGGAGACTGCGATCCGGACCGGCCATGGCCGGCCCCACGCCTTCGCCGCGCTGAAAGAGGCGGTGGCCGAGGCCCGCGCTGCCATCGCGGCGATGCTGAAGCGTTGAGCCGATGCGGCCGGAGCTGGGCTCTAGTCGCTTGTTTTGACGCGTTTTCTTCCCGCAAAGCGGGAATCATTTGGCTTCAAAACGCTATGGCGCCGGGCTGACCGACCCGTTATAGGACAGCCGGGACCCTCCTTCATTCAAAGCACCGCGGCAGCACGAGCACACATGGCCAAGATTCACTTTGTCGACCACAAGGGCGAAACCCGCACGGTGGAAATCGAGAACGGCGCAACCGTGATGGAAGCTGCGATCCGCAACAGCATTCCCGGCATCGAGGCCGAATGCGGCGGCGCCTGCGCCTGCGCAACCTGCCATGTCTATGTCGACGAAGCCTGGCGCGAGAAGGTCGGCAGCCCGACGCCGATGGAAGAGGACATGCTCGACTTCGGCTTCGACGTGCGCCCGAATTCGCGCCTGTCTTGCCAGATCAAGGTCTCCGACGAGCTCGACGGCCTCGTCGTGGCGACGCCCGAGCGCCAGGCCTGATCCGTCTCCAAGCAGACTGTCCAAGTCGACTAAAGCGCGATGCGATTAGGATGAATCGTCATCGCGCTTTAGGTTATTGTTTGAGCATGATCTTTTCGGAAAACCGCTACACACTTTTCCGGATCATGCTCTAAATGCTCGGCGGCGCGACCTCGATGCCGCGCTTGTGCCAGGGTCTGAGCTTCTCGATCACCTCTGCGGTCAGCGGCGCCGGTCGGCGCGTCGCCTCGTCGAGCAGGACGCCGACCGACATCGCCGACGCAATGCACGTGCCGTTCGAGAACACGACCTGCTCGAATGTCACCGACGTTCGCCCGAGCTTGACCACGCCGAGGCCGAGCTCGATCGAGCCGGGCCAGTGCAGCTCGGCGCGAAAATGCATGTCGAGCCGCACCATGATCCAGGCGAGCCCCGGCGGGGTCAGCCCGTATTCGGGAAGCTTCATCAGCGTGACACGGCCGGTCTCGAAATATGTGGCATAGACCGCGTTGTTGACGTGCTGGTTCGGGTCTAGGTCGCCGAACCGGACGTTGTCGCTGAGGCGAAACGGAAAGTCCTCAAGGCGCGGGGTCGTGTCGAGGCGGGCTGGCGCGTTCACCGATTGATCTCCGTCATATCCATTCTCGTTACAGCCCAGTTATTTTGCCCCGGCAAGTGGGCGCGGCTGCGGGGCGATCCCGCTTTTATGCCTTTCCTGTTCCATCCCCGTTGGCTAGACAGGCAGGGTCACCTCTGCCCAACGGGCGCCGTCCAACCGATAACGATCGATAAAGAGACGACATGAGCGACGTGATCAAAACCGATGTGCTGATTATTGGGGCCGGGCCGTGTGGTCTGTTCGCCGCCTTCGAACTCGGCCTTCTCGACATGAAGGCGCATTTCGTCGACATCCTCGACAAGGTCGGCGGCCAGTGCGCCGAGCTCTATCCGGAAAAGCCGATTTACGACATTCCCGGCGTTCCCCAGGTTTCGGGGCAGGGGCTGACCGACGCGCTGATGGAGCAGATCAAGCCGTTTCATCCGACCTTCCATCTCGGCGAGATGGTCGAGACCGTGGAGAAGATCGGCGATCCCTTGTTTCGCTGCACCACGGATGCCGGCAAGGTGTTCGAATGCAAGGTGGTGGTGATCGCGGCCGGCGGCGGCTCGTTCCAGCCCAAGCGCCCGCCGGTACCGGGTATCGAGGCCTATGAAGGCACCTCGGTGCATTACGCCGTGCGCAAGATGGAGACGTTCCGCGACAAGAGCGTGCTGATCGTCGGCGGCGGCGATTCCGCGCTCGACTGGACGCTCAATCTGCATCCGATTGCGAAGCGCATCACGCTGCTGCATCGGCGCGACGAGTTTCGCGCCGCGCCCCATAGTGTCGAGCAGATGCGCGCGCTGGTTGCCGGCGGCAAGATGGATCTGCGGCTCGGCCAGGTCACCGCGCTCTCCGGCGCTGACGGAAAGCTCACCGGCGCGACCGTCAAGGGCAACGACAACAGCGTCACCGAAATCGCTTGCGACACCATGCTGCCGTTCTTCGGGCTGACCATGAAGCTCGGCCCGGTCGCGAATTGGGGCATCGCGCTGGAGAACAATCTGGTGCCGGTGGAGACGTCCGCGTTCGAGACCAATGTGCCGGGCATCTTCGCGATCGGCGACATCAACACCTATCCCGGCAAGATCAAGTTGATCCTGTGCGGCTTCCACGAGGGCGCGCTGATGTCGCAAAAAGCCCATCGTTATGTCTATCCGGAGAAGCGGCTCGTGTTCCAGTACACGACCTCGTCCTCCAGCCTGCAAAAGAAGCTCGGTGTCAACTGACGGAAGCGTTCGGGGCGGCGATGCCCCATGTTTCTGGTGCTGGAACCGTTCGTGAAATCGCCGTAGTCTGCGGCCATTCCGGTCATAGGCTTGGCCAGGTTTTTGGCTTAGCACAGTTTGGCTCTGCGAAGTCTTGGCTCAGCAAAGGTGATTGGCTCAGCAAGGTGATCATAATGCGGACTCTCGTTTCCAGCTTTCGGCTGCCCTCCTTCCTGGCGCTCGCATTGTCGCTCGCGATCGTGACGCCGTGCGCGGCGCAGACCGCCGAGCCCACGGCGGCGGGCCTCTGGCAGAAGGTCGAAGACGGCAGGACGGTCGGATGGTTCCTCTTCGTCGATCGCAACGGCGTCTTCGAAGGTGTGATCGCCAAGACCTTCCCGCGGCCAACCGACGACCCGAATGAGGTCTGCTCCAAGTGCACCGACGATCGCAAGAACGCTCGGGTGCTCGGCATCTCCTTCGTCCGCGACATGAAGCGCGAAGGATTGAAGTACGAGGGCGGCAACGTGCTCAATCCGCGCGACGGCCAGATCTGGAAGGCCAACATGCGGGTCAGCCCCGACGGTCAGACCCTGACGTTGCGCGGCTATCTCGGCATCGCGCTGCTCGGCAAGGACGAGACCTGGACGCGCCTGCCCGATGCCAACATCGCGCAGGTCGATCCGGCCATCGTCGCAAAATACTTGCCCGCGCAGGCTGCAGCCGCCAAGCAACCGGCGCCCGCGGCGAAGAAGGGCGGCGCGATGATGGCGCCGGCAAAGCAGTAAGGGCGCAAGCCGCGCGCTGCGCGGTCTCAATGGCCCTAGCGCAGGGTCTCCAGCCTGTGCGGCCACCTTCGCCGAAGGGCGAACGTGCCTCGGGCGCCCTCCAGTAGTTCCCCGGAATGCGCGCTGGCGCTGGATTTGCATAGCTGTCGGCAAAGCTGCTGGGGGAGCGAGTCGCCGTCTCCACGCCTGCCGCGCACCATGCGGAAGGCGGACGGCAGCGTTTGCCCCGCGGTGATCACTTCGACCGCGGAGACCACATGAAACCTGCAAGACAGTGTGCCGCCGTGCTGCTGGGGCTGGCGGTTCTGACGCATGCGGCGCTGGCGCGCGACGACGGCCGCTTCGCCAACTCGCCCCTGAAACCCTGGTTCGAGAGTCTGCGTAGCGAGTTCGGGCAATGCTGCTCGGATGCCGACGGCTACGTCATCGCCGACGTCGATTGGGAGTCCGATCGCGGTCGCTACCGCGTGCGCATCGACGACGAGTGGGTCGTGGTGCCCGACGGCGCCGTGATCACCGTGCCGAACAAGATCGGCCGCACCATGGTGTGGAAGCACTATATCGACGGCCATCCGCGCGTGCGCTGCTTCATGCCGGGCAGCATGACGTAGAGGCGCGTGGCCATTCCGGCCGGCGCGGAGCGCCGAACCGGAGCGACAACGCCAAGCTTAGCGCGCCTGGTTGTTCGAACCCGCGCTCGCGAGCTGCTTGATCCGCGGCGACAGTACGGACACCTGCACGGGCGAGGCCGGCATGCCGGCGACGATCATTGCGGGGCTAGCAGACTGCTCCTGGACGCCGGCGCCGCCGAGCACCTGCACTTGAGTTGTCGTGATCGGAAACGACGTCACTTCATAGGAGGGAAGCTCGCTGGCGAACGCGGCGGCAGAGCTCGCAATCATGGCGCCGGCAACGGCAATCATCGAGAGAACACGCATTGGAAGATCTCCGTGGAAGATGTCAATCGGAGGTTTGGTCGCCGCGATGGCGGAACAGGTTCGCCCGTGCGCGAACATTCCCGTTGTCTTCGGCGCAGATATTGATTGCGTGATGCGAAGGGACGAAACGCGGAGGACGTTTTCCGCGCCAATGTTTCCGGACGGTTTCGCGATAAGCGCCGATGCGCCCGTTCAATGCTCTTGCAGATCGAGCTGCGCAGATCTCGCCGGCCCCGCGGCCGCGGCAAAGCGCAGGCGCATCGTCGTGCCGTAGCCGGGCGCGGAAGCGACGACCAGCTCCCCGCCATGCGCCGCCATGATCTCGCGGACGATCGACAGGCCGAGACCGGCGCCTGCACCTGCGGCGTTGCCGGTCTGAAACGGCTCGGTCAGCCTGTGTTCGGCGCCGTCGGGCAGGCCCGCGCCATCATCGTGAATAGCCACGCCATCGCAGCCGATCGTGGCGACGATGCGCCGCGCGCCATGGGCGTGGATGAGCGCGTTGCCGACGAGATTGGCAAGTGCACTTCGGATCGCAGCGTCTACGCCCTGCACCACGAAGGGACCTCTTCCCTCGTGCTCGAGCGCAAGCTCGATGCCGGCGTCCAGCGCCGACGGGCTGAAATCGGCCAGCACGTCCAGCGTGATCTGGGCAAGATCGATCGGCCGCTTCTCGATCGCATGATTTTGCAATCGCGCCAGGTCCAGCATCGCGGAGACCAGCGAGGTCAGCCGGCGGACGTCGCGCACCAGCTCGGCCTTCAGGGCCGGCTCGGGCACGTCCTCGATCTTGGCGCGCAGCAGCGTCAGCGGCGTGCGAAGCTGATGGGCGGCATTGCCGAGGAAGCGGCGCTGCATCCTGATATAGGCGTCGATCTCGCCGAAAGCGCGGTTCAGCGCCTCGACCAGCGGCTTCAACTCGCGAGGGACCTCGGACAGCGATATCAAACCTTGCGGCGCCGAGGGGTCGATCGCGAGCGCGCGACGCGCCACCCGCTCGATGCTACGAGAGACGAAACGTGCGGCAAGCGCTGAACCGATGGCGACGGTCGCGGCAAAGGCCAGCGCCACCAAGGCGATCGAAAAGACCCTGCGGAGGAGAAAAGTCCTTGCAATCCGGCCAAAGCGAACCTGAGGCTCGCCGACCATCATCGCGAGCCGCAACGGGCCCCGTTGTACGGCGGAAAGACAGAAGGTGCTCTTCTGGTCGAGCGTGCTGAAAACGGACGAGCCGATGGGCCCGTGGTAGGGCAGCACGAAGGGAAGGGGAGGCCGGTGTTCGCTGCCGTACTCGCTGAGCAGGTCGCCCGCGGACACCACGTACCAGAGGTTTGGGCTGTCCAGCTTCAATTCCTCGAGCGCAGGAGTCGAGCGTATTATCAGTCTTTGCCCTTCGATCACCGTCGCGCGATCGAGAACGGCCGCTACGACCTGGCACGCCCTGAACTCGCGCTCCTCCGTCGGGTAACGCCATATGAAGAGGCCAAGCATGATCAGGAAGATCGTGGTGGCGGCGATACCGAGCGAGAACGCAAAGGTTCGGGCGATTGACTTCATCGCGGCGTTGCCAGCCGCAGGATGTAGCCGATGCCCCGCATGCTGCGGATCTCGACGTCGCCGCCGAGTTCGGCCAGTTTCTTGCGCAAGCGCGAGACCTGCGCCTCGAGCGTGTTGGACTCGATCTCGTCGTCGAAGCCGTAGATCTCCTCGATCAGGGCGGCGCGGGTGATGACGCGGTCGCGCCGCATCAGCAGCGCCCCCAGGATCAGCGCCTCGCGCCGGCGCAGCAGGATCCTGGTGTCGGCGACTACCGCCTCGTTGCTGCCGAGGTGCAACTCGACGTTGCCGAGCGACAGCACCGATGGGGCCAGCAGCCGAGGCCGGCGCAGCACCGCGCGCACGCGCGCAAGCAGCTCCTGCGGCTCGAACGGCTTGCCGAGATAATCGTCGGCCCCGCCATTGAGCCCTTCGACGACATCCTCCTTGGCGTCCTTGGACGTCAGCATGATGATTGCGGGCCGCTCCGCCGATTGGCTCAGCGCCGTGACCACCTGGAGCGCATCTCCGTCGGGTAGCATCCGGTCGACGATCGCCAGATCATACTTGAAATTGTTCAGTGCCTGGCGGGCATCGGCGATCGAGCCGACGAGGTCGACGATGCCGTGCAATTGCCCGAGCAGCCGGCTCACATAGGCGCCGATCTGTGGTTCGTCTTCGATCACGAGGGAGCGCACGCGGGTCGTCCTTGACTCTGCTGGGGCAACAAAACCCTGACCGTGACGCTCCCTGGCCGAATTCTGGCGCTTCGGCTCGTGCGCGAGGGTTCCCATAAAGGCGGCGAGCTTGGCGAATAAAAGGCAGGACCGAGTGAGCTCGCGGGTATGGCTCGTCACGTTTTTGAGGGCGTGATCGCGGCGGTGCAATGTTGGGGCAATGTTGATCCGGCGGGCGTGCCTGCCAGCGCCGGACATGGCCCTGGAAACATCTGATCGCACCTTGCAATCTTCGGGCAATTTAGCCGGACCAGATGCTGTGGCTCCTAACCACAACAGTCGACTCGGCCTGCAAGGCCGGTCCGGGGCCCCGCAATGAATGATTTCGAAGAAGCCGCCGCTCTCCGCCTCACGGCGATTGTGCGGCGGACGACCGCCTGTCTCGCCGCACTCGGTGCGATCATGGCGACTGCGCCATCAGTCTCGGCGCAGACCGCCTTCACGCTGCCAGCGCCGCCATTGGAGCTGCCGATGCTGCCCTCGCCGTCGGGCAATTGGACCGTCATGGTCGGCATCGGCGGCGAATACAAGCCCGAGTTCGTCGGATCGAACAACGGAAGGTTTGCTCCGGTCCCGATCTTCTCCATCCGCCGCGCCGGATCAGTCGACCAGTTTCGCGGACCGCACGACAGCACCAGCATCGCGCTGCTCGACATCGGCCATTTTCGCGCCGGCCCCGCGTTCAAATACGTCGCCTCAAGGAAGGCCGACAAATATGCCGAGCTGACCGGCCTTGGCAATGTCGACGCCGCCTATGAGCTCGGCGGCTTCGTGGAGTATTATCCGGTCGACTGGCTGCGCCTGCGCAGCGAGTTGCGCCAGGGCATGGGCGGCCATACCGGCACCGTCGCGGATGTATCTGCTGACGTCATCGTGCCGCTGATTCAAAGGCTGACGATCTCGGCCGGCCCGCGCTTCACCTGGAAGAGCGCCAATGCCACTGCGTCATATTTCGGCGTCACCGACACGCAGGCACTGGCATCGGGGCTTCCGAGATACGATGCCAGGGGCGGTGCGCACTCGGTCGGTTTCGGCAGCCAGATCTCCTACCGCATCAACCCGCAGTGGGAGGTCCACGCCTATGTCGAGTACCAGAAGCTGCTCGGCGATGTCGCGGACAGCCCGCTGGTGAAGCTGCGGGGATCCTCGAACCAGACCACCGTTGGTCTCGGTGCGTCCTATTCGTTCGACTTCAGGATTCGATAGGCGATGCGCAGCAGAATTATCCTGGCTCTCGCCTGTGCGATCGCGTCCGCCGTCCTCGGTGCCGCCGCGGCGTTCGAGACGCGCGCGACGAAACTCCAGGCGATCAAGACCCTCGGCATCGTCTCGGCCATCGGCGAGGAGATGAGCCTAACGCAAGCCGGCCTGACCGGGCTCGGCAACACCGCGCAAAGCCTCTCGATCAGCGCCTGGGGACTGGACGAGTTGATCGTCCAGCAGGCGACGAAGCTCTTGAGCGGACGTTTTCGCGTGCAACCGGTGAGCTACAGGCGCGCCGCGTTCGCCGCCGTCAGGGATTCGGCGGTTGCGCCCGTCAATCTCCTGCGTAGCGATCCGTTCAAGGAGCTGGTTCGCAGCGATGTAACGCCTCAGGGGCTCGATGCTTACCTCGTCATCACCCGTGCAAGATCGAAGCTCGGCAACGGCCGCAACGTCGAGGGCGTCGGGCTCGCCGAATACCGGACGCTGCTGGCGGATTACGGCCTGATCCATGCGCTGTACGAAGTCCGGATCATCGACGGCAAGGCGTTCGACGTGATCGAGAAGCGTGCGGCGGCGCCGCTCGACAACACCGGGACCGTGCGGATTGCCGGCCCGAGCGGCCCGGTCGACGAGACGCTTGGGGGTTCAGCGTCGAGCGAGCGGCTGCGCGCCGCGGTCGCGGACCTCATCACACGCAGCCTTCCGGTCACGCTGGGCGACATGCACCTGATCAACAGCCAGTGAGGTTCCGTCTTGGCGCGTTTTCTTGACGCGAACCGGGATCCACTTCGCTCGAAAACGCCTCAGGTCACCGGCGCGGGATTGAACAGCGTGAGGTCGTTGTGGATGCCCCAGCGGTCCGACCAGGGTTTGGTTCGGCCGCTGGCGACATCGAGGATCAGGCGGAACAGGTCCCAGCCGGTCTCCTCGATGGTCTTCTCGCCGGTTGCGATCTTGCCGGCGTCGAAGTCGATCAGGTCCTTCCAGCGCCGCGCGAGCTCGCTGCGCGTCGCGACCTTGATCACGGGTGCTGCCGCAAGGCCATAGGGTGTGCCCCGGCCGGTGGTGAACACTTGCAGCGTCATGCCCGAGGCGAGCTGCAACGTGCCGCAGATGAAGTCGGAGGCGGGCGTCGCGGCGAACAGCATGCCCTTTTGCGTCGCCTTCTCGCCGGGCGAGAGCACGCCGGCAATTGCGCTCGAGCCGGACTTCACGATCGAGCCGAGCGACTTCTCGACGATGTTGGCAAGGCCGCCCTTCTTGTTGCCGGGCGTGGTGTTGGCGCTGCGGTCGGCGCCGCCGCGGGCGAGATAGGAATCGTACCAGGCCATCTCGCGCACCAGCGCGCGGCCGACGTCCTCGTTGATGGCGCGGCGAGTGAGCAGCTGGATCGCGTCGCGCACTTCAGTCACTTCCGAGAACATCACGGTCGCGCCGGCGCGCACCAGGAGGTCCGCGGCGAAGCCGACGGCGGGATTGGCAGTGACGCCGGAGAAGGCATCGCTGCCGCCGCACTGCAGGCCGATCACAAGGTCGGACGCCGGGCAGGTCTCGCGCTTGCGGGTGTTGAGCACTTTGAGCCGCGCCTCGGCCTGGATCATGATCGCCTCGACGATCGCACCGAAGCCGTCGAAAGCCTCGTCCTGCATGCGGATGATTGCGTCACCCACGCCTTCCGGCACCAGGCGTTCGGGTGCGAGCTTCTCGCAGCCGAGGCCGACAACGAGGATCTCGCCGCCGAAATTCGGGTTGAGCGCGAGGTTCTGCAGGGTGCGGATCGGCACCACCGCGTCGGGCGCGGTGATGGCGACGCCGCAGCCATAGGCGTGCGTCAGCGGCACGACGTCATCCACGTTTGGATATTTCGGCAGCAGCTCGGCGCGGATGCGCTTCACCGCATATTCCATCGTGCCCTTGACGCATTGCACGGAGGAGGAGATGCCGAGGATGTTCTTGGTGCCGACCGAACCGTCCGGATTGCGGTAGCCCTCGAAGGTGAAGCCTTCGAGCGGCGGCAGCGGTGCGGGGACGGCGGTCGAGATTTCGAGCTTGTCGAGGGCAGGGGCCTCCGGCATGCGGATGCGCGCCTCGTCCACCCATTCGCCGGCCAGGATCGGCGACAGCGCGTAGCCGATGATCTCGCCATAGCGGACGATCGGTTCGCCTTCCGCGATGTCGACCAGCGCGGTCTTGTGTCCCTGCGGCACGAAGGCGCGCAACGTCAGGCCGCTGGCAAGGCGCGCGCCGGCGGGGAGCCCGAAATCATTGACCACGATCGCGACATTGTCGCGCTCGTTGAGCTTGATGTAGCGGGGCTGCTCTTTCGCTGCGACGTCCTGGTCCATCTGCGCTTGCCTCAGAAGTCGTAGGGTGGGCAAAGGCGCAACGCGCCGTGCCCACCGTCCTCACACCGAGCGTAAGCGGTGGGCACGCTTCGCTTTGCCCACCCTTACGATATCTCAGCCCGGATTGGTGTAAGCCGTCTTCACCGTGGTGTAGAACTCGCGCGCGTAGGAGCCCTGCTCACGGGCGCCGTAGCTCGAGCCCTTGCGGCCGCCGAACGGCACGTGATAGTCGACGCCGGCGGTCGGCAGATTGACCATCACCATGCCGGACTCGCTGTTGCGCTTGTAATGCGAGGCGTATTTCAGGCTGGTGGTGCAGATGCCGGAGGCGAGGCCGAACTCGGTATCGTTGGAGATGGCGAGCGCCTCTTCGTAATTCTTCGCACGAATGACGGCGGCGACCGGGCCAAAAATCTCCTCACGCGCGATGCGCATGTTGTTGTTGGCTTCGGTGAACAGCGCCGGCTGGAGATAGTGGCCGGGATTCTCGCGCTTTAGCAGCTCGCCGCCGAAGGCGAGCTTGGCGCCTTCGTCCTGGCCGATCTTGATGTAGCGGAGGTCCTGGTCGAGCTGGTTCTGGTCCACCACGGGGCCGATATGCACGCCGGCCTTGAGCGCATCGTCCACCGACAGGCTGTTCAGACGCTCGGCCATGGCGGCGACGAAGCGGTCGTGGATGCCCTCGGTAACGATCAGGCGGGACGAGGCGGTGCAGCGCTGGCCAGTCGAGAAATAGGCGCCGTTGACGGCGACCTCGACGGCAGTCTTGAGGTCGGCGTCGTCGAGCACGACCAGCGGGTTCTTGCCGCCCATCTCGAGCTGGAACTTCTTCATGGGGTTCGAGAGCACGCAGGCCTGCGCGATCTTGCGTCCCGTCTGCACCGAGCCGGTGAAGGAGATCGCGGCGACGTCCGGATGCTCGAGCAGGGTCTGGCCGACCACCGAGCCGGAGCCGACGACGAGGTTGAACACGCCCGCGGGAATGCCGGAGCGGGTGATGATCTCGGACAGCGCATGCGCCGAGCCGGGCACCAGCTCGGCCGGCTTGAACACCACGGTGTTGCCGTAGCAGAGCGCAGGCGCGATCTTCCAGGCGGGGATCGCGATCGGGAAATTCCAGGGCGTGATCATGCCGACGACGCCGACCGGCTCACGGGTGAGCTCGACGTCGAGGCCGGGACGCACCGAGGCGCCCTTCTCGCCGATCAGGCGCAGCGCTTCGCCGGCGAAGAACGCGAAGATCTGGCCGGCGCGGGCGACCTCGCCGATGCCTTCGGGGAGGGTCTTGCCTTCCTCGCGCGCGAGTAGGCGGCCGAGCTCTTCCTTACGGGCGAGGATTTCAGTCGAGATCTTGTTGAGCGCGTCGTAGCGCGCCTGCGGGGTCGACTGCGCCCAGGCGGCGAAGGCGGCCTTCGCGGCGGCGATCGCCTTCTCGGTCTGCGCCTTGTCGGCCTTGGCGTATTCGCCGACGAGATCGTTGGTGTTGGAGGGATTGATGTTCCTGGTGACGCCGGAGCCGTCGACCCATTCGCCGCCGATGAAGTTCTTCAGGATCGCTGTCATCTTTTTCCTCCAGGGGAACGTTTCTAACGCACGAGGCAGGGACGCTTGTCGTCAAACGTCCAGCCGGGGATCAAGTCCTGCATGGCCATAGCGTCATCCCGCCCCCCAAGTCCATGCTTCTTGTAGAGCTCGTGCGCGGCCTCGATGGCGGGGCGGTCGATCTCGATGCCGAGGCCCGGGCGGTCCGGGACGGCGATCTTGCCACCCTTGATCTGGAGCGGCTCCTTCGTCAGCGCTTGACCGTCCTGCCAGATCCAGTGGGTGTCGATCGCGGTGACCTTGCCGGGGGCGGCGGCGCCGACATGGGTGAACATGGCAAGCGAAATGTCGAAATGGTTGTTGGAGTGCGAGCCCCAGGTCAGGCCGTTGTCACGGCAGGTCTGGGCCACGCGCACCGAGCCTTGCATGGTCCAGAAATGGGGATCGGCCAAAGGGATGTCCACGGCCCCGAGCCGCAGCGCATGGGAGAGCTGCCGCCAGTCCGTGGCGATCATGTTGGTGGCGGTCGGCAGGCCGGTGGCGCGGCGGAACTCGGCCATGATCTCGCGGCCGGAGAAGCCGGCCTCGGCGCCGCAGGGGTCCTCGGCATAAGCGAGGATGCCATGCATGCCCTTGCAGAGGCTGATCGCCTCATCGAGCGACCAGGCGCCGTTGGGGTCCAGCGTGACGCGCGCGCTGGGGAAGCGTTTTGCGATTGCGGTAACCGCCTCGATCTCCTGCTCGCCGCGGAGCACGCCGCCCTTGAGCTTGAAGTCGGCGAAGCCGTAATGGTCGTGGGTCGCCTCCGCAAGCCGCACCACGGCCTCTGGCGTCATCGCCTCCTGGTGGCGGAGGTTGAACCAGTCGGGCTTGGCGGTCTCGCCAGTGACGTAGTCGAGCTTCGACTTACGGCGGTCGCCAACGAAGAAGAGATAGCCGAGCGTCTCGACGCTGGTGCGCTGCTGGCCTTCGCCAAGCAGTGCTGCGACGGGCAGTCCGAGATGCTGGCCGAGCAGGTCGAGCAGCGCGGATTCGATCGCGGTGACCGCATGGATCATCACGCGAAGATCAAAGGTCTGCTTGCCGCGTCCGCCGACGTCGCGGTCGGCGAAGGCGGTACGGATATCGGCGAGGATGTTGTTCATCGCGCCGACCGTCTTTCCGATCACGAGGTCGCGCGCGTCCTGGAGCGTCTGCCAGATCTTCTGCCCGCCCGGCACCTCGCCGACGCCGGTGTGGCCGGCATTGTCGGTGAGGATGACGATGTTGCGGGTGAAGAACGGCGCATGCGCGCCGCTCAGGTTGAGGAGCATGCTGTCGCGGCCAGCGACCGGGATCACCTGCATCGCCGTGATAACAGGTGCTCCGGCGACTGACGCGCCGGAAATCTCAGTCTGGGCCATCGCAGGCTCCTCCCTGTCGTCTTGCTATTCTGCAGCCTGTTGTGACGATCGTGCGGCGGGCAGCTTCTGCACCAGTGCGGTCAGCTCCGCCATCTCCTGCTCGGTGAGATCAGTCAGCGGCGGACGGACCGGGCCGGAATCGCGGCCGATCACCTTCATGCCGGCCTTGATGATCGAGACCGCGTAACCCTTCTTGCGGTTGCGGATCGCGATCAGCGGCAGGATGAAATCCTTCAGGCCGGCCTGGATCGTGGCGTGGTCGCGCTTGCGCACCGCGGCGTAGAAGTTGGTGGCGAATTCCGGCACGAAGTTGAACACGGCCGAGGAATAGGTCGTCACGCCCATGTCGAGATAGGGCAGCGCGAAGGTCTCGGCGGTCGGCAGGCCGCCGACATAGGTGAGGCGGTCGCCGAGCTTGGTGTAGATGCGGGTCATCAGCTCAATGTCGCCGATGCCGTCCTTGTAGCCGACCAGGTTCGGGCAGCGCTCGGCAAGGCGCGCGAGCGTGTCGGGCTGGAGGATGGCGTTGTCACGGTTGTAGACGATGACGCCGATCTTCACGGCGGCGCAGACCGCCTCGACATGGGCGGCAAGGCCTTCCTGCTCGGAATGGGTGAGGTAGGGCGGCAGCAGCAGGAGGCCGTCGGCGCCGGCCTGTTCCGCACCGATCGCGATCTCGCGGGCGATCGCAGTGCCGTAGCCGGTGCCGGCGAGCACGGGCACGCGGCCCTTGGTCTCGTCGACGGCGACCTTCACGACCCGCGGAACCTCTGATGGCGTCAGCGAGAAGAACTCGCCGGTGCCGCCCGCGGCGAACAGGCCTGCGACGTCATAGCCGCACAGCCAGTCCATGTTGGCGCGATAGGTCGCCTCGTCGAAGGAGTAGTCCGCCCTGAACGGCGTGACGGGGAAGGACAGGAGGCCCGATCCGATCTTCTGGGCCATTTCCTGCGGGGTCATCTTGCTCATGGGCGCTCCCTTCTCGTGTTGCGGAGGACGCAAGCAGAGGCCGCACGTCCATGCGCCGTGGTTTAGGAGACCGTTCGATGCGCGTCCAAGCCAAAGCCTATATCGACCGATGCGGATTGAGCATCAATCCTCCGCCAGCTCCGCCGAGGACAATTCACCGGCGATCTTGACCAGCGCCGAGAGCAGCGGGTTCTCGTCCTCGCGCCGCCACACCATGAACAGCTCGACCGGAACGCGCGTGCGCAGCTTCAGCGGACGCAGGCGGACGTCGGAGATCTTCAGGCTCGCCGCTGCCGCCGGTACGATGGCGAGGCCGAGTCCGGCGCGCACCATCGCGAGGATCGAGTGGATCTGGCTGAGATGCTGGACGTAGCGCGGCAGCACGTCGGCACGGGTGAACAGCGCCACCAGGAGGTCGTGGAAGTAGCGGCTCTCATAGGGCGAATACATCACGAACGGCTGGTCGTCGAAATCCTTGATGGTGATGCCGTCGGCATTCGCCAGCGGATGCTTCTTCGGGATCGCCGCGAGCAGCGGCTCGGCGACGACGCGGCGGCTGGCAAGCTCGGGCCGCGCGATCGGCGGCCGCAGCAGGCCGGCATCGATCTGGCCAGAAGTCAGAGCCTCGAACTGGTCGCCCGATACCATCTCCTTCAGCGAGAAGTCGACCTCCGGCAGCTTGGCGCGACAGGCGGCGATGAGTTCGGGCAGAAAGCCATAGGCCGCGGCCGCGGTGAAGCCGACCTTCAGCGAGCCGGTCTTGCCAAGCGCAATGCGGCGGGCCACCTGCGAAGCGCTTTCCGCAAGCTTGAGGATGCGCCGCGCCTCGGGCAGGAAGCTGCGCCCGGCCGGGGTGAGGCGCACCGAGCGGCTGGTGCGCTCCAAGAGCGGCGCGTCGATGATGTGCTCGAGCACCTGGATCTGCCGGGACAGCGGCGGCTGCGTCATGTTGAGCCGCACGGCGGCGCGGCCGAAGTGCAATTCCTCCGCCACCGTGACGAAACAGCGGAGCTGGTTGAGGTCGAACATCGATACATGCCTTAGATGAATAAGGCGTTTCCCCGGCACTTCTAGCATCGATCACCCCCAAAACAAAGACGGCGGCCTTGTGGGCCGCCGTTGAGTTGCCTGGTCAAGCTCCCATGGGAGCCCTCAGGAGGAACAGGCTGATGCGAGACCGCCTCACGTCCGCTGCGGACGCCACTGTGCTCATCACGCGCCTCTCTTAGGCCTCGGCCGTTTGCCCGACACGAGTCCTAGAGGTGCGCGCGGCGAAGTGTCCAAGTTCAAGGCAGTATCGATCGATGCTGTTTTTGGATCGATGGAACGGCGAAGTGGGGGATGATCGGTGTTCGGAAACCCTATCAAACCACCGCTGTCATTCCCCGCGAAGGCGGGGAATCCAGTACGCAGCGGCGTCTCGATTCAATCACTGCTGTCACGGAGTACTGGATCGCCCGGTCAAGCCGGGCGATGACAGTGAGTGTGTGGAGACAGCGCGCGCTATTGCTGCGCGCTGGGCAGCAACTGCGGCAGCAGTCCGCGCGTCACGTTCGGCGGCACGGCGTCGAGACCGAGCACGGCGCTCGCCGCCGGCAGCGCCGCATCGGCCATCGCGGCATGGCCCTCGGCGCTCGGATGCACCGCGCCGCCATAGACGGCGGAGAGCACGCCCCAGGTCGCATCGTGGATGTCGGTCGGCTGGCTCGCCGCCGGCAGGCCCTGCGGATAGGTCATCGCGGCGAAATAGCTGTCATTGGCGTCGCGGACCCAGCGCGCGCGGGGCAGGTAGGCGCGGTACTCCGAGGCGCCGCGGCCGCACAGCATCGGCTGGCTCGCCGCGCTGACGATGTCGGGATCGAAGCTCTGGCCGTTCGCGGCAAAGCAGCTGCGGTCGAATTCGGGATCGTTGCCGGAACGGGCGCAGAAGCCGTGCTCGGCGAACGCGGCCTGGTGCGCATCGACGAAGGTCATGCGGTCGGCTTCGGGATCGCGGCACAGCGCACCGCGGGTGCAGGTGGCGAGCCCCTTCAGCTGCGGCAGGAATTCGCTGTCGACGAAGGCGGAGACGCGGGAAAGGCGCTGCGGATCGGCATTGAAGGACGGGTGGATGTCGAAGCCGGCCCGGCCGCCGCGGCAGGGCGCGCCGCCGTCGGCGAGCGCAGGGTTGGCATAGGAGACATAGACCACGTGCGAGAGGTCGCCGCCGACCAGCGGCTTCAGCGCCTCGCGCAGCTTGACGAAATTCTGCGGCAGCTCGCGCTGGAGCGCATCGCGGGAATCGTCGACGCTCGCCAACACGCCGGAGCGGCGGAACAGCGCGCGCTCGGTCGCGGTTTCGACGATGACGTCGGCGACGAGGCCGGAGAAATAGACGTCGTTGGCACCGACCGAGAGCAGCACGAGATCGAGCGTGCGATCGGGCTGGCGCTTCTTCGCCGCGGTGACGGCTTCCCGCAGCTCGGCGACCTGCGCGTTCACGCTGGTGTTGCAGACGCCGGTCTTGCCGGGCGGGCATTCGCGGGCGCGCTGCGAGCCGAGCAGCCCGTCGCCGATGCTCGCGCCGGTGCAGGCGAGCGGCAGGAAGGTCACGGCGATGTGGGTGTAGCGCACCGCGAGCGCCAGCGCGGTGCGCGCCTGATAGCTGTAGAGCGATCGATGGCACGGCGCATTGAACCAGAGCGCGCTGTAGCGCTGCCAGTTGGCGAGCGTATCCGGCGCCTCGCAGGCGCGGCCGCCCTTGAAGCCGTGGCGGCTCGGCCGGTAGTACTGCGCGCCGGCGGTGCCGAGATAGGAGCGGAAGCAGAAGCCTTCGTCCGACAGCGCCAGCGGCCGGTCCGGGTTGCCTTCGCCGGAGGCGATGCTGTCGCCGAGACCTGCGATGAAGATGTCGCGGACCTGAATCTCGGTCTGGACCCGCTGGGTCGGATCGGAGCCGGCCGAGACATCGACGGTCGCAACCGTCGGCTTGCCGTAGCGGACGCGCAAATTGATCGGCTCGGCGCAGTCGAAGGTCGAGCTCTGCGGCCCGTCGCCGTCATCGAACGACCAGGCGCAGGTGGCGCCGACCGGCACCGCGCCGGTCAGGCGCACCGTCACGGGATGGTCGATCGGCGTGATGTAGTTCTCTTTGACATTGTCGCGGGTGCAGGGCTGGTTGACCCGGCCCTGCAGGTCGATGCAGAGCCGGTTGACCATGTTGCGGGCCCAGCCGCGGCCCTCGCTCTGGAGCTCCAGGGACTGTTCGGCGGCCAGAATGCTGCGGTTGCGCGCGTTCTCGACATGGAGCAGGAAGTCGCGCTCCTCGCGGAATAGCCGGAAGCGGTTACGCACCTCCCAGCTGATCTGCATGCTGCCGGCGTCCTGCGCGGCGGCGCGCTCGGGCAAAGCGAGAAGGCCGGCAAGCAGCACGGCGCCTGCCGAGAGGGTGCGAAGGAATACGGAAATCATGGCCCGCGTTTTCAACGGCAAAGTTGAGGCGGAAATAAGAGAGGATTGCGCGCCTGCCCGCAACTTTTGCCTGATGATTCCGAGGGGCCTTGATTGCCGGCGGCGGCTTGATTGCCGGCGGCGCCTTGGGCGGCTCAGCGCTTGCCGGCCTGCCGCAGCAGCCGTTCGCGCTCCATCGGCGTCACCTCCTTGGGCAGGTTGGCCTGCGCGCAGGCTTCCGCCAGCCGCCGCCGCTCCTGCCACGGCGCGACCACATTCGTCCAAAGCTCGCGCGTGCCCATGATGGAGATGGCAAGGCCGAACGGGATCACGAAATAGAGAATACGGAACACCAGCAGCGTGGCCAGAAGCTCCTCGCGGCCGAACTGGGGCAGCGCCACGAGCATGGCGGCATCGAACACGCCGATCGAGCCCGGCGCGTGGCTGGCAAAGCCGATCAGGGTCGCCAGGATGAACACGACCGCGAGCGACATGAAGTCGATCGGCGGGTTGGCCGGCATCAAGAGGTACATTGCCGTGGCGCAGAAGCCGAGATCGACGACGCCGATCAGGATCTGCACCAAGGTCAGCGGCGCCGAGGGCAGCACCACCTTCCAGCCCTTCTGGCCGAGCTCACGGCGCTTCTCGCCCATGCAGAGCCAGACCAGATACGCGCCGATCGATGCGAGACCGCCGAGGGCGATCAACCGGTTGAGCGAGGAGGGCAGCTGATCCATCGAGGAGGCCGCGTCCGGATGGATGGCCATGCCGATCGAGAGCACGAAGATGTTACCGAGCCAGAAGGTCAGGCCCGACAGGAAGCAGATCTTCGCGACGTCGATCGCGTTCAGTCCGTAGTCCGAATAGATCCGGAAACGGATCGCGCCGCCGGTGAAGACCGTGGCGCCGATGTTGTGCCCGATCGAATAGGACGTGAAGCTGGACAGCGCCGCGATGCGATAGGGCACGTGCTTCTTGCCGATCGTTCGCAGCGCAAAATAGTCGTAGAAGGTCAGCGTACAGAACGCGAAGAAGACGCAGATCGCCGCCAGCCCGATGTTGCCGCGGGGAATCTCCGTCAACGCGGTCAGGATGACCCCGGTATCGATGCCCTTGAGCGTCCGCACCAGCGTCGTGATCGCAAACGCGATGATGAAGATGCTCGCGGCGACGCCGAGCCGTCGCCAGCCGATCCATCTATTGAAGCCGCGTTTCAACGCGGGCAGCAGTCCGTGCATTCATCCTCCCGGCGGGGGGCAAGACCGACCGGGCCAGACATTGGCCGGTCGGGTGCGATCACGGCCAAAAGGCAGGCATCGATCGCTAGGCATGATCCAGCTCATTTAAGGCAAAATCAGCGGCTTGTGCAGCCCTTGACAACAATAGGTTCTGCGTTCGGCGGGCAACTTTGTCATACGCGGTTCATATCGGCGGCGCGTTAAGCATATGAGTCGCGAAACCAGGCTCCATCCGCGCGCTCACCGTGCCGATACGATCTCAGATCCCGGCGCCGTCCGCATTGTTCCAACGCAGAGCCGTATCGGCGTTTTTGGAACGTCGATGCCGCGTGGTCGTTAGCCTCCATCAGCAATCGAACATGGCGGAATACGCGGCTTTTTCGTGCAAGCCGGCGCCTCCGTGTTCCCAAGACCCGAGAGGATCGGAACGATGGGACTGTTCACAAAAGACATCAAGACCATGAACGACCTGTTCGTACATCAGCTCCAGGACATCTATTACGCCGAGCAGCAGCTCACCAAGGCGCTGCCGAAGATGGCGACCAAGGCCACTGATCCGCAGCTGAAACAGGGCTTTTTGACGCACCTCGAGGAAACCAAGCAGCACGTTGCGCGGCTCGAGGAGGTCTTCAAGATGCACGGCGTTCCCGTGAAGGCGGTCGACTGCCCGGCGATCGATGGCATCATCGAGGAAGCCGACGAGACCGCCGGCGAAGTCGCCGACAAGGCGGTGCTCGACGCGGCCCTGATCAATGCGGCGCAGGCCGCGGAGCACTACGAGATCGTCCGCTACGGCAGCCTGATCGCCTGGGCCAAGCAGCTCGGCCGCAACGATTGTGCGGCGGTGCTCGCCAAGACGCTCGAGGAGGAGAAGGCGACCGACCAGAAGCTGACAACACTCGCCGAGAGCAAGGTGAATCTGCGCGCGGCGAGCTGAGTAGAGGAAACTACGAGCGCCGCGCGACGGTCCGCGCGGCGCTTGTGCTTGTTCGCTTCCCGCTGCCGTGGTGCTGCTTCGGTGCGCCGTCGCGAGGATCAGCAATGTGAGCGAACTCGCTCATCTTCCATTCACCACGTCCGGAGCAGGTTTGTAGCCGGTTACCGATCGTCCACCACTGTCGGCTCAAGTGCGGGTCGATAGGGGCCGGCAATGTATCAAGTTCTCTACTGTCTCACCGACGAGCATGACTGGCGACTGGTGGCCCTTGGGGGCGCGGTGTGCCTGCTCGCCAGCGCCGCGGCGATCAGCCTGTTTCAGCGCGCACGCGCGACGCACGGAGCCGGGCGTCTGGCCTGGATCGCCCTGGATGCGGCCGTGAGCGGATGCGGCATCTGGGCGACGCATTTCATCGCGATGCTCGCCTATGGCCCCGGGAGCGCCGGCGCCTACAACATCCCGGTGACAATTCTGTCGCTGATGCTTGCGATCTCCTTGACCTTCGTGGGCCTGAGCATCGCCGTGGCGTCCTCGCGCCCGGTGTGGATCGTCGTCGGCGGCGCCATCGTCGGCCTGGGTGTCGCGGCGATGCATTACACCGGCATGGCGGCGCTGGAGATGCCGGCACGGCTGGATTGGATCGGGAGCACGGTTGCCGCCTCGGTGCTGTTCGGAATCGTCTTCGCAGCGCTCGCGCTGTTCGTCGCCGCGCGAGGTGACGGCATTCGGCATGCGCTGAGCGCGACTGCTCTGTTGACGCTCGCGATCGTTGCCCATCATTTCACCGCGATGGGCGCGGTGCTGCTGACGCCGGACCCGACGATCGCGATCAGCGGGCTCTCGGTCCCGCCGGCCTCGCTGTCGTTCCTGACTGCCGGCGCCGCCGTCGCGATCATCGCGATTGCGCTCGTGGCCGCGCTGCTCGACCGCCGCGCCAAGGGCGAACTGGGCCGCCAGCAGATCGTGCTCGACAGCGCGCTGGAGAACATGTCGCAGGGGCTGTGCATGTTCGACGCGGAAGGCAAGATCATCCTGTTCAACGAGCGCTATGCCGCGATGCTCCGTCGAACCGACGTGCCGCTCGCCGGCCGCTTGCTGGTCGACGTGCTCAGGGAAGAGCAGGCGAAGGGCCAATGGCAGGGCGACGCCGATGAATTCTTCGCCCGCCTCGTCGCCGACGCGCGCGAGGGCCGCACCACGACCGACGTCGTCAACCGGTTCGGCCGCTCCATCCGGGTCGTCAACCAGCCGATGCAGGGCGGCGGCTGGGTCGCGACCTTCGAGGACATCACCGAATGGCTGGAGGCGCAGGCCAAGATCTCGCACATGGCGCGACATGACGCGCTGACCAGCCTGCCGAACCGCGTGCTGTTCCACGAACAGCTCGAGCAGGGACTGCGCCAGACCAAGTCGGGCGACCAGCTCGCGGTGCTTTGCCTCGATCTCGATCACTTCAAGGACATCAACGACTCCCTCGGCCATCCCATCGGCGATGCGCTGCTCAAGGAGGTCGGCCGCAGGCTCGAGGCCACCGTCGGCGAACAGGACACCGTGGCGCGGCTCGGCGGCGACGAGTTCGCGGTGGTCCAGATCGGACGCTCCGAGGAGATCGCCGCGCGATCGCTTGCCGGACGCCTCGTCGAGGTGATCTCGGCGCCTTACCAGATCGACGACCATCAGATCGTGATCGGCGTCTCGATCGGCATCTCGCTGTCGCCGCAGGACGGCAGCAATCCGGACGAGCTGCTCAAGAACGCGGATCTTGCGCTCTATCGCGCCAAGGCGGATGGCCGCGGCACCTACCGCTTCTTCGAGACCGGCATGGATGCGCGTGCGCAGGCGCGGCGCCTTCTGGAAATGGATCTGCGCGCGGCGCTGCAACGCGACGAGTTTGAGGTCTATTACCAGCCGATCCGCGAGGTCGCCAGCGGTCGCGTCGTCGCCTTCGAGGCGCTGCTGCGCTGGAACCATCCGCAACGCGGGCTGATCGCGCCGATCAGCTTCATCCCGCTGGCCGAGGAGACCGGGCTCATCGTTCAGCTTGGTGAGTTCGTGCTGCGCTCCGCCTGTGCCGACGCGGCCACCTGGCCCGACGATGTCGACGTCGCCGTCAATTTGTCGCCGGTGCAGTTCAAGAGCCCGAACCTGATCGCGGCGGTGACAGAGGCGTTGGCCATATCGGGACTCGGTGCGCGCCGTCTCGAGCTCGAGATCACCGAATCCGTCCTGCTCCAGAACAGCGAGGCGACGCTGACGACCTTGCACGAGCTGCGTGCCATGGGCGTGCGGATCTCGCTCGACGATTTCGGCACCGGCTATTCGTCGCTGAGTTATCTGCGCAGCTTCCCGTTCGACAAGATCAAGATCGACCGCTCCTTCGTGTCGGAGCTGGCGACGCGCGAGGATTCCATGGCGATCATTCGCGCCGTGACCGGCCTCGGCCGCAGCCTCGGCATCGTCACCACGGCAGAGGGCGTCGAGAACGACGCGCAGCTCGAGCTGCTCCGGCGCGAGGGCTGCACCCAGGCGCAAGGCTATCTGTTCAGCAAGCCGCGGCCCGCCTCGGATGTCGCGATCATGTTGGAACGGCCGCGGCTGCGCGCGTCGGCTTGAGAGGTCAGCTTCGGCGCAGCGCGAAATGCGCGCCGCAGAACGCCATCACGGCGCCGAGACACAGGGCGGCAAGCCCGGCGAGCACGCCCGAGACGGTCGGGATCGGGCTCGGCGCCGACGCCGCCTGACCCGTTCCCGCAAGCAGCAGCACGCCGACCGCGATCAGGAATTGCCGCATCCGCTGCGGGATCTGTCCGGAGACGGCGCTCTGCATCAGGCTCGCCGTGAAATAGCCGCCGGAGAAGCCGACGGTGGCGATCAGCCACCAGGCGATGGCGGCGCCCGCCGGAATGAACTCATGCGTGTCGGAGCGCCAGAGGCGGCCGAGATCGAGACCGTAGCGCGCGCCCAGCATGTGCACCGCGAGCGCCAGTAACACACCGGAGATCATCGCGGCGCCGAGAATCAGGCGGCGCGGAAAAAAGGTCGTCTCAGCCATGCCTCGCTTGTAGGATGGCCGGGGGCGATCGCGCAAGCCGATCGCCCAAGCGATCGCCCATGGGTTCGTTGACGACATGCCGGGAGCGGAAGCGGGTTCGACCACGAGCTATGCCTACAAGGCCTCGCTGATTGGCTCGGCGCATCGCTTCGAGTTGACGGAGCAGGGGCTGTCCTGGCACATCGCCCGCCGCTCCGGCCTGTGGCGCTATGACGAGATTTCGGCGATCCGGCTGTCGTTCCGCCCGGTGTCGATGCAGCAGCACCGCTTCCGCGCCGATATCAGCCGCACCGGCGGCGGCCGCATCGCGATCCTGTCGACGAGCTGGCAGACCGCGGCGCTGATGGCGCCGCAGGACAACGGTTTTCGCGATTTCCTGATCGAGCTGCATGCGCGGATGGCCAAAGCCGGCAGCCGCGCCGAATTGACCGCGGGCCTCGGCCGCAAAACCTATGCGGCGGTGCTGGCGTTCCTGGCCGTGCTCGCTGTGGCAATGGCGGGGCTGTTGATCCGCGCGCTTCTGACCGGCGAGCTCGCGGGCGTGCTGTTCATCCTCGGCTTCGCCGCGCTGTTCGCCTGGCAGGTCGGCGGCTTCGTGCGGCGCAACCGGCCGCAGAGCTACAGTTTCGATCGCGTGCCGAAGGCCCTGCTGCCCTAGGTGCAATCGGCCGCAATCAAATGTGACTTCGCGTCCCGCCGTCTGCGTCGCATCCTTGTGGTCATGTCCGCCATGGATCGCAGCACCCGTCTGCCGACGGCAGACGAGATCGCCAGAATCAACCGCACGCATCTGATCGAGACGCCGCTCCGGCCAGCCGACTTGCTGTTCGTGTTCGGCACCCGCGAGGACGCTGGCTTGCGTGCCGACACCGCCGCAAGGCTGTGGCGCGAGGGCCTGTTTCGCCGGTCGATTGTCAGCGGCGGTGTGACGCCGGGCTCGGAGCAATCCGAGTGCAGCATCATCAAGGCCGCGATGGTTGCCGCGGGCGTTCCGGCGGACCTTATCCTCGAGGAGCACCGCGCGATGAACACCGGCGAGAACGTCATCTTCTCGCTTCCGATCATCGATGCGGCCATCGGGCTGCAGAATATCCGCAGCGTGATCTGTCTCGGCAACACCTGGACCGCGCGGCGCTACCCGATGACGCTGCATCGGCATTGGCCGGGGGTCGAGAAGATGCTGCTCACCGTCGACAGTTTCACGACACCACGTGCGCTCTGGCATACCGACGCCGAATTTCGCCGCCGCATGCTGCACGAATGGGACAAGATCGAACCTTACAAGGCGAGGGGCTTTATCGCGGACTGGCCGGAAGTCTGAGCCCTACTCCGTCGAATCGAAATCGTCCTCCTTGGTGCCGAGCAGCGAGACGATGGTGCGCAGGCCGGAATCGAGCTGCTCAGGCGACGGCGGGGCGAGCGCGAGCCGCACCGCGTTCGGCGCATGACCGTGCGCGATCGCGAAGGTCGAGGATGGCGTCAGCGCGATGCCGCGCCTTGCTGCTGCGGCGACGAAGGTCTGCGAGCGCCAGTGCGGTGGCAGCGTCAGCCAGAGATGATACGAGCGCGGATCGGCGGCGAGCTGGTAGCCGGAGAGCAGCCGTGCGGCGGTCTGCTGTCGGCGCGCGGCATCGATGCGTTTCAGCCGGGTCAGCTCGGCGACGGTGCCGTCGGCCATCAGCCGCTGCCCGGCCGCGAGCGCATGGCCGGAGGCGATCCAGCCGCCGGTGCGCACCGCGCTCATCACACTCTCGCGCAGATGCGGCGGCGCGACGAGGATGCCGAGCGCGAGCCCCGGCGCGACCTTCTTGGACAGGCTGTCGAGCACGATGCAGCGGTGGGGCCCGAGCGCCGCCAGTGGCGTGTCGTCGGCGAGGAAGCCGTAGACGGCGTCCTCGATGATGGTGAGATCGAGCTTCTCGGCGACGCGCATGATGTCGGCGCGCCGCGTCGCGTTCATGGTGACGCCGAGCGGGTTCTGGATGATGGGCTGCAGATACAGCGCCGACAGATGCGCCTCGCGATGGGCCTTCTGGATGGCGTCGGGCCGCGCGCCGAACTCGTCCATGGGGATCGGGACCAGCGTCACACCGAGCCGCGCGGCGATGCTCTTGACGTAAGGGTAGGTCAGCGCCTCGACGCCGCAGCGGCCGCCGGTGGGCACCAGCGCGGCAAGCGCGGCCGCGAGCGATTGCTTGCCGTTGGCGGTGAAGAAGATCTGCTCGGGCTGCGGCGAAAAATCCTTGCGTGCGAGATAGGCAGCGGCGGCAACGCGGGCGCTCTTGGTGCCGGTGCTGGTCGAAACGCGCAGCGCGGATTCCAGCGCGTCGATGCGTTCGAGCCCCGCGAGGCTCTTGGCGATCATCGCCCATTGCTGCGGCAATAGCGGGTAATTGACCTCGAGATTGATGCGCGCGTCGGCCGGCTCGCGCATGGTCTCGACTTCACGCCTGACGTCGCCGGAGATGAACGTGCCGCGCCCGACCTCGCCGACCACGAGGCCGCGGCGGAGCAATTCCGTATAAACCCGGCTCGCGGTCGAGACCGCGATGCCGCGGTCATAGGCAAAATTGCGCTGCGGCGGCAGCCGGTCGCCGGGCCTTAACGTGCCGTTAGTGATATCGGCCGCAATGGCATCGGCGAGCTTCACGTACTCGAACTTGGACATATTGCACCGAGAGCAATGTTTTGCTTGCTCCGAGGAGTGTACTGGAGCATTTAAGTTCCATCAAGTTCCGCGATTGAGCCGAGGAGAGCGAGAGCAATCCGACGGCAAATGAGGTGCAGGCGCCCACTAGCGTCCGCGCCAACGGCACCTGCTTCGCCGCGCGGGACAATAGGCCGGAGAAGAAGAATGACCACAATCTCGCAAACTGTCGGGCGGACTTTACGCCCATCCTCATCGGGCGGATTTTTCAGTGCCCTAGCCCTGCGCCTCACCGCGCTGTTCGACCGCCTGGAGCGCCGCTCCGCCGTCAAGACCCTGAACGAGCTCGACGACCGCGCCCTGCGCGACATCGGCATCACGCGCAGCCAGATCGAGGATGCCGTGTACGGACAGTTCAAGACCGAGCTGTCGCGGTATCTGTGATACTCGCGTGTCCCGGACGCGCTGCAGCGGGAAACGTTGCTGCGCAGAGCCGGGATCCAGCGGATCGCACTCGCTGACGCATGGGCCCCGGCTCTGCAGCGCATCACTTCGTGCTGCGCAGCGTCCGGGGCACGGAAGCGCGAGTGTGGCACGCAGCTGCCTCTCCGTCATTGCGAGCGCAGCGAAGCAATCCAGGCTGTCGCCGCGGAAAGATGCTGGATGCTTCGCTGCGCTCGCAATGACGAAGTCTGCTGCCCTTCAATGCCTCACCACCAGCACCGAGCACTTGGCGTAGCGCACGACGTGGCCGGCGTTGGAGCCGAGGAAATAGGTGCGCATCGCCGGCCGGTGCGAGGTCATCACGATCAAGTCGGCCTTTATGTGCGCGGCTTCCTCCAGGATCTCGTGATAGATGCCGCCCTGGCGCACCACGCTGGAGATGCGGGAGGGCTCGATGCCGGATTCGCGGGCGACGATGGCGAGGGCCTCTTCCGAGGTCTGGCGCTGCTGCTCGTCGAAATCGGCCGGGACGTACTCGGCCAGCATCACCGGCGTCATCGGCAGCACGTTGAGCAGGCGCACGGTGCCGCTCCAGGTCTGCGACAAAGTCGCCGCGGTCGCGATCGCCGGCTTGGCGAGATCGGTGTCGGCGAGATCGATGGGCACGAGGATGGACTTGAACATCTGCGCCTCCCTGTGAACCAGGCTGAACCAACCGGTCGAGACGGCGCCCGCGCGTCTAGTCCGATCGAAGCAGCTTGGGGCTGACGAACAGCACCAGCTTGCCGCGGCGGTAGGCCACGTCACCCCAATCCTTGACGTCAAAGTCGAAGATCGCAAGCCCCGCTGTGGGCAGGTTGTCGCCGAGGGTCTTGGCGCCATCGGGATCGCCGCCGCCGATCAGCATGAGCGCGACCTCGTGCATGCCGGGATTGTGGGCGATCAGCAGCAGCCGCTTCGGATCGGCCGGGGCGGTTGCGGTGCGAATGGTGTCCAGGATCTGCGCGGGATCGGCGCCATAGAGTTCCGGCAGGACCTCGACCTGCGGCGCCGGGACGCGGTCCTTCATCGCCTCCCAGGCGATGTCCCAGGTCTGACGGGCCCGCACGGCGTGGGAGACCAATACGGTATCGGGGAAGGGCGGATGGGCCGCGATCCAGTCTCCCATCCGCGCGGCATCCTTGTGGCCGCGGTCGTCGAGCCGGCGGTCCTGGTCACGGCCGCTCGGTGCGTCGGTCTCGGTCTTGGCGTGACGCAACAGCATCAAACGGCGCATGGCATTCTCGAATCGTTCCACGTCCAGGATAATCTACAGGCACCGGTTGAGGACAAGGTGACAAGGGCCCGCACAGTCCTCTAAGAAAACTGCATGAGCGAGACTTTCACAAGCGTGTCCCAGGAAGAAGCCGGCTTTCGCGACCGCGTGCGGCTGTCGTTCGATCTCGATGCCGACATTTGTGTGATCGGGGCGGGCCTGGCTGGGCTTACCGTGGCGCTGGAGGCGGCCCGGCTCGGGGCCAGCGTCGCGGTGCTCGAGGGTCGGCATATCGGCTGGAACGCCTCCGGCAACCAGCTCGGCACCGTGATGCCGGGCTTTGCGCTGCCGCTCACGGACCTGATCGAGCGCATCGGCTTGGAGGACGCCCGCGAATTGTGGACCCTGTCGAAGCAGGGCGCCGAGTTCGTCCGGGCCAACGCCAGCGAAGCGAGCATGCCGGGGATCGGCCTCAGCGACGGCGTGCTGGAGGTCTCCAATGTCGATGCCGGCGACCGGCTGATCAGCCGGCTGCAGATGCTGAACGAGGATTTCGATACCGAGGTCGAAGGCTGGCAGGTCGACCGCGTGCGCGAGGCGCTCAAGTCCGATCATTACTTCCACGGCGTGTATTATCCGAAAGCGTTCCAGGTCGACGGCCGGAAATACGTGCACGGCCTTGCGGCGCTGGCACGGCGGGCAGGCGCCCGCATCTTCGAGGACACGCCGGTCGTCAGCATCGATCATTCCGGCATCCGCAAGCGCATCGTCACGCCCTCGGCGCGGCTGCGGGCGAGCCACATCGTGCTCGCCGGCAACATTCATCTCGGCGCCCCCTCCAAGCGCCTGTCGGAGACGTTGCTGCCGGTCTGGCGCTATGCCGGCGTGACCGCGCCGCTCGGCGAGCGCCTGCACGAGATCATCGCCTTCAAGGGATCGGTGATGGATTCCGACGGTGTCGATCATTTCCGGCTTGTCGACGGCGACCGGCTGATGTGGGAGAGCCCGGAGACCACCTGGGCCGCGCGTCCGCAGCGCTTCGCCGGCGCCATCAAGCGGCGGATCCGGACGATCTTTCCCGAGCTCGGCAATGTCGAGATCACCGACATCTTCGGCGGCGCCACCGGCCAGACCGTGCACGGCATGCCGCAGATCGGCCAGCTGCGCAAAGGCTTGTGGGTGGCGAGCGGGTTCGGCCGCCAGGGCATGAACACCTCCGCCATGGCCGGACAGATGATCGCGCGCAGCATTTTGCGGGGCGATGAGCGCTGGAGGCTGTTCTCGCCGTTCGAACTGGTCTGG
>NZ_LAXE01000001.1:3267902-3281015 GCF_003122645.1 Bradyrhizobium sp. SUTN9-2
AGCCGCGGTCGGCGCTGCGGAACCGGTCGTGCACGAGGACCGCGTCTCGCAATAAGTTGAGCGAAATTCCGCTCCGACGTGTAACTTCGGCCGGCAGAAGCCCGTATCTCAGGGCGTGGACTTCCCGCGCACGGAGAATGACATGCTTGACCGCCGCATCCTGCTCACGACTGTCGCCGGCCTGTTCGGCCTTTCCGCCTTGCGCTGGCTGAGAGGAACACCTGCCGAGGCCGGCGAGAAGGCCGCGCAAAAGTTCGAGATCACGAAGACGGAAGCCGAATGGCGCGCCCAGCTCACGCCGCAGCAATATGAGATCCTGCGCAATCACGGCACCGAGCGGCCCGGCTCCAGCCCGCTGCTGAAGGAGAAGCGCAAGGGCATCTTCGCCTGCGCCGGCTGCGACCTGCCGCTGTTTACGTCGGAGACCAAGTTCGAGAGCGGCACGGGCTGGCCGAGCTTCTATGCGCCGATCGAAGGCAATGTCGGCAAGACCGAGGACCGCAGCTACGGCATGGTCCGCACCGAGGTGCATTGCCGGCGCTGCGGCGGCCATCTCGGCCATGTCTTCGACGACGGCCCGAAGCCGACCGGATTGCGCTATTGCATCGACGGTTTCGGCTTGGTCTTCCACCCCGCGGCGGCGTCGGCGACGTAGGTTTCGCGGGAGTCATTCCGGTCCTGCGGACCGCTCCGGAACGACAGGATGTCCCGGCAATTGTTGCCGGTCCCGGCAAATGTGCCCCGGTCGTCAGACCGGGGCTTTTTCATTAAGTCATTGATTTCCTGAAGATACCCGCATTGGCATAGGCCTTGCGACGTCTCTTTCCGATTGCGGCCATGGTCGACCGGCCGCCGAGATCGGATTTGGAGACAAAGTTATGGGTATCTTCGATGCAATGAACACCTCGGTGGGTGGCCTGCAGGCGCAGTCCTTCGCGCTGCAGAACATTTCCGGCAACATCGCGAACTCATCCACCACCGGTTACAAGGGCATCGGCACCAGCTTCGTCGACCTCATCCCGGACTCCTCGGTCCCGAGCAAGCAGGTGGCAGGCGGCGTGCAGGCCAACGCCAAGGCCACCATCACGACGCAGGGCACGATCTCGTCCTCCAGCGTCGCCACCAACATGGCGATCACCGGCGACGGCTTCTTCTCGATCCAGAAGGCGAGCGGCGTCGTCGACAACGTGCCTGTCTTCACCGGGGTGACCTACTACACGCGGCGCGGCGACTTCCAGCTCAATGCCAACGGCAACCTGGTCAACGGCGCCGGCTATTACCTGATGGGCGTCACCGTCGACCCGAAGACCGGCAACCCGACCGGCAGCGTGGCGAACGTGCTGCAATTCCAGAACAACTTCATTCCGGCGCAGGCGACGACCTCAATCCAGTACGCGGCGAACCTGCCGACCCAGCCGAACACAGTGGCGAAAACCACGGCCTCGACCGGCACATTGCTCGCGGCCGGCGGTCTCAACCCGTCCGATTTCGCCGCCAACCCGCTGCCGGTCGGCACGCCGCCGGCGCCCTATGCCAACGCGACCGTCTCGGGCGCGGCCGCAACCGGCAACATCCGCTCGGCTTATTCGTCAACGACGGCCACCGGCACGGTTGCGCTCCAGAACAATTCCTCGGCGGTGGCTTCGACGACCACGTCCCTCGACAATACCGCCGGCACGCATCTCGCCTCCAGCATTCTGACCGCGCTAAGCGGCCAGACGCTCACAATCAACGGCAACACCATCACCTTCAACGGCGGCACCACGGTCTCGACCGTCGGCAACAACACCACGATCGGTCTCGGTGCGGGTACGACGGCGACTGTGGCCGACATCCTGAACGCGATCCAGACGGCCGGCGGGGCCGGCGTCACCGCTTCGCTCTCGGTCAGCGGCAATATCCAGATCGCGACCGGCACCGGCACCGACGTCGCGATCGGCAGCGGCACGGCCGCCACCGCGCTCGGCATCAGCAGCGTGACGCGTGGCGGCAACGTGCTGTCCTCGCCTGCAATCTCCGGCGCGACGGTGCTGAGCGGCTCGGCCACCGCCGGCGGTGCCCAGGTGCTCACGTCGGGCTTTTCCCCCGGCGACACCATCACCGTCAACGGCCAGACGCTGACCTTCATGGCCTCGGGCGCCTCGGGTGCGAACCAGATCAACGTCACCGACAACGTCACGACCCTGCTCGGCAAGATCGATGCGCTCTCCGGCGCTTCGGGGTCGTCGGTCAGCAGCGGCGGCGTGATCACGCTGAACACCGGCACCGTCTCCAACCTGACGGTCTCCAGCTCCAACAGCGCGGCCTTCTCCGCGCTCGGCTTCACCTCGACCATCACCAGGAATCGCGAGGGTGGCGGCACGGCCGGCACCGGCGGCGTGATCGGCAACGACATCGCCACCTTCACCAAGGAATCGATCAGCGGCGGCGCGGTGACCGCCTACAACGCCGCCGGTACGCCGGTGAACCTGCAATTGCGCTGGGCCAAGACCGACAGTGCCTCGCTGGGCGCGGGTCATTCCGACAGCTGGAACCTGTTCTACCAGACCGACCCGAACGCGACCGGCACGACGGTCGGATGGGTCAATACCGGCCAGACCTTCACCTTTGCCGCCGACGGCTCGCTGACCTCGCCGAGCGGCTCGGGCATCACCATCAACAATGTCACCGTCAGCGGCCAGTCGCTCGGCTCCGTCGCCTTCAACATCTCCTCCGGAGGGCTGACGCAATATGCCAGCACCAGCGGCGCGGTGACGATCAACACCATCACCCAGAACGGCTACGCCGCCGGTCAGCTCCGATCGGTCGCCGTCAACAACAACGGCGTGGTGGTGGGCACCTTCTCCAACGGCCAGAACCTCAACCTCGCGCAGGTGCAGCTGTCGCATTTCAACGGCACCAATTATCTGAAGGCGATGGACGGCGGCGCCTATGCCGCGACCGAACAATCGGGTGACGCCATCGACGGCGCTTCGGGCACCATCAGCGGCTCGTCGCTGGAGGGATCCAACACCGACATCGCCGACGAATTCACCAAGCTGATCGTGACCCAGCAGGCCTATTCGGCCAACACCAAGGTGATCACGACGGCAAACTCGATGGTGCAGGATCTCCTCAACGTGTTGCGCTGATCGGCGCGTGACGTAACAAAGGCGGGCCAGTGATATGGGTTTGAGTTCAGCCCTCGCCAGCGCGATGAGCGGTCTGCGTGCCAACCAGGCCGCGCTCTCGATCGTCTCCTCGAACGTCGCCAATGCGCAGACGCCGGGTTACGTCGTCCAGACGCCGAACCAGATCGAGGTCACCACCGGCGAGTTCGGCGCGACGGCGATGACGACCGGCGTCAGCCGCCTGCTCGACACCTATGTGCAGAACCAGCTACGGACCGAGACCGGCGGCGGCGGCTACGCCGACCAGATGGCCAACATCCTGAAGCAGCTTCAGAATGTCTACGGCACGCCCGGCAATTCCGGCACGCTCGAAAGCGCGCTGAACAAGTTCACCACGGCGCTGCAGGCGCTGTCGACCAGCTCGGGTGCGTCGTCGGCGCAGACCGTGGCGCTCGGGGCGGCCCAGGCGCTCGCGACGCAGCTCAACGTCACCACCAAGGGCATCCAGTCGCTGCGCTCCAACGTCGAACAGGATCTCAGCAATTCGGCGCAGGCCGCCAATGCGGCCATGAAGCAGATCGCCGACATCAACACCAGGCTCCAGGGCCTATCGGCCAACGATCCCTCGGCCGCAACGCTGATGGACCAGCGCGACCAAGCCATCAACACGCTGTCGAAATATGTCGACGTCCGCGTCACCACCGACAATTCGAACCAGGCCAACATCTACACCACGACCGGCATCCAGCTGGTCGGCGCCGGGCTCGCCTCGGAATTCTCCTTTGCCTCCGCCGGCGCGCTGTCGGCAACGTCGCTCTACAACATCGACCCTGCCAAGTCCGGCGTCGGCGCGTTCAACATCAAGCTCCCGAACGGCTCGCAAGTCGACGTCGTCGCCAACAACGTGGTGTCGTCCGGCCAGATCGCGGCCGACCTGAAGCTGCGCGACGACATTTTGGTGCAAGCGCAGAACCAGATCGACCAGCTCGCCGCCACGATGGCGAGCGCGCTGTCCGATAAGGCCACGGCGGGCAGCACGGTCACCGGCCCGCCGGCCGGCTTCGATCTCGAGCTTGCCGGTGCGCTGCCGGGCAACACGGTCAACATCACCTATACGGACACGGCGACCAACACGCAGCGCCAGATCACGCTCGTCAACGTGACCGACCCCGCTGCGCTGCCGCTCCAGAACGCGACCAACGCCAACCCGATGCGGATCGGCGTCGACTTCGCCGGCGGCATGAGCGCGATCGCCTCTGCGCTGAACACCGCGCTGTCGGGCACGCATCTGTCGTTCTCAGCCGCCCCGTCGCCGGCGACCGCCACGACGCTGCGGGTGACCGACGACAACACCGGGCTTGCCAAGGTCGGTTCGGCCTCGACCACCAAGACGATCTCGTCGCTGACCTCGGGCAATCCGCAGCTGCCGCTGTTCACCGACGGCGGGCAGGCGCTCTACACCGGCGCAATCACGGCGTCGGGCTCGCAGATGACCGGTCTTGCCGGGCGCATCGCCGTGAACACGCAGCTCGTGACCGATCCGACCCGGATGTCGGTCTACAATACTTCGCCGGTGACGCCCGCAGGCGACACCACGCGTTCGGACTATCTCTACTCGCAGCTCACCAGTGCAGTGTTTTCCTATTCGCCGCAGAGCGGCCTCGGCTCGGCGAGCCAGCCTTTCACCGGCAGCGTCTCGAACTTCCTCCAGCAGTTCTTGAGCGTGCAGGCCAACGCCGCGACCCAGGCGACCCAGCTCCAGCAAGGCCAGAGCGTCGTGGTCTCGACGCTCCAGGCCAAGTTCGACTCGACCTCCAAGGTCAACCTGGATTCGGAGATGTCGAACCTGATCCAGCTTCAGAATGCCTATGCCGCCAACGCCCATGTCATGTCGGTGGTGCAGACCATGATGAACACGTTGATCCAGGCTCAATTGTAAACAGTAACAGGGCTCCGAAAGATGGCGATCAGCAGCATCAACTATTCTTCGTCGATCCTCGGCGCGCAGATCCGCAACATCAATCAGCAGCTCACCGACCTCTCGACGCAGCTCTCGACCGGCAAGCTGTCGCAGAACTATGCCGGCATGGGGACGAACGAGGGCTTTGCGATCGCCGGGCGCGCGCAGCTCTCCAACATCGCCGGCTATACCGACACGATCACCAACGTCAACGTCAGCATCAACCTCGCCAACACCGCGCTGCAATCGCTGACCAAGATCCGCAGCACGGTGCAGACCGGCTCGGCCTCTACCGCGCAGGACCTCAACGTCAACGGCCAGACGATTGCCCAGAACACCGCCGCCGCCCAGTTCGGCTCGATGGTCGGTGTCCTCAACACGCAGACCGGCAGCCGCTATCTGTTCTCCGGAACGGCAGTCAATACCCAGTCGGTCGCCGATGCCGGCGACATCATTAACGGCACCACGACACAGGCCGGCTTCAAGACCGTCATGGCCGAGCGCCAGGCCGCGGACCTAGGGACCAGCGGCATGGGCCGCCTGGTGCAGACGCAGCCGACGGCAAGCTCCGTGCAGGTGTCGGAGGACGTCGCCGGATCGCCGTTCGGCCTCAAGATCAAGGCGGTGTCCTCGACGCTGACAGGCGCGACCGTCACCGGCCCGAGCGGCTCGCCGGTGTCGTTCTCGGTCGATCTCAACGGCGTCAATCCGAACAACGGCGACAAGCTCAGCATTCAGTTCACCCTGCCGGACGGCACGACCGAGCAGATCGACCTGACGGCGTCCTCGGCAACGCCGACGCCGCTCGGCAGCTTCGCGATCGATGCGAGCACGCCCGTCAACCCGAACAATACTGCTGCGAATCTCAACACGGCGCTGAACACCGCGATTCAGAAGCTCGCCAACACCTCGCTGGTGGCGGCATCGGCGATCGTTGCGGGCGACAACTTCTTCAACACCGCGAGCTCTGCGATCGGCACCCCCGTCAACAACCAGACGGCGCCGGCGGCCCCGGTCACCGGCGCGACGGCGCTATCGGGCGCGAGCCCCTCGGACTCGATCTCGCCGGGCTTCGTCGCAGGCGATACCATCACCGTCAACGGGACCACGCTGACCTTCGTGGCCTCGGGCGCGACCGGCAACCAGCTCAATGTCACCGACAGCATCCAGACCCTGCTGAGCAAGGTCGACGCGATCACCGGGACCTCGAAGCCTTCGACGGTCCATGGCGGCTCGATCACGATCAACACCGACGATGCGGCGAGCCTCAACATCACGACGTCGAACACCGGCGCGCTGAGCGCGCTCGGGTTCAGCTCGACGCCGGTGACCGCCACGCAGCCGCCGCTGCGCGTCGGCTCCTCGCCTGCGAGCTCGGCGACCACGCTGGTGAACGGCTCGGCCAATACGGTGAAATGGTATTTGGGCAATGACGGGCCCGGCTCGGCGCGCTCGACCGCGATGGCGCGGGTCGACGATGCCGTGACGGTGCAGTACGGCGCCCAGGCGAATGAGGATGCGATCCGCCGGCAATTGCAGGCGATCGCGGTGTTCGGCACCTTCTCGACCTCGCCGACGGGGCAATATTCGGGCGGGCAGGTCTCGGCGCTGAGCCTGCGCACGACCCAGGCGCTGACCCAGCAGCCCGGACAGCAGCGCATCGAGGACATCCAGACCGACATCGCGATGGCCCAGAACACGATGAAGGACGCGAGCACGCGCCAGACCCAGGCCAAGGCGCAGCTCCAGACCATCATTGACCAGGCGGAATCGGCTTCGCCCGACCAGGTCGCGAGCGAGATCCTGGCGCTGCAGAACGCCCTGCAGGCGTCCTACCAGGTGACCTCGAACCTGGCGCAGCTCTCGCTCGTCAAGTTCCTGTAATGAAGCGTTAAGACGCCGTTAACCATGCCTGTTTACCTCTTGGTGAGGATTGCAAGCGGGGGCGGAGCGGTCGATGTCGGACAAGATGCAGCTGGTTGTGGCGACGCCTTGCTTCGGCGGGCAGGTGTCGAGCATCTATGCGAGCTCGATCTTCGCGCTGCAGCGGGCCGTGCACGGCATGTCCAATCTTGAGCTCAAGGTGCTCCTGCGCGACGGCGACGCGCTGATCACCCGTGCGCGGGCCAACCTGGCCGCGATGTTCCTGGACGATCCGAAGGCGACGCATTTCCTGTTCATCGATGCCGATATCGGCTTCAAGCCGGAGCAGGTGTTCCGCCTGATCGAATGCGGCGCGGACGTCGTCGCCGGCTGCTATCCGATCAAGCGGGTCAACTGGGACAAGGCCGCGCGGGCGATCCAGTCGGGTCGGGCCGACGTGCCGGCCGCCTCGCTCGACTACGTGCTCGAGATCGAGGATCCCGACCGCATCGTGGTGGTCAACGGATTCACCCGCGTGCGCTATGCCGGCACCGGCTTCCTGATGATCCGGCGTCACGTGCTGGAGGCGATGTGCCGCCACCCCGACTACGCGAACCTCCAGTTCTTCCGCGAGCATTCCCATGATGCGCTGGCGGCGAGCCGGAACCGGTTCGCGCTGTTCGAATGCATGATCGATCCGGCGACCGGCACCTATCTGTCCGAGGACTTCGCCTTCTGCAAGCGCTGGACCGATATCGGCGGCGAGATCTGGGCCGACATCCAGAGCCCGCTCGACCACGTCGGGCCGTCGGTGTTCCATGGCGACATCGCCTCGCAATTCGCAGCTGCGCCTGCGGCGGCCGATGCCGCGGCGTGAGCCTTTCGGGATGAGCGGCGGCCCATCCCCTCGGCCCGAGATGCAATGCGCCGCCGACGGCGGCTCGCGTTATCGCCTGCGCGACCTCTTCACGCCGCTCGACACGCTGCTCGTTTCCGGCGGAGATCCGCGCCTGGCGCTCGATCCCACCGGCCGCGCCAACGCCTATGGCTGCCCGGCTTCGCCGGAGCCGGAGGTGTGGAATTTCGCCTCGTCGACCGCGTCGACGATCTCGCAGGCGGCCTATGACCGCGCCGTGCTGGCGCGTGAAGAGCTGATGCACAAATGCCTGCTCGACGAGGTCGAGCTCGCTTTCGATGCACGCTGCGAGGACATGCGCCACGAGCTGCGCGGTCATCTCCAGCTCTCGCCGCGCGTCGACGTGGTGTTCTCGCCGTCCGGCACGGACTCCCAGCTCCATGCCCTATTCCTGGCGCGCACGATGCTCGGCGCGCGGCCGGTGACGATCGTGGTCGGCGCCGACCAGACCGGCAGCGGCACGGCCCATACCGCGCGTGGACATCATTTCAGCACCCTGACGGCGAGCGGCTTTGCGGTTCGCAAGGACGGCGAGGTCGCGGGGCTGGCCGGCGCCAGCATCTCGCTGCCGTTGCGCGCGCCGGGGGCCGGGATCGCGATGCGCACGGATGCCGATGAAGCGGTGCTGCATGCGGTCGAGGCCACGATCGCGCAAGGCGCGCCCGTGCTGCTCCAGATCATGGATTCCTCGAAGCTCGGATGGCGTGCACCGAGCGCGGCCTGCCTCGACGAGATCGCGCGGCGCTGGCCGCGCAAAGTCCAGATCGTCGTCGACGCCTGCCAGGCCCGGCTCGGCCGCCGGCGGCTGCGCTCCTATCTCGACCGCGGCTATATGGTGCTGATCACCGGCTCCAAATTCTTCGGCGGACCTGCCTTCAGCGGTGCACTGCTGGTGCCGAAGGGCCTGTCGCGGTCGCTCGCTCGCGTCGAGGGGATCGCATCTGGAATCCGTGACTACGCCGGCCGCTGCGATTGGCCGATGACCTGGACGGCGCTGCGTTCGCGCTTCGAGCGCCGTCCGAATTTCGGTCAATGGCTGCGCTGGGAGGCGGCGCTGGCCGAGATCGGCAGCTACTACGGCGTGCCCGGGGCCTTCCGCGCCGGGATGCTCGCCGAGCTCGCTGCCGGCATCGACAGCATGATCGCATTGTCGCCGTCGTTGCGCGCTGTTGCGGCCGCGACCCACGCGGCCGGCATCGACGACGAGGAATTCGTGCAGCCGACCATCTTTCCGTTCACGCTGCTGCGCGACGGCAAGCCGGTTTGTGTTGCCGAGACCGCTTCTGTTCATCGCGCGTTGGCGCGTGATGTCAGCCAAGAGATCAACGGCAGCACGGAGGACCGTCAGGTCGCCGCGCAGCGCTGCCTGATTGGCCAGCCGGTGCGGCTGGAGTGCCAGGACGAGACGCCGCAGGCCGTGCTGCGCCTCTGCGTCGGCGCGCGGCTCGTGGCTGAGGCCTGGTCGCCGGACAGGGCGGAGGCGCAGCGCAACGTGCAGCACCTTCTCGACCAGATCGCCCACGTCCTGGTGAAGATCGAGCTGCTGCTCGCCGGTGGCGCAGCGGCCGTGCCGGTAAAGTCCGCGTTCGAGGTGTGAGATGCAGCATCCGGTTTCCCCGCCGATCGGCCTGACCGCGGCGAACTATGCCGACCGCATCGGCTTTGCGCAGCTGACGCGCCGGGCCTTCGAAGGCGTCGATCTGCATCCGTTGCGCGATCAGCTCGTCGCGCGCATCGCGGCGGGGACCGCGCTGGCGGGCGAGGGGCTGGACCTGTCGTTGATCACCCAGCTGCTGGGTGACAAGGATCGGGGGCTTGCGATCCAGTCCGAGGTGCTGGCCTTCCATCAATTGTTCCGAACGCCCAGCGCAGCTCCGAAGTCGGGCCTGCGCCTGCTCGCGCTTGCAGCCGACATCGACATGGGCGGCAACACGCCGATCGATTTCCTGCTCGAAGGCTCCGATGTCGAGCTGTTGACGCTCTATGTGATCAAGGGCGTCGGTTTGCCCGAGACCTTGCCGGAGCACGACGTGGCCATCGTGGTCGCGTCCGATTCCGAGGAATGCCGTGAGGCGCTCGCGCTGATCGAAGGGGCCGCGCCGCACTGGCCGCGGCCGCTGCTTAATCGACCCGATCGCATCGGCAATCTCGATCGCGACAAGCTGTATCGGCTGCTAACGGACGTGCCCGGCCTCGACATTCCCGCGACCATCCATGCAACGCGCGCGCAATTGTCGGACCTCGCGCAGGCGCGGATCGCATGCGAGGACATCGCCGGCGAATTGCACTTTCCGATGATCGCACGGCCGCGCGGTTCGCATGCCGGCGTCGGGCTCGCGAAGCTCGACGATGCGGCGGCTCTGGCGGCCTATCTCGCCGAACGGAAAGAGCAGGACTTCTTCGTCGCACGCTTCGTCGATTATGTGAGCCCCGATGGGCTCTACCGCAAGTATCGCCTCGCCATGGTCGACGGCAAACCGTACGCGTGCCACATGGCGATCGCCGACCGTTGGGACATCTGGTATCTCAACGCCTACATGGCCTTCAGCGAAGAGAAGCGGGCCGAGGAAGCCGTCTTCATGCGCGACTTCGATCATGCTTTCGGCGAGCGCCACAGAAACGCGATCGAGGAGATGAGCCGGCGCGTCGGCCTCGACTATTTCATCGTCGATTGCGCCGAGAACGCGGATGGCGAGCTTCTGGTGTTCGAGGCCGACAACACCGCCGTCGTGCACAACATGGATTCGCCGGTCGTGTTTCCGTACAAGCCGCCGCAGATGCGCAAGATCTTTTCCGCGTTCACGGCGATGCTGTTGCGGCATGCGAAGACGGGCGCGGAGAGCGCAGCATGAACGAGATCATCCGCAATACGCAAAGCTCCGTCGCGAATACCCCGCTAGATCCGCAGGACTGGAGCGAGTTTCGCGCGCTGGCCCACCGCATGCTGGACGAGACGATCGACGGCATTGCCAACGTTCGGGCGCGCCCCGTCTGGCGGCCGATTCCCGATGACGTGCGCGCGGCCTTCAGGGCGGACGTGCCGCGCGAGGCGAGCGACCTCGCGGAGGTCTATCGCGAATTCTCCGAGCATGTTGCGCCCTATGCGACCGGCAACGTCCATCCCGGCTTCATGGGCTGGGTGCATGGCGGCGGCACCGCCGTCGGCATGCTCGCGGAGATGCTCGCGGCCGGCCTCAACGCCAATCTCGGCGGACGCGACCACATGCCGATCGAGGTGGAGCGCCAGATCGTCGACTGGATGCGCCGCCTGTTCCTCTTTCCCGAGAGCGCGAGCGGCATCTTCGTCACCGGCACGTCGATGGCCAATCTGATGGCCGTGCTGGTGGCGCGCACCACCGCGCTCGGCACGCTGGCGCGGCAGCACGGCATCGGCAATGATGGTGCGCTGCTCACGGCCTATACGTCGCAGGCAGCGCATGGCTGCATCTCGAGGGCGATGGACATTGCCGGGCTCGGCACCGATGCGCTGCGCAAGATCGCCGTCGATGCCGATCATCGCATCGACGTTGGCGCATTGCGCGCACAGATCGCCGTCGATCGCGATGTCGGCTTCAAGCCTTTCCTGGTGGTCGCATCCGCCGGCACGGTCGATATCGGGGCGATCGACGACCTCAGGGCGATCGCTGCGTTGTGCCGCGAGGAAGGAATGTGGTTTCACGTCGACGGCGCTTTCGGTGCGCTCGCAATCCTGTCGCCGGAGCTTGCGCCGCTGCTCGGCGGCATCGAGCTTGCGGATTCAATCGCACTCGACTTCCACAAATGGGGGCAGGTGCCGTATGACGCTGGCTTCCTGCTGGTGCGCGACGGCGAGCAGCATCGGCAGGCCTTCGCGCAGCCGGCGGCCTATCTGAGCCGCGAGGCGAGGGGGCTTGCGGCGGGCGCGGTCTGGCCCTGCGATCTCGGCCCTGATCTGTCGCGCGGCTTTCGTGCGCTGAAGACGTGGTTCACGCTGAAGACGTTCGGCACCGACCGGCTGGGCCGGGCAATCGCACGAAGCTGCGCGCTCGCCAAATATCTGGAGGCGCGTGTGCTGGCCGAACCACGGCTGGAATTGCTGGCACCGGTCAATCTCAACATCGTCTGCTTCCGCTATCGCAGCGGCGATGCGGTCAATCGCGAGATCGTCGCCGACGTCCAGGAGTCCGGCATCGCTGCGCCATCGAGCACGACACTGGACGGAAAGTTCGCGATCCGCGCCGCGATCGTCAATCACCGCACCGAGGAGGCGGACATCGATGCGCTGGTCGCAGCCGTGCTGCAGTTCGGTGGACAGCGGAGCGGCGGAGTGATCGAAGTCGACGCGCCACCGCTCGTAGCGCAATAACTTGACGAACGTCTGAAACGACAACGGCCCCGGAGGCGATCCGGGGCCGTTGTCGTTGGCGCGAACGCCTGTATCAGGCGGCGGTGCTGACGTCGTCCTTGTCGGCTGCCGCCTTGGGATGAGTGGCCTCGAACTGGTTGCGCAGCTTCTCTTCATAGGCGATCAGCTTGCGGGCTTCCTTCAGCGCCCGATAGAGGTCGCCGTTCAGGATGTTGTTGTTGATGCCTTCGATGATCGGCCAGGAGCTCGGCACCGCGGTGACGATGTCCCGCACCAGGTTGAAATAGGTGCCGTGCTGGGTCTGCGGATCCGGGGAGATGTACATGAGCTGGACCGCCAGATAGACGAGCTTGGCGGGTGTGTCGGCGGTCTCCGGCGTGAGGATGTCGCGCTCGCGCAGGATCGGCACGTTCTCGCCATCGATCAGGAGGCGGGCCCGCTGGTCCGTGTTGGTGATCACGGAATTGCCGACGATGATGCGTTCGTGCGGTTTGAGCTCGACCTTGAGGGCCATTCCTGTTCTCCATCAACGCTTTCGTAACCGAGCGTTCGTTGCGGCCTATCAGGACGTGATTCTCGCTCGCAACTAGTTAACGAGCTGTAAATTTGAGCCATCCCCGCCAAAAAGCTCAATGCTTTCAAGGACAGGATTGGCGCGGTGGTGCTGCTAGGCGCGTCGCTTCCGAGGCCGAATCACGTGTGACCGGGCAAAAGCGCGGGTTTCATTTCATGTTTCGTTAGAGGTCTCGGCGGCACGGTCCGCCGTCGCTGGGTCCATCGCGATCCAAGCAGACGTGTAACAGTAGCGTCGTTTACCAGAAAGGTAACAGAGTCATGTCAGGCATCGTCCTCTCCGCATCGGTTCGTCAGAACCTGCTCTCCCTCCAGTCCACCGCTGATCTTCTCGCCACCACACAGA
>NZ_LAXE01000001.1:3282433-3283007 GCF_003122645.1 Bradyrhizobium sp. SUTN9-2
CTGACCCTGGCCGACACCAATGTTGAGGCGGCCAACAGCCAGGCGCTGTCGACCCGCCAGTCGATCGCGGTCTCCGCGCTGTCGCTGGCCAACCAGTCGCAGCAGAGCGTGCTGCAGCTGCTCCGCTAAGTCGCGGACGATATCGCAAGCAAGATCCGGCGGCGGGGCTTCGGCCCCGCCGCTTTCTTTTTGGGCCGGCGTGCGAGTGCTGCCCGGCAAGGTCGCAGCGGTGCATTCGATGCAGCCAATTGCTCACTCTCAGTTATGGTTGACAAGTCGCAAATGCCTCATCGGTGCACGGAAAAGCACCGTCCTATCATGACGATATGGGTGAGAACGCTGAGGCTCCGGATGCGCACATGGTGAATCGGTGGAGGGCCTGGCGCGACTCGCTTCATGCTTTGTTAGCCCACAACGTTCACCGTCCCGGCCATCGATTAATCCTAATCGAAGTTTTGTTGCGTTGCGTACCAGAAGGGTAACACTCAATGTCCGGTATCGTTCTCTCCGCGTCGGTTCGTCAGAACCTGCTCTCCCTCCAGTCCACCGCCGATCTTCTCGCCACCACCCAGAG
>NZ_LAXE01000001.1:3283032-3318760 GCF_003122645.1 Bradyrhizobium sp. SUTN9-2
CCGTCTGTCGACCGGCAAGAGCGTCAACTCGGCCCTGGACAATCCCACCAACTTCTTCACGGCCCAGTCGCTCGACAACCGCGCCAGCGACATCAACAACCTGCTCGACGGCATCGCCAACGGCGTGCAGGTGCTGCAGGCTGCCAACACCGGCATCACCTCGCTGCAGAAGCTGATCGACTCTGCGAAGTCGATCGCCAACCAGGCGCTGCAGACCACGGTCGGCTACTCCACCAAGTCCAACGTCTCGCCACCATCTCCGGTGCGACGGCGGCCGACCTGCGTGGCACGACCTCCTACGCCAGCGCGACGGCGAACAGCAACGTCGTGTATAGCGGTGCGGCCGGCGGCACCACCGCGGCGACCGGCACGACCACGCTCGGCGCCACCATCGGCGTCTTCGCCAGCACGGGCGCAACGGCCGGCGACGGCACCACGGCGCTGACCGGCACCATGACCCTGATCGCCACCAACGGCACGACCGCGACCGGCCTCGCCGGCAACGCCCAGCCTGCCGACGGCGATACGCTGACCGTGAACGGCAAGACCATCACCTTCCGCAGCGGCTCGGCTCCGGGTGCGACCGGCGTTCCGACCGGCTCGGGCGTCAGCGGCAACATCGTCACCGACGGCAATGGCAACAGCACCGTCTATCTCGGCACCAACGGCACGCCGGCAGCGAACGTCAACGACCTGTTGAGCGCGATCGATCTCGCCAGCGGCGTCAAGACGGTCTCGATCACCTCGGGTGCGGCGACGATCGCCACGAGCAACGGCCAGACCGCTTCGACCGTCGCTGCGGGCGCCGTCACGCTGAGGAGCTCGACAGGTGCGGATCTGAGCGTCACCGGCAAGGCCGACCTGCTCAAGGCTCTCGCCCTGACGACGTCAGTGGGCGGCGGCAACGCCACCGTCAACGTCAACCGGACCACCAGCGCGGCCTCGCTGGGTGCGACGATCACCGACGGTTCGACGTTGAACGTCAACGGTAAAGTCATCACCTTCAAGAATGCGCCGATCCCGGGCTCGACCGGTGCGCCGAGCATTCCGACCGGCTATGGTGCGAACGGTAACGTCCTCACCGACGGCGCCGGCAACTCGACGGTCTATCTGCAGGGCGGCACGCTCAACGACGTCTTGAAGGCGATCGACCTTGCCACCGGCGTGCAGACCGCGACCATCAGCGCCGCCGGCGCTGCCACGCTTGCGACGGCCTCCGGCCAGACCAACTCGTCGATCAACGCCTCGGGCCAGCTGAAGCTGTCCACTGGCGTCAATGCCGACCTGTCGATCACCGGCACGGGCAACGCGCTGAACGCGCTCGGCCTTGCCGGCAACACCGGAACTGCGACCGCCTTCACCGCGGCGCGCACCTCCGGCATCGGCGGCATCAGCGGCAAGACCTTGACCTTCACCTCCTTCAACGGCGGCACGGCGGTCAACGTCACCTTCGGCGACGGCACCAACGGCACGGTCAAGACGCTCGATCAGCTCAACACCAAGCTGCAGGCCAACAACCTGTCGGCGACGATCGACGCCAACGGGCTGCTGACGATCTCGACCACCAACGACTACGCGTCCTCGACCATCGGTTCGAGCGCCGCGGGTGGTGCGATCGGCGGCACGCTGACCTCGTCGCTGACGTTCTCGACGGCTTCCAGCCCCGTCCAGGACGTCGTCGCGCAGACCTCGCGTGCGAACCTGGTGTCTCAGTTCAACAACATCCTGAACCAGATCGACTCGACCGCGCAGGACTCCTCGTTCAACGGCGTCAACCTCTTGAACGGCGACCAGCTCAAGCTGGTGTTCGACGAGACTGCAAAGTCGAGCCTCAGCATCACCGGCGTGACCTACAATTCCAAGGGTCTGGGCCTCGCCTCGCTGACCAGCGGTGTCGACTTCATCGATAACGCTGCCACCAACAAGGTGCTGACCAACCTCAACGCCGCCTCGAGCACGCTCCGCTCGCAGGCCTCGAGCCTCGGCTCGAACCTGACGATTGTGCAGGTCCGTCAGGACTTCAACAAGAACCTGATCAACGTGCTGCAGACCGGCTCGTCCAACCTCACCTTGGCCGACACCAACGTCGAGGCGGCCAACAGCCAGGCGCTGTCGACCCGCCAGTCGATCGCGGTCTCCGCGCTGTCGCTGGCCAACCAGTCGCAGCAGAGCGTGCTCCAGCTGCTCCGCTAAGGCGCGGACGACGTCGCAAAGACGATCATGGCGGCGGGGCTTCGGTCCCGCCGCTTTCTTTTTGCGCACGGCTCGGAGATTTCGAGAGGGTAGGCGGTGCTCCGAAAAGTAACCAGCGGTTATGGTTAATGGATCGTAGTCGCCAGGAATTGCCAATGATTTCAGATGGATTGCGCGCCGTGCGCGCATGGTCCGCTCGCTTATGGTGAACCGGCGCTTATGCGGGCTTCATGCGTTTCACCCTTTGTTAGCCATGTCACGGCACGCTGGCCCCGTCACTCGATCCGGAAGCGATCGAACGAAGACGCGTAAGCCAGAAGGGTAAGAGTCATGTCCGGTATTGTTCTCTCTGCGTCGGTTCGTCAGAACCTCCTGTCTCTCCAATCCACCGCCGATCTTCTCGCCACCACACAGAACCGTCTGTCGACCGGCAAGAGCGTCAACTCGGCCCTGGACAATCCCACCAACTTCTTCACGGCCCAGTCGCTCGACAACCGCGCCAGCGACATCAACAATCTGCTCGACGGCATCGCCAACGGCGTGCAGGTGCTGCAGGCCGCCAACACCGGCCTGACCTCGCTGCAGAAGCTGATCGACAGCGCCAAGTCGATCGCCAACCAGGCGCTGCAGACCACCGTCGGCTACTCCACCAAGTCGAACGTTTCGACCACGATCGCCGGTGCGACGGCGGCGGACCTGCGCGGCACGACTTCGTTCGCCAGCGCGACGGCGAGCAGCAACGTGCTGTATAACGGCACCGCCGGCGGCACCACGGCGGCGAACGGCACCAGCACGCTCGGCGCCACCATCGGCGTCTTCGCCAGCACGGGCGCAACGGCCGGCGACGGCACCACGGCGCTGACCGGCACCATGACCCTGATCGCCACCAACGGCACGACCGCGACCGGCCTCGCCGGCAACGCCCAGCCTGCCGACGGCGACACGCTGACCGTGAACGGCAAGACCATCACCTTCCGCAGCGGCTCGGCTCCGGGCGCGTCCTCCGTTCCGGCCGGCTCGGGCGTCAGCGGCAACATCGTCACCGACGGCAACGGCAACTCCACCGTTTATCTCGGCACCGCCGGCACTCCGGCAGCGAACGTCAACGACCTGTTGAGCGCGATCGATCTCGCCAGCGGCGTCAAGACGGTCTCGATCAGCTCGGGTGCGGCGACGATCGCCACGAGCAACGGCCAGACCGCTTCGACCGTCGCTGCGGGCGCCGTCACGCTGAGGAGCTCGACAGGCGCGGATCTGAGCGTCACCGGCAAGGCCGACCTGCTCAAGGCTCTCGCCCTGACGACGTCGACAGGTGCAGGCAACGCCACTGTCAACGTCAACCGGACCACGAGCGCGGCCTCGCTGGGTGCGACGATCACCGACGGCTCGACGCTGAACGTCAACGGTCACGTCATCACCTTCAAGAACGCGCCGGTTCCGGGCTCGACCGGTGCTCCCAGCGTTCCGGGCGGCTTCGGTGTCAACGGCAACGTCGTCACCGACGGCAACGGCAACTCGACCGTCTATCTGCAGGCCGGTACGGTCAACGACGTGCTGAAGGCGATCGACCTCGCCACCGGCGTGCAGACCGCGACCATCAGCGCCGCCGGCGTTGCCACGCTTGCGACGGCCACCGGCCAGTCCAACTCGACGATCAATACGTCCGGTCAGCTCAAGATCTCGACCGGCGTCAACGCTGATCTGTCGATCACCGGCACCGGCAATGCGCTGAACGTGTTCGGCCTCGCCGGCAACACCGGTAATGCGACCGCGTTCACCGCGGCACGCACCTCCGGTATCGGCGGCATCGCCGGCAAGACCCTGACCTTCACCTCCTTCAACGGCGGCACGGCGGTCAACGTCACCTTCGGCGACGGCACCAACGGCACGATCAAGACGCTCGATCAACTCAACACCAAGCTGCAGGCCAACAACCTGTCCGCAACGATCGACGCCAACGGCCTGCTGACCATCACCGCCTCCAACGACTATGCGTCCTCGACGCTCGGCTCGACGGCTGCCGGCGGTGCGATCGGCGGCACGCTCACCTCGGCCCTGACCTTCTCGACCGCTTCCACGCCTGTCCAGGATGGCGTTGCCCAGACGGCGCGTGCCAATCTGGTGACTCAGTTCAACAATATCCTCAACCAGATCGACACCACCGCGCAGGACTCCTCGTTCAACGGCGTCAACCTCTTGAACGGCGACCAGCTCAAGCTGGTGTTCGACGAGACCGCCAAGTCGAGCCTGAACATCACGGGCGTGACCTACAATTCCAAGGGTCTCGGCCTCGCCTCGCTGACGGTCGGCGTCGACTTCATCGACAACGCCGCCGCCAACCGGGTGCTGACCAACCTCAACGCCGCATCGAGCACGCTGCGCTCGCAGGCCTCGAGCCTCGGCTCGAACCTCTCGGTGGTGCAGATCCGTCAGGACTTCAACAAGAACCTGATCAACGTGCTGCAGACCGGCTCGTCCAACCTGACGCTGGCCGACACCAATGTCGAGGCGGCCAACAGCCAGGCGCTGTCGACCCGCCAGTCGATCGCGGTCTCGGCGCTGTCGTTGGCCAACACGTCGCAGCAGAGCGTGCTGCAGCTGCTCCGCTAACAAGCGGCTGAAATCACTGACTAAAATCGAGCGGCGGGGCCTTGGCTCCGCCGCTTTTTCTTTGCGTCCGGGGGCGGGCAGGGGCGTTCATCGGCAGTTAACCCTATCCCTTAAACCGCCGTTAACCATACTTTAAAGGACACCTCCTAAAACTGGACAAAAGGCCGGCTTTCCAGTCCGCGCGGCCGATTCGTATCCGGTTCAAGAGGAAGACTCGCCAATGTCCAACATCGTTCTCTCGGCGTCAGTTCGCCAGAACCTGTTGTCGCTGCAGTCGACGGCCGACTTGCTGGCCACGACGCAGGAGCGGCTGTCGACCGGCAAGAAGGTCAACACGGCGCTCGACAATCCCACCAACTTCTTCACGGCGCAGGGGCTGGACAACCGGGCGAGCGACATCAGCAACCTGCTCGACGGCATCAATAACGGCGTCCAGGTGTTGCAGGCCGCCAACACAGGCATCACCTCGCTGCAGAAACTGATCGACAGCGCCAAGTCGATCGCCAACCAGGCGCTGCAGACCACGGTCGGCTATTCAACCAAGTCGAACGTCTCCACCACGATTCCCGGCGCGACCCCGGCCGACCTGCGCGGCACGACCTCCTATGCGAGTGCGACCGCGAAGAGCAACGTGCTCTATACCGGCGCGGCCGGCGGCGTGACCCCGGTCACGGGAACTGCCGCACTCGGCGCCTCGCTCGGTTCGAGCGCCGGCACCTTCACAGGTACGGCCGCGCTCGCGGCCGACGGCACCACCGCGCTGTCCGGCACGGCGACGCTGGTCGGCACCACGGCATCGACCACCTTCGGCACGCCGCCCGCGGACGGCGACACCATCACGGTGAACGGCAAGACCATCACCTTCCGCACCGGCGTTGCTCCGAGCGCCCAGCCGACCGGCTGGGGCCTCGACGCCAGCGGGCACATCGCCACCGATGGCAACGGCAATTCGATCATTTATCAGGGAACGGCGGCGGCGCCCCTAGCGACCGTCAACGACGTCCTCACCGCCATCGACCTCGCCAGCGGCGTCAAGACCGCAACCATCAGCGCAGGCGCGGCGACCGTCGCCGTCAGCGGTGCGGCGGGTCCCGTCGGCACGCTTCAGGTCGCATCCTCCATCACGGCGGGCGCGGTTACGTTGAAGAGCTCGACCGGCGCCGATCTGAGCGTGACGGGCAAGGCCGACTTCCTCAAAGCACTCGGCCTGACGTCCGCGACCGGCGCGGGCAACGCGAACGTGACCGCGAACCGCTCGACGACCGCGGGTTCGCTCGGCACCCTGGTCCAGGACGGCTCGACGCTGAACATCGGCGGCAAGACCATCACCTTCAAGAACGCGCAGACGCCGCAATCGACAGCGAGCGTGGCCACCGGCTATGGCGTCAGCGGCAACGTCGTCACAGACGGCAACGGTAACTCGACGGTCTACATCCAGAGCGCGACGCTGACCGATCTGCTTAACGCGGTCGACCTCGCCACCGGCGTCAAGACCGCCAGCATCTTCAACGGCGCGGCAACCATCTCGACCACCGCGGGCCAGATCCCGTCGTCGGTCAACAGCAGCGGTCAGCTTGCGCTCTCGACCGGCATCAATGCCGACCTGTCGATCACCGGCACCGGCAATGCGCTCAGCGCCTTCGGCCTCAGCGGCAACACGGGAACGGCGACGGCCTTCACCGCGGCGCGCACTTCGGGCGTCGGCGGCATCAGCGGCAAGACCCTGACCTTCACCTCCTTCAACGGCGGCACGCCTGTCAACGTCACCTTCGGCGACGGCACCAACGGCACCGTCAAGACGCTTGACCAACTCAACGCGCAGCTTCAGGCCAATCACCTGACGGCCACGATCGATGCCAACGGCGTGCTCACGGTGACCACCGTCAATGAATACGCCTCTTCGACGCTCGGCTCGACGATCGCGGGCGGCGCGGTCGGCGGCACGATCACCGGCGTTCTCGCCTTCACCACCGCGCAGCCGCCGGTCCAGGATCCCGTGGCGCAGACCGCGCGCTCCAACCTGGTCAACCAGTTCAACAACATTCTGGCCCAGATCGACACGACCTCGCAGGACTCCTCCTTCAACGGCGTCAACCTGCTCAATGGCGACACGCTGAAGCTGGTCTTCAACGAGACCGGCAGCTCCACGCTGAGCATCAACGGCGTGGTGTTCAATGCGGCGGGCCTCGGTCTCAGCAATCTCGTCAACGGCGTCGATTTCATCGACAACGGTGCCACCAACAGGGTGCTGGCCAGCCTGAACGCGGCCTCGAGCACGTTGCGTTCGCAAGGCTCCACGCTCGGTTCGAACCTGTCGATCGTGCAGGTGCGTCAGGACTTCTCCAAGAACCTGATCAACGTGCTGCAGACCGGCTCAGCCAACCTGACGCTTGCCGACACCAATGAGGAAGCGGCGAACAGCCAGGCGCTGTCGACGCGCCAGTCGATCGCGGTCTCCGCGCTGTCGCTGGCCAACCAGTCGCAACAGAGCGTGCTGCAACTGCTCCGCTAATTCCGCAGCGCAACTTCGCTATTCGAGATTACGCGGCGGAGCTGATGCTCCGCCGTTCTTTTGAGGAAGATCGCTAAGTCGAGATTAGCCGAGATCGACGCGGATCACGCCAGGCGAGTTTACATCGTGCGTGCGTAGATCTAGCGTTGCGCTGACGAAGGACTCCGTGCCCCGTAATTCTGCGGAGTACTTCCAAGCACGATACGTAAGCAAATCTTAAGCGGTGCTGCCTAGGGTTGGGAAAGAAATCCTTAAGCGCGTACAACGCGCTAGGTAACCTCCAGGGTGTGATTGATGTCGAATTCCGCTGCCTCGGCTTATGCGCGTGTTGCAACCACCACCGCATCTCCTCGCGACATCGAGGCGCAGACTCTGCTCAAGGCCGCCAACAAGCTCCAGGACGCGGTGAACAACGCCGATCCGCTCAGCGAGCAGACCATGCAGGCCCTGATGTTCAACCGCAAGCTCTGGACCATCTTCCTGAGCGAGGCGATGCGCGACAGCAATCCGCAGCCGATCGACGTCCGGCAGAAGATCGCCAACATCAGCGTGTTCGTGTTGAGCCAGACCGCCGCGCTGCAGATGAGCCCGCAGTTCGATCACTTCCGTCCGCTGATCGAGATCAACCGCAATATCGCGGCAGGGCTGTCCGGACGGCCGTGACGGAATTCGTGATGGTCGCATCACGAGCACATCGGCGAAACTCGCAATTTAGGCAGGAGCTGATCGCGGCCAGTGGTCTTGCCTCGGCACGCGAACTCCGCGCTGACCGATGACGGCCAGACGCAGAGCAGAAACATCGGCATCGATCGCGTGATCGTTAGGCGCTGAGATCCGTGCTGAGCGGACGCGAGGGCTCGGACTTCATGTCCAGTGCGTGGAAATAGGCACGCCGGCGGAGCATCGCCTCGTCAGGGAACTGGTTCACCACCGTGTCGGTCTTGTCGTTGACGACCTGAAAGACGAAGGACGCGGCCGCCTGGTCGAACACGACCTGGCGCGAGATGTTCTCGTGGTTCGGCAAATCATTGCGCACCGGCGCGCTCGTATCGCTCGCGGCGACCGTTTGCCTCACCGGAAGATCAGTTTGCACAGCCTCGTTCGCCGCCGAATTCGACGTCGGTACGATCTGCACGGGGGCCGGGATCCCCACCGGCCTGATGCTGAAATCTGTACTCATGGCAGCCTCCTGGTTGCCTTACGTGAGTCAAATCCCAACCCCTCTAATCACGCAAGCATGGAACACCAGGACTGAACACCCGGTAAGGAAACGTGCCTAACCGCGCGACGCCATCGCCGCGCGGTTTTTCCTAAAATTGTCGGTTGTTCTCGTGCTGCTCAGAGCGAGCGGCTGACCGCAAGCGGCGTGATATGGCGCGGACCTGGCGCTGCGCTGCGCCCGGCGGCGGTATAGGTGTTCGGCACGTTGCGCTTCTGGATCTCGGCGTTGACGCCGCGCACGACGCTTTCGGAAACCGCGTGCGCGGTCGCGAGCACGGTGAGATTGACCTGGAGCATCGCGCGGAACGCATCGTGGTGGCGATGCAGCGTCGAGAGGAGCTCCGGCGCGGACTTCGCGAGCTGGTCCTGGTTTGCCTTCAGCTGGCCGACTGCGCTGACGTAGCTGCGCGACAATTCCTGCTTCTTGCCCTCGAGCGTCATCGCCTCGCGGACCTTGCCGGCGCGGACGAGCTCTGTCTCGCGCTCGATCAATCCGAGCAGGGCGCTCATCGCGTCCATTAGGCCTTCGGCGAGCTTGCGCGCCTCGCTGCTGACGGGCGCGCTGCCCGGGCGCTGGCCCTGCATCGGCTGACGTGAGGCGTTGAAATGGTTCATCTCGTTTGACCTTATGCCGTGCGGATCGTTTTCGCCTGCTGCAGGATGAGGGTACGGTAGACGTCGCTGGCGATGCCGACGCCGCCGGCCTGGGCGAAGTTCTTGGAATATTGCTCGGTCAGCATCGAGCGCCATACGCCGGTGCCGGGCGTGTCGCCGAACGGGCCTTCGCCTTTCAGGCCCGAGGTCATCTGCGCGAACATGCTGTTGAGGAACATTGCCTCGAAGTCGGTGGCAGTCTTCTGCGCCTTGGCCTGTTGCTGCGGCGAGACCTTTTGCAGCGCGGCGGCGAGCTCGAAGTCCGGCCGGCCGTTCCGGCTCTCGACCGAGAAGGCCGAATTGGTGGCGAGGCGAGGGGGGTTGATCGCGGTGGTCTGCATCACATCACCTCGATGTCGGCTTCGATGGCGCCGGCGGCCTTGATCGCCTGGAGGATGCTGATCATGTCGCGGGGGCCGATGCCGAGGCCGTTGAGGCCGTCGACGAGCTGCTGGAGCGAGACGCCGTCCTTGACGAGCGCCAGCTTCTTGCCGTCCTCGGTGACGGTGACGCTGCTGCGCGGCGCGACCACGGTGCGGCCGCGTGACAGCGGATTGGGCTGGCTCACTTGCGGGCTCTCGGAGATGGTGACCGTGAGGTTGCCCTGCGCCACCGCGACGGTGGCGACGCGGACGTCGCGGCCCATCACGATGATGCCGCTGCGTTCGTCGATGACGATCTTGGCGGCGAGATCAGGGTCGACCTGGAGCTGCTCGATCTCGGTGAGGAAAGCGACGACGTTGCCCTTGAACTCGGGCGGGATCGACAGCTGCACCGTCGAGGGATCGATCGGCTCGGCGGTCTTGACGCCGAGATAGTCGTTGATTGCGGCCGCGATGCGCTTGGCGGTGGTGAAGTCGGGGTTGCGCAGCGCCAGGCGGACGTTCGGCAGCCGGTTGAGCGCGAACTCGATCTCGCGCTCGATGATGGCGCCGTTGGCGATGCGTCCCACCGTCGGCACGCCGCGCACGATCTTGGCGGCCTCGCCCTCGGCCTGGAAGCCGGAGATCGCGAGCGAGCCCTGCGCCACCGCATAGACGTTGCCGTCGGCGCCGAGCAGGGGGGTGACCAGCAGGGTGCCGCCCTGGAGGTTCTTGGCGTCGCCGAGCGCGGACACCGTGACGTCCATGCGCGTGCCCTGAGTGGCGAAGGCCGGCAGGTTGCCCGTGACCATGACCGCGGCGACGTTGCCGGTGCGGATGGTGGCGCCGCGGATATTGACGCCCATGCGCTCGAGCATCGCCTGCAGCGACTGCTTGGTGAAGGGGATGTTGTTGAGCGTGTCGCCGGTGCCGTTGAGGCCGACGACGAGGCCATAACCGATGAGCTGGTTCTGCCGCACGCCCTCGATATTGGCGAGGTCCTTGATGCGCGAGGTCGCCGCCGCCGAGGTGACCGACAGCGCCAGCGCCGACAGCGCGGCGCAGGCCAACCCAACAATCCTCACCCAACGAACGCCTGGCATCTCTGCTCCCCAAGGCCCCTAGAAAAGGCTCCTCAAATCGGACAGGACTTGCACGACACTCCCATGACGAGCTGGTCCGGCGCTTTCCTTGCGAGCGCTGTGCCAACGCCTGGTGGCGAGCTAGGTGGCTGAATAGCTTGAATAAATCTGTTGCGTCCGCTGTCAGCACTCGTTCGCCCTGGGGAGCGAAACTGCCGCCTGTCGGCAGATTTTGCCGGGCCGTTTACGCACCGTTAACCATAAGACAGCGAAGGTGAGGCATCGATCACCCGGATTCTTTCCGATGCGCATCTACGGACCGAACGGTACGACGCTTGGCACGCCGGCCAGCCAGGCCAAGCGGACGGGCTCCGGCAGTTTCGTGCTGCCCGACACCTCATCTGCGCAGGAGACGCGGAGCGCTGCCGCACCGAAGGCGGCCGCCAACATCGATGCGCTGCTAGCGTTGCAGGGTGTCGAGGAGGATCCGGTCGAGCGCCGCAAGCGCTCGGTCGCCCGCGGCAGGACTGCGCTCGACGTGCTCGACGATCTCAAGATGGGCCTGTTGTCCGGCAATCTCGACGCCTCGACCGTGATGCGGCTGCGTGATGCGGCGGCCCACCTGAAATCGTCCTCAGGCGATGCCGGTCTCGATGCGGTGCTCTCCGAGATCGAGCTGCGGGTCGAGGTCGAACTGGCGAAGGCCGGGCAGGCGTAGTCACGGAGGCTCTTACGCCGCTTCCTCCTTCAACTGCGCATCATAGCGGCGCTGGGCGGCGAGCACGTCTTTCAGATTTTGCTCGGCCCAATCGCGTAAGGGATCCACAGCCGCCGCCAGTGTCAGGCCGAGCTGGGTGATCGAATATTCCACCGTCACTGGCACGGTCGCGATGGCGCGGCGCCTGATCAGGCCGTCGCGTTCGAGCGACTTGAGCACCTGGCTCAGCATCTTCTGCGAGATGCCTTCAATCGTGCGGCGCAATTGATTGAAGCGCATCGGCTCCTCGCGCAGGAGCAAGAGGATCAGCACCGCCCATTTGTCGCCGACGCGATCGAGGATTTGGCGGGTGGGGCAGTTCGCTGCGTAGACGTCGGGTTTCATCGTCGGTTCTCGGAGATCCATACCGTTGCTTGGCATCCGCGTGCCGGTTGTACGCGATCAGTTACCTCAGCGTAATCAGGTAAGCACAAAGTGCTCTCTTAACACCAGCATTCTTTGCGATATCTAGTCTCTGTCAGTTACCATAGAAGCAAAGGAGCCTTCCATGAAAATCGCAGTCGCCGGCGCCTCGGGCCGGGCGGGGTCGGAGATCACCAGGGAACTGTCCCGCCGCGGCCACACGGTCACGGCCATCGCCCGGAACCCGGAAAAGATTGCGGCCCTGCCGAACGTCACGCCAACCAAGGGGGATGTGCTCGACCAGGCGGGCCTCGCCAAGCTGTGGGCCGGTCACGACGTCGCCGTGAGTTCCGTGCACTTCCTGGCCAGTGATCCGCTCAAGCTGATCGGTGCGGCGAAGGACTCCAAGGTCGGTCGCTACCTCGTGGTGGGCGGCGCCGGGAGCCTCGAGGTTGCCCCGGGCGTGAAGCTGGTCACGACTCCCAATTTTCCGGCCCAATACAAGGCCGAAGCGGAGGCGGGCTCGGCCTTCCTGGACCTGCTGCGGCAGGAAAAGGACCTGAACTGGACCTTCATCTCGCCCTCGGCGCTGTTCGAGGAGGGGGAGCGCACCGGCAAGTTCCGGCTCGGGACCGACCAGCTTCTCGCAGATGCGAACGGCAAGAGCTGGATCACCTTCGCCGACTACGCCATTGCGCTCGCCGACGAGATCGAAAAGCCGGCCCACCTGAAGCAGCGCTTCACGGTCGGCTATTAAGGGCGGCCAGCTGCCTCCAAGCCCTCAAGGATAAACCTTCCTGTGCAAGGGCTTGGGGGCGCGGATCGGGCGGTGAGGGAAATATTGTCTGTCACGGGAGGCCACTATATAAGGCCCGGCTCAACGGACCCCGGTCCGTCCGCGAGTCGTTGCTTAAGAAGATAGGCCTCCCTTGGAAAAGTTGAAAAACTACCGACCGACCGACAAAGAGCCTTTCATGAACGACCGGCAGAAGGAGTACTTCCGTTTGAAGCTCCTCGCCTGGAAGGATGAGATCCTCAAAGAATCCAAGCTCACCCTGCAGGCTCTGCAGGAGGAGAACGTGAACCACCCCGATCTCGCCGATCGGGCCTCGTCCGAAACCGACCGTGCCATCGAACTCCGCGCCCGCGACCGCCAGCGCAAATTGATCGCCAAGATCGATGCCGCGCTCCAGCGTATCGAGGACAACACCTACGGCTATTGCGAGGAAACCGGCGAGCCGATCTCGTTGAAGCGGCTCGAGGCCCGGCCCATCGCGACGCTCTCGGTGGAAGCGCAGGAGCGCCACGAGAAACGCGAGAAGGTCTATCGCGACGAATAAGGTCCGAGCCGCAGAGATGCGGCTCTTTGTTTTTGGACGCAGGGCGCCATTTCGCGCCATGCTCCGCATATTGCCCATAGCTTGCCGTCGCGCCCACCATGGCGACAGCGCGATCGCGAAAAGTGAATCGCGATCAACGGGCTAGACCGGATTGCTCCGAGCTCACGTGAGTTCGGATGAGAAACAGCCTTCACTTCAGGTGCGGGAGATTTTGCGAGTCGCATCAACGAGATCGACTCTGAAGTTGAGACGCTGATCCAGCTGCATCAAGCATCGCTGCAATCAGGCCTGCTGCGACGTCCCAAGCCGGGTATCCCCATTAAGCCTGGGCCAGCTCAATATTTCCTTAAACGCCGGCAGCAGGCCGTACGCCGATCGAGCGCCGCAAAGGCGCCAACACGAAGCGCGCCGTTCTTCAGCGCTAACAGAGTCTCCAGCTTGCGGGGAACGTGGGTCATGAGCACTGTTCTGGTCACCGGCGGGTCGGGCTTCGTCGGCATCCATGTCGTCCTGCAACTTCTGGCCGCCGGCCATGCCGTGCGGACGACGGTGCGACGGCCGGAGCGCCAAGCCGATGTGCTCGCCATGCTGCGCGAGGGCGGGGCGGCGACGCCCGAGAGCGTGGCCTTCGTCACCGCCGATCTGACCCGGGACGACGGCTGGGAGGCGGCGGTCGCGGGCTGCGACTACGTTCTCCACGTGGCGTCCCCGCTCTCGACCACCGTCCCGACGGACGAGAACGAGATGATCATCCCCGCCCGCGACGGAACGATCCGGGTGCTCCGGGCCGCGCGCGCGGCCGGTGTCAAGAGAGTCGTCATCACCTCGTCGCTGGGCGCGATCGGCTATGGCCATCCGCCGCGCGACAAGCCGTTCGATGAGACCGAATGGACCAATCTCGCCGGTGTCGACGGCCAACCCTACGTCAAGTCCAAGACGCTGGCCGAGCGGGCGGCTTGGGATTTCGTCGCGGGCGAGGGGAATGGGCTGGAGCTGTCGGTGATCAACCCTGCCGGTATTTTCGGGCCGGTGCTGGGGCCGGACTTTTCCGGCTCGATCGAGATCGTCAGATCTCTGCTCGACGGTGCCATGCCGGCGGTGCCGCGGGTCTATTTCGGCGTGGTCGACGTCCGCGACGTCGCCGAGCTGCATCTGCGGGCGATGATTGCTCCGGAGGCGAAGGGCGAGCGTTTCATCGCGGTCTCCGGCGAGACGATGTCGATCCTCGACATCGCCCGCGTGCTGCGGCGGGAACTCGGGCCCCGGGCGCGCCGGGTTCCGCGGCTCCAGGCGCCGGACTGGCTGGTGCGGCTGGCCGCCCGCCGGATTCCGCTGCTGCGTGCGGTCGTGCCGATGCTCGGAATGATCAGGCATTCCACCAGCGCCAAGGCCAAGTCGCTGCTCGGCTGGCAGGCGCGCTCCAATGAGGAGGCGATCCTTGCGACCGCCGAGAGCCTGATCCGGCTCGGCCTCGTGAAGGGGTGAGGGCACGCCAGCCGCGCTTGTCAGGCCGGGGCGGGGATGCTGAAGTGCCGCCTTGGACTGCGTAGCGTGGGAGGCGGCGCCGATGGACAAGATTCTCGAAGCCGCAAAGGCGATCGCGCTGGCGCGCCGCAACCACGCCCCGCTCGCGGCGCTGGAGCGGCCCCCTGCGGACGAAGCCGAGGGCTATCAGGTCCAGCGCACCCTGCACGATCTGCTGCTGCCGCATGTCGGCCCGCTCGTCGGCTACAAGATCGGCTGCACCAGCCAGGTGATGCAGGACTATATCGGCATCCCGCACCCTTGCGGCGGCGGCGTGTTCCAGAAGGGCGTCCATGACAACGGCGCCAAGCTTGCCGCCTCCAATTATGTCCGGGTCGGGGTCGAATGCGAGATCGCGGTGCGGCTGAAGCGGGACCTTGCCGCCGGCGAAGCGCCGTTCACGGCCGAATGGGTCGGCGAGGCGGTCGAGTCCTATCATCCGGCGATCGAGATCGTCGACGACCGCTACGTGAAATGGGAGACGATGGGCGCGCCGACCTTGATCGCCGACGATTTCTTTGCCGCCGGCTGCGTGCTGGGCCCATCGGTCCCGCGCTCGTCGGTGCCGGACCTCAAGGCGGTCAAGGGTCGCGCCATCGTCAACGGCGAGGAGGTCAGCCACGGCACCGGTGCGGACGTGCTCGGCCATCCCCACAACGCGCTCGCCTGGCTGGCCAACCATCTCGCCGCCGAGGGCAAGGGGCTGCACGCCGGGCAGCTCGTGCTCACCGGCAGCCTGGTGAAGACGCTGTGGCTGAAGGCCGGCGACAAGGTGCGGATGGAGCTGGACGGGCTCGGCGTGGTGGAGGCGGAGTTTACGTGAGGGGGCAGGGGGCACATCGGCACTCTCCGTCATTGCGAGGAGCTCCTGCGACGAAGCAATCCAGAATCCTGTTGAGGAGACAGACTGGATTGCTTCGCTGCGCTCGCAATGACTGAGTTTGGGGCAACAGCGTTGCTAAAATGTCGCGAGCTCTCTCGCTGTGCGCAGTTTCTGAATTTTAGATGGGACGCATCTTGCGCCCGCCGGCAATCGGGTCTATGAGCCCCGTCCCATTCAACCTGCGCGTTCAAAATTGAGGAGACCAGCCGTGAGTACTTTGTGGCGATCGACACATTCCGTGCCGACGCTCTCAGTGCGTCCGGCTGACAGTCATCCAATCATGTTGAACGACAATGGCACAGTCATTGATTCAGCGCCGGCGGGAGGCCGAGCGCACGCGGGTTGAAGCCTACGAGCTGTCGCTGCGGCACGTGTCGCAGCGGACGCGTCCTCCACCGGATTTCGAGAACGCAATCAAAGAGGCCAGGCGTGGCTTCGAGGCGGACATCCTTCGCGATGCTTCGGCATGGAAGCCGCAGCTGAAAACTCGCGACGCCGCGCGTCTTCGTCTTGGCGCCGCCCGCTATCTCTTTGCGCGCTATCCTGTCGCTGAGCATCTGGAGCAGATCTGGATCGACAGTGCGGGACTGAGCCGCGACGAGATCATGTTGCGCAAGCGATGGTATGTCGTGGCGGCCGGCGGCGGTTCGCTCCACGCCGCCGGTGCGGCCGAATGGCTGTCTCGCAAGGAGGTCCATGCCTTCCTCAATCCGTTGGGGAAGGTCGGCTTCGAGGCTGCGATCTGGCAGGCGATTGCGCGTTCCTATGCGACCGATCCCGCTGTTGCGATGCGGATCGCGCGCACCAGGATCACGCAGACGCAGCGCGCTCAGCATCGCTTCTGGCGCGAGGTGGTGCGCTTCTTCTGCGCGCAACCCACCACGGTCGAGGACATGGATGACTTCCATGACTACCTCGCCGATTGCCACCGGCGTGATCCAGAGTACACCCTCAAGGGGCGTTCACTGGTCTCGCTTGGGCGGCAGATGCGCGAATGGCATCGCGATCTCGATGCGATTGCTCGTATCGAGGCCGCACACCGTCGCGCCGAAGCGGCGCGAAACCGTGCGGGGGGGCTGGCAGCAGGCCCCGAGCAGAGCGAGGACCGTTGGCCCGGTGCAGCGATCGCGGACTGGTCATGGACCAAGTCGTCCAAGGACCGCGCCAAGCGCGAAGAATATGTCGTGGTCCAGTTGCGGACCGCAGCCGATCTCGTGGCTGAGACGCGGGGCATGCGTCACTGCGTCGCCACTTACGCGACAAAGTGCATTGCCGGGCATGCCTCGATCTGGTCGCTCCGTCGCCGTGCCTCGGGTGACGTCCAGCGGCTGCTGACCATCGAGCTTGATACCCGTTCCAGGGCGGTTCAGGTTCGTGGGTTTGCGAACCGTCCGCCGTTTGCCGAGGAGTGCAAGATCCTCCAGCGATGGGCGCAAGCACGCGGGATCATGCTGCTGTGAGAGAAGCCTGCGCCGCTTTGGCGGCGCAGGCAAAATACATGCGGCCCTCGCCAGGGGAGCTAGCGAGGGCCGCGTAGTACATCGTCGTTCGCGCCTTTAGTTCGCGAGCACGATGTGGGAGCTCTTGAAGGGGCTTAGAAGGGCAGCAGCACGTCCATGACTTGCTGGCCGTAGCGCGGCTGCTGCACGTCAGTGATCTGGCCGCGGCCGCCATAGGCGATGCGGGCCTGGGCGATCTTGGTGGAGTCGATGGTGTTGTCGCTCTGGATGTCCTCGGGGCGGACGATGCCGGCGACGATCAGCTCGCGAATTTCGAAGTTGACGCGGATCTCCTGCTTGCCTTCGACGACCAGGTTGCCGTTCGGCAGCACCTGGGTCACCACTGCGGCGACGTTGGTCTGCAGGGCTTCCTTGCGGTCAACGCTGCCCTTGCCCTCGCTCGACGAGGTCGAGTCGGCGGTCAGGACGCGGCCCGGCAGGATCTTGTTGGCCTGGGTGATGGTTTGGGCGCCAATGAAGTTGGTGATTCCCGAATCTTCCTTGTTGGAGCGGCTGCGCGAGGTGTCGTTCTCGATGTTGGCCTTGTCGGTGATGTTCACGGTCACGGTCAGGAGATCGCCAACCTGGCGGGCGCGCTGGTCCTTGAAGAAGGCGCGGCTGCCGTTGCGCCACAGCGAGTTCGGATTGTAGGAGGCGACCTCGGGCTTGGGCATCGGCATCTGCACCGGCTTGTAGCCGGGCTGCGTCGTCGGATTGTCGATCGCCGACAGCTTCGGCTGCTCGCCGATCTGCGACAGGCGGTCGATCGAGGAGCAGCCGCTCGCCAAGGCGCAAGTCGCCAGCAGCAGGGCAGAGATCGCGATGCGACGAAGGCGGGAGGCCGAACTGAACGTGGACATGAATCTACTCTGACTTGGCTGGAGCTTGCGAGAGGCGAACTTGCGGAATCTGGGCTTGGGCGATCTCGGCTGCGGACGCGGGTGCCTGGACCAGGCTCTGCGCCAGAGCAGCGGCCGCCGGCACGGGGTCGCGCTTGACCGACGAGGTCTGCTCGACCGCCGGTGCCATCGGTGCGGACTGGCTGGCGCCCTGCACCGTGACCTGGCCGCGGCCGGTCACGATGCCGGTCAGCGTGCGCTTGGAGTGCAGATTGAGCACGCTGACGGTGTCGCCCTCGGCACCGCTCTCGTTCGCCTTGCCGCGCGTGGTGAGATAGAGACCGGGCACCTGGTAGATGATGGTGACGGCCTGGTCGCGCACCACGAAGTCGGGCTTGACGAGGTCGGCGGCGCGGATCGGCGTGCCCGCGCGCATTGCTCGGCGCAGCTGCATGCCGATGCTGCGGTCGCGCGAGGCAGGCTCGCTGGCGACCTCGGCCTTCGGCCGGCGCTCCAACGACAGGTCGGAAGATTTCAGGAGATCGGCGCGGTCGATGTCGCGGGTCAGCACGGCCACCTCCACCGTCTCGATCGCGGTGCCGGTGAAGCGCAGCTTGCTCGGCGCGGCGTTGCCGTCGTTGGCGATCTCGAAGGCGATGTCGAAACGCGTGCTGCGGGCATCATAGCGGGTTGCGACCGGCTGCAGCACGCCGCTGTTGGAGGCGTCCAGCCGCATCTCGGCGACGCTGCGGTCGAACGTGATGGTGATGTTGGCGGCGTCGCCGAGGCCGAAGCGGCGCTCGAGCGCCGCGGCGACGGCGTTTTCGATATCCTTGCTCGCGAGCGTGCGGGCGAGGCGGGTGACCTGGACCTCTTTGATGTCCCCGGTCATGACGCCGATCACCTGCTTGGCCCGCAGGACCGAGAGCACCTGGCCTGTCGTCAGCGTGCCGGTGGTGCCGAGATCGGGCGAGCGGTAGACCGGGATCAGCGCGGCCGATCCGGCGTTGTCGATGAGATCGCCGATCCGCACCACGTCCGAAGTCACCGTGACGCTTGCGCGCAGCGTCGGCGCGGCGATGAAATCGTCGGCGGCCGCTGCCGGCAAGGCCAGCGCGAGAAGGGTGGAGATGGCGGCGAGGGTGGCGCGAATCATGGTCATCACCTCAGCGGAACAACGCCGTGGTCGATTGCATCATCTGGTCGGCGGCGCTGATCACCTTGGCGTTCATCTCGTAGGCGCGCTGGGCGGCGATCAGGTCGCTCATCTCCGAGACGACGTCGACATTGGCCTGCTCCAGGCTGCCTTGCGTGAGCTTGCCGTAACCTTCGGTGTTCGCGGTGCCGTCCTGCGGCGCACCGGACGAGGGCGTCTCGGTGAACTGGTTGTTGCCGACCGGCTGCAGGCCCGCCTTGTTGATGAAGCGCGTGACGCCGATCTGGCCGACGATCGAGGAGGTGGTTGAGCCCGGCAACGTCACCGAGACCTGGCCCTGCTCGCTCACGGAGATGCCCGAGGCGTTGTTGGGAATGGTGATAGTGGGCTGCACCGGATTGCCCTGCGCGGTGACGACGCGGCCCTGATTGTCCATCTGGAAGGTGCCGTCGCGGGTGTACTGGAAGGTGCCGTCGGGCATCAGGATCTTGAAGAAGCCCTCGCCCGAGATGGCGAGATCGAGGTCGTTGCCGGTCTGCGACAGCGTGCCTTGCGTCATGCTGCGCGGCGTGCCGACGGTCTTGACGCCGCCGCCGATGTCGACGCCGACCGGTAGGATGGTGCCCTGGTCCGACGATTGGGCGCCGACGCGGCGGACGTGCTCGTAGATAAGATCCTGGAACGCCGCCGTCTGCTTCTTGAAGCCGGTGGTGCGGAGGTTGGCGATGTTGTTGGAGATCACCTGAACGTTGAGTTCCTGTGCCGCCATTCCGGTCGCTGCGGTGTGAAGCGCCTGCATCTCAGTTCTCCTTCAATCAGGCCGGAACGTCGGCGAGCTTCTCGATCGCCGATTTATGGAGGTCGCTCTGCTGCTGCAGCAGGTTGGCGACCGCGGCGTAGCTGCGCATCACCTCGACCATGCGGGTCATCTCGCCGACCGCATTCACGTTCGACTTCTCGACATAGCCCTGCTGCAGGGTGGACTTGGTGTCGGGCTGCTGGTTCGCCGAGCCGGCGGCATAGAGATTGGCGCCGAGCTTGGTCAGCTTGGCCGAATCGTCGAACGAGACCATGCGGATCTTGCCGCGGATCGAGTCGGTCCGCGCCGTGCCCTCGAGCACCGTGACGGTGCCGTCGGGCGCGACGTTGATGTCGTGGTCGGTCGGCTGAAAGGTGATCGGGCCGGCATTGCCAAGCACGAGATTGCCGTCGGCGGTGACGAGCTGGCCGGTGCTGTTGAGCGAGAACTTGCCGTCGCGGGTATAGAACTCGCCGCCATTGGCCTGCACTGCGAAATAGGCGCCGCCGTTGATCGCCATGTCGAGCGGATTGTTGGTCGGCTCCAGCGGCCCCTGGCTGATGTTGCGGAAGGTGCCGCGATCCTGGACATACGAGACCCGGCGGTCGCGGCCGATGAAATTGTCCTCGCGCGCGTTCGAGTTCAGATATTCCTCGAACAGCGAATGGTCGGACTTGAAGCCGTTGGTGTTGGCATTGGCGACGTTGTTGGCGATGACATCCATCTGCCGTTCCAACGTCATCTGCCGTGACAAGCCGATCAGACGCGCGTTCTGCATCGGAAATCTCCCCTGAGCGGATCTGCCATTTCGCTCTCCCAAGCGCCTTGGCGGACCCCGTGACCGAGACCGTCGGGCTCTCCCAAGCCGTGCGATCTCGGGCATGTCTCAGCGAAAGCCGTGCCAATCAGGAAAATCACGTAACTTCAATGTGTTGGCGACTTTCGAGGGGCGCGAGCAGGCGGCAGAAAGGTTCTGTTAGCCATGTTTGCCCGGCAGATTTTTCCTAGCGGCGACCCAATCGAAAGATTCCGTTAACCATTATTACCGTAGCGTTTGCGCATCAGAGGAGCGCATTGCGCTGGGGCATTCGTATCGCGTCATTGTCTGCCAGGAGGCTTCGCTCTTTCGACCCCTTTGAGAGATGAACGGGCGCGGCAACCATGGCAGAGAACGAGGAAGGCGGCGCAGCCGCTGATGGCGCGGAAGCCGCTCCGCCGAAGAACAAGCTCAAGCTCATCATCATGGTCGTCGGCGCGCTCGCCGTGCTCGGCGGCGGTGCTGCGACCTGGTTCTTCTTCTTCCGCCATAGCGGCGATGAGCATCATGCCGAGGCCGCGCCGCCGCCGAAGCCGCCGGCCTTCGTCGACGTTCCCGACCTGATGGTCAACCTCGCCGGTTCGCCCGGCGAGCGCGTGCAATATCTGCGGTTGAAGATCGTGCTGGAGCTGAAGGAAGAGAAGCAGATCGAGGCGATCAAGCCGACGATGCCGCGCGTCACCGACATCTTCCAGACCTATGTGCGCGAGCTGCGCCCGTCCGACCTTAACGGTTCGGCCGGCATCTTCCGCCTCAAGGAGGAGCTGACCAAGCGCGTCAACGCGGCGGTCGCCCCGATCCAGGTCAGCGCCGTGCTGTTCAAGGAAGTCGTGGTCCAGTGAGCATGACGGACTAGGGATCATGGCGGGCAACGACCAAGTCGACCAGGATGCAATTGCCGCCCAGTGGGAGGCCTCGCTCGATAGCGAGGATCCCGCCGAGGCGGCAAAGGCTGCCGCCGAGAACGAGCTATCGGAGACGATGGCCCTGCAATGGGCCGCCATGGTCGAGGACGGCAGCCGCGATCTCGGCACCGGCAAGAATTCCGGCGAGCGGGTGTTGTCCCAGGAGGAGATCGACAATCTCCTCGGCTTCACCGTCGGTGACGTCACGCTCGACGACCATTCCGGCATTCGCGCGATCATCGATTCGGCGATGGTCTCCTACGAGCGCCTGCCGATGCTCGAAATCGTCTTCGACCGCCTGGTCCGGTTGATGACGACCTCCTTGCGCAATTTCACCTCCGACAACGTCGAAGTCTCGCTCGACCGCATCACCTCGGTGCGCTTCGGCGACTACATGAACTCGATCCCGCTGCCCGCCGTCCTCACCGTCTTCAAGGCCGAGGAGTGGGAGAACTTCGGCATGGCGACGGTCGATTCCAACCTGATCTATTCGATGATCGACGTGCTGCTCGGCGGCCGCCGCGGCACCAGCCAGCTGCGCATCGAGGGCCGGCCCTACACCACGATCGAGACCGAGCTGGTCAAGCGGCTGGTCGAGGTGGTGCTGGCCGACGCCGAGCAGGCGTTCCGGCCGCTGTCGCCGGTGACCTTCTCGATCGACCGGCTCGAGACCAATCCGCGTTTCGCCGCGATCAGCCGTCCCGCCAACGCCGCAATCCTGGTGCGCCTGCGCATCGACATGGAAGACCGCGGCGGCAACATCGAGCTGCTGCTGCCTTACGCGACCATCGAGCCGATCCGGGGCGTCCTGCTCCAGATGTTCATGGGCGAAAAGTTCGGCCGCGACCCGGTCTGGGAGGGCCACTTCGCCACCGAGATCGTGCAGGCCGAGATCGCCGTCGACGCCGTGCTCTACGAGGCCGACATTCCGCTCAAGCAGCTGATGCGGCTCAAGGTGGGCGACACGCTGCCGCTCGACATGCGCGCCGACGCGAACGTCACCGTGCGTTGCGGCGACGTCACGCTGACCGAGGGGCGGATGGGCCGGGTCGGCGACCGCGTCGCGATCCGTGTGACGAAACCCTTGCGCAAGCCAAGTACGACACTTGCGATGTTCGAGAAGGTGGACGAGCAGAACAAGATGATGGAGGCCCCATGAACCACTCCCTGGGAATGGCGATCGAGACGCTGGTGGCTATCCTGCTGATGCTGACGATCGTCTACTGCGTCACGCTCAACAAGCGCTTGAGGCGGCTGAAGGCGGACGAGCATTCGCTGAAGGCCGTCATCGCCGAGCTGATCACCGCGACCGAGATTGCCGAGCGCGCGATCGGCGGGCTGAAGCTCGCCGTGCGCGACGTCAACGAGAACCTCGGCAGCCAGCTCGCCGCCGCGACGCAGATGTCGGATCAGCTCTACAAGCAGCTCGGCGAGGCCGACAACGTGGTGCGGCGCCTGTCCAAGATCGCGATCGCCGCGCGTCCCGTCACCAATCCGGAGACGGTCGCCGCGCCCGCGGCCAAGCCGTCGTCCGCGAAGGCAGTGGCGGCGGCCGCCGAAGCCTTCTCCGAGCGCCGACGATCCAACGGCCTTGCCGCATGAAGCCTGGGTATGAAGTCATTTCGTAACATCCGCGTCATTCCCGTCGTCCTGGTCGCCGTCGCCGGCCTCGCCACGCTGAAGGTGGCGGGCCTTGCGATCAACGGCGGCTATGTCTTCGACTACAAGCCGAACCAGGGCAAGAAATCCTGGGCGGAAGAGAACCTGAATTTCCCGACCGGCCGCGAGGATCCCGACATCACCGGCTCGACCCCTGCGCCGAAGGAAGCACCTAAGCCGGCAGCGCCCGAGACCAAGATGGAGGGCGGCACCGTCGTCAAGATCGACGAGGGGCAGCCGCAGGTCTCGGCCGCGGAGCGCGCGATCCTGGAACGGTTGCAGGCGCGGCGTCAGGAGATCGAGGCGCGCCAGCGCGAGATCGACATCCGCGAAAGCCTGCTCAAGTCGGCCGAGAAGCGCATCGAGACCAAGGTCGAGGAGATGAAGGCGGTGGAAACCCGCATCTCCGCGACCCAGGCCGAGCAAAAGGCCGCCGAAGCCCAGCGCATGAAGGGCCTCGTGACCATGTACGAGGGCATGAAGCCCAAGGATGCCGCGCGGGTGTTCGACCGGCTCGAAATGGGCGTGCTGATCGAGATCGCCTCGGCGATCGCGCCGCGCAAGATGTCGGACATCCTGGGCCTGATGTCATCGGAAGCCGCCGAGCGGCTGACCGTCGAGATGGCCCGCCGCGCCAATGGCGGCGGCGATCAGTCCGCCTCGGCCGGCGAATTGCCCAAGATCGACGGCAAGCCGACGCAAAAGCCGAATTGAGGGCTCGAGGAGAAGCGCGCTTTCAATCCGCGCGCTGTCGACTGAAGCCCAGAGAAATGCCTCGTGCGCCTAATTCGCGAAGGCCTGTTGCACCCTGCGAACAGGCGGGCGCAACTGCTGCTCCATCTGGGCGAGGATATTGAGCTGCTGCTTGATCAGCGCCGCCTTTGAGACGCGGGTCACGAGCTGCAGGGTGCTGTGGCAACAGGCACATTCATATGTCTTCAGGGCATATCCTCTTGCAATCGGGACGATCGCGACGACCGCTCTTGCTCTGCTACACACAATGCAACCGGCTTCTCCGCTCATTGATTACCCCCAGAGCTAACCAATGCGATTTGCATCGCCGAGATTCACATCTGATTCAGAGTCGCGCGCGAACCGCAACGAGCCGAAGGTTGTGAGTGCGCGCGCTCAGCAACCCGTCAAGGTGGAAATCAGAATCCCGTGGCGGATGCAGCCGGGGCAGGCGGCATCCTCCGGGACTGCGATGACTTGACGCGCGCAGGTGTGAAGTGGCGTACAGTGGTGCTCAAGGCGCCGTCCTACGCTTCGGTCATTCGCAGTCGGCAGCGCAGGAGGAGGCCATGAACTACTCGTCCGCAGCAGAACGCGTCATCGAGGCCGTCAACCGGATGCTCATAGCGGCGATGACATCCGCATGGACATCCGCGCTAAGCCATCAGCATGCCGCGCCGCCGGATGGCGAGGCCGGCAACGATGATCAATCTTCTCTTGGCGAAGAGAGCTCCTCGGCGCCCGATGGCGCCGGGACGCAACACTGAAGAGCCCATTGGCTCGGGGCGTCACAAGATCAGATCGTGCAAGCCGTGGCCGTGAGCCGGACTTGGGCCATGAGGCGGATCAACATCGGGCGGAGATGGTTCAGGCGTGAACGCCAGTTCGAGCCCGTGGAATCCTCCAGCGTGGCCGGGATGACCGGCGAGGTCTAGATGATCCGGCACCACGCTGTGCTGTGAGCCCTGCGAAGCGTTATCCTTGAACTTGAACGACTCGCCGAGCTGCTGCGTCTCGCTTGCAAGCGAATGGTTGGCGCCTCCGCTCGACGACTTCAGAAGGCTCGGATTGAGCGTCGCCTCTGCCATTCCATCGTTGGCACGACCGTGGCCATGCGCCGCCTCGTCGGCGTTTCCTTGAGGCGAGGCGCCGTGATTCCCGGCATTGTTCCCCGGTGCAAGCCCGCGCCCGGCGTGCTGTTCGGCGGCATGCTGGTCAAAATTCAGCGCGGCGATGGCAATGTCAGGCATGTGGCCGCTTCCAGCAATCGCGCCACTTTTGGCCAGCAATGCTGTGTCGGGACCGGCCAGGTGGTCGAAGACAAAACTGGCCTCCGTCGGTGCGGCGACGTATTGCGACATCGTAGACGGTCCGCTGCCCGAAGGAGCTACCGCAACAATAGCGAGTGTTTCGGTCGAGGGCGTTTGCATCGGGTCCGAACTGGAGATGCTCGAATATTCAGTTTGTTCGATCTGGTCCGAAGGCGTATCCAGGTTGTGGAGCGGCTCGCTTGACTGGATGTCCGGACTCTCTGCGAGGAGCGTGCCGTCGCCGCTTCCGGAGTCGGACGAGATTTCGGAAGTGATCGTCATTAGCCCGGCCGCATCACTCTGCAGGGTTGCGGTGAGGTCGGTCAGCTCGCTGGCGACCGCCACTACAGGCGCCGCTGGCGCCAGGATGAAGTCCGAGGCATCGACGGTTGCAATCCCCTGCAAATGGATTTCGAGCAGACTGGAATCGCCGATGTGCAGGGTCTGGTCCGTTGAGTTGACGTACACGATGGTTTCGTTCGACGCGCTGTCATAGATCCAGGCGATCGTATGTGGCGGCACCGTCGTGTTGGTTGAGCTCAACGCCAGGATGGCAAACCCGAGCGCGCCAAAGGCGGTCAGGTCGATCCTGTCCGCTCCCGATGCGAAGTCGGTGATGGTGTCGAACTGACCGGCACGGGAATCGGCAACGAACAAATATGCGAAACGATCGTTGCCATTGCTGCCGGTGAGTTGGTCCGCACCAAATCCGCCGGTTATGGTATCGGCGCCGTTGTTGCCGTTTACCGTATCGTTTCCCGAGCCGCCGTAGATGGCATCATTGCCATCGTTGCCCTTGATCGTGTCATTGCCTGAGCCGCCATAGAGAACGTCCGTCTTGCCGGTCCCATTGACCGTATCACTGCCGGCTCCCGCATAGATGACCTGACCTGTGTCGCCGCCGCCGGCGATGGTTTCGCTCCCCGGCGTTCCGTACACGTTCGGAGGATCGGAGATCACGACGGATCCGGTGGCCAGGTTGTCAAAATCGTTGGGGTCGGCATCGCTGGCGCCATGAATGGCGACGGTCACCGTCTGCGTGGTACCGTCGATCGCGGTCACCGTGAATGTGTCGGTCAGGGTGTCGCCGGAATCGAGAGCCTCAACCACGCTGTTGTTGTTGTCGAGGGTGTACGTCCATGCGCCGGCTGCGGTCATCGTGAAGGTGCCGTATCCGTCGTCGCTCGCGGTCGGTGAAGAGATCGCGGTGAACGTATTCGGCGCGTTGTCGACGTCGGTATCGGTCAGCGTGCCAGTCGCGATGGGAGCGCCGGGCGAGAAGGTTCCTGCCTCGGTCACTGAGCCGGTCGTGGTGCCGGAAATGAGGGCCGCGTCGTTGCTGCCGTGAATGGTGATCGTCACCACTTGTAGCGTGCCGTCGAGGGTCGTGACAGTAAAACTGTCGGTGAGTGTGTCCCCGACATTCAGCGCCTGCACCGCGCCGCTCGCATTGTCGAGCATGTAGGTCCACGCGCCGGCGGCGGTTAGCGTAAAGGTGCCATAACCATTCGTGCTTGCCTTGGGCGAACTCACCGCAGTGAAGGTATTGGACGCATTGTCGACGTCGGCGGCAAACAGCGTGCCGGTTGCGCTCGGGCTGCCCGGTGTCGCATTGGCAACGCCGCCGGCCTCGGTCACCGCACCGGTCGTGGTGCCGGAAACGATGGCGGCATCGTTGGTGCCATGGATGGTGACCGTCACCACTTGGGCGGTTCCATCCAGAGTGGTCACCGTGAACGTGTCGGTCAGCGTTTCGCCGGTATTGAGCGCCTGCACCGCAGCGTTGGCGAGCGTGTAGGTCCACACGCCGGCAGCCGTCATGGTGAAGGTGCCGTAGCCGGCGGCGCTCTGCGTCGGCGAGCCGACGGCCGTGAATGCATTTGCGATCGTGTCCACGTCGGTATCGGTGAGGGTGCCGGTCGCGATGGGCGTGCCGGGGTTAGCACTGGCGACGCCGCCAGCCTCGATGACGGCGCCGGTCGTGTCGCCGGAGATGACCGCTGCATCACTGGCTCCCTGGATGGTGATCGTCACCACCTGGGGCGTGCCTCCGATCGTGGTCACCGTGAAGCTGTCGGTTAGCGTTTGGCCGGCATTGAGCCTCTGCACTGCGAGGTTCGAATTGTCCACGGTGTAGGTCCACACGCCGGCAGCCGTCATCGTGAAGGTGCCATAGCCGCCGGTGCTCGTCGTTGGCGAACTCACGGCCGTGAACGTATTTGGTGGGTCGTCGACGTCGGTATCGGAAAGCGTGCCGGTCGCAATCGGCGTGCCGGGCGTTCCATTGGCAATGCCGCCAGCCTCGACGATCGAGCCAGTCGTGGTGCCGGAGATGATTGCAGCGTCGTCGACACCGTTGATGGTGACTGTGAACGTCTGACTCGCAGAACTGAGGCCGTCGGAAACCGTGATGACGAAACTGTCGGTCGTGGGCGCCTTCAGCGCGTTGATCGCGATGCTGTCAGGCACGAACGTGTAGGCGCCGCTCGTACTGTTGACGTAGAGCGTTCCGTACGGACCGGGCTTTGACAGGTCGTATGTCACTCCGCCGAGGACCGTCTCGCCGGCGGTCGCCCCTATGACGCCAAAGGTCAGCTTGGCGCTGCCGCTGGTGCTGCTGGCAGCGAAGATTCCGCTCGTCGCAGTGAACGTATCAAACACCACCGTATCGAGCTCGGTCGGCCCCGCTCCGGTGCTGAGTGTCGGCGGTATGGGGTCGAAAACGGGAATGACGAATGGCGACACAGGCGCCAGCAAATTCTGCAGCGAGGGCGCGTCGGGCTGAATGAAATTGATCGGCTGCAGCGATTGGGTTTTGACGAAGGGAGGCGTGCTCGAGCCATGCGGCCCCTGTCCGTCCAGATTGGCGAGCACGTCCTGCTGTGCGGCGCGCAACTCGTCCATGCGAGCGGCCGAGTTCGCGACCTGATTGACACTGATGGTGGATCCCACTTTCTTGACGATGATCGTTTCGCCGGGATCATCGACGATGATGTGCCGTGGGATCGGCTCCTTGGTCACGAGCTCAAATGCGCCGTGCGCAAGGTCCTTGTAAGTGATGGAGTCGTCATCCAGGAATGTGACGTCCGGGTCCGCGGCCTCGGCATTTTCCGCAACCGAGAAAGTCAATGCTGCAAGCGTCAGCATTCCGAAACCGCCCGCGTGACTTCGGGCGCGAATGCCTGCAATTGGCGTATTCAACTGGAGAGACCCGGTTTCTGCCAGCCGACCTGGTACGAAACTGAAGCTGCCTCGGGTCACGTCGAACAGGGCTGTAGGTGGCGTGCCTTCGACGTCGAAGACGAATTCGCTCAGCGCGAGGCGAGTGTCGCAGGAGATGTTGAAGAAAGTACCGTCGATAAAGCGAATCGTGATCTGTCCGTCGGCGTCAGTCTCTATCACGTCAGCCCGGTAGACAGGCGCGCCGGCTACGGCCTGTGTGGCGACGCCACTGGCTCGCGTGAGCGTACCGCAGCCGATCGCTGTATGAATATGGCCAATGATTTGGACGGGCAGGGCCGCGGCGGCCCTATTGCCAACCTGGACATCGGATGCAACCAACATGGCTCGACCTCGCCTAGGTGATTAATTCAGGCTCGGCGTGCTGCCATGGTCTTTCGGGGCGGCCCTCGCCAAGGGACAAATATCCTGGGCGCTGGCAGCCGAAGGCTTGCCGCCGAAAATCATCAAGTCTGGTCCAGAGAGACGCATGGCGCGGGGACGGCGGCGCGTAATGCCATTCCCGGCGCGTATCCCTCCCGCTAAAGTGATTAAATTGACAAACGAGAGCTTATTTAATTTGTGGCGCTTCCGTAGCGTTACGGTAAACTAGGACGATTAAAATTATTAAACAAGAAATTTATTTATTGCGACCGCGCTTCGCGGTTCAAGAGCGGTTCAAGAAATGAGCCGCCGCTAGTCGATAGGATCTTCTCGGAAAGGGCGGATCATGTGCAGACCTACGACAGCCGCTTTGGCGACCGGCTTGGTCTTGGCGCTAGCCAATTTCTCGCCGAGTGCGGCTCAAGCGCAAGTCGATTCCACCGGGCCCGCCGTCGCCAGCTCGTCTTCCAAACCGATCGGGAAGGTGGCGACGGCCACAGGCTCCGTCACGATCGAACATGCGGGCGCAGTGATCGTTCAAGCGAATGTCTCAAGTGAGCCCGGCCAGGCCAAGAGGGGTGATCCCGTATATCTTGGTGACGTGGTGCTGACCGGAGACGACGGCCGGGTCGGAATAAATCTTAGCGACGGCAGCTCGTTCAATTTATCGAGCAACGCCCGTATGGTGCTGGATCACTATGTGTATGAGCCGGCCGGCAAGTCCAACGCGACCCTGTTCAGTCTTGCCAAGGGAACGTTCACTTTTGTTGCGGGCAATGTTGCGAAGACCGGCGATATGAAGGTCGATACGCCCGTTGCCACGTTGGGGATCCGAGGTACGACGCCGCACATCGAGATTTCTGATGACGGGTCAGCCAAATTTTCGACGCTGATCGAAGAGGGCAAAAGCAAGGTCCTGAAGAAGCCGCCGGCCGGCGCGGCGCCGGAGCCCGATCGAAGCGCCAATCGCAGGCTCATTATCTGTCGGGGATGCTGAGAAGTTTGCTCGGCCGAAGCCGCCGTGATGCCGGCGCAGCGTCCGGCCCGGCAGAGAGACGCAACATGAGTGCTTCGTTTCGCTCGCGGAGTTCGGCGCTTGGTGTGAAAATCGCACGGGCCAGTGTCATCAGGGCAGGGATGCTCATTCTGATCGTTGGACTCTCCGGTTCGTCAGGCTTGGCGCAGACGTCGAAGAAGAGCAGCTCACTCAAGAATATCGAGCTATGTAACGGGTCAGATCGGGTCTCGCCCGAAGCTCGCATCGAGGCCTGCACGGCCTTTATCGATGCGGGCGAGGGGAGCACAAATGGCTTTGCCGTCGCCCACAACAACAGGGGCAATGCCCATAGCGCCAAAGCCGACTACGAAGGCGCGATCAAGGATTTCGTCGCAGCGACCCGGCATAACCCGAATTATGCGAAGGCCTTCAACAACCTCGGAGTGGCCTATCTGAGGACGGGCTCGCACGACCTTGCCCTTGGCGCTTTTCAGGAGGCGCTGAAGCTCAACCCCAACTATGCCACTGCCTTTGCCAACCGTGCGGCAGCGTTCTTGAAGAGGAATGCGTACGACCGTGCAGCGCAGGACTATGACGAAGCAATTCGCCTTGACCCGAAGCTGGAGGCGGCCTGGAGCGGACGCTGTTGGGCCCGGGCCATCCTCGGCGCCTTGCAGGCTGCGATGGAGGATTGCGAGATGGTGCTTCGATCGGGAGCGGGTAACGCCGCGACATACGATTCGCGAGCCCTGATAAATCTGAAAATGGGACAACTCTCCGCGGCTATCGACGACTACAACGCGGCGCTGCGGTACGCCCCCAAGCTGGCGAGCGCGCTGTACGGTCGCGGGGTCGCCAGATTCAAGCTCGGCGACACAGACGGCGGCAATAGCGATATCTCGGCGGCCAGAAGGATCGAGGCCCGAATCGCCGAAGATTTTGTCCGCTATGGGGTGCCGCAAAGGGACTGACAGGCCGCGACATCGTGCAGCCGTTAACAACTGCTTAACCGCCTGCGTCTCAAATTCAAACTCGCGGACCGGCCCCGCTCCATCCGGCACGGCATGCTGTTCCCGCAAATCAAGACATAGCATTAACAAGTCCTTAATTGGCGAGACCTACAGTCGACGGCACGGGCCGGCGCCAGTGCCGGCATGCCCGCCGAACCGGAAGAAATGCCGCCAATGGCGCGAGAGGCTGCCGCTGGATTTGTGTCGCGAGCCCGCGCATCGGCGCGGGGCTTGTCGCGTCACGCCCGCGCCGCGGCCTTGCTGGCGGCCTGTCTCCTGCTTGGCCTTGCGGCGCCCGGCCGGGCGGCCGATCCGATCAGGGGCGAGGCGACGTTTTCAGCCGGTGGCGGCTTTGCCCGTCTCGTCATCAAGCTCGGCGAGGACGTTCCCTCCGAGGTGACGACCGCGGGCTCGATCCTCGTCATCCGCTTCGACCGGCCCGTCGATGTTCCCGTCGAGCGCATTCCAGAAGGCGCGCCCGATTACGTCAATTCCGCCCGCCGCGACCCTGACGGCGGCGCCATCCGCCTGTCGCTGGCGCGGCGCGTCACCGTGAACACCATGAACGCCGGCGAGCGCACCTTCATCGACCTGCTGCCCGAGGGTTGGAAGGGGCCGCCGCCGAGCCTGCCCATGGACGTGGTCAAGGAGCTTGCCGAGCGGGCACGCGCGGCCGAGCGTGCGCTGCGCGCCCAGCGTGCCGCCGCGGAGTCCAGGAAGCGTCCGCCGATCCGCGTGCGCGCCTCGGTGCAGCCGACCTTCGTGCGCTTCGTGTTCGAGATGCCCGACGGGGTCGGCGTCTCCTCCGTGCTCAACGAGCAGAAGCTGACGCTCGTCTTCAACGCCAATCTCAATTTCGACCTGGCGGACGCGGTTCTCGCCGCGCCGCCGAACGTCGCCTCGATCAAGCAGAAGTCCGATATCGACCAGACCAATGTCGAGATCGCGCTGATCGGCGATGCCGACGTGCATTCGTTCCGCGACGAGAAGAACTACGTCGTCGACGTCTCCTTCCAGCCCGACAAGGGGAAGTTGGCGGCAACGCCCGAGGCGACGATCGCGCAGATGAAGCCGGTCGGTCGCGGGCCGGCGGCTGCCGCTGCCGCTGCACCTGCACCGGAAAAGCCCGCCGCCGAGAAGAAGGACGCCCATCGCGAGATCCCACCGCCGACCTCCGAGACGATCGCGCGCGAGGCCAGGATCGACATCAAGCCCGAGGTGAAGGTGGAAGCGCCCGCCGCGCTGCCGCCCGCCGAAGCGCCGAAACCGGCAGCCTCTCCCGCGGCCGAAGCGGCCCAACCGCCCAAGGAAGCTGCGAAGCCGGCGGCTGCGCCTGCGCCCGTCGAAGCGCCCAGGGAGGTCGCGAAGGAACCGGTCAAGGATGCCGCCAAGGATGCCGCCAAGGATGCTGGCAAGGATGCTGCCAAGGCTGTGCCGGCGGAGGTGCCGGTCGCGCCCGCGATTGCCAGCGTCGATGCGCGCCGCGACAGTGACGGCTTGCGCGTGACGTTCCCGTTTCAGGTCGCAACGCCGGCGGCGGCGTTCCGCCGCGGCGACACCGTGTGGCTGGTGTTCGATACGCCGAAGCCCGTCGATGTCGAGGCGATCCGCACCAAGGGCGGCGCGATGATCGGCGAGGTCGGCCGCGTCCCGCTCGACAAGGCGCAGGCGGTGCGCATCCGTCTCACCCGTCCCCTGGTCTATTCGCTGACGAGCGAGGAGGTCGGCAAGGAGACCAACTGGATGTTGACGCTCGCCGACAAGATCCAGGCGACGCCGCTGCCGCTGATGATGTCGCGCAACATCACCGATCCCGCGCTCGCCAATATCGCGATCCCCTTCGCCAATCCAGGCCAGCTGCACAAGCTCACCGATCCCGATGCCGGCGACACGCTCTATGTCGTCACCGCGCTGCGGCCGGTGCGCGGCTTCATCAAGCGGCAGGACCTCGTCGATCTCTCGCTGCTGGAATCCGCGCACGGCATCGCGATCCGGCCGAACTCCGACGAGATCGGCGTCGAGGTCGGCTCCGACAAGGTCATTCTCGGCAAGAAGGGCGGCTTGACCCTGTCGCCGGTCGACATCTCGGCCGAGCGGGCGCCGACCGCCGTGCGCCCGATCTTCAGTCCCGAAGGCTGGCGCAAGGGCCAGTCGGAAAACTTCATGGCGCGCCAGGGCGAACTGATGACGGCGATCTCGGCGGTCGAGCCGGCGCTGCGTTCGCTGCCGCGGCTCGATCTTGCGCAATTCTACATGTCGCGCGCCATGTATCACGAGGCCAAGGCCGTGACCGACGTGATGCTGAGCGATCCGCTCAACAAGGAGGAGAGCGGCGCGCTGATCATGCATGCGATCGCCAACATCCTGATCGGCCGGCCGGCGCAGGGCCTGAAGGATCTCGCCAATCCTGCGATCGGCAATAGCCACGATTCCCAGCTTTGGAAGGCGCTCGCCTATGCGCGCCAGGGCAAATGGGCCGATGCGCGCGAAAAGTTCAAGAACGTCGAATTCGCGATCGCCTCGCTGCCGCTCGACATCCAGCGCATCGTGACGATGGACGCGATGCGCGCATCCCTCGAGGTGAAGGACTATGCCGGCGCCTCCAAGCGCCGCAGCGAGCTCGAGGTGGTCGGTGTCCCGCCCGAGGCCGCGCCAGGCTTCGCCGTGCTGCGCGGCCGGCTCGCCGAGGCGCTCGGCCACGACAAGGATGCGCTCGACGATTACAAGCTCGCGGTCGCCTCGAATGACCGTCCGGCTGCGGCCGAGGCCAAGCAGCTCGAGATCGCGCTGCGTCAGAAGCGCGACGAGATCGGCAAGGACGAGGCGCTGCGCGAGCTCGAGACGCTGTCGATGACCTGGCGCGGCGATGCGATCGAGGTCAAGACACTGCAGATGCTGTCGCGCCTCTATGCCGATAACGGGCGCTACCGCGATGCGCTCACAGCCGCGCGCACCGCGACGAGGCTGCAGCCGAACGCCGAAGCCTCGCGTCAGGCGCAGGATCTCGCCTCCGAGCTGTTCACGCAGATCTTCCTCGGACCGAAGGGCGACGAGCTGCCGCCGGTCGAGGCGCTCGGGATGTTCTACGAGTTCCGCGAGCTGACGCCGATCGGCCGCCGCGGCGACGAGCTGATCCGCCGTCTCGCCGACCGTCTCGCCTCGATAGATCTGCTCGACCAGGCCGCCGAGCTCCTGCAATACCAGATCGATCATCGCCTCGAAGGCGCCGCGCGCGCCCAGGTCGCCGCGCGCCTCGCCATGATCTATCTCGCCAACCGCAAGCCCGACTTGGCCATCACCGCGCTGCGCGCGAGCCGCATCAGCGATCTCTCAGGCGAGCTCCGGCAGCAGCGCCTGCTGCTGGAGGCGCGTGCGCAGAGCGACGTCGGCCGTCACGATCTTGCGCTCGACATCGTCTCCAACGTCGCCGGGCGGGAAGTGCTCCGCCTGCGTTCCGACATCTTCTGGGCGGCGCGGCGCTGGCGCGAATCCGCCGAGCAGATCGAGCTCTATTACGGAGACCGCTTCCGCGACTTCAAGCCGCTCAATACGGTCGAGAAGAGCGACATCATCCGCGCCGCCGTCGGCTACGCCCTCGCCGACGACTCGATCGGCCTGTCGCGCTTCCGCGAGAAATACGCCCCGCTGATGAGCGAGAGCGCCGACCGTCTCGCCTTCGACATTGCGAGCAAGCCGGCCGCAGCCTCCAGCGCCGAATTCGCCGAGATCGCCAAGCTCGCTGCCAGCGTCGACACGCTCGACGGCTTCCTGCGCGAGATGAAGCAGCGCTTCCCCGACGCCACCGCCCGCGCGCCCGGCGCGCCGCAGACCAAAGACACGAGCGACCACACCGGCTCGCTGCCCACGATCCCGGTCGTGCGGCAGATCAAGATGACGCGGTAGGACTGTCTCCGCGCGAAGCGCGGCCCGCGACCGCGCCACAAGCTCGTCATTGCGAGCGCAGCGAAGCAATCCAGACTCTTTCCGCGGCGGCAGTCTGGATTGCTTCGTCGCAAGGGCTCCTCGCAATGACGAGGAGGGAGCGGGGGCTGTCGCTGAGAGCGGAAAGGACGCAGCAGCGAACGAAGCCTTACCCCCCGTAACTCTGCACCAGGCTCCCCGCCACCAGCGACCAGCCGTCGACCAGCACGAAGAAGATCAGCTTGAACGGCAGCGAGATCGTCGCCGGCGGCAGCATCATCATGCCCATCGACATCAGCACGGAGGCGACGACGAGGTCGATGATCAGGAACGGCAGGAATAACAGGAAGCCGATCTCGAAGGCGCGCTTCAGCTCGGAGATCATGAAGGCGGGGACGAGAATGCGTAAGGCGAGATCGTCGGGCGTGGCCGGCGGCGGCTCGCCGGAGAGGTCCAGGAACAGCTTCAGGTCCTTTTCGCGCACGTTCTTCTGCATGAAGCCGCGCAGCGGCACGGAGGCGCGCTGGAACGCGTCCTCGACGCCGATCTGGTTGGCGACGAGCGGGCGGATGCCCTCGTCGTAGGATTTCTGCAGCACCGGGCCCATCACGAAGAAGGTGAGGAACATCGCGAGCGCGATGATCACCGAGTTCGGCGGGGCGGTCGCAGTGCCCATCGCGGTGCGCAGCAGCGACAGCACCACCACGATGCGGGTGAACGACGTCATCATGATCAGGATCGACGGGGCGATCGAGAGCACCGTGAGCAGCGCGATCAGCTGGATCGCGCGCTCGGTGACGCCGCCGCCACCGGCGCCGCCGCCGAGATTGATGCTGATGTCCTGGGCATGCGACGGCATTGCGAGCGAAGCCGCGCCGACCAGGACAGAAAGGAAAAGAACTCTACGCGGGAGGGCGGGCAACCTCACGAAGACGGCTTCGGACGGCCGAGCAGGGAGGCCATCTCGTCTTCGAGATTTT
>NZ_LAXE01000001.1:3319876-3387230 GCF_003122645.1 Bradyrhizobium sp. SUTN9-2
CGTTCGGCCAGTGCAGGCGCAGGCCGGCGCACCTCGTCGGCGAAGGATGGCCGCGCGGGCCGCGGCGGCGGCTCGGGCATTTGCGGCTCGGGATGATCGAGCAGCTCGGGCCGCGGCGCTTCGTCGGCCCAGCCGCCGGCATCGGGCATGGGGGCAAGGCGCGGCGGTTCGGCGGCACTCGGACGTTGCGGGATCTGGTCGCGGCTGGGCGCGGCGCGAACGATGTTGGGCTCGACGACGATGTCGGTCGGGCCGCCGATCATCAGCAGATGCTCGACATTGTCGCGCCGGACCAGGACCAGCCGGCGCCGGCCATCGACCGCAGCGGCGTCGATCACGGCGAGGCGGGGCATCCGGCCGCGCTGAGTGTTGGCGCCGATGCGGCTACCGGCGAATCGGCGAACCAGCCATGCAGCGACGCCGATCAACGCCAGAACGACGATGAACGCGACGATGAAGGTGATAGGGCTGCCTTGCATACTTGTCCCCGACAAATGGCGCTTTTTTCGTGCCCATGGTCAGTCGAATCGACCACCGGCGGACGATGCCCCAAACTGCGATTTCTTAACGTTCCACGGCAAGTTTTGCCGTCCCCAACTCTTAATAACCCATGAATCGCCCGATCCAAAACGACTTCTTGCCCTGTGCACGTCTCGCCAAACGGCTGGGTTAATGCCACTTTTCGCGGCGTCGAATGGCGGGGCGCAAGAATCAGTTTCGGCTGGGGACATGCATCACGACCGGTCCTTAACCAGCTGTTAACCATACAGGCGGCAAATTCTGCCTAGCGGCGGTCTCTAGGGTCCGTCGGGGCGGAGGGAGCCGCGACGATGTCCATCAACGATATTCCGGAACTGTCGGTGCTTCGCACCAAGATGCAGTGGCATCAGGAGCGCCAGCGCGTCCTGTCCGAGAACGTCTCCAATTCCGACACGCCGAAATTCCGGCCGCGCGACCTGGTCGAGCCGAAGTTCGACAAGGCCGGCGCCGTCACGGGGTCCATGGGGCCCTTGGTCCTGACCCGGACCAGCGCCTCGCATTTGGCGCCGTCGGGGGCCCCTTCCGCCTTCGACCAGAACAAGAACGCGGGTTTCGAGACCCGCCCCGCCGGCAATGCCGTCAATCTCGAGGAGGAGATGATGAAGGCCGCCAGCAACCAGATGGACTACGCCGCGGTGACCTCGCTCTATTCGAAGAGCCTGCGCCTGCTCAAGACCGCGATCGGCAAAGGTTAGGCCCTAAAGGAGGCGGATCATGGCAAATGACAGCAGCGACTTCGCCCGCTCCATGGCAATCGCGACCTCGGGCCTCCGCGCGCAGGCCGGCCGCATGCGGGTGATCTCGGAGAACATCGCGAATGCGGACTCGACGGCGCAGACTGCCGGCGGCGATCCCTACCGGCGCAAGGTGCCGACCTTCTCATCCGCGCTCGACCGCACGCTCGACGCGCAGGTCGTCACCCTCGGCAGGATCAAGCCCGACCAGTCCGCCTTCCGCGTCCGATACGAGCCGAACAATCCGGCTGCGGATGCCAGCGGCAACGTCAAATATCCCAACGTGAACTCGGTGGTCGAGATGACCGACATGCGCGACGCGCAGCGGTCCTACGAGGCCAACCTCAACATCATCAGTGCGACGCGCCGGATGATCCAGCGCACGCTCGACATCCTCAAGAGCTGAACAGGACATTTGAGCCATGGCATCACCGACAATTGCCGCCAATGCTTACGCCAGCCTCGCCCGCGTGCTGGAGAACACCGGCGCCGGCAAGGGCAGCGAACCGAACGGGCAATCCTTCGCCGCGCTGCTGAAGGACGCCGTCGGCAGCGTCGTGGAATCCGGCCGCAAGTCCGACGCGCAGACGGTCGCAATGGCCGCCGGCAAGGCCAACGTGATGGACGTGGTTACGGCGGTCGCAGACACCGATGTCGCGGTGTCCACGCTGGTCTCGGTCCGCGACCGCGTCATCGCGGCCTATGAAGACATCATGAAGATGCCGATCTGATGCGCGCCGTCATTCCGGGGCGCGACGAAGTCGCGAGCCCGGAATCCATGGTGCGACCAACGCTGCGGCTAAATGGATTCCGGGTTCTCGCTTCGCGAGCCCCGAATCACAAACAATTTCAGAGTGAGAACTCCCAAATGACCGGACCCGAGACCCTCGACGTCGCGCGCGATGCGATCTGGACCATCGTGATCGTGTCGTCGCCGCTGATGGTGGTTGGCCTCGTGGTCGGCGTCATCGTGTCGCTGTTCCAGGCGCTGACGCAGATCCAGGAGCAGACGCTGATCTACGTGCCGAAGATCCTCGCGATCTTTGCCACGATGCTGTTGGCGCTGCCGTTCATGGCCGATTCGATGCACGCCCACATGCTGCGGATATCGTCGCGAATCATAGGCGGCTGAGGCACTATGCGTGAATTATGCGCATCGACGTCTCGTTGCTGCCGGCGCTCGCCGCTTCCTTCATGCTCGCCTTCGCCCGGGTCGGCGCGATGGTGATGCTGCTGCCCGGCCTCGGCGAGACCAACATCCCGACGCGGATCAAGCTGTCGATCGCGCTGTTGCTCACGCTGATCATCCTGCCGCTGCATCGCAACGCCTATCAGGTCGACATGGGCTCGCTGGCGCCGCTGCTGGTGCTGATGCTGCATGAGATCGCGATCGGCATCGTGCTCGGCGCGACCGCGCGCGTGACTTTGTCGGCGCTCCAGGTTGCGGGATCCGTGATCGCGCAGCAGATGGGGCTCGGCTTCGTCACCTCGGTCGATCCGACGCAGGGCCAGCAGGGCGTGCTGGTCGGCAACTTCCTGACCATGCTGGGCGTGACGCTGCTGTTTGCCACCGACAGCCATCATCTGGTGATCGCGGCGCTGAACGACAGCTACACGATCTTCTCGCCGGGCGAGACCGTGTCGAGCGGCGACGTCGCCTCGCTTGCGACGCGTGCCTTCGCCGCCGCGTTCCGTCTCGGCTTGCAGCTCTCCGGGCCGTTCCTGGTGTTCGGCCTCGTCTTCAATATCGGACTGGGCGTGCTGGCGCGGCTGATGCCGCAGATGCAGGTCTATTTCGTCGGCGTGCCGCTGTCGATCTTCGCGGGCTTCCTGGTGCTTGCCGTGGTGCTCACCGCGATGATGGGCACCTTTCTCGACTACTTCATCGGTGTCATGCACCAGATGATGCCGCTCAAGTGAGGGGGATCGATCGGTGGCGGAAGACAACGATCCCGAAAGTCAAACAGAAGACCCGACGCAAAAGCGCCTCGACGATGCGCTCGAACGCGGCGACGTCGCCAAGAGCCAGGAGATCAACACCTGGTTCATGATGGCGGGCGGCACGCTCGTCGTCTCCACCTTCTCGGGCTCGGTCGGCAGCGGGCTGCTGACGCCGATGCGCAACCTGCTTGCCAATTCCTGGATGATCAAGACCGACGGCAAGGCCCTGCTGGCGCTGATGCAGCAGATCGAGCTCGCCGTGCTTGCCGCGGTCGGCGTGCCCCTGTTGATGCTGGTGCTGGCGGCCATCGCCGGCAACATGCTGCAGCACCGGCTGGTCTGGTCGGCCGAGTCCCTCAAGCCCAAATTCAACAAGATTTCGCCCGGCGCCGGCTTCAAACGCATCTTCGGCAAGCAGGCGGCCGCCAATTTTCTCAAAGGCATCGGCAAGCTCGTCGCCTTGGCCGTGGTCATGACCATGATCCTGTGGCCGGAGCGGCACCGCATGGAGGCGATGGTCAGGCTCGATCCGGCCGCCATGCTCGGCGCCAGCACCAGCATGACCATCCAACTGCTCGGCGCGGTCGTCGCCGCGCTCGCGATCGTCGCCATCGCCGACTATTTCTTCCAGTACCGAAGTTGGTTCCAGCGGCAGAAGATGTCGCTCCAGGAGATCAAGGAAGAGTACAAGCAGTCCGAAGGCGACCCCCACATCAAAGGCAAGATCAGGCAGCTGCGGCAGCAGCGCGCCAAGAAACGCATGATGGCGGCGGTTCCCAAGGCCTCCGTGATCATCACCAACCCAACCCACTATTCGGTAGCGCTGTCCTACGAGCGCGGCATGACCGCGCCGATCTGCGTCGCCAAGGGCGTCGACAATCTCGCCTTCAAGATCCGGGAGATCGCGCGCCAGCACGACATCCCGATCGTGGAGAACGTGCCGCTGGCCCGCGCGCTCTACGCCACGGTGGACATCGACCAGGAGATCCCGACCGAGCACTACCATGCCGTCGCCGAAGTCATCGGCTACGTCATGCGCCTGAAGCGCGGATTCAGCGCCGGGCGGGGATAAGATGCCCGAAAAGTACCGGAAATGGCCGTAATCTGGGAATCAGCGTACCTTTTGCCGCTGCTGCCCTTGCACCTCAGGGTCCGATTCAGGCAGGGAGGACCCCACGCGCCCGGTGGCGCGTTGATTCTCTGCCGACAGGCTGCGCCAGCTCGAGAATGACCGCCGAGACCGACCACGACCTCACACGCGAGCCCGTTGCGGCGCACGAGCCGTCGCCGCGCTCGGGCAGCATTGCGCTGGTGCTGCTGGTGGCCGCCGGCCTCGTCGCCGTGGCCGTCGGGCTGATGACGCTCGGGCGCGCGCAGGCGCAGCCCTATATCCTCGGTATCCTCGCCGTGCTGGCGATGGTCGGCCTGTTCAACCTGTTCGCCTTCGCCGCCGGCATCATCCGCTTCGCCGACCGCAATCTCGACGATCCCATCATCGGCCGCATCTCCGATCACGCCTTCGACGGGCTCGCGGTCACCGACGCGCGCGGACACGTGGTCTATTCCAATGCTGCCTATCTGACGCTGACCGGCGCCACCGGCCCGCAGGACGTGCGCCCGGTCGAGCGCGTCTTCATCGGCAATCCCGACGTCTCGGAAGCCGTGTTCCGGCTGCTCAAGGCCGCCCGCGAGGGCAAGCGGCAGCAGGAAGAGGTGCGCATCTCCGGCCATGACGGCAATCAGGGCCGCTGGCTGCGCATGCGCGTGCGCCCGCTCGGCACCGGCAAGCGCGAGGCGAAATACGCGGTGTGGTCGATCGCCGACATCACGCGCGACCGCGAACGCCAGGAGGACGTGTTCCAGGAGCTCCAGCACGCGATCGAATATCTCGATCACGCCCCGTGCGGCTTCTTCTCGGTCAATCCGGCCGGCGAGCTCGCCTATGTCAACGCGACATTGGCGAACTGGCTCGACTACGACCTCGCCGAGATCGGCTCCGGCGGCCTGAAGCTTACCGATATCGTCTCCGGCGACGGCGCTTCGCTCTTGACCTCGATCGTGGCGGTGCCGGGCGAGGTGAAGACCGAGGTGTTCGACATCGACCTGCGCATGCGCACCGGCAAGACCATGCCGGTGCGGCTCTATCACAAGCTCGCCTTCGGCGCCGACGGCGCGCCGGGGCCCTCGCGCACGCTCGTGATCAGCCGCGCCCGCGACGAGCGCAGCGACCCTGATCGTGCCGCCGAAGTGCGCTTCATGCGCTTCTTCGACCACACGCCGATGGCGATCGCGACCGTCGATCGCGCCGGCAACGTGGTGCGCGCCAATGCGCGCTACGCCAAGCTCAGTCAGGCGCTGGGGCTCGACACCTCCTCCAAGTCGATCTTCCGCGCGGTCAATTCGCGCGACCGGCACCTCCTGATCGCGGCCATCAACCAGGCCGCCGAAGGCAAGGCCGATATCGCGCCGGTCGAGGTGGCGCTGGAAGGGGCCAAGGAACGCTGGGGCCAGTTCTTCGTGACGCCGGTCGATTCGGCCGAGACCGAGGCGGAAGCCGCCATCGTGCACATGCTCGAGACCACTGAGCGGCGCGCGCTGGAAAACCAGATCAACCAGTCGCAGAAGATGGAGACGGTCGGCCAGCTCGCCGGCGGCATCGCCCACGACTTCAACAACGTGCTGTCCGCCATCATGATGGCGAACGACTTCCTGCTGAACGCGCACAAGCCGACCGACCCGTCGTTCCAGGACATCATGCAGATCAAGCAGAACGCAACGCGCGCCGCCACCCTGGTGCGGCAGTTGCTGGCGTTCTCGCGGCGGCAGACGCTGCGGCCGCAGGTGCTCGATCTCGGCGACGCGCTGTCCGATCTCACCATGCTGCTGCGCCGGCTGATCGGCGAGAAGGTCAAGCTCGACCTCGTCCACGGCCGCGACCTCTGGCCGGTGAAGGTCGACGTCTCCCAGTTCGAGCAGGTGATCGTCAACCTCGCGGTGAACGCGCGCGACGCCATGCCTGACGGCGGCAAGCTGATCATCCGCACCGCCAACGTCACCAGCGACGATTCGGGCAAGCTCGCCTACAAGGGCATGCCCGCCGCGGATTATGTCCGCATCGAGGTCGCCGACACCGGCACCGGCATCCCCGCCGACATCCGCGACAAGATCTTCGAGCCGTTCTTCTCGACGAAAGAGGTCGGCAAGGGCACGGGCCTCGGGCTCTCCACCGTCTACGGCATCGTCAAGCAGACCGGCGGCTTCATCTACGTCGATTCCGAGCCGGGGCAGGGCACCTCGTTCCACATCTTCCTGCCGCGCCACATCGCCGAACCGGAGGTGCAGGTCGAGCAGCCCGCAGCCGCAATCGGCGCGACCAGCGGAGCCGCGAAGGAAGCCGCGCCCGCTGGGGCGGCAGAGGCGAAGCCGCGTACCGACCTCACCGGGCAGGGCACCATCCTGCTGGTCGAGGACGAGGAGGGCCTGCGCGCGCTCAATGCCCGCGGCCTGCGCTCGCGCGGCTACACCGTGGTCGAGGCCGAGAACGGCGTCGAGGCCATGGAGGTGCTGGACGAGCAAAGTGGCGCGATCGATCTCGTCGTCTCTGACGTCGTCATGCCGGAGATGGACGGCCCGTCGCTGTTGAAGGCCATGCGCGAGAAGAACCCCGACATCAAGTTCATCTTCGTCTCCGGCTATGCCGAGGATGCCTTCGAGAAGAGCCTGCCCGAAGGCCAGCAGTTCGACTTCCTGCCAAAGCCCTTCACGCTCAGCCAGCTGGTCGCGGCGGTGAAGGAGACGATGACGAAGCAGGGGTGAGACCTGCCGCTCTCCTCGCAATGACGGCTGGTGGGCCAGCTCGGCTCGCGGACCCGGGGAAAAGCGGAAATCGGGTCGTAAACCCGGCGGTAAGCATCCTCCAATGGTTCCCGTAAAACCCCTGTCATATATGGGCTTTTGCCACATCCCCGCGACTGAGGGCCGCAGCCGCAAGTTCCGAAACCGGCTTCACTTTTCGGGAAGTCTGACCATCTTAGGGGCACGTCCCCATGCCGGGGATTTGGGAAACGCACATGACTTTCTCGCTTCGCTCCCGGAAATTCTTCAACACCATCGCCGTCGTGCTGGCGCTTGCGCTGCCGACCGCGCTGACGATCTCGTCGGCCGACGCCCGCGCGGGTGGCGGCATGTCGTCCGGTTCGCGCGGTACGCGCTCCTATTCGGCGCCGCCGTCGACCACGACCGCACCCGGCTCGGCCTCGCAGTTCAACCGCACCTACACCCAGCCGGGCGCAGGCATGAACTCGGCCGCGACCGCGCCGGCGCGCGGCGGCCTGTTTGGCCGCGCCGGCGGCTTCATGGGCGGCCTTGCGGCCGGCTTCCTCGGCGCCGGCCTGCTCGGCATGCTGTTCGGTGGCGGCCTGTTCGGCGGCCTCGGCGGCCTGTCCTCGATCATCGGCCTGATCATCCAGATCGCGCTGGTGGTGCTCGTGGTCCGGCTGGCAATGTCCTGGTGGCAGCGCCGTCACACTCCGCGGGCGGCTTACGCCAATGTTGAGGCCGGCGCAGCGCCCGGACCGCAGACGAACTATCGCAGCGGTCTCGGTGGTGGCCTTGGTGGCGGCCTCGGTGGCTTCGGCTTCGGCGCCAACAACGCGCCGCTCGAGATCAAGCCGGACGACTATGAGGCGTTCGAGCGCCTGCTCGGCGACGTCCAGGCCGCCTGGTCGAACGAGGACGTGGCCAAGCTGCACACGCTCGCGACGCCGGAAATGGTCTCCTATTTCGAGCAGGACCTCGCCCAGAACCGCGCCCGCAACGTGGTCAACAAGGTCACGGAAGTGAAGCTGTTGCAGGGCGACCTCGCGGAAGCCTGGCGCGAAGGCGAGACCGACTATGCCACGGTGGCGCTGCGCTTCGCGCTCACCGACAAGACGGTGGATCGCAACACCGGCGCAATCGTCGCCGGCAGCGAGCAGCCGGGCGAGGCGACCGAGATCTGGACCTTCGCCCGCCGGCCGGGCACAGGCTGGGAATTGTCAGCGATTCAGCAGACCAACTGATCGCGGACGAGATGAGGAACCAGGGCGTCGTGCTTCGGCACGGCGCCCTTTTTCTTTGGGTGTCTCGCCTCGCTGCATCGGAATAAGCGGCCGCGTGTCGGGTTGACATGGGGCGGTTAACAACAAGCACAACGGGAGGACAGCATGATCCGCATCGAGAGAACCGTGACGATTTCGAGCCTTGCGCTCGCCATGGCCTTGCTGGCGGCGCCCGCGGCGCAAGCGCAGTCGGCCGACATGACCTTTTTCGTGACGTCGAACGGGCCCGGCAAGGGCGCCGATCTCGGCGGTCTCGAAGGAGCCGACGCGCAATGCCAGAAGCTTGCACAAGCGGCCGGCGCCGGCACAAAGACTTGGCGCGCCTATCTGTCGACGCAAGCCGCCGACGGCAAGCCGGCCGTCAACGCCAAGGATCGCATCGGCAAGGGGCCGTGGCAGAACGCCAAGGGCACGGTGATCGCCAAGGACGTCGCCGAGCTGCACGGCGCAACGAACAATCTCACCAAGCAGACCGCGCTCAGCGAAAAGGGCGAGGTCATCAATGGTGCCGGCGACCAGCCGAACCGGCACGACATCCTCACGGGATCGCAACCGGACGGCACCGCGTTTGCCGGGCCGGACGATCGCACCTGCAAGAACTGGACGTCGAGCACGCAAGGCGCTGCGATGGTCGGCCATTTCGATCGCCGGGGTCTGCGCGACGACGAGCCCTCGAAATCCTGGAATAGTTCTCACCCCTCGCGCGGGCCCGACGGCGGCTGCTCGCAGGCCGATTTGAAGACCACCGGCGGCGACGGGCTGCTGTACTGCTTCGCGGCGAATTGAGACGCTGAGTTCTCTCCACCGTCGGAGCTCTCTCCATTCGTCATCGCGAGGAGCTCTTGCGACGAAGCAATCCAGAGTGTCTCCGCGGAGGCATTTCTGGATTGCTTCCGCCTTCGCCAAGCCTTCGGCGGACAAGTCGCTTGCGCTCGCAATGACGGCGTATGTTGAACCGCCGTTCCGCCTCACGCTGACGGAACCTTCAGCCACGTGCTACATTGGTCCGATCGCCTCCACGCTCACGGACCTCCCCCATGAAATACGAGCTCTACTACTGGCCCGAGATCCAGGGCCGCGGCGAATATGTGCGGCTGGCGCTGGAGGAGGCGGGCGCCGCTTACGTCGATGTCGCGCGCGGTCCGCGCGGATCGGCTGTGATGATGAAGATGATGGACGCGCAGAAGGGCACGCCGCCCTTTGCGCCGCCGTTCCTGAAAGCGGGCAAGCTCGTCATCGGCCAGACCGCCAACATCCTGTTCTATCTCGGCTCCCGCCATGGGCTTGCGCCGAAGACGGAAGCCGGCAGGCTCTGGGTGCACCAGCTTCAGCTCACGATCACGGACTTCGTCGTCGAGATCCACGACACCCATCATCCGCTCGGGCCCTCGCTCTATTATGAGGATCAGAAGGCGCCGGCGAAGAAGCGCACGGCCGACTTCTGGGACGAGCGCGTGCCGAAATATCTCGGCTATTTCGAGCGGCTCCTCGCCGGGAGCGGCGGCATTTACGTGACGGGCCGGCGCCTGACCTATGTCGACCTCTCGCTGTTCCAGCTCGTCGATGGGCTGCGTTATGCTTTCCCCAAGCGCATGAAGGCGTTCGAGAAGGATGTCCCGGGCCTCGTCGGCCTGCGCGACCGCATCGCCGCACGGCCCAACATCCAGGCCTATCTCGCAAGCGAGCGCCGCATTCCCTTCAACGAGCAGGGCATCTTCCGCCGCTATCGCGAGCTGGACCGATAGCGGCTTCGTGCAGTTGGCGCGTTCACCAGACGCCGGGGATGAGGCGATGGCGCACCCGCGCCGTGTAATCGGTGTAACCGGGCAGACCCTCGCGCAGCGTGCGCTCCTCGATCGGGATGCGGACCGCGAGCAAGGCGAGGAGGAGCGGCATCATCGCAAGTCCCCACCACGATCCCAGCAGCAACGGCACGCCGGTGAAGAACAGGAGCATGCCGCTGTACATGGGATGACGGACATAGGCATAGGGTCCGGTCGAGATCACGTGCTGCGCGCGCTCGGCTTGCAGCTTCACCACGGGCGCGGCGAACGAGTTCTCGCGGAACACCCACATGGTGAACAGTGTCGAGCCCAGGAACAGCCCGAGTCCGAGCACCTGCAACGCCGTCGACATGTCAGAGGATCGAACACGCCGGTCGAGCCCCATCAGGACAAGCCAGGCCAGGATGGCGACGATGAACAGCGCCATGAACATCTTGTCGGCGGCGGGCTGATCCTTTTGCAGCACCGGCCGCAGGCGTTCGGCGAGCAGCGCCGGATCGGTCCGGTAGAGCCACCAGCCGCAGAGTGGGCCGAGCAGGGCGGAGGTTGCGAGGAAGGCCCAGGCCGACGGCCAATGCAGCGTCCCCGCGCACGCGAACAGCAGCGCGCCCATGCCGACGACGAACACCGTGTTCCGCAATAGCAGCCGTGCGAACATGCGCAGGTCCCGAGTGAACGGCGCATGATCCTGGTGCAGCTATCCGGCAAAGATGCGGCCGGACACGCCAAAAGCCCGATCGACCGGATCGGGCGCTTCGGTCTCGGGACGCCTGATCAGGCGAGCTGATCGATCCGCGTGCCCTGACCCGGCGGCAGCGGCGCCGGCGGCTGCGGCTTGAAGGTCGGATTCTCGTCCTTGACCTTGGTCTGATCGTCCTGCGGCTTGGTCGTGTCGTAGTTCGGAACCACGATCGCGATCGGCGGGGGCGCAACGGTAGAAACCTTCATCCGCAAATCCTCACACATGGAAACAATCAAGCCTGCCCTGCGAGGAGCGAAATTTCCTTCAAGCCAATCGTTAAAATGTGAGGGAATTGGCGCGGTGAAGGCTGTGCACGCGTGGCATCCGCAAACCGAGACGACGAGGCCTCTCCCCGTCATTGCGAGGAGCCCTTGCGACGAAGCAATCCAGACTGCTTCCGCGGATACAGACTGGATTGCTTCGCTGCGCTCGCAATGACGGAGTATGCGGCGGACGCCATCGCGCGATACGCACCCCGCAAGGGTGCGGAAAGAGCTGGCGCGTGCCCTATTCGTCCTTGCCGCGCGTGATGGCGATGGACGCCTCTGTCTTGGTGCGGGTGCATTCCATGTTGAGCCGGCGGTAGCGCATGGTGACCTTGTCGCCGCGCAATAGACCCATCCGCTTCAGGCAGCGCGTCGCTCCCGTCGTGGTGTCGTCCTTGGTCACGGTGAAGACGATCGCCGCCATCGAGCCGACCAGCGCGTAGAATTCCGGCTTCGGCTTGCGATCACCCTTGGCGTAGAGCTCGATGGAATATTTGTCGCCGCGGCAACCCACGGACAGCTCCTTGGCCGCCGGGTGCGTCAGGTAAACGACATTGGCGGCGCGAAAATTCACCTTGAGGCGATCGACCTGGCTCGCCAGCTCCTTGGCGCTGTCGTCGCAGCGATCGGCGCGGGCAGGCGAAGCGAGAGCCACAAGGCCGGTGAAGGCGGCGGCGACCAGGATCGCGCCGCGGACGTTCAGTTTCAATGTCATGATGAAAAGCCCCTTAGGGCACGCATTCAAGCGTCGGCGGACGCGAATCGCAAGGGTGGGCAGAGGCATTTCCACGAGCTGTGCCAATGCCTTCCCGTGCCGAACCTACCCCTCCCATGCGCACCGCTCCCTTTCTTTTCTGGCTAGAATGCGCTTAGAACGCTTCTATGCTGAGAGGCCCGCCACGGCCCCAAAACCCCGAGATTTGCCCCATGAACGCTCCCACCGCCTTCCCCGACCAGTCCAAGCCCGTTCCGCCCTACAAGCACACCCCGCTGTTCCCGCTGGGCAAGGACGAGACGCCCTACAAGAAGATTTCGTCCGAGGGCGTCAGGGTCGAGAAGGTGCTCGGCAAGGACATGCTGGTGGTGTCGCGCGAGGCGCTGCGGGCGCTGTCGGAGGCGGCCTTTGGCGACATCAACCATTATCTGCGCCCCGGCCATCTGAAGCAGCTCCGCGCGATCCTCGAGGACGGCGAGGCGAGCCCGAACGACAAGTTCGTCGCTCTGGACTTCCTCAAGAACGCCAATATCGCGGCTGGCGGCGTGCTGCCGATGTGCCAGGACACCGGCACCGCGATCATCATGGGCAAGAAGGGCTGCAACGTCATCACCGACGGTGACGACGAGGCGGCGCTGTCCGAAGGCGCGCGTGACGCCTACCTGCGCCGCAATTTGCGCTACTCGCAGGTCGCGCCGCTCTCGATGTACGAGGAGAAGAACACCGCCAACAACATGCCGGCGCAGTGCGAGATCTACGCCGAGGGCGATGACGCCTACAAGTTCATGTTCATGGCCAAGGGCGGCGGCTCCGCCAACAAGAGCTTTCTGTTCCAGGCCACGCCCTCGGTGCTGACCAAGGACCGGCTGCTCGCGTTCCTGAAGGAAAAGATCCTCACCCTCGGCACCGCCGCGTGCCCGCCTTATCACCTCGCCATCGTGATCGGCGGCACCTCGGCCGAGCTGTGCATGAAGACGGTGAAGCTCGCTTCGGCGCGCTATCTCGATGCGTTGCCGACGCACGGCTCGCCCGACGGCAACGCCTTCCGCGACGTCGAGATGGAGAAGGAAATCCACAAGATGACGCAGTCGCTCGGCGTCGGGGCGCAGTTCGGCGGCAAGTATTTCTGCCACGACGTGCGCGTGATCCGCATGCCGCGCCACGGCGCATCGCTGCCGATCGGGCTTGGCGTGTCCTGCTCGGCCGACCGCCAGGTGCTCGGCAAGATCACCAGGGACGGCGTCTATCTCGAGGAGCTCGAGCACAATCCCGCGCAATACCTGCCGCAGGTCGAAGAGTCGCTCGGCGGTGAGGTCGTCAAGATCGACCTCAACCAGCCGATGAAGGACATCCTGGCGACCTTCTCGAAGTATCCGATCAAGACGCGGGTCTCGATGACGGGCACCATGATCGTCGCGCGCGATAGCGCCCACGCCAAGCTGCGCGAACGGCTGGAGAAGGGCGAGCCGCTGCCGGACTATTTCAAGAACCATCCGGTCTATTATGCCGGTCCCGCCAAGACGCCCGAGGGCTACGCCTCCGGCGCGTTCGGTCCGACCACCGCGGGCCGCATGGATTCCTTCGTCGACCAGTTCCAGGCTGCCGGCGGCTCGATGGTGATGGTCGCCAAGGGCAACCGCGCCCCTAGCGTGCGGGAGGCCTGCAAGAAATACGGCGGCTTCTATCTCGGCTCGATCGGCGGCGCCGCGGCGAACCTCGCCGAGCACTGCATCAAGAAGGTCGAGGTGCTCGAATATCCCGAGCTCGGCATGGAAGCGATCTGGCGCATCGAGGTCGTGGATTTCCCCGCGTTCATCATCATCGACGACAAGGGCAACGACTTCTTCAAGGAGTTGAATTTGGGCTAGTTGCTTCACCCGCACGCGCGCGGGGGAAGATGCTCGTGCCGTAACAATGATCGTCATGCCCGGGCTTGTCCCGCCTGCGCGGCCGAAGCCGCTTCGGCGAGGCGAAGGCCCGGGCATCCACGTTCTTAGTGCCGCAAAGAAGCCGTGGATGGCTGAACAACAAGCCCGGCCATGACGAAGCCAATGCTTCAGCGCCTCAACTGCAATTCGTGACCTGGTTGGAGCACAGCGCGCGCCACCAGCCGCGGACGCCGTCGTGGCTCTCGACCAGACCCCAGAGCCCACTGCAGGCGAAGATGCGCTTCGGGCCGCCGTCGGTGTCGAGCGGCCCGCCGAGCTCGCGCTGGGCCGGCATCCATTTGGCATCGATGAAGGGCGCCTGAAACAGCCCGCCCATGCGCGTGGTGCCATTGGCATAGTTCGCGCCGACCTTGTTCGAGGCGACCCAGCCGCGCCCGGCATAGGGCCTCGGCGCGCTGCGCGGATATCGCGTCTCGTCCTCATAGTCCTTGCCCGGCGGCCTCGCGTCTTCGATCAGGAACCAGCCGTCCCTGAAGCCGATGATGCGGAATTCGGTCAGCCAGCCGCCCTCGGGCGTGTTCTCGGCGCCGCCGAGCCTCAGCCGGTAGGGCGGCGGCAATGTGCCAAGCACGCGCGCCTTGATCGACGGCTCGGCGCGCACGTTGAGGCCGCTGGAATCCTTGTCGATGGACCAGGCGCCGAGATCGCAGGGCTCGGTGCCAGCAGGCAGCTTTGCGCGCTTGGCGGCGAGCTCGGCGTGCATCCCGGCGAAATCATTGTCGTCGTTATCAGGGGCCGGCCCGGTGCGCGGCTTCAGCTCGGCTGACGTCGCCCGCGTCGCGTCCGCAGTCAGCGTGACGACCAGAACCTGGCGCGCCGCAAAGACGCTCCCCGGTGTCTTCGGATCGTTCGATGTCGCGGGATAGACCGCGAGATAACCGGTCGACCCCTCGGTTCGATAAGCGGTGCCGGCAACATAGCCTGTCGGCACCAAGGCGAGCGCGCTCGCGCGCCACGCCGGTTCGCTGTCACCTGCGCGCGCGGCCTGTGCTACGGCAGACAGGACTGCCGCCGCGATGAGGAGGAGCGCACGCATCGGTGCAGCGCGCGGTTTACGCCCGCGCGCCCGTGAACGGGAAGCTGCCCATCGGGCCGATGCCCATCTCGCCACTGATGCTGTCGCCGGAGACCGTGCCGGTGAATTCGAGCGTGAGCGGCATCGGCTTGTCGATCGAGACCTTCCAGGAGACGTTGTCGCCGGAGACGGTGCCGTCGAAGATCTCGGTGGTATTGCCTTCCGCGCCCTGCGTGCCCGTGAGCGTGCCGCCAGCAGCCTTCAGGCTCAGCGTCGCCTGGCGCTCGCCCATCGGCGTCGTCATGGTCAGATTCCAGTTGCCGTCTACGGCCATTTCCGTCTCCCGAACAGATTGCGGCGGTCCGCGACGATCCGCGGCCGTCCCTGGCGGAGCCTATAGCCCAACTCGCAACTCCTGCCTAACGCTCCGGTAGGGCATTTAGGCGCGGGCAGCGGCGCGTCGGCGGTTGGTTACGATCAGCCGCAGAACGAAGTACTGCACGGCAAAAGCCAGGATCTTGGCGCCGCCTGCGACCACCATAAGATAGAACGCCCAGAGCTTCAGATCGCCGGTGGCGGCGACTGCCATCATGCCGGCGCCGATCACGAACATCAGCGCCGCCCAGGCATAGCCCGCGATGGTGACATATTCCGGGACGGTCTCGACGATGACGGGCGGCATGTAGCGCAGCATCCAGCCGCGCTTGAGCATGATCGCGCCGATCGCGAAATGTGCGATCGAGGGTTTTGCCAGCATGAAGCGCGGATCATTGGTCAGCAGCGTGATACCGCCGAGCACGATGACCAGAGCGAGGCTCGCATAGGTCATGTAGTGGAGCGGCTGTCCCTTGAGGCGCGCATAGAGCACCTGCGCGAACGCGCCGGCAATCGCCACCGCCGTTGCGAGGATCACGTTGTCGGTGAGGAGATAGACGGCCAGGAAGATGATAACGGAGAGGAGGTCGGAGGCGAGGCGGGCGAATACGTCCTTCATCGTCATTCCTGTTTCGCGGTCGTGGGCAGGGCGCAGACGGGCGCACCCTACTTGATCCGGCGATGCCCGGCATATCACTTTGTGAAGACAACCGCGCTGGTACGAGATGGGGCATGGCAGCGCCCCGACCAGAATGCCAGGCCGGGACCAGCAGCGCGGGATTCGGAACCGCAACGAGCAGGGCGCGATACGCGAGACACGGAGCCGCGCCGGACCACCCGTCTCTTACAATGTCAAGACGACGTAAACGACCTCCAGAAAATGAAGTGCTGCAACGAGCTGGCTGGTCATCTCGTCGACCAACCCCGTCCAGGGCAGGCGCGACACCATCGGGAGTGCGGCCGCGAGCAGAAGGCCGGCAGCGAGCAGGACGCCGCCTTCGAAGAACGTGAGGCTTCGCCCGCGCAGCCGTATCGCCAAGCATGCAAGTACGGCGCCGGCCGGGGCGATGACAGCGGTGGAATACGCGGTGATCGAGAGCATGTGCATCGGGCTTTCTTTGACCACGCAATATCCACGTGGATTCCGGGGTCGCGATCTCCTCGCGTCCCATTGGCGAGGGCTACGCCGCGCCGACCCAATTGCCGTGGAAGCCGTCGGGGACGCGGTGGCCGAGCTGCACCAACGCAGCGGGGCCGGCCTCGATATCGGTGGCATTGAATACGGCGAGGTCGCTGCGATTTTCACGCGCGCGCCAGAGCACCGCGAGCAGCCAGCCGTCGCCTTCGGCGGCATCCTTGGATCGCTCGACGAAAACAGGCTCGGAGATGGTGTCGCCGGCCGGCAGCAGGTATTGGCCGAGCCGCCTGCCGTTGCCGTCGACATGGACGATGCCCGACAGCGCGCCGAACATCGGCAGTTTCGGATTGGCGCAGGCGTACCAGCCGTGACGGCTCTTCAGCCCGGCGCGGCGATCGTCGATGCGCGGGAATTCTCCGGTGAGGTCGTCCAGGTAGGTCTGCTGGAAGCGGTCGGTATTGCCTGCGAGATCGAAGGTCCAGCGGCAATGGCGGGCGCGCGATTTCTCGGGATCGGTGGGGCGGCCGTCCGGATGCGGAAACAGCGGCGCTTCCTCGAACTGCATGACGTCGGCGACGATACGGCCCTCGTCCTCCCACGCATTCATGACATGGAAGACGTAGCAGGCTTCGGCACGAAACCAGACGATGTCCTTCGCCGTGCCGCTGCGCTTCATCACGCCGACATAGGCGCCCTTGTCCGGCTCCCAGGCATAGGGCGGCTTTCCGCTCATCGCGCGCTCCATGCTGCCCGTGATCGGCAGGATCGGAAACAGCACATGGTTCGCGGTGACGATGAAGTCGTGCACCATGCTGGCATAGGGCGCCTCAAACCGCTCGAACCGCGTCGCCTTGCCTGTTGCGTCGATCGATCCGTAGGAGAGGGCAGGCGTCAGCGGGCCCGCAGCGTTGTAGCCGAAGAACACTAGCTCGCCGGTGACGGGATCGATCTTGGGATGCGCGGTGAAACTGCCGGCGACGCGGCCCTGGTAGTTGTGATAGCCGCGCGTCGCCAGCGTGCCCGGCTCGATCTCCGTCGGCAGGTGCGCTTCTTCCAGCGCCAGCAGCTTGCCGGCGTGGAAGATGATGTTGGTGTTGGCGACGCCGCCATCGGTCAGGTTTGCCGGCGCATCCGGCAGCTTGCGGCCGAAGCCGCCGAACAGCGCGCGGCCGGCGTCGTGCTCGGCGAGCCATTTCGGCGTGCGGACCCAGCGGTTGCGGTAGCTGGCGCGCCCGTTCTCGAGATGGAAGGCGTGCAGCATCCCATCGCCGACGAACCAGTGCGCGCCGGGCGAATCGAACTGCGGATTGGGGCCGTTGCGATAGAGCGTGCCGTTCAGCTCGCGCGGCAATTCGCCGACGATCTTCAGGAAGGGCGCGTCGGCCTCGAATGGGATCGGCGCGATATTGTTGCTGCGCTCGGCCATGGCGTCGTGCTGCACGGCGAATCCTCCCTTATCTTTACATCGTAAAGATTGAGTAGACCCGATCGCAGCTTTCGTCAAGCGAAATCTTTACACTGTCAATATTGCGTCATATAGCTTGCAAATGGCCAAGACAGACACCAAGGGCGACGCGGCGCGCAGCCCGCGTGCCCTAAGAAAAACCACCTCGACCGCGGCATCGCGCACCTCGCGGCGCGCGAGAAGCGCCAAGACCGAGACGCCGTATCATCACGGCGCGCTCCGCGAAGCGCTGCTCCAGGCCGCCGAACGGGTGCTGGAGCGCGACGGGCTCGCTGGCCTGACGTTGCGCGCGGTGGCGCGCGAGGCCGGCGTCTCGCATGCCGCTCCCACCCATCATTTCGGCGACCTGACGGGCCTGCTCAGCGAGCTCGCGGCCGTCGGCTTCCGCCAGTTCAACGCGGTCATGAACGCTTCGTGCGATGCCGCCACCACGCCGCTCGAAGCCGCGCTGGCGCGGCCGAAAGCCTACATCGCCTATGCGCAGGCCCATCCTGGCATGTACGGCATCATGTTCCGCACCGAGCGGCTGGATTATTCGAGGCCGTCGCTGCACGAGGCGGCCGAGGCATCCTTCGCGGGCCTTACCAATGCGATCGGCATGATGCGGCAGGAGCAGATCAGCGGCGACGCGCTGACGCTGAACCAGGGCGCCGCGATCGCGCGAGCCTGGTCGCTGGTTCACGGCTTCACCATGCTGCTGCTCGACGGACGGCTGAAGGACATTCTCGCGCGGCTGCCGGAGGGAACGACGGCCGAGCGGCTGCTCGAGACGATGCTGACCGCTCCAGTGACCGGTAAGCTGCCCGGCTCCTGATCACCAGGTGTGACGCAACTCTTGCTTTATTCAAGCGTTGATGCGCCATGGCAAAGGCATCGCGCTCTCCCTGGAAACGTGCCAACCCCCGTAAACGCGCGGGTAAGGCATCCAAGCATCTCAGTCCTGCACAGAAATCGGCGGCGAAGGCACGCGCCCGCCGCGCCGGGCGACGCTATCCCAACCTCGTGGACAACATGCGCGTGGCAGCGAAGAAGACCTCCAAGAGGAAGACGCCTTCCAAGTCGAAATCCTCCAAGGCAAAGTCTGCGAAGAAATCTGTCAGGAAAACCGGCAAGCGTAACGCAAAGAAGACCTCAAAGTCCTCGCGCAAGCGCGTCGCCTCCGCGCGCGAAAAGGATCCGCGGGGCGGGCTGACAGCAGCTGGCAGAAAGGCTTTCGCCCGCAAGCAGGGTTCCCATCTGCGACCAGGCGTCACCAAGAAACAATCCGAGATGACCCCGCAGGAAATGCGCCGGAAGGGAAGCTGGGCGGTTCGCTTCTACGGCCGCGCCAAAGTGCCACCGCTGGTCGATGCCAAGGGTCAGCCGACCCGGCACGCATTGTCGGCACATGCCTGGGGCTAGCCTGTTCCGAGGACGGTGGCAGCGGCCAGGCGCATTGCCGCGAAGGGCGAGCGCCTGCTGGCGCGCTACCGCCGCATCAAGGACAATGCCTAGCGCATTGTCGCGAGCTCGACGGCGCGGCCGCGTGTGCCGATGATCTTGACCTCGTCCTTGCCGCAAGCGAAGCCGCGGGCGAGATCGTCGGCGGCCTTGCGCGCGAGCTCGTTGGCGTTCGGGTTGGCGATCGCGTCGACATAGGCGACGTGGCAGACCGGGCCCGGCGGCAGCCGGGTCACCACCAGCATGGCCTTGGTGTTCGGCCGCCCCTGCTTGTCGGGATCGGAATTGTCGGCGATGTGCCAGCGCTGGATGATCGCGAACGGCCTTGCGCCGTCAGCGCGCCATTCGATGGTCGTCTCCGACGAATTGAACGGGGCGAACCAGACTTTTGCCGCCGGTTCCTCAGCTGCTGCCTTGCGGTTGCGTCCGACCGCGACGATCTCGCGAAGGTCGTCCTCGGCGATCAGCACGATCAGGCCGTCCTTGCCCGGACAAACCCGCGTGCTGCTGCCGTCGAGCGCGCCGGGCTTGCCGATCTGCCGGCAATCTTTTGGTGCCGTCGAGGTGTAGCTGCTGCCCAGGGATTGGGCGTCGGCGCTGTTCAGGCCGATGCAAGCCATCAGGACGGCCAAGCCAATAGTAGTGATACGGTTCATGTGAGGCTTTGATGGACTGGAACTTCGTTCCATCAGACGTCTTGATTGTGGGCAAGGTTCAAACAGGGTTGGGATATACCTGACAGAAGCGCGGAATCGTTCTACAAGAGCGGCTTCGCTTGGGCTCCTCCTGCCTCGTTCGCGTTCTCATTTTCTCGATCATGCCAGCCACCTCGAACAAACCTTATCGCGTCGGCCGCTCCAAGACCGGGCTCGGCCTCTTCGCCACCAAGCCGATCAAGAAGGGGACCCGGATCATCCGCTATTTCGGACCGATTCTGGACTCGCGGATTCCCGAGCACGACGAGATCGAGAACAAATATCTGTTCGAGCTCAACGGGCGCTGGACCATCGACGGCTCGGTGCGCAAGAACCTCGCCCGCTACATCAACCATTCCTGCCGGCCCAACGCCGAGTCCGACGTCCGCCCGCGCGAGCGCAAGGTGTTCATCCGCGCCATCAGGAACATCGAGCCGGGCGACGAGATCAATTACGATTACGGCACCGACTATTTCAAAGCCTATCTGAAGCCGATCGGTTGCAAGTGCGACTCCTGCGAGAAGAAGCGCAAGAAGCTGCGCGCCGAGGCGAGGGCGGAAGCCGCCAAGGTGAAGGCGCGGGCCGAACGTAAGGCGCAGAAGGCGGGCGGGAAAACCACCGCTGCGAAAAAGAAGAAGCTGAACGGTAAGCACTTCCCCGGCAAGGTCGGCCGCGCCAAGGCGTAGCCTCGCGCGGCGGCCGCCGGCTTTCACGAGTCCCCCTGATTGATCCTCAGGCTGCCGGCTGAAATGCAGCGGAGTCTCCACGCACTGCGTCATTGCGAGCGAAAGCGACTTGTCCGCCGAAGCCTTGGCGAAGGCGGAAGCAATCCAGAATCCCACCGCGGAAAGACTCTGGATTGCTTCGCTGCGCTCGCAATGACGCTGTTGATACAGCGCGCTCAGATGTCTGACCGTCACCCTGAGGCGGCCGCCTCTTCGGCGGCCCTCGAAGGGCGACGGCCCGCTTGCATCGGGGTCGTTCATACTTCGAGGCTCGCTGCGCGAGCGCCTCTGGCCCCGTAGGATGAATTGAGCCCTTGCGAAACCTATCGCTTTTCCGCGCCGCTCGCCGTACTGGCTGCCTACCGGCGAGGCGTCGGGCAAAACACCCAAAATCTGTCAATCTCGTCGCACAGAAATATATTGCTTTTCCGAATTTCGGATTTATGGCATACGTCCGCCATCCCGGTCCTGCCAGAGGGGCGCTTCGCGATCGTCACGAGATGCGGGCCGGGGTGCGGTGGACGCGGTAGCGCCGGCGCGATTTGCCTGAGGGCAGGGCGGGCAACCGTGAGTCTCAGGCGATGCGCATACGACACGGCGCGGTCAACGCGGCTTGGTTGATGGTCTGGGGTGCGCACACTAAGCCCCGGGCGCCGAGGCCAAATCGTCCGCGGACGGAGAAGTCGTGTGGTCCTGACGCCCGGGGTCTGTGCGTCAAGCCTTGCGGTGATGCGGCGGCCCGACCGGGTGCGCGCATCAGAAGCCGCAAGTCGACGGGGGCAATAGTGCAACGCTCCCCGAGGAGAGCACGAAGGACACCGTTAAAACCATCCGCGCAGGGAAGGCCGGGCGACCGGCATCACCTGTAGTCCACCCCGTGTGCATTTCCTTGTACACGGACTCGGGTGCCGCCGGCGCCCGGCCTTCCCTGCGCCCTCCGGCAACCGAAGGGCGCAAGCAACGAAGCAAAGCTCGGGCGAAATCCGCCGCGAGAACGCGAGGTCATGCATGCATCCGGGTACGATCCGATATGACGAAGCTTTCGCGTTCCCCGATTTTGCGCCGCGGAGCTGGCACGCCAGGATCACGCCGCCACGGCGCGCCCGCTCTTCTTCAAGCCCACATATTGCAGCTCGGCGAACACGCCGGTGGCGATGGCTTGCGCGACGACCATGAGCTGGCCGGCGAGGTTCGGCGACACCGCGCCCGAGAGCAGCAGCGCGATGCTGCCGACGGTCCAGGCGGCGTTGCCGATCACGACCAGCAGCACCAGCGATTTCGCGACCGTGGCCCGCGAGGCGAGCCAGCCGACCAGGGCGGTGTAGGCGATCAGGAACAGGCCGCTCTCGCGCAGCAGCGCTTCGGGCAGGTTGAACAGCGCAGCGAAAGCGCTCGCGCCGAAGGTGAAGCCGAGCGCGGCGACGCCGCTGAAGACGGCGTCGGCGAAGAGGGCGCGGCGCAGGAAGGTGGATGCATCGATCATCTCAGGTCTCCTTGGTTGGGCTGGGGTGGAACTTTAGCGCCGACCGCGCCACCAGGCGCGGAGCAGACGGGCGAGCCGGAACGGGCAGAGGCTCCTGCCGACGCCGTGCTCGAAGGCGATGACCTGCGCGACCACATAGTCGCCGGTCGAATGCAGCAGCGGCTCCGGCATGTTGAGGCTGCGCGCCAGCATCCGCGTTGCGAACGCCATGGCCCAGGGCAAGACGTGGTCTGCGACGGTCCGGTAGAGCAGCAACGCGATCATGGTCATCTCCTGTTGCGACCAAAGATGCGCGTGCTCGTCCCCCATTTCGATTACCTCGGTGGTAATGGAAGCGCCTAAATTCGCGTGCTAGTTTTTGATCATGAACGCACATGCATCCACCGTACGTACCGAACGCAGCCAGCCGGTCCATATCGGCGACCATTTGCGGGAATGGCGGCAGCGCCGCCGCATGAGCCAGCTCGATCTTGCCGGCGAAGCCGAAATCTCGGCGCGGCATTTGAGCTTCGTCGAGACCGGTCGCGCCGCGCCGTCGCGCGACATGGTGCTCAGGCTCGCCGAGCGCCTGGACGTACCCTTGCGCGAACGCAACGTGCTGCTGGTCGCAGCCGGTTTCGCACCGGCCTTTCCGCAGCGCCCCCTGGAGGATCCCGCCTTGAAATCAGCCCGTCAGGCGATCGACCTCGTCTTGAAAGCGCATGAGCCCAATCCGGCGCTCGCGGTGGACCGGCACTGGAACCTGGTCTCCGCCAACCGCATGGTGGCGCCGCTGCTCGATGGCATCCCGCAGCATCTGCTCGGCCAGCCGGTCAACGTGCTGCGGCTGGCCTTCCATCGCGAGGCGCTGGCACCGCGCACGGTCAATCTCGCCGAATGGTGCGGGCACCTCCTGGAGCGGCTGCACCGGCAGTGCGAGGCGACAGCGGATCCGGAGCTGATCAAGCTTTACAATGATCTGAAGAGCTATCCGATTCCAGCGCGCTCGGCCCCGCTGCCAGCCGACAACGTCGCGATCCCGTTCAAGCTGCGGCATGGCGGGGAGATCCTCAGCTTCTTCTCCACCACCATGGTGTTCGGCACGCCGGTCGACATCACCCTGTCGGAGTTGGCGCTGGAGACGTTCTTTCCGGCGGACGAGCGCACCGCCGAACGGCTGAAGCAGATGGCGGCCGGGCTGCGCTAGCGCCGTTTACAGGACGGAGCAGCGCTCGCATAATCGGCGGATGGACACACGCGCGTTCCGGCGATTGCGGCCGGCCAATCCCGTCGGTGATCTCCTGCGCCGCTGGCGCACCCGTCGTGCATTGAGCCAGGCGGAGCTGGCGTTCGAGGCCGGCATTTCGATCAAGCATCTGAGCTATGTCGAGACCGGGAAGGCGGCGGCAAGCCGGGACATCCTGCTGCAGCTCGCCTCCGCGCTCGATCTGTCGTTGCGTGATCGCAATGCGCTGCTCGAGGCCGGCGGCTTCGCGCGGCAATATGGCGAGCGCGATCTGTCGGCGCCGGAGCTTGCCGAGGCGCGGCGTGCCATCGATCTTCTGCTTCTCCGTCACGAGCCGTTCCCGGCAATCGTCACCGACCGGCGCTGGAACGTGATGCAGGCCAATCGCGCCGCCTCGCGCCTGATGACCATGCTGCTTGGCCCTCTACGCATGCAGCGGCCGCTCAACCACATGCGCATGTTCCTCGCTCCCGACGAGCTCAAGCCGTTCGTCGAGAACTGGCCGATTGTTGCGGCCGCGCTGCTGGCACGGGCGCGGCATGAGGCGATGGCCGCGCCGCTCGATGAGGCCCTGCAATCGACCTGGCGCGAATTGATGCGGCTGCCGCAGCTGCCTGAGGCGACCGAGGACAACGCGGCCCCGGGGCCGCTCTGCGAGGTGCGCCTGCGCAAGGGCGATATCGGCGTTGGTTTGATCGGTGCGGTGCTGACGCTCGGCACCCCGCAGGACGTCACGCTGCAGGAGCTTCGCGTCGAGATGTTCATGCCTGTTGATGCCGCCTCCGAGGCCGCCTTGGTCGCGCTTGCAGATCAGGACGCTTGAGCCTGCACGGCTTCGCGCCGCTCGAAGCTCATGGCCTGCATCACCTCCGCGAACGGCCCGTTGCGGTCACTCAGTGTCGCCGTGGTGAGGCCCGCGCCATGGGCGCCGACGCGCGTCGCGGCGCGGATCAGGATCCATTCGCCCTCGGGCGGACGGAAGAAATAGAGGCTGATCTCCGGGTTGATGAAGGTCCATTGGCGCATGTCGACGATCTGCGCGACGCCGCTGGAGAAGTCCGCCGCCTGCACCGCCTGGAGCAGCGGCGTGTTCGGCTCGCCCTCGACCAGCGGCGCATCGAGCCGCATCCAGGCCGCGGCCGGGCCCGGCTTCTCCAGCGCGCCCTCAATGAGCCGCACCGACACGTTCTGGAAATAACGGCTCCATTTCTGCGCGAAGGCGGGCGGCGGGCTGCCGGCCTCGGGGCCCGTGTCGACGGGCGTGGGCCTCGCGAACGGATCGATGGGCGACTCGCCGCTCGGCGCCGTCAGCAGCGCCGTGCAGCGGCCGATCTCGGTCTCGCCGTCCATCAGCCGCACCTGCAGGGTCTTGGCCTTGCGACCGTCGCGCAGCAGCTCGCTGACCGCCCTGAACAGGCGCAGGCCCGCCGGCCGCCACAGATCGAAGGTCAGGCGCCGCACAGCAAAGCCGGATCTGGCGGCGAGGCGCTCGACCTCACGGGTCATCAGCGCGGTGGTGGCGCTTCCCTGCAGCATGTCCGGCGACCACGGCCCGCCGGCATGCTCGGTGGCCCGGAACAGTTCGCCGTCCGGCTTGAAAATGGCGCTCATCGCGGTCTCCCCTTTGGGCTTGATTGTGGTCGTAAGTATCGTGGCCGTAAGTATCGGGGCGGGGAGAACCGGTCACAATAACCGCAGAGGTGAAGTCGTGAGCCATGCAGGACGGGTGCCTTGCGCCGCCCCCGGTTCGGCTTATGTTCGGGCGGACCCTCGAAGTGCCCGAAGGAGGCGCCTGACATGAGCACGCTGAAACCGCTCCAGATCGACGTCGTCTCAGATGTGGTCTGCCCCTGGTGCTATATCGGCAAGCATCGCATCGAGAGCGCGCTGGCGCTGGTGCCTGACGTTCCGGTCAAGCTCAATTTCCGTCCCTTCTTCCTCAATCCCTGGGTGCCGCGCGAGGGCATCAGCCGCGAGGCCTATCTCACCCAGAAGTTCGGCTCGGTCGAAGCCTATAAGGGCATTGCGGGACGCGTCGTCGCGGCCGCGAGCGAGGAGGGGCTCGTCTACAAGCCGGAGCTCGTGGCGCGCCAGCCCAACACGACCGACTGCCATCGCCTGATCCTCTGGGCGGAAGCGATCGGCAAGGCGCCCGAGATGAAGCAGCGCCTGATGGAGCTGTACTTCCGCGACGGCGGCGATCTCACCGATGTGAACGTGCTGGTGCAGGCGGCAGCCGACATCGGCCTCGATGCCGACGACGTGCGCAAGCGCCTCGCCACCGACGAGGACGTCGCGCGCGTCTCGGCAGATGCCCAGGAAGCCGCCGACAAGGGCATCTCCGGCGTGCCGACCTACGTCTTTGCGCAGAAGTACGCCGTCTCCGGCGCGCAGGATCCGAACCTGCTTGCCCGCGCCATCCGACAGGTCTCCGAGGAGATCAACGCGCAGGCGGCGGAGTAGCTTTTTATTTTCGGAGCCGGCGAACCACGCCGCGCGCGGCCTCGTGCGCGGCGTTGAGGCCGACCAGCGCGCCGTGAATGAGCGCCACGACCGGGTCGTGCCGCCGCAGCGGGATCAGCACATCGCCGATGGCGAGGCGTCCGCGCCAGATCGGGTTGATCATGGGGTGATCGGCATTCGCCGTCGAGTCCGCGCTGGCGACGGCGGGGTCGGCGCAGAGATGGCGGGTAAGGTCGAGCGTGAGCTGCACGCCCGGCGAATATTTTGCAAAGCGCTCGTCGATCCCAAGCTTGAAGAAGAAGGCGCGATCCTGATGGCGCAACACGATGCCGGCCGCGACCGGCGTCGCGCCGGCGCGAAGGGTGACGATCTCGCACTGCGCGGTCTCTGCCAGCGCGGGCACTGCGCGGCGGATGAAGGTTGCGTCGCCCGGATGCTGGACCAGCGCGGTGCCCCGCTTGCCCTTCCAGCCGCTCGCTTCGAGCTGCAGGAAGGTTTCGAGCGCACGTCCGATCTGGTCGGAGCTGCGCGCGATCTCGAACACGACGGAGCCGTGCTCCTCGAGACGGTGGCGCTGGCGCCGCAGCTCCTTGAGCTTCTTGGCGCCGAGCGCCTCGCGCAACAGTGCGTCTCCATCCTGCGTCGCATCGAGGCTGGCGCGGATGTAGGAGCTGAGGATTCTCGGCTTCAGGCGGTCGCGCTTCAGCACCTGCTTGAGTGATGCCATGGCTGCGCCGTCGAGCGCGACGTCGGTCAGCACGAGCGCATGCGCGCCGGCCTCGCGCGCCTGCTGCAGCAGACGCTTGGCGGCTTCGAGCGGAGCGTCGCGGTCGAGCAGCGGGCTGCACAGCGTGCCATAGGGATGCGCGCTCACCAGGGCGGGCAGGGGAATCTTCAAAGCGCGCCAGAGTGAGACCACCGGCATCAGGCCGATCAGCCGGGCCGAAGTGCCGTCAAATGCGGCTAGCGCCAAGGCATCCGTGCGACCGCGCGCAGTTGCGCTGACGGCGAGCTCCCAGGCAGGCAGGTAATATCCGTTCGGCTCGATCGCCCGCTGCGCCAGCGCGCGCCATTGGCCGGTGTCGACGGCGGCAAGCGGGACAGGCGCGCGCGCCGTCACGGCATCCCTTGCCGATGCCGGATTGATCGCAGCCTGATGCGCGATGTCGACCACGTCCCGTCGTCCCCGTTCACGCGAGCTGAGCCCGTGCCACCGGTTATGCTTAGCGCAAAGATTGGAAAATACCGTTGGCACGCCGCCGCAATTCGAGCGGTGGTGTTAACATTCCATTCAGCATCCGGCCGCGGCTTGACCCTGAGGAATCGTGGCTAGTCTCCCGGCACGAAATGATCGCGGGTGCTCGCGCGGCCGCCGCTGGTGGTATCGGTGATGGTGATCTCGATGTCGCGGGAGGTCTTCGGCAGGTCGCTGGGCCCAACCTGTACCGACAGCCTGACCTCGCGGGTCTGATCCTGCCCGACCTCGATGATGGGCTTGCCGCCAGGTTCCGCCTCGATGCCGGCGACGCGAATGGTCGCGCCCGGCAGACCGGAGACTTCGAGCGCAAACGATCGCTGTGCACTCTTGTTGAGGATACGCACGGTGTAGTCGTTGCGCACGCCGCCGTCCGAAAGCTGGACGAAGAGGGGATTGCGCTCGTGCAGTACGTTGACGTCCATCGTCGCGCGAGTGGCGAGAGTGTACAGCATGATGCTGCCCACAATGGCGATGGCCGCGGCATAGATCAGCGTGCGCGGACGGATGATGCGGTAGATCGGCGGCTTGCCCTCGCGTCGGCGCTGCATGTTGATGTCGGTGTCGTAGCCGATCAGGCCCTGGGGCCGGCCGATCTCGCGCATGACGTTGTCGCAGGCGTCGATGCACAGGCCGCACTGGATGCAGCCGAGCTGGATGCCGTGGCGGATGTCGACGCCGGTCGGGCAGACATTGATGCACTGATGGCAGTCGACGCAATCGCCGGCGGGATCGCCATGGGCGCGCGCGGCATCCGCCTTCTTCACCGACATGCGCGGCTCGCCGCGGTCACGCCGATAGGTGACGTTGAGCGCCCATTCGTCGGTCAGCGCCGCCTGGATCCGCGGCCACGGGCACATGTAGATGCACATCTGCTCGCGGGCGTGACCGGCAAAGACATAGGTCGTAGCGGTGAGGATGCCGATCCAGAGATAGGCGATGAACGGGGCCTGGAAGGTCGCGAGCTCCTTCACCAGCGTCGGCGCGTCGGAAAAGTAGAGCACCCAGGCGCCGCCGGTCCACCAGGCGATCATGATCCAGAGGAAGTGCTTGAGCGCGACCTTGCGAAGATGGTCGAACGTCCAGTAGCGCTTGTCGCCCTGCATGCGCTCGCGCCGGTCGCCCTCGACCCAACGCTCGACCGCGTAGAACAGGTCGGTCCACACCGTCTGCGGGCACATGTAGCCGCACCACAGCCGTCCCGCGACCGCGTTCATCAGGAACAGAATCATCGCCGCGATGATGAGGAGGCCGGTGAAGTAGTAGACCTCCTGCGGCCACAGCTCGATCAAGAAGAAGTAGAAGCGCCGATGCGGGAAGTCGATCAGCACGGCCTGGTCGGGCAGGCCAGGTCCGCGATTCCAGCGCACGAATGGCAGCAGATAATAGGTCCCGAGCGTGACGCACAGGATCGCCCATTTGATGCGGCGGAAAGGGCCATGCACCGATTGCGGATAGACCTTCCTCCGCTTCTCGTAGAGAGGTCCCTCGATGAAGGTGTCGTCGGTCATCCCATGCTCCCCGCGTTTTGCGAAGGCGAGAGTCCGACTTGCCGGCGCAGAAGAGCCGGCAAAGAATCTCCAGCACTGCGCGGACTTTCGGGCTCGCGATGTTGTAGTATATCGTTTGGCCGTCACGCTTTGGTTTGACCAAGCTCAATGCGCGCATCTTTCCGAGATGCTGGGATAGCGCGGCCATGGTATTTGCGTCCTACGCAAGGGCGCTCTCGCTCAGGAGAGGTCATGGTCACGACGTCTTTTACGCCGATCGCGTCGCTCGTTGGCGGTGCGATGATTGGCCTCGCGGCCGTTCTGCTGATGTGGGCAACGGGTCGGATCGCAGGCGTCAGCGGCATCGCGGCGCGGCTGTTTCCGCCCTATGAGGACAGCGAACTCGCTGGGCGCCTTGCCTTCGTCGCCGGTCTTGCTGCTGCGCCCGTGCTGGTCCGGCTCGTCACCGGAGGTCTGCCGGAGCAGACGATCGCGGCGGGGCCGGCCCTCCTGATCATCGGCGGATTGCTCACGGGTTTCGGTTCGGTGTGGGGCAGCGGCTGCACCTCGGGCCACGGCGTTTGCGGCCTGTCGCGGCTGTCGGTGCGCTCGCTGGTTGCGACCATCACCTTCATGGCCGCCGGCATGGCGACCGTGTTCTTGATGCGGCACTGGAACTGACGGCGATGGCAATCCTGGTTCAATTCGCGATTGGGCTGATCTTCGGCCTCGGCCTCATCGTCTCCGGCATGTCGAACCCCGCAAAGGTGCTGAACTTCCTGGACGTCGCCGGCATTCAGGCAGGGACATGGGATGCAAGCCTCGCCTTCGTGATGGCGGGCGCGGTGGCCGTGACCTTCGTCGGCTTCAGCCGCGTTCTCAAGCTTCCGCGTCCATTCTTCGCTGATCGATTCTATTTGCCGACGCGGCGAGACATCGATCCCAGGATCGTCGCAGGTCCGGCGATCTTCGGCATCGGCTGGGGGCTGGTAGGCTTTTGCCCGGGGCCGGCGCTGACCGCGCTCGGATTTGGCTCGCTCTCCGCCGTCATCTTTGTCGTGGCGATGTGCGCCGGCATGGTGCTCGCCCGCTTCATCGCTCAGCTGCCGTCATCGACGCGCTACATCACGCCGGCCGATCCACTCGAAACCTGAGGTCACGGGACCGGGCGAATAGTCTCGCCCGGTCTCCGACCATCAAGCCTTCATCGCTCACCAGCTACCGACGCCGACGCTGACGCCGGGCGCGCGAATGCCGACGCCGGCGCGCGGGCCGTCATCGTAGTGGCGATGATAGCTCCGGCGCTCATAGTAGCGGTCGCGCGGCATGTAATTGTAGGAATCGCGCACGATCACGCGCGACCCGCCGCGCGTGCGATAGCAGCGACCATCCTCGTCGCAGACGAGTCGCACCTGCTGCACGAGATCCGGATTGGTGTATTCGCTGGTCGTATAGATATCGGAAGCCTTGGCCCCCGAGGCGGCGGCCAAGGCCCCCACGCCTGCCAGCAGCGCAATAGTCAACGTCCTCATCATGTCCTCCTCGAAACTGCCCTCGGCGGTAACAAGAAGGGGAGGCGGTGATCGTTCCGGGTCATCTACAGGTTTTTCCCGGAACTTGTCGTCAGGGGCGGGTTCCTAGATCGGCTCGTAAGTCTCCGTGCCGCAGATGTCGTCGGCGTCGGCGCGCCGGCGGTCCACGACCCTGCCGTCGTTGATCGTCACGATGTAGGTCTGGGCGCCGAGCGACGTACCGGTCGCCGAGGTGAGCTGCGCGCGGACGCACGCGGTCCAGCCCGGTCCTCGCAGCTCACGATGCGGCGGGGCGACGTGAACCTCGCGCGGATAGGACGTTGCGAGAAAGACGACGTCGATCTGCTCGCGCACCACGCGCTTGACGTCGGGCGGCGCTTCCGGCGGCTGCTCGGGCTCCTTCATGCGCATGAATTCCGGCACCGGTGCGCGGCTGTCGGCAAAGCCGCAGGCACCGAGCGCAAGCGCGCCAATGAGCAGCGCCGCATGAGCAATGATCCGCAACATCCGTGAAAGGTCCCCTGCGGGCCGACAGATAGGCACGAATGCGATCGGACGAAGTCCAGGCCGATCAAGATTTGCTGAGGTCCCGGAACCCGGACATCGCTATTCCGCGATTGGGGGCTGGCTTGTACCCCAGAGGTGGGGGATTGCGGTAATGCGGATTCTGGTCATCACGCCGCCGTGCTGGCGCTGAGGGCCGCCTCAGCGCAGGCGCAGTGCCCGCCCAATGACCGCGTCGAGTCGATCGACGTTGCGGGGCTCATCATCGCTCGCGGGTGTTACGCGCGTGATTGCGAGCCAGTCATGATGGTGGTGTGCACGCGATGCGAACCTTCGTTCACATCGCGCCCGCTATTGCACGAAAGCGAGGCCGACGCGCTTGTCGCTGCGCCAAACTGTGCGACAATGCCGTACGAAATGGTCACAGGCGATCGAGAGCGTGACCGATTGCGGCAACATGACGGGAGTGTCGAGGTCGATCGCCGCGCCGCCCGCCGACATGTTTCGCACCGTGCAAGGAATGCCGCTGTTTTCGAACGTGATCTTTCCGCCCTTGAAAACACGGTGACGTTGCGATGTGCGCTTCTCAATCATCTGCATCAGTCCTGCCGATGAGTATGAAGTAGTGCATAGAAATTACGTTGAACTAAACTCAATACTGGCGCTACTTGCACGGCGTTTCAGACTTTGTTTACGACGTTAGAGCGGCGAGCCGCTCGTGCGAACCTGCCCAAAGAGCCTACCCAAAGAGCCTACCCAAGTGCCTTTCCTTTATGGCGTGACACGCCGATGGAGATATTGATGAAGACTTCGCTTTCGATTTTGTTCGCCGCAGCGCTCTCGCTGGCCTCGATACCCGCCCACGCCGTCAAGTGGGACCTCTCGACCATGACCTGCAAGCAGTTCCTCGAGAGCGGCGAGGACAACATCGGCGTCGTGCTGACCTGGATGGACGGCTGGTACAAGGGCGACGAAGACAACGCGATCATCGACACCGCCGTCTTCATCGAGAATGCCAAGAAGTTCGGCGCCTATTGCGGAAAGAATCCGACCGTCAGCGTCGTCACCGCGGCCGACGAGATCCTCGGCAAGTGACATTGCCGGCGCAATGACGGCAAGCGCGATCGCGCTTGCTGTCCCGACCCGATTTCCATCGAGAGCCGCGTCGAGCCTTGCGCTTCGCGCGGCTCTCTTGTTTTCAGGGCGCGTTCACCCCGGCAGCATCGCGAACGCGCTCGACACCATCGCGGCCGGCTTGCCGTCGGCGGCCGAGAGCAGCGTGACGCGGCCAAAGCTCATGGTGCGCCCGAGCCGCACCACGCGCGCATCCGCCAGCACGTCGGACGCGGCGATCGCGCGCATGAAATGCGTGGTCTGATCGACCGTGGTCATGGGACGGTAGCCGCGATTGGCCGCGAGGATCGCGATCACCATTGCGGTATCGGCGAGCGCCATCAGGGCCTGGCCGCAGACCACGCCGCCGTTGCGGCACAGCCGCTCCGAAAACGGCATGCGCAGCAGCGCGCCGGGCTGCCAATCCGGGACGTCCGCGGGCGGCACATGCTCGATGCGCTCGACCGCGAGGTTGAGGTCCTGGACCCAGGGCGCAAAGACCTCGCCGATGATGCGTCTGGCGTCGGCGGGGCCGAACTCGGCTTCTGGCTGCGTTTGCATTGCTGTCGCGCTCTCCTGTGTTGCCGGATGTTTCACCGCATTGTGCGCGCATCCGCGAGGCAAAGTCACCCGGTCTGGCGCCGGCCGCCTCGGCTTGAAAATGCCTGACTTGGCCCGATATGATGCCTGGCTTGGGTAGGGGTGGATGATGTTGCGTCGCTGTATCCTCGTCTTTTGCATGGGCCTGCTCGGTCTCGCGCTGAGCGGGTGCACCAAATGCGGTCCGATCTGGGACGATTGGCTGCAGACGCCCAAATCATGCCGATCGGATCGGCACTAGCGGCCACCGGTCGTGACCGGGCTGACGAGGATGACAGGGCACGGGGCGATCCGCGCCTCATGGAAGACTTAAGGAGTGAATGATGAAGCTTTTCCGTTTGGCCGCGGTGCTGGCCGTGCTGGCGGGACCTGCCTACGCGCAAATGCCCAACATCAATTTGATGCAGGATGCTCCGAGCAAGTCCCCGGAGGAGAAGGCCATCGAGGCCGAGCGCGAGAAGGCCTACAAGGAAACGCTGAAGAAGATTCCGGATTCCAAGCCGTCCAGCGATCCCTGGGGCGGCATGCGCGCCGAACAGCCGAAGCAGCCGGCGGCGCCGAAGGCGTCGGCCGCAACCAGTGCGCCGAAGAAGACCAAGAGCGGGACGGCCGCCAACTGACCCGTTCCGGGGACGCACAATGCTCCTCGGAAGGACTCCTCTTGATCCGGCCCGCGCCCTACATTGTCGGTAGCGTAGTGCGCAGAGGAAGGCAGGACATGGCCGATCGTCCGCGGGATCTCGCCGAGCGGATGGCGCGCCGGCGCAAGGCGGCCGGCAAGCCCGGCCAGTCCGCCGGCGATGGCTATCTGCGCGAGACCTTCACGCTGCCGCGGGCGGCGGCACGGGAGCGGGCGCAGGCCTTCTTCGCCCGCTACCCCAAGGCCGGCTATATGAGCGAGGTCGAGACCTGGCGCGAATTGCCCGGCGGCGATATCGAGTTCACCATGCGTCGGCTGCCCAGCGCCGACTGACGCGCGCTATGGCGCAGAGGGCGAAACGGTTCAGGCCGTCTTTCGCCCGATCGCCTTCAGCTCGCGGTCGATGCGCAGCTGCACGCGCCGGATCGCCAGCAGGTCGATCCGGGTCTCGGTCTTGCCGGTCTTGATCCGGTCGCCGATGCGAAACTGCCATTGCCAGATTCCGGGAATCGCCGTCTTGGCGATGGTGAACTCGACGCCCCTGTGATTCATGGTCACCTCCCACGATTCACCCTCATGCCTGCAAACATGTTGGTCGTCGCAATATTCCGCAGAAAGCAAAATGTCGCCCACGGCCTCCGTGGTTCTCCGACCATGAACAAAGTTCCTGGAGCCCGGACGCGATGCGTTCGGCAGGCCGCGGTTCCAACCTGCGGCGCCGGATCCGCTTTAGGTTAACGGCATGTGCCTTGCTTGCCCGACTCGCGGGCAAGCAACCATGGGCGCCTCATGCTCGGCATTCCCCGCCGCTACTCGCATTTCGTCTTCGGCATCATCCAGTCCGGGCTGACCTCGCTGATCGCGGCGGGGATCGCCAGCTTTCCCGCCGGCAGCCCGATGCTCTTCGTGCGGCACTGGATGGTGTCATGGCTGATCGCATGGGCCGCGATGCTGCCGGTCGTGCTGCTGGCGGCGCCCGCGATCCGCGCCTTCTCGCTGCGCCTGACGCAGGAGGAGCAGGAGCCCCGCGCTGGCCGGTAGCCGGGCGACCCTAGCCGGCTGGCTGACGACAGCCTGACAGGCGGACCGCCGGCAGGTGCGCGATCGAAAGGCCGCACACTGGCCCCGTACCGGTCCCAATTTCGACATCCGTCCGCACCACTGCGGACACACCCGTCGGCAAGATTTTATCCGTTCGGCGCAGCCATGGGGGAAACGTGGCGCGCCGGAAACGGGGTGGCATCATATGGATAACGTAGAGCGGTCATTCGCCGCCGCGACGGCGGCTGGCTTCGTCGTGCTGGTGATAGGTCTGGTTTTGCTGGCGGTGCTCTAGCAGGCGCTGCTGCAGACGGAACTGACGTGCTGGGCCGTCCTATCGAAGGCGCCGGCGCGCCTTGCCTCTCAAAAGTGGCAAAACAACCCCATGCACAGTAGGGGTCCTGGCGATTTCATCGCTTCGCCAAGGGGTTGCTGGTAGTATTTAGCTACCTGGTGCATCCGCGGTCGCGGCGCCCCGACCGGCGATGCCGATCGGAGGTTCCGGGCAAGGAACAGAGCGGAGTGCCGCATCGCGGGCGGGCCTGGCCCGCTCCGGACGGCGGTCCTGGCAGTGCCTAATGAACCTTGATCTCGTTCAGCGGCAGACGGAGCTCGGCGGCGCGCTCTTCGCGGTCCTTCTTGCGGAACTCGTTTTCCTTGCGCTCGAACTTCACCATCTCCTCGTGGGCGGCGTCCAGCAGCGGCTTTCGCCTCAGCGTGTCGTGGTGCGTGTCGTTGTTCGTCATGACCAGAGATCCCCAAAAGTTGCGGTCCCATCCCCACAGAAGGCCCGAGACCGCGAAAGGTTCGGTGCCGTAGGATTACGGAAACATGACGGCGCCCCGGTCGCGCGTCGTTGATCCCGGTCATGTTCGCTTCGAGGAACCCGGCGCAGGCCCGGCTATTTCGGCGGCTGCAGCCCTGGCGATTTGACCCAATCGTTCAGATGATTGGCAACGTCGGCCTGGCGCGCCTTCTTGAGCAGCGCGTCCCGCTCCGGCCCGGGAGGTAGCTTGGACGCCTGCTCGCGGACCTGCTTCACCCATGCCGACAGCCGGTCCTGAAGGGTCAGTTGCTGCTTGAAACGTCGTCGCTTCAACATGGCGCGCTCTTTCCTTGCGAGGAGGCGGGAGCGCGAGGTCAGCGTTCTCATCACCGATAGTGGCCAGGGTCCGCGCGGTGATGATGCATTAGGATCCAGAAATGGATCCGCGTCTGTTCAGTTGTGCACGCAGTGCGGACGGCGTGACGATCCAGCATGGCCGGTTCGACCAGCTCCGTTGTCTCCTGGTCCAGTCAAAATCGGGCAAAAGAACATATTGCGAACCTAGAACAAATGGGGTACATTGCTTTTATCGCCGAGCTGCCTCGCAACCGTTTGTCCCTCACGCGAATCCTCGCCATAAGGAGCACGACCAATGTCCGCAACTGCCCTGCGTATCGTCGAAGGATCCTCCATGGACAAGAGTAAAGCTCTGGCCGCCGCGCTCTCCCAGATCGAGCGGCAGTTCGGCAAGGGCTCGGTGATGAAGCTCGGCAAGAACGACCGCTCCATGGACATCGAGGCGGTGTCCTCCGGCTCGCTCGGGCTCGATATCGCGCTCGGCATCGGCGGCCTGCCCAAGGGGCGCATCGTCGAGATCTACGGGCCGGAATCGTCCGGCAAGACCACGCTGGCGCTGCATACGGTGGCGGAAGCGCAGAAGAAGGGTGGCATCTGCGCCTTCATCGATGCCGAGCACGCGCTCGATCCGGTCTATGCCCGCAAGCTCGGCGTCAACATCGACGAGCTCCTGATCTCGCAGCCCGACACCGGCGAGCAGGCGCTGGAGATCTGCGACACCCTGGTGCGCTCGGGCGCGGTCGATGTTCTCGTGGTCGATTCGGTGGCGGCGCTGGTGCCGAAGGCCGAGCTCGAGGGCGAGATGGGCGATGCGCTGCCGGGACTTCAAGCACGGTTGATGAGCCAGGCGCTGCGCAAGCTCACGGCCTCCATCAACAAATCCAACACGATGGTGATCTTCATCAACCAGATCCGCATGAAGATCGGTGTGATGTACGGCTCGCCGGAAACCACCACCGGCGGCAATGCGCTGAAATTCTACGCCTCCGTCCGCCTCGACATCCGCCGCATCGGCGCGATCAAGGAGCGCGACGAGGTGGTCGGCAACACCACGCGCGTCAAGGTGGTCAAGAACAAGCTGGCCCCGCCGTTCAAGCAGGTCGAGTTCGACATCATGTACGGCGAGGGCGTCTCCAAGATGGGCGAGATCCTCGATCTCGGCGTCAAGGCCGGCATCGTCGAGAAGTCCGGCGCCTGGTTCTCCTATGACAGCCAGCGCCTCGGCCAGGGCCGCGAGAACGCCAAGGCGTTCCTGAAAGGCAACCCCGACATCACCGCCAAGATCGAGACCGCGATCCGCCAGAACTCCGGCCTGATCGCCGAGCAGATCCTGGCCGGCACGCCGGAGCGCGACGCCGACGGCGAGGAGCCGGCGGACGAGTAAGACCTAACGCGAAAATTTTTCGCGAGGAGCGGGCACTGAGGACGTTGAGTTGCCGACGTCTTCGGTGCCCGTTTCGTGTTGCGTGAGGGCGCGTCGACGATGAAGCGTGTGATTCTGACTAGTTCGTCCGGCGTTGGTCTCACCTATGCCGGTCGTGCTGACATGGTCGTCCCGTTGATCTTTCGGTTCGTTTGGGGGCCGTTGCCTACGTCGCACCACCTCGAGGACTATCTTACGGGAGGCTATTACAGGGGCGATCCGGAGGTGCGGTGGTCCGATCTTGTTGGCCGGTTGCCTCAGACCGGTCTCGCGCACAAGGAGACTGGCCTGGTTTGGTTTTGCGAGACCTATGGCGTCGAGTTCATCGAGCTGTGGTTCGACCCTGAGCCTAACAGTCAATTGCAACTGATCTGGATCCTGGACTATTTGCGGTCCCATCCATCGATCACCCATTGTCTTAGACTGCGACGAGTCAATTTCGATCTGCGCGAAGCGGACGGCCCGCAACTTCGCGATCGTACGGTGCGGGAATCGGAGATCGCAGAGTGCGACTTCGAGATAGCCAACATGGCCTGGGAGGCGTATCGGGCGCCGACGCCTGAACTTTGCTTCGGGTTGCTGACAAGGGATTTACCCAGGCTACCTTTCCTGAAGCCGGCTCTGGAAGCGTTGCTAGCTGAACTGCCGTCACCAATCACCGGATTGGGCGCGACGGAGGCGCGGCTTATCGAGCTGATTGCAAGGGGGCACAACCGTACAAAAGAACTGTTTCAGCCGGGCGGGCTGCTCGAAACGCGCGTGTTCGACCAGTGGGAGCTGGGTCCGTTGCTCGAAGGGCTTGCGTCGGGCCCGATGCCGGCGGTCGCAGGTCTCGATCCGAAACTCGCGACGCTCGCCCCGCACGATGCGCGAGGTCGCAACGCCGCCTATCGTCGGAGCCGGTTGTCGCTGACTGAATTTGGCAAAGCGGTTCTGGAAGGCCGCGAAGATTTCCGTCGCCACAATCCGATTCGACGTTGGTGGGGCGGCACGCTGCTCACCAATGAACGGCTTTGGCGGTGGGATGGCGAGCGCCGGTTGTTGATTGCGCCCTAGCGGCGCACGCAGTGCCGTAGGGCCGAAGGCGTAATCCACCACCGTTCGGTTCAGCGGACGCAGAAGTGGTGGGTTACGTCTCGCGGACTGCGCTTCGCGCAGCCGCGAGGCTAACTCACCCTACAAATCCTACTCCGCGGCTTCCGCGTAATCGCTCACCGGCGGGCAGGAGCACACCAGGTTGCGGTCGCCGTAGACGTTGTCGACGCGGCCGACGGGGCACCAATATTTGTCGGTGCGCGAGACGCCGTCGGGGAAGCAACCTTCGCTGCGGGTGTAGGCGCGCTTCCAATCGTCGTCGGCGATGTCGTGCACGGTGTGCGGGGCGTGGCGCAAGGGCGAGGCTGCGATCTCAAAGCGACCGGCCTCGACCTCGGCGATTTCCTTGCGGATCGCGATCATGGCGTCGCAAAAACGATCCAGCTCGGCCTTGGATTCCGATTCGGTCGGCTCGATCATCAGCGTGCCCGGTACCGGGAAGCTCATGGTCGGGGCGTGGAAGCCGTAATCGATCAGGCGCTTTGCGATGTCGTCGACGGTGACGCCACTCGTCGTCTTCAGCGGACGCGGATCGACGATGCACTCATGCGCGACGCGTCCCTTCTCGTTCTTGTAGAGCACCGGGAAATGCGGATCGAGGCGCGCTGCGATGTAATTGGCGTTGAGGATCGCGATCTCGGTGGCGCGCTTCAGGCCTTCACCGCCCATCATCAGGATGTAGATGTAGGAGATGGTAAGGATCGACGCCGAACCGAACGGCGCGGCCGAGACCGGACCGACCGGCGCGTCTGCCTTCGTCGCGGGGTGGCCGGGGAGGAACGGGGCGAGATGCGCCTTGACGCCGATCGGGCCCATGCCGGGGCCGCCGCCGCCATGCGGGATGCAGAAGGTCTTGTGCAGGTTGAGATGGCTGACGTCGGCGCCGTAATCGCCGGGCCTGGAAAGGCCGACCTGCGCATTGAGGTTGGCGCCGTCGAGATACACCTGGCCGCCATGGCCGTGCACGATGTCGCAGATCTCGCGGATGTGCTCCTCGAACACGCCGTGGGTCGAGGGATAGGTGATCATGACAGCTGCGAGGTCGTTCGCGTGCTTCTCCGCCTTGGCGCGGAGATCATTGACGTCGACGTCGCCGTTCTTCTCGCAAGACACCACCACCACGTCCATGCCGACCATCGCGGCCGAGGCCGGATTGGTGCCGTGGGCGGAGGAGGGGATCAGGCAGATCTTGCGATGGCCCTGTCCGCGCGCGGCATGATAGCCGCGGATCGCGAGCAGCCCGGCATATTCGCCCTGCGCGCCCGAGTTCGGCTGCAGCGAGATCGCGTCATAGCCGGTGATGTCGCAGAGCCATTTCTCCAGGCGTGCGAACAGCGCGTGATAGCCTTGAGCTTGCTCGCGCGGGGCGAACGGATGCAGCGAGCCGAATTCCGGCCAGGTCAGCGGCATCATCTCGGTGGTCGCGTTCAGCTTCATGGTGCAGGATCCCAGCGGGATCATGGCGCGGTCGAGCGCGAGGTCGCGATCACTGAGCTTGCGCATGTAGCGCAGCATCTCGGTTTCCGAGCGATGCGCATGGAAGACGGGATGGGTCAGGAACGCGGTCCCGCGCTTCAAGTCGTCCGGCAGCGCCTCGCGCGTCTCGGCGTCGATCTCGGCATAGGCAAGCTTGCCGCCGAAGGCGCGCCAGACGGCTTCGACCGTCGCGGGCGTCGTGGTCTCGTCGAGCGCGATGCGAAGGGCGGTATCACTGATGCCGAGATTGATCTTCTCGGCCAAAGCGCGCGCGACGATCTCCTCGTGCTTGCCGCTGCAATCGACGCTGAGCGTGTCGAAGAAGCTTTCGCTGGCAGGCGCAAAGCCGAGCTTGCGCAGGCCGGTCGCGAGCACGGCGGTGCGGCGGTGGACGTTGCGCGCGATCTGCGTGAGGCCCTCGGGGCCGTGATAGACCGCGTACATCGAGGCGATCACGGCGAGCAGCACCTGCGCGGTGCAGATGTTGGATGTCGCCTTCTCGCGGCGGATGTGCTGCTCGCGGGTCTGCAGCGCGAGGCGATAGGCCGGCGCACCGCGGGAATCGACGGAGAGGCCGACGATGCGGCCGGGCAGCGAACGCTTCAGCGCATCGCGCACCGCCATATAGGCCGCGTGCGGTCCGCCATAGCCCATCGGCACGCCGAAGCGCTGGGCCGAGCCGATCGCGATGTCGGCGCCCAGTTCGCCGGGCGAGGCGAGCAGCGTCAGCGCCAGCAGGTCGGCGGCAACGATGGCGAGCGCGCCCTTGGCCTTCAGCGCCGCGATCGCGGGCCTGAGATCGCGCAGCGCGCCGGATGAGCCCGGGTATTGCAGCAGCGCACCGAGCACGTCCGCTTTGTCGAGATCGGTGAGGGGATCGCCGACGACCAGGGTCCACCCCAGCGGCTCGGCGCGGGTGCGCATCACCGCCAGCGTCTGCGGATGCACGTCCTTGTCGACGAAGAAGGCTTTTGCCTTCACCTGCGAGTGGCGCTCGGCGAGCGCCATGGCTTCGGCCGCCGCGGTGGCTTCATCGAGCAGCGAGGCGTTGGCGACGTCGAGCCCGGTGAGGTCGCAGATCATGGTCTGGAAGTTGAGCAGCGCTTCCAGCCGGCCCTGGCTGATCTCGGGCTGGTAGGGCGTATAGGCCGTATACCAGGCCGGGTTCTCCAGGATGTTGCGCTGGATCACCGCAGGCAGGATGGTGCCTGAATAGCCCTGGCCGATCAGCGAGGTGAACACCTGGTTTTGACGCGCAAGCTCGGTCATGTGCGCGATCGCCTCGGTCTCGCTCAAGGGCTTGCCCAGATCGAGCGGGGCGGCCTGCCGGATCGAGGCCGGCAAGGTCTCCGCGATCAGCGCATCGACGCTCTTGGCGCCGACCGCCTCCAGCATCGCGGTGACGTCTCGCGCGGACGGGCCGATGTGGCGGCGGACGAAACTGGCGGTGTCGCCGTTGGATTTGCGGTGCGCGGTCATCATGGGTCCTCGCTTCAGGTCTTCTGTCGTCGCCGTCATGCCCGGGCCTGTCCCGGGCATCCACGTTCTTCGTGCCGTGAGAAGGCCGTGGATGGCCGGGACAAGCCCGGCCATGACGATGTGAAAAGATCGCGCTTCATCTCACGCGGTATGCGCCTTGTAGGCAGCTTCATCCATGAGGCCGCCGAGCTCGCTTCTGTCGGCAATCTTGATCTTGAAGAACCAGGCCTTGCCTTGCGCGTCCGAGTTCACCAGCGCCGGCTCGGATGCGAGCTCGGCGTTGGTCTCGAGCACTTCGCCAGAGATCGGCGCGTAGACGTCGGAGGCCGCCTTGACGGATTCGACGACCGCGGCGGCTTCGGCCTTCTTCAGCGCGCGGCCGACCTTGGGCAGCTCGACGAACACGACGTCGCCGAGCTGCTGCTGCGCGTAATCGGTGATGCCGACGGTGGCGACATCGCCGTCGATCGCCAGCCATTCGTGATCAGAGGTGTACAGCGTCGTGGTCATTTCGAATCCTCAGCGTTTGTAGGTGTTCTTGACGAAGGGCATGGCGGCGACCTGCAAGGGCAGTCGCTGGCCGCGCACCTCGGCGAAGAGCTTTGTGCCAAGCGCGCTCAGATTCGTGGGCACGTAGCCCATCGCAACCGGCGCATTCAGGCTCGGGCCGAAACCGCCCGAGGTGACTTGTCCGATCGGCTCGCCGCCCGCGTCATTCGCAAACAGCAGCGCGCCCTCGCGCACCGGCGCGCGGCCTTCGGCGCGCAAGCCGACGCGGCGGCGGGATGCGCCGCCATCGAAATGGGCGAGGATCTTCGCAGCGCCGGGAAAGCCGCCGGTGCGCGCGCCGCCGCTGCGGCGGCTTTTCTGCACCGACCATTCCAGCGCGGCCTCGACCGGCGTGGTCGTGGTGTCGATGTCGTGGCCGTACAGGCAGAGCCCGGCTTCCAGCCGCAGACTGTCGCGGGCCCCGAGGCCAATCGGGAGCACGTCGGGATTTTCCAGCAGCATTTTTGCCAGGCGTTCGGCATCGCCTGATGGAACCGAGATCTCGAAGCCGTCCTCGCCGGTGTAGCCGGAGCGCGAGACGAAGCACTTGATGCCGGCGACCTCATGCGGGCCGGCATCCATGAATTTCATGGCTGATACCTCTGCACAGAATTTCGCCAGCGCCGCCTCCGCCTTCGGGCCCTGCAACGCGATCAGCGCGCGGTCGGCAAGCTGCTCGATCACGCAGGCGTCGGACAGGTTGGCGCGCAGATGCGCCTCGTCCTCGGCCTTGCAGGCGGCGTTGACGACCAGGAACAGGTGATCGCCGAAATTGGCGACCATCAGGTCGTCGAGAATGCCGCCGTCGTCATTGGTGAACTGGGCGTAGCGCTGCCGCCCCCCGGCGATCGCCACGATATCCTGCGGCACCAGCCGCTCCAGCGCGCGGGCGGCGTCCTCCACATTGCCGGATTTCGGCCGGAGCGCGAGCTGGCCCATGTGGGAGACGTCGAACAGGCCCGCTTTGGTGCGGGTATGGAGGTGCTCCTTCAAGATGCCCGCGGGGTACTGCACGGGCATGTCATAGCCCGCGAACGGCACCATCTTGCCGCCCAGGGACACATGGAGGTCGTAGAGGGGGGTGCGTTTCAGGGAGTCTTGGTCGTGCGCTAGCATCTTGAGGGCCCTCGGCGGTTCCCCGGGGAGGATTCCCCGATGGACACCAGTCGAAGCCCCATCTGTCGCTGTGCCTGAGAGTATTATCCCGTCGGCGGACGCTGTCCGGGCCTAGACCCGTCGGCGCCTCTTTCCAGATGCTGTCAAAGCCACGCGGTCCTTTTGCCTGAGAGTTTCCGGGGCGGTTGCTCCTTCGGCGCCGGCTACCAAGTGCCGGTCTCTCCCGACGTGGCCGTACGATACAGATGGGTAGAGACCACAGCGGAGCCAAGCCTGTCAACGCGTCCGCGCGCCCTATCCAACGGGATTGCAAGGGGATTGAGCGCCTGCGGCAACCCTCTGATCTCTCTGCACAGTTTCTGGACAGCGAAGCTGGCCTTGTCTAAAAGCGCTTTGGCCCGCAGATATCAGCCTTAACGGTCTGGTTTGGACCGCGAAAAGCGGGCCCAAGCATACCCGATTGGATGAACATGAGCGGCGTCAACGAGATCAGGTCGACCTTTCTGAACTTCTTTGCCGAGAACGGCCACGAGATCGTGCCGTCCTCGCCACTCGTGCCGCGCAACGACCCGACGTTGATGTTCACCAATGCCGGCATGGTGCAGTTCAAGAACGTCTTCACCGGCGTCGAGAAGCGGCCCTATCAGCGCGCCACCACCTCGCAGAAATGCGTGCGCGCCGGCGGCAAGCACAACGACCTCGACAATGTCGGCTACACCGCGCGCCATCTCACCTTCTTCGAGATGCTCGGCAATTTCTCGTTCGGCGATTACTTCAAGGAGCGCGCGATCGAGCTCGCCTGGAAGCTGATCACGAGCGAGTTCGGGCTGAAGAAGGACAAGCTGCTCGTCACCGTCTACCACACCGACGACGAGGCGGCCGGCCTGTGGAAGAAGATCGCCGGCTTCTCCGACGACCGCATCATCCGCATCCCGACCTCGGACAATTTCTGGGCGATGGGCGACACCGGGCCGTGCGGCCCGTGCTCGGAGATCTTCATCGACCGCGGCGAGCACATCTGGGGCGGTCCTCCGGGATCGCCGGAAGAGGACGGCGACCGCTTCCTCGAATTCTGGAATCTCGTGTTCATGCAATACGAGCAGGTGACGAAGGAGGAGCGCGTTAATCTGCCGCGTCCCTCGATCGACACCGGCATGGGCCTGGAGCGCATGGCCTGCATCCTCCAGGGCGTCGAGAGCGTGTTCGAGACCGACCTGTTCAAGAACCTGATCGACGCGACCTCGTCCGCGCTCGGCAGCGGACCGAACGAGCAGAACGTCGGCTCGTTCCGCGTCATCGCCGATCACTTGCGCTCGTCCGCCTTCCTGGTCTCCGACGGCGTGCTGCCCTCGAACGAGGGCCGCGGCTATGTGCTGCGCCGGATCATGCGCCGGGCGATGCGCCATGCCCAGCTCTTGGGTGCCAAGGAGCCTTTGATGCACCGCCTCGTCTGGGCGCTGGTGCGCGAGATGGGCCAGGCCTATCCGGAATTGATGCGCGCGGAAAAACTGATCGAGGAAACGCTGCGGCTGGAAGAGACCCGCTTCCGCAAGACTCTCTCGCGCGGCTTGGCCATCCTCGACGAGAAGAGCGCGTCCTTAAAGAAGGGCGACATGTTCGACGGCGACGTCGCCTTCACGCTCTACGACACCTACGGCTTCCCGCTCGACCTGACGCAGGACGCGCTGAAGTCGCGCGGCATCGGCGTCGACCAGGCGGCGTTCACCGACGCGATGGAGCGCCAGAAGGCCAAGGCGCGCGAGTCCTGGAAGGGCTCCGGTGAGGCGGCCTCCGAGGCGATCTGGTTCCCGCTGCGCGAGAAGCTCGGCGCCACCGAATTCCTGGGCTACGAGACCGAGAGTGCCGAAGGCGTGGTCTCGGCGCTGGTCAAGGATGGCGCCGAGGTGACGAGCCTCAAGGCCGGCGAGACGGGTGCGATCGTGCTGAACCAGACGCCGTTCTATGCGGAGTCCGGCGGCCAGGTCGGCGACACCGGCGTGCTCTCGGGCGAGGGCGGCATCAAGGTCCGCGTCACTGATACGCAGAAGAAGCTCGGCGATCTCTTCGTCCATATCGGCACGGTCGAGAGCGGCGAACTGAAGCTCGGCACGGCGCTGCAGCTCGAGGTCGATCATTCCAGGCGCTCGACCATCCGCGCCCATCACTCCGCGACCCACATCATCCACGAGGCGCTGCGCCAGGTGCTCGGCGATCACATCGCCCAGCGCGGCTCGATGGTCGCGCCGGATCGGCTGCGCTTCGACTTCGTGCATCCGAAGCCGATCACGGCCGAGGAGCTCGCCCGCGTCGAGGACATCGCCAACGACGTGGTGCTGGAGAACGACGAGGTCACCACGCGCGTCATGGGCGTCGACGAGGCCCGCGAGGCCGGCGCGCGCGCGCTGTTCGGCGAGAAGTATGGCGACGAGGTCCGCGTCGTCTCGATGGGCAGGACCGCGCGCGAGCGCGGCGCCAACGCGCTCGGCTGGTCGGTCGAGCTCTGCGGCGGCACCCATGTGAAGCGCACCGGCGATATCGGCCTGATCACGGTCACGAGCGAGAGCGCGGTCGCCTCCGGCGTGCGCCGGATCGAGGCGCTGACGGGCAACTACGCGCGAAAACATGCCAACGACACCATGGCGCTGGCGAAGATCGCGGCGAACGAGCTGCGCACCTCGCTCGACGACGTGCCGGCGCGCATCTCGGCGCTGATGGAGGAGCGCAAGAAGCTCGAGCGCGAACTCTCCGATGCCCGCAAGAAGCTGGCGATGGGCGGCGGCGCCGCCGCCGGCAATAACGGCGCAGCGTCGGGCGTGCGCGAGGCCGGCGGCGTCAAGCTGATGGCGCGTGCGGTCGAAGGCATCGAGATGAAGGATCTCAAGAGCCTCGCCGACGACGGCAAGAAGCAGATCGGCTCGGGCGTCGTCGCCATCGTCGGCGTCACCGGGGACGGCAAGGCCGGAATTGTGGTCGGCGTCACGCAGGACCTCACCGCGCGCTTCAATGCCGTGAATCTCGTGCGCATCGCCTCCGAGGCGCTCGGCGGCAAGGGCGGCGGCGGCCGGCCGGACATGGCCCAGGCCGGCGGCCCCGATGGCGCCAAGGCGTCCGAGGCCCTGAGCGCGATCGAAAAAGCGATGGCGGGCGCTTAGCTCAATGTCTACCGGACTGCTGAACGCTCAGCCCTTGTTCAGGAAGACGTAGTCGGCGGAGTAGGGCGCGCTCCTGAACTCGCCGGCCTTGTCGCAGGCACCGTCGAGCTTGCCGCCATGGGTGTTGATGCGCTGGACCGTGGTCACGGGCGTGAGTGCGCCGCTGCCGCGATGCGAGGTGACGTCTAGTTTCAGCCAGGGAATGTCGGCTGCGGTCGCGCCCGGCGCATTGCCGGCGGCTTTACCCGTCACCGCGCTGCCGTCGGCAAGCTCCCAGTTCGGCCCGGCATAGTGTGATCGGCATGGTCGCATCTCCGCGCGAGGGCCACAGAATTGAAAAAGGGCCGCGCTTTGGCGCGGCCCTTGATCATGTCTGGCCCAGTCGGGCGAAATTGCGGACAGCTTACGCCGCCAGCTCTTTCGTGAGGTTCTCGGCGACCTTGTCGAGGAAGCCGGTGGTCGAGAGCCAGCGCTGGTCGGCGCCGACGAGGAGCGCGAGGTCCTTGGTCATGTAGCCAGCCTCGACGGTGTCGACGCAGACCTTCTCCAGCATGGCCGCGAACTTGGCGAGCTCGGGGTTGTTGTCGAGCTTGGCGCGGTGCGACAGGCCTCTCGTCCAGGCGAAGATCGAGGCGATCGAGTTGGTCGAGGTCTCCTTGCCCTTCTGGTGCTCGCGGTAATGGCGGGTCACCGTGCCGTGGGCAGCTTCCGCCTCGACGGTCTTGCCGTCGGGGGTGAGCAGCACCGAGGTCATCAGGCCGAGCGAGCCGTAGCCCTGCGCGACCGTGTCGGACTGCACGTCGCCGTCGTAGTTCTTACAGGCCCAGACATAGCCGCCGGACCATTTCAGCGCCGAGGCCACCATGTCGTCGATCAGGCGGTGCTCGTAGGTCAGGCCCTTGGCGTCGAACTCCTTCTTGAACTCGCGGTCGAAGATGTCCTGGAAGATGTCCTTGAAGCGCCCGTCATAGACCTTGAGGATCGTGTTCTTGGTCGACAGGTACACCGGGTAATTGCGCAGCAGGCCGTAATTGAAGGAGGCGCGGGCGAAGTCGATGATGGAATCGTCGAGATTGTACATCTCCATCGCGACGCCGGCGCCGGGCGCCTTGAACACTTCCTTCTCGATCACGGTGCCGTCCTCGCCGACGAACTTCAGCGAGAGGGTGCCCTTGCCGGGGAACTTGATGTCGGTGGCGCGGTACTGGTCGCCATAGGCGTGGCGGCCGATGATGATCGGCTTGGTCCAGCCGGGAACCAGGCGCGGCACGTTCTTGCAGATGATCGGCTCGCGGAAGATCACTCCGCCGAGGATGTTGCGGATGGTGCCGTTCGGCGACTTCCACATCTGCTTGAGATTGAACTCCTTCACCCGGGCTTCATCCGGGGTGATGGTGGCGCATTTGACGCCGACGCCGACCTTCTTGATCGCCTCGGCCGCGTCGATCGTCACCTGATCATTGGTGTGGTCGCGGTATTCCATGCCCAGGTCGAAATAGAGCAGCTCGACATCGAGGAACGGGTTGATCAGCTTGTCCTTGATGTACTGCCAGATGATCCGGGTCATCTCGTCGCCATCGAGCTCGACGACGGGATTGGATACCTTGATTTTTGCCATGATCGGGGGAGCCTCTTGGGAACGGCGCTTTTGGCGCGCCACGGGAATATCCGCCGCCTCTTAGCACCTGATAGCAGCGGGCGAAAGCCAAGGGATTATGCACTTTTAGCTCATCCAGCTTGCGCAGGCGGGAAGCGGCCGGCCGGCCCTCGGCCAGACCTTCGGGGCACGTTCCAGGCGAGACTCAAAAGTCGAATCCAACCCGTTATTTCCCTTGAGAATTTTGTCAGGACAGGCAAACGACAGGCGGGCAGCGCCCGAGCCGGCCGGTCGCCGACTTGAATCGATTCCTAAGAACGGCCTCGCCAAGGCCTTGAGAGACAGTGTGAAAGCAAAGAGAGATGTCGGGGACTGACAAAAGCAAGGCCGGCCTTTCCCTCGACGGTCCCATCGTGATCCTGGTCGAGCCGCAGCTCGGCGAGAATATCGGCATGGCCGCGCGCGCCATGGGCAACTTCGCCCTCGACCGGATGCGCATCGTCAATCCCCGGGACGGCTGGCCCAACATCGCGGCCCAGCGCGCCGCGGCCGGTGCGGACCATATCCTGGAGAAGGCGCAGCTGTTCGACACGGTCGAGCAGGCGGTTGCCGACCTCGACCTCCTGTTCGCCACCACCGCACGCCCCCACGACCAAGCCAAGCCCGTGGTCGGGCCGGAGGCCGCAGCGGCCGAGATCGCAGGTCACGTCGCGACGGGCGGCAGGGCCGGCATCCTGTTCGGCCGCGAGCGCTGGGGGTTGACCAACGAGGAGGTCGGGCTCGCCAACCGCATCATCACCTTTCCGGTCAATCCGGGCTTCGCCTCGCTCAACCTCGCCCAGGCCGTGCTCTTGGTCGGCTACGAATGGTTCAAGCGCGCGACGTCGGGCGAACTGCCGCACGCCATGCCGGAGCGCTCCGAGCGCGCCTCGCAGCACCAGATGCAGGCCTTCTTCGACAATCTCGTGCGCGAGCTCGACAAGGTCGAGTTCCTGCGCCCGGCCGAGAAGCGCGACACCATGCTGGTGAACCTGCGCAACATCTTCACCCGCATGGAGCCGACCAAGCAGGACATGCACACGCTGCACGGCGTGATCATGGCGATCGCCGAGGGGCGCAAGGGTCCGGCCAAGGGCGGCGTGCTCGACGGCGAGCAGGCCACGCGCCTGCGCGCGCTGCTGGCCGAGCACGGGCAGGGCGGCGGTGTGCCCGACAGCGGCTCGACCGTGCGGGGCCTTGCCCGCCTGCTCCGCCGCAACCCGACCGACGCCGAACGCCTGCTCTGGCAGGCGCTGACGCGTGATCGCCGCTTCGCAGGTGGGTTCAAGCGCCAGACTCCCGTGGGGCGCCACATCCCGGACTTCGTCTCCTTCCCGCACCGGATCGCGATCGAGCTGGTGAACCCGGGCGAGGGCGAGGCGATTGCAGCCGATCGCGCGTCGCGGCGGGCGTGGCTGGAGGCGCGAGATTATCGCGTGCTCGACATTCGGGCCGTGGATGTGGAGCGCGATCTCGAGGCGGAGCTGGTGCGGCTTGCCGAGATGTTGGGACAGTAGGGTCAGTGGGCCGCGCTGTCATCGAAGCGGGCGGATGCGGCGATGATGGCGGCAAGCAGCGCGGCGATCAGGATGATGGCCAGTGCGGCTGTCCACCCATAGGCCTCAACGGCACTTCCGACCGCGACAGGCCCGGCCACCTGGCCGAGATTGCTGCCCTGCATCACCAGACCGGTGACAACAGGAATGAGTGCGGCGGATGGCGCGAGCAACGGGATCGATGAGATCAGGACGGCCGGCATCAGGCCACCAACCGCCGCGAACAGGATGCACAGCAGAAGCGTCGGCATATCGCTGAACATCTGCAAGAAGATGCCAGGACCTGAAAAGCCCATGGCCAGACAGGCCGCGAAGATCAGCACTGAACGCCGGGCACCGCGCGCGAGCAGGTAGCCGGCAGCGACATTGCCGATGATGTTGCTTGCGGTGGCGAGGGCACTGAGCATGCCGGCCGTGCCATGGGGGATGTTCATCCGTTCCATCAGCAGCACCGGGAGGAAGCTGAACAGCGCGAAGAACATCAGGCTGTAGAGGACAAAACATCCGGCCAGCAGAAGCGGGCCTTTGCTTGCCGCCACGTACACGGCATCGGACATCGTCCGTCGCCACGATGCCGGGGTGCGCTTCGGAGCGGCCGGAATACTCATCCACGCGGCCACGATGGCGATCGCTGCAGGACCGGCGCTGCCCCACCACAGTGCGCGCCAGTCGCTGAAGAACGTCCCGACGAGCATCGCGAGCGCAATGCCGGCCGGCATGAAGCAGCTCCACAGGGCAAGCGGAACGTCCTGTTGCCCGGACGGGACTGCTCTGTTCAGGATCGCCGGACCCGCAACAATGATCAGAAGAAATCCTGAGCCTTCTACGATGCGCGATGCGAGAAGCACCGCATAGTCGGTTGCGAGCGCGCCGATGATGGCGCCAAGGATGAGCAGCCCGAGGCCGAGAATGAGACTTCGCCGATCTCCGGCGCGGGCGACGAGGGAGCCGGCAGGGATACCGCCCAACAGGCCGAGAACAGCGATGATCCCGGTCAGCCAGCCGGCAGCGGCGAGGTCAAGGCCCAGATCCTTTTGCAGCATGGGCGTGGCGATCGCAGCCTTCCCCACCTGGATCGCGGCGACGGCGCCGGAGCCCACGACGATGCTCACCACATGCCAATGCCGATCTCGCAAGGACGAGGCAGGTGCTGCCGCCGCCATCAGGCCGCCTCCGTGAGCCGCCCAGCGGCCAGGGCGCGAGCGATCTCGGCGACATGGCGTCCCTGAAAGCGTGCCCCGGCCAGTTCGTTGGCGCTTGGACGACGATCCCCGCCGCTGCCGTCGTCGGCGAGGGTCGATGCGCCGTAGGGCGAGCATCCGGTGACCTCGTCCATGCGCATCTGTCCCTTGAATGTGTAGGGCAGCCCGACCACGACCATGCCGAGGTGCAGCAGCACGCTGTGCACGGACAGAATGGTGCTTTCCTGGCCGCCATGCTGGCTGCCCGTCGATGTGAAGACGCTGCCGACCTTGCCCACGAGCTTGTTCTCGAACCACAGGCCGCCGCACTGGTCGAGGAAGTTCTTCATCTGCGCGGCCATGTTCCCGAAACGCGTCGGGGTGCCAAGGATGATCGCGTCGTAGTCCGGCAATTCGGCAACGGCGGCGGTGTCGGCGCGTTGATCGACCTTGTATCCGGCCCTCTGCGCGACGTGGTCGGGAACAATTTCCGGCACGCGCTTGATGGCGACTTCGGCTTCGGCCTCCCGTGCACCCCGGGCCATCTCTTCAGCCATCGTCTCGATGTGACCGTAGGACGAGTAGTACAGCACCAGGACCTTCGTCATTTTGCTTCCTCGCTCTTAGGTGGGGGCTAGCAGCCAAAATAGGTCTGTGCTTGATCAGCGGTAGCGCGATAAGATCGATGAGTTCGATCGATTGGATAGATCATGCTGGACGTGCTGACGCTAGATCAGTTGCGAACATTCGTGACGGTGGCGGAATGCGGGAGCTTCCGGGCGGCCGCGGCTCGGCTGTCCCGTGTTCAGTCCGCCATCAGCCATGCCATCGCCAATCTGGAGGCCGAACTGGGTGTTGCGCTGTTCGATCGCACGGGTCATCGGCCGGTCCTGACGCCCGAGGGGCAGTCACTGCTCGCCAACGCGCGTGACATTCTCCTCAGGGTCGATGCGATGCGGGCGCGGGCCCGGGGCCTTGGCGAGGGAGTCGAACTCGAGCTTTCCCTGACAATCGACACGTTGTTTCCGATCGGCATGGTCGGCGCAGCATTGACGAAGATGCGCGCTGCCTATCCCTCGGTTTCAATCAGGCTTGCGGTCGAGCCGCTGGGTGGACCGATCGCCTCGCTGATCGACAAGCGCAGTTCGCTTGCGATCGTGGTCGGCGAGGATTTTCGCGATCCGCGGATCGCACTCGAGGCGATCTCGTCGGTCGAGCAGGTTGCCGTCGTTTCCGTCGATCACCCATTGGCGAGGCGGCAATCGCGCAACAGGATCAGCCTTCAGGATCTGGCCGATCATCTGCAGATCGTTCTGTCCGATCCGACGCCGCTGACGGAAGGGCGCATGTTCGGTGTGCTTTCGCCCCAGACCTGCCGGGTCACCAATCAGGACACCAAGCATGCGATGATTCTCGCCGGTCTCGGCTGGGGCCGCCTGCCGTTCTGGCTGGTGGAGCGCGATCTGAGGGAAAGGCGCCTCGTGCGCCTTGCCACCACCGCCCTCGGACGGCGCAGCCAGGTTGCCGCAGAAGCCTATCTCGCGCACCGGCTGGACCAGCCGCTCGGACCAGCCGCGCTGGCTTTTCGCGAGGCCTTGTTGCAGATCGCCGAGGCGTAGGCGGACACGGCTCGAGGCGCGTCGCGTGCTCGACATTAGGGCAGTGGATGTGGAGCGGTGATCTGGAGGCGGAACTGGTGCGGCTTCAGGGGATGATGGCCAAGTCGGCCTGAGCATCGGGCCGCACGGACCCGTCGCCTGCAAGTGCGCAACCAAGGGCTGTGCATAGACAAGATTGGTTGCTATGAAGTCTCTGGAAATTGAGTGGGGACTGCATGTTTGGAAGGATCGGCCGCGCAGGAGTTCGTGCGGCAGCAAGCTTCGGTGTTGTGGCGCTGACGGCCTTGCTCGAAATGTCAGGCGCTCGCGCGGAAATGCCGTTGGCTTCCAAGTGTAACGCGGTCGGCAATTTCAGCCTCGATGACAGGATCGCAGGCTGCACCGCCATCATTCAGGCGGCGGGGACGGGCATGCAGCAAGGTGTGGTCATGGCGCGCTTCCGCCGCGCCATGTTCTACCGCCAGAAGGGCGAGATCGACCTTGCGATAGCGGACTACAACGAGATCATTGAGCGCGATCCGGGCAATCTGAACTCCCGCATCGCGAGGGCTTCTGCGCTGATCCAAAAGCGAGAGCCCGAGGCTGCGCTGCTTGATTATGCCAAGGTGATCGAGCTCGATCCGAAGAATACCTACGCCTATATCGGACGTGCTCACGTCTATTCGGCGAGACGCGACTTCGTCCGTGCCATCGCCGATTATGATCAGGCCCTTCTGATTCATCCGGACAATGTCATAGCGCATGTCGAACGAGGCCTCTCTTACGTCCGGAATGGGGATCCCGATCGGGCCATGGCTGACTGCGATCGTGCGGTCGAGATCAGCCCGCAAAACGGTGGAGGCCAATTGTGCCGCGGTCGAGTTTACTTCGCAAAGGGTAAGAGAGAGCTCGCGTTGGCCGCACTGGATCAAACCATCCAGATCAAACCCAGAAGCGAGAATTTTTACTACTTCCGAGCCGAATCCTTTTCTCAACTGGGTGAACTCGACCGCGCGATCGCCGACTATGACCGGATCATCGAGCTAAACCCACAGAGCCGGTCTGCCTATGGTTGCCGGGGCGTCGCCTATTTTCAAAAGGGTGATTACGATCGCGCCATTGCCGATTACAATCAGGTGATCCAGCTGGCACATAAGGGTCAAGGAAACACCGGCGATCGGCAGAGGCAGCTTCAAGGTCAGGATGCAGATCCCATTTCTGCGTCCGTCGCAGGTGAATCGATTGCGCTCGCGTCCACGGATGGCCCCGTGCTCCGCGCTCGGGGTGGGGCCTACCACGCGAAAGGGGAGCTTGACCGCGCTATCGCAGACTTCGATGACGCGATACGCCTCAACCCCAAGGATAAGGATGCATTCGGGCTCCGCGCCAACGCGTACAAGGCCAAGGGGGACTTCGGCCGCTCGCTCGAGGACTACGATCAACTCGTGCAGCTCGATCCCAAGGATGCGCGCGCCTACTTTCATCGTGCGAGGCTCTATTGGCAGACCGCTTCCTTCGCCCAATCGTTGACCGATCTGGATCAGGCGATCGAGCTCGATCCGAAAGGTGCCTATCCAGTCATCTGGCGCGAAATTGTTGCAAGGCGCAGCGACCAACCGAGCCGGCTGAGCGAGGCTGCAAAGCGGCTCGACGCGACGAAATGGCCCGCGCCGGTCGTCAACCTCTTCCTGGGTACGACGACGCCGGAGCAAGTGCGCAGCGCAGCGGACGATGCCGACCCGGCGAAGAAGAAGGGGCAGGTCTGCGAGGCGAATTTCTATATTGCCGGCGAGCCCTGCAGAGCGGCTCCAGGGAAGAGGCGTTAAAACTGTTCGAGCAGGCGGCTGCCGATTGCCCGAGGACCTTTATCGAGAAGTCGGCCGCCGACGTCGAGCTTGCCGCGCTGCGAGCGAGCCGCTGATCGAGCGGACGGGTCCGTAGGCGGGCAAATCAAAGCTTACAGTTGAGACGGAATGGTGGGCACGGCGCGTCGCGCCTTTGCCCACCCTACGAAGTCATCGTAGCCCGGATGGAGCGCAGCGCGATCCGGGACAGTGTCCCCTTTACGAAGCAAGAACCGTCACACGGCCTCCAACTGCTCCGCCGCGCGCTTCTTCTTCGCCTTGGCCTGGCCGAGCAGGGGGCCTGCCGTAAGCGCCGCGGTATCCGCGACGGCCGGGTCGCGCGAGATCATGGCGGCGACGATGGCGCCGTCGATGATGAGGCCGAGCTGATGCGCCAGCACAGCGGGCTCGGCTGAGCCGAGCTCGCCGGCGAGCTTCTCGATGTGGCCGAGCACGATCTTCTTGTGCTTCAGCGCGATGTTGCGGAATTGCTTGGCATCCTTGTCGTGCTCGCCGACGGCGTTGATGAAGGGGCAGCCGTAGAAGCGCTCTTCGGCGAACCAGCTCTTCAGCGCGGGGAAGATGCGCGTGAGTTTCGCCTGCGCATCGCCGCCGCCTTGCTCCATGGCGCCGATGAACCATTCGCGCCATTGCTTGCCTTCGCTCTCCAGCACCGCGTTGACGAGGTTGGTCTTGGAGCCGAACAATTTGTAGAGCGTGGTCTTGGCGGTGCCGGCCTCTTCGATGATCGCATCGATGCCGGTGGCGTTGATGCCGTTCTTGCAGAACAGATGCGTTGCGGCGCTGAGCAGGCGCCCGCGTGCGGATTCGTCGTCGCCGGCAGCGGCGTGGGGCGGATTCTTCTTCGATGACGGCTTTGCCATGAGCGACAACTTAATCGCAGCCGCCTCGCATCAGCAAGCCGCATCTGTTCGGCGCCGAAAAGATTCGCATCCGCGCGCGCGTCTGCTCCGCCTTTGAGCAGGAGTGGGCTGACCAATCTGCAGGCAGCGACGCTTAAGCGGCTCCAAAGCCTCGCCTTTTGTTTTTCGCGAGATCTGGCACGCTCCATGCAAGGAAACAGACCGTTCGGTATCCTGCCGATTTCCACTTCTGCCAGGGAGAAGATTGATGACTGCCGTCGTTCAGAAGACAGTGCTGACGGGGTGCCTCGCGCCCATCGACAAGAACGGGCTCGAGCAACTGATTGCCAACGGCAAGGCAAACCCGAAGGTCATTAAGACCTTGAAGTGCAAGACGGTCGCGGAGGGCAAATTCCGCCACGCCAACTATATCCGCAACCTGCCGCCCTACATCGTCGACGAGCCGCCGGGGCTTTTGGGTGACGACACCGCGCCCAATCCGTCGGAAGCCTCGCTCGCCGCGCTCGGCTCGTGCCTTGCGGTCGGCCTGCATGCCAACGCCGTGCACCGCGGCTGGATCGTCAACAAGCTCGAGCTCGAGCTCGAAGGCGATCTCAACATCACCGCGGTCTGGGGCACCGGTGACACCTCCGACAAGCCGGTCGGCTTCACCGATGTCCGCGTCAAGGTGGACATGGAATGCGAGGGCATCTCGCCGGACGAGATCAACGCGCTGGTCGCCCATGTGAAGAAATGGTCGCCGGTCGCCAACACCTTCACGCGGCCGGTCAATCTCGAGGTCGGCATCTAGCAGACGGCAATCAGGACAGGGTGCGGGAGACGATCATGGGTTCACTGGCTATATCGCGGGCCGACGTTCTGGATCAGCCCGCACCGTCCATTGCGGACGAGGTGGCGCGGATCGCGCGCCAAGAGCTTGCGCCGCTCGCAGCCGGCATCGACGACGGTTCGGTCTATCCGGCCGAGGTGCTGCGCAAGTTCGGCGCGGTCGGGGCATGGGGCAGTCACGTGCCGCACGAAGGCCCCGCCGATCTGCGTTGCGCGATCCAGGCGATGGCGGCGATCGGCGAGGTCTGCGGTGCCACGGCCTTCATGGCGTGGTGCCAGAACACGCTGGTCTGGTACGCGGCGAACTCCACCAATGTGAAGCTCGCAAAGCGCTTCGGAGATGCCTTCTCGACCGGCCGCGTGCTTGGCGGCACCGGGCTCTCCAATCCCATGAAGAGCTTCTTCGGCATCGAGAAGCTCAAGCTGAAGGGCCGCAAGGTCGAGGGCGGCTATATCGTGCGCGGTGCGTTGCCCTGGGTCTCCAACCTCGGGCCTGATCACTACTTCGGCACCATCTTCGAGCGCGAGGATGATGCGGGCATCGCAAGTGGCGAGCCCGGCACTGTCATGTTCCTGGCCGATTGCTCCGACCCCGCGATCACGCTGACGCCCTGCAAGCCGTTCCTCGCGATGGACGGCACCGGCACCTATGGCGTGCAGTTCCGCGACGCTTTCGTGCCCGATGAGCTGATCCTGGCCGATCCCGCCGCGCCCTTCGTCAAGAAGATCCGCGCCGGCTTCATCCTGCTGCAGGCCGGCATGGCGCTGGGGGTGATCAAGGATTGCATCAACATCATGGACGATGTCGACAATCTCCTCGGCCATATCAACCGCTATTTGCCGCAGCAGCCGGTGCATTTCCGCGAGCTCGCCGCCGAGCTCGAGGCCGAGACCATGGCGCTGGCGCGCGATCCCTACAACGAGGAGGAGACCTACTGGCGCAAGGTGATTGCGCTGCGGCTGCGCGCCGGCGAAGCCAGTGTCGCGGCGGCGCATGCGGCGATGCTGCATTGTGGTGCCCGCGGCTACCTCAAGAGCCACCGCGCGCAGCGGCGCCTGCGCGAGGCCTATTTCGTCGCGATCGTCACGCCGGCCACCAAGCAGCTGCGCAAGATGCTGGCCGAGTCCTGAGTTCTACGAGTCCACCCGAAGACCCCCAACCTCAACGGAGAGGCTGCCATGACTGACGTTCTGATCACTGCCGTCGAACTCGCCGATCTCTTGAAGACCGAGCCGTGTGTCGTCATCGACACCCGCAATCCCGACGCCTACGCCGCCGGCCATCTGCCGGGCGCCGTCAACGTGCATGAGATCTTCACGTTCCTCGCGACCTCCACGCCCGAGGGCATGGCCGAGCTCAAGACCAAGTTCGCCGATGCGTTCGGCAGCGCCGGTCTTTCCGGCAAGGAGACGGCGGTGATCTACGAACAGTCGATGAACTCCGGCTTCGGCCAGTCCTGCCGCGGCTATTACCTGCTCACCATGCTCGGCTATCCCAAGGTGAAGGTGCTGCATGGCGGCTTCGACGCCTGGTCGTCCGCGGGCTTCCCGGTGACCAAGGATGTGCCCGCGCCTGAGAAGGCCTCGTTCTCGATCGTGCCTGAAGCGGGCGAGATCCTGATCGACGCCAAGACCATGCTCGCCGCCGTCGGCAAGCCGGGCATCGCGATCCTCGACGTCCGCGACGTCGACGAGTGGATCGGCGACAGCTCGTCCCCGTACGGCAAGGATTTCTGCCCGCGCAAGGGCCGCATCCCGGGCGCGGTGTGGCTGGAATGGTATCGCATGATGAAGCCGACCGTCGAAGGCCCGCGCTTCAAATCCAAGGACGAGATTCTGGCGGAATGCGCCACGGTCGGCATCTCGCAGACTACGCCGGTCTATCTCTACTGCTTCAAGGGGGCGCGCGCCTCGAACACGTTCCTGGCGCTGAAGAACGCCGGCGTGAAGGACGTGCGGATGTATTTCGGCTCCTGGAACGAATGGTCGCGCGATCCGTCGCTGCCGATCGAGCAGGGCTTGCCGATTGCGGCTGACGTGACGACCAAGGCGGCGTGAGCAAGCGCCTCGTCCTTCGAGACGACCGCTTCGCGGTCTCCTCAGGATGAGGCTAAGCGGCACCGGTGTCTGTTGATGCTGTTGCCGCGCCCTCCGACCTCATCCTGAGGAGCCCGCCTAAAGCGGGCGTCTCGAAGGATGGGCCCCTTGCGGACGAGGCGCGATTCCCAGCGCCTTGATCCGTGAGGCCAGCGTGGTCGGCTTGAGGTCGAGCATCTCGGCGGCGCCGCCGGGGCCGAAGACTTTTCCGGCGCAGGCCTCAAGCGCGGCGAGAATGTTGGCGCGCTCGTGGTCGCGCATTTCCGACGACGTCATGATTGCGGGGCGCGCGTCGGGCCTCTGGCGGGTGGCGCCGCTGGGCGCTTGTTCACCTGAAGGATCGGGCAGATCGATGCGCAGGCGGCCGTTCTGCGACAGGATCGCAGCGCGCTCGATCACGTTCTGGAGTTCGCGGACATTGCCGGGCCAGTTGTAGCGGGTCAGCCGCCGCGCATCGCCCTCCGACAGACGGAGGTTCGATTTCAGCGCCTTGCTCTCGCGCGTCAGGAAATGCTGGGCCAGCAGGGGAATGTCCTCGCGCCGCTCGCGCAAGGGGACGGTCTCGATCGGAAACACGTTGAGGCGGAAATAGAGGTCTTCGCGAAAGCGGCCGCGCTGGACCTCCTGCTTGAGATCGCGATTGGTCGCGGCGATGACGCGAACGTCGACGGCGCGGGTGCGCGCCTCGCCGACGCGCTCGAAATGGCCTTCCTGCAAGACGCGCAGCAGCTTGCCTTGCAGCTCGAGCGGGATCTCGCCGACCTCGTCGAGGAATAGCGTGCCGCCGTCGGCGAGCTCGAAGCGGCCGATGCGGTCGCGCGTTGCGCCGGTGAAGGCGCCGCGGACATGGCCGAAGAACTCGCTCTCGAACAATTCGCGCGGGATCGCGGCGCAGTTGACGCGGATCAGCGGCCGGTCGCTGCGGGTGGAATCCTCGTGGATGGCGCGCGCGATCAGCTCCTTGCCGGTGCCGGATTCGCCGGTGATCATCACCGCCGCGGTGGTCGGCGCCACCAGCTTGACCTGGCGCAGCGTCTTCTGGATCGCCTCGCTTCCCCCGATGATGCCGCGCGGGTTGGTCTCGATGCGGATTTCCTCCTGGAGATAGGCGTTCTCCAGCTCGAGCCGCTCGCGCAAGCGGTCGACCTCGGCAAGGGCCGCGTGCAGCTTCTCGGCGGCCTCGCGGCGCTGGCTGACATCGCGAAACACCACGACGGCGCCGACCACGACGCCGCGATCGCGGATCGGCGTCGATGTGTATTCGACCCAGGCGGGCGAGCCGTCCTTGCGCCAAAACACCTCGCCATCGACCTGGTGCACGGCGCCGTCGCGGAACGCCGCATAGATCGGGCAGTCGTGGCTGTGATAGTGCCGGCCATCGTGGTGGGTGTGGTGGACGATCGGGTGGATCTCCTTGCCGACCAGCTCCTCGGCGGTCCAGCCCAGCATGCGCTCGGCCGCAGGGTTGACGAAGGTGGTCTTGCCTTCGGCGTTGACGCCATAGATGCCTTCGCCGGCGGCGCGCAGGATCAGCTGGTTCTCGCGCTCGATGTCCTGGAACACGCGCTCGACCCGCTGCCAGGTCGAGATGCCGCCGCGCATATGGTCCTCGGCGGCGGCATCGACATTGCGCCGGCGGCGGGCTTCGAGGTCGGTCAGCGTCAGCAGCAGCAGCGAGCGGCCGTCATGCGGCAGCAGGCAGCCGGCATATTCGAGCTTGAGATCTTGCCCGGTCGCGTGGCGTGGATTGAGCGCCGTGGTCCAGTAGGCGCCCTTGTGCAGCACGGCCTGGGTGAAGACGGTGAGGGCGGCAAGCTCGCCGGCGTGGAGCGTGCTGGCCCTGGTCTGCCGCAGCAAAGCGCGGTCGTAACCGAGCAGGGCGCCGGCGGCGGGATTGGCATCGACGATCTGGTCGCCAAAGGGATCGACCAGCAGCATCGCCTCGACCGAGGATTCGAAGGCCGCGATGCGCGGGTCGATGACGGGGGCCACCTCGTCGTGGGCGGGCATTGGCGTCGTTGCCATTGCGAAATCTCGTAATTGAACTACGAAATCTCGTTTATCACGAGTTTTCGTAGCGGCCAAGCGCGGGTGAAAATGCTGCGTCATCAAGGCAATGCCTGCCTATTCGTCGGTGGCATGCTCCTTGCGTAATTCCTTCTCGCATTGACGCGCAGGAGGGCCGATGTCCACGTTCGACAATCCGTTTGATCCCGATCGCAAGCTTCGAGCCGGCTGTGTTTGCGGCCAGCATGGTTCCGACGCAGAGCATGAGCAGGCCACGGCGCTGTATTGCGAGCCGGTCGCAAGCGAAGAGAAGCGCTACGAGGGCGTGGTCGCCTCCGCATTGATGCGCGCGATGTTTCCGCAGGACGTGGCGCGGCGCGCCTTCCTGAAGTCGGTCGGCGCGTCGACCGCGCTCGCGGCGCTGTCGCAATTCTTCCCGATGAAGACGGCGACCGAGGTGTTCGCGCAAGCCGGCGCGCCCGAGAAGAAGGACCTCAAGGTCGGCTTCATCCCGATCACCTGCGCGACGCCGATCATCATGGCAGCGCCAATGGGCTTCTATGCCAAGCACGGCCTCAACGTCGAAGTGGTGAAGACCGCCGGCTGGGCCGTGATCCGCGACAAGACCATCAACAAGGAATACGACGCCGCGCACATGCTGGCACCGATGCCGATCGCGATCTCGCTCGGCCTTGGCGCCAACGCCATTCCGTTCACCGTCCCGGCCATCGAGAACATCAACGGGCAGGGCATCGTGCTGGCGAGCAAGCACAAGGACAAGCGCGATCCGAAGGACTGGAAGGGGCTGAAATTCGCCATCCCCTTCGACTATTCCATGCACAATTATCTCTTGCGCTATTACCTCGCCGAGCACGGTCTCGATCCCGATACCGACGTGCAGTTGCGCTCGGTGCCGCCGCCGGAGATGGTCGCGAATTTGCGTGCCGACAACATCGACGGCTTCCTCGCGCCCGACAACATCTGCCAGCGCGCGATCTATGACGGCGTCGGCTTCATGCATCTGCTCTCCAAGGAGATCTGGGATGGCCATCCCTGCTGCAGCTTTGCTGCGAGCCGCGAGTTCATCACGTCAGCGCCGAACAGCTTCGCGGCGCTGACGCGGGCGATCGTCGATGCCACCGCCTTCGCCTCGAAGGCCGAGAACCGCAAGCAGATCGCCGAGGCGATCGCGCCGGCGAACTACATCAACGCGCCTGTCACCGTGCTGGAGCAGGTCCTGACCGGCACCTACGCCGACGGCCTCGGCGGGGTGAAGACCGATCCCAAGCGCGTCGATTTCGATCCGTTCCCCTGGCAGTCCTTTGCGGTTTGGATGCTGACGCAGATGAAGCGCTGGGGCCAGATCAAGGGCGACGTCGACTACAAGGCGGTGGCCGAGCAGGTGTATCTGGCAACCGATACCAAGAAGCTGATGACCGAGATGGGCCTCACGCCGCCGGCGAGTGCCTACAAGTCGTTCGCGGTGATGGGCAAGAATTTCGATCCGGCCAAGCCCGAGGATTATCTGGCGAGCTTCAAGATCAGGAAGGCGTCGTGATGGCCCGCGCTCTATCTTCACCTCGCCCCGCTTGCGGGGAGAGGTCAGATCGCTCTTGCGATCCGGGTGAGGGGGTACAGGTCCCTCGACAATCTCACGTGTCGAGGGAGGCCCCTCACCCCGACCCTCTCAGCGCGAGCGAAGCTCGTCGCGCCCCCGTAAGAACGGGGAGAGGGAGATGACCGCCTCCCTCCGCCTCCGCGCCGGCCTCGTCTCCATCGTGCTGCTCGCCGCCTTCCTCGGCATCTGGCATCTCGCCACACGCTCGACCGGCACGACGGCGACGATGAGCCCGGAATACGCCAAGCTGATGGGCCTCACGGCGACGCAGGGCAAATCGGCGATGCCGGGGCCGCTCGATGTCGGCGCCAAGCTCTGGGAGCATCTGAAGCGGCCGTTCTACGACAACGGGCCGAACGACAAGGGGCTCGGCATCCAGCTCGGCTATTCCATTGCGCGCGTCGGCACCGGCTATCTGCTGGCCGTGCTGGTGGCGATCCCGCTCGGCTTTCTGATCGGCATGTCGCCGCTGCTGAGCAAGGCGCTCGATCCGTTCATCCAGGTCTTGAAGCCGATCTCGCCTTTGGCCTGGATGCCGCTCGCGCTCTACACCATCAAGGATTCCTCGGTCTCCGCGATCTTCGTCATCTTCATCTGCTCGATTTGGCCGATGCTGCTCAACACGGTGTTCGGCGTCGCGAGCGTGCGCAAGGAATGGATCAACGTCGCGCGCACGCTCGAGGTCGGCACCGTCAGGCGGGCCTTCACCGTGATACTGCCGGCAGCGGCCCCGACCATCCTGACGGGCATGCGCATCTCGATCGGCATCGCCTGGCTCGTGATCGTCGCCGCCGAGATGCTCGTCGGCGGCACCGGCGTCGGCTACTTCGTCTGGAACGAGTGGAATAATTTGTCGATCACCAACGTCATCATCGCGATCCTCCTGATCGGGATCGTCGGAATGCTGCTCGACCAGATCCTGGCGCGCTTCACGCGCATGGTCACGTTTCCGGAGTAGAGGCGATGACCGACAAGTTCATCTCGATCGAAGGCATCGCCAAGCGCTATCCAGGTGCGGGCGGCGCGACGACCACCATCTTCGAGAACCTCTGGCTCTCGATGGCGCGCGGCGAGTTCGCTTGCGTGATCGGCCATTCCGGCTGCGGCAAGACCACGGTGCTCAACATCCTCGCCGGGCTCGATGCGCCGAGCGAGGGCGCGGTCATCGTCGACGGTCAGGCGATCTCGGGCACCAGCCTCGACCGCGCCGTGATCTTCCAGAGCCATGCGCTGCTGCCCTGGCGCACGGTGCTCGGCAACGTCGCCTATGCCGTCAGCTCGAAATGGCGCAGCTGGGACCGCGCCAAGGTAAGGGCGCATGCGCAGAAATTCATCGATCTGGTCGGCCTCTCCGGCGCCGAGCACAAGCGTCCCTCAGAGCTGTCAGGCGGCATGAAGCAGCGCGTCGGCATCGCACGGGCGCTGTCGATCACGCCGAAGATGATGCTGATGGACGAGCCGTTCTCGGCGCTGGACGCGCTGACGCGCGGCACGCTGCAGGACGAGGTGCGGCGGATTTGCCTGGAGACCGGGCAAACCGCGTTCATGATCACCCACGACGTCGACGAGGCGATCTATCTCGCCGACAAGATCTTTCTGATGACCAACGGTCCCGGCGCGGTGCTGGCGGAGGTGGTCGAGAACCCGCTGCCGCGGGACCGCGGCCGCACCGACCTGCACCGCCATCCGCTGTACTACGCGCTGCGCAACCACATCATCGATTTCCTGGTGACGCGCAGCAAGACTTTTACCACTGAAAAGCCGGATCACGATCCGCGCAACGTGCCGACGGTGCAGATCGGCAAGCCCGGGCTCTCGATCGCATCAAGCGGCGAAGAGCCGCGACAGACCTGGATGCCGGGGACAAACCCCGGATTGAGCGCCTAGCAAGGAGACCCTAATGAAACGCGAAGACCTCACCGAAAAACTGCTCGACATCAAGCGCGAGAAGGGCTGGAGCTGGAAGCACATCTGCGAAAAGATCGGCGGCTATTCCGAGGTGCTGATCGTCGGTGCGATCATGGGCCAGATGAAGCTGACGAAGCCGCAGGCTGCCAATGCCGGCGAGCTGTTCGGCCTGTCGAAGGCGGAAGTTGCGATGCTCAACGAGGTGCCGATGCGCGGCACCGGCACGCCGATGCCGCCGACCGACCCGCTGATCTACCGCTTCTACGAGATGGTGATGGTGAACGGTCCGGCCTGGAAGGCGCTGATAGAGGAGGAGTTCGGCGACGGCATCATGTCGGCGATCGACTTCGACATGGGCATCGAACGCGTCGCCAACCCCAAGGGCGACCGCGTCAAGATCACCATGAGCGGCAAGTTCCTGCCGTATAAATATTACGGCGCCAGTGGCAACGTGCCGGAGTATGGCTTCAAGGAGGAGTGACCGCGGCGAAGGCGGCGCGCAGCTCGCCGACCGGCGCCATCTCGCGGATGTAGGTGAAGGACCCCTTGTCCTTCATCTCGCGCGCGCAGTTCAGTAACGCTGCGAGCGCGTAGCGCGACATGGCTCCGCCGACGCTGATGCGCTTGACGCCAGCGGCGGACAATTGGTCGACGGTTAGCGTCGGGTCGGCAAAGCCCATCACGTGGTTGAAGGGCTTGCCCAGCGAGGACGCCACCGTCCTGATCGTGGCGAGATCGTACAGGCCCGGCGCGTAGAGGACGTCGGCGCCGGCGGCCTCGAAGGCTTGCAGGCGGCGGATCGTATCGTCGATGTCCTTGCGGCCGTGCAGGAAGTTCTCGGCCCGCGCGGTCAGCGTGAACGGAGTGGGCAGCGCGCGTGCCACCTCCACCGCGGCCTGGACGCGCTCGACGGCGTGGGAGAAGTCGTAGATCGGGCGATCGCGATCGCCGCTGAAATCCTCGATCGAGCCGCCCACCGCGCCAGTGTCTGCGGCACGCCGAATAGCTTCGGCGGCGCGTCTCGGCTCATGTGCGCCGCAATTCTCGAGGTCGACGCTGACGGGCAGGTCGGTCGCTTCCACGATCGTGCGTGCGTTGGCGAGGATGACGTCGAGGCTGACGCCGCTGCTGCCGAGCATGTTGGCGACCCCGAGGCTCGTAGTGGCCAGGGCTTCGAAGCCCATCGCCGCGAGCAGCTTCGCGGTGCCGGCATCCCATGGATTGGGAATGATGAAGGCACCGGGCCGCTCGTGCAACGCGCGAAACGCTCTCGCCTTGTCCAACTGGCTCGTCATGGCTCGTCTCCATTGTCTGTCCCAACGAGCTTTAGGCGCACTTTCGTCATCCGCCAAATTTGTTATTCTGTGAGATATCATCAGCTTTTTGCATGAGGTCGCGATGGACAGTGACGCCCTCAACACCTTCCTGACGGTTCATCGCAGAGGCGGGATTTCGCATGCCGCGAAATTCCTGCACCGCTCGCAGCCGGCGATTTCGCGCCGTATCGCTCTACTGGAGCAGGAGCTCGGCGTTCCCCTGTTCGAGCGGGTGGCAGGCCGCACCCGGCTGAGCGATGCCGGGCGCGTGCTGATCCCCTATGCCGAGCGCGCAGTCGCCGCGGCGCAGGATGCCGAACAGGCGATCCGCGCACTGACCAAGCAGAATGCAGGGCCGGTTTCGCTGGCCGTGACCGGGACGCTCGCTGACAGCCGCCTCTCGACCATCATGAAGCGGTTTACCAAGGAGCATCCCGCCGTCGTGCTGAGCTTGCGGACGGCGACCAGCGCGGAGGTCAGCGATCTCATCCGGCGCGGCGAGGCCACGATTGGCCTGCGCTACAACGCCGACCGCTCCGGCGATCTCGCCTGCGAGCAGATCCTGCGCGAATCGTTGCAAGTGGTCTGTGCGCCCGACCATCCTCGCGCCGGACAGCGGGTGAAACGCCTCGCCGAGCTTGGTGGCGAGCGCTGGATCGCATTCCCCGAGATTCGCGGGCGCCGCGAGATTGCCGCGGCTCACGTGTTCGCGCTGTTTCTGACGCGGGGACTTGGCGAGGTGGAATGGACGGCCGTGGACAGCCTCACTGCGCAGAAGCGGCTGGTGGAATCGGGCTTCGGTCTTGCACTGCTGGCAAAAAGCCATGTGGCGGAGGAGCTGCGTGCGGGCTCGATCGCGACGATCGCCGTGGGCGACCTTGATGCGCACCAGGATATCATCCTCGTCACGCGTCGTGACGGGTTTTTGAGCGCTGCCGCAGAGCGCCTGCTCGAAACCATCCGCCGCAACTATGCCGGGCCGAATGTCTCGACCACGCGGGAAGGCAGAAGAAGAACGCCGGCGCGCAAGGCTATTGCGCGCCAGCGGGTCGGTTGACTCGATTATTTCCCCGCCTTCACCTCGGCGGCGGCAACTGCGAGCAACTCGCTCATCTTGGCGCGAATCGCCTGCTCGGTGACGGTGACGTTCTTGGCGGCGAAATCGGCCGTCAGCTTGCGCACGACGTCGGCATCGCCGGCCTCCTCGAAATCGGCCGCGACGACCTCCTTGGCATAGGCGATGGCGGCATCACCCGTGATGCCGAGCTTCTCGGCTGCCCACAGGCCGAGCAGCCGGTTGCGGCGGGCCTCCGCCTTGAACTTCTGCTCCTCGTCGAGGGCGTACTTCTTCTCAAAGCCTTCCTGGCGTTTGTCGAACTCGCTCATGCCTGTTCCAAATCCTCGCTGAATGGAGCGGGAGCCTTCCGTTGCGGCGACCCGGCTGCATGCCTACATAGATAGCACGAATCGGCAAAACAACGGGCCGTTAAGCCGCAGGCAAGACGGTATAAGTTGGTGCCGGACGGCCGGATCGATTGTGCTCGGACAGCCAATCGGATAGGTTGCCTAAGGCTTGGTTCCCGTTCTGTTTCCAACGGGTTATAGATGGGTTCCTGGCCGTTCACGGCAGCTCCGCTGTGGGTCGTAATCCTAGTCAACCGGAGCACACCAAATTCATGGATTTCAACAAAACACGGTACATCCCCATGAGCCGTCGGCGTCGCATTTATGAAGGCAAGGCAAAGGTTCTTTACGAAGGCCCCGAGCCCGGTACCCTGATCCAGCACTTCAAGGACGACGCCACCGCGTTCAATGCGAAAAAGCATCAGGTGATCGAGGGCAAGGGCGTCCTCAACAACCGGATCTCGGAGTACCTGTTTCAGCACCTCAACGACATCGGGGTGCCGACCCATTTCATCCGCCGCCTCAACATGCGCGAGCAGTTGATTCGCGAGGTCGAGATCGTGCCGCTCGAGGTGGTGGTGCGGAACGTCGCCGCCGGCTCGCTGTCGCAGCGCCTCGGCATCGAGGAGGGCACGCAGCTGCCGCGCTCGATCATCGAGTTCTATTACAAGAACGACCAGCTCAACGACCCCATGGTGTCGGAAGAGCACATCACAGCCTTCGGCTGGGCGACGCCGCAGGAGATCGACGACATCATGGCGCTCGCCATCCGCGTCAACGACTTCCTCACCGGCCTCTTCCTCGGCATCGGCATCCGCCTCGTCGACTTCAAGATGGAGTGCGGGCGCCTGTTCGAGAACGAGATGATGCGCATCATCGTCGCCGACGAGATCTCGCCGGACAGCTGCCGGCTGTGGGACATCAAGTCGAACGAGAAGCTCGACAAGGATCGTTTCCGCAGGGATCTCGGCGGCCTGCTCGAGGCCTACACCGAAGTTGCAAAGCGTCTCGGCATCCTAATGGAGAACGAGCGTCCCCAGGGCACCGGCCCGGTGCTGGTGAAGAGCTGAAGAGGACTTTTGACGTGAAGGCACGTGTCACCGTTACCCTGAAGACGGGCATCCTCGACCCGCAGGGCAAGGCCATCGAAGGCGCGTTGAAGTCGCTCGGCGTCGACGGCGTCGCCAGCGTCCGCCAGGGCAAGGTGTTCGACATCGAGCTCGCCGGCGCCGACCAGGCCAAGGCGGAGGCGGCGCTGAAGGAAGCCGCGGACAAGCTCTTGGCGAACACCGTGATCGAGAATTATGCGATCGAGATGAAAGCCTGAGCGGAGTGGCGGATATCGGCAAAGAGCTGATTTTCGAGCTGCTGAAGCAGGTCGAGCAAACGCTCGGTGATGTCGAATACAAGATCGACGAAATCAGGTCTGAGCTGAGCGCCTGTCGAGAAGAGCAGCTTCTCATGCTGCACGACCTTCAGGTGGCGCAGAGCACGTGGTCTGGCAGACGAGGCATGTAACCAGTCTGAGCGTCTGGACTCACAGCCATCCCGCCCGCCGAAAGCGCCAGTACAGCGACCCGCATGCCGCCAGCATCACGCCGAGCAGCATGAAATAGCCGTACTCCCATTCCAGCTCCGGCATGTGCTTGAAGTTCATGCCGTAGATGCCGGCGAGCGCGGTCGGGACCGCGATGATGGCGAGCCAGGATGCGAGCTTCTTGGACACCGCCGTCTCCTGGGCCTGGCCGACCAAAAGGCTCGCCTCGAAGGCGAAGGCCAGCACCTCGCGCATGGAATCGATGCGCTCCTGGATGTTGCGGACGTGGTCGGTGACGTCGCGGAACAGCGGCTGCATGGCCTGCCGCACCATCGACAGGTCGTCATGCTCCAGCCGGCGGCAGACCTCCACCAGCGGGCCGATCGCGGTCCTCAGCCGCAACAGGTCGCGGCGCAGCATGTAGAGCCGCTCGATCTGCGCCTTGCTGATCTGCTTGGAGAGCACGTCATCCTCGATGCTCTCGATCTCGTCGTGAATGCTCTCCAGCACGGGCGAGTAATTGTCGACGATGAAATCGAGGATGGCATAGAGGATGTA
>NZ_LAXE01000001.1:3387923-3477697 GCF_003122645.1 Bradyrhizobium sp. SUTN9-2
GATGTAGTCCTCGCCGCGCGCGAGCGCCCGCGGGCAGCTCTCGCAGCGTTCGCGCACCGGCGTGTAGGAGGTCGAAGCGCCGTGGCGCACCGAGACCAGATAGCCTTCGCCGACGAAGATGTGGGTCTCGCCAAAGGCAATGCGCCCCTCGATCAATTGCGCGGTGCGCGCGACGATGAACAGGGCCTCGCCATATTGCTCGATCTTCGGCCGTTGATGGGCGTGGTTGGCGTCCTCGATCGCGAGGTCGTGCAGGTCGAACTGCTTCTGCACCGCGCCGAGCAGCGCCATGTCGGGCTCGTGCAGCCCGATCCACACGACATGGCCGGGCTTGGCTCGCCAGCTCGAGGCCTCGCTGATGGCGATATTGGCCACCCGGCGGCCGTCGACATAAGCGCCGGCGGCGACCACGCCCTCGGCGGATACTGCTTCGGCGAGAGATGCGGGCAGCGACGGGACGTTCATGGCTTCAATCCCGGTCAAATCGAGCGGCCAAAGGCGCGTGGCTATGGCCTGTGTACAAGGACGCTCCGCAACGCTAGCACTGGTAAAATCCCCGTCAAATGGTTATGTCTGTTCGCGAATTGGCCCGTTGGCCAGCTTCGATTCCCAGCCGCGTCGGAACCCTGCCATGAAAGCCGCCATCCTCGTCTTTCCCGGAATCAACCGCGAGCGCGACATGGCGCGCGCGTTGAGGCTGATCTCCGGCAGCGAGCCCGCGATGGTCTGGCACGCCGAGACCTCGCTGCCATCAGGCACCGATCTCGTCGTCGTGCCCGGCGGTTTCTCCTACGGCGATTATCTGCGCTGTGGCGCGATTGCGGCGCGTGCGCCGGTGATGGATGCGGTGCGCGACTATGCGGCCAAGGGCGGCCTCGTGCTCGGTGTCTGCAACGGTTTTCAGATCCTCTGCGAGTCCGGCCTCTTGCCGGGCGTGCTGATGCGCAACGCGCGGCTGAAATTCATCTGCCGCGACGTGCATCTGCGCGTCGAGCGTTCCGACACGCCGTTCACCCGCGGCTACAATGCCGGCCAGGTGATCCGCGTGCCGGTCGCCCATGGCGAGGGCAATTACGAGGCGGACGAAGAGACCATCAAGCGGCTCGAAGGCGAGGGGCGGGTGCTCTATCGCTATTGCTCCGCTGCCGGCGAAGTCGACGATTTCAACAACATCAACGGCGCCGCGCATTCGATCGCCGGCATCGTCAACGACCGGGGCAACGTGCTCGGCATGATGCCGCATCCGGAAAACCACGTCGAAGACATCATGGGCTGCACCGATGGTCGCGGCTTGTTCGCCGGTCTCGCCCAGCATCTGGAAAAAGCCGCGTGATTTCGCGCGTCGTGAAGCGTGCTCTCGCCGCGATCGCGGCGCTGGCGTTCGCGACATTTTCGGTAGCGACTTGCGCATCCGCGCAGGATTATCCCAAGCGTCCCATCACCATGATCGTGCCGTTCGCGGCCGGCGGCACCTCGGACGTGATCGCGCGCGCGGTGGCCGAGCAGATGGGCATCGCGCTCGGCCAGACCATCGTGATCGAGAATGTTGCCGGTGCCGGCGGTTCGACCGCGCTGGCGCGGGCCTCCCGTGCCGAGGCCGATGGTTATACGATTGCGATCGGCAATGCCGGCACCAATGCCGCGACCTACACGATCTATCCAAAACTGCCGTTCACGCCTGATTCCTTCGTGCCGATCGCGATGGTGGCGAAGACCTTCGGCATCATCGCGCTGCGCAAGGACTTTCCGGCGAAGGACCTGAAAGAGTTCATCGCCTATGCCAAGGCCAATCCGGGCAAGATCAATCTCGGCCATGCCGGCGTCGGCTCCTCGAACTATCTGATCTGCAAAAGCTTCGTCACAGCAGCCGGGATCGACGCGACGCTGATCGGCTATCGCGGCGCCGCGCCTGCGCTGACCGACGCGGTCGGTGGCCAGATCGACGGCGTCTGCGACGCGGCCGCCTCGGTGTCGCAGTCGATCAACGACAAGCTGGTGAAGGGCCTCGTGGTCGGCTCGACCGTTCGGCTCTCAACGCTGCCGGATCTGCCGACCTCGGCGGAAGCGGGCCTGCCCGAGTTCGAGGCACAAGGCTGGAACGGCCTGTTCGCGCCCAAGGGCACGCCGCAGGCCGTCATCGCCAAGCTGAATGCCGCGGCGCGCACAGCCGTCGAGACCGAAGCGGTGAAGAAGCGCTTCGCCGACCTGTCGACCGTCGCCCCCGATGCCGACGAACACGCGCCCGACGTGCTGCAAAAGCTCGTGACGCGCGACGTCGAAAAGTACCGCAAGATGCTGGCGGACGACGCCAACAAGTAGCCTGGCCAAGTTGCCTGCCGGCGGCCGGTGTATGGCCGCCCGGAAGCTTACTGGAGCACAGGAATGCGGGCGATGACCTTGATCTCGAAGTCGAAGCCGGCCAGCCAGTTCACGCCGACGGCCGTCCAGTTCGGATAGGGCGGCTCGCCAATCTCTTCGGCGCGAACGGCCATCACCGTCTCGATCTGGCTCGCCGGATCGGTGTGGAACGTGGTGACATCGACGACATCGTCCAGCGTGCATCCACCAGCGGCGAGCACGGCACGCAAATTGGCGAACGCGCGTCGGACCTGGTCCTCGAACACCGGTTCGGGTGAGCCGTCCTCGCGGCTGCCGACCTGCCCCGACACGAACAGCAGGTCACCGGAGCGGATCGCTGCGGAGTAGCGATGCACTTGGTAGAGCGCGTGGCGGTTGGCGGGGAAGATTGCCTCTCGCTGGGGCATGGCAGGAGCCTTTCAATCGATTGGTGGAGGCGGCTGGAGCGTGGGCGCTCCAGGGGTGGCGCATCACGGGGGTTTCAGATACGGTTCGTATGTGAGCCATAGTTCACATACGAGGCGTATGTCAAGAGGGTAAGGGGCATGGCGAAAGGAAAGCGCGCCGAGGCCATGGCGGAAAATCGGGCCAAGCTCATCCGCGCCGCGCGCGCGGCATTTGCCACGCAGGGCTATGCGGACGCATCGATGGACGAGCTCACGGCCGCCGTCGGTCTGACGCGGGGCGCGCTCTATCACAACTTCGAGGACAAGAAGGGGCTGCTCTGGGCCGTCGTCGAGCAGATCGATGGTGAAATGGCGGAGCGGCTCCGCATCGTCCGGGAGCAAGCGCCGAGCCCTTGGCTGGGCCTGCTCGCGGAGGGAAGCGCCTATATCGAGATGGCGCTCGAACCCGAGATCCAGCGCATCATGCTTCTGGATGGACCTGCGGTGCTCGGCGATCCCTCCAAATGGCCCGGCGAGAACGCCTGTCTCGAGATCACCATGCGCACGATCCGCGCGCTGATCGAGGAGGGAATCGTGAAGCCGGTCGACGTCGAAGCGGCGGGGCGGTTGCTGAACGGGGCTGCACTCAGCGCCGCCTTGTGGGTCGCGGCAGCCGACAATCCCAAGAGCGTGATGAACAAGGCCGTTGATGCGTTTCGAGCGCTGGCGAGCGGATTGCTACGCGAGGCGCGTGAACCCGCCTAGGTTTTGCGACGACTGACTCCTCGTCACCATTACGGCGCGCGTTCGGGTTCGCTGAATTTTGCCGGTTGAAGCAACTCAAAGTTGTATCGGCTCGATTGCGATATCAGGAGGCCGGCTGTCGTTGTGCTTTCCGGATGTCACATGCCCGTTGCTTTGGTCGTTCTGCTGCTCGATCTCACGCTGATCTATCACGCCTCGCGAACCGGACGGTTGCGGCCCTGGGCCTTCATCATCCTGCTGGTGCCGATGATGGGTGCGATCGCCTATATCGCGGTCGAGCTCATTCCCGAATGGTTTTCCAGCCCCGGCGCGCGGCAGGCGCGCCAGCGTGTCGCCAATCGCCTCGATCCGGAGAAGCGCTATCGCGAGCTGTCCGACCGGCTGGCCGGCACCGACACCATCGCCAACCGCGCGGCGCTGGCGGAAGAGTGCGCGAATATCGGCCGGTTCGGCGAAGCGGAAGAGCATTATGATCACATCCTGAAGCTGCCGATGGGCCACGATCCCGCCTACGCGCTGCGCAGGGCGCAGGCGCAATTTGCCGCCAGCCGCCCGGCCGATGCGCTGGCGACGCTGGACGATCTGCAGAAGCAATGGCCCGATTTCGATTCCGCCGACGCGCATCTGCTCTACGCCCGCGCGCTCGCCGAGGTCGGACGTGTCGACGAGGCGCTGGAGGAATATCACGCGCTCGCCGACTACTTCCCCGGCGCCGAGGCGCGGGTGCGCTACGGCATGCTGCTGCAAACGGTCGGCCGCACCGCAGAGGCGCGCATGGTCTTCAACGAGCTCCTGATCCAGATGCGGCGCGCGCCGAAATATCTGCGCAAGGCGCAGGCCGAGTGGCTGTCGATCGCGGAGAAGCAGTTGTCGGCGTGAGGAGTCCGGCCCGCGTGAGTTGTTTTGATGCCTTGGGCGATTCCTTTTGATTGTTCGGCCCACATTTGAGAGAACGTTGTGCCCGCTAACGTCGCCGAGCGGCGTCGTCATTCGCAGCAACGCCAGGAAGCATGCAACATGGTGAGTGATACAAACGTCCGGGCTGGTCAGTGCCATTGCGGGGCGGTGCGTTTCGAGGCGTCGCTGAGTGACGGTTTCAATTCGATCCGCCGCTGCACCTGCTCTTACTGCCGGATGCGCGGTGCGGTCGTCGTCATGGCGGAGATGGGCGGCATCAAGTTCCTGAAGGGCGAGGATGCGCTGACGAGCTACCGCTTCCATACCGGAACAGCGCAGCATTTCTTCTGTTCCCGCTGCGGAATCTACACGCATCATCAGCGTCGATCGGACCAGAATCTGTATGCTGTCAACGTGGCTTGCCTCGACGGGGTAAGTCCGTTCGATTTTCCTGAGGTGCCCGTCATGGACGGTGTCAATCACACCAACGACACAGGAAAACTGACGCGCCGTGCAGGTACCCTCCGCTTTATTTCGGCGGATTGACCATCGCCGTCGGCTACCGCCACTTCAACCGCTCCGCCGGCACCGTCATCGCCGCAACACCGGCCATCACCAGCAATAACCCCAGTGCGAGGTTCGACGGCACGCTCTCGCCGAGCAGCAGCACCGAGAGGCCGACGCCGATCGGAATGCGCAAATAGCCTTGGGCGTTGGTCGTCAGCGTGCCGAGCCGGCCGAGGCAGACGTAGAACAACATCAGGCCGAGCGCGCTCGAGACGATGCCCATGATGATGGTGGCGACGATCGCGGTCGGCGTTGGTTGCAGGGTCCAGGGCTGGTCGATCAGCAGTGAGGGCGGCAGCAGCACGAGGCCGCCGAATAGTAGCGATCCCGCCGCGACCACCATCGGATCGTATTCGGACAGGCGAAGGCCGAAGATCGTCGCGCAGGCAAAGGAGATGGTGGCGAGCAGGATCGCGATCTCTGCCACGATCTCGCTACCGAGCCCGCGCAGTGCGTCGAGGCCGACGATGGCGACGGTACCGGCAAGGCCGAGGATCGCGCCCGCGAGCTTGAGCAGCGTCGCCGGCTCGTGCCGCGTGATCAGCGAGGTGATCAGGAAGGCGAAGATCGGCGTCGTCGAAGCCAGCACCACCGTGTTCGACGCCGGCACGTATTGCTGCGACCAGGTGATGACCAGAAACGGAAAGGTCGAGTTGATCAGCTGCTGGGTCGCAAACAGCTTCCACGCCTTCACGTCGGTCGGCAGCTTGACGCCGCGCATCCGCAGGATCGCGAACAGAAAGAGGAACGCGATCAGCGAGCGCGCCGAGATGAAGGTGATGGGTGGGATCGTGGGAAGCGCCAGCTTGGTCAGCGGATAGGTCGAGCTCCAGCAGCAGGCGAGCGCCAGCAGCAACGCATAATCGCGCCAGTTGCGTGCGCCGGTGGCGATGGACGGCAATTGCGTTGATGCGGCCGCCGTCGCGCGACCCGCCTCGGATGTGCTCTGCGGCACCTTGTTCTTGCTCCCCGGCGCCAAAGCGCTTGGTGGGAAGTCTGGGCGAGGGCGCGCGAAAAGGGAAGGCGTCGAGCTATGCGTTTGGGTGCGGGAGCGCCTTCCGCTTCATCCGCTTGATCGTGCCGGAAAAGGTGAGCAGCACGCGCTCGCCGGACATCATCTTGCCGCGCAGGAAGATCAGCGAGCCGCCGGCGCGGGTGACCTCGCCGGTGCATTCGATCAGTTCGCCCTCGCGTGCCGCATCGAGGAATTCGCAGGCGAAGTTGGTCGTCACCGCCCGGCTGTCCAGGACATGGGTGGCGATCGCAAACAGGGAGTAGTCGGCAAAGGCCATGTAGCAGCCGCCATGGACGTTGCCGGAGCCATTGAGGTGCTTCTTCTCGACGCGGAAGGCGCTACGGACGCTCCCGTCCGCTTCGATCCGGTGCCAGAAGGGGCCGACATGGGACTCAAAACTGTCGCGAATCCAGGTCCGCCAGCCCACAAATTCGCCCTCGGTGGCGACATGGAGGTCGGGGCGGCGCGGCGGGGGCGCTTTGGTCAATTCGTGCAAGGAAATAGGCCTTCAATTGCGGGTCTTTAGACCTTAAATCCGATCCGACCGCGCCGTGCAATTCCCGTTCCCGCCGGCCCTGCCGGCGCAAAACGTGGGACAGCGGGAAAATGCGCCATAAAGGGCTTTTCGAAGCCGTCCGATGTTCCTAAGAACGGCCAAACCGCCGCCGAAAGCCTCGAATCCATGAAGAACGAACCCAAGATCACCCCGGAACTGGTTGCCGCCCACGGGCTCAAGCCCGACGAGTATGAGCGCATCCTGAAGCTGATTGGGCGGGAGCCGACCTTCACCGAGCTCGGCATCTTCTCGGCGATGTGGAACGAGCATTGCTCCTACAAATCCTCGCGCATCCATCTGCGCGGCCTGCCAACCAAGGCGCCCTGGGTGATCCAGGGCCCCGGCGAGAATGCCGGCGTGATCGACATCGGCGACGGCCAGGCTGTGGTCTTCAAGATGGAGAGCCACAACCATCCGAGCTATATCGAGCCTTATCAGGGCGCGACCACCGGCGTCGGCGGCATTTTGCGCGACGTCTTCACCATGGGCGCGCGCCCGATCGCCTGCCTCAATGCGCTGAGCTTCGGCGCGCCCGAGCATCCGAAGACGCGGCATCTCGTCTCCGGCGTGGTGGCGGGCGTCGGCGGCTACGGCAATTCCTTCGGCGTGCCGACGGTCGGCGGCCAGGTGCGCTTCCACACCCGCTACGACGGCAACATCCTCGTCAACGCCATGGCGGTAGGCCTCGCCGACGCCGACAAGATCTTCTATGCGGCGGCCTCCGGCGTGAACATGCCGATCGTCTATTTGGGCTCCAAGACCGGCCGCGACGGCATCCACGGTGCCTCGATGGCCTCGGCCGAGTTCGACGACAAGTCCGAGGAGAAGCGCCCGACCGTGCAGGTCGGCGATCCCTTCGCCGAGAAGCTGCTGCTCGAGGCCTGCCTCGAGATCATGGAAAAGGGCTGCGTCATCGCGATCCAGGACATGGGCGCAGCGGGCCTGACCTGCTCGGCGGTGGAGATGGGCGCCAAGGGCGACCTCGGCGTCGACCTCGACCTTGATGCGGTGCCGACTCGCGAGACCGGCATGAGCGCCTACGAGATGATGCTCTCGGAGAGCCAGGAGCGCATGCTCATGGTGCTCAAGCCCGAGAAGGAGAAGGAGGCCGAGGCGATCTTCAAGAAGTGGGGCCTCGACTTCGCCGTGGTCGGCTACACGACGCCGAGCAAGCGCTTCGTGGTCAAGCATGGCGGCGACGTCATGGCCGATTTGCCGATCAAGGAGCTCGGCGACGAGGCGCCGGTCTATGACCGCCCGCACGTCGCCTCGGCCGCGCTGCCGGTCGTGCATGCCCGCGACGTGCCGGCGCCGATGGGCCTTGGCCTTGCGCTGGAGAAGCTGATCGGCACGCCTGACATGTGCTCCAAACGCTGGGTCTGGGAACAGTACGACCACGTCATCCTCGGCAACACCATGCAGCGTCCCGGCGGCGACGCCGCCGTGGTGCGCGTGCAGGACGGGCCGAAGGGCCTGGCGCTCACCGTCGACGTCACGCCGCGCTATTGCGAGGCCGATCCTTATCAAGGCGGGATGCAGGCGGTCGCGGAAGCCTGGCGCAACATCACCGCGGTCGGCGGCAAGCCGCTCGCGATCACCGACAATCTCAACTTCGGCAACCCTGAAAGGCCCGAGATCATGGGCCAGTTCGTCGGCTGCCTCAAGGGCATCTCGGAAGCCTGCCGCACGCTGGACTTCCCGGTCGTGTCCGGCAACGTCTCGCTCTACAACGAGACCAACGGCCGCGCGATCCTGCCGACGCCCTCGATCGGCGGTGTCGGCCTGCTCGACGATTTCACCAAGTCGGCGTCGCTCGCCTTCAAGGCCGAGGGCGAGGCGATCCTCTTAATCGGCGAGACCCATGGCTGGCTCGGCCAATCCGTCTATCTGCGCGACATCTGCGGCCGCGAGGAGGGCGCGCCGCCGCCGGTCGATCTCGCGGCCGAGAAGCGCAACGGCGATTGCGTGCGCGGCATGATCCATGCGGGCACCGCGACCGCCGTGCATGATTTGTCGGACGGCGGCCTCCTGATCGCGCTGGCCGAGATGGCGATGGCGGGCGGCATCGGCGCCAAGCTGCTGGCGGCACCGACTGCGCTGGTGCCGCAGGCCTATTGGTTCGGCGAGGACCAGGCGCGCTATCTCGTCACCGTGCCGGAAACCGAAGCCGGCCGCGTGCTCGCCAAGATGCGCGGCTGCGAGGTGCCCTGCGTGCGGATCGGCACCACCGGCGGCGATGCCATCGCGATCGCGGGCGAGGCGCCGGTTACGATCGACAGCTTGCGCAAGTCGTTCGAGCGCTGGCTGCCGGAATATATGGGTGGGAAGGCGGCATAAGGCGCTGCCACAAATCAGATCTGTAGCCCGAATGGAGCGTAAGCGTAATCCGGGACCGCTATCACTTGTGGCGAGGTCCCGGATTGCGCTGCGCTCCATCCGGGCTACGGACCGAGAGACCGTGCCTCACAACACGCGTGACGCGCCCGGGATCTGCCGCAACGCGCGCGTCAGCGCCCAGCTCGCCGCGACAGTCAGTACAAAGCCGATCGTAGCCTTGACGATCGCCGGCAGGTCATAGTCGAACAGCCAGTATTGCAGCCACAGCGCGATCGGATAGTGCACCAGGAACATGCCGAACGCGTCGCCCTGCATTGGATCGAGCAGCCTGGCTGAGCCTGATTGCTTGAACCTCTGGAAAAGGGCCAGGATCAGAAACATGATGGCCACGCTGAAGACGGTGAAGCAGATGGCATACAGCGCTTCATACCAGTCCGGCAGCGGCGACGGGTTGCCCAGTATTTCGCGCTTGATGAAGATCAGCCCCCACAACAGGCAATACGGAACGATCGCGAGGACCATCCAGTCCCAGCTGACCTTTGCCATGCGGCCGTCGACAGAGAGCAGCCCACGATCCATTTGCGCAACGCCGATGCCGGCACCGAAAAAGAAATAGGTCGCGTACAGCATCACGCGCCCGTGCTGGACCGAGAACGGCCCGAACTCGAACCAGCTGCTGTGTCCGTAGTGAACCAGCCCGGGAATGTAGAACGCGGCGGTGACCGCCAGCATGACCGCAAAGAACACGGCGGGCCGGCGGCGACCATGTAGCGAGAGGCGATTGATCGGATCGAGCAGGTTGGGTGACAGCCGGTACAAAAGGCAGGCAACCAGGTCGAAGGCGAACAAGACCCACAGGAACCAGATCGGCCCGCTCGGCCACGGGCCCTTCGTGACCATATTCCACCAGAATTCCGCAAAACCGATCTCGGGATGGTGCCGCAGGGAGATCGCGTAATAGGCGAGCGGAATGACTGTAAAGGCGCAGATCGCGAAGGGTAGGCCAAGCCGAAGCAGGCGATCTGCCAAATAGCTCCGGACTCCCTTCCGGGCGATGCCAGACCAGGCGAACAGTCCCGACAGGAAGAAGAACATCGCCATGAAGAAGCTGTCGGTGGCGAGCACGATCATGTCGAAGCCGAAGAAATAACTCGGATCGGTATGCCCGAAATAGGTATAGGGGATCACCGCGTGATGCAGCAGCACCACCAGAGTGAGGAAGGTGCGGGCGCGATCGATCGCCAGATTGCGCACCTTGCTCGTGGGCGCGGCATGCACCTCCGCGCCGATCGTCGCTGAATGTGACATCGTCATCGTGGCCGCCCCGATCCTGACCTCGGCTGGACTGTGCCGCCGGGAACTCGATTCAGCAAGGGCCGTTTGTCCGGAGGTCGCCCCCGACTACCTCTAGGAACCAGTTCCTCGCAGCAATGTTAGCGTTCGCCGAAAACAGCGTAGGCCGTGAGACGCGGCAGTTCGGAGCTGGCGATGTCGATCCTGAAATGGGCCCTGATCTTCCTACTTGTCTCGATCGTGGCCGGCGTGCTCGGCTTCACCGGAATCTCGGCCGCCTCCGCCGATATCGCGCGCTTCCTGTTCTACGTCTTCGTGGCGATCTTCCTGGTGCTGCTGATACTGGGACTCACGATCTTCAGGACGTAGCTGATTCAGCCCTCTCCGCCGTCATGGCCAGGCTTGACCCGGCCATCCACGCCTTACCGCGTACAGAACGTGGATGCCCGGGCATGACGATTGGGGGTTGCGGCGCCTATCCCACTTCCTCGATCTTCACCTTGTCCGGATAGAACGCGAGATGGCCTGAAATCTCCGTCATCGCGGGGAAGGGTGTCTCGTAGGTCCAGATCGCGTTGTCCAGCGTCTTGCCGTCCGCCTTGACGCTGTAATAGTTCGCGTCTCCCTTGTAGGGGCAATGGGTGACACGGTCGGTACGCTCCAACAGGGCCATGTTGGCGTCCTCCCGCGGTACATATTGCACTGCCGGATATCTGGCCTCTTTCAAGGTCAGCGCCTTGCTGGTCTCGGCGATCACGATGGCGCCCGCCGTGACGCGGACGCGCCGGGGATTTGGGGTGATGGTGATCGGGTGGTCGGGCCCTGGAAGCTTCATGATTTCACGCCTTTTCGATCAATCTGCCGCGCGCGGCACTTTGTCGTGCCTTTGTCCTGATGGGATCAGGGATATAGTGCCGGAAGGCGTGACGTAGAAGGCCGTTCACGCTAAGTTTGACCTTGCCGGCGAGGGGACCCCCGGCAGCGATTCGATGATGAGGCTGTTTGCAGCCGAGATAAGGAGCAAGACCCGAATGCCCATGGACGCCCACGATATCGAGGCGATGATCAAGGCAGCGATCCCCGATGCCGAGGTGACCATCCGTGACCTCGCCGGCGACGGCGACCACTATGCCGCGACCGTGATCTCGGAATCCTTCCGTGGCAAATCGCGCGTCCAGCAGCACCAGATCGTCTACCAGTCCCTGCGTGGCCAGATGGGCGGCGTGCTGCACGCGCTGGCGCTGCAAACCGGCGTGCCAGGTAACTGACGAAGCTGCACCTGACCTGACCAGCGCCACGAGGGGACGATGATGGCTGCGGACAATCCGCACGGCGCGATGTTCCGCGTCATTGTGCCGAACCAGCACAGCCGCGTCACTTTCGTCGAGCTGTTCTTCGACCTTGTCTTCGTCTTCGCCGTCACGCAGATATCGCACACGCTGCTGCACCATTTCACGCCGCTCGGCGCCGTGCACGTCGCGGTGCTGTTTCTCGCGGTGTGGTGGCTGTGGGTTTTCACCGCCTGGGTTACCAACTGGCTCAATCCCGAGCTGACCCCGGTCCGGCTCCTGCTCTTTGCGATGATGTTGGGCGGCCTCGTGCTGTCGACCACGATCCCGACCGCCTTCGAGGGCCGTGGCCTGTGGTTCGCTATTGCCTATGCGGCCATGCAGGTGGGGCGTACCGCGTTCTGGCTGCTCGCAACGCCGCTGCATCGAACAGCGGTGCGGCATAACGCAATCCGCATCCTGACCTGGCTGTCGATCTCCGCGGCGTTGTGGATCGCGGGCGGCCTGGCCGAGGGCGAGAGGCGGCTATGGCTGTGGATCGCGGCGGTTACCTGGGAATACATCTCGCCGGCCGCGCGGTTCTGGGTGCCGAAGCTGGGCTTTTCTTCCGTTGAGGCCTGGGCGGTCGAAGGCGGCCATATGGCCGAGCGTTGCGGTCTATTCGTCATCATCGCGCTCGGCGAGGCCATTATCGTCAACGGCGCGACCTTCGCTGAACTGGAGTGGACCGCGAGCAACATTCTCGCCTTCGTCTCAGCGCTGGTCGGCGCCATCGCGATGTGGTGGATCTATTTCCACAAGGGCGCGGAGGCCGGCTTGGAGCGGATCTCGAAGTCAAGCGAGTCCGGCCGCCTGGCGCGGCTCGCCTACACCTATCTGCATATGCCGATCATCGCCGGCATCATACTGACCGCGGTCTCGGACGAACTGGTGCTGAAGCATCCGTCCGGCCATTCCGACGCCCGCACGGTTCTGAGCACGATCGGCGGCCCGCTGGTGTTTCTGATCGGCACCATCCTGTTCAAGCACGCGGTCCGCGGCTTCCTCCAGCTCTCGCACGGCATCGGCATCATCCTGCTGCTGGTGCTGTGGTGGTTCGCGTCGGAACTGTCGCCGCTGTGGCTGTCAATGGCGACGAGCGCCATCTTAATCGTGGTGGCGGTGTGGGAGTCGGTGTCGCTGGGGTCGAAGGTGGAGGAGGCCGGGGAGCATTGAAGCCCGGCCTTACTCCGCGACCTCCAGCGCGTGCACCGAGAACATCTTCGCCGCATCCGTCCAGCTCTCGCGGACCCGCCAGCCCGCGCCCTGGGCCAGCGCGGCAAAACGCGCGATGCTGTATTTGTAGCTGTTCTCTGTGTGGATGCTTTCGCCCGGGCGGAACGAGAAGCTGGTGCCCAGCAGGCGCACGGTCTGGCTCTTCCTGCTGATCAGGTGCATCTCGATGCGGTGCCGCTCGCGGTTGTAGATCGCGCGATGGGTGAAGGCGGACAGGTCGAAATTGCCGCCGAGCTCGCGGTTGATGCGCACCAGCACATTGAGGTTGAAGCGCGCGGTGACGCCGGCCGCATCGTTGTAGGCGTCGAAGAGGATCCGCTCGTCCTTCTCGAGATCGGCGCCGATGATCATCTGCGCGCCCTTGCCGAGGATCTTGCGCGCGCTTTTCAGGAAGGCCTGCGCTTCCTGCGGCTCGAAATTGCCGATGGTGGAGCCGGGGAAGAAGCCGACCTTCGGCATGGATGCAACCTGCTTGGGCAGCTCGAACGGCGTCGTGAAATCGGCCGCCACCGGATAGATGCCGAGCGCCGGGAAATCCCGCTTCAGGCCGCTCGCCTGTGCCTTCAGGAAGTCGCCGGAGATGTCGACGGGGACATAGGCTGCGAATTTGCACTGATCGAGCAGCAGGCGCACCTTCGTGGTCGCGCCGGCGCCGAACTCGACCAGCGCGGCGTGCTCCGGGATGATGCTTGCGATCTCGCTTCCGCGCTCCTTCAGGATCGATAGCTCGGTGCGCGTCGGATAATATTCCGGCAGCTTGGTGATCGCCTCGAACAGCTCCGATCCGGTCGCGTCGTAGAAGTATTTCGGCGACAGCTTTTTCGGCTGCTGCGAGAGGTCCTCGATGGCCTCGCGGGCAAAGGCGGTGGTCTGCTCGTCGGGAAGATGGGCCTCGGCCAAAGCGCTGGCGTGCACATTCATGATACTCTCCTGAACGCGCTGTCCGGCGCGCATCTGTCGTCGGAATACTTAGTCGTAATCGGCAAGCCGCAACCCGGTGAACTGCCAGCGGTGGTGCGGATAGAAGAAGTTGCGATAGGTGGTACGACTGTGGCCCTGCGGAGTTGCAAGCGAGGAGCCGCGCAGCACCAGCTGGTTGACCATGAACTTGCCGTTGTACTCGCCGAGCGCGCCTTCGACGGCGCGATAGCCGGGGTAGGGCGCGTAGGAGCTGCGGGTCCATTGCCAGACGAGGCCGAAGGCGTCGTTGAGCTGGCCAGCGCGGGCCGCGACCTCCCATTCCATCTCGGTCGGCAGGTGTTTTCCGGACCAGCGCGCGAACGCATCCGCTTCGTAATAGCTGATGTGGCAGACCGGCGCGTCCGGATCGACCGGCTTGAGGCCGGCCAGCGTCATCACCTGCCATGCGCCGTCGACCTCGCGCCAATAGCCGGGGGCTTGCCAGTCTTCCTTGCTGGCCGCGGCAAAGCCGTCCATCAGCCACAGGGTTGCGGTCCGGTAGCCGCCGTCCTGCATGAAGGCGAGCCACTCGGCATTGGTGACCAGATTGCGGGCGATCCTGACCGGGCCGACCAGGGCGCGGTGCGCCGGCTTCTCGTTGTCGAAATGAAAGCCGTCGTCGACATGGCCGACGGTGTGGATGCCTTCGTTCAGCGTCAGCCAGTCATCGCCGCCGCGCGTTGCGGCCGGGAAGCGCCAGGCCGGGTCATACGCCGGATAGATCGGGTTCTGTGCAAAGGCATGCAGGATGTCGGTGAACATCAGCTCCTGATGCTGCTGCTCGTGATTGAGCCCGACCTCGACCAGCGGCGCGATTGCGCGGAGCTTGTCCGCGCCCGCCTCGCGGAAGAATTTGCTGACGGCCGTATCGACGTATTTGCGATAGGCGCCGACCTCGTCGGCGCTGGGGCGGGTGATGTCGCCGCGATGATTGCGAGCATGTCGCGGGCCGGCGCTGACGTAGTAGGAATTGAACAGGAACGCGAAATCGGGGTGGAAGGGCCGGTAGCCCGCAGCATGCTCGCCGAGCAGGAATTGCTCCCAGAACCAGGTCGTATGGGCCCGGTGCCATTTGGTCGGGCTGGCATCCGGCATGGACTGGATCTGCTGGTCCTCGGGCGACAGCGGTGCGGCCCGGCGTTCGGTCTCATTGCGGACAGTCGAGAACGCCGCTTCCAGCCGCTGGGCGAGTTCGTCCTCGCGGGAGGACGGTGACGAACGCAGGGAGGCCGTGGCTGAGGCTTGTTTCGTCACGTTTTTCTCCAGACAGGACAAGAGAACGTTGTTCGCACGACCCGGTTCCATGAACAGGGTTCGTCCTAGATAGGGGCTCCGTTACGGTATGAAAGTCCTCTGCGGCGATGATATTGATGTCATCAGCCTATGGACCCGGCTGGGGTCAATCCGGCCGCGGGGACCCGTCGCCGCCATTTTACTTTGGATGCACAACGGTTTGGGCTACATATATGGGCAGGTATCGGGTTAAATCGGCTGAGCCGGCCCGAAGCAATTGGTGAGGGCTCTGCCCCAGAAGGACACGGATATGAGCATCGCGGAATTCATCGACAATGAAGTGAAGTCGAACGACGTGGTTCTGTTCATGAAGGGGACGCCGCAATTTCCGCAGTGCGGTTTCTCCGGCCAGGTGGTCCAGATCCTCGACCATATCGGTGTCGGCTATAAGGGCCTCAACGTTCTCGAATCCGCCGAGCTGCGCAACGGCATCAAGGAATATTCGAACTGGCCGACCATCCCGCAGCTCTATGTGAAGGGCGAGTTCATCGGCGGCTGCGACATCGTCCGCGAGATGTTCCAGGCCGGCGAATTGCAGCAGCTCTTCTCCGAGAAGGGCGTCGTCGTCGCGGCCTGACACGTGACCGTGCTGACGCGCCGGATTGGCGGCGCGGAGCTCGAGGTCATCGTCGCCGATATCACCACACTCGGCGTTGACGCCATCGTCAACGCCGCGAACACGTCGCTCCTTGGCGGGGGCGGCGTGGATGGCGCGATCCATGACGCCGCTGGTCCCGAGCTTCTCGCCGAATGTCAGACGCTCGGGGGATGCCCGACCGGCGATGCCAAGATCACGAAGGGCTATCGTCTGCCCGCCCGATACGTGATCCATGCCGTCGGTCCGGTCTGGCACGGCGGCACTCGCGGCGAGGCGGCGGCACTTCGTTCCTGTTACCGCCGTGCGCTGGAGCTCTCCCAGGCCAATGGGCTGACTTCGCTGGCGTTCTCCGCGATCTCGACCGGCGTATATCGTTTTCCTGCCGACCAGGCGGCAAAGATCGCGGTCCATGCCGCCATCGAAGCCCTGCCTGCTGCGCCGCTGGTTGCGCACGTCATATTTTGTTGTTTCTCGGAGGCAAGCGCCGCCCTCCATTCGGATGTCTTGGCGCGGTACGGCAGCCCTTGTGCCTGATGACGCGGTCGGTACACTCCGAGGCGCTATGTTCCGGGGAGGGGATATGATTTCACAATTTGGACTGCGTGCGCTCGCCTGCGGCGCGTTGGTGTCGCTTGCCGCGATCTCGCCGGCGCGCGCGGAGGGCACTTACGAGATTCCGACCGGCGCACGTTTCAACCAGGAGAAGCTCGGCAGGATCACCGAGTTCTTCAAGAACGAGGTTGCGACGGGCAAGATCGCCGGTGCAAACGTGCTGATCCAGCAGCATGGCAAGCCGGTCTATCACGAAGTCTTCGGCGTTCAGGACGTGGTCAGCAAGGCTCCGATCACGGACAAGACCATCTTCCGCCTGTTCTCGATGACCAAGGCGATCACTGCGGTGGTCTCGATGCAATTGGTCGAGGAGGGCAAGATCAAGCTGGACGATCCCGTCTCGAAATACATTCCCTCCTTCGCCAATGTGAAGGTCGGTGTCGAGAAGAAGGCGGAGGACGGCACGAAATCGCTCGAGCTGGTGCCGCCGAAGCGGCCGATGACCGTGCACGATCTGATGACGCACACCTCGGGCATCACCTACGGCTTCTACGGCGACAGCCTGGTCCGCAAGGCCTATCGCGAGGCCAACATCTATGCCGGCGACTTCGATCTGGCCGAGTTCGCCGAACGCATCGCCAAGCTGCCGTTGCACAACCAGCCGGGCGCGCTCTGGCAATACGGCCACTCGACCGACGTGCTGGCGCGTGTGATGGAGGTCGCCGCCGGCAAGCCGCTGATCGACATCATGCGCGAGAAGCTGCTCGATCCTCTCGGCATGGTCGATACCGGCTTCTTGGTCACGGACCCCGCGAAGCAGAAGCTTCTGGCCCAGCCCGTGCCGAACGATGCCGATTTCCGCGTCGGCCGCATCAATGATCCGACGGTCGTCAAGAAGATCCAGTTCGCCAGCGGCGGCATGGTCACGACCATGGCGGATTACAGGCGCTTTTCGCAGATGCTGCTCAATGGCGGCAGTCTCGACGGCAAGACCATCCTCAAGCCCGAGACGTTCAAGCTGATGACCACTGATCAGGTCGGCCCCGGCTCCGGCGTCGAGCGCGACTATTTCTATTTCCCCGGCGACGGCTTTGGCTTCGGCCTCGGGCTTGCGGTCCGTACCGAGCCCGGCAATGCCAAGCCGCCGCCGCCCGGCAACCTCGGCGAACTCAAATGGGACGGCGCCTCCGGCTGCTATTTCGTGATCGACCCCAAGCAGGACATGTTCTTCGTGCTGCTGGAGCAGACCCCGAGCGAGCGCCAGCGCGTGCAGCGGACATTGAAGCAGCTGGTTTATGAAGCCATGGAGAAGTGACATGAACGGGCGCCGCGCGCTGTTCGCGGCGCTCGTTCTTTTGTTCGGCGCCGTAAGTGCGCGGGCGGGCTCGGAGGGCCGCGCGCACAGATTCACGCCCGAAGGCCTGGCAAAAGTCTCCGACTACATCAGGAATGAGATCGCGACCGGCAAATTTCCGGGAGCGATACTGCTGCTCCAGCAACACGGCAAGCCGGTCTACTCCGAGAATTTCGGCGTCCGCGACGTCGCGACCCAACTTTCGATGAGTGCGGACACGATCTTCCGCCTCTATTCGATGACCAAGCCGATCACCTCGGTCCTGGCGATGATGCTGGTCGAGGAGGGTAAGCTTGCGATCAGCGATCCCGTCTCGAAATACATTCCGGCCTTTGCCGGCATGAAGGTCGGCGTCGAGAAGAAGGCCGAGGACGACAAGGTCTCGCTGGAGCTGGAGCCGCTCAAACGTCCGGTGACGATCGAGGATTTGATGCGGCATACCGCCGGGATCCCTTACGGCTATTATGGCGGGGACCTGGTGAACAAGCTATATGCCGACGCCGGACTGTTCGACAGGAATTCGACCAATGCCGAATTCGTCGCGAAGATCACCACGCTTCCGCTCGCCGAACAGCCCGGCACGATCTGGGACTACGGCCACTCCACCGACGTGCTCGGGCGCATCATCGAGGTGATCTCGGGGACATCGCTGCTCGAGTTCGCGAAGACGCGGCTGCTCGATCCACTCGGGATGAAGGACACGGCGTTCTACGTCGCCGATCCCGCCAAATGGCCGCGCATCGCCGAGCCGATGCCGCAGGATCGGGCGATCAGCCCGATCACGCAGGTTCGCGATATCAGGAAACCGCTGCGATGGGAGTCGGGCGGCGGCGGCCTCGTCGGCACGGTCGGCGATTATGCCCGCTTCTCGCAAATGCTGCTCAACGGCGGCACGCTTGAAGGTCGACGTTATCTGAAGCGGGAAACCATCGCCTTGATGGCGAGGGATCATATCGGTCCCGAAACCCGCGTCGAGCGCGACAAGCACTACTATCCGGGTGAGACCAGCGGCTACGGCCTCGGCTTCGCCGTACGTACCGCAGTGCCGCCGGGCACGAACTGGCCGCTTGGCGAATATCGCTGGGACGGCGTTGGCGGCACCTTCTTCTTCATCGATCCCGAAGACGACCTGTTCGGAATCTTCATGGTGCAGACCCCCTCGCAGCGCGGCCGGATCCAGCTCGAGCTGAAGACGCTGATCTATCAGGCGATGGGGCGGTGAGACCTCTCCCCCTTTGCGTAGCCGGATGGAGCGAAGCGCAATCCGGGACGTCCTCACCGCGTGGATAGATCCCGGATTTCGCTGCGCTCCATCCGGGCTACGGGGCTGAGCTTTACGCCCCGCGCACGATCTCGCGCACGTACCCGATCGTCTCCTCGATCTGGCTCGCATTGACGTCCAGATGGGTGCAGGCGCGGATGCGGCCGTCCATCATCGCGAGCGTCACGCCGCGCTGACGGAGGGCCGAGACCATCTTGTCGCCGGGAATGCCGGCGCCGTCGGGCTTGAAGAACACGAGATTGGTCTCGGGCTCCTGCACCTCCATGCCCGAGATCTGCGACAGGCCGCGGGCGAGCGCGCGCGCATTGGCGTGGTCGTCGGCCAGGCGCTCGACGTGGTGGTCGAGAGCATAGATGCACGCTGCGGCGCAGATGCCGGCCTGCCGCATCGAGCCGCCGAGCCGCTGCTTCCACTGCCAGACCGCGTCGATGAAGGCGCGCGAGCCTGCGAGCACGCCGCCGATCGGTGCGCCCAGGCCCTTGGAGAAGTCGATCCAGGCCGAGTCCCAGCCCGCGGTCATGTCGCGTGGCGAGATGCCGCTCGCGACCGTGGCGTTGAGCAGGCGCGCGCCGTCCATATGGGTGACGAGGTCGTGCTGCCTGGCGATCGCGACGATCTCGTCGAGCACCGCCTTCTTCCAGATCGTGCCGCCGCCGATATTGGCGGTCTGCTCGACGCTGACGACGGTCTGCGGCGGCTGGTACCGCGTGCGCGGATGCAGCGCCTTGCGAAGAGTCTCCGGCGTGAACTGGCCATCGGGGCCCTTGAGCTGGGTGACCTGGAAACCGCCGATTGCGGCGTGCGCGCCGCCTTCGCGCGCGATGATATGCGCGGTCTCATGGGCGAGGATCTCGTCGCCGGGGCGGCAATGCACCAGCGTGGCGGTGACGTTGCACATCGTGCCCGAGGGCATGTAGACCGCAGCTTCCTTGCCGAGCAGATCGGCCACGCGCTCGCACAGCGCGTTCACGGTCGGATCGTCGCCGACCTGTTCGTCGCCGACTTCCGCCCGCGCCATCGCCTCCCGCATCCCTGCCGTCGGCTTGGTCTGCGTGTCCGAGAGCAGATTGATGCGCACCGGCGGCGCCTTGGGATCGACGGGGGGAGGGGTGTAGAGCATGGCGTGTCTCATCTCTAGTCGAACAATTGCGACGTATTGCGTGCGTGCCCCGATGACCTGTACTAGCCACGAGAACGTTGAGCGACGCGCTGTCGCGCGGCGAGGAGGATGTCGTCTGGCGTGTCTGCTGTGAAGATATTGCAATCGGGCAGAGCGAACAGCCCCTGATATCGGCAGATCTGCTCGGCGCGGGAGAGGGCCTCCCACGCGCGAAGCGCCGCTTCAGTCGGCGTTGCAGAAGGCAGAGTGTTGGCGAACTGGTCGGCCGCGCGAGACATCGATGACATGCTACCAAACAAAAAGGCCCCGGAGAACCGGAGCCTTTTGAATGTCGATCTGCCGAAACTTATCAGCGCGAATAGAATTCGACGACCAGATGCGGCTCCATCTGCACCGGGAACGGCACGTCGGAGAGGCCGGGGATGCGGGCGTACTTCGCGGTCATCTTGCCGTGGTCGACTTCGAGATAGTCGGGGACCTCGCGCTCGGGAAGCTGGCTGGCTTCGAGCACGTGGGCGAGCTGCTTGGAGGCTTCCTTGACCTCGACCACGTCGCCGACCTTGAGCTGATAGCTCGAAATGTTGACCTTGCGGCCGTTCACCTTGATGTGGCCGTGGTTGATGAACTGGCGTGCGGCGAAGATCGTGGAGACGAACTTGGCGCGGTACACGACCGCGTCGAGACGACGCTCCAGCAGGCCGATCAGGTTCTCGCCGGTGTCACCCTTGAGGCGGCTGGCCTCGACATAGATGCCGTGGAACTGGCGCTCGCTGATGTTGGCGTAATAGCCCTTCAGCTTCTGCTTGGCGCGCAGCTGCACGCCGAAGTCGGAGAGCTTGCCCTTGCGGCGCTGGCCATGCTGGCCGGGGCCGTATTCGCGGCGGTTGACGGGGCTCTTCGGGCGGCCCCAGATGTTCTGGCCCATACGGCGATCGATCTTGTACTTCGCCTCACTGCGCTTAGTCATCGCGTCCTCTTAGGTCATGGTTTGAGGAAACGCGCCCTCCTGTGTGACGGGATGATCCCGGCACCGACAGGTCCGATCCCCAAAGCTTAAGGGAGAGGACCACGGGTCGCGAAACGCTTCGCGGGCCGAAATCGCCCGCGAGCAGGCGGCTTTTAGGGGAGTTTGGGGTTGGCTGTCAATTCTTTAGCTTGTCAGTCCGGGGCGTGCGACGACGGTATTCTCACGTCCTGACCGCCCGGACCGGCTTTGACCCCGCCGCCCGCAATTCGGCAGCAATTTCAGTGTTGAGGACCTGTTCCAGCCGGGTCAGGACCCGCGCGATCGGGGCGGCGTCGGTGACGCGGTGGTCCCAGCGGATCACGACATGGATGGTCTGATCCGGCTCGACCAGCCCATAGCTCAGGACAAAGGGGCCCGGCGTGATCGGGTGGAGCTCGCCGCCGCCGTAGGCGGCGACCGAGCTTACCGCAAAGCTGCCGAACCAGTTACCGCGCTGACGGCCGAAATTCAGACCGATGGCCAAGGACAGGCGCCGCAATGGCAACGGCAGGCGGGTCGCCCGCATGATCTTGCGGTACATCGGAACATCCTCGATCGGGGCCGTCTTGCCGCGTCGGATTTCCGCATCGACTTCTGCCAGCGAAAGAGCCTCGGGACCCGCGATTCGCTGCAGCAGCACGCATTCCTCGCCATCCTCGACCCGCGCGATCGCGACCGTCGCCACGCTCTTTGGAAGCTCATACAGAGCCGGCCAGGGCCATTTGACGTAGAGGGTGCGCAGGATCGGCTCGTCCTTTGCAACCAGGGCGAAAGCCTTGACGAACATCGCGGCCCAGCCGGCGGGCGCGGCCGCGTCCGCGCGGGCCTCCAGCAGGGGGCGGATATTGAGCGAACGGGCCAATGAAACGAAAGGTACGCCCTTCGAGGCGTGCATGAGGTCGCAGATCACACGACGACGCAGCGAAATGGTCTTGGGCGTCCCGCGCATAGGCCTCCGGTTCCAAATCAAAAGATCAAAATATGTGCAACGAGCGGGGCCCGCCTGCTCGCTCTAGCACGAACCAACCCGCTTGGGGCCGGTCGGTTCGCCGCACCGAGCAGCGCCAAAGATGGACCCCCCTTTAGACCAAAAAATCATCCATTTTCAATGATTTATATCTCGATCAGGCGCTCTTGGTCGCGTCGGTCGGTCATGCGTCGATCGGCCCGATCAGCGCCTGACCCCCTCGTAGGCCGCCATGATGCCGCGCTGGAACAGCGACCAGTCGAAGCCCAGCGCAATCGCGCGGTAGCCGCGGTCGATCAGCGCATTGGCCTGATCGGCGGTGCGCGCCACCCCGCCGATCGGCACCCCGCTCTTGAGGATGCCCGCCTCGGCGCGCGCGATCAGGTCCAGCAATTGCGGATCGTCCATCTGGCCGCGCTTGTTGATGGAGGTGGCGAGATCGCCGGGACCGATGACCGCGACGTCGATACCGGGCGTTGCCATGATCTCGTCGATGCGATCGACCGCATCGACGTGCTCGATCGTGATCATACAGATCATCTCGTCGTCGGCAGAGGCCATGTAATCAGGCATCGACTGGCCCCAGCGGAACGGCGCGTGGAAGGGACCCCAGAGCCGATCGCCGCGCGGCGGGTAACGCACGCTGCGCACCGCTTTCTCGGCATCCGCGCGGCTCGTGATCATCGGGAAGTTGATGCCGAAGGCACCGATGTCCATCGGCGCTTTCGCCAGCCACGGCTCGTTGGCGGCGATCCGCACCAGAGGCGTGCACGGCGTGCCCGTGGTCGCGGCGATCATCGCGTGGGCTTCGGTCAATCCGATCGGGCCGTGCTCGAGATCGACGATGATCCAATCGAGCGAGCGCGCCATGATCTGCACCATCTGCACGCTCGGGATGGTCGCGATCGCACCGAAGGCGGGGCGACCCTCGCGCCAGAGCTGACGGAGACGGTTCAGCGGCTTTGCGGGGACCGACATGGAAAATCCTGCGGGACGATGGCGACGGCAAAGCCTAGCAGCGCGCCGCCAGTGCGCAAGCTCAGGCCACCGCGCGTCCGCCGAAGAACGGCGTCAGCGTGGCGCTGAGACCATGCACGCGGTTCGATGTAAAAATCATCTCGGCGCCGGACTGCGCGATGCCGCCGGTCGGCGGGCCGAGCAGGTCGGAGACGCGGCGGGCGATCGCGGGCGCTGGATCGATCCAGTCGACCGGCCAGGGCGCGAGCTTCTTCATCCGGTCGAGCAGAAGCGGGTAGTGCGTGCAGGCGAGCACCACAGTGTCGGTGCGCGCGCTCGCATCCGAGGCGTCGCCGACGAAGCAGGGAGCGAGCTCGGCGAGGATGGCTTCGTCGCTGATCGGGCTACCGCCGAGCGCGGCTTCGGCCAGCGAAGCGAGCTCGGGCGAGCCGACCAGCGTCACCTCGCATCCTTGTGCGAAATCGCGGATCAGCGCCTTGGTGTACTCGCGCTTCACCGTGCCCTTGGTGCCGAGCACCGAAACGCGGCGGGTCCTGGACTGCGCACAGGCCGGCTTGATCGCCGGCACCGTGCCGACGAAGGCTACGGAATAGGCGGCGCGCAAGTGAGACAGGACCAGGGTGGACGCCGTGTTGCAGGCGATGACGACGAGGTCTGGACTATGCCGGCCGATCAGCTCCCCCATCAGCGGCACGACGCGGGCGATGATCTCGTCCTCGCTGTGGTGGCCATAGGGGAAGAAGGCGTCGTCGGCGACGTAGACGTAATGCGCGTCGGGCCGCGCCGCCACGACCTCGCGGAGCACCGTGAGCCCGCCAAGGCCGGAATCGAACACCAGGATCGTCGGAGAATTGGTCACGTCGCCACCCTAGCCCGGCATGGTTACCATTCGGTTTTTAGGGCGATTTTGCGGCGATCCCGCAAAGACCCGGGGGGCGTCTCGTGTCACGGACGCGCTGCGTCGACATCCCCGGCGTCACATTGGCCGCGCGGCGCTCACGCGATCCTGTTGGTGGTGGTCCCGCGCTCGGTTGCCAGCTGCTTCTGCAGGCGATCGATGTTCTGCAACAGGCGCTGGCTGGTCAGCACCAGGAAGTAATAGCCGAATTGCGGATCCTGGAAGTAGATCTCGAGCAGCCGGTCATAGGTGATGGTCAGCACCTGGCCGTCCTCGATGCATTCGACCGTCCCCGTGCGCCGGTTGTCCGGCGTGAGGAAGCCGAGCTCGCCCATCAGCGCCCCGGGCCCGATCTCGACGTTGATCTCCTTGACCAGGAACTTGCCGGTGACGGTGAGGAACATTTCGTTGGCTGGGTCACGCATCTTGAAGAGGATGTCGCCGTGCCGGTATCTGCGCTCGGTCATGAATGGCTTGAGCCATTCGATCGACATGTCCCCTTCGGCCGCATGGCGCGCCTTCTTGACCAGCTTCAGCATCTGCCGCAGGCGCAGCGCGTTGATCGGAAGCATCAGGAGATAGAGCAGGAACGTCGCGACGTTGGCGGAGAGCGCGCCGAAGAGAGCGAAGAACGCGCAGCCGATCATGTTGGCGACGCGCAGCGGCACCATTGTCCGCATCAAGAGGGTGGCGACGAAGAAGACCGCCCCGACCACGGCGAACAGATTGGCGAGCGTGATGTTGTGGACGAAGATCTCCAGGAGCCGGTTGAAGATCGCCTCGTAGGTGACGCTGTCGGGATCGAGCCCCATCTGGACCAGGATTTTCGCGATCCTGAGGTTGTCCGTGGCCGCTTCGAGGATGCGGTCGAGGATCGACGAAACGTCTGCGCTGCCGGACGGCATGGTACTAACCCCACGTAAGGCATTCAGTCCTGGTCGGCACCCGTATAGCCGAAATCGAATGACGACCGCTTGAATGACGCTTCCGGCCATCGTGCCGCAAGGGGCAAATTTTAGCCTGATCGGGCGTTTCGGCAATTGCCCGTTGGTTGCGCGTCCGGCCGCGCAGGCCCGTGATTCGGGCCAGCCGTGCGGGCTTGAGCGTCGCTGACGGGCCCGAAGCGACCTTCGTTTACGGCTTGGCGGCGGGTTGCACGACCCGCTGCTCGACGAGGCCGAGCCGCCCCGGCAGAGAGCCGGCGCGCAGCAGCATGGCGACGCTGTTGGCCTCTTCCAGGGTGAAATTGCCGGAAATCTGGCCGGAGCCGCCGGTGATGGGCTCGCGGATCACGGGCGCGGAGATCACCTTGTCGTCGAGCACGATGGCAAAAGGCTTTCCGACATTCTCTGCCGTGATATGGGCGAAGCGCCGCGTGCCGCGGCCGTTGAAGCGGAACGATGCGATCGGCTCCTTGCTGTCGCCGGTCAATCCCGGGCCGGCATAGCTGATCTCGCCGCCCTCGAGGGCGCTGTCCTTGGCGACGAGATAAGGAAGCTTGTCCTTGAAGCCGAGCAGGACTTCCGTGCCCGCCGGCGGTGTGCCCGATTGCGCCTGCTCTGCGGACATCGAGAGGTCGATCAGGCGGAAGCCGACCTTGACCTTCCTGGCGAAGATCGCGGTGATTTGCTCGGGCTCCATCAATCCGGGCAGCAAGATGCGGATACGGTCCATTCCCTCGGGCTGGACGCTGGCGAGCTTGACGCCGGCGTCCTTGAGGCGCTGCTCGATCATGGCGATGGAATCTTCGACGAGATCGCGCAGCCGCGCGGCGGATGCGGCATCGGTCGGCGCGAGCCTGAGCAGCCCGTCGCCGGCGTCGGTGACGTTGAGCGCGTGTGTCGGCAACCCCTCCGCCGCCGCGACGAGCTTGCGCGTGAGCTGTTCGCGGCCTTTGCCGTCAGCGATCTTCACGTCGACGCCGCCGTCGCGGATCGCAAGTCCGGAGAACGCGATGCGGCCCTCGCGCAGGATCTTGTAAACGTCGTCGCGCAAATCCGTGACGACCGCCTCCCGCAAGGCATCGGTGTCGACCCCGTAGACGATCCGCGATCCGCCCAGCTTCTCTATCTTGTCGGCGATGAAGGCGGCAACCTTGACCCGCACCTTGTCGAGCTGGCTGTCGGCAAGCGCGGCGCCGGGCAGGGCGATCGCGGATACCATTGTGAACGCAGCGACCAGCCGTGCGATCCGGTTCCGCAGGGGCGTCGTCATGATGACCTCTTGTCTTGCGGCAGGGCGCTGGCGAGTGAAGTCAGCGGCAGTTCTTGGTCCCTCGATCAGGCGCAGAGGTTCAAGTGGCGCAGCCGGTAGGCAATGGACGAACGGCAAATCATCCATCATTCTGGTCCGGCTCGGCCGAACACGGCCGAGACCTCGTCGAACCAAACTGTCAAAAGATACGGCGGCGGGGACATGCATCTGAGGGAGGACGGAATTCATGGCGGGCATCCACGCGCTCGATCGGTTGATCGGCAACGACTATCCGGAACTGTTGACGGACGAGGAGGTCCGGGCGTTCGAGCAGGTCCCCTACGCCGACCGCGTCGCGGCCGAGAGCACCTATGACGCCATCAGGCTTGGTGCCGAGCGCAATCCCGACGGGGCGGCGATCCAGTTCCTGCAAAATGCCGATCCCGCCGACGCGCCGCTGGTCGTCACGCACCGCGATTTCATCGCGCGCGTCACCCAGGCGGCCAACATGTTTCACGCGCTCGGCGCCGAGAAGGGCGACGTCATCAGCTTCATGCTGCCCTTGGTGCCGGATGCGTTCGTCACTCTGTTCGGCGCCGAGGCCGCCGGCATCGCCAATCCCGTCAATCCGCTGCTCGAGCCGCACCAGCTCGCCGAAATCCTGGAAGCTGCGAACACCAAGATCCTGGTGGCGCTCGGGCCGATGCCGGGCACCGACATCTGGCAGAAGGTCGAGCAGATCCGCCCGCATCTGAAGCATCTGAAAGCCATCGTGCAGGTGTTCGGCGGCGGCGATCCGGCCAATGGCATCTTCGCCTTCAGCGACCTGATCAAGCAGCAGCCGTCGGATCGGCTGGTCAGCGGGCGCAAGATTCGCGGCAGCGACATCGCAGCCTATTTCCACACCGGCGGCACCACGGGTACGCCCAAGCTGGTGCGGCATACCCATGCCAACCAGGTCTATCAGGCCTGGGCACTCAATCTGCTGTTGAAGGGCAAGCCCGGCGCCAACCTGCTGTTCGGCATGCCGCTGTTTCACGTCGGTGGATCGCTGACTCAGGTGCTGACGACGCTGTCGGGCGGGGGCTCGCTGGTCGTGCTGTCGCCGAGCGGCTGGCGCAACCCGAATGCGGTGAAGAACATCTGGCAGCTCGTCGAGCGCTTCAAGCCCGAAGCGCTGTCGAGCGTGCCGACCGTGCTCGCCGCGACGCTCGCGGTGCCGCCGGGGAATGCGGATATCTCGAGCCTGAAATATGCGGCCGGCGGCGGCTCGGCGATTCCGGTCGCGGTCGGCTCGGCGATTCAGGAGACGCTGAAGCTGCCGGTGGTCGAGGTCTACGGCATGACCGAGACCTCGAGCGTGCACACGCTCGCTTATCCGGGCCGGCCGATCCGGCTCGGCTCGGTTGGCCTTCCCATGCCCTATGCGCGCGTGCGCATCGTGCAGCTCGACGCCGACGGCCGCCTGATCCGCGACTGCAAGCCGGACGAGATTGGTGTCGTCATCATGGCCGGGCCCGGCGTGTTCGGCGGCTATCTCAACGACGAGCACAACAAGGGTGCCTTCATCGACGGGGTCTGGGTCAATTCCGGCGATCTCGGGCGGCTCGATGCCGACGGCTATCTGTGGATCACCGGCCGCGCCAAGGATCTCGTGATCCGCGGCGGCCACAACATCGATCCGGCGCCGATCGAGGAGATCATGTTCCGCCATCCCGCCGTCGGCTTCGCCGCGGTGGTCGGCCAGCCCGACGCTTACGCCGGCGAACTGCCGGTGGGCTACGTGCAGTTGAAGCCGGGCGCAAAGGTCGAGCCGGGCGAGCTGGAGGCCTGGGTGCGCGAGCGCACGCCGGAGCGCGCCGCCGTACCGGTGCAGGTCATCCCGATCGATCCAATGCCGGTGACGGGCGTCGGTAAGGTGTTCAAGCCGCAGCTGCGCTGGGACGCGGCCGCGCGCGTGTTCACCAAGGTGCTGGCGCCGCTGGTCGAGCGCGGCATCGATTGCAAGGTGAAGGTCGGCCCGCACGGCAGCCACGGCTCGATCGCGACCGTGACGCTGACGGGCCTGCCGGCTGGGCAGCGCGAAGCGGTGGAGGGGGAGGTGCACGCACTGCTCGCACCCTTCGTGATGCGCCACGAGGTGGTGCAGGCGTAGGTCCGCGCCTGCGGGGCGAGGGCTGACTGCATTAGCTATAAGCCGCGATCGAGGAGTTTATGTGATGGGCCTCACATAGAAAAATTTGGCTTTCATCGACGCTCCGAATAGTCTCAGGGAATTGCATCCGAGGGGGCTGCAGTGATTCCGTTTCGGCTATTTGGTTTATTGATTTTTGCGACCTTACTGGCCTGCGGATCGGCACACGCCGATCGGCGGGTTGCGCTCGTCATCGGAAATTCCGCCTACAAGAGCGCGCCCAAGCTCACCAATCCCGCGAACGATGCCACGCTGATTGGCGGCATGTTCAAGAAGGCGGGCTTCGATTCCGTCGACGTCAGGCTGGATCTCAGTGCGAGCGAGATGAGGCGCATGTTGCGCGAGTTCGCCGGCAGGTCACGCGATGCGGACATGGCGGTGATCTACTATGCCGGCCACGGCATCGAGCTCGACGGCAACAATTATCTCATTCCGACCGACGCGACGCTGGAGACGGATGGCGACGTTCTCGACGAAACCATTCCTGTCGAGCGCGCATTGTTCGCGGTCGAGCCGGCCAAGCAGCTGCGCTTGATCATCCTCGATGCCTGCCGCGACAACCCCTTTGCGAAGACGATGAAGCGCACGCTGGCCTCGCGGGCGATCGGACGCGGCCTCGCTAAGGTCGAGCCAACCAGCCCGAACACGATGATTGCCTTCGCCGCGAAGGCCGGCTCGACTGCATCCGACGGCGATTCTCGCAACAGTCCGTTTGCTGCCGCGCTGGTCGAGCACCTGCCGAAGCCGGGCCTCGATCTGCGCAAGGCGTTCGGCTTCGTGCGCGACGACGTGCTCAAGACCACCGGCTACAAGCAAGAGCCCTATGTCTATGGCTCGCTCGGCGGCGACGACGTGCCGCTCGTAATGAAGCCGGCCGCAACCGGTCCGCAGGCAAACCCTCAGGACGCGGTTCGCAGGGACTACGAGCTCGCGCTCCAGCTTGCGACGCGCGATGCCTGGGAAGCCTTTTTGGCGACCTATCCGGACGGCTTTTATGCCAGCCTCGCCAAGGGACAGTTGAACAAGATCGGTGCCGAAGAGACGCGTCTGGCTGCCGAGCAAAAGGCCAAGGCGGCCGAGCAGGAAAAGGCAAGGCTGATCGCCGAGCGAGCTCAGAAAGCCGAGCAGGAGAAGGCGGCTGCTGCTGCGAAGGCCGCTGAAGAGGCGCGAATCGCTGCGGAGAAGCAAAAGCAGATTGAACAGGCCAGGGCGGAAGCGGCCGAGCAGCAGCGCAAAGCTGCCGAGGCGGCGGCCGCGAAAGCGCTGGCCGAGAAACAGGCGGCAGAGAGGGCCAAGGCCGAGCTGGCGGCCAAGCAGGCCGCCGAGAAAGCGGAGCAGGCCGCCAAGCCGGCCGCCGATCGGCAGATGCCCGAAGTCGAGAACCAGAAAGTGGCTGCGCTCTCGCCCGGACCCACATCCACATTATCGGCGGCCGAGCTTTCCAAATCGGTACAAAGCGAACTGCGCCGCGTCGGTTGCCTGACCTCGTCTGCGGAAAGCGAGTGGAGCTCGGCCGCGCAGCGCTCGCTGACGCTGTTCAACAAATATTCCGGCACCAAGTTCGACGTGAAGCTGGCCAGCGTCGACGCACTCGATGCTTTGAAGGCCAAGCCGGGACGGGTTTGTCCGCTGGTGTGCAATTTCGGATTCAAGGCCGACGGTGACCAATGCGTCAAGATCACCTGCCGGGCCGGTTATCGTGTCAACGACGATAACGAATGCGAAAAGGTGCAGGAGAAGAAGCCGGTTGCGACGCGCGAGAATTCCAGACCGCGAGACGATGAGCGGAAGGCAAGCGAGTCCGCGCCGTCAAAACCGCAGGCGACCGGTCAGGTCTTTTGCAACAGTGCAGGGTGCCGGCCGGTCCGGCAGGGTTGTCGGCTCGAGACGTGGGGCAATAGGACTGCCGGCCAAACGGCCGGCGGCGGCACCAGCATGGTCGAAGTCTGCAACTGAGCTGGTGATTGCCCGCCTGCTACCCCGCAGGCATTCGTGTTTCCACCAGCCGCGCCCAGAACGAGGCGCCGTGACCCAGAATGTTGTCGTTGAAGACGTAAGCCGGGTGGTGACACTCGTTGCCGTCGCCCATGCCGACCAGCACCATCGCGCCGGGGCGTGCTTCCAGCATGAACGAAAAGTCCTCGGCGCCCATCATCGGGACGAACTTGTCGTTGACGCGCTCAGTGCCGACGATGTCGCGCGCGACGTCGGCGGCGAGTGCGGCCTCGCGGGCATGGTTCATCGTCACCGGATACATCCGCGTGTATTTCGTTTCGGCCGAGCCACCATAGGCGCGGGCGATGCTGTCGGCGACTTCGCCGATGCGGCGTTCGACGAGATCGCGCACTTCGGGGTCGAGCGTGCGCACGGTGCCGGCGAGCTCGGCGACCTCCGGGATGATGTTGAAGGCGGTGCCGGAGTGGAATTGTGTGATCGAGATCACCGCCGATTTCAGCGGATCGACGTTGCGCGCCACGATCGATTGCAGCGCGTTCACGATTTGCGAGCCGATCAGCACGCTGTCGACAGATTTGTGCGGACCGGCGCCGGCGTGGCCACCCTTGCCGCGGACCGTGATCTGGATGTTGTCGGAGGAGGCGAGCATCGCACCCGGCGTGGTGGCGAAATGGCCCTCGGGCAGGTTCGGCATGTTGTGCATGCCGTAGACCTCCTGGATGTTCCAGCGCGTCATCAGTCCGTCCTCGACCATCGCCTTGCCGCCGCCGCCGCCTTCCTCGGCGGGCTGGAAGATCATCACGGCCGTGCCGTCGAAATTGCGCGTCTCAGCGAGATATTTGGCCGCGCCCAGCAGCATCGCGGTGTGGCCGTCATGGCCGCAGGCGTGCATCTTGCCGGGGACCTTTGAGGCATAAGACACGCCCGACGTCTCCATGATCGGCAGCGCGTCCATGTCCGCGCGCAGGCCGATCGTCTTGCCGGAGGCCGACTTGCGGCCGCGGATCACGCCGACCACGCCGGTGCGGCCGATGCCCGTCACCACCTCGTCGCAGCCGAATTCGCGCAAGCGATCGGCGACGATGCCGGCGGTGCGGTGGACTTCGTAGAGCAACTCGGGGTTCTCGTGGAAGTCATGGCGCCAGGCGGCCATTTCGTCGGAGAGGGCGGCGACGCGGTTGACGATGGGCATGAGGGAATCCGCTTTCTGGTTGTCGTTTGTAGGGTGGGTTAGCCCCGTGGATGCGCAAGCGCATCCACGGGGCTAACCCACCACGGTTTCCGTGGGAGCGAAAGAGGTGGGTTACGCCCAGCGGACTGCGCTTCGCGGAGGCCGCAAGGCTAACCCACCCTACGATCCTACGCTTCCCCGAACACGCGCCTGAAGATCGTGTCGACGTGCTTGAGGTGATAGCCGAGGTCGAACTGCTCCTCGATCTCGGCGTCGGTGAGATATGTCTTCACCTCACTGTCCTTCTTCAGCAGCTGAAGGAAGTCGCCTTCGCCGCGCCAGACCGGCATGGCGTTGCGCTGCACGAGCTTGTAGGCGTCCTCGCGGCTGGCGCCCTTCTGCGTCAGCGCCAGCAGCACGCGCTGCGAATGCACGAGGCCGCCGAGGCGGTCGAGGTTCTTTTGCATGTTGGCGGGATAGACCAGCAGCTTGTCGATCAGGCCGGCGAGGCGCACCAGCGCGAAGTCGAGCGTCACGGTGGCGTCCGGGCCCATCATGCGTTCGGCCGAGGAGTGCGAGATGTCGCGCTCGTGCCAGAGCACGACGTTCTCCAGTGCCGGCGTCACATAGGCGCGCACCATGCGGGAGAGGCCGGTGAGGTTCTCCGACAGCACCGGGTTACGCTTGTGCGGCATGGCGGAGGAGCCCTTTTGTCCCTCCGAGAAGAACTCTTCGGCCTCCAGCACCTCGGTGCGCTGCATGTGGCGGATCTCCACGGCGATGCGCTCGATCGAGGAGGCGATCACGCCGAGGGTCGAGAAATACATCGCGTGACGGTCGCGCGGGATCACCTGGGTCGAGATCGGCTCCGGCACGAGTCCCATGGCCTTGGCGACATGCTCTTCGACTCGCGGATCGATCTGCGCGAAGGTGCCGACGGCTCCGGAGATCGCGCAGGTCGCGACCTCCTTGCGCGCCGCGATCAGACGTTCCTTGGCACGCGTGAATTCGGCATAGGCATAAGCGAGCTTGAGGCCGAAGGTCACGGGCTCGGCATGGATGCCGTGGCTGCGGCCGATGGTCGGCGTCATCTTGTGCTCGAAGGCGCGCTTCTTCAGCGCGGCCAGCACCTTGTCGAGGTCGGCGAGCAGCAGGTCGGCGGCGCGGGTGAGCTGGACGTTGAGGCAGGTATCGAGCACGTCGGAGGAGGTCATGCCCTGGTGCACGAAGCGCGCCTCGGGGCCGACGATCTCGGCGAGGTGGGTGAGGAAGGCGATGACGTCGTGCTTGGTCTCGCGCTCGATCTCGTCGATGCGGGCGACGTCGAAGATGGCGTCCTTGGCCTTGGCCCAGACCGTCCGGGCGGCCTCCTTGGGGATGGTCCCGAGCTCGGCGAGGGCGTCCGCCGCATGCGCCTCGATCTCGAACCAGATCTTGAACCGGGTCTGCGGCTCCCAGATCGAGGCCATTTCCGGGCGGGTGTAGCGGGGGATCATGGGGCGGCTCCAGGAAGGTGGGCGGGCGGTCCCGAGAACGGCGGCGCCGGCCAAAATGCTTTTTACGCCGTGATGTAACAGAGCAGGCAGGGCGAAACAAACGGTCTGGGCCCCGGAAGAAGGGCATCGCCGACCTTTCCACCGGACCGGCCGGCCGGGATGGCGGCGCTCGGCCGCAGATATTAACTGTCAATCACGGATCATTGACTGACAGATATTGAAATCTGTCAGCGAGACGTGTATATCCGTTCTCGGACGCTCCGATTGGGCGTCCCGCGACAAGCCCCGGGGAGCCCGACATCCGAGCCACGCTCGGATCGGAGGGCGGATTGAAGAGCGGGGACCGCGGACGAATGGAGACTTAGACAATGACGACCGAAATCCTCAATTTCACCGGCGTGATTGGGCATTGGCTCAATTTGCTGGTGGCGCGCCAGATCGCGGCGCAGGCTGCAAAACTGCCGCATTAAGGCATAGGCTTTCCGAAACGACCGGCCAGGGCGCTTCGGAAGCAGCCCTACTGTCGGAGTAAACTGAGCCCTGAATGGGAACATGGTGCTGGCATGAATGAAGCCGTTGTCTTGACGCCGGAGCGGATCCTCGAAGTCACCGAGGACGTGCTCAGGCGTTACGGACTTGCCAAGGCCACCGTGGTCGACGTTGCCCGTGCGCTCGATGTGAGCCACGGCAGCGTCTACCGTCATTTCCCCAGCAAGGCCTCGCTCCGCGAGGCCGTTGCCAAGCGCTGGCTGGACCGCATCGACGCGCCGCTCCGCGCGATCGCGGAGGAGAAAGGGCCGGCTCCCGTGCGGCTCGACCGCTGGCTGCGGACGCTGTTTGCCGCCAAGCGTTCGCGCGTCCTCGACGACCCCGAGATGTTCGAGACCTATCTGACCTTGGCACGCGAGGCCTGTGCGGCGGTCAAGTGTCACAAGGACACCATGATCGACCAGATCGCGGCGATCCTGACCGATGGCGTCAGGAAGGGCGAATTTGCCGTAGGCGACGTCAAGGCGACCGCGCGCGCGATCTTCGATGCGACCGTCCGCTTCCACCATCCCGCCCATGCCGACGAGTGGAAGGACGCCGATCTCTCCGCGCGCGTCGATGCGACGCTGGCGCTGCTGCTGCGCGGGTTGAAGGCGGCCTGAGGCCGCAAGGACTGAGCCGCGTGCCGCCGATCAGCCTCTTGCCTTGTGAAGAAGGGCGCCGTCGCGCAGCGACGGCGAGTGCCTTCGCGCGTTGAGCGCCGGGTCGGACGACGGCACCACCGGCGGACTATCCGGATAGGCGTTGACTGCGATTTCGACGGCGTCCTTCGACCGCTTTCGAAGCCGGTAGAATGTCAGCTCCTGATCGAACATCGGGCAGCGAAAGTGGACGACGGCCGTGTCGGGCAGGCGGCAAAGTTCGTCGATGAGCTCGCCTACCGTGATGATTGGGGGATGGTCGACTGCTTTGTGGTGACCCTTACTCATGACCCTTTACTCCTTCTCTGCCGTACCAACCGGCGCCGGATCGGAACCGTTCCTATTTCGCCAGCAGATTGAGGAGCGTCGAGGGATCGGGTAGTGCGGCAGCCTGGCTGCTAGATCCTCGTCAGCCCGCAGGTCGCGGCGAGCCGCACCAGCTGCGCATCGGTGCGCGCGCCGGTCTTCGACTTGATCAGGTAGTGATAGTTCTGCACGGTCTTGACGCTGAGATTGAGATGCGCCGCGATCTCTTCGGTGGTGGCGCCGCCGGCGAACTGGCGCAAGATCTCGATCTCGCGCTCGCCCAGCTGGTCCAGCACCGAGCCGGTCGGGGACAGGCTGTCCTCCGCCAGCACATGCGCGATGTCATCGCTCATGGCGCGCTCGCCGCGGGCGACGCTGCGAATGGCGTTCACGACCGCGGACGGCTCGCTGCTTTTGGTGACGAAGCCGGAGGCGCCAGCGCCGAAGGCCGCCTTCACCAGCACGGCCTCATTGTGCATGGTGAAGACGAGAATGCGCGCCCGCGGGCTGCGGGCGCGGATGTTGCGGATCGCCTCCAGCCCGCTCGCGCCGGGCATCGAAATGTCGAGCACCACCACGTCGGGGTCATGCGCCTTGAACGCGCCGTAGGCGTCGGCGGCGTTGTCGGCTTCCGCCACGACATGCAAATCGCCCTGGCTCTCCAGCACGCGCCGATAGCCTTGCCGCACGATCGGATGGTCGTCGACCAGCAGCACGGAGATGCCTGTTGCCGCCACCTCGTTCATTCCGGCCTCATGCAGCGAGCGGAATGGTGGCGGCGATGCTGAGGCCGCGGTTCGCGGGCAGGATCGACAGCGATCCGCCGGCGGCCGTGACGCGCTCGCGGATTCCGGTGAGGCCGAAGCCGGCCGATTGCGCGACTCGCTCCGCATCGCCGCCGCCGTCGTCCTCGACGCGGATCAGCAGCGCATCGTCCTCGCCGGCGCGCCGCTCGACGCGGAGCGAGATCTCGCGCGCTGCACTGTGGCGCAGCGCGTTGGTCAGGCATTCCTGTGCGACCCGATAGGCGGTGGTGGCGGCCGGGCCGCTGATGTCGGTGAGGTCGCCCCTGAGATCGAGCTGGATCGCCGGCCGCGCGGCGCTGTGCGAGCGCCAGCTGTCGACGAGATTGACCAGGCTCGCCTCGAGCCCGAGCTCCTCCGGCAGCGGATTGCGCAGCCGGTTCAGCGCGTCGCGCAGCGAGGCCATCAGATGGTGCGTCGCCTGCGAGATCATGCGCGCGTCTTGCGCGATCCCATCATCCTTGTGCTGCTTCGTACTCGCCGTCTCGATCGTGTTGGCGAAGGCGAGAATGGCGGACAGATTCTGCCCGAACTCGTCGTGCAGCTCGCGGGCGAGCGCGCGGCGCTCGTCGTCGCGGATCTCGATCAGGCGGCGCGTCAGCGCGGCGCGCTGCTCGGTCGCTTCCTCCAGCCGGCCGCCGAGCTCGCCGACGGCGCTGCCGATCATCGCCAGCTCCATCGAGCGGAAGCGCGGCAGCCTGGTGCGATATTGGCCGCGCGCCATGCGCTGAAGCGCGGTGACGATCGCGCGCGCCGGCGCCAGCGCGTGCGCGATGGCGAGCGAAGCAAGCAGGGCGATCGCCGCCGCCATCAGCAGCGCGACGTCGATGACGTTGAGGACGTAGTCCCAGGCGAGCGCGATCGCGGCGGCCGCATGGGGCGTCGCAACGACGGCGCCGGCGGCTGCGGCGCGGGGACTGACGGGCCGCACCACCTCGGCGTGGCTGCCGAGGAAGCTCGGCACGATGGCGGCGAACCAGCGCGGCGGCGTCTTGCCCAGCCCCTCGCTCTGGCCGCAGAGCGGCTTCTCGAAGGCCGCCGCGGGCTGGAACTCGACGCAGACGCCGGGCGAGATCAGCTTCATCGTCTCCAGCGTGCGCCACTCCGGAACCGGCAGGAGATGCTCGCGCGCCCTGCTGCTGCGCAACAACAGCTCGCGCCAATACAGCGCCTGAAGCGCCTGCGCGACCCGCTGCGCCGACGCCGCCGTCGCCCGATCGACGCTGCGATAGGCATCGAACGTGGCCCATACGGTCGCGGCTCCCAGGCACAGAGCTACGATTAGAAGCAGGCGAGCTACAAGCTGAAGCACGAGGCGCATGCGATCACCCCCGACGTTTGCTAAGGTCAGCCTAACAACGCCGCCGTGCCTTGCCAATCGCAGAACGCTAGGGATTGCAGCTCGGGCAAATTTCCCAAGCCGGATTGGGCATGGGTCTTTGGACCTGAAACGGCGGCTTTGATCTAATCGGTGAGGACACGTTGCAGGCCGGCGCCTGCAAGCCAGGAGCGGTGCAGCATGAGTTCGATAACGATTGGACCAATCGCAAGCCAGGCTGCCGATCCATCCGAGCGCAGCGCGCTGCTGTTCTGGATGATCTTCACCGGGCTGTCGATCTTCGCTGTCGTGCTGCTGTGGCGCTTCGGCCTGATTCACCTGATGCTGACCTCGGATCGCACCTACATTTCAGCGGTGATCGCGGCGCTCTACGTCCTCACCTGCGGCCACTGCTTCCTGCGGACCCGGGCCATCGCGCGGGAAGGGGCGGCGACGCGGCGCTGCCGCGCGGTGCTGTCGGCAGCGGGCGGCAGCAAGGCGCTCGATGCGAGCGCCGTGGCGCTGCCGCGCGGTCTGGTGCGCGACCACATCGAAAGCCTGGTGACCAAGGCCGCGGCGCAGGACTACCGGCCGGTCGACCAGACGCTGCTGCTACGTAATCTCGCCGATCGCTTGCGCGGCTCCAACGGGTTCGGCGCCTTCGTCTCCGATACGCTGATGAAGCTCGGTCTGCTCGGCACCATCATCGGCTTCATCATCATGCTGGCGCCGATCGCGGGGCTGGACGCCGCCGACAAGGTCGCGATGCGCTCCTCGATGGGCTTGATGAGCGACGGCATGGCGATCGCGATGTACACGACGCTGGCCGGCCTTGTCGGCTCGATCCTGATCCGCATCCAGTACTACATGCTCGACGCCGCGACCCAGCGGGTGTTCTCGGACGCGGTGGTGCTGACCGAGACCTATGTGACGCCGGTGCTGGAGCGCAAGGGTTCGGGAACGCCGTCATGATGGATGATTTCGGTCTCTATCCGCGCGAGGAGCCGTTCGACCCGCTGGGCGTGATGCTGTTCAAGGCGCTCCAGGTGATCGCCTTCCTGTTCTTCCTGGCGCTGCTGGCGGTCTCCCCCGACGCCAAGGACGGCAAGATCGATTCCAAGGCGGAGTTCATGATCACGCTGGACTGGCCGGACAACCACCCCGACGATCTCGACCTGTTCGTGCAGGATCCCGCCGGCAACATCGCCTGGTATCGCCACCGCGAGGCCGGCTTCCTCACGCTCGACCGCGACGACCGCGGCGGGGCCAACAATTTCATCATCGTCAACGGCAAGAAGATCGCCTCGCCGATCCGCGAGGAGATCGTCACCGTGCGTGGCATCCTCGCCGGCGAGTACGTCGTGAACGTCTCGCATTTCGTCGCCACCACGGGCGAGCCTGTGACGGCCAGTGTGAAGGTGCAGAAGCTCAATCCGACCGCGCAGGTGATCTTCGACAACAAGTTCACGCTCGACCACACCGGCGACGAGAAGACCGCGGTCCGATTCCGGATCGATGCGGAAGGCAAGGTCGTCGATGTCGATCAGCGGCCGAAATCGCTGTTGGAGACGTTCCGCAGCAGCTGGCGCAACGGCGGCGATCTCGATGCCAGGACCGGTGTGAGCAGGAACGCTACGAGGGTACGCCGTGAGTAACCTGCAAACGGTCATCCTGACGCTGTCGATCGCGTATGCCGTCATCGGCGCGCTGCTGCTGGTCGTTCTGGTCTATGCGCGGCTGCACTGGTCCCTGAAGGCGGTCGCCGTGGTCGTGACCAGCACCTTCTACATCGTCAGCTTCACCGAAATGCGCGGCCTGCTCGGTTGGGCCAGCACGGAGCGGCTGCCGACCACCTTCAAGCTGCTGAAGGCCCGCATCGTCGAGCCGCATTCGCTTGAGGGCGATCCCGGCTCGATCTATCTCTGGGTCGAGGCGCTGGACGAGGACAATCGCCCGAGCGGCATCCCGCGCGCTTTTCGTGTGCCGTACAATGACCGGCTGGCCGACAAGACCCACGCCGCCGAGAACGAGATCGCGGCCGGACATCCGCAAGGAGGGCGCGCGGCGGATTTCGGCGGCGGCGACGGCAGCCTGATCGACCTGGTTCGAGAATATGTGACGCCGAAGACCATCCTGGAGACCAGCGGCGGCGATTCCTCGACCGGCGAGTTCACTGCGCCGCCGGCCGGTGCCCAGGACGCGGTGTTCACGCCGATTCCGCCGCCCCGGATGCCGCCGAAGGACGAGCAATAGGCCCATCACCATCATCGTAGAGCAGCGCTGGCAAACGGCCCAGTGCTGGCGCATCCTGTTGACCTCCCTCAATTTGGCCTCATCGGCCCCGAATAAGAATCTGAGGGTGGAGGGTACGTGCTTCTCGCTGTCTTCTCGGATATCCATGGCAACAGGCAGGCGTTCGAGGCCTGCCTGAAGATCGCGCGTGCGAAGGGCGCGGAGAGCATCGTCCTGCTCGGCGACTTCGTCGGCTATGGCGCCGATCCGGAATGGGTGGTGGACACCGCGATGGAGCTGGTCGCGCAGGGCGCCGTCGCGGTGCGCGGCAATCATGACCAGGCGATCAATTCCACGGCCGAGACGATGAACGCCGAGGCGCAGATCGCGATCGAATGGACCCGCGGCCGCCTCGACACGGCGCAGCGGCGGTTTCTGGCCGAATTGCCGATGCAGGTGGAGGACGATGGCCGCCTGTTCGTGCATGCGGAAGCCTCGCATCCCCAGCGCTGGCACTATGTCCGCTCGACCGTGGACGCCGCCAAGAGCCTGATTGCGACACGGGCCCACGTCACCTTTTGCGGCCACATCCACAGGCCGGCGCTCTATTCGATGTCGGTGACGGCGAAGATGACGAGCTTCGTGCCGAAGACCGACGTCCCCGTGCAGCTCCTGCGCGGACGGCAATGGCTCGCCGTGCTCGGCTCGGTCGGCCAGCCCCGCGACGGCGATCCGTCGGCGGCCTTCGTGCTGTTCGACACCGAGTCGTGCCAGATCACCTATTGCCGCGCGCCCTATGACGTCGAGACCGCAGCGAGCAGGATCCGCGACAACGGCCTGCCGCCTTGGCTTGCCGACCGCTTGTTGCAGGGGCGCTGACGGATGCCGAAACCCCTGGTCAAGTCAGGCGCGGAGATCGACGGTTTTACGATCGGCGAATGCGTTCATGCCGGCGGCATGGCGACGCTGTGGACCGTCACCCATCCCGGCATCGACGTGCCCTCGCTGATGAAGATCCCGCGGGTGTCGGAGGGCGAAGACGCCGCCGCGATCGTTTCCTTCGAGATGGAGATGATGATCCTGCCGCGGCTGGCGGGGCCGCACGTGCCGGCCTGCTTCGGCACCGGTGATTTCGCCCGCCAAGCCTATGTCGTGATCGAGCGCATTCCAGGTGCCACGCTGTACAAGCGGCTCCCCGACCTGCCGCTGCCCTATGACGAGGCGCGGCAGCTCGTCGCCAGGATCGCCACGGCGCTTGCGGATCTGCACCGGCAGAACGTGATCCACCACGACATCAAGCCGAGCAGCATCATGTTCCGCGAGAGCGGCGAAGCGGTGCTGATCGACTACGGCCTGTCGCATCACAACCACCTGCCGGACCTGTTGCAGGAGGAATTCCGCCTGCCTTACGGCACCGCGCCCTATATGGCACCCGAGCGGCTGCTCGGGGTGCGCGACGATCCGCGCAGCGATGTGTTTTCGCTCGGCGTGCTGCTCTATTTCTTCACCACCGGCGAGCGGCCGTTCGGCGAGGGCGAGACGCTGCGGGCGATGCGGCGCCGGCTGTGGCGCGATCCGCATCCGCCGCGGAAGCTTCGTGCGGATTATCCGCCCTGGCTTCAGGAGGTGGTGTTGCGCTGTCTGGAGATCGAGCCGGTGTGGCGCTATCCGACCGCGGCCCAGCTTGCCTTCGATCTCGCTTATCCGGACCAGGTCAAGCTCACCGCGCGCTCGGAGCGGGTGAAGCGCGATTCCCTCGGCATCGTCTGGCGCCGGCGCTTCAACCAGGGCGCAATGGTGCCGCGCGCGAAATCGGATGTCGCAGCCCAGATCGCATCGAGCCCGATTCTCGCCGTTGCGCTCGACACGGCGGAGGGCGCTCCGGAGCTGAACGAGGCGCTGCGCGTGACCACCGAGCGCATCCTCGCCACTTTGCCCTCGGCGCGGCTTGCCTGCGTCAACGTGCTCAAGCTGAACCGGATTGCGATCGATCGGACGTTGGACGAGCAGGGCTCCAACAAGCATATCGATCGTCTGGTCGCGCTCAGGCATTGGGCAACGCCGCTCAAGCTGGACGAGAGCCGGCTGTCGGCTCATGTGCTGGAGGCGGTCGATCCCGCCGCCGCGATCCTGGAGTTTGCCAAGGCCAACCAGGTCGACCACGTCATCATCGGCGCGCGACAGAGCTCGTTCCGGCGCATGCTGCTCGGCAGCGTGTCGGCCAAGGTGGCCTCGGAGGCGAGCTGCACCGTCACCGTGGTGCGGCCGCCGCGATTGGCGGGGGACGGCGGCGGGCCGGAGGCTGGCGAAGGCTAGGCCGGCCGGGGCGATTTGCGGGCCGGATCAGGCCGCGTGGACGGCAAATGCGCGCTTGCGGCGGATCGGCCAGGCGAATTGCGGTCCCGGCTCGCCGTGATCGGCGCTGCCGCCGAAATACTGGATGATCTCGCGGCAGGGCTCGCAATTGAACAGGTTACGCGACGCGGACGCCTTGGTCATTTCCTTCAGGCAGTTCGGGCAATGCGGTTTCATGGGCGGTCCGGAAAAGAGGTCTTAGTGTCGGCGCGGCGAGCCAAGCGAACGGTCGAGGTCCGAATTGTCGAGCCCGGCATCGTCGTCCAGCGTGCCATCGGCGCGCTCGAGGCGGCCGAAGAAATAATCGAGGCTCGGATGCGGGCGCCGTGGAATCCGGCACCGGCGCTTCGGCTGACGCCTCACGAGTGCGATCTGCATGACGTCAGCCTCTGGTGCGGTCGCGGCGGATGTTGCGGGCCGGACGTGCCGGGGCCTCGACCGGTCCGGCCGAGGGACCGAACACCACAAACGCACTGAAACCAATCCACAACGCCACGCCAGTCCAAACCAGGGTCGTCGTCATGATGTGCTCCCGCGAAAACAGGCAGGAATCACTTGCAATGATTTGCGCGAATCAGTGAAGTCCGGATGAGTACGGACCAAGGCTACAATTTTAAGCTTTGCGCCTTGCAGAACCCGTGGAAGCCGCAGTTCTTCCCGCGTGCGACCGACGTACTTTGCCGGTGCGCGCATGATCGAGGATATCCCGGATGCGCCTTGCGTCTCGAACACAGCGAAACCCATAGCGCCCGGTGTAGTCGGTATCGGGCGAACGGGTCGAGCGCCCTGACGCAAAGTTCAGGTGGCCGACGCCGCCGCCGATGTCGAGGATTTCGAACACTTCATCCATGGCGTCGAACGAAGTAGCGGTCACGCTGCGTCTGCTCCAGGCCGTGCGCACGATCAGCGCGCGGCGGTCGGTGATCACATAAAGCGTCTGCAGGTCTTGCAGCAGCATCACGAACGGAGCTGCAATCATCCCGACTCCAATCATTGCCAGAGGTTGGGTCGCTTGGTCGATCCAATCGTTGCTGACGGCGATGACGGTCAGCAACAACCAGGGAAATCCGATCCACCAGAGAAATCGCCACATTGTCGCGTTGGCGATGGCGTCGGGCTGCCCCTGCCAGACCACTTGCTCTCCATCATGAAGGGACTCGGCGAGAAGACGAAGCAGGCCGGCAGTAAACGGAGTGGCGCGGAGTTTATCCATTCCACTTGGTCGTAGCGGCCGCGGCTCCGGTTCGGATAGCGATGGTCTCAGATCGCCTCGCCGCGTGCCCCAAGTGCCGCGTTGCGGATCGCGGCGATGTTGGTCTTGTAGGCCTCCTGCGTGCCGCCTTTGAACACCGAGGTGCCCGCGACGAAAGCGTTGGCGCCGGCTGCGGCGAGCGCACCCGCGACATCGGGGCCGACGCCGCCGTCGACCTCGATGTCGATCGGGCGGCCCGCGACCATCGCGCGGATGTCCCGGATCTTGCCGATCGCGGAGGGGATGAAGGCCTGGCCGCCGAAGCCGGGATTGACCGACATCACCAGCACGAGGTCGACGAGGTCGAGAACGTATTCGAGCGCGCTGATCGGCGTCGCCGGATTGAGCGAGACGCCGGCCTTCTTGCCGAGCGCGCGGATCGCCTGGAGCGAGCGGTGCAAATGGGGACCTGCCTCCGCGTGCACGGTGACGTGGTCGCAGCCGGCCTTCGCGAAGGCCTCGAGATAGGGATCGCAGGGCGAGATCATCAGATGCGCGTCGAAGATCTTCTTGGTGTGCGGGCGCATCGCCCTGATGACGTCAGGGCCGTAGGAGATGTTCGGAACGAAGTGCCCGTCCATCACGTCGAGATGGATCCAGTCGGCGCCCGCGGCGTCGACGCTGCGCACCTCCTCGCCGAGCTTCGAGAAATCCGAGGCCAGGATCGAGGGCGCGATGGCCAGGGGGCGGGGGGCGAAAGCTTGGGTCATGGCGCGTTTTCCCGGGGGCGTACGGACGACGAATGGCCTCGCCTAACATGGGCTCTTGTGGCGGGCAATGCAGGAGGGGCGCGCTTCCTGTGGGCGGAAATTTCTGCCGCCGGCGGCATGAATTGCCGATGTTCCCGCGGCCTGCACGACCCGACGGATGCGGAATTCGTTGAGCTTTTCGCGATGGCACGGCGCTTGCTGAGTTCAGCCGCAGAACATTGGTCGCGGCATGCCGCATCCTGTTGGAGTTGTGCAATGTTGTTCGCCCTTGGTGCGGTATCGAGCGCGCTCGACGCGATCCAGTCGCTGACGAACGCGAAATCGTCGTCGGCGGCGCACAAGTCGGGCTCCTCGCAGAGCGCGCCGACCAATCCGTTCGCAATCGACAGCGGCAGCAGCACGACCGGCGCGACCTCATCGGTCAATGCAGGTAAATATCCGCAGATCTCGGCGGAGACGATGAATGCGCTGTTCGCGGCGCAGGGCCAGTCGGCCAACGGCACATCCTCGTCGTCGAAGAGCCGGGAGGCTGCGCTGAAGGATCTGTTCTCGCAGATCGACGCTGACGCCGACGGCAAGATCACCAAGTCCGAGTTCGAGGACGCGCTCGGCGCGGGCGGCACCAACCTGGCCCAGGCCGACGACGTGTTCTCGAAGATGGACGCGAATGCGGATGGCAGCGTCAATCTCGGCGAGATGACGAAGGCGCTGAGGGGCGGTCACGGCCGTGATCACGCGGAAGGCGCGGGCGATGGCTCGGATTCCTCGTCGCAATCCAGCCGCGGCTCGACGTCGACCACGACGACCAATGCCGACGGCTCGACCACCACCACCGTCACCTATGCCGACGGCTTCAAGATGTCGACCACGGTGCCGGGCGCCGCCAGCTCGTCGAATGCGAAAGGTGGCGGCAATTCGCCTTATGATTGGTTCGGGCAGATGATGCAGCGCCAGGCGCAGGCCACTGCGGGATCAGCAGCTTCATCGATGTCGATCAGCGTGTGAGCGCGTCCCGAAGTTACCCGGCAAGTTCGTGCGTGATGTCACGACAAGCATAGCGGTCGCGGATCTCCCGATTGAAGAACGTTCCCTTCGAGCGCGAATCCCCGAACGCGGCAGCGACCTCGGGCGGAACATCCGCATAAACATAGAGGCGCCCGCTGACGAACGTCACCTTCAGCTCGCGTTTCTCTGGCGAATAGCGAAAGAAGCGGATGACGGAAGAGGGCATGGCCGCACACCTTGTCCGCCGGATAACGCTTGGGTGACGGTTTCGTTTCTCGTCTAGCCGAACCGGTCCTTCCAAGCCGCCTGCGCGCCCGGAAACGGTAGGGCCGTCGCGCTGTAGACGCCGCGGGCGATCGCGCGGGCGACCACGTTGGCGGCGATCGTGCCGAGCTCGGTGAGGCCAACCAGCGGCTCGATCGGCTTTTCGCACGTGGCGGCGGCGAACAGCACGTCGCCGTCGGTCGGCGCATGCACCGGATAGATCGCGCGGGCGAAGCCGGTATGCGCGATCATCGCCAGCCGCTTGGCCTGGGGCTTGGTCAGCACCGCGTTGGTCACGACGGCGCCGATGGTGGTGTTCTCGCGCGCGCTCGCGGCAGGACCGCCCTTGATGCGCATGCGGAGCATGTCCTCGGTGAACTTGTCCGGCAGGCCGCGCCCACCGAATTCGCCGTCCACCTCGAACGGCGCCGCCCAGAACCATGGGCCATTGCCGACGGTGACGCTGCCCACGGCGTTGACGGCGACGATCGCCGCGACCTTGATTCCGCTCGGCGTCACGGCCGATGCCGAGCCGAGCCCGCCCTTGAACGTCGCGGTGGTGGCGCCGAAGCCGGCGCCGGCGCTGCCAAGCGCGAAATCCGCGCTGGTGGCGGCAGTCGCCGCGGCATAGCCGAGGTCGCGATACGGCGAGAAGCGTCCCCAGGCCTTGTCGCCGCCATTGAGCAGGTCGAACAGGATCGCCCCCGGCACGATCGGGATCAGCGCTTCGCGAACCCGGTGGCCGCGGCCCTGCTCGGCGAGCCAGGCCTGCACGCCGCCGCCGGTGTCGAGGCCGAAGGCCGAGCCGCCCGACAGCGCGATGGCGTCGACGCGCTCGACCGCGTTGGCGAGATCGAGCAGTGCATCCTCGCGCGTGCCGGGGCCGCCGCCGCGCACGTCGATCGCGGCGATCGCAGGAGAATCGAAGATGATCGCGGTCGCACCGGAACCGACTTTCGGATCTTCGGCGTGGCCGACCCGGACGCCGGCGATATCGGTGAGAAGGTTCTTCAAGGCGGCCTCGTGTTTGAGAATTCACGATCTGCGATAGCGCAGCAATGCCGCAGGCTCAACCGGCGAGCGCGGTCCTCAGCATCTTGGCGAGCTCGGACTTGCGGTAGGGCTTGGCCAGCAGCAGCACGCCGGAATCGAGCCGGCCGTGATGGACGATGGCGTTCTCGGTGTAGCCCGAGGTGAACAGCGTCTTCAGGTCGGGGCGGCGCTTGTGGGCTTCGTCGGCCAGCTGGCGGCCATTCATGTTGCCGGGCATGATGATGTCGGTGAACAGCAGGTCGATGGTCTCGTCGCTGTCGATGATATTGAGCGCCTCGGCGCCGTTGGCGGCCTCGAGCGCGGTATAGCCGAGGCTCTTGACCTGCGTCACGACATACTGCCGCACCAAGGCATCGTCCTCGACGATCAGGATCTTCTCGTTACCGCCGGTGATTGGCGCATTCTGGAGCGATTCGAACTCGGTCTCCTGCACACCGGTCGAGCGCGGCAGGTAGATCTTCACGCTCGTGCCGTGGCCTTCCTCACTGTAGATCTTGATGTGCCCGCCCGATTGCTTGACGAAGCCGAACACCATGCTGAGGCCGAGGCCAGTGCCCTTGCCAACCTCCTTGGTCGTGAAGAAGGGATCGAACACCCGGTCGATCAGCTCGGCAGGAATTCCGGTGCCGGTGTCGCTGACCGCGATCATCACGTAATTGCCGGCAACGACGTCGGGGTTCATGCTGGCATAGCCGTCGTCGAGGAAGATGTTGCGGGTCTCCAGCACCAGGGTGCCGCCCTCGGGCATGGCGTCGCGCGCGTTCAGCGCGAGATTGAGGATCGCGGTGGAGAGCTGGCCCGGGTCGACCAGTGTCGGCCAGGCATCCTCGGTGAGCTGCGGCATGATGGTGATCTGCTCGCCGAGCGTCGGATGCAAGAGCTTGGCGGCTTCGAGCGCCAGTGCGTTGACGTCGATCTCGCGCGGCTGCAGCGGCTGCTTGCGGGCGAAGGCGAGCAGGTGCTTGGTCAGCTGCGCGCCGCGCTCGGCGGCGTCGTCGATCAGCTTGGTGATCGCGGCAAGATCGGGCCGGTCGGCGACCGCGTCGCTGAGAATGCCGATCGTGCCCGTGATCACGGTCAGCACGTTGTTGAAGTCGTGGGCGACGCCGCCGGTCAATTGGCCGATCGAGTCCATTTTTTGGACCTGTCGGAGCTGGGCTTCGGCGGCCTGCTTGTCGGTGAGGTCGCGGCCGATGAAGAAGTGGCGTTTCACCGGCTCGGACCAGGTGCCCATCCAGTTCAGCGTGACCTCGTGACCGTCGTAATGGTAGTAGCGCGCCTCGAAGCTGCGCTTGACCGCGCCGCGACGGGCCGCGCGCATCTCGCTCCGCGTCTTCTCGAGATCGTCGGGATGGATGAACTCGATCGCGCTGTGCCCGACCATGTCCTCGGGGCTGTAGCCGAGAATGTTCTGCACGCTCGGGCTGACCTGGACGAAATTGCCGTAGCCGTCGGTGACCAGGATCAGGTCCTGCGATGTCTCGAAAATCCGCTGGCGTTCCTCGGTCTCGCGGCGCAGCTTCTCTCTAGCCTGCTTTTCTTCCGTGATGTCGTGGGCGATCTTGGAAGCGCCGATGATCTCTCCATCGTCGGTCCGCAGCGGCGAGACGTTCAGGACGACGTCGAGCGGGCGGCCGTCTTTGCGGATTCGGACCGTCTCGTGCTGGGCGATCGATTCATTGCTGGCGATCTGGTTGAGGGTGCTTCTGATCTCGCCCTTGCGATCCGGCGGCACGATGATGTCGATCGGCTTGCCGACGGCCTCGGCGGCGGAGTAGCCGAATAGGTTTTCGGCGGCCTTGTTCCAGCTGGTGATGATGCCGTCGAGCGACTTGGTGATGATCGCGTCATTGGAGGATTCGACCACGGCGCCGTACAGCGCGAGGCGCTTGCCGAAGTAGTCGCGTTGCGAGGCCGATTGCTGGCGCAGCTTTCCGACGAGGCCCACTGTATGCGCCTGGAGGCGGACATTCTCGATCAGAAGCACCGCGAGCACGAAGGTCGCCGCGGCGAGGCCGTAGAGCCGGCCGGCATAGAATCCGAGATCGAAGCGCGCGACGTTGACGATCGCCGACAGGGCGATGTCGAACAGCCAGGCGCACATGACCACCATGAGCCAGATGTCGATTACCGTATGTGGCCTGCGGAACCAGAGCGAGACCAGCGCGGCAAAGCTCAGCGACCACACGAAGGACACGACGCCGATCATGGTCGCCGTGTAGCGGCCCTCGCTCAACAGGACCGGCAACAGATCGTGCTGCGCGGTGACGATCCAGGCGAAGACCGCCATCGCGGCGACGACGCCGAGCCCGCAGGCATAAATCGCGGTGCTTACCGCGCCGCGGATCCGGGGCCCACCGTCTTTCTCCTTCAGCCAGGCATATGCCATCACGCAGAGCGGAAAGCCGGCGTGCCAGATCATGTAGAGCCACACCGTGGTCTGTCGGCCCGCGCCCAGGAGTCCGGTCGGGGTGAACAGCCCTGGGAAGGTGAGGGCATGAACCAGCGCCGCCGCGGCGGTGAAGAGATAGCCGCTGGCGAGCCACAGCAGCGCGCGGGTGCGCAGGATCGCAAATTGCGACAGCAGCAGCACTGCCGTGACGATGTCGCTCACGGCCAGCGCGGATTGATAGCTGGCGACGAAGGCTGGCACCGGCAGGAGCGGGGTACCGGCGAAGGGCACGGCTGCGGCGAACAGGAGCGAGGACACACCGACAATCGTCAATGCTGCAGTGCGGTCGGCCGACGTGGCCGGCAGGGTCGACAGAAATGTGCTTCGGTCGATCGGCGCAGGCACGTCCATTTCGCGCGAGTCGATGGGCTTGAGCATCTCCGCTAGTCTCATTCGCCGGCAGTCCGTTCATCGTAGCGGGTTCTGGGCGCAGGTGGTCACGGAACCGGTTTACGACTCAACCGAGGGTTACAGCTTACCTAATTTCGGTGAGAGCACGGAACAGGGATTGGTAAGGGGCACTTTACTGGGCGGTGTCATAATGCCCTGCCGCTGCGGCCGGTTCCAGGCTTGAAACAGGCGATTTTGATTTCGAGATCGGGAGTTTGCCCATGCCCCGCGTTCTCATCATCGACGACCAGAAGGACGTCCGCGCGATGGTGGCGATCGTGCTTCGGGTCAACCATTTCGAGGTCGTGGAGGCCGAAAGCGGCGCGGCGGGGCTGAAGGCCTTTGCGGAAAGCCGCTTTGACGCGGCGATTGTGGACATCTTCCTCGGTGATACCAGCGGCGTCGACGTCATCACCGCCTTGCGCGAACGCGCGCCGGCGCTGCCGGTGATTGCGGTATCCGGGATGACGGCACTCGATTTCATGGACCAATCGCCCCACCTCGCCAACGTGGTCGGCCTGCAAAAGCCGTTTCGGCCGAACGATCTGCTGCAGGCCCTACGGAAGGCCCAGGCCGCGGCCGGCGGCGAGATTTCGGCCGCGGTCTGACCGGCAAAAGAACGCCCCGGCAAGCCGGGGCGTGGTAGCGATGGCGGGAGCTTTCGGGGGATCGCTGATCGGGATCCCCGAAGAGCATTCTCGATCAAGAGCCCTTGGCGCCGAGCTCGGCGTAATTGCCCTTGGCGTCCCACTTGTAGACGACATAGTCGATCTGCTTGAGGTCGCCCTTGGCGTCAATTTCGATCGGGCCGAGCACCGTGTCCCACTTGCCGGCCTTGATGGTCTCCATGACCTTCTTGGCGTCGGTGGTGCCGGCCTTCTTGACCGCCTGAGTCCAGACCTGCAGCGCAGCGTAGGTATAGAGCGTATAGCCTTCCGGATCGATGCCCTTGGCCTTGAACGCCTCGACGATCTTCTTCGCGGTCGGCTTGTTGCGCGGGTCGGGACCGAAGGTGAACAGCGTGCCTTCGCCGGCGGGACCGGTGATGGAGGCGTACTCCTTGTCGGCGAGCGCGTCGCCCGACATCAGCACCGTCTTCATGCCCTGATCGCGCATCTGGCGGAGGATGAGGCCGGCTTCCTGATGGTAACCGCCGACATAGACGAGCTCGACATTGTCCTTCTTCAGGCGCGAGACGATCGCGTTGAAGTCCTTGTCGCCCTTGTTGTAGGATTCGTACATCTTCTCGGTGATGCCGGCCTTGTTGAGCGCCTTCTTGGTCTCGTCGGCAAGACCCTTGCCGTAAGTGGTCTTGTCGTTGAGGATCGCGATGTTCTTGCCCTTGTAGTTCTTGGCGATGTACTGCGCGGCGATCAGGCCCTGCTGGTCGTCGCGGCCGCAGACTCGCGCCACGTTCCACAGCTTGCGCTCGGTGAAGAGCGGGTTGGTCGAAGCCGGGGTGATTTGCAGGACGTTGCCGTCCGCATAGGCTTCAGAGGCCGGGATCGAAGACGACGAGCAGAAATGGCCGGCGACGAACGGGATCTTGGCGCCGGCGATCTTTTCCGCGATCGAGCGGGCCTGTTTCGGATCGCAGGCGTCGTCCTCGGCGTTGAGCGCGAGCTTCTTGCCGTTGACGCCACCGGCGGCGTTGATGTCGGCGACGGCCATCTCGGCGCCGTTCTTCATCTGGCGGCCGAAGGCGGACTCGCCGCCGGTCATCGGGCCTGCGACTGCGACGGTGACATCCTGCGCGAATGCCGCGCTCGATAGCGCGAGCGATGCGCCGAATGCCAGACCGATGAGCTTCAGTGATTTCATGAGATACCTCGCGGGTGGTCGCCTGTGGAAGTTGCCGGGCTTGCCCGGTTCAAACCGGCGCCATTCTTGAATGAATTCGAGGAGAAGTCACCGGCAAAATACGGGCATACGCCAAGATATCTAGCCGCATTCTCGCGCAGGGCGGGGCCGGTCAGTGCCGGCCGCCTTCCAGATAAGCGGCGCGGATTTCGGGGCGCTGCAGCAATTCGGCGCCGCTGCCGGCCAGCGTGATCAGGCCGTTGACCATGACATAGCCGCGATGGGCCAGCTTGAGGGCGTGGTTGGCGTTCTGCTCGACGATCAGCACGGTCAGGCCGTCCTGCCGGTTCAGTGTGCGGATGGCGTCGAAAATCTGCCGCGCGATGAGCGGGGCGAGCCCCAGCGAGGGTTCATCGAGCAGGAGCAGGCGAGGGCGGCTCATCAAGGCGCGGCCGATCGCCAGCATCTGCTGCTCGCCGCCGGACAGGGTTCCGCCGCGCTGGGCGAAACGTTCCTTCAGGCGGGGAAACAGGGCGAACACGCGCTCGAGTGTGCTCTCCCGTTCCGCCGGCGTGCTCTCGGTGACGTCGGCCCCCATCTGGAGGTTCTCGGCGACGCTCATGCGCGGGAAGATGCGGCGGCCTTCGGGCGACTGCGCGATGCGCAAATGGGCGATCTCGTGGGTCGGGACGGCCGTGATGTCCTTGCCCTCGTACAGGATCTGCCCGGCGCGGGCGCGCGGCTTGCCGAAGATGGTCATCATCAGCGTCGACTTGCCGGCGCCGTTGGCGCCGATCAGCGCCACGATCTCGCCGGAATTGATGTCGACGTCGACGCCCTTCAAGGCCTCGATCTTGCCGTAGGCCGCGCGCAGGCCCCGGATCGCGAGCAGGGGGGATGCCGCCGTCACGATCCGCTCTCCATGACGGCCACGGCCTCTTCCTCGTCGGTGCCGAGATAGGCGGCGATCACCTTGGGATCGTCGCGCACCTCGCGCGGCGTGCCTTGTGCGATCTTCACGCCGTGATCCATCACCACGATGTGGTCGGAGATCTCCATCACCACCGACATGTCATGCTCGATCAGCAGGATCGACGTTCCCAGGTCGTTGCGGATCGAAAGCAGGAGCTCGTTCAACGCGGCGCTCTCTCGCGCGTTGAGGCCGGCAGCCGGTTCGTCGAGGCACAGCAGTGCGGGCTCGGTGCACATCGCGCGCGCGATCTCGAGGCGGCGCTGATCGCCATAGGCGAGATTGCCGGCGGCATCGTCGGCGCGGTCCAGCAGGTTGACCCGCTTCAGCCAGTCGGAGGCGAGATCAATCGCGCGCTTTTCTGCGTCGCGATAGGCGGGCGCGCCGACAAGGCCGAGCAAGGTGAAGCCCGAGGCGCGCATCAGCATGTTGTGCTGCGCCACCATCAGGTTTTCGAGCACGGTCATCCCGGGAAACAGGCGGATGTTCTGGAACGTGCGCGCGACCTTGGCCTGTTTGGCGATACGGAAGTCGTTGAGCCGCTGGAGCGCGATTTCCTTGCCGTCATCGTGGGTGAGGCGGATGGCGCCGCCGGTCGGCTTGTAGAAGCCGGTGATGCAGTTGAACACCGTGGTCTTGCCGGCGCCGTTCGGCCCGATCAGCGCGGTGATCTTCTTCCGCTCGGCGGCGAACGAGAGATCCTGCACGGCGACGATGCCGCCGAAGCGCATCGTCAGCCGGTCGACGCTGAGGATCTTGTCGCCGCTCATCCGTGTCCTTCCTTGACGAGGTCGGAGGAGATGGCCTGCGCCTTCTTCAGATAAACGGTCGGCGCGCGATGGCCGACCAGGCCGCGTGGCCGCCAGATCATGATCAGCACCATGGCCCAGCCGAACACCAGCATACGATAGGTCTCGAGGCCGCGGAACAGCTCGAAGCCGCCGATCATCGCCAGCGCGGCGAGCGCGACGCCCAGCTGCGAGCCCATGCCGCCGAGCACGACGATGGCGAGCACCAGCGCCGATTCCTGGAAGGTAAAGGATTCCGGGCTGATGAAGCCCTGGCGGGTGGCGAAGAACGCACCGGCGAAGCCGCCGAACATGGCGCCGGTCGCAAATGCCGTGAGCTTGGTCGTCGTGGTGTTGATGCCGAGCGCGCGGCAGGCGACCTCGTCCTCGCGCAAGGCTTCCCAGGCACGCCCGATCGGCAGCCGGCGCAGGCGGATCGTCGCCCAATTGGTGAGCAGCGCCAGCGCCAGGATCAGATAGAACAGGAAGACGATACGGTGGGTCGCCGAGTACTCGATGCCGAGCTTGTTGGCCAGCCCATCGTCAGTGTTGCTCAGCGGAATGCCGAACAGGGTCGGACGCGGAATACCGGACACGCCGTTCGGTCCCCCGGTCAGATCCTGCCAGTTGATCAGGACGAGGCGGATGATCTCGCCGAAGGCGAGCGTCACGATGGCGAGGTAGTCGCCGCGCAGGCGCAGCACGGGGAAGCCGAGCAGTACGCCCCAGAACGCGGCGAGGATGCCGGCGAGCGGCAGGCAAATCCAGAACGACCAGCCGAAATTGGTGGCGAGCAGCGCGTAGGAATAGGCGCCGACGGCATAGAACGCGACGTAGCCGAGATCGAGCAGGCCGGCGAGCCCGACCACGACGTTGAGGCCCCAGCCGAGCATCACATAAGTGAGCACGAGAATGGCGAGGTCGAGGATGTAGCGCTGGTTATAGAAGATCACGGGCACCAGCAGCGTGAAGATCAGCAGCGCGGGCGCAAGGTAGCGGCCGACCAGCGACACGCCCTTCTGCAACGCTGGCGGCACCAGCCTCTCGGTGCCGGCCGGGCCGATCCATTGCCTGAGCAGCTCGATCACGATCGAGCCGCCGAACACCGCGGCGACGAGGGAGGCGAGCTCGCCGAATCGCGTCCAATAGGTGAGCTGGCCGTCGGAGCCCGCCTCGGTGCGGACGCCACCATCAGCGAAAACAGCACCAGCGCGATCACTGCGTTGATGACGGCGGTCTTGAGGAGAGCGGGGAGGCTCGTTGCAGGTTTGGTCGTGTGGGTGGAGGGTGCTGTCACGCGGCCGGTCCGTCAGACTTTCTCGACTTCGGGACGGCCGAGCAGGCCGGTCGGCATGAAGATCAGCACGACGATCAGGATCGAGAACGCCGCGACGTCCTTGTATTCGACCGAGAAATAGGCCGACCAGAGCGTCTCGATCAGGCCGATCAAAAGCCCCCCGAGCATGGCGCCTGGCAGCGAGCCGATGCCGCCGAGCACGGCGGCGGTGAAGGCCTTGATGCCGGCGACGAAGCCCATGAAGAAATCGACCAGGCCGTAATAGAGCAGGTACATCAGGCCCGCCACGGCGGCGAGCGCCGCGCCGATCACGAAAGTCATGGAGATGGTGCGGTCGACGTCGACGCCGAGCAGCGCCGCCATGGTCTGATCCTGCTCGCAGGCGCGCATGTCGCGGCCGAGCCGGGTGCTCGACACCAGCCAGGTGAAGATCGCCAGCAGCACGATGGTGGTAATGACCACCATGATCTGAATGTTGGAGAGCTGGATCACGAAGCCCTCCTGGCTCTCGTGCAGCGTGTAGCCGCCGGTGATGAAGGGCGGGATCGGCTTGACGCGGGCGCCTTGCGCCACTTGCGAATAGTTCGTCAGCACGAACGACATGCCGATGGCCGACAGCATCGGGGCGAGGCGGAAGGAATGGCGGAGCGGCCGGTAGGCGATGCGCTCGATGGTCCAGCCATAGAGCGCGGTGATCGCCATCGAGACCAGCAGCACCACGAGCAGGATCAGGGGAATGGCCGTGAGGCCGAGCGAGATCAGGATCAGGAAGGTGATGAGGGCGATGAAGCCGCCGATCATGAAGACGTCGCCATGGGCGAAGTTGATCATGCCGACGATGCCGTAGACCATCGTGTAGCCGATCGCGATCAGGCCGTAGATCGAGCCGAGCACGAGGCCGTTGATGAGCTGCTGGGCGAAATAATCCATAAGCTGCCGTACCCAAACTTGACGCGGCTCAAAGGGAGCTCTTGCAGAGAGTTCTTGGGCCCCGGCAGCCCTTGAGCGTTTGGGTTTTGTAACAGGAGGGAACTGGCGGCTGCAACTGGCCCGGTCTCCACCTTAAGGCTTGTACAGAGATCATTTCGGCGCCGGGTTCCCTGAGGTCTGCGGGGAACCCGGTTCCCGAGGCAACCAAAGTGGATGCCGGCCGTTGTCTCCCCTCTGACGTCCAACAAGGGAGTTTCCCCGAATGACGAAGCAGCAGAACCAGAATCCGGGTCAGCAGAATCAGAATCCCGGCCAGCGCAATCCGCAGCAGGGTGGTGGCCAGAAACCCGGACAGCAGCAGCAGGACCCGCGCCAGGGCGATCGCCCGGGCCAGCAGCAGGGCGGCCAGCGCGATCAGGAATAGCGAGTTTGGGAGCCCGGTAGTGAGGAGAGGTCCCGCCGCGAGGCGGGGCCTTTTTCTTTGCGGAAGAGTCATTCCGCGTCTGGTGCTGCGCACCACCCCGGAATGACGCCGCGCGAGAGGGCAGTTAAGGTAAACAAAGGGTTTAAATTGCCGCCACAGTCTGATGCGAGTTAGCTCCGGCATGGCCGCCGCCTTCCATCGAAGGCTCGGCAAATCAGGCGGGAAGCGGCATGTTCAGGAATTGGCGGATCGGCTCGGTCACCGGCGCGCTGCTGGCGGCCTATTTCATTCCCGTCTGGAGCCTCGTCGCCTTCAGCATCTTTGTCGCGCCCGTGCGCGGCCTCTACGAGCGGCCGAGCGTTGCGGTGGCGCTGTACCTGAGCGACCATCTGCAGATGGCGGGCATGGACACGGTGCGTGCCGCCTGGCTGCTCGCGCTCGGGCGGCTGACCGTGGTGGCGTTCTTCGCGATCTACCTCGTGCTGCTCTGCATTCCCCGCACCCGCAAGGGCGGCGGCAGTGACGAGGCGCTCGGGATTGCGCTTGGGATCGGCAGCCTGATCTCCTTTGCCAGCATGGTGATGGCCTCGAAGGTCGGCGAGCTGGCGGCGCTCCGGCTGCACGCCACCGAGCTTCTGATGCTGCTCGGTGCCGCGGTCGTGCTCGTGATCGAGAAGCCGGCGGCTGCGCCGAAGACGGCCGAGGTCGCCGCGCCGCCAAATCTTCAGCCTCTAGGTCTTGAGCAGGCCGAGCTCCTGCACAATCGCTGAGGCTTCCTTGACGGCGTGGTTCGCCGCCGGCACGCCGCAATAGATCGCCTGCTGCAGCAGGATCTCCTTGATGTCGTCGGGCGTGAAGCCGCCCTCGGCCAGTGCCGCACGCACGTGCAGGCGGAATTCGTCCCATTGCCCCAGTGCGACCATGGTGCCGATCACCAGCACCCGCCGCGTCCGCTCGTCGAAATGCGGCCGCGTCCAGATCTCGCCCCAGGCGTAGCGGGTGATCAGGTCCTGGAAGTCGGTGTTGAAGGCATTGCGGTTCGCGATCGACTTGTCGACCCAGGCATTGCCCAGCACCTTGCGGCGCACATTCATGCCGGCATCGCGGCGCTTCTGGTCGTCCATTCCATCCTCCTCTTTCGTCATTGCGAACGCAGCGAAGCAATCCAGACATGTGTCCGCGGAGACGGACTGGATGCTTCGTCGCTACGCTCCGCGCAATGACGGTTGTTGCTAGCGCTGCGTCAGGAACCCCACCACCGCTTCCGTGAACGCATGCGGCTGCTCGACGTTCGAAATGTGCGCGGCGTCGATGATCGTCATGCTGGCGCCGCGAATGCTGGAGCGGATCAATTCGGCCGCCGAGATCGGCGTCGCCACGTCGTGGCGGCCGGCGATCACGAGCGTCGGGCTCTTGATTTTCGGCAGCAGCGCGCGCTGGTCGAGCGTCGACAGCGCCTCGCAGCAGGCGAGATAGCCCTCGACAGGCGAGGCGAGCAGCATCGACTTCATCTTCGCGGTGATCGCAGGCTCGCGCTCGCGGAAATCCTGGGTGAGCCAGCCCGCGATCACGGTATCGGCGACGGCGGCGATGCCGCCCTCCTTCACCGCCTTGATGCGGTTGTGCCAGTTAGTTGGATCGGGGTAGTAGCAGGACGTGTTGGCGAGGATCAGCTTGCCGAACCGTTCGGGCGCATTGGCGCCGAGCCATTGCCCGACCATGCCGCCCATCGACAGGCCGCACCAATGCACCTTCTCGATGTTGAGATCGTCGAGGATCGCGAGCACGTCGCGGCCGAACCGCTCCATCGTGTAGGGGCCAGGCGGGACGTTCGACTTGCCGTGGCCGCGGCGATCGTAGCGGATGACGCGGAACACCTGCGTCAGCGCCTTCATCTGCGGCTCCCACATCTGCAGCGTGCAGCCGAGCGAGTTCGACAGCATCAAGGTCGGCCCGCCGTCGCGGCCCTCGACGGAGACGTTGAGCAGGCATCCGTCGGCATCGATCATGGGCATGCGGCGTCTCCGTTCTTAATCTTGATCGAGGTTGTCGAGCAGCCGGTCGATCAGCGCCTGTGACGCCCCTTGATAGGCCATCGGCTCGAACAATGCCGCAATTTTTTCCGGCGAAAGGTGCGCGATGACTTGCGAATCGGCCGACAGCACCTCGCGCAGATGCTTCTTCTCGGCGACGGCACGCTGGCTCGCGGCCTCGACGAGATGATGCGCGTTGCTCTTGCCGATGGCTTCGGCGAGCGCGAAGGTGACGGGCTCGGCCATGATCAAGCCATGCGTCGCATCGAGATTGCTGCGCATGCGCGCCGCATCGACCTCGAGACCCTCGGCGATGTCGACGACGGCCGCCAACGCGCCTGATGTGACCAGCATCAATTGCGGCAGCGTCGGCCATTCGGCGTGCCAGGGGCCGGCGCTGCGTTCGTGGTCCTGCACCTGGGCGGCGAAGATCGTCGCGGCGAGCTGCGGGGCCATGGTGGCAGCGCCCAGCGCGCTTGCGGCGGCGACCGGGTTGCGCTTGTGCGGCATGGTCGAGGAGCCGCCGCGGCCTTCGCCGGCGGGCTCGAACGCTTCGGCGACGTCGGTCTGCATCAGCAGCGACACGTCGCGCGCGATCTTGCCGCAGCTGCCGGCGAGAATGGCGAAGCAGGATGCGGCCTCGGCGATGCGGTCGCGATGGGTATGCCAGGGCGCCTCGGGCAGCGGCAGGTCGAGCTCCTGCGCCAGCCGTTCGGCCACCGCGAGCCCCTTGTCGCCGAGCGCAGCGAGCGTGCCGGCAGCGCCACCGAATTGCAGCGCGAGGCCCTCGCGGGAGAGCCGCCGCAGGCGGCAGCGGGCGCGGGCAAGGCTCGAGGCGTATTCGGCGGCCTTCAGCCCGAACGGCATCGGCAGCGCATGCTGGAGCCAGGTCCGCGCCACCATCGCGTTGTTGCGATGGCTGCGCGCCATCGCGGCAAAGCCCTTGATGGCACGGCTGAGGTCGGCATCCAGCGCCGCGATGCCGGCGCGCAGCATCAGCATGGTCGCGGTGTCGATGACGTCCTGGCTGGTCGCGCCCCAATGCACGTAGCGCGCGGCCTCCGCGTCATTCTTGCCGACATTGGCGGTTAGCATCTTGACCAGGGGAATCGCGAGATTGCCCGACCGCGTCGCGGCCTCGGCCAGTGCGGCCATGTCGAAGCCATCGGCCTTGCACGCCGCCTCGATCGGTCCGACGGCGGATGTGGGAATCACGGCGGTGGCCGCCTCGGCAAGTGCCAAGGCTGCCTCGAAATCGAGCATGTTCTGCAAGGTCGACCGATCGTCGCAGACCACGCGCATGGCGGCGCTCGACAGCATCGGTGCGAGCAGGGGGGAGAGGGATGTGCTCATGTTGCGCGCGACCTAATCATCATGGCCCGGCCGTGCCAATCCCCCACCGCCCGCACACGTCATTTTGCAGTTGCGAATATGCATTGCACGTGACCGGGCGCCGGCCTTTTCTTTGCCGCGCCGCTGCGTTACTTGATCAGCACTATAGTTACGCGATCCGGGAGGCACCCTCATGGCCATGACGATGAACGGCGAAGTCCAGCTTGCAGCGCCGCGCGAGGCCGTGTGGGCCAAGCTCAACGATCCCGAGGTGCTGAAGGCCTGCATCCCCGGCTGCGAGGAGCTGGAGAAGACCGACGACGGCGGCTTCCGCGCGACGGCGAAGATGAAGGTCGGCCCGGTGTCGGCGCGCTTCAAGGGCAAGGTCACGCTGTCCGATCTCGACCCGCCGAACGGCTACAAGATCTCCGGTGAGGGCGAAGGCGGGGTGGCCGGATTCGCCAAGGGCGGTGCGGCCGTCAAGCTCGCCGAGAAGGACGGCGGCACGCTGCTCTCCTACGACGTCGAGGCGCAGATCGGCGGCAAGTTGGCGCAGCTCGGCCAGCGCCTCATCAACGGCGCCGCCAAGAAGCTTGCCGATGAGTTTTTCGCGAACTTCGCCAAGGCCGTACAGGGCTGAAGGTCCAATACCTTTAGGGTAGCGCCTTCGGCATGGCGCCTTGCGCCCGGGGCGATGTTGCCCCGGGGCATAATGGCCCATATGATGGGTTGGAATAATTATAAGAACCGCTTCGACGGGACCCGTCGGGGTGCTGACAGAGAGTGCTTATGGCAAAAATCTCCCTCATCGTGAACGGCAATCCAGTCACCGCCAATGTCGATCCCCGCACGCTCCTGGTGCAATTCCTGCGCGAGAATCTGCGGCTGACCGGCACCCATGTCGGCTGCGACACCTCGCAGTGCGGCGCCTGCGTCGTGCATCTCGACGGCAAGGCCGTGAAGTCCTGCACCACGCTTGCGGTGATGGCCGATGGCCACGAGGTCAAGACGATCGAGGGGCTGGCTGCGGACGGCGCGCCGCTGCATCCGATGCAGGAGGCCTTCCGCGAGCACCATGGCCTGCAGTGCGGCTTCTGCACGCCCGGCATGATCATGACTGCGATCGACATCGTGCACCGCAAGGGCCACGAGCTCGACGACCACACCATTCGCGAGGAGCTCGAAGGCAATCTCTGCCGCTGCACGGGCTACCAGAACATCGTCGCCTCGATCTCCGCCGGCGCGAAGGCGATGGCCAAATCCGACCTCGCGTAACGCGCCTCCCGCGATCAGGACATACAGATGTACGAATTCAAATATCATCGCCCTGGGACCGTTCGCCAGGCGGCCAACCTCCTGGTGAAGAACGAGGACGCCAAGGTGATCGCCGGCGGCCACACGCTGATTCCCGTCATGAAGCAGCGCCTCGCCAGTCCCCCGCATCTGGTCGACCTCTCCCACATCGAGGGGCTCAACACGATCGAGATGAAGGGTCGCTCGCTGGTGATCGGCGCCACCGCCAAGCATGCCGAGGTCGCGACCTCCGCCATCGTCGGTGAAGCCATTCCGGCGCTGGCGAATCTCGCCGGCGGCATTGGCGATCCCGCCGTGCGTCACAAGGGCACGATCGGCGGCTCGCTCGCCAACAACGATCCGACTGCCGATTATCCGGCCGCGGTGCTCGCGCTCGGGGCCACCATCGTCACCAACAAGCGCCGCCTCAAGGCGGAAGAGTTCTTCCAGGGCCTGTTCACGACCGCGCTCGAAGCGGATGAGATCATCACCAAGGTGATGTTCCCGCTGCCGAAGAAGGCCGCTTACGTCAAGTTCCGCAACCAGGCCTCGCGCTATGCGCTTGTCGGGGTGTTCGTGGCGCGGCGTCCTTCGGACGTGCGCGTTGCCGTCACCGGTGCGGGCTCCGAAGGCGTGTTCCGCGTCACTGCATTCGAGGAAGCCTTGAAGAAGCGCTTCGCCTCGAAGGCGCTGGAGGGCATCGCGGTACCGGGAGAAGGCCTCAACAGCGACATCCACGGCAGCGCCGAATACCGCGCGCATCTCATCGGCGTGCTGACGCGGCGCGCCGTCGATGCCGCCAATGCCAAGGAATGAGCTGACCTCATTCCTCGGTCCAGACCTGTCCCCGGTGAGGGCGTAGCGAGACTGGCTTTTCCATGACTTCAGCGGCCACTTCTTCCGGTGCTTTGCCGGCATCGGTCGATGCGATGCTCGAACTCCTGACGTCGCGCGGCTATCTCGCTGAGCGCTCGCTGGCGACGGTGACGTATCTGTCGCTGCGTATGGGCCGACCGCTGTTCCTGGAAGGCGAGGCCGGCGTCGGCAAGACCGAGATCGCTAAGGTGCTCTCGGCGGCGCTGGGGCGGAAGCTGATCCGCCTGCAGTGCTATGAAGGCCTCGACGTCTCCTCCGCGGTGTATGAGTGGAACAGCGCGTCGCAGATGATCGCGATCCGGATGGCGGAAGCCGCCGGCGACACCGATCGCGATCAGCTTTCGAGCGACATCTTCGCCGACCGCTACCTGATCAAGCGGCCGCTGCTCCAGGCGCTGGAGCCTGATGTCGCCGGTCCGCCGGTGCTGCTGATCGACGAGCTCGACCGTGCCGACGAGGCGTTCGAAGCCTACCTGCTCGAGATCCTCAGTGACTTCCAGGTGACCATCCCCGAATTCGGCACCGTGAAGGCGCCGCACCCGCCGATCGTCATCATCACCTCCAACCGCACCCGCGAGATCCACGACGCGCTGAAACGGCGCTGCCTCTATCACTGGGTCGATTATCCCGCCGCCGAGCGCGAGCTCGCGATCGTCAAGACACGTGTGCCCGGCATCTCCGCCAAGCTTTCGCAGCAGGTCGTGCGCTTCGTGCAGGCGCTGCGCAACCAGGACTTCTACAAGTCGCCGGGCGTTGCCGAGACCATCGACTGGGCCACGGCGCTGTCGGAGCTCGATGCCCGCTCGCTGACCCCGCAAGTGGTCGGCGACACGCTGGGCGCGCTGCTCAAATACCAGGACGACATCACCCGCATGCAGGGCGACACGCTGCAGAAGGTGCTGAAGGACGCGACGAGCGAGAATTGATCTTCACGTCATTCCGGGGCGCGCGTTAGCGCGAACCCGGAATCCATCGGGCCGCAGAGTTGGTGGATGAATGGATTCCGGGCTCGATGCTGCGCATCGCCCCGGAATGACGACCGAGGGTGCTGAACCAATGGCCATCAACCACCTTGCCCCCGAAAAGACCGAGCAATTCGCCGACAACATCGTGGGCTTCGCACGCGCGCTGCGTGCGGCCGGCCTGCCGGTCGGGCCGGGCGCTGTCATCGATGCCATGAGCGCGCTGCAGGTGATCGACATCGGCAGCCGATCCGACGTCTTCACCACGCTGGAGGCGATCTTCGTCAAGCGCCATGAGCATGCGCTGATCTTCAAGCAGGCTTTCAACCTGTTCTTCCGCGCCTCGGAAGAATGGAAGCACATGCTGGATTCGGTGCCGCTGCCGGACGAGGCCAAGAAGAAGCCCCAGGCCGGCGCCCGCCGCGTCCAGGAGGCGATGGCGCAGCCTCGCATGACCGAGACGCCGCAGCACCAGGAGCAGGATCTGCGCCTGTCGGTCTCCGACAAGGAGATCCTGCAGAAGAAGGATTTTGCGCAGATGAGCGCGGCGGAGATCGCCGAGGCGCTCCGTGCCATCGAGCGGATGAGGTTGCCGCAGGCCGAGCTCTTGACGCGCCGGCGCCGGCCCGATGCGCGCGGCCTGCGCCTCGACCTCCGCCGCACGCTGCGCGCCTCCTTGCGCACCGGCGGCGACATCATCGACATCCATCGCCTCGGGCGCATCGAGAAGCCGGCGCCGATCGTGGCGCTGCTCGACATCTCGGGCTCGATGAGCGAATATACCCGTCTGTTCCTGCACTTCCTGCATGCGATCACGGATGCTCGAAAGCGCGTCTCGGTGTTCCTGTTCGGCACGCGCCTCACCAATGTCAGCCGCGCGCTGCGCCAGCGTGACCCGGACGAGGCGCTGGCGAGCTGCTCGGCCTCGGTCGAGGATTGGGCCGGCGGCACCCGGATCTCGGCCTCGCTGCACAACTTCAACAAATTGTGGGCGCGGCGGGTGCTGAGCCAGGGCGCCATCGTGCTCCTGATCTCCGACGGGCTGGAGCGGGAGGCCGATTCCAAGCTCGCCTTCGAGATGGACCGGCTGCACCGGTCCTGCCGGCGGCTGATCTGGCTGAACCCGCTGCTGCGGTTTGGCGGCTTCGAGGCCAAGGCGCAGGGCATCAAAATGATGCTCCCCCACGTTGACGAATTCCGCCCGGTACATAATTTGAGTTCGATCCAGGAGCTGATCACGACGCTCTCCCAGCCGCTGCCGCCGCATCACCGCAGCCTGATCCGCTCCGCAGCTTGAGAGGCCAGCCATGCTCGATCGCGACGAGGATATCCTGAAGGCGGCGGAGGACTGGCAGAAGGCCGGCCGTGGCGTCGCACTGGCGACGGTGGTGGAAACCTGGGGCTCGGCGCCGCGCCCGGCGGGCTCGAGCCTCGTTATCAACGACGAAGGCACGTTCTTGGGGTCCGTCTCCGGCGGCTGCGTCGAGGGCGCGGTGGTTACGGAGGCCATGGATGTGATCCAGAGCGGCAAGCCGAAGATGCTGGAGTTCGGCGTCGCCGACGAGACCGCCTGGAACGTTGGGCTGTCCTGCGGCGGCACCATCCGCGTCTTCGTCGAGAAGGTCGGTTAGCCGTGAAGCTCGACATCCTGCACGAACTCAATGCCGAACGCGCCGCGCGCCGGCCGGTCATCCTGGTGACGGACACCGAGAGCGGCGAGCAGCGGCTGGTGAAGGCGAAGGATTTCGCCAAGGATCCGCTGCGCGCCGAGCTCGAGAAGCAGCTTCGCATAGGCAAGAGCGCCAATGTCGAGGCCGGCGGCAAGAAGCTGTTTCTCAACGTCTACGCCCCGACGGCAAAGCTCGTCATCATCGGCGCGGTCCATATCAGCCAGGCGCTCGCGCCGCTGGCGCGCTCGCTCGGCTATGACGTCACCGTGGTCGATCCGCGCACGGCCTTTGCGAGCCCCGAGCGCTTTCCCGACATTCCGTTGATCGCCGAATGGCCTGATACTGCGCTGCCGCCGCTCAATGTCGATGCCTACACCGCGTTCGTGGCGGTGACGCACGATCCCAAGATCGACGACCCCGCGCTGCTGCACGCCTTCGAGCGCAACTGCTTCTATATCGGCGCGCTCGGCTCGCGAAAGACGCATGCCAAGCGTGGCGACCGGTTGCGGGCGCAAGGCGCCAAGGAAAGCGACATCGCGCGCATCCACGCGCCCATTGGGCTAGCGATCGGCGCGGTCTCGCCGTCCGAGATCGCGGTGGCGATCATGGCCGAGATCACGGCCGTGCTTCGGCTGCCTCCCAAGGAAAAAGAAGAAGCGGCATGAAGTTCGGCCCGGCGAGCCCCAGGGATGCGATTGGCGGGGTGACCGTCCACACCCTGCGCCAGGGATCGCTGGTGCTGAAGAAGGGCACGACGATCGGACCTGCCGAGGTCGAGGCGCTGGAGCGCGCCGGCATCAAGGACATCGTCGTGGTGCGCATGGAGGCGGGCGACGTCTCCGAGGACGTTGCCGCCGCCAGCATCGCGCTCGCCATCGGCGGCGAGGGCATCCATGTCGAGCGCGCTTTCACCGGCCGTGCCAATCTGTTCGCCGCGCGAGCGGGCGTGCTGGTGATCGATCGCGCCGCGGTCGACCGCATCAACAACATCGACGAAGCCATCACCTTTGCCACGCTCGCCGCCTACAAGCCGGTGGTCGAGGGCGAGATGGTCGGAACCGTCAAGATCATCCCGTTCGGCGTCGAGGCGAGTTTGCGCGATGCCGCGGTGAAGGCGGCGGGCAAGGACGTGCTGAAGGTCGCGCCTTACGTGATCAAGCGCGTCGGCGTGGTCTCGACGCTGCTGCCGGGCCTGTCCACCAAGGTGATCGACAAGACGCTGCGCGTCACTGCCGAACGGCTGGCGCCAGCCGGCGCCAGCATCATCGCCGAGCGCCGGGTCCCGCACGAGGAGCAGGCGCTGTCGGCCGCGATCAAGGAATTGCTCGGCCTCGGCGCCGAGCTCGTGATCGTGTTCGGTGCATCCGCGATCGCTGACCGCCGCGACGTGATTCCGGCGGCCGTCACCGGAATCGGCGGCGAGATCGAGCATTTCGGCATGCCGGTCGACCCCGGAAATCTCCTGCTGATCGCCCGCGCCGGCGAGGTGCCGGTGCTGGGCGCGCCGGGCTGCGCGCGCTCGCCGGTCGAGAACGGTTTTGACTGGGTCTTGATGCGGCTTCTCGCCGGCATCAAGGTGACCCGCTCCGAGCTGATGAGCATGGGCGTCGGCGGCCTCTTGATGGAGATCGTGACGCGGCCGCAGCCGCGCGCCAAGCCGGAGACCGAGGGCAACAGCCAGGTCGCGGCCATCGTGCTCGCGGCGGGCCGCTCGACCCGGATGGGCGGGCCGAACAAGCTGCTCGCCGAGCTCGACGGCAAGAAGCTGGTGCGCCTCGCGACCGAGCAGGCGCTGGCCTCTAGGGCATCCGAGGTGATCGTCGTCACCGGCCATCAGGCCGAGCTCGTCGAGCAGGCGCTGCAAGGCCTGAAGGTGACATTCGTCCGCAATCCGGACTTCGCCGGCGGCATCGCCAGTTCGGTGAAGGCCGGCATCGCCGCCGTTCCCGACACCTGCGATGGCACCGTCGTGTGTCTCGGTGACATGCCGCTGATCGACGCCGGCCTGATCGACAGGCTGATCGACAGTTTCGCGCCCGACCGCGGCAATCTCATCGTCGTTCCCGTCAGCGATGGCCGCCGCGGCAACCCCGTGCTGTGGTCGCGCCGCTTCTTCAAGGAGCTGATGACGCTCGACGGCGACGTCGGCGCGCGGCATCTGATCGCCAAGCACACCGAGGCGGTCGCCGAAGTGCCCGTGGACGGCGAGAGCGCCTTCCTCGACATCGACACGCCGCAGGCGCTGGAGGCGGCACGGCGGGGCTGAAGGTGCGTAGGGCAGATTAGCCGAAGGCGTAATCCGCCGCTGTGTTTCTCCGCGGAAACAAAAGAGGCGGATTACGCTTCGCTAATCTGCCCTACGGGACTACGGCATCCTGCAAGCCTGCCGATTTCAACCCCCCGTTCACCATCTGGAAACGACCGCCGCTTAGAGTTGCCGCCACCTGCCTTGGGGGGAGGGGTTTTTCCATGGCTTCGAACGTCGTCGCGCGCCGTTGCGCGATGTTTTTCCTTGCGCTGTCCGTCTTTGCATCCGGCGCGCGCCATACGACAGAAGCCGAGGCCGCCGGCGCCATCGCGGTCGGCAAATGCGGCGCTTATGGCCAGGCCTATGATTATGGCCACGAGCACGAGGCCCGCGCCGCCGCGCAGAAGCAGTGCAAGGGCGATTGCACCACCATGACAATGAAGCGCGCCTGCGCTGCGATGTCGGTCGATATGACCAATCCCTGCGGCGCCTATGGCTATGCCGTCAAGCCGAATATTTCCGCCTCGCTCAACGCCGCTACGCGCGAATGCTACAAATACGGCGGCAAGGAATGCGTGATCCGCGCCTGGGCCTGTGACGCCAAGGGGTGATTTTCTCTTGCTGTCGTGATCGGGCGTTGCGTAGCATCGCCTCGGGAATGACAGTGGAAGGCATACATGCAGTTCGACACCAAGATCGCGGTCGTGATCCGTACCGATCTTCAAGCCTGGCAGAAGCTGAACGTAGCCTCCTTCCTCACCAGCGGCATCGCCGCGGCCTTTCCGGAATGCATCGGCGAAGCCTATGAGGACGCCTCGGGCACGAAGTATCATGCACTGATCGGCCAACCGATCCTGATCTATGGCGCCGACGGTCCGGCGCTGTCGCGCGCGCTGGACCGCGCGCTCGCCCGCAACGTCAAGGCGGCGGTCTATACCGAAGACATGTTCAAGACGACACATGATGCCGCCAACCGCGAGGCGGTGAGGGCGGTTGCGCGTAGCGACCTCAATCTCGTCGGCATTGCGATGCGCGCCGAGCGGAAGGTGATCGACAAGATCGTCGACGGTCTCAAGTTCCATAGCTGACAGATCGAGAGCATCGCGCGGCGTCATCGGGGTGTCATGATGGACCCGCCCTTGCGCAAACATTGTGCTTTTTGACTCTCGTCAAGGGTGCGCCGGGCGGCGTCGCTATTCTGCTTCACAAAGCACAGGAGCAGACCGATGCCGACCATGAAAGCCGCAATCGTCAAGCAATTCGGCAAGCCGCTGGTGATCGAGGACGTGCCGGTGCCGCAGCCCGGTCCGGGCGAGGTTCTGGTCAAGGTCAAGGCCTGCGGCGTCTGTCACACCGATCTGCACGCCGCCTCCGGCGACTGGCCGGTGAAGCCGGTGCCGCCCTTCATCCCCGGCCATGAAGCCGCCGGCATCGTCGCCGCGCTCGGGCCCGGCGTGAAGAATCTGAAAGTCGGCGATGCCGTCGGCGTCGCCTGGCTGCACGACGCCTGCATGTCGTGCGAATATTGCGAGACCGGCTGGGAGACGCTGTGCGAGCACCAGCACAACACCGGCTACAGCGTCAACGGCGGCTTTGCCGAATATGTCATCGCTTCGGCCGCGTTCGCCGCCAAGCTGCCGGCGACGATCGATTTCGCGGCCATCGGGCCGATCCTCTGCGCTGGGGTCACCACCTACAAGGGATTGAAGGAAACCGAGGCCAAGCCCGGCGAGTGGGTCGTGATCTCCGGAATCGGCGGGCTCGGCCATGTCGCGATCCAATACGCCAAGGCGATGGGGCTGAAGGTCGCCGCGGTTGATATCGCCGAGGACAAGTTGGAGCTGGCGCGTGAAACCGGTGCCGATCTCGCGGTCAACGCGCTGGCGGATGGTGCAGTGGAGAAGGTGCTGACGGCGAGTGGGGGAGGCGCGCATGGCGTGCTGGTGACGGCGGTGTCGACTGCTGCATTCGCTCAGGCGCTCAAGATGGTGCGTCGCAAGGGCACTGTCAGCCTCGTCGGCCTGCCGCCGGGCGAATTCCCGACACCGATCTTCGACGTCGTGCTCAAGCGCATCACCGTGCGCGGCTCCATCGTCGGCACGAGGCGTGACCTCGACGAAGCCATCGCGTTCGCCGCCGACGGCAAGGTCAAGGCCGAGGTGACCAAGGTGCCGCTCGCAGCGATCAACGACGTCTTCGACCGGATGAGGGCCGGCAAGATCGACGGTCGCATGGTGCTGGATTTTGGCTAAAGCGTTTTCGAGCGAAGTGGACACCGGTTCGCGTAAAGAAAAGGCGTCAAAACAAGAATCTGGCGCTTTACCCCGGCGGCATGCCGTCGAACTTCACCAGGCCAGGGTCGAGAGGATCCCACTCATGGCCGCGCGCGGCGAAGGTCACCGCCTGCGGCCTGTAGCGGGCGGGCTCGTCGAGGCTTGCCGCGCGGATCGTGAAGACGTCAGGCTGCGCCGCGAAGGTCATGTAGACGGCTACGCCGCATTGTGTGCAGAAGCCGCGGGTCTTCACCTTGCCGTTGTCGGCGACCATGTCCCAGTGCCTGGCATCGCCCGTCAGCGTGACGCCGGCGCGCGCGAAGGTCGCGTACGAGCCATGGCCGCTGCCGCTTTCCCGCTGGCAGTCTCGGCATTGGCAGTGATTGCTGAAGAGGGGCTCCCCTTCAATCGAATAGCGGATCGCGCCGCAGGCGCAGCCGCCGGTATAGGGCTTCTCCATCGCAATATCTCCCACTCAACCTTCGCCGCTGATCTCGTCGAGCTTGCGAACGACCTTCTTCCAGCCGCCGCTCATCACCGTGTAGGCCGACTCGTTCCTGGGCAGGACGAAGCCCGCATGCACGAGGCGGATCCGCGTGCCGGCTTCGACCGGGGTGAGGGACCAGGTCACGACGGTGTCGAGCGGGGCGCCATAGCCGGTGTTGCGCTCGTCGCCGCCTTTCCAGGCGTAGACGAGGCGGCGATGCGCCACGACCTCGAGAACCCGGCAATGGATCACGCCGTCCCAGTTGCCCCCCGGGGTGGTCTGGAAGGTGAAGGCCTTGCCTTCGACGGCTTCGAAGCCGGTCGGCTGCATCAGCCAGCGCCCGATCAGCTGTCCGCTGGTCAGCGCCTTCCAGATCGTCTGGGCTGTGTGAGGGAAGACCTCGTCGATGACGATGTCTCTTGTGTCGGCTTTCAACGCGGCAGCACTCACGGGTCGATCTCCTTCAAGAGGTCACGCAGGTTCCGGAAACGCTCGCGCCAGAAGACGCCGTAATGGTCCATCCAGGTGACCAGCGGCTCGAGTCCCTGCGGCGCGGCGCGGTAATAGACGTTGCGGCCCTCGGCGCGCTCGGCGACGAGGCCCGCTTGCTTCAACGATTTCAGGTGTTGCGAGACGGCTCCTTGCGTGACGCCGCTGCCGCGCGTCAGCTCGGCGACGCTGATCTCTTTGCTCTCGAACACACGCTCGAACACGGCGCGGCGGGTCGGATCGGCAAGGGCGCGCATCACGGTGGTGACGGGGTTTGGGGTGGCTTCGATCATGCCATCAAATTAGCGGAGACTAATACATTAGTCAACACTAATTCGTCTGGACAGTCGCCGCCCCCCGCGCGCTCTTGACTATGACTGACCAGTCAGTCATATATATCGAATGACGAAGAAGCCGACCAAAGCCGCCTTGCCCTCCGCCGCTCCCACCGGAGCGAACGACCCTGGGACTGCTGGCCCCGATGCAGCGCCTGCCTCGAACCGCGCCTCGCGTGCGGCGGAGCGGCGTGCGGCGATCGTGGAGGCGGCGATGGAGGAGTTCATCGCGCGCGGCTTTGCCGCCACCAGGCTCGACGACATCGCCAAGCGCGCCGGCGTCGCCAAGGGCACGATCTACCTGCACTTCAAGGACAAGGAATCGATGTTCGAGGAGCTGGTGCGCATCGTCATCGTTCCCGTGGTCGCACGGCTGACCACGCTGCCGCCGCCGGCAGGCTCGGTGCGCGACCTCATCGAGACGTTCGCCGGCAACTTCCTGAAGGAGGTGATCGGCACGAGACGGGGCGATCTGGTGCGTCTGATCGTGGCGGAGGGGCCGCGCTTTCCGTCCGTCGCCGACTTCTACTACCGCGAGGTGGTCTCGCGCGGGATCACTGCCATGCGCGCGCTGATCGAGCTCGGCATCGCCCGCGGCGAGATCCGGCAGAAGGACCTCGCGCGCTATCCACAGATCCTGGTCGCGCCCGCGATGATCGCCGTGATCTGGCAGAGCCTGTTTGCGCGGCATGCGCCGCTCGACGCGCAGGAGATGCTGCGCGTTCATCTCGATTTGATTTTTGGCGAACGGAGGACGACATGAGGTCGTCGCAAGTAATTTCTTTCTTGGCATTGGTCCTTGTGCTCGCAACCGGGCTTGCGGGGTGCAAGGAGAAGCGCGATCCCGGCTTCCAGGGCTGGGTCGAGGCCGACATGATCTTCGTCAGTCCGGACGAAGCCGGGCGCGTCACCAAGCTCAATGTCCGCGAAGGCGACGAGGTCAAGGTCGGCGATCACCTCTATTCCGTCGATGACGATCTCCAGCTTGCCGACCTCAACCAGCAGAAGGCGACGCTTGCGAATGCGCAGCAGACCTATGACCGTGCGGCCTCGCTGAACAAGACCGGTTCGGGCACGCAGGCCAATCTCGATTCCGCCGTGTCCGCCTTGCGCGTCGCGGAGGCGCGGGTGGCGACCTCGGAGACGCGGATGGCGCGGCGCAAGGGCTTTGCGCCGGTCGCCGGCACCATCCAGCAGATCTATTTCCGCGAAGGCGAGATGGTGGCGGCGCAGCGGCCGGTGCTCTCGATCATGCCGCCCGGCAACATGAAGCTGCGCTTCTTCGTGCCGGAGACCGAGCTGCCGAAGCTCGCGATCGGCGACACGGTGCGTGTCTCCTGTGACAATTGCGCCGCCGACCTCACCGCGAAGATCTACTTCATCGCGACCTCGGCCGAATACACGCCGCCCGTCATCTACAGCCTCGAAGAGCGCAACAAGCTGGTCTATCTGATCCAGGCGCGACCCTCGCGGCCCGATGCCTTGCGCGTCGGACAGCCGATCGACATCCACCTCAATCCCAAAACTCCTGAGACCAAGACACCGGTGGCGGACAAGCGATGAGCAACGGCAACGGCATCGCAATCGACGTCAAGGGCCTGACCAAGTCATTCGGCGGCCGCGAGGTCGTGCACGATCTGTCGATGCAGGTGAAGCGCGGCTCGATCTACGGCTTCCTCGGTCCCAACGGCTCGGGCAAGACCACCACCATCCGCATCCTCTGTGGCCTGCTGACGCCCGACAGCGGCGAGGGCACCTGCCTCGGCTACGACATCCGCCGCGATGCCGAGAAGATCAAGCGCCAGGTCGGCTACATGACCCAGCGCTTCAGCCTGTACCAGGACCTCTCGGTGCGCGAGAACCTCGAATTCGTGGCGCGGCTCTATGGCCTCGCTGACGCGCGCGGCGCCGCGCGCGACATGATCAAGCGGCTCGGGCTCTCGGGGCGGGAGGAGCAGCTCGCCGGCGAGCTCTCGGGCGGCTGGAAGCAGCGGCTGGCGCTCGGGGCCTGCACGCTGCCCAATCCACAATTGTTGCTGCTGGACGAGCCGACCGCCGGCGTCGATCCCAAGGCGCGGCGCGATTTCTGGAACGAGATCCATGCGCTGGCCGCCGAGGGCCTCACGGTGCTGGTCTCGACCCATTACATGGACGAGGCCGAGCGCTGCCACGAGATCGCCTACATCGCATACGGCTATCTGCTGGCGCACGGCACGGTGGAGGAGGTCATCGCGAAATCCGCGCTGACGACCTACACCGTCACGGGCGACGACCTGAACGAGCTTGGGGCGGCGCTCACGGGCAAGCCCGGCATCGACATGGTGGCGCCGTTCGGCACCTCGCTGCATGTTTCCGGCCGCGACGTCCCGGCGCTCGAAGCCAGCATCGCGCCCTGGCGCGAGAGAGGCGGCCTGCACTGGCAGAAGTCCAAGCCCTCGCTCGAAGACGTGTTCATCGAGCTGATGGGACGCTCCAAGGACAATTTCCAATGAGCGCGGTAGAACATCCCGAACCACGGCGCGAAATCCGCGAGCGTTTCGGTTTCCTGCGGCGCTCCTACGCGATGCTGGTCAAGGAGTTCATCCAGCTGAGGCGCGACCGCGTCTCGTTCGCGATGATCGTGATGCTGCCGGTGATGCAGCTGATGCTGTTCGGCTATGCCATCAACACCACGCCGCGTCATCTGCCGAGCGCGGTGCTGCTCCAGGAGGATTCCGATCTCGCCCGCTCGGTGCTGAAGGCGCTGGAGAACACCAAATATTTCCGCTTCCTCTACGAGGTTCACGACGTCGACGATTTCGACAACCTCCTGAAGTCCGGCAAGGTGCTGTTCGGGGTCGAGATCCCGCGCGGCTTCGAGCGGGCGGTGCGGCGCGGCGACAGGCCGGCGCTGCTGGTCGCGGCCGACGCCACCGATCCGGTCGCCGCAAGCGCTGCGCTCGGCTCGCTCGGCATGATCGTGCAGACCGCGCTCGCGCACGATCTCTATATCGGCGAGCCCCCGGAGATGCCGTTCGAGATCCGCGCCCACGCCCGCTACAATCCGGCCGCGAATTCCAGCCTCAATATCGTGCCAGGCCTCGTCGGCACCATCCTCACCATGACCATGCTGATCTTCACCGCGCTCTCGGTCACGCGCGAGGTCGAACGCGGCACCATGGAGAGCCTGTTGTCGATGCCGATCAAGCCGATCGAGGTGATGTTCGGCAAGATCGTGCCCTACGTGCTGGTCGGCTTCGTCCAGGCCTTCCTGATCATCAGCATCGGTGTCGGCCTGTTCGGCGTGCCCGTGCTCGGCAATCTCGTCCTGCTGGCGCTGCTGTCGACGCTGTTCATCACCACCAATCTGGCGGTCGGCTACACCATCTCGACGCTGGTTCAGAACCAGCTCCAGGCCATGCAGATGTCGATGATGTTCTTCCTGCCGAGCATTCTGCTCTCCGGCTTCATGTTCCCGTTCGCAGGCATGCCGGCCTGGGCGCAATATCTCGGCGAATGCCTGCCGCTGACCCATTATTTGCGGATCGTCCGCGCCATCATGCTGAAGGGCGCGACCATGGAGAATTTGCGCTTCGATACGCTGGCACTGGCGGCCCTGATGCTGCTCGCCATGACCGTCGCGGTGACGCGCTTCCGCCGCACGCTGGATTGAGGCACAATACCCCGGAATCGAGGGGCGGGATGGCCAAGTTTGCGAGCAGGAAAGCGCGGCAGCATGCCGTCTTGTCGGAGGACTTCGAGCGCGAGCTGACGCGGGAGGTGCTGCGCACCGAGCTGTTGCGGGTCCGGGCGCTGATTGCGACCGGCTGCGTCATGACGCTGTTCCTCACCGCAATCTATCTGATCGACCCCGCCGTGGTGAACCGGGTCTGGCGCGGCACCGAAGGGCTCGCCGAAGTCTACGGCCTGCTCGTCGGGTTCATTTTGTTCGAGGCCTGGGTCCACACCCAGATCAGGAAGAACCTCCGCCTCGACCGCGACGTGCCGGTGGCCAGGCGCTATATCGGCACGCTGATCGAGACGTCGCTGCCAACCGTGATCCTCATCCTGCAGATCCGGTCCATGGGCGCGACCCAGGCCCTCGGCTTCGCCGTGCCGCTGATGTATTTCATTTTCGTCATCCTCTCGACGCTGCGGCTCGATTTCTGGCTCTCGACCTTCACCGGCTTCGTCGCTGCTGCCGAGCTGTTCGCGGTCGCACGGGTCTACGATCCCTCGAGCAGCGTCGGCGAGCCCCAACTCTATTTTCACGCGGTGCGCAGCGCCATCATCCTGATCTGCGGCGTGCTCGCCGGCGCCGTCGGCGCGCAATTGCGCCGGCAGTTCGCCGCGAGCATCGCGGCCGCCACCGCGCGTGACCGGGTCACCAATCTGTTCGGCCAGCATGTCTCGCCGCAGGTGGTGGAGCGGCTGATGACGGCGGGAACGGGCGCTAGCGGCGACGTCCGCCGCGTCGCGGTGATGTTCGTCGATTTCCGCGGCTTCACGGCCGGTGCGCAGTCGCGCAGTCCGCAGGAGGTGGTCGACCGGCTCGACGGCGCCTTCGCCGTCCTGGTCGACATTCTCGACCGCCAGGGCGGCATCGTGAACAAGTTTCTCGGTGACGGTTTCCTCGCGCTGTTCGGCGCGCCGCTGGAAGCATCCGACGCCGCGCACCGCGCGGTCGCCGCCGGCCGCGAGATGCTCCGGGCAATGGACCGCATCAACGCAGAGAGCAGCTGGCCGCTGCGGATCGGCATCGGCATCCATTTCGGCGAGGTCGTCGCCGGCAATATCGGCTCGCCCCGGCGCAAGGAATACACGGTCATCGGCGATACCGTGAACTTCGCCTCGCGACTCGAGGCGCTGAACAAGGATTTCGGCTCGCAGCTCCTGATCTCGGCGTCCGTGCGCGAGGCGCTGGGAGCCGACGGCAGCGATGCCGTCGCGCTCGGCGAGGTCGAGGTGCGCGGCTACGAGCAGAAAGTACCGGTGTTTCAGCTGGGGTAATGTGCATCACACATCGGCGCGCGCAGTTCACTTTCATCCAAGCGATTGCTCCGATTGCACTCAATTTTGGGGCATGACGAGCGATGTTTTCGGCTTGTAGAGTGCTGCGCGATGCGGCCGGTCGCGGCCGCGACTTGCATGAGGAAGTGACGATGCAGCGCCGCTACATCACCGTCGACGTGTTCACCGACCGCGCCTTCGGCGGCAACCAGCTCGCTGTGGTGCTCGATGCCGGCGGGCTGACGACGCAGCAGATGCAGGCGATCGCGACCGAGTTCAATTATTCCGAGACCACTTTCGTGCTGCCGCCGCGCGACAGGGCCAACGACGCCGAGGTGCGCATCTTCACGCCGGTGCAGGAGATCGCCTTTGCGGGCCATCCCAATGTCGGCACCGCTTTCGTGCTGGCCTCGATGGCGAAGGAGCCGAAGCCGCGCCTGCTGTTCGAGGAGAAGGCCGGATTGGTTCCGGTCGAGATCGTGCGAGAGCAGGGCAGGGTGATCAGAACCGAGCTCACCGCGCCGCAGCCGCTGCAGCGGCTCTCAACGCTGTCAACAGCGGAAGCCGCGAGCTGCATCTCGCTCGTTGCCGACGACATCAAGACCGACAATCACGAGCCACAGGTCGTCACCGTCGGAAACGCGTTTCTGGTGATGGAGCTGCATTCGCGTGAGGCGCTGAAGCGGGCCCGGCCCGATGCTGCGGCCTTTGGCAAGGTCTTGCCGCGCGACGGTGCCCGCTCGGTGTGGTTCTATACGCGCGATGTGCCGGCGGCGGAGGCGCCTTGCGAGCGACAGGCGCGCATGTTCATGCGCGGTGCCAGCGGCCTCGTCGAGGATCCCGCCACCGGCAGCGCCACGGTTGCCGCCGCCGCGCTGTTCGCCGATCTCGATCCCGCGAGCGACGGCGAGCTGAAGCTGACCGTCGGGCAGGGTTTTGACATGGGTCGTCCAAGCATCCTCTCGACCCGCGTACGCAAGCAGGACGGCAAGATTGTATCCGCTCACATCGGCGGCGCTTGCGTGCAGATGATGGAGGGGACGTTCCGGCTGGCGGGGGAGGGGTAACTTGTCATTCCGGGGCGCGCGTAGCGCGAACCCGGAATCCATCTAGCCGCAGTGTTGGTGGAGGAATGGATTCTCAGGTGCGCAATTGCGCACCATAGTTCGCGCCAAGAGGCGCGCCCCGGAATGACGGCGACAACTACACCTGCCGCCCCGCCAAATTCTTCACCGCAACCCCATCGCGCTCCTCGATGATCTCCGCGATCATCTGGCGGTGGCAGTGGGTGTGGTCGCGCTCGTAGCAGAGCAGGCACACCGGGCCGGCCTTTTTCACCAGCGCAGAAAGCTCGTCCATCTCTTCCCTCGCCTGCGGCGTCTTCAGGTGCTTGGAGAAGATCTTCTCCAGCACGTCGTATTGACCGCTGCGGGCGGCGAGGCGGCCTTCCTTCGGCGTGCCGAGCGCGGCGAGATGGACATAGCCGATGCCGCGCTCGTCGAGGCCCGCCGAAAGCTGCTTCTTGGAAAAGCCTGGCCGGCGCGACGACGTCACCGCGCGCACGTCGACCACGAGCTTGACGCCGGCCTGTTCCAGCTCGTCCAGCACGGCCTTCGGCGGTGTCTGTTCATAGCCGATGGTGAAGAGCTTCTTCGCCTTTGCCATGGGACTCAACTCACCCGTGCGATCAGTTCCATGGCGCCGTGCGGTGCTCGCACCTTGCCCTCGTGGATGACGTAAGCGAACACGTCGCGCGGCTCCTTCTTCGGCTTGGCCTTGTCGACCTTCGGGAGGTCGTCGGGTTCACCGCCTGAAGCCCAGGCCTGAAGGCGCTCGGCCCAGGCGTCGAGCTGCTTCGGCGGATAGCAGGTCTTGATCTCGTCATTGCCCTTCTGCAGCCGCGCATAGACGAAATCGCCGGCGACATCTGCGATGGCGGGATATTTGCCGTGCTCGGCGAAAACCACGGGCGTCTCGAATTCGCGGATCAGCGCCACGAAGTCCGGCGTGCAGAAGCTGTCATGGCGCACTTCCACGACGTGGCGCAGCGCGCGCCCCTCGAGCTTGCGCGGCAACAGCTCCAGGAACTTGCCGAAATCGGCGCCGTCGAACTTCTTCGTCGGCGCAAACTGCCACAGCACCGGCCCGAGATGATCTCCAAGTTCCAGCACGCCGGAATCGTAGAACCGCTTGATGGAATCGCCGGCCTCCGCGAGCACGCGGCGGTTGGTCGCGAAGCGCGGTCCCTTCACCGAGAACACGAAACCGTCAGGCACCTCGCTCGCCCATTTGCGAAAGCTCTCCGGCTTCTGCGAGCCGTAATAGGTGCCGTTGATCTCGATCGAGGTCAGCTTCGAGGCGGCATAGGACAGCTCCTTCGCCTGCGCGAGCTTCTCCGGATAGAACACGCCGCGCCAGGGCTCGAAGGTCCAGCCGCCGATACCGATGAAGATGTTGCCGGATTTTTTGGACGCAGTTTTTGCTTTGGCCACGGGAGGATCTCGCATCGACGGGGAGGGATCTCATCCTAATCAAACCAGATGTGATTGGCCAGTTGGCCGGTCCGGTCTAAGCTCGCGACGGGCCCGCGAAGAAGGAGAACAAGATGCGGATGCTGCTGGTGGGGGGCGCGCTCGTCATGATGACATCTGCTGCCATGACAAGTTCTGCCGTGGCGGATGACGGCGACACGAAGGGCGCGCAGAAGCTCGCTCAGCAGGGCCGCGACGACTATTGGCATTGCCTCGCGCGGGAATATTCGCGCGAGTCCAATCAGGGCCTGTCGGAGCAGGATTTCGGCCGCTCGGTTGCCGGAGCCTGTCCGTCGGAGCGGCAATATTACCGGGTCACGCTGCTCGATTATCTCACCACGCAATATCCTGATATCGATGCCGGCGCTCATCTCGCCACCGCGAACAGAGCGGTGGAGGCGGCGCAGAAGGACATCGTGATGGCCTTCGTCAAGCACCGGCCGCCCCAGAAGTAGGGGAGTGGCGAATCGCGAATAGGGCGACAAGGCATGCCATGCTCATTCGCCACTCGCCATTCGCGATTCGCCCTGGGCCTTCCAGTCGCGCGCTCATCCATGGTATCACTGAGCCCGTCTGGAGCAGGAACTTGCATGTCGTCTGAGTCGGTGGGTGGCATTCTGGGGGCGATCGTCGCGGCGGTCGTCCTTGCGGTTGCCGTCGTGTTCGGGCCGATCGGCCAGTACGGCAAGCCGCCCAAGCCGGCGAAGGCCGAGCCGGCGGCGGCGGCACCCGCAGCCCCGGTCGCGCCCGCGCCGCGCGGGCCGGTCATCCGGGAAGTGCCCAACCAATAGGGTTTGAAAATCGGATTTCCGCCCCCTTGCGGAACGCTTTTGCCATTCCCATCTAGCTTCTAACGGCGACGTTGAGCGTAAAGACCTCCGTCGCTGGGACGACCTTGGAATAGCTTAAGGCTTGCGCCGGATGTACGCGCGGCCCGCCGTTCCGGGGTCGTTGGCATTTTAGGCCCCTTTTCGGCCCTTCCCCAGACCCCCGGCTTGGCAGCGCAGGATGCGGCGGATATACGCTGCCGTCATGAACGAAGCGATCAGACCGGGCATCGACAACCAAGCCCACGAGGGGCCGGAACTGTCGGTCATCGTCCCAACTTTCAACGAGCGCGACAACGTCACCGTGCTGTACCGGCGCCTCGAGGCGACGCTCGCCAACGTCGTCTGGGAAGTCGTGTTCGTCGACGACAATTCGCCCGACGGCACCTGGGATGTCGTGCGCGAGTTGGCGCAGCGCGACAGCCGGGTGCGCTGCGTCCGCCGCATCGGCCGCCGCGGCCTGTCGGGCGCCTGCATCGAGGGCATCCTTGCCTCCAGCGCGCCCTATGTGGCCGTGATCGATGCCGACCTCCAGCACGACGAGACGCAGTTGCCCAAGATGCTGCTCTTGCTCGCGAGCGATCAGGCCGACCTCGTCGTCGGCAGCCGCTACATCGAGGGCTACAAGAGCGAAGGCTTCAACAGGCAGCGCGCCGGCGCCAGCGCGCTCGCGACCGAGGTCGCCAAGAAGATGCTGCGGGTCGAGATTGCCGACCCCATGAGCGGCTTCTTCATGATCCGCCGCGACCGCTTCGAGCAGCTCGCGCCAAAACTCTCCGTGCACGGCTTCAAGATCCTGCTCGACATCGTCGCGACCGCGCATGGCAGCTTGCGGGCGGTCGAGATTCCCTACACCTTCGGCGCCCGCCAGCACGGCGAGAGCAAGCTCGATTCCATGGTCGCGCTCGACTTCCTCGGCCTCGTCTTCGCCAAGCTGACCAACGACATCGTCTCGCTGCGCTTCATCCTGTTCGCGATGGTCGGCGGCATCGGCCTCGTCGTGCACCTGACCACGCTGTTCATCGCGCTTCGCCTGTTCAACGCGCCGTTCCCGGAGGCGCAGGCCGCGGGCGCCATCGTCGCCATGACCAGCAATTTCGTCCTCAACAACTTTCTCACCTATCGCGACCAGCGGCTGAAGGGCTTTGCGCTGCTGCGCGGCCTGATCGCCTTCTACATCGTGTGCAGCGTCGGCCTGCTCGCCAATGTCGGCGTCGCCTTCTCGGTCTACGACCAGGAGCCGATCTGGTGGCTGGCCGGCCTGGCCGGCGCGTTGATGGGCGTGGTGTGGAACTACGCGATGTCCGGACTGTTCGTCTGGCGCAAGAAATAGCGCGTGATGGGCGGGGCCGACGCGCGGATCGTCCGCAACACCGCGCTGCTGATTGTCGCGCTGGTGGGATTGCGGCTTGTCGCAGCCGCCTTCACGCCGATCACGTTCGACGAAGCCTATTACTGGATGTGGTCGAAGAGCCTCGCCGGGGGCTATTACGACCACCCGCCCATGGTCGCTTATGTGATCCGCGCCGGCACCATGATCGCGGGCGATACCGAGCTCGGCGTCCGCCTCGTCTCGATCCTGCTCGCGCTGCCGATGAGCTATGCGGTCTATCGCTCCGCCGCAATTCTGTTCGGCGGGGTGCGTGTGGCCGCGACCAGCGCCATCCTGCTCAACGTGACGCTGCTGGCTTCCGTCGGCACGCTGATCGTCACGCCCGATGCGCCGCTGCTGGTCGCCTCCAGCTTCGTGCTGTTCTTTCTCGCCAAGGTGCTGGAGACCGGACGCGGCGCCTGGTGGCTCGCGGTCGGCGCCGCCGTCGGCGCGGCGCTATTGTCGAAATACACCGCGATGTTCTTTGGCGCCGCGATCCTGATCTGGCTCGCTTGCGTGCCGAAGCTGCGGCGCTGGTTCCTCTCGCCCTGGCCCTATCTCGGCGGCCTCGTCGCGCTGGCGCTGTTCTCGCCGGTGATCCTCTGGAATGCCGACCATCAATGGGTCTCGTTCGCAAAGCAGCTCGGCCGCGCCAAGATCGAGGACTTCCGCCCCGTCTTCATCGCCGAGCTGATCCCGACCCAGATCGCGTTCGCAACCCCGCTGGTCTTCATCCTCGGCGCCATGGGCCTGCATGCGCTGACCTGGCAGCGCGCCGGCGCGCTGGCCTCGCGCGTGCTGATCGAGACGATGTTCTGGACCATCGTCGCCTATTTCGTCTGGCATTCGCTGCATGCGCGCGTCGAGGCCAACTGGTTCGCGCCGGTGTATCCGCCGTTCGTCATTGCCGCGGCCGCCGCGGCCAATCTTGCGCAATGGAAGCCGCGTCAGCGGCGCCTCGTCGACGTTTGCCTGCGCTGGGCCGCGCCTGTGGGCATCGTCATGTTTGCCGCCTTGATCGTGCAGGCCAATACCGGCTGGTTGTCCGGATATCGCCGCGATGCCACCGTGCGCAGTGTCGGTGTCGGCTGGCGCGAGCTCGCGGCCGGAATCGAAGCGGTGCGCGCGCGCAGTGGCGCCACCTGCGTGCTGGCGCAGGATTACGGCACCACGAGCTGGCTCGCATTCTATCTGCCGCGCGGCACCTGCGTCGCGCAGCAAAGCCAGCGCATCCGCTGGGTCAACATGGCCGAACCCGATCCCAAGCTGCTCGCAGGCAAGCTGCTCTATGTCGACGAGCTGCGCGCCGACGGTCATCCTGCCCTCAATGCTCTCTTTGCAAAGGTGACGCAGGTGGCGCAATTGCAGCGCAAGCGCGGGCCGCTCGTGGTCGAGACCTACGGCATCGACCTGCTGGAAGGCGCCAAGGGCGAGGTGCTGGACCGCTCGCCGCCGCCGGAAGCGCGGTAGCGCCTTAATCAATCATCTCGGCCTTGTCAGCATCCTGCCCCGGCCCATCGCGATCGCGCCAGAACCAGACGGTCACGACGCCGGAACGGCCGCGGACCCGGGCGAGCAGGGGGCCGGACAGAACACCGTCGGGCGCGCCCTGGAAGTCGGCCGCATCCAGCAGCGTGTCGCTCAGCGCAAGGCGCGCATCGTTCTGGGCGGCAATCTCCATCAGCCGGCTTGCGACGTTGACGGTGTCGCCCGTCGCCGTGATGTGCTGATGGCTTTCGCCGAGTCGCGAGGCGACGATCGGGCCGCAATGCGCGCCGATCTTGTAGCCGAGCTGACCTGCGATCGCCGGCGGAAGCGAGGCGATCCAGCGTGCGAGGCCGCGATGCAGATCGACCGCGCATTTCAGCGCGCGCGCCGAATCGTCGGGCATCGCGCGCGGCAGCCCGAACAGGATCATGGCGCCGTCGCCGAGAAAGCCCGTGATCATGCCGCCGCAATCGATCGCGATCCGGTCGATCAGCGCATGAAACGCCTTCAGAATATCCGTGAGCTCGTCCGGATCGATCCGCTCGCTCAAACCGGTGAAACCGGAGAGATCGACGAACACCACGGCTGCATCCTGCCGCACCGGCTTCGACAGGAAGTTCGGATCTCGCGAGAGCCAATCCCGCAGCGCCGGAGCCTGGAATTGCGCAAGCGACCTGCTCTTAGCGGCGAAATATTGCGTGCGGCGGCCTCCGGCCCACAGCTGCACGCCGGCAAAGACCGCAACCGGCGGCACGGCGGCGGCGAGCGTGGTCGCGGCGTTCAGCCAGACGCCGTGCGTGAACGCGAACAGGTTGAGCCCGGCCCAGGCGATCATCACCGCGGCCGCCGCCATGGTGCCGAGTGCGATGCGCCGCCAGGCGAGCAGGCCGACCAGCAGCACCGGCAGCAGGATCGCCGTGAGCGCGTCGGCAATGCGGACGCGGTGGTCACGCAGGATGGCGTCGCCGGCGACGAGATGCGTGATTGCGGTCGAGACCACCTCGACGCCGGGCATCAGGGAATCGAACGGCGTCGGATAGAAGTCGCCGCCGCCGGCGACGGAGGCGCCGATCACGACGATCCGGTTCTCGATGGCCGCGCGATCGAGCGTGCCGTCGAAGATGCTCTGTGCGCTGACGGTACGGATGGTGCGGCGCGGGCCGTAATAGGTGATCGGCAATGCCAGATTGCTGTCGGTCGGCACCACGCGATCGCCGAGCATGAGATGGCCCGGCGCGACGGTCAGCGGCTCGTCGAGCGCCCGCGCCGCAACGCGCAACGGAAACGACAGCTCGACCTTGTCGCGGGTCCGGAACAGCATCGGCACCGAGAGCGGCGAGCCCGATTGCCCGGTCGCGACGTTGACGATGCCGACCTCGGCGTGATCGGCGAATGCGGGCAATGGCTGCAGGAAGCGCTCGGCCTCCGGCAGCACGGCCAGCGGACCTTCGCTGCTGGGTGACACGGTTTCGCTGGCCGAGGGGAAGATCGCGGCGGCGGCGAGCACCATGCGGCCGGTGGCCAATGTGTTGGCCAGCGTCGCATCGCCGATCGCGGCGCTGCGGTCGACCAGCAGCAGGTCGATCGCCACGACCTTCGGCTTAAACTGCACGATGGTATCGACCACGCGGGCAAGATCGGCGCGCGGCAGTGGATAGGTGCCGCCGCGCTTCACGACGGTGTCGTCGATCGCAACGATGGTGACGAAATCCGGCGGACGCCGCACGCCGCGCGCCTGCGTTCGCCAATCCGTCAACGTGGCTTCGAGGCGGTCTAGAAAGCGCAGATGGCCGTGGGCGTGCGTGGCATAGATGCCCGCGCCCCACACCGCGGTGAGGACGAGTGCCACCAGGATCTGAACGCGTCGGCTGCGCATGCGGTCTTGCAATCGTATAATCCAAATCTCATGGGCCGGGCCTTGCCGGCCCCGGCTCATTGCCCGAGTCTGGCCATGAGCGCGTCGATGCGCGGCTGGCCCCAGGTCTTGACGGTCAACGGACCGGTTGGCTCGACATCGACGCCTTCGCCGGGGCCGAGCACGACGCCGCGTCCACGAGCCCTGCGGCTCACGCCGACCCGGCCGTCTGCGACGAACACGGAAGTCTTGGCGTCGGCGGCATCGACCGCCCATTTCGTGCCGCGCACTGCGGCGATCGCTTGCGGCGTCAGCACCTTGAAGGGATTGCCGCGCGGCTTCTTGGGCACCTCGATCAGCAGCGCTTTGCTGCTCAACTCCACGGAGTCTATATGTCCGTCGCGGTTGGCGTCCTTAAGTTCAAATCTGGCGCCGTTTTCCGCAACGATGGTGATGCCGTTGTCGCAGCGCCAGGTCTGCGTCCCGGCAGCCGACGGCGATGCCGTGCAGCCCGCATTCGCCGCAGGCTGCGCAGTCGCAGATCCGATCAACAGAAACGACCCCGCCAGGGCGAAAAACCCCGCGCGCGCAATCCCTCTCATGCCAGCCTCCGTTTGCGTGCTCGGCACAGCTCAGGGCAGGATGATACGGTACCGTATCACGCGCAGAGGCTGCTGAAAAGTGCCGAAGTGGGAGCTATTTTCTCGCGGCCGCGATGTCCAGAACCGAGGCGATCAACTTTCAATCACGGCGCCGTGCCGCGGTGCCCGGCGCGTCATGAGCATGCACCGTTGTCGCGCGGCCGACGAGGCCCAATCCGACGCGTCGCCCACCAGCCTCGCGCAACGCTGGCGCGTTACGTTCGGGGGCAGTGGAGGGCCACGAAAATGACGTTCTCAAGTGCGTCATGGATGTGGCCGCAGACGTCCGCAGAGCCTGCTGAACCGGCCGAGAATTATAGTTAACAGACCCGACTAAGTCCGTAGTTCTGCGGGCGTTTTTCTCAAAACGGGACAGCGTTAACGAGTCGCCGCAGATCCGCCCGAACTTAATCCGCATTTAACTAAAAGTCGCCTTAATGACGCTCCGACCCTCTGCGAGATGCTGTTCCCGGATCGTGACCAGCGGCACTTCGAAGGGAGACAGAGTGACACCGTCCTGGACGCAAGGCGAATGAGTACGAGTATCGCTGCGCAGAGTAACGCGGCACGGAAGTCCAAGAATTTCTCGAAGAATAATTCGCGGAAATCTTCCCGGAAAATGATCACGATCAATTGGCTTGGCGCCGCGGCGATCGGCTGCGCCGTGATGGGCGCCGCCTGGACCATTCACAGCAACATCTTCGGCGCGAGCGTCTATCCCTCCGTCGGCAGCGTCGGCTACGACGAGCCGGTGATCAAGCGCGCGCCCAGGGTGGTGCTGCGCGAGGCCGGCGAGGCCATCAAGGAAACCTTCGCGCTGCTGCCCGACCGCCTCCAGGTCGCAGCTCCGATCTCGCGCGAGATGTTCAACGAGCGCTTTGCCGCGGCCGCAACGCAAGGCGTGCCCTCGAATGCCGCAAGCGCCGTACCCGCAACGCAGGTCGTTGCGGTGGCCAAAGACGCCCCGAAGCAGGGCGTGATCGCGAAGGTCGCGGAGGCGCTGAAGCCGGCAGCCAAGGGCGCCGACAACGCGGCGGACAAGACCAAGCGCGCGCCGGCTGCCCAGCTGCAACTCGCCTCGGCCGACCCGGCCGAGATCGTGCCGGCGCCTGAAGCCAAGCAAAAATCCTTTGCCGATCGCGCCAAGGCCGCGGTGATGTCGATCACCGCTCCGCGCCAGGCGATGGTGGAAAAGCTGTGGGGCAAGCGCGAAGCGTCCGGCGGGCTGCTCGCCTACGCCTCGGCCGATGCCAGCATCACTGCGTCCATCGCCCCGAAGGAGCAGAACCCGATGTTCGGCGGCGCTCCGCCTTATGAGCGGGACACCGCGGTCTACGACATCACGGCCAAGATGGTGTATCTGCCCGACGGCACCAGGCTCGAGGCGCATTCCGGCCTTGGCGCCAACCGCGACGATCCGGACTCCCGCCGCCTGCGCATGCGCGGCGTGACGCCGCCGCACATCTACACGCTGAAGCCGCGCGAGGCGCTGTTCCACGGCGTGCCGGCGCTGCGCCTGACCCCGATCGGCGGCGAGAGCGCGATCTACGGCCGCGACGGCCTGCTCGCCCACACCTTCATGCTCGGGCCGGGTGGCGATTCCAACGGCTGCGTGTCGTTCAAGGATTACTACGCGTTCCTCGACGCCTACCGCAACAAGGGCATCCGCAAGCTCGCGGTGCTGGCGCGGGTGGAGTGAGGCGAGCTCAGGCCGCAACGGTCTTGCGCAGCGCCATCTCGGTCGCGATCGCGCGCCGGACCGCGGGGCGGGCCTGCATGCGTTCGAGATAGGCCGCGAGCGGTGGCCATTGCGCGATGTCGATCCCTGCCGGACGGAGCAGAAGCAAGGTCCAGGTGAGATGGGCATCGGCCACGGTGAAGGCGTCGCCGACGAGGAATTCGCGGCCCGCCAGATGCGCTGCCGGCACCGACAATGTCTGCATGATCCTCGCGCGCGGCTTGGCCAGCGAGCCGTCGTCCTTGTACCAGAAGGTTGGAAACAGGAACGCCTTGTGGATCTCGGCGCCGACGAAGCTCAGCCATTCCTGCAGGCGATAACGATCGATGTCGCCGGGCCGCGGCGCAAGGCGTGCCTCCGGCTTCACATCGGCGATGTATTGCAGCACCGCTGCGCTTTCCGTCAGCCGCTCGCCGTTCTCCAGCACCAGGACCGGCACCGCGCCCTTCGGTGACACGCGGAGGAAATCGCCGCCGTCGTCCACGAGCCGCTTGGTCCAGATATGGGCGAGGTGATACTGCGCCTCGATTCCGGCCTCCAGCAGCGCGATGTGGCTCGAGAGCGAGCAGGCCATCGGAAAGAAATAGAGCTGCAGCATCGGGAAGGTCTCCTCAGGTCAGCACGTCGCTCTGCGCGATGATCGCGAAGCGGTCCGACAATTCGGCCAGAGCGACCTCGTGAACGATTCTCGCCGGCAGCGTGCCGCCGCGCCCATCGGGAAGATCGCGCGTGGCGCAGGCGTCGGCCGCGATCGTCGTGCGCAGGCCGAGATCGAGCGCGGCGCGCGCGGTCGAAGACACGCACATATGCGTCATGAACCCTGCGAGCACGATGTTCTTGCGTCCGGTCGCGGCCAGCCGGGCCTGCAGGTCGGTGCCGGCGAAGGCATTCGGCAGCGCCTTCTCGATCACGGGCTCGGCCGCGAGCGGCGTCAGGCGTTCGACGATCGCGCCGCGCGCCGCCTCGCGGTCGAACAGGCCGCCGGCGCGGCCCTTGTGCGCGACGTGGAAGATCGCAGCTCCGCTCTCCCGTGCGCGCGCGAGCAGGCGCGCAGCCGCGGCGATCGCTGCTTGCGCATCGGGCAGGGCGAGTGGGCCGGCGCAATATTCGTTCTGGATGTCGATCAGAACGAGGCATGTCTCGTTGAGCTTGGGCGGATCGAGATCGGCGCCGGCGAGTTCGAGCAGCGTCTTTGGAGTGGTCATGCCGTCAGGCTTTCGTGAATTCGGATGTTTCGACACTAGCGCAGCAGCAGCCTGCCATTGTGCAGGACTATTGCAGCTGATGGCTGCAAATTTGCAGGCAACGGCGGCGCCTGCTAGGCTCGCCCCGATGAATTGGGACGATCTGCGCATCATCGCCGCGGTCAGGGACGAGGGCACCTATGCCGGCGCCAGCGCGCGGCTGCGCATCGACGAGACCACCGTCGGCCGCAGGCTTGCGCGCATCCAGCGCGATCTCGGCGTGAAGCTGTTCGATGCGGTGGACGGCGTGCGGCGGCCGACGCGCCAGTGCGAGGCGGTGCTCGCGCATGTCGGTGCGATGGCCGCGCATGCGGCGGCGATCGACCGCATCAAGGAGGGCCAGGCCGGCCCGGTCGGGCGGCTGCGCATCGCCTCGACCAATGCGGTCGCCGAAGAGCTGCTGGCGCCGCATGCGAGCAGCTTCCTGCGCGATCATCCGGGACTGACGCTGCAATTCCTCACCGCGAGCGGCAACGTCAAGTTCTCGCGCTGGCAGGCCGATCTCGCCATCCGCCTGCGCAAGCCGGAGAAGGGCGATTTCACCATCTCCAAGCTCGGCGACGTCAGGCTGTACTTCTTCGAGCCGGCGGACCGCGGCGGCGGCGAGCCCGTTGCGTGCGTCTATCCGGACGAGCTCGACGCGATCCCGGAAGCGCAGTTCTTGCGTGCGAAGCGGCTGACGAACGTGCGCTGCGTCACCGACAATATCCGCATCATCCGCACCATGATCCAGTCGCATCAGGCCATCGGCGTGCTGCCCGAGCACAGCTGCTTAGCCCTGCTCGCCGACCGCAGTCTGCGCGCCACCCTGCTGCCGAAGCGCCGCGACGTCTGGCTGCTCGTGCAGAACCACCTCAAGCGCGATCCGGCGACACGCGTGACGATCGCGTGGGTGAGGGCGTGCTTCCAGGACAGTGCGCGCGAGTGATGCTCTTCGCAGAGCAACGATCGCAATACTGCGACTACAGCTTTTGGTTGATCTGTTCTCCGCTTGATCCTAACATCTGCCCGTCATTCCGGGGCGGCGCGAAGCGCCGAGCCCGGAATCCATAGCCACAGGCCGATGGAATGGCGTACTACGTCTACATCCTGGCGAGTAGAAAATACGGCACGCTCTACATTGGCATAACGAGCGACCTCGTTCGGCGCGTCTACGAGCACAAGATCAAAATGGTCCCGGGATTCACCAAGCGATACGGAGTCGATAAGCTGGTCCTGTTCGAAGTTTTCGATGAGCCTGCAAGCGCGATTGCTCGAGAAAAAGAACTGAAGAAATGGCGGCGCGATTGGAAGACACGATTGATCGACGAACAGAATCCAAATTGGGATGATCTCTACAACGGAATCTCCAACTAAAGCCTGTGGTTATGGATTCCGGGCTCGGCGCTCCGCGCCGCCCCGGAATGACGAACCAAAAATCTTCTCATCCCCCCTTGCAACCCGAACGTGCCTGGTCTATTAGCGCCGTCCTTCGCTAGGCCATGGGTTCGGGCTCGCTGAGATCCCGACTGGCGCGGGCCGGTCTTGCCGGTTTCGTGTTCCGCCGAATGAAGGAGAAACGCAGGACGTAGCTCATGGAGAGCGTCGGGCTGAACACCCGAAGGCATCGGTTCGATTCCGGTCTCTTGCACAAAGGATAGCTCAGTTTGGTAGAGCAGATGATTGTGACTCATCCTGTCGCGGGTTCGAATCCCGCTCCAGCGCTCCGTTTCAGCCTGAAAAGCTGATACCTCTGACGAGGACCGGACGCGCGCTTCAGTCGCGGTCCGGCCGTTTTGCCGCAAGGCTTTCCGTCCGAACCTAGACACTGTGAGACCGGCTTTGCGCCGCGGGTAGATACCGCTTGCGCTGATGCCGGGTGGCTCCGCACGGCCGCGCGACACGTCTCGCGCGATCGCGCGCGTGCGCCCGTCGTCATGCAAGCTCAAGCCCCGGCCCGCCGATTTCGCGGGAAGCGTTGTCCGCGTCCTCACGTCCTTTGCAGGTGTAACCCGCTATCCGGCCGCGCTCGGCCGGAGGCAACTGAAGGAGGCGTGCCATGACTTTGAACAAGACTTGGCGCTTGCTGATGCTGAACGTGACGGTGAAGGATGGCGAGCGTGCGTTGCTGACGCGCAACGGGCAGCTCGTGCGCGTGCTCGCGCCCGGCAAGCATCGCCTGTTCGATCCCCTGCACGAGCTGAAGGCCGAGGTGCTCGACGTGGTCCGCAGCGAATTTCCTGCGGAGCGCTACGCAGTGCTGAAGGCCGCGCGGCCTGATCTTGCCGCCGAGCTGTTCGAGGCGGTCGAGACCAAGGCGGACGAGATCGCCATCGTCAGCCTCGACGGCCGGCCCGTGCATCTGATGACGCCTTGGCAGGTGCGCGTCTACTGGAAGGTCGCAACGCGCATCGATGTCGAGCGCATCGATGTGTCCAGCGACGTCAGGGTCGACGCGCGGCACCTCACCATGATCGAGCGCAGCCGCTCGACCGTCATGAGCGAGACTGTGGTCGAGAACCACGAAGCGGGCCTGCTCTATGTCGAGGGCCGGCTCGTGGAGCGGCTCGCGCCCGGCCGGCACGCCTTCTGGACCGTCGGCCGCAAGATCGAGGTGAAGCGCCTCGACCTGCGGCCCCAGGCGGTCGAGATCACCGCGCAGGAGATGCTGACCAAGGATCGCATCGCGCTGCGGGTGACGCTGACGGCGTTCCGCCGCATCGTCGATCCCGAGCGCACGGTGGCGACCGTGCCCGACGTGGATGCGTGGCTGTACCGCCTGGTGCAGTTCGCGATCCGCGAGGCGGTGGCGGGCCGGACGCTGGACGAGGTGCTGTCTGCGAAGGCGGCACTGGATGCGGAGCTGCGCGACTATGTGCGTGCACGCGTCGCGGTATCAGGCGTGGAGGTGACCGAGCTCGGCGTCAAGGACGTGATCCTGCCCGGCGAGATCCGGGAGCTGGTGAACAAGGTGGTGGAGGCGGAGCGAGTCGCGAAGGCGAACCTGATCCGCCGGCAGGAGGAGACCGCGGCGACGCGTTCGCTCCTGAACACTGCCCGCCTGATGGAGGAGAACCCCCTGCTGCTTCGGCTCAAGGAGCTGGAGTCGCTGGAGCGGCTGGTCGAGAAGGTCGGCCGCATCGACCTCCATGCCGGTGAAGGCCAGGGCCTCGATGCCCTCCTGACCCGGCTCGTGCGTCTGAAGGCGCACGAGAGCGCATGAACCGAAGGGCCGCCCACGGGCGGCCCTTCACATCGGCGTTGCTGCCGTCTGCGATGAACGCGATCGGCGCGAGGCGCGACCAAATTTGAGCTCGTCGGGGATTGAGCGCGCTCGCAGGTTGCGTCATCTTGGGGCCGCAACGTCTTGATCAGGGAAGGCCCATGACCGTTCTTCAGGAATCGATCCGCCCCGCGGCGCGATCCAGCGACTGGAAGGCGATCGTCGTCCTGATCCTCATGATCCCGGTGCTGTGGTCGCCGGTGATCCTGTTTCGCTTCGTTCTGTATCAGCCGTTCAACATTCCGTCCGGTTCGATGACACCGGCGCTGATGGTCGGCGACTACGTCTTCGCCGCGAAATACGCTTACGGGTATGGCCGCTATTCCCTCCCATTCGCGTCGTCCTGGATCTCGGGCCGCCTCCTCGCCGCCGATCCCGAATACGGGGATATCGTGGTATTCCGGACGGCGAAGGACAGTTCTGCCGACTACGTCAAGCGCGTCGTCGGCCTGCCCGGAGATCGCATCCAGATGCGGCAGGGCCGGCTCATCCTCAACGGCCGCCCGGTGACCCGCGTCGCCCTGGAGGCGACATTTGCCGGCGACGCCTGCGGTGTCGACGACCGCGCCGCCGTCAAGCGCTGGCGCGAGACGCTGCCGAGCGGTGCGTCCTATGTGACCTACGACTGCCTCGACAACGGCTATCTCGACAACACAGACGTCTTCACGGTGCCGCCGGGCCACATCTTCGTGCTCGGCGACAACCGCGACAATTCCACCGACAGCCGCGTGCAGTCGACGTTCGGCTTCGTGCCGATGGACAATCTCATCGGCAAGGTGACGCGGATCTTCTGGTCGCTCGACGAAGACGGCGAGCCGCGCTTCGAGCGGCTCGGGAAGGTGGAGTAAGGCTTGCTCCGTCATTCCGGGGCGGCGCGCAGCGCCGAGCCCGGAATCCATAATCACAGCCAGATGGAGTGGGCCCGCTATGCCCGTCGCCCGTGAGTTTCGTGGTTATGGATTCCGGGCTCGCGCCCAAGAGGGGCGCGCCCCGGAATGACGTGCTCCCCAAAAAAACAAAAACCCCGGCATCGCTGCCGGGGTTTCGCATTCGTATCGTGCCTGAACGGCTGGATCAGAAGTCCATGCCGCCCATGCCGCCGCCCGGGGGCATCGCCGGGCCGGCGCCGCCCTTCTTCGGCAGCTCGGCGACCATGGCTTCCGTGGTGATCAGGAGCGCGGCCACCGAGGCAGCGTTCTGGATCGCGGTGCGGACCACCTTGGTCGGGTCGATGATGCCCTTCTTGACGAGGTCGGCATATTCGCCGGTCTGGGAGTCGAAGCCGTAATTGTAGGCCTTGTTCTCCAGGATCTTGCCGACGATCACCGAGCCGTCTTCACCGGCGTTGATCGCGATCTGGCGAGCGGGGGCCGACAGCGCCTTGCGCACGATCTCGACGCCGGTCTTCTGGTCGTCGTTCTTGGTGCGCAGGCCCTTGAGCTGCTCGGAGGCACGGAGCAGGGCGACGCCGCCGCCCGGAACGATGCCTTCTTCCACGGCCGCGCGGGTCGCATGCATCGCGTCATCAACGCGA
>NZ_LAXE01000001.1:3478982-3563558 GCF_003122645.1 Bradyrhizobium sp. SUTN9-2
TTCACGATCGCCTGGGCGAGCACGGTGGCGGTGGTGGTGCCGTCGCCGGCCGCGTCAGCGGACTTGGAGGCGACTTCGCGCACCATCTGCGCGCCCATGTTCTCGAACTTGTCGTCGAGCTCGATCTCCTTGGCGACGGTGACGCCGTCCTTGGTGATGCGGGGAGCGCCGAACGACTTGTCGAGCACAACGTTGCGGCCCTTCGGACCGAGCGTGACCTTCACCGCATTGGCGAGAACGTCGACGCCGCGCAGCATCTTGTCGCGCGCTTCAACCGAGAATTTGACTTCTTTGGCTGCCATCTGGAGTTTTCCTTAGGTGAGTTTGACTGGAGGGGAGGAGAGGGGCTCTTAAGCCGCCTTCTTCTTGGACTCGCTGACTTCGAGAACGCCCATCACGTCGCTCTCCTTCATGATCAGCAGGTCCTGGCCGTCGATCTTGACCTCGGTGCCGGACCACTTGCCGAACAGCACGCGGTCGCCGACCTTCAGGTCGATCGGGATCAGCTTGCCAGCTTCGTCGCGGCCACCGGGACCAACGGCGACGACTTCGCCCTGGGAGGGCTTTTCCTTGGCAGTGTCGGGAATGATGATGCCGCCAGCGGTCTTCTCTTCTGCGTCGATGCGCTTGACCACGACGCGGTCGTGAAGCGGACGGAATTTCATGCAGTCCTCCTAAGCAATTGCACGTGTTGAGGATTTGGAGATTGTTAGCAGTCGTTGCCCGTGAGTGCTAGCACGGGCGAGCCTGAAATAGGACAGGAATTTTGCGGGAGCAAGGGTTTGTAGCAGAAAAATTAGCAGCCGAAAGCGCGGACTGCCAGAAACCCCTCGCCATCGTTAACCGGGCAGCCGTGACCGTATTAGCACGGAGTCGTCTCTGCTGCTAAAGCATTGAATTTCAACAGCTTGTTAAACTTTTGGGCTTGAGATGAGTTGTCAGTTTGCGTCACATTTCTCTCATGTGAGCGCATCGTTTCCGGGTGGCTCCCCGGGGCACGGACCAAGCCACTCGCCGAATGCGCTCCTGCAAAGGAGGTTTGGCATGGGACTGCGCGTTGGGGGCGTTTCCGAGGAATTCCGGAAACAGATGCTGGGCTACGGGCTGACGACGGCACAAATTCTCTATCGGATGCCGGATCATCCCTCGCTGCTCCAGACCTATGTCTGGCAGAACTACGACATGTTTCCGAAATTCCCCGCGCTGACCGATTTCCTGGCGTTCTGGCAGGAGAAGCTCGACGGTCCCCTCCATTCGGTGACGGTGGCCCATTCCAAGCTGATCAAGCCGGCCGAGCTCCGCGCCGTTGACGGCGTGTTCCGCCTGCATTGAGCAGAGCGCCGGACTCGTAGGGTGGGCAAAGGCGCGCTCTTCGCGCGCCGTGCCCACCGTCTGTTTCCGATTGAGAGAAGTCGTGGGCACGCTGCGCTTTGCCCACCCTACGAGATCACGCAATCAGACGCCGCCGCTGCAATAACGCGTCCACATCGCGCGATAGGCCGCGTCCACCGCGCGTGCATATGAGAGGGGGTTGCCCGCGGCCGCGGCGTTGATCGTTGCGGGCAACCCGCGGCGCAACTTGTCGAGCTCGCCGATCTCGGCCGCGCGGCTGGCCGCGATCTCGACATAGGCCTCCTCGCTGTCGGCGACCCAGTCCGGCAGGCCAAGTGCGGTGAGGATGGCGCCGGCAGCGCGGCCGGGCAGGCTGTTGCCGAGCTTCGCCACCACGGGCACACCCATCTGCAGGGCTTCCCATGTGCTGACGCCGCCGTTCTGCGGAAACGGATCGAGAGCAATATCGATGCGATTGAACGATGCCAGATGCTCGTCCCGCAAGGTGGCCCCGAGCAGATCGACGCGTTCGGCCGGCAATCGGCAAGCCGCAAATCGCGCCAGCAGCTCGTCGCGGACCAGCTGGTCGTCGAGCGCCACGTCCTTGATCAACAGTCGCGAGCCCGGCACCCGTTCGAGGATCCTGGACCAGACTGCCGCGGCCTCGTCCGAGATCTTGCTGATGCGGTTGAAGACACCGAAGGTGACGAAGCCGTTCGAGAGCGCCGGCGTCTTGCCCTGCGCAATCCCGGCCGGCAGCGGCGCCAGCGTCACGAAGCACGGCAGGTCGACCACCGTCTCTGCAAACAGATGCCGAACGTCGTGCGGAATCCCGACCGGATCCGAGAACAGATAGTCGATTGTCGGCAACCCGGTGCCGGTGCCATGGCCCCAGCCGTGCGCCTGGATCGGTGCCGGCTTGCGCGCAAATATGCCGAGGCGGTTTCCTCTGGTATGGCCGGACAGATCGATCAGGATATCGATGCGATCGGCGCGAATCTGGGCGGCGAGGCGATCGTCGCTCCATTGCGAGGCGTCACGCCAGCGATCGGCGATGCCTTGAAATTCGCGTGTCGTCGCGTCCTCCTTCGCCGAGCACGAGTAGCACACGATCTCGAACTGGGCGCGGTCATGGTGTTGCAGGACGGGCTTGAAGATGAACGCAGCCGAATGCGCGTTGAAGTCCGACGAGACGTAGCCAAGCACCAGGCGGCGATCCGGATCGCGGCCGTTGTCATGCGGTGCCGCCGCTTCTGAAGCGATTCTCGCGCCGATCCGCTCCCACCATACGCGTCGCGCCTGCTGATGCCGCTCGACGCTGGCGTCCGGCACAAAATCGAGCGTGAAGATCTTGCTCGAGATCGCGCTCTCGAGATCGGGCCTGATATCGAGGGCTCTGTCGAAACTGGCGAGGGCTTCGTCGACCCGGCCTAGTCCGGCAAGACAAAGGCCCAGCACCAGATGAGCCTGATCGGAATCGGGCGCGATCGCGAGCGCCTTCTCGCAATCGGATAGTGCCTGGGCCACCTGCCGGGTCTGAAGCAAGACATTGGCGCGCCAAAGCCATCCGTTCACGTCGTCAGGGGCGAGGGCGATTGCCCGGTTGCAATCCGCCATGGCCTCGTCGAATCGCTGCAGCTCCCGGAGTGCCACGGCGCGGTTCGCCAGCGCCGCCGCATAGTCGGGCTTGATCGCGAGCGCGCGGTTCAGGCTTGCAAGAGCCTTGTCGTAGTTGCGCAGACGGCAGAGCGTGGAGCCGCGGCCGTTGTGGGCTTCGGCGAGGTTTGCGTCGACGGCGAGCGCCCGATCGTAGCTGTCGAGCGCTTCCTGGTAGCGATCCAGGGCCGCGCTCGCGTTCCCGAGATTGGAGAGAGCGAGGGCGTAGTTGGGCCGCAAGGCGAGCGCCTTGCGATAGCTCTCGCGGGCATCAGCGTGACGTTTCAGCCCGTTCAGCGCGACGCCCAGGCTCATATGGGCTTCGGCCGATCGCGGATCGATGACAACCGCCCGGCTCAGCAGGCTCTCGGCCTGCTGATAATTCCCGGCATCGGACTCCAACGCGCCGAGCATATGCAGCGCGATGAATTGATTGGGCGCGATCTGCAAGAGCTGGCGATAGGCAGCCTTGGCCCCGGGCAAGCGTCCCTTCTTGTGCAACTCGAGCGCTTGCCCGAGCAAGGGCAGCACGTCGGCCTTTTGCCGCTTCTGAAGCCGGGCATTTTGAAATGCACGCTTACCGACATTGCTGCCCATGAATCAATTCCCCCGGATGTCCCGGGCGAGACTAGTTCAGCGCGAGAACGAAGACGAGACGACCCCAGCCCGACGCGCCAGCTTGGGGCAAGCTACGATCCGATACGGTGATCGCGTGATTGGCCTCAGCCTCTTACCCTCCAGGGGAGGGTCCTGGAGGGGGAGGGTGACAGCGCGGATGCGGCACTACTCAACACGACCAGCTCTGCGATTGCTGCCTCGCCCACGACTGGATAAGCTGACCTTCAAGCCATACCGCGCGACGGCGGCTCAGAAACAGGGAGGCAGACAATGGCCAAGCAAAAGGCATCGAGGCCCGCATTGAAGACCGCGGTGAAGAAGCGGAGTGGCGCCAAGGCGGCGACGCGATCCTCGGCACGCAAGGCCGTGAAGGCGAAGGCGCGCACTGCCGCTGCGAAAAAGCCCGCACGTCCGAAGCAGCGCATCGCCGTCAGCCATCACCGCGAGGAAGACTTCAAGGCCGACGGCCTGCGCGCCTACGCGAAGTATCGCGATCTCGGCATCGGCGAGGCGACCCATGGCCTCGCGCAGGCGCATGTGATCCGCCTGCAAGGTCCCTGCAACCCGGCCGAGGTGTCCAAGCTCCACTATCACGACGTCGAATTCCAGATGGTCTACGTGCTCAAGGGCTGGGTGAAGACCTATATGGACGGGCAGGGCGAGACCTTGATGCAGCAAGGCAGCGCCTGGACCCAGCCGCCGAAGATCAGACACATGATCCTGGACTATTCGGACGACGTGGAGCTGCTGGAGGTGATCCTCCCCGCTGAGTTCAAGACGGTGGAGCTGAAGGCGTAAGCGCAACTCTCGATCGCTAAAATGCGGTCGATCCGAGAAACCGGGCGGTCAGCAATCGGGATGATTTCGGCCGCCCCGCAAGCCTGGTGCTAACCAGTCGAAAATACCTCTCGCGTCAACTAAAGGCTGTGTCAATGCGGGAAATGCTTTCATGGCGACCAACACTTTTGGCCGACGCGGCACCGTAGCGCCAGCTCCAAGAGCATCGTTTCAAGCCGCCGCCGCGCCGATCGCCATAGAGAAGCCCTCTTCCAGCGAGGAGACGCTTTTTGCCGACAACAAGCTTCTGGCCGACATCCCCTTCCTCACCATCGGCCTGATCTTCGGTCTGCTCCTGATCTTCGTTCTGCAGCGTAGTCTCGCCATCGACATCGCGCGGGACGGCGACATTGATGTGCGCTCGCTGATCGCTCAGGGGGCGTCCGGCTACGATCTCGTCGTCGGGAGGGGAGAGTGGTGGCGAATCGGCCTTGCGCCGCTTCTGCATGGCAGCGGGTGGCACCTCGTGAGCAACTGCGTGGCGCTGTTCATCGTCGGCGTCAGGCTGGAGTCGCTGATCGGCCGCGGCTGGTTTGCTTTGATCTTCGTTGCCAGTGCATTGGCCGGAGAGGCCGGCTCGCTGCTGGGCAACGGTCCCGGCACGGTCGGCGTCGGTGCGTCCGGCGCCATCACCGGGCTGATCGCCGCGCTGTTCGTGGCGAGCTTCGATCCCGAAGCGGACGCCGATCAGACCATATCGAGGCTGAAGACGTCGCTGTTCTTCGGTGTTCCCGCACTGCTGCCAATGGCCTTTGGCGCTTCCGGCAACGTCAACTATTACGCCCACGCAGGCGGTGCGGTGGCCGGCGCCGCGCTCGCCGTCACGCCGTGGCTCGCCTTCTGGTCCTATGACAGCCTGCCGCGGAGCGCGAGCATGACCTTGCTGGCAGGATCCATCGGATCTCTCATCTGCGCCGGCTTCGCCGCCGCGCATTATTCGGCCTACATGGCCGATGCCGCGCACTATATCCGCGCCTCTGAAGTGCCGATGAAGGGCGACGAGATGGCCAGCCGGTCGCTCGATCTCGTTAGCCGCTACCCGAAAGACGCGCGGGCTCACGTCTACCGTGCTGTCTTCTTCCTGGAACAAGCGGATATCAATGCCGCCGAGAGGGAAGCGCAAACCGCCATGTCGCTCGCAGCTTCGGACGTGGCGGGTGGGCCGGTGCGCTCCGGGGCGCAGGGCTTGATGGCGGTGTTGCTGTGGGTGCAGGGGCGAACCAGCGAGGCGAAGGCGATGGCGGCCGAGCCGTGCCGCGCCAAGATGCCTGAGGTGCGTCGCATCCTGCAGAAGTCGAAATTGTGCGGTTGAGGCAAAGATTCTCGCCGCCGTCATTGCGAGGAGCTCTTGCGACGAAGCAATCCAGACTGTCTCCGCGGACGCATGTCTGGATTGCTTCGCTTCGCTCGCAATGACGCGTGGAAAGAGAGCCTACGCCAACACCCCCACCACCGCTCCCATCAGGCACGTCGTGAGCGTCCCCGACACGATCGACTTCAGCCCCAGCGCATTGATCTCCTCGCGCCGCTCCTGCGCCATCACCCCTAAGCCGCCGATCATGATGCCGAGGCTGGCGAAATTGGCGAAGCCGCACATTGCATAGAGCATGATCAGGCGCGAGCGCGGATCGAGCGTATCGGGCGGCAGCTTCGAGAAGTCGACATAGGCGATCAATTCGTTCAGCACGGTCTTGGTGCCCATCAGGCTGCCGGCAGTGATCGCCTGATCCCACGGCAGCCCCATCAGCCAGCACACTGGCGCCATGACGAGGCCGAGCAGCCGCTGCAGCGAGATCGCGGCCCCGCCGACGTGCGGGAGCAGGCCGAGGATTGCGTTGACGAGATAGACCAGCGCCACCAGCACCAGCAGCATCGCGACGATGTTGATCAGCAGCTCGATGCCCGCGCTGGTGCCTTTCACGATCGCGTCCATCGTGCTGGCGACCTCCATTTGCGGATCCTCCAGCGCGCCGCCGGTGCGCTTGTCGGAGGCTTCAGGGACCATGATCAGGCTGATCAGGATCGCCGCCGGCGCGCCGAGCACCGAGGCGATGACAAAATGTGCGGCGGCGTCGGGAATGAGCGGCGCCAGCAGCGTCGCATAGAGCACCAGCACGGTGCCGGCGATGCCCGCCATGCCGCCGGTCATGACCAGGAACAATTCGCTGCGCGTCATCTGTGCCAGATACGGCCGCACGAACAGCGGCGCCTCGACCATGCCGAGGAAGATGTTGGCGGCCGTCGAAAGCCCGACCGCGCCGCCGACGCCGAGGCTGCGCTCCAAGAGCCAGGCCATGCCGCGGACGATCGGCGGCAGCACGCGCCAATAGAACAACAGCGTCGTGAGCACGCTCATGACCAGCACGATCGGCAGTGCCTGGAACGCCAGGATGAAGTCCGCGCCTGGCGCCTTCAGGTCGAAGGGCAGGGGTCCGCCGCCGATATAGCCGAACACGAAGGCGGAGCCGGCCCGCGAGGCCGCCGAGATCGCGCCGACCGCCTCGTTGATGGCGCCGAAGGCATGGGCGACGACCGGCAGCTTCAGCAGCACGAGGGCGGTGACGAAGGTCGCGGCAAGGCCGATCGCCGCCTGGCGCAGCGACACCGCGCGACGATTTTCCGCCAGCGCGAAGGCGATCAGCAGCAATGCGAAAATGCCGAGTGCAGATTGCAGGCGCAGCATGATGTCTCAAGCCCCTCGATGATTATGGCCGCCCATGCGTTGCAAAGGCAATGCCGGGAGCAGCCGGGAACGACCAGTGTTGACAAGCGGGGCCACCTCGGCCACCCCGGGGGCCTTCGATATCGAGGGAAAGAGCGGTCCGAGCGTGACCGAAGAGGCGATGCCAGAGCAGCCAATATCCGGACATCGACCGGTCACCGCCGGTGAGCTCCTCCGCCATCCCGCTTTCCTGTTCTTCCTGCTCTCGCGCAGCCTGTCGCGCTTCTCCAGCCAGATCGCGGCCGTCGCGATCGGCTGGCAGATCTACGATCTCACCGGCTCGGCGTTCGACCTCGGGATGGTTGGTCTCGTCCAGTTCCTGCCCACCGCGCTTCTGGTGTTCGTCGCCGGCCACGTCGCCGATCGCTACGAGCGCAAGCGCGTCGTCCAGCTCTGCCAGCTGGTGGAGGCCGCGACCGCGCTCTATCTCGGGGCCATCACCTATCTCGGCGCGGTCAGCGAAGTGCAGATCTTCATCGCGACTTTCCTGCTCGGAATCGCCGGCGCGTTCGAGAGCCCGACCACGGCGGCGCTGCTGCCGCTGATCGCGCCGCAGGGCTCGCTCCAGCGCGCCACTGCCGTCTCCAGTGGGGCGGCGCAGGTCGCGACCATCACGGGACCTGCGCTCGGCGGCATCGCCTATGCGGTCGCCCCGCACCTTGCCTATGCCGTGATGGTCCTGTTCTGGGTCTTGGGGATGATCTTGACCGGCTTCATCCGGCCGCGCCCGCAGGCGATCGCGAGGGAGGGGATGGACTCGGACAACATCTTCGCCGGCGTCCGCTTCATTCGCAGCAACCCGGCGATCCTCGGGACCATCTCGCTCGATTTGTTCGCCGTGCTGTTCGGCGGCGTCACGGCGCTGCTGCCGATCTATGCCCGCGACATCCTCCAGACCGGCCCGGTCGGGTTAGGCGTGCTGCGCGCCGCGCCTGCGGTCGGTGCCTTGCTGATGACCATGGTGCTGGCGCGCCACGCGATCTCCCGGCATGTGGGCCTCCGCATGTTCCAGGCCGTGATCGTGTTCGGCCTCGCCACCATCGTGTTCGCGCTGTCGTCCTGGATGTGGCTGTCGGTGCTGTCGCTTGCAATCCTCGGTGCGGCCGACACGATCAGCGTCGTGATCCGCTTCTCGCTGGTGCAGCTGTCGACGCCCGATGAGATGCGCGGCCGCGTCGGCGCGGTGAACTTCCTGTTCATCAACGCCTCGAACCAGCTCGGCCAGTTCGAGAGTGGAGTGGCAGCCGCGCTGCTCGGCGCCATGCCCGCCGCTGTGCTCGGCGGCGTCGCCACCGTCGCAGTGGCGCTGCTCTGGATGAAGCTGTTTCCAGCCCTGCGCAAGGTGGAGAGCCTGGAGTAGGCCCTCCGCTCTCTCAACGTCATTGCGAGGAGCTCGCGACAAAATTGCGTAGCAATTTTGCGCTGATGCGACGAAGCAATCCAGAATCTCACCGCGGCGGCAGCCTGGATTGCTTCGCTGCGCTCGCAATGACGATTGTTGAGATGGCGTGGGGACTTAACTCGCGTCACGCCCGCAGCCCGGCAGCAGCAGGCGCCTCTTGACGCCTACTGTGCATGGGGTTGTTTTCGCGCTTTTTGTTCAGCCCCGCCCGACGAACGGCATCTTGGTCGCCATCACCGTCATGGTCAGCACGTTGGCATCGAGCGGCAGGCTGGCCATGTAGGCCACGGCATCGCCGACTGCTTTCGCGTCCATGCGCGGCTCGTGCTTGGTGGTGCCGTCGGGCTGCAGCACGCCGGGGCCGTTGACCATGCGGTCGGTCATCGGGGTTGCGGCATTGCCGATGTCGACCTGGCCGACGGCGATGTCGTACATGCGGCCGTCGAGATTGCTGGCCTTGGTGAGGCCGGTGATGGCGTGCTTGGTCGAGGTGTAGGCCGCCGAGAATGGCCGCGGCGCGTGCGCCGAGATCGAGCCGTTGTTGATGATGCGGCCGCCGCGCGGGGTCTGATCCTTCATGATGCGGAAGGCGTGCTGGGTGCACAGGAACGGGCCGGTGAGGTTGGTGTTCACCACGGCCTGCCATTGCTCGAGGCTGAGATCCTCGAAGTTGACGGCCGGCGCGCCCATGCCGGCATTGTTGAAGAGCACGTCGAGCCGGCCGTAAGTCGCCTTCACCTTGTCGAACAGCGCGGCGATGGAGTCCGGCTTGGTCATGTCGGCGGTGACGCAGAGGCTTTTTCCCGCGGGACCGAGCTTTGCCGTCTCCTCGAGCATGTCGAGCCGGCGGCCTGTGAGCACCACGGTGAAGCCGGTGTTCATCAGCGCCAGCGACGCCGCGCGGCCGACGCCGGTGCCGGCGCCCGTCACCAATGCGATCTTTTTCGCGTCACTCATCGTTTCCTGCCTTTTCTCTTCTGCTGTCAGGTTTTGGGTTCTTTGTCGTTCTTGTAGGGCGGGCGCGGAATGTTCTGATGCGCCGCGCGCAAGGCCGCCGACCAGCGCGAGCGCAGGTCGTGGAAATAGGGCTCGCCTGCCTCGATGCGGTGGTTGAGATCGGCCTCGCAGGCATCGTTGCGCACCACCAGCACGTCGATCGGCAGGCCGACGCCGAGGTTTGAGCGCATCGTCGAATCCATCGAGATCAGGCCCGTCTTCAGCGCCTCGTAGAGCTCGACGTCGTAATGCATGGCACGGTCGAGCACCGGCTTGCCGTATTTGTGCTCGCCGATCTGCAGGTACGGCGTGTCGGTGGTGCACTCGATGAAATTGCCAGCGGTGTAGACCATGAACAGGCGCATCCGCGCGCCCTTGATCTGGCCGCCGAACAGGAAGGAGACGTCGAAGGACACGTCCTCGGATTTCAGCGCCGGCCCTTCGGTGGCATGCACCGCCCGGATCGCCCGGCCGATGCGCTGGGCGGCCTGGAACATGGTCGGCGCGTTCATCAGCGTCTCGATCTCGCCCGTATTGGGATCTTCGAGGCCCTCGGTCAGCGTCGACAGCACCGACTGGCTGATGGCGAGGTTGCCGGCACTGGCGATCGCCATGATGCGCTCGCCGGGCTTGGAGAAGATGTGCAGCTTGCGGAAGGTTGAGACATTGTCGAGGCCGGCATTGGTGCGGGTATCGGCGATCATCACCAGACCGTCCCGAACCAGGATTCCGCAGCAATAGGTCATTTCCAGTCCCCGAACGCGTTTGCGCGGAATTACTAGCCAATTTCAAGGGCCACTCCAACCCCCGATTAAGCCCGTCATTCCGGGGCGCGACGAAGTCGCGAGCCCGGAATCCATTCCTCCACCAACTCTGCGACCAGATGGATTCCGGGTTCGCGCTACGCGCGCCCCGGAATGACGGTGCGAGACGGCAAGCTAGTCAGCTGCGTCGACCAGAAACGCCTCATCAACCGGCACGCCGAGCGCCGTCACCAGCCGGTTGGTCTCCGCGGCCATGCCGACGATGGCGAGCAGCTCCCCATATTCGGCCTCACTCATGCCCTTGGCCCGTGCCGCGGCCGTGTGGGAGTGGATGCAATAGCTGCAGCCATGCGCGATCGACACCGCGACGTAGAGCATTTCCTTGACCTTGGGATCGAGCGCGCCGGGAGCCATCACCTCCTTGATGCTCTCCCAGGTCCGCCGCAGCGTCTTCGGATCGTGCGCCAGCGCGCGCCAGAAATTGTTGACGAAGTCCGATTTCCGCACTTTACGGATGTCGTCGAAAACGGCTCGCGCTTCAGCCGAGAGTTCATCATCCGAAAGTAGTTTCACAGTCGCCATGGCTACCTCGCGGGTCTGATCCGATCCCGCGATTGTAGCATGCCGAATGTGTTCGGCTGGCGGCTCCTAGCTCTGCCGCTGGGATTGCGATTGCGACTGCCCGCCGCGGCCGGCCTGTTCGACCTTCACCGCCACCGTCAGCGTTTCCGTGCCGCCGCCGTAGCGCGTGCCGCGCACCGGGGCCGCGCCGAGATAGTCAAGCCCGATCGCGAGGCGGACATGCGCGTCGGTAGCGCAGATGCTGTTGGCGGGATCGAAGCCGACCCAGCCGAGATCGGGCACGTAGGCCTCTGCCCAGGCATGGCCGGCGTCCTGGTGCACGGTGTCGTCCGCACGCAGGAAATGTCCGGAGACGAAGCGCGCCGGCACGCCGCCGGCGCGGGCGCAGGCGATGAAGATGTGCGCGTAGTCCTGGCAGACCCCGCGCTTGAGCGTGAACGCCTCCGCTGCGGACGTGCCGCTGTTGGTGGGGTCCTCGTCGAACGTCATGTGATCGGTCACCTGCGTCATCAGCGTGTGCAGGAAGCCCAGCGTGTCGCTCTCGGCCTCGCTGCGCAACTGCCGCGCGACCGCCGTCATCGCCGGATTGACCGAGGTGAGGTCGGTGACGCGCAGGAACATGCCGGGGGGAAAGCGCTCATCGCTGCCACGCAGCACGCCGCCGGTGTCGTGGGTCTCGATCAGCCCTTCGGCAATGATCTGGATGTCGCCGACGGGCCCGCAGGACAGCACGTGGGTGACGTTGCCGAACGCGTCCTCATGCATGTCGAGCTTGGTGTCGGTGGAGACGTCGATCTGCCATTCCGCGACGTATTGCCCGTCATGACTGCCCGGCGTCATGCGCAGGATCTGGATCACGCTGGTGGCCGGCGGCTCGTAGCGATAGGTCGTGGTGTGCTGGATTCGCAGGCGCATGGTGGACCGTGTCGTTTGTTGTAAGGCGTGACTGCCGTCGCAAAGAAGCTCGTCATGCCCGGGCTTGTCCCGGGGCATCCACGTTCTTCCTCGTCGCGCAAAAGCAAGAACGTGGATGGCCGGGACATCTAGCGCGAAGACGCGCTTCGCGCTCTTGCCCGGCCATGACAATATCCCCTGTCGTCAGTCGAGCGACATTAGATCAAATACTGCTTCGTGATGATTTCGCCCAGCCTGGAATTGTCCGCGATGAATTCCTGAATGAATTCATGCACGCCATGCTGGAAAATGTCGTTCATGTTGCTGTGTTCCAGCCGGTTGCGGATGCCGCGGGCGTGGCGCTGGGCCGGGCCCTGGCGGCCATAGGCGACGCCGATCTGGTCGAGGTTGCGCACGAGGTTGCCGTAGCAGCTGGCGAGCGAGCGCGGCAGCGTGTCGTTGAGGATCAACAGGTCCGCGATCAGCCAGGGCTTCAGCGTCTCGCGATAGACCCAGTGATAAGCCGTCAGCGCCGAGACCGAGCGCAGGATCGAGCTCCACTGGTAGAAGTCGAGCGGCCCGCCGACATGCTCCTCCTCGGGCAGCAGCACGTGATACTTCACGTCGAGGATGCGCGCGGTGTTGTCGGCGCGCTCCAGGTGCACGCCCATGCGCGAGAACCAATAGGCGTCGTTGCGCAGCATGGTCCGATAGGCCGAGCCGTCGAAGCGCAGCGAGGTCTCCTGCACGAAGCGCAGGAATTTTGCGAGGTCCTCGCGCGTCGAGGTGCCCTTGCTCCACACCGCCTGAAGCTCGATCCAGGCCGAGTTGATGGTGTCCCACATCTCGCTGGTGAGGGCCGTGCGCACCGAGCGTGAGTTCAGCCGCGCCGCTTCGATACAGTTTCGGATCGAGGACGGGTTGTTCTGGGAGAACGAGAGATACTCGACGACGTTGTGCTCGTTGGCTTCCTCATAGGCCTGATAGAAGCTCGCGGCGACCCCGGCCGTGAGCAGCGCCGAATCCCATTCATTGGTCTTGCCGATATAGGCGGCGGGAAGCGCGGTGACGCGCAGCGTCGCATCGATGGTGCGCGCGAGATATTCGGCCCGTTCGACGTAGCGGGCGAGCCAGTAGAGGTTTTCGGCGGTACGCGACAGCATCTCTCTACTCGTCCAGAATCCAGGTGTCCTTGGTGCCGCCGCCCTGGCTCGAGTTCACCACCAGGGAGCCTTCCTTGAGCGCGACGCGGGTGAGCCCGCCCGGCACGATGGTCGTGCTCTTGCTGCCCGTGAGCACGAAGGGGCGAAGATCGACGTGACGTGGAGCGAGGCCCGACGCCGTGCAGGTCGGGCAGGTCGAGAGCGCCAGGGTCGGCTGGGCGATGAAACCTTCCGGCTCGCGCTTGAGCTTGTCGCGGAACGCTTCGATCGTCGCCTTGGTCGCGGCGGGGCCGATCAGCATGCCGTAGCCGCCGGAGCCGTGCACTTCCTTGACGACGAGCTCACTTAGATTGTCCAGCACATAAGCGAGGTCCTTCGGCTCGCGGCAGCGCCAGGTCGGCACGTTCTTTAGGATCGGCTCCTCGCCGAGATAGAATTTCACGATGTCGGGCATGTAGGAGTAGATCGCCTTGTCGTCGGCGATGCCGGTGCCGACGGCGTTGGCGAGCGTGATGTTACCGGCCGCGTAGGCCGACATCAGTCCGGGCACGCCGAGCACCGAATCGGGACGGAAGGTGAGGGGATCGAGGAAGTCGTCGTCGACGCGCCGATAGATCACGTCGACCCGCTTCAGCCCTTCCGTCGTCCGCATGAACACTTCGTTGTTCTTGACGATGAGGTCGCGGCCTTCGACCAGCTCGATGCCGAGCTTGTCGGCGAGGAAGGAGTGCTCGTAATAGGCCGAATTGTAGACGCCCGGGGTGAGCAGCGCCACCGTCGGCTCGCCGGAGGCGCTTTGCGGCGCGACCGAGCGGAGCGCTGCGAGCAGCTCGTCCGGATAGCGCTCGACCGGCGCCACCCGGTGGCGGGCGAACAGATCCGGAAACAGCCGCATCATGATCTCGCGGTTTTCCAGCATGTAGGACACGCCCGACGGCGTGCGGGCGTTGTCCTCCAGCACGATGAAGTCCTCGGCGTCGACCCGGACGATGTCGATGCCGGCGATGTGCACGTAGACATCGTGCGGCACCTGCTGGCCGTTCATCTCGGGCCGGAACACCGGGTTCTGGAAGATCAGATCGTCGGGCACGATGTCGGCGCGGAGGATGTCGCGGCCGTGATAGATGTCGCGCAGGAACATGTTGAGCGCGCGCACGCGTTGCTTCAGGCCCTTCTCCAGCCGCGCCCATTCCTTGCCGGACATGATCCGCGGAATCACGTCGAAGGGAATTAGGCGCTCGGTGGACTCGGAATCGCCGTAGACCGCGAAGGTGATGCCGATCCGGCGAAACAGCAGCTCAGCTTCCTGGCGGCGATATTCGAGCGCCTCGGGAGGCGTCTCCTTGAGCCAGCGCGCCAGCTCCTGATAGGCGGGGCGGAGGTCCCCGCCGGGAATGTTCATTTCGTCAAACGCGACTGCCATAGATCCCGACTTGTCTCCCCAGGCGTTGCGCCATGCGCCAGTTCGCGTCGGCCTTGATGAGACCGCAACGTCCTGTGGCCATGCGTCAACAGTGCATGACTTTCATGTGGTAGCAAGGGCCGGGCCAGCGCGATAAGCATGGAGAGGGGGCATTTGCCGGCGACGGCCGGCGGCGTGCCTGAAAAAATGGCTGAAGACTGCTTATTTCAGAAGCAAAACCGCGTGACTTCAACGCGTTACCTCGGCAAAGTCGGCGTCACAGGTGAGGGACTTAAGGCATGAGCGAGATCGTCACGGCGGGCATTCTGGTCATCGGAGACGAAATCCTGTCCGGCCGGACCAAGGACAAGAATATCGGCTTCATCGCCGAATACCTGACCAATATCGGCATCGACCTGAAGGAGGTCCGCATCGTCTCCGACGACGAGCCGGATATCATCGCTGCACTGGATGCATTGCGGCATCGCTACACCTACGTCTTCACCACCGGCGGCATCGGGCCGACTCATGACGACATCACCGCTGATGCCGTGGCCAAGGCGTTCGGCGTCGGTATCGACCATCACCCGGAGGTCGTCGCCCGCTTCCGCGAGCGCTGGAGCGAGCAGGACCTCAACGAGGCCCGACTACGCATGGCCCGCATCCCCGACGGCGCCGAGCTGATCCAGAGCGCGACCATCCTCGCCCCCGGCTTCAAGATCGGCAACGTCATCGTCATGGCCGGCGTGCCCTCGATCATGCAGGCGATGATGGACATCGTCTCGCCCAAGCTGAAGTCGGGCGTGCGCATGCTGTCGGACTCCGTCCGTGCCAATGCGCGCGAGGGCGACATCGGCGGGCCGCTGCGGGCGATCGCTGCCGCCCATCCCGACACCATCATCGGCAGCTATCCCTTCATGGACGAGGAGCAGAAGCCCAACACCAATCTGGTGGTGCGCTCGCGCGATCCCGAGAAGCTCGCGGCGGCAATGGCCGCGGTGAAGGAAATGCTGGCGGGATTGAACGTCAACCGCTAGCAGGAATTGCCGGACGAGATTGCAGGAGACAGGCGATGGCTGGTGAAGCACCGGAACTGAGTGCGCAGGAGCGGGCGGGCAAGGCCTTCCCCGTCTCGTGGGACCAGTTCCACCGGGATTGCCGGGCGCTGACCTGGCGGCTCAACGAGGTCGGTCCGTTCCATGCGGTGATTGCGATCACCCGCGGCGGCCTGGTGCCCGCCGCGATCGTGGCGCGCGAGTTAGGGGTGCGCGTCATCGATACGGTCTGCGTCGCCAGCTACGACCACAACAAGCAGGGCGAGCTCCAGGTGCTCAAGGGCATTTCCGAGGCGACCATGACGCTCGGCGGCGGCACCGGCAAGGGCCTGTTGATCGTCGATGACCTCGTCGATACCGGCAAGACCGGCAGGATGGTGCGCGAGATGCTGCCCGATGCGCATTTCGCCACCGTCTACGCCAAGCCGATGGGACGCCCGCTGGTCGACACTTTCATCACCGAGGTCTCGCAGGACACCTGGATCTTCTTCCCCTGGGACACCGCGCTGTCCTACCACCCGCCACTGCGCGACGGCGCGGCGTGAGCAGAGCAAATGGCGAGTAGCGAATGGCGAGTAGCACCGTCCCCACTCGCCATTCCCCATTCGCCACTCGCCCTCTCCAAAACCGCGTCACGCCCACCGGCGACATCATCGCCACGCCGCACCGCGGCCTGTTCACCGGCAATCGCGGCATCATCCACGATCCCGCGACGAAGACGCTATTGAAGAAGCGCTGGTCGACGCCGGCCTGGATCACATGCCTGTGCGAATTCCGCGGCTGGCGGCGGCCGGTGATGGCGCGGCGGAGCTGGACCGAGCTGTTCTTCCTCGACGAGGCCACGGCCTTCGCGGCAGGGCACCGCCCTTGCTTCTTCTGCCGCCGCGACGATGCCAACCGTTTTCGCGCGGCGTGGGAGAAGGGCAATGGTGCGAGCGGCATCAGAGCCAGGGCGATGGATGCCGTTTTGCATCGCGAGCGTCTCGATCGCGGTCGCAAGCGATTGCACCCGCTCCCGATGCCGCTGGCGGACCTGCCCGACGGCGCGATGGTGCAGCAGGGCGAAGACAGCTTTCTGGTGATGCAGGGACGGGCGCTGCTGTGGTCGCCGGCGGGCTACGCGTCGCATGCACCCGTGGTCGATCAAGCGATGTTGTTGACGCCGCCTTCGACGCTGCGCGCCATCATGGCTGGCTATCGGCCCGTGCTGCATCCGACGGCGTCCGCCTGAAGCACCGACGTCCTGGAGCATGATCCGGAAAAGTGCGTAGCGGCTTTCCGAAAAGATCATGCTCAAACAATAACCTAAAGCGCGAAGACGATTCATCCTAATCGCATCGCGCTTTAGGGATTACCCCAGCCTCTCGCGCGCCAGCGCCGCGCCGGCGCCGAGCGCCATCAGCTTGGCTTCGGCGATCTCGCGCCGCATCGGCGCCATGCCGCAATTGGTGGTGGCGATGATGTTGCTCTTCGGCACGAATTGCGACACCGCCTCGATCACCTTCACGACGTCCTCGGCCGTCTCCACCGTATCGCTGGCGACGTCGATGACACCGGCCTGCACAATCTTGTTCTTGAGCAGCGCGAGCAGGTCGAGCGGCACCTTGGAATTGCGGCACTCGATTGCGACCTGCTGGATCGGGCTTGCGTCGATGGCCGGAAAGATCTGCTCGTATTGCCGCCATTGGCTGCCGAGCGTCTCCTTCCAGTCCGTATTGGCCTTGATGCCGTAGCCGTAGCAGATGTGCACGGCGGTGGCGCAGGCGAGGCCCTGTGCGGCGCGCTCCAGCGCCTTGATGCCCCAATCGTTGACCTCGTCCATGTAGACGTTGAAGGCGGGCTCGTCGAATTGCACGAGATCGACGCCGTCGGCCTGCAAGGCCCTGGCTTCCTCGTTCAAGAGCTCGGCGAAGGCAAAGGCCATCTTGACCCGGTCGCCATAGTAGCGGTCGGCAATGGTGTCGATGATGGTCATCGGGCCGGGCAGGGTGAATTTCAGCTGCTTCCTGGTGTGCGTGCGCGCGACGCGCGCCTCGAAGGCATGGACGCGATCCTTCAGCCGCAGCGGCGCGACCACCTGCGGCACCATCGCCTTGTAGCGATCTTTCCGGATGCCCATCTCGACCTTGTGGGCGAAATCGATGCCCTCGATCTTCTCCAGGAAACCGTGCACGAAGTGCTGCCGGGCCTGCTCGCCTTCGGTGACGATGTCGATGCCGGCGTCCTCCTGGAGCTTCAGCCAGATCAGCGTCGCATCGCGCTTGGCGCGGAGCAACTCGTCGCCTTCGGACTTCCAGGGCGCCCAGAGCATGTTCGGCTCGGCGAGCCATTCCGGCTTCGGCAAGGAGCCGGCGATCGTGGTTGGAAACAGCATGGCGGCCCTCCCGGCAGATTGTTGCGCCCCTTCCTGCCATGTCCTAACGTCGAGGTACAGAACAACAAAAGTCGTCATTGGCTGGCGGCAGCGATAGGGACGGCGCAAGGGAAGGCCCATGATCGACCTCTATTACGCGCCGACGCCGAACGGCTGGAAAATCTCGATCATGCTGGAGGAGCTCGGGCTTCCCTATCGGGTGATCCCCGTGAATATCCGCGCCGGCGAGCAGTTCAATCCTGAGTTCCTGGCGATCTCTCCGAACAACCGCATTCCCGCGATCGTCGACCACGCGCCCGCTGATGGCGGCGCGCCGTTCTCGGCGTTCGAGACCGGCGCGATCCTGATCTATCTCGCGGAGAAGACCGGCCGCTTCCTGCCCGCCGATTGGCGCGGCCGCTCCAGCACGATCCAATGGGTGATGTGGCAGATGGCGGGCCTCGGGCCGATGCTCGGTCAGCACGGCCATTTCGCGCTCTATGCGGCCGAGAAGATCCCTTACGCAATCGAGCGCTATCGCGACGAGGCGGCGCGGCTCTACGGCGTGCTCGATCGCCAATTGGCCAGGACCGGCGCCTATGTCGCCGGCGACTATTCCATCGCCGACATCGCCTGCTTCCCCTGGACCATGACCCACAAGGCGCAGGGTTTTACGCTCGACGACTATCCCAATGTGAAACGCTGGTATGCCGAGGTCCGGGCAAGGCCGCAGGTGCAGGCGGGGCTTGCGATCGGAAAATTCGTGAAAGAGCCGTTCGACGAGGAATCACGCAAGATCATGTTCGGGCAACGGGCTAAGGAAGTGCTGGGAAGGAAGTGACTCGTCATTCCGGGACGCGCGAAGCGCGAACCCGGAATCCATCAGGCAGCGTACCGAGAGGCGAAATGGATTCCGGGCTCGCGCCAAAGGGGGCGCGCCCCGGAATGACAGCAAAAAGGAACCCCCATGATCGAATTCTTCTTCGACTGCTCCAGCCCCTGGACCTATCTCGCCTTCCACAACATCCAACCCCTCGCCAAGGAGTTCGGAGCCGACATCACCTGGCGGCCGATCCTGGTCGGCGGCATCTTCAATTCGGTCAATCCGAGCGTCTACGCGCAGCGCGAGAAGCCGGTGCCGCTGAAGGCGCGCTACATGAAGAAGGACCTCGCCGACTGGGCACGTTCGGCGGGTCTTGCCATCAAGATGCCACCGACGGTGTTCCCGGTGAACAGCGTCAAGGTGATGCGCGGCTGCCTCTGGCTCGGTCAGGACATGGTGCCGTTCGCGACATCAGTGTTCGAGGCCTATTGGGGCGAGGACAAGGACATCTCGCAGGACGCGGTGCTCGCGGAGATCTGCAGGAAGGTCGGCATCGACGAGCAAAAGTTCTTCGCCGGCATTGCCGAGCAGGGCATCAAGGACCAGCTCAAGGCCAATACCGAGGAGGTCATCGCACGCGGCGGCTTCGGCTCGCCGACGATCTTCGTGAACAAGACCGACATCTATTTCGGCAATGACCGCCTGCCGCTGATCCGCGAAGCGCTTCAGCGCAGCAAGGCGAGCGCGGCCTGATGGTGCGCGCCGTCGTCTGCCGCGAGCTCGGCGCGCCCGAGCGTTTGCTGCTGGAGGAGTTTCCGCCCCGCGCGCTGAAGCCGGGCGAAGTGCGCGTCGCCATCCGCGCCGCCGGGCTGAACTTTCCCGACGTGCTGATGGCCGCCGGCGAATACCAGCTCAAGCCGGAGCTGCCGTTCACGCCGGGCATGGAAGCGGCCGGCGACGTCACCGAGGTGGCATCGGAGGCAAGCGGCGTTGCCGTCGGCGACAAGGTCATCGTGAAGATGCGCTTTGGTGCCTTCACGGATGAAGCGGTGGTCACGCCGTCGCAGCTCACTCCCATGCCGTCCACCTTCGACTATGCGGAGGCTGCCACCTATCTCGCCGGCCACGGCACGGCCTATCATGCGTTGATCGATCGCGGCCGGGTCACGCCCGGCGAGGTGCTGCTGGTCCACGGCGCCGGCGGCGGCGTCGGCCTTGCCGCCGTCGAGATCGGCAAGATGCTGGGCGCGACCGTGATCGCGACCGCCTCCAGCGACGAGAAGCTCAGAATCGCGAAATCGCGCGGCGCCGATCATCTCATCCGCTACGACCGCGAGCCGTTTCGCGAAGCCGTCAAGCGCATCACCGAGGGGCGCGGCGCCGACGTCGTGTTCGACCCCGTCGGTGGCCAGGTCTTCGAAGATTCGATGCGCTGCATCGCCTGGGGCGCGCGGCTCTTGGTGATCGGCTTCACCGGCGGCATCGGCTCGGCCAAGACCAATCTCCTGCTGATCAAGGGCGCCAGCGTGCTCGGCGTACGCGCCGGCGAAGCGGTGCGGAAGAATCCTGCGCTCGGCGAGGTCCGCCTGAAGACGCTTTTGCAATGGGCGGAGGAGGGCAAGCTGCGCCCCAACGTCTCGCACCGCCTGCCGCTTAAGGACTACGCGAAGGCGATGCGGCTGCTGATCGACCGCAAGGCGATCGGACGCGTGGCGCTGGTGATGCAGTGACGGTGCCGTAGGGTGGATTAGCCGAAGGCGTAATCCACCGCTTCTGTAGCGCGGAGACGAAGGAGGTGGGTTACGCCTTCGGCTAACCCCCCTACGAAGTCTCACTTATACTCCCGCTCCGTCCACCACGGGAAGTAATCCGGCATATCGGTCGACACCTTGTTCTTGAAGTGCGCGGGACGCTTCTCCAGGAACGACACCACGCCTTCCTTGACGTCGTCCGAGCGGCCGCGGGCGTAGATGCCGCGGCTGTCGACCTTGTGGGCTTCCATTGGATCGTCGGCGCCCATCATGCGCCACATCATCTGGCGGATCAGCGCGACCGACACCGGCGCGGTCTTTGCCGCAAACTCCTTGGCGAGCGCTCGGGCGGTCGGCAGCAGATCATCGGGGGCCACGACCTTGCTGACGAGGCGGCCCGCAAGCGCTTCCTGCGCCGGGAAGACACGGCCCGAATAGCACCATTCCAGCGCCTGCGAGATGCCGACGATGCGCGGCAAGAACCAGCTCGAGGCCGCCTCGGGCACGATGCCGCGCTGGGAGAACACGAAGCCGAAGCGCGCGGCCTCCGAGGCGATGCGGATGTCCATCGCGAGCTGCATGGTGACGCCGATGCCGACGGCCGGGCCGTTCACCGCCGCGATCACGGGCTTGAGGCATTTGAAGATGCGCAACGTGACCTGGCCCCCGCCGTCACGCACCTGCGGGTCGCTATAGTCGACCTTGCCGTCGGCAAAACGCTTGACCGGCCCGCGCCGCGCGTCGCGATCGAACGTGTCGGCACCGGAGGAGAGATCGGCGCCCGCGCAAAAGCCGCGGCCGGCGCCGGTGACGATGATGGCGCGGACGTTATCATCCTTGTCGGCGGCGTCGAACGCGTCGATCAGCTCTCCTTGCATCTGCGCGTTGAAGGCGTTGAGCTTGTCGGGCCGGTTCAACGTGATGGTGAGGATCTGATCGGCGACCTCGTACTTGATCGTCTCATACGCCATGGTGGTTTCCTCTTCCTTGGTTCTTTGTCCGTCTGTCTAGCACGTCATTCCGGGGCGCGCGAAGCGCGAGCCCGGAATCCATTTCTCCACACTCCTTGCGGATGAATGGATTCCGGGCTTGCGCCAAGAGGGCGCAACCCGGAATGACGACGGTGCGTTATTGGGCCGGCGGCTTCGGCCAGGGCCGCTGCGGGCCGCGCAGACCTTCGAAGGCCTTGGCCATGCCGAGCACGCCGATGTCGTCGAAGCGGCGGCCGACGATCTGCACGCCGATGGGGAAACCCTTGGCGTCGAAGCCGCCGTTGAGGGAGATCGCCGGGTTCTCCGACATATTCCACGGCACGGTATAGGCGATGTGCTCGAACGGCTTCATGGGATCGTTGGTCGGCGACGCCCATTCCGCCGGAAAGTTCACGTTCGGCGCGGTCGGCGAGATCACATAGTCCAGCTCGCAAAAGAGCTTCGCCGCAGCCGCGCGGATCGCCATGGTCTGGTTGAAGCCGCGGATGACGTCGACGCCCGAGAGCTTGGCCCCGGACTCGCCCCACTTGAAGATATAGGGCAGCACCTTGGCCTGCTCGGCCGGCGTCAGCTTGGACAGATCGTCCCACATCCGCGCGCGCCAGAAATTGTCGAGACCGTCGAGCATCTCGCGCGTGAGGATGCCGTCGACCTCGGTGACGACGCTGCCTGCGGACTCGAATGCCTTCGCGGCCTTCACTGCGACCTCGCGCACCGGCTTCTCCAGCGCCAGGCCGCAGCCGGGATCGAGCATCAACCCGATGCGTAGTTTTCGCGGAGATTTCTCCAGCCCCTTCCAGTTCAGCAGCTCGGCCGGCAGGCTCATGCCGTCGCGGCGGTCGGGCTTTGCGATCGCGCTCATCATCAGCGCGCAATCGTCGACCGTGCGGGTCATCGGGCCTGCGACACGGCCGACATAGGTGGGGTCGATCGGCACCCGGCCAAAACTCGGCTTCAGGCCGACGAGGCCGCACCAGCCGGCGGGCAGGCGAACCGAGCCGCCGATATCGGTGCCGAGATGCAAGGGCCCGTAGCCGGCCGCGGCGGCGGCGCCTGCGCCGGCGCTGGAGCCGCCCGGGTTCTTGCTGAGATCCCACGGGTTGCGCGCGAGCGCATGGAACGAGGAGAGCCCGGAGGACAGCATGCCGTAATCGGGCATGGTGGTCTTGGCGAAGATGATGCTGCCGGCCTCACGCAGCCGCGCAGCGGGCGGCGCGTCCTTCTCGGCCGGCACGAGCTTGACGCTGGCTGCCCCCAGCGGCACCGGCACGCCCTTGGTCGCGATGTTGTCCTTCACCGTCACGGGCACGCCGTCGAGCGGCCCGGAGGGCTCGCCGCCGGTCCAGCGCGCGGTCGAGGCCTTTGCGGCCTCGCGCGCGCCATCGGGGTCGAACGCATAGAGCGCCTTCAGATGCGGTTCCCACGCCGCGACATGCGCGAGCACGTCCTCCAGCACCTCGCTCGGCGAGAACTGCTTGGCACGATAACCCGCGATCAGGTCGACCGCGGACAGATCGTGCAGCGAGGTGATCGCTTCCTCGACGCTCTTTTTATGCATTGCCACCCACCGGCATGCGCGTCTCGACGATGCGGGCGAACATGCTGGCACCGATCGGCAGGATCTTGTCGTCGAGCACGAAGCCGGGATTGTGCACGGGCACCGAGCCGTCATGGCCGACCCAGAAGTAAGCGCCGGGAATCGTCTCCAGCATGTCGGCGAAATCCTCGCTGCCCATCTTCGGCTGGATGCGGGTGATCACGTTGGCGGGATCGACGATGGTGCGCGCGACCTCCTCGACCACCTTGGACTGCTCGACCTGGTTGACCAGAACGCCGAACGTGTCGCGGATGTCGGCTTCGATCGTGCACTGATAGGCGGCGGCGATGCCGGCGCAGATGGTGCGGATGCGCTCGGCGATCAGGGCGCGGACTTCGTTCGAGAAGGTGCGGATGGTGCCGCACAGATGCGCATCGCCCGGAATGACGTTGTAAGCCGAGCCGGCATGGATCTGGGTGATCGAGATCACCGCGGCTTGCAGCGGGTCGACGTTGCGGCTGACGATGGTCTGGATCGCCTGCGCCAGTGTGGTCGCAATGACAACCGCGTCCTTGGAGCGCTCGGGCATCGCGCCATGCGCGCCGTAGCCGGTGATGCGCAGGTCGAAGAAGTCGGCACTGGCCATGGCCGGGCCCGGCAGGATCGCGATCTCGCCATGGTTGAGGTCGGGCGCGTTGTGCAGGCCGTAGAGCTCGTCGCAGGGAAATTTCTCGAACAGCCCGTCCTTGATCATGGCGCGGGCGCCGCCGAGGCCTTCCTCGGCCGGCTGGAAGATCAGATGCACGGTGCCGTCGAAATTCCGGGTCTCGGCGAGATAGCGCGCGGTGCCGAGCAGCATGGTGGTGTGGCCGTCATGGCCGCAGCCGTGGAAGCGGCCGGGGATCTTCGAGCTCCACTTCAGATTGGTGTTCTCTTCCATCGGCAGCGCGTCCATGTCGGCGCGCAGCCCGATGCGCTTGCTGCCGGTGCCCTTGCCCTTGATGACGCCGATCACGCCGGTGCCGCCGAGGCCGCGATGCACTTCGATGCCCCAGCTCTTCAGCTTGTCGGCGACGATGCCGGAGGTGCGCACTTCCTCGAAGCCGATCTCGGGATGGGCGTGGAGGTCGCGCCTGATTGCGGTGAGCTCGTCGGCGTAGCCGTCGATGCGATCGATCGTGGGCATGTGGTCCTGTCCGGTTAGCGTGAGGGAGGCGTGAATACGGGGCCGTTCGGCTTGATGCGGATGCCCGGGCGCAGGCGCGTCCAGGGTAGCGAAGCGGTGTCGGCCGGCATCGCACCGGGCGCGGCACAGATCATCAGCTTCTCGGCGATCGGCTCGAAATCGGCGCGGAAATGCACCGAGCTCTTGTTGACCAGGATTTTCTGTTCGGTCGGCTCGATGCCGACATAGCGGTACATCGCCTGGTCGGCGAGCTGGGCCTTGTGCGAAGAGACGACGATGCGGACATCGCCGATGCGCAAGGCTGCGGACGGGCCCATCTCCATCTCGCGGCCGCCGTAATAGGGACCGGGCGCGATGAAGCGGCCGTCCGAGAGCTGCTCGACCACGAAGGTCTCGCGATAGGGCTCGTCGCCGGGGATGCCGGACTTGCCGCCGAGCGACAGCGTCACGGTGGCGCCGACGCCGGCTGCGTGCGCGGCCTTGGCCGATTCCGGATCGTAGATCGCGCCGGTTGCGGCACTCGCCTTGTTGCGCACCAGCGCGCGCAGCATGCCCGTGGTGTCGGAATCGCCGCCGGCGCCCGGATTGTCCTGGGTGTCGGCGATGATGATCGGCTTGCGCGCGCCCTTGGCAAGTTCCATGGCGTGGCGCACGCCGTCGTCGGGCGTCCAGATCTTGCCGTCGAAATCGTTCTCGTGGCTTTCGATCAGCTTCAGAAGCGCGTCGGCCGCACGATCGGCGTCGTGTTGCGTCTTGCCGTAGGCGAACACGCTGGGGCCGCAGTCGCGGAAATCGGCGGCGGGAAAGCCGGGCGCGAAAGAGAGGGTGGGGACGGCATCGCTCTCCAGCGCGGCGAGTCTTTCGTAGATGCCTTTGGTGGGCTGGTCGTTGGTGCATTGCCAGCTGATCGGGATCAGGAACGGCAATTGCCGGAAGGCCTTTGCGAAGCGCTGCTTCGTCTGCAGCAGCAGCGCGAGATGGCGCGCGCAGGCGCGGCCGGTCTCGGCCATGTCGACATGCGGATAGGTGCGGTAGGCGATCAGCGCGTCGGCATGCTCCATCATCTCGGGCGTGACGTTGGCGTGGAGATCGAGGCTGGTGACCAGCGGAACATCCTTACCGATGACGCGGCGCACGCGCGCCAAGATCTCGCCTTCGCCGTCGTCGAGATGCTCGGTCACCATGGCGCCGTGCAGGTCGAGATAGACGGCGTCGATCGGGCCGGCGGCGGCGATGCCGTCGACCATGACCTTCACGATGCGCTCGAATGCGTCTTCGGTGACATGCGCCGACGGGCTCGCGCCGCAGGCGATGGTCGGAATGAGTTCCCAGCGGTTCGCCTCGGCGCTGTCGACGAAACCGGCGAGCCCGACATTGATGCGGCGCATCACCTTCAACACGTCGGCACCTTCAGTCATCGCCGGCCAGCCGCCGCCATGCTGGAAGTCGGCGAATGTCGCCTTCGTCGGAGCGAAGGTGTTGGTCTCGTGCAGGAAGCCGCCGACGGCAATACGTGTCATTCAGTTCAGTCCCAATTGAAAGTGCGCGACGTTAGCCTTGCCCTTGCGAGGAGGGCAAGGTGAGGAAGCACTCGCGACGTGCATAGGGTCAAGACGATTTGGGAATGCTGCGCCCCATACTCCGCCGTCATTCCGGGGCGCGCCCTCTTGGGCGCGAGCCCGGAATCCATCGTGCGACAGAGTCCGCGGCTAAATGGATTCTCAGGTGCGCAATTGCGCACCATAGCTCATCGCTTCGCGATGCCCCGGAATGACAGAGGAGAGAGCTACAGTGTCGCCCCCACGCCCTCGGCCACCGGCCTGAAGTTCGCAAAATCCCAACCCCGCCCGGGCGCCGCATCCAGCAGCGCCTTGGTGTAGGCCTCCTTAGGATGCGTCAGCACTTCGGCGGCCGGTCCCTGTTCGACGACGCGGCCGTGCTGCATCACCACGACCTCGTCGCAGATCTGGGCTGCGACGCGGAGGTCGTGGGTGATGAACAGGATGGCGATGCCGAGCCGCTTCTGGATCTCGTCGAGCAGCTCCAGCACCTGCGCCTGCACCGAGACGTCGAGCGCGGAGACCGCTTCATCCGCGACCAGCACGTCCGGATCGAGCGCGAGTGCCCGGGCGATCGCGATGCGCTGGCGCTGGCCGCCGGAGAATTGGTGCGGATAGCGCGACACCGCATCCGGCGGCAGGCCGACCAGCTCGAGCAACTCGCGCGCCCGCTTCATCGCATCAGTGTGCGCCACGCCGTAATTGACCGGGCCTTCGGCGATGCTCTCGCCGACGGTGACGCGCGGATTGAGCGAACGATAGGGATCCTGGAATACGATCTGGATCTTCTGCCGATGCGGCTGCAACAGGCGGCGCGAGATGTCGGCGATCTCGCGGCCGGCGAGGCGCACGCCGCCGGAGGTCGGATCGATCAGGCGCACGATGCAGCGCGCAACCGTCGACTTGCCCGAGCCGCTTTCGCCGACGATGCCGAGCGTGCGGCCCTTGCGCAGGGTCAACGTGACCTTGTCGGCAGCGACGACCTCGCGGCCTTTGCCGAAGAAGGCGCGCTCCTTGTAGACCTTGCCGAGCTCGTTGGCCTCCAGCACCACGGGCTCGCGGGTTTCCTCGCGCGGCGGGCGCGGCACCAGGCTCGGCACCGAGGAGAGCAGGTTGCGGGTGTATTCCATGGTCGGATTGCGCAGCACGGTCTCGAGCGGACCGGTCTCGACCAGGCGGCCCTGCCGCATCACCGCGACGCGATCGGCAATCTCGGCCACCACGCCCATGTCGTGCGTGATGAACAGCACGGCGGTGCCGTGATCGCGCTGGAGCTCGCGGATCAGGGACAGGATCTGCTTCTGCGTGGTGACGTCGAGCGCGGTGGTCGGCTCGTCGGCAATGAGCAGCTTCGGCTCCAGCACCAGCGCCATCGCGATCATGATGCGCTGGCGCTGGCCGCCGGAGAGACGGTGCGGGTAGGAGGCGAAGATGCGCTCGACCTGGGGCAGGTGGACCTGCTCCATCATGTCGAGAATGCGCTTCCTGCGCGCTTTGGCATCGAGTTTGGTGTGTGCGCGGAGCACCTCGTCGATCTGGCGGCCGACCGGCACCACCGGATTGAGCGCGGTCATCGGCTCCTGGAAGATCATCGCCATCTTGGTCGCGCGGAGCTGGCGCAGGCGGCGGTCGGTGGCGGTGAGCAGCTCCTCGCCGACCAGCTTCACGCTGCCGCCGGTCGGCACCAGGGTGCCCTTCGGCAACAGGCCCATCGTGGTCAGCGAGGTCACCGACTTTCCCGAGCCGCTCTCGCCGACGAGGCACAGCGTCTCGCGCTCGCGCACCTGGATCGAGATGCCGTCGATGATGTTGGCGCCTTTCGGCTGCTTGCCGATGGAGACGACGAGATTGTTGATGTCGAGGATGGTGTCGGTCACGTCAATTCTCTCCGTCATTCCGGGGCGCGACAAAGTCGCGAGCCCGGAATCCATCGGGCCGCAGCACGCGTGGTGAAATGGATTCCGGGCTCGCGCTACGCGCGCCTCGGAATGACAACGCTACTCGCATCACTTCCCCTCCCGCTGCTTCATGCGCGGATCGAGGGCGTCGCGGGCGGCGTCGCCGATCAGGTTGATGCTGAGGATGGCGATGGAGAGCAGCAGGCCCGGCCAGAAGATCAGCGATGGCTTGATCTGGAAGTACTGGCGGCCCTCGGCCATGATGTTGCCCCAGGTCGGCGTCTCCGGCGAGATGCCGGCGCCGAGGAAGGAGAGGATCGCCTCGGTCAGGATGGCGCTGGCGCAGATATAGGTGCCCTGGACGATCAGCGGCGCGATCGTGTTCGGCATCAGGTGGCGCCACATGATCTTCGGCAGGCTCGAGCCGACCGAGATCGCGGCCTCGACGTAAGGCTCCTCGCGCGCCGACAGCACGACCGAGCGGACCAGGCGTGCAACGCGCGGAATCTCGGGGATCGTGATCGCGATCAGCACGGTCCAGAGGCTGGCGCCGGACAGCGACACCACGGCGATCGCGAGCAGGATGCTCGGCATTGCCATCAGGCCGTCCATGACGCGCATCATCACGGAATCGACCAGCTTGAAGAAGCCGGAGACGAGGCCGATCGCCAGCCCGATGGCGATCGACAGGATCGCCGCACCGATGCCGATCAGAAGCGAGATGCGGCCGCCATAGATCACGCGCGACAACACGTCGCGGCCGTAGGCGTCGGTGCCGAGCAGGAACTGTGCGGAAGATGGCTTGAGCCGCTGCGACGGGGCGAGCTGGATCGGATCATGCGGCGCGATCAGCGGCGCGAGGATCGAGACCACCACGATCAGCGCGAGCAGGCACGTCGCGGTGGCGATGATCGGGGTCGAGGTGAGGAATCCGAATCGCGGCCGCAGCGGCGACGTGATCGGAATGGAGGACTGGGGAAGGGTATCGACCGACATTTTGTTCTTGTCCTTGCCTCAGTACCGGATCCGGGGATCGAGCAGGGTGTAGGCGACGTCGATGAGAAGATTGACGACGACGTAGATCAGCGAGGTCAGCAGGATCATCGCCTGGATCACCGGATAGTCGCGCGCCAGCACCGCATCGACGGTGAGACGCCCGATGCCGGGGATGTTGAACACGCTCTCGGTGACGACGACGCCGGAGATCAAGAGCGCAAAGCCGGTGCCGATCACGGTGATCACGGGCACGGCGGCGTTGCGCAGAGCATGGCGCATCATCACCGCAACCTCGTTGATGCCCTTCGCGCGCGCCGTTCGCACGTAGTCTTCGCCGAGCACGTCGAGCATCGCCGCACGCGTCATGCGCGCGATCAGTGCGACGTAGATGAAGGACAGCGCGCAGGTCGGCAGGATCATGCGCTCGAAGAACGGGCCGAAGCCGTTGAAGATGCTACGGAAGCCCTGCACCGGCACCCAGCGCAGCTCGATCGCGAAGACCTGGATGAGGACATAGCCGACCACGAAAACCGGCACCGAGAAGCCGAGCACGGACAGACCCATCACGAAACGGTCGATCCAGGTGCCGTGCTTCCACGCCGCGATCACCCCCAAGGGAACTGCGACGATGACGGCGAGGATGATGGTGCACAGCGCGATCGAGATCGACGGCTCGACGCGCTGGCCGATCATCTTCATCACCGGCAAATTGGAGATCAGCGACGTCCCGAGGTCGCCGTGCAGCAGCTTGTTCACCCAGGTGACGAACTGCACGATCAGCGGCTCGTTGAGGCCGAGCGATTCGCGGATGCGCTCCAGCCGTTCCGGGGTCGCGTTGTCGCCGGCGAGGATCGCGGCGGGATCGCCGGGGGTGAGGCGGAGCAGGAGGAAAACGAACAGCGCGACCACGCCCATCACGGGCACGGCGGCGAGAATTCGGCGAATGAGATATCCGAGCAAGTTGGATCCGTCAGTTTAGAGTCAAATTGGGCAGGGCTCTTCGGCCAGCCTGCCATCAGCCTAACATTTCAGCAATTCCCGTGCCACGAGGGCCACAGTTTTTGCGGTGCAGCCAATCTTCGTAGGGTGGGCAAAGCGGAGCGTGCCCACCTGCTTTCGGTCGGGAAAACGGTGGGCACGGCGCTTTGCGCCTTTTGCCCACCTACGGGATCGCTTCGCGATCACTCCAGCGTCGCCAGCAGCCCCGCCATCAGCCGTCCTCGCTCAGCGAGACTCTCGACTTCGATATACTCTTCGAGCGTGTGGACATTGCCGCCGCGCACACCGAGGCCGTCGAGCGTGGGGATTCCCATCGCGCCGGTGAAGTTGCCGTCCGAGCCGCCGCCGGAGCTTGCATGCGGTAATTCCATGCCGAGAGATTTGGCAATGCCGCGGGCCTTCTCGTACAGCGCCATGGTGCCGGCATTGGGCTCCCAGACCGGCCGCGTCACGCCGCGCGTGACCTTGAAGCTGACGTCGTTGCTGGTCCCGGACAACGCCAGCATCCGCTCGACGCCGCGGTCGAGATCGGCCTGGCGCTTGGCCATCGACAGCGCTTCGCCGGTCGCGGTGGTGGCGACGCAATTGACCCATTGGCCGCCATGCACGACGCCGACCGAGAAGGTGCAGTCCTCCGTCGTCATGGCGTCGATGTTGAGAATCTGCCTCGCCATCTCGCGGATCGCCGAGCGTCCCGCCGACAGCGTGGCGCCGGCGTGGCTCGGCCGGCCCGTCGCTTCGAGGTTGAAGCGTGCGATGGCGTAACGTCCGGTGGTGACGCCGTTGTCGGCGCGGCCGGGCTCCGGCACCAGCACGTATTTGTTGCGCGCGGCCTCGGCCTCGATGATGTCGCGTGTCGAGGGCGTGCCGACTTCCTCGTCCGGCGTGAACAGCACGGTAATCGGCAGCGGCGTGGTGAACGATGCGCGCGCCAGCTGCCGGATCGCTTCCAGCGAGAGGTAATTGCCGCCCTTCATGTCGTAGATGCCGGGGCCGTAGCACTTGTTGCCTTCGCGCCGCCATTTCAGCTTCTCGATGGTGCCGACCGGGTGGACGGTATCCATGTGTCCGGCGATCAGGATGCCCGGCTCGCCCTGCTTCGGGTGGGGAAAGCGCGCGCGGATGACCCCGCCGAAGCCCTGGCGGCCGGCGATGCGCTCGATCGTCGCACCCATGATCGCCATATCTCGCGCTGCGATATCGAGCATGCGGTCCACGGCACCGGCATCCCAGGTGGGGCTTTCGCATTCGATCCAGCCGCGCAGGCCTTCGAGCATGGCCTCGGAATCAAAGGGAAGATTGGCAGGATTCATCTCAATGTCTCTCAAGCTTGGAAAGATGGAACGCGCATTGCATTGGCGCGGACGGGACAAGCGGAGGGTGTTGTAGAGCCAAACCGATCTTTGTGGAGCCCGTGCGCGCGCCGCAAGGGCTTGCACCGAAACCGGATTGACGCGCTTCACCCTGTCTGCAAGTCTCGAAAGACGAAGGCATTGCATGAGGTTAGTTCGCCCAACGAACGAACCTCATGCTCAATCAATAACCTGCCTTTGAACAGTTTCACGTCAGGAGAACTTTCTATGTTCCACTTCATGCGCCGGGGGCCTCGCGCGTTCGCCTCCACACTTGCGCTGTCGGTCGTCGCGCTTTCGACCGCGCTGGCCTCGCCGGTGCTCGCGGCCGGCAAGACTCTCACGGCGGTGCTGCATTCGGATTTGCGCATCATCGATCCGATCTTCACCACGGCCTACATCACGCGTGACCACGGCTACATGGTTTACGACACGCTGGTGGCCACCGACTCGAATTTCAAGGTCCAGCCGCAGATGGCGGACTGGAAGGTCTCCGACGACAAGCTCACCTACACGTTCACGCTGCGCGACGGCCTGAAGTGGCATGACGGTGCGCCGGTGACGGCGGAGGACTGCGTCGCTTCGCTGAAGCGCTGGGCTGCGGTCGACGGCATGGGACAGAAGCTCATGGACTTCACCGCCAGCATCGAGGCGACCGACCCCAAGACCATCACGCTGAAGCTGAAGGAGCCCTACGGCCTGGTGCTCGACTCCATCGGCAAGCCGTCCTCGCGCGTCGCCTTCATGATGCCGAAGCGCCTTGCGGAGACGCCGCCGGACAAGCAGATCCCCGAGCAGATCGGCTCTGGTCCGTTCAAGTTCGTGCAGGGCGAATTCCAGCCCGGCGTGAAGGCGGTCTACGTCAAGAACACTGACTACGTGCCGCGCAAGGAGCCGGCGAGCTGGACCTCCGGCGGCAAGGTGGTGAAGGTGGACCGCGTCGAGTGGATCACCATGCCGGACTCGCAGACCGCGGTGAACGCGCTGCAGTCGGGCGACATCGATTTCATGGAGAACCTGCCGTTCGACATGCTGCCGGTGCTGGAAGGCAACAAGGAGCTCACCATCGAGGTTCTGAACAAGTTCGGCTTCCAGACGCTCGGCCGGATGAACTTTCTGCATCCGCCGTTCGACAACGTGAAGGTGCGGCGTGCTGCCTTGCTGGCCCTGAACCAGAAGGACGTGCTCGACGCGCTGGTCGGCAACGCCAAATATCAGAAGATCTGCGGCGCGTTCTTCATTTGCGACACGCCGCTCGCAACCGATGCGGGCTCCGAGACCCTGGTCAAGGGGAACGGCATGGCGCAAGCCAAGAAGGCGCTCGCCGAGTCCGGCTATGACGGCACGCCGATCGTCATCATGGCCCCTGGCGACGTCACGACGCTGAAGGCGCAGCCGATCGTTTCGGCCCAGCTGCTGCGCGAGGCCGGCTTCAAGGTCGACCTTCAGGCGACCGACTGGCAGACGGTGGTGAGCCGCCGCGCCAGCCAGAAGCCGCCGAAGGAAGGTGGCTGGAACATGTTCTTCACCAACTGGGTCGCGGCCGACGTGTCCAACCCGATCGCCAATCTCTCGATCGGCGGCCAGGGCAAGAAGGGCTGGTTCGGCTGGGCGGAGGACGCCAAGATCGAGCAGCTCAAGGACGCTTTCGTCCGCGCGGCCTCGGTCGACGATCAGAAGAAGATCGCCGCCGATATCCAGAAGCAGGCCTATGAGCAGGTGATCTACATTCCGCTGGGGCAGTATCTCATCCCGAGCGGCTGGCGCAAATCGCTGACGGGCGTGCTCGACGGCCCCGCGACGCCGGTGTTCTGGAACATCGACAAGAAGGAATAAAGCATGATCCGGAAAAGTGCGAAGCGGTTTTCCGGAAAGATCACGCGCAAACAACAACCTAAAGCGCGATGACGATCGTCCGAATCTCATCGCGCTTTACGCGCCGCGCGCCTTGCATGTGAATACGAACGGCGCCGCAGTTTCCTGCGGCGCCGTTTTCTATGAGGCGGTCTGTGATCGCGCTCGTCTAGCAGTGGCTGTCGCGCAGCTGCTCGAGCCCTTCACTCACGAATGCCAAGCTCGAGTCCATTCGTTCATCGGAACGAGGCTGCGAAATCGGCCGTTCGATCTCGGACGCGGGCTGATCCGATCTGTTCTCTTGTTCCATCTCGCCAATCCTCTGAATTGCTGCAGTACAACATCGCGAGGGGCGGGAAGTTCCTAGCTGATCGGGCGATGATGCGGCCTGAACAGCCGCCCTTTCTCCACCACCAGCACGATCGCGAGCGCGGCGAGCGTCGACAGGAAGAAGCCGATCGAGAACGGCAGCAGCGTGCCGTCGAAGCTCTGCCCGATTGCCATGCCGACCACGATCCCGATCAGCGTGGTGATCGAGCCGTACAGCGAGGAGGCGGTGCCGGCGATGTGGCCCTGCGGCTCCATCGCCAGCGCGGTGAAGTTGGCGACCATCATGCCGAACGAGAACATCATCAGGGCGGAGAGCGCCATGAACAAGGCGAGCGGCAGCACGCCGAGGCTTTCCGTCAGCAGCATCACGCCGGCCACGGCCGTGTAGAGCGTCAGCGCGCCGTGCGAGATCACGCGCATGCCGAGCCGGCCGACCAGCCTCGCATTGAGGAAGCCGGCGATGGCTGTGCCGGCGGCAATCGCGGCGAAAGCCAGCGGGAAATATTGGCCGAGATGATAGATGCCGGTGAAGACCTGCTGGGCGCAGAAGACATAGGCGAACAGCGCGCCGATGACGCTGCCGGCGGCGGTGGCATAGCCGACGGTCTGGCGATGGGTCAGGGTCTGCCGGAATGCCGAGAGCACGTCGGAGGGCGCCAGCGACCTGCGCTTCGACTCGGGAAGCGTCTCGGGCAGCCGCAGCACGCACCATGCGAGCGCGAGCAGGCCGTAGAGCATCAGCACCACGAAGATGCCGCGCCACGCCGTCACCAGCAGCACCGCCTGTCCGAACGAGGGCGCGACCACGGGCACCGCGATGAAGATCATCATGGCGAGCGACATCACGCTCGCCATGCGGCGGCCGACATAGCAGTCGCGCACGATCGAGGTCGCGATCACGCGCGTCGCCGCGGTGCCGAGCCCCTGGAGCGCACGCGCCAGCAGCAGCGTCTCGAACGAGGGGGCAATGACCGCCAGCACGCTCGCCACCGCATAGACCGCCATGCCGCCGAGCAGCACCGGTCGGCGCCCAAAACGGTCCGACAGCGGACCCATGACGAACTGACCGGCGCCGAAGCCGATCAGGAAGGTCGACAGCACCAGTTGCAGGTGGTTCTCGACGGGAATCTTGAAGGCGGCGCCGATATTGGGCAGCGCCGGCAGCATCATGTCCATCGCGAGCGGGTTCAGCGCCATGATGGACGCGATCACGATGACGAACTCCGGAAAACCCATTGGGCGGTGTCCCGCGGACACCCAACCGTCGGCATTGACGTCGGACAAGAAGCTTACCCCTGCAATCAAGCGACTTATCTAGCCCTGGTGCTGCGTTGCACAACCCATGTTTCGGGATGGCTGGCAGGCGGGGCAGGAGCGTCAAAAACGGGTGAGGGCCCATCGCCGGCCTGATGGCCATCCGCGACCGCGTCGCCGCGCACATCGAAGAGTTTTCGGAAGCCGCATCGCCGGAGGGTTGGGCCTGCAACCAGGGATTCACCATAAGATCGGCGCGGCACGCCGGGGAGATGAATCGGCAACCCGTCCTGTCCATTGTGGTCGGACCGGCTGCCGCAACGGCGCCGCGAGAAGCCAAACAGGGTATCGCCCGTGTCCGACATATCAGGTGCAGCACGATGGTTGGCGCCTGCGGCCAAGGCTGCCAGGCGCAACGTCTGGCTTGCCGGCGTGGTCACGCTGACCGCGCTGCTGGTGCTCGGTAATCTCGCCAACGATGCCTCGCTCGACCTGCCGTATGGCTGGGACGTCCGGGTCAATTGCGCGGCGGTCGATGCGCATGCCGACGGGCTCGATCCCTACTTCGTCAAGAACCTGAAGGGCACCACCTATTCTTATCCCTATCTGCCGGTGACGCTGGACGTCTTCCGTCCCCTCTGCGCGGGCGGCGTTCTGCTCGATCATTACCGAAGCATCTTTCTCGTCCTCGCCGTGCTCTGCGCGCTGCTTCTGCCCGGCCTTGGCCGGACGCGTGCCAGCGCGCGCGATGCTGGCTTGAAGGTGCTCTGCGCGCTCGGCGCGTTCGTCGGTTTCGAATTCGTGGTGGCGTCGGGGAATTTTGCGCTGCTGAGCGGAGTGCTGACCGCGATCGCGCTGAAGCTCCTGCTACGCCCGCTCGCATCCGAACAGAATTCGAACTTTTCCTGGCGCATCGCCGGCGCTGCGCTGCTCGGCCTCGTGACCTCGTTCAAGCTGGTGTTCGTCCCGGTGCTGGCGGCGCTCTATTTCCTGCCGCTGCCGCGTGGCCGCAAGCTGGCCTTGATCGCGGTGGCCGTGTTCGCCTTCGCGTTGCCGCTCGCGCTGTCGCGGTTACTCTATCCAGATCTGTTCGCGAGCTGGCTGCTCGCGATCGCAGGACAAATTCCCGGCCAGCATGCCGTCGGTCTCGTGGAGACCAATCCGTCGCTGTTGCTGCTGGCGCGCGACCTCATGGCCCAGGCCGGCTTCGGTGACGGCAAGCCGTCGATGTTGGCGGCCTACGCGTTCGCGGCACTCGCGCTCGTGCTCGTGCCGTTCGCGCTGTCCGTCCTGCGCGCGACCGCGAGCGGATCGGTGCGGGCAGGGGCATCGCTGCTGACGCAGCTCGATCGCTGGCTGATGGATCACCCGCGCATGCGCATCACGGTGCTCGCCATGTTCGCGCTCTATCTCAGCTCGCCGCGTCTGAAGGAATATGCCTTCTTCGAGCTCGCGCTTCTTGCCGCGATCCTCATCGTCGATCTTCCGTCCCTGGCGCTCGCCGCCATCCTCGGCATCGGCCTCGCCTTTCCGGCACTGGTCTCGCTTCTGGGCGCGCCGATCGAGGGCACCTTCATCCTCCTCGTCATCGCGCTGATCTGCTTCTGGATCGTGCTGCTCGATTTCCGCGCAGAGCCCGAGCGCCTCGAGCAAGGGTGATACAAGCTAGTGGTGCGGGCAGCCGGGGTCGAACCGGCACAGCGCTTGCGCACCGAGGGATTTTAAGTCCCTTGCGTCTACCAATTCCGCCATGCCCGCTTGATCCAACGAGATCAAACACTTAAGTCCGTTCCGGCGGTCTGGAATTGGCGCGTTCGCCGCCGGAGGGACGGTTCTTCCTTAAGCGAGCCGGGGGCACAAGGCAAAGCCTCAATCCGGACATCTGTTGCTGCTTTAGGCATTCTCAATCCACGGGGGCTATTCATTCGGCATGGCTGCTTCGTTTTCCTTTTCGCTGCGCGGCTTTGGCGCGCTGTTCGCGCTGCTTGCGGCTGGCCTCGCGCTGTCCGGCTGCGCCGGCGTGAGCGAGACGATCGCACCGGCTTTTGCCGATCCCGCCAAATACGAATTGTACGATTGCAAGCAGCTCGAGACCGAGCGCAAGGACCTCGCCAAGCGCACCGCCGATCTGCAGAGGCTGATGGAGAAGGCCGAGACCGGGGCCGGCGGGGCCGTCGTGTCCGAACTCGCTTATCGCAACGATTATATCGCCGTGCGCGGGCAGGTCCAATTGGCCGAGGATGCCTGGCGCCGCAACAGATGCCGGGAGACGCCGCCCGAGGCGCCGCCGCCTCCGGCATCGCCCGCGGCCAGCGCCAAATCCGCGTCGAAATCCGGCAAAGCGGCCCGCTGAGGCGCCGCGCCGGCGGCGCGCCGCATCAAGGCCGCCAGCCGTAGATCCAGTCCTGTCGCGCCAGCATGCGCTGCGGGCCGAGCGCGCGGATCGCAAGATCGCGTGCGAGCGCGAGCGGCCCATTGAGATGATAGATGCGGCCCTGCTGCCGCGCGGTCCGCTGCACCCGCCGCACCCGTGCCTGCCGTGCCCGGCCGTATTGCGTCAGCGCGGCGGCAACCGCTTTGCTGCTCTCGGCGGCCTCCAGGCTCAAATGCCGGGCGAGCACGGCGGCATCCTCGATCGCCATGCCGGCCCCTTGGGCTGCGAACGGCAGCATCGCGTGCACGGCATCGCCGAGCAGCGCCACCGAACCCTTGCTCCAGGGGCAGCCGTCCGGCACGCCGAACAGCGCCCATTTGCGCCAGCTGTCGACCGCGGCGAGCAGCATCCGCGCCGCCGGCGGCCAGCGCGGGACGGCAAAGGCGTCCATCACCTCGCTGATATCGCCGGGCGTGCTCCAGCCCGCCCGGTTCCAGGTGCCCGGCAGCACCGCGACCACGTTGATCTGGCGCCCGCCCGCAATGGGATAGGCGACCAGATGGGCGTTCGGTCCCATCCAGAGCTGCACCCGGCGCGCGGTATAGTCCTTCGGCAATTGCGTGGCATCGAGCGTGCCGCGCCAGGCGATCAGGCCGGAAAAGCGCGGCTGCACCTCGGGAAACAGATGCTGGCGCACCGTCGACCAGATGCCGTCGGCGCCGATCAGCGCGCTGGCGAGATCGCTGCGGCGGATCGTGCCGCTGCGATGGACCACGGTCAGGCCCTTGGCGTGAGGCGCGACGTCCTCGAAGGTCGCGCCCAGCTTCAGGTCGATGTCGGGATGGTCGGCGACGGCGCCGGCGAGGGCCGCTTGCAGGTCGGCACGGTGCACCACCCAATAGGGCGCTCCGGCGCGCAGCGAGGCGGCTTCGCCGAGCGGCATGCGCAGCAGCTCGCCGCCGGCGCGCGCGCTCATGATCGAGAGCGCTTCCGGGGTGACGGCGCGCAGCTTGAGGCGTTCGGTGAGGCCGAGCTCGACCAGCACGCGACTGGCATTGGGCGAGAGCTGCAGGCCGGCGCCGACCTCCTCGAGGCGTTCGGCCTTCTCCAGCACGACGATGCGGAAGCCGCGGGCGGCGAGCGCGAGCGCGGCCGTCAGGCCACCGATGCCGGCACCGGCGACGACGATCGTTCGGGAGAGCGCCACCCCTTAACCGATGGACGCGGTCAGGCCACCTTGTCCTTCAGCACACATTCCGGCGGGCGGGCTTCGCCGGGCTTCAGGTCGGTCGCGAAGCGGTACAGCGTCGAGCAATAGGGGCAGATGATCTCGTTGTCGTTGCCGAGGTCGAGGAAGACGTGCGGATGGTCGAACGGAGGATTGGCGCCCACGCACATGAACTCTTGCGAGCCGATCTCGATGACGGGGACACCGGCATCGTTATGGAAGTGCGGGACGACATGGTCGGACATCGAAGTTCATCCTGGAGTGGCAATGGCGGCAGATACAATCACGAACTTACGCGGCATCTTTGAGGCGCTGCGGACCATACTGGCGGGTACAGGTGATTGCTAGTCCAGCGGAACCGAAAAGCTTCGCAAGCGCCCCATGCTCATTTGCTCATGCAAATTCGACACAATCTTGCGCCCCTAGAGAAGCCCTTCTTTCGTCGGGGACGTTGTGTCGCAATTTTGGCATACTATCTCTGTGGTTGCGTGAAACCGGGACGAAAGACGTAGTGTTCCGCGCAAGCGATCTCAGGGCATCCGGGCTTTTCCACATGAAGTGGCTGCGAATCAGTACGGCGTTGGCGGGAATGGCCGTGTGCGGCTTCGTGCTCGCGCAGGTGGCGCCGCATGCCCGCGAGGCCGGCGCGATCCTGGCTGCCCAGGACGATCCGGTCGCGCTCTCCGAGCTGAAGCTCGATGCACTGCTCCGGCACAACGACCGCCTGGTTCAGGACAATATCGAGGCCGCGCTCGCCGCCGGCGATGCCGATCTCGCCGACAGTTTCGTCACGCTGGCGCGCGAGCGCAACATCGCGCTTCCCGACGACCTCTTGAGCCGCGTCACTGATGCCGTGAAAGCGGAGAATTCCACCGCGCATTTCGCCAAGCGCTTCGCCACCGGTCTCGTCACCGGCAACGCGGACGACGTCGCCAGCCTGTCCGGGACCGTGGCCGGCGATCTCTTCGTGTTCGGCGACATCAGGGACGTGGTGCGCGAAGGCAAGCACCTCGCCATGGGCGAGGACACCGACCGCCTCGTGCTCTCCCTTGCGGCGGCCGGCCTTGCGGTGACGGCGGCAACCTACATCTCCGTCGGCGGTGCCGCGCCGGTGCGCGCAGGACTGACGCTGGTGAAGGATGCGCGCAAGCTCGGACGGCTCGGCGAGGGGCTCGCCGCATGGGCCGGCCGGTCCGCGCGCGAGGTCGTCGACGCGCCGATGCTGCGGAACGCGGTGGCATCGGGCTCGGTGCTGCGCCCAGGCCAGACCGTGAGCGCGATCAAGGCCGCGTTCCGGGCCGAGAAGGCCGGTGCGCTGGTCCGGCTCGGCAAGGACGTCACGCGCGTCGCCGGAAAGACCGGCACGCGCGGGGCCATGGATACGCTCCGCATCGCCGAGGGCCCCAAGGACGTCGCGCGCGCCGTGCGGCTTGCGGAAGCGCAAGGCGGCAAGACGCGCGCGATCATCAAGCTGCTCGGCCGCGGCGCGCTGCTGCTCGTCGGCGGCGCGTTCGATCTGGCGATGTGGCTGTTTGGCGCGGTCGTGACGCTGTTCGGCCTGCTCTCCTCCATCAAGGCGACGACCGAGCGCCTGACCCAGGCCTGGTGCGATCGCAGGCGGGCGCGGCGGCTGCGCCGCGCCCAGATGGCGGCCGACGCTGCTTTGGCTAACGCGGCCGCGACGGCCTGAGGCGCGATCCGCTTCGGGCTATTGTTTGAGCATGATGTTGCCGGAAAACCGCTGCACACTTTGCCGGATCGTGCTCTAAGATCGAGCTGTCCCCCACAAGATCCCACGGAACTGCTGATGCCGAGCTTTCACAACGGCGCCGTTGAAATTGCCTATCTCGACGAAGGCGAGGGCGATCCGATCATCCTGGTGCACGGCTTTGCCTCCAGCAAGAACGTGAACTGGGTCTATCCGACCTGGGTGTCGGAGCTGCGCAAGAACGGACGCCGCGTCATCGCGCTCGACAATCGCGGCCATGGCGAGAGCGCAAAGCTCTACGAACCCGCGCAATATTCTATACCCGTAATGGCCGGCGACGTGCTCGCACTGATGGATCACCTCGCCATCCCGCAGGCCGACATCATGGGCTATTCGATGGGCGGGCGGATGACGGCCTGGCTCTCCCTCAACGAGCCGCAGCGCCTGCGCTCGGCGATCCTCGGCGGCATCGGCATCGGCGGCCTGATCGAGGGCAGCGGTCCCGGCGAGAACGTCGCCAAGGCGCTGGAGGCGCCCGCGCTGGACGACGTCACCGATCCCGTCGGCCGCACGTTTCGCGCGTTCGCCGACCAGACCCGCTCCGACCGCCGTGCACTCGCCGCGTGCCTGCGCGGCACGCGCGATCTCATGACGAGGCAAGAGGCCGCGCGCATCGAGGTGCCGGTGCTGATCGCGGTCGGCAGCGCCGACGATGTCGCAGGAAGCGCCAGCGCGCTCGGCGCGATCATACCGGGTTCCGAAGTGCTCGATATTCCCAATCGCGACCACATGCGTGCAGTCGGCGACAAGGTTTACAAGACCGGCGTGCTCGACTTCCTGTCACGCCGCGGCTGAGGCGACATTGCATGGCCTATCGGGTACGTGGCGCATCGCCGCGCTCCGCCGGGCCAAAGGTCATCACCCAATCGCGCTGCTCATCCGTGTCCGGCACGATCAAGCCCCGCGAAGCTCCAATCAGCTCAAGAGCTTCCTTCGCTTGGATTCCGGAACAGATCAGTGCGCAAGCTGCAATTACCGAAGATCGGCCGATCCCCGCGCGACAATGGATCGCCATAGAACGACCATCTCGCAAGCCGCTGGCTAATAAGCGAGCGATCTGCGATGCCTCCGGTCGCGATTCTGGCAATCCCCGATCCGGAATCGGAAAAGAGATGAAGTCGATTCCGTTAGAACGACAAACCTCGTCTTCACGCTGTAACCCAAGCTCTGAAACCTCCTCGCGCTCGAGAAGGCTCACTACCAGATCGACTCGGGCGTCCTTCCACTCAATGACTTCCATCTCCAACCACTCGTCGGCGCGAGGACGCGCCATAATCGCTATTCGTCCAGCCGCTTGAATCTCGATCCAATGTAATCGGGACATCTCAAACCCTTGGTTGATGCAAGACGGGATCGCATAATCCACACCTCACCGGCAGCCGCCGCCTGGAGCTCATTTTCCTGGCGACCGAATGTCGGTGACGACCGCTGCTTCACACCGCCTTGTCGCTGAACGCGGCGGGAAGCGTGTTGAGGAACGATATGACGCGCTGTGTGCGCAGGGGCGGGCGGCGGCCGGAGGTGCGGAGCATCCATAGGGGTTCCCCAGGCGCGCGCCAGGGCGCAAGCACCTCGACCAGCCGGCCGGCGCGAAGGTCTTCGCCAACGAGCCACGCTGGCCCCCAGCCGATCCCGAACCCATTCGCGATCAGAGCCAGCGAAGCGTGCGCGTCGTCGCAAATGTGCTTGGGCTTGGGCGTGACGCGAATGGGTCCTTTGCCGCGCGGATCGGCGAAGCGCCATGTCAGGATCTGACCGCTCGCGGGATTGCGGAAGCCGACGTGCTCGTGCGCGGAAAGCTCGAAGGGAGTGGCCGGCGCGCCGCGCGCTTTCAGATAGGCAGGCGAGGCGCAAGCGATCCAGGAGAACGTGCAAAGCCGCCGCGCCTGATGACCGGGCGCGCGATCGAGCGGCCCTGTGCGGATCGCGATGTCGACGCCTTCCGCCGCGAGATCGAGAATCTCGTTGCGGAATTTGACCTCGATCTCGATTTCCGGCCGTTCCCGCAGGAACGCGGGCAGCCGTGGCAGGATGCAGGCGCGCGCGAACGAGGCGGGGGCGGTCACGCGCACCCGTCCGCCATCGTCGCGCGCGACTTCGCCGAGCGCGGATTGGACACGGGCGAGGCTTTCGGCCAACGCGCGTCCCGCCGACATCAGCCGGTCGCCCTCTTCGGTCAGCGCCAACGAATGGGTGGAGCGATGCAAAAGCCGCAATCCGTGAGCCTGTTCGAAGCGGGCGACCGCCTTGGACATCGCCGATGTGGTCGTCCCCGCCCGCCGCGCGGCTTCGGCGAAGGAGCCTGCCTCGACGACGCGGACGAAGGCGAGGAGGCGCGAAAGGTCGGGAGGCAAAGTCGTTGTGGACATGAAGTCCACATAGCCATGGCCAGACGGTCACTACAAGACCCATTCGAGAACGGCTAATCGGGGAGTATCAGCACGCATTCTGCGGCGCTGGAAACGCGGGACGTCCGATGAACCCTATCGAAATTACGCTGCAAGCCCTCGACGCCGCCGAGCGGGCGATTCCATCCGGCCAGCCGGTTTATATGCTCAATCTGCTGCGCTACCGCGCGCAGGCGCGTTACGAGGACGGCTTTGACGCCGCGCCCTGCTCGGGCCGTGAAGCCTTTCATGAACGCTACAGGCCGGCATTCCGGCGTCTTGCAGCCGGCAAGCCGATCGCGCCGACGTTTTCCGGGCCGATCCTCGCGAGCCTCGTCGGCTCGCCAAGCGAACGCTGGGACGAAGCGGCGCTCAATAAGTACGGTGACTTTGCCACCTTCCGCTCGATCGTCGACACCGAGACTTACAGGCGCGAAGTGGCGCCCCACCGGCACGCGGCGCTTGAGGATTTCCGGCTGTTCGCGCTCGCCAAGGCGATGTGAAACTATGGCGACAGTGCCAGGCGCCGTCGCTCAACGGCGTCACCGATCTCGGGCCCTATTGTTTCGGTGCTCTGATTTCCCGGACGGTGATTTCGGCCAGAGCGACAGCGTCAGTCACGCCGCGCATGTGAATGTCGATCATCCTCTTGGCGAGAAGATCACAGATCGGATCGCTTCGATCCACCAGGTCGAGCTTGCGCAAGGCATGGTTGAAGGCGAGTTCAAGAACATGTTCCTGTTCGCGGGTGAGATCGACATTCGCAATCAGCCGTAGAATCGGCATGACGCTGCTCCCTGTTGGAGTAGGGCGGGAGCACAACCGGTCTCTCTGTCACCGATTGAAGCCACGGACCGGGCGGTGATGGAACACACTGTTCCTCAACGGCTTGGCAGTCAATGCCGTCAGAGTGCCAAGCAAGCGATATTGCAACTTAATCAGCAGGGCTGCGCTTTTGAGCTTCGAGGTAGTCGGCGCGCAAACGGTATTCTTCGGCGATCTCTAGCAGCGCAGCCTTGGTGCGCCCGTCAGCCGACAGTGCTGCTTGCTCGCGGGCGGCATGTTCGAGGCGGCGGAATTCTCGGTCCATGCGAACAGCCTACCTGACCGAGACGGCTGCCGCATTAAACTGTGCAAATGTGTACACATCGTCCACTCCCTCAGGAGATTGGGAGCGATGAGGCTTCACCCCGATCTCATCCTGCTTTGCCGTCCTCGCCCAGCCGCCGCCCCACGGCCATCAGCACCACGAACGTCGCGACCCACACCATGCGCGCGCCGTAGCGGTCGTGGGGCCCTGAGATCACGCCGCAGATGAAGGCGTTGCCGAGCAGCGCCAGCGTCACCGTCCCAGCCAGCAGCGTCAGATCGTCCAGCCGGCGCCTTGCCAGCGCATGGCCGAGCAGCGCGAGCAGCGCCAGCATCGAGGCCAGCGCGACCGGGACATGCAGCCAGTTCACGACATCGAAATTGACACCCCAGTTCTGCTGCCGCGCCGCGCGCATCGGCGCGGCCTGTGCGGGGATGTAGCGCTCGATGATGCCGCGGGTGTGCGGGATCCAGCCGTTGGTGCCTTCGCCGGTCGCCACGTGCAGCAATTGCTGTCCCATCGCGCGAAGCGCCGCGCCGGCCTGCCAGGCTGGATAATCCTTCAGCGACTGCACGACGATGGTGCCCATCTCCTCATTCATGCCTGCGAAACGGCCGAGCGTGTTGAACACGCTCTTGCCCCACAGGAATTCGTCGGCGCTCGCCGGCAGCTCGTTGCGGTAGGGACAAAGCTTGTAACGTTCGCGCGGGCAACGGTCGTTGAGATATTGCGCGACGATGCCGTCCTGCATCATGCGGCCGAAGGCGACGCCGTAGCCGCCGGGCGTCCAGGCCAGCTTGCCGGACAGCGCATAATTCGCCGACACCAGCATCAAGCCGCCCGCGACGATGGTGAGGCTCGCCTGCAGTAGTCCGGCCAGCGGCAGGCGCGCGCCCAGAAACGGCCGCGCCATCCAGCCCGCGGCGCACAGTCCGAGCAGCACGCCGAGCGTGGCGCTGTGGGTCGCCGCGGCAAAGGCGTTGAAGACAAACAGCGAGATCTTCTCGATCGCCGAGGTGCGGTTTGCGCCGACCACCAGGAGGAACAGCGACAGCACCGCGAGCCCGGCAAAGATGTCGGTGAGCAGCATGCTCGCAAGCCAGGGCAGCGCGGTCGACAGCATCAGCGAGAGGCTGATTGCGACGAAGCGGAAGGTCTGCATCAAACTCAACACGCGAAGAGTGAGCTGCAGCAGCCATAGCGTCGCCAGCGACTGGGCGGCGAGGTTGATCCAGAAGCCGAAACCCTCGCCATAGTGCAAATAGAGGCCGAACACCGTGGAGCGGCTGGGGACGAGATAGCCCTCGTACCAGCGCGCGAGATAGCCGCCGGTATCCCATTGCAACAGCGGATAGCCGTTCCAGACCGCCGGCGCGATCATCAGGAGGGGTAGGGCCATTGCGGCCAGCCGCAGCCAAAAAGAGCCCGCGGCGCGCGCGCGCAGTTGATCGGTGGTGATGGTCAAATCGGCTCTGCCCCCGCTCGGATCATGCCCGCAATAACGGTTGGAGGCGAATTCACCAATAGTTTGACGCCGCCCGGCTTGAATTTGGCGAAACTCTGACCACCTTGAGCCGACCTTGCCGCTCGGGGCGTCAGAAGAAAGTCTTGTTTATCAATGGTTTGGCTTGATCTCCGAGGCAGGGCACTGTTCACTCTCAGGCAAGCCCGTCAGGACTTTGTCGCCTAGACTGTGCTATAGAGCCAACAAAATCAGCCAATTCGAAAGAGCAGATCCCATGGCAGTGCATCAGGTCAATCCGGGAGGAAAGCTCGCATCGCTCGATCCGATCTGGGACCGGATCCGCAGCGAAGCGGAGGACATCGTCCGCCGCGAGCCGGAGCTTGCGACCTTCATCTATTCGGCGGTGCTGCATCACGGCCGGCTGGAGGATTCGGTGGTCCACCGCGTCGCCGACCGGCTCGATCATTCCGCGCTGTCGGGCGACCTCGTGCGCCAGGCCTATATCGAGGCGCTGCGCGACGACCCCGATCTCGGCAACGCCTTCCGCGCCGACCTCGTCGCCGTTTACGACCGCGATCCCGCGACCTCGCGCTTCATCGATCCCTTGCTCTACTTCAAGGGCTTTCATGCCATCCAGACCCATCGCCTCGCGCACTGGCTCTATCTGAGGGGCCGCAAGGATTTCGCCTATTACCTTCAGAGCCGATCCTCGGCGGTGTTCCAGACCGACATCAATCCCGCCGCGCGCATCGGCCGCGGCATCTTCCTCGACCACGCCACCGGCTTCGTCTGCGGCGAGACGGCTGTGATCGAGGACGACGTCTCGATCCTGCACGGCGTCACGCTCGGCGGCACCGGTAAGGAGAACGAGGACCGTCACCCGAAGATTCGCCACGGTGTGCTGATCGGCGCCGGCGCAAAAATTCTCGGCAATATCGAGATCGGCCATTGCGCGCGCATCGCCGCCGGTTCGGTCGTGGTCAAGCCGGTGCCGCACAACGTCACGGTCGCGGGCGTCCCGGCCAAGATCGTCGGCGAAGCCGGCTGCGCCGAGCCGTCGCGCACGATGGATCAGATGATCAACGCGATGGGGCTCTGAGAGAGCCTTGTTGCTGCGAAGGGTCGGATTCTCCGGCCCTTTTCTTCGCCAAATTCTTTGACAATTCGTGCTGGCGGTTCGCCGCATCTCGTCCTAAAACCCGCCGACCATTTTCGATCGGAGACTTGCCGTGGACGTCAAAGAAGTCAGAAAGTTAGATGCGTATCTGAAGCGCGTATTCGGCAATCCGAAGATCCGCGTCGTGCCGCGGCCGAAGAAGGACGATTCTGCCGAGGTCTATATCGGCGAGGAATTCATCGGCGTGCTCTTCGTCGACGACGAGGACGACGATCGCTCGTTCCAGTTCCAGATGGCGATCCTCGAGGACGACCTGGTCGATCAGGAGTAATTGTTGTCATGCCGTCGTGCGCGAGGGAAGCGGAGCCTTCGCCTGCGCGGCGCTCTCATGTCCCGGATGCACTCCAACGCTCCATAAGCGCGTTTACGTGCGTCTTCGGCTCGCTATGGCCTTGCAGTGCAGAGCCGGACCCAGAAGCCACACGCCGCATCCAGCATGGGCCCTGGCTCAGCAGCGCACCGTCCAAGTGACGCTGCGCTGCGTCCAGGGCACGCATTGAGATCGAGGCGCGCTCTCTCAACACCCGTCATTGCGAGCGAAGCGAAGCAATCCAGGAAATTTTCCGCGGAAGGATTCTGGGCTTTACGTGCTCAATTGCAGATTTCGGCGTTACCAGCACCGATGTTGTTGGTCCTTCCAATTCCTGTCCCCGCCTCAAGTCGGCAGCCCGGCCGGACTGGACGACAGCCCGCGCTGCTGCAATAGATTTGTCCCGTGGCCTGAGGCTTCGAGGGCGTGGCCTCAACCTTCTTGCGCTCGTCGTCCCGCGGTTTAGCGTCTTCGCGCGTTGCCACAGGCTTTTTGTCGGGCACCTTCTCGCATTCATTGTCGTCATTGATGCGATAGCCCGTGCGGCAGGTGATCTTGACGCAAGTGTCGCCGTCCGCCTTGAAGCCGTAATTGCATACCAGCGGGCAGACCCGGCCCGGCTTGGCTTTGATCGCATCGAGCGCCTCGAAGCTCGCGAGCTTGGTGTCGAATTTCGTTCCCGCATATTTGTTGAACAGCGTCAGTGAGCGCTGTGATGACGCATTCCAGTCGCCGTCCGCATTGCTCGCGAGGCATCCGACTCGACGGAGTTCTGACTGCACGAGTTTGGCCGTCTCCTGCGGCGACACACTCGGCGCCGATTGAGCAGGGGCCAGGGCCGCGACCTTCTGCTCAGCGTCGCGCTGAACCTTCTCTTTGGCGGCTAGCTCAGCCGCTGCCTTTTCGCTGGCGATCTTTTCGGCCAGCGCCTTTTCGGCAGCCTGCTTGTCGGCCAGTGCCTTGGCAGCTGCTTCTGCATCTTTCCTGCGCTGCTCGGCGGCCGCCGCCTTGGCCTCTTCGATCTGCTTGGCCTTCTCCGCGGCGATCCGAGCATCTTCGGCAGCCTTGGCCGCTGCTGCGGCTTTCTCCTGTTCGGCCTTCTTGGCCCGTTCGGCGGCAAGCTTTGCCTTCTCCTCCTCGGCCGCCCGCGCCTTCTCGGCCGCTGCAGCGCGGGCGTCTTCGGCAGAAATCCGGTTGAGTTGAGCCTTGGCGAGATCGGTATAGAAGCCGCTGGGATAACGATTGAGGAATGCGGTCCAAACGTCGCGCGTGCCGAGTTGGAGCGCCAGTTCGTAGTCGCGCCGGATTTCGCTGTCCGAGTTCGCCTGCGGTCCGGTCGCGACCGGCTTGGCCGGAACCAGGGCCACGTCGTCGCCGCCGAGCGAGCCGTACACAAATGGCTCCTGCTTGTAGCCGGTATTCTTGAGCACGTCGTCGCGCACGAAGCCGAACGCCTTGCGCAGATCGAGCCCGGGCGTCGGCAGACGTTCGACGAGAGCCGCCGCGAACGGGCTATTCTTGGAGTCGCCGTCGGACGCCGTCGAGCCCGCTTTCGCCGCGAACGCGATCATCGTATTCGGGCTGGTTGGCTCGACCTTGGCGAGGCCGCGGCCGATGGCACGCGAGGCGATGGTACGCTTCATCGTCTTGGCAAACGGGTTGTCGCGACATGCATCGAGGATGATCAGGCGCAGCTGCTTTGCAGGTTCGACCGCGAACAGCGCGCGGTCCAGCGCGATCGTTTCGTCCAGCACGTCGCTGTCGGTCTCCAGCGTCGCGTCGGTCGGGATCAGATAGTTGACACCATCCAGTTCGATGCCATGACCGGCGTAATAAACCACCGCGACCCCAGCATCCCGCGCCTTGCCGCCGAAGTCACGCAGCGCCCGGCGCATCTCCGAACCGTTGAGGTCGAGCTTGATGTCGACGGTATCGAACCCGGCCTTCCTGAACATGCCGCCGACCAGGGTGGCATCGTTCGCCGGGTTCGCCAGCCGCGCCACGTTCTTGTAGGCCGAGTTGCCCATCACCAGCGCGACGCGCTTCTCAGCCAGCGCCGGGCCCGCTCCCACGCAGATCGCAAACATCAACAAAACAAACAGCCGAAGCCGCATTCCAGCCCCCGAATGCAATAGCGTCAGATTATTCGCAGCATGGCCAATCGCAATCTATGCTCAGTGATATCAGTCACACATCCATGCGCCATCCGGGCAACCCCGTGCCAGGCATCACGGCCATCATGCCCTGTTTTGGCCCGATGGGTCAATCATTATTCGAAAAAAACGAAAAGACTCGATGCTGCCAACGCTTGGCTACTGTGCATGGGGTTGTTTTCGATTTTTTGGTTTGGAGGCTCCAGCCGACAGTAAGCCGACCGCCCTTAGCCCCGCGGCCCGCGCAGCTGCGCGGTCAGCCTCTCCATCGCCTCGGCCACCTCGCGCCACTGCGACAGCCAGCTCCGTGGAAAGCGGAAGGTGAGGTCGGCGCCGCCGACGCGGCGCTCGGCGAGGCACATGCCCGGCGTCGCTGCATCGCGCGTGCAGCGCGCGGTCAGCGCGGGGCTTGCGGCCGAATAGAGGTCCTCGTTGCCGTAGGGCGTGTCGGTGCGGAACATGCGCATCGTCAGGCCGTCCGCTGGGCTTGCCGCGGCCGGGTCGAGATAGCGCGGATAGATCGTGGCCGTGCGCTGCTCGGGCGAGAGCGCATCGTGATGGGCCGCGATCGACAGGAAGATGCGGTCGATCGACTGCAGCGCCGCTTCCGCCGTGTCGGAGGTGACGTGCTTGGGCGCGCCGGGCGGCTCCAGCGAGGGATAGAGGAAGTCGAGATCGATGCGCTCCTGCGGCCCCGAGTGCCGCTGGATCTTCATCCGGATCGCGGTCACCGGCAGGTTGAACAACGTGCCGCCGACGCTCACCGGCAGCTTGTCCGGCGCGTTCGCGCCCCGGCTGCCCCAGGTCGGCCACAGCAGATAGGCGACGAGCGCGACAGCTGCGACCGCCGCCGCGCCGCCGAGCACGATCGGCACGACATGCGCCCGGGTGCGCGTGCGGGGGGACCTGAGGGGAGCTGCCGAGAACAATGCCATGAATTGTGCGAGGTCGACCGGAGGTCGGCCGATGGCCGACGAATCAGCGCGAATATGCCATGCGACGGCGCTTTCGCGCAGCGTTCCCGGCCGCTTGGATCGGGGACGGCCCCTGCACGGGACGGCCGGCCGCGTTAACCTTTCCTTAAGGATAATGTAGCGTTAACGGGCTCTGTTTGTCACAGGAAGGCACGCGCGTTGTGTAAGGGCGGAGCACTTCCGATGACACCTGAAGCTCTCAACACCTTCTTCTCGATCGGCATCGGTTTCGCGCTCGCGGGCGCGCTCGTGAACGGATACCAGGCGCTGGCGCAGCGGCCCGCCGGCTTCGGCCTGCTGCAGGACGGCGTGGCCCCGAAAACCTTCGCGGCAGTTCCCTTCCTGGTGTTCGCCGCGCCCTTCATCATCATGCGCAACACGCTGCGCGGCGTGCGGGTGGAAAGCCGCCGCATGGAATTCGTGATGATGGCAACCGTCATCGCCGCCTTTTGGAGCATGATGAGCGGCACCTTCTTCCTGATGACGCTGCGCGCTGCCGGCATTCTGGTCTGATCCGAAGTGCCTCGAGCGCGGCCGGCCCTTTGCGTCGCGGCTGCCGTTTGGCTATGCCAGTCGTCAATGCGACAGGAGACAGCCAATGGCCATCTACGAGCTTGACGGGCAGGCGCCCGACCTTCCCGCCGACGGCAATTATTTCATCGCCGAGACCGCGACCGTGATCGGCCGGGTGCGCTTGAAGCCGGGCGCGAGCGTCTGGTTCGGCGCGGTGCTGCGCGGCGACAATGAGTGGATCGAGGTCGGCGAGGGCGCCAATGTGCAGGACGGCTCGACCTGCCACACCGATCTCGGCTTTCCGCTTGTCATCGGCAGGAATTGCACGGTCGGCCACAACGTCATCCTGCACGGCTGCACCATCGAGGAGGGCGCGCTGATCGGCATGGGCTCGATCGTGATGAACGGGGCAAAGATCGGCCGCAACAGCATCGTCGGCGCCGGCTCCGTCATCACCGAGGGCAAGGAGTTCCCCGAACGCTCGCTGATCATCGGCTCGCCCGCGCGCGTGATCCGCACCCTCGACGACGCCCAGGTGCAGAAGATGGGGAGCGCGGCCCGGTTCTACGTGGCCAACGGTCCGCGCTTCAAGCAGGGCTTGAAGCGGATCGGCTGACCGGCCCGCCCGGCCGCGCTTCGCCTCAGCCGTGCCACGGCATACCATAAAAATACAGCCTGACGCCTTAATCCTCTGCTAGCGCGATCACGCTTATCATCCAGCGTTTTCAACCAGGAGGAGCGGCGCCATGGGAGCTGCGGCGCTGGAATCCGGCTTCAGTGCCGGAACCAAATTCTTGAAGAAATTGGTCCGTTTCGTGCGCGGCGCCCACACGCTGACGGTCGCGGAGAAGGTCTACAGCATCGCCGCCTTCCTGGCGATCGTCACCACTTTCCTGCTGGTGATGTCGGTCCAGTCAGTGCGCCTGCAGACGACGTATCGCCACCTGCATGCCACCTCCGCCGACGCGGCGGTCGGCGTCGGGCGCATCAACGCTCTGATCTACGCCGTCGTGATGGAATCGCGCGGCATCTACATGTCCGCCGATCGTGCCGCGATGAAGCAGTTCGCGGACGGGCTGGTGCGGCGCAACCGCGAGCTCGCCGAGGCCGTGAAGAGCATGGAGCGCACGGTGGGCGACGACGACGCCGAGCTGTTCTCTTCCTTCCGCCAGCGCATCCAGCAATTCATCGACTTCCGCCAGGAGCTGGTGCGCCGCGGCGTCGAGATCAGCCCGGCCGCGGCCCGCGAGTGGGGCGACAACGACGCCAATCGCACCCTGCGCAGCAAGCTCAACAGCGATCTCGAAGCGCTCGAGCGCATCTACGAACAGCGCGCCCGCGAGGCGGACGAACTCGCCGACAGCCACCGCTACGCAGCCGCCTATCTGTTCGCGCTGGGGCTCGCGGCGCTGATGCTCGCGGCGTTGAACGTCGTCGTCATGCGGAACTCGGTGATCGGCGCGCTCGCCGATATCACGCAGGCGACCGACCGGATCGCGCAGGGCGACGTCAAGAGCGAGGTGCCGCATCTGCGCCGTCACGACGAGATCGGGCGCCTTGCGCGCGCGGTGCAGAATTTCCGTGACGCGGTGGCGCGCATCTTCGAGCTCGAGGAGCTCGAGCTCGGCACTGCGCAGGCGCGCGACGCGGCGATGACCGAGCGCGACAAGTTCAACGACAAGTACCAGGCCAAGAAGTGGCAGCTTTCGGCAGCGATCAACAACATGCCGCAGGGGCTGATCATGCTCGACGGCAAGGCCAATGTGGTCGCGATGAACGCCAATTACCGCAGGATCTACAATCTGCCTGAGACGATCCAGACCGGGTCGAGTCTCGAGGAGATCCTCCAGCACAGGGTCGAGAGCGGATTGTTCAGCGGCGACGTCACGAAATACGTCGCGGCGGTGCTCGACCGCATCGCCAAACGCCAGCCGACGTCGTACGAGATCGCGCTGAACGACGGCCGCATCATCAAGATCTACGAGCGCCCGATGGACGGCGGCGGCTGGGTGTCGGTGCAGGAGGACGTCACGGAACAGCGCCACCGCGAACGCATTCTCGAACGGATGGAGCGCTTTCTCGCCACCATCATCGAGAACGTGGCCGAGGGCATCATCGCCAAGGACGCGCGCAATCTGCGCTACGTCTTTGTCAACAAGGCTGCCGAGAAGATGATCGGCATGTCGCGCGGCGAGATCATCGGCAAGACGGCGCGGGAAATGTTCTCCGTGGAGGCTGCCGAATTGATCGAGCGGCGCGACCAGCAGTTGCTCGCACAGCGGCAGCAGCTCGAGCCGATCATCGATACCATCGATAATCCCGTCCGCGGGCGCCGCGTCATCTGCGCCCGCCGCATCCAGGTGGGGGGCGCCGGTGAGGAGTCCCACATGTTCGTAACCATGGTCGAGGATCGGACCGAACGGCCGGCAGCGGCGGCATAGCGGCCGGCGGCAGCTCGCATCTGCCGCGGGCTGCCGATGCTCGCGCGGAAGTGAGACAGTGTGGCTGTCACGAATGACCGACTGACGGTAGCTTGGTCCTGCTTTGAAGCGTGGAGCAACCTCCACGCGGAGGATCGAGTGATGTTACGCAGTATGATGATGACGGCGCTGGCCGTGGCGGCGGTCGGGCTGTCGGCGCCACAAAAGGCCGAGGCGGGCGGCGGTTTCGGACGTGGTGGAGGCTTTCACGGCGGTGGCTTCCATGGTGGCGGCTTCCATGGCTGGGGGCACCGTCATTGGCATGGCGGCGGCTTCTGGCCAGGGATCGGGATCGGGGTGGGTCTCGCCGGCGCCGGCTACTACGGCGGTTATTACGGCTACGGCTACCCCTATTACGGCGGCCCCACCTATTATGGCGTCGGCTACAACGACGGTTATGGCGGCTGCTACGTCGTGCGCAAGCGCGTCATGACCCCGTCGGGATGGCGCTACCGCCAAGTCGACGTCTGCGAGTGAGGCGAAATAGCTGTTAAAAAACAAGGTCGTTGACGCAGTATACCGTCAACGACCTTGCCAGCCCCGGATATTGAAATCGGCTCACGCCATCCGGTAACGGCGAGCATCGCGCGGAATCATACCGGCGAATGTGATCCAGTTCACAAGTGGCGAAAATAAAGTTCCCGCACCGTGCCCGGCTCAGCCGCCCGAGCGCTTGCGTGCGCTGGCGTGGCGGTGCCGCGCCGGTTTCCTGCGGGTAACCGATGGAGTCTCGACCTCGGTCGCCCGTGCACTGGCAAAGGACTGCCGCAAGCCGTCGATGGATTCGTTCAAGGCCGTAACCTGCTCCGACAGGCGCTTGGTGTCGGCCTGTTGCGCCGCCAGCAGCCGCTTCATCGTCTGAAGCTGGTCCTGCACCACCTGGAGCTGGTCGATCGATTCCTGCTGGGTCGCCTCCAGCCCCTTGGTCTTCTCGACCAGCTGCTCGGAGGCCTGGGCGGTGCGGGCCTGAAGCTGCCGCGAGGCCACCACCCGGTCGCTCTCGGGGGCGGCACCGGTATAGGCCCGCCAGATTGCGATCGACGTCACGCCCGCGATCAGCAGCAGGAGGGCTGCAGCAGTCAGCGCGATCGGCTGGGCGCCAAGGCGAAGGAGGGTGTTGGACGGCCTGTCCTGGGCGAGATCGATCATCGCTGACAAAACCCAAATTGAAACTTGGTGAGTGGCGAAGACCGGCAACCCAGAGGGGTCACCGGGGCGTCCCGAAAGCCTTACGTTTCGGCAAGGAATGGGACCAAAAAGAGGCTGAGCGGCAAAAAACCAGTGATCAGCGGCTCTTGCAGCCCGGGAGCGCCGCGCAGGGGGCAGGGATCAAGGCTGAAATTGCGAGAACGGCCCGGAATAGCTCTTTGGGCGCGGTGCCGCATAGGGCCCGAGCCGGGAGGTCCTCAGTCCAAGTCGCACCAGTGATTCCGCTAGCGTCACCGCGGCCGCGACGCCGTCGACCACGGGAAGGCCGTGCGTCGCGGCGAGCTCGCCTGCGAGATCGGCCATGCCGGCGCAGCCGAGCACGATCGCTTCTGCCCGGTCGTCACGGATGGCGGCGGTGATCTCCGCCGAGATCTTGCCGAGCGCATCAATGTTGCGCTCTTCGAGCGCCAGCACGGGGACCTCGGCGGCACGGACGCGGGCACAGCGTTCGGCCAGGCCGTACTTGCGCAGATTGTGCTCGATCGGCACGATGGAGACGCCGAGCGTGGTCACCACGGCAAAGCGCGCCGCGATCAGGCTCGCGAGGTGGAAGCCGGCCTCGCCGATGCCGATCACAGGCGCTTTGGCGGCGGCGCGCGCGGCATCCAGGCCGGTGTCGTCGAAGCAGGCGATGATGTGTGCGTCCGCGCCGTCGCGATCGGCCTCGCGAATGCAGCCGAGCATGCCGGGCACCGCGAAAGCTTCGTCGTAAAACCCCTCGATCGAGACCGGGCCCATCGCCGGCTGACGCGCATCGATCACGGTGTCGGCGAGGGCAACGCTGCGCGCGGCAGCGGCGATCTTCGCCGTCATCGACGCCGTTGTGTTGGGGTTGACGACGTGAAGCCGCATTGGAACAGACGAGTCCTTATCTCAGACGAGTCCCTTGCCGGCGTCCGAGCCCTTGGCCGCCTGCCGCTTGTTGAGCACGTGAATGGTGCCGAGCGCAAGCGTGATGACCGTGAACGAGACCGCCGAGATCACGGTGCCGAGCGCGTAGATGTCGGGGTTGGTCACGGTGGTGGTGAGGCCTTGAAGATCCAGCGGCAACGTGTTCACGGCGCCGATCGCCTGGCTGGAGCGTGCGAGCTCGTCCCAGGACAGCGTGAAGCCGAACAGGCCGATGCCGATCACCGAGGGCAGGATGATCGGCAGCACGACATGACGAAAGGTCTGCCACGGTGTCGCGCCGAGATCGCGCGCGGCCTCTTCCAGCCGCGGATCGAAGCGGTTGAAGATCGCGAACATGATGAGCAGCCCGAACGGCAGCGTCCAGGTCAGGTGCGCGCCGAGCCCGGACGTCAGCAGGCCCATCGAGGTCTCGAAATTCTCGTTCCAATGCGCCTTGATCAGGTCGTCGATGATGCGGAACTCGAGCGAGATGCCGAGCGAGGTGATGATCGAGGGCACGATGAGGCTGGCGATCGCCGAGTAGAACAGGATGCTCTGCGCCTTGAACTTGCGCCGGAACGCCATGCCGGCGGCGACCGACAGCACGACGGTGACGATCATCACGACGATGCCGAGCAGCAGCGAGCGGCGGAAGGCGGCACCGAGATCGACGATGCCGGTGCCCTGGAACAATTTTGCGATCCAGAAGGTCGATACGCCGTTCATCGGGAAGGTGAGGCCGCCCTGCGGCCCCTGGAACGACAGCACGTAGATCGCGATCATCGGCCCATAGAGAAACAGCACATAGGCCGCGAAGAAGATCGCGAGCACGTAGAACGAGCGCGGGCGTCCTTCCTTCATGCTCTAGAGCTCCTTCTTGATGTCGACGATGCGCGACATCATGGTGATGATCAGGAAGGTGATTGCGAGGAGGATCACGGCATTGGCCGCGGCGGCGGGGAATTGCAGCGCGTTGACCCGCGTCTCGATGATCTTGCCGGCGGCGGCGATCTGCTGGCCGCCCATCACGCCGATGGTGATGAAGTCGCCCATCACGATGGTGATGACGAAGATCGAGCCGATCACGATGCCGGGCTTGGCCAGCGGAATGATGACGTTGACGAGGGTCTGGAAACCGCTGGCGCCGGCATCATAGGCGGCCTCGATCAGCGACTTGTCGATGCGCACCATCGAGTTGAAGATCGGCACCACCATGAAGAAGGTGAAGAGGTGCACCAGTGCCAGCACCACGGAGAATTCGGAGAACAGCAGCCATTCCACGGGATGGTTGATCAGGCCCGTCTTCATCAGGCCGGTGTTCACGAGGCCGTTGCGGCCGAGCAGCGGGATCCAGGCGATCATGCGGATCACGTTGGAGGTCCAGAACGGGATCGTGCAGAGCAGCGACAAGCCCATCTGCCAGGTCTTGGACTTGACGTGGAAGGCGAGGAAGTAGGCGACCCAGAAGCCGACGAAGAGGGTGATGGCCCAGACCAGGAAGCAGAGCTTCAGCGTCTTTAGATAGGTCTTGGCGATGGTGCAGAGCTCAGGGAGCTGCGCGATGCAGCCTTCGAACGTGTCGGTGTAGCCGCGGCCGGAGAAAGCCGGCAGCAGCTGGTATTCGTTGTAGTCCCAGAACGAGACGATGACGACGAAGACGAGCGGAATGAGGAAGAACGCGAGAAACACCAGCATCATCGGCCCGGCCTGGAGCCAGGAGATGAAGGACGGCGACAGGCGCGTCGGCTTTGCGGCGCGCGCTGTGCCCGACCCCGGGATCAAGCCCGGGGCTGCCTGTTGCAGGACCTCTTCCGACATGTCCGTTACGCCGCGATGAACTCGTTCCACTTGCGGACCATGTAGTCGTTCTCGTCCATCACGGCGTTCCAGCACGCGACCCCGCCCATGCGATCCTCGTAGGAGCCGCCGTCACGCACCGCGCCGGCCTTTTCAAGCAGCGAGCCGTCGGGCGCCTTGATGTCCTTCTCGGCCGGCTTGCCTTCCATCCAGTAGGCCCATTCGTAGGGCTCCATGTGGGCCTTCGCGGTGGAGAGCACGGCGGAGTAATAGCCCTGGCGGTTGAGATAGGCGCCGGCAAAGCCCGACAGGAACCAGTTCACGAATTCATAGGCCCATTCGAGCTTGGCACCCGAGACGCCCTTCGACACGCAGAAGCCGGAAGCCCAGGACCGGTAGCCTTCCTTCAGCGGCTGGAAGGTGCAGGGGATGCCCATCGAGCGCACCTTGGTAACCGCCGGTGACCACATCGACTGAATCACGGTCTCGCCCGAGGCCATCAGGTTGACGCTCTCGTTGAAGTCCTTCCAGAAGGCGCGGAACTGGCCGGCCTTCTTGGCCTCGGTCATCACCTTCATGGTGAGATCGATCTCTTCCTTGGTCATGTTGCCCTTGTCGGCATATTTGTACTTGCCGGAGGCTTCCACGACCATGGCGGCATCCATGATGCCGATCGAGGGGATGTTGAGGATCGAGGCCTTGCCCTTGAATTCGGGGCTGAGCAGCTCGGCCCAGGTGCTGATCGGGCGCTTGATCAGGTCGGGGCGGATGCCGAGCGTGTCGGCGTTGTAGACGGTCGGGATCAGCGTGACGAATTCGGTCGCCGACGTCGCGAACTTCTTGGAGTCCTTGCCTTCGAGATAGAGCACCTTCCAGGGCGCGGTGCCCTGGCCGCCGATCTTCTTGCCGCCGGGCGTCTCGCCCTTGGTGAAGACGGGGGTGATGTTGCCGAACTCCTTGATCTTCTTGGCGTCGAGCGCAAGGATGTTGCCCGACGGCACCAGCTTCTTCAGCGAGAAATATTCGGTATCAAGCACGTCGAAGGAATTCGGCTGGGTCATCACGCGCTTGGTGACGTCGTCCGTGGTTGCGGTGATGTATTCGATCTTGATACCAGTGTCCTTCAGGCATTGCTTGGCGATGTCGTCGCCCTCGTTCACGGCCGTGCCGAGATAGCGGAGCACCTTCGCATCGGCCGACTTCACGTAAGGAAAGCCGGTGATCGCGCCGGAGCCGGCGGCGAGGCCGGCGAGACCCGCGGTGCCCTTCAATAGCGTGCGGCGGCTGACGCCGGTCTTCCTGGTCGTCTCGGTCATTTCGCTCACTCCTCTGTGTTGCGCATTCCGTGGTGAAGGGTGCTATTGCAGGCGTTGCGCCTTGGCGGGATCCCAGGTCGCCAGCACGCGATCGCCCGGACGGAACGGATGCACGTCGAAGGCGGCCTCGGGAACGTGGGAGAACAGGGCGGTGCCGTCGTCGAGCGTGAGCGAGACGGCGATGTAGGAGCCCTGGTACTCGGTCTGGGTCAGCAGCGCCGGCGCGCCGAAGGCGCCGTCGACGAACGGCACGATGCCGAGCTGATCGGCGCGAACGGCGATGAGATTGCCGGCGTCGCTGAGCACGTTGTGTCCGCCGATGAATCGGGCCACGAATTCGGTGCGGGGACGATGGAAGATGTCGCGCGCCGTGCCCTGCTGCTCGATCCTGCCGTGGTTCATCACCACGATGTGGTCGGCGAGGGCCATCGCCTCTTCCTGGCCGTGGGTAACCTGGATGAAGCTGATGCCGAGCTCGCGCTGCAGCCGCTTCAGCTCGCCGCGCATCTTGACGCGCAGGAACGGATCGAGCGCCGAGAGCGGCTCGTCGAGCAGGAGGATCTGCGGCTCGGTGATCAGCGCGCGCGCGAGCGCTACGCGCTGCTGCTGGCCGCCCGAGAGCTGCGCCGGAAGACGGCCTGCATATTGGCTCATCGCGACCAGCTCGAGCAATTCGCCGGCGCGCTTGTGCCGCGTCGGCTTGTCGATGCCGCGCATCTTCAGGGCGAAGGCGACGTTGTCGAGCACGGAGAGGTGCGGAAATAGCGCGTAGGACTGGAACATCATCGCGGTGCCGCGCTTGGCGGGCTCGAGGTCGGTGACGTTCTGCGCGCCGAGGATGATGTCGCCTTCGCTGACCGCCTCGTGACCTGCGATCATGCGCAGCGTCGAGGTCTTGCCGCAGCCGGAGGGGCCGAGCAGGCAGCAATAGGTGCCGGCCGGGATCTTCAGGTTGACGTTGTCAACGGCCAGCGTGGCGTCGTAGCGCTTGGTGACGGCGACCAGTTCGAGAGCGGCGGGAATGGCCATGGCGTGTCCGAGGAGGGCGTTGCGTCCCGCTCTCTCCGCAAGGTCCGTGCCAACAGCCCGCGACGATGCGAATTTCAAAAACTGTGCAGCGGAGTCAGATCGTTAGATCGATTCCGTCCCAATTTGTCGGGCCGTCACCCGTGCAGCCAGCTGCACACAAAACGGGCGAAGATTGTATAAAGTTTGGCCTGTGATTGGATACAGCTCGTCGACTAACATTGCAGGCCGAACGTTCGTCGATCGAGCCCTCACAATCATGGCCGCCAAGACCCGCCAGAAATCCGATGCGCCAGATGCGAGCGATCGCGTCAGCCGTATCCGGGAGGGTGTGACTGCCGCGATCCTCGAGCATCGCCTGCTGCCCGGCACCAAGCTCGGGGAGGACGAGATCGGCGACATCTACGGCGCGAGCCGGACGCTGGTGCGCTCAGCGCTGCAGCAGCTTGCGCATGAGGGCATCGTCAACATCGAGAAGAATCGCGGCGCTTTCGTTGCGCGCCCGACGCCGGCTGATGCCCGCGAGGTGTTCGAGGCGCGGCGCCTGATCGAGCCCAGCATCGTGGACCGCGCCATTGACGCCGTCTCGCCGGCCTGGCTCGATCGCCTGCAGCACCATCTCACGGAAGAACGCGAGGCCGAGTTGCGCGGCGATGCCCGCGCCTCGGTGCGGCTCTCCGGCGAGTTTCATCGTCTCGTCGCCGAGATGAGTGGCCACAGCATCTATCTCGGCTTCCTGAAGGAGCTGATCGCGCGCTCCTCGCTCATCATCCTGCTCTACCGCCGTCACGACACGCCCGCGTGCGGCACCGATCATCATGCCGGGATCGCCGCCGCGATCCGCAAGCGCGACAAGGCGCGCGCCGGCGCCTTGATGCTGTCGCACCTGAACGAGATCGAGGCGGAGCTGTTCCTGAAGGATCCCGCCGCCGATGAATTGCGGCTGGCGGACGTGCTGGGGGCGTGAGAAGGGCGTCGCCAGCGCACGGGATCGGCGGGTCCGGACGCTATTGTGGCTCCAATCCGAGATTCTTGATCGACTCCAGCCAGACCGGCCCTTCTTTTTCGTAGAGGGCGACCGAGGATGCGCGGTCCATTGCCGGCGCATCGACCCCGAAGGCCTCCAGCAGCTTCTGGACACGCTCGGTCTTGCCGCCTTCGACCATCAGCTTGGCGAGCAGCTCGATCCGGTCGGTCGGCGTCGCAGCGGGCGCCACGAGGGTCGTGAAGCTGGTCAGCTGGAAGACCTTGCCGGTGACCCCCTGCTCGGTGAACGTCTTGGTGTCCGGCAGCTTCTTCATGCGAACCAGTGACGGAACAGCGATCGCGCGGCCGACGCCGGTATCAAGGACCGGAAGCGCGGCTTGGTAGCTGCCGGTCGCGGCCTGGATGACGCCGGCCGCCAGGTCCTGCCACATCGGCGCTTCGCCGCGGTAATGCACGATGGAGATGTCGAGGCCGTATTGGCGATTGAGCTCGGCGATCGCGATGTGCGCGAACGAACCGATCCCATACGACCCGGCCGTGACCTTGTTGCGGCGCGCATAGGCGACGAAATCTTCGATGGACTTTGCACCGGTAGCGGAATGGACGACCAGCGGCAGATGACCCGATGGCGTCATCGCGACGATCGTGAAATCCTTGTCCGGATCGTAGGCGAGCGACTTCAGCAGCAGCCGGTTTCCGAGCAGCGTGGACGAGATCGTGTACATCAGCGTATGGCCGTCCGCCGGCGAATCCTTGACCGATTGGGCTGCCAGCGCGCCGCTCGCTCCCGTCTTGTTTTCGACGACGACCGGCTGTCCGAGCTTCTGAGAGATGTAATCGCCATAGGCGCGGGCGAACGCATCGGTGATGCCGCCGGCGGGCGTCGACACGACGATCTTGATTGCTTTGGTCGGCCAGGCTTCGGCCGCAGCCCCATCAGCCGTGGCCAGCACCAGGCCTGCAATCGCAGCGCCCAGCATTGCGACGAATGTCCTCACTTGCCCCTCCGGTTTTGTTGCGTCTTTGGGCGCCCTTTGGCCGCCGGGCAGAGATGTCACACGAGCAGAGCCAAATAGAAACAACATTTCATTGTGTGAAATGGCTAGCTCTTGGCGGCCGCGGACGGGCCGGCCGCAGCAAGCCTGGCGCTGAGCGTCTCGGCCAGTGCGGAGGCGACTTTCTTCATCTGAGGCACGAAGCGCCTGAGACCTTCCTCGGTGCTGACGGCCTCGCGCAGCATCATCACGTTCATGCTTGCGAACAGGCGGTTCGGAACAGCGACCGGAACGCCGATCGCCCAGACGGCGCCGCCGAAGATGCGGCGGCTGTAGCTCTCGTCCATCACTGCGAATCCGGCTTTCCGGATCGCGCGCAGCACCTTGGTGAGTTTGGCGGGATTGCGGGCGAGGTCGTTCCAGGGCTCCGGGCTGAGGGCAAGGCGCGCCGCGATGCGCTCCTGCTCGGCCGGTTCGCAAAACGCCAAATAGGCGCGCCCCATCGAGGTGCCCAGCACGGGAAAGCGAAAACCCGGCGGACGGTAGAAGAGCAGCGAACCGCCGATCCGCGTCGTATGCGCGATCACCATGGATTCCTCGTCGAGCACGGCCACGTCCGAGGGCCACTGAATCTGTTGGCGAAACTTGTTGAGCATCGGTTCGGCGATACCGCCGATCCAATTGGGTTCGTCGTAGCCGGCGCTGAGCAGGAGCGCCCGTCCGGTCGGGGCATAGCTGGGCGGCTCGGCGCGCCGCACTACATATCCTTCATGCTCCAGCGTTTCGAGCATGCGGACGATTGTTGCCTTGTTGAGGCCCGTCGCCTTATGCAGCGAGCCTACGGTCGATTGCCGTTCCTGGTTGATGACGCGCAGGACCTCGAGGCCTCTCGACAACGCGATAACGGGACGGAACGAGGGCATGGCAGCTCTTTGTGAGGACCGTGCCGCTAGTCAATGATGTAATCGCCGGATCAGTCAACAGGCCCGACTCCCGGCCGGGAATTGGACGGTGCCGCATCGACCTCAGCGACCGATTTCGCTTTCGGCGGCAAGCTGCCCCTCTGCCGTGATCTCGTATTCGCCGTCGTGCTTGGTCATCCATCCTGACCTGACCATCTCTCGTGCAAGCTGTATCGAGCAGATCGGATGATTGCCGCCCGGGTGATACAGCCTGTCGTTGCGGACGAGCAGGTGCCCGTACAATCGCGCCTGGCGCAGCGCCCTGCGCATCCCCGGTGATGGACTTTTCATGCCGGTTCAAGCGCGAGCACGATGAAGGTTCCTAATGAATGCGGCGATCTCATCGGTCGATAGCGCACATAGGAACCGTCATTCTGCTGCATCGTTTGTTCTTCCGAGGAGTAGCGCCATGAATGTACGGGATGAGCACACGTGGTCCCTCTGGATGGACGTATCTGTCGCCGAAGCTCCGGTGCTGTCGAGTACGGTCGGCGTGGACGTTGCCGTGGTCGGCTCCGGAATAGCCGGGCTTTCGGTCGCATATGAACTTGCTTGCCATGGACGTTCGGTCGCAGTGATCGATCGCGGCCGCATCGGCAGCGGGATGACGGCGCGCACCACGGCGCATCTGGCGACCGCGCTTGATGATGGTTATGATGCGTTTGTGCGAGTCCGCGGCCCTGACTGTGCGCGGCGTTACTATCAGAGCGTCGCTGCCGCGATCGATCGCGTCGAGGCCATCCAAGGCGCCGAGCACATCGATTGCGGTTTTAAGCGCGTCGATGGCTATTGGGTACTGGCATCCGAAACGTCCGCATCCGAGCTGGATAGTGAATTGGACTGCTGTCGCAAGCTGCAGATTCCGGTCGAAAATTGCATCGAGCGGACACCATTCCATGACAGCGGTCAGACGCGTTCGCTGCGCTTTCCGCGCCAGGCGCGCCTGCATCCGACTAAATATCTCGCCGGTCTGGCGAGCGCACTGCAGCGCCGGGGAGCCCAGCTCTATGCTGACACCTGCGTCGAGAGCATCCAGCAACGCCAGGGTAGCATGGTCGTCACCACCGCCTCAGGCTACGAGGTTCACGCCGCCGACGTGGTGGTTGCGACCAACTCGCCCGTCAATGTTCAGGTGGCGATCCACACTAAGCAGGCGCCTTACCGCACTTATGCACTCGCCGCGAAGATTGCGGCCGGCGCCGTGGAGGATGCGCTCTATTGGGACACGCTCGATCCTTATCATTATGTCCGCCTCCACCCGTTATCTGCCGACGAGGACATCGTGATCATCGGCGGCGAAGATCACAAGTCGGGTGAGGCGAATGATGGCGCACAGCGCCTTGACGCGCTCGAGCGCTGGGCGCGCGAGCGATTGCCGGATTTGCGCGAGGTCACCCATCGGTGGTCGGGTCAGGTGCTGGAGCCGGTCGATTTCGCCGGCTTCATCGGCCGCAGCCCCGGCGAGGAGCATGTATTCGTTGTCAGCGGCGACTCCGGGCAGGGGATCACCAACGGGCTCGTGGCCGGCATGCTGATCGCGGATCTCATCACCAGCGGCGCAAGTGCCTGGGAGGACGTCTACGCTCCGTCGCGGAAGATTCAAAGGAACATCGGCGAGTTCATCAGCGAGAACATCACCCCTATCAAGAATTTCGCGGAGTATCTCACCGCAAGTGAAATCGCGAGCGCTGAACAACTGCGGCCCGGCGAGGGGCGCCTCTTCCGAAGCGGACTGAAGAAGATCGCGGCGTGCCGGGACCGAAGCGGACATTTGCATTTGCATTCGGCGAGCTGCACCCATTTGGGCTGCGTCGTGCACTGGAACTCACTCGAACAGTGCTGGGACTGCCCATGTCACGGATCGCAGTTTGCACCCGATGGCACCGCGCTCAACGGCCCGGCGGTTTCCCCGCTCGGCGAGGCTGAAAAGCCGGCCAATCTTGAAGCGGCAGAATGAGCGGCATCTCTCGGCGTGTCGTAGGGGGCTTGGGCCGGCGGCTGCAGCTTTTACCTGGCGAGCTACATGTGAATCATGATGCGCGCCGATCTGATGTGACTATTCCTCGCAGGCTGTACAGGCTATATCCCTGTCGCCTGTCATTGAACTGTCATGTTACCGCAAATGCTAAAGTCAGATGCTGCGCCGGCTCGCAAGACTCCGGGGGCACCGGAAGCCAATCCTGCTGTTGGGAACACCAAGAGAGCGCAGCTCCTTACCGGCTTCCCGGGGCAACGCGAGGACGTCAGCGTGGAACCCGCGACGGTCGAGGAGCGCGCTGCCATTGAGCAGACGCCATCGCAGGACGTGACGCCCGCGCCGAGCCCGACCCAGCCCGCATCTCCCGCCGCCGAAATCGAGCTCAAGCTGCTCGTTGGTGCCGATCGCATGGCGCATTTCGGCGCAGCGCCCGTCATCGCGGCGAACGCACGCAACAAGGGCACGCGCAAACGTCTCAAATCCGTCTACTACGACACGCCCGAGCGGGCGCTTCGTCGCGCCGGCCTGAGCTTGCGCGTCCGCCAGAGCGGCACGCGTTTCGTGCAGACCGTGAAGACCGAGGTTGCGGACGATCCGTTGCGTCGCGGCGAATGGGAAGCAAGCGTGCCTTCGCTTGCGCCCGATCTCGCTTTGGCGATGCCGTTCATTCCCGAGAAGATTCGCGAGCGACTCAAAGCGCAGCCGCTCGAAGCGGTGTTCACGGCCGATGTGCATCGTCACACGCGCATCATAGACCTGCCATCCGGCACGGTCGAGGTCGCCTGCGACCAGGGCGAGCTGACGGCCGGTGACCGGTCGGTTCCTGTCAGCGAGATCGAGCTGGAGCTGAAGAGCGGCAGCACGAGCGTGATCTACGAGATCGCCCTGCGCCTTGCGGAGCACGGAACGGTGAAGCCGTCCATCCGCAGCAAGTCGGCGCGCGGCTTCGATCTTGCCGCGGACCTGCCGCCGTCGGCTCGCCGGCCGCGCAAGCTTCGTCTCGATCCCTCCGTGACGCTCGACGAAGCCTTCGCGACCATCTTGCGCACCTGCTTCCTTCACCTGCTGCAATCGCTGCCGGCGGCCGAGGACGGCCGCAATCCGGAAGGCGTGCATCAGCTGCGCGTCTCGCTGCGCCGGCTGCGATCCGCGCTCGACCTGATGCGTTCGGTCGGCGCGCTCAGCAATCTCGAGGCGCTGCGTTCGGAGGCCAAATGGCTGGCGCAAGGCCTGTCCGCCGCGCGCGACTGGGACGTGTTCCAGCTCGACACCTTGCCGGCGATCGCAAGAGCCTGTCCTTCGGTCGCGGGCTTCGATGCGCTTGGGCGGGCCGCGGCTCAGCGTCAGGCGGAAGCCTATCGCAGCGCCCGCCACGCGCTCGATGATCGCCGCTGCGCGCTCTTCCTGATCGGCCTCGGCGGTTGGATCGAGACGCGCGGCTGGCGCAACGGCGTCGCGCCCGAAGATCTCGGCCGGCTCGCCGAGCCCGCCCTCAATTTCGCGCAGCGCGTCCTATCGGAACAGCACGCGAAGGTGCTCAAGCGCGGCCGCCGCTTCAAGTCGCTGACGGTCGACGAGCTGCACCGCGTGCGGCTCGCCACCAAGCGGCTGCGCTATCTCAGCGAGTTCCTGCTGCCGCTGTACGAGGATCGCAAGTCCGCGCGAAAATTCGCGCGCCGGCTCGCCGGCTTGCAGGAGGAGCTCGGCGTCTTCAACGACATGGCGGTGACGGCCTCGTTGCTCGACGGGCTCGGCGCTGACGATCGCGACAGCGCCATTGCGGCGGCCGCGATCGCCGGCTGGCAGGCGCGGGCATCGATCGGCGTGCAGCAGGGCTTGCAGGATAGCTGGCGGGATTTTGCCGCCGCACGCGTACCCTGGTCGCGCCAAGGCCAGCAGAGCTGATCGCGCTTTCCCAAAAAGTTGCGGCCAGCCATTGGGGGATGGCTGGCCGCGCGCGAACCGGTCTGGGACGGGGAGGGGTGGGGATGTGACCGGGTCGCGTAACCTGTTGTCTCGTTCCTACTAATCTTTCGCGCTGGCGGTGGAGACCGCCGGCTTGGTATCGCCCAGCGAGACCCAGACGTTGGGATCGCTCTGCGACTGGCGCTTGACGAAGCGGTAGCCGGTCTCCGTCCAGGCGAGGACGTTCTCGTTCTGATTGTCGAGAATGAACTCGCCCTTGTCGGTCTTCACCGTCAGCACCGCGTGGCCTTCGCCCTTCTTGTCGCGCACCACGGTGATGAGCAGGGCCTGGCGCGGCCAGCCGGCGTCCATCAGCATCTTGCGCTTCAACAGCACGTAGTCTTCACAGTCGCCGTAACCGTCTGACGGCAGCGACCACTTCTCGATCACGCCCCAGTGCTCCTGGTCGGTCAGAGGCTTGACGGTCTCGTTGACCCAGCGATTGACCTTGACGAGGTCGCGCCATGCGGCCTGCGACATCACGATGTCGCGGGGCTGCAGCGGTGCGCCCTGGCACTGGGTAGCATTGTCCGCGCAGAACTCGACCCAGCCGATCGGCGCACGCGTGGTGTCGCCGAGGCTCGCGTAGAGCAGACGGCCTTCGCCGGCCTGCGCTGCCGCGCTGATCCCGAAGAGCATGGCGGCCAGCGCCAGTCCCTTCCCCCGTCCCCTGAAGTCAAACATTGCGGCCCCCGTTTCTTGTTGGGACCACATTTCGCACGGAGCTTTTGAGTTGCCGCTAAGTCGACCAAGTCAAGTCGAGACGAATGCAAGTAAAAGGCGCGGCGAATTCGATCTATACTTGAATAGAATTCGCGTAAAATTGGATATGACTGCAATTGATTCAAATTTTATCTATTAACGCGGAAGCGCTGGGAGGAGCGTTGTTTGCGCTCATCTGCAGCCCCTCCGTTAACCGCTGGCCATTCGCCGCGGGACATGAAAAAGGCGGCGTCCGCATCGCGGAAGCCGCCTTCGAGCCTGGAAATATGGAGGTTTTCGCGTCCTTGCGCTTTACCGCGCGGTAACGCTCTCTTCGAGTGTCTCTGCCGGCTGCTCGTGCATGAACTCCAGCGCGAAGCCGTCCTCGAGGTTTCGGACCACGCGGCCCTGGACCCGGCCGAGCAGAACCGTCGATTTTAGCGGTGGCCGGTTCTCGGCAGCGATCGCCGCGCCCGACAGCGAGAGGTCGATGATGCGGCAGGTCATCTTGGTGCCGTCCTCGAGCGTCAGCACCGCGATCGGGTTGCGCGGCACGATGCGGTCGTGGCGGCGGTCCTCCGGCAGATTGAGGATGTCGCGGTTGGCGAGCCAGGTCAGCTGCGCGGCGAGCTTGTCGCGCTTGCGCGGCGTCGCACCGATGGTCATGGCGAAGCCGTTGTCGATGATCCGGGTGATCTTGCCCTCGACGCGGCCGATATGGTCGAGATAGGCGACCACGCGGTCGCCGACATTGCCGATGCCGGGGGCGAGCAAAGCGAGGCCGCCCGGCGACATGTTGATCACCTGGCAGGGGAATTCCCGGCGGTCCGGCAGCATGTAGCGGCCGAGCAGGTGCACCTTCACCCGCTGGAAGCGCCTGCGCTCCTCGGCGGCCGGAAGAAATTTTTTGTTCGCCAACGCCATTTCCAACACCCGACCCCCCGCCCGGGCGGAGTCCTTGCGACCCTAAGGTGCACAGGGTTAATGCCGCGTTAGGATCGGGCGCGCTGGACACGGACAGACACGATGCGCTCGAAAAGCCACACCTTCAGGCGGGGCTCGGCTTCCTCGCGGCGCGCCCATAAAGCAGGCACAGCAGCGCCAGCAGCACGGCGGCCGACAAGCCGAGCGACCAGTGGATGCCGATCGCCGCGCCTGATACCCCGATCGTGATGCCGCTGAAGGCCCGCATCCCGAGCCCGGCCATGTTGTAGAGGCCGACGACGCGGCCGCGGACGTCGTGCGGCGCGTTGAGCTGCACCAGCGCCTGCGCCATGGTGTTGAAGGAGAGCTCGAAGAAGCCCGCGAAGAACAATAGCGCGATCGCGACCGGATAGACCGGCACGAGCGCGAAGCCGAGCAGCGCCACGCTCCACAGCATCGCCAGCGTGATCGCGGTGCGCGGGGTGCCCTTCAGCCGTCCCCAGGATTCCAGCGCGATGCCGGCCAGCAATGCGCCGGCCGCGTCCGCGGCGAGCAGCACGCTGTAGGAGACGCCGGGATCGCCATGGCCGAGATCGCCGGCATAGCCCGGCATCTGGGCGTGATAGGCGTTGCCGATCATGAAGGAGGTGAGGCCGGCGAGCCACGTCATCGCCGACAGCACGGGCTGGGTGCCGATCGCGCGGATGGTGAGCACGATGTCGGCGAGGCCGCGCACCGCGAAGCGGCGCGCCGCCACGCTCTTGTCCCTGATCGGGGCCCAGAACAGCCACAGCAGCATCGGCAGATAGAACAGCGTGTTGAAGATGATGCCGTGCGAGGGACCGAGCGTCAGCATGATGAGCCCGCCCACCGCAGGTCCGACCAGGATGCCGAGATAGCGCGCCATCGCGTTCAGCCGCACCGCGCTCGGCAGGTCGGCCGGGCCGACCAGGTCGTAGAGCAAGAGCTGGTTCGGCGTCTGCCAGAGCACGCCGGCGCAGCCATGGATCACCAGAAGCAGCATCGCGTGCCACATCTGGATCGTATCGGTCAGGAAGAAGAAGCCCCAACCGGCGGAGGCGACGATGAACAGCAGCATGCCGCACTGGATGATGCGGCGCGGATCAAACCGGTCGGCGAGGCCGCCGACCGCGACGGAGAACAGCAGGAACGGCAGCCAGTGCGACAGCACGGCAAACCCGCCCAGCGTCGGCGAATGGAATTTCTGGAACACCACCCAATAACTGATCACATGCTCGATATTGTCGGCCATCATCGCCAGCACGTAAGAGGCGAACTGGAGACGGTAGGGCACGGACCTCATCGCCGCGAACGATCCGGACGCGGCCACGGGATTTTGGGGGAGGGGGTTCACTGGAGGACCTGAGGTGAGACTCCTGGCGCCTTACACGTTCGCCAGTCGGCGCTCAAGACAATTGGGCGTGCTGGAACAGCAGCCATGCACTCCTGCCACGAGGCCTGCGTTATCTGAGGTGCGAGCCTTGCGGCTTCCGGCCTGCGCTCGTCGAGCCGCAGCAGTCGCCGCATGCAGGGCACGGAATTATTCGCTACGATCGTCTCCATGGAACAGAACAGTCTCTACGATCGGCCGGATCTCTATGACCTGATGGCGCCGCCAGATCCGATCCTCGAAGGCTTCTATGTCGACATCGCGCGCGAACGCGGTGGCCGCGTGCTCGATCTTGCCTGTGGGAGCGGTCGCCTCACCGTTCCATTGGCGCGGGCGGGCCTTGATGTCATTGGAGGCGATCTGTCTTGCGCGATGCTGGAGCGGGCGCGAGATTACGCCAGGGCGAACGCGGTTGAGCCCGGCTTCGTCGAGTTGGACATGCGCGATTTCGATCTCGGCGGGCGGACTTTCGACACCATCGTCGTCGCCGTGAACTCGATCCTGCATCTGCATAGTCTCGACGACTTCAGAGACTTCTTCGGATCGGTCGGCAGACATCTGTCGCCGCAGGGTCGGCTGGTGTTCGACGCCTTCCTGCCCAATATCGCCATGCTCAACGCTGATCCCAACAAGCGCGAGTTGATCGGCACGGTGGTCCACGATCGCCTTGGCGCCATCACTGTCGAGGAGACTGCGAGATACGACCCGCTCACCCAGATCAGGCACGTGGATTGGTGCTGGTCGAGCAAGACGGAGAAGGATTTTTGGCAAGCCGCCTTGCCGATGCGCAACATCTTCCCGCAGGAGATGCCGTTGCTCGTGACCTCGGGCGGCCTCCGCCTCATCGAGCGCTTCGGTGATTTCGATCGCAGCACGTTAACGGCGGAAAGCATGCGGCAGATATGCGTCTGCGGCCTTTAGTCCTGTAGCCCGGATGGAGCGAAGCGAAATCCGGGCCGTTAGCCGTGGATGGACTTCTCCCGGATTGCGCTGCGCTCCATCCGGGCTACGATCCTGTCCGCTTGGCACGAGCGCGCATCTCACATACGCTTCGCCTCAGCCCGCACGATCAAAACACAACAAGCGGGCAGCGAGGAAACGGCCATGCAACAAATCCGCGTCTGCACCCACGCCGGTCCCGGCTCGGAGCCCGTGATCCGCACGGTGCCGTGGCCGAAGGTCGGCCGGAAGGCCGCGCTGATCAAGATCGGCGCCTGCGGCGTCTGCGGCACCGATTTGCACATCCTCAAAGGACATTGGCCCAAGCCGCTGCCCTGGCCGTTCACGCTCGGTCACGAGCTCGGCGGAATCATTGTCGAATGCGGCGACGAGTTCACTGAGGACTTCATGAGCAAGCCACTTCAAGTCGGCTCGAAGGTGATGATCCCGCCGCTCATGCCGTGCGGCCGCTGCTATTACTGTATCCACTATCCGCAAACCGCGAACAAATGCCTGACGCCGGTCTATTACGGCCGCTATCTCGGCTTCGACAAGGCGCCGCATTTGTGGGGCGGCTGGGCCGAATATGTCTATGTCGATCTCGACATGCTGCCGGGCACCAAGATCTACAAGCTGCCGGACGACATGTCGTTGCGCCTGGGTGCGCTGTCGGAGCCGCTGACCTCCTGCATTCGGGCCTTCAATCGTGCGACCCGCGCCGGCGGATTCAGCTGGGGCGACACCGTGGTGATCCAGGGCTCCGGCCCGATCGGCATTCTGGCGGTCGCGGCCGCCAGGGAGATGGGGGCGGGGCGCATCATCTGCGTCGGCGCGCCGGAGGAGCCGCGGCTCAAGCTGGCGCGCGAGTTCGGCGCGGAGGCGACCGTCAACATCGAGGAGCTGAAGTCACCGCAGGATCGCATCGCGCGTGTGCGCGAGATCGTCGGCGGCTTCGGCGCCGATCTCGTGATGGACTGCTCGGGTCATCCGACCGCCGGCCCCGAGGGCATCGAGATGCTGCGCGACGGCGGCACCTATGTCGAGATGGGCCAGTTCACCGACGCCGGCTCGATCGACACCTCCTGGCACCGCATCTGCACCAAGGACCTCAACGTGCTGGGATCCTGGGGCTTCACCGGCAATGACCTCCCGCTCGGCGTCGACATGCTCTACCGCACCCGTGACAAATACCCGTGGCTGAAAATGCAGACGATCTACCCGTTCACGGAAGCGGGCGTCGCGCAGGCCGTGCAGGACGCAATGGCGATGAAGACGGTGAAGTCGACGATCGTGCCGTGGCCGGAGCTGGTGGAGTAGACGATGCCGTCCGCGCCTCACGATCTCGCGGCGTTCCTGGTCGAAGCCAAACGCCGCACCTATGCGGGTCTCGATGACGATGCGACCGTTGCTGCGCCGCTGCTTACCGGCTCCAAGCAGCTCGAGCATCACGCGCCGCCTTATGCCTATCGCGATATCTATTTCGGGATGGGCTTCTTCGTCGGGCAGGAGACCGTGTCGCGGGATGAACGCGTCATCTGGTCGATGAGCTACAGCGGCGGCGTTCGTGCGGAGATCACGGAGCGGGAGATCTTCCTCGCCATCTACAAATTCCTGCGCCAGGCGTTGCTGCGCGTCGGCGTCGAAGAGCCTTACCGGGGACCTCGCCTGTTCGAGCAGGACGGCATGGCGTACCGCAACGAGATCGAAGGCGGTATCGATCGCTTCCACGGTGTGGAGACGATTGCCCGGCAGGATGGTACACCGCTTTATGAGCTGCGCTATGATGGCGGCCTGCTGCGATAGACAAAATCCGTAGCCCGGGTGGAGCCGAGCGTAATCCGGGGACGTCCGTCCCGCATTCCGCTTTGCTCCATGCGGGCTAAAAGTCGGAGCCTGGAACGAGCGACGAAATGACCGACGAAAAGACACCCGAACCAGCCCGACAATCCCCCTTCCACGCCATCCGCGCGATCGACTACACGGTCATCTTCGTGCGCGACATGGCGCCGATGCGCCGCTTCTACGAAGACGTCCTCGCCTTTCCGCTCTCGCGCGAGCTGTCGCCGAACTGGATCGAGTACGGCCTCGGCAGCAACACGTTGGTGCTGGCAAGGCCGAGCCGCACCGCCAGCGATGCACCGACGCCAGCGGGCAGCGCCTCGCTGCAGCTGGCCTTCAAGGTCTCTGCTGCAGAGGTCGACGCGTGCGCCGATGAACTCGTGCGGCAAGGCGTGGCGCTGCTGTCACCGCCGACCAACCAGCCCTTCGGCCATCGCACGCTGTTCTTCCGCGATCCCGACGGGAATCTGCTGGAGGTGTACGCCGAGATCTGAGAAATTCTATTTGACGTATCCCGACAACATGGCGTGCGCCCAGTCCGGACGGTTGTTGGCGAGCGCGCGCGCCGAGGCGGCCTCCCAGTCGTATTCGAGGGCCAGCAGCTCGACCTGCCAGCCCCTTTTGCCCTTGGTGAGGATCGCGTAGCGGGCGTGAGGCGAGCGGTGTTCTAGTTTCGCGGCAAAGGGAATGTCGGCGAAGACCGGGCATCCGACGCTGCCGGGATTGAGCACCAGACATTCGCGCGGTCCGTGAACGACGGCCGGGCGGTGGCTATGGCCACACAGCACCACGCGTGCCGCCGGCTCGCTCGCAAGGCGTGCCTCCAGCACGTCGCGGCGTGCCGGCACGAAGCGGCCGTCGTCGAGTGCGTCCTCCAGCAGGCACGCCGTATCGCTGTCGGGCGTGCCATGGCAGGCCAGGATGCCGTCGTCCAGTCGCAGCTGGGAGGGCAGGTTGTGAAGTGCACGACGCTGCTCTGCAGTCAGTGCGTTTCGCGCAAACAGACCTGCCGGCGAGAGCTTGTCGTCCGGAAACTCCTCGATCCAGCGATCATGATTTCCGCGCACGGTCGGCAACGCCAGCGATTGGAGGAATTCGAACGTTTCCCTCGGCCACAACGGGCTGGTGACGCAGTCGCCGAGGTTGACTATCCGATCGACGCCCCGCGTCTTGATATCCGCCAGCACCGCCTCCAGCGCGGCGAGATTGCCGTGGATGTCGGAAATGACCGCCAATCGCATCTTTATTCCCCATATCGTCAGACGTGAGCGTGGCTCGGCTATAGGCCGATCCCGCCGCGCTAAGGTTAATCGAGCTGGCCGCAAAAATCCGCTGCAAGCTTCAGGCGCGGCTCGTCGTCAAGCCATGCATCACGGCTATGGTGATTTCCGGGCGCTTGGCGTAAAGAGCGCCCAGATCAAATCAGCGTGCGGTCGGGCCGTTTGCCGCGCACGCAGCTCGGGGCGCCGGTTCACCGTTTGCGCGCCTGAATCAAACAAGGTTTCCCATCTCGTGTCTCTTCCGGCCCTGACCCCGCCGCTCGCCCGCGCTTTGGCCGAGCGGAACTATGATTCACTGACGCCCGTCCAGCTCGCGGTGCTCGCCCATGAAGCCACCAGCCGCGACCTCCTGGTCTCGGCCCAGACCGGTTCCGGCAAGACCGTCGCTTACGGCTTGGCCATCGAAAAGAACATCCTCGATGACGCCGAGCAGTTCGCACCAGCGGCCGCGCCGCTCGCCTTGATCGTGGCGCCGACCCGCGAACTCGCGCTCCAGGTTCAGCGCGAGCTGGCCTGGCTCTATGGGCATGCCGGCGGGCGTGTCGTCTCTTGCGTTGGCGGCATGGATCCGCGGCGCGAGCAGCGCGAGCTCGCCGCCGGCGCGCATATCGTCGTCGGCACCCCCGGCCGTCTGTGCGATCATCTGCGGCGCGGCCGTCTCGACATTTCCGAGCTCGCCGCGGTTGTGCTCGACGAAGCCGACGAGATGCTCAATCTCGGCTTTCGCGAGGACATGGAATTCATCCTCGAGACCACGCCGCAGACGCGCCGCACCTTGCTGTTCTCGGCGACGTTTCCGCGCGGCATCGTCGCGCTGGCGCGGCAATATCAGCGCGACGCCTTCCGGATCGAGGTCGCCGGCGACGAGGGCGGCCACGCCGATATCGAATACCGCGCGATCCGCATCGCGCCCGCCGACGTCGAGCATGCCGTCGTCAACGTGCTGCGCTTCTACGAGGCGCCGAGCGCGCTGGTGTTCTGCAGCACGCGCGATGCCGTCAGGCATTTGCAAGCCGCGCTCCTGGAGCGCGGCTTCTCTGTGGTCGCGCTGTCGGGTGAATTGACGCAGAACGAACGCACCCTGGCGCTGCAGTCGCTACGCGACGGCCGCGCCCGCGTCTGCGTCGCGACCGACGTTGCCGCCCGCGGCATCGACCTGCCGAGCCTCGACCTCGTCATTCATGCCGATTTGCCCAACGACGCCGAGGTCTTGCAGCATCGCTCGGGCCGCACCGGGCGCGCGGGCCGGAAGGGGACGAGCGTCCTGCTGGTGCCGCCCGCGCGGCGGCGGCGCGCCGAGCTGCTGCTCGATCTCGCAGGGGTCGACGCGGTCTGGGGCACGGCGCCGCAGGCGGAAGACATCCGCAAGCTCGATCATGCGCGCATGAAGGACGTGCTGTTCACGGAGGAGACTGGTCCCGACGATCTGGCTTTGGCGCAATCGCTATTGGCCGAGCGCTCGGCCGAGGACATCGCCGCCGCGCTCGCGCGGCTTTATCGCGCGCGGCTGCCGTCGCCAGAGGACATCATCGATCCCGGCGAGCGAAGCGGCAGGCCGGAACGCGGGCGTGATAGGTCCGAACAGGGCGAGGACCGCGCCAAGCCGCGGTCGAAGGCTGGGAAATCCTCGAAGCACGCCATGGCGGATGGCAGCGTCTGGTTTCGCGCCGCCATCGGGCGCCGCAAGAACGCGGAAGCGCGCTGGCTGCTGCCGATGATCTGTCGCCGCGGCGGCATCGACAAGCGCGACATCGGCGCCATCAGGATCATGGACACCACTACCGAGTTCGAGATCTCCCAGCGGGTCGCCGAATCCTTTGCGGCGAAGATCAAGCGTCCCGACAAGGAAGACAGCATCCGGATCGAGCCGATGACGGATGCGCCTCACCGGCAAGACGCTCCTCAGGAGCGCCCCCGCGCGCCGCAGCGCGAGGCCGGCGCTCATCATGAACGGCGCGAGGATCGCCCGCGCGAGGCGAGTGGATTCAAGTCGCGCAGCAAGCCTCAGGGCGAGCGCGCGTCGAAATTCGGTGATGCGCGTTCTTTCGCAAAGAAAAAGAAGCACAAGAACAAGCCCGGCCATGCAGAGCCTTCGGTCACGCCGTGGCCTGCGAAGGGCGCGCCCGAGAAAAATGCGAAGAAGAAGCGTCGGGGCTGATCTGCCGCTTTCCGGCCCCGGCCAGACTAACGCCGCCGAAGGCTCGCGCGGTGCGCTATGGCGCAATCAATCAGTAACATGGTGCCATCCGGACGCGCCTGCGAGCCCGCGCCTTCTCGAGTTGGCAGAATCCTTTTCGGCAAACTCAAAGCGGCAAGAGCGGCGCCTGCGGCGAGGCGTCGCTTGAATCGAATTTAATCAAGTCGAGAGTCTGAAAGCGAACTGAAGGTCCGATCCTGGTTGGTCATAGTTGGCATCGGCAGGGGGGCGAGAGCAGCTCATCAGCAGCATCCCTCCATTTTGAGAGTAGGGGCACTGGTTTCCCGGTGCGGCCCGCACCCGGGAGCTTCTGAGAGTCTTCAATCCAACATCTGGTTTCGCGTGAAAGGATGGAATGACGATGCATGATGCCAATGTGAAAGCCGAGACGAATGCCACTCCCGCGGGTGGGAGTGGTGGTGCAAGGCTCAAGTTCGACGTGCCGTTTTTCAATATCCAGGAGATCTTCGGTGATCTTGCCGAGCAGGGCGCCGCGCGGGCCAAGGCAAATCTCGAGCAGATGAAGGCGGCTTCCGAGGAGATCACCGACGCTTTCCGCGAAGCCTGTGCGACCAATGCCACGCGTGCCGCCGACTACGGCACCAAGGTCATCGAAATATCGAAAATCAATACCAGCTCCACCCTGGAATTCCTGTCCCAACTGGCCGATGCGAGGTCGTTTGCGGATGTCGTGAACCTCTCCACCACCCACAGCCGCAGGACCTTTGAAATGGCTTCCGGGCATAACCGGGAGCTTTGGGACCTTGCTCAGAAGGTTGCGACCGAGACGGCCGAGCCGATCAAGAAGAGCTTCAACCGGGTTCTGCACAGGGCAGCTTGAATCGAGGCTATCGGCCGCGTGAATCGGCGGACGAGCGTCTTCGCCAGAAGAGACGCCGTCCGGCTGATGGCGGCGACGCCCTTCCGTGAAGGGATGCCGAGCTGGAGGAAATCAGGGTATGGTGATGATCAAGTGCCCGGAAACGGGCCGAGCCATTTCGACCGGCATCGAGATGGACCGCGAACGATTTCGGTGCAGTGCAGTGTTCTTCTCTCGCACCTATTGCGAGATGTGTGCGGCAACGCACGAGTGGTTTGCCAAGGAGGCCTGGGTCTACGAAACGGGAAGTCCGGGGGTAGGCAGTCGTTCCGCGCGGGGGCGGCGTGAAGAAGCAGCCTGACGGCGTCCTGCGAAGCAATCCGATCAATTTGCCCGGGGACGGGCATTACGTCGCGGCGAGGTCGCGCAGCATGTAGGTCGCGCCGTCGCCGTAGGATGCGAGCTTTGCGTGCAACTCGGCGTTCGCCGTCACGGTCCGAAAGCCGACGCGTTCCCATAGCGGCGGCGTGCCGTAGACCGAGACCAGCGCGAGCGTTCTGATGCGTGATGCACGCGCCAGCTTCTCGATATCACCGACATAAGCGCGCACGACGCCGCCGCGGAACTCCGGCAATACCGCGACGTCGTGGATGTAGAGACAGTCGGCGCGATCGGGCAATGCTTGCAGAAAGCCGTCGAGCGGCGGAATTCGGTACCGCATCCAGGGATGTGCCAGTCCGTAGCCGATGATGCCCTGGTCCGTATCGAGCACGCCGCAGCCCTCCGGGCAAAGCCTGATCTTCTCCGCCAGCACCTCTTCGCGTTCGGGCAACGCCGGATGGATGCGTGCCGCAATCGCGCTTATCGCAGGAAGGTCGGAGGCGCGCGCGGGACGCCAATGCGGCTTGCTCATGTCGATCCGTCGTTCCGTGGTGTCCTTCCAATCTATTCCGCCGCGGCGATGCGCGCAGCGGGAAAGATCCTGGCGGTCGTTATCGCGGATATTCCAGCTGCATCGCCACGAAGTCGGCCGTGCGTGCTCCGTAGCGCGTCTCGATCGCGCGCAGCGTTTCGTCCAGCGCCCGCGCCGGCGGCGAGGCGCCGGAATCCGGCACGGCCTGCTCCGCCGGCCAGCTCCCGGCAATGCGGTCCGGCAGGATGCGAAGACCGCTGCGGCTGGTCCGCGCCTCTGCCGTGGCGGCGAAGGTGAGGGCGCGCGAGCGGTAGGTGCGCGACCACGCATCGGCGATCAGGGCGAGCGAGACCTCGTCGACATCAGGCGTCAACGCGATGCCGAGTTGCTCGCGCTTCCAGAATGCGAGCGTGTTTGCGATCGCCGTCAGCGCGAAGGGGCGTGTGAAGCTGAACGCGTCGCTGCGGTGGCGTGCGTCCCATCGCGCAAGGCCGACGTCGCCGGCGACCGCCTCGGCCTTGGCGCGGCCGGCGATCGCCTCGATCAAGGTCAGGGCCATCGGCATGGATGCGGTGATGCCAGTGGTCGTCGCGACGCCCTGGTCGACGACCAGCCTGCGGTCCGCCGCGTAGCGGATCGTCGAATGCTTCTTCAGATCGCCCACGGAATACCAATGCGTCGTGGCCCGCTTGCCGTCGAGCAGCCCGGTGTTGGCAACAACCGTGGCACCGACGCACACGCCGATCACGATCGCGCCCTTGCCGGCTTGGCTCCTGATCCAGTGCAAGACCGTTGCGTCGTCGTCGCGGCTCATCGCCGGCACGATGACGTAGTCGGCGCCATCGGGGTGCGCGGCATCGAACTCGGCGATGGTCGCATGCGGCTGCACCTTGAGGGCGGGATAGAGCGTGACGGGCTCTGGCTGCGTCGACAAGGTGAGGACGTCGGCAATGTCGGCGCGGGCGAGAATGCCGTAGGGCATCAGGTAATCGGTGGTCTCGCTCATGTCGTTGATGCCGACGATGGCGATCAAGGGTCGCTTGCGTTTCGGCGGTTTCAGCGCCGCCAGGGTCGATTCGGTTTCGTCTCTGGAAATCGCAGGCGCGGGTCCCGAGGCTGGCGCGGCGGGCAGCAGGAGCAGCCAGGTCGCGCCGATCCCTGCCAGCAATGTCATGCCGCCGAGGGCAGTCCACGCCAGATTGCGCCAGCTCATCATGATGTCACCCGCTCGTCTCACGCGGCGCGGAAGCTATCCGGTCGCATCGACATCAGAAATGACGCAAATCCGGCAAAAACGGTCATGCCGCGCGGCGATCCATCGCAGGATCGCCGCACGTCTGCAGGGGCTCTATCGCAGCCCCTCATACACCATCAGCCCGCGCGCGATCTGCAATTTGCGGATGGCGCGCGGCAGGAGTTTCTCCGGCTGGTGCAGGTAGCGCCAGGAAGTGAGGGTGAAGGCGGACAACGTGCCGCATTCGTCGTCGAACGGCGCGAGCACGCCGGTGACGCTGACCGGCGTATGCGGGCGGGCGTTGAAGGGCAGCAGCAGGAGCTCCAGATGCGCCTTGCTGCCGTCCTCGCGCGCGGCGGTGACGCCGGCGATCGCGCCTAGCGTCTCGTCGGCGACGATCGTCGTGATCTCCTCGATCTCGCTGCGGCTTGCTTCTGTGAACAGCGCCGCAAAGCTGCGGTCCTTGAGGTCGGTTCCTGCGAGCGCGCAGACGCGCGTGCCGGCGACGCGGAACGGGAAGCCGAGGTTCGGCTCGCAGGACAGCACGAAGATGTCGCCGAGCAGGCCGCGGACCGCGGCCGGGTCGATGTCGGCCCGGTCAGGAGCCCGTGCAGTGCCGCGCTTCTTGTCCCAATACGCGAAGAACGCGCGGCTCGACGGATGTTTCATGACTGAACGCTCGCCCCGGGGTGCAACCTCGAAGGGACAGACTTGTCCCGCTTCAGTGCACCCGCGATCCTTTCTGTTGTTGTGCAGGAGGGGATTTGCAGCGTCCATGCCGCCGGCGCGTTTTCAGGCTTCTTGGGCCGGCCTTTGCGTCGTTAACGTTAAATTAACTATGCGCTTCGTGCCGGCCGCGCGCCTGCTATGGTGACCGCGGTCGCAAGCCTCGCCGCTTTTCTCCAGGTTCTCGGCGGGGCCTGTACAGGGCGTCAAATAGTTTGGTCACGGGCCGCGGGGAGGGGTGGGGATACGCCTTGTCTCTCCGGCCACCGGAAGACCGACACGGACAGGCAGGGCTTCGGCCCTGCCTTTTCCTTTTGTGCACTTGCGCAGGGACGGCAAAGGCGCCTATCTCCAAGTCTGTCGCCCCGATGTCGCCCGAAAGCGAAGCTGCCTTGGATTCCCCGCAAGATTCGTCGCCGCAAGGTCCTGAGCCGGGCCCGCCGGCCGTCGTGGAGGCTCCGCGCGAGCCGATCCTGACGCTGCCTCCGGCGCTGACCGCCTATATCCTGCTGCTGGCGGTGATCCATCTGCACGTGCTGCTACCGCCCGAGCTCGAGAACTGGACCATCGACGTCTTCGGCTTCATCCCGAAGCGCTACGATTCCTCGCTGCTCAATCTGCAGATCCCGGGCGGGGCGGGGGCGAAGGTCTGGACCTTCGTCACCTATTCGCTGCTGCACGCCAATCTCACCCATCTCGGCTTCAACGTGCTGTGGCTCTTGCCGTTCGGCAGCGCGTTGGCGCGGCGTTTCGGCACCGTCAGGTTCTTCGTCTTCCTGGCCGTGACGGCGGCGGCCGGCGCGCTCGCCCATCTCATCACCCATGAGCATGCGGTGGCGCCGATGATCGGCGCCTCGGCCTCGGTGTCGGGCGCGATGGCGGCCGCAATCCGCTTTGCCTTCGTCCGCGGCAGCTTCCTGTCGTTCAGCCGATCGGATGCCGATACCGCCGCGAAAGTTCCGGCGCTGCCGCTGTCCCGCGCGCTCCGCGACGGGCGGGTGGTCGGCTTCCTCGCCGTCTGGTTCGGCATCAACATCATATTCGGCGTGGGCGCGATCGGGGTCGATGCGGAAACCACGAGCGTGGCCTGGCAGGCGCATATCGGCGGCTTCTTCGCCGGCCTGTTGTTGTTCGCGCTGTTCGATCCCGTGCCGCGCGTGCGAAGCGATGCTGCGGATGCGTCATCACGGGACGTTTCAGACCGTATCTGAAGCGGCGCTTGCGACGCGGCCCGAATTCATCCATCATTCCCGCGAAGAATGTTCCGAAGCGACACGTCCTTAGCGACGATGCTTCGCAAAGCGCACGAGCGTGAAACCGGCGCTGTAACTGTTAGTTGAAGACTCGCGAACAAGTCCGAACCGCCAAAGGCGGACGGCTCGGATTCAGGGAGGCGACGATGACGGTACGTTCCATTCTGAACACCAAGGGCCACCAGATCATGAGCGTCGAGCCCGACGCCAAGCTGGCGGACGCGATCAAGCTGCTCGGCGAGAAGAAGATCGGCGCGGTGCTGGTGATGAGCCAGAGCCGGCTCGAGGGCATCCTGTCGGAGCGCGACATTGTGCGCGTGCTCGGCGAGCGCGGCGCCGGCGTGCTGGAGGCGCCGGTCTCGGAGGTGATGACCCGCAAGGTCGTGACCTGCAAGGAGACCGACACCGTCGCCGAGCTCATGGAGATGATGACGACCGGCAAGTTCCGTCATCTGCCCGTGATCGACAACGGCAAGGTGGTCGGCCTGATCTCGATCGGCGACATCGTCAAGCGCCGCGTCCAGGAATACGAGAGCGAGCAGGAAGCCCTGCGCGACTACATTAAAACCGCCTGATCAGGCCAAGTCTCCCGCTTTCGGCTCGTCCGCTTTCGGCGCGATGCCCGCGGGCGCCGGCGCCAGCACGTGGATCGCCTCCTGGATGGACTCCAGTGCACGCTCCGCAGCGCGCGTGCCATGTGCGATCAGGTCTTCGGAGCGGTGGAAGTCGAACCAGCCGAACTGACCGACCCGCGGCGTGATCAGCATGTCGGGCGGATCGCCGGCGAGACGGGCGCGGGTGATGCGGTCCTGCATGATGTTGAAGGCGTCCACCATCACCGAGGAGATGCCGGGCCGGCCGTTACCGCCGAAGAACTCGCGCTTCATCGTCTTCTCGGGCGAGAACAGGCGCGGGAAGCGCCGCTTCGCCGTCGGCTCCTCGGCCACCGGTACGACCGGGGCGGGCACTGCGCCGTGCGAATAGATCGTGGTGGAATGAGTGAAGATGTCGCTGGAAAGATTTGCGGCGATGACGATTTCGGCGCCGAGCGCGCGGGCGGCCGAGACCGGTACCGGGTTCACCAGCGCGCCGTCGACCAGCCAGCGGTCACCGATCAGCACGGGCGCGAAGATGCCGGGCAGGGCGTAGGAGGCTCGCATGGCATCGACCACGCGGCCGCGCGTCAGCCAGATCTCGTGGCCGGTGCGAACCTCGGTCGCGACGCTCGCGAACTTGATGGGCAGGTCCTCGATCAGGATCTGCCCGATCGCCTCCTCGAGCCGGGTCGCGAGCTTCTCGCCACCGAGCAGGCCGGAGCCGTTGAGACGGATATCGAGATAGCCGAGAATGTTGCGCATCCCTTGCAGGCTGCGCCCCCATTCCTCGAACGTATCGAGCCGGCCGGCCGCGTGGAGGCCGCCGACCACGGCGCCGATGGACGTGCCGACCACGACATCGGGCACGATTCCATTGGCAATCAGGGTCCTCAGGATTCCGATATGGGCAAAGCCGCGCGCCGCGCCGCCGCCGAGGGCAAGGCCGATCACCGGCCGGCGGATGCTGCCCAGGCCAACTTTTTCGCCGACTTTTTCGCCCACTTTCTCGCCGTTCGAGCCGTTCGCGCCCCGGCCTTTCAATCTGTCCAGCACCGAAACTCTCCTACGCCGGGCCAGCCCGCATCGTCAGACTAGGCATCGCACTTGCGCTTCGCCATATCAGGCGCGAAGCATGGTTTATGCCGCTTTGGAAAGGGCACGGGGCAGGAATATGGCGAGGGCCGGTTGCCACGGGACTAATCACGCAGCCGTCAAGCCGGTTCCACCGAAGGTCCAGGGCCGTATTTCCTCGGGTTTCAGAGGCTTGAATTTGCCGCGTTTTCGGTGAAAAGCAGGAAGCATGACACGCGGGGGTGACGGCATCGGCGGATGGCGGCGCAGCAGCAGGCTGCTGCCGGCGCTCGTCCTTGCCGTATGCCTCTTTACTTCCGGCCGAAATGCCGCCCAGGCGCAGCTTTTCTCGGATCGTCCGCCGCCGGTACCGCCGGCCTCGGTGCCCGACCCAGGCAACGCTGTCAGCCTGGCGCCGCCCTCCGGGCTGGGCGCGGGACCGCCAAGCCTGCCGCCGACCCTGATGCAGCCGGCGACCCCGAGCATGCCACCGCCCGCTGTCTCGACCGTGCCGCCCGCCGCCCCGCTGAATGCGGCCGTGCCCGGACAGGGCGTGCTGTCGCTGACGGCGAAATACGGCAAGGACTCGGCGCCGATCACCAGCGGCCTGGTCTGGCGCGTGTTTGCCGACCGGCCTGACGAGAACGGCACCTTCAAGCTGATCCGCGAGGACCGCAGCGGGACGCCGAACATCGTGCTGCCGCCCGGCAATTATGTCGTCCACGTCGCCTTCGGCCTCGTCAGCGCGGTGCGCACCGTCAGCCTGAAGTCCGAGACCAATCGCGAATCCTTCGTGCTGCCGGCCGGCGGCCTGCGCATCGAGGGCCGCGTCGGCACCAGCCGCATTCCGCAGAACCAGATCTCATTCGCGATCTACAAGGGCAGCCAGTTCGAATCCGGCGAGCGCGCTTCCCTGGTGCCGAACGTCGCCGCCGGCGACGTCGTGCTGATCCCGGAGGGCACCTATTACATCGTCTCCAACTACGGCGATGCCAATTCGGTGGTGCGCTCGGACATCCGCGTCCAGGCCGGCAAGCTCACCGACGTCACCATCACCCACCGCGCCGCCGTCATCACGCTCAAGCTGGTCAGCGACAGGGGCGGCGAGGCGCTCGCCAACACCGCCTGGTCGGTGCTGACCCCGGGCGGCGACGTCATCAAGGAATCGATCGGCGCGTTCCCGCGCGTCGTGCTGTCCGAAGGCGAGTACCGCGCCATCGCCAAGAACGAGGGCAAGGTCTACGAGCGCGGATTCAACGTCGTCAACGGCGTCGACGGCGAAGTCGAGGTCATCGCGCGCTAAGGGCAGCCGGCGGCGAGAGGCTCCGGCACGACGATTCTCATCGCGCGCACGGATGTGCATCTTCTGTTACCGTCACCGTCAGTGGGTTTCTGCCAGGTAACCTCGGACCCCTCTCTGTGTTCTGTTGTGAACACTGGTAGCGTCATCATTACGTGCAGGGGCCAGCAAACACCGGCGGCATCGGCTTATTCCAGCAGCAGCGCGTCTTGCTTACGATCCTGGACGGTACGTATTTCCGATAATCAATTTTATTCTCTTTCCATCCTGCTGCGCTATATGTCTGGCGTCCGTCCAACGGGGGGAAGCCGGAGCAGGCTCATGCCTTGCAGGACCGGCATGGAGCAGGGGACCAGGCTTGTCGACATGTTCGAAGTGATCCTCACCAGGCGCAAGCGGTTCGGCTGGCGGTGGCAGGTGTGCGACCAGTCCGGCAAGATATTTGCCGACGGCTTCGAGCGCACGCGCCCGTCCGCCAAATATCAGGGCGAACGCGCGTTGTTCTTCCTGCTGTCCCAGGCCTATTTGCGCAACCGCTCGGCGGCCTCCAGCGAGGATTAGCGGGGTAGGCCACCATCCCTTGCGTTGCCCGACGGGCAAAACACGCGAGCGCTAGGTCAACGCACGCGGCCCAAAATATTCCGCTTTACCGAAATTCGGAAATCGCATATGTCTCGCGCAACCCGGCCCAAGGAAGAGGGGCGTATCGCGATCGTCACGAACGCGGGCCGGGGGGCGGTGGACGCTGATGGCGTTGGCGCGAAAGGGTTTGCAGGGCGGAGAGCCGTGAGCAAAGACCTCGCGCATACGACCGGTGTCATCGGCGTACGGCAAAATCGTGTGGTCCTGACGCCCGGGGTCTGTGCGTCAAGTCTTGCGGTGATGTTGCGGCCCAACCGGGCAAGCGCATCAGCCATCCGCGGGGCGACGGGGGCAATAGTGCATCGCTCCCCGAGGAGAGCACGACATAAGCCGTAAAGCCACTGCGCAGGGAAGGCCGGATGTTTGGCTTCACCTGTATGCCGCTGTGCAAATTCTTCGTTGCCACCTTTCGCACAGTGGACCGTGGGTGCCCGGCCGGCACCCGGTCTTCCCTGCGCCCTCTTTCAATTGAGGGTGAGCGAGAAGCAAAGCTCGGGCGAGAAATGCCGCGAGGATGCGGAAGCGTGTCTGCAAGCGAAATGCGAATTGAAGAACGGCGCTGCCCACCACACACTCCGTCATTGCGAGCGCAGCGAAGCAATCCAGGAATGCATCCGCGGAAGATTCTGGATTGCTTCGCTGCGCTCACGGTGTTGAGGCAGGTGCGCGCCAAAGCTCCGCTCTCGTGCCCCGGCTCTGCGCCGCATCGCTTGCGCGCCGCGCTGTGTCCGGGACACGAGAGCAGCTTCGCGCAACCGTCACAGTCTCTAACGCCCACTAACCAACACCTGACTTAAAACTGTCATAATTACCGAATGGAACCCACGCCTGCGCGCTTTTTACACGTCGTTAAGCGCGCCTGCATTGGATGCGGCGGGAAAGTGCGTTGGGGACTGCAATGACTGCCGCGAAGAAGATGCCGGGCAAACCGGCCGCCGAAATGTTCGACGACATCCCGGTGCTTCAGCGCAAATGGCGTGCGGCGTTGAAGCCGGGTGAGCGGTTGCCGCGTTACGAGGACGTCATGCTCGGCAGTCTCGGACGGCTCGCCGACCACATCGCGCTCTTGAAGAACGATGGCGTGCTCGAACTGTCGCGCAGCGGACGCTACGTGCAGAAATGGCTCGGCGAGGAGCGCTGGGACATTCCCCTAGCCGAGCTGTCGCCCGATTGCGCCACGGCGCTGTCGGAAGCGGCGGCGAGCGCGCTGGCGGCCGGACGGCCGCACCGGGCGAGCGCGCATTGCGTGCGCGACGGCATGGTCAGGACCTACGACGTGCTGGCGCTGCCGACGTCCTCGCGCTGGGGCGCGACGCTGATCGGCGCCTATGTCAACGAGCGCGGCGCGCAATACAATCTCCTCGACGCCATCTTTTC
>NZ_LAXE01000001.1:3563583-3613919 GCF_003122645.1 Bradyrhizobium sp. SUTN9-2
CGACCGACGACGCCGTGGTCTCGCTGGCGACGCTGCGCGATGCCGCCGGCAAGCCGTTCGACCTTCAGGTCGTGCACCACAACAAGAGCGCGGGTGAGCTGCTGAAGGTTGCAGGCGCAAGCCTGTTGTGGCGGCGGATCGGCGAAGGCGGCACGCTGCTGGCTTTCCCCGAGGTGATGGAATTCCTGCTCAAGGCCGTTTCGGGCAGCCGCTGCGAGCAGCTCGAGCTGGAGAGCGAGGGACGCTACCTCAGGCTCAGCGCCACGGCCTTTGCCGACGTGGTCTCGCTGACCATCTCCGATGTCACCGTCCTGAAGCGGCGCGATGCCTCGTTCCGCCTCCTGTTCGACAACAATCCAATGCCGATGTGGGTGTTCGACGCAGAGACCAAGGAGTTCCTCAGCGTCAACGACGCCGCGGTCCTGCATTACGGCTACAGCCGCGCGACCTTCCTGCGCATGAAGCTGCACGAGATATGGCCGGAGGACGAGTGGGACAGCCACGCCGCGGCGCTGGAGCGCCTCGGCGACGCCTACCACTCCTCGCGCAATTGGCGACACTTGCGCGCCGACGGCAGCGAGATCGAGGTGCTCACCTTCGGCCGTCGCGTCGCCTTCGACGAGCGCGACGGCTATCTGGTGGCGGTGGTCGACATCACCGAACGACGCAAGGCCGAAGCGCGCATCGCCTACATGGCGCATCATGACGGGCTCACCGACCTGCCGAACCGCGAGCACTTCCAGGAGCGCCTGAAGCAGGCGCTGGACCAGGCCGCGGGAAAACGGGTCGGCGTGCTCTACATCGACCTCGACCTGTTCAAGAACATCAACGATTCTTTCGGTCATCCGGTGGGCGATCGCCTGTTGAAGCAGGTCGCCGAGCGCCTGACCATAGCGGTCCGCGGCACCAATCTCGCCGCGCGGCTCGGCGGCGATGAGTTCGCCGTCATCTTGGCTGCCGACGTCTCGCCGAACGAGGCCAGCGCCTGTGCCTCCCTGCTGATCGACATGCTCAAGGCGCCTTACGACGTCGACGGACAGGAGATGGTGATCGGCGCCAGCGTTGGCATCGCGCTGTCGCCGGGCGATGGCACCACGCCGGAAGAGTTGATGCGCAATGCCGACATGGCGCTGTACCGGGCCAAGGCCGATGGCGGCGGCGTGCACCACTTCTTCGAGCGTGAGATGGACCTCCAGGCGCAGAGGCGCCGCGACATGGAGCTGGATCTGCGCCGGGCGTTCGCCAATGGCGAGTTCGAGCTGCACTATCAGCCGCTGGTGTCGATCGCCTCTGACCGCATCTCCGGCTTCGAGTCGCTGCTGCGCTGGCGTCATCCGGACAAGGGCATGATCTCGCCCGCGGAGTTCATCCCCGTCGCCGAAGACATCGGCCTGATCACCCAGCTCGGCGAATGGGTGCTGCGCGAAGCCTGTACCGAAGCGGTGAAATGGCCCGTCGACGTCAAGGTCGCCGTCAACCTGTCGCCGGCACAATTCCGCAGCCGCAACCTGGTCCAGGTCGTGATCTCGGCCCTAGCGCAGTCCGGCCTGTCGCCGAAGCGGCTCGAGCTCGAGATCACTGAGTCGATTTTCCTGGCCGAGACCGACGCCAATGTCGCCACCTTGCACCAGTTGCGCGAGCTCGGCGTCGGCATTTCCATGGACGATTTCGGCACCGGCTATTCCAGCCTGAGCTATCTCCGCAGCTTTCCGTTCGACAAGATCAAGATCGACCGCTCCTTCGTCAAGGATCTGGCTGAGCGGCCCGACTGCGGTGCGATCGTGCGCGCGATCTCGGGTTTGGGGCGCAGCCTCAACATCACCACGACCGCGGAGGGCGTGGAGACCGAGGATCAGCTCGACTGGCTGCGCGCCGAAGGCTGCAACGAGGTGCAGGGATTTCTGTTCAGCGCCGCGCGGCCGGCGGCCGAGCTCGGAAAGCTCCTCGCCGATTTCGGCCAGCGCACCTCACGGGCGGCGTAACGCGGGCGGATAGCAATCGTAGACCAGCGCCTTGAACGCGGGGGTGATGCGCCCGCGCTCGTTCTGGGTCTGCTGCATCATGACGTAGACCATGTCGAGCTTGGGATCGACGCCGAAATAGGTGCCGCTCCCCGAGTCCCATTTCAATTCGCCGAGCGAGCCCGGCGGCGGCGGTTTTGCATTGCCGGGATCGGTGCGCACCGCAAGGCCGTAGCCATAGCCGAAGCCGTCGCCCGGAAAATAGAAATAGTCACGTCCGACGCCGGAGCCCGGCCCGATCTGATCGGTCGTCATGGCCTTGAACGCGGCGGGGCTGAGATAGCGCCTGCCCTCGAGCTCGCCGCCGTTGAGCAGCATCTGCGAGAAGCGCTGATAGTCGGTGATGGTCGAGAGCAGGCCGCCGCCGCCCGACTGCCATTCTGGATGGTCCAGGCGGTCGCGCTCGCCGGCGAGCAGGATTGAGTCGCTCGGCAGCGGCCGCGCCATCCGCGCCAGCTCGTCCTCGGTCGCGAGCGTAAATTTGGTGCTGTTCATGCCGAGTGGATCGAAGATGCGGGCCTTCAGGAAGTCGTACAGCGTCTGGCCCGAGATGATCTCGATGACGCTGCCGAGGACGTCGGTGGAATGGCCGTAGCGCCACAGCGTTCCGGGCTGCCGCGCCAGCGGCAGCTTGGCGATGCGATCGGCGAATTCCCTGTTGTCGAAATGGCCCGCGAAAATGTTGGCCATCTTGTAGGCGTGCTCGACCCATTCGCTGCCGATGTAATCGTAGCTGATGCCCGAAGTATGCCGCAGCAGATCCTCGATGTTGACGGGGCGGTCCGGTGGGTCGAGGTCCAGCTCGACCGTGCCGCTGGGCAGGGTCACCTCGCGGCCCACCTTGGTCCCGGCGAACAGCGGGACGTATTTCGAGACGGGGTCGGTCAGCGCGAGCTTGCCCTCGTCGATCAGCATCATCGCGCCAAGGCACGTGATCGGCTTGGTCATGGAGTGGATGGCGAAGATCGTATCCGACGTCATCGCAAGGCCATTCCTGGTATCGCGCACGCCGAAGCACTTCAGGTAGACCGGCTTGCCGTGCTGCTGAACGAGGATCACCGCGCCCGGAAGCCGGCCGCTTGCCACCTCGTTGTCGAAGTACGCCGTGATGCGGTCGAGGCCGTCGGGCGAGGGGGCGGGGATGTCCGCGGCCCGGCTTCGCGCCATCGTGCCGGCGAGCATCGCGGCCCCGACCAGAAATTCACGGCGTCTCATCCGCACCTTCCTCCCTCGGCGGGATCAAAGCCGCAAGAGGCTCGATGCGTCAACACAACATCGATTAAAATCGCGTCACGATGTCCGAAAGTGACGGGCGCGGACGGTCTTCGTTCGGCTTGGTCGGCGTGCCGATATGAATGAAGCCGGCGAGCTTCTCATCCGGCTTGAGGCCGAGGCCGTCGAGCACGTCGCGGTCGAAAGAGAACCAGCCGGTCAGCCAGCAGGCGCCGTAGCCGAGTGCGGTGGCGGCGGTGACGATGTTCATGGCGCTGGCGCCCGCCGACAATTCCTGCTCGAACGCCGGCACCTTCGGATGCGGCTTGGTGAAGCTGACGATGCCGATCACCAGCGGTGCGTCCATTAGGCGCTTGCGCTCGGTCTCGACGTCGGCCGCCGGCGCCCCCGGATTCTTCCTGGCGAAGACCCGCGCGATCACCTCGCCGGCACGTAGCCGGGCCTCGCCCTCGAAGATGATGAAGCGCCAGGGCGCGAGCTTGCCGTGATCGGGCACGCGCGCCCCGATGGTGAGGATGGTCTCGAGCTCGGCCGCCGACGGGCCGGGCCCCGTCATCTCGCGCGGCTTGACCGAGCGGCGAGTCTTCAGGAGTTCGATGGCATCGGGCACTGCGATATCCTCTTCAAATGGTCGGCGGGCGTGCCATGCCGAGATAAGCATGCACGCCCGCAACCGGAAGCGAATTTAGATCGATTTCAGGATCAAGCGGCGCCGCGCATTCGCTTCACATCCGGCGGCGTCGCCTCGTCGACCAGGGCGGCGATCGCCTCGGCCGTGGTCATCACCTTCTGGCCGTCGCTGCCGAGCCGGCGGACCGAGACCGAATGCGTCTCAGCCTCTTTCTTGCCGACCACGAGCAGGGCCGGGATCTTGGCCAGCGAGTGCTCACGGACCTTGTAGTTGATCTTTTCGTTGCGCAGGTCGATCTCGGCCCGAAGCCCGGCGCGCCGCGCCTGCTCCAGCACCACCTTGGCGTATTCGTCGCCTTCCGAGGTGATGGTGGTGACAACCGCCTGCACCGGCGAGAGCCAGAGCGGGAAGTTGCCGGCATAGTGCTCGATCAGGATGCCGATATAGCGCTCCATCGAGCCGCAGATCGCGCGGTGCACCATCACCGGCGGTTTCTTGCCGCCGTCATGGTCGATGTAGAAGGCGCCGAACCGCTCCGGCAGGTTGAAGTCGACCTGCGTGGTGCCGCACTGCCAGTCGCGGCCGATGGCATCGCGCAGAACGTATTCGAACTTCGGCCCATAGAACGCGCCTTCGCCCGGATTGATCTCGGTCTTGATGTGATTGTTCTGCGACTGGATCTCGCGCAGCACCGTCGCCATTACGCGCTCGGCGTGATCCCACATCGCATCGGTGCCGACGCGTTTCTCCGGCCGGGTCGAGAGCTTCACCGTGAGGTCGCCGGTGAAGCCGAAATCGGCATAGGTCGACAGGATCAGATCGTTGATCTTCAGGCACTCCTCGGCGAGCTGATCCTCGGTGCAGAAGATGTGCGCGTCGTCCTGGGTGAAGCCGCGCACGCGCATCAGGCCGTGCATGGCGCCGGAGGGCTCGTAGCGATGCACCACGCCGAACTCGGCGAGGCGCAAGGGCAGGTCCCGATAGCTCTTCAGGCCGTGCTTGAAGATCTGGACGTGACCGGGGCAGTTCATCGGCTTGAGCGCAAACCAGCGCTTGTCCTCGGCCTCGTCGCCGGCCGATTGCGCCGCGAACATGTTCTCGCGATACCAGCCCCAATGGCCCGAGGTCTCCCACAACACCTTGTCGAGGATCTGCGGCGCGTTGACTTCGCTGTAATCGCCGGTCAGGCGACGGCGCATATAGGCGATCAGCTGCTGGAAGATGGTCCAGCCCTTCGGATGCCAGAACACGACGCCCGGACCTTCCTCCTGGAAGTGGAAGAGGTCGAGCTCGCGCCCGAGCTTGCGATGGTCGCGCTTCTCGGCTTCCTCGATCTGCTTCAGGTAAGCGTCGAGGTCCTCCTGCTTGGCGAAGGCTGTGCCGTAAATGCGCGTCAGCATCGGGTTGTTGGAATCGCCGCGCCAATAAGCGCCGGCCACCTTCATCAGCTTGAAGGCGCCTCCGACCTTGCCGGTCGAGGTCATGTGCGGGCCGCGGCAGAGGTCGAACCAGTCGCCCTGGTAGTAGATCTTGATCGGCTCGGTGCCGGGAATCGCGTCGACCAGCTCGACCTTGAAGGCCTCGCCCTTGTCGCGGAACACCTGCTTGGTCTTTTCGCGGTCCCAGACTTCCTTGGTGAAAGGCTTGTCGCGCGCGATGATCTCGCGCATCTTCTTCTCGATCGCGGCAAAGTCTTCCGGCGTGAACGGCTCGTTGCGGAAGAAGTCGTAATAGAAGCCGTTCTCGATCACAGGGCCGATCGTGACCTGGGTTCCCGGCCACAGCGTCTGCACCGCTTCGGCCAGCACGTGTGCGCAGTCGTGCCGGATCAATTCGAGCGCGCGCGGGTCGTCGCGATTGACGAATTCGATTCTAGCGTCGGCCTCGATCGGATCGTTGAGATCGGCAAGCGCGCCGTCGAGCGCCATGGCGACCGTGCGCTTGGCCAGCGACGGCGAGATGCCCTTGGCGATATCGAGGCCGGTGATGCCCTTGTCGAACTGGCGCTTGGCGCCGTCGGGGAAGGTGAGGGTGACTTTGGCGGCGGGGGTCACGGGCTTCAAATTGGAGAGGCTGTACTGGAAGCCGGACTCGGATTTGGGCTGGTCGGACATTGCTTTTCTCCTGGGGCTCACTCCTGCGAACGAGCGCAGGTAAGCGGGAACGAGCGATATATCAGGCGATTCGGCCTGCGCAATCCGGCATTTCCAAGAAAGTGGCGCGCAAATCCGGGGGCGGAGCCCGCAACTATTTGACGTTGTACCCTTTAACCGGTCGCAGGCCGCCGCTACATGCGTTTGCATGAAAAGCGCCCCAGCCGCCGGCCGTTTCGCGCCAACCGCCCTGATGCTCGGCAATCTCGTGACCGGCTGCTCGGTCTTGGCACCGGCGGGCATGCTGCCGGAATTGTCGGCGGGGCTCGGGATCAGCATCCACGCGGCCGGGCTCCTGATCACCTTCGGCGCGGTGACGCTGTGCGTCGGCTCGCCGCTGACGGCGTGGCTGACCAGCCGCATCGAACGGCGGATCCTGCTCGCCACGACGCTGGCGGTGCTCGCACTCGGCAATCTCGCCTCCGCGCTTGCGCCCGATTACACCAGCCTGCTGATCATTCGGCTCGCCATGCTCGCAGTCGGCTCGCTCTATACGCCGCAGGCGGCCGGCACGGCTGCGCTGATCGTGCCGGCGGAACGGCGCGGCAGCACCATTGCGTACCTCTTCCTCGGCTGGTCGCTCGCAGCCGCCGTCGGCCTGCCGCTCATCACCTTTATCGCCAGCCGCTACGGCTGGCGCGCGGCCTATGGCGGGGTCGGCGCGCTCAGCTGCGTCAGCTTGCTGCTGTTGCTGCTGCGTCTGCCGGCGGGCCTGCAGGGCGCACCGGTCGATCTGAAGACATGGGCCGCCGTCGGCCGAAGCAGGACGATCCTGCTGCTGCTCGCGATCACGATGCTGCAAATGTCGGGGCAGTTCGTCGTGTTCACCTATATGGGCCCGCTGCTCAACAAGCTCACTGGCGCCGGCCCCGATGCGATCGGCTTGGTCTTCGCGCTGTACGGGATCTGCGGCTTCCTCGGCGTCGTCGTCGCCACCCGCATCGTCGACACTGCGGGGCCCTATCGCACCTCGTTGCTGTTCACCTGCCTGCTGCTTGCCGGGATGAGCGGGTGGGCCCTCGGCGCCGGCTCGCTCGTCATGATGGCGGGCGCGGTGACGATCTGGGGCCTTGGCTTCGCCTCGACCAATTCGATGCAGCAGGTGCGGCTGGTCGCGGCTGCGCCGCCGCTGGCGTCGGCCACCGTCGCCCTCAACACATCCGTCCTCTATATCGGCCAGGCGGTCGGCTCCGCGGTCGGCGGCTTGCTGTTCGCCCGCGAGCTCCTGCACACGCTCGGCTTCGTCGCGGTCGGTTTCGTCGTGCTGGCACTGATCCTGGTGGTCGTGACCCGGCCCAGGCGGGCGGCTGCCGCCACCGCCTGAACGCAGCAGGTCGTGCGCGCAAGGCGCTTGGCAAACCTCGCGCGGGAGCGGTAGAAGGCCGGCGTGGGGATCAAAGAGAGTTGACTGAGATGAGGATGATTCTGGCGGTTGCCGCGGTGCTCTATTCAGCCTCCGCATTTGCGCAGACCGAGAAGCCACCCATGGTGGGGGACAAGCCGCTGGTGCAGGTCAAGCCGAAAGGCGCCAAGGAGGCTGTCGCCGCTCCAAAGGGCAAGCCGCAATCGATCGCGGTCCGCCTCCAGACCTGCCTCGAAATCGACGACGGCACCAAGGATCGCCTCAACTGCTACGACGCCGTGATCCCGCCGGCGCCGAAGCCGAAGCCGGCCAAGGCCAAGGGCTATGCCGACTGCCGCTTCGTCAAGGAAGAGGACGAGCGGCTGGCCTGCTTCAACGGCTTTGCCGAGAGCATTCCGAAGCTGCCCAGGAACTGATATTGGGAACTGATATCCCGGTTAGGGATTTGTGGAGGCGACGCGCGTCAGCGCGAGCGACGGCGTCGCCGCCATCTTCACCAGCACGTCCTTGAGCGGATCGCGCGTCCAAGCGCGCGTGACGTAGTCGCGATGGGTGATGCCCTCGCCGGTCTCCACGAACACCACGCTGCCGGGTCGTAGCGGCCCGTCCATGTCCTCGGCGACGCTGATGCCCTTCTGGCGGAGCATGCTCATCAGCTCGCGGTCGCGCCGCGCGGTGTGGCGGGTGTAGGCGCTGACGAAGAAGCCGGAACGGTGGCTCTCGATCCAGGACGCGAATTTGTCCATCTCGCCATAGACCGCATCGAGCAGCACCACGCCGCGCACGCGGTCGCTGATGCCGCCGACCTCGAGGCTCCACGCCGTCGGCAGGAAGCCGCCGCTATAGCCGACGATCACGATCGGCATGTTGGCGAAGGCGCGCGCGCTGTTGGGATCGCCGGTGAGGCGCGCAAGATGGTCGGCCGATTCCGCCATGAAGCGCTTGAAGCCGCCCGGCTGCCAGAATTTTCCGGCGCTGGAATCGGCGGCGTCGACCGCCATCTGCGGCGCGAGCAGGATCGCATTGGCGCCGGAATCGGTGACCTGTTTCGGCACCATCTGCCGGTCGCGGACGTCACGCTCGAGCGTTGCGCCATTGCCGTGGAAGAACACCACGATCACGCCCGGCTTGCGCAGGTCGAAATGCTCGGGCACGTGCACCAGCACGCGGCTGTCGCTGTAGGTCTCGTCCTGCCAGTAGACGCGGCCGGAATAGCTGCGGTGGCCGCGGCGGTCGCCCTTGGAGATGTTGAGGAAGGGCGCGTCGGAGGCGGGGTTGTTGCCGAAATAGGGAAAGGCCGACGACTTCATGCTGACGAGTGTCGTCAGATCCTCGCGGGCGGGGCGCTTGTACGGCACTTGCGGCTCGAGCGAGGCCACCTTGTAGGACGCCTGCTCCGGCTGAGACTGCACGGCGCGCTTGGGCGAGAAGTCCGACATCTGCCGCTGCAGGAAGCTCTCACTCGCCGAGGGAAAGCGCTCCCTGAACTGCGGGGCAGGGAAGCGGTCCTCGAACGTGTCGCCGCTTGCCAGGCGCGCGTTCGAGCTCTGCGAATTGGTCTTGGCGACCACCTGGACATTCGCCTGGGAGTTCGCCGCCGGATCCGGCGCCTTGCCGCATTGAACCAGCGTCAGCGACAACGGCACCATGACTGAGATTAGAGCGGCCCGGAGCGCACGATCATGCCGACCGGACATTGTCCGATCGGCACGATCATCAGCTCTCAGTTTAGGAGCGGCCCCGGCCATCCACCCATGACCCCAAAGTCACGACCCAAGTCTTACGTCCCAGGTCACACGTCCAAGTCACACGTCCATCGGCAAACTTGAAACAATTGAGCCGACTGGCGTTTAGGCGACGTTAAGCGTCCGGAGAAACTTCCCCACATCCGGAACGCTCGAAAGGACCATGCAATCGTGTCCTGATTGTGGGGGAGCGGAACGGACAATCCCGGGTGCATCCAGAGACATCGTCCAAAGAAGCGCCTAGGGGGTGGTCAGGTACCTACCTCCGTTGCCTCATTTAACCCTTGTTAACCCTGCTTGAATTGACTGGGCCAAAGTGCACCATGGGCCCATTAGGCGAAGCGCCTGAGATTAAGGACCCCGATGACGGCATCAGACGCGGGTACCCCGCCCTGGACGGACCGGCTGACCGGGAGGGGGGCCGGGGTCTCCGTTCCGGTCGCCACCGCCATCGTCGTCGCCGACATGATCGGGGTCGGCGTCTTCACCAGCCTCGGCTTCCAGGTCAAGGACATCCCGTCCGGCTTCTCGATCCTGCTGCTCTGGACGGTCGGCGGCGTCGTCGCGCTGTGCGGTGTGTTCGCGTACAGCGAGTTGGGCGCGATGTTTCCGCGCTCGAGCGGCGAGTACAATTTCCTCGGCCGTGCCTATCACCCGGCCTTCGGCTTCCTCGCCGGCTGGGTGTCGGCCACGGTCGGCTTCGCGGCGCCGGTCGCGCTCGCCGCGATGGCGTTCGGGGAATATGCCAAGTCGGTCGTACCCGATCTGCCGGCGATTCCGCTCGCCATCGGCGTGGTGTGGCTGGTTTCGCTGGTGCAACTGACCGGCGTCAGGCACTCATCCACGTTCCAGTTGATCTCGACCGTCCTCAAGGTCGTGCTGATCGTCGGCTTCCTGGTCGCCGGCTTCGTCATCGCCGTGCCGCAGCCGATCAGCTTCACGCCGCAGCCCGGCGATATCGCTCACATCGTCAGCGCGCCGTTCGCCATCGGGCTCGTCTTCGTGATGTATTCGTTCTCGGGCTGGAATGCCGCCACCTACATCATCGGCGAGATGAAGACGCCGCAACGGAACCTGCCGCGCGCGCTGCTCGCGGGCACGCTGATCGTGCTCGTGCTGTATGTCGCGCTGAACGCGGTATTTCTCCATTCGGCGCCGGTCAGCGCGCTCGCCGGCCAGCTCGACGTCGCCAGTGTCGCCGGCACGGCGATCTTCGGCACCCTCGGCGGTCGGATCGTCGGCGCCATGATTTGCTTCGGTCTGATCTCTTCGATCAGCGCGATGATGTGGATCGGCCCGCGCGTGATGATGACGATGGGGGAGGACATTCCCGCCTTGCGCGTTTTCTCCAAGCGGTCCGTGAGCGGCGCGCCGGCCTATGCCATCCTGTTCCAACTGGCCATCGCCAATCTTCTGTTGTTCACGCGCAGCTTCGAGGCGGTGCTCGATTTCATCCAGTTCGCGCTGTTGTTCTGCTCGTTCTTCACGGTCGCAGGCGTCATCAAGCTGCGGATCACCGATCCCGATCTGCCGCGGCCCTATCGCGCCTGGGGATACCCGTTCACGCCGCTCGTGTTTCTGCTCGTGACCGCGTTCATGATGTACTACCTTCTGACGGAGCGGCCGCTTCAGTCGCTGTCGGGAATGCTCGTCATGCTCTCCGGCCTTTTGATTTACGCTGTTTTCCGCAGGCGGCCCGTCGTCGCTGCCGCATCACCGCATCGCGAATAGACATGCTCCGCCCCCTGAGAATTGCGGCTGTTGCTTTCGTCCTCCTGGCTGCGGCCGTCTCGTCCGCGCGTGCCGCAGACGTCACCTTCGATGACACGGCACGCTTCCTTGCGGGCATGCAGCCTTCGGCGGACTCGCCGCTGGTGCCGCTCACCAGGGACCCGGCTTGGCAGCGTCACGCCAAATTCTTCGACGGCGCCTTCGCTCAGCTCGAGCAGCGTCAGCTCTCGAAGATCCGCAGCTGGGCCGACCTCAATCTGGCCGCGCCCCGACCGACCATGTTCTATTTGTTCAGCGGCCCCGATTTCCTCTACGCCAACGCCTTCCATTCCAAGGCCAGCACCTACGTGCTCGGCGCGCTGGAGCCCGTCGGCGCGGTGCCCGATTTGACGCGGCTGCCGCGCGGTTCGGTCGGAGCTGCGCTCTATAACGTCGAACGCTCGCTTGGCTCGATCCTGAGCTTCTCGTTCTTCATCACCAAGCAGATGAAGGTCGACCTGAGCGCCAACCAGGTCAACGGCACCTTGCCGATCCTCTATGTCTTCCTCGCCCGCTCCGGCAAGACCATCCGCAACGTCGAGATGATCGCGCTCGACGACAAGGGCGGGCTACATGTCGGCGGCGACAATCCCGGACGGAACGCGACGCGCGGCGTCCGCATCAGCTTTGCCGGCAGCGACGGGGAAGCGCGTACGCTGTATTATTTCGCAACCGACCTCTCAAATTCCGGCGCACGTGCCACGGGCTTCCTGAAATTCTGCGAGACGCTCGGGCCCGGCAACAGCCTGCTCAAGAGTGCGTCCTACCTGTTGCACTCCGGCAATTTCACCGTCGCACGCGACTGGTTGCTCGCCAACAGCGCCACCATCATCCAGGACGATTCCGGCATTCCGCTTGCGAACTACAATGCGCGGCAATGGCGGTTCTTCCCGTTCGGCCGCTATCTCGGCCCCATCGACGAATTCCCCGGCCGCTACCAGGAGCGCTACGCCGAACTGTTCACGCGCGCCCAGCCGATCGATTTCGGCGTCGGCTATCGCTGGCGCATGCGTGAATCGAATTTGCTGCTGGCGGTGAAGGTGCCGGGCAGCGAGACCGCACCGGCTGCAGAGACCACTTCGGCCGCCGAGCCGGCGCCAAAGCCGCCGCGCCCGAAGCGGCTACGACCGCCGGAGTCGATCCCTCCGTCACAGGGACGGTTCTACTGGTTCCGGTGACTACCAATGCACGCTCTGGCTCGGCACGATGAACGTCGTCGTGCTCGGCTGTGTTGCAAGGCTCCTCTCAAGATACCAGCCTGAGCCGAGGACGAGCGCAAGCAAAGCGATGATGGCGAGCAGGTCGATGGTTCTTGGATCGTGTGCCCTGTGATCGAGATTCGGACCGGGCCTGACGTGAAAATGCGGGCTGATTTTCCAGCGCATTGTTGTTTCCTCCCGTGGGGAGCATCAAGACAACGCGGGCGGAAAGTCTAAGGTTCCGGTCAGGGCGGCGCTGTTCAGAGCACCGCAGGTCAGGACGCGTTAACTCCGCGCCAGCGGCCATAGCGCCAGGGGAGATACCAGCGTGCCCCTTTGGGCGCCATGAGAGGCACGTTGTCGATGCCGGACGTGCCGAAGGGATGGCAACGGAGCAGGCGCGCGAGCGTCATCCAGCCGCCGGCCCACAGCCCGAACCGTTCGATTGCCTCATCGCCATAGACGGAGCAGGTCGGCAGGTGCCGGCAATTGTAACCGACCAGAGGTGACAGCGTGTGGCGATACAGCCAGATCAGTGCACGGCCGAATCTGCGCGGCAGCCGGAGCACACCATCGACGGAACTGGAACAATGCTCGCAAGCTGAATGCTTCATGTGCGTTGTGCTGCGATGTTGAGCGAAGCTTTGCCCGGTTCCGGTGCAGGGAACCATAAGTTGTTGTTTCCACGCCATATTTTGCGTGTTTTTTGGGAGCAGTGCAGCAAGTATCTGTGGACGATCTGTATTCGCCCGGATACCATTTTTATGACGGTCGTGTGTAGAAACATACGCCTGTATGATGGACTCAGGTAGCGCCACCGGGGATTGTTTGGGGACCTTGGGGCTTTGGGGCTTGGGGAAGGAACCAGATTGAGACTTCTGAACTCCCTTAAACTTCGCGGCTGGTTGCTGGTGGGAACCGCCGTCTGCGGAGTCGCGCTGGCTGGCGCTGTCGCAACATTCGGATCGTCGGCCCGCGCCGGCGCTGCCCTCGAAGAGCGCAAGCTGCCGATGAAGTTCAGCTGGGTCGCCTGCGAGCCGAACTGCCGCGGCTGGATCAGCGCGGTCGGCATCATCACCGCCGATACGCCCAAAGAATTCGAAGAGTTTTCGCGCGGCCGCCAGCTCGGCGGCGCCACCGTAGTGCTCGATTCCAGCGGCGGCTCCGTCAATGACGCGATCACGCTCGGCCGGCGCTTCCGCAATCTCGGGCTTTTGACCACGGTCGGCGTGAGCCTCCGCGGCGGGCCGTCGACACGGCCGGCCGTCGCGCCGGAAGCCTATTGCGAATCCATGTGCGCGTTCCTGCTGCTGGCCGGCAAGAAGCGTTACGTGCCGGAAGCCGCTCATGTCCGGGTTCACCAGATCTGGATGGGCGACCGCGCCGACGATGCCAAGGCGGCGAGTTATAGCGCGCAGGACCTGATGATCGTGGAGCGCGACATCGGCCGCCTCGCCAAATACACCTTCGATATGGGTGGCGCCGGGGATCTGTTGTCGCTTGCGCTCAGCGTTCCGCCTTGGGAGGACCTGCACGAGCTCGATGCCGGCGAGCTCAAGCTCACCAATCTGGTTACGACCGATCTCGTGGCTGACGTGCTCCCGCACGTGGATATCTCGGCGCCGGCAATGGCGGAGCTTGCACCGAAGACGCAGGCGAGGTTCGGCGCGGAACCGGAGCAGGCTTCCAAGTCGACCAAGACGGCGGAAGCCCTGGTGCCGACCGGTAGTGTTGCCACACCGGCTGCTGCGGCGGCGCCGAAGTAAGCTCTTAGATCTCGGCAGTCATTCGCGGGGCGCGCGTCAGCGCGAACCTTGGTGAGCAAGTGCGCACCTGGGGTGCGCAAGTACGCCCCGGAATGACGGAGAGGGGGTCAGCCTTGCGCTGCGGCCGGTTGCTTGGTTCTGGCCTCGATCTGGCCGATGGCATCAACCACGGCATCGAAGGTGAGAAGCGTCGAGGCATGGCGCGCCTTGTAGTCGCGGACCGGCTCAAGGAACTTGATCTCCTCCCATTTGCCTTGAGGAGGCGCACCATTCTCCTTCAGCATCTTGCGAACCGTTTCGCGTAACTCACGGAGTTCGCTCGCAGTCGAGCCGACCACGTGACTTGCCATGATGGATGAAGAGGCCTGGCCCAAAGCGCAGGCCTTCACGTCATGGGCGAAGTCGGTGACGGTATCCCCGTTCATCTTGAGATCGACCTTCACGGTCGAGCCGCACAGCTTGGAATGGGCGGTGGCGGAGGCATCGGGGTCCGCCAACCGTCCGAGCCGCGGAATATTCCCGGCCAGCTCGATGATCCGCTTGTTGTAAATGTCGTTCAGCATGTGATGGAGTCCAACGCGTCACACCCGCTTCCAAGCCGGATCGGCCTTGGCGGGCGCCGCCCACGGTCCTATATAGGGGCGGAACTGGTGGAAAAACAGTCCAGCGGAGCGGTGGCGGCGATCCAGATCTGCGCTGCCGGCTTGTGACCTTGGGACTTTTGCACCGAAACTGTTCTGTTCAGGCGTCCGGCGGCTTGGCCGCCCCGTCTGCCGGTGACACTCCGGCCGTTAGGCCGTCGAACGGAGAAGATATGGACGCTGCAATCAAATCCATCCGCCCGGGCAAGCCCTCCGACCGGCAGCCCGAAAACCGCCCGGCCGAGCTTGATCCTGCCGAATTCCTCGCGGCCGCCGTCCGCGCCGACCAGCCGCGTCCCGCGCGCGCCGAGGCGGAAGCGGCGGTGAAGACGCTGCTCGCCTATATCGGCGAGAACACCGAGCGCGAGGGCCTGCTCGACACGCCGCGCCGCGTCGTCGAGGCTTTCGACGAGCTCTATCAAGGCTACCACCAGTGCCCGGCCGAGGTGCTCGACCGCACCTTCGGCGAGACGGCGGGCTATGACGATTTCGTGCTGGTTCGCGACATCGAGTTCACCTCGCAATGCGAGCACCACATGATGCCGTTCTACGGCAAGGCGCACATCGCCTATACGCCGGTGGAGCGCGTCGTCGGCCTGTCCAAGCTGGCCCGCCTGACCGACATTTTCGCCCGCCGGCTCCAGACCCAGGAGCACCTGACCGCGCAGATCGCCGCCGCGATCGACGAGGTCCTCAAGCCTCGCGGCGTTGCCGTGCTGATCGAGGCCGAGCATACCTGCATGTCGGTGCGCGGCGTCGCCAAGCATGGCGCCTCTACTTTCACCAGCCGCTTCACCGGCATGTTCCGCGACAATCCGGCGGAGCAGGCCCGTTTCCTGTCCCTGGTGCGAGGCACGACGCGCTGACCTCGCGACAAACCGGCGAGAGTTGCTGTGTCCGCTCATTCCCATGAGATCGAGGAGGGCCTCGCCTTCCTGCCCAGATTTGATGCCGCTGGCCTCGTGACGGTCGTCGCCACCGACGTCGCCACCGGCGACGTGCTGATGGTCGCGCACATGAACGAGGAGGCGCTGCGCAAGACCATTGCGACCGGCGAAGCCTGGTATTTCAGCCGCTCGCGCAATGCCTTGTGGCGAAAAGGTGAGACGTCGGGTCAGACCCAGCGCGTGGTCGAGATGCGCACCGATTGCGATCAGGATGCGGTCTGGATCCGCATCGAGCAGATCGGCGCGGCCTGCCATACCGGCCGGCGGTCGTGCTTCTACCGCAAGGTCGAGGCCGAGGGTGGGGGAGCAAGATTGGTCTTCACTGAGGCTGACCGGCTGTTCGATCCAGACGCGGTCTACAAGAAATAGCTCGCTGTCATTCCGGGGCGCGCGGAGCGCGAACCCGCAATCCATCGCAAGGTATCACGCGCAGCTCAATGGATTCCGGGCTCATCGCTTCGCGATGCCCCGGAATGACGCGTAGCATCAATTAACCCCGCATTAACCATAGCTGTCCCACGGTGAGACGACGGGCGCCGAATTGCCGGCGTCGCTCAGCGCCGCGCGGGGCGGGCCCTCCACCATGTCGATCGACAGTTTCAGTGCCACGCAGACGGCCGGCCTTGATCCGTCGCGCGCGCGTGTCGCCGGTGCGATCAAGCAGGCCTCGAACGTCACAGGCGTCAGCTTCCAGTACATGCTGACCACGGCCAAGATGGAATCGGACTTCAATCCGACGGCCGCCGCCACCACCTCGTCCGCGCAGGGGCTCTACCAGTTCATCGACCAGACCTGGCTCGGCACGGTGAAGGAAGCGGGTGCCCAGCTCGGCTATGGCAGCTACGCCGACGCCATCACCAGGACGTCATCGGGGACCTACACCGTCGACGATCCCGTCAAGAAGCGGTCGATCATGAAGCTGCGCGACGATCCCGAAGCCGCTTCCGCCATGGCCGCGGCGCTGACGCAGTCGAACAGCTTCAAGCTCACCGGCCTGCTCGGGCGCAGGCCGAGCGACAGCGAACTCTACATGGCCCATTTCATGGGCGTCCGCGGCGCGGCGAAATTGATCGCCAATGCCGAGGACAATCCGCAAGCCGTCGGCGCGCGGCTGTTTCCCAACGCGGCGGCCGCGAACCGCCCGATCTTCTACGCCAAGGACGGCCGCGCCCGCAGCGTCTCCGAGGTCTATTCGGTCCTGGACAGCCGCTATGCCAGCGCGGCCAATTCAAAGGTAACCCGCAGCGCGATGGCGATGTATGGCGCCACGCCTTCGACCACGCAGGTCGCGAGTGCCAATGCAGTGGTGCCCACTGCGCCTGTCGTGGACAACGCCGCCTATCTCCAGACCTTCCCGAATGCCCGCACAGTGACGCCCGTCAGCGCGACGTCGTCGACACATGTCGCGGACAATCCGACGGGCACGCCGGTGTTTCGTTCGATTTATCAACCCGGCGATGCCACGCAGCCGGTCTCGACCACGGTGCAGAAACTATGGGGCAACAATGCCTCGCTCACCTCGGTCGCAGCGGCGACGCCGGACGTGCGGCCGCCGCAACCGCTCGATCTCTTCAGTGATCGCAGCGGCACGTTCTCGAGCTAGCTTCGCTCTTGCTCCGGACGCCGCGTTACGTCCGTGCACAAGATCGAGACTGTGTGCGCAGCTGCGTCAACACCGTCATTGCGAGCGCAGCGAAGCAATCCAGAATCTCTCCGCGGATACAGTCCTGGATTGCTTCGCTGCGCTCGCAATGACGGAGGATCAGCGAGAGCTCGTCGCGTGCGCCGCACGTGGCGGCTTTGTCCCTTAACAAATCATCAATGAAACCAGCCGGTTATGGTGAACGCTTTGTTAAGCGTCGTGGTTTATTTTGTGTTGCAGGTGACGAGCCGTCATCATTTTCGTTTGTTGTGTAGCCCGAAGCAGCATGATTGTTCGGCAGTTCATTCATTGGATCAGGACGGCGCCCGCAGGCGAGCGGGCCGAGGCAACACGGGCGCTTGCCCGGGCCTGGCTGATCTCGGACCTTTCTGCAGACGATCGCATCGCCGCCGAAGGCGCGCTTCTGATGCTGCTCGACGATGCCTCGCCGCTGGTGCGGCAGGCGATGGCCGAAGCCTTTGCCCGCAGCCTCGATGCGCCGGCCGCAATCGTGCGGGCGCTGTCGGCCGATCAGCCGACGGTCGCGCTGCCGGTGCTCGAACATTCCCCGCTCTTGATCGACGCCGATCTCGTCGACATCGTCGCGACCGGCGGCGAGGAGGTGCAATGCGCAGTCGCGCGCCGCATCGCATTGCCGGTGTCGGTGTGCGCCGCGATCGCCGAAGTCGGCTGCGCGGCTGCCGCGCTGGAGCTGATCGAGAATCCCCATGCCGAGCTCGCCCCGTTCTCCTGGGACCGGATCGTCGAGCGTCATGGCCATCTAGCCGCGATCCGCGAGGCGATGCTGGTGCTGGAGGATCTGCCGGCTGCAACGCGTGCTGCGCTGGTGGCAAAGCTCTCCGAGACGCTGGCGCAATTCGTCGTGGCGCGGAACTGGCTGAGCGCCGAGCGCGCGGACCGCATCACCATCGAGGCGCGCGATCGCTCCACCATGAACATCGCGGCGCGCTCGCGCGGCGATGACATGCAGGGCCTGGTCCGGCATTTGCGCATCACCGGCCAGCTGACCGCGGGCCTGATCCTGCGCGCACTACTGTCCGGCAATCTGGGCTTGTTCGATGCGGCACTCGCCGAGCTCGCCGATCTGCCGCTCGCGCGCGTCTCGGCGCTGCTGCACGAGCGCGGCGGCAACAGCGTGCACGCGCTGCTCCGTCGCGCCGGGCTTCCGGAGGCGACGTTTGCGGCGTTCCAGGTCGCGCTCGATGCCTGCCACGAGCAGGGCTTCGTCGACAGCGACGACGGCGCGGCGCGGCTGCGCCGGCGCATGGTCGAGCGCGTGCTCACCCATTGCGAGTCCGATCGCGGCGCCACCGAGCCGCTGATGGTCCTGCTGCGCCGCTTCGCCACTGAATCCGCGCGCGAAGAGGCACGGCTGTTCTGCGACGAGATTGTCGCGGATGATGTGGTCGATCCGCTCTATGACGATCTGATTGCGGCGTAGTTCGAAGCTCGCGACAAGGCGGGCCGGAAGAGAGACAGGCTCCGTCATTGCGAGCGCAGCGAAGCAATCGAGAATCCCTCCGCGGGGACAGTCTGGATTGCTTCGCTGCGCTCGCAATGACGAGAGGAGAGAGTTCGGCCTTATTCCGCCGGCGCGATGCTCGGCGCCAGGATCACCTCGAGATGCTCGGGGCGGTCGCGGTTGACGTAGGCAAGATAATCATCGGCGACCTTGCGCAGGCGGCGGCTGAGCTCGGCCGAGACGCTGATCCTGTCCAGCCTGGTGTTCTCGTGCACGATGGCGAGAATGGCGTTGATGTGGTGCGTGAACAGCTCGGCCGGCACCTTTTCCAGGTCAGGCGCGTGCTCGATGACGCGGCACAGGCTTTCGGCGATGCCTGCGGCTGAAGGAAAGCCGAATGTCGCCGCATCCCCCTTGATGTCATGCGCGGCGTGAAACAGCTCGTCGCGCAGTTTCTTCGTGAAGCCGTCGTTCTGCACGGCCGTCCAGGCGGCGTACAGTCGCTGGGCCTCGATCGCCATCCAGTCCTTGAACTCGCCGGAGAGGCTCGCGAGCGCCTGCTCGGCGCGGGCGACCGGGTCGTCGAGGTCTTTTTCTTCGACGCGGCGCAGGACCTTGCGCAGCGGATTGGGCTGCGTGATGACCTGGTGCGTGGCGAAGGCCTTGACCTCGATGTCCTTTGCGCTGTTCTTCGCCATGATGCCTGCCTCGTCTGAAGCGGTTGCGCTAGATGGTGGAGCGGGCCTTGTCGAGCAGCGAGGGCTGCTGCAGCACCTCGTGCTTTTCGCCGACGCGGCGCTCCGGGCCCATATAGGCGGAGTTGGTGTTGCGGCGCCGGTCGGGGCCGAAATAGGTCTTGGTCTTGATGAAGGGGCGGGGATTGGCGACGACGTTGAGAATACGCTGATAGAGCCCCTTGGCCGAGATCGGCTTGGCCAGAAATTCGGTGACGCCGGCATCGCGCGCGACCGTGACGCGACGTTTCTCCGAATGTCCGGTCAGCATGATGATCGGTGCGTAGGGATTGCCCTTGGATTCCGGCTGCCGGATCATCTGCGCGAGCTCGAGCCCGTCGAAGATCGGCATGGCCCAGTCGGTGATGACGATGTCGGGCACGTAATGGCTGTACATTTCGAGCGCCGTGGCGCCGTCCTCGGCCTCATAGACCTCGCGCGCGCCGAACGAATGCAGCAGCGTCCGCAGGATGCGGCGCATGTGCGGATTGTCGTCGCAGACGAGGAAGCGCAGCTTGTTGAAGTCGATACGGAACATGACGCCCGGGCCAAAAGCGGGTCAACCTTCGTTAACCATATCGTGCCGGGAGTTAACGAAGGGTTGCGGCCAGGGGTGGGCCGGCAGGACACTCAGTAGCCGAACTGCTCCCGCAGGATACGCTCTTCCAGGCTGTGGCCAGGGTCGAACAGCATCCGCATCGAGATGCTCTTGTCCGAAAGCACTTCGACGCGCCGGACCCTGCGCACCTCCTCGTGGTCGGCGACCGCTGCGACGGGGCGCTTGTCGTCTTCCAGCACCTCGATCACGACATAGGCGGTATTGGGCAGGAGGGCGCCGCGCCAGCGCCGCGGCCGGAAGGCGCTGATTGGCGTCAGCGCCAGCAGGGCGGCGTTGATTGGGAGGATGGGTCCCTGGGCGGAGAGGTTATAGGCCGTCGAGCCTGCCGGCGTCGCGACGATAATGCCATCGGCGATCAGCTCCGGCATGCGTTCGCGCTCGTCGATAAGTATCCGCAAGCGCGCCGCCTGGGAGGTCTGGCGGAACAGGTAGACCTCGTTGATGGCGTGGTGCAGGTGAACGCGGTCGTTGACGTCGGTCGCGCGCATCAAGAGCGGATTGATCTCGGATTCATGCGCCGTCTCGAGCCGTTGGCGGAGATCATGCGTCGAGTACTCGTTCATCAGGAAGCCGACCGTGCCGCGGTGCATGCCGTAGATCGGCTTTCCCGTACGCATATGGTGGTGCAGCGTCTGCAGCATCAGCCCATCGCCGCCGAGTGCGACGACCACGTCGGCCTCATCGGGATCGCAATTGCCATAGTCCCTGGTCAGCTGGCCAAAGGCGGCTTGCGCCTCGTTGCTCGGGCTGGCGACGAAGGCGATCCGGTCGTATCGCGCAGGCTTGGTCATGGCTTCTCGGCAGGGCCGCTGGGTCGAGGAAGGTTCCGCCGGGCTCGTCTATACGAGGTAGGCCCGTATTGTCGAGGATGACCGCCCACCAAAGCTAATGGGGACGGTCCAACCGGACTTAAGCACAGAACCAGGCAATTTGAACCCGGCCGGCCGCTTCAGGGCCCGCACCGCCAATGATTCCCCAAACCGTCGTAATTTGGCGCTACCTTTCTGACTCCCCGGCGGTCACGGCCGGACACGGAGGATGATCATGGTCACGACTTTGCCGGCGCTCCGCCGCGCGGGCCTGGTGTTGGCGGTGTCGGCTTTCGCGTTTGCCGGCCTTGCACACGCAGATGATGCGCCGCAGCCGCGCTCCGAGGCGGCCGCGCCGGCCGGACAGAAGGGTGGGCGCGGCGGTGCCGCGCAAGGCGCGCCGCAGACGTCGTCGTCCGCGGCCGAGCCGCACCGTCTGCCGCCGGATTCGACCACGAAGCAGACGCTCGATCTGCCCGGCCGGACCCTCAACTTCACGGCCACCGCCGGGTCGATCCGCGTGTTCGATGGCAAAGGCGAGCCGTTGGCCGACATCGCCTATACGTCCTACCAGCTCGACGGTGCCGAGCGCGCCACGCGTCCGGTGACGTTCCTGTTCAACGGCGGGCCCGGTGCGTCCTCGGCCTGGCTTCAGTTCGGCGCGGCCGGGCCGTGGCGGTTGCCGCTCGATGGCGAGGCCCTGTCGCCGTCGGCCTCGCCCGAGGTGAAGCCGAACGCGGAGACCTGGCTCGACTTCACCGATCTCGTCTTCATCGACCCCGTCAGCACCGGCTACAGCCGCTTCGTGGCGAGCGGCGAGGATGCCCGCAAATCGTTCTACTCCGTCGATGGCGACGCCAACTCGATCGCGCTCGTGATCCGCCGCTGGCTCGAAAAGCACGAGCGGCTGACTTCGCCGAAATACGTCGCCGGCGAAAGCTATGGCGGCATTCGCGGCCCCAAGGTCTTGCGCCAGTTGCAGCTCCAGCACGGCGTCGGCGTCAGGGGCTTGATCCTGGTCTCGCCGCTCCTGGATTTCCGCGAGTTCACCGGCACGAGCCTCCTGCAATATGTCGCGACCTTGCCGAGCTATGTCGCGGTGGCGCGCGAAGCCAAACGTCCGGTCAAGCGCGCCGACCTCGCCGACGTCGAGGCTTACGCGCGCGGCGAATTCCTGACCGATCTCGTCAGGGGCGAGGCGGACAAGGAGGCAACGACGCGTCTGGCCGACAAGGTCGCCGAACTCACCGGCATCGACCAGGCGGTGAGCCGCCGCCTCGCCGGCCGCTTCGACGTCGGTGAATTCCGCCGCGAATTCGACCGCAAGAACGGCAAGGTGACCGGACGCTACGATGCCTCGGTGCGCGGCTTCGATCCCTATCCGGATTCGAGCAGCTCGCGCTTCGGCGATCCCTCCGGCGATGCGCTCCAGGCACCGCTGACGAGCGCCGCGGTCGACGTGCTCTCGCGCAAGCTCAACTGGCGGCCCGGCGGCTCATATGAAGTCCTGAACGGCGCCGTCGAAGGTCAATGGGATTTCGGCCGCGGCATCAACCCGCCGCAATCGGTTTCCGAACTGCGCCAGATCCTCGCCACCGATGCGAAGCTGAACGTGCTGGTCACGCACGGCCTGTTCGATCTCGCCACGCCCTATTTCGCAACGAGGCGGGTGCTCGACCAGTTGCCGGCCTTCGTGACGCAGCGCGTGAAGTTCGTGGTCTATCCCGGCGGCCACATGTTCTATTCGCGCGACGGATCGCGGCAGGCGTTCCGAAGCGAGGTCGAGGCGCTCATTCGGGAGTAGGCCGGCGCTTGCGCGGCGGATACCGGCGCGCGATCTCGCGTGCGACGACTTTTTTTGGCTTCACGTTCGCGCCGGCAATCCAGATGTCGCTGACCTTGCCGCGCTTGTCACGGACCCGGCGCACCGGCTCGCCGTGGCTGGAATAGCCGGCAGCCCAGGCGAGCTTGCCGGTGTCGCGGCCGGTCACTTCGATTTCGGCGGCATCCATGAACGGGTTGTTGAACTGCGGGTTGGCGACGAGCACGCGGTTGCCGGCGGGGACCAGATCGGTCGCGCCCCAGATCGTCCACCAGCGCCCGGTCCAGTCGCGCACGCGCCGGTCGGGCGCGCCGCGGGTCTGGAAGACGCGCAGGATCTGCATCGCGCCGTCCATCCAGAACGGCGCCGCGCCGTCGATCGAGTTGCTGAGGATGCTGATTGCAAGCTCGCAAGCGGGAATGGAGCAGGTCCGCGAGATATAGCCCTGGAAACCGCCGCCATGGCCGAACCAGTCCCAGCCGTCGGTCTTGCCGGCATTGACCCCCAAGCCGTAATAGGCCTCGACGCTCTGCGGGATGCGCCAATGATTTCGTGTCATCTCACGGCGGCTCGCGACCGACAGCACGCTCTTCTTCGCGTTGGGCGCCAGCTGCGCGAAGAAGCGTGCGGTGTCGGCGGAGGTGGCGACGAAGCCTGCGGCAGATGCCATTGCATGTGCGGGATTGTCGCCGGGGATCACGCAGCGCTCGCCAAACGGCACTCTTCGCGTGTGGCCGCGCGCGAAGGCTGCGCCCTTGGGAAGCGGTGCGTCCGGCTCGGTCTCGCGCAGGCCGGCCGGCGCAATGATCTCGCGCTTGATCCAGACGGAGTAGGGCTCCTTCGCAACAGCCTCGATCACGAGGCCGAGCAGGCCAAAGCCGTGATTAGAATATTTGAAGCGTGTGCCGGGGTCGATCGCGGTCGGCAGCTTCAATTCTGCAAGCAGCTCCTTGGCATCGAGATAGGGACGGCTGTCGATGAACTGGCCGGAATCGGCGCCGTCGCGCGTCAGCCCCGCGCTGTGCGACAGCACTTGCGCGATCGTGGTCTCGGCGACGCGCCGATCGAGGCCGCCGACATATCGGCCGACATGGTCGTCGAGCCGGAGCTTGCCCTGCTCGCGCAGCTTCATGATGCCGGCCGAGGTGAAGCTCTTGGAGTGCGAGGCGATGCGGAAGCGATGGCGCGGGGTGAGCTTCTCGCCGGTGTCGAGATTGGCGAGGCCGAACGCATGCTCAGCGACGACCTCGCCGCGATGAGCGAAAGCCACGATGACGCCCGGCTGCTGGATCGTCGTCAGCTGGTATTCGATCCAGGAGCCGATGTAGTCGATCGCGGATCGCAGCCACGTATCCATTGCGCTACCGGTTTGCGAGGGAGGTCGGTGCGAAAGCTAGCCGAGAAAGCAGAACGGGCACAACCTGAAAGGTTGTGCCCGTTCGCGCCGTTCGAAGATGCGATGCCTTCAGTAGACGAGCGTCGCGCCGGTCGGCTTGTCGAGCGCTTCGGCCAGCGAGCGATATTCCGAGCTGCCGGTGCCGGCGAGCGAGGCGATCTTGTCGAGGTGGTATTGCGCCTGCTCGCGGTTGCCCTGCTCGAGCTGCCAGAGGCCGTAATATTGCCAGGTGCGGACGTGATTCGGATCGTCCTTCAGCGCCAGCTCATAATAGACCTTCGAAGACTGGTAGTCGCCGAGCTTGCGATAGGAGTAGCCGATCAGGTTGGCGACGTCCGCGACGTCGTTGCGCTTGAGCGACTTCAGCTGGTCGATCGCGCCCCTGTAATCGTGCTTGTCGTAGATCGCGGCGTAGGCGGTGCGGTAGGCCGCGAGGAATTTGGGGTCGCTGACGGAAGAGCTCTTCTTCTTGCCCTTCTTGGTCGAGGTGTCCGATTTCGGCGGCGACGACGGGTCGTCGCCGGCGGCGGCATACGCGCTGGGCAGCACCGGCGCGGCCGCCAGTGTCATAGCGACGAGTCCCGGCACAACGAGCATTGAGAGTTTGCGCATCTAAGTTCTCCGGTATGGAACGTGGCGATCCTACACGATTGCCCGAAGACCGGAACACCTCTCGGGCAAAAACATTCCCGCGTCGCACGATCTATTCGCCCGGCCGTGGATTACAAACGTGTCATCGAGATGAACGGAAGCCTGCAAGGGGCTTCAGATTGGGTTCAGTGCACCCCGCTTATGTTCCTTCCCACGATCGATGGGGGCGAGAGGGCGCCGCCTGATGATCCTTCCAAGAGGAGACCACCATGTTGAAGACCATTTCTGCAGCCTTGCTCGCAACCTCCGTGATCGCAGCCCCGGCGTTCGCCGCCGAGGCCGGCAAGACCACCACAGCCGCGCCGGTGATCAAGGCCGACCAGAGCCAGACCAAGGCGGCGACCACTGCCGCAAAACCGGAAGCCGGCGTCAAGGCCGACGCCAAGACCGACGCCAAGACGGACGTGAAGACGACGGACGCGAAGGCTTCCGATGTCAAGACGGACGCCAAGGTGGATGGCAAGTCGAAGGCAATGGACGCCAATGCCGCGGTCACCACCGACCAGCACAAGAGCGTGAGCAAGCATCGCCATCACGACAAGCAGGTCACGGCCAAGGAGTCGCAGAAGGCGCAGCCGGATGTGACCAAGCCCGCGACGTCTGACAAGCGCAACTGACGACTGATCGCGCGCGGCGGCATCCCTGGCATTGCCCGCCGCCGCGCGCGGACGTCAGGCCTGGCCCGTTGCCACGCCTCGGGCGGAAGCCCGAGATGTCGGCGGCTGGCCGGTGCGCTGTTTGCGCCGCTGCAAGCGAATTCCCTTCATCCCGGCTTGGGGCTAGAACGTCTCCTGATCTGTTCGAGCGGAGAGCGGGGCCTGTGGGGCGATTGGCGAGATGTGCGGTGATCCTGGCGTTGCCGCTGGCGCTTGCGGCATGTTTCGGCAGCGACAGTGACCGTCCGACTTTCATGGGCGGGACCCAGGCCGGCGGGCCGCAGCCGTTTCCCGACAATTTCCGGAACGACACGGTGGCGTTGATGCGGGCCTACCTCAACAATCCGGTCGGCGTGCGCAATGCCGCCATGGCCGAGCCGGTGCAGCGCGAGGTCGGCGGCCGGCAGTTCTATGTGAGCTGCCTGCACTTCACCCCGCGCGAGACGGATGGGAGCTACAAGGGCATGCGCGAGCGGGCCGTGATCTTCGTCAACGGCCGGGCGGACCGCGTGGTCGACCAGACCAGCGATCTCTGCGCCGGTGCGGTTTACGCACCGTTTCCGGAACTGGAAAAGATGACGCGGTAGCGCAAAGGCAGCCTTTATCGCCCGGTGTTAGACAGAAGGAGCCGGAGCCGCTGGATCACATTTCGGCGAGCTTTGAACGGGGTGGTTTCGTCTTGCGACAAATCGTGGCGGCGGCCTTGCGCAGCCGAATTGACGGAACAAATTCGTGTTGTTGCCACGCCGTCACAGTCACGAACGATCAACGTTCCGGCATGGCCGCGAAGCAACCCAATTCACGCCACGTTGTTTCCCGAGTGTCGTAATGAAAGAACGGGGATGATCATGAAGTCGATCTTGCTGGGTGCAGCAGCTCTGCTGGCGCTGGTTGCGCCGGCCGCAGCGGCCGACATGCAGCCGCGCGCCTATACCAAGGCTCCGGTCACGCCGCCGCAGGTGATCTATAACTGGACCGGTTTCTATATCGGTGGCCATCTCGGCGGCGCGTTTGCCGGCGACAACAGCTTCCAGTCGAGCGACGCGCGTTTCCTGGGCGGCGTGCAGGGCGGCTTCGACTACCAGTTCGCGCCCAACTGGGTGGTGGGTATCGAGGCCCAGTATTCCTGGCTGCCGACCAACAACAATGGCGCCATCTTCCCGCTGGGCACGCAGGTGACATCCAACACCGACCAGATCGGGTCGGTGACCGGTCGCATCGGTTACACCTGGGGACCGACGCTGCTTTACGCCAAGGGCGGTTATGCCTGGCGGAATAACGGCCTTGGCGTGAACATCGCCGGGGTGCCGCAGGCCTTCACCACCACCGGCAACAACAAGGACGGCTATACGGTCGGCGCCGGCCTCGAATACATGTTCGCGCCGAATTGGTCGGCCAAGGCCGAGTATCAATATTACAATTTCGGCAGCACGACCTTCACCTCCGGCCCGGCTGACATCGTCGGCGTTCGTGGCCGGGAGGACGAGCATACCGTCAAGGCCGGGGTGAACTATCGCTTCGGCTGGGGCGGCCCGGCCGCCTCGCGGTACTGACGGTCAGCGCCGACCCAAGATCTGAAGATCGAAGACCTAAAGATCCAAGACCTGAAGATCCAAGACCTGAAGATCCAAGACCTGACAAAGGCCGGCTCCGCCGGCCTTTCGTTTGCCGGCCTGCCGCCTCCGGCGCCTGCTTTCTTTGCATTCCGTGAACCATTTGGCGCGTCATTTGCTTGCAAACGATGCTGGCGCGCCTTCTCACGCGCGTCATGGGGCTGGCGTAAAGCAAAAATAATTTTTGCGGTTTACGGAACTCGCGCTCCGGAACGCGTTATATGACAATTACCGGGCAGGTGGGACGACGGACATGCGTATCTTGGTGTCGGCAGTGGTGCTCTCGTTCTTCGGCTGCCTGCCGTGCTCTGCACAGACAATCCTCAGATCCGAGCCTCTGATGTTGGCACCGTACGAAGTTGCCTTCGTCAAGGACGCTTCATGTCCGTCGGGCAAGGTCATGAAGGTCACCGGCGCCATCCGCGGGCTGCACCGCCGCAAGGCCTGCGTGACTATGCCGGGCGAGCAAGCCTCGCTTGTGGCGGCCACCCCCTGAGCTTTCGCTCCGGCTCCGTGCCGGAACTCAGGAATTCAGCTCGAGCTCCATTCTGGACTGCCGATCGGCCTCCGCCTTGTTCTTGGCGGGGTCCTCGCCTTGAGCCGCCTGGCACGGCTCGATCTTGTAATCATTGTCGAGCACCCGGCGCGGTCCCGGCCGCTCGTCGTCCGCCGTCACGTCCACGACGAGACCACTCCGCTCGGCGAGCTTCCAGACGTCGGCCTCGCTCGGATAGGACTTGCTGATTTGGGCGTCATTGCAGAAGAGGGCGTAGGGCATGCATCCCGACTCCAGGAATGCCCGTTAACGAGCTTACGGGGGGAGGGTTCCGGCCACCCGCCCGATCACGCGCCCGTGATCGTCGTGGACGGCCCTTGAGTCCTTAACGAGTCCTGAATCCCGGAAAAAAGAATCCCTGGGACTCTTCGGCCGGAATCAGCGGATGTTTTCGGCCATGACGAGCGACCTGAACACATCCTGCGGGCACATGCTCCTGCCGCTCACGCTGGCGCTGTTCGGCGCCTGCGCGGCCAATCTCTGGCTGGTCTGGTCGTGGTTGTAGGGTCCTGGCTGTAGGGCCCTGGCCGGGCCTTATTCGGCCGGCGGACTGGAGGCGTCGCGGATGGCTGCACGCAATTTGGTCAGGGTCGCCGCACAATATTCCTCACGTTCGCGCTCGAAGCGCTCCTGGTGCTTGCGGAAATTGGCGATGCGGGCCTGCATCTCGGCACGGAATTCGCCGCTCGTCCGCGTCGGCAGAGGCGCGGGCCGCGGCGGAAAGGGGGCTTGCGGCGGTTCGATCTCGACGGTGACCGCCTCCACGGTGACGATCTCCATCGCGACGGCCGGGCCAGATGCGGGCGCCTCCGGCTGAAGGACGTCATCCTTCCTGCCGGTCACCGATTGGACGAAAGCCAGCGTCTGCGCGATCAGTGCGTCGCGCTCCCTGATCCATTTCATGATCCACCTCAGCCGCGCGTATTCCAGCAAAGCGGCTGCTTCGAATCAAGGCTGTTTGCAAGGGTTGCATATTTTTCCCGGTAGCCCGACACTGGGCAGATGGATGCATCGAAAGAAAGACCGAACGAGGCGGAGGGCCTGAGGCTCATCCGCGCGTTCCTGACGCTGCCGCCCGACAAGCGGGCGGAGGTGATCGCGTTTGTCGAGGAATTGGCGCGTGTCCACGGCCGGCCCGAGGAGGGCGCCAAGGCCTCGCCGAGGTGAGCAAGGCCTCGCCGGGGTAACCAAGGCCTCGCCGAGGTGAGCGCTACCGCTCGCGCGGATTGACGTTGGGCTCGAAGGGCGCGCCGACCACCCGAACCGGGATCTGAGCTGGCGTGCGCGGAGTGGGCTCGATCACGGCCCTATCGGCGACCAGCTTATCGGGCGTCCGTCCCGGCGCCGGCTCGAACAGCGCCAACGTCCCGGCCACGGCGCTACAGCACAGCGTCACCGTCGCCAGCAGAATCATGTTTCGGTTTTCTTCCCGGATCCGCATGCGCTGACAACGGCTGGCGCCGGAGCCGGTTCCGGGCCGGCGATTTTCGATGCGAAAACGGGAGCTCGCCTAGGGCGCCAGCACCAAGCCGAGCGCGAGCACGAACAGCATGGCCGTCATGACGACGGCCGTCACCGCGCCGGCGACGATCTTGGCCTTCTCTTTTGGGCGTGGTGGAGCGCATGGTCTCGACGAGACGAATGACGTGCGTAGGTTCGCTGCCAGGCAATTTCGAACAGTTCGGCCGGATTGTATAGTGTACCCGCGCCGCAAAAGGCTCGCCCAATGACCGCCGATCGTCCCCCCGTGCTTGCGCACGAACGCTTCGTTGCCGACCGTGACAATTTCTCAGGGCTGGATCTCGCCGCACGGTTCGCGCGGATCGAGCGCACCAACCTCTGGGGCGCAACCACTTCGGTGTCCGGCCTCGGCTCCGAGGATGTCGCCACAGCCGCGATCCAGCAGGCGCTGCCTCCATTGCTGCTACGGCTCGGCGTGCGCTCGCTGCTCGATGCGCCCTGCGGCGATGCAGGTTGGATCGGCCGGCTCAAGCTCGATGTCGATTACACCGGCATCGACATCGTACCGTCGCTGATCGATGCAAACCGCCGGCGTGTCGCAGCTGACGGTTCGTCCGGTCGGTTTCTCGTTGCTGACATCACGCGCGATGAGCTGCCGCAGGCCGACGTCATTCTCTGCCGGGATTGCCTGGTGCATTTGAGCTTTGCGAACATCTATCGCGCGCTCGCGCAATTTCGGATGAGCGGCGCGCGCTTCCTGCTCGTCACGACCTTTCCGGAGTGGGACGACAATCACGATTGCGAGGATGGCGACTGGCGCGCGCTCAACATGGAGAAAGCGCCGTTCGGCTGGCCGGCACCGCAGGCAGTGATCGACGAGCGTTGCGAGGAGGGCGGTGGCGGCTGGCGCGACAAGAGCCTCGGGCTCTGGCGGCTGGATGAGCTGCCGGAGAATAGCTTCGCGTCAGAAGCTGGTGCCGGCTGAGGGGATTGAACCCCCGACCTTCGGTTTACAAAACCGCTGCTCTACCGCTGAGCTAAGCCGGCGATGCCTCAAGAGGCAGGGCAGAGCTCGGCTCGCGCCGGGCCCCGTCTACCCGTGCGCGCCGCAATACCAGACTTGATCGGAAAGTGCCAGAACCGGGAGGTCGTCGTCGCAGGACGTGAATCGGGCGGCCGCGCGGGCCGCCCGATGTGTCGCGTTCGGCTCAAGCCGGCTTACTGGCAGAGCTGCCGGCGGCCGTCTGCGCCCTTGAAGTACGTGCCGGGCGTACAGACGAAGCCGTTGCGCTGGGCATAGGTGCGCCTGTCCCAGCTACGACTGTCCCAGCCGCGGTCCCACGAATTGTCATAGGCGTAGGAATTGTCCCAACCTCGGAATGGGGCGGTGGCAATCGCGCCGGCGGTGCCGATCGCGGCGCCCGCGACGCCGGCCGCCGTCCCGACAGCGCCCGCCGCAACGTCGGTCGGCCAGAAGCCAGTGGGGCTTCTGTTCCAGTCGTTATTCCAGTCGCGGTTGGTCTGGCGATAGGCCGCGCGGCGGTGGCGGTAGCCGCTCTCGGTGGTGGCCTGTCCCGGTCCGAAGGTCTGGCAATTGGCGTTCGGGAATTGCGCCGAGCAGCGGCCCTGATTGGTGACGACGGTCTGCGCCATGGCAGAGCCTGCCAGCATGGTCGCTGCGATCGCCGTGGCCCCGAGAAGCTTGATGGTCATGGTTGTTCGCTCCCATTTTGTTGACAGGAGCTAAACGCTGACGGCGCAGGACGTTCCGATGCAACCTTGGGATTTTTCGGATGCGAGCCGTCAAACCGATGTGAGCAGTACGCTGTTCCAGCCGCGCGGTTCCGCGCCGTTAACGCTTCACTAGCTCGCCGTGCAACATTTGAGCGGCGCGCAATCCTTGCACGTTAGGCTTACCGGAATTTGGTGAGCAGGCCTTAACTCTCTCTGCGTCGCGATCGGTTAGGTTGCGCCCGGATAACCGGGGTCTCCTCATGCGTGCCGTGGCGCTCGCCGCCTTTCTGATCGGACTGCCTGCAACCGCGTTTGCAGCCGGCTTCGAGATCGTCGTTCCCGGCCGTCCCGGCGTGCCAGTAATCATCAACAACATCGATGCGTCCTACGCCGTCGTCGAGGGCACCTGGGGCCTCGGCAAGGGCCAGCAGGTGCAGCCCACGATCTATGGCGGACGCTATATCGCCGAGCGGCAGCCCGACAACGTCGGCCATTATTATCCGACGCTGGGCCTGCGGCCAGGCTACGGCCGGCTCGAGGTCGAGCCGCCGGCGAACCGCAAATTGCCCAAGCCCGCCGAGAGCTACCACCAGAGCTGGGGTGCCTCGTCCGCGCCGCTGCCGGCGCAGATGGATCCGCCCGTCGATCCGCCGCCGGTGATCTACGCGCCCGAGATCAACGACCGTCCTCGGCCCCCGCGGCCGCGGCCGCGCACAGAGATACCCGGCAGGCCGCCGGGTTGAGAAACGTGAAAACCAAAAACGGAAATCAACAGGAGAGAGTAATGCGTCAAATGATTTCGGGACTGGTCGCGGCAACTGCCGTGATGTTCGCCGCCACCGTGCCGGCCGCGGCCTGCGGCTTCAGCACATGCGCGCCCGTTGCGCCGGTCTATGCCGGCTGCAACACCGGATGCGGCGGATATGGTTATGGCTACGGCTACGGCGCCTATGAGCGTCTCGCCGAGCCGACCACGCAGTATTATTACGTCAACCAGGGTCCGACCTATACCGGTCCGGGCGCCTTCGCGCCGTACCCGACCTATCGCGAGGACGCGGTCGTCGCGCCCGCCAATTACGGCTATGGCTATGGCTATCGTGCCGCTGCGGTTGCGCCGCCGGCCGCTTATCCCTATCGCCGCCCGTACTTCCGTCCCTATCGCTACGGCTACGGTCCCCGCTACGGCTATCTGCCGCGCGTTCACTACGGCCATGCTCACCGCTACGGCTACGCCCACCGCCATGCGCCGCGCTATTATGGCGGTCACCGCGTGCTGCGCCGCTATTACTGATCTCTGATCGGTTGAGATTTGCGAAGCGCCCGTTCGCGTGATGCGGACGGGCGTTTTGCTTTCTCTTCAAAACAACCCCATGCACAGTAGCCGGGAACAGTGAAATCAAGGACTTGAAGCGCAATGTGCCCGAGATGAGCGAGCATCGCTCATTAGCTCATTGTTCGAACCCCAAATTTCGGAAAAACAGAGACTTAGATTGATCCGTCGGGCAAAACAGGCGTAGTCTAGCATCGTCCGGATATGCGCGGCGCCTAAAGCGCTAGCGCTTCATCAGCCCCAGCCGGCTCGCGCCGACATAGAGCGAGAGTACGGCCGCATTCGAGACGTTGAGGCTCTTGATCTCGCCGGGCATGTCGAGCCGCGCCACGACGCTGCAGGTCTCGCGCGTCAATTGCCGCAAGCCTTTGCCTTCGGCGCCGAGCACCAGCGCGAGCGGCTCGCGCAGTGTGACGTTCGAGAGGTCCTCGGTACCTTCGCTGTCGAGACCGACGGTCTGGAAGCCGCGCTCGTTCAACGCCGTTAAGGCGCGGGCGAGATTTTGCACCGTGACGACAGGCACAAGCTCCAGCGCGCCGGAGGCGGCCTTGGCGAGCACGCCCGTCGCCTCGGGGCTGTGACGCGCGGTGGTCACGATCGCCTTCACCGCGAAGGCCGCTGCAGAGCGCAGAATGGCGCCGACATTGTGCGGATCGGTGATCTGGTCGAGCACCAGCACCATGCCTTCCTGCTTGAGCGTCTCGATGTCCGGCGAGGGCAGGGGATCGGCCTCGGCGAGCAGGCCCTGATGCACGGCGTCGGGCGAGAGCAGGCGGTCGATCTCCTGGGGACGGACGATCTCGGGCGCGATGCGGGTCGCGATGTTTTCGTCCGCCAGCCGCCGCGCGGCGTTCTCGGTTAGCGTCAGCTTGCGGATCCGCCGCTGCGGGTTGGCGAGGGCCATGGTGACGGTGTGCCAGCCATAGAGAATGACGGGCTCGTCGGGGTGCGAATCGCGTTCGCGCCAAGCCGGCCGGCCGGTCGATTTCCCTGGTTTGTTGAAGGGCTTAGCCCCCCTGCGGGGGCCCCTCGGGGCGAATTTTTTGTCCTTCATGGGCTCGCTTGTGTCACGGGGACCCCAATATGGCAATTTGAGTGGCTTCGAGGGCGATTTTAGCTGCTTGCCTCGGTTGACTTTGCCCCACCGCTTCGCCCATAAACGCGCCCGGTCGCGCCCCGATACGGGTTGCCGCGGCCTTCACGTTCCATGGCCGTCTTCGGTCCGCCGGCAAGGTCCGGCCCGATTGTGCTGCCGTCGAGCGGGGGAGTGTCCCGAGTGGCAAAGGGAGCTGACTGTAAATCAGCCGCCTCATGGCTTCGCAGGTTCGAGTCCTGCCTCCCCCACCAGCCTTCGCTCGCTTCGCGAGCTACGGCTCGGCAAGCCAGCACAAGTGCTCGTGGCGCGAAGTGAGCGAAGGCTGTCACGCCGTAGCCCGCAGGGCGTAGGCGGACTGACTCATCTCGAGCCCGCTACCCCATCATCTCCCGCACCATCGGCACCACCTTCCGCCCGTAGAGCTCGATGCTCCGCATCAGCTTCTCGTGCGGCAATGGCCCCGCCGAATACTTCAACTGAAACCGCGAAAGCCCGAGCGCCTTTGCGGTCTTCGCGATCTTGCGCGCCACCGTTTCCGGCGAGCCGACATAGAGCGAGCCGTGCTCGGCCTCATGGACGAACTCGTCGCGTCCCATCGGGGGCCAGCCGCGCTCCTTGCCGATGCGGTCGCGCATCGCCTTGTAATCGGGCCACAGCTCCTCGCGTGCCTGCGCGTCGGTCTCGGCGACGAAGCCCGGCGAATGCACGCCGATCGGCTGGGCCGGGCGACCGAACTCCCTGAAGGCCCGATGATAGAGCTCGACATAGGGCGCAAAGCGCGCGGGATCGCCGCCGATGATCGCCAGCATCAAGGGCAGATCGTAATGCGCGGCGCGCACCACCGATTGCGGACTGCCGCCGACGCCGATCCAGGTTTTCAGCTTGCCGTTCTCGACCGGCGGATAGACCAGTTGATCTTTCAGCGGCGGGCGCAGCTTGCCTTGCCAGGTGACCGGCTGCTGCGACAAGAGCGCGGCGAACAGATCGAGCTTCTCCTCGAACAGCTCTTCATATTTGCGCAGGTCGAAGCCGAACAGCGGGAAGGATTCGGTGAACGAGCCGCGGCCGAGGATCACCTCGGCGCGTCCGTTCGAGACCGCATCCAGCGTGGCAAAGCGCTGGAACACGCGGATGGGATCGTCCGAAGACAGCACCGTCACGGCCGAGCCGAGATGGATGCGCCTGGTGCGCGATGCGATCGCCGCGAGCACGGTCTCCGGCGAGGAGATCGCGAAATCGGCGCGGTGATGCTCGCCGAGACCGATGAAATCGAGACCGAGCTCGTCCGCCAGCACCGCTTCGTCGACCACGTTGCGGATCACCTGCGCATGCGGAATCATGTCGCCGGACGCATCTCTTGTGACGTCGCCAAAGGTATCCAGTCCGAATTCGAGCGGTGGGGTCATCGATCAGGTCTCTGTGGGAGGATCGGCCACATCTAAGGGACCGCAGCCCGGTCACAAGCGCACGTGCGGAAATGCTCGGTTTCCGTTTGTGGATCTTATCGCCCGATGCGCACCACCATCTTGCCGAGCGCAGCGCGCGTCTGCATCGTCTTGAATGCCGCGCGGAAATCCTCGAAGGCGAAGACTTGGCCGACCACGGGCTTCAACTGGCCATCGGCAAGCCAGTCCGTCAATTGTGACATCAGGCGCTTCTGCACATCGGGCTCGCGCGTTGGAATCTGCGCAAGATCGACACCGAGTAAGGCGCCGCCTTTCAGCAGCGGCAGATTGAACGGCAGCGCGGGAATGGCGCCGGCGGCAAAGCCGACCACGAGATGGCGTCCGCGCCAGGCGATGGATCGAAATGCCTGCACCGAGATTTCGCCGCCAACGGGATCGAAGATCACGTCCGCGCCACGTCCTGCCGTCAACTCCTTGAGCGTGTCGCGCCAGCCGGCCTGCGTATAGTCGATCACCGCATCGGCGCCATGCGCCTGCGCAAACTCGCGCTTCTCTGGTGTTGATGCAGCCGCGATGACGCGAGCGCCGAGCAGCTTTCCAATCTGGACGGCCGCAATCCCAGTGCCGCCGGCGGCACCCAGCACGAGAAGCTGCTCGCCTGCGGCCAGCGAAGCGCGCGCGCCCAGCGCATAAAGGGCCGTCAGGTAATTGGCGCGAAACGAGGCGGCGACCTCGGCTGCGACGCCATCCGGCAGGGGATGGACCGCTTCAGGCCTAACGACGATCTCTTCGGCCAGTGCGCCCGATCGCGTCATGCCCATCACGCGCATGCCGGGTTGGTAACCGCCCGGTGCGCCGGGCGCGTCCGTCACCACCCCCGCGAACTCCGTCCCGGGAATGAAGGGCAGGGGGTCCTTGGTCTGGTAGCGTCCCTCGATCTTCAGCCCGTCGACGAAGCCAATCCCGGCAGCTTCCACCCGGATGCGCAGCTGTCCCGCCTCCATGGACGGCGGCGGTACGTCCTTCAGCTCGATCTGATCGATGGGGGCGTATTGCTCGACGACAACGGCTTTCATGTCGGACCTCTGTTGTTCCAGTTATCCTGACAGGTCTCGACACTAGCCTCTTGTGTCTACCGCCACATCCCCCGCATCCTTGCCCCGATGTCGATCTTCGGCCCCTGCGCCGCGCTGCGCGCGGCACCGCTTGCTGCCTTCGGCCAGGCGGTGCGCTCGAACAGGTAGACCAATTGCTCCGGGATGAACCGGGTGCGCGAGGCGTAGACGTGGCGGTCGCCCCTGGCGGCCTGACCGTGCACGAAGAAGCGCTGCGGCACGACGAGATGCAGATCGTCCTTGGCGCGCGTCATCGCGACATAGAGCAGGCGGCGCTCCTCCTCGATCTCGGCGCTGGTGCCGGCGCCGAGATCGGACGGCATGCAGCCGTCGACGACGTTGAGCACGAACACCGATTTCCACTCCTGGCCCTTGGCGGAGTGGATGGTGGAGAGGATCAGGTAGTCCTCGTCGCGCAGGGGTGGCCCTGATTTGTCGCTGGTCGCATCCGGCGGATCGAGCGTGAGCTCGGTCAGGAATTTCTCGCGAGAGGCATAGCCGCTCGCGATCTGCTCGAGTTGCATCAGATCGGCGCGGCGCGTCTCGGCATCCTCGTGCATGCGGTCGAGATGCGGCTCGTACCAGAGCCGCACCCGTTCGAGGTCGACGGGCCATTCCGAATAGCGCAAGTTTTCGACCGTGCGGACGAAACAGGTCCAGTCCTCGCCGGTGCGCGCCGGCCCCGGCAGCCGGCCGAGCGCGGCAAGCGGGTCGGTGCTCTCCGCCATCTGGTCCAGCACGCGCTGTGCGGTCGCAGGCCCGATGCCCGGCAGCAGGTGCAGGATGCGAAAGCCGGCGACGCGGTCGCGCGGATTCTCGGCGAAGCGCAACACGGCCAGCACGTCCTTGACATGCGCGGCATCCAGGAATTTCAGGCCGCCGAACTTGACGAAGGGGATGTTGCGGCGGGTCAGCTCGATCTCCAGCGGACCCGAATGCGAGGAGGTGCGGAACAGCACCGCCTGGTGCTTGAGCAGCGCGCCTTGCTCGCGGTTCGCCAGCACCGCCTCGACGATGTAGCGCGCCTGGTCGGCCTCGTCGTGCACGGTGACGAGCTGCGGCTTCTGACCTGAGGTGCGGTCGGTCCAGAGGTTCTTGGTGAAGCGCTCGCGGGCGAGGCCGATCACGCCGTTCGCCGCCGACAGCACCGCCTGCGTCGAGCGGTAATTGCGGTCGAGCGTGATCATCTCCGCGCGCGGCGAGAAGCTCTGCGGAAAGTCCAGGATGTTGCGCACGGTGGCGGCGCGAAACGAATAGATCGACTGCGCGTCGTCGCCGACCACGGTGAGGCCGCGGCCGTCGGGCTTGAGCGCCAAGAGGATCGAGGATTGCAGACGGTTGGTGTCCTGATATTCGTCGACCAGCACGTGGTCGAAGCGGCCGCCGATCTCCTGAGCGATCAGCGCATCGCCCATCATCTGCGACCAATACAGCAGCAGATCGTCGTAATCGAGCACGTGCTGGGCCTGCTTGGCCTCGACATAGGCGGCGAACAGACCCTTCAGCTCGGCGGCCCAGCCCGCGCACCAGGGAAAATGCTGGGCGAGCACCTTCTCGATCTCCATCTCGGCATTGACGCAGCGGGAATAGATCGACAGGCAGGTGCCCTTGGCCGGAAAGCGGCTCTCGGTCTTCGACAGGCCGCGCTCGTGCCGGACCAGGTTCATCAGGTCGGCAGAATCCTCGCGGTCATGGATGGTGAAGGCGGGATCGACCCCGATCCGCTCGGCATATTCGCGCAACAGCCGCGCGCCGATGCCGTGGAAGGTGCCGGCCCAGGTCAGCGCATCGCGCATGATTGCGGCGTTGTTCTCGCCCAGCACCTTGCGCGCGATGCGCTCGACCCGGCCGGCCATCTCCGCCGCCGCGCGTCGGGAGAACGTCATCAGCAGGATGCGGCGGGGATCGGCGCCTGCGACGATCAGATGCGCGACGCGGTGGGCGAGCGTGTTGGTCTTGCCGGAGCCGGCACCGGCGATGACGAGCAGGGGGCCGCCCACGATTGCGCCGTCGGCCACGCCATGCTCGACGGCGCGGCGCTGCTCCGCATTGAGCGTGTCCAGATATGTCGCCACGAATCGCCCCGGTGAAAGGATGAGACTCGGCGATCCCGGCGCGAATCGCAATGCGGCTGGACGGAACTGGAATTAGGATTTAGGGGGAAGACAGCCCTTTGGTTCCAGCACCCCATGGCGAGATGACCGAGCTCAAACCCGAACAATTCGAGATGCGGCGGCTGGAGTCGCTCAGCAACACCATTTTCGGCGTCGCCATGACGCTGCTGGCTTACGATTTGCCGAAGGCGGCAGTGTTCAGTGGCGCGCGCGACTGGAACGATCTCGCCCGGGTGTATTCCGGCAAGCTTGCCGGCTTCGCGCTCAGCTTCATCATCGCCGGGGTGTTCTGGATCAGCCATCACCGCCGGCTGGCACGTCAGCCCGTCGGCAGCCGTGGCATGGTGGTCCTCAACCTTTTCTTCCTGCTCTCGATCGTGCTGCTGCCGGTCACCAACGGGCTCTACACCAACTACGCCATGAGCAGCGCGGTGGCGGTGCTCTACGGCCTGCACCTGACCACGATCGGCGGCCTCAATGCCTTGCTGTGGTGGACCATCCTGCGCGGCTGGAGCCGCGAGATCATGGCTTCGCTGTTTCCGGTCGCCGTGTTCATCCCGGGCACCATCGTTGCGGCGTTTGCGCCGCATATCGCGCCCTACGTCTGGTGTTTTGCCTTTGGCGGCCTCCTGATCCAGCGCTTCTATGTCGCGCCGAACCCATCGGCCGGCACGTAAAGCTTGACCGGGCGGATCTCGTACACCGCCGTCGGATTGACCGCGCGCAGCTTCCGCGCCGCTTCGATCGCTTCCTCCTCGGTGGCGCATTGCATCAAGTGGAAGCCGAGAAGCTGCTCCTTGGTCTCGGCAAACGGCCCGTCCAGCACCATTCCCGCGCCGGGACCCCGCAAGGTGCGGGCCTTCCGGGTCTCATCCAGCCGGGCCGCCGGACCAAACTGCCCGCTGGCCCGCAGCGGCGCCTGAACCTCGATTACCTTGGCGACGACCGCGGCATCCTGCTCCGGCGTCCAGGACAGGACCTCGTCTTCCACGTGATAGGCCAGGATGGCGTACAGCATCGTCACCTCGTTCTTTTCTGCTTTTGTTTCTGCGCAAGTCCTGAGGACGTGGCACGGCAGCCCGTGCCGACACTTCCGAAGCAAAATATTGCGTGGCCCGCAAGCGGCGAAACCGTCCTGAAACCCGATTGCGCCCTTGCCCATGTGAACGCCGCCGGAACTGATCGCGACTGATGGACCATAAACAACAAGTTCTTTGCTGGAGGCGGCAATGTCGGGTCATACCATCAAGATCATCTGCGACGCGCGGCGGGCAGGGCAGTCGGAGCCGGCCGATCTGCACGACCAGGCCGGCCATCACCGCTATTACGGCAGCTCGGCTGAGAACGGCGGTGAGCGGATCGTCGAGAGCCGGCGCGGCAAACTGCGGCGCGCGTTCAACTTCTTCGGCTTCTGAAGCCTTGCGGCGAGGCGGGCGTTCGAGATGGACGTTCCGCAGATATCGATCGCGGCGATGCCGTTCCTGCTCGCGCTGATGATCCGGACCTCCAAGGCCATCGTCCCGTGCCTTCTGACCAGAGGTTATGTTTGAGCATGATCTTTTCGGAAAACCGCTACACACTTTTCCGGATCATGCTCTGGTCACGGTGCTGCTCGGCGAGGAACCGCACCGCGCGGTCGTGGCCTGGTGCGTCGGCATGCTGATCGCCGCCGTCGCGCTGCGCGAGCGGCTTCGCGCCGGCTGACGCCGCATTCGTCATTGCCCGCTCAAGACCTGCTTGACCAGCGCCTCGCGCAGCGAGGCCAGCTCGCCGCTCGCCTGCATCTGGGCGATGACCTTGCCGACCTCAGGCACCAGATCGCAATGACGTTCATGCAGGTAGTGGTTGCAGGCGATGCGCGCCAGCCGGATCGTGTCCTGCGCCAACGCAGGGTCAGTGGCGAGCAGCGACAGGCAGGCGACGGCTAGCCGCCACATCAGGCGTCTCCCGTGATCTACCGCAAGTTGGCGCCTGCACACCCGGTCGCAACGATCATTGCGCGCTCGTCCCGCGAGCCATACCGGACTTTCACCGATGACATTTTAGCACGAGCAGTGATAATTTGCCCAGCAGTGCCGCTGCGGGGGCGGAAGACGTGACTTGCCGACTTCGAGCTCGCGGGCCGACGGGACGTCGCTTGCATCGGGTGACGAGACGGGCGCGTCTCAGCCCATGGATTGCTCGAGACTGCAACCGCTCGACCGCAGCAGCGAGCCGCCATTTCGGGAACATGGTGCATGGCCAACGCAGCTGACGAGGACGCCAAGCGCAGCCACGCCATCGCGCCGACGGCGGCGAAGCCTGGTCTGACCGACATCGAGACGCTTGCGGCCATCGCCGAGTACGTCAGCAAATACAGCCTGACCCGGCCCCCACCGCCGTTACGCCTGGAGCGCCGGCCGCCCTCCGATGCCGACGAGCTGGACAAGGTGATCGAGGCTTTCAACGCGATGTGCGCGAACCTCCAGCAGGCCTATGGCGAGCTGCGCGAGGCCAACGCCAATCTCGAGCGCGATTTGACCATCCGCCGGCGCGCCGAAGCGGAGGCGCGGGCGAGCGAAGAGCGTTTCCGCGACTATGCCGAAACCGCGTCCGACTGGTTCTGGGAAACCGGGCCGGACCACTGCTTCACCTATCTCTCTGACCGGGTGATTGCCTTCGGCATGGATCCCAAAGTGCGGATCGGCACGCGTCGCATCGATACTGCGCTCGATCGGGATACCGAGGCCGAGAAATGGCGCGCGCATCTGGCGACGCTGGACCGTCACGAGCCGTTCCGCAAATTCGAGTATCGCGGACGCGACACGCGCGGGCGGATGCATCATTTCAGCGTCAACGGCAAGCCGGTTTTCGACGACGATGGACGCTTCCTCGGCTACCGCGGCTCCGCGACCGACCTCACCGCGCAGCACGAGATCGAGGAGCGGCTGCGTCAGTCCCAGAAGATGGACGCGATCGGCCAGCTCACAGGCGGCGTGGCGCACGATTTCAACAACGTGCTCACGGTTATCACCGGTACGATCGAGATCATCCAGGAGGGGCTTGCGGACAAGCCCGAGCTGGCCGCGATCGCGCAATTGATCGATGATGCGGCCGCGCGCGGAGCGGAGATCACCTCGCAACTCCTGACCTTCGCGCGCCGCCAGCCGCTGGAGCCGCGCGAGATCGACGTCAACGCGCTCGTGGTCGAGACCGCGAAGCTGCTGAGGCCGATGCTCGGCGAGCAAATCGAGATCGAGACGCGGCTCGCCGACGAGGCCTGGTCCGCGATGGTGGATCCGTCGCAGCTGTCCTCCGCGATCGTCAACCTCGCCGTCAATGCGCGCGACGCGATGCCGGGCGGCGGCAAGCTCACCCTCGAAACCGCGAACCGCGAGCTCGACGGCACGGGGACCGCTGGTGAGGGCGTGCGCGGCGCCTTCGTGATGGTTGCAGTCGGCGACACCGGTCACGGCATTCCGGCCGATATCCGCGAGCGTGTTTTCGAGCCGTTCTTCACGACCAAGGGGGTCGGCCGCGGCACCGGTCTGGGGCTGAGCATGGTCTACGGCTTTGCCCGCCAGAGCGGCGGCACTGTTGCGATCGAAAGCGAGGAGGGGCGCGGCACCGTGATGCGGCTGTTCCTGCCGCGGGCAAAGGGCGAGGCGGTGGCCAGGACGGCGCCGGTTCAAGCGCCCGCCACGGCGCGCGGGCGGGAGACGATACTCGTGGTGGAGGACGATCCGCTGGTCCAGGGCTATGTCATCGCGCAACTCGGCGGCCTCGGCTACCGCACGCTCGCTGCGAGCGACGGCGCGTCCGCGCTGACGCTGGTCGACCAGGGTGCCCGATTCGATCTGCTGTTCACGGACATCATCATGCCCGGCGGCATGAACGGGCATGAATTGGCCGAAGCCGTCAGGCTCCGCCGGCCGGGCGTGAGGGTGCTCTACACCTCCGGCTATACCGACAACACCATCGTCCACGACGGACATCTCGATCCCGGCGTGGCGCTGCTGTTCAAGCCATACCGCAAGGCGGAGCTGTCGCAGAAGATTCGCGAGGTGCTTGCCGGCGAGCCGCCCGCCTGAGCCGCGGCGACAGACGAAAAAGGCGCGGCGGGGAAGCCCCGTCGCGCCCGATTTCTTGCTCGCTGGTCCAGGGCTGAGAGCGCCCCGATGCCAAGCCCTACTCGAAGCTTAGCGGGCGATCCCAGCGAGGTGACAGCGCTTGAGATAAGACACTGGATCACCTCCTTTCGTTGGTTTCGGAAGTCTTCAATATAGGCGGCGATCCCGCCGCTGTTAAGGGGCGGCGGGTCCGCAGGAACCCGGGTGGTTCGCAAGGCCGCCGAAGACGCCGGAAAGCGACCTCCTGGGCAGTTGAGACCGCAGCCCGGCCGTGTTAGGGAGCCCCCAACGCGGGTGTAGCTCAATGGTAGAGCAGCAGCCTTCCAAGCTGAATACGAGGGTTCGATTCCCTTCACCCGCTCCAGAACCTGTTGGACGCGATATCCCAGCAGGGCATTTCCTCGATAGCCCCCCGTGGCTTGACGGCCGATCAGCTATTCCTCGTCCCGTCGCTCCGATCCTTCCGTGCGCGATCGAGCGCGCCGCCTTGAGGCTGTCCGCTGACCTTCACGCCGGGGAGATGATCGACCTTGTTCTTGTCGGCCTCGTCGCCGCGCTGAAGTTCGCGATCAATGATGTCGCGTGATCCTTCGGCCGGTTCCTTGTCGAATGGGCTCTTGCTCTCGATGCTCATGAATGATCCTGCTTGACCGCGTTGATTGCTAGGGCAAACCCAGCTCTGCGCTATCGTTCCTGTCCAAAGCAGCCGCTTCGTGCAGGCTCTATCCCCTGTGGTTATCGATTTCGGCGGCGACCTGTCCGTAGTTCAGCAGCGCAACCAGGGTCGTTCCGCCGATAATATTGCCGAGTAGCGTGGGTATGAAGAAGTCGGAGGCATATTGGCTGAACGAGGCCAGGCCGCTCTGCACCAGAAAGGCGCACTCGATCGAACCCGCGACGATGTGCAAGAACTGGCCGAGTGCGACCACATAGGTCATCACTACGATGATGTGTGCGCGCGAGCCTTTGGCAGCCGGAAGAAGCCAGGCCATCGAGGCGATCAGCCAGCCGGCGAAGATGGCCCTGACGAAGGTGCTTGAGAACGTCCCCTCGATCGTCGGTCGGCTGAGATCGATGAAGGCGTCCACGATGCGAGGTTCGAAGATGCTGGTGCGAGCGAGCACGGAGGCGGCCGCCCAGGTCCCTGCGATATTCGAGGCGAGAACCAGGATCCAGAGCTTGAGCACGCTTGCGAAGGTGCCGAGATCCCTGTTGTGCAACAGCGGCAGGATCGGTGTCAGCGTGTTCTCGGTGAAGAGCTGTTGTCGTCCCAGCACGACGACCAGGAAGCCGACGGTGTAGCCGAGCGGAGCAACCAGGCGGCGGGTCGCCTCATCCGAGATCAGCGCATGCAACTCGCCCTGAACGATCAGCGACAGGCTTATCGAAAGGCCGGCGGCAAAACCGGACAGCACGATGGCCCACCATCGCCGCTCCAGCTCCTGCTCGCCTTCGGCGCGGATCGTCTCATGAATCAGCGCGGCGCTTGGCCTGCTCTGGGATTCGATCTGCCTGGTCTGGCGCCGCGACACGCCGTCGAGCTTGGATGCTGGGTTGAATGAGGCGCCGTCGCCAGACTGATCCACGCTGCGGTCTCCGAAAGGCTGATCCAGTCAAGACTTCCGGATGTCCCATTCAGTTCCCCTTGCGCGGTGCAGCCTCGCTCCAGGCGCGGTGCAGCACGCGGAGGAACCTTCGTCATGAGCAGGAGTTCGCCGTGGGGGCAAGGGTGAAAGTCACGAGGCCAACCGTGCAAGACGACGTGCGCGTGCGTTCCACCGCGCAGATCGCGGGTCATCCGATTCATCCGATGCTGGTGCCGATCCCGATTACGTGTTTCGTCGGGGCGCTGCTGACCGACATCGCCTATGTCGCCAGTGCCGAGATCATGTGGGCGAATTTTTCGGCCTGGCTGCTGCTCGCCGGAATCGTCTTCGGCGTGCTGGCGGCGATCGCGGGCCTGATCGACTTCCTCGGCAATCGGCTGGTGCGGGCGCAGGCGCCGGCCTGGCCGCATCTGATCGGCAATGCCGTGGTGCTGATCCTTTCGATCGTCAATCTGATGATCCACATGCGCGATGGCTGGACTTCCGTGTGGCCGAGCGGGCTCGCCTTGTCCGCGCTCACAGTGCTGATCCTGCCGATCACGGGGTGGCTCGGCTGGGCTCTCGTCTATCGCCACGGCGTGGGAGTTGCACGATGAGGTCTGCGATGATCCGCGCGCTGTTGTGCGCGTCGCTGCTGGGGCTGGCCGGCTGCAATGACGGCAGCGGCGATCCCAACGCGCAGGTCGGCGCCAATCCGGCACTTCCCGAAATCCAGCAATATCTGCTGCCGCCGGTCCACATTGCCCGCATCGTCGGCTGGAAGAAGGACGAGACGCCGACGGTCGCGCAGGGCCTGCAGGCCAAGGCCTTCGCCACCGGCCTGCAGCACCCGCGCTCGCTCTACGTTCTCCCCAATGGCGACGTGCTGGTGGTGGAATCCAAGGCGCCGAAAGGCGCTCCGATCAAGCGGCCCAAGGAACTCGTGATGGGCGTCATCCAGTCCTGGGCGACCTCCGGCGGCGACAGCGGCGCGAGCAACCGCATCACGCTGCTGCGCGACAGCAACGGGGATGGCGTGCCGGAGACGCAAAGCGTCTTCCTCGACCATCTCAACTCGCCGTTCGGCGTCGCGCTGGTCGGCAACGATCTCTATGTCGCCAACACCGACGCCATCGTCAGATATCCCTACACCGAAGGGGACACGAAGATCACCGCGCCGGGCACGGTGCTGACGCCGCTGCCGGGCGGTCCGATCAACCATCACTGGACCAAGAGCCTGGTCGCCAGCCCCGACGGCTCGAAGCTTTACGCCGGCGTCGGCTCCAACAGCAACGCCGCCGAGAGGGGCATGGAGGCCGAGCACAATCGCGCCGCCATCCTCGAGGTCGATCGCGCCAGCGGCCGCTGGCGCGTGTTCGCAAGCGGCCTGCGTAATCCCAACGGCCTCAGCTTCGAGCCGCAGACCGGTGCACTCTGGGCGGTGGTCAACGAGCGCGACGAGCTCGGTCCTGATCTCGTGCCTGATTACATGACCTCGGTGAAGAGCGGCGGCTTCTATGGCTGGCCCTACAGCTATTTCGGCCAGCACGTCGATCCCCGCGTCAAGCCGGAGCGGCCGGATCTCGTCGCCAGGGCGATCGTGCCTGACTACGCGCTGAGCTCGCATGTCGCCCCGCTCGGGCTCGCCTTCAACACCGGCACCAGCCTGCCGGCCGCCTATCGCGGCGGCGCCTTCGTTGGCGAGCACGGCAGTTGGAACAGGCAGGTGCTGAGCGGCTACAAGGTCGTGTTCGTGCCGTTCACGGACGGCAAGCCGAGCGGCCCGCCGCAGGACGTCGTCACCGGGTTCCTCAACAGCGGCAATAAGGCGCGCGGCCGCCCCGTGGGTGTCGCCATCGACAAGACCGGCGCGCTTCTGGTTGCGGACGACAGCGGCAACACGGTCTGGCGAGTGAGCGCGACCGATCCGCAGCTGACGCAACGTTAAGCGCGCAGGCGCGTTGTCGTGCAGACCTTTTTTCTGAAATCTAGAGCCAGGAGTTTGGACAATGGGCCTTGCGCAATATGCCATCGTGCCGGTGCGGGACGAATGGGGCGTGCTGCACGACGGCGACGTCAAGAACACCTACGCCACCAAGGAAGCCGCGTTCGAGTCCGCAGTCGCCGCCGCATCCCTCGCGCTGCGTGAGGGACATGAAGTTCAGGTCAGCGTGCCCGGCCGCGAGGCGGGAGGCAACGCGCTCGGCGTCCGGGACAACGCTTGAGAAGGAAGACGCGATGGCCAAGCCCCGTGAGCCCAACGGCGTCGAGCCATCCCGCTCCGAGGACGACATCCAGCGCGACCAGCTCGGCCCGCGCGGCGTGCCGGGCGCGCCCGATCCGGCCAAGATGACGCCGCAGCGCGAGAAGAAGACGCCGAAGCACGTGGATCCCGGCCACACCGCGTGAGGGGGCTCCGCTGCGGCCAACCGACCAGGCGATCAATCGCACGCGGCGGGCGGCACTCCTCCGTCATTTCCGTAGCGGCCTTTGAATCGAGGTAGTCGCCTCGAGGTCATCGCGCGCGCCGCCGCCAGCCGCACGGCTACAGCAGGCCGGGCGACCGCACTTCCGACCTGATTCGGACGAAAAGGCCCTGTCGCTGCGATCGACGAATGTTGCGGCGACAGGGTTTCACTTGTAGCAAGACTGGCCGAACGTTATGCGCGCGAGCGCAAAGATCATGAGGTCGCTGGATGAACCCCGCTGTCATTGCCGTCGCCATCACCGGCTCCGTTCCGCGCAAGAAGGACAATCCGGCGGTGCCGATCCTGCCCTCGGAGCAGATCGAATCGACGCACCAGGCCTTCGAGGCGGGCGCCACGCTTGCGCATATCCACGTCCGCAACGACGACGAGACGCCGTCCTCCGATCCCGAGCGTTTTGCCCAGGTGCAGGAGGGGATCAAAAAGCATTGTCCTGATATGATCGTCCAGTTCTCGACCGGCGGGCGTGGCCGTGATCCCTCGGCGCGCGGATCGGCGCTCTACCTCAAGCCCGACATGGCCTCGCTCTCCACGGGATCGGTGAACTTTCCGACCATCGTCTACGAGAACAGCGCCGCGCTGGTCGAGACGCTCGCCACTAGCATGAAGACGAACGGCATCCGGCCGGAAATCGAGATCTTCGATCTGTCGCATCTGCATGGCGCCCGCCGCCTGATCGATGCGGGCCTCATCGACGCGCGTCCGCACGTGCAGTTCGTCATGGGCGTCAAGAACGCGATGCCGGCGGACGAGCATGTGCTCGACATTCTCCTGGGCGAGCTCAGGCGGCTGATCCCGAAGGCAACCTGGACCGCAGCCGGAATCGGCCGCCATCAGGCCGAGGTCATGGGGTGGGCGCTCGCCCGAGGGGCGGACGCGGTCCGCACCGGGCTCGAGGACAATATCCGCATCGACAAGACGCGCCTTGCTGCCAGCAACGCCGAGCTCGTGACCCTGGCCTGCGAGGCGGTCGCGCGCCACGGCCGGCGCGTTGCGACCGCGACTGAGGCGCGATCGCTGCTCGCCATGGCAGGGTAGGGCGACTTCCTCGTCCTCACATGCTCCCGGCTGCCGCCTGCCATTCGGCGGCCGGCGTTCCCGTGCGCCGTTTCTCCGAGTAGACAGGTGCTACAGGCGCAATCTGCGCCTGCCGGGCAGGCGACGTTTGGAATGCAGTTCTTGAAATATGACGGCAGGCTCATCGGGGTCCTGCTGATGCTTGCCACCACGCAGCTGGTCGGATGGGGCACGATCGGGCTTCCCGCCATCGTCGGGCGCGATCTCGCCGCCGATCTCGGCATGAGCCTGCCTGCGGTGTTCGCCGGCACGTCCGTTCTCTACGTCTCGATGGGGCTGTGCGGTCCGTTGCTCGCCAAGTCGTTTGCGCGGCATGGCGCGCGGACGGTGATGATGGTCGGCACGATCGTCACGGCGCCAGGCTTCGTGCTGCTGTCGCTGGCGCGCGAGCCGATGCTCTATTTCGCCGCGTGGATCGTGCTTGGGATCGCCGGCAGCGCCACGCTGTCGACCGGCGCCTATATCATGCTGAACGAGATCGCGGGGCGGCAGGCCAAGAACGCGATCGGCGCGCTGATGCTGGTGACGGGCCTGTCCAGCAGCATCTTCTGGCCGACGACCTCGTTCCTGAGCGGTCACCTCGGCTGGCGGGGGACATGTCTGGTCTATGCGGCGATGATGCTCCTCGTCAGCCTTCCGCTCTATGCGTTCTACGCGCCGCGCCGACAGATCGCAAGGGACGAAGGCGCCGCGCCGGCCACGCGGTCGCCGCCGCCCGCGATTGCGCGGAGCACGTTCGGTCTCGTCGTCGCCGCGATCACGCTGAACGCCTTCGTCAATTTCGGCGTCAGTGCGATCCTGATCGAGCTGTTGCGGGCAGAGGGGCTGGCGCCGGCTCAGGCGCTTTTGTTCGGCTCCATGCTGGGCGTGATCCAGGTCAGCGCTCGCGGACTGGATTTCCTCGGCGGCGGACGATGGGACGGCATCACGACGGGGCTCGTCGCCGGCAGCGCCTTGCCGGTGGCCATGCTGCTGCTGATGACGGGCGAGGGTGCCACCTGGGCGGTGGCGGTCTTCATCCTGCTCTATGGCGCCGGCAGCGGCGCGATGGCGGTGGCGCGGGCGACCATCCCGCTGGTGTTCTACGACCAGGCCGAGTTCGCCAAAGCGATGTCGATGATCGCGCTGCCGCTCAACTTGGCCTCCGCGATATCGCCGCCGCTCCTCGTCGGCCTGCTCACGGCGTTCGGCAGCCGCGGCGCGCTCGGCCTCACGCTGGTGTTCTCCTGCGCGACGGTGCTGATCCTCGTTCTGCTCGCTCGGCGCCGGCCGCGGCTGCCGGTTGTTGTGACCTGAGCCGATCACGCAATCTTCGCCGCGCGGAAAGTTGCTGACGGCGACGACCTCCGGTCCGGCCGGAGATAGCCGTATGCCGCCAGTGCAGTGCTCAGGGCGCGAAAATGGTGGTATCGGCAGGGAGCGCGGCCTCGCGATCCCGCCGCCGCGCCAAGATCCAGTTCTCCGGAGGAAATCGACATGTCTGCCCTGCCGCTCTCAGGCATCAAGATCCTTGATCTCACCCGCGTGCTGGCCGGGCCGCTGTCGGCCCAGATGCTGGGCGATCTCGGCGCCGAGGTGATCAAGATCGAGCGGCCCGGCACCGGCGACGACGCGCGCGCCTTCGGCCCGCCTTACCTGACCGACCCCGAGGGCAAGGCCAACAACAACAATTCGTTCTACCTCTGCGCCAATCGCAACAAGAAGTCGGTCACCGTCAACATCGCCAAGCCCGAAGGGCAGGCGATCGTCCGCGAGCTCGCCAAGGATGCCGACGTCTTCATGGAGAATTACAAGGTCGGCGACCTCAAGCGTTACGGCCTCGACTACGAGACCATCAAGGCGATCAATCCCGGCATCATCTATTGCTCGGTGACCGGCTTCGGCCAGACCGGCCCCTATGCGCCGCGCGCCGGCTACGACGCCATCCTGCAGGCGATGGGCGGCCTGATGAGCGTCACCGGCCATATCGACGGCGAGCCGGGCGAGGGCCCGATGAAGGTCGGCCCGTCGATCGTCGACTACATGACCGGCATGAACGCCTCGATCGGCATTCTCTCGGCGCTCTACCATCGCGACGCCAATGGCGGGCAGGGACAGCACATCGACGTCTGCCTATTCGATACGGTGATCGCATCGCTGTCGCACTGGCTGCAAATCTATCTCGTCAACGGCAAGATCCCGCCGCGCCGCGGCACCTGGGGCAATGGCGGCATGCCGGCCGGCGTGTTCCGCTGCACCGACGGCGAGCTGATGGTCGTGGTCGGCAATGACGGCCAGTTTCAGCGCACCTGCGCCGTGCTCGGCGCGCCCGAGCTCGCAAGCGATCCGCGCTTCGTCAAGAACAACGACCGCGTCGTGCACGGCAAGGAGATCATGGCGATCTTCGCCGGCCTGTTCCTGAAGCAAAAGGTAGCCTACTGGCTGGAGAAGCTGGAGGAGGCGGGGGTGCCCTCGGGGCCGATCAACAATTTCGAGCAGGTGTTCTCCGACCCGCACGTCCAGTCGCGCGGCATGCGCGTGAAGGTCAACCATCCCTTCGAGCCCGATCTGTCGCTGGTCCGCAACGCGCTGACGCTCTCGGAGACCCCGATCAAGGACTACCGCGCCCCGCCGCTGCTCGGGGAGCACACCCAGGAGGTGCTCGGCGGCAAGCTCGGCTATGATGCCGGCAAGATCGAGCAGCTGAAGGCGCAGGGCATCATCTAGATTCGACGAAGCGGCGCCGGCTTTCCCTCTCCCCTTGTGGGAGAGGGTGGCTCGCCGCAAAGCGGCGAGACGGGTGAGGGGTTCTCTCCGCGTGCAAAGCTGCAGTCGAGTTCGTCGAGAGAACCCCTCATCCGGCGCTTCGCGCCACCTTCTCCCACAAGGGGAGAAGGGAAGAGGGCCGCGCTTGCGGAAACGGCGAGAAAAATCGGGGCGCCATGCCGGGGCTTGCGTGAAGCTTGCCCGCAATCCCAAGTAATCCCGGTCCGTAGTCGCACAGGCTTCCGCTTTGCCTCCGACTCTGATTCGATCTCTCCACTTGAGTTCGGGGAGGGAAGTGAATGTCCTACACGATCGGGTTCCAGGCCAAGGACCAGAAGGCCATTCTGGCGACCGAGGCGGCCACCGCCAATCAGGCCGTCGCCATCATTGCCGCGCTGCGGCAGAGCGCCGACGAGATCAAGTTCATCCGCTCGCCGCAGGAAGGCGAGATGGGCATCGAGATGCTGCTGCTGCTCGCCAAGGAAGAGGCCGAGGAGATGCCGCAGCGGGCGTAGTCCCGCCCACCAATCATTCTTCGACCAGATCGACTGCATCGCCTGTTGTGAGGTGAATGGCGCTGACTTCACCTCTCCCCGCTTGCGGGGAGAGGTCGGATCGCCTCGGCGA
>NZ_LAXE01000001.1:3613944-3689676 GCF_003122645.1 Bradyrhizobium sp. SUTN9-2
CCTCGGCGATGCGAAAGCATCGTCCGGTGCGATCCGGGTGAGGGGGTACAGGTCTCCCGAAGACCGCACTTGTGGAGAGAGGCCCCTCACCCCAACCCCTCTCAGCGTGAGCAAAGCTCGTCGCGGACCCGTAAGAACGGGGCGAGGGAGCACAGCGTCGGTGCAGCGACGGCTTTGTTTCTAACGCGCCGCCACCTTTGATGGCGTCTTCGGCTCCATCCGTCCCGCCGTCAGCGCCATCGTCGCCACGCTGACGACGCGCGCGACCACATCCTCGACGTTGTCGAGGTCGCATTTGCCCTCCGAAAGCTTGGTCAGCCGCTCGCTCTCACGGATGGTGTGATGCGCCATGGCGAGCGCGAAGTTGAGGCCCCAATAGATATCGACGTCACTGCGGTCGGGCAGGGACCGCCGCATCGCGCCGACGAATTTGCGCAAATGGTCGATCTCGCGGTTCTTGATGCGCCGGATCGGCGGCACGGATTCGATCGAGGCGCGGATCATGAAGCGCGCGGCGGTCGAGCGCTGGTTCTCCGGCCCCAGGCAGCCGCGCAAGGTCGGCCCGACCAACGCGCGCAGGATGACCTCGATCGGCGCGCGGCCGCCGCCTTGCTCCTCCGCCGCCTTCAACTCGTGCAGGCGCTCGCGGTTGGTGGCGATCGACCGCGTGACAAACAGTTCCGCGATCAGCTCGTCCTTCGAGCCGAAATGATAGTTCACCGCGGCGAGGTTGACGCCCGCCTCCGCGACGATGTCGCGCAGCGTCACGTCGCCGAAGCCGCGATCGGCATAGAGCCGCTCGGCGGCGGCGAGAATGGCAGACCTCGTATGATCGCTGGCCATGGATGCCCTCGGGGAGGGGAGTTGCAATTCAAACAGTTGTATGAAACTATCGTTTGAAGGTCGGGAAAAGTCAATCCGCAATCGGGACTCGTTCGCAACTGCAGCCGGGTTTCGACAGGTCCGCAAGGACGCGCATTCGCGCTTGCGGGCCGCGCAAAGCGGGAGGACAGTCCGGCGCAAAAGGACCAGTGAGAGAGAGGAGCGTCGCATGGACTTCGATATGTCGCCCAAGCAAAAGGAATGGCTCGACCGCGTGCGGTCCTTCATGGCCAAGCACGTGCGCCCGGCGGTGCCGATCTACGATCAGCAGGACAAGAGCGGCGACCGCTGGAAGGTGATCCCTGTTCTCGAGGACCTCAAGAAGAAGGCGAAGGCCGAAGGCCTCTGGAATATGTTCATGCCGCCGTCCGAGCATGAGGACGATGAATTCCGCGGCGCGGGACTGACCAATCTCGAATACGCGCTTTTGTCGGAAGAAATGGGCCGCATCACCTGGGCCTCGGAAGTGTTCAATTGTTCCGCGCCCGACACCGGCAACATGGAAGTGTTCATCCGCTACGGCACCAAGGAGCAGAAGCGGAAATGGCTGCGGCCGCTGATGGACGGTGAGATCCGCTCCGCCTTCCTGATGACGGAGCCGGCGGTGGCCTCGTCCGACGCCACCAACATCGAGACCCGCATCGAGCGCGACGGCGACCATTACGTCATCAACGGCCGCAAATGGTGGTCGTCCGGCGTCGGCGATCCCCGCTGCAAGATCGCGATCCTGATGGGCAAGACCGATTTCAAGGCCGCCAAGCACCAGCAGCAGTCGCAGATCCTGGTTCCGCTCGACACGCCCGGCATCAAGGTCGAGAAGATGCTGCCGGTGTTCGGCTTCGACGACGCCCCGCACGGCCATGCCCAGGTGCTGCTCGAGAACGTGCGCGTGCCGAAGGAGAACATCCTGCTCGGCGAAGGCCGCGGCTTCGAGATCGCGCAGGGCCGCCTCGGCCCGGGCCGTATCCATCACTGCATGCGAACCATCGGCAAGGCTGAGGAGGCGCTGGAGAAAATGGTGAAGCGGCTTGCCTCGCGCACCGCGTTCGGCAAGAAAATCGTCGAGCACAGCGTGTGGGAGCAGCGCATCGGCGAGGCCCGCACCAACATCGAGATGACGCGTCTTCTGTGTCTCAAGGCGGCCGACATGATGGATAAGGTCGGCAACAAGACCGCGCAGGCCGAGATCGCCATGATCAAGGTCGCTGCGCCCAACATGGCGCTGAAGATCATCGACGAGGCGATCCAGGCGTTCGGCGGCGGCGGTGTGTCGGACGAGGCTGGCCTTGCCAAGGACTACGCCCACATCCGCACGCTGCGGCTCGCCGACGGCCCGGACGAGGTGCACAATCGCGCCATTGCCAGGCTCGAACTTCGGAAGTATGCAAACTCTCCCAATCACTAAGCGGGGGAGCCCTGCGGCGCTCCCGACTTGAAGAAACGACGGGACATGATCCAATGGCGGTAACCGCTTGACGCAAGTGCGTTAGCGGTTACCGATTAGGATCATGTTCGGACTGAAGAGGGAGCGTGACCGTGGCTGACGGCGTCAGGAAAGACGAGGAGTTTTCGGGCACCAAGCCGGTCGAGGAGCGGCATCGCTTCGACGAGATGCGGCTCGAGGCCTGGATGCGCGAGCACGTCGAAGGCTTCGAAGGCCCGCTTGTGGTGCTGCAGTTCAAGGGCGGGCAGTCCAACCCGACCTATCGCCTCAACACACCGAACCGCTCCTACGTGATGCGCCGCAAGCCGTTCGGCAAGCTGCTGCCCTCGGCGCATGCAGTCGACCGCGAGTATCGCGTCATCGCGGCGCTTGGCAAGCAGGGCTTTCCGGTCGCGCGCGCCTATGCGCTGTGCCAGGACGACGGCGTCATCGGCGCGGCCTTCTACATCATGTCGATGGAGGAGGGCCGCGTGTTCTGGGATCCGACGCTGCCGAGCCAGGACAACGATGCACGCCGAAAGATCTTCACCAGCAAGATCGAGACGCTGGCGAAACTCCACATGTTCGATCCTGTTACCATCGGGCTCGGCGATTTCGGCAAGCCCGGCAACTATTTTGCCCGCCAGATCGACCGCTGGACCAAGCAATATCGCGCCTCCGAGACCCAGCACATTCCGGAGTTCGAGAAGGTCGCCGAATGGCTGCCGAAGACCGTGCCGGAGCAGGCGCGCGTCTCCATCGTCCATGGCGACTATCGCCTCGACAACATGATTTTCCACGCGACGGAACCGCGCGTGCAGGCGGTGCTGGACTGGGAGCTGTCGACGCTCGGCGATCCCATGGCCGACTTCACCTATCTATTGATGCAATGGATCATGCCGGGCCTCGATGGTGCCGACCTCAAGGCGCTCAATATCCCGAGCCTCGAAGAGGCCGCGCAGATCTATTGCAACGTCACAGAGATGACGGTGCCCGATCTCAACTGGTACTTCGCCTACAATTTGTTCCGTCTCGCCGGCATCACCCAGGGCATCGCCGGCCGCGTCCGCGACGGCACTGCCGCCAACGCCAAGGCGCTCGAATCCGCCAAGCGCACCGTGCCGCTGTCGAAGGCTTCCTGGGAATACGCGCAGAAGGCGGGGGCGGTGTAGGAAGAACAAAGGCGCGGCTGATGGCCGCGCCCTTTTTTGTTTTGGTAAGGCGCTGCTCCACACGCGCCGTCATTGCGAGCGCAGCGAAGCAATCCAGATTCTTTCCGCGGTGGCCCCCTGGATTGCTTCGCTGCGCTCGCAATGACGAGGAGGCGGAATCAAAGACTCGCAATTCACACCGCGCAAGTGCCTTTCGCAGCGACCGAGTCCTTGTATCCCTTTGCTTAATCCGCCCCGGGAGACCCGCGCATGATCGACCACACTACTCTCATCACCTACGTCCTCATCGTGCTCGGTTTCGTCTTCATCCCGGGACCAGCGACGCTGCTCACGATGGCGCGGGCGGCAAGCTCGGGAACGAAGGTCGGCATCGCCACGGGTGCGGGAATCGCCGCTGGAGACCTGGTACATACGGGGATGGCGATTGTCGGACTCTCGGCGATCATCGCCACCTCGGCGCTGCTGTTCAGCATCGTCAAATATGCCGGCGCTGGCTTCCTGATCTATCTCGGCATTCGGGCCATGCTGGACAAGGCGCCGATCGCGCTGAACGGCGGCGCCCCTCCGATCGGCGCGGGCCGTGCCTTTCGCGAGGCCGTGCTGACCGAGGTGCTCAATCCCAAGACCGCACTGTTCTTCCTGGCGTTCCTGCCACAATTCGTGAAGCCGGAGCACGGCGCGCCCGCACTTCAGCTTGCCATTCTCGGTGTCGTCTTCGTGCTGCTCGGTCTGCTCAGCACCATCGTGTTTGCTGTCGGCGCCGGCCGTCTGGGCAACCTCCTGCGCCGCCATCCGGCGGTGGTGAAGTGGCAGGGCAAGGTGGTCGGGACCATTTACTGCGCCGTCGGCGTGCGGCTGGCGCTGCAGGAACGGTGAGGGCGCAGCGCGCCGTGAGCCCGATCCGTAGGGCGGATTAGCATAGCGTAATCCGCCGTTCACACGACCCGAGAGAAGTGGCGGATTACGCCCACGACTGCGCTTCGCGCAGCCGCTGGCTAATCCGCCCTACGTTCTAAGAGGCGCCCTTCGCACAATGCGCGATCAGCCGCTCCACGAACCCCGCGCATTTCTCCAGCTCCGCCATCTCCACGAACTCATCCGGCGTATGCGCTTGTGCGATCGAGCCCGGGCCGATCACCACGGAGGGAATGTCGGCGATGTCGGCGAACAAGCTCGCCTCGGTGCCGAACGCGACCTTGGCGTAGTCGTTGCGTCCTGCGAGGCTCTTGGCCAGCGTGACGATGGCGGCGTCGGCGGCGGTGTCGAGCGCGGGATAGTCGAGGATCTCCTCGAAATCGATGCCGCAATCGGGATGTCTCGCCTCCATCGCCGGCTCGATCTCGGCCTTGGCCCAGGCGACGATCGCATCGGTCACCTCCTTGGACTCGGTGATCCCGATGCCGCGGCATTCGAAATCCACGGTGCAGGTATCAGGCACGATGTTCAGCGCTGCGCCGCCGTGCACGATGCTGGTGAGCAGCGTCGAATGCGGGACGTCGTAGAGGCTGTCCGTCGACCGCACGGCCGCCAGCGCCACGGCGCGGCGGCGGATCTCGACGATCAGCTCGGCGGCATATTCGATCGCATTGACGCCGTCGGGCGCGATCGAGGAATGACGTGCAAGCCCGTGGAACGTGGCGCGTACACCGTGCTTGCCCTTGTGGCCGATGATGACCTGCATCTGGGTGGGCTCGCCGATGAATGCGCCGAGCGGCCGGACCCTCTTCTTCGCGACCTCGTGCAGCATCGGCCGCACGCCGACGCAGCCGATCTCCTCGTCATAGGAGATCGCCAGATGAATCGGCGTCTTGAGTCTCGCCTCCACCATCTCCGGCACCATGGCGAGGCACACCGCCACATAGCCCTTCATGTCCGTGGTGCCGCGGCCGTACAGCTTGCCGTCACGCTCCACCAGCTTGAACGGATCATGGCTCCAGTCCTGGCCCACGACAGGCACCACATCGGTATGGCCCGACAGCACGAAGCCCGGCCGATCCTCCGGTCCGATCGTGACCCAGAGCGAAGCCTTCTCGCCGGTCTCGTCGACGATGCGCTCACCCTTGAGGCCGAACGCGGCGAGATAGCTCTCGATATGGGCAATCAGGGGCAGGTTGGTGCGGTCGCTGACGGTGTCGAACGAGACGAGGTCGGCGAGGAGTTTTCGGATACGGTCGGGTCTTGAGCTTGGCATTGTCTCGGTCTTGTCAGGGAATGGAGGCTGAGTTGCCTGCAGGAACCATACCAACGTGAGCCCCGGTCGAGCAAATCAACACAGTCCCGCAGCCCGGATGCTGCCCACCACACGACCGTCATTGCGAGCGCAGCGAAGCAATCCATAGTCTTTCCGCGGAGGGATTCTGGATTGCTTCGCTGCGCTCGCAATGACGGGTTGAGGCAGCTGTGTACCTGAAACTCACGTCTCGTGGCCTGGACGCTGCGCAGCGTCTCGGCGATGCGAAGCATCGTCCGGTTCGACGATGCGCTGCAGAGCCGGGGCCCGTGCAGCAGCGAGCGACGTAGCCTGCTGGGTCCCGGCTCTGCGCCGCACCGCTTGCGCGCTGCGTCGCGTCCGGGACACGACCTGCGAACTAAACCGGCTTGCCCGTATACGGCATTGATGCCGTCAAGCCGCCGTCGACCGGGAACGCCTGGCCGTTCACATACGAAGCCTCGTCGCTCGCCAGGAACAGTCCCATCGCCGCGAGCTCGTGCGGCTGTCCCGGCCGCTTGAGCGGGTTGAGCTGGCCGATCTTGTCTTGGGTGCCGCGCTCCTTGGCGCGGTCGAAGATCGGCTTGGTCATGCCTGTTTCGATCAGGCCGGGGCAGACCGCATTGATGCGCACGCCGGTGCCGGTGAGCGAATACGCCGTGGTCTGCACCAGGCTGATCACGCCGGCCTTGCTCGCGGCATAGGGATGCCCGCTCGCGCCGGCCTTGAGGCCGGCGACAGAGGCGGTCAGCACGATCGCGCCGGACTGCTGCTTGACCATGTGCGGCATTGCGTACTTCACCGCGAGGAACGGCCCGATCAGGTTGACGCGCAGGATTTCCTGCCAATGCTCGACGGTCTGCTCGGCGAGCGGAACGAGTCCGCCGGAGACGCCGGCATTGGCCCAGATCACGTCGAGCCGGCCGTGCGTCTTCACCGCCTTGTCGATCACAGCGATGACGTCTTGTTCGGAGCCGGCATCCGCAACCATCGCTTCCGCGACGCCGCCGGCCTTCTTGATCTCCTCGACCGTCTCCTTCACCGCCTCGGTGCGATCGACCGCGATCAACTTGCCGCCCTCCTTGGTGAACAGCAGCGCAGCCGCGCGGCCGATGCCGCTGCCGGCGCCGGTGATGATGACGGATTTGCCTTGCAGGCGACCCATGCGTTTCTCCCTTTTGCTCGTGCACGACGCTTGCCGCGCGACGGAATTTCAAACAAGATTTCAAACGGCAAAGTGTCTTGAGACGCGTTCACTACTCACGTACAGCGACAATAGACGGGATGGAAGGGTTTCGATGGCAGGTGCAGACAAGCCGAACGTGGTCATCACGCGGTGGTGGTGGGTCCGTCACGCGCCGGTGCGCAACGACGGCGGCAACATCTACGGGCAGAGCGACATCGCCTGCGATACCAGCGATACTTATGTGTTCAATGCTGTTGCCAAGGTGCTGCCACGCCAGGCGGTCTGGTATTCGAGCAATCTGATGCGCACCCATCAGACCGCCGAGGCGATCTGGGCCGCGGGTTTTCCAAGGCCGGCAGCGCTGAAATGGGAGGCGGATCTCGCCGAGCAGAACCTCGGCCGCTGGCAGGGCATGAACCGCGCCCAGTTCATTGCCAGCCGCCCCGTCGGTGCGAGCTGGTTCGCCGACATCAACGAGCCCGCGCCCGGCGGTGAAAGCTTCATGGACCTGTACAACCGCACGCGCCGCACCATCGAGCGGATCAACGCCGAGGCGGCCGGGAAGGACATCATCGCAGTCGCGCATGGCGGCACTATCAGGGCGGCAGTGGGGTTCGCGCTCGGCGGGCAGCCGGAACGCGGGCTGTCGTTCGACATCGACAATTGCTCGGTGACGCGGCTGGATTATTTTGCGAGTCCCGATCGCACGGTCTGGCGGCTGCCGATGGTCAATCAGCAGCCTTGGATCGCCGATCCAGCGCACGCGGCGATGCATCAGCCGGCGGGACCGGAAGTCAAGAAGCTGGCCTGATACTGAATACGAAAATCAAATCTGGGAGAGAAACATGACCTTGTTCGACATGAAGGGGAAAGTCGCCGTCATCACGGGCTCGACGCGCGGCATCGGGCTCGCGATCGCCGAGCGCATGGCCGAGCACGGCGCCAAGGTGGTGATCTCCTCGCGCAAGGCCGACGTGTGCGAGCAGGTGGCGAAAGGCATCAACGACAGGTTCGGCAAGGGCACCGCGGTCGCGGTCGCCGCCAACATCTCCTCGAAAGAGAATCTGCAGAACCTCGTCGACGAGAGCAACCGCGCCTTCGGCAAGATCGACGTGCTGGTCTGCAACGCCGCATCGAATCCGTATTACGGCCCGCTCGCCGGCATCTCCGACGATCAGTTCAGGAAGATCCTCGACAACAACATCGTCGCCAACAATTGGCTGATCTCGATGGTGGTGCCGCAGATGATCGAGCGCAAGGACGGCTCGATCATCATCGTCTCCTCGATCGGCGGCCTCAAGGGCTCGACCATCCTCGGCGCTTACGCCATCTCGAAAGCCGCCGACATGCAGCTCGCGCGCAACCTCGCCTGCGAATACGGCCAGCACAACATTCGCGTGAACTGCATCGCGCCGGGCCTGATCAAGACCGATTTTGCCAAGGCGCTGTGGGACAATCCGGAGAACCTGAAAGCCTCGACCTCGCGCTCGCCGCTCTTGCGCATCGGCATCCCCGACGAGATCGCCGGCGCGGCCGTGTTCCTGGGCTCGAAGGCCGGCGACTTCATGACCGGCCAGACCATGGTGATCGATGGCGGCGCGACGATCAGTTGATGCGTTTGTCGGAAGGGAAAGGGCACGTAGTCCACCCATACACAACGGTCATCGCCCGCGAAGGCGGACGATCCAGTACCCCGCAGCCGCAGTTGTGTGAACGAATGACCGCCGCGGCGTACTGGATGCCCCGCCTTCGCGGGGCATGACAGTGCGGATGATGATACGGCGTCGCGCGTAAGCGCAGGGCCTCACTCCACCGCCGCGTAAACCAGATCTCGCACCAGGGTCCGCGTGTGGTCGCGCTGTCCCGGCCCCTGGCTCATGAACACTGCGAACAGATCCTCCTTCGGATCGATCCAGAAGAACGTGCCGGCAATGCCGCTCCAGAAATACTGGCCGACGCTGCCTGGGAAGGGCGCGATGCCTGCCTCGCGGCGCACGGCAAAGCCGAGGCCGAAGCCGTGGCCGGGCGAGAGCAGGGTGCCATTGACCGCAACACCGGGAGCGAGGTGATCGGAGGCCATCAGCTCCAGGGTCTTGCGGCCGATGATCCGGTTGCCGTCGAGCGTGCCGCCGTTGCGCAGCATGAGGCAGAAGCGGGCGTAATCCATCGTGGTCGAGACCAGGCCGCCGCCGCCGGACTCCATCACGGGCTGCTCGAGCATGTTGAACAGGGCGACCTTGTCGCCGGTCCACGGGTCGGCCGCGAAAGGCTCGGCAAGGCGGCCGGCATTGGCCTGGCTTGTCGAGAAGCCGGTTTCGGCCATCTGGAGCGGCGCAAGCACGCGCTCGGTGAGGAACGCGCCGAGCGATTTGCCGCTGACGACTTCGATGATGCGGCCCAAAATATCTGTGGAGCGGCTGTAGTTGAACTCCGCGCCGGGCTGGCAGACGAGCGGGAAGCTCGCCACCAGCGCGGCATGTTCGGCGTTGGTGATCTTGCGGCTGCGGACGCGGGACTCCTGGTAGAGCTTGTGCACGGGGCCGTCGCCCTGGTGCTCGTAGGTGAGGCCGGAGGTGTGGCGGAGCAGGTCCTGCACGGTCATGGGCCGCGCCGGCGGTACCAGCTCCAACCGGCCGTCCTTGACGGCGCCGACCTGCTGGCTCGCGAACTCCGGTATGAACTTTGCGACGGCATCGCTGAGCAGGAGCTGTCCGTCCTCGACCAGCGTCATGATGCCGACCGAGACGATCGGCTTGGTCATCGAGAAGATGCGGAAGATCGAATCGCGCGCCATCGGCGCCGCGCCTGCCGGGCTCTGCTTGCCGAGCGCCTCGAACCAGCCGATTTGGCCGCGTCGCGCCACCAGCACCGTGACCCCGGGAACGGTTCCCTTGTCGATCTCGCGCTTGAAGGCGTCCGACATGGCCTGGAGCCGTGGCCGCGACAGCCCGAGCGTCTCTGGGCGCGCTTCCGGCAAAGCTGGGGTGTGGGGCGCGTTTGCGGCCTGCGGGGCGGCAGTGGCGGTCGCTGTAGCGGTCATGGGCACTCCCGATTGTTTTTCGTTATGGCCGATGGACTGTGGCCCAGAACCCCCGGCACAAACAAGCGAAGCCGGCGCGGTTCACCCTTGCAAACCGGCCGCTCTCTGTGCTTGAAAGCGCCCCTGATCCGCGGCGACGCGGGTTCGTAGGAGTGTAGCTCAATTGGTAGAGCACCGGTCTCCAAAACCGGGGGTCGCAGGTTCGAGCCCTGCCACTCCTGCCAGCCAAATCAATCACTTAGACTAGATTTCGGCGGGAGGGCGTCCCGCGCGCGCCCGTGCTCTCGCAGCCGCTGTGCTGGAGGTGCCGTGTCGTGGTCCGGCGAGGCCTAGCGCGCCGGGGTCCGTTCCGCGTCGGCGGGAATCTGCCTGAGGTTGACGTTCCGGATGGGAACGCGGCGCAGCAGGGAAAGGATGGTCCCGCCGAGCTCGAGATAGGTGCGCAGCCGCAGCGCGCGCGACGAGCCCTTCAGCTCCGCGTTCAGGCTCACCGGAACCTGGACGTAGGTGAGGCCGAGCTGAAGCAGGGAGATCAGCGCACAGATCTGGTAGCCGTAGCCGTCGGCCTTGACCGCGATCTGGCGCAGCCATTTCACGGGATAGACGATCATGCTGTGATAGTCGGACAGCCAGAAGCCGAACAGGCAGTTCAGGATGAACCGCAACGAATGCGACTGCAGCGAGCGGTTGACGGAGCGGTCCGACTGGTTGTCGCGATAGGTGATGACGAGGTCGGCGGCGCCCGCCGCTTTGAACATCCGGGCAACACCCTCGTTCTGGAAGGCGTGATCGCCGGGGATGAGCGTGATGGCATCGAATTTCGCGCGCGACAGCGCATATTCGAAGCCGGCACCGACACCCCGCGGTTCGGCATTGTGATGCACGATGATGCGCGGCTCGCCGGCTGCGAACTCGTCCATGATCGCGCCGGTGGCATCGGTGCTGCCGTCGTCGATCAGGAAGATCTCGAAATCGTCGAGCAGGTCGCGGGCGAGCGGCAGCACGCCGTCGATCGTGTCGGCGATCTTGTCCTGCTCGTTCAGTGCAGGAATGACGATCGTAAGCCTTTTTGCCGCCCTGGAAGGTGTCATTGTATGCGCCCGTTGGCGGGGCCACTCTGTCCCGGTGACCCCATGCAAGTCTAGGTCATCTGAACCGGGCGAACAATGCGGCTCGCCGGTATGCCCACAAGACCGGCGCGAAACCTATGATGTGTGTGTTCCGCGCAACTAGTCGGAAAAATCATAGAGGCTGGTGTCGCCAATGCCGAAGGCGCGGCGCAGCCGTCCGACGTGGCCTGCCATATTCCGGCCCGCCGCCGTCGCCGCGAAGTGCGAATCGGTCCGTTCCACCAGGCCGCCATCGACCAAGTTCCCAATTCGTCCGCGGAACAGATCTGGAACCTGCCCGTCAGCGATCTCCGATAGCGGTGCCCTGCGATCGGGGCGATCGACGAGGCTGAGCAGGATGCCCAGCGAAACCGATTTATACACGGCGCCAAAGGCGAACACGTAAGCCATGACGCAAAATCCGAAAATCGACGCGGCGTCCCAGTACTGAAGCTGCGGGACGAAGAGAATTCCGAGCATCACCCCGAGACCGTGCGAGACAACCGTGGCAATCGCCAGCAGGGTCACGGGTCCGAGCGGCCAAGCGCGTGCGCGGGCCATGAATTGCAGAGCAGGCGCCAGCAGGGCGAAAACGGCGACGGCGGCAAGTCCGACAGCAAAGGACATCGACTCACCCAAGGCCTGTCGACAGACGAACGAGCTTGACCAGATGCGCTACCGCAACCCCCTTGGAGGTGGGGGCAAGCCGGCCGTCCGCCGTGATGACCATCCCGGCCCCGATCAGGAGCTTCAGGCGGTTGTGCGTGAAGGTGCCGAGATCTCCACCTTGCATGTAGGCTCTCGCCCATTGCTCCAGGGTGAGAGGATGTCCAGCCTGAACGAGTGCGGTGAGCAGCGTCAGCGTGAAGCCCCAGGCCAGCAGGCTGAACAGGATGTAGCAGAGCATCATTGCGGTCCCGAGCAGGAAGAGACCGCCAAGCACATCGCCGACGTGGCGCTGACCTGGAAGGGCGATACAGGCGACGGCGTAAAGGATGACGACGCTGATGCAGCCCAGCCGGAAGCGACGGCCGGCTCCGCCGGTGGCGGCGATGCGCGCGTAAAGCAGCAACAACAGTGGAAAGGCGAGGCTGACACCAATCGCAGCAGCTTGCGCCGGGCCCGGTAGCAGGTTCATTGCGGAAAATCGTCCCGGACGCCTCTCAGGCCAGTCAGAGCGAAAGTCTATAGGGGGTCGTATTTTTCAGGTCAAGGCAGCCCGGCGCCTTTGACTGGCGATTGTCACGCGGACTCGCGTGTGTCGCGATGGAAACGGCTGGCTGCGCAAACTTCCGCATTACGCGATGCCGTCAGCCCGCCGCTTGTAGACCATCTCCGCCAGTGAGATGTCGGTCACCGAGTCCGCGCCGGAGGCCAGGGGGGGGCGTCCCTCGGCGATATCGGAAACGAAGGCGTCGGCCTGGCGCCGAAATGCCCAGCTCTTTTCACCCGTCAGATGCGTGCTTTGACCATCGTGCTCGACGATGACCTCCGCCTCTTGCTCGGCAAAGGGCGGGGGCAGTTTCAAGGTCACCGCGCCGCGCTCGAAATCGATCGTCAGACCCTCGCGCCAGGCTCCCTCGGACCCGTTCACGAGATCCAGCGTACAAGCGATGCCGTCGAAGTCGAGGGTAATGCGCGCGGCTCCCGAAGTTTCGACGGAGCTGTCGGCGACCGTTGGCGATGATCCGAGCAGGTAGCGCGTCAGATTGATGATATGGCTGAAGACGTTCAGAAAGTTGTCGTAGCCGGCCCGCATCGTGCTCGGCATCCAGTCGGGACCGTCCTTCCAGAGTTCGATCCCGTCCGGCCGTGTTTCGCCGGTCATCACGAAATTGTCGCGCGACCGGCCGGTGTCGCCGCCGAAGCACCAGCCCTTGGCGCGGACCACGCGTCCGAGCGATCGGTCGTTGCGCAAGCGCGTCAGCACATCGAGCGCGCGCGCCACACCGGCATCGTGACGCTTCATGTAGCCGACGCTGTAGACGAGGTTTCGCTGCCGCGCCGCTTCGACCAGCAACGTCGCCTGAGCCGTCGTATAGGCCATCGGTTTCTCCGACAGCACGTGGCGGCCGCTGTTCAACGCGTCCAGCACGATCGGACCGGTGGCTCGCCGCTTTGTCACGACCACGACAGCGGACACCGCAGCGTCCGCGAGCAGCTCCCGATGCGTGCCGTAGACCTGCGAGATGCCGAACTTCTGCGCTGCGGCGGCAGCGAGATCCGGCCGGAGATCGGCGATGGCGACGACGCGGCAGGCGGGATTGGCCACGAAATTGGCGAGGTGGCACATCTGGCCGACCATCCCCGTTCCGATGATGCCAACGCCTGGCCTCACTGGCTATGATCCCTTGAAGCGCTTCCGGATGACGAGGAAATGCGCCGGCTGTCCCCAGGTGTTGATGAATGCCGGATCTGTCTGGGTCAGGGCCGTGACCGCAGGCGCATCGCGTCGCCCGATCGCGGCGAAGATGCGGTGGAAACTGTCGAGCGTCGCAACGATGGTTTCGATGTCGGAAGCATCGTCCGCGAGAATGTCCGTCGTTCGGATCGCCTCGCGTAAGGACGCAAGGCTTGCGATCACGCGCGGCAGGCTCTCGCCGAAGGGGGCGTCGATCATCGCGTCGACGTCGAGAACCAGCGTCTCGATCGATGCCGAAATCGCCGCCACGGCATCGGCCTTGCCGACCAGGTAGAGCTTGCGTCCGCCGAGGAAGCTGAGGCGGCTGCGGTGGAGATGGCGCGCCGCACGCCGCAGCTTCTCGTCGGCGGAGAGAACCTTCTTGTGCCAGTAGACGTCCAGGCTGTCGCGATAGGCTGGCCACGCCGAATGGATGTCGAATCCCTGCTCATGCGCTGCCGTGCACAAGGCGGCTGCGTCGAGGAAGTACCGATGCCGGACGAACGGGTTCTCGAGCACGTCCATCAGCCAGGATTCGAAGCTGCGGGTGTGCGGAATGCTGTTCCATTTCGCGTCGAAAAGCGTCTTCGCGGTTTCGAGTGCGGGACGGCCTGACAAAGCCTTGCCGGCGGCATGGATTGCCTTGAGCGCGAGCTCGAAGAAGCCGCCATAGCGCTCGTAATAGGACACGACGGCGAAACCGTCCGGATTGAGCAGCCGATGGAAGACGCCGAGCCAATTTTCGGTCGGCTGCACGGTGTAAATGAAACCTTCGGCATCGATGATGTCGTAGCGGCGCTCGCTGCGAAATCCCTCGACATCGGCCAACGCGAGTTCGCGCAGGCGCTCGCTCAGGCCAAAATGCGCGAAATAGGCCTCAATTTTCGGATGCGCATGCCGGTTAGGTTCGGCGAGCGCCATGTTCGCGCCCCAGCCGGCAAACACCAGCGCATTCTCACCGGAATCTGGACCGAATTCGAGCACCTCCGCATCGCGGAACAGCCGCGGCGGCAGCACGAGCTTGTCTGAAAACAGCTCGCGCCGCTGGCTGGCATATGCATCGAGTTCGGCGGCCGATTTGAAATTCCCGAACGTCGGTAGGACGTCCTGACGTTCGTAGTAATTGAAGAGCTTCTCGTCAGACATGCCGCGTCCCTAACCCAAGGCCGCCTCGAGCCGGTCGAGCTCGCTCCAGATGTCGGAGGGCGCGAAAATCGAAACGATGTGCAGCGGCCGCTTCACGTTCTCGCGCAGCCGGCTGCTGACCTTGGCTTCGTTTTCCTGGTTCACGGCGAGAAGGCAGACGAGCGGCTCCGACTTGCCGGCGAGTTCGTCCGGCGAACGGATCGGTATGCCGGTGCCGGGCAGGAACAGCCCCTGGCGCTCCTTCTGGTCGTCGACGGAGAGATCGACGAGCTCCGCCAGCTCATGCGCGTTGGTGAAGGTGCAGGCGCGGCAGCCCGCGCCGTAGATGGCAATCTCGGCGCCGTTCGCACGGGCCTTGGCGAGGATCGGCCGCAGGCGCGCGCCGTACTCCCTTGCGCGCTGGCCGAATTTCTCGCCGACGCCGGAGGGCGCAGGCGGCGGCGTCACGTCGCGGGTTGCACGACGGGCGGCGATCGCGAGGCTGCCGCCGCTGAAATTGTATTTCTTCACCGAGACGGCCTCGAAGCCGTGGCGGACCAAGAGCGCGAGTAGCGTCGGCTCGGTGAAGTAGCTGACGTGCTCCTCCCACAGCACGGAGAGGTCGCCCGCCGTCGAACCGGGATCAAAGTCGGGCACGTCGATGAACAGCAGTCCGTCGTCGCTGAGCGCGATCTTCACGCAGTCGAAGAAGTTCTCGAAATCGACGATGTGCTCCAGCACCTGGCGCGAGACCACAAGATCGAACTTGCCGGACTGGGCGACCGCGTCGTGACACAGGGCCGGGCTGATCATGTCGGAATAGACCTTGATGCCGCGTTCGCGGGCAATCTTGCCCGACACGGGGTTGGGCTCCACACCCACCAAGACCTTCGCGCCGCGTTCGCGCAACTTATCCATGAACAGGCCGTCGTTGCATCCAATCTCGAACACGGATTGGTGCTTCGAGAATTTCGCGATGGTGTCGAGCTCGTCGACCTGGTGCGGCTCCGGCTTCCAGCTGCTGAAATTGTAGTTGAACTGGCGATAGAGGATGTCTGGATCAATCGGCTTGACGATCTGCGGCAGGCCGCAGTCGCCGCAGGCGAGGACCTCGAACGGATACCGCTCCTCCTGCTCGTTCCGGCTGCGCCGAAGTCGATGCGCGATTGGCATTTGCCCGAGGTCGATGACCGGTCGCAGGTTGGTCGAATGGCAGAGGCGGCAATGATCGGTCACTGATTATTCTCGCATTTGAGCAGGTCTGACGAGGCGACCTTCAATGGAAACCGGCGTGGCCGGCAACGAGACGCTCCCGGATACATCATAACCGGGTTACGCGGGGCATTCCTCCGGCCTGTGCGTTCTCGGCCAAAGCAGGTAGCAGCCGTGGATAGGTCTTGCAAGACGTGCCGCCGTCCCTCAATTGGAGGTGGATGCGGCCGGCCATGTACGCGCGCGACGGCTGCGAGCACGGTCGACGTCAAGGCCGCCGCCGCTCGTAGAGTGTCAAATTACCCCGGGTCTCCACGGCCACGAAATCCCGCTTGATCCGCTTCATGACCTCTTGAACATGGTGGTACTCCGGCCTGCGCTCAACCATGCTGTCGTAGAACAGCCGGTCCGCCGGGTTCATCGAGCGATCCAGGAACCGCGCGTCAAAGGACACCAGGAACGGCATGAAATAGGCCATCGGCGCCCGATGGGCCTGGGCCAGATAGGCCCAATCCCTGAGGGCGATGACCAGAACCCTCTCGTCTGGCCTGGTTTTATCCTGGATGAACTTCGCATCGGCCTCGGTGATCTGATCCAGGTCCTCCTGCCACGTGACCGCCGGGCTCGAGACGAACGGCCACCGCAGAAGGCTGGGATAAGTTGCATACGATCTCAGGCCGTAGAGGTGGGGATTGTTCTTGTCCTGGACGAACAGCAGCGCAAGAACGGTCGCAGCGGCCGTTATGGCGCCGGCGGTTCTTCGGAACGACGGTTGCCACCCCGTTGAAAACTGGCGGATCCACCAGGCCGAGACCATCACCAGCGGCAACGCGTTCTGGTGCCAGACAGCGTCCAGCGTCCGGTTGACCCATTTGATCATCAGCGCCATGCCAATCATCGACAGCGTCAGCAGAATCCCGGTCACGAACCGGTCATGCCAAGAATCGGAGGGCCGTGACAGCCGGATCGCGGCCCAGCCGACAGTGATGCATCCGACGATCTGGAGCGGCAGATTGTAGATGATGCCCCAGCCCAAGTCCCATTTGATGGGCGTGCTTCCCCACCCGGTCCCGTAGAGTACGAGCGGGCGAAAGCATTCGATCAGAAACTCCAGGGAGAAGGCTCTCGTGCCGAACAGCACCAGGCACATCAGGATTGCGGCACCTATCGATGTGACTGCGAACACGAGGGCATTGCGATAGTTCGGAAACCCTCCGGCGATCGCCGCGACGAAGGTACCCGTCACAAGGAAGAACAGCCCGATCTCGGTCTGCCAGAGCAGCGAGACGGCGCACATGATGGCCGATAGGATTAGCCATGTCAGGCGCCCGGGAGCGGTGCAGTGCAGGCTGATCGCGAGCGCAAAGACGATCAAGAGCGGAAATCGCGTCGGGTAGGCAGATGGCGAGTAGAACTGGCCGGTCGTAGAGAAAGCCAGCACGGCGAGCGCCGTGATGACGGCGATCGCGGCAAGCTTCGAGCGGATCAAGTAATACAGAAGAAAGTAGGCCTGGACGTAGGTCGCGAGCGTGACCGCGATGTTCAATCCGACCGCTCGCATCGCCGCCGATTTCCAGCCATCTCCCATGATGAGATGAAAGAACCAGCCGAGCGCAGGGCCGTAATGCGAATGGAAGTCCAATCCGGGAACGAGCCCGGGGGCGTAGCCATAAAGCGCGGGACCGATGAAGTAACTTACCTTGTGCGCTTCGTCCCTCACGGCCGCGGTCAGGCCTTCGAGGTCGGAGGGGATCAGCAGCAGAGCGAGGAATATGATCGCGAGCAGATCGCCGGCCCCCACGCTGAACCGGGTGTCGGTCGAGGGTTTTGCAGCAGGAAGGTAATTGTTGGCGTCTCGATTGAGCGCGACGGTGATAGCGGCGACCGCCAGCAGGGCGATCGCGATCCCGGGGCTCCTCCAATCGTTGGCAGCGCCGAGGGCAAGATAGACGAAGCTCGCCGTGATGGCGCTCAGTGCGAGCGAGCCCGATGATCGATACGTCGCGTACAATGCCGCTGCTGCCGCAATCGGCCCGGACAGGAAGAACGAGCCGTAGAACGCCTTCTTGCAGAAATCGCAATTCCTGTCTGCCAAGGCCATGTCGAAGCCTTCGACGAAATTTGATTGAAATGACGGAAGGTGATTTTTCACCAGCAGCAGCACCACGTAGGCGACGGCGCATCCCAGCAGGGCGGCCACAACAGCTCTGGCGGCGATCGAGAATTCCCTTGTGTACTCCACTAGGAGGTCTCGAGGCTAGCTACGATCGAAGTCGGGGAGGAGGCTGCGTCGAACACAGCGGAAAATCTAACTTTCTCTGAAATCACGTCCAGTCCCCAATTGCCTGAACTTCCCGTTGCGAGGCGCTTCTACCACCACAGCGTTCCCTGAACAATCCCGCGAAGCCCGTGGTTGCCTCCGGCATGGCAATGTTTGTGTCTGGATGACGGGCGCTGGAACCCTCCATGGCTGACGCATGCTCTAGCGAACTCCAGAGGCAGCACCTTCACATGCCGGGGCGGGCAGCGCCAGCAACCAGGCTGCGCCTCGGACGCCAGGCCGATTGCAAGGCGGCCGATACTCGGCTCTCGCCACAGGGGCCGGCTCTCCATCCTTCAACTGCATCAGTTCACCGCGGCCCTCCGTGGCCGAGGAGTTATTTCCGAGGGTCGCCGTCAGAAGCTCGATGAATCCAATGTCGTCGGGTCGTGGAATTCCCGGGGCGGCGCGATAGCGCCAGGTCTCGCGACGGGGTGGGCAAGGAAAGGTCTCGAGGTAGGAAACCGGGCAGTTGCCGTTCACAACGAAATGAGGATCAGTAAAATCCCCGCAGTAGTCCGTGTAGATAAACGACCGCTCGCGATTTTCATCCCGCAGGATCGTCTGTGCCACGTTCATGTCATTGCCGCCGAGGCATCGTGAGCGGAACGAGAAGACGTGCGAGTTCTCGAACTGGAGCTTAACGACCTTTGGCTCGGGGTCCGCGAGCAAGGCTGCTCGGACTTGCCGCAGCATGTCGCTGCTGAGCAACCCGTCGTAGAGCAGCCATTTGGAATCGTGAGCCGACGACAAGGCGAAGATCGCGACCAAGCCCCCCGCGACGGCTGCGCGGACGCGCGATCCCGGAATCGCCTGCACAACGGTCGCCATCAGGATCAAGACGCCGAACTGCGAGGGAAAGAGTAGCCTGGACTCGCCCCGCGTCACGTCGCCATAAATTCCGGTAAGAGCGTAGGGCAGCGCGCCGATGAGGGCAATCGCGGCTCCCAGCACCAGCAGCAGAAGCATCGCATTCGTGGTCGAGCGGCCGTTCAGCAGCCAGGGCGTCCACAATGCTGTCGATGAGAACCGGGCAAAGACGGCGATCGTGGCCAATGTCACTGCCGCGGAAACAGGAAGCCCCAGCAGCGCAACCCCGTGAGAATATGCGTAGCTCAGGCCGCTCGGGAAGGCCATGAGGTGCGCATAGAGCGCATTGGCTATGATCGAGAAATCGTTCGCGAAACTGTATTGTCCGGCGTAGTGGCCGCTCTTCCCCAGAATTGTCAGTCGCAGAACGATCATGGCTGCAACGGCCAGCCAGAACGGTACAAGACGCGCGAGTTTCTGCCTCCACCGCTCGGGACCAGACCAGGTGAGCACGACGCGAACCGGTTCGAGGGCGATCAGAGTCTCGAGCGACAACGCGAATAACAGACAAAAAGGTGCGCTCCATCGAAGCGCCCGCACCTTCGAATAGGACAGCTCGTAGGACAGCAGATAGAAGAGCAGGAAGAAGTCGTAGACCGCGTTGAGTGTCAGGCGAATTGCATAGAACGGGCTGAGCAGGAACAGAGCCGTGACAAGACCGGCGATCCGTCTCGTATAGGATGATCGCGACAGGACGGAGTGAAGCAACACGCCGTTGACCAGATGGCAGGCTAGTCCCGCGAGCCGCGCAGAGACATCGGGAGTATCGTTCAAAAGCGCCACAAACAGCGTCATCGGGATTGCGAAGCCGGCGTGTGCCGACTCCCACAGCACGCGAGCGACGCCAGCGGCACCTTGAGTCCAATAGATGTAGTACACAGTCCAATCGTCGCCGAAGACCTCACGCGCGAACAGCGCGGGCACGGCCGTAACAAAGGCGAGAACCAGAGCGACGTAGACGTATCCAATGCCCGCCCGCTCCCGTTGTCGGAGAGCCGCAGCTTTCGGATCTACATTCGTGCGAGCATCGTCGAAACCGACGGGGGTGACCATGGTCCTAGGCTTTGCCTCGTTTGTTCAGATGCTCCGCGGCGAGCCTACCAATTCTTGTGACGTAGTCCTGCACCGCGGCAGCGTCGCTGCCATCAGGCGCCCAGTCGGGAAATGCCGTGCGCGAAGGATCGAACGGGCCGGCGGTGGTTTCGTGAAATACCAGCCATTCCGAGGTGATTAGGATCGAGTGGAAGACCTGTTCCGGCATGCGATAATAGCAGCGCTTGCCCTGACCGTAGGGCGCCATCTCGAGCACCTCGCGAATGCCGCCGTCGTCCTCGAAGATCACGACCTGCGCGGTCCCCTCGATCACGTGGAACGATTCAGGTTTGCCAAGGTGCTTGTGCGGCCGCACATAGGCTTCGCGATGGTGCACGATCAGCATCTCGTGCAGTCCGGACGAAGGATCGGGATGCGTGCACAGCCGACTGCGCAGGCGCGGGTTGCCGGCGGCGATGCGCTTCAGCTCCGCGATCGTGGCATCGTCCGCGGTGACGATGGCATCGTCCGAATAGTACACTTCCGGATTTTGCGCGCGCAACGAGGTCGGCCGGTGCAGGCCTGCCTCATTCGAAGAAGATGAACCCATGGTCGCCCCGATACCCGCATTTGTCGTAGATCCAGGCCCATGTTTGCGGGCCGTGGAAGCTCAGGCAGGTGAGCTGCCAGTAAAGCAGATTGGCCTTCTCGCGCTCGTTGCGGAAGGATTCGACCATCAGATATTTCGAGGTGCCGCGTCCGACGCGCTCGATCTCGGGCACCGCGCGGAACACGTCCTCGAGCGGAAGGTTGTGCAGCACGCCGAGCGAGACGACGAGGTCGAAGCTGTGGTCGGGGTAGGGGAGCTCGACGGCGCTGCCGACCTTCAAATGCGGCCGCACCTCCTCCTTGGCGTTGGCGATGCCATACTCGGAGATGTCGATGCCGGCGATCCTGAGATCGGGGACGAGCTGGGTGAACTCATAGAGCAGGTAGCCCTTGCCGCAGCCGACGTCGAGTACGCTCATGCCCGGTTTGATGCCGTAGCGATCGATCAGGGTCTGGGCGAGCGGGCGCCACCGTCCGTCATAGCGATAGCCGCCGTAGCCGTAGCGCCGGTCGCCGTCCCAATAGTCGCGTCCCCATTGCCGCGCCACAGTGGCGGATTCCGCCTTGTCGTGCTCGACCACGCGCTGGACGTAGTCCCGCCTCGTCGATGCGTGCATCGGCTGGAGCAGGTTGATCTCGGTCATGTGGGCCAACCGGTCCGCGGCATCATCACAGGATAGTCGCGAACCTGTTGACGAGCAGGATGTCCTCGACGGCCTGGATGTCCTTCTGAGACGCCAGCGTGATCTCCTCGACCGCTGCATGGAGATCGCAGCCCTCGCGCAGCACGCGGTCGTAGATCTGCCGCCGCCGAGCCTCGTCGGGCGGCAGCATGAAGATGCTGTAGAGGATCAGGCCACGCAGCTGCGGCAGCTCGTCCAGGATGTCTTCCAGCACCATGTAGCTGCCGGGCATGGTGTGCTCGGCGGCGCTCAACAGATAGTGCAGGTTCTTGCGCCGCGCATAGTCGCGGATCACGATGTTCTGGACGTGCTGCGGGGTGCGGCTGCCGTTCAGCGGCCTGGCGCCGATATAGCCGCGGTGGCCGGCTCGCTCAGCCATGGAAGCCTCCCGGCAGCTTGTACTGCATCCCGACACGGGTTGCGGGGCGCAGCAGGATCGGCTCGAAGAACTCGCCGAAGCGCTTGTCCGCGTAGGGCGACATGATGCTCTTGAAGCGGCAGTTCATGCTCCAGCGCGTGCCGGCTTCCTCGTTGACGCGATTGCCGTGCATCAGGGTCTGGTTGAACAGCATGACGTGACCGTAGGGAATCTCGATGAAGGTCGCGTGCGGCTTGATGGTCTTGTAGAGCTCTTCGGCGCTGCGCAAGGCCGCCATCCGGTCCTGCATCTCGCCGTTCAGGGACGGCGGCAGCAGATACATCGACTTGGTGCGGTGGACATCGACCAGCGGCACCCACACCACGACCTCGAACGGCGAGTCGCCCGACCAGACGTCGGAATGGGTGGCGAGCAGCGAGGAGCTGTCGCCGGGAAGCTGGATGCTGAGATTGACGCGGCGCTGCATGCAGAGCTCGTTGCCGACGATGGTCTCGATGGTCGAGCGCGCCAGGCGGAAATAGGTCGGCCGGAACCAGGGCTCGGCGTTGAGGCCGTTGAAGACGTGCAGCCGCAGGCCGTTGAGATCATCCACGCTCACCCGCGTGTGGATGGTGTCGAGCATCGCGTAGGGATCGTTGCTGTGCGGCAGCTTCAGATAGTCCGCCGCGAGCTCGGCAGCACGGCGCTGGATCCGGTCGAGCCCGGCGCGATCGTCGGCCGGGGTGGTGACGAAGCCATCGTCGATGAAACGCTGCGCCAGCGCCTGCTCGTCGGCGTGCAGGAAGTCCGTGTCCGTCATGCAAAATACTCCCGGGCGGTCGCGCAAATATAGCTGATGTCGGCGGCCGACAGGAACTGGTTGATGGGAAGCGTGAGGATCTGGTCCGCCTGCCGTTCCGTCACCGGGAACGCGCCGCGGCCATGGCCGAGATGCGCTGCTGCCGGCTGCAGGTGGATCGGGACCGGATAATGGATCGCGGTCTCGATGCCTTTGTCGGCAAGATATTTCTGGAAGTCGTTGCGACGCTCAGTCTGCACCACGAAAGTGTGGAAGGTGTTGAACTCGATGTTCCGGCAGGGCGGAATGAACAGGGGCAGGCCGGCGAGCTCGGCGCGGTATTGCGCGGCGTTGCGCCGCCGGCGTTCGATCACGGAAGAAAGGTGGCGCAGGCGGATGCGCAGCACCTCGGCCTGGAGCGTGTCGAGCCGCGACACGATCCCCCATTCCTGGACGTCGCTGCGGTTGATCAGGCCGTGATTGCGCAGCCGTCGGATTCTTGCGGCAAGCTCGGCGTTGGCAGTGACGAGGAAGCCGGCATCTCCGGCGGCATTGAGATTCTTCAAGGGGTGGGCGGAGAAGCAGCCGAAGGTGCCGATCGTGCCGCTCATCCGGCCGTCATAGGTCGAGCCGACCGCCTGGGCGCTGTCCTCGATCACGGCGAGCGCGTGCTTCGCAGCGATCGCCATCAGCGGAGCCATGTCGGCCATGCGTCCGGTCAGATGCACCGGCATGATCGCCTTGGTCCGCGGCGTGACGGCGGCCTCGACCGCGGCCGGATCGATGTTCTGGTCCGGCAGCACGTCCGCAAACACCGGCGTGGCGCCGACCGCGATGATCGCGGCGGTCGATGCCACGAACGAATTCGGCGGCGTGATCACCTCGTCGCCGGGACCGATGTCGAGCGCCCGCATGGCGAGGATCAGCGCGTCGGTGCCCGAATTCAGCGTCACCACATGCGGCGAGCCGAGATAGGCGGATAATTCCTCCTCGAGCCTTCCGACCGCCGCCCCGCCGATGAAGTCGCCGCGCTGGAACACGCCCTCGACCGCCTGCATGATCTCGGCGCGCTCTTCCTCGAACTGCGCGGGAAGATTGACGTAGCCGATGCGCCGGCGGCCGGTGTCAGCGTCCATGGCAGAACTTCCTGACGGTCTCGATGACGCGGTCCTGCTGGGCGCGCGTCAGGTGCTGGTCGACCGGGAAGCTGATGACTTCCTTGGCATGGCGGTCGGTGACCGGGAACGTGCCCGGCGCGTAGCCGAGATGCTTCAGGCCTTCCTGCTGATACAGCGGGATGGGATAGTGGATCTTGGCCTCGATGCCGTTGTCCAGGCAATATTTGTAGAGCTCGTCGCGACGTTCGGCGAACACCATGTAGAGATGGTAGACGTGCTTCACGTTGGGACGGCGCGGCGGGACGCGCAGGCCGGGCAGGCCGGCGAGACCCGCATCGTAATAGGCCGCATTTTCGATTCTGCGGCGCGTGATCTCGCTGGTCTGGCCGATCAGCCAGTTGCCGACCACGGCCTGCAGGGAATCGAGCCGCGAGTTGCAGCCGAGGATCGCGATCTCGTCGCGGTTCTTCATGCCGTGGTTGCGGATCAGGCGGAGCTTTTCGTTCATGCCGTCGTCATTGGTGACGACGACGCCGGCATCGCCCCAGACGTTGAGGTTCTTGAGCGGATGCAGCGAGAAGCCGGCCGCGATGCCGTGCGTGCCGGAGCGTTTTCCCGCGAACTCCGACAGGATGCCCTGGCAGGCGTCCTCGACCACAGGCAGCTTGTGGCGCTGCGCGATCGGCATCAGCTTGCCCATGTCGGTGACCTCGCCGGTCAACTGGACCGGCATGATCGCCTTGGTCTTCCCGGTGATGGCAGCCTCGACCTGGTCCACGTTCATGCAGAAGGAATCGTCGCAATCGACAAGAACCGGCGTCGCGCCGGTTTCCGCGATCGCGCCGACCGTGGCGATGAAGGTGTTCGCGGCGGTGATGACCTCGTCGCCATGACCGATGCCGAGCGCCTTGAGCGGCAGCTTGAGCGCGTCGGTGCCGGATCCGACGCCGATGGCGTGCCGGACGCCGATCAATTCGGCGAAGCGCTTCTCGAACTCGGCGACGGGCTTGCCAAGGGTGAAGTCACCGGTCGCAACCAGCCGGCCGATCTCGGCGAGGATCGGTGCGGGATCCGCGAATTGCTCGAGCAGATAGGAATATCGAACGTCGTACATGTGACCCGTCAGGTGGAATGAAGTTGAGGTGAGGGGGTGTGCGACGCCGCGAGCGCATGCTCGATCGAGGTCGCAATGGCGCCGGCGGAGAGCCCGTGCTTCTTCAGCAGCGAGTCCTGAGAGCCGTAATTGTGCATGAAGCGGTCGGGCAGCGACAGCCGCAGCATCGCAGGGAAACCGGAGCCGAGCTTGTCGATCAGCGCCTCCGCGACGGCGCTGCCGAGGCCGCCGGAGGGCACGTGCTCCTCCAGCGTGGCCACGAGCCTGGTGCCGCGGATCGCCTGCAGCAGCGCTGCGGTATCGAGCGGCTTCACGGTATGCATGTGCAGGATGCCGGCGCGAATGCCTTGCGCGGCCAGCAGGTCGGCTGCGGCGAGGGCGCGCTGGAGCATGATGCCGGTGGTCACCATGAGGACGTCGCCGGGCGGCCGCATCAGGATGGCTTTGCCGATCTCGAAGCCGTGCTCGGCCTTGGACACGATGGCATCGCCGCCCTTGCCGAGCCGGATGTAGATCGGGCCCTTCCAATCCAGCGTCTGCTCCATCATGCGCGCAGCCTCGTCGGCGTCGCACGGGCAGATCACCGTCATATTGGGCAGCGCCCGCATGATGGCGATGTCCTCGATCGCCTGGTGCGTGGGGCCGAGCGGCGCGTAGACGAGGCCGCCGCCATTGGCGATCAGCCGTACCGGCAGATTGTGCAGGCAGAGATCGACCGCGACCTGCTCGTAGCAGCGGCGGGTGAGGAAGGTCGCGATGGTGTTGACGTAAGGCACGAAGCCCTCCATCGCGAGACCGGCCGACATGCCGATGATATGCGCTTCCGAGATGCCCTCGATCAGGTGGCGCTTGGGAAACTCCTTGCTCATCGCGCGCAGCGTGCCGGCACCCGGATCGGAGCCGATGTAAAGCACACGCTCGTCGCGCGCGGCGAGCTTGTGGACCATGTTCATCGCGGTGTTGCGCATGGGGAGCCGATCAAAAATCGCCGACGGCGACGCGAATGGCGTCGAGCTCGCTGTCGGTCAGCTTGTTCTTGTGATGCCAATCGGCATTGGATTCCGCAGCCGGAAGACCCTTGCCCTTGACGGTATGGCAGATGATGGCGGTGGGCTTGCCGGCAACGGCCGGGAGCTGCTTCAGGACCGTGCGCAGTGCGCCGACGTCGTGGCCGTTGACCTCCTGCACGGCGAAGCCGAAGCTGCGCCATTTGTCCGCGAGCGGCTCCAGCGGCAGCACGTAGTCGGTTGGGCCGTAGCTCTGCAGCTTGTTGTAATCGATCAGCGCGACGAGGTTGTCGAGGCCGTGCTTGGTCGCGCCCATCGCCGCTTCCCACACGGATCCCTCGTTGATCTCGCCGTCGCCGAGCAGCACGAAGGTGCGGTAGCTGCGCTCGCGCATGCGGGCGGCGAGCGCAAGGCCGACGCCGATCGAGAGGCCATGTCCGAGCGCGCCGGTCGAGGCCTCGACGCCGGGCACCATGCCGTATTCGGGATGTCCGCCCAGAATGCTGTCGGGACCGCAAAAGCCGTCCAGCTCCGACAGCGGGAAGAAGCCGCGGTCGGCCAAAAGCGCATAGAGCGCCAGACATCCGTGTCCCTTGCTGAGGATGGCGCGGTCGCGATCGGGATCGCCCGGGTTCTTCGGGTCGATCCGCAGTACGTCGTCGTAGAGCACGCGGACCATCTCGATCAGCGACAGGGCAGGCCCGACATGGCCGCGTCCCGCGGAGCGGACAGAACCGAGGACCAGGCGGCGCAAATAGAGGCTCCGCTCGTCCAGCGTGCAGGTGAGAGCAGCTTCAGCGTGGGGTGAGATCTGGATCACGTTGGCAAATCGTTTGGTGGAGCCGACGGGCTTTGTCGAGCTGGCCGGCAAGGCGGACCGTCAGATCGCCACCTTGCGCAGCCAGGGCACGCCGGGAGCGGCTTTCCGGCAAATAGGCATTCAGGACAATCAGGCACCAAATCGCCCCGAACACAGGATACAGTACGTCAAGGCGGACCGCAAACGCGTCATCCCCAGCCGCGAAAGCGCGCGAGAGCCGCTCGATCAATCGGTTCGCATCGGCCACGGGCAGACCGCTGCCGGGGTGAATCGCGGTGTCGGCCACGAGCTTGACCGGGTCGTCCCAGCCGAAATACTCGAAGTCGATGAAGCGCAATTTGCCGTCGTCGGTGCGCAGTGCGTTGTGTAGTCCGCAATCCGACGGGCTCAATGCACGTTGGGCGGGCGCAAGGTCCGCGGCGGGATCCAGGCCCTGTTCCGCATAGCGCCGACGGAGTTGCCGGATCGCGACGGCAGCGGTGGGAACCAGGCTGCCGTCCATGAACGCGCGCAGATCCGGATGATCATCCGAAGTCCGCCTCAGGTCGTCGAGGCGTTGCTCGTACTGGGCGATGGCCGCCTCGGCCGAGAAGATGCTGGCCGACGCATTCCGCAGAGTCTGCGCGCCTTCAGCGTCGTGCAGCTTTTGCAGCTCGATCAGGAAATCGGCCAACTGGTCGGCGTCGTCGGGCTGCGGATGCAGGACCGCGGGTTCACCGTCTAACCATTGATACAGCGCACAGAACGCGGCCGGATCCTTCGCGATCGGCCGCGGCGTCGCATTGATACCGTGGCGCGAGAGAAACGAGAGCGCGTCATATTCCTGTCCCAGCCGATCGCGCCCGTCGGACGGATAGTGCTTGAGGGCGAGCGGCGGGCCTTCCGCCATCTCCAGCCGAAACACCCGGTTGTTGCCGCCGGCCCGCGCCGGTTGCGCCGCCGCGACCCGCGCCCCGGAGAGGCGGCTGCCGATCGAGACCGCATCCTGTGCGCTGAGGTCCGACTGGCTCATGCTCCGAACACTCCGCGGTGGATATCGGCCCAGGTCGCGAGCGGCTCGCAATGCGCGGGATGCGGCGGCCGCGACTGCGTGAACAGGATCGATCGCGTCGCCTTCGGAAAATGCGGCTGCTCGAAGACGTCGACGAGATCGTCAATGAAGATGTCGAGCTGCAGGCTTGCCAACCGCTCGACCTTGGCCGCCAGCGTGTCCTCGAAATAGACATTGCCCGCCGAGATCGCCGCGTCGGCGGTGTCGATGAGACCCGCGCTCTTCAGCCAGCCACGCGCAGCCTCGCGCAAGTCGACCCGATCGGGATCCTGATGGCCGAACTGCGTCTTGTGGCTGACGATATGGACACTCGCGCCGGCCTTGCGGCACGCGGCAAGGAACTCGCGGACGCCAGGGTTGATCTCGGCGCCGCCGATTCCCTTGCCGTAGACGAAGCCCTGCAGCCCCTGCCAGGCAAGCTCGCCGCCGGCGCGGGATCGCAAGAAATCCCGCACGTCGGGCTTCAGCCCGTCCCAGCCCTCCGGCACCAGCCCGCGCTGGCGCGCGGCCGCGGCAAAGACCTTGTCGTAGCAGATGATCGTGTTGTCGAAATCGATGCCGATCCGCACGCCGCTCACTTCAGGCTGATGTTCTGCATCATCTTGATGTTGAAATACCTGGGATCGTTGAGTGAGTTCGGCAGGCGGCCCGCCCTGAAGGCGTCCACGAGCCCTGACACGGCCTGCTCGATCGTGTGCGTCGGCGCAAAGCCGAGCTCGCGGCGGATCTTCTCCGACGACACGTGGTAGGAACGGAGATCGTCGGTCGGCTCGACGGCCACGTCGACATTGTTGCCGACCACCGATTTGACGATGTCGGCGATCTTCATCAGCGAGTGGTTTTCGTAGCCGATGTTGTAGGTCTTGCCGTCGATCTTCGCATCATCCTGCTGCAGCAGGAACAGATAGGCCGCCGTCATGTCCTGGATGTGCAGATTGGGCCGCTTCTGCGTTCCGCCGAACACGCGGATGCGGCCGGTGTTGACGGCCAGATTGGTCAGGATGTTGACGACGACGTCGAGCCGCTGCCGCGGAGCGTAGCCGCAGACGGTGGCGGGGCGAACCGTGCAGGTGACGAAGCCGGACGCGGCCTCGTCGGCAAGATCGGTCTCGCACATCGCCTTGAACTTGGAGTAGTCGGTGAGCGGCTCGCAGGACAGCTCCTCGGTCACCTCGGCCTCATCCTTGATGCCGTAGACGCTCGAGGAGGAGGCGTAGATGAAGCGCTTGATACCCGCCTTCTTCGCGGCGCGTACCATCGGACGGAAGCAGTCGTAGTTGATGGACTTGCCGAGTGCCGGGTCCAGCTCGAACGAGGGATCGTTGGAGATGCAGGCGAGGTGGATCACCGCGTTGTTGCCGCGCAGGGCCTCGTTGACCGCGGCCTCATCGCGGATGTCGCCCTTGATCAGGCGGAGGTTCGGATTGTCACGAACGGCGTCGAAGACGTCCTCGCCATACATGAACAAGTCGAGCACGGTGACCTTGTGGCCCGCGGCAAGCAATTGCGGAACCAGCACGCTGCCGACATAGCCGGCGCCACCGGTGACCATCACATTCCATTTCCGATCAATCACTGTCGTTCTCCGGATTCTTCGATCGCGCTACTTCAACAACGCGGTGACGAACTTGACCAACGGCGCTTTCTCGACCGAGTTGCGGTGGCCGACGATGCCGACCTTGATCGCGCCCGCCGCATTGCCGATGAAGGCGACGTCCTCGATGTTGCCGCCGGCCGCCACCAGCGGCGCCGTGATTGTCAGGAAGGCATCGCCCGCACCGACGGTGTCGACGACGGTCTTGGTGAAAGCAGGGACGCGCGCAACGCCGGTCTTCGACGAGAAGGGGTAGCAGCCGAAGGAGCCGTGCGTGATGATCATGTTGTCGCAATCGATCTTGCGATGCAGGCCGCCCTCGATCACCGATGCGATGTCGTTGAACTTGTCGGTGGCGGCCAGGCGCGCTTCCGGTGCGTCGATGCAGATGTAATCGGCCCGCGGATACTTCGTGATCAGGTTGTAGCCGTGGTTGCCGCTGTTGCTCTGGGCGTTGACGGCCAGGAACTTGGAATTCGCGATCAAGGCGTCGATCGTGCTGGATGCGATCATGCCGTGACCGAAATCGGTGACGATGACGACGTCGGCCCCGCGGACGCGCTCGGCGGTGACGCGGTCGATCTCCGTGCGCGCGGCCTCATCGAGCGGCGTATCGTCCATCGTGTAGACTTCGAACAGCTTGTGCAGATAGCCCATCTCGACGTACCGCAGCTTGCGGGTGGTCGGACGGCCCTGAACGCGGATCGGCGTGAGCTTTACGTTCGGGCGGACATGCGCCCGAATGAACTCTTCGGGGTAGTCGTTGCCACCCAGCGTCGTGACGATCTCGACCGACTTGCAGAAGCTCGCGACGTGATTGGCCGCGGCAATGACGCCGCCGGCAAACTGCTCGCCGTTCTTGAGCAGGGTCGCGACGATGTTCTCCTTGGAGGCCTTCCCGAGCGCCGTGACGTATTGGTATTCGTCGATGATGGTGTCGCCGACCAGCACGACGTGCATGTCCTGGATCTTGTCGATCAGCTTCAGCAGGCGTTCGGCGCCGCCGCCATCGCGCACCTTCTGGAGGTAGTCGCGCAGCGGCGGATCGTAGATGTCGAAATAACGGTTCAGCAGCGACGACGAGCTGAACGTCACGTCCCGCGTGAAGACGATGCGCCCGCCGTGACGCTCGACCGCCTCGCGCTCCACTGCGATCTTGCCTGTCACGTCATCCTCGGGATTCTCGTAGTCCGAGCCCTTCACGTAGATGTCGGGGCGCACGGTATCGAGGACCGGCTCGGCGCTGGAGGTCTGATTGATGCCGACCCAGTCGACCGTGCCGAGCGCGGCCAGCATCTCGGCGCGCATGTTCTCCGGAAAGATCGGCCGTCCCGGGCCCTTGTTGACGTAACGGTCCGCGGTGATGGTCACCACGACGACGTCGGCCTCGTTGCGGGCTGCCAGGATGTGCCGGACGTGACCGAGATGCACCAGATCGAACACGCCGTGGCAGAGCGCAACGGTCAGGCCCTCAGCCTGCGCGGCGCGCGCAATCTCGCCGAGTTCCTCGATCGTCTTGATCTTCTCGTGCGGTGCCGGATGGCCGGCCGGCCTGTCTGTCGCAGCATTACCCATGTGAATGACCCAAGGCGCCGGTCGGTCTCAGTTGGCCGGCCCGGACGTGATCGGCTGGCGGCAAAATTGGGGAGTGAACGAATCTGCTCAACGGCTTGCCTTCTGCGGGGTGACTTTGTCGTCACCGAGATATTTGAACCAGTCCTTGGTGGCGTCGGCGATCTTGTCCACCGTCCAGAGCGGAGCGTCCTTGTACTGGTCCATCGACCTCAACATCGTCGCAACGCCGTCCTCGAACTTCACCTTCGGCCCCCATTTCAGGACCCGCTTGATCTTGCTGATGTCGGCGTAGGTGCAGTCGGGCTCGCCCGGGCGCTTGGGAATGTGGACCTTGTCGCCGCCGAGGAGCTCGACCAGGCGGTTCACGCTGTAGGTGTTATCCGAGCCGACATTGAAGATCTCGTGCGAGACGTCGGAGCGCGCGGCGGTCACGAAGGCATCGGCGACGTCGCTGACGAAGGTGAAGTCGCGCGTCTGCTCGCCGTCGCCGACCACGGTGAAGGGCTTGCCCGCCAGCTTCTGTGCCATGAACACGCCGAACACGGCGCCGTAGGTGCCGGTGGTGCGATGGCGCGGTCCGAACACGTTGAACAGGCGCAGCGCCACGGCGGGCAGCTTGTAGACCTGGCACCAGTGCATGACGCATTGCTCACCGAGATTCTTGGTGAGCGCGTACGGATACATCGGCCGGATCTCGGCACTCTCCGGCGTGGGATAGACATCCGGAATGCCGTAGCAGGAGGAGGAAGCCGCATAGATGAAGCGGCTGGCGCCCGCGTGCCGCGCCGCTTCGAGAACGTTGACCGTGCCGTCGACATTGGCGCGATGATAGGGGATCGGCGATTCGATCGAGGGTACGATGTCCGCCAGCGCGGCGAGATGGAAGACCCAATCCACCCCGTGGAAATACGGTTTGATCGCGTCCAGATCGGTGACGTCCGCCCGCACGACCTTCAACTGGCTCGAACCGGCGCGTGCGGCGAGGTTTTCAGCGCGTCCGATCACGAAATTATCGAGCGCAATGACCTCATGGCCGTCATCGAGCAGGCGATCGACGAGGTGACTTCCAATGAACCCGGCGCCGCCAGTAACAATGCATTTCATAGGGAACATCCGTGACGCGAATGCCCAGCGAAATAGGCTCGCCAATGTTGAGTGAAACCCGAAAAGCCGACTATCAGCCGCCCGCAAACTTTGCAAGTATTATACCTTTGCAATCCTTGGTAATAGCCGGTATCACCCGGTAATGTTGCAATCGAGCCGTCAGCCCATGCCTGCCGAATCCGTCGATCCCGACCACAAGGCTTTCCTCGACGATTACGTGGGGCGCCTGCATCGCGCGACGGCGGTCGACGACGGTATTTTTGCGAGGATCTCCGCGACGCGCGCGTCCTGGTTACGCACGCGCGAGCAGGGCGGTCGCGTCATCTTCATCGGCAACGGCGGGTCGGCCGGCATCGCTTCGCATTTGGCGATCGATCTGGCGAAGAATGCGTCGGTGCCCGCTCTCTGCTTCAGCGATGCGAGCATGATGTCGTGCCTTGCCAACGATTACGGGTTCGAGGACTGGATCGCGCACGCCGTGCGGCTGAATGCGCGCGCCGGCGATTGCCTCGTCGCGATCAGCTCGTCGGGGCGTTCGAAGAACATCCTCAACGCGGTCACGCAGGCGCGCAAGATGAAGCTCGACGTGATCACGTTGTCGGGCATGAACGCGGACAATCCGCTGCGCAATCTCGGCGACGTCAATTTCTGGGTCGACAGCCGCAGCTACAACATTGTCGAGACCACGCACCAGTTCTGGATGATGGCCGCAATCGACCTCGTCATCGGTCGTGCGGAATATCCGGCGTCCTGAGGCGGGCATCCGATGCAGTCGCGATTCAAGCATGCGGCCCTGTTTTCGGTGAAGCTGCTGCTGTCGATCGCCGTGCTGGTCTACATCGCGCGCGGTCTCGACCTGCGCCAGCTGCGCGACCATCTCGTCTCGGTCGATCCGGTCCTGTTCGTCGTCGCGCTTGCGCTGATCTTCGTCCAGACCTTCGTGCTCAACGGCCGGTGGGAGCTGATCATGCGCGCGCTCGGCGTGTCGCTGGATTGGCTCGCCGGCTGGCGGATACTGATGACCAGCCTCTGGTTCAATCAGGTGTTGCCGTCATCGGTCGGCGGTGACGCGGTGCGGATCTGGCTGCTGCGTCAACGCAGCGTGCAGTGGCCGGAGGCGGTCAAGGGCGTTGCAGCCGACCGCTTCACGGCATTGATCGGACTGGTCGTGCTGATGGTGGCCGGATTGCCGTTTCTGTTGTCGCGCGTGTCGAATCACGCTGCGATCCTGGCGATCGGCGGACTGACGGTGGCCGGCGTCGCCGGCACGCTGGTCCTGTTGACGCTCGACCGTCTGCCGAAACGCTTCACTGCGCTTCCCGCGATCGCGAGCTTCGTGCGGTTCGGAACGCTGGTCAGGTTTTTGCTCCTGCAGTCCGAGCGCCGTGCGCTGCTGTTCGGATCGGCGCTCCTCATCCATCTCGTCACCGCCGCGGCCTGCTACACCTTGGCGCGCGGCGTCGGAGCGCAGCTCTCTGTCCTCGACGCCGGCATTCTGATTCCGCCGGTGGTGCTGTTGACGGCGGTCCCCATCTCGATCAGCGGCTGGGGCGTTCGCGAGGGAGCGATGGTCGCCTGCCTGGGTCTGGCGGGTGTGTCGTCCGAGCAGGCGCTGTCGGTATCGCTCCTGCTGGGCGCCATTAGCGTGATCATCGGGCTCGTCGGTGGCGTAATCTGGCTGGCAAGTCCGGAGCGCGGCTCGTATTCGGCCGACAAGGTGGCCAAGGCAGCGGAGGACGCGCCCGGCTACGGGCTGGGCAACGAGGCCTCGAGCCACCCATGACCCGCTTGAGCCCGTTGCCGATCTGGTCTTCACAGGGTGGGACTATCCCACTCGCGCGCGTATCTCATTCTTCGGTTGCACGATGAAAAACCTGTTCTACGTCCGCAATACTTGCCGCCTCTGTCATTCCGACAAGCAAGAGCTGGTCGTCCCGATGGCAGGCATGCCGATCGGCACGCCGAACTTCCAGGTGCCGAACGCCAGCGTCGACGATCCCGTGTTCCGCGCTGCGGTGCCGATGGCGCTGCATCTGTGCCGGGACTGTGGCCACCTCCAGATCCTCCATGTCGGCAATCCGGAGATCCAGTACCGAAACTATGTCTATACCACCTCGCTCTCACTCGGCCTGCGCGAGCATTTCGCTACCTATGCCGACGACGTCGTCAGCCGTTTCGGCATTGCGTCGGGTTCGCTGGTGGTCGAACTCGGCAGCAATGACGGATCGCTGCTCGGCTTCTTCAAGGAGCGGGGGATGCGGGTGCTGGGTGTTGATCCCGCCGTCGACATCGCGCGGCGCGCCACGGAGGCGGGCATCGAGACCATCGGCGATTTCTTCACCGATGCCGTCGGTCGCCGCATCCTGCAGAGCCATGGTGCGGCGAGCGTCGTGATCGCCAACAACATGATCGCCAATGTCGACAATCTGGATCCGCTGGTGATCGGGGTTCGCGACGTGCTCGCGCCGGACGGATTGTTCGTCTTCGAAACGCAATACGGCGTCGACGTCACCGAGAAGAACCTGCTCGATACCGTCTATCACGAGCATCTGTCGTATTTTAACATCAAGCCGCTGATCCGTTTCTTCGCCCGGCTGGGCATGGAGCTGATCGACGTCCAGCACATCTGGACCAAGGGCGGTTCGATCCGCGTGACCGTGCAGCGCGCCGGCGGCGCCAAGAAACCGTCGGCCGAGGTCGCGCGCTTCGTTGCCGAGGAAGACCGGCTCGGCGTCGATCAGCCGGCCTATTATGTGCCGTACGTGAAGAGGATCGCCGCCATCCGTGACGAATTGGTCGCGATGGCAGATGCCGCCCATGCGCGCGGTGAGCTGGTCGCCGGCTATGGCGTCTCGGTGGGCACCACGACGCTGCTGCCGCAGTTCGGCCTGGAGAACAAGATCGACTTCCTGGTGGACGACGATCCCAACAAGGGGAAGGTGATGGCGGGCCCCGGCTATGACATCCCGATCCTGCCGCCTGCCGCTCTCTACGAGCGCAAACCCGCGTTCGTCGTGGTCTTCGCCTGGCGCTATGTCGACCCGATCCGGGCCAAGCACGCCCGCTATTTCGCCGAAGGCGGGAAGTTCGTGGTGCCGCTGCCGGGGATTTCCATGGTCGACCGGGCCGACTGACGGCTCCCGATAGCCTTGCCGGGGATGGGATGGCGCGTTCCGGGCGGTCGACAAGTCCTTGATCCACATGGCCTCTGCACGACCCTCGGAGGGAGGGCGGCCGGCCCGGGCGAACTCTCTCTACCTTGACCTTTGGCCGCATCCGCAGTAGATACCCGGCACTCGCAGCCGGCCCGTTAGACGCGGATTTCCGGCGCGGCCTTGAAATCCCCGAACAATCGAGCCCGGTTTCCGGCTCATCCTTCGAGACAGAGGGCTGGGCCAACGGCGGCTGTTCGGATCCCTGAAATTCATTTGCGTCTGTCGACGGACGCTGGACCTCAAGCGATGGCAGTCAGCCCGTTCAAGTTCTTGCAGGAAGTGCGCTCGGAGACTGCCAAGGTCACCTGGCCGACCCGCCGTGAGACCACGATCACCACCATCATGGTGTTCGTCATGGTCGCGGTGGCTTCGATCTTCTTCTTCGCCGCCGACCTGATCATTCGCTACCTTGTCACCTTCCTCCTGGGCATTCAATGATGGCAACAGCAACCGCTCAAGTGTCCGACAAGCGCTGGTACATCGTCCACGCCTATTCGAACTTCGAGAAGAAGGTCGCCGAATCGATCCGCGAGCAGGCCAAGCAGCGCGGGCTCGAGGAGCTGTTCGAGCTGGTGCTGGTTCCGACCGAGAAGGTCACGGAAGTGCGCCGCGGCCGCAAGATCGACGCCGAGCGCAAGTTCTTCCCCGGCTACGTGCTGGTGAAGATGAAGCTGACCGACGAGGCGTTCCATCTGATCAAGAACACGCCGAAGGTCACGGGCTTCCTCGGCGCCGAGAACAAGCCGATGCCGATCTCGGAAGCCGAGGCCATGCGCATCCTGCACCAGGTGCAGGAGGGCGTGGAACGGCCGAAGGCGTCGGTGTCGTTCGAGATCGGCGAGAACGTGCGCGTGGCCGACGGCCCGTTCGCCTCGTTCTCGGGTGTGGTCGAGGAGATCGATGAGGCGCGCTCGCGCGTGAAGGTCGCCGTGTCGATCTTCGGCCGCGCGACGCCGGTCGAGCTGGAATTCGGTCAGGTCGAGAAGGTCTGATCGGGTAACGCGGGAGGCTTCGGTCTCGCGCAACAAGAGGCCGTGGGAGGGAGGGGCGGTTGCCAGCCGCATCCGACCCAGACCACGAACCTGAAACCGCCGGTCCTGCCGGCACAACAGGAGTGATACATGGCAAAGAAAGTGACCGGATACCTGAAGCTTCAGGTCCCGGCCGGCGCGGCGAATCCCTCGCCCCCGATCGGTCCCGCGCTCGGTCAGCGCGGTCTCAACATCATGGAGTTCTGCAAGGCGTTCAACGCCCAGACCCAGAAGGAAGAGAAGAACACCCCGATCCCGGTGATCATCACCATCTATGCGGACCGTTCCTTCACCTTCGAGATGAAGACGCCGCCGATGTCCTACTTCCTCAAGCAGGCTGCAAAAATCCAGTCCGGTTCGAAGGCGCCGGGCCGTGACAAGGCCGGCGAGGTGACCAAGGCGCAGGTGCGCGAGATCGCCGAGAAGAAGATGAAGGACTTGAATTGCGACACCATCGAATCGGCCATGAAGATGGTCGAGGGCTCGGCCCGTTCGATGGGTCTGGAAGTTGCGGGGTAAGCGGCTATGGCAATCGGAAAGCGTTTGAACAAAGCCCGCGAAGGCATTGACCGCGAAAAGCTTTACCCGCTCGCGGACGCCATCAAGATGGTCAAGGAACGCGCGAAAGCGAAGTTCGACGAGACCATCGAGGTCGCGATCAATCTCGGCGTCGATCCGCGCCACGCAGACCAGATGGTCCGCGGTGTCGTGACCCTGCCAAACGGCACCGGCCGTACGCTCCGCGTCGGCGTGTTCGCCCGCGGCGCCAAGGCCGATGAAGCCAAGGCCGCCGGTGCGGACGTCGTCGGCGCCGAGGACCTGGTCGAGAAGGTGCAGAACGGCACGATCGATTTCGACCGCTGTATCGCCACCCCCGACATGATGCCGCTGGTCGGCCGCCTCGGTAAGGTGCTCGGCCCGCGCGGCCTGATGCCGAACCCGAAGATCGGTACCGTGACCATGGACGTCACCGGTGCGGTGAAGGGCGCCAAGGGCGGCTCGGTCGAGTTCCGCGTCGAGAAGGCCGGCATCCTGCAGGCCGGCGTCGGCAAGGCCTCGTTCTCCGAGGAGAAGCTGGTCGAGAACATCAAGGCTCTGGCTGACGCGGTCTCCAAGGCGAAGCCGGCCGGTTCCAAGGGCACCTACATCCAGCGCGTTGCAGTGTCCTCGACGATGGGCCCGGGCGTGAAGGTCGAGCCGGGCACCATTCTCGGCTGAGGTTTGGAAATTGCATGAGGCGAGGGGCGGGATCGGGCGACCGATTCCGCCCCTCGTCGTTTGTGACGGCGCTCTTCGGAAACAACAACAATGGCTGACAAGGTCCTGATCTACTCGCGCTTTCCCAAGTCGATGATGGCGCGCTTCGCCGAGCGGTTCGAGCTGCTCGACACCGGCGGCAAGCCCGCGCGGGAGGTGTTTCCGGCGGAGGAGCTGGGCGGCATCCGCGCACTGCTGACTGCTGGCGGCTCGCCACTCGGTGCGGAGGCGATGAACCTGTTTCCGAATCTCGGCGCCATCGTCTGCTATGGGACTGGCTATGATGGCGTCGACCTGAAGGCGGCGGCCAGCCGGAACATCGCGGTCGGTCACAGCCCCGGTGCCAATGCGGCTTCTGTCGCCGACATCGCGATGACCTTGATGCTGGCGACGACGCGGCGGATTTTGGTGGCCGACCAATATGTCCGCAGCGGCGATTGGGCGGCCTCGAAACAGTCACCGATGATGCGTCCCCAGGCCGGCATGCCCGGCCGCCGCATCGGCATCTACGGCATGGGTGAGATCGGCCGCAAGATCGCCGCGCGCTGTGCTGCTTTCGAGAGCGAGGTCGGCTATTTCAGCCGCACCCGGTATGATCTGCCCTATCAGTACTTTCAGACCCTGGAGGCGCTCGCCGATTGGTGCAGCGTCCTGATGATCGCGGTGCGGGCAGGGGCCGAGACCCAACATGCCGTCAACGCCGATATCCTCAGGCGCCTCGGGGCGGAGGGCTACGTCGTCAACATCTCCCGCGGCTCCGTCATCGACGAGAAGGCCCTGGTCGCGGCGCTCACCGACAAGACCATCGCGGGGGCGGGCCTCGACGTCTTCGAGAAGGAACCGCACGCGCCTGACGCCCTGACCGAACTCCCCAACGTGGTGTTCGCCCCGCATATCGGCGGCCACACCCTGGATTCGCACGTCGCCATGCAGAACTGCGTGCTGGCCAACCTGACCGCATTCTTCGAGGGCAAAACGCTGCCGTACCGGATCAAATCGGCCTGAATCGGCCCTTGTTGGGCCATCTCAAGGCCAACCGCCAATCGATTGGAACTGGTGTGAATTTTGCTCTTGGCAAGCAGGCTCCGAGCGGTTAAAGAACCGCCTCCGGACGTGCCGGCCTCGGCTGGCGCGTTCGTGCACGCATTCCGAAAACCCGACACGACAGGAGATCATTCCTTTTCAGGACGTCCGTGAGGATTTGCCCGAAAAGGAAGGAAGATCCGTCTTTTGGCAGGGATGCGGGCAGAGGTCGGGCGGTTCGCCGGCTGACCTCGTCCTGTCCAAGACTGCAGGCGCCCGCGGGGAATCTCGATTCCTCAACGGCTTAATCGCATGGCCTGCATAGACGGGTGAAGACCGGATTTCACTTCGCATCCAGCTTTAAGGGCTGGTTTTGCGAAACGGGTCTGGTTCGGACCTCGACACGCCGTGGGCCCTTGGGCTCCCGGAGGGCAGGCTTTGAATTGTCGTCTTGCCCGGCGTGTCCGATGGGTTTTTGACCCGGAGGTTCAGGTTTGGGCGGGACGATGGGTGCAACCCGGCGGTCCCGCTTCTCGCGATGACCGCCAACCGGAGAGAGCTTGCTGTGGAACGAGCGGCAAAAAAAGAAGCGGTCGAACAGCTCAACGAGGTCTTCAAGACCACGAGCGTCGCGATCGTTGCTCAATATTCCGGCCTCACCGTCGCCCAGATGCAGAAGCTGCGCCAGCAGATGAAGCAGGCGGGTGCCGCGGTGAAGGTCTCGAAGAACCGTCTCGCCAAAATTGCTCTTGAAGGCACTGACGTCGTTGCCATCGGCCCCATGCTGAAGGGGCCGACCGTGATCGCGACTTCGAACGATCCGGTAGCGGCGCCAAAGGTCGCCATCGAATTCGCCAAGGCGAACGAAAAGTTCGTCATCGTCGGCGGATCGATGGGGAAGACCGTCCTGAATGTCGATGGCGTGAAGGCGCTTGCCTCGCTGCCGTCGCTTGACGAACTGGGCGGCAAGATCGTCGGCCTCATCGTGGCCCCGGCGACCAAGCTGGCCCAGCTCGCCAACGCGCCCGCGGGCAAGCTCGCGCGCGTCATCCAGGCTCATGCCTCAAAGGGCGAAGCGGCCTGACGCCCTTCGCAAAACTCAAACCCGAACCAGACTTACAGTTAAGGAAACTGAACAATGGCTGACCTGCAGAAGATCGTTGACGACCTCTCGAGCCTGACCGTGCTCGAAGCTGCCGAACTCGCGAAGCTCCTCGAAGAGAAGTGGGGCGTTTCGGCTGCCGCGGCTGTCGCCGTGGCCGGCCCGGCCGCTGGCGGCGGCGGTGCTGCCGCTCCGGCGGAAGAGAAGACCGAGTTCACGGTCGTTCTCGCCAGCGCCGGCGACAAGAAGATCGAGGTCATCAAGGAAGTCCGCGCCATCACCGGTCTCGGCCTGAAGGAAGCAAAGGACCTCGTCGAGGGTGCTCCGAAGCCGCTGAAGGAAGCCGTGAACAAGGACGAAGCCGACAAGATCAAGGCCCAGCTCGAGAAGGCTGGCGCCAAGGTCGAGCTCAAGTAAGCACTGCTTACTGGCGGGATCCCGGGCGGGCAACGGCTCTGCCCGGGATCCTGGTCCCCCTTCGAGAGGGTGGACCGGAATGCAAAAGGCGTGCGACGGAACGATCCGACGCAGGCCAAACACGAAAAAGTGTGGGGATTTGAGGGTTTGACCCTCGAATCTGCACTATTGTCGCCCCATATCGGGTCGGCAGCACGAAAGCGCGGTGGGCAGGGATGCCGGATTTCCCTGTAAGCCGTTGGGAGAGCAGGCTATTTCGGGCTTTTGCAGTCCGTGAAGATGATCGTTGTGACGGGCGGGCGCGCATCTGCGCCCCGCGCGTCGTTTTGCGTTTTGAAGGTCTGAAGAACAGATTCAGGACATCGGCGCCTGAAACTGCGTCTCCGGCCCCCCAAGACGGGTTCGAAAATTCAACCCGGAAAGCGGTGGCAGCCGCGGTCCGGACGGTGCGCCCAGGGCGGGCGACGAAAATGAGAGGCCACGATGGCGCAGCAGACATTCACCGGTCGCAAACGCGTTCGCAAGTTCTTCGGACACATCAAGGAAGTCGCCGAGATGCCGAACCTCATCGAGGTTCAGAAGGCGTCCTATGACCAGTTCCTGATGGTGGACGAACCCCAGGGCGGACGTCTCGACGAGGGTCTGCAGGCGGTGTTCCGCTCGGTGTTTCCGATCTCCGACTTCTCCGGCACCTCGATGCTGGAATTCGTCCGCTACGAGTTCGAGCAGCCGAAATACGACGTCGACGAGTGCCGCCAGCGCGGCATGACCTTCGCTGCGCCCCTCAAGGTGACGCTGCGCCTCATCGTGTTCGATATCGACGAGGAAACCGGCGCGAAGTCGGTGAAGGACATCAAGGAGCAGGACGTCTACATGGGCGACATCCCGCTCATGACGATGAACGGCACCTTCATCGTCAACGGCACCGAGCGCGTCATCGTCTCGCAGATGCACCGTTCGCCCGGCGTGTTCTTCGACCACGACAAGGGCAAGACCCATTCCTCGGGCAAGCTGCTGTTCGCCGCCCGCGTCATCCCCTATCGCGGTTCCTGGCTCGACATCGAGTTCGACGCCAAGGACATCGTCTATGCGCGTATCGACCGTCGCCGCAAGATTCCGGTGACGTCGCTGATGTTCGCCCTCGGCCTCGACGGCGAGGCGATCCTGTCCACGTTCTACAAGAAGATTCTCTACAAGCGGACCAAGGAAGGCTGGCGCGTTCCGTTCGACGCCAACCGCTTCCGCGGCTACTCCACGGTCAACGACCTGATCGATGCCGACACCGGCAAGGTCGTGCTCGAGGCCGGCAAGAAGCTCACCGTCCGCGCCGCCCGCCAGCTCCAGGAGAAGGGGCTGAAGGCGCTGCGCATGGCCGACGAGGAACTGGTCGGCAACTACGTCGCCGAGGATCTCGTCAACCCCAAGACCGGTGAGATCCACGCCGAGGCCGGTGAGGAGATCACCGACAAGCTGATGAAGGCGCTCAACGAGCAGGGCTACAAAGAACTGCCGCTGCTCGACATCGACCACGTCAATGTCGGCCCCTACATCCGCAACACGCTCTCGGCCGACAAGAACATGACGCGCGAGGACGCGCTGTTCGACATCTACCGCGTGATGCGTCCGGGCGAGCCGCCAACGCTGGAATCGGCGCAGGCCATGTTCCAGTCGCTGTTCTTCGACGCCGAGCGCTACGACCTCTCCGCGGTCGGCCGCGTCAAGATGAACATGCGCCTCGACCTCGATGCGCCCGACACCCAGCGCACGCTGCGCAAGGAGGACATCCTCTCCGTCATCAAGACGCTGGTGGATCTGCGCGACGGCAAGGGCGAGATCGACGACATCGACCATCTCGGCAACCGCCGCGTGCGTTCGGTCGGCGAGCTCATGGAGAACCAGTACCGCATCGGCCTGTTGCGCATGGAGCGCGCGATCAAGGAGCGCATGTCCTCGGTCGACATCGACACGGTCATGCCGCAGGACCTGATCAACGCCAAGCCGGCCGCCGCCGCGGTGCGCGAGTTCTTCGGCTCCTCGCAGCTCTCGCAGTTCATGGACCAGACCAACCCGCTCAGCGAGATCACCCACAAGCGCCGCCTCTCGGCGCTCGGACCGGGCGGTCTCACCCGCGAGCGCGCTGGCTTCGAGGTGCGCGACGTGCACCCGACGCATTACGGCCGCATCTGCCCGATCGAGACGCCGGAAGGTCCGAACATCGGCCTGATCAACTCGCTCGCGACCTTCGCGCGCGTGAACAAGTACGGCTTCGTCGAGACGCCGTATCGCAAGGTCAAGGATGGCCGTGTCACCGACGAGGTCGTGTACCTGTCGGCGATGGAGGAAGGGCGCTATTCCGTGGCCCAGGCTAACGTGCCGGTCGACGCCAAGGGCCGCTTCACCGAAGACCTCGTGGTCTGCCGTTCGAGCGGCACCCGCGACGTCGTGCCGATGACGCCCGACAAGGTCGACTACATGGACGTGTCGCCGAAGCAGCTCGTTTCGGTCGCCGCGGCGCTGATCCCGTTCCTCGAGAACGACGACGCCAACCGCGCGCTGATGGGCTCGAACATGCAGCGCCAGGCGGTGCCGCTGGTTCGCGCCGAGGCGCCGTTTGTCGGCACCGGCATGGAGGGCGTGGTTGCCCGTGACTCGGGCGCTGCGATCGCGGCGCGCCGTTCGGGCGTGATCGACCAGATCGATGCGACCCGCGTCGTCATCCGCGCCACGGAAGATCTCGATCCGACCAAGTCGGGCGTCGATATCTACCGCCTCATGAAGTACCAGCGCTCGAACCAGTCGACCTGCATCAACCAGCGTCCGCTGGTGAAGGTCGGCGACGTCGTCAGGAAGGGCGACATCATCGCCGACGGTCCTTCGACCGATCTCGGCGAGCTCGCGCTCGGCCGCAACGTGCTGGTCGCGTTCATGCCGTGGAACGGCTACAACTTCGAAGACTCGATCCTGCTCTCCGAGCGGATCGTGAAGGAGGACGTCTTCACCTCGATCCACATCGAGGAGTTCGAGGTGATGGCCCGCGACACCAAGCTCGGACCTGAGGAAATCACCCGCGACATTCCGAACGTCTCGGAAGAAGCGCTGAAGAACCTCGACGAAGCCGGTATCGTCTACATCGGCGCGGAAGTGCGCGCCGGCGACATCCTGGTCGGCAAGATCACGCCGAAGGGCGAAAGCCCGATGACGCCGGAAGAGAAGCTGCTGCGCGCCATCTTCGGCGAGAAGGCCTCCGACGTCCGCGACACCTCGCTGCGCGTTCCCCCGGGCGTGCAGGGCACCATCGTCGAAGTGCGCGTGTTCAACCGCCACGGCGTCGACAAGGACGAGCGTGCGCTGGCGATCGAGCGGGAGGAGATCGAGCGCCTCGCCAAGGACCGCGACGACGAGCAGGCGATCCTGGACCGCAACGTCTACAACCGTCTTGCCGAGCTGCTCGAGGGACGGCAGGGCATTGCAGGTCCCAAGGGCTTCAAGAAGGACACCAAGATCACCCGTGCGGTGCTCGAGGAGTATCCGAAGTCGCAATGGTGGCTGTTCGCTTCGCCGAACGACAAGCTGATGGCCGAGATCGAGGCCATGCGGAAGCAGTACGACGAGTCGAAGAAGGGACTGGAACAGCGCTTCCTCGACAAGGTCGAGAAGCTTCAGCGCGGTGACGAATTGCCGCCCGGCGTGATGAAGATGGTCAAGGTCTTCGTCGCGGTGAAGCGCAAGATCCAGCCCGGCGACAAGATGGCCGGCCGCCACGGCAACAAGGGCGTGGTGTCGAAGATCGTGCCGATCGAGGACATGCCGTTCCTCGAAGACGGCACGCATGCCGACATCGTGCTCAATCCGCTCGGCGTGCCTTCGCGCATGAACGTCGGACAGATCCTCGAGACCCATCTCGGCTGGGCCTGCGCCGGCCTCGGCAAGCGTATCGGCCAGACCGTCGATGCGTACCTGTCGAAGCAGGACATCAAGCCGCTGAAGGAGACCTTGAAGAAGGTCTACGGCGAGGACGAGACGATCAAGTCGCTCAACGACAACGAGCTGCTCGAACTCGGCCATAACCTCAGCCGCGGCGTGCCGATCGCAACCCCGGTGTTCGACGGTGCCAAGGAAGCCGATATCGAGGAGATGCTGAAGCTCGCCGGTCTCGACGCTTCGGGTCAGTCGACCGTCTATGACGGCCGCACCGGCGATCCGTTCGATCGCAAGGTGACGGTGGGCTACATCTACATGCTCAAGCTGCACCATCTGGTCGACGACAAGATCCATGCGCGTTCGATCGGTCCGTACTCGCTCGTCACCCAGCAGCCGCTGGGCGGCAAGGCGCAGTTCGGCGGCCAGCGCTTCGGCGAAATGGAGGTGTGGGCGCTCGAGGCTTACGGCGCGGCGTACACGCTCCAGGAGATGCTGACGGTGAAGTCGGACGACGTCGCCGGCCGTACCAAGGTGTACGAGGCGATCGTGCGCGGCGACGACACGTTCGAGGCCGGTATTCCGGAATCGTTCAACGTGCTGGTCAAGGAAATGCGCTCGCTCGGCCTCAACGTCGACCTGCACAACTCCAAGATGGGACCGGCGCCGACGTCGGAAGCGGCCGAGTAATTCGACCTGTCATGCCCGGCCTTCGCGGCCGGGCATCGGCGCCCCGCCCGAGGCCTTGAGGGCAGGGCGCCATGCAGAAGTGATTTTCGAATTTGCGGCCGGAGGCGACCGGCACGCGAGGAGAAGACGATGAACCAAGAAATTATGAATCTCTTCAACCCGACGACGCCGGCTCAGGTCTTCGACCAGATCCGGATCTCGATCGCGTCTCCAGAGAAGATTCTGTCCTGGTCCTACGGCGAGATCAAGAAGCCGGAGACCATCAACTATCGTACCTTCAAACCCGAGCGCGACGGCCTGTTCTGCGCCCGCATCTTCGGGCCGATCAAGGACTACGAGTGCTTGTGCGGCAAGTACAAGCGCATGAAGTACAAGGGCATCATCTGCGAGAAGTGCTCGGTCGAGGTCACGCTGTCGCGCGTCCGGCGCGAGCGCATGGGTCATATCGAGCTCGCAGCCCCCGTCGCGCACATCTGGTTCCTGAAGTCGCTGCCCTCGCGCATCGGCCTCCTGCTCGACATGACGCTGAAGGATCTCGAGCGGATCCTCTACTTCGAATATTACGTCGTGCTCGAGCCGGGCCTCACCGCGCTGAAGGACCGTCAGCTGCTGTCGGAAGACGAGTATCTGAAGGCGCAGGACGAGTACGGCCAGGACAGCTTCACCGCCATGATCGGCGCCGAGGCGATCCGCGAGCTGCTCAAGGGCATGGACCTCGAGAAGCTCGAGGCCTCGCTGCGTGCCGAGATGCAGGAGACCGACTCCGACATCAAGCACAAGAAGCTCGCCAAGCGTCTGAAGATCGTGGAAGCGTTCCGCCATTCCGGCAACAAGCCGGAATGGATGATCATGACCGTGATCCCGGTGATTCCGCCGGACCTGCGTCCGCTGGTGCCGCTGGACGGCGGCCGTTTCGCGACCTCTGATCTCAACGACCTCTATCGCCGCGTCATCAACCGCAACAACCGCTTGAAGCGGCTGATGGAGCTGCGCGCGCCCGACATCATCATCCGCAACGAGAAGCGCATGCTTCAGGAAGCGGTCGATGCGCTGTTCGACAACGGCCGCCGCGGCCGCGTCATCACCGGCGCCAACAAGCGTCCGCTGAAGTCGCTCGCCGACATGCTCAAGGGCAAGCAGGGCCGCTTCCGCCAGAACCTGCTCGGCAAGCGCGTCGACTATTCGGGCCGTTCGGTGATCGTGGTCGGTCCCGAGCTGCGCCTGCATCAGTGCGGCCTGCCGAAGAAGATGGCGCTCGAGCTGTTCAAGCCGTTCATCTATTCGCGGCTCGACGCCAAGGGCCTGTCCACCACCGTGAAGCAGGCCAAGAAGCTGGTCGAGAAGGAACGGCCCGAGGTCTGGGACATCCTGGACGAGGTGATCCGCGAGCATCCGGTGCTGCTCAACCGCGCCCCGACGCTGCACCGCCTCGGCATTCAGGCATTCGAGCCCGTGCTGATCGAGGGCAAGGCGATCCAGCTTCACCCGCTGGTCTGCTCCGCGTTCAACGCCGACTTCGACGGCGACCAGATGGCCGTGCACGTTCCGCTGTCGCTCGAAGCGCAGCTGGAAGCGCGCGTCCTGATGATGTCGACCAACAACATCCTGCATCCCGCGAACGGCCAGCCGATCATCGTGCCGTCGCAGGACATCGTGCTCGGTCTGTACTACGTCTCGATCATGCGCGAAGGCCTGCCCGGCGAGGGCAAGGTGTTCGGCGACATGGCCGAGCTCGAGCATGCGCTGCACGCGAAGGTCATCCACCTCCACACCAAGATCAAGTACCGGTGGGAAGGCATGGACGAGACCGGCAAGGTCTCCAAGCGCTGGATCGAGACCACCGCCGGCCGCGTCATGCTCGGCAATCTGCTGCCGAAGAACCCGCGCATCTCCTACGAGATCATCAACAAGCTGATGACCAAGCGCGAGATCTCCGGCGTCATCGACCAGGTCTACCGCCACTGCGGCCAGAAGGAGACGGTGATCTTCTGCGACCGCATCATGGCGCTCGGCTTCTACAACGCGTTCAAGGCCGGCATCTCGTTCGGCAAGGACGACATGGTCGTGCCGCACGGCAAGTGGAAGATCGTCGACACCACCCGTACGCTGGCGAAGGATTTCGAGCAGCAGTACAACGACGGCCTGATCACCCATGGCGAGAAGTACAACAAGGTCGTCGACGCCTGGTCGAAGGCCACGGAAGAAATCGCCAAGGCGATGATGAAGGAGATCTCCGCCACCAAGAAGACGGCGAGCGGAGCCGACGCCGACATCAACTCGATCTACATGATGGCTCACTCCGGTGCCCGCGGTTCGCCGGCCCAGATGCGCCAGCTCGCCGGCATGCGCGGCCTGATGGCCAAGCCGTCGGGCGAGATCATCGAGACGCCGATCATCTCGAACTTCAAGGAAGGCCTCTCGGTGCTCGAGTACTTCAACTCGACCCACGGCGCCCGCAAGGGCCTCGCGGACACCGCGTTGAAGACCGCGAACTCCGGCTACCTGACCCGTCGTCTCGTCGACGTGGCGCAGGACTGCATCATCACGCAGAGCGACTGCGGCACCAAGCTCGGAATCAAGATGCGCGCCATCGTCGACGCCGGTACCGTGGTCGCCTCGCTCGGCTCGCGCATCCTCGGACGCACGGCCTGCGAAGACGTGCGTGACAGCTCGGGCCAGGTGATCGTCAAGCGCGATACGCTGATGGAAGAGAGCCACGTGGATGCCATCCATCAGGCCGGCATCCAGGAGGTGAAGATCCGCTCGGCGCTGACCTGCGAGCTCGTCAACGGCATCTGCGGCAAGTGCTACGGCCGCGACCTCGCCCGCGGCACGCCGGTCAACCATGGCGAAGCGGTTGGCGTGATCGCCGCGCAGTCGATCGGCGAGCCGGGCACCCAGCTCACCATGCGCACCTTCCACATCGGCGGTGCGGCGCAGCTCAACGAGCAGTCCTTCGTCGAAGCCAACTTCGACGGCAAGATCGTGATCAGGAACAAGGCCATCGCCCGCAACAGCGAAGGTCACCTTATCGCGATGGTGCGCAACATGGTTGTCGCGATCGTCGATGCCGACGGCACCGAGCGTGCGACGCACCGTATCCAGTACGGTTCGCGTCTGCACGTCGACGAGGGCGACATGGTCAAGCGCGGCCAGCGCATCGTCGAATGGGATCCCTACACCCGTCCGCTGCTCACCGAGGTCGAAGGAACCATCGGCTTCGAGGATCTGGTCGAGGGGCAGTCGATCTCGGAAACGCTCGACGAGGCCACTGGTATCGCCAAGCGCGTGGTCATCGACTGGCGTTCGACGCGCGGCGGCTCGGACCTGCGTCCGGCCATCGTGGTGAAGGGCAAGGACGGCAAGGTGCTCAAGCTCGCCCGTGGCGGCGATGCCCGCTACATGCTGTCGGTCGACGCCATTCTCTCGGTCGACATCGGAGCCAAGGTCCAGCCGGGCGACATCCTCGCCCGTGTCTCGACCGAAAGCGCCAAGACGCGTGACATCACCGGCGGTCTGCCGCGGGTGGCGGAACTGTTCGAGGCTCGGCGCCCGAAGGATGCGGCGATCATCGCCGAAATCGCGGGCACCATCCGGTTCGGGCGCGACTACAAGAACAAGCGTCGCATCTCGATCGAGCCGATGGACAAGACCGACGAGCCGCGCGAGTACCTGATCCCGAAGGGCAAGCACATCCACCTTCAGGACGGCGACGTCGTCGAAAAGGGCGACTTCATCGTGGAAGGCAACCCGGCGCCGCACGACATCCTGGCGGTCAAGGGCATCGAGGAGCTCGCTGCCTATCTGGTCAACGAGATCCAGGAGGTCTACCGGCTGCAGGGCGTGCTCATCAACGACAAGCACATCGAGGTGATTGTCCGTCAGATGCTCCAGAAGGTGGAAATCACCGACCAGGGCGACACGGACATGATCTCCGGCGAGCAGGTCGACAAGATCGAGTTCGACGCGCTGAACGTGAAGGCCAAGGAAGAGGGCAAGAAGCCCGCCACGGGAACGCCGGTTCTGCTCGGCATCACCAAGGCGAGCCTCCAGACCCGCTCCTTCTTCTCGGCGGCATCGTTCCAGGAGACCACCCGCGTCCTCACCGAGGCGGCGGTCAACGGCAAGATCGATCCGCTCGAAGGCCTCAAGGAGAACGTCATCGTCGGCCGGCTGATCCCGGCGGGCACCGGCGCCTCCATGGCCAAGATCCGCGAAGTCGCCATGAAGCGCGACAAGCTGATCCTGGACGAGCGGGAGAAGCAGGCCGCCGTCGTGTCGCCGGCGCCGGAAGCCGAGCTTCCTGCGCTGCCGCCCGCGGAGTGATCGTTCATCCGTAGGAATACCGAGGACAATGAAAAGGCCGGCTTTTGCCGGCCTTTTTGCTGCTTTGTTGCGATGCGGGATCAACCTTTGTTCATCTTTCCTTCAGCCGCAAAAGCGCTTGTGCTATGGCGCCTTAGACCGGTGGTCCCGCCAAGGGGGCAGGGCCGGAAGACCACGGAACTCTCATGCTTGATCTCGCAATCGTAGGCGGCGGCCCCGGCGGGCTGATGAGCGCCTGGTACCTGAAGCGCAAGCTCGGCGACCTCTGCCGCGTCACCATCTACGAGGCCTCCGACAGGCTCGGCGGCAAGATCGTCACCCGCAAGTTCGATTCGGCGCCCGCGATGTACGAGGCCGGCGTTGCCGAGATCTACGACTACTCGATGACGGGCCCGGACCCGCTGCGCGAGCTGATCCAGCATTTCGGCCTTCAGACCATTCCGATGGATGCCGAGCAGGTGCAGTTCGGCGGTGAGCTGCTCAACGACGTTCCCGGCATGCGCCGCAAATACGGCGCCAGGACTGCCGCCGCGATCGAAGCCTTCCGCAAGCGCTGCGCCGAGGTGATGTCGCCGGTGGAATATTACGAGGGCGTCGGCGCGCACGACAACGAACATCCCTGGGCCTACAAGACCGCCGAGCAGGTGCTCGACGAGGAGGTCGAGGACGTCACCGCAAAGCGCTTCTTCAAGGTGATGGCGCGTTCCGACATCGCGACCGAGAGCCACAACACCAACGGGCTCAACGCGCTCAAGAACTATCTGATGGACGTCGACGGCTATATCGGCCTCTATTCCATCCAGAACGGCAACGAGCAGCTGATCGAATGCCTGCAGTCGGAGGTCAATGCCGACATCCAGCTCAATCACCGCGTGCTCACCGTCGGCAAGGCGCCGACCGGCCGGTATCAGCTCAAGATGATGAACGGCAAGGGGCCGGAGACCCGTGACTTCGATCTCGTGCTGGTCTGCCTGCCGCATTCCTGGCTCGCCACTCTCGGCTGGGAGGGCGAGCAGCTGCGCAGGTCGATGGTCAAGCACGTGGCCTATTTCGACCGTCCCGCGCACTATCTGCGCGTCTCGATCCTGTTCGACGAGCCGTTCTGGGGCGACAAGATTCCGGGTGCCTGGTTCATGTCGGAAGCCTTCGGCGGCTGCTGCGTCTACAACGAGGGCGCACGTCACGACGTCGGCAAGCATGGTGTTCTGAACTGGCTCATTCCCGGCTCTGACGCGCTGGCTTTTGCCAATCTGTCGGACCAGGAGCTGATCGAGACCGCCCTGAAATCGCTGCCGGCTTCTCTCGGCGATGCGCGTCTGCATTTCATGGAAGGCAAGATCCACCGCTGGCTGTCCTCGGTGAACGCGCTGCCTGGTGGTTTGCCCGCGCGCGACGTCATGACCAATCACCGGCCCGAGCCGAAGGAGCACCCCGGCATCGTGGTGGTTGGCGACTATCTGTTCGATTCGACGCTCAACGGCCTGCTCGATTCCTCGGACGCGGCGACCGACATCATCCTGACCGAGATGATGCGCCTGCGCCGCCAGCGCGCGCAGGACGACAAGCCGCTCTCGGACAAGATCGATCGCAAATATTTCGAGAATTATCGCGGTCTCGGCCCCTATCATCAGGCGTGGCGGCACTTCACCGATCCCGACTACCTGACGAAGCTGATCGGCATCGTCTGGGGCAGGGCGGCGGGCGCCAAGCTGCTGGTCGCGGGCTCCGCCAGCGGCGAACTGGTCGGCGCCCTGCGCGATCGCGGCATCGATGCATGGGGAATCGAGAACAACCGCGCGATCCACGCCAGGACGCCGAAATCGCTGAAGAAGTACAACAAGCTCGGCACGATCACCGACATGCCGTTCAAGGACGGCACGTTCGACTTCGTGTTCGAGACCAGCCTCTGCCACGTTTCCCCCAAGCAAGTGGTCCGCGCGATCCGCGAGCTCAACCGCGTGGTCAAGACCGGCCTCGTGTTCGGCTCCATCACCTCGGACATGGCGCCGGCATTGATCGACCGCTACGACCTCTTGCGCGGAGTCAAGAAGCTCGGCACCTGGTGGGAATGGTCCGAACTGTTCTTCGGCAACGGCTTCGACCTGTCGATGCACCGCAAGGATTGCACCGATGCGCTGTGGGAGGCGACGCTCGCCGCCAACAAGGGGCCGGGGCAGTGGTACGCCGACGCGGACAGCTTGCGCTATTCCTTCTTCGACAAGGTCGAGGACGAGGACTAGCCCGGGGGACGCCAACCGAATTCGCCAATTGTTTTGCCGAATTCATCTTGATCGCATAGAATCGGTGCAATAGCGGTTGCCGCTATTTCCTGCGTTCTCTGCGGTCATGCCGGCCGTCAGCATCGGTTGGTTTCATGGCATCCAAGCCTTTCTTGCCTGGCGACAAGCCTCTATCTCCCGATCAACAGAAGCTCGCCGCGGAGGAGGCGGCCGGGCTCGATGGCAAGCTCGCCGACGCTGCCAAGCCGGATCTCAAGGACGACGAGGACGCCGAAGACGAGGGGGATGACGAGCTGGAGCTCGACGAGGACGATGAGGACGAGGACCTCGTCGTCTTTACCGCGCGCGAAGCCGCCGGGGCCCTTGCGACCATTGTCGGGTTCGTCAAGCCCTATCTCTCCAACTACAAGCGGATGCTGTCATTCGTGGCATTCGGCGTCGTGGTCGAGACGTTGTTCAACGTCATCATGCCGCTCAGCCTCAAGTTCCTGATCGACGATGCGCTCGGCGAGGAGGATTTTCAGGCGCTCTACAAGATCCTCGGCGTGCTCGCCGTCGCCGGCATTTTCACCTCGATCGTTGCAGTCTGGTACGAACGCTGGGACGCGCGACTTGCCGCTTGCGTCATCTCCGATGTTCGCAAACGCCTGTTCGAGCACGTCCAGGACCTGCCCGCCGCCTATTTCGGCCGCACCAGGCGCGGCGAGATCCTATCGCGCTTCTCAGTCGATCTCTCGGCCTTCGAAGGCTCGGTCAAGACGTTCGCCAACAGTGCCGCGCTGCCGTTCCTGGAGCTGATCGCCGGCATCATCCTGATGCTGTTCCTCAACTGGCAGCTCGCCGTCGTCGCGCTGCTGGTGTTCCCGATCACGCTGATCGGCCCGCGGATCCTGACGCCGAAGGCGGTGCAGGCCAATTACGAACAGAAGCTCAATGAATCGGCGTTGCTGGGCCAAGTCCAGGAGAACGTGGCCGCCCAGGCGGTCATCAAGGCGTTCAGCCTGCAACGCAAGATGTTCGGCTTCTTCCGGTTGCGCAACGACGAGACCCGCAACAAGATGGCCTCGGCCACATTCCTCTCGACCATGGTGGAGCGGACAGTCACCATCTCGGTGCTCCTCCTGCACCTTGTGGTGCTCGCGATCGGCGCGTATCTGGCGACCAAGGGCCATATCACCATCGGCACCTTCGTCACTTTCGAGAGCGCGTTCTGGGAGGTCTCCTACAACATCGCCCATGTGATGCATTTCATCCCGGTGTCGATCTCCTCGGCCGCCGCGATCCGCCACATTCAGGAATTGCTCGACGAGCCGACCCGCAGCGCCGATCGCCCGGGCGCACCCGATCTGCCGCGCATCACCCACGACATTACATTCGATCACGTCACCTTCCAGTACGAGGGTGGTCAGACGCCGGTGCTGGACAATCTCAGCCTCAAGCTCGACGCCGGCAAGCGCATCGCGATCGTCGGTCCGAGCGGCTCCGGCAAGAGCACGCTGCTCAATCTGATCCTGCGGCTCTACGTGCCCGACGAAGGCCGCGTCACCATCGACGGCGTCGACGTCCGCAAGGTGACGCTGGACTCGCTGCGCCGGAGCATGGCGGTGGTGTTCCAGGAGAACATGCTGTTCAACATGTCGATCCGCGAGAACATCCGGCTCGGCAAGGAGGGCGCAACCGACGAGGAGGTGGAGGAGGCGGCCAAGAAGGCCGAGATCCACCGCTACATCATGAGCCTGCCGCAGCGCTACGACACGCCGGTCGGCGAGCGCGGCGACACGCTGTCGGGCGGCCAACGCCAGCGCATTGCGATCGCGCGCGCGATCATCCGCAACCCCTCCGTGCTGCTGCTGGACGAAGCAACTTCGGCGCTGGACCAGACCACCGAGGCCGCAATCAACCGCACGCTGCTCAGGGTCGCCAAGGGTCGCACCATGATCTGGTCGACCCACCGCCTGACCTCGGTGGTCGAGATGGACGAGATCATCGTGATTTCAGGGGGCAGGGCGATCGAGCGCGGTTCCCATGCCGAGTTGCTCGCCAAGAATGGCACCTATCGCAAGCTGTGGAACGACCAGATCCACCAGCCCCATGGCGCGGCAGCTCACGCCGACGCCGACCGCAATGATGACGACGAGGACGAAGACCTCGATGACGATGAGGACGACGAGGAGGAGTAACCGCGGGCGGTGAGCTTCGAGCGGCCGCGTCTGATCGTCTCGTCTCACGGCAACGCGCGGCTCAGCGTCGACTCGTCGATTCTCTGATGCAAGGCGTTCGGCCGCCGCGACGCCGCGTTTTTTTCGCACGCATGGTTTGGGGCAAGAGCCATTCGCGGATCGACCAGTCCGGGCTGAAGCCCCGTCACACCGGGCATCGCGGCGGGCCGGGAAAAGCTGGTAGACCGGCCACCAGCCAGCAAACTGAGCGTAGGCAGGAAAAAAGCCCCTCAGTTTGGTAATAAAACTACATTATACCCGGGTATAATTGTTCTCAGATCTGGCAGGTCAGTCGCCTCGGTCCTATATCAGGCAGGCGCGGGGAGGCGGCGAAGAGGCGATTTTTTGCAGGCGCATGAAGCGCTTTGTGACTGTCGTTTCACCTTGACTTGACCGATTCCCACTTATAGAAAGCGCCTCACTTAACGACAGGCGGTGAGCATCGCCAGCGTCGGAACGGGCCACCCGTTGATCCCCAAAGACTAGATCTGCCAGGGGTCGCAAAGACGGGCACCAACCTCGACGAATGCCGCTCAAACGCTGTCGATCATAGCTAGGCAATGCCAGTGCGACTTTAGTTCTCTCGAGCACGTTCTCTTGAGATCGAATTCGGATGCATGACCTCAGTGCGCGGGCCGCGGCGTTACGCTGAACGGCTTCGAGACTGCGGTCCTCTGTGGCGTCGAAGCGCTTTCCGCTCGTTGATGGAGCGGTTGGCGCAATTTCGCTTTGCGCGGGTCTTTCGCGCCAGGCGCCCGTTCGGGCGGGTAGCTCGAGCAGAATTTGCGGACCCGGTGACGGGCCGCGGCAAGACAGCGGACCCGAGAGGGGCCGCGGCAGAAAAAGGGTGAAGGCCAGTATGCCGACGATCAACCAGCTGATCGCTCAACCGCGGGAAGTGCAGAAGTCGCGCAAGAAGGTGCCGGCGCTGCAGCAGTCGCCGCAGAAGCGTGGTGTTTGCACGCGCGTCTACACCACGACCCCGAAGAAGCCGAACTCGGCGCTTCGTAAGGTTGCCAAGGTGCGCCTGACCAACGGCTTCGAGGTGATCGGCTACATCCCCGGCGAGGGCCATAACCTCCAGGAGCACTCGGTGGTCATGATCCGCGGCGGCCGCGTCAAGGACTTGCCGGGCGTGCGCTATCACATCCTCCGCGGCGTTCTGGACACCCAGGGCGTCAAGAACCGTAAGCAGCGTCGTTCGAAGTACGGCGCCAAGCGTCCGAAGTAAGCGGGAACCAAGCCTATGTCTCGTCGCCACTCTGCGGAAAAGCGCGAAGTTCTTCCGGATCCGAAGTTCGGGAACATCATCGTCACGAAGTTCATGAACTCGGTGATGTACGCCGGCAAGAAGTCGGTTGCGGAAGGCATCGTCTATGGTGCGTTCGGCATCATCGAATCCAAGACCAAGCAGAACCCGCTCGGCGTGTTCGAGCAGGCGCTCGAGAACGTCATGCCGACCATCGAGGTCCGCTCCCGCCGCGTCGGCGGCGCGACCTACCAGGTTCCGGTCGAGGTCCGCTCGACCCGCCGGCAGGCGCTCGGCATTCGCTGGCTGATCGCGGCTGCGCGCGAGCGCAACGAGAAGACCATGACCGAGCGGCTCTCGGCGGAGCTCTTGGACGCATCGAACAACCGGGGGAACGCCGTCAAGAAGCGCGAAGACGTGCACCGCATGGCGGAAGCCAACCGCGCCTTCTCGCACTACCGCTGGTAACGGCGACACACTCGGACTCGCAAGGAACGACCCATGCCCCGCCAACATGCCATCGAGGACTACCGTAACTTCGGTATCATGGCGCATATCGACGCCGGCAAGACCACGACGACCGAGCGCATCCTCTATTACACCGGCAAGAGCCACAAGATCGGCGAAGTGCACGAAGGTGCCGCGACGATGGACTGGATGGAGCAGGAGCAGGAGCGTGGCATCACGATCACCTCGGCTGCGACCACCGCGTTCTGGAACGGCAAGCGCCTGAACATCATCGACACGCCCGGTCACGTCGACTTCACCATCGAAGTCGAGCGTTCGCTCCGCGTGCTCGACGGCGCCGTCTGCGTGCTCGACTCCAACCAGGGCGTCGAGCCCCAGACCGAGACCGTCTGGCGCCAGGGTGACAAGTACAAGGTTCCGCGCATCGTCTTCGCCAACAAGATGGACAAGATCGGTGCCGACTTCTTCAAGTGTCTGGCGGACATCGTCGACCGTCTGGGCGCCAAGCCCGTCGCGATCCAGCTTCCGATTGGTGCCGAGAACAACTTCAAGGGTCTCGTCGACCTCGTGAAGATGAAGGGCGTCGTCTGGAACGACGAGTCGCTCGGTGCCAAGTTCGACTATGTCGACATTCCGGAAGACCTCGTCGACCAAGCCAAGGAATACCGCGAGAAGATGGTGGAAGCCGCCGTCGAGCTCGACGACGATGCCATGGCCGCCTATCTCGACGGCAAGGAGCCGGACGAGGCGACCCTGAAGCGCCTGATCCGCAAGGCGGTGCTGACCGGCGCGTTTTATCCCGTGCTGTGCGGTTCGGCCTTCAAGAACAAGGGCGTGCAGCCGCTGCTCGACGCCGTGGTCGACTATCTGCCGTCGCCGCTCGACGTGCCCGCGATCAAGGGCACCGACGACAAGGGCAACGAGATCGTGCGCAAGGCGGACGACAAGGAGCCGCTGGCGCTGCTCGCGTTCAAGATCATGGACGACCCGTTCGTCGGCACCATCACCTTCTGCCGCATCTATTCCGGCATCCTGCAGAGCGGCACCGGCGTCGTGAACTCGACCCGCGAGAAGAAGGAGCGGATCGGGCGCATGCTGTTGATGCATGCGAACAACCGCGAGGACATCAAGGAAGCCTATGCCGGCGACATCGTCGCGCTGGCCGGTCTGAAGGAAGCGCGCACCGGTGACACGCTGTGCGATCCCGACAAGCAGGTGATCCTGGAGAAGATGGAGTTCCCCGAGCCGGTCATCGAGATCGCGATCGAGCCGAAGTCCAAGGCCGACCAGGAGAAGCTGGGCGTGGCGCTGGCCAAGCTCGCCGCGGAGGATCCGTCCTTCCGCGTGTCGACCGACCACGAGTCCGGCCAGACCATCCTCAAGGGCATGGGCGAACTCCACCTCGACATCAAGGTCGACATCCTCAAGCGCACCTACAAGGTCGACGCCAACATCGGCGCGCCGCAGGTGGCGTTCCGTGAGCGCATCACCAAGCGGGTGGAGCACAGCTATACCCACAAGAAGCAGACCGGCGGTACCGGCCAGTTCGCGGCCGTGTCGTTCATCGTCGAGCCGAACGAAGCCGGCAAGGGCTTCGAGTTCGAATCGAAGATCGTCGGTGGCGCGGTGCCGAAGGAATACATCCCGGGCGTCGAGAAGGGCCTGGAGAGCGTGCTGTCGTCCGGCGTGGTCGCGGGCTTCCCCGTGGTCGACGTCAAGGTGCAGCTCGTCGACGGCAAGTATCACGACGTCGACTCGTCGGCGCTCGCCTTCGAAATCGCCTCGCGCGCCTGCTTCCGCGAAGCGCTGCAGATGGGCAAGTCGGTCCTGCTCGAGCCGATCATGAAGGTCGAGGTGGTGACCCCGGAAGACTACACCGGCTCGGTCATCGGCGACCTGAATTCCCGGCGCGGTCAGATCCAGGGGCAGGACATGCGCGGCAACGCCAACGTCATCAACGCGATGGTGCCGCTCATGAACATGTTCGGTTACGTGAACAATCTGCGCTCGATGAGCCAGGGTCGCGCGACCTTCACCATGCAGTTCGATCACTACGCAGAAGCGCCGGCCAACGTGTCGGCAGAAGTCCAGAAGAAGTTTGCCTGATTGTCGTCGGTTGAAAGCTGACGATTGAACGGAGAGTCAAATGGCCAAAGCAAAGTTTGAACGTACCAAGCCGCACTGCAACATCGGCACCATCGGTCACGTCGACCATGGCAAGACGTCGCTGACCGCGGCGATCACCAAGGTTCTCGCCGAAGCCGGCGGTGCGACGTTCACCGCGTACGACCAGATCGACAAGGCGCCGGAAGAGAAGGCCCGCGGCATCACCATCTCGACCGCGCACGTCGAGTACGAGACGCCGAACCGCCACTACGCCCACGTCGACTGCCCCGGCCACGCCGACTACGTCAAGAACATGATCACCGGCGCTGCCCAGATGGACGGCGCGATCCTGGTCGTGTCGGCCGCTGACGGCCCGATGCCGCAGACCCGCGAGCACATCCTGCTCGCCCGCCAGGTCGGCGTGCCCGCGCTCGTCGTGTTCCTCAACAAGTGCGACATGGTCGACGATCCGGAGCTGCTCGAGCTCGTCGAGCTCGAAGTCCGCGAGCTGCTCTCCAAGTACGAATTCCCCGGCGACAAGATCCCGATTATCAAGGGTTCGGCGCTCGCCGCTCTCGAAGACTCCGACAAGAAGCTCGGCCACGACGCCATTCTCGATCTGATGAAGAACGTCGACGAGTACATCCCGCAGCCGGAGCGTCCGATCGACCAGCCGTTCCTGATGCCGGTTGAAGACGTGTTCTCGATCTCGGGCCGCGGCACCGTCGTGACCGGCCGTGTCGAGCGCGGCGTCGTCAAGGTCGGCGAGGAAATCGAGATCGTCGGTCTCCGCGCCACCCAGAAGACCACCGTCACCGGCGTCGAAATGTTCCGCAAGCTGCTCGATCAGGGCCAGGCCGGCGACAACATCGGCGCGCTGCTCCGCGGCACCAAGCGCGAAGACGTCGAGCGCGGCCAGGTTCTGGCCAAGCCGGGTTCGGTCAAGCCGCACACCAAGTTCAAGGCCGAGGCCTACATCCTCACCAAGGAAGAGGGCGGTCGCCACACCCCGTTCTTCACCAACTACCGTCCGCAGTTCTACTTCCGCACCACCGACGTGACCGGTGTCGTGCACCTGCCGGAAGGCACCGAGATGGTGATGCCGGGCGACAACATCGCGATGGAAGTGCACCTGATCGTGCCGATCGCGATGGAAGAAAAGCTCCGCTTCGCGATCCGCGAAGGCGGCCGCACTGTCGGCGCCGGCGTCGTCGCCTCGATCATCGAGTAACAACGCGAATAGGGAATGGCGAGTGGCGAATAGTTTCTATTCGCTATTCGCTACTCGCCACTCACTAAGAAAGATTCGGCAATGAACGGCCAAAACATTCGTATCCGTCTCAAGGCGTTCGACCATCGTATCCTCGATACGTCGACCCGTGAGATCGTGAACACGGCGAAGCGCACCGGCGCGCAGGTCCGCGGACCCATTCCGCTGCCCACCCGCATCGAGAAGTTCACCGTCAACCGTTCGCCCCACGTCGACAAGAAGAGCCGCGAACAGTTCGAGATGCGCACTCACAAGCGCCTGCTCGACATCGTCGATCCGACCCCGCAGACCGTCGACGCTTTGATGAAGCTCGACCTGGCTGCCGGTGTCGACGTCGAGATCAAGCTCTAAGATTTTGGATCCCGTTCGCCAAAAGCGGACAAAGAGAACAGGAAGCAAGCCGATGCGCTCCGGAGTGATCGCACAAAAGGTCGGGATGACGCGGGTCTTCACGGAGGCTGGCGAACATATCCCCGTGACCGTGCTGAAGCTCGGCAATTGCCAGGTCGTAGGCCACCGCACCGAAGAGAAGAACGGTTACGTCGCGCTCCAGCTCGGTTCGGGCAGCCGCAAGACCGTTTACATGCCGAAGGCCGAGCGCGGCCAGTTCGCGGTCGCCAAGGTCGAGCCGAAGCGCCGGGTCGAGGAATTCCGCGTCACCGCGGACGCCATGATCCCGGTCGGCGCCGAGATCCAGGCCGACCACTTCGTCGTCGGCCAGTTCGTCGACGTCACCGGCACTTCGGTCGGTAAGGGCTTCGCCGGCGGCATGAAGCGCTGGAACTTCGGCGGTCTGCGCGCCACGCACGGTGTGTCGATCTCGCACCGCTCGATCGGTTCGACCGGTGGCCGTCAGGACCCCGGCAAGACCTGGAAGAACAAGAAGATGCCCGGCCACATGGGTGTCGATCGCATCACCACGCTCAACCTTCGCGTTGTCCAGACCGATGTCGAGCGCGGCCTGATCCTCGTCGAAGGCGCCGTTCCCGGCTCCAAGGGCGGCTGGATCCGCGTGCGCGACGCCGTCAAGAAGCCGCTGCCGAAGGAAGCCCCGAAGCCCGGCAAGTTCAAGGTTGCTGGCGACGCGGAAGCCGCTCCGGCTGCGCAGGAGGCGTGAGATGGAATTGAAGGTCACCACCCTCGAAGGTAAGGAAGCCGGCTCCGTCCAGCTGTCCGACGCCATTTTCGGCCTCGAGCCGCGCGAGGACATCATCGCGCGCTGCGTGCAGTGGCAGCTCAACAAGCGCCAGGCCGGCACGCACAAGGCCAAGGGCCGCGCCGAGATCTGGCGCACCGGCAAGAAGATGTACAAGCAGAAGGGCACCGGCGGTGCTCGTCACGGCTCGGCCCGCGTGCCGCAGTTCCGCGGCGGCGGTCGTGCCTTCGGTCCGGTGGTGCGTTCGCACGCCACCGACCTGCCGAAGAAGGTCCGTGCGCTCGCTCTGAAGCATGCGCTCTCGGCCAAGGCCAAGGACGGCGATCTCGTCGTGATCGAGAAGGCCGCGCTGGAAGCCGCCAAGACCAAGGCGCTGCTCGGCCACTTCTCGGGCCTCGGCCTCACCAACGCGCTGATCATCGACGGTGCCGAGCTCAACAACGGCTTCGCCGCTGCGGCTCGCAACATCCCGAACATGGACGTGCTGCCGATCCAGGGCATCAACGTCTATGACATCCTGCGCCGTCAGAAGCTCGTTCTGACCAAGGCCGCCATCGATGCGCTGGAGGCGCGCTTCAAATGAGCAAGAACATCGAGCCTCGCCACTACGACGTGATCCTGTCGCCGGTCGTGACCGAAAAGGCGACGATCGCCTCGGAGCACAACAAGGTGCTGTTCAAGGTGGCCGCCAAGGCGACCAAGCCGCAGATCAAGGAAGCGATCGAGAAGCTGTTCGACGTCAAGGTCAAGAGCGTCAACACGCTGGTCCGCAAGGGCAAGGTCAAGGCCTTCCGCGGCACCATCGGCTCGCAGTCGAACAGCAAACGCGCGATCGTGACCCTCGAAGAGGGTCACCGGATCGACGTCACCACCGGTCTGTAAGGTCGTACGACGATGGCACTGAAGACATTCAATCCCACGACGCCGGGCCAGCGCCAGCTGGTCATGGTCGATCGTTCGGCCCTCTACAAGGGCAAGCCGGTCAAGGCGCTCACCGAAGGCAAGAAGTCCTCGGGCGGCCGCAACAACACCGGCCGCATCACCGTGCGCTTCCGCGGCGGTGGTCACAAGCAGACGCTGCGTACCGTCGACTTCAAGCGTGAGAAGATCGACGTGCCCGCGACCGTCGAGCGTCTCGAGTATGATCCCAATCGCACCGGTTTCATCGCCCTGATCAAGTATCAGGACGGCGAGCAGGCCTACATCCTGGCGCCGCAGCGCCTGGCGGTGGGTGACACGATCATCGCCGGCAATTACGTCGACGTGAAGCCGGGCAACGTCATGCCGCTCGGCAACATGCCGGTCGGCACGATCATCCACAACATCGAGGTCAAGATCGGCAAGGGCGGCCAGCTGGCGCGTTCCGCCGGCACCTACGCCCAGCTCGTCGGCCGTGACCAGGATTACGTCATCATCCGCCTGAACTCGGGCGAGCAGCGCCTCGTGCACGGTCGTTGCCGCGGCACGATCGGCGCGGTGTCGAACCCGGATCACATGAACACCTCGATCGGCAAGGCCGGTCGTAAGCGTTGGATGGGCCGCAGGCCGCACAACCGCGGTGTCGCGATGAACCCGATCGACCATCCGCACGGCGGTGGCGAAGGTCGTACCTCGGGCGGCCGCCACCCGGTCACCCCGTGGGGCAAGCCGACCAAGGGCAAGAAGACCCGCACCAACAAGTCGACCAACAAATTCATTCTCCTAAGCCGCCACAAGCGGAAGAAGTAAGGAACGCCGGACATGGTTCGTTCAGTCTGGAAAGGCCCGTTCGTCGAGGGTTCTCTGCTCAAGAAGGCAGATGCCGCGCGCGCGTCCGGCCGTCACGACGTCATCAAGATCTGGAGCCGTCGCTCGACGATCCTGCCGCAATTCGTCGGCCTGACCTTCGGCGTCTACAACGGTCAGAAGCACGTGCCGGTGGCCGTGAACGAGGAAATGGTCGGTCACAAGTTCGGCGAGTTCTCGCCGACCCGGACCTTCCATGGCCACTCCGGCGACAAGAAAGCCAAGAAGGCTTGAGGATTAAACGATGAGCAAACCTAAGCGCGAACGGAGCCTCGCCGACAACGAGGCCAAGGCGGTCGCCCGGATGCTGCGGGTGAGCCCGCAGAAGCTCAACCTGGTCGCCCAGCTCATTCGCGGCCGGAAGGCGTCTGCCGCGCTCGCCGACCTGCAGTTTTCGCGCAAGCGGATCGCGGTCGACGTGAAGAAGTGCCTGGAATCGGCGATCGCCAACGCCGAGAACAACCACGACCTCGACGTCGACGATCTCGTCGTGGCGCAGGCCTTCGTCGGCAATGGCCTCGTGATGAAGCGCTTCGCCGCCCGCGGCCGCGGCCGCTCGGGCCGTGTCTACAAACCGTTTTCGCAGCTGACGATCATCGTTCGTCAGGTCGAAGCTGAAGCCGCCGCTTAAGGGCGCAGGAGAACACGATGGGTCAAAAGATCAATCCGATCGGTCTGCGTCTCGGCATCAACCGGACCTGGGATTCCCGCTGGTTCGCCGGCAAGCAGGAATACGGCAAGCTGCTGCACGAGGACGTCAAGATCCGCGAGATCCTGCACAAGGAGCTCAAGCAGGCGGCCGTCGCCCGCATCGTGATCGAGCGTCCGCACAAGAAGTGCCGCGTCACCATCCACTCGGCCCGTCCGGGCGTGGTGATCGGCAAGAAGGGCGCCGACATCGACAAGCTGCGCAAGAGGGTCGCGGACATCACCTCGTCCGACGTCGTCATCAACATCGTCGAGATCCGCAAGCCGGAGCTCGATGCGACGCTGGTGGCCGAATCGATCGCGCAGCAGCTCGAGCGCCGCGTGGCGTTCCGCCGTGCCATGAAGCGCGCCGTGCAGTCGGCAATGCGTCTCGGCGCGGAGGGCATCCGCATCAACTGCTCGGGACGTCTGGGCGGTGCGGAAATCGCGCGCATGGAGTGGTACCGCGAAGGCCGCGTGCCGCTGCACACGCTGCGTGCCGACATCGACTACGGCGTTGCGACCGCGTTCACGACCTTCGGCACCTGCGGCGTCAAGGTCTGGATCTTCAAGGGCGAGATCCTCGAGCACGATCCGATGGCCCAGGACAAGAGAATGGCCGAAGGCGAGACCGGCGGCAGTGGCGATCGCGGTGGCCGTCAGCGCCGCGAGACGGCCGCTGCCTAAGGCCAGACAGGAATTTGAGGGCTTAAAGCCATGATGCAACCTAAGAAAACGAAGTTCCGGAAGGCGCATAAGGGCCGCATCCACGGCGTTGCGTCTTCGGGCGCGACGTTGGCGTTCGGCCAGTTCGGCCTGAAGGCGACCGAGCCTGAGCGCGTCACCGCGCGCCAGATCGAAGCCGCCCGCCGCGCGCTGACCCGCCACATGAAGCGCGCCGGCCGCGTCTGGATCCGCGTGTTCCCCGACGTTCCGGTGTCGAAGAAGCCGGCCGAAGTCCGCATGGGCTCCGGCAAGGGTTCGCCGGAATTGTGGGTCGCGCGCGTCAAGCCGGGCCGGGTGCTGTTCGAGATCGATGGCGTCAACACCCAGACGGCGCGTGAGGCGCTGACCCTGGCGGCCGCCAAGCTGCCGATCAAGACGCGCTTCGTCGAGCGCATTGCGGAGTAATGGCCATGGCACAGATGAAGATCGAAGACATCCGCGCGATGAGCCCCGACCAGCAGGATGAGGCCATCCTGAACCTGAAGAAGGAGCGCTTCAACCTGCGCTTCCAGCGCGCCACCGGGCAGCTCGAGAACACCTCGCGCCTGCGCGAGGCCCGCCGCGACATCGCCCGGATCAAGACCATCGCCGCGCAGACGCGCGCGAAGAAGAAGTAAGAGGCTTACGAAGATGCCGAAACGTACTTTGCAGGGCGTGGTCGTCAGCGACAAGCAAGCCAAGACCATCGTGGTGCGCGTCGACCGCCGCTTCACGCACCCGATCTACAAGAAGACGATCCGCCGTTCGAAGAACTACCACGCGCACGACGAGAGCAACCAGTTCAAGCCGGGCGACATGGTGTGGATCGAGGAAACGAAGCCGATTTCGAAGTTGAAGCGCTGGGTCGTGATCCGGGGCGAACACAAGAAAAGCGCCTGATCTGTTGGCTTTAGCCGACTGACTTCAGGGAAATGTTGAGCGCCGGCTGGGCTGGCGCAAAGAGAAAGAGGACGAGGTGCATCAATGATTCAGATGCAGACCAACCTCGACGTGGCCGACAATTCTGGCGCACGCCGTGTCATGTGTATCAAGGTGCTCGGAGGCTCCAAGCGCCGCTACGCCACGATCGGCGACATCATCGTCGTGTCGATCAAGGAAGCCATTCCGCGTGGCAAGGTGAAGAAGGGCGACGTGATGAAGGCCGTCGTGGTGCGCGTCCGCAAGGACATCCGCCGCGCCGACGGCTCGGTCATCCGTTTCGACCGCAACGCCGCCGTGCTGATCAACAACCAGTCCGAGCCGGTCGGCACCCGTATCTTCGGGCCCGTGCCGCGCGAGCTGCGCGCCAAGAACCACATGAAGATCATCTCGCTCGCGCCGGAGGTGCTGTGATGGCTGCGAAGATCCGCAAGGGCGACAAGGTCGTCGTGCTGACCGGCCGCGACAAGGGCCGCACCGGCGAAGTGTTCGAGGTTCGCCCCGACGCCGGCACCGCGCTGGTGCGCGGCATCAACATGGTCAAGCGTCACCAGAAGCAGACGCAGGCCCAGGAGGGCGGCATCATCTCGAAAGAGGCGCCGATCCAACTGTCCAACATCGCGTATGTCGGCAAGGACGGAAAGCCGACCCGCGTCGGATTCAAGATTCTGGCGGACGGCAAGAAGGTCCGCATCGCCAAGAGCTCGGGAGCTGAGATCGATGGCTGAGGCCGCTTACACGCCGCGCCTGCGCGCGGAATATGACGCGAAGATCCGCACGGCTCTGACCGAGAAGTTCGGTTACGAGAATGTCATGCAGGTTCCGCGCCTGGACAAGGTCGTGCTGAACATGGGCGTTGGCGATTCCGTCAACGACCGCAAGAAGGCCGAGACCGCCGCTGCCGAATTGACCCAGATCGCCGGCCAGAAGGCGATCGTCACCTATTCGCGCATTGCGATCGCGACCTTCAAACTGCGTGAGAACCAGCCGATCGGCTGCAAGGTCACGCTGCGCAAGGCCCGCATGTACGAGTTCATCGATCGCCTGGTGAACGTCGCGCTGCCGCGCGTGCGCGACTTCCGCGGCCTGAACCCGAAGAGCTTCGACGGCCGCGGCAACTACTCGCTCGGCATCAAGGAGCACATCATTTTCCCCGAGATCGACTTCGACAAGGTCACGGAAGCCCGCGGTATGGACATCACCGTCTGCACCACGGCCAAGACCGACGAAGAGGCGAGGGCCTTGTTGACCGCTTTCAATTTCCCGTTCCGGCAGTGAGACGCTGACTTAGAGCCTCTCAAACGCGGATACCCAGGAGCCAAGCATGGCAAAGAAGAGTTCAGTCGAGAAGAACAACCGGCGCAAGCGGATGGTGAAGAACGCCGCCGCCAAGCGCGAGCGGTTGAAGGCGATCATCGCCGACAAGACGCTGCCGATGGAGGAGCGGTTCGCCGCGACCCTGAAGCTGGCGGAAATGCCGCGCAACTCGTCGGCGACCCGCATCCGCCTGCGTTGCGAGTTGTCGGGCCGTCCGCGCTCGAACTATCGCAAGAACAAGCTGTCCCGTATCGCGCTGCGCGAACTTGGCTCCAAGGGCATGGTCCCGGGCCTCGTGAAGTCCAGCTGGTAAGGAGGGTCGTTTAGATGTCTACGCACGATCCAATCAGCGATCTGATCACCCGTATCCGCAACGCGCAGATGCGTTCGAAGACCAAGGTTTCCACGCCTGGCTCGAAGATGCGCGAGAACGTGCTCGAGGTTCTGAAGGCTGAGGGCTACATCCGCGGTTACGCCACGCTCGAGCACTCCTCGGGCCGCAGCGAGATCGAGATCGAGCTGAAGTATTTCGACGGCGAGCCCGTCATTCGCGAGATTGAGCGCGTTTCCAAGCCCGGGCGCAGAGTCTACGCCTCGGTGAAGAACCTGCCGCGGGTGAACAACGGTCTCGGCATTTCGGTGTTGTCGACGCCGAAGGGGATCATGGCCGACCACAGCGCGCGCGACGCGAATGTGGGCGGTGAAGTCCTCTTCACGGTGTTCTGAGAAGGATTTTTCATCCATGTCACGAGTTGGCAAAAGGCCTGTGGCGGTTCCGTCGGGTGTGACCGCGACCGTCGATGGGCAGACCGTCAAGATGAAGGGGCCGAAGGGCCAGCTTCAGTTTGTCGTCCACGACGACGTCGAGGTGAAGCTCGAGAACGGCCAGGTCAAGGTCAAGCCGCGGACCGAGACCAACCGCGCGCGGGCCCTCTACGGCACCGCTCGCGCCCAGGTCGCGAATCTGGTCGAAGGCGTCACCAAGGGTTTCGAGAAGAAGCTCGAGATCACCGGCGTCGGCTATCGCGCCGCGATGCAGGGCAAGAACCTGCAGCTCGCGCTCGGCTACAGCCATGACGTGATCTACCCGATCCCCGAGGGGATCACGATCACCGTGCCGAAGCCGACCGAGATCACGGTGGCGGGCAGCGACGTCCAGCGCGTCGGCCAGGTCGCCGCCGAGATCCGCTCCTATCGTCCGCCGGAGCCCTACAAGGGCAAGGGCGTGAAGTATGTGGGCGAATTCATCTTCCGCAAGGAAGGCAAGAAGAAGTAACGGAGCCGGTCATGTCGAAAGCCAAGGTTACGAATGCCCGGCGCAAGCGGAGTGTGCGGCTGAAGCTGCGCCGTTCCGCCGGCGGCCGTCCGCGCCTGTCGGTGTTCCGCTCGTCCAAGCACATCTACGCCCAGGTCATCGACGACCTGAAGGGCGAGACGCTGGCCTCTGCTTCGTCGCTCGAGAAGTCGATGCGCGACGGCGGCAAGACCGGCGCTGACATCGATGCGGCGAAGGCGGTCGGCAAGCTGCTGGCCGAGCGCGCTGCAGAGAAGGGTGTCAAGGAAGTCGTGTTCGATCGCGGCAGCTATCTCTATCACGGGCGCGTCAAGGCTCTTGCCGATGCAGCGCGTGAGAGTGGGCTGAGCTTCTAACAGAATTTGAGGATTGAGGCGTAAGTCTCTGAAGGATTAGAAAAATGGCAGAACGCGAACAACGTGGTGGACGCGATCAACGCGGCGGCGGACGTGAACGCAGGGAGCGCGAGGAGCGCGACAGCGAGTTCGTCGACAAGCTCGTCCACATCAACCGCGTGGCCAAGGTCGTCAAGGGCGGCAAGCGCTTCGGTTTCGCAGCGCTGGTCGTGATCGGCGACCAGAAGGGCCGCGCCGGCTTCGGTCACGGCAAGGCGCGCGAAGTGCCCGAGGCGATCCGCAAGGCGACCGAGTCCGCCAAGCGCAACCTGACGCGGGTGTCGCTGCGCGAGGGCCGCACGCTCCATCACGACATCGCCGGCCGTCATGGCGCGGGCCGTGTCTATCTGCGTGCAGCTCCGGCCGGTACCGGCATCATCGCCGGTGGCCCGATGCGCGCCGTGTTCGAGACGCTCGGCGTCCAGGACGTGGTGGCGAAGTCGATCGGCTCGTCGAACCCGTACAACATGGTGCGCGCGACCTTCGACGCGCTGAAGCACCAGGATTCGCCGCGTTCGGTCGCAGCCCGCCGCAACATCAAGGTGTCCACCCTCCAGTCCCGTCGTATCGGCGGCGATGCCGAGGCGGCCGCCGACTAACGGAAGCTTTTCGGAGTAGACTCCCATGGCCAAGGCCGCAAAGACGATCAAGGTCGAGCAGACCGGCAGCGCGATCCGCCGCCATCACTCGCAGCGTTCGACCCTGATCGGGCTCAAGCTCAACAAGATCGGCCGCACCAGCGAACTGCCGGATACCCCGGCGGTCCGCGGCATGATCGAGAAGGTTCACCATCTCGTCCGCATCATCGACGAGAAGTAAGCAAAGGCGCACGGTCCCGGAGAGCGGGAAGCGGTTTTCGGTGAAGATCGTGCGCAAGACACAAGGAGAAGGGCGATGAAGCTCAGCGATATCGCCGACAACGCCGGCTCGCGCAAGAAGCGTATGCGCGTCGGCCGCGGCATCGGTTCCGGCAAGGGCAAGCAGTCCGGCCGCGGCGGCAAGGGCCAGACCGCGCGTTCGGGCGTGCGCATCAAGGGTTTCGAAGGCGGCCAGATGCCGATGCATCGCCGTCTGCCCAAGCGCGGCTTCAACAACATCTTCCGCGTCGAGTTCGCCGAGATCAATCTCGACCGGCTCCAGGAAGCGGTCGACGCCAAGAAGATCGACGCCGGCAGCGTCGTCAACGTCGAGGCCCTGGTGAAAGGCGGCGTGCTGCGCCGCGCCAAGGGCGGCCTGCGGCTGCTCGGCCGAGGCGAGCTCAAGTCCAAGCTCAACATCGAAGTGCACGGCGCCAGCAAGACCGCGATCGCTGCGGTCGAGAAGGCCGGCGGCTCGGTGAAGATCCTCGCCCAGCCCAAGGAAGAAGGCGAGGCGGCGTAACAACTGCGTCATTGGCCCGCGGCGCGCGGGCCTTTACGCATGCGGGACGTGGACTTATCGAAGCCGAGCCCCAGATAATGTCCGGCGTCCGCTAATTCAGCCCGGCCGCGGGCATCAACGGCGCAATAGGCGGCGGGAGAAAGTCCAAGATGGTCTCTGCAGCGGAACAACTGGCAGCCAATCTCAATTTCGGCGCGTTTGCCAAGGCCGACGAACTGAAGAAGCGCATCTGGTTCACCCTGGGTGCGCTGCTCGTTTATCGGCTCGGGACCTACATTCCGCTGCCCGGCATCGACCCGAGCGCCTGGGAACAGGTGTTCCGCTCGCAGGCCAGCGGCATCCTCGGCATGTTCAACATGTTCGCCGGCGGCGGCATCAACCGCATGGCGATCTTCGCGCTGAACATCATGCCGTATATCTCGGCCTCCATCATCATCCAGCTGTTGACCACGGTGTCGCCGCAGCTCGAAGCGCTGAAAAAGGAAGGCGAAGCCGGCCGCAAGACGCTGAATCAGTATACCCGCTATCTCACGGTGATCCTGGCCGCGTTCCAGTCCTACGGCATCGCGGTAGGACTTCAGGGCGCCGGCAATGTCGTCAGCGAACCTGGACTGTTTTTCCTGCTCTCGACCTCTATCACGCTGACCGGCGGCACCATGTTCCTGATGTGGCTCGGCGAGCAGATCACCTCGCGCGGCATCGGCAACGGCATTTCGCTGATCATTCTGGCCGGCATCGTCGCCGAGTTGCCCGCGGCACTCGCCGGCATGCTCGAGCTCGGCCGTCAGGGCGCGATGTCGACCGGCCTGATCCTGGTCGTCATCATCATGGCCGTCGTCGTGATCGCCTTCATCGTCTTCATGGAGCGCGCCCAGCGCCGCCTCTTGATCCAGTATCCGAAGCGCCAGGTCGGCAACAAGATGTTCGAGGGCCAGTCCTCGCATCTGCCGCTCAAGCTCAACACCTCCGGCGTGATCCCGCCGATCTTCGCATCCTCGCTGCTCCTCTTGCCGACGACGGTTGCGAACTTCAACACGGGCAGCGGGCCGGAATGGTTCCAGTGGATCACCACACAGCTCGGCCATGGCCGTCCGCTGTTCCTGATCATGTATCTGGCGCTGATCGTGTTCTTCGCCTTCTTCTACACCGCGATCGTGTTCAACCCGACCGAGACCGCGGACAATCTGAAGAAGCACGGCGGTTTCATTCCCGGCATTCGCCCGGGCGAACGCACCGCGGAATACATCGACTATGTGCTGTCGCGCATCACCGTGCTGGGTGCGATTTATCTCGCCATCGTCTGCTTGATCCCGGAAATCCTGATCTCCTACGCTTCGGTGCCGTTCTATTTCGGCGGCACCTCGCTGCTGATCGTCGTCAGCGTCACCATGGACACGGTGGCGCAGGTCCAGGGCTATCTGCTGGCGCACCAGTATGAAGGTCTGATCCGCAAGTCCAAGCTGCGGGGCCGCCGTAGATGAGCAGGGAGCTCGCGCGCCGAATCGCTTTCACGATCGGCGCGCTGCTCCTTTTCAGGCTCGGCACGCAGATCCCGATTGCGGGACTGAATCTCTCCGACGTCTCGCCGGCGCTGGATCTCGTCTCCCGGCTTTCGATCTTTGCGCTCGGCCTCATTCCCTATCTGACTGCGGCAATCTTGATCCGGCTGCTGTCCATGGTGTGGCGCGGCCTGAGTTCGCTCGAACGATCCGGCGAGGGCGGACGGCGTAAGATCGCACGTGCCACGCTCGGGCTCACACTCGGAATTGCGGCCTTTCAGGCCTACGGCATCGCCTCGGCACTGACGTCGATCCCGGGCCTCGTCAACAATCCCGACGGCTGGTTCGTGACGACGGCTACGGCCTCGATGGTCGGCGGCGTCGTCGTGCTGGTGTGGCTCAGCGAACAGATGACCCGCTACGGCATCGGCAATGGCTTGGCGCTGATCTTGAGTGCCGGCTTTATCGTCGCCGTTCCGCAAAACATTGCCGGTATCGCGGATCTCGTGCGGAGCGGGACGATCTCGGGCAATCTTGTGCTCGGCCATGTCGTGTTTTGGATCGCGATCGTCGTCGTGATCGTGCTTGTCGAAGGTGCGCGGCGAAATATCCGGGTCCAGTTCGCAGCACAAAGCGTCGGTACGCGGCAACTGCCTGTGCGCGATGCAATACTGCCGATTAAGCTCAACAGCGCCGGGTTCGTGATTCCCGTCGCCGTGGCGCCGTGGATATTCCATCTGCCGCTTGCCTTTGCGGGCTTCATCCTGGGAGGCGATCATCCCCTGGTTGCCGCAACCTACCGGCATCTCCAGCTGGGGCAGCCGGCGCACCTCATTCTCGTGTCGATCGCCGTGTTCGTGCTCGCCTTCGTCTACACTGCTTATGTGATTGATCCCGAATACACCGCCAAATCCCTGACCCGCCATGAGGGCGCAATTCCCGGTGTCGCTCCCGGCGAGGCCACCGCGGACTATCTCGATCGCGTCGTGTCATTGACGACAGTCGTCGGAGCCGTCTACCTGACGGCGTTGCAGTTGATTCCGGAGGTGTTCGAGCTTTACGGGATCGGGCTGCCTTATAGTATGGTCGTCAATGGTGGTGCAGTGCTGGTTGTGGTTTGCACCGTTCTTGATATCAAAACGCAGGTGCGCGAGGTGTCGCTCACCAATCCGGGGGGCGTACGCCGATGAGAATTATACTTCTGGGACCGCCGGGGTCGGGCAAGGGGACCCAGGCCCAGCTCCTGGTGCAGCGCTATGGCATCGTCCAGCTCTCGACTGGCGAGATGCTGCGTGCCGCGGTTGCGGCCGGCACCCCGGTCGGGTTGAAGGCCAAGGAGATCATGGCGAGCGGCGGCCTCGTGCCCGATGACGTCGTGGTGGGAATCATTTCCGACCGCATCGAGCAGCCGGACGCCAAGAGCGGTTTCATCCTCGACGGTTTCCCCCGCACCGTGCCGCAGGCCGAGGCGCTGGACGAGCTGCTCAAGCGCAAGCACCTCAAGCTGGACGCCGTGATCGAGCTCCGGGTCAATGAGAGTGCGCTTCTGAGCCGCGTCGAGACCCGCGTCGCCCAAATGCGGGAGCGCGGCGAGGAGGTCCGGCTCGACGATACCCCGGAGGTCCTGACCAAGCGGCTGGCCAGCTATCGCAGCCAGACGGAACCGCTGATTCACTACTATTCCGAGCGGCGGAAGCTCTCGACCATCGACGGCATGATGACCATCGACGAGGTCACCCGCGCCATCCACCGCCAGCTCCTGGCTCTGGGGGCGGTCGAGCCCAAGACGCATGCCCGGAGCGCCGCCAAGGCGGCGCCGGCTAAAAAGGCCCAGGCGGGGAAGCAGGCGGCGGCAAGGCCGGCAAAAACGGCCAAAAAGGGCGTCAAATCGGCTAAAAAGGCCGCCAAATCGGCGGTGAAAGGCCCAAAGAAGGCGGCCAAGAAAGCCTCCAAGAAAGCCTCCAAGAAAGCCACCAAGAAAACCGTCAAGAAAGCAGCCAAGAAGTCGGTCAAAAAGGGTGCCAAAAAGGCCGCAAAAAAGGTCACGAAAAAGCGAGCCAAGCGCTAGCAGCGGTTGACGAAAGCCCCCGGAATCCCCTAATAAGCCCGCATCCAAGTCGGATAGTTTCAGACGATGCCGGGCCCCAGGAAGACCGGGGGTGGGCGTCGTGTTCGCGTTTGTGAACACCTGCCCGAGAAAGCAAGCACTTAAAGCCCGATCCCTGACGAGGGATCGGCAACAGGAGAGAAGGCCGTGGCCCGTATTGCCGGCGTGAACATTCCCACCAACAAGCGCGTGCTGATCGCGCTCCAGTACATCCATGGCATCGGCCAGAAGATCGCTGGTGAGATCCTCGAGAAGGTGAAGATCCCCGTGGATCGTCGCGTCAATCAGCTCAGCGACGCCGAAGTGCTCCAGATCCGCGAAGTGATCGACCGCGACTATCTCGTCGAGGGCGACCTGCGTCGTGAGGTCGGCATCAACATCAAGCGTCTGATGGACCTCGGCTGCTATCGCGGCCTGCGTCATCGTCGCGGTCTGCCGGTGCGCGGTCAGCGGACCCACACCAATGCGCGCACGCGCAAGGGCCCGGCCAAGGCCATCGCCGGCAAGAAGAAGTAAACTGGCGAATTGGACGTGGCGAGTGGCGAGTAGGGGGCTTCCCTATTCGCCACTCGCTACTCGCTATTCGCTTCCATAGGTGTAGCCGCTGGCATTACGGCGGCGTTTGAGATCTTCAGGAAAGGGACTCAATGGGCAAGGAAGCCACCCGCGTTCGTCGTCGTGAGCGCAAGAACATCGCCTCCGGCGTCGCGCATGTGAACTCGTCGTTCAACAACACGACCATCACCATCACCGACGCGCAGGGCAATACGATCGCCTGGTCCTCGGCCGGCACGATGGGCTTCAAGGGCTCGCGCAAGTCGACCCCGTATGCCGCGCAGGTTGCCGCCGAGGACGTGTCCAAGAAGGCGCAGGAGCACGGCATGCGCACGCTGGAAGTCGAGGTCGCCGGTCCCGGTTCGGGCCGCGAATCGGCGCTCCGCGCGCTCCAGGCTGCCGGCTTCACCGTCACCTCGATCCGCGACGTGACCACGATCCCGCACAACGGCTGCCGTCCCCGCAAGCGTCGGCGCGTTTGATTTTGACGAGCTGCGGGCGCGTCGGCGCCCGCGGCGACTTTGCAAGAAGCCGCGGGAATGATCTGCGGCCTTCTCCAACGCCAGTATTTGCACCGTCAAATTGACTGGCCTGTATGGGTGAAACAGTGACGATCCAGAAAAATTGGCAAGAACTGATTCGGCCGAACAAGCTCCAGGTCACGCCCGGCAGCGATTCCTCGCGTTTCGCGACCATCGTCGCCGAGCCGCTCGAGCGTGGCTTCGGCCAGACCCTCGGCAATGCGCTGCGCCGCATCCTGCTCTCCTCGCTCCAGGGCGCGGCGGTGCAGTCGGTGCACATCGACGGCGTGCTGCACGAGTTCTCCTCGATCGCGGGCGTCCGTGAGGACGTCACCGACATCGTGCTCAACATCAAGGACATCTCGATCAAGATGCAGGGCGAGGGCCCCAAGCGCATGGTCGTGAAGAAGCAGGGCCCGGGTGTCGTCACCGCGGGCGACATTCAGACCGTCGGCGATGTGGTCGTGCTCAACCCCGATCTGCAGATCTGCACGCTCGACGAGGGCGCCGAGATCCGCATGGAGTTCACGGTCTCGACCGGCAAGGGCTACGTGCCCGCCGAGCGCAACCGTCCCGAGGATGCGCCGATCGGCCTGATCCCGGTCGACAGCCTGTACTCGCCGGTCCGCAAGGTCTCCTACAAGGTCGAGAACACCCGCGAGGGCCAGATCCTCGACTACGACAAGCTGACCATGACGATCGAGACCAACGGCGCGATCACGCCGGATGACTCGGTGGCCTACGCCGCCCGCATCCTGCAGGATCAGCTCAACGTGTTCGTCAACTTCGAAGAGCCGCGCAAGGAAGTCGCCCAGGAGATCATCCCGGACCTCGCCTTCAACCCGGCCTTCCTCAAGAAGGTGGACGAGCTCGAGCTGTCGGTGCGTTCGGCCAACTGCCTGAAGAACGACAACATCGTCTACATCGGCGACCTCGTGCAGAAGAGCGAGGCGGAAATGCTCCGCACCCCGAACTTCGGCCGCAAGTCGCTGAACGAGATCAAGGAAGTGCTGGCCCAGATGGGTCTGCACCTCGGCATGGAAGTGCCGGGCTGGCCGCCGGAGAACATCGACGAGCTCGCCAAGCGCTTCGAGGATCATTACTGAGCGAATGGCGAGTAGGGAGTGGCGAGTAGGGGAAGAAGATCTATTCGCTACTCACCATTCGCCACTCGCAGCCTAGGGCGAACGCAGGAAGCCCACCTGAAAACCAGTCGCTGAACCACCGCGACACAATCGAAGAAGGACTACACACATGCGTCACGGCAAGGTTCATCGGAAGCTCAACCGCACGGCCGAGCACCGCAAGGCGATGTTCGCCAACATGGCGGCCGCGCTGATCAAGCACGAGCAGATCGTCACCACGCTGCCCAAGGCCAAGGAGCTTCGCCCGATCGTCGAGAAGCTCGTCACCCTCGGCAAGAAGGGCGGCCTGTCGCTGCGCCGTCAGGCCATCTCCGAGCTGCGCGACGTCGACATGGTCAAGAAGCTCTTCGACACGCTGGCGACCCGCTACAAGGACCGCCAGGGCGGCTACACCCGCATCATCAAGGCCGGCTTCCGCTACGGCGACAACGCCGCGATGGCCGTGATCGAGTTCGTCGATCGCGACGTCGATGCCAAGGGCCAGGATTCCGGTCCGGTGCAGGAGAAGGAAGCCGAGGCGGCGTAAAGCCCGATCGGCATGACGTTTCAAGAGCGGCGCCTTTGGCGCCGCTTTTTTGTTGGAACGGTCGGGTGGACAAAGGCCCGCTCTTAGCGCGCCGTGCCCACCATTCACGCTCCTCACGCGTCGGTGAGCCCCGATTGCAGCTGAGGGAGCCGCTTCCGATATCTCCATCCGCATCCATGGAGATATCGCATGAAGATCGACCTTTCCGGAAAAACCGCTCTCGTGACCGGCTCGACCGCCGGTATCGGCCACGCCATCGCCAGGGGTCTCGCCGGCTCCGGCGCCAGCGTCGTGATCAACGGCCGCGGCCAGGACAAAGTCGATGCGGCGGTGCGCAGGTTGGAAGGGACGGGCGCCAAGGTCCGCGGCATCGCGGCCGACGTCTCGACCGCGGCAGGCTGCAAGGCACTCGTTGCGGCGCTGCCCGAGGTCGACATCCTCATCAACAATGCCGGCATCTTCGAGCCCAAGGATTTCTTCGACATCTCCGACGAGGACTGGAGCCGTTTCTTCGAGGTCAACGTGATGAGCGGCGTGCGGTTGTCGCGCGCCTACATGAAGGGCATGCTGAAGCGCAATTGGGGCCGCATCGTCTTCATCTCCTCGGAATCCGGGCTCAACATTCCCGTCGAGATGATCCACTACGGCATGACCAAGACGGCCCAGCTTTCGGTGGCGCGCGGCCTGGCGCAGCTCACCAGCGGCACCGGCGTCACCGTCAATTCCGTGCTGCCGGGCCCGACCATGTCGGAGGGCGTCGAGACGTTCGTCAAGGATCTCGCGAAGCAGAACGGCCAGTCCGTGGATGAAGCCGCCGCCAACTTCGTCAAGCAGCATCGCCCGAGCTCGCTGCTGCAGCGTTTCGCCAGCGTCGACGAGATCGCCAACATGGTGGTCTATGTCGCCTCGAAGGAGGCATCCGCCACCAACGGCGCAGCGCTGCGCGCAGAAGGTGGCATCGTCAACACGATCGCCTGAGGAGATGCGCATGGCGGCCTATGTGATCTCGGAGGTCGAGGTGCGCGATCCCGCCGCATTCGAGGCCTATCGCGCCCTGGCTGCCAAGACGATCGCGCAGTACGACGGGCGTTATCTCGTCCGCGGCGGCAAGGCCGAGCTTGCCGAAGGCAATTTGCCGCCGAAGGCCATTATCATCGTCGAGTTCGCGTCGATGGCGCGGCTGAAGGAATGGTACGCCTCGCGGGAATATGCCGAAGCGCTCAAGGTGCGGCAGACGGCGCTGGAGCGGCGGCTGTTGTTCGTTGAAGGGACGCCGGTGCCGTAGGGTGGGCAAAGCGAAGCGTGCCCACCATTGTCGCGACTAGAGAGAGATGGTGGGCACTGCGCAAGTGCGCGTTGCCCACCCGACGAAAGCTA
>NZ_LAXE01000001.1:3691006-3692630 GCF_003122645.1 Bradyrhizobium sp. SUTN9-2
AAGCTACCATCCCTCCAGCACGATCTTGCCGCGCGACTTGCCGCTCTCCAACAGCGCGTGCGCGCGCTTCAGGTTGGCTGCGTTGATTGTGCCGAAGGTCTGGTCGAGTGTGGTGCGCAACACGCCCTTGTCGATGAGGTCGGCCACGTCATTGAGCAGATGATGCTGCGCGATCATGTCAGGCGTCTGGAACGAGGAGCGCGTGAACATCGATTCCCAATGCACCGAGATTGCCTTGCCCTTGAATGCGGCAATCGTGAACTCCGGGGGATCGTCGATCAGGCCGAACTTGCCCTGTGGTGCCATGAATTCCGCGATCGCCTTGTAGTGCTGGTCGGTAAAGGTGAGGCTGGCCACCAGCGCAACCGGCGGCAGGTTCAATTTCTCGATCTGCTCCTTCATCGGCTTGCCATGGTCGATCACCGCATGCGCGCCGAGATCGAGGCACCATTTCTGCGACTCCGGCCGTGTCGCGGTGGCGAGCACCGTCAGCCCGGTGAGGCGGCGGGCGAGCTGGATCAGGATCGAGCCGACGCCGCCGGCGCCGCCGGTGATCAACAGCGTGCGCGGATCGACGCTCTTGCCCGGCACCGCACCGAGCCGGTCGAACAGCAGCTCCCAGGCGGTGATCGAGGTGAGGGGAAGAGCGGCGGCTTGGGCGAACGACAGGCTCTTCGGTTTGGCGCCGACGATGCGCTCGTCGACCAGATGGAATTCGGCGTTGGTGCCCTGGCGCAGGATCGAGCCCGCGTAGAACACCTCGTCCCCTGGCTTGAACAGCGTGACCTCAGACCCGACCGCATCGACCACGCCGGCCGCGTCGTAGCCGAGGATTTTCGTCTCGCCCTCGGGCGGGGCGGCGCGCTTGCGCACTTTGTAGTCGACCGGATTGGCCGAGATCGCTTTCACCGCGACGCGGATGTCGCGCCCTTTGGGGTCGGGTTTAGCGGTCTCGAAATCGAACAGTGATTCCGCGTCCTCGATCGGAAGCGATTTCTTGTAGCCGACGGCTTTCATGGCGTGTCTCCATCAGATGGCTTTGTTCGCCCGCTGCCCTAACTGTCGCTCTGGCTCCGATTTGGCAAGTACTGTAAATTTGGGGATATAGTCCCTGTTTGGATACTATTGGGAAAAGGCCGCATGAAACGCCGTAATTTCGCCCGCCGTCCAGGCTGCTCGGTCGAGGCGACGCTGGACCTGATCGACGGCAAGTGGAAGGGCGTGATCCTCTACCATCTGCAGAGCGGCACCCAGCGCTTCGGCGAATTGCGCCGCCGGATGCCTGGCATCACCCAGCGCATGCTGACGAAGCAGCTGCGCGCGCTGGAGGAAGACAAGCTCGTCATCCGCAAGGTCTATGCCGAGGTGCCGCCGCGCGTGGAGTATTGCCTGTCCGAGCTGGGCGAGAGCCTGAGGCCCGTGATCGACATCCTGAAGGCCTGGGGCGAGAGCCACCAGGAGCGGTTGTCCTGCGCGCCGCCGCCCGTGGTCGTGAAGAAGAAGCGCGCGGCGTGATTTGGAGAACACAGGCGGTGCGGTTCGTTACCTCTCCCCGACGGGGAGAGGTCGAATTGCGAAGCAATTCGGGTGAGGGGGCGCCGTCATCCTCGATGGAACGTAACCC
>NZ_LAXE01000001.1:3692655-3709278 GCF_003122645.1 Bradyrhizobium sp. SUTN9-2
GCCGTCATCCTCGATGGAACGTAACCCCTCACCCGCGCCTTCGGCGCGACCTCTCCCAATGGGAGATGTGTAGAGTCTCAGAACGCGAACTGCGTGCGCATCGCGACCGCGTCAAACTTGGAGCCGACGTCGGCGGTCGAGATCGGCGAGGCCTGTCGCGACACCGTGCCGTGCAGATAGTCGAGCATGAAGCGCACGTTGCCGTTGACGTACCAGTTGAGCGCGAGCGTATAGACGGTCTGCCGGCCGCCTGCGACGCCGCTCGCGGTCGCGAGCTGATCGTTGAGGTCGATCGTCGAGAACCGTCCTGCGATCTCCCACGCGCCCCAGCCGCCGCCGTCGAGCGAGAACGGATGTGCCGGCTTGACGCCACTATAGGCCGCGTTCGCCGCATTGTAGGAGCGGCCTTCGCCGGTCAGCACATAGCCGGCCTGCGCGTAGCCGCCTTGGAATTTCAGGCTCGGTGCACCCGTCAGCGGCACGGCCGTGTTGGCGGTACGATCGACATTGTACCAGAAATACTCGCCCTGGACGATGAACGGACCGTAGGTCGCCGCCGCCTCGACGCTGTAGACCTGCGCGCCCGAGGCATTGGCGATAGCGCCGGTCGAGATCAGCGTGGTCGGGTCGAGACGCAATTCCGGACGATCGCTGAGCGTGACCGTCTGGGTGTTGGCGATGAGATTGCGCGGCGGCTGGATCAGCCATTGCGCATTGGCGCCGATATGCACCGAGTAGTCCTTGGTGCTGATCGGATTGCCGGCGACGCGCGCCACGGCACCATATTGCTCGCTGGTGCCGGGCGGCGCCGCGCTCGAGGCGGAATGGATCGCACCGGTCGTCGGTCCCGTGACATAGCCGCCGATCCAGAGCTGGTCGTTGAACCAGCGCGCACCGGCTGCGGAACGGAAGTCACCGGCGGCGATGTTGGTCGCGATCACGCCGGGCGAGGCGCGCTCCATGAACATGATGTCGTTGGAGCTCGTGGCTTCATCCATGGTGTAGGGCAGGTCCATGATGCCGGCCTCGATCGCCATCTTGCCGCCGAACGGCTTCAGGCCGGTATAGCTGATATAGGCGTTCTCGACGCCGGAGACGCCGCCGCCGGGCAGCGATCCCGGAGCAGTGCCGCCAAATCCGTCGGACGAGCCGCCGAAATCGTAGACCAGTGCGAAATTCCAATCGTGGAAGAACTTGCCGATGACACCGATGCGCGCGCGGCGGACGTTCTGGCCGCTATCGAGCTTTTGCGGCACGGTGGCCGCGGTGTTGGGACGATAGTCATAGCCGCCGACATCCCAATGCAGGCGGCTGGTGATGGCGACGCAGTTGGCCTGGTCGGCGGTGCAGATCGTCGGCCGGTTGTTCGGCATCGTCACGACGACGCCGGACGCCGGCGCCGGCCCCTTGACGGGGATTGCCGCGTTGGCATTGGCCACCGCGGCCTTTGCCTCCGCGCGCGCCTCGGCCTTTGCCTCTGCCTTGGTTTCGGCTTTCGCCTTTGCCGCGGCGGCCGTGTTCGCCGCGGTCTGGCTCTGCAGCTTGTCGAGCTTCTGTTCGAGCATCTTCAACTGCTGCTTCAACAGCGCGATCTCCTGCTCGCTGCTGCTTGCCGACTGGGCCTGGGCCTGCGAGGCCGCCAGCGCGCCGGCGAGACCCATCGCTGCAGCCGCAATTCTTCTTTTGCTCACGTACGCCTCCATCATCTGACTGTTTTCCCCAAGTCGCGAACGGAGAGCCTAGGTGTGATCGATGACTGCCCCGCGACGCTGCGAGCGGTTGCGTCGGTTCCCACTGATGCAAATTCGCCGCAACCGAATCCGCTTCACACCACCATGCAAGATGACGCACATCATGCCAATCCGCCGCCGGGCAAATGGCCGATTCGCACGGCACCCTTGCATGCCGGACACGGCTGCGAAGGGACCGAATATTGCCCGCCGGCGGCCTTCTATTGGGAGGCGAACGCGCCTATATTCCGGCGTCTTTTCCAAGAGGTAGGAATGTTTCGAGCGACCTGGACTGCCGCCCTTACGGCGCTGTGCGTAGCCTTTTCGGCCACCTTCAATCCGACTGCTGCGCAGGACCGTCGGGTCCCGTCGTCGCCGGCCGAGCTGCGGATGTCCTATGCGCCGATCGTGCAGCGGGTGCAGCCGGCGGTCGTCAACGTCTATGCCGCCAAGGTGGTGCAGAACCGCAATCCGCTACTGGACGATCCGATCTTCCGCCGCTTCTTCGGCGTGCCGGGCCAGCAGCCCGAGCAGATGCAGCGCTCGCTCGGCTCCGGCGTCATCGTCGATGCCTCCGGCCTCGTCGTCACCAACGTCCACGTCATCGAGGGCGCCGACCAGGTGAAGGTGTCGCTGTCGGACAAGCGCGAGTTCGAGGCCGAGATCCTGCTCAAGGATTCCCGGACCGATCTCGCCGTGCTGCGCCTGAAGGACAGCAAGGAGAAGTTCCCGACGCTGGACTTCACCAATTCCGATGAGCTCTTGGTCGGCGACGTCGTGCTCGCGATCGGCAATCCGTTCGGCGTCGGCCAGACCGTGACCCAGGGTATCATTTCGGCGCTGGCGCGCACGCAAGTGGGCATCACCGACTATCAGTTCTTCATTCAGACCGATGCGGCGATCAACCCGGGCAATTCCGGCGGCGCGCTGGTCGACATGGGTGGCAAGCTCGCCGGCATCAATACCGCGATCTATTCGCGCTCCGGCGGCTCGCAAGGCATCGGCTTTGCGATTCCCGCCAACATGGTGCGCGTCGTCGTCGCCTCCGCCAAGAGCGGCGGCAAGGCGGTGAAGCGGCCCTGGTTAGGAGCAAAATTGCAGGCGGTGACGCCCGACATCGCCGAGAGCCTCGGCTTGCGCTCGCCGACCGGTGCGCTGGTCGCGAGCGTGGTGTCGAACGGTCCGGCGGCGAAAGCCGGCCTGAAATCCTCCGACCTCATCACCGGGATCGACGGCCAGATCGTGGATGATCCCAACGCCTTCGACTATCGCTTCGCAACCCGTCCGCTCGGCGGCACCGCGCAGCTCGACGTGCAGCGCGGCGGCAAGTCGGTGAAGCTCACGGTAGCGCTGGAGACCGCGCCCGACACCGGGCGCAACGAGCTCGTCGTCACCGCGCGTTCGCCGTTCCAGGGCGCGAAGGTTTCGACCATCACGCCGGCCGTCGCCGATGAGCTGCGTCTGGATGCCGACACCGAAGGCGTTGTGATCACCGATATCGGCGGCGATACCGCGGCTGCGAGTGTGGGCTTCCAGAAGGGCGACATCATCCTGGCCGTCAACAATCAGAAGATCAGCAAGACCGGCGACCTCGAGAAGGCTGCAGGTGAACGGGCACGGATCTGGCGCATCACGCTGGTGCGTGGTGGCCAGCAGATCAACGTCACGCTGGGCGGATGAGTCCGAAGCGACCAACGGAGACACCGACTCTCTTTGCTGCGGCGGGGCTCGAACACGATGCTCCGCATCCGCTGCCGGACCGGCTGCGCCCGCGCACGCTGTCGGAGGTCGTCGGCCAGGATCACATCCTCGGCCCCGATGGTGCGCTGACGCGCATGCTGGAGACGCGCACGCTCGGCTCGCTGGTGTTCTGGGGCCCGCCCGGCACCGGCAAGACCACGGTGGCACGGCTCCTGGCTGACGCGACGGATCTGCATTTCGAACAGATCTCGGCGGTGTTCTCCGGCGTCGCCGACCTCAAGAAAGCGTTCGATGCCGCGCGCGCCCGGCGCGAGATGGGCAAGGGCACGCTGCTGTTCGTCGATGAGGTGCACAGATTCAACCGCGCCCAGCAGGACTCCTTTCTGCCGGTGATGGAAGACGGCACTGTCGTCATGGTCGGCGCCACCACCGAGAACCCGTCCTTCGAGCTCAATGCGGCGCTGCTCTCGCGTGCGCGCGTGCTGGTGTTTCGCTCGCTCGATGCCGCCGCGATCGAAAAGCTGTTCGTGCATGCCGAAGCCGTCGAGGGCAGGAAGCTGCCACTCGATGCGGAGGCGCGCGCGGTGCTGGTGCGCATGGCCGACGGCGATGGCCGTGCGTCGTTGACGCTCGCCGAAGAAGTCTGGCGTTCGGCGCGGGCGGACGAGATTTTCAATGCCGCGCAGCTGCAGGAGATTCTGCAGCGCCGCGCGCCGATCTACGACAAATCGGCCGACGGCCACTACAATCTCATCTCGGCGCTGCATAAATCGGTGCGCGGCTCCGATCCCGATGCCGCGCTGTATTACCTCGCGCGCATGCTGGACGCTGGCGAGGACCCGCTGTTCCTGGCCCGCCGCGTCGTGCGCATGGCGGTCGAGGACATCGGGCTGGCCGATCCGCAGGCGCTCGTCATCGCCAATGCCGCCAAGGACGCCTTCGACTTCCTCGGCCATCCCGAGGGCGAGCTCGCCATCGCCCAGGCCGTGGTCTATCTCGCCACCGCGCCGAAGTCGAACGCGGTCTACACCGCCTTTGGCAGCGCGATGCAGGTCGCCAAGCAGGCCGGCTCGCTGCTGCCGCCAAAGCACATCCTCAATTCCCCGACCAAGCTGATGAAGTCGGAAGGCTACGGCTCCGGCTACGCATACGACCACGACGCGCCGGACGCCTTCTCCGGCCAGGACTACTTCCCGGAGGCCCTGGGACGTCAGACCTTCTACGACCCGCCCGAGCGCGGCTTTGAACGCGAGATCAGGAAGCGGCTGGATTACTGGGCCAAGCTGCGCAAGGAGCGGGGCGGCTCGCCCTAGAAGCGGCCATTTCGTCGTGACGGAAGGCCGCTTTTAGGGTACGCAGGCAACCATGAGCCGCCGCATCAAGAGAATGAACCCAAAGCCGCGCTCGCGTGACGAGCGCGACGACTCGCGGGCGCATCAGGCGCGTAGCGCGAAGAAGGCCGGGCCGCGTCCGGGTGGCAAGCCCGGCGGGAAGCCGCCGCGCTTTGTCGGCGAGCGCGCCGAGCGGCGTCCGCCCAAAGCGGTCCAGGAGAGGCCTGCGCCTGAAAAGTCGGTCGAGGCGCTGCTGCCGACCAAGGTGCAGACCGTCACGGTCACGGCCGACGAGAACAACATGCGCGTTGACCGTTTCCTGGAAGCGCGCTTTCCCGGCCTGTCGTTCTCCCACATCCAGCGTGTCGTGCGCAAAGGCGAGCTGCGTGTCGACGGCAAGCGCGTCGACAGCAAAGACCGGCTGGAGGAGGGACAGAGCGTCCGCATCCCGCCGCTCAAGCTCGATGCGCCGAAGGTCGTCGGCGAGCTCTCGGAGGCCGCGCAGAAGACGCTGAAGGCGCTGAAGGAGATGACGATCTGGGAGGACGACGACGTCCTCGTCCTGAACAAGCCGGCCGGCCTTGCCGTGCAGGGTGGCTCGGGGATGACGCGGCACATCGACCAGATGCTGGAGGTGATGCGCGATGCCAAGGGCCAGAAGCCGCGTCTCGTCCACCGTATCGATCGCGAGACCTCGGGCTGTCTCCTGATCGCCAAGACGCGCTTCGCTGCCTCACACCTGACCGGCGCGTTCCGCTCGCGCTCGGCGCGAAAGGTCTATTGGGCCTTGGTGCCGGGCCTGCCGAAGCCGAAGCAGGGGCGCATCTCGACCTTCCTTGCGAAGGAGGAGGGCGAGGACGACACCATCATGCGCATCGCCCAGCATGGCGATGAGGGCGCCAGCCACGCGGTGACGTACTACGCCGTGGTCGAGACCGCCGGTAACAAGCTGACCTGGGTGTCGCTGAAGCCGGTGACGGGGCGCACCCACCAGCTGCGCGCCCACATGGCCCATATCGGCCATCCCATCGTCGGCGATCCCAAATATTTCAACATCGAGAACTGGCAGCTGCCGGGCGGCCTGCAGAACCGGCTGCATCTGCTCGCAAGGCGCATCGTCATCCCGCATCCGCGCGGCGGCGTGATCGACGCCACCGCGCCGTTGCCGCCGCACATGCAGCAGTCGTGGAACCTGCTGGGTCTGGACGCAACCAGATTTGATCCGATCGAGAACGCGCCGGAAGAATAGTGAGGTTGAATAGGGGCGGCAGGCGCACGACATGTTCCCCCATGAGACGATTGTCGATCTGCTTTGCGCTCTTGGCTACTCTGTTGGTAGAGCCGGCCGCCCGCGCGCAATATGTTTCGCCGGACGCGCGCGGCTCGCTCCACCGCTGCCTGCGCCGCCACCGCCGCCGAAGATCGAGGTGCCCAAGGTTCCGCAGTTTGACGCGCCGCCGCGCTACAATTACCAGCCGCTCCCGCGCAATTCGTTCAGCGATCGCGTCACGAAATGTCTTCACGACGGCGCAGCCGCAGGACTGGGGCCGGCCGATCGCGGCACGTACGCGCGCATGTGTGCGAACTAGCAGCACTCCTGGTCCTACTGGCGAGGTCGTGACGACACTGGTAATTCGACTGACGACAGGAACAAAAAAACGACATGCGCGAATTGTTCGAAGAAGCTGCGGGGCAGCCCCCGCCTGATCCCCGGGAATCGGCGCGCGCGTCCGCGCGCACGCCGCTGCGCAAGCGCTTCTACAAGGAGGCCGGCGTCGTCGACGCCGAGGGCGGCTTCGCCATCACTCTCGACGGCAAGCCGATCCGTACGCCCTCCGGCCGCCAATTGGTGATCCCGACGCGCGCGCTCGCAGATAGTGTCGCCGCAGAATGGTCCGCCCAAGGCGAGGCGATCGATCCCGTGACCATGCCGTTGACGCGCATCGCCAACAGCGTGGTCGAGGGCGTTATCGATCGCGTCGAGCTCGTCAGCGACGACCTCGCCAAATATTTCGAGTCTGACCTGCTGTTCTATCGTGCCGGCCATCCTGAGGGACTGGTCGCCCGGGAGGCCGCGCATTGGGATCCTGTGCTGTCCTGGGCGGCGCAGACGCTGGGTGCGCATTTCATCCTGTCCGAAGGCGTCATGCACGTGAAGCAGCCGGACGAGGCGGTGAAGGCCGCACGGGCCGCGCTGCCCGGCGACCCCTGGTCGGTCGCCGCGCTCCACATGGTGACCACCCTGACCGGATCGGCGCTGCTCGCGCTGGCGCTGGACCAGGACGTGCGCGATGCCGACCAGGTCTGGGCCGCCGCCCATGTCGACGAGGACTGGAACGTCGAGCAATGGGGCTTGGACGAGGAGGCGGCCGCCCGCCGCGCCGCCCGCCTGAAGGATTTCCAGGCCGCTGCGACGGTTCTGGCGGCGGTGAAGCCGCCGGCCGTGCCAGGTTAACGAGAGGTTTACGAGGCAGCGGTTACGGTAGCCAGCATTCCCCTAGGGCTGCCGAGATGCCGACGCCGGTCACCCCCATCGCTCCCGTCAACGCTGCCAGCCGCCCGGCTGATGCGGCGACGCCGGATCTCGTGCTGCAAGCCGGCAGTGTCGTCGATGCCAGGGTGGTCAGCGTGCTCGCCGACAATCTGGTGCGGATCGCGATCGCCAACCTGGCGATGGACGTGATGTCGGAGGTGGCGTTGACGCCGGGGCAGAATCTCCAGCTCGCGGTCTCGCAGAGCAACGGCACCATTCGCCTCGCGGTCATGGGTGGGGCAGGCGAGGCGGCGGGAGATCAGGTCACGCTGACGCCGCGCGCGGCCTCGCTGGTGGAGAGCCCGCCGCTGGCGCCGTCGGTGGCCACGGCACGGAACACCCTCACTCCGTCCGAGCAGGTCGCCGTTCAGACGGCCTCTGCCGACGCCGCGACCAAACAGGGCAGCCAGGCAGCGCTGTTCGCCAACCTGGCCTCCGTCGTGACGAACAGCAAACTGCCCGCAGGGCTGAAGCAGGCGGTGCTCGATGTGCTGGCGCAGCAGACGCCGCTCAACACCGCCCTCGACGGCGGCGATATCGAATCCGCGTTCCAGAAGTCAGGGCTGTTTTCTCGAGGCGTCATTGGCCGCAGGCACAACGCCGTCCTCCGGCACGATCCCGGACTTGAAGGCCGCTCTGCTGGTGTTGCGCCAGACCCTGGAATCGACCTCCGGCGCGGCGCAGGCAACTGCGTCAGCTGTGCCGTTGCCGGCGAGTGCTGCGGCCACGACGCCGACCGCAGCCTCCGCGCTGGCGGGCGAAACGGCACAAGCGGCGTCGCCGGAACTCGCTCAACCGGCGCAAGCGTCGCGCGGCGCGCTCGCTGTCGCCGTGCTGGCCCATGCGGCGGGGAACAATCCGCAAGCCTTGGTGTCGCGCACCATGTCCGGGGGCCTTGCCGCGAGCCTGCTGCAGGAGGTCACGGAAAACCTGCCGCGCCTGACCGGCAACGTGCCGGGCTCCAACAAGTCCGTGCCGGACGCCCATATCTTCGAGGCGCCCGCACACCCGACACCTCCCCCGGTCCGCGGTGCGCTGCCGGCGCCTCAGTCCATCGCCGCGCCGTCGCTCGCACCGGATACGCCGCTGGCTGCGACCGTGCATCGTCTGCTCGATGACACCGATGCCGCGATCGCGCGGCAGACGCTGTTGCAAATTGCCTCGCTTCCCGATCGCACCGACGCCAGCGGCCACCGCATCGATCCGGCCGTGCCGCAGTGGAATTTCGAGATTCCGTTCGCGACCCCGCAAGGTACCGCGATGGCGCAGTTCGAGATCTCGCGCGACGGCGGCAATGAGTCGGACGATCCCGCCAAGCGCGCCTGGCGCGCGCGCTTCTCGCTCGATGTCGAGCCGGCCGGACCCGTGCATGCGCTGATCACGCTGAACGGCGACAAGACCTTCGTTCGGATGTGGGCGGAGCGGCCGGCCACGGCGCAACAGCTCCGCGCCGGCATCGGTGAGCTCAGCCAGGCATTGACGAAGGCCGAGCTCAAGCCCGGCGATATCGTGGTCCGCGACGGCACGCCGCCGGCTCCGGCGCCCGCTCGCGCCGGCCACTTCCTGGATCGCGCCACATGAGCAATCCCTCCAAGCTCGCGATCGCGCTGCATTACGAGAAGGGATCTGGCGCGCCCGTCGTCGTCGCCAAGGGCAAGGGCACGATCGGCGAGAAGATCGTCGAGATCGCCAAGGCCCACGACATTCCGATCGAGGAAAACGAGGTTCTGGCCGGCGCGCTGTCGAAGGTCGAGCTCGGCGACGAGATCCCGCCAGATCTCTACAAGGCCGTCGCCGAGGTGCTGGTGTTCGTGCTGCGGCTGTCGGGCCGGGGGCGGTAAACACAACCTGTCATCGTTTCAACACTTAGCGGCTGCATGGTCGCGCTGGTTTTCACTGCTCACGGATCTCGCTTTTGCTGACCCGCCGTTCCACCCTCGGCCTCCTCGCCGCAACCGCGATCCTGCCTGGACGCACGCGCGCCCATGTCGCGCCGCCGCGCAATGAAATCCGCGACGCTCTTGCAAAGCGCTTCACCGACCTCGGCGCGTCGGGCACCTTCGTCGGCTACAAGGTCGAGGACTATCTGATCGTCGCCAGCGACAAGGAGCGCTCGGGCGAGGGCAAGTTGCCGGCCTCGACCTTCAAGCTTCCCAACTCGCTGATTGCGCTCGAGGCCGGTGTCGTCACTGACCCCGACAAGGACGTGTTTGCCTGGGATGGCGTCAAGCGCCCGATCGAGGCCTGGAACAAGGATCACACGCTGCGCAGCGCGATTCTCGTGAGCGCGGTGCCGGTCTATCAGGAGATCGCGCGCCGCATCGGCGAGGTGCGTATGCAGCAATATGTCGACGCGTTCGACTATGGCAATCGCGACATCGGCGGCGGCATCGACCAGTTCTGGCTCACCGGGGCCTTGCGAATCGATCCGGTCGAGCAAGTCGATTTCGTCGACCGGCTGCGCCGCCGCGCGCTGCCGATCTCGAAGCGCAGCCAGGATCTCGTCGCCGACATCCTGCCGGCGACCAAGGTCGGCGACGCCGTCATCCGCGCCAAATCTGGTCTCCTGGGCGCCGAGCGCGGCGAGCCGTCGCTCGGCTGGATGGTCGGCTGGGCCGAGAAGGGCGAGGCACATACCGTGTTCGCGCTCAACATGGATTGCAAAGAGCCACGGCACATCGAGGCTCGCATGACGCTGACGCAAGCCTGCCTTGCCGAGATCGGCGCGATCTAGCGCGACCGTGTGGTTGATGGAGAAGCAACCCGATCCCACACGGTCAGCTTAAGCGCGCGGTTGCAGATCAGCCGGCACCTGAACCTCGGTCGTCGCAATCAGGCGCCAATCGGCGAGCGCGGCTAAACGGTGGGGCTCGGCCTCACGCCGGTAATCGGAGCTCAAGACGATCGCTCGAAAGGTCGCGAAGTCAGGGTAACGGACGATTGCGGCGTCGTGCCAGGCTTCGTCCTGCGCTGCCACCAGCAGAGCTCCGACAGATCCGAGCCAAGTCGGCATGACCCCGAGCGGAATCGCGACCTTGCGAAATGCGGGGACATAGCGCGTGTAATAGGCTTCGCGGCCGCTACAGGCCGGAAGCTCGGATTTGTCCGGGTACAAGGCCTCATCCCGATAGCGCAGCAGATTGAGCATGAAGATGGGTTGATCTCCGGGCAAGCTCGAGGCTGCCATTTCGAGTGATGCATGATCGATATCGACGAACATTGTTTTCTCCGGTCGTGGGTTCTTGCTGCGCTGATATCGCTTTCGAACGCCCGGCCTTGTAGTGGTTTCGGTGTCACCGCTATGATGACGTCATGGCAACACCAAGCGGCCATCAGCAACTCCTCGGCAATTCTGAGCGCCAACCCGGCGGTCCAGCTCGAGCTGAAAGTCGACGATTTCGGGGACGGAGTTCAGGCGTTGTCAGGCTTCGCCGTCAGAGCCCGGTCGATGGCGAAGCCGCCGATCTCGCTCATGGCCTGCGAGATCGGATCGCCGCGCCGGGCAAAGCCGCTGGAGAGATAATCGAACTGCGTCCGCGCCAGCCGCAGCACCTCGATCGGCACCGAGACCGCGGTCTCGTTGAGGCTGTCGACGGAGGCGCGCAAGCTGTCGAGCTCCGTCGTGAGCTTGCCGATATGTCTCTCGGCATGCTGCATCAGCTCGAGCAGCTTGCCGCGCTCGGCATCGAAGGCGGCGCGCTCGGCTGCGGTCGCGGCGGTGAGCTCGGCGAGCTGTGCCCGCAGCGCCGCGATCTGGCCGACCATGGCGTCGGAGGCGAGTTCGGCGGACTCGCGCAGCTCGGCGTTGCGCGTGCTCTGTTCCTGCGCCTGATGATAGAGCCGCTCGGCCGACATCGCCCGCTGGCTCAGCGTCTCGATCATGCTGGCTGCGCGCAGCAGCATCTCGCCGTTCCGCCCCGACACCATGCCGGCCATGCGGCGCAGGAAGTCGATCGTTTCGGACGCTGGGTTCGGCGGCAAGGGGACGACCGTCGCGGACATCTCGGTGATGCCAGTAGGTAGACGCTGGAGCCAGGGCATGATGATCACCGCCGTACCGACTGGGCTCACGCAACATTCGGCGCCTGATCTGACTCGGAGCAAGCCTGAATCGGTCGGCCCGGTCAACCTGCCGGGCTGCCAAATGTGAGGTCAGGAATCCTTCTGCCGCCCAATCCGCCCCAGGTGGGTGAAGCCGAACCCGGCGGAATATTTCAGGCCGTAGCCGAGCGCCCGGTCGATGCCGATATGGGCAAGCCAGATCAAGGCGATGGAGAGGGTGAGGGGCGAGGCGAGGGCGAAGCCCAGCGTCAGCAGCGCCACCGGCACCAAGTAGCTGTGGGCGGCGTTGTAGACCATCGCACCGAACCTGGCGTCAGACAGGTAGGCCAGGAAGCTCAGATCGGGTACGAAGAACAGCAGCGCAAACACCAGCCACGACCCGTCCCAGGCCGCATAGAGCGTCACCATCCCTGCAAACAGAGTGAGGCCCTCCAGCCGCAGCAGGATGTTGACGCCGCCTGTTGCAGCGCCCGTCTCGGCCGTTCCTTCGCTCACGCTCGCCTCCCGGGGCAAAACTTTGTAATTCCTTGCGCTTTCCCGCTACGGCAGGGCAGCCCTGCGACCGCGAAACCGGCTTTCCGGGCCGCAAAATGGCGTGTTAGAACCCGCCCATCACTTAAGAACTGGCGGGAGCAAATGAAACACATCCTGGACGCCCTTGAAGATCGTCGTGCCGGCGCAAAGCTCGGCGGCGGGGAGAAGCGCATCGAGGCGCAGCACGCCCGCGGCAAGCTGACGGCGCGCGAGCGTATCGAGCTGTTGCTCGACAAGGGATCGTTCGAGGAGTTCGACATGTTCGTCGAGCACCGCTCCACCGAGTTCGGCATGGAGAAGACCAAGGTGCCGGGCGACGGCGTCGTCACCGGCTGGGGCACCGTCAACGGCCGCAAGACTTTTGTCTTTGCCAAGGACTTTACGGTGTTCGGCGGCTCGCTCTCGGAAACGCATGCGCTGAAGATCACGAAGCTCCAGGACATGGCGATGAAGGCGAGGGCGCCCATCATCGGCCTCTATGACGCCGGCGGCGCCCGCATCCAGGAAGGCGTCGCCGCGCTCGCCGGCTATTCCTACGTCTTCCGCCGCAACGTGCTTGCCTCGGGCGTGATCCCGCAGATCTCCGTCATCATGGGCCCTTGCGCCGGCGGTGACGTCTATTCACCTGCCATGACCGACTTCATCTTCATGGTGAAGAACACCAGCTACATGTTCGTCACGGGCCCAGACGTCGTGAAGACCGTGACCAACGAGGTCGTCACCGCCGAGGAGCTCGGCGGCGCCTCGGTGCATGCGACGCGTTCCTCGATCGCCGACGGCGCCTTCGAGAACGACGTCGAGACGCTCTTGCAGATGCGCCGCCTGATCGACTTCCTGCCCTCCAACAACACCGACGGCGTGCCGGAATGGCCGAGCTTCGATGACATCGAGCGGGTCGACATGTCGCTCGACACGCTGATCCCCGACAATCCGAACAAGCCCTATGACATGAAGGAGCTGATCCTGAAGGTCGTGGACGAGGGCGACTTCTTCGAGATCGCGGAAGCCTTCGCCAAGAACATCGTCACCGGCTTTGGACGCATCGCCGGGCGCACCGTCGGCTTCGTCGCCAACCAGCCGATGGTGCTGGCCGGCGTGCTCGACAGCGACGCATCGCGCAAGGCGGCACGCTTTGTTCGTTTTTGTGATGCCTTCAACATTCCGATCGTCACCTTCGTCGACGTCCCCGGCTTCCTGCCCGGCACCGCGCAGGAATATGGCGGCCTGATCAAGCACGGCGCCAAGCTCCTGTTCGCCTACTCGCAATGCACCGTGCCGCTCGTCACCATCATCACCCGCAAGGCCTATGGCGGCGCCTTCGACGTCATGGCCTCCAAGGAGATCGGCGCCGACATGAACTACGCCTGGCCGACCGCCCAGATCGCGGTGATGGGCGCCAAGGGCGCGGTCGAGATCATCTTCCGCAGCGACATCGGCGACCCCGACAAGATCGCCGCCCGCACCAAGGAATACGAAGACCGCTTCCTGTCGCCCTTCATCGCCGCCGAGCGCGGCTATATCGACGACGTCATCATGCCGCACTCGACCCGCAAGCGCATCGCGCGGGCTCTGGCGATGCTGAAGGACAAGAAGACGGAAATGCCGGCGAAGAAGCACGACAATTTGCCGTTGTGAGGGCAACGCACTCAGTCTGGTTTGCTGTTAGCTAGGTGTAACGATCCAACGTGAACTTTGGAGGACACCAAGTGGGCGACCTTCATCGAAGTGTCTTCCTGAAGGAGCTAAAAGATATATTTCCGGATTTGAGGTCGGAAATCAACGGGCAATACGGCTTGCTCCATCCGGAGGTGGGCGTGTTGCCGGCTTTGCGCAACGAGCTATCACACTCGGAAATGCGAAAGACGTCGCATTGTGCTTCAAGCTCGCCGAGAAGTACTACAGGGATGGAAACGATCAATTGCGCAATGCGATCTCCGTTTCCTTTGTCGAACACCTTAACCTGGGTGATGCAGAGTGGGCGTGGGAGTTGTTGGGGCCGATCCTGAAAGAAATATACTTGCAGCTAGCCGATGCTGGCATGGCGAAGCCATTGCCCTATCTTCGCTAGCACCGCTGGTTGAAATTCAATGATCGAAGACGATCCGACCGACGAAATCTCCGACATCGAAGATCGCATCGAGCAACTCGCCGAGATCGCCGAGCGCTGCCGGAAGTACATCCTGGCATCCAAGATCGCGATCGGCGGCGGGGCGGCGCTGCTGCTGGTGACGATCCTCGGGCTGTTCGGATTTGGCCAGACTGCCGCGCTCGGATCGATTGCACTTGTGCTCGGCGGGATCGTCTCGCTCGGCTCGAACGTCTCGACGTTGCGGCAGACGGAAGAGGCCATCAGTGCGGCGGAGGCGCGGCGGGCGGCCTTGATTGGCAGCATTGACCTGCGCCTGGTCGCCGACGCGCCGCTGAAGCTGGTGTGATACGTAGGGTGGATTAGCGACAGCGTAATCCACCAAGGTTTGCGTCACCGGATGGAGAAGTGGCGGATTACGCTGTCGCTAATCCGCCCTACATACCTAACGCGCACTAGCGCCTCACGCGGCATTCTTGAGCGTCAGCTCCGACAATTCGGCGCGGCATTCGGCGGCGTAGGCCTGGAGCCGCTCGGCGGTCTGCCGGTCGAGGATGGCCTTGGCCAGCCGCTCGGCGCGGGCGATCTGTCGCTTGAGATATTCGATGCGGACCATGGGTCACCTGTCGAATGGAATCGTTCCGATGCCCGCGACTCTATGCTAGCCGCAGGATCCATTATGTGAGGCACATCACGCCCCGCGCGCCTTATCCGCCGCAGCGAAATGCGCGATCTGGTCGGCGTGCGCCTTGGCGAACGCCGGGCGGGCCGTGGCGCGCGCGACGTAGGCGCGGCAGGCAGGGCTGTCCGTCAGCCCGTCGAATCGACCGACGACTCGCAGCACGTCCGCCATCAGGATGTCTGCGACCGAGAAGGAGCCGGCCAGCCATTCGCGGCTGCCGAGCACCGGCTCGAGACGCTTGAGCCGAAGCTTGAGGAAGTCGTCGATGAATTTCCACGCCGGCGTGTCGGTCGGATGTCCCATGAACTTCGACATGGCCCAGGGCAGGCTGGCCATCTCCACCGAATTGAGCGCTGCGAACACCCATTTCGTCGCTTCAGTGCGGCCGCGCGGATCTGTCGGCATCAGCTTGCCGCTGCGCTCGCCGAGATGCAGCAGGATCGCGCCGGTCTCGAAGATCGAGATGTCGCCATCGGTCAGCCACGGCACCTGGCCGAACGGCTGGTGCGCGAGGTGCGCAGGCCCACGATCGTCGAACGGGGTGCTGGCGACGCGATAGGGCAAGGCGGCTTCTTCGAGGGCCCAGCGCACGCGCAAATCGCGCACGAGGCCACGCGGCGGTTCGGGAACCCAATCGAAGGTGGTCAGGGTGAGGTCGGCCATTTGCTGTCTCCGTCTCCTGGTTCAACGCAAAGGACGAGCGAAGGGCGTTCATTCCGACACCAAGGCCAAGTCTTTTTGTCGCCGGCGGCGGAAAGCGGCTACTCTCGCGGCAAACAAAGGGAGGAACTCCGATGCCAGCAGCCTTCTTCGTCGTTCGCGCCATCGTCTCCGACGCCGAAAAGCGCGCTGCTTTCGACCGATGGTACGAGACGGAACATTTGCCCGACGCGGTGAAGGCCTTCGGCGTGAGCAAGGCGTGGCGGTTCTGGAGTCTCGACGATCCCTCGCTGCACCAGGCGATGTATCAGTTCGAGGACGAGGCCAAGCTGAATGCGATGCTGAAAGGTGACGCGCTAGAAAAGCTCGTCGCCGATTTCAACCGCGACTGGCCCGACGTGAAGCGCTCGCGCGAGACGCTGGTGCTGGCGCAGGAGTTCGCGACGTAGCGAGGTCCTGTAACCCGGACGGAGCGCAAGCGTAATCCGGGGTCTTCGCGCACGAATCCTGGATTGCGCTGCGCTCTATCCAGGCTACGAAATCCTCATCTCGGCTCGCATGAATCTGAACGCAGGCTTCAGCTTCGGTTCATGGCGTTGCGGCGACATTCCTTCTGCATCACGGGTACGATGATCCAAGAAGGAAGAAACGATGGAGCGCCGGAACTTTTTGAAACTTGCTTTGGGATTGACGGCGGGCGCCGCCGCCTTCGCTGCGACGGCCGCGCAGGCCGCGCCGCTGTCACCGCAGCCGCTCGCTGATCCCGCCCGCACGCCGCAAGGCAATCCCGACGCTCATCCCGCCGTCACCACCAGCGAGGAAGCTGCGCAGCTCGCTCCCGAGCAGGTTCACTGGCGTGGGCGTGGCCGCCACTGGGGCTGGCACCGCCGTCATTGGCGCCGGCATCGCCGGCGCTGGCACCGCCGCCATTATTGGTAAGCTCGCGACCATTCGCGGACTCGACGGGGATCGCCGCTGGCGGTCCCCGTTTCGATTTGGGACGTGCTCCGGTTCCGCGGCGGACAGACCGTCAGCAACAAAAATGGCCGCGCAGGCTTTCGCCGCGCGGCCATTTTGTAGCGGAATAGAAGATCAGTACGGGCGGCAGCGGCCGGCGTACCAGCGGAAGCCGTAGGGGCACACGCGCGCACGCGGCACGACGACGACCGGCGCCGGGGCGACTACCACGGGAGCGGGGCGAACCACGACAGGGGCGCGCATCGGACGGCAGCTACCATAGGGGCCGCGATACCAGCCCGGGCCGCAACCTCCGGCGGCGCTGGCCACCTCGCTGAAACCGACGA
>NZ_LAXE01000001.1:3709303-3723062 GCF_003122645.1 Bradyrhizobium sp. SUTN9-2
GTCCTTAGGGGCAGGCTTCGGGGGATGACGCTGGTGACGCACAATGAGTCAAGAGACACGATTCGACACGTTAAATCTGGGACGTGCCGACACGTCGCGATCCAAACCTGCCAATCATGACCTGAATGCGGCATGAACGTTCGCCGCATTTGGCCTCGGACGACACGCAGCTGTCGCTAGCGGCCGAGAAAGCCCAGCACCAGTTCCTTGTACGTCTCCGGCGCCTCCAGGAACACGAGATGGCCGGTGTCGGGGATTACCTCGGCCCGCGCGTTCGGCATCTTCGCGGCGAGCTGCTTCGCAAGCTCTGCGTTCTGCCCCATCTTGGCCCGCAGCGCCTCCGGCGCGAGCGGCCGGCCCGGCGCGTTGTGGTCGTCCGCACCCATGATGAACAGAGTCGGTGTCGCGATCAGCGGGATCTCGTGCGCCACCGGCTCACGATAGATCATCTGGCCGGAAGAGACGAAGGCGCGCAGCCAGCGCGGATAGTCCGGGCTGCCCTTGATATTGAAGCGGGCCTCGATGAACGGCGTGATGGCCTCGGCCGGCAGCTTGATTGCGTAATTGGTCTGGAGCTGCTTGCGATAGCCGTCGGCGGTGAGCCTGTCCTCGGTCTCGATCATCTTCTCGGTCGGCGTCGGCGGCACGTAGAGGCGGTAGTCCTCGAGCCCGATCGGCGCGGTCAGCACCAGATGGGCGAGGCGGCCCGGATAGGCGCGAGCGATGCGCACGCCGAGCATGCCGCCGAGCGAATGCGCGACGATCTCGGCCTTGTCGATTTTGAGGTGATCGAGCAGCGCAATGGTGTTGCGCGCCAGATTGTCGAAATGCAGCTCGCCCGCCGGCTTGGAAGACTTGCCGAAACCGACCTGGTCCGGCACCACGACACGAAAGCCGGCCTCGCTCAGCATCTTGATCACGGGCGCCCAATAGCTCGACGGAAAATTGCGCCCGTGCAGCAGCACGACGGTGCGGCCGTTCGGCCGTGCCGCGGCGACATCCATATAGGCCATGCTGAGCTGCTCGCCGTCGTTGACGACGGGGAGCAAGTGCACGGGGTAAGGATAGGCAAAGCCTTCGAGCGCGATGCCATAGGGCTCGCGGGGCGTGGCATCGGCGGCGTAGGTCGATGTGAGTTGGAAAGTAAGAAGGGCGGCGGCGAGCGCGGCCAGGAAGATGCGGTTCATCACGGTCTCCGTCATGCCCCGGGCTTGTCCCGCCTGCGCGGCCGAAGCCGCTTCGGCGAGGCGAAGGCCCGGGCATCCACGTGCCAGCCGCAATAAAGACGTGGATGGCCGGGTCAAGCCCGGCCATGACGAGAGTGCACATTCACACGCAAACGTGCGATCTCACAGAGCTTGTGTGATCAGTCCTTCCCATTCGCGAACAGCGCAGCGAACTGCTTCTCGCCGGTACGGGTGAAATTCACGATACGGCTGCCGGGCGTGGGATCGCGCGCGGCCCATTTCAACTCGGCGAACCGTTGCATCATGGCCGCGCCCAACGTGCCGGCGAGATGGTGCCGCCGCTCGCTCCAGTCGAGGCAGGCCTTGCAGACCGGGCGGCGCGGATGGCTGAGCATGTCGGGCGAGATCTGCAGGTGCTTCACAAGAAAGCGCTCGCCCTCGGCGGTCAGCTCGATCTCCTGCTTCTTCTGCCTGACCAGATGCCGCTCGCGCAAGGAGTCCAGCATCTGCACGCCGAGGTCGCCGGCGAGATGGTCGTAGCAGATCCGCGCGCGCCGCAGCGCAGGGTCCTTCGGCCCGGTGCGCACGCGCATATGGCCGGTCCGCGCGGCAAGGCCGGCGAGCCCCTCGAGCACGCCGGCGACGTCGTCGTCGGTGAGGCGGTAATAGCGGTGGCGGCCCTGTTTCTCCGGCTCGATCAGGCCGCCGGCCTCGAGCTTCGACAGATGCGAGCTTGCGGTCTGCGGCGTGATGCCGGCCTCCTGAGCCAGCTCGCTCGCCGTGAGCGCACGGCCGTTCATCAGCGCCGTGAGCATGTTGGCGCGGGCGGGATCACCGACCAGCGAGGCGACCATGGCGATGTCGGGTCCTGATTTCATGCTTCGATGGTAACCGAAGCGTTGGTGTCGGGCAAGGGCGTAGCGTGTTGTCACGAACACGTCATTGCGAGCGAAGCGAAGCAATCCAGACTGCGTCCGCGGAGGGACTCCTGGATTGCTTCGCTACGCTCGCAATGACGGCGAAAACAAAGGAGCCCATCATGTCCGTCACCGTCTTCATCCGCTATCAGCTCGATCCCTTCAAGCGCGCGCAGTTCGAGGAATATTCGAAGCGCTGGCTCACCATCATCCCGAGATGTGGCGGCGAGTTGATTGGCTACTTCATGCCGCATGAGGGTACCAACAACATTGCGTCCGCCCTGATCTCGTTCGAGAGCCTGGCCGCCTATGAAGCCTATCGCAAACGGCTCCGCGCCGATCTCGACGGTATGGCAAACTTCAACTTTGCCGAGGCGGAGAAATTCATCCTCGCCGAAGAACGCACCTTCCTGCGCAAGGTGGTATTGTAGGCCCACCAACAGCAGGAGACGCCCATGATCGCCGTGATCTTCGAGGTCTGGCCCAAGCCGGAACACCGCCAGACCTATTTCGACCTTGCAGCCGATCTGAAGCCGCTGCTGCAGACCATTGACGGCTTCATCTCGGTCGAGCGCTTCGAGAGCCTGACGGAGAAGGGCAAGATCCTGTCGGTGTCGTTCTGGCGGGATGAAGCGGCCGTCCAGGCCTGGCGCAACACGATGGAGCACCGCCGCACCCAGGCCAGGGGCAGGGCGCAGATCTTCGCCGATTATCACTTACGCATCGCCAGCGTCATCCGCGACTACGGCATGAACGACCGCGACGAGGCGCCGAAGGACAGCCGCGCCGTGCATGACGCGCACTAGCGGACTCGAAAACGCAGCCTTATCTCTGCGCGGCTAACAAGGGAGAGAAACATGCACGTGACGACCGCTGACAAGCGCGCGACGTTCAGGAAGATGCACGAGAGCGGCTGCTTCATCCTGCCCAATCCGGTCGATGTCGGCAGCGCGAAAGCCTTGCAGCATCTCGGTTTCAAGGCGATCGCGTCATCGAGCGCGGGCTTTGCCTGGACCATTGGCAAGGCCGACAATCACGTCACCGTCGAGGACGTCTGTCAGCATCTGGCAGCATTGAGCTCGGCTGTCGACATCCCAGTGAACGCCGATTTCGAGGGTGGCTTTGCGGTCGAGCCCGACAAGGTCGCGGACAATGTCGAGCGCGGTGTGCGCACCGGCGTTGCGGGCCTCTCGATCGAGGATTCCACCGGCGACAAGGACAAGCCGCTCTACGATCGCGCGCTGGCCGTCGAGCGCATCAAGGCCTCGCGCAAGGCGATCGGCGACAGCGGCACGCTGCTGGTCGGCCGCTGCGAGGCCTATCTGTGGGGCGTGACCGATCTCAAGCTCGTCATCGACCGGCTCACCGCCTATGCCGATGCCGGCGCCGACTGCCTCTATGCGCCGGGTCTGAAGAGCCGCGAGGACATCGCCGCGGTGGTCAAGGCGGTCGCACCGAAGCCGTTCAATCTTCTGATCGGCGGCTCCGGCCTGTCGCTGCAGGAAGCCCAGGATCTCGGCGTGCGCCGCATCAGCGTCGGCGGCTCGCTCGCCCGCGCCGCTTGGGGCGGCTTCATGCGCGCGGCCAAGGAGATGGCGGAGAAGGGGACCTTCAACGAGCTCGGCGGCGGCTATCCCGGCGGCGAGCTCAACAAGATGTTCGGGTAGGCAAACGAAAGCGGCGGGATGTTGCATCCCGCCGCTCTCGCGCATCATTACGAAATGTTACTTCGCGCCGTCGGACGGAGCTGGCGTATTCGGGGCCGGCCTGTTCGGCGCTGCACCCGTGGTCACGCCCGGCTCGGTGTTGCTGCGCGGCGTCACGTCACGCATGCCGGGAGGTGCGGCCGGATTGGTCGGCTGCGTCTGCGCAGTCTGCGAGGCCGGTGTGTTGCTGGCCTCGTTGGTGGTGCTGGAATTGTTCAAGCCGTAGAACACTGCGCCCAGCACCAGGGCGACAGCGACCGCAAACAGCGCGATCTTGCCGCTGGAGGCGGGGCCTTCCCCGAGCTCGGGATCGGCCTGCAGGTCGGCATCCCGGCGCGCCGCGCGAGAGTACTCATCGTCGGCGAGGTTCGGGCGGTACGGATCGTTGGGAAAACGGTCGTCTGCCATCGATTGGTCTCCTCGGTTATGACCCCCGGACAACCCTCAGGTGCGAGATTCTGTTCCGCGCCACCTGATGCTTTCGTCGCATATTGCCCCGTTGCGGGGAATCGGGAACCTGTTCTGTCGAATCCCCGGCCTAAAGTTCCATTGTCGGGAGGAGGAACACGGCGATGTGGAGCCTGCCGCCGACGGATAGTGTGCTGCATTTCCTGTCCCTGGCCGCGGTGGCCGCGCAGGGCATGACGGCTGCGCTCGCTGCCGGACGCCGCAGCATGGATTGGCTGGGCGTCTGCTTCCTCGGCTGCATCACCGCGCTCGGCGGTGGCACGTTGCGCGATCTCTTCCTCGGACATTATCCGCTGGCCTGGGTGCAGAACCCGATCTATCTCGCGCTCGCCGGCGGCGCCGCCTTCCTCACCATCCTGTTTGCGCGCCTCGTGCACCGGCTGAAGGTCGCCTTCATCGTGCTCGATGCCATCGGTCTCGTCGTCTTCACCATGGCCGGCTGCGACGTTGCCTGGCAGATGGATGCCTCGCTGCCGATCGTCATCGTCTCGGGCATGGTGACGGGCTGCGCCGGCGGCGTGCTGCGCGACGTGCTCTGCAACGACGTGCCGCTGCTGTTTCGCTCCGAGCTCTATGCCAGCGTCTCGGTGGTGACGGGGTTGTTCTATGCGACCGCGTTCGGTCTCAAGCTCAACGCGGAGCTCTGGACCATTTTGACATTTGTCCTCGGCATCAGCTTCCGCCTGCTTGCGGTGCGCTACAAATGGGAGATGCCGAAATTCGTGTTCACGGGGGATGAAGAGCGGTGAGCGCTGTCGCGCGCGAATGGCGAATAGCGAATGGTTCTGGGCCATTCGCCACTCGCTATTCCCCATTCGCCTCTCGCTTCCTTGCTTTTGCCACCTGTGCCGGTGTCACCAGCGGGCCTGCATTGCCCCAGGAATTGCGGATGTAGTTCGTCACCGCGGCGATCTCGGCGTCGGACAGCTGCTTGGCGTAAGCCGGCATCTCGCCGGTGTTCGGCGCGCGCGGCGTCGTCACGGTGTGGGCACCGTCGAGGATGATGCGCAAGGTCGAGGACGGATTGATCGATTGCAGCAGCGCATTGCCCGGCAGCGGCGGGTAGATGCGCGGGCTGCCTGTGCCGTCGGCCTCGTGGCAGGCAATACAGAGCTTTGCGTAGACCGCCTGGCCGGCCTTCATCTCGGCAGCGTCCGGCGGCGTTACGATCGTCTCGCGCCGGGCCGGCGGCAGGCTCTTCAGATAGGTCGCGATCGCGCGCACGTCGGCATCGCTCATCTTCGAGGTCGAGTTGACGACGACCTCCGCCATCGGCCCGCCGGCGTGGCTTTTGGCATTGCGCCCGGTTTGCAGGTACTCCGTGATATCGGCCTCGCTCCAGGATTTCAGCCCGGTGCGCAGGGCGCCGTCGAGCCGCGGTGCGAACCAGCCGCCGACCGCGTTGCCGGACAGCGCCTGCGCATCCCGGTCGGCGCCGAAATAATTCTTGGGCGTGTGGCAGGCGCCGCAATGGCCGAGCCCGGTGACCAGGTAGCCGCCTCTGTTCCAGGCCGCGCTCTTGGTCTGGTCCGGCTCGAACAGGCCGGGCTTGAAATACATCGTGTTCCAAAGCCGCATCAGGCCGCGATAGCCGAATGGCCAGCGCAGCTCCGGCGGCTTGTTGCGGCTGGTGACGGGCGCCAGCGTGGCGAGATAGGCGCGGATCGCCAGCGTGTCGTCCTTCGTCGTCTTCGTGAAGTAGGGGTAGGGAAACGCCGGGTAATAATTCGAGCCGTCAGGCGCGATGCCGGTGCGCAAGGCGCGGGTGAAATCGGCATCCGTCCAGCCGCCGATGCCAGTGTCACGGTCCGGCGTCAGGTTCGGCGCATAGATCGCGCCAAAGGGCGTGTCGATGCGCTTGCCACCCGCGAACGGTTTGGCCGGATCGGCAGTGTGGCAGCCCGCGCAGTCGCCGGCCTCGACCAGCGCCTTGCCATAGGCGATCAGCTCGGGCGATGGTCCGGCGGCGCCGGCCGCGCTTGTGACCGTACTTGCAACCGCACTGCACAACGCCAGGCCCACAAGCGCCAGGCCCGTCAGAATCGTCCGCATCGACAGCCTCCCCTGCGACCCATCGACCCTACCTGCGTGAAGGGAAGCGTCGATTCATTTCGCAACGATGGGGGTATGGTGACACAAACTGAAAATCGCCAACGTGTTTCAGGCCACGAAATTGCGATTTTTACCCGAGGCCTCCTTTGGTCCAGAATTGTGATGCGGAGCATGAAATATCCGACATAGAGTGGCGGAGGTGGTCGGCGCGCCCTAGCTAAAACCAATGGGCAGGCAACGACTTAAGTCAGCAAGACCTGAACAGGGCGCGAAGCGAGGACAGCATGGGCATCAACCAGGGTCCGATCAGTCTCGATCAAAAGTACACCCAGCAGACCGGACACGTCTTCACCACGGGCATCCAGGCCCTGGTCCGCTTGCCGATGGCCCAGATCCGGCGCGACCGCGCCAACGGCCTCAACACCGCGGGCTTCATCTCCGGTTATCGCGGCTCGCCGCTCGGCGGCTACGACCAGCAGCTGTTCGCCGCGCGCAAGCATCTCGAGCAGTACAATATCAAGTTCCAACCCGGCGTGAACGAGGACCTCGCCGCGACCGCGGTATGGGGCTCGCAGCAGCTCAACCTCTCGCCCGGCGCCAAATACGATGGCGTGGTCGGCATCTGGTACGGCAAGGGCCCGGGCGTCGACCGCTGCGGCGACGTGTTCCGTCACGGCAATGCCGCGGGCTCGGCCAAGAACGGCGGCGTGCTGTGCCTTGCCGGCGACGACCACGGCGCGAAATCCTCCACCGTCCCGCATCAGTCCGACCATGCTTTCATGTCGGCACTGATGCCGTATCTCTACCCGTCGAGCATCCACGAGATGATCGAGATGGGCCTGCTCGGCATCGCGATGTCGCGCTATTCCGGCTGCTGGGTCGGCATGAAGGTGATCACGGAGACGGTGGAGACCACCGCCGAGATCGACCTCACCGACGAGATGAAGCCGTTCATCATTCCCACCGATTTCGAGCTGCCACCCGGCGGCCTCAACCTGCGCTGGCCCGACGACCGCTTCGAGCAGGACCGGCGCCTGCAGGACTACAAGGGCTTTGCCGCCATCGCCTTTGCCCGCGCCAATAAGGTCAACCGCGTCACCATGGATTCGCCGACCGCCCGTTTCGGCATCATGGCCTCTGGCAAGAGCTACGAGGACGTTCGTCAGGCGCTGCGCGAGCTCGGCATCACCGAGGAGGTCGCCGCCAAAATCGGCCTTCGTCTCTACAAGATCGGCATGCCCTGGCCGCTCGAGCCGGAAGGCGTGCACGAATTCGCCGTCGGCCTGGAGGAGATCTTCATCGTCGAGGAGCGGCGCGAGATCGTCGAGAACCAGGTCAAGCAGGTGTTGTTCAACTGGCGCGACGATGTGCGCCCGCGCATCGTCGGCAAGATGGACGAGCACGACAAGCGCTTCCTGACCTTCGCCGCCGAGCTCAGCGTCGCCTCGCTCGCGACCTCGCTGACCGAACGCCTGCTTCGACTTGATCTCAACCCTGAAATTGCGGAGATGCTCCGCGCCAAGGCCGACTGGTTCAACGGCCGCCAGGCGACCCAGATGCAGGCGGTCGCCCCTGTCTCCCGAACCCCGTATTTCTGCTCCGGCTGCCCCCACAACACGTCGACGAAAGTCCCCGAAGGCAGCCGCGCGCTGGCCGGCATCGGCTGCCACTTCATGGCGCTGTGGATGGACCGCTCGACCGAGACGTTCACGCATATGGGCGGCGAGGGCGTGCCCTGGGTCGGCATTGCGCCCTTCACCAACGAGAACCACATCTTCGCCAATCTCGGCGACGGCACCTATTTCCACTCCGGCATTCTCGCCATCCGCCAGGCGATCGCCTCCAAGGCCAACATCACCTACAAGATCCTCTACAACGATGCGGTAGCCATGACCGGCGGCCAGCGTCATGACGGCGATCTCTCGCCGCAGCAGATCACCCAGCAGCTGTACGCCGAAGGCATCCGCGAGCTCTATCTGGTCTCGGAAAACCCCGACGCTTACCCCGCCGATACCATCGCGCCCGGCGTGAAGAAGTATCACCGCGACGAGCTCGACAACGTCATGAAGATGTGCCGCGAGTTCAAGGGCACCTCGGCGATCGTGTTCGTGCAGACCTGCGCCGCCGAGAAGCGCCGTCGCCGCAAGCGCGGCCTGATGGAGGACCCGGCGCGCCGCGTCATGATCAATCCGGCCGTCTGCGAAGGCTGCGGCGATTGCTCGGTGCAGTCGAACTGCATCTCGGTCGAGCCGCTGGAGACCGAGTTCGGCCGCAAGCGCGCTATCAACCAGTCATCCTGCAACAAGGACTATTCCTGCCTGAAAGGATTCTGTCCGTCCTTCGTCACCATCGACGGCGGCGCGCCGCGCCACCGCGCGCCAGCCGAGCTCGCTGAGATCGGCACGCTGCCCGAGCCGGCCTCGCGCCCGACGCTCGACAAGCCCTATAACATCGCCGTCGGCGGCGTCGGCGGCACCGGCGTGCTCACCATCGGCGCGCTGCTCGGCATGGCCGCCCACATCGAGGGCAAGGCCTCGATGATCCTGGATATGTCGGGCCTCGCGCAAAAGGGCGGGGCGGTGCTCAGCCATGTGCGGCTATCAGATCATCCGGCCGAGGTGACCTGCTCGCGCATCGTCACCGGCACGGCCGATCTCGTGCTCGCCGCCGACGAGGTCGTCGCAGTCGCCAAGGACACGATCACCCTTTGTGACACCAGCCGCACCCACGGCATCATCAACAGCCACGTCATTCCCACCGCCGATTTCATCCTCAATCGCGATTTCAATTTCCAGACCCGCAAGCTGAACGGGCTCCTGGAAACGGCGCTGCACAAGGATTCGGTGTTCTTCGACTTCACCAAGCCGGCCGAGCAGCTGCTCGGCGATGCCATCGCCACCAACATGATGATGATGGGCTATGCCTATCAGAAGGGTCTGTTGCCGCTCTCCGCGGAAGCGATCGAGCAGGCGATCGAGGTCAATGGCGTCTCGATCAAGATGAACAAGGAAGCTTTCCGCCTTGGCCGTCTCGCGGTCGCCGACCCCAAGCGCCTTGCGGATATGCTGAAGGGCGGGGACGAAGTGGCCGCGCCGAAGGCGCTCGATGCCATGACGCTCGACGAGGTCATCGAGCACCGTGCCAAGCATCTGACCGCCTACCAGAACGCTCGTCTCGCCAGGCGCTATCGCAAGCTGGTCGACCAGGTCCGCGACGCCGCGGCGAAGGGCGGCTATGGCGATGCGCTGCCGCGCGCGGTCGCCGTGAATTATGCAAAGCTCCTGGCCTACAAGGACGAATACGAAGTGGCGCGCCTCTACACCGACGGCGCCTTCGAGCAGCAGCTCCGCGACCAGTTCGAGGGCGACTTCAAGTTCAACTTCAATCTCGCGCCGCCGATCTTCAGCAGCGGTGTCGATGCGCTGGGGCGCCCGAAGAAGCGCGCCTTCGGCCCGTGGATGCTGAAGGTCTTCCGAGTGCTGGCCAAGTTCAAGTTCCTGCGCGGCACGCCGTTCGACATCTTCGGCCGCAGCGCCGACCGCAAGCTCGAGCGCGATCTCATCGCCAGCTACGAGAAGGACGTCGCCACCGTGCTCGGCCTGTTGTCGCCGCTCACGATTGACACCGCGGTCGAGCTGCTCTCACTGCCCGACCGCATCCGCGGCTACGGCCCCGTGAAGGAGAAGGCCGTACACGACGCCAAGGCCCGCTACGCCCAGCTCGCCGCGGATTTGGCCAACCCGCCGCCGGCGCCCCGGCAGATCGCGGCGGAGTAGGCGCTCTCGTAGGGTGGGCAAAGGCGCAAAGCGCCGTGCCCACCATCTCACCAGGATGGCACCAGATGACGTGGGCACGCTTCGCTTTGCCCACCCTACAGCACCGTCCCTTGTGTTGCCCGTCGGACAAAACACCCACGCTATAGGTCAAGCCGGGCGCGCAAAAACATTCCGCTTTACCGAAATTCGGAATTATCGTATCTCTCCGCCACCTCATCCCTCTCAGAGGGGCGTATCGCGATCGTCACGAAACGCGGGGTGAGCGGCGGTGGACGCGGGCTGCGTCGCGCGAGTCTTTCGCGCGCACGACGGGCGCGGTCTCGCGTACGGCAAAATCGTGTGGTCCTGACGCCCGGGGTCTGTGCGTCAAGTCGTGCGGGTCTCTCTCGCAAGGCGACGGGGGCAATAGTGCATCGCTCCCCGGGGAGAGCGCGACATAAGCCGTAAAGCCACTGCGCAGGGAAGGCCGGATGTTGGGCTTCACCTGTATGCCGCTGTGCATCTGTTTTTCGCGCAATTCGCGCACAGCGGACCGTGGGTGCCCAGCCGGCACCCGGTCTTCCCTGCGCCCTCTGTCTTCGGAGGGAGCAAGACGGGAGCAAAACTCGGGCGAGATGTGCCGCGAGGATGCGGGCGTGTGTCTGCGAGCGAGTCTTGAGTTGAAGCAGTGCCATCAGTGGCAACAAACTCCGTCATTGCGAGCGTAGCGAAGCAAATCCAGAATTCCTCAATGGAGGGGCTCTGGATTGCTTCGTCGCAAGGGCTCCTCGCAATGACGACGCGGCGGGCAGGTTCGCTTGCTATCTGGGGCGGATTTTCGGATGTGCTCCCCTTGCGCCAATCCGCTACCCTCTCGCGGGGCGGAATATTTCCGCGCTTGCCAATCAGCCCGGTGCGGTTCAGAAAAAAGAGCCAAAAAAAGAGCCACGAACGAGACGCGAGCGGAGACTGAAGTTTTGACCATCAAGGGCAAGGCCTACATTGCCGGGATCTACGAACACCCGACCCGGCATGCGCCGGACAAATCCACCGCCCAGCTCCACGCCGAGGTCGCCAAGGGCGCGATCGAGGATGCCGGGATCAGCAAGGATGATATCGACGGCTATTTCTGTGCGGGCGACGCGCCCGGCGGCGCCTGGCCGATGGTCGATTATCTCGGCCTGAACACCAAGAAGCTTCGCCACATTGATTCCACCGAGACCGGTGGCTGCTCCTACATCATCCATCTCGGCCATGCCGCCGAGGCGATCGCTGCGGGCAAATGCTCGATCGCGCTCGTGACGCTCGCCGGCAAGCCGCGCACCGGCGCGATGCCGCCGCGCGCTTCCGGCGCCGAGGTCGATTTCGAAACCGCTTACGGGGCGACCACGCACAATGCCTATGGCATGTGTGCCATGCGCCACATGCACGACTATGGCACCACCTCCGAGCAGCTCGCCTGGATCAAGGTCGCGGCCTCGCATCACGCGCAGTACAATCCGTATGCGATGCTCAAGGACGTGGTCACTGTCGAGGACGTCCTGAACTCGCCGATGATCTCCGATCCCCTGCATCGCATGGATTGCTGCGTCGTCTCCGACGGCGGCGGCGCGCTGATCGTGACGACGCCGGAGATTGCCAAGAGCCTGAAGAAGCCGCTGGTGCGCCTGATCGGCCATGGCGAGGCGATGAAGGGCCCGCGCGGCGGCAAAGATCTCGACCTCACTTACTCCGCCGGCGTCTGGTCCGGTCCGCGTGCGTTCGAGGAAGCCGGCATCACGCCGAAGGACATCAAATACGCCTCGATCTATGACAGCTTCACCATCACCGTGCTGATGCAGCTCGAAGACCTCGGTTTCTGCAAGAAGGGCGAGGGCGGCAAGTTCGTCGCCGACGGCAACCTGATCTCGGGCGTCGGCAAGCTGCCGTTCAACACCGATGGTGGCGGCCTCTGCAGCAACCACCCCGTCAACCGCGGCGGCATGACCAAGATCCTCGAAGCCGTCAGGCAGCTGCGCGGCGAGGCGCATCCGAAGGTGCAGGTCAAGAACTGCGATCTCGCCATCGCCCACGGCACCGGCGGCCTGCTCGGCGTCCGCCACGCCGCCTCGACCGCCATTCTGGAGCGCGTGTGATGAGCGAAGTGAAAAAGTATCCGGCCCCGGTGACGAATCCCGAGACTTCAGCGTTCTGGGACGCGGCGAAAGAGGGCAAGTTCATGATCAAGCGCTGCACCGCCTGCGGCGAAGCGCATTACTTCCCGCGCTCGATCTGCCCGTTCTGCTACTCCGACAAGACGGTGTGGGAACAGGCCTCTGGCGAGGGCACGATCTACACCTACAGTTTGATGCGGAAATCGCCGACCGGTCCTTACGCCATCGGCTACGTCACGCTGAAGGAGGGGCCATCGGTGCAGACCAATTTCGTCGACTGCGATCTGGAGAAGCTCAAGATCGGTCAGAAGGTGAAGGTGGTGTTCAAGCCGACCGACGGCGCCCCGCTGCCGTTCTTCACGGTGGCTTGATTGCTTTCTTCCTTCCCCCCTTGCGGGGGAAGGTGGCGCGAAGCGCCGGATGAGGGGTTCTCTCCACGGAGAGAATCTTCAACGTGGAAGCAACCCCTCACCCAAACGCGTATGTGGCCGGCACCTCGGAGCCCTCTCCCGCAAGGGGAGAGGGCGCATCAGTAAGCGCCGGTGAAATCCCGGGAGAAACCAGAAGAATGTCCGCCAGATACGAAGAGCTCAAAGGCCTGAAAAATCTCGGCCAGAAATACGCCTACACCGATCGCGAGGTGATGCTCTACGCCTACGGCATCGGCCTCGGCGCCGATCCCATGGACGAGAACGAGCTCGCCTTCGTCAACGAGGGCACGTTCACGCCGCGGCCGCTGAAGGTGGTGCCGACCTTTGCTTCAGTCGCGGCCTGGGGCTCGGGCCCGGGCGAGATGAATCTCAACCGCGTCATGGTGGTCGACGGCGAACGGGACATCACCTTCCACCAGCCGCTGCCGGTCGCCGCCAACATCACCGCCGACTCCTCGGTGCTCGAAGTCTACGACAAGGGCAAGGACAAGGGCGTGGTCATCGTTCACCAGACCGTGCTGAAGAACGAGAAGGGCGAGAAGCTGGCAACGCTGGTCGCCTCGCGCTTTGCCCGCGGCGATGGCGGCTTCGGCGGGCCGAACCTGACCCAGCCCGATCCGCACAAGATCCCATCGCGCGAGCCGGACAAGACCATCGACATCACCACGCGCCCCGACCAGGCGCTGGTCTATCGCCTCTGCGGCGACCGCAACCCGCTGCACTCCGATCCCGAGTTCGCCAAGAAAGCCGGCTTCCCGCGTCCGATCCTGCACGGCATGTGCACCTACGGCATCACCTGCCGCGGCGTGCTCCAGACCTATGCCGACTACGATGCGAGCGCCTTCCGTCAGCACGTCGCGCGGTTCTCCTCGCCGGTCTATCCCGGCGAGACCGTGACCATGGATCTCTGGAAGGACGGCAACGTGATCTCGTTCGAAGCCAAGGTGAAGTCGCGCGGGGTGACGGTGATCAAGAACGGCAAGACGGTGCTGGGTTAGTGGGCACCGGCGTTTCACTCCCTCGCCCCGCTTGCGGGGAGAGGGTGGGGTGAGGGGTTCTCACCACGAGTGGGGACGGTATTGAGACCTGT
>NZ_LAXE01000001.1:3723688-3927646 GCF_003122645.1 Bradyrhizobium sp. SUTN9-2
CTCACCACGAGTGGGGACGGTATTGAGACCTGTACCCCCTCACCCGATCGCTACGCGATCGACCTCTCCCCGCAAGCGGGGAGAGGTGGAAGAAAAACAAACAGGGAGACGCCACCATGGGACTACTCGACGGCAAGGTCGCGCTGATCACCGGCGCGGGCGGTGGGCTCGGTGAGGCCTACGCAAAGCTGTTCGCGCGGGAAGGGGCCTCGGTCGTGGTCAACGATCTCGGCGGTCCCCGCGACGGCTCCGGCGCCGACAAGTCCATGGCGCAGCAGGTCGTGGACGCGATCAGGGCCCAGGGCGGCAAGGCGGTCGCGAACGGTGCCGACATCTCCACCATGGAAGGCGGCCAGTCGGTGTTCGACGACGCCATCAAGCATTTCGGCCGCGCCGACATCCTGGTCAACAATGCCGGCATTTTGCGCGACCAGACCTTTCACAAGGCCAGGGAGGCCGACTGGGACAAGGTCATCAAGGTCCATCTGAAGGGCACGTTTTGTTGCACCTTGCCGGTGTTTCGCTGGATGCGGGAAAACGGCGGCGGCGTCATCGTCAACACCTCCTCGACGTCAGGGCTGATCGGCAATTTCGGCCAGACCAATTACGGCGCGGCCAAAGGCGGCATCTGGGGCCTGTCCAACGTGCTCGCGATCGAGGGCCGCAAGTACAACATCCGGATCTGGACGCTGGCCCCGGGCGCCCTGACCCGCATGACCGCAGACCTGCCCCGCTATAAGGAGAACCCCGGCGCCGCGCTCGGGCCGGACGGCATCGCGCCGGCCGTGCTATACATGGTCAGCGATTTGTCGGGCGACCAGACCGGCAAGGTGCTGGGCGTGTCCGGGCCCCGCGGCGTGCGCGAGATGCGGATGATGGAAATGGAAGGCTGGAAGCCGCCGCACTCGGGCTGGAAGGCCCAGGACATCGTCGATCACGCCAAGGAGATCTTCTTCTCCGAGGAGCAGATCAAGATGGGGGCGCGGCGGTTTTAGAAGGCCGTCATCCCGGGGCACGCGAAGCGTGAGCCCGGGATCCATACTCCGGATCGTGGTTATGGATTCCGGGCTCGCGACTGCGTCGCGCCCCGGAATGACAGATTAGAGAAAGACGAGGACCGATGAAACTCACCGCCGACGCCAAGGGCACCTTCGCAATCGCGCCGACGCCGTTCCACGACGACGGCCGGATCGACGAGCGCTCGATCGACCGCCTGACCGATTTCTACGAGGAGGTCGGCTGCGACGGCGTCACGGTGCTGGGCATCCTCGGCGAGGCCCCCAAACTCGATGCCGTCGAGGCCGAGCAGGTCGCGGTGCGCTACGTCAAGCGCGCCAAGAAGATGCAGGTGATCGTCGGCGTCTCCGCGCCGGGCTTTGCCACCATGCGTTCGCTGGCCAAGGCTTCGATGGATGCGGGCGCGGCCGGCGTCATGATCGCGCCGCCGCCCTCGCTTCGCACCGACGACCAGATCATCGGCTATTTCAAGCAGGCGGCGGAAGCCATCGGCCCTGATGTGCCCTGGGTGCTGCAGGACTATCCGCTGACCTTGCAGGTGGTGTTCACCCCCGCCGTGATCCGCAAGATCGTCATGGACAATCCGAACTGCGTGATGCTCAAGCACGAGGACTGGCCGGGCCTGGAGAAGATCTCGACACTACGCGGCTTCCAGAAGGACGGCTCGCTCCGTCCGCTCTCGATCCTCTGCGGCAATGGCGGCACCTTCCTGGACTTCGAGATGGAGCGCGGCGCCGACGGCGCCATGACCGGCTATGCCTTCCCGGAGCTCCTGATCGACGTCGTGAACCTCTCCAAGGCCGGCAGGCGCGACGCGGCACATGACATCTTCGACGCGCATCTGCCGCTGATCCGCTACGAGCAACAGCCCGGCGTCGGCCTCACCGTGCGCAAATACGTGCTGCAGAAGCGTGGTATCATCGCTTCCAGCGCGCAGCGCAAGCCCGGTGCGACGATGACGGCGACGGCGAAGGCCGAGGTCGACTATCTCTTGTCGCGGGTCGCCCGTTTCGACAAGCGCGCCAATCTCGGCCCGCAATCCAGCGCCGCAGGCTAGTTGCATGGCCGAGACATCAGCATCACGCCCGGCCTCGACGATCCTCCTGCTGCGCGACGGCGCTAAGGAAATCGAAGTCTTCATGATGGTCCGCCATCATCAGATCGAGTTCAACTCGGGCGCGCTGGTGTTTCCCGGTGGCAGCGTCGATGCCGGCGACAACGAGATCGTCGCCCGCGCCGACCTCTATTCGGGCGGCGAAAGCCTCAGCGAAGCGGACCGCGGCTTCCGGATCGCCGCGATCCGCGAGACCTTCGAGGAGAGCGGCATCCTGCTGGCGCGATCGAGGCAGACTGGCCTGGCGGTCGATGCCAACCGCGCCGGCGAGATCGCTGACGCGCACCGCGTTGCCCTCAACGAGCACAAGATCAGCTTCCTGAAGATCCTCGACGACAATGGCCTCCAGCTCGCGCTCGACACGCTGGTGCCTTACGCACACTGGATCACGCCGGAGGGCATGCCGAAGCGCTTCGATACCTGGTTCTTCCTCGCGGCCGCGCCGCCCGACCAGCTCGGCGCCCACGACGGGCGGGAGTCCACCGATTCGATCTGGCTGTCAGCGCGCGAGGCGGTGGAGGGCGGCGAAAGCGGCCGCTTCAAGCTGCCGTTCCCGACCACGCGCAATCTGATCCGGCTCGCCAAGCAGGGAAGCGTGAGCGCGGCGCTGGAGCACGCCCGCGGCCTCTCGATCGTTACGGTGATGCCGGTGATGACCAAAACCGAAACCGGCCGTCAGCTCCGCATCCCCCGCGAGGCCGGCTATGACGGCGAGGTGTTCGAGGTCGGCCGCGTCGGCTAGCACACTTCGACAGGCGGCGAGGTATCGATGAATCCCGGCGCGCGGGGCAGCCAGCGTCAAACTGTCGTAAAGCTGAAGCGGGCGGCAAGTCCTGATATTAACGATATTCCGCGTCCCGAGGCATGTTCCCCCCGGGCAGGAATACGTCGTATATTGGACCTCCAGCAGTCCGGTCCTCAAACCACCAATGTCCGCCGAATTGAAGCCGTCCCCTGAGAAAAGGCGAACTTTCTCGCTCTCCATCGGCCAGCTCACCTTCGGTAGCTTCCTGTTGGTGCTGGCGGTGATCATTGTCACCTCGACTGCGAGCGTGATTGCGATCCGGCACATCGATTCGACCTTCGCCGAGCTGCAGCGGCTGCAGAGCGTCGGTGACCTCGCCGAGGACATCGATCGCCGCATGAACGAACTGCGTCTTGCCGCGCGCGACTTCGTCACAGATCCCGGTGCCGGCATCCAGTTCCAGCAGGTCGGTGAGGCGGCCTCGACGCTCAGCGACATCCTGAAGAAGACCCGCATCGAGCTCGCGCCCGAGCAGCAGGACATGCTCGACGGGGTCACCGAGCGGCTCGCAACCTATCGCTCCGGCCTCGAGCGGATCTCCACGCTGATCGACCGCCGCGCCCAGCTGCTCGCCGGACTGCCGCCGCTGCGCGAACAATTCGACGCAGCGGTTGAAGGCACCGCGGACCGCGAGCTGGCGTCCCGCCTGTCCGAGGCACAGGGCCGGATCGCGATCGGGCTGCTCGCGCGCAACCCGTCCGCAGCCGAGCAGGCTGCACAGGGAATGCGGGGGCTCGATATTGCCGATGCCAAGCTGAAGTCGGCGGTGAACGACTATGCCGAGGCGATCATGGCCGTCGCCGTCCGCGAGCGGCAGATCGCCGACATCGATCGCGAGGTGCTGGGAACGGAAGGACGGCTGATCGGCCGCGTCACCGAATTGCTGCGCGAGGTCAGCTCCCGACGCGGTCACGTGCTGTCGCGCGACTTCGCCCGGACACTGACCGAGGCGCGATGGCAGAGCATCGTGCTCGGCACGGTCGGCGTGCTGATCGGCATTGGCGCTGCTTGGTTCGTGGTGCGCAGGACGGTGCGTCCGCTCGCCCAGATCGCGCGATCCATTCGCGCGCTTGCCGCCGGCCGGAAAGATGTCTCAATTCCGTCCGCCGACCTCGGCAACGAGATCGGCGACATTGCGCGGGCGGCCGAAGTGTTTCGCCGCGCGCTGGAGGAGGCCGACACCGCGCGCGAGGCGGCGGTGCGCGCGCTCACCGAGCAGCGGCTCGCCGAGGAGAGCTATCGAAAACTGTTCGAAGGCTCCATCGACGGCATCTACGTGACGACGCCGGCCGGTGACCTCCTCAACGCCAATCCCGCGCTGGCGCGCATGATGGGCTACGACAGCCCGCAGCAGCTGATCGACAGCATCAGCGATATCGCCCACACGATCTACGTCCACCCCGAGGCGCGCGCCGAATACCAGCGGTTGATGGCGCGCGACGGCATGGTGCGCGAGTTCGAGTATCAGGTGCGCCAGCGCAGCGGCGACATCCTCTGGCTCTCCGACAGCGCCACGGGCGTGCGGGACGAAGCGGGCAACATCATCCGCTACGAGGGCACGCTGCGCGACATCACCGACCAGAAGCGGGCGGAGGAAGCCATCGCCGAAGGCCGGCGCCTGCTCCAGCAGGTCATCGACACCGTGCCGGCGGTGATCAACGTCAAGGATCGCAATCTGCGCTACGTGCTGATGAACCGCTACATGGCCGGCATCTTCGGCATCGAGCCCGGCGAGGCGCTCGGCCGCACCACGGCCGACCTGATGTCGCGCTACGGCGCATCCAAGTCGGACGAGAGCGACAAGCGGGTGCTCAAGCTTCGAAAAGGTCTCGGTTTCTACGAGGAGGAGTATCAGGACGCCTCCGGCAATATGCGGCAATGGCTGGTCAACAAGTTGCCGCTGCTCGACGCCGAGGGCGAGATCGAGCGGATCGTGACCGTTGCGCTCGATATCGGCGAGCGCAAGCGGGGCGAGCAGGAGATGCGCAAGGCCAAGGAAGCCGCCGAAACCGCGCTGCGCAATCTCCGCGAGACCCAGGCCTCCCTGATCGAGGCCGAGAAGCTGGCCGCGCTCGGGCGCCTCGTCGCCGGCGTCGCCCACGAGGTCAACAATCCCGTCGGCATCAGTCTCACCGTCGCCTCCGCGCTGGAGCGCAAGACCGCCATGTTCACCGCCGAAGTCGAGCGCGGCGAGCTGCGCCGCTCCACGCTCAACGATTTCCTCAGTACCAGCCGCGATGCGTCCTCGCAGCTCGTCTCCAACCTCAACCGCGCTGCCGAGCTGATCCAGTCGTTCAAGCAGGTCGCCGCCGACCGCAACTATTCGGATCAGCGTACTTTCGATCTCGGCGACCTCACCGAGCAGGTGGTGATGAGCCTGCGGCCGGGCCTGCGTAAGCACAATCTGACGCTCAACGTCGAGTGTCAGCCGGACCTGACCATGAACAGCTATCCCGGCCCGTACGGCCAGGTGCTGACCAATCTGTTTCTGAACTCGGTGGCGCACGCCTTCCCGGACGGCCGGCCCGGGACGATCGAGATCCAGGTGCGCGAGTCCGGCAAGGACAACGTCGAGATCATCTTCTCCGACAATGGCTGCGGGATGTCGCTCGACGTCCGTCGCCGCGCCTTCGATCCGTTTTTCACCACGCGGCGCGACCAAGGCGGCACCGGCCTCGGGCTGCACATCGTCTACAGCATCGTCACCAACCGGCTCGGTGGCCGGCTCGATCTCGATTCCGAACCGGGTGGCGGTACGCGCATCCAGATGATCCTGCCGCGTGTGGCGCCGCTCGAACAGGCCGCGGAATAGCTAATCGACGTCTGCAAGCTTGTGCAGCGTCGCGCCGAAGATCTGGCTGGCCTTGCCGACCAGCGCGGTGCCGGTCATCTGTCCGCGCGTGTCCGTGAACGTGCCGGTGACGCCGATGCCGACCGGGGCAGGGCCGCCGAACAGCGGATTGTCATCGCCTCGAGGCGAGGTGTGCCGTTGCACCAACACCTCGCCCTTGAAGCTGTTGTTGTCCTTCACCGTGTAGCTGCCGGTGTAATACAGGTAGGCATCGCCGCCGAGAATCTTGCCGTCGCGGAAGAGAATCACGCCGCTGCCCTTGCCGACTCGACCATCGAGCAGGGTGACGTGAATTGAGTAGAGGCCGTTTTTCATAACGTCCCGTAGGCCGGCCGCCATCGCCCAATGGCGCAACCGGTCCCGCTTTTATGCCAAAGCCCATCCCTGCGCGCAACGAGGCAGTTTGCCGGGCCGGTCTCGGCGGCCTGCGAGCCGTAGTTGTTCCGGCTTGTCCATGACACCGTCATGACGCTCTGATGGTGAGGCGAGGCCCGACGTTGCGAATCAGAGTTGGCCCGCGAAATGCATAACCATTGTTGCACTGGCCGCGGGGTGCTGGAGCAAGACGAACGTGACCAACTGGATCGATTCCGGCGGCAATGAGCCGCGTCTGTACAGTGCGCGTCCCACGAATTGCAAAAGCGAACAACGGCGGATTGGCGATGCGATACGCCGGGCAAACCTGACGAGGCTGGCGCCCGCGTTGGCTTTGATCGCGCTCGCAGCCCCCTCGGGGCACGCGCGCGACCGCGGGCAGTTCGCCAACACCAATCCCGAATTGAAGGCTTGGTTCGACAGTCTGCGCAGCGGCAAGGGGCCTTGCTGTTCCGATGCCGACGGTTCGGCGCTCTCGGACTCCGACTGGGACAGCAAGGACGGGCATTATCGCGTCCGCGTCCCGCGCTATGGCTATGCGCTCGATGGCCAGCAGCAGGAGCTCGTCTGGGTCGACGTGCCCGCGGAGGCCGTGATCTCGGAGCCGAACCGGGTGGGACGCACCATGGTCTGGCCGATCTACGGCTACATGGGTGTTACCATCCGCTGCTTTATGCCCGGTAGCATGACTTAGCCTTCTGGCGTGACGTTGTCGCCGGCTCGGATGCCTGGACGGCGGGGCGCTCCGTCGCGTCAGGTATATTTCTTGTCGCGCTCGAGCAGCTCGATCGAGATGCCTTCAGGCCCGCGGATGAAGCAGATGCGTACGCCGGGACGAATGGTCGTCGGCTCGCGCGTGAACGTGACACCCTTGGCCTTGATCTCGGCGGCGACCGCGTCGATGTCCTTCACCGTCAAGCCGAAATGGTCGAGGCCCTGATGCGGGTGCGGAGGTGGCGGGCTGACGGCGCTGTCGCCCTCGAGTGGCGCGATGAAGATCCTGGCTCCGCCGAGGTTCACGTCGATTCGTCCCGGCGCGCGCACGATCTCGCCACCAAGGATGTCCTGCAGCCAGGCCGCGGTGGCCTCCGGATCGGGGCTGCGCAGATGGACGTGATCCCAAGCGACGGCGAACGGCATTTCATACTCTCCCAACGGGTCTTTTCGATGCTATGGCGCATGCTAGCAGTATCGCCGGTGGCCACCACCGCCGTTGCCGACTCGCATGACGTTGGAGGAACCTTAGTTCGTCGCCCGAATTAAGGTAAGCTGTGACTAAATCCATCTTCGATGGTGCTGCGGTCGCGATCGGTGTGCAACCATGAATGCGAGGCTCGACCGACTCGGATTGGGGCGCTTGGCCGGCACCGGCGAACGACTGGCGCGGGCGGTGACGATTGCGAGCGTCTCATTTGGCCGAAGCCTTCTATGGCTGCTGGCGGCAATCATCGTCGGTTGCGGCATTTGGATGCTGCTACCTCTCTCCAAGGGCAACAGTGCTGAGCCGGTGAGGCCTGAGCTGGCGGCTGTTGAAGCGCCTCCCTCCGGCGATGCGTCCAAAGTAGCCTCGCCAGTGTCCGAAGCTCAGGTGCCGGCGACAGCAGAACTTGGTCGTCTCAGGATTTCATCACAGACCTGGCGTCGCGGCGGCCTCGGCTCCAAAGCCCTGGTGACGTTCACGCTGCGAAACGACAACGACTATGCCGTAAAGGATGTCGAGATCGTCTGCGCCTTCACGCGGCGCGATGGAAGTCATCTGACCGACCGCAGCCGCGTGCTGGCGGATCCGGTCAGCATGAAGAGCCGCAAGACCTTTGTGCGTATCCCGATCGGCTTCGTTAACGTGAATGCCGATCAGGCAAAATGTTCCCCGGTTGCAGCACGCCGTGCTTGAAGGCGACTTGTCCCGGTAGCTGAAAAGTTACCTTCTGCAGTCCTTGGCCGAAAACTATGCATCACCATTTGAACCGAACGGCTGGGCCAGGAACCAATTGGAAGATCGCCTGTTGAGGCGAGCAGAGCCCACGCGGGGATGCGGGGGGCGGAGCGCGGCCAATGCCCATCTTTAGGTATTTCATCTTTGTCGGTGGAGCTTTGCTCACACTGCTGTTCGCGGCGGATTTCGTTTTCCCGGCGGCGCCCGTAGCGCAGGCCGTCGCGACCGCAAGCAACGACCAGCCGCTGATCCGAATCCGGTCCGACCGCCATCTGCCTGAGCGCGTCGTCCTCGACACCAGCCAGCCGACGATTGTCGCACCCGCGGTTCAGACTGCCGCAGTTGCGGCTCCCCAGCCACCGGTACAGGAGAGCCTGTCGCCGGCTTTGGCCGAGATGTCTGCCAAGACGCGGGTGCGCGAGACCTTCGCCCAGTTCACGCCAGAGCCGAGGGCCGGGACCGCCGCAGCGAGGAAGTCCGACGCGGGCCAGCCCCAGACGTTCCAGGCCCAAGCGTCTCCTGTCCAGGCTCAGCCCAAGCGTAAGATCGTCAGGACGCAACCGGCGCATCAGCCGGGCCGCCCCATGATGCTGGTCGCTCAGCAGCCGCATTTCGGCCTCTTCAACACGACCTGGTAACAGCGCCTTCGGCTGCCTCGATCGAGGTGGGAAGGGCTTTTTATTGGCCGGCCTCTCTGCTAATTCGAACCAATCCGACCGCCGTCGGGTGTACTGGCTCCTCGCCAGTGCCGGCCGGCGGATCTCGGTGGCCCGCTACTCGGGCCAGGGCGCTCGTAGCTCAGCTGGATAGAGCATCGGATTTCGATTCCGAGGGTCGGAGGTTCGAATCCTTCCGAGCGCGCCAGTCCTCTTTGTTCCATATATGTTCTAAAGCGGCGAGGATGCCGGGTCACCGCCGCGAGGGCCTGCGGCGTCCATCAGCCTGCCGGGACACCGCTTTGCCGGCCGCGTGCCAGCGTGTCGGAGGGCGCCTCGTGGAAGATCGCGCGGTAGGCTGCGGCAAATTCGCCGAGATGATGGAAGCCTTGGGCACGTGCGCAGGTGGCCACGGTGACGCCACCCTTGAGGAGGCGGGCGCGGGTCGCCCACAGCCTCTTCAGGCGAATGTACTGGTGCAGGCTCATGCCCCGCACCTTGCTGACGGCGCCGCCGAGCGTACGGATCGAGACGTCGAACTCGCGGGCGAGATCGGCTGTATAGATCGGCGCGGTCGGATAGGTAGCGACGTAGTCGTCGATGCGCTGCACGAGCTTGATCGCCCGCTCGCTGTGGACCGAGGTGCTCCGATCCGACGTCGAATCGATTCGAAACAAATCGTCGAGCGCGAGCAGCAGGCCTTCCTGCAGATGGGCCGCAACCTCGGTCGTCTCGAACAGGTCTGGCTGCACTGACGCGGTGCGCAGGATGTCGAGCAGGAGCTGTCGGGTGTGGAGCAGGGCGGGCCGGTTCGCGACATGGGCGCGCAAATGGTCGGCGCGGTCGAACCAGCCCCGGTCTCTCAGCTCGGGGGAGAAGATGATCATGGCGTGATGATTGGTCCGGGGCTCGACGAAATGGCACTCATCGTTGCCGTGGAGGGCAGCGAAGAAGCGGGCGTCGAGATCCACACCTTTGAAGTTGACCTGAAGATCGTCGCTCATCGACAGGATCACCATCCCGCCCGGCATGCGATAGGCGGTGTCTAGGATCCGCGCGAACGATCTCATCACGATGATGCGGCACGCCGGCAGGGAGACGATGGCTCGGGCCGCCGCGAAGTTCGGGATGTCGAGCGGAATGCTCCTCGCATCCTCCATCGTCTCAATCGGCCGAAACGCATCGACATCGGAGAAGCCGATTAGTTGAAGGGCAGAGGAGGGAGCGAGGTCGTCGAACAACATGATTCTGGCCGGCCGCTGAAATGAGACAATCAAAGGAACATCGCTGCATCATCAATGGCGAAGCATCGAGTTTCAGTAAACCGAATTTCAGGGCCGTAGTATTGCGGACATCATGCCATGAGGTACGTTGGCTCATCGCCGTTCCTCAACGCTCTGCACCTTCATGTTGACAGCACCGAAACACGATCGGTTAAATCGTCATAAGTGACCTTTTCGGCTGATCTCATCTTTGATCTAGATCAAACATGAACGGCTTGGGGCCAGTGATCCACTGCGCAAGACATGATCTCGCAAAAGCGAAGGGGCCCGAAGGCCCCTTCAAACGTCACCAGCGGCGATAGCCGTAGTACCCATAATGGCGCGGCCCGTAATAGCGCGGCGGCCCATAGTACCGCGGGCCGTAATAATATGGCCGCGGCCTGTAGTAGTAGCCATAATAGTTCGGCCGCCACCAGCACCGTCCCCAGGCGTCGCAGACCATGCGGACCTGCTCGACGCCGGAGACCTGCGGTGTCGCAGGTGCAGGCGCGATGGGCATGGCGGATGCCGTCGACGATGCAACGAGGGCGCCGAACAGGAACGCGGCCAATCGGCCAGTCGTGAGGTTCATGATGTCTTCCTTCGCTTACGCGATGCAGGATATCGAGGTTGTTCTGATCAAATTGTGGCCGAACCGAAATGTAATACAGATGAACAGGCGAGCTGACCCTTACGTCACGGCTCGGCAGCGGGCCGTAGGCCGGGCAGGCCGTGTCGTGACTTGAGCTTGATCCTGCGCAATTCGCAAGTTTGCCTTGGCTCTTACTGTCGCCGTCATGGCAGCGGCGTGGTGCCTGCTGCCGGGCAAGGTGAGCTGAATGCGAGTCATTCCAGATCTGTCGATCTCGCCGGAGAAGGTGTTCTTCGTCATCTCGAAATCGCGCCGGTCCGACAGCGAAGCGGGAGGGGGTGGCGTCATCCTGGACTTCGGCGACGACGACATGAGCTACGGCCGCGGTGGGCGCGGCGAAAGCACCGACCGTGCCGAGCTCGCGGGCTTCATCCGCGCTCTCAATGTTGACGAGCAGATCGATCTCGTGGCGCTGACCTGGCTTGGCCGCGGCGACGGTGATCTCTCCGATTGGCGTCAACTGCGCGCCCAGGCCGCCCAGGCGCACAACCAGCGTACCGCCTCATACCTGATCGGTACGCCAATGCTCGCCGACTATCTGGAGGAGGCGATGACGCAATTCGGCAAGTCCTTCGAGGAATTCGAAGAACAGCTCTGATGCCGGATGCGGCGTCTGCAAGTGAAGGAGAAGTTGCGATGGACAAGATGAGAATGGACAAGGGTGACTGGCTGGTCGTGTGCGACGGGCGCAAGGCGCTCATTCTGGAAAACCTCGGCGACGAGATGTTTCCGAACCTCCACACCAGGGAGGTGCACGAGCAGCCCAATCCCGCGACCGCCGCTCAGGGGGCCGACGCGCCGGGCCGGTTACATGGCGCAGCCGGCAGCGCACGCAGCTCGGTCGAGCAGACCGATTGGCACGACGAGGCCGAGCGCGCCTTTCTGCGGAGCCTGGCCGGCCGGCTCGATGCCGCCGTCAGCTCCGGTGAGACGACGGCCCTGACCATGGTGGCCTCGCCACGTGCGCTCGGCATGATCCGCGCCGACTATTCGGACGGGCTGCGCAAGGCGCTTCAGGGGGAGGTCGGCAAGGACCTCGTCAAGCTGCCGATCTACGAGATCGAGAAGCAATTGCTGCGGTCGGGCGCCGCCAAATAGATGAGTCGCAGCGGCCGCGGCGCCTCAGTAGCAGGGGTGCCGCCGGCCGTCCTGACCAATATAAGCGGCCGCGCTGCGGTAGCAGTGGTTGGTCGCCGGGCCGTCATAGTAGGCGAAGGTGCCGGGGCTGATACCCGGGCCGTAATTGTGCAGGTAGCTGATCGGGTAGGGCAGCGGGTTGGCGTAGGAGCGGTGGTACCGGTGGCGGCCGTTCGCCTCCGCGAGGGCGGGGGCCAGGACCGCAGCCGTCAGGGCCGCAACCGCGGCGACACGCGTCAACTTGCTCATCTCGATTCTCCGGAACCCGCTCGAATGGGTCAGCTTGTTATAGCAATTTCGAGCGGCCAAGCATCGCTCCGGAGGCCAGAAATCAAGGCCAATCCCGCAGATTCCGGGTGGGTGTGACAGAATTGCCGGACATGCGGCCAAAGCTGCCCATTTTTGGCCTTTTCGGGATGCTTAACGAATTCCCCACACAAGTATGACCAAAGACTATTCGGTTCAGATTCTTCCGCCGGCCCGGGGGGCATTTGCCGGCCCCTCGAGTCCGGTACATTCCTGAAGGCCTTCGCCGTCATCTCGCCATGCGCATCACGCTTCCGAGTCTGCTGTTGCTCTGCCTCGCCGCCGCCACGCCCGCGCGCGCCGAGCTGCACATCACGCGCGACCACGGCGGCTATGTCGAGGAGTACAAGGCCAAGTACAAGCGGGTGCGCGAAAAGGGCGAGCGGGTCATCATCGACGGCATCTGCAATTCGGCCTGCACGCTCGTGCTCGGCATCGTGCCGATGAACAAGATCTGCGTGACGCCGCGCGCGAGCCTCGGCTTCCACCAGGCCTATTACGACAAGGCGTTCACCTTCGGCATCAAGGTCACCAGCGCTGAGGGTACCTCCGATCTCATGTCCTACTACCCCGACACGGTGAAGGACTGGATTCGCCGCAATGGCGGGCTCACCACGGACATGAAGAAGATCAAGAACGGGGTCGAGCTCTGGAAGATCGTCAATCCCTGCCCGGACGAATGGTGAGCGGCTGAGACGGACCGCGATCCTCCGTCGCAGCGCAGCATATCGTCACCACGAAATTCGCATTGCCGCATGGCCGAGGGTCGGGCAATGAGGGCGGCAATGAATCATAATCAAGAAGCCCTGGCCGCCCGCGCCGCGCCGATCCTGTTCGTGCTGCTCTGGAGCACCGGATTCATCGGCACCAAATACGTCGTCAACAATGCCGATCCCTTGACCTATCTCGCCATCCGCATGGCGATCGTGGTCGGGCTGATGGCAATCATCGCAGGAATCGCCCGGCCGAAATGGCCTGATAGCGCCGGCATCGCGCACAGCGCGGTCGCTGGCATCCTCGTCCACGGCTTCTATCTCGGCGGCACCGCGATCGCGATCGCGCATTCGATTCCGGCCGGCCTTTCCGCGCTGATTCCGGGCCTGCAGCCGATCCTGACCTCGACCATCGCCAACCGTTGGCTCGGTGAGAAGGTGACGCCGCTACAATGGGCCGGGCTCGTGCTCGGCCTCGGTGGGGTGGTGCTGATCCTGCACAACCGCCCGATGACCGGCGAAGCCGGGCTCGGCTGGCTCGCCTCGGTGGTCTCGCTGGTCAGCATCACGCTCGGCACGCTCTATCAGCGCCGCTATTGCAATCACATCGACTGGCGCGCCGGCAATCTCGTGCAGTACGTGGCGGTCACCATCTTCTTCGCGGTCGGCGCCTTCCTGTTCGAGGATCGCGTGGTGCACTGGACGCGGGAGTTTGTGCTTGCGCTCGCCTGGCTCGCGGTCGCGCTCTCGATCGGATCGATCGGGCTGTTGTACTGGCTGATCCGCCACGCCGCGGCGACCTCGGTCGCGAGCCTGTTCTATTTGGTTCCGGCCGTCACGGCCCTGATGGCCTATCTGCTGTTCGGAGAAAAGTTGGATGCGATTGCCATTGCTGGCATGGCGCTCTGCGCCGCGGCGGTCTTCGTCGTCAATCGGCGGTCCTGACGGCGTGCACAGCCGCAATCCTGAGAGCAAGCGTCATCCTGGCCGGCGCGCAGCCAAGCGGCGAGGATAGGCGCGCGCCGTCTCCGGGCGCGCCCGCACCCGGAGACGTCTTCCGGTGCGATCAGCGCTTGGCCTTCTTGGCCTTCTTTGACTTGCCGGCTTTCTTGGTCGCCTTTTTCGCAGACTTTTTCGCGGCCTTCTTGGACGACTTCTTTGCGGCCTTCTTCTTCGTCTTCTTCGCAGCCTTCTTGGCTTTCTTCTTGGCCGGCTTCTTCGGCGCTACCTTCTTCGCGACCTTCTTGGCGGCTTTCTTCACCTGCTTGACTGCGGTGACTGCCGCGTCCTTGGTCGTTTCCACGGCGCTGGTGATCGTCTCCATCGCCTGTTCGGTGATCGGCTTCTCGTCGTCCATATCGTCCCCCACGGTTTGCATGGAGCGATGACGATAGCGGGTTTCGAAATTGTGTCAAAGCGACGCTCAACCTTTGCGGATCTTTGCGTAGGCGGCGAGCGCGCGTTCGCGTGCCCTGGCATGATCGACGATCGGTTGCGGATAGGTCTTGCCGATCGTGATGCCCGCGCTCGCAAGCTCGATCGGCGTTGCCTGCCAGGGCCGGTGGATCAGCTTGGCGGGCAGGGCCTTCAGCTCCGGAACCCAGCGTCGAACATAAGCTCCATCAGGATCGAACTTCTCGCCCTGGAGCTGCGGATTGAACACGCGGAAATAGGGCGCAGCGTCCGCGCCGCAGCCGGCGACCCATTGCCAGTTGGCAGGATTGCTGCCGGCGTCCGCGTCGACCAGCGTGTCCCAGAACCAGGCCTCCCCCTCGCGCCAGTCGATCAGGAGGTGCTTGACCAGGAAGGAGGCCACCACCATCCGCACCCGGTTGTGCATCACGCCGGTGTGCCAGAGCTCGCGCAGGCCGGCATCGACGATGGGGTATCCGGTGCGCCCGCGCTGCCAGGCGGTGAGCGCTTCTTTGTCGGGCTGCCAAGGGAAGCCATCGAAGTTCGTCTGCAGGTTTTCGGCGGCAAGGTTGGGGTGATCGTGGAGGAGGTGGCGGCAGAATTCGCGCCAGCCGAGCTCGCTCAACAATTTTTCGACGCCTTGCCCGCGTGCCGGATCTTCCGCCGCGGCAAACCGGGCGGCGTGCCAGAACTGACGCGGGCTGATCTCGCCGAAGCGCAGATGCGGCGACAGCCGTGAGGTCCCGTCTCGGTCCGGACGGTCGCGGTCGCCCACATACATTCGAACAGTGTGCTTGAGGAAGTCGCGCAGGCGCAGATGGGCAGAGGCGGCACCGGGGCTCCATGCCTCGCGCAGGCCGCCCGCCCAATCGGGCGTGGTCGGCTCGAGCTTCCAGCTCTCCAGTCCATCGCTCGCGATGCTCGGTGCAGGGCGCAGCTGCTTCGGCGCGGGCAGGGGCTTTGGCGGGTCGCCGAGGGCCAGTACGCGGCGCCAGAACGGGGTGAACACGCGCAGGCCCCGGCCGTCCTTGGTGCGGATCGCCGCGGGCGGGACCAGCAAGTCGCCCGGAAAGCTTTGCGCGTGCATGCCGAGCTTCGCAAGGGCCGCTTGGAGCTGTCGCTCAACCGCCTGATGAGGCGCCTGCGCGATCTCGTTCCAGTAGACGGCGCGGGCACCGCTCTGTCGCACCACCTCAGGGATCACCTTGGCCGCCGATCCTCTGCGCAGGACAAGCGAGCCGCCGCGCGCGGCGATCTCGGCTCCGAGCGCCGGCAGCGACTGCGCCAGCCACCAGCGTGCCGCGCCGCCCGGCGCTCGCCCCGCCGCCTCGTCCAGTACGTAGAGGCAAAGCACCGGCGCTCCGGACGTGGCGGCGGCGTGGAGGGCGGGGTGGTCGGACAGGCGGAGATCGTCGCGAAACCAAACGATGACGGGCGGGGTCAGGGCAAGGCCTCGTTTACCAATTGGAAACCATGCCGCGCGGGGCGGTGGGAACCGTCGTTAATGCGGCTGTAAGTCAATTGCACCAATATGCAGGAATTACGGGGGTCATTCCATCCATGTCCAATCTTCTAACGGCGAAGTTCCTGCCGCGGTTCAAGCTCGGCACCAAAGCGGTCCTGTGCGCGGTGCTGCTGATCGCAATGAACACGGCGCTCGTGGTCGGCGCCGGCTATTGGTCACTGACATCCGCCTTCACTGACCGCGCCCTGCGCGACATCGAGGTCAATCTGCGCACGCTGGGGCTGGCCTTTGCGGAGACCGTTCCCGAAGCCAAGATCACGATCCGAGACGGCGCGGTGGTCCGCGCCGAGATCCCCAAAATGCCCGACTTCAGGGATCACGCCATCGTCGACCGGGCGGTGTCCTATGTCGGCGGCAACGCGACCCTGTTCGTGTTCGACGCGGCGAGCGGACAGTTCATCCGCCGCTCGACCAACGTGAAAAAGGAAAACGGCGACCGCGCCGTCGGGACCCAGCTGGCCGCCGATCATCCGGGGCAGGCCCCGCTGCGCCGTGGCGAGGCCTATAAGGGGCCGGCCACGCTGTTCGGCAAGACGTTCATGACCGCCTATTTCCCGATCGCCGATGGCACCGGCAAGGTCGCCGGCATTCTCTATGTCGGCATCCCCATGGTGCAGTTCGAGGGCATGCTGTCCCAGGCGATGGAGAGCATGGCGGCCGCTGCCGGGCTTGCCGCGCTTCTGGTGCTGGTCCTGACCCTGCTGGTCGTCCGGCGCATCACCCGGCCGCTGACCTCGGTGACGCATTCGCTCACCGCGCTTGCCAACGGTCAGAGCGACGTCGCGATCGAATGCGAGGACCGTGCCGACGAGATCGGCGAAATCGCCCGCACGGTCGCGGTGTTCAAGAGCAACTCGCAGGAGCGGGCGCGCCTGCGCACTGAGCAGGCAGCGGCAACCGCTGCCGCAGCCGAGCAGCGCAAGGCCGAGCTGCGCAACTTCGTCGAGGGGTTCCGCGGCAGCGTCGGCGGCATTCTCGACAAAGTGCTGGCATCGTCCGGCGAGTTCGAGCGCGCCGCGCGACAACTCACCGACGCCGCGCGCTCCACGGCAGATCTGTCGGCGCAGTCGGCGGGAGCTTCCGAAAGCGCCTCCGAGCATGTGCGTTCGGCGGCGTCCGCTTCCGACGAGCTGTCTCAATCCATCTCCGAGATCACCCGCCGGGTGCAGGAATCGAACGAGATCTCCGCCGAGGCGGTGCGGCAGGCCGAAGCGACGGACCAGCGCATCGCGCAGCTCTCGGAGGCCGGCTCGCGCATCGGCGACGTCGTCAAGCTGATCACCTCGATCGCCGAGCAGACCAATCTGCTGGCGCTGAATGCGACCATCGAGGCTGCACGCGCGGGCGATGCCGGCCGCGGCTTCGCGGTGGTGGCTCAGGAGGTCAAGACGCTCGCCGGCCAGACCGCGAAGGCGACCGACGAGATCTCGAACCAGATCGAGAGCATGCAGCTTGCGACCGAGGAATCGGTCGCAGCCATCAAGGCGATCAGCCAGACCATCGAGCGCATCAGCGGCATCGCAGGCTCGATCTCGGCGGCGGTCGAGCAACAGAAAAGCGCGACGCACAACATCGTGGCCAGCGTGCGCGCCGCGGTGTCAGGCACGGCCGATGTCGCGGTCAATGTCCGTCACGCCGCCAAGGGCGCCAGCGAGACGGGCGAAACGTCGAGCCGGATGTTTGCTTCCGCCCAGGCGCTGTCGGGCGAGAGCCTGCATCTGAAGGCCGAGGTCGAGAGCTTCCTCGACCGCGTGCACGCGGCGTGATTCTGGGTCATCATCCCGGGATGGTCCGAAGGACCAGCCCCGGGATCTCGAGATCTCGGGTTCGATGCTGACGCATCGCCCCGGGATGACTTTTTGGGGCCGCTATCCGCGACCGCCAAAAGTCATCTGGGCTGCGGGACGATGCGGATGTAGGGCTTCGGCTCCTTCCAGCCCTGCGGATAGATCGTCTTGGCCTCGTCGTTGGAGACCGAGCCCGCGATGATGACGTCGTCGCCCTGCGACCAGTCGGCCGGGGTGGCGACGCGATGCTTGGCGGTGAGCTGGAGCGAGTCGATGACGCGCAGGATCTCCTGGAAGTTCCGGCCCGTCGTCATCGGATAGACCAGCACCAGCTTGATCTTCTTGTCCGGGCCGATGATGAAGACGTTGCGGACGGTTTGGTTGTCGGCCGGCGTGCGGGTGAGGGGATCGCCAGAGGTCGAGGCTGGCAGCATGCCGTAGAGCTTGGAGACGTTGAAATCGGTGTCGCCGATCATCGGGTAGTTCGGCGCGGCGCCTTGGGTCTCCATGATGTCTTCCGACCATTTGGCATGACGGTCGACCGGATCGACCGAGAGGCCCATCAGCTTGACCCCGCGCTTGTCGAATTCCGGCTTCAGCTTGGCGAGGGCGCCGAGTTCGGTGGTGCAAACCGGCGTGAAATCCTTCGGGTGTGAGAACAAGAGGGCCCAGCTGTTGCCGATCCAGTCGTGGAATTTGATCTTCCCTTCGGTGGTTTCGGCTTCGAAGTCAGGGGCGGTGGCGCCGATCGGAAGTGTCATGATCTTACCTCATCTCATTGAATCTAATCGAGAATTCGTCTCCGGCCGTCACATCCATTATAGGGGCTTCGCCGGCCTAAGTGAACGCCAACTGAACCGGCTCAAGTAAAATGTGAATTCCTTCTTTGAAGAGCCGATTTTCTAGCAACTTATTGTTACAGCGGCAGCTGCGGCGAAACAGCTCCACCCGGGGTCACACGGTCTCGCTCGCCCCGATAATGCCTTTTATGACTTTCATCACGCTCGCCCGGCGCGTTCTAGAACCAGATTGGTCCTGATAGCGACCAATTGGCAACCATCTAGAAAAGTCGCGATCCCCGTATCGAATCGTTAACCACCCCTTTACGCCGGCATGGAAATGCTGGTCGATCAGAAGAAGTCTGGAAGTGAACTATGTCCGCCGCTGCGCCTAAGCCCACCGAGCCGTCGTCCCTCGTGCCGTCCTGCCGCGATACTGCAGCTCATGCCCTTTCCGTCGTGCGGGACGGCGTGATCACGGGCGAAGGCCCGACCACCAAGGGACGGGTGCATTTCTCCCGCTCGCTCGACGCCGATGACACCGCCTGGTGCGTGCGCATCCTCACCGCCACCGCCGTCAACGACCAGCCGGTCAGCCGCGCCGAGGCCGAAGTTCTGTTCGAGATCAACGAGGCCGCGACGGAGCGCACCGATGGCGGCCGGTTCGACGACCTGCTTGCCAAGGCGGTCGCCCATTATGCCGCGAGCGCCTCGGGCCTGAAGGTGCCGCCGCGCAGCGTCGCGCTGTCGGCCGACACCGAGATCGAGAGCTGGGCGCCGTCCTATGCCTCCAAGGTCAACAGCGAGATGCTGGAGTGGATCGCCGGCCAGATGCGTGGCAAGCGCCAGAACAACCGTCGCCTGATGGCGATGGTGGCGACCTTCCTCGGCGCCACCGCACTGCCTCTGGCGGGCCAATTGCCGAACGTGTTCGACATCGGGATGTAAGGCAAATGGGCCGCGGTCGCGGCTCACAGCTCGTGTCACGCTTGCGTCCGGGGCACGAGACTACCGTATTGTGACACCGCTGTCTCAACAGCGTCATTGCGAGCGCAGCGAAGCAATCCAGAATCTTTCCGCGGATACATTTCTGGATTGCTTCGCTGCGCTCGCAATGACGGAGTGTGTGGTGGGCAGCGCCGTTCTTCAATTCGCATTTCGCTCGCGGACACGCTTCCGCATCCTCGCGGCTCATTTCGCCCGAGCTTTGCTTCTCGCTCACCCTCAATTGAAAGAGGGCGCAGGGAAGACCGGGTGCCGGCCGGGCACCCACGGTCCACTGTGCGAAAGGTGGCAACGAAGAATTTGCACAGCGGCATACAGGTGAAGCCAAACATCCGGCCTTCCCTGCGCAGTGGCTTTACGGCTTATGTCGTGCTCTCCCCGGGGAGCGATGCACTATTGCCCCCGTCGCCCCGCGGATGGCTGATGCGCTTGCCCGGTCGGGCAACCACATCACCGCAAGACTTGGCGCACAGACCCCGGGCGCCAGGACCACACGATTTTGCCGTACGCCGATGACACCGGTCGTATGCGCGAGGTCTTTGCTCACGGCTCTCCGCCCTGCAAACCCTTTCGCGCCAACGCCATCAGCGTCCACCGCCCCCCGGCCCGCGTTCGTGACGATCGCGATACGCCCCTCTTCCTTGGGCTGGGTTGCGCGACACATACGTTATTTCCGAATTTCGGTAAAGTGGATTATTTCGGCCGCGTGCGTTGACCTAGCGCTCGCGTGTTTTGCCCGTCGGGCCACGCAAGGGTTGGTGGTCGCAACATTCAATCCAGCATGGTCTGCGCCCGCGGATTTGGTGCGAGGGCTTGCGCCGGCTTCGTCGCGGCCGGACAGAGTTCGGTCTCTAGATCGGCGACACGAATACGGGAGCGGTGTGCTCGACTGGCTGCGCAAGCTGCAGGGCCATTGACGCACGAAGCCATTGAAAGGAGAAGGGAATTCCGGGCGTTCTGCCGCACCCCGGTTCCGGTAATTCGCGTGCCTTAACCAATAATTAATTATACGTTTGCGGGTGGGCGACAGCCCGGCCTAGCCTCCTTTCGGGGAGCCGCTATCGCGAAGCCAAACGAGTGTGGTGCGTATCATGATTGCCAGATCATATGGGGCGTTGTTCGCCTCGCTCAGCGCAGCTGCGCTGCTGTTCAGCTCCAGTGACAGTCTTGCCGGACCCGCCGGCGCCACTGCGTCAAGCGTCGCAACTGCCGCCGCGCCGCCGGCTGCGGCACGTCCGGCGATCGGGCCGGGCGCCAGGTTCCACCGCCGCAGCGCTCCCTGGGTCTATTGGCCGGGCGGCGGCAGCTACTTCTACGACGGCGCCGGCTACAGCCAGCCCTTCGCCGATGTGAACCAATCGCTCTCCGCCGATGTGCGCTACACCTACACCTATGATGTGCCCTGGGACTGGACGCATCGCTATCCGCCGAACGTCGTGCCGTCCAATCGGCCCTACGTGCCGAGCTGCCCGACGGAGCAGGTGACGGTGCCCGGCCGTGGCGGCAGCGAGCACACCGTCAACATCATGCGCTGCTATTGAGCTAGCCGAGTTCGAAGCTGGTGACGCCGAAGACGCGGTCGATGCGCAGCGGCGCGATCGGCCCCGTATACATCCGCGCCGTCTCGAACACCGGCTCGAGGCCGAGCTCCTCGGCGAGCGCGATCGCGACGGGATTGACGGCGGGGACGTCGAGGAAGACCTCGCCGGCGCCCGCGCTTCCGAGCAGCGCCTGCACGACTTGATCCGCGGCGTCGCGGTCGTCGGCGACGAGCGGGCCGATCTTGTAGCCCGTCCGGCAGGGCCGGATCACACCCCATGCAGCGAGCCTGCCCTCGCGCAGCAACGCGCGGCCGACATGACCTCGCGTGTTGATCCAGACGCGCAGGAAGGCGCTGCGCGCGGCGGGGAATACACGGGCGTCATCGGCGTCCACCAGCGCAAACGGGACCTTGTCGAGCGCCACGACATCGGCAGACGGCTTGACGGATTCCGCAACGGTGCCGCCATAGCGGATATTGGCGTAAGCGAGCTGGAAACCCGACTTCTTGTAATTCTCCTGCTGCGCCACGACGCCGTCGAGGCCGATCACGCGCGCGCCTGCATGCGCGATCGCGGCATTCCAGATGCGCAGGCCATGGCCCGCGCCGCGAAAGCGCTCGCGCACGATGTAGAAGCCAAGGAAGGCGAAGCGGTCGTCGTAATTGACGCAGGAGACGGTCGCGACCGGCTCGCCGTCGATCTCGCCGACGAAGAAGCCTCGGGCATCGGGGATCGCGAAGCAGGCGGCATCCGCCAGCCCCGGATTCCAGCCCTCTGCAGCGGCCCAGTCGACGGCGAGGGCGATTTCGTCGGGGCGCAAATTGCGGATCTGCAGATCACTCATTTCAAGCGCCTCATGATGGATGTCTTCGGCCATGGACCTGCCGACGCGTCTGGCTGTAGAAGGCCTCATGATAGGCCGAGCCTGCAGCTCGCCTCAACTAAAGGGATCATCGGATCATGGCAGTAGAGAAGGTTGCGCTCGTCACCGCCGGCGGCAGCGGCATGGGGGCGGGGGCTGCGCGGCGGCTGGCGGCGGACGGGTTTGGCGTCGCGATCCTGTCGTCCTCGGGCAAGGGCGAGGCGCTGGCGGCCGAGCTCGGCGGGCTCGGCGTTACCGGCTCGAACCAGTCGAACGACGACCTGAAGCGCCTCGTCGAGGCTGCGATGGCGAAGTGGGGACGGATCGACGTTCTCGTCAACAGCGCCGGGCACGGGCCGCGTGCCCCCATTACCGAGATCACGGACGAGCAGTGGCACACCGGCCTCGACACTTATCTCTTGAACGTGATCCGTCCGACCCGGCTGGTGACGCCGCTGATGCAGGCGCAGAAGGGCGGCGCCATCATCAACATCTCGACCGCCTGGGCGTTCGAGCCCAGCGCGATGTTCCCGACCTCGGCGGTGTTCCGCGCAGGGCTCGCCGCCTTCACCAAGATCTTCACCGACGCTTACGCGGCCGACAATGTCCGCATGAACAACGTGCTGCCGGGCTGGATCGACAGCCTGCCGCAACAGGACGCGCGGCGCGACAGCGTGCCGATGAAGCGCTACGGCAAGGTCGAAGAGGTCGCGGCGACAATCTCGTTCCTGGCCTCCGACGGCGCCGCCTACATCACCGGCCAGAACATCCGCGTCGACGGCGGGCTGATGCGCTCGGTCTGAGCGGCGGCCTCAATGTGAGGCGATGAGCCGCGCCAGCTCCGGCAGGATCTTGTAGCGGGCGATCTCGTGCGGATACTCGCCGCGATTGGCCAGCAGGACGATGCCGATCCGCCGCGCCGGCACCAGGCCGATATAGCCGGAGGCGTTGTTGAGTCCGCCGGGCTTGTCGACGATGGTGACGCCTGGAACGCGCACGGTCTCCCAGGCCAGGCCCTGTCCGAATCTTTCGTCGACGCGGAAGGCCTCGCGCTGCGTCAGCCGCAACGCCTCGCGCAAATGCGGGTCGATCGCGCGGCCGTCGACGCAGGCGGCCGCGAAGGCGGCAAGGTCGCGGGCGGAGGCGAACATCTGGCCCGTGCCGGGAAAATCGAAGTAGCTCTGCTGGTTGCCGATCGGCCCGATCGCCATGCCCTGGTCGGAATAGCCCTGGACCACGCGCTGCATCGCCGCCGCGTCCATGACGGCGCGATGGTCCGGACCGCGCTCGGGGAGGAAGGTGGAGCCCATGGCGAGGGGGCGGAGAATGCGGTGCTGGATCAGCGCATGGATCGGCTTGCCGTAGCAACGCTCGAGCACGAGCTGAAGCAGCACATAGCCGGCATGGGTGTAGACGCGTTGCCGGCCAGGTGCGATGCCGGGTGCCGGCGTGAAGGCGTTCAGCAGGGCGATGAACTGCTCGCGCGTAAACTCTTCGTTCGGCCAGGGCGGATGGTCGGTCGGCAGCAGCAGGCCCGACGTGTGCGTCGCCAACTGGCCCACAGTGACGTTGCGGATGTAGTTGCCGCTCAGCTCGGGCAGGTATTTCGGCAGACGATCGTCGAGCCGCAGCTCGCCGCGCAGCACGCCGAGCGCCACGAGCGTGGCCTCGAACGGCTTTCGCAACGAGGCGAGGTTGAACAGCGTGTCGGGCGTCACCTTCCGTCCGGTCGCATCGTCGGCGAACCCGTAGCTGAAGAACTCGACATGGCGGCCGGCATAGAGCGCTGCGGCGAGGCCGCCCGCATGGTCCGCCGTCGCGGTCGGCGCCAGCGCGCCGGCGACGATGTCGCGCATTTGCGCAATCATGTCGGAATCGGCCGAGGCGCGGCGCTGGCAAAGCGCCATCGCCATCGCAATGGACGCGGCCTGGGCGAAGACTCGCCGGGTGATCGGGGATGAGATGATAACGGGCGCCACGTGCTCTGATCGATCATGCTGATGCGCCCCCGGGATGGTTTTAGTGAGGAGGGCGCGAGGTCCCAACTCACGATTGCGCGTTGTGGGTTCCCGCCAATCCAGATCACAAAACTGAGCCGTTCGGCTAACAATTGTTGACGTCCGCGATCCTGCGTGTATAGTTAGCTTCATGGCTAACCAATTATCCAACCTCGACCAGATCTTCGCCGCGCTCGCCGATCCGACGCGGCGGGCGATCGTGATGCGGCTGTGCGCGGGCGAGGCGTCGGTCGGCGAGCTCGCCGGTCCCTTCGACATGGCGCTGCCGAGCTTCATGAAGCACATCCATGTGCTGGAGACGAGCGGGCTCGTTCAGTCCGAGAAATCGGGACGCGTGCGCACCTGCCGTCTCAGCGCGGATGCGCTGGTCGGCGCCGAGGATTGGTTCCAGCAGCAGCGCGCGGTCTGGGAAGCGCGGCTCGACCGGTTCGAGGCCTATGTGATGAAGCTCAAGAAAGAGAAGGAAAGGGCGGCCGCCAAGCGGCCGTCCCGCACAACCGAACGGAAAGGTTCCTGACAATGACTGATTTTGCCAACCCCGCTCTGTCGCAATGGTCGCTCGACCGCGAGATCGTGATGTCGCGCGTGATCGACGCGCCGCGCGATCTGGTGTTCGAGGCATGGTCCGACCCGAAGCATCTGCCGCAATGGTTCGGCCCGAACGGCTTCAAGGTCGAGACCTTCGAGATCGACGTGCGCGTCGGCGGCGTCTGGCGCTTCAACATGATCGGGCCCGACGGTACGGTCTATCCGAACCGGATGCGCTTCCGCCGCATCGAGCGGCCCTCGCTGATGGAGATGGATCACGGTACCGACCAGGATGACGATCCCCGCATGTTCCGCTTCACCGTCACCTTTGCCGAGCAGAGCAACGGCAAGACCGTGCTGATGATGCGGCAGCTGGCCTCGAGCACCGAGCAGCGCGATGGCATGATCGGCTTCGGCGCCGTCGAATACGGCTACCAGACGCTCGACAAGCTCGCGGCCTATGTGGCGGGCATGAAGCGGTGAAGGCAGTCCCGCCATTCCCGGGCCCTGAGATGGCGAGCCGGGAATGACGGCGTGCGCGAACGCATTCTGATCAAGCCGCCGTCGAAATGGCGGCTTGCCTTGTACAGGTCAGGTCAGCGCGTTGGTGACCGGCGGCTCCTGCATCTGCTCCACTTGCGCGGCGCTGTCGGGACGTGCGGGTCCAAGCACGGGCTCATCGCCGAGCGGCTCGAAGGCGGGGCGGAAGCTGAATTCGCCGCGGCCGTCGAGCGACGGACCTTGGTTGTAGCGGCCTGGCTCGAGCGGCGCTCCGCTGCGCTCGGTACCCATGAACATGTAGCTGAACTCGGTCGCTTCCTTGCTCCGGTCGAAGCTGTTCGGAATCGGCAGCGCGGCATCTCCGCCCAGCTCCTCGATCACGGCGAGCCATTGCTGTTGATGCATGGTGTCGCGCGCGATCAGGTAGCTGAGCATGTCCTGCATGCCCGGATCGCTCGTGGAGTTGAAGAGGCGCACCGCCAGCGTTCGGCCGGTGGCTTCGGCGGCCACGTTGCAATACATATCGGCGGCGAGATTGCCGCTGGCGTAGATGTGCGAACAATCGAACGGGACGCCGTCGGCGTTGGCCGGGAAGGCCGCCATGCCCGTCGACAGGATATGCCGATGCAGCATACCCTCGATCACGTGTCGCGGCCGCTCGCCGCCGGACATCACCGCGCCGACGATCGGATTGCCCTGCATGCTGCTCTCCTGCATCGTCGCCGGTGCATTTTCCAGGTTCAGGGCGACCGCGGTCGAAAGCATCTCGATGTGGCTGATCTCCTCGGTTGCGGTGTTGAGCAACACGTCGCGATATTTGGCCGGACCGCGCGCGCCCCAGGCCTGGAAGAAATATTGCAGGCAGACGCGGATCTCGCCCTCCACGCCGCCGATCGCCTGCTGCAGCTGGCGGGCGAAGATCGGATCGGGCTTCTCGACCCTGACCGGGTATTGCAGTCGCTTGTCGAAATAGTACATGCGCAACTCCTTTTTGTTCTGTCGGTATTGGCGCAATGAAGCCCGTGGGGTTGCGTTCCTAATCATCTGCAATCGCAGTTCAGATCGCTTCCAAACTCGCCGACCGCAGAGCCGAAACGGACGCGGCCCCCGCGACCGTTCCTATGCGCGTCGATAGGAAGGCACGGCGACCTCGTCGAACGATCCGGCGATGCTCGCGTCGACCAGCACCGCGACATCAGATGGTCATTGTCGTTTGGGTGAGGGCGCAACTTCGAGCTGTGACCACGCGCTGCTGTGAACGGCGGGGCGCAGCCGGCGTTCCCGCGGTCGAAGACCACGTTTGCGTTTGGCTATCGCAGGTTAGCGCTGGGTCCTTCGGCCGGAACAGGCGATGAAGACATGGTCTCTCCTGCGGCAATCAGCGCGGCCGTGTTAGGAACAATCGCCCGTGCTTCCCGGTTGCGCGAACGACGCCAGTCAAATGGAGAACAGGAAAATGGCCAATGCAGCCCGCGATACGTTCGTGGTGGGACTAGCCAATGCGCATGCGATGGAAGTGCAGGCGCGAGAGTTGATGGAGCGCCAGTCGGAGCGGCTGGACGAATATCCCGAGGTCAAGGCGAAGATCACGGCGCACCTTCAGGAGACCAATGAGCAGCTGCGTCGCCTCGAAAAGTGCCTGGAAGCCTGTGGCGAGAGCACGTCGAGCCTGAAGGATACGGCGCAGTCGGTGATGGCCAACATGATGGCCATGGCGCATTCGGTTGCCGGCGACGAGATTCTGAAGAACACTTTCGCGAACAACGCCTTCGAGAATTTCGAGATCGCCGCCTACAAGTCGCTGCTCGCGCTGTGCGGCGCGGCCGGCATGCCGGAGGCGAAGGAGCCGCTCGAGACGTCATTGAAGGAGGAGCAGCGCATGGCGGCCTGGATCGATTCCAATGTCGAGAAGGTCACCATGGAGTACCTCACGCAGCAGCGCCAGGCCGCGTAGTTCTTCGCGTTCCTCGCTGACAGCGAACCACCGGCGCGCCCCGCGGCCGGTGGTTTTTTCGCGCCGCCGGGTTCCCTGCCATCTGCGCGTGAGCCTAGGAACGATCGCTGCGATCAGGCTTTGGCAGTGATGACGCACATCATCTTCAGCGATTACCGCAATCCGGCGGCGGAGCAGGCCTACGAGATCGCCTGGGACTTTCTTACGCGAACGGGCGCCATCAGCGACGAATTCGACGCCTGCGTGTTCCTGGCGCAGCGCATCACCGTGATGGTCGAGGAGGGACACACGAATCGGATCCGCATGGCCAACCGCGCGATCTCCGAATACCAGCGCCATGCCGCGGAACGCGACGATCTCATCCGTGGCGGCGGCCGTTACGCCGAAAGGCGTTGAGCGCCGGCGAAGCGGGTTCACTCCCTGGCTTCGTCCGTGACGATGTCGCCGAGCTTCTGCCAGCGCTGGCCGTCGAACTGCACCATCTGGAACTGCTTGTTGAGGCGATAGTCCGTCGGCGTGGTCGTGACCGAGATCCCCGGGAGCGTCAGGTCGAGCTCGACGTTCTTGAGGTTGGCCGCCTGTCGCATCACGTTCTCGCGGGTCAGATCGTCGCCGCATTGCTTCAGCACTTGCACCAGGAGCTGCGCGGTGATGTAGCCGTAGACGTTCAGGTTCGAATCCTTGTCGCCCTCAGGATAGTACTTGGCCATGAAGGCGAGGTAGCGCTTCATGCCCGGGTCGTCCTTCCATTCGGGATCCGCGGCATCCTTGACGTATCCGACGCTGATGATGCCCTTGGAATTGTCGAGCCCGGCGGGCTTGAGCACGGCGCTGAGCGAGGAGGCGTTGATGTCGATGATGTGCAGCGCCTTCCAGCCGATCTCGGCGACCTTCTTGATGGCCTGCGCGGCCTGCTTCGGCGTGGTCGCGCTGAACAGCACGTCGGCGCCCGCATCCTTCAACCGCAGGATCTGCGAGTCGATCGTCGGCTCGTTGATCTCGTAGGAGGTCTCGGCGACGACCATGCTCGCCTTGTTGCCGAGGCCCGTCTTGAGGCCGGCGAGATAATCCTTGCCGAGATCGTCGTTCTGGTAGAGCACGCCGATTTTGGCGTTCGGATGGTTCTTCAGGAGGTATTGCGCATAGATCCGGCCCTCGACGAGGTAAGAGGGGTTGAAGCCCATGGTCCAGGGGAAGTTCTTTGGATCGGTGAAGCGTGCGGCGCCGGTGGCGGCGAAGAGCTGCGGGATCTTCTTGGCGTTGAGATATTTCTGAACGGCGACGTTCGGGGCGGTGCCGATGATCTGGAAGGTCAAAAGCACTTCGTCGCTTTCGACGAGCTTGCGGACCTGCTCCACCGTCTTCGGCGGCGAATAGGCATCGTCATACTGGATCAGCTCGACCTTGCGGCCGTTCACGCCGCCCTGGTCGTTGATCATCCTCAGATAGGCGGCCTGGGTCTTGCCGATCACCGCGTAGGCCGAGGCCGGGCCGCTGAGCGGCACGGTCTGGCCCACCTTGATCGCGGTGTCGGACGCGCCGGGATCGTATTTCTTTTGTGCCTGCGCTGCCGCGACCGAGAGGAGAAGGGCGGAGGCTGCGATGAATTTGGTGACGACGTTTTTCATGTCGGTTTCCTCCAGCAATCCTCATTCGCCCTTGAGGCCGGCGTCGCGGATCAGCTTGGTCCATTTCTGCGTTTCGGCGTCGATGAACTTGCTGAACTCGGCGGCGGTGCCTGGGCGCACTTCGAGGCCCTGCGCGGTCAGCTTGTCCTTGATCGCAGGCTCGGCGAGCGCCCGCAGAACCTCGGCCTGGAATTTGTCCACGATGGCGCGCGGCGTCGTGGACGGCACCATGAAGCCGTACCAGCCGGCCGCAGCCACATTGGGAAAGCCCTGCTCGCGCAGCGTCGGTGCCTGCGGATACAGCGCGCTGCGCTCGGCCGAGGCGACGCCGAGCACGGTGAACTTGCCGCTCTGGATGTAGGGCAAGGCCGTCGGCAGCGCGGTCAGTGTGGCGTCGACGCGTCCGGCGAGCAGCTCGGTGTAGGAGGCCGCATCGCCCCGGAACGGGATGTTCAAACCCTTGACGCCCGCGTCGCGGAACAGGAGCTCTCCGGCAAGATGCGGCTGCGAGCCGGCGCCTGGGGAGGCGAAGGTGAGGCCGTCGGGCTTAGATTTGCCGTAGGCGATCAGGTCGGGAAGCGTCTTGAACGGCGCGTCGGCGCTGATGATGAGGAACAGCGGCGCGATCACCACCATCGCCACCGGCGCCAGATCCTTGCGCTCATAGGTCAGCTTGCCGAACAGCGCCTCGGCGGTGGCGTAGGGCGCCGCGACATAGAGGATGGTGTAGCCGTCGCCCGGCGCATGGGCGACCATGTCGTTGGCGATGCGCGTGCCGGCGCCCGGCTTGTTCTCGACAATAAACTGCTGACGCAGGCTGCGGCCGAACTCTTCGGCGAGCAGACGCAGCGAGATGTCGTTGGACCCGCCGGGCCCGTAAGGCGAGATCAGACGGACCATGCGCGAGGGCCAGGCGTCCTCGGCATGTGCCCTCATGCCTGAGCCGGCCGCGAGCCCGCCCGCGATCGTGCCCAGCAGAGCTCGCCGCGTCACCTTGAACGATGCCACTGTTGTCTTCCTCCCTGTATTTGTTTCTCTTTTATCTGCCGCTCTTACGACCTCAGATCACCTTTCGTTGGGTGAGCTGCTCGATCCTGGCGTCCGAGAGCCCGAGCCAATCCCGGTAGACCTCGTCATTGTCCTGGCCGACGTCGCCCGCGGCATGGCGCAGGCGCGCGGGATCGACGGTGAAACGCGGCACGACATTGGTCATGGCGACCGTGCCGAAATCCCGGTCGGCAACGCGCGTGATCACCTCGCGCGCCTTCACCTGCGGGTCGTCGGCGATCTGGTCGATCGAATAGATCGGGGCGAGCGTTCCCTGCGCGGCATTGAATCTCGCGAGGACCTCGTCGAGGGGATGCGCGGCGCACCAGGCCGCGAAGATGTCGTTGAGTTCGACGGCGTGCTTGACGCGCTGCTCATTACCGGCAAAGCGCGGATCCGCGATCAGATCGGGGCGGCCGATCGCCCGGCAGTTCGCTGCAAAGAGCGCGTTGGTCGAACCTGCGAGCGTGACCCAGTGACCGTCGCGGGTGCGAAACACCGCGGCCGGTGCTGAATAACCATTGGCGTTGCCGATGCGGCTGCGAACGGTGCCGAGCTGGTCGTGCTCGATGGCGAGGACGTCGAGCAGGCGGAAGGTGGCTTCGGTCAGCGCGAGATCGATCTCCTCGCCCGGCGCATCCGGGTCGCGCGCCCGCTTCCACAGCGCTGCCAGCACGCCGACGGCGCCGAACAGGCCGCCGATCGAATCCCCGATCGGGTATCCGGGATGGGTCGGTTCGCCGTCGCTCTCGCCGGTGATGTAAGTCAGTCCGCCCATGGCCTCGAAGATGCGGGCGAAGCCGGGGCGCTCCCGATAGGGACCATCCTGCCCGAAGGCGGTGGCCCGCAGAATCACGAGACGCGGCTGGATCGACCACAGCACCTCCTTGGGAATCCCCCAGCGATCCAGCGTTCCCGGACGAAAATTCTCGATCAGCACGTCGAAGCGTGGAAGCAGCTGCTTGAACAGCGCAAGCCCTTCCGGCGTGCGCAGATCGAGCGTGGCAAACTTCTTGTTGCGGTTGGCGGCCTTCCACCACAGCGGCTTGCCGTTCTTGAACGGCGGAAACGACCGCACGCCGTCGCCGTGCCCGGGCATCTCGATCTTGAGCACGTCCGCGCCGTAGTCGGCCAGCAGCGTGGCGGCGAACGGCGCGGCGATGATCGTCGCGATGTCGAGAACCTTCAATCCTTCGAGCGGTCCAGCCATATCATGTTCCGGCGCTTGTGATTTTCTTGGTTTTGCGCGGCGGCGGCTTGAGCTCGGCCTGCCCGACGATGGCCCGGATGCTATCGGCGAGCGCCGCGATGCGCGGACCGATTTCGCCCTCGAGCTGCCCGGGCTGCAGCCGGAAGGCGGGGATGCCGCAATTGATCGAGAATGATTGTTTCGCTTCGCCGATATGAAACAGCGGCGCGGCGACGGCATGGATCGAGGCCATGTACTCGCCCCAGCAGGTGCAGAAGCCGCGGCTTTTGCATTGCGCGATGCCGGCGCGGTATTTGTCGCGGAGCGCCGACCACAATCCGGCATCCTCGGCGGCGAGATTGCGTTCCAGCCGGTCTGCATCGGCCGGCGGCAAGGTCGCCGCCGCGGCGCGGCCCATGGCGGTTATCACGACGGGAATGGGCATGCCGATGTCGGGCACGTGCGGGCCGACATCGCCGGAGCGCGCGGTCTCGACATAGATCATCGACGTCGCATCGAGCAGGCCGATCGACACCGTGCCGCGGACGCTGTGCGCCAGCTCCTGCATCATCGGCCGCGCAACCTGGCGGAATTGCATTCCAGCGAGCAGGGGATGCGCCATCCGCAGCGCCCGTGCACCGACGCGGTACTTCGACCGCTCGGCGTCGTAGCGGAGATAGCCGAGCTCGGCCAAGGTATGGGTCAGCCTCGCCACCGTCGGGCGCGGGATGCCGGTCAGCGTCGACAGCTCCATGTTGCCCAGCAGCGTGCTCCCGGCCTTGAACGCCTCGAGCACGACGAGCCCCTTGGCCAGAGTGGTGGCGAAAGCGGCGTCATCGGCGCTCTCGGCCAGCACGGCTGCGGCAGAGGAGAGCGGGCGCTGCGGCTTGGGTGAGTCAGTCGGAGCCATCCCGGAATATCAGACGGACGGATTTCGAATGTCCAATAGATTCGCCATCCATGAGAAAATTGTCCGATATGTGGACACTCGGCTCGCAGCGCTTCTTGCGCCTTCCGAGCACCGCTGGAACGACCGGGCACACAGATTTTTGTCGTGATTGCCTGTCGTTCTGTGACAGGATTATTACGACGACGTGTCAGATCGATAATTTTTGCGGAGCGGTTCATGTTGCAGTGGCAGGCGCGGTCAAATCCCCTAGCGTGGTGGTGGGGATCCCTCACGCTTGTGAGCAGCGCCAATATCCTCGTCTGGTTCATGCTCTATCGTGAGTTCTATCCGACGCCTTCGGCCAGCCTCGGTGGCGGCTCGGACATCGGGCTGATGTTCCTGCTGTGCGCCGGCTATGTGTTCGGCTGCGCCTTCCGTTCGGTGCTGCCGCGCGCCGACGTGCAGCGCATCTGCCTGTTCGACACCTGGCTCTCCAGCGTCGCCGTCGGCCGGACGGTGGCGACGGTGGCCGAGCTCTGCTTCGCCGCGCAATGGGCCATCATCCTGCATCAGCTCGGCAAGATGACGGGCGCGGAGACCGCGGTGAACATCGCGCTCGTGATCGTGCCGATCATCATCATCGCGGAATGCTTCTCCTGGTACGCGGTGGTGACGACCAACTTCCTCTACAACGCGATCGAGAATTCGCTGTGGGCTGTGACCTTCTTCCTGGCCGGCATCGCGCTATGCCGTCTGATGCCGGAATTCCAGGGCGTAGTGCGCTGGGCGCTGATGTCAGGCATCGTCGGCATCGCCTGCTTCCTTGCCTTCCTCATCACAGTCGACGTGCCGATGTATCTCAGCCGCTGGCGGGCAGGGCATGAAGAGGGCAACACATTCCTCGGCTTCCTCGAAGGGCTGCATGACGTCTCGACGCGCTGGGTGGTGACCCACGACATCGCGCACTGGAAGGGCGAGCTGACCTGGATGTTCCTGTATTTCAGCGCGGCGGTGTGGTCGAGCCTCGCGCTCTGCGCGCTCTACGCGATGGAAGGCTATCTGACGCGCTATCTCGCCTGACGGTCAGATTCCAACTTGCGCGTTCTCTGAAGCGAAGCGGTATCCACTTCGCTTCAAAGGGCTTCACTTGCCGACCAGGCTGCATTTGCTGCGATCGAGCGGGCGGAAGGCCTGGTCGGGCGGGATCGTCGCGACCAGCTTGACGAAGTCCCACGGACCCTTGGATTCCTCCGGTGTCTTGACCTGCACCAGATAGAGATCGTGCACCATGCGTTGGTCCTCGCGGATGCGGCCGTTGGGGGTGTAGGCGTCCGACACCGGCGTCGCCTTCATTTTGGCCATCACGACGGCGCCCTCATCGGAACCGGTGTCCTTCACGGCCTGCAGATAGTGGCGCACGGCGGAATAGACGCCGGCCTGAATCTGCGAGGGCATCGCCTTGCGGCGAGCATAGAAGGCATCGGAGAATTTCCGGGCTGCCGGCGAGACATCCTCGAAGAAGGAGGTGACGATGAGATCACCGCGCGTCGCTTTGAGCCCAACCGCCTCGATGTCGACGTTCTGGAACGACATCGGCACGATCTTCATGCCTTGGCTGGCGAGGCCGAACTCCTCGGCCTGCTTGATCGCGGTCGCGTTGTCGCCGGCAACGTTGATGGCCAGGATCTTGGCGCCCGACGACTGCGCCTGGAGCAGGAATGAGCTGTAATCGGGCGTGCCGAGCTGCGCCTTGACGCTGCCGGCGACCTTGCCGCCGAGTGCGGCGATGCGCTCGCGTGCGGTTACTTCGATCGAATGGCCGAAGGCGTAGTCGCCGGTGATGAAGAACCAGGGCTCCTTGCTGGTCTGCATGATGCCGGAGACCACGGCGGTCGCGGTGGAATAGGCGTCCTGGGTCCATTGCACGCTGGTTGGCGCGCACGCTTCATCGGTCAGCTGGTTCGCGCCGGCGCCGGAGATGAGGAATATCTTGCCGTTGCCGCGCACCAGCTCCTGCACCGCCAGCGCTGCGCCGGAGCTGCCGCCATCGGCGACGGCCTGGACGCCGTCGCTGAACCATTTTCGCGCCAGCGATGCGGCGAGATCCGGCTTGTTCTGGTGATCGGCCTGCAAGATCTCGATCGGCTTGCCGTTGATCTTGCCGCCGAACTCCTCGGCGGCCATTCGCGCCGCTTCGACCGAGCCCGGACCCATGGCGGTCGCGAACACGCCGTTCATGTCCGTGAGGACGCCGATGCGGATGGCCTCGCCCTTGATCACGGCCCGCGCGGGGAGGGGCGCGAGCGCAAGTGCGATCAGGAGGGTGGCGACGGAGGTGGTGCGGGTCGTGCCCATGGCGTTTCCTTGATGTTATCGTTGATTGATCGGTGTTGACGGTCAGGCCTGTTCGGCGATCACCGAGTTGCGCAAGGTGCCGATGCCGGAAATCTCGACCTCGACGGTGTCGCCGGGGCGCATCCACAGCGGCGGCGTGCGCTTGGCGCCGACACCGCCCGGCGTGCCCGTGACGATGACGTCGCCGGGCACGAGCGGGCAGATGGTGGAGATGTAGGCGATCAGCTCGGGGATGGCGGTGATCAGGAGATCCGTCGTGGTGTCCTGCACGACATTGCCGTTCAGCCTTGTCTGCAAGGTGAGCTTTGACGGATCCGGAATCTCGTCGGTCGTCACCAGCCACGGACCGAAACTGCCGCTCTCGGCAAAGGTCTTGCCGGCGAGGAATTGGCTGGTGTGGCGCTGCCAGTCGCGGATGCTGCCCTCGTTGTAGCAGGAATAGCCGGCGACGTGATCAAGCGCGCGGCCGGGGGGAATGTGACGGCCCGCCGTGCCGATGACGAGCGCGAGCTCGCCTTCGTAGTCGAAGTTGTCGCTTACCCCAGGTTTGACGATGGGCTGGAGATGGCCAACCTGGCTACAGGCGAAGCGCGCAAACAGCGCCGGCTTTTCGGTGACGGTGCGGCCGGTTTCGGCGACGTGATCGCGATAGTTGAGGCCGACGCAGATGATCTTGCCGGGACCGGGAATCACGGGCGCGAAGTTGATCTTGTCGAGCGGATGATCAGGGGCCGCGGAGGCGGCCAGCCTTGCCGCCTCGGCGAGCCGACCGATTTCGAACAGCTGCCGCAGCGTAGCGCACCCCGCCATCCGCGCGCCGAGATCGACGACACCATTGTCCTTGACGGCGCCGAAGGTGGGGCGTCCGTCCACACTGAATGAGAGCAGCTTCATGAAATGTCCTTGAGAGGGTTCGGTCAGGCCGCGGAGGGCGCTTGGACTGAAGGAATTTGGGTTGGAGGCGCGATGGCGGCGATGAGGCGGTCGAGCTCGGCCTCGTTGCGGGGGGAGCCGCGGATGTAACGGTCGGGACGAACGAGTGCGGCGATGATGCCGTGCTCGCGCAGCCAGGGCCCAAGGCCGTTGGCATCGTCGCTGGTCAGGATCTTGATCCCTGCCTGCGACAGCGCGAGACGCGATGAGAGTGCCGCCGCCGTCTCGACGAGCAGCACGTGGTTGTAGCCGGTCCGGTCATCGCTGCGGCTGGCGTCGGTCAACGTGAACTGCGGCGCGAGATGTCCGGCGAGCGGCAGGTCGCCGAACACTAGTCCGGGGCCGAGCAGGGGCTTCTTCACGTCCAGCTTGACCGGCGCGTTCTCGCGCGCTTCGCCGGCAGCAAGGCCGGCCTCGATCGCCTTGGTGTTGATGACACCGCCGAGGCGAATGGCGAGCTCGATGAACGCGCGCACATGCGGCAGCCGTTCGCTCTGATAGGTGTCGAGCAGATCGGGCGCGGCGCCTTCGCGGATCACGCTCGCCAGCTTCCAGGCGAGGTTGGCGGCATCGCGAATGCCGGCGCACATGCCTTGGCCGAGGAACGGCGGGGTCTGGTGCGCAGAATCGCCCGCGAGCAGCAATCGCCCGTTCCGCCATTGCTGCGCGATGACCGAATGGAACGTGTAGACCGCGGCGCGCTCGATCTCGGCATCGGCGGGCGTGATCCAGCGCGACAGCAGCTCCCAGACCTTCGCGGGTTGCGCAACGTCCTGCGAATCCTCGTCCGGGAGAACCGTGATCTCCCAGCGGCGCCGCGTGCCGGTGCCGCGCACGTAAGTCGCGGGCCGGCTGGGATCGCAGTGCTGAAGGCTGTAATCACCGAGGTCGTCGCGCACGCGCTTGAGCAGGACGTCGATCACGAGCCAGCGCTCGTGGAAGCCGAGGTCGTCCATGCCAGAACCGATGAAGCGGCGCACCAGCGAGCGGGCGCCGTCGCAGCCGATCACGTAACCGGCGCGGACCTCGCTGAGCCTCCCGTTGGAGAGGTCTTCGCAGCGGACGCGCACGCCGTGCTCGTCCTGATCGAGCGCGAACACCTCGCAGCGGTTGCGCAAGGTGACGTGTGGCCAGCGGGCGAGGCCACCGATCAACGCGTCCTCCAGATCCGGCTGGTGGAAGCGGTAGCTGAGATGCCAGCCCATCGGCGTCAGCGTTTGCGGACGGGACCAGTCCAGCAGCATGCGGCCGGCTGCATCGAGAAACAGCATGCCGGGACTGAGAATGACGTGCGGCAGGATCGCCTCGGCAAGCCCGATGGTCTGGAACACGCGCATGCATTCATCGTCGAAATGCACCGCGCGCGGCAGATGATAGGTCCGCGCCTCGCGCTCCAGCACCAGAGTCCGCACGCCGCACAGGCCGAGCAGGTTGGCGAGCGTGGCGCCCACCGGCCCGCGGCCGACGATCACGACGTCAAACTCTTCCGGGGTGGATTTATCTTGCATGGGGTATCTCTTCCCCAAGCAGGGCCGGCGCATCAACGCCGGCGCGGCAAGTGTCCGCCCAGCGGACGGCCTCTATTCCGCAACAGGAATGGCCGACGCCGTTTCCAGCAGCTGGCTCGCAAACTGCGCGACCGCTTCCTCGATCCCCAGCGCCGAGCGGATCCAGATGATCGAGATGCAGCCGAATACGGCGCCGTCCCGCACGATGGCAACGGCAATCGAAGCCGTCTTGGGATTGTATTCGCCCTCGGTTCGGATGGCGTAACCTCGCGCCGCGGTCTCGGCGATCATGCGGTCGAGCCGGCCCTGGTCGAGGAAGGGGCGGTCGTCGGCCTCATCGATGCGGCGGAGATGATTGATGATGAGATCGCGTTCGCGCGCAGGGCAGGCGGCGAGATAGGCGCGGCCCGCAGACGTGCGCAGCATCGGCAGGCGCTTGCCGATCATGCCGCGGTCGATCGAGAGCGGGCTGCGAGAGTGGGTGGTCTCCTGCACCACCATCGCCGCGTTCTCGTAAGTCGAGAGATCGACCGGCCAGACCAGCTTCTTGCTGAGATCGGCGAGATAAGGCGCCGCCGCCTGGCAGATCACCACGCCGGGATCGTAGCCGTCGCCGAGGCTTAGGGCACGCCGGGTGACCCGAAATCGGTCGTCGCTGGCGCTGCGGGCGATATAGCCGAGCTCCTCCAGGGTTTCGAGGAGGCGGTAGACGGTGGGTCGGGGCAGGTCGAGCGCGCGGGCGACGTCGCCGGCGCGGATGCCGCCGGAGCGGTTGACCTCGTGCAGCACGTCGAGCCCGCGCTTGAAGGCACGGACGCCCTCAGGCTGCCGAGGCTGGCCGTTCCGCGTCCGCTCCTTGGACACTTCCTATTTCCTCCCTTGTGGCACATCGCGGCGCGCTTATTGTCGCCTGCGAACGCGAGGCGATTGCGGAACGCCACCGTAGGATCGCGCGCGGCCGGTATCAAGCTCGCCGCAGTACGGCGACCGCGATGCCTCCGGGAGGAATTCGATGGAAATCGCAGCGCTCGGCTATATCGGAATCAGTTCATCCCAGCTCGATCAGTGGAGCCGGATGGCGACCGGGCTGCTCGGCATGCAGCAGGTCGATCGCGGCGGCAAGATGCGGGCCTTTCGCATGGACGACCGCAAGCAGCGGCTGATCGTCGACGGCGGCAGCGATGCCGGCCTTGCGGTGATGGGATGGGAGGTTCCTTCGACCGCCGAACTGGATAAGCTGGCAGGACGGCTCGAAAGCCATGGCGTCAAGGTGGCGAGGGGCTCGCGCGCACTCGCTGACGAGCGGCATGTCGCCGAGCTGATCGCGTTCACTGACCCCGCCGGCAACCGGCTGGAGGCTTTTTGCAAGCCGGAGCTTGCGAGCGAGCCGTTCAGGCCGGGTCGCCCGATCTCGGGCTTCCGCACCGGCGCGCTCGGCATGGGGCATGTCGTGCTCAATGTGGAGGACGTCGAGCCGCTGTTGCCGTTCTATCGCGACGTGCTCGGCTTTCACGTCTCCGATTTCGGGCTGAAGCCTTACGGGCTTTATTTCTTCCACGTCAACGGCCGCCACCACTCCTTTGCGATGGTCGGCTCGGGGCGAAAGGCGATGCATCACTTCATGGTCGAACTCGGCTGCCTCGATGATGTCGGGCAGGGCTACGACCTCGCGCAGATGGACGAGGGACGCATCGCCTACACGCTGGGCCGGCACACCAATGACCACATGACCTCGTTCTACGTGAATACGCCGTCCGGCTTCTTCATCGAATATGGCTGGGGCGGCCGCGTCATCGATCCCGAGACCTGGCAGCCGCACGAGACCTTTGATGGGCCCTCGCTGTGGGGCCACGAGCGGCTGCATATGCCCGAAGAGCAGCGCACGCGATTGCGCGAGATGCGGCTGGATGCGGCTGCCCGCGGCGTGCGCGTCGCCGATCCGCGCGTGCCGCCACTCAACTGCGCGTGGCTGGACTCGGTGGTCGCACGTGAGTGATCTGCGGCGACGCCGCGATCAGGCTTCGCCGAGATCAACCTCCGTCAAGATCCCCTGGCGCAGCGCCAGCCGGACCAGCTCGATGTCGGAGCCGACGCCAAGCTTGTCCTTGATCAGCGAGTGCAGGTTCGCCACCGTCTTCGGGCTGACATGCAGCGTCTCGGCGATCTCCTCCGTCGTGTTCTCGGCGAGCAGCAACCGCAGCACCTCGAACTCGCGTGGCGTCAGCACGTCGGCGGCGGAGCTCTCGCCACTGATGCGGCTGAGCGCAAGCTCGTGGTCGATGTCGGGGCTGATGGCAATCTTGCCGGCGAGCACGTCCTTGACCGCGCGCACCAAGGTCTCGGGCGGGCTGGTCTTGGTGACGTAGCCCCGTGCACCGGCGCGGATCGCCTGCACGGCAAATCCGGCGTTCTCGTGCATGGTGAAAACGAGAATCCGTGCCGCCTTGTCCCACTGCCTGATCCGCCTGACGGCCTCGATGCCGCCTATGCCGGGCATGCTGAGGTCCATGATGACGAGGTCGGGCGTCTCGGATTTGTAGAGGCGATAGGCTTCCGCTCCGTCGGCCGCCTCAGCGACGACGCGCAGGCCCGGCTGCTTCTGCAGCACCGAGCGATAGCCCTCGCGGACGACGGAATGATCGTCGACCAGCAGGATGGTTGCATCCGCTGCGCTCATGCCGCATGCTCCAGGGCCTCAGACCCGGTAGCCGCGAGCGGAATGAAGACGCGTAGCGCCGAGCCGTGAGGGCCGGTCTCAAAGCTGAGCCGGCCTCGAAGCGCGGCGACGCGCTCGCGCATGCCTAGCAGGCCCATTCCGGACTTAGCGGCAGCTTCGTTCGGCCGGCCATCGTCCTCGATCGCGAGCGCGATCTCGCTGTCGGCCATGGTCAGATGCAGGCTAACCTTCGTTGCACCGGCATGCTTGGCCGCGTTGGTGAGTGCCTCCTGCACGATGCGGTACAGGTTGGCACTGACAGAGGCGGGCACGCTGTCGAAGGCGCCGTCGAACCGGATATCGAAGCGCGGCTGGCCGCGGCTGCGGCCGTTCCACCCCGAGACCAGGCCTTCGAGGCTGGCGACCAGGCCGAGCTCCTCGACATCGGGCGGCCGCAGCCGGAACAGCGCACCGCGCAGCGTCTCCATCATGCCGGTCGCGGTGCGGGCAATGCTGTCGCATTCGCCGAGCAGGTCGGGACAGTCCTGCGCCGCAGTCTGGCGGGCGGATGCGGCCAGCGCGCGGATCGCGGCGAGGGACTGGCCGAATTCGTCGTGCAGTTCGCGGGCGAGATGGCGGCGTTCCTCGTCCTGGAGCGCGATCAGCTTCCGCGTCAGCTCGTTGCGCTCGGCAAGCGCCGTGTCGAGGCTTTCCGCGAGATGGTTGAAGACGTCGCGGATGGCGGAGAGCTCGGCGAGATCGAACGGCGGCAACCGCGTGGAGAGGTCGCCGGCGGCGATGCGTTCGAGGCCGCTGCCGATCATGCGGGTGGGCCGCAGGGCGCGGGCCAGTGCGGCATAGACAAGGGTGCAGAGCAGCGGCAGCGCGATCGCAAGCGCGATCATCAGACGGCCGGCCTCGTGCCAGGCCTCCGCCGTCTGCACCGCTGGGTCGATCGAGACCACGGTCTCGCCGAGCTTGGTTCCGCGCACGATCACGGGCCGCGCCGCCTCGCGGCCGGGGTCGAACAGGCTGCGATAGAAGGCGGAGAAGGCTTGCGGCGGCGGGCTCGCCGGGGCAGGCGCGCCGCTACAAAAGCGCTGCAGCATGTCGCCGCTCGCGCTGCGGAAGCCGAGGCAGAGGCCGGGCGTCATCACATGGGCCGACACCGGGTCGAGGTCCGGAAAGTCCGAGCGGGGGCTCGCCCCCCATTGCACCTTGCCTTGCTGCAGCTCGAGCGTCTTGGCCACGATGGCGGCGATCCCGTCGATGCGCGCATGCGCGGCGCTATCGGCGGTGACGAGGAAATAGGTCGATATCACGGCGAAGCAGGCAGCCGATATCGCCGCCACGCGCAGCGTCAGACGGACCTTGAGATCGAATCTCGGGCGATTCCACATCGGCTTGCACCTGGCGCGAACGGGCTTGTCGCGCCTCATTAAAGGGCAGAACGCCAGCGGCGGGAAGCGTTCCCGACTTGCCGCAGTGCAACGTCGTGAAATTTTCCCGGCGCTGCTCGGGACGGTGACGGGTGCGGGGCCTGAGGCGGCCCGTCCAGATTTTCGTCCCATCCACGAGGTTCGTTCATGCACCGCTGCCGCCTTGTTCTCTCCGCCTGTCTCCTCCTCGTCCTCTCTTGCTCGCCCCTCGCTGCGCAGGCCGCCATCGGCGTCGCCATGGACGATTTCAGCTACACCGACACTTCGGGCGAGCCGACCGACCAGACCGCGGCCCACGAGCGGCGGCTGGCGGCGTTCATGGCCGCGCTTCGAAGGGACATCGAGGCAGACCAGCGCTACCGCTTGGTGCGATCCGTCCAAGACGGAGCGGTGTTCAAGGTGGTCGGCGGCATTCAGAAGACGAGCACGCTGGTGCAATGGGCCAAGGTCGCCGTGATCGACGTCGCCGCCAAGACACTCGTGCTGGACAAGCTCTACAGCTTTCGCGGCGACAATGACGAAGCATGGGAGCGCGCGCAGATGTTCGTGTCTCGCGAGGTCATGGCCGCGCTCGGCACGCCTGCGCCGGTCGCGCTTGCCGTGTTCGATTTCGAGCTCGAGGACATGACGGCCGCCTCAGCGGGGACGTCCGCTGCGTCGGATGCGCCATATCTCGCGGAGGTCACTGGCGGTGTGCGCGAGGCGCTCGGCCAATCCGGCCGTTACCGCATCGTCGAGGTCGGCGCAGAGGCGGGGAAGGCCGGCGCTTTGCGGGATTGCGGCGGCTGCGAGGTCTCCATTGCGCGCAAGCTCGGCGCGGACCAATCACTGATCGGCGTGGTGCGCCGCGTCAGCCGCACCGAATACACGCTGGGCTTCCAGGTGCGCGATGCCAGGACCGGCGCGGTGCTGGCGCGTGGCGACAGCGGACTACGCATGGGCGCCGACTATTCCTGGAAGCGCGGGGCCGTGCGGCTGGTCACCGACCGGCTGATCGAGGGGCAACAGGCCAACGACGCGCCTAGAAGGTAAGCTGGACCTTCATCGACTGCGCGCGGTCGCTGGCGAGCTCGAAGGCCGCGGCCGCATTCTCGAACGGCATGGTGGCCGTGATCAACGGCTTGACGTCGATCAGGCCGTCGCCCATCAGGCGCACCGCGAGCTCGAATTCGGGATCGAAGCGGAACGTGCCGCGCAGCTGCAATTCCTTAGCGACGATCGTGTTGATCGGCAGCGTCATCTCGCCGCCCAGGCCGAGTTGCACCAGCGTCGCGCCGGGCCTCAGCACGTCGAGCGCGGTGCGAAGCGCGGCCTGGTTGCCGGAGGCCTCGAACAGCGTGTCGAACACGCCCTTGCCGGCGCGCCAGGGATCGAGCGCAGTGGCATTGGTCGCGACGTTGATGGCATGCGTGGCGCCGAGCTTTTTCGCGACCGCGAGCGGGGCGTCGGCCACATCGGTGACAACAATCTCCGACGCGCCGCCGAAGCGCGAGACCAAAATCATCAGCGCGCCGATCGGACCGCAGCCGGTGATCAGCACGCGCTTGCCGAGCAGGGGACCGGCCTGCTTGCCGGCATGCAGGCACACCGCAAGCGGCTCGGCGACCGCGGCTTCCGCCAGCGACAGCTTGTCCGAGATCGGCACGGCCTGCGTCGCGTCGACCGTGATGAACTCGCGAAAGCCGCCCTGCACATGGGGAAAGCGCATCGCGCTGCCGAGGAAGCGCATGTCGAGGCACTGGTTGCGCATGCCTTCCTGGCAATGCAGGCAAGCCCCGCACGGTTTGCTCGGGTTGACCGCGACGCGCGTGCCCGGCCTGACATTGGCGACGCCGTCACCGACGTCAGCGACGACGCCGGCGATCTCGTGACCCAGGGCCATCGGTTGCTGAATCCGCACGACACCGAAGCCGCCGTGATGATAGTAGTGCAGATCGGAGCCGCAGATCCCGCCATTGGCGATCTTGACGCGGACCTCGCCAGGGCCGGGGGCGGGATCGGCATGATTGTCGATCCGCAGATCCTTCGGGGCGTGAATGACGACGGCGCGCATGGCTTGCTCCTTCGTGGTCTTGGCGATCACATCGCGGCGATCATGCCGCCATCGACATAGATGATCTGGCCGTTGACGTAGGTCGACGCATCCGAGGCGAGGAAGATGGCGGCGCCCACCAGCTCATCCGGCTTGCCCCAGCGCTTGGAGGGGATGCGGCCCATCAGCCAAGTGTTGAAATCGGCGTTGTTGACCAGCGCCTCGTTCATGTCGGTGAGCATGTAGCCGGGGCCGATCGCATTGGCCTGGATGCCGTGCTGGGCCCATTCCACCGCCATCGAACGGGTCAGGTTCTTGATGCCGCCCTTGGCCGCGGTGTAGGGCGCAATGGTCGGGCGGGCGAGCTCGCTGCCGAGCGAGCCGATATTGATGATCTTGCCGTGCTTGCGCGGGATCATGCGCTTGGCCGCCTCGCGGCCGATCACGAAGGCGCTGGTGAGGTTGGTCTCGATCACCTTGCGCCATTCGTCGGTGGTGAACTCGACCAGCGGCTTGCGGTGCTGGATGCCGGCATTGTTGACGAGGATGTCGACGGCGAGGCCTTGTCTGTCGAACTCGTTGAAGGCGGCGACGATTGCGGGCTCATCGGTGACGTTGAAGGCAGCGCCTTCGGCCTGAGGGCCGGCGGCGCGAAACTCGGCGACGGCCTGCTCGACGCGCTTGGGATCGACGCCGTTGATGATGATCTTCGCGCCGGCCTTGGCCATGCCTTCGGCGATGGCACGGCCGAGACCGCGGGACGAGCCGGTCACGAGCGCGGTGCGGCCGGAGAGATCGAAAAGGGAAGTGCTCATCTCAAGAATTCCTCAGACGTTGGAGCGGCGCACGGTGAGATCGGTGCGCTCGAAGACGGCAGGCAAGAGGTCGGCGCCCAGGCCGGGGCCTTCCATCGGGAAGACATAGCCGTCCTTGATGGTGGGCATCGTGGTGACGAGCTCATTGTACCAGCCCTTGTAGAAGGCGCGCACGGATTCCTGGATCAGGGTGTTGGGCTGGCTGAAGGACATGTGGATAGCCGCGATGAAGCCGATCGGGCCAATACAGTCATGAGGAGCAAAAGGCCGGTGATAGGTCTCGGCCATTGCCGCGATCTTGCGGCCTTCGGTGAGACCGCCGGTCCAGCACAGATCGGCCATCACCACGTGCATGGCGTCGCGGTCGAGCATGTCCTTGTAGGGGAAGCGCGAGCCCAGCGTCTCGCTGGCGCAGACCCAGACGTCGGTCGAACGGGCATATTCGGCCAACGCCTGCGGCGAGTTCATCCGGATCGGGTCCTCGTACCAGGTCGGCTTGTAGGGCTCGAGCGCACGGGCGATCTGCTTGGCGGTCGGCAGATTCCAGAGCGAATGGAGCTCGACCATGATCTCCATCTTGTCGCCGACGGCTTTGCGGATCTTCTCGAACGGCTCAATCGCCTGCTTCATCTGTGCGGCGGTGATGTAGAGGCCCTTGTTCTCCTGCGCGGCGGGATCGAACGGCCAGATCTTCATCGCCGAGATGCCGCTTTCGAGCAGGCTTTCGGCGAGCGCATCGGCATGGTTCATGAAGCCGTCGAGATCTTCATAGGGCCCCTTGGAGGCGCCGAGATTCCAATTGGCCACTGGGCTGATATTGGTCGAGCGCACATATTGCGTGCCGGCGCAGGTGTTGTAGATGCGCTGCCTGTCGCGGCAGAGGCCCCCGAGCATCTGGTGCACCGGCTGACCGCAGACCTTGCCGAATAGATCCCACAGCGCGATGTCGATCGCTGATGCCGCGCGGTATTCGACGCCGGTCGAGGACTGCGCCATCGGCAGATTCAGCATGTCGCGATGGATCGCTTCGATGTGCAGGGGATTGCGGCCGAGCAGGCGGCCGGCAAAGGTGTCGTGGATCTGCGCTTCGACCGCGCTGGCGCCATAGAAGGTTTCGCCGAGACCGATCAGACCAGTGTCGGTGTGGATGCGGACCCAGATGACGTTGGAAAATTCCTCGGTGCGCAATGTCTCGATCGACGTGATCTTCACGGCAAGTATCCTCCCATCGAACGGCGCTTCGCACCTGACGTCTCATTTTGCGCTGCAGCATGCTGCAGGTCGTGCCGACGTCTTACGCTTGCTTGTAATATATCACAACATGTTTTAAGGGTGCCACAAACAAGGCGCCACCCAGCAACGAGAGCGCGGGCGGACGGGAGAGGACGGCATGGCACGGCGCAAGCGCGCACTCGCGGTGCTGAGACACGGCGACGGGGAGGGCAGGCCCTCCCGGCGCAACCGTCTCAACTTCTTCGAGCTGGCTTATCAGAGGATCGAGGAGCTGCTCGTTCATTGCGAGCTCAAGCCCGGACAATTCATGACGATGCTGGAATTGCAGCAAATCACCGGTTTCGGCCGCACGCCGGTGCATCACGCCGTCAATCGTCTCTCCGCCGACACTCTCATCGTCATCCGGCCGCGTCACGGCCTGCACATCGCGCCGATCGATCTGGCGCGCGAGCGCATGCTGCTGGCCTTACGCCGCGACATGGAACGCTTCGTGATCCGCCTCGCCGCCGATCGCGCCACCCTGTCGCATCGCAATCAGGCGATGCACATCGAGCGTCTGCTGCGCGAGCGCCGCGCTAGCCTCACCCTCGACGAATTCAATCATATCGACCGCCGCATCGACGCGTTGGTGCTGGAGGCCGCCGGCGAGCCGTTCCTGGTGCACACGCTGCGGCCGCTGCACACGCTGTATCGGCGCATCGGTTACATCCACCATCGCTTTATGCCGGGGCAGGCGGATCTGTCAGGCACGATCGATCATCATCTCGCCATTCTTGCAGCCGTCGCCAACCGCCGCGTCGAGGAGGCGGTGAAGGCGAGCGACGCGTTGATCGACTACATGGGCGAGATGTTTACGGGCATGGAGGCGGGGATCGATCCGCGCCTGCTCGATTGCAGCATCGAGCCGCTGCTCGGCGCGTAGAGCATGATCCGGAAAAGTGTGAGGCGGTTCTCCGAAGAATCATGCGCAAGACAACAAGCTAAAGCGTGATGAGATCCTGATGTCATCGCGCTTTAGAGAGTTCTGAAGAAAGGAAGAAGAATGTCAACGATGGCGATGCCACAGGCGACCGCGAGCGAAGCCGCGGTCCGCTACCTCATCACGAACTACAGTCCCAAAGGCAACAAGGTCGGTTGGCTGATGATGGCCTCGATCCTGGTCGAGGCCTGGGACCTCTATTCGATCGCCTTCGTGCTGATCTTCATCAAGGAGCAGTACAATCCCGATCCACTGATGCTCGGCCTCGCCGCCGCGGGCACGCAGGGCGGTGCCCTGATCGGCGCGCTGCTCGGCGGTTGGCTGTCCGACAAGATCGGCCGCCGCGTGATGTTCCTCGTGACGATGGTGCTGTTCATCGTGCTGGCGCTGGCGCAAGCCTTCGTACCCAGCGTCGGCTGGCTCGTCGTGATCCGCTTCCTGCTCGGCATTCCGCTCGGCTCCGACATCTCGACCGGCTACACCTACATCATGGAATCCATGGCCAAGGGCGAGCGCGAGGTCATGGGCAACCGCTGGCAGTTCATGTTCGCCGTCGGTGAAGTTCTCACCATCGGCGTCATCGTGATCTTCCTGCTGGTCGACATGAACCACGAGATGCTGTGGCGCGTGACGCTCGGTCTCGGTGCGGTGCCGGCACTGATCATCCTGATCATGCGTCACGACGTGCCGGAGACGGCGGTGTGGCTGGTGCAAAAGGGGCGCTACCGCGAGGCCAAGCAGGTCGCGCGCGAGATGTTCAACGACAATCTCGACATGCTGCCGGATCGGGACGTCGAGGTTCCCAAGACCAGCACGCGCGCATTCCTCGCTGACCTCAGGAAGGATCCGATTCGCTGGCGTGCCACCCTTTATGGCTGGATCGCCTGTTTCGCCCAGGCGAGCGAGTTCTCGACCTTCGCATTCTATCTGCCGGTGCTGTTTGTGATGGTCGGCGTATCGAGCGTGCTTGGCATCAATGTGGTGACGATGGCGCTGTTCTCTTTCGCCGCCCTGTCGGGCTGGGTCGGACCCTTGCTGACGCCGAAGATCGGCCATCGTGGCATCGCCATCGCCGGCTTCGGCATCGTGCTGGTTTCGCTGCTGGTCGCGGCCTTCGCGCTCTACACCGACAACAAGATCCTGCTGCCGTTCGCCGCCGCCGGCATGCTCTGGGGCCATTATTGGGATGCGTCGAACTGCATGACGATCCCGACCATGGTCGCCCGTCCGCGATATCGGGGCACCGCAAGCGGCTTCGCCTACATGTTCGTGAAGCTGCCGTCGTTCCTGGCGATCTTCCTGTTCCCAACGGTGTTTGCCGCGATCGGGCAGGCGAACGCCACGCTGATGGTCGCGATCTTCCCGCTGGTAGGCCTGCTTGCCGCGATCTTCATCCTGCCGGAAGTCTACGGCTACGAGAACGACTGACGATGAGCGCTATCTGATCGCGGCGGCTAACGCCGCGATCAGGGCCGGCGGCGTCACCAGCAGGCCGAGCTTGAGGAACGGCCAGGCGCCGACCTCGATCTTCTCGCGGCGGAGCGCGACCAGCCAGAGGATGGTGGCGAGCGAGCCGGTGACCGACAGATTGGGGCCGAGGTCGACGCCGATCAGGATCGCGCTGACGACGGGCACCGGCAGATGATCGCCGGCGGCAACCGAGCCGGCGACGAGGCCGACCGGAAGATTGTTGGCGATGTTGTCGGCGAGCGCGGTGGCAATGCCCACGCTCCAGGCCGCCTGCGGGACCGATTGAGCTACCGCCTGGTGCAGCAACGCGTTGAGCTGCGCGATCACGCCGGTCTTGATCAACGCCTCCACCATGACGAAGAGCCCGCCGACGAGCGGCAACACGCTCCAGGACACCCCGCGCAGCACGGGCAAGGGTGATTGCCGGCTGAGCAGCAGCACGATCGCGGCCGTCACGCCGCCGCAGATAAAGGTCGGCAGGCCGAGCTGCTTGTCGAGCGCTGACGCCGTGACCAGCACGATGCCGATCGCGACGATGCCTATTGCGGTGAGCTTGCCGCCGCGGCCGAGCTTGGGATGCGGCACGCTGCGCGCGATCGTCTCTTCCTTCAGCGCGTGGTGCTGGGTCAGGCGCAGCACGATGTAGGTCAGCAGGATCGACGCCGCCGAGGGCAAGGCGAACAGGCGTAGCCATTCCGTCAGGTGCGGCATGCGCGCGCCGAACACGACGAGGTTGGCGGGGTTGGAGATCGGCAGGACGAAACTCGCGGCATTGGCGATGAAGGCGCAGACGAACAGATAAGGCAGCGGCTTCGCGCCGGCCGCGCGCGTCGCGGCATAGACGGCCGGCGTCAGCACGATCGCGGTAGCATCGTTGGAAAGCAGCACGGTCACGAGCGTGCCGACGAGATAGATCAGCAGGAACAGCCGCTGCGGCGAGCCGCGTGCGTATTCCACCGCGAGCGCGGCGAGATAATCGAACAGGCCTTCGAGCCGCGCCAGCTCGGCGATCAGCATCATGCCGATCAGGAAGAGATAGACGTCGAGGCCTTTCTCGATGCCCGTCAGCGCCTCCTGCCAGGGCAGCAAGCCTGATAGCACCAGGGCGCTCGCGCCGATCGCGGCCCAAATCGCCTCGGGCAGGCGAAACGGCCGGATGATGACGCAGGCGGTCGCGACGAAGATGATGCTCCAGGCCCAGATGGCGTCAGACGGCACGTTCAGTCCTTGAGGTTCGGTCAGTCATTCGGCATCGATAACCGATGCGGGAAGGGCTGTCTTCCCCTAGAGTCTTGCCGCGGCAACAGACTGGAATTCGTGGCTGCTTCTCGCGAATGTGACACTCACCTTGCGACTGACAGCTTCTCCATGATCGCCTTGCGCAGGATGCGCGAGAGCGACTCGACGGAATAGGGCTTCTGGATCAGCTCGAAGCCGCGATGGGCGTTTTCGGCGAGCACGTTGCTGTAGCCGGACGTGAGCACCACGGGCAGGCCCGGATAGCGCTCGCGGACGATGCCGGCGAGCTCGACCCCGTTCATGCCGGGCATGATGACGTCGGAGAATACGAGGTCGACGGCAAATTCATTCTCGCCCAGGATCGCCAGCGCCGCGTTGGCATTGGCGACGCGGCGGACGACATAGCCGAGATCCTCCAGGAGCTCGGTGGAGAAGCGGCCGACCTCGTCGTCGTCCTCGACCACGAGCACGCGATAGCCACGCCCGGTCGTGGCCGCCTCGTGGCTCAGCGCCGCGGCTTCCTTCTCCGTGGTGGGGCTTTGCGCCTGCGGCAGGTAGATGGTGAAGGTGGCGCCTTCACCTTGCACGCTGGTCACCGCAATGTCGCCCTCGGACTGCTTGGCGAAGCCGAAGGCCTGGCTGAGGCCGAGGCCGGTGCCCTTGCCGACCTCCTTGGTGGTGAAGAACGGCTCGAAGATCTGTTCGAGATGTTCCGGCGCGATGCCGCTGCCGGTGTCGGTGACGGAGATCGCGACATAGTCGCCGCGGCGCGCCGATTGTGCGCGCAGGCTCGGTATTCCCGAGACCTTGCGCACGGCGATGGTGAGGCGGCCTTCGCCGTCCATGGCATCGCGAGCGTTGATGGCGAGATTGATCAGCGCTGTCTCGAACTGGGCGATGTCGGCCACCGTGAAGCAATCGGCATCCCGAACCTCGACGGCGATCTCGATGCGGGCGCCGACCAGCGGCCGCACCAGCTGCGCCACGCCCTCGACCTGGCTGCCGACGTTGAAGATCTGCGGCTTCAGCGGTTGCCGGCGCGCGAAGGCCAGAAGCTGCGCGGTCAGCTTGGAGGCGCGCTCGACCGTGTCGGAGATGGCATCGACGTAGCGGCGGCGGCGCTCCTCCGGCAGCTCGCGGCGGCGCAGGAAATCGGTCGCAGAGCGGATGATGGTGAGGAGATTGTTGAAGTCGTGCGCGACGCCACCGGTGAGCTGGCCGATCGCCTCCATCTTCTGCGATTGCCGCAGCGCTTCCTCGCCGCGGCGCCGCTCGGTGATGTCCACCGCCTCGGGCACGGCGCCGGTGATGTTGCCCTGGCGGTCGAGCACGGGACGCATGCCGAAGTCGAAATCGCGCTCGCCGATCGGAAGGCGCAGGCGCATCTCCAGCCGCACGGGTTCGCCCTTGAGCACGGTGTCGAAGGCCTCGCGCACGGCGGCACTCATGCCCTCCGTGCCGGTGAACCAGGGTGTGTCCCAGAACGGCTTTCCGACCACGTCCGCGGAATTCGCCTTGATGCCGGCGAGCGCGGTCTTGTTGGCGTAGACCAGCTGGCCCTCGAGATTGACCAGGCCCTGATACTGATTGCTCGTCTCCAGGATCGCGCGCAGCCGCGCCTCGTTGGCTTCGAGCTCGGCGGTGCGCTCGGCGATGCGCTCTTCCAGCGTCTCGTTCAGCCGCCGGAGATCGATCTCGGCCTGCTTGGCGACGGTGACGTCGTGGGCGACGCCGATGAAGCCGATATGCTTGCCGGTCGCATCCCAGCGCGGCTGCGATTCCGAGCGGAGCCAGCGCCATTCGCTGCTGGCGTTCTTGTAGCGCGCTTCCAGCACGAAGGGTTTGAGGGACGCTTCACCCTGGACGGATTGCTGCAGCACGTGCGGCAGGTCGTCGGGATGCAGCACCTTGCGCCAGTCGAAGTCGATGGCCTGGTCGTAGGGCAGGCCGACGAAATCGACATAGGCCTGGTTGGCGAAGGACCGCTTGCGGTCGAGCTTGGTGACCCAGATCGGCACCGGCGCGCTGTCGGCGATCAGCCGGAAGCGCTCCTCGCTTTCGCGCAGCGTCTCGCGCGCCAGCGCCTGATCGGTCATGTCGATATGAGCGCCGACGAGCCGGATGGCGCGGCCGTCCTTGTCGCGCTCGATCTTTGCGACGACCCGGATCCAGCGGGTCTCGCTGTCGCTGGGACGGATGATGCGGTATTCGGCGCTATAGTCCTCGCTCGCTCCGGCGAGCGCTTCGAAGAAATGCTTGACAGTGGCGTCGCGGTCGTCGGGATGGATACGGTTGACCCAATCCTCGTGCGACTCCTCGGCGGCTTCCGGCGGAAGGCCGTGGATCATCAGATATTCGGGCGAACGTCGGTTCTTGAAGCCTTCGCGGAAATCGACCTCGACGCCGCCGACCTTGCCGATGCGCTGGATGCGCGCCAGCTCGGCCTCGCGCTCCTGCAGCGCGCGATAGGCATTGTCGCGCTCGCGCGCGACGTCTTCGAGGTGCTGGCGCAGCCTTTCGGCGGCGATGGTCTCGGGCAAGGGTTCGTTCAAGGCATCGGCCGTTGTCATGCAGGTGCGCACGTGCCGGACCGATATTCACACAGACGGAGCGTGATGGCCATTGTTTAGAGGGCAGGTGGTGCCGGGAAATGGGGGCGCGCGCCTGAACGCAGAGAAGTACGCGGTGGTAACGTCCGGTCTGGCAATTTGTTCCGAATACTGGAACGATCGGCGGATTGAGGCGTCGTCGCGAGGTGCCAGCGCGCTCATAGGCTTTCCTTTCCCACGAGGCTAAATCTTGAAGCTCTTTATCTGCCAGGCCTGCGGCAACGTCCTCTATTTCGAGAACCGCGCCTGCGAACGCTGCGGCCATCGGATCGCCTTCCTGCCAGAGAAGGAGACGATGTCGGCGATCGAGGCCGACGGAGACGCCTGGAGCATCCTCGCCGACAAGAGTGAGAGCCGGATGCTGTGCCGGAATGCCGAGTACGACGCCTGCAACTGGCTGACCGACGCAGGCGATAGCACCGGCTATTGCCGCGCCTGCCGCCACAACGGGACCGTGCCGAACCTTTCGGATCCGGCGCAGCTCGCCGGCTGGCGCGAGCTGGAGGTGGCCAAGCACCGGCTGTTCTATTCCCTGATCCGCTGGAAGCTGCCGCTCCAGACCCGCCAGGACAATCCCGAGCATGGTCTGGTCTTCAACTTCCTCGCCGACGATCCGCACAGCGGCGAGAAGGTCATGACCGGCCATGACAACGGCCTGATCACGATCGCGCTGACCGAGGCCGACGACATCGAGCGCGAGCGGCGCCGGCTCGAGATGGGCGAGCCGTACCGGACGCTGCTTGGGCACTTTCGCCACGAGGTCGGACATTACTTCTGGGATGTGCTGGTGCGCGATGGCGGCAAGCTCGACCAGTGCCGCGCCGTCTTCGGCGACGATAGCGCCGATTACGGCCAGGCCCTGCGGCGCCATTATGCCGAGGGCGCGCCGCCGGACTGGCAGCAGAACTACGTCTCGGCCTATGCCACGACCCACCCTTGGGAGGATTTCGCCGAAACCTGGGCGCACTACCTCCACATCGTCGATGCCCTCGAAATGGCCGCCGAGTTCGGCATGGAGGTGCGTCCCAAGGTCGACCGCGACGGGGAGCTGACGGCGCGCATCCGCTTCAACCCGTACGAGGCCAGGGATGTCGAGGCGCTGGTCAACGCATGGCTGCCCTTCACCTTCGCCATGAACAGCGTCAACCGCGCCATGGGCCTGCGCGACCTCTATCCCTTCATCCTGTCGCCCGCGGTGGTCGGCAAGTTGGGCTTCATTCATGACCTGGTCCGGGACGCGGCCAAGGCCGGAAAGTCCTAGGGATGCCGCACGGCAGGCGCGCCGGGGCCCATTTCGGTCTTGCGCTGGTACGCCAAAGCCGGCCCGATTTAGACCGTTGCCTCCGGCCCATTTTGATGTACCACGGGAGCCACACGGCCCCTCCCAAAGGCCCCAACGGCCAGGGAAGGGTCCCGCCCAAGGTCGAGACTCAAGAAAAGCATGTTCAAACGCATTCTGATCGCCAATCGCGGCGAAATCGCCTGCCGGGTCATCAAGACTGCCCGCAAGATGGGAATTCAGACGGTCGCGGTCTATTCCGAGGCCGACCGCGATGCCCTCCACGTCGAGATGGCCGATGAGGCGGTGCTGATCGGCCCGCCGGCCGCGGCAGAGAGCTACCTGGTGATCGAGAAGATCGTGGAGGCCTGCCGGAAGACGGGTGCCGAGGCTGTGCATCCCGGCTACGGCTTCCTGTCCGAGCGCGAGGCGTTTCCGCGCGCGCTGGAAGCCGCAGGAATCGTTTTCATCGGCCCGAATCCCGGCGCGATCGCCGCAATGGGCGACAAGATCGAGTCCAAGAAGGCCGCCGCAAAAGCAAAAGTCTCGACCGTGCCGGGCTATCTCGGCGTCATCGAGGACGACAAGCACGCGGTGCGGATCGCCGACGAGATCGGCTACCCCGTCATGATCAAGGCCTCCGCCGGCGGCGGCGGCAAGGGCATGCGCATCGCCCATTCCAAAGCCGAGGTTGCCGAGGGCTTCAACCTCGCCAAGGCGGAGGCAAAGGCCTCGTTCGGCGACGACCGCGTCTTCGTCGAAAAGTTCATCGTCGATCCCCGCCACATCGAGATCCAGGTGCTGGGCGACAAGCACGGCAACGTGATCTATCTCGGCGAGCGCGAATGCTCGATCCAGCGCCGCAACCAGAAGGTCATCGAGGAAGCGCCGTCGCCGCTGCTGGACGAGGCGACCCGCCGCAAGATGGGCGAGCAGGCGGTCGCGCTGGCCAAGGCCGTGAACTACGATTCCGCCGGCACGGTCGAGTTCGTCGCAGGCCAGGACAAGAGCTTCTACTTCCTGGAGATGAACACGCGCCTCCAGGTCGAGCATCCCGTCACCGAGCTCGTCACCGGCATCGATCTCGTCGAGCAGATGATCCGCGTCGCGAGCGGCGAGAAGCTCGCCATCGCGCAGAAGGACGTCACGCTGACCGGCTGGGCGGTGGAATCGCGCCTCTATGCGGAAGATCCGTTCCGCAACTTCCTGCCCTCGATCGGACGCCTCGTGAAATATCGTCCGCCGGCGGAGGCCAGCAAGGACGGCATCACCATCCGCAACGATACCGGCGTGCAGGAGGGCGGCGAGATCTCGATCCATTACGATCCGATGATCGCCAAGCTCGTCACCCATGCGCCCTCGCGCGCGGCGGCGATCGAGGCGCAGGCGACTGCACTGGACTCGTTCTATGTCGATGGCATCCGCCACAACATCCCGTTCCTGTCGGCCTTGATGCATCATCCGCGTTGGCGCGAGGGACGGCTCTCGACCGGCTTCATCGCCGAGGAATTCCCCAAGGGTTTTGCGGTGCGCGTGCCCGAAGGCGAGGTCGCGCGTCGCATCGCCGCGGTCGGCGCCGCGATCGATCACGTGCTGGGGGCGCGCAAGCGGCAGATCTCCGGCCAGATGGGCGGCCGCGTCGTGCAGCGCGAGCGGCGTCGCGCGGTTTGGCTCGACCGCCAGGAGATCCTGCTCGAGGTCGCGCGCGAAGGCGAAGCGATCACGATCCGCTTCATCGACGCCGACGGCAAGGCCGGCAACACGCATCTGTTGCAGTCGCCGTGGAAGCCGGGCGATCCGGTCTGGCAGGGCACCATCGACGGTCAGTTCGTCGCCGTGCAGACCCGCCCGATCGCCAACGGCATCCGCCTCGCGCATCAGGGCGTCGAGGTGCCGGTCTATGTCTGGACCGAGGCCGAGGCGGCCTCCGCGCGGCTGATGCCGGTGACCACGGCCTCCGACAGCGGCAAGAAGCTGCTCTGCCCGATGCCGGGCCTCGTCATCTCGATCGCGGTGAGCGAGGGGCAGGAGGTCAAGGCCGGCGAGACCCTGGCGGTGGTCGAAGCCATGAAGATGCAGAACGTGCTGCGCGCCGAACAGGACGGAACCGTGAAGAAGATCCACGCCAGCGCCGGCGCGACACTCGCGGTGGACGCGCTGATCCTGGAGTTTGCGTAAGATAAAAGATGTGAGTGGGGTCTTGCCGGGCCCCAAGCTCACCGTCATTGCGAGCGCAGCGAAGCAATCCAGACTGCCTCTGCGGAAAGACACTGGATTGCTTCGCTGCGCTCGCAATGACGGAGTACGTTGCGGCTGCGTCGCAATAATTGGGAGGGCAACCATGGCCTTTCGTTCCCGCCGCGAGAAACTGCGATCGATCCTGTCGGGCGGGACGTGCGTCCATCCCGGCTCGGTCTATGACGCGATCTCGATCCGGATTGCCGAGGATCTCGGCTTTCCGCTTGGCATGTTCGGCGGATCGGTGGCTTCGCTCGCCGTGCTCGGCGATCCCGATGTCACGCTGATCACGCTCACCGAGCTTGCCGAGCAGATGCGGCGGATGTCGCGGGCCTCGGCGCTGCCGGTGCTCGTCGACGCCGATCACGGCTATGGCAATGCGCTGAACGTGCGCCGCACGGTGCAGGAGCTGGAGACGTCGGGCGCGGCCGGCCTCACCATCGAGGACACGCTGTTGCCGGCCGCATTCGGTGCGACGAAGGCGCAGCTGATCTCGCTGGAGGAGGGCGTCGGCAAGATGGAGGCGGCGCTTGGCGGCCGCGGCGATCCCTCGCTGGTCATCATGGGCCGCACAGGCGCAGCCGCGATCACCTCGATCGAGGATGCGGTGCGCCGCGCCCAGGCTTATGAGGCCGCCGGCGTCGATGCGCTGTTTTTCACCGGCATCAAGTCGCGCGCCGAGCTCGAGGCGATCGTCTCCGCCACGCGGCTGCCGATCGTGCTCGGCGGCGCGTCTGAGGAATTGGGCGGGCTCGATTATCTTGCGAGTCAACGCGTGCGCATCGCGCTGCAGGGCCATGCACCGATCGCCGCCGCGACGCAAGCCGTCTACGAGACGCAGAAGGCGTTGCGCGAGGGCATGGCGCCAAAAAGCCTCAAGGGCCTGGCATCGTCGGAGCTGATGGCGCGCGTTACGCGCGAGGCCGCGGTCAAGGCGCGCAGCTCCGATTTGCTCGGATGGAAGAAGACATGAGTCGGGCGATTCTCCAGGTCATGATCCGCGGCCGCGTGCAGGGCGTCGGTTATCGAGCCTGGGTGGAGTCTCAGGCCATCGCGTATGCCCTCGAAGGCTGGGTCCGCAACCGCCGGGACGGCAGCGTGGAAGCGCTGTTCGCTGGCGCCCCGACGCACGTTGCCGACATGGTCGCGCTGTGCCGCCACGGCCCTCCGTCCTCGCGCGTCGACAGTGTCACCAGCGAGACGGCAAGCGTGGATGAGCTGAATTTGCGCAGGGCAGGGGAAGCGTTTTCGGTGCTGCCGACGGTGTAGATATATCGCGCTCTCCCCGCAAGCGGGGAGAGATGAAGAAGCCGTCACCTCGGCAATTTCGCGATCGCCTCGCTCAGCTCGTGGATCTCATAGGGCTTGCGCAGGATCGGGAAATCGCCGCGTACGCCGGCGGCGACCTCGCTGTAGCCGGTGGCGAGCAGGATCGGCAGGCCGGGACGGATCTGACGGAGGTGATGGGCGAGGCTGAGGCCGTCCATCTTGCCGGGCATGACAATGTCCGAGAACACGAAGTCGACGCCATCGCTCTCGAGCTCGCGCAATGCCGCTTCGGCATCGGCGACACGGCGCACCTGATAGCCGAGCTGCTCCAGAAGACCGATGCTGACCAGCGCGACGTCGGGATTGTCCTCGACCAGCAGCACCGTGCCGCTGCCGCGGAACGCCGCTTCCGGTACCTCCCGCGACGGCACATCTGTGCCGCGCGGCAGGACGATGGTGAATGTCGTGCCCTTGCCGAGCTCGCTCGCGACCTTCACCGTGCCACTGGCCTGGTGGGCGAAGCCGTGGACCTGCGAAAGGCCGAGGCCGGTGCCCTTTCCGATCGGCTTGGTCGTGAAGAACGGCTCGAAGATCTTGTCGAGAACGTCGGAAGGAATTCCGAGCCCGGTATCGCGGACGTCGATTGCGACGAAATCGCCGATGAGGGGGGCCTCGTTCAGCATGACGTTGCGCGCACCTATCGTCACCGTGCCGCCGTCCGGCATCGCGTCGCGCGCATTGATGACGAGGTTGAGCAGCGCGGTCTCGAGCTCGGAGACGTCGGCCTTGATCGGCCAGGTGCCGGAGTCGATCTCGAAAGCGAGACGCACGGAGCTGCCGACGCCCGCGTCGAGCACCTCGCGAATGGCTGCGATGCGTTCGCTAAAATCAATCGCCTGCGGGTTGACGCTTTGCCGCCGCGCGAAGGTGAGGAGCTGGTTGGTCAGCGCTGCGCCGCGCTTGGTCGCGGTGTCGATCGCCGAGATGGCTCGCTCGAGCTTGGGATCGTCGGCAGCGCCCTTCTTCAGGATGTGAAGGCTGCCGCTGATGATCATCAGAAGATTGTTGAAGTCGTGGGCGACCCCGCCGGTGAGCTGCCCGAGCGCATCGAATTTCTGCGACTCGGCCAACTGCTTCTGCATCGCCTCGAGCTTGAGCTGGGCATTGCGGCGCTCTGTGATGTCGCGTGTGATCTTGGCGAAGCCGATCAGCCTGCCGTCCTCGTAGATCGGGTCGATCACGACGCTCGCCCAGAAGAACGTGCCGTCCTTGCGGACGCGCCAGCCTTCCTCCTCGTACCGGCCCTTTTCGCGCGCGATTCCGAGCGCCCGCGCCGGCTTGCCATTGGCGCGGTCGGTTTCGGTGTAGAAACGGGAAAAATGCTGGCCGAGGATCTCCTCGGGGGAATAACCCTTGATGCGTTCGCCGCCGACGTTCCAGCTCGTGATGATCCCGTTAGGGTCGAGCATGTACAAGGCGTAGTCGGCAACCCCCTCAACCAACAGCCGGAAACTGCGCTCGCTCTCGAACAGGTCTCTCTGTTGACTGAACTTTTCGACCATTCCCGGACCCCGCCTCGACGGGAACAAACGCGGCATCCGCGAGATGGTTCCCGCCCTGTGGGACATTTCTAGGCAAGCTTTACGGACCGTATGCAAGGCGGGTCCTTGACAAGAAAGCAAGTTCGTCAGATATTTCTGTCATGACAGAAATAACCGAAAAAAAGAAACTCCCCGCCGCCGTCGAGCGCTTCATCCTGCACTGGGGCGACATGGGCGACGAGTGGGGCGTGAACCGCTCGGTAAGCCAGATTCACGGGCTGCTTTATCTCGCCGAGGCGCCGATGACCGCCGAGGACATCGCCGACACGCTCGGCATGGCGCGGTCCAACGTCTCCAACTCGCTGAAGGAGCTGCTCGCCTGGAACCTGATCCGGCGGGTCCCGATCCTGGGCGATCGCCGCGACCATTACGAGGCCGAGACCGACATCTGGGAGATCGCCGCGAGGATCGCGGCGCGGCGCAAGGAGCGGGAGATCGACCCGGCGATCGCGGCCCTTCGCGCCTGCGTGTCCGATGCCACGGACGATCCCGGCATCAGTCCCGTCGCAGCCAAGCGCCTGAAGGAGATGCTGGCGTTCACCGAGCTCGCCGACCACTGGTTCATGCAGATGCTGAAAGTGCCGCGGCCGCGTCTGGTCGCCTTGATGCGGCTTGGCGAGAAGATCGCCAACCTGCTGCCGATCGGCAAGGTCAAATAGCATCGAGGAGGTTGCGATGACGTCGGCAAGACTATCGGGCTCCAACGCATCGACCTCCGCTCACGTAAGACTGCTCGACGACCGGCGTTTCCGCGCGCTGCTGTCGGACGAGGATTGGGGCCGCCTGCCGCTCGCGACATGGCGGCGCTTCTCGAAACGCGTCGCCGACGGCGACAGTATCGTCTATGTCGGCGTGGTCGACGAGATCGCCTTCAGCGATTTCGGCTGGTGGTTTGCGCAGGCCGCACGCCTGATCGGCGGACCATTGCCGACCGGCCGCGACATCGGCGTGCCCATGATCGTCACGGTCACCGAGGACGGCGCGACCGGCGGCCAGACCTGGACGCGCATCTGCGCGCGCAAGCGCGGTTTTCCGCAGGTGATCCATTCCGCCAAGCGTTTTGCCGGTCCGACCGGGCTCGAGGAATATGTCCGCTTCGGCGTGTCGATGGCGCTGCGCATCGCGGTCGAGGATCAGGTGCTGACCTTTCGCAGCGCCGGCTACGGCCTCCAGCTTGGACGGCTGTGGCTTCCGCTGCCGGGCTGGCTGACGCCGGGCGAGCTCACCGTGACGCACCGAGATCTCGGCGAGGGCGCTTTCCGCTTCACCCTCGATGTCACTCACCCGCGTCGCGGCGCGCTGATCCATCAATCCGTCCTGTTCAGGGAGGCCGTATCATGACGCCGCTGTTGTGGACGCTCATCGCCATCCAGATCGTGATGGGCGTGTTCGACACCTTATATCACCACGAATTCACCGAGCGCCTGGCCTGGCGACCGTCGCAGCGCTTCGAGCTGAAGCTGCACGGCATCCGCAACATGCTCTATGCGCTGCTGTTCCTGGTGCTCGGCTGGCTCGAGGTTCACGGCGTGCTGGCGCTGTTGATCGTCGTGGTGCTGGTTGCCGAGATCGTCATCACCTTGATGGATTTCATCGAGGAGGACCTCAGCCGCAAGCTGCCGCCGAGCGAGCGCATCAATCACACGCTGCTTGCGATCAATTACGGCGCCATTCTGGTGCTGTTGATACCCGTGCTAATCGCCTGGGCGATGCAGCCCGTCAGCGTGATCGTCGTCTATCAGGGCCTGCTCAGCATCGCCGCGACCGCCTGCGCATTTGGCGCGGCACTGTGCGGCCTCAGGGATTTCGCGGCGGTGCGGCGGCTCGCCCGCATGCGAAGCGTGCCGGCGGCCGGACTTGTCGAACAGCTACCCGGCCGCAAGACCGTGCTGATCACAGGTGCCACCGGCTTTATCGGCAGCCGGCTTGCGGCAAGCCTCAGCGGGGCAGGACATCACGTCATTGCGCTGATCCGCAATCCCGCGAAAGCCCAGATGCTGCCGCCTCCCGTGACGCTGATCACCAGCCTCGACCAGCTCGCCGCGGACACGCCAATCGACGCCGTCGTCAATCTCGCGGGTGAGCCGATCGGCAACGGCCTTTGGACCGACGCGAAGCGTGCGAAGATCATCGGCTCGCGCATCGACACGACCGGCGAGATCGTCAAGCTGATCGCGCGGCTCGCGCGCAAGCCCGAGGTGCTGATCAGCGGCTCGGCGATCGGCTGGTACGGCCTTTGGGCCGACCAGGTGCTGACGGAATCGGCAAAGTCGCATGCCTGCTTCAGCCACGAGCTGTGCGCGGCCTGGGAGACAACGGCGCGGCCGGCGGAGGAGCTCGGCGTGCGCGTGGTGTATTTGCGCATCGGCCTCGTGCTCGGCACGGAAGGCGGCTTCGTCACGCGCATGTTGACGCCATTCGAGTTCGGCCTCGGCGGCCCGCTCGGCACCGGGCGGCAGTGGATGTCCTGGATCGAGCGCGACGATCTGATCCGGCTGATCGCCTATCTGATCGCGACGCCGGATCTGTCGGGTCCCGTCAACGCCACGGCGCCGATCCCCGTCACCAACGCGAAATTCACCGAAGAGCTCGGCCGCCGCCTGCACCGGCCCGTCGTGTTCCGCATTCCCGGCGGCCTGCTGCGCCGGATCGGCGGCGGCTTTGCCGACGAGCTTCTGCTCGGCGGCCAGCGCGTGCTGCCGAACAAGGCGCTGAGCCGCGGCTTCGTGTTCCGCCACGAGACGTTGCGCAGTGCATTCGAGGCGATCTTGTGAGCGTTCAGGTCGGCGCCACACTCCGAAATGTCGCCGCCACCGCACGCAGCGCCGCGAGTTTCGCAGGATCGCTGACCTTCGAATGCAGCATCACCTTCGAGCTGCCGAGCTTCGGCAGCTTGTGCGCAGGACCGATGTCCATCAGCCCGGGCGGCGCGATACGCCGCGCCAGCGGCGCGATCGCAAGCCCCGCTAGCGCGGCCGCGACCACCGCGGTGACGCCGCCGCCGACGAAGCGCTCGCGCCAGGAGATGCCGGCCTTGTCGAGCGCGCGCACGGCGACGGCGCGGACGCCACAGGGCGGGGCGAGCGTTGCGAGCGGCAACGGCTCCCCTTTCGGCAGGGTGAAGCGGCGTGCGGCGAACCAGCCGAACTCGTCCTCGGCCAATTTTTCGCCGCCGCGGCGGCTGCCTTCCTGGCGCACGATCACCGCATCGAGCTCGCCCGCATCGTAGGCATCCTGCATCTCGCGCGAGAAGCCGATGGTGACGGCGAGGGTGAGGTTGGACGACATGGCGTGCAGGCGCTCAAGTAGCGGCACCAATTCGGGGCCAGCGGCGTGATCGGAGATGCCGAGCGAGAGCGACTGCGCGGCCGGCGCGTCGCCCGACAGCGCGAGATCGTGTGCCGTCATCAACGCGCGGGCGCGATCGAGGAACGCGGCGCCATCGGCGGTAAGGCGGACTGCGCGCGGCGAGCGCTCGACGAGGCGCTTGTCCAGCAATGTCTCCAGCCGCTGCAGCTTGAGACTGACGGCGGCCTGCGTCGTGCCGAGCGCTTCGGCGGCGCGGGTGAAGCTCTGAAGGTCGGCGACCAGAAGGAAGGCCTGGACGGTGGCGATGTCGAGTGTGGGGTTCATTATAAATCATTATCACTGATATCAGGATAGATAAGATACCAAAATGACAGCGACAGGTCTAGTTTCTCCTCCAACGCCGCGCAACTTGCGCAGCTTATCGAGGAGAACGACAATGCCCCTGATCACCGTATCTTACACCACGTCCCGCCAGTCCCCCTCGCTGAAGGCCGATATCGCGAGCGCGGTATCCGAGCTCACCGCAAATATCCTGCACAAGGATCCCAAGGTCACCGCCATCATCGTGAAGTCCGTGGATGCCGGCGACTGGTTCGCTGGCGGCAAGTCGCTCGCCGAGCAGAAGCTCGCGAGCTACTGGATCGACATCCACGTCACCGAGGGCACCAACACCAAGGACGAGAAGGCAACCTATCTCGCCGCCATGTTCAAGCGCATGGCCGAGATCCTGGGCCCGCTGCATCCCGAGACCTACCTGCATGTCGACGAGGTCAAGGGCGACGCCTACGGCTTCGGCGGCCTGACCCAGGAGCGACGCTACATCGCAGGCAAGCTCGAGGTTTCGCTGCAGGCGGCGTGATGCGAGAGGCCGCGGGTGAGCCATCTCACCCGCGGCCTGCAGCCATCAGCTCGCCGCGCGGAATTGCACTTCGGCTTTGTTGATGAAGCATGTTTTGTCGAACAGCGTCAGGTCCAGCGGGTTGGGCAGGCGGACATCGCTGAGATCGGGGCAGGGCTTCGCTGCGGGATCATAGGATCGATCGATCTGCGAGATGAAGACGACGATCAGCCCCGTGTCGCGCGCGAACGACCTCAGCGCCCGCACCTGCACCGTCAGGTCGGGGTTTTCCCGCCTCTGATCGAGCAGTTGCAGATAGTCGATCACGACGAAGGTGCCGCGCGGCGCCGCTTCCATCTGCTTGACGATGTAATCGGCGCTGATTGCGTCCGAGCAATCCACCTCGAACAGCTTGTCGAACTGTGTGGGCTCCACGCCGATCGCACGGAGGCGGTCCAACACATCTCGCTCGGTGTACTCCAGTGAGAAGAATGCGGCGCGATGGCCGGACTTCACGGCTTCGACGGCAAGTTCGAGGCTCATCAACGTCTTGCCCTGGCCGGGACGGGCCCCGACCAGCACCAAATCGCCCGGCCGGAACTGCGCGAACAGTTTGCTCGCCGGCGTCAGTGCGGCTGCTTTCGCCGCGAGCATGCTCCAGGCGGAAAAGCCCTCCGTCGCAGCGATGCGGTCAAGCGCGTCGTGGAGCGGAATGCCGGCCTCGCGGGACAGGCGCCTGGCCTTGCGCTTCAGATGGTAGATGGGCGCAGACAGTTTCATCGTCAAAACCTCCCATTGCGAGCATGGATCGCAACCCCTCCTTATGCCTGGCGCTCGAACAGTCGGCCGATGATCAACTCGCCCGGCATGAGGTCTGCTTTCCCGGCGGAGGGAGGAGGCGTGGGCGGCACCGAAATGAAGCGTAGCTGATTCCGCGACGGTCGGAGAGCGGCGCGGTCGGCTCAACAAAAAAAGTATTAGACTGCCGCTTCCGGCAGCAGCGCGCGGGTCGGTCCGAACAGCTCTTCGAACGCCTGCCTGAGCGCGATGTCGACGTCGGCCATGGTCACGAGCTGGCCGAGATCGACCAGCGAGGTGACGCCGTAACGGGGGTCGACGACGCCGCAGGGCACGATGCCGGCGAAATGCGACAGCTCCGGCTCGACATTAATGGCGATGCCGTGAAACGAGACCCAGCGCTTCAGGCGGACGCCGATCGCCGCGATCTTGTCTTCGTGTCCAGGTCCCTTGTCGGGCCGCCTGACCCAGACGCCGACCCGGTCCTCGCGCCGCTCGCCGCGGACGTTGAAGGCGGCGAGCGTCTTCAGGATCAGCTCTTCCAGGCTCGCGACATAGGCCCGCACGTCCGGCCGGCGGCGCTTGAGGTCGAGCATGACGTAGGCCACGCGCTGGCCGGGTCCGTGATAGGTGAGCTGCCCGCCGCGCCCTGTCGCGAAGGTCGGGAATCGGGAATCGAGCAGGTCGCTTTCCTTGCCCGAGGTGCCGGAGGTGTAGAGCGGGGGATGTTCCAACAGCCAGACCAGTTCAGGGGCCTCGCCCGCGGCGATCGCCGCGACACGCGCCTCCATGGCGGCCACGGCCTCCGGATAGGGCACCGGGGCATCCGAAATCCGCCATTCGACGACTTCGCCGCCTGCGGCGGAAAACGACGTCAAATCGAGGTCTTGGCGGTGGCTTTCAGGGGAATTAACCATTGGCTAACCATAACGTGGTGATCATCTCTGGAGCAAATGAAGAGTCCCAAGTCCCAAGTCTCAAGTTGCGGCGGTCCTGACAGTGCCCACTCTCGACAAAGTCACCGTGGATCTCATGGTCGTCCTCGGGACGACCACGATGCCGATCCATCAAGTATTACGTCTTTCCCGCGGCGCCATCATCGAGCTGGACGCAACTGAGGCCGACGAAGTCAAGGTGCTCGCCAATAATCTGCCGGTCGCCTCCGGCGTTGTGCTGGTCGACCGCAACAGAATCGCGGTCGAGGTCAAGCAGATGCTGCCGCGCTCGCCGGGGACGCGGTAGGCCCCCGGTCACACGGGACCGGGCAAGCGGTAGCGGCCTGGGTATCCTATAAGGCCGATCTCCTGGGGAAGGGCGGCGTTTTTCCTGCCAAGCTTGTGGAATTCAGGGCTTTTGCAGGCTTGTATCCCCCTGATGGATTTGTTAGATCGGCGCCGCTGATCCGGCCGCCCGAACGACCTCAGGCCGGCATCTCCTAGCGCTCGTGGCGGAACTGGTAGACGCGCTGCCTTGAGGTGGCAGTGGGTAACACCGTGGGGGTTCGAGTCCCTCCGAGCGCACCACAATTTGCAAATCGCTGGCGGGTTGCCCACCGTGGCGGTGAATACGAGTGTGCAAGAGCCGTCGAAAGTGAACGCAAGCTCACTGTGTGGCTTGCTCGTTGCCCTCAAGATTTCACCCCCCATCCTAAGTAATGATGAGTTTCAGCGGAGAGCTGGCCGCAATGACCTCACGCCCGTCGGGCACGTTGCGGACGATTGGGGGCGGGGTAATCCGGGAAAATGCCTGGCATGCTCAGTTGCCGACGCTGCTGTTGAGCTCGCCAAACAAGCGGCGGATCGCGTCCACGTTCTTCGTCATCGAGTAGAGGTTGCACACGTTCAGGTCTCGGGAGGTGTCTGGCGAGGACGGTTGTCAGTTGCGGGTTTGGCATGCGCCAGCTCGCGGGTCGGTCAGACATACCCAGCTAGAACATAATGGGAACGAAAGAGGCGATACGGTCGCTCGTTATCGTTCTCCTCGCCCGTTGGGCATCGATGAAGCGGTCCTACACTAACGGGGATACAGAAGAGCGTTTGCAATTCCATGCTGGCCTTCAACTCCAGGGAGCATAGTCGTCACAATTGCCCCTGAACTGCGGATGCCTTGCGTGCGATGTCTCATGCTCGGCGGCCTCGGGCGCGCGATGCCGACGATGATCGTCGTCTTTGTCCCGAGCGCCGTGCTTCCGCCCTTCTTACTCTCTCGCGGAGCCGCCTCAATTGGGCCAGCAGGCTGACGAGCTCGATTCTTGTGTCACGCAGAACAGCCAGGCTGGAAATCCCACTACTCACTACAACACCCCCAAACAGGCCTTTGCCGAATTCGTGACGGAAGCTCGGATTTGTGGCGACGTGCCAACAACGTCTAAGCGATGGCCACCGGGGGCGTCGGTTCGTTTTACGACAATGCGCGAAAATATTCTAAATGGTTGCAATGCATTGCAACAGCAACGCGCTATCGGAAGGGGAATATCAACACACTCTCCGAAGCGCGCGCGTCATTTGCATCAGCACGTTGGCGCTGTACGAGCTACCTCTACTGTTCTGACGATCGGCTCCTCGACCCAGGCCTCGCGGGCAAACCAGTTGTGATTGGCCCGACAGTCCGGACAAAGAGTATTGCCGAAAAACACGATGCTTCGCAGGAAAGTCTCACGATCGGATTTGATGCCGGTCGGAATCGCGCGGCCGGATTGCGGACACTTGACCATGATCATGCCCATACGAGCCTCCCTGAAACACGTATTTGTCGAGAAAAAGGGCCGGCCGGCTGGAGTGCGCTCTCGTCGGTGCGGGTGACTTGGGGGGCATCGCACCTGGGGTCGTTGTTCGAGCAAAAGGGCAGCTTGCTCGTGACGACGCTTCTCCAACCGACCGGATTCCTGCTTGGCGAATTCTTGGGATAGCTGCGGGCTTTCGCCGCAACTCTGAATAATGTCCGACCTCAACCGAACGCTTCTGGGAGGCGCCTAATAACCGTCATGTCGAAATACCCGCGACTTCGTGTCGAACGTTCCCCCTGCGACAAAACCATCAATTTCCTCTCGACGGACAGATCAGCCAACCGCATCACTGGTGTCACTCCCCTCGGTGCAGTCCATTAACTATTCTCTTTTTTATTATTTGTGCAAATTAAAACTCGCCTTGTCGGTCTGATTTACGACTCTCGGCTGATTTATTTTTTTGCGCGGCGCGATGCATTACCGAAAAACGTCAGTCCCTTTTCTCGTAGGCTTCTGCAGGCCACCATTCTCAAGTCGGTTCGGCACGTGGTTGCGCTTTGTCACGGTATTGAATGCTCGCCCGAGGTTCAAATATGAAACAAATTTTGATTATAAGCAAAATCTGCAAATCTCGTTGGTTAATTGCTGCCGATCACGTAAGGTACACTCGTCTAGGTTTCTTCGGCTGGAGGAGACAATGTGGGAATTAATTCTTAACGAGTACAACCTCACCTCGGAGACGCTGCAGCTGGCTCAGATGCGCGCAGAATTGGTCAGCATTGGCGAGAAGGAACGCATTCTAAGAGAACGGAGTGCCGATCGCGAAGCTTATCGGTACCTATTGGATGCTCATCGGTCGATCGCCAGGCCGAGCCTCATGGGAGAGCAGGGGTTGAACATTTCTCCTCAAGACGGGGGCAAGGACGGTCAGCTCGCGGCATGACCAGCCGGATTGACATGTCCAAACGAGCCGGACCGGTGGCGTGTGTTCGGGTGAACGAAATCGCAGGCGCCGCAGACCGGGTTAGATTGAGTCTCGCAGGTGGCGGCGGGTCCGCTTGTCCGGTGCCGCGACAACATCGCATCCCGGAGGCTGTCGCCGCCTCGCCGGTACAGGCGAGGCAGAATGGTTCACATTGGTGGAAGCCGTGCTGGAAAGATCGTCGGCAGAGATAGTATTGAGACCGGCTCCGGATGCAGTATTCGCGCTGTTGGATGGTCGACCAATGATCTTCAGCGAAGCGGGGCAGAAGATTTTTGAACTCGACCGAGTAGGGGCATTCATCTGGTGCAAGTTAGGGGAAGGCTCCTCGCTTGGAGACATTTATCGGGGGCTTGCGGCGCAAGGCATTGACGAGCACACGGCACGCCAGTTCACGCGACAGGTCGTAGAGATCTGGGTCGATCGAGCGTTGCTCGAAGGCGATTGGCGAATGCCGACCGATTGCGCCTTCTCAGCTCATCTGGGTCGCCACAGAATAGACATCCGGGCTGCAAATCCGGACCTCTTGAGGCGGCTGCTGTCGCCATTCAGTGTGTCGGACCAGAGTGCCGGCGGCGACGGCGACATCGCGATCGAGGCAATGATGCTGGATGAACAAGTGTTCTTGCGCGCAGAAGATTCCAGCATTTCCAGATGCGAAGTCGATGCACTAGCCCCTACGATCAAAGCTCACGTCACCGAGCGGCTTATTCGAAACATTCGCTGGGTGTTCTCCCTTCATGCCGCTTCTCTCGTGAACGACGGCATGGGCCTGTTGTTATGCGGCCATCCGGGAGCAGGAAAGTCTACCCTCACATTGCAGCTGGTGGACGCCGGATTTCGGTACGCTGGCGATGACGTCGCGCTGGTTGGCGGTGACGGAACGATCTGCGGAGTACCGTTTGCGCTCACCCTCAAGGAAGGATCGTGGGACTTGCTCTCGCGACTACATGGCGACCGCTACGATGCGACGCATTGCCGCTCCGACGGCGTTCGGGTGCGGTACGTACCCATTCCTGATGCGCAGAACGAAAGCTTCTCCGCAGGCTGGATCATCTTCTTGAACCGGGTCGCGAGCGGTCCGACCGAACTAACCGAAATAGATCGTTTGGATTCGATGAGGCGGCTCATCGAGCACGCATTCGCCAGCGATGGTAGACTGTCGCAGACTGGCTTTCTTGCTTTAAGGCGGATTGTCGCGGGTGCGCAATCGCTTCAACTCACCTACTGCGAGGCCGGAGAGGCTCGGCGCCTGCTTGTGGATCTGTGCAATGGCAAGGCATAGCAGCGCGGTCAGGAGCCTCTGCAATTGCTTGCGAGGCATGCCGCCTGTCGACATAGAGTGGACCTCAGTCATCGGGCTCGCAAATCAGACCCTGACGACGCCGGCGCTCATCGACTTTGTCGACAAATTCGCGTCGGTGCTGCCGGAGGACGTCTGCGCCTATATTCGCCATATCCACCGCCGAAACGGGCTGCGCAATAACCGCCTCGTCGCTCAACTCGAAGAGGCCGTCGTTGCGCTGAACGGTCATGGCATTACGCCGGTCCTACTCAAGGGGGCTTCGACACTGGCGACCGCGCCCGAGGCGCGAAGAGGTGTTCGGATAATGTCCGATCTGGATATCATGGTCATGCCGGACGAGGCCAGAACGGCAGTCGCCGCGCTATCTGGAATTGGTTACGATATCCATAACCAGACCCCTCCCGAAAGCCATAGATGGTATGCCGATCTGAATCGCCCCCAGGATGTCGGGTCGATCGACCTGCAGCAGGCAGCTCCAGGTCCTGCGTACCTCTACCAGAACTTCGGGCATGCGCTGAACCATTGTATTCCTGCGCCGCTCGGACGGGCGCGCGTATATATCCCCACGCCAACCTTCCAAGCGCTGATGTTGATCATCCATGATCAGTTTCAAGACTATGGTTATTGGCTCGGCGACCTCGACCTGCGGCACCTTGTTGAATTGCGCGACCTAAGCCATTCAGCCGAGCCTGTCGATTGGGAGAAGCTTACCTCTCGTGTCTCGGGCGACTTGATGAAGAACGCGGTTGAAACCCAGCTGATCGCCGTTGCCGAGCTGCTTGGCGTCGATATTCCACACGCGTTGCGCTCCCGACTGATTCCTCGCCTGCAGTTCATGCGTCAGTTGATGCAAGCACGCTTTCCGGCTACGCGCGTGCCTCTCCTGGCGATGAGCCTTCTGGACTTCAGAAACTACCGCAGAGAGGCAACTATCGTCTCGACAAAAACAGGGGCGAACCGACGGGGATTGTGGACTGTGCCAAGAGCTAGCACCTTACGACTTCTTTTGAACGCGACGACCGCAGCTCGTGCGGGCAAGGTCTAAGGCCAGCGAACGTCATCGCTTTCGCGATTGAGGCGTCGGTTGGCCAAGCGGGTTTTCGATCCGCCGCCTGTTCGAGGTGGAATTCGCCGCTCGGGACGCACGGTGGAAATTCCCAGCTCAATGCGGTGTGTCCGACTTTCGCGCATCTAGGAATGCTCTCGACCACCAGCATTCCGTTCGGACGATTTACCGTTCTCGGGGATCTTGAACTCCTCGAGCGTGTGGCCCGATTGCAGGGCGGCAACGAGCCAGCGGGGCTGCTTACCACGTCCGGACCAAGTCTCTGTTGGCTGAAGCGGATTGAAGTATTTCGGCACGACCTTCGGGTATTTGCGACGAGGCGGCTGGCCTGTTCCCGCCTCAGTCGCCCCGCTTTCAGCTCCGCCGAGTTGATCCGGCTGGTTGAGCTGCGCAAGACGCTTTTCTAGCTCTCGCTTTTCGGCGGTGATCTTTTCGGCGAGAATCTTTGTCAGCTCCTCGTGAAGGAGCCAAAGTTCCTCAAAATCCATGGCTTCGAGATCTTGCCTTCGCATTAGCATTTCTCGACACCGTTCGACTGACCCGTCGTCATCCAGCCATTCTTCGTCCGAGTGACAAATGAATGTTTGACCAAATCAGTGCTCAAATTGACCATGCAATAAATCTATTATATATTATTTAATAATTAATGCGACGATTATTTTATTAATTGATCTTGGTGGCAAAGAATCTTGCGAAGATGCGTAGAGGAGGCATGGTTTGATCGAGTATCCTCTTGAACGTCTTCAGGATTCAGTCGGCCGGTTTGCGGCTCCGTCGACCGTGTTGTCCGATATCCGGGCCCTGAGCTTCCAAATCGAGCTCAGACGGCGCGCGCTGAAGGATATTGGGATTATTAGCTGCCGTTTGCGTCGCTGGGGAGGCCGCAAGGCGGTAGGCCAACCGAGGCTTAACAAAAGCAGTCCGGCGCGTCAGCATCTAATGCTGCGGCGTGGCAGCGGTCCCTGACGGGATCGGCTCATATGCCATCTCTGATGGGGCTTGAGCAGTTCCCGCGCGGTGATTAAGCAAATAGATGTGCGCATCTCCTGTACGCGGTTAAACTGTGCGGATCGCTCATTTTCCCGGCTTGATTATTAACGTGGACCCAGTTATCTGGAGCGCCAGTTCCAGTTCGGTTCCAAACATTCTTCTGGGATAATCGGGCTCTCTGTCTTGATTAATATATCGACAGAGGCAATATTGGGTTGGGCGCAACTACACGGTGAGATCATGGCGGCTAAGAAACTTGAGTTAGAAGCGATGTCCCTTGACGATCTCTGGTCGCTTCATGAGGAAATCAGCGGGATCCTGTCTGACCGGATCAAGGCGGAAAAGAACGAGCTGGAAAAGCGCTTAGCGGCACTTGGGGGCGGGATGGCTGTTTTGGCGGATTCGAGCCCGGCAGGCGCGTCTTCGACCGGCAAGCCGAGACGCAAATATCCTCGGGTGCTGCCGAAATATCGGAATCCGCAGACGGCCGAGACCTGGTCGGGACGTGGTAAGCGGCCGCGCTGGTTGGTTGCCGCAATGAAGTCTGGCCGGAGAATTGAAGAGTTTCGCATTGGCGAAGCAAGTCCGAAGCTTCGCCAGCGCGCGTGACTAATCGGTAATTGGCAGGAGTGTAAGGGCCAATAAGAGGCGCTACTCGCATGATCTGTGCTCTAGTAGGCATTGCGCCCTCGCAAGACCTCTACCGGAGTTCGCAGGAGGATTGCGAGATCCAACCCAAGACTCCAGTTGTCGATGTACCAGAGATCATATTGGACACGTGTTTCGACCATGACTGCTGTGGGAGTGGCGCCCCGGCAGCCATGGACTTGAGCCCAGCCAGTCAATCCCGGCCTGACCCGGTGCCGAAGCGCGTAGTTTCGCACAAGCTTGTCAAATTCACTGTCGTGAGCCACGGCGTGAGGACGCGGGCCCACGAGCGACATGCTGCCATCGAGAACGTTTAGCAGTTGCGGCAATTCATCGAAGCTCATTCGGCGCAGCCATTTGCCGACGCGGGTAACGCGTCGATCGGCGCGGTTGGCCTGAAGGATTACGGGCCCGTCCTCGAGCACACGCATGGTCCGGAATTTACGGATCAAGAAGATTCGGCCGTTAAAGCCACAGCGTTGCTGCCGAAAGAATACAGGACCCGGGGAATCTAACTTGATCGCCGCCGCGGTGAGCGCAAGCAGCGGGGCGAGCATCACCAATGCGAGGCCCGCACCGATAACGTCAATCGTCCGCTTGATCGCGCACTCCAGCGGTGTGAGGGGGCCACGCTGGAGCTCTACACAAACGGCGCTTCCAAGACTCCGCTTGGGGTGTCGAAGCAATTCGGATGTCGTGCCAACGGGCACGAATATAATCGGGAAGGGCAAAACGCGCAGATCGGCAACAAAGGCTCGCAGTTCGGGCCATCGCTCCGGTTCAGCTTCCACCACCACCTGATCAAGATGGCAAGTGCGGATGTAGTCGATGACGCGCGTCGTGAGCCGCCTTCGGCAGGCAGGACCGAAGCCTAACGGAGGCAAGCTGAACCGTTTCTTCACGAGATACCCGTGCATCGACAAGGTCTCGGACAATCCCACGTTCTTCGCCAATGGTTGATCGCTGATCAGAACAATGTTTGTAGTGGCGAACCTCCTGCCGCTCAGGGCCCTTCCGAGAAGCACCTTGACTCCCCACCGTTCGCCCAAAAGTAAGCTCAGGCTCAAGACCGCGAAGAGCAGGCCTGGGTGCTGAGATGTCTCCGGGCGAATTGCGAAGCCGTACACCGCCAAGATGAAAAGTACTGAAGACATCCAAGCTAAACAGACCGCGCGCATCTGGTTTCGGAGGACGAGGAGCTCAACCGGCTGATAAAGGCCGTAGGTCTTCAGCAGGCAAACGAGACAAGCTGCGCTAACCAGCGCCAAGCCAAGGGCGTTGGCCAAGTTGGCCGCGGCTTGCCCATACTGAGCTTGGTAAAGCAATGTAGAGACGAGACTGGCGAACAGAATAGTCGCAACATCAGCACCGAGCACCACGTGCTCGATCGCGTCATAACGGAGGGGCCATTTGGGCTCGCGGAATACCGTCGGTTCGGGACTGAGGCGATCCGTAACCTCCCGATCGGGGAAATGTCGGTTCACGAAATTCATGTGCCGGGGGCTCTGCGATTTAATATTTAATTATTTATTAATTAATCGCGCTTATCAAGCAAAAACCCGGGTTCCGCAAATTTAATGGCGTGCGCCCCTTTGTCGCCGATCTGCGATCGTGGCGTGGGCTGAGGCGCGGCTCTTGAGGTTATCGAGAACCCCTTTGCGAACTCTGCGCGTGCACCTGGTCGAGGAACGTCGGATCGAGTTCCGAAATCAGGCCTTCGAAATAGATCTTACCATCAGCCGAGGCTGACCGGTACGCGGTCACAAGGGCTGGCTTGAGGGCAGGGCGATGCCTAACGACGAGGCTGACGTCCCGTTTGATCAATTCCCGCAGGTCGGGCTCCCGCACCATGACATCTGCGGCGAGTGCGACCGATACGCGCAACGGAAGCAGGTCCAAATCATTCGGCGCAGTATAGTATGACATTCTGAGCATCGCCGCCGTGTTGGGCTGGGGCGAACTGTGCTTCGACGTCGCCGCGAGCAAGAGCCAAATGTCGCCGCGGAGTGGCGAAGAGCGCAATGCACGGGCAAACTCGTCCGAAGTCATGGGAGGAGCTGTCCTTTGTTCGTCGGCAGCCAGAGCTGAATCCCGGTTGAATGTTGATTCCCCTCGGATCAACAAATCTTTGCGCGCTGCCGCAAGGGAAATCGTCTTCGACATCGCGCTCGGCCCTGCTGCTGCAGTCGACAGAACTGCCGGCAAAGACGATCTTGCACCGAGATACCGCTCAGGAAGGGCCATCCACGCTGCCTCCACGATCAGCACAATACCAAGTACCATCAGGCTAACGCGGGGCCAAATGGCGACTACCGTTGGGGTCGACGTTCGGCGAGGCGCAGGTGCTTGAACTGCAATTTGGTCAGACGTCGCTTTCGGCTCAGGAGATATGGCGTCACGTCCTGCGTCGGAGAGGCTTTGACCGAACGCCAGCCCAAAAAGCGCAGCGACCAGAAGCGATGCTCCTAAACCCAGAATACCATGATCGGAAAACGCGAGTATCGTCACTGCAATCAATGCACCGGCGCCCAGCGCTGGGAAGACGTAATCGTAAGCACGCGACAGAGCACGTCTGATCAGCACAGAAGCGCAGAGCAAGGCAGCAACCACGACCGCGCAGAGAAAAGCCCACCCCATGTCTATAACGATCGTGGCGGCGGCGGTTGGTCTTTCCAGCGAGTCGCCAACTCCGGCGTCCTGATAAATCGGCAAAAGTACCGTCGAAGCACCCGCACCGGATCCTGCCGGCGCGACGTCCTGCAGCATCCGTTCTGTCGCGGCCTGACTGCTCATTGACAAGACGATCGTCAGATCGGTGTTCGTTCTGAAGGGAATGACCGTAGCCGTGGCAATGAAGACAATCGTGGCAGTCGCAAGGACGCCAGCGGTACCCCACAATCCCGGGAACCACCTGCGAACCGCGAACACCGAGAGCAAGATTTCTGAGCCGAGGAGGGCCGAGACGAGTGCAGTTGAGTTGCCCCGAATGAGCAGCGCCGCCATACAGACAATCAATGCGATGGTCGCGACGGACAACGCAGGGAGAGGGCCTAGCGCAATTGTTCCTGGCCGACTGCGTCGGAGTATTTGATCGACCGCACGAATTGCCGTTGCGCAGGAGAGCAACACACCGAGCACCGCGACGGTTGAGCCATCGGGCCCAGCCACACCGGTTATTTCCCTGCCGAACCACAAGGCGGTAACGATTGTGGCTATCGACAGCAGAATATGTAGCAGTCGCGCTGCGCGATGTCGGTCAAGCGCGATGACTGCTGCAGTGAGACCTGCAGCAAGCACGGCGCAATACTGCACGAGCGAGAACATGGTCGCCGTGGTGTCGACTGTGATTTTTTCGGCGAGGGGCTCATTTAAGGTCGCCGATGCAGTAGCCCAAATGGGATTGCCGAGTTTGCCAATCGGCATCGGCACCGCCTGCAAAGCCATCCAGAGCGCCGGAGCCGCGAGTACAACGACGAGACTAGGACGGAGCAGTTTAGCAAGCCCGAGGGAGGAGGGAGGTAGAAAGATCGCGACCGTTAGCGCCGCTGTTGCGAGTACGACCGATATCAATACCCAGGCCTGCAGGCTTTCTGGCATTGCAAACGCCGCGGCAATCGCCACCAACTCGGCCAATATGACAAGCCGGACCATCATGTGAACACCCGTGGTATTGTGCGGTCACTCCGCTGGTCCCTCAGGCCAGCTAAAGGGGCAGGCCGCTATGAGCGAGCCTCAAGAGCCAGAAAGACCATAACGGATGTAATGGCTATCATGGTAATAGTAGCTCCGATGACCGTCATATCGAGCCATCGCCTTGGTATCGGTCTTGCTGAGAACTGCCCCAATCAGAGATTCGTGAACGTTTGGTGCCGTGTGCAGTGCGTGTTGCACGACATCAATCTTGGTCCGGCCCCATTCAACAACGAGAATGTAGCAGTCAATCAGGGATGAAGTGGCTCGAACATCCACCAACGGCGTCAAGGGCGGAAGGTCGACGATGATGTAGTCATACTCCGCTCGTAAACGGTCGAAGAGTTTGCTTATCGAGTCCGCGCAAAGAATTTCGCTGGTGTGGAGCAAAGGTCCGCGACGCACGGCGGGCAGAAATGCAAGATTGGTCGTCGGGTCCCTCCAGACAGCTTCGGCGAGCGACCGGCTACCGTTTGCTACTTCGATGATCCCGCAGGCCGCCTTGGGCGCGAAGATGCCGGTTAGTGACGGATTCCTGAGGTCGCAATCGACGATGATAGCTCTTTTGCCGGTGTGCCCGATCAACTGTGCGAGCGAGGCTGCAATCGTGGTCTTCCCCTCATTCGGTAACGCAGAGGTAATGCCGACGACCTGGGAAGAGATTTTCGCCGGGTTGTGGTCGATCGCTAGCTTGATGGAACGAATGGCCTCCGTATATCGAGATAGTGGCATCCCGACCACGGTCTGATGAATTGCGGTTGGAGACGAGGCTATCCGTCGCTGAACATCATCATCGGTCTTCTGAAGGCGGATTGGTGGTTTGGGAGATTTGCGGGCCGGCAACAACGGGACCAAAGATAGACAAGGCAACTCCAGTACGGTTTCCACCTGTGAAGAGGTCCGAAAGACGCGGTCCATGAGGTCTCTGAGGAGCGCCAAGCCGATGCCCAGCGCGAGACCGCCGAGAATGGCAAACGCCAGGATCAACCTTGCTTTCGGCTTGCTCTTGCTCGCCGGCGGCGAAGCCGGAAAAAGTACCCGCGTATCCGAGGTGGGAAACGTCTCCTGCTGTGTAGAGCCCATGTAGCGCTGAAGGAAGGTCTCGTACAAGCTATGCAGGCCCTTTGCCTTGCTTTCCAAGTCCTTGATGGTCAGCTCAGCAGAATTGACCGAACGGGATTGCGAAACGGCTTTGGATAATTGCTTTTCGATCTCTTCCTGGCGCTGTTTGGCCAGTTCGAATTCGCTTCGGCTGACCTCGGCAAGTCTCTTGACCTCGTCAAAAATGGAGACGCGGAACTCTCGCGCGCGGTTCCGGATATTGACGACTGCCAAGTGGTCACGACCGACCCTCGCGGCCAACTCGGCCTCCCGTCTGGTGAGCTCCAGATATTGCTGGCGTAGCCCGGTAATAATCTGGCTGTTAAGCGCATCCGTTCCAATAGCATCCAGATTGTCTATCGAGGACGGCTTTTTCGGGTCGACGGCAAGGAGAGTTTCATAACGAGCCAACTTGGCGGTGGCTTCAGATGTCTGAGCACGTGCGGCGGCCAATCGATTGTTGATCTCCGTGATCTGCTGCTCGTCGATGGGCTTTCCACCCAGAGAAACAATGTTGTTCTGAGCCTTGTAGACGTCGACGGCACGTTGCGCGGCGAGGGCTTGGTCCCCCAGATCACGTAGCCTCTCCTGCAGCCAACTGGTTGCCTTGCGATTGGCGTCGAATTTTGCATTGAGCTGGTCTGCAACATAAGTGTCGGCTATCGCATTCACGATCTCCGCGGCCCGAGCTGCGTTGCTCGAGCTGTAGCTGATCTCAATGACCCGGCTGTACCCGACACGTCCAGCGGAAAGCCGACTGAGAAATGCGTCTACGAGAGTGTCCGATGGTTCGCCATTCGTCTCGGGTGGCGCATCCTTCTTCGATCTAGTCGAGGGCCATGGCCAAATTCGTTGCCAGAGCGCCTGCAAAGAGAGGCCGGATGCACTAAAGTCCGGATCCTCGGCCAGTTTCAACTTGTCAATTACTGCAACCGCATTGGCCTTTGATCTCAGGAGCTGAAGCTGTGTCTCGATTTGACTGAGATCGAAGGCCGGCTCGGCGAGGAGTGATTGCTGCTGGACAAATTGAGGCCTGGGATTGGCCAAAAGGATCTGAACCTGCGCCGTATAGGTTGGGGAAGCCACACGGAGATAGAGCAAGCTGGCCGCAGTGGCGAGTACGGCGGTAACAAGGATTACGAGATACTGACGCCGTAGAAGCCCGATGCCGAAATTGATGACGTCGGTGATCCCTCCACCGTCCGCCTGGGCGGGTTGAGCCGGTCCGTTCACCGGCAGCCGCATTCTATCCGCATGTTGAAGATTGTTCTGAAGCATCACGTACCTGTCCGACGATTGGTCACATTGCGCCCGCCCGCCCGCAGGCGGCATTTAAAGCGATCTGCGAGATGGTATGAAATTATATACCTTATAAAAACCTGCTTGCCAAATTAAATAGACAATATATTAATCGAAGCGGAGATGAAAAATGCAGGTGTGGCGGCTTTGCTCAAAGGGGCGTTTGCTAATGCCCTGAGATTTCCGTGACTTGCAGGCTGATCTAACGGCTTTCGCCGAAATCGTGCGACGGTTTCGTGGTTGATTGTGAGCGTGAAGATTAATCTCGACGGGGATTATGGTCCGCCTCAACGAATTGAGAGCGGACAGAAGGGTACCCAATGTTGGAGCTGCGATCCTTGGCGATCCCTGATGTCAAAGTCATTCGCACAGATCGGTTTTCCGACGCCCGCGGTTACTTCTCTGAGACCTTCCAGCGATCAGCGTTTGCAGAGAAGGGAATTCTCCATGACTTTGTTCAAGACAATCAGTCCAGCTCGGATCAGATCGGCACGGTGCGCGGCCTGCACTTCCAGCGGCCGCCGTTCGCCCAGGCGAAGTTGATACGGGTGTTGAGCGGGGCGATTCTCGATATTGCAGTTGACCTCCGGCGTTCATCGCCCAGCTTCGGCAAGCACATCGCGATACAGCTGGACAGTGAAACCGGCGAGCAGGTGTTCATCCCGAAGGGGTTTGCGCACGGCTTCTGTACGCTGCAGCCCAAGACCGTCGTCTTATACAAAGTCGACCAGGTCTATGCCCCAAGTCATGACGGTGGCGTTTATTGGGCTGATCCAAGGTTAGCGATCGAGTGGCCCGTGACGTCCTCAGAAGCCCACGTGTCGCCAAAGGATCAGACTCTTCCTACGCTCAGCCAGCTCGGTTGCGTTTTCGACTAGTGGAGACGAGTAGAATGCGTATCTTGGTGACCGGCGGAGCGGGCTTTATCGGTTCTGCGGTCTGTCGCCGTTTGGTGCTACAGACCGGTGCCGCAGTGATCAACATAGACAAGTTGACGTATGCAGCCAATCTGGCTTCGCTCGCGAGCATCGAGAAGCTGGAGACTTATGCGTTCCTGCAATCCGACATCTGCCATCGCGCGGCCATGGATCTTGCGTTCGCTGACTATGAGCCTGACGCGATCATACATCTGGCCGCCGAAAGCCACGTCGACCGCTCCATCAACGGACCCGACGCCTTCGTCAATACCAATGTGGTTGGCACCTACACGCTCTTGGAGACGGCCAGAGCCTACTACGAACGTCTACCGGCTTCGAGGCGGAGGCACTTCCGATTCATCCATGTGTCGACAGACGAAGTCTACGGCTCGTTGGGACCAGATGATCTATTTCGCGAGGATACGCCCTACAGGCCGAGCTCGCCCTATTCGGCGAGCAAGGCCGCCGCGGACCACCTCGCACTCGCGTGGTTTCGGACCTACGGCCTGCCGGTGATGGTGTCGAACTGCTCGAACAATTACGGGCCGTATCAGTTTCCGGAAAAGCTCATCCCGCTGACGATTCTCAATGCGATCGACCGGAAGCCTCTGCCGGTCTATGGCGACGGAAGGAATATCCGCGACTGGCTTCACGTCGATGATCATGCCGCGGGCTTGATACGACTTTTGCACGAAGGAAGGCCCGGCGAGAAGTACAACTTCGGCGGAGATGCCCAGCGATCCAACCTGGAGGTCGTCACCCGGATCTGTGACGTTGTGGATCGCTTATCTCCGGGCGCGGGGTGCAGACGTTCTCTCATTACGTTCGTGCCGGATCGTCCCGGGCATGATGCCCGCTATGCAATAGACGCATCGAAAGCACATCGCGAGCTCGGCTGGAAACCGATCAGAACCTTCGAACACGGCCTGTTCGAAACCGTCGGATGGTATCTCAAGAACCGCCCCTGGTGGGAGCGTGCTCGTAGTGGGGTCTATGACGGCTCGCGTCTGGGTCTCCTGGCCGCCCAAAACTGAGGTGGAGATGACAGATCGACCAATCCTCTTTGCCGGACGGAATGGTCAGCTGGCAATGTGCCTTCGTGATCTTGCCACAACGCGCGGTTTGCCTGCGGTGGCTCTCGGGCGCCCAGAACTCGATCTGGAGAATCGGGAAGGTATCGACAAGCTCATTGCGTCGATCGGGCCGTCTGCGATCATCAACACGGCCGCCTATACGGCGGTAGATCAGGCCGAATCTGAAGCGGCGAGGGCCTTCAGCATCAATCGCGATGGCGCGGCCACGCTGGCGGATGTCGCGTGGCAAATGAACATTCCGCTCATCCATCTCTCGACCGACTATGTATTCGACGGTGCGAAACCCGAGGCGTACGACGAAAGCGACATTCCGGCGCCGTTGAACGTCTACGGCGCATCCAAGCTTGCCGGGGAGGCTGCTGTATTGGCAGCGCACCCGCTCGCGACCGTGATCAGATGCTCCTGGCTTTACAGTCCCTATGGCAGCAACTTCGTCCGAACGATGCTGCGGCTATGCGAGACGCAGCAGGTCGTAAGGGTTGTCAGCGACCAACATGGTAACCCGACTTACGCGTTCGACCTCGCAGAAGCCGTCCTTCGGATCGCTCAGCAATCACTAACCGACGATCGCAGGGCCACGGCCGGCATCTTTCATCTCGGTGGCCAAGGTGAGGCAAGCTGGTACGATTTTGCGCAGGCAATCTTTCACGAGTGTTCCCGTCGTGGAGCGCGGATTCGGGCGCTCGAGGCGATCACGACTGAGGAGTTTCCGACCGCTGCGCGCCGGCCTCTGAACTCGCGTCTGGACTCATCCAAGGCCGAACGCGTGTTCGGGATCCGCTTGGCGCCTTGGCGCCATTCACTCCAAGCTTGTCTGGACCAGCTGGTCGGAGAAGGAGAAGCCGATGCTGAAGGGAATCGTGCTGGCTGGCGGCAGCGGAACGCGCCTCTATCCGATCACACGAGTGGTCAGCAAGCAGTTGCTTCCGATCTATGACAAGCCCATGATCTACTATCCCCTGTCGACGCTGATGCTGGCAGGGATCCGCGAAATTCTGATCATCACCACGCCGTCGGATCGGTGTCAGTTCGAGGGATTGCTAGGCGACGGCAGCCAATGGGGGATCAAGCTTAGCTATGCCGAACAAACCCGCCCCGCTGGTCTGGCAGACGCGTTCATTGTCGGGGCCGATTTCATCGGAAGCGATCGCGTGGCGATGGTGCTTGGGGATAATATTTTCTTCGGCGATGGCCTGAGCGAGTTGCTTGCCAGGGCGGCAGGTCGCGCGGAAGGCGCAACCGTCTTTGCCTATCACGTGCGAGACCCAGAACGGTACGGCGTGGTCGCGTTTGATGAAGCGGACCGCCCCGTGTCGATCGAAGAGAAACCCAAACGGCCGGCTTCGAACTGGGCAATCACGGGGCTGTATTTTTTCGACAACCGCGTCGTCCGCTACGCTCGCCGTGTCGAGCCATCGGCGCGCGGCGAGCTCGAGATTACCGATCTTCAGATGCGTTACCTTTCGGCCAATGCGCTCCACGTTGAACGCATGGGGCGGGGATTTGCGTGGTTGGATACCGGCACGGTCGAATCTCTCATCGACGCAGGAACGTTCGTCCAGACCCTGGAGAAGCGGCAGGGAATGAAGATTGCGTGCCTCGAGGAGGTCGCGTTCAGACTTGGCTTCATTGATCGCGATCAACTTCTAGCGTTGGCTCAACCATTGGAGAAGAGCGGCTACGGCAAATATCTGAGCGAAATCACGCGACTGCCGCAGTTTGCCTCGCGTTAGCACCACTCGGCCGATATCGAAGCCGGCTTAAATTATATGTATTGAATTGACCATGGTTTAAAATGTAATTAAAATATTAAGATGCGATTATTCATTTAATCGGTATGCTCATGCTGATTCAAAAGGCGACCGCCTTCGGCCGTGGAACTCGGCACGTTTTTTGGGAGCAGGATATTCCAGCCCTTTGGCAGGAATCGCCGGTCGCGAGCGCTTTCACGGGTTTCGACGCACTTGGCCTCTGGGCTCCGCGGGTTGTTGATCGATCAGTAAGCGGATCATTCGCTCCAGTGAGAGACGCCGCGTTCTTCAAACAGGCGCATCGGACCGACTCGGCGGGCTTGCGCGGCGTTATGCCCGCTCTCTTCGCTGCACCTTCCAGGTCGCGATTGCCTGCGCTGCTATCTTCGACGTCTTTGACGAGCGGTCATAATGGCCTGGCGCCGACGTTCTCATCTGTGGCGGGCGAAGCGGCGCAGAAATCACAATCGGCTTCCACTCCCGGCGCCACTCACTGGGTCCATCCGACTGACGGCGCCTGGAATGTCGCAGCGAACTGGAGCGCCGGGCTCCCAGGCGCCATCGACGCTGCCTTCCTCGATGCGGCAGGAACGTATGTCGTCACGAGTTCGGCCGGTGTTGATATCGGGAGTCTGATCCTCGATGCAGGTGCGACGCTTTCGTTGGATGCCGGCTCGCCGTTTATCGTCGAAGGCGATGTGCTGAACAATGGGACAGTCGAGGTTGGAGCGTTCCTCGGCAATCGCATTCCGACCGGGGAGTTCAGGGGTGACGTCAGCGGTACTGGATCTTTCGAGATTGCAGACAAGGCGATCTTGGAGATCGGAGGTTCGGTTTCCGGCCAGTTCTTGAATGGATCGTTCTCCGGCATAACGGTGTCGTTCGAAACGGGAACTGGGACGCTTGTCCTCGATCAGTCGGCCAACTTCCACGGCTTGATCGCGGGTTCGTCGCCGGGAGCGCCGCTTGCGCCAGGCAACCTCATCGACTTGAAGGATCTCCCCTTTACATCGTCGATGTCGGCGACCGTCCAATACGACAATAGCTCGAATATCAGCACGGTCGATTTCAGCAACGGTGCGGCCAATGTCTCCTTGCTGTTCTCGGGGATGGACTTGAATTGGAATTTTGAAAGCGATGGGCAGGGAGGCACCATTGTTTCCGATCCGCCCACGAATCCCATTGTACTGGAAAACCAGAAGCCAGGTACGCCGAAGAGTGTCTGGCAGATTCAGCCGGGCGAGAATTCAACTCTGACAGAAGGATTTGCGACAGCAATCAGCACCAATGTCGGAGGGACGGTCCAATTCAAGATCAACAACCTGACCGGCAACCCGAACTATCGCGTCGATGTCTACCGGCTCGGCTATTACGGCGGCGATGGTGCCAGGCTGGTTACGAGCCTGCAGCATCAGGCCGCAACGGCGGTCGTCCAACCCGATCCATTGCGCGATCCGTCGACCGGGCTCGTCGATGCCGGCAATTGGAGCGTGACCGATTCCTGGAGCGTACCGGCCGATGCGGTCTCGGGCGTCTACATAGCCAGCGTCGTCAACGGCACCGAGATTTTCCAGATCCCATTCATCATAAGGAACGACGCTTCGCACAGCGACATCGTCCTCCAGACAAGTGATCAGGACTGGCAAGCCTACAATGGCTGGGGAGGGGCCAACCTATATTTCGGGAATGGTCCGGGCGTCCGTGGATCAGCCTACGCGGTCAGTTACAATCGCCCCCTCATAACGCGTGACGGCGAGGGAACTTTTTCCGAGGGGGGAGACTCCCCGTTCACGGCTGAGTTTGCGGCCATTCAGTGGCTCGAGCAAAACGGGTACGACGTTTCTTACATTTCGGGAATCGATGCTGCGACAAACGGCTCGTTGTTGCTCAATCACAAAATCTTCATGGACGCGGGGCACGACGAGTATTGGACCGAAGCTCAGCGTGCCAACGTACAGGCCGCAGCGCATGCTGGCGTGAACCTTGCATTTCTCACAGGCAACGAGATCTATTGGAAAACAAGGTTGGCACCCAGCATCGATGGCAGCGGATCAGCCAATCGCACACTCATTAGCTACAAGGATACGCACGCAAATGCGTTGATTGATCCAACAGGACAGGCGACCGGCAATTTCTCTGACCCGCGGTTCGGTCCGCCTCTCCCCTCGAACGAGTTGACCGGTACATTGTTCGCGGTCAACGCATTCCGGTACGATACGATCACGATACCGTATCCAATGACCCAGTTGCGCTTCTGGCGCAATACGGCTGTCGCGCAAACGTCACCCGGGCAGACCGCCTCGCTCGTACCTGGCCTGTTAGGCGTTGAATGGGACACGGCGCCGGACAACGGATTTCGCCCAGCGGGGTTGATGAGTGTCTCATCTACCACATTGCAGGTGAATGGACAGCTTCTCCTCGATTATGGCAACACGTTCGCAAACGGCACGGCAACCCACAATCTCGTGCTGCATCGGGATCCCGTCAGTGGCGCACTGATATTCTCGGCCGGTTCGATCAACTGGCCGTGGGCGCTTGCAAGCGACCACGACGGACCTGCGACTCCGGTAGACCCTAATGTCCAGCAGGCGATGGTCAACCTTTTCGCTGATATGGGCGTTCAGCCGGCGACGCTGCAAGCAAACCTGACGGCCGCGATTCGGTCGACCGACACCACGGCGCCGACGTCTAGTATCGGCAATCTCTCGGCTGCCAGCGTTGTCGAGGGGCAATCGATCACGGTGACGGGGACGGCCAATGACGCGGGCGGAAAGATTGCCGGCGTCGAAATTTCCACAGATGGTGGAAACACCTGGCACCCAACCAACAGCAATGTCGGCGCGGCGACCGTGACCTGGTCATACACGTTCGTCACAGGGGCCAAAGGGACCTATAATCTCAAAACCAGGGCGGTCGACGACAGCCTGAACCTGGAAACATCCGGTGCGGGCGCAACCTACACGGTCACACCATCTTCCAACCTGACACTCTTCAGTAGTACCGATACGCCTGCGTTGCTCTCAGACAGCGACTCCGCCTCGGTTGAGCTCGGCGTCAGATTCGTCCCGGCCGTGTCGGGGAAGATCACCGGCATTCGCTTCTACAAAGGGCCTCAGAATACTGGCACCCACATCGGAGATCTCTGGACCGCAAACGGCACGCTGCTTGCGAGCGCCACCTTCACCAACGAAACCGCGAGCGGCTGGCAGCAGGTCAATTTCGCCACGCCTGTGAGCGTGAACGCTGGCACGACGTATGTTGCTTCCTACCACGCGAACACCGGTCACTATTCGTCGACCGACTTCTACTTCATCGGTTATGGAGGCGTTACGAAAGGTGCGCTCACCGCGCCGGGTAGCAGTCTCAACGGTGTCTATGCCTATGGCAGCGGCCCGACCTTCCCCAGCACCGTTTCCTCCACGAAGGCCCCGAATTACTGGGTAGACGTCGTTTTCGATGATTCAGGCGTGGCGTCGCCACAAGCTAATGGCGACAGTGGCTTCACAGTTACCCAGAATGGCTTGCTGAATATTGCGGCATCGACGTTGCTTGCGAACGACACCAACCCGTCCGGGCTGGCTTTCTCGCTTACCAGCGTCGGTAACCCGGTCAACGGAAGCGTAAGCTACAACTCGCAGAACCAGACGGTGACCTTTGCTCCTACCGATGGCTATGCCGGCGCGGCGAGTTTCACGTACACGATCACAGACACGAGCGGCCAAAGTGGTTCCGGCCAAGTGTCCCTCAAGGTCAACTATCCGGTCTCCTCGCAGAGCCTGTTCGGCACCAATGATGCGCCAAGCGTCCCCAATTCCGGGGATACCAGCCCCGTCGAAGTCGGAGTCAAGTTCACCGCATCGGTGAACGGGACGATAACCGGCCTGCGCTTCTACAAGGGATCGTTGAATACGGGTCCCCATATTGCGGATCTCTGGAGCTCGACCGGAACTCTGCTCGCAACTGCGACGTTCACGAACGAGACAGCCAGCGGCTGGCAGCAGGTCAACTTCTCTACGCCTGTGGCGATTACGGCAGGCACCATTTATGTCGCGTCTTACCATACCAACGGCAATTATTCCGGTACCCAGAACTATTTCACGACATCGCTTGCCAACGGGCAGCTAACAGCTCCGGCTGGCAGCAACGGAGTCTATGCCTACGGATCCGGAAACACGTTCCCGACGAATACCTTCAAATCCTCGAACTACTGGGTCGACGTCGTCTTCAACGGCTCCTCTAGTCCCAACAATACGGCGCCAACTGCGGTCGCCGACACCGGTGATGCCACCGAGAAGGGCGGCGTGAGCAACAGCGTCGGTGGCACGGCGGCGACTGGCAACGTGCTGACCAACGATACCGATCCCGACGCGGGCGATACCAAGACGGTCACCGCCGTCAGCTTCGGCTCGACCGGCGGCACACTCGGTTCAGCGCTGTCTGGAGCCCACGGCAGCCTCGTGCTCAATGCCTCGGGCGGCTTCACATATACGGTCAACGAGACCGATGCGGCCGTGCAGGCCTTGCGGCAGTCGACCGACACGCTCAGCGATATCTTCAATTACACGATGCGCGACGCCGCCGGCGCCACGGCATCGTCCACACTCACCGTCACAATCCATGGCGCCAACGACGCGCCGGTGCTGGCCGCCCAGACCGGCAATCAGACCGCAACGGTCGGTACGTCATTCTCGTTGACGCTGCCTGCGGGTACCTTCACCGACGTCGATTCCGGGGATTCGCTCGCCTACACGGCGACAGCCGCCGACGGCACGGCACTTCCCGCATGGCTGACCTTCAACGCCTCGACGCGGACCTTCAGCGGTACACCAACGTCCAGCAATGTTGGCACCCTCAGCATCAAGGCCTCGGCCACCGATCTCGGCGGCCTGTCAGCCAGCGAGACGTTTGATCTCACCGTGACGACAACGCCCTCAACCGTGAGCCTGTTCTCGAGCTCGGACACGCCGGCCATCCTGTCGAATTCCGATGCGTCGCAAGTCAATCTTGGCGTGAAATTCACGTCCTCCGTGGCCGGCACGATCACTGGCGTCAAGTACTACAAGAGTGCAAACGACCCCGGGACTCATACGGGCTCGTTGTGGAGCAGTACCGGCACGCTGCTGGCGAGTGCGACGTTCACCAACGAGGGCAGCAGTGGCTGGCAGACCGTCACATTCAGCAATCCCGTGTCCATCTCGGCTGGCACGACCTATGTGGCGAGCTTTCACAGCAATGGTCATTATGCGTCCACCACCAACTACTTCACCACCGCGCGCACCAGCGGTCCACTCACGGCTCCTGCGAGCATCAACGGCGTCTACACCTACGGCGCCGCTAACCTGTTTCCGACCAGCACGTACAACGCCAGCAATTACTGGGTCGACGTCGTCTTCAACGGAACCAGCGGCAGCAACCAGCAACCGGTGGCTACGACTGACAGCAGCTTCCACGCCACTCAAGGCGTCCCTCTCACTATCGACGGGGCGGCACTGCTTGCCAACGATACCGATCCGAACGGAGACGCTCTGACGATCACTGGCGTGAGCGGTGCCGCTAATGGGACCGCCAGCTTCAACGCCCAGAACAATTCGGTGACGTTTACGTCAGCGAGCGGCTTTACCGGGCCGACTTCTTTCGACTACTCCATCTCAGACGGCCGTGGCGGCACTGCAAGCGCCTCCGTCAACGTGACGGTGCATGCCCCATCGTCCAACGTCGTTAGCCTGTTCAGCTCCAATCCCACGCCGAGTGTTGTATCGGCCAACGATGGCCAGGCGATCGAGGTTGGTATGAAATTCCAGGCCTCCGCCCCAGGTGATATCATCGGGCTACGCTTCTACAAGGGACCGTCCAACACGGGTACGCACGTTGCCGATCTGTGGAGCAGTACCGGCACGCTTCTGGCGACGGCCACGTTCACCAACGAAACGGCGAGTGGCTGGCAGCAGGTCAGCTTCAGCACTCCGGTGACGATCGCGGCGGGGACCACGTATATTGCGTCTTACCACAGTGCGGGGGGCTATTCTGCGGATCCAAACCTCTTCGCCAGCTCCCTCACGAGTGGACCGCTAACGGCTCCGTCGTCGTCGTCGAGCGGCGGCAACGGCGTTTACGCGTATGGGACCGATAGTTTGTTCCCGACGAGCAGTTTCAACGCGACGAGTTACGCCGTAGACGTCCTGTTCAGACCTCAGCTAGCAGCATAGGAGACGTAAGATGCACGCCGAACTTTATACCGATGGAATCGAAGAAATTACCGTCAGTGGAACCATCGTCCGCGTCGATCTGGTCAGTCTTTCACCGACAGAGCGTGACGCCAACAACGCTCCGAAGCGCGTATTTTCTCAGCGGCTGATCTTTTCGGTCGAATCTTTCGCTAACTCGGTCGACGTAATGCAGAAGGCGCTCCAGGGCCTGGTCGATGCGGGCGTCGTCCGGCGGAACCAGCCAGCTCAATCGCACAACGGTGCGTCGGGAGTACGTGATGCGCTGGCGCACAACACACGGTCTCTGAATGTCTCTTCGAACTTCCGCTGACATCGATGCCGCTGGCGGCGCGAAGGACCGGGTTGCGGACGCGCCCGCGCCCGGATTGTCGACCCAGACGGCATTGGAATGCCTGTCCAAGGTTTCCAGTCACCATGGCATAGATCTGCCGGTCGAACGCTTGAAGCATGCGTATGCGGTAGCCGGCCCGCTCTCGTTGAATCTCCTGCTGCGCATGGCGAAGGATGCAGGCCTGCGCGCGAGGAGCACGAAGCTGGATTGGGGCGCGCTGATTCATCTTGGAGAGGCCTATCCGGCGCTGGCGAGGCTCGCCAATGGCAACTGGATCGCCGTTCTTGGTGCGGGACGGCGAACTGATGGTACCGAGGTCGTCAGCATCTTCGACCCGCTCGCCGACCGCAAGCACGAGGTCTTGGTTGTCGAGCGCGATCGATTCTGTGCGCAGTGGGCCGGTGACACGATCCTGATCAAGCGCGAGCAGTTGACACAGGATGGCCGAGGGAGTTTCGGCCTCCGGTGGTTTGTGCCGGAACTGCTTCTTCAATGGCGGCTGTTCAGGGACGTCGCCATTGCCGCCATCCTGCTCTATGCGTTGGGCCTCGTCATCCCGATATTTTTCCAGCTCGTCATCGACAAGGTTTTGGTTCACGAAAGCTTCACCACTCTGTACGTACTCGCGGTAGGAGCGGCCGTAGCGCTCGTCTTTGACGCGATATTCGGCTTTCTGCGGCGCTACTTGTTGCTATATGCGACCAACAGGGTCGACATTCGCGTCGCTACGAAGACGTTCGGTCATCTCCTCGGGCTACCGGTTACGTTTTTCGAGCACATGGCCGCCGGAGTCCTGGTCAAGCACATGCAGCAGGCGGCGAGGATCCGTGAGTTTCTGACCGGGCGCTTGTTTCTGACGACCCTCGATGCGCTTTCGCTGTTCGTCTTCCTGCCGGTCCTTGCGCTTTATAGCGTCAAATTGACTTTGATGGTCCTGGCCTTCACCGCCGCGAGCGGCGCCGTCGTCGGCCTGCTCATGGGTCCATTTCGACGACGACTGTACGATCTATATCAAGCGGAAGGTGCGCGGCAGGCTCTCCTCGTCGAAACAGTTCACGGCATGCGCACCGTGAAGTCGCTGGGGATGGAGCCAGCGCAGAGCAGGGTTTGGGATAGCCGCTGCGCGCAGTCCGTGACCATGCGATTCGGTGTCGAGAAGATCTCCGCAGGCGCCCAGGCGCTCACCGGATTTCTCGAGAAGATCATGACGCTCGGAATCATCTCCGTCGGGGCACTCGATGTCTTCGCCGGCGAAATGACAATCGGCGCGTTGGTCGCCTTCAATATGCTGGCCGGCAGGGTCTCCGGACCGCTGGTCCAGCTCGTGACCATGGTGCATGAATACCAGGAAGTGGCTCTTGCCGTGAAAATGCTCGGCGAGGTGATGAATCAGAAGCCTGAGCGCGACGGTCGGAAAGATGGGCTGCGGCCCGACCTTGCCGGCAAAATCGAGTTCGAAAGTGTCTCTTTTCGCTACGGATCCGAGGGATCCCCGGCGCTTGATGATGTCTCCTTCACCGTTGAGCCAGGATCGATCTTCGGGATCGTGGGACGGAGCGGCTCAGGCAAGACGACTCTCACCAGGCTGATTTCGGGCATGTATCCGGTGCAGCAGGGGCTGCTGCGCATCGACGGATATGACTCGAGGGAGCTCGACCTCGCGCATCTGCGCCGAAACCTTGGGATCGTCCTGCAAGACAATTTCCTGTTTCGCGGGACGATTCGCGACAATATCGCCTGCGTGAAACGTGATGCCACCTTTGCCGAGGTCGTCGCTGCAGCTCAGCTCGCAGGCGCCGACGAGTTCATCGAACGGTTGCCGCGTGGCTTCGACACCATGCTTGAGGAGGATGCATCGAACCTGTCCGGCGGGCAGAAGCAGCGGCTCGCGATTGCGAGAGCTCTGATCGTCAATCCAAGGATCTTGATTTTCGATGAAGCGACGAGTGCCCTCGATGCCGAAAGCGAAATGATCATCAGGCGCAATCTCCGCCGTTTGGCGGCAGGACGTACCGTTATCGTCGTCTCGCATCGGTTGTCGATGCTGACCGAAGCAAGCCAGATCCTGGTGATGGACCGCGGCCGAATCGTCGATATGGATCGCCACGACCACCTCCTGTCGAAATGCACTATCTACAGGCATTTGTGGAATCAACAGATGAAGCAGATTGCATGAGGGAGACTGGTCCATCACGCGCGGATGTGAATCCGAACGGTCTCGTTCCGGCCAGATCGGTCGAGCGCCGCCGCAAGCTATTCAGGCCAGTACCGAGGCGAGCGCCAGTCATCGCCGAGTTCCAGTCCGATGCGACCGAACTCGAGCAGCAAGCGCCACCGCGGCTCGCGCGCTTCATCCTTTACGGCGTACTTGCACTAATTGCTTTCGTGGTCATCTGGGCTTCCGTTTCGCAGGTCGAGATGATCGTCACGGCGCAGGGAAAACTTACCACGACGCGTCCCAACCTGGTCGTGCAGCCGTTGGAAACGTCGGTCATACGCGAGATCCACGTCAAGGCCGGTGATCGCGTCAACCGCGGCGACGTTCTGGCGACGCTCGATCCGACGTTTTCGCAGGCGGATTTCGACCAACTGCGCGGCAGAGTGGCTGGATTCGATGCGTCGATCGATCGTCTGAGCGCTGAATTGAACGGAATCGAGTATGCCGTCAAAGAGCTGACGAACGCGGATCAGATCCTGCAAGGCAAGTTGTTCTTGCAGAGGAGAGCCGCCTACGAGGCGCAGATTCAGAACTACGACGCACAGATCGCATCCGCGCAAGCCAATCTCAAGACGGCACAGAATGAAGAGGCGGTTCTCCTTCAACGGCTCGACACGATGCGTTCGATTGAAGCGATGCGGACCACGCTGATGGATAAGGAGGTCGGTTCGAGGCTGAACTTCCTGCTGTCTCGCGATGCTCGGCTCGAGGTCGAAAGCAATCTGGCGCGTGTTCGCGGCAGTATCGCCGATAGTACCCATCGGCTCGAAAAGGCCCGCGCTGATCAGAAAGTGTTCGCCGAGGAGTTTCGTCGCACCACCTATCAGGAACTGGTGGAGACGCTGCCGAAGCGCAATAGCGCGGCAGAGGAATTGAAGAAGGCCGAGCTTCGTCGACAGTTGATCATCCAGCAGGCGCCGGCAGATGCCGTGGTGCTGGATATCGCGAACCGGACAGTCGGCTCGGTGGTTCGCGAGGCCGAAACGTTGTTTGTTCTGGTTCCGCGCGACGTGCCGCTTCAGGCGGAGGTCAACGTCGAGGGGCGGGATATCGGTCAGGTGGCGCTCGGACAGTCGGTTCGGATCAAGTTCGAAGCGTTTCCCTTCCAGAAGTATGGAACTGCAACGGGAGAAGTCCGCGTCATCAGTCAGGATACGTTTTCCCCGGATACGAAGGCCGAAGGTGCGCGCCGCGCGCCAGCTCCCTATTACCGCGTACTGGTCGATTTGTCGGACACGCACCTTCGGCTGCCGGCTGAACGCATTCAACTGATTCCGGGTATGGCGGTGACGGCCGAACTGAAAGTCGGCAAGCGCACCGTGATCTCCTACTTCCTCTATCCATTGCTACGCGGACTGGATGAAAGCATCCGGGAGTACTAGGTAATTCAGCGTAGATGCCGGTTCAGGTAGATCAGTCCTCATCCGGAGAGGGCGCGCGCTCGCGAGAGTCGAACTACGCCCTTTGAGGCTTGGTGCTGCAGCCCGAACATGGCCGCCGGGCGCACACCCATCGTCTGGATGGATGTTTCCCGACCAGTAAAATCGCTCGCAGGAGGCGTGATCTCCAAACGCCCAATGTGTTGCTTGTCTGTCCACCTGCCGCCTGAGAGCACTAGGCCTTAGCAGATACTTCGTCCAACGTCCCTCAGCTGACTGCACTTCAGGGCCGAAGTATGCCTTCGGGGTGGCATCACAGGCGATTGTCGAAGAGTGCTGCGCGCGCTGTCGGGTGCGCGTGTCGGCACTTGCATCGAACTGACGGAGGAAGTCGCGGCGGTGGAGGGCAAAAGCGCCGCACGCTGTTTCATTCCATATCGTCAACCGCGGGGCCGAAAGCTTCAAAGTCGCGAACAAATACCGCGAGAAAATAGGGACGGATCTAAAATTTTAATTTATTTATCTTCTTGAAAATAACCGCCCGGACGGTATTATAGAATAATAATTAAATGCTGTTTCGATTGAATAATACATTTTTCTGCAGAGGGTTGCGGTGCGTGCGTGGATGTTTGCGATGGTCCTTCGATACTCAAGGTATGGCCGACACCGTCGATCTCGCGAGCGCGGTTGTGGGCTGGCCGGCGTTCGACATCTTCGCATGCGCAGTGGGCGTCGCCTCGTATGTAGTTCCACCGCGAATGGCCGGACCGCATTTGTCAGGAGCCAAGTCGCGTGTGGTGGCGGTACGTCACCTTGTTCGCATGTCAAACGCATCTATGAAGGACTCGCGTTATGATTTTCGTAACAGTCGGAACGCAAGTGCAATTCGACCGTCTGATCCGAACGGTCGACGAATGGGCCGGTGCACGCGCAAGGAGCGATGTTTTCGCTCAGATCGGGCCATCAAACTATCCATTCAAGCACATCCGTACCGAGCGGTTCATTGACCCAAGTCGATTCAAAAGTTGCGTCGAGGCGGCAAGCGTGGTGATCGCTCATGCAGGCATGGGCTCCATTATCACCGCCCTCGAGCTCGGAAAACGAATTATCGTCATGCCACGCCGTGCGAGCCTGGGTGAACACCGAAACGATCATCAGATCGCAACGGCAAAACAGTTCGCCGCGCAAGGCCGTATTGAGGTCGCTTTCGAAGAACGGGAATTAACGGACAAATTGGATCAGTTGGACATCGTCAATCGATGCGAACGCCTCGGTGGTGAAGCATCGCCGCAGCTGATCATGGCAATTCGGAGTTTCATCGAAACGGGACATGTTCGGTCCGGACCTAACAGCGCTTCAGCTTAGGCGGTGGATATGAAAATACAATACGGCCGAGCCTCTTCTCCTGTCCAGTCGTGCCGTAACGATGACGGAGACCTCCGCCTAAGCCAGCAACGAAGATTGCCAAAAGCGCACCGCCCTGCTCGACGTCGCCATGGCAACCGTGAGCTGGAATGTCCTAGACACACTGCGCGTCTGTCCGTGTTCACTTGGCCGCGGAGGTCAGCGGTGTGGCCATCGCCAGGACTGTCGAACTAACCTAGCAAGTTGAAAACCTCACGCGAGTTTTGATCACTGGTGCAGTTATGTCGAACGATACAGTTGGCATTGGGGTTGTCGGATACGGCTATTGGGGACCGAACCTGGTCCGCAATTTCGCTGCTCATCCTTCGGTACGTCTAGTTGGTATAAGCGACCTTGATCCGGAGAAGCTCGCGACCAGCAAGCGTCTTTATCCGGGAGCGATAACGACGTCCTGTTACGACGAATTGTTCAAGAACCCGGCCATCGATGCCGTGGCCATCGCTACGCCGGTTCATACACATTATGAATTGGCGCTATCCGCGCTCAAGGCGGGAAAGCACGTTCTGGTTGAAAAGCCGCTGGCACAAAGTTCAGATCTGGCCCGACGCCTGATCGATGAGGCAGCTCGGCGCGGTCTAATACTGAGCGTGGATCACACTTTCGTCTATACGCCGGCCGTGCGGAAAATCCGCGAGCTCTTGCTTAAGAAGGAGCTCGGTGAAGTCTATTACTACGACAGCACGCGGGCCAGCCTTGGCCTGTTCCAGAGCGACGTCAACGTGATCTGGGACTTAGCGGTGCACGACATTTCGATTATCCACCATATCTTGGATGAGAGGCCTGTTGCAGTTTCGGCGACGGGATCGTGCCATGTGGCCGGCTCGCCGGAAAGCATGGCCCATATCACATTGTTCTTCGATAGCACATGCGTTGCCCATATCAGCGTCAACTGGCTCTCGCCAATCAAGGTCCGGCAGACGTTCATTGGAGGCAGTAAGAAGATGATCGTCTATGACGATCTTGAACCGACGGAAAAGATCAAGGTGTATGACAAGGGTATCACCGTGGACGGCCCCTCCGATCACGCCCATCAATTCCGGATCGGTTATCGGGCTGGAGATATGTGGGCGCCCCACGTCGCTCCTAAGGAAGCGCTGCAGGTCGAGGTCGAGCATTTCATCGCTTGTGTGCGCAATGGGACGCCACCGATCTCGAGTGGCATGTCCGGACTGCGGGTGATCGAGGTCCTGGAGGCTGCATCTCGGTCGATCGCCGAACACGGCAAGCCGGTCCTACTGAAACGGCAGGAGTACAGGAGTCCGGAACGTGCGACGGCGACGGTTTGAAGCATTGGCGGGCGACACGGTATCCGCGAACAGCGCGACGGTCTCGCGATGAATTCGGTAGAACGTTCCATCCTGTTTTCAGCGGCCGACCGCTATGGCAGCCTTATCCTGGTCTTCGTTGCCACCGCTATCCTCGCCCGTCTGCTTTCGCCGGCAGAATTCGGGGTCTATGCAGTCGTCACTGCCATCACGACGGTGATTGGCGCATCCTTTTTTGAGTTCGGGGGCGGAAACTATCTGATTCAGAAGCGTGAATTATCCACGGCGGACGTTCGCTCCGCGTTCACCATCACGCTCGGAATATCGGTAGCAATTGCGCTTCTGCTGTTCGTGCTTGCGGGCCCGCTCTCGGAGCTCTTTGCCCAGGACAGTCTCAGAAAGGGCATCCAGGTGGCGGCGCTGAATTTTGTTCTAGTCCCGTTTCACGGGACAACATCCGCTCTGCTCCGCCGCGACATGAAATTCGGCACGCTGGCCGTGTGCAACCTGGCAACCGGAGCGGCGACGGCCGTCGCATCGATCGTGCTTGCGATGGCGGGATTCAGCTACATGGCGCCAATCTGGGGCGGATTGGCGGGGAGCATTGTATTCACCGTGATGCTGCTTGCCAATCATCGGGACTGGGGCGTCTTGCGTCCATCGCTGCTCGGGCATCGCGAGGTAGTCAACTTCGGTCTTTACTCCAGCGCGGTCAGCGTCATCAATCTCGTCTACAATCTGGCGCCGCAGCTGCTGCTCGCCAAGATCCTGGATTTTGGATCTGTCGGTCTGTACACCCGGGCTACCAATCTGACACAAATGTTCGACCGGCTCGTCGCGCAGGCTCTAAATCCTGTCATTATGCCGGCGATTGTCGCACAACGCAGGGCAGGGGCGGATCTGAAGGCCGTCTATCTCGAGGCAGTTGAACTCCTTTCGGCTGTGCAGTGGCCGTTCTTGATTTTTGTCGCGCTCATGGCTCAGCCGATCGTTCTGATTTGGCTCGGGCAGACGTGGCTGGAAATAGTTCCCTTGGTCCGCATTCTCTGCATTGCAAATCTTGCGCTATTCGTGGCTTGCCTTACCTATCCCGTGTTCCTCGCTGTTGGAAGCGTACGCGACGCCTTGGTGTCTTCGCTCATCTCGCTACCACCTTCGCTTCTGGTCGTTCTGGGCGCATCGTTTTTCGGCGTAGAGGCTGTCGCAAGCGCGGCCCTCGCAACACTGCCGTTCCAGACCGCCGTGGTGATATATTTCCTCAAACGTCATCTGGCCTTCAGTTCAGGGGAGTTTTTCCGCGCCTCTCTGAAGAGCGGCCTGGTGACGTTCGCTATGGCCCCCGGTGTACTGGCTTGCGCCGCATTGATCGAAGCGGGCATGCTTACTTCCCTGACCGGCCTGATACTGTCGTTCCCCATTGCCGGCCTCGGCTGGTGGTGCGGATTGACAATGACCGGCCATCCGCTGCTGCATCAGCTTCGCCACGTTGCAGACGGGCTCTTCCGGAGTGCGCCGAGGCTGCGTCGATCACGTCCGGCATAATCTGGAGGACAACCATGCCTATAACGAAGGATGTGAAGCTAGGCCGTGACGTCAGGATATTTCATCCCGAGCTGGTCAACCTGTATGGTTGCACCGTTGGCGATGAGAGCAAGATTGGAGCCTTCGTCGAGATTCAGGCGGGGGCAAAGATAGGTGCGCGTTGTAAGATTTCGTCGCATACCTTCGTCTGCGAGGGCGTCACGATCGAAGACGAAGTTTTCATCGGCCACGGTGTGATGTTCACGAACGACAAATATCCGAAGGCGACAACCGCAAATGGTCGTCCTCAGCTGGCTTCGGACTGGACACTTCAGCGCACTCACGTCGGTAGGAGAGCCTCCATCGGCTCGAATGCGACCATTCTATGCGGCGTGACGATCGGAGAGGGGGCCTCCGTAGGTGCGGGAGCGGTGGTGACAAAGGACATTCCCCCCGGCGCAGTCGTGGCCGGCGTGCCTGCTCGGATTCTGGCCGCCGCTGACGACGGGGTGCCAAGCGGTCGTAGCTCAGCAGAGCCGCTTCAGAAAGACTATCACCGGTAATATATATTCTGCTTGAATTTAACGCTTGATTAAATTTAATAGTGGGATTTAAATAGCCGATATAATGTCGATCAAATCAAGGCTTTGAATCTTGATACCCTTCCTGGACCTGAAAGCGCAATACAGCCAGATCAAGCCGGAAATCGACGCCGCAGTGGCGAGGGTCGTCAGTAGCGGGCACTTTGTGCTCGGACCCGAGGTCACAGCCTTCGAGGAACGCTTTGCAAACTATTGCAGGACCACCGCTTGTCGCGCGGTGAACAGTGGCACCTCGGCGCTTCACCTTGCCTTGCTGGCGGCCGGCGTCGGATCCGGTGACGAAGTCATCACGGTCTCCATGACGTTCGTCGCAACAACCGCAGCTATTCTCTACAGCGGCGCCAGGCCGGTATTTGTCGACGTTGACCCGGTAACATGGACGATGGATCCCAGCTTGATCGAAGCTGCGATCACACCGCGAACCAAGGCGATTCTGCCAGTTCACCTCCACGGGCTGATGGCCGACATGGATCCGATAATGGCCATAGCGCGTCGCCACGGGCTGGTCGTCATTGAGGACGCCGCGCAGGCGCACGGCGCGGAATATCGCGGACGTCGCGCAGGCTCGATCGGCGATCTGGGATGTTTCAGCTTTTATCCGGGCAAGAACCTCGGAGCGTTTGGCGAGGGTGGGGCGGTCGTCACCGACCGGCCTGAATTCGCACGCCGCGTGTCCCTGTTGCGGGATTGGGGGCAGGAGGCGAAGTACGACCACGTCATTGCCGGATACAACTATCGCATGGACGAAATCCAGAGCGCGGTACTGAATGTCAAGCTGGACTATATTGAGCATTGGACGGACGCACGTCGGTCGCTGGCTGAGCGATACAATGCGCTGCTTTCTGGTCTTCCATTCGCGCGTCCCCAGCCGCCCCAGTACGCCCGCCACGTGTATCACGTCTATGCGGTCAGATCGGAGCGCCGCGACGACGCGCTGAACCGGTTGCGTGATGCCGGGATTGGCGCCGGGATTCACTATCCCGTCCCAGTGCATCTGCAGAGGGCATATGCAGAACTCGGCTATCGGGCCGGTGATCTCCCCGTCACTGAGATGCTCGCGAACGACTTCCTCTCTCTTCCCATCTATCCCGAGTTGCCGCCGGAACGGACGGCCGAGGTTGTCGGAATATTGAGGAGTGCGGCGCTGCGGCCTAGCGCAGACATCAGCACCCGGTCGGAGCATCCACAAAGCTTCATGACATGGTCCCACAACAGGAGAGCGTCTTGATCGATATCAAGGGTAAACGCGTTCTGGTCACCGGCGGGGCGGGATTTATCGGCTCCCACATCGTTGATCTGCTCTGCGACGAGGGCTGCATCGAGATTGTTGCCCTCGACAACATGATCAGAGGCCGGCCGGAAAATCTCCGGCGGGCGCTCGGGCGTGGGCCCGTAAGGCTGGTTCACGGCGACATTCGCGATCGCAAGCTGATGGAAGCGTTGGTCAAGGCTGCCGACATCGTCTTTCACCAGGCCGCGCTCCGCATCACTCATTGTGCGGCCGAACCGCGCCTGGCTAAGGAGGTCATGGTGGATGCCACCTACGACCTGCTGGAGCTGTGCATCAAGCACGATATTGAGAAGATCATCGCGGCCTCTTCGGCATCGGTATATGGCATGGCCGAGGAGTTTCCGACGACAGAGCGGCAGAATGCCTACAATAACCGAACCCTATATGGGGCCGCCAAGGCGTTTAACGAAGGGCTACTGCGGGCTTTCAACGATGCATGCGGCCTCGACTATGTGGCATTCCGGTATTTCAACGTCTATGGCAGCCGGATGGACATCCACGGACGGTACACCGAGGTCTTGATCCGCTGGATGGAGCGGCTGGAAGCCGGATTGCCTCCCGTTATCTTTGGCGACGGCCGTCAGACCATGGATTTCGTCCACGTCCGCGACGTCGCGCGTGCCAACATCCTTGCCGCCAGGGCAAAGATTACCGATGAGGTCTTTAACGTCGGGAGCGGCACTGAAACAAGCCTGACCGAGCTGGCTACGGTACTTGCGTCGGTGATGGGACACCGCGGCCTCACGCCTGAATTCGCGCCGGAGCGCTCGGTCAATCCAGTACCGCGACGGCTGGCCTCGACGGGTAAGGCAGAGCGTTTGCTGGGCTTCCGCACCACGGTTTCGCTGGAGCAAGGGCTCGCAGATCTCGTGAAATGGTGGCGATCCGAGCGCGATCTCGCTTCGGAACATCAGCGGCAGGCGGCGGCATCGTGATTCCGATCGCAATGTCGCTACTTGCAGATCAAGAGACCGAAGCGGCGCGCCTGGCCGTTCTCTCTGCTTGGGCGTCGGAGCGTTCGAGGCCGAGGCGGAACGCGCGGCCCTGCCATCCGGCTAGGTTCGGTAGAGTCCGCAGACGGGGGTGAGCACGGGTTCGCCCCTGTAGTCGGCTCGGTCGATGCCTGTGCGGCGCCCGCGGAAAGCCATCGGCTGTGAGGCTGAACCACCCCATGAGGCTGATCGAACCTGTGGCAGCCTCAGATACGCAAATTTGATCGATCTCGACCGGACCATTCATGATTTCGATCGTCGTCCCAGCCCACAATGAGAGTTCTGTGATCGCACGGACGTTGAGGCAATGGGTTGGCAACCCAGCTTCGGACCAGATCCGTGTGGTCGTCGTCTGCAACGGGTGCTCAGACGACACTGCGAACGTCGCCCGGCGTTTCGGCCCAGCCGTCAATGTTGTGGAATCGAACATCGCAAGGAAGACCCACGCACTGAACCTTGGCGATCAAATCGCGGACGTTTTTCCGCGGATTTATGTTGATGCCGATATTCTGATTACCGTTGATGCCATTCTGGCTTTGGCAAGCCGCCTCGATGAAGGTGGCGTTTTGGCGGTCGCGCCTACAGCCGACATCAATCTGGCAGGCTGTTCCTGGCTCGTCCGTAAATACTTCGGAATCCGGTCACGGCTGCCATCCTCGCGTGAGGGTATCGGCGGTTCTGGCGTGTATGCCTTATCTGAGGCGGGACGCAAGCGGTTCGGCCAATTTCCAGACATCACCGCTGATGACACCTTTGTTCGACTTCAGTTCAGACCAGAAGAGCGGGAGACACTGCCCCGCGTTAGGTCCACGGTATTCGCCCCACGCACTCTGCTGCAGCTTATCGCCGTCAGAACTCGTGCCTACAGGGGAACATTCGAGCTCGCCCGGCGCTTTCCTGAACTGCGCGTCAACAAAGGACCGGCGAATGGCCGGGCGCTCATTGCGCTGTTCAAGGAACCTCGCTTATGGGCCGGACTATTGATTTATTGTGGGGTCAACATTGCCGCTCGCTGTAAGGCTACCCTGGGTTCCCGACTTGGAGCTCATCGTTGGCAACGCGACGACACTTCCCGTGCGGTACTATCAGATTCAATCAAGTAAGATTCTAATTCGGCTGGCCTGACAGGAAATCGGACGTACCGCGCATATAAATCGCTTGATTTTAAATGGCGGCATGTTAATTTAAATTAAAATATTAAATGCAGGCGCCGAGGACCCGATCCGTACATGGGAGCTTGCGAGCTTGCAGCGTTCTAGGGAGGCCAGCCCATGCTTCTCAGCCCGGTTTTTCACCGCAAGACGTTGCTCAAGAACAACACGCCGCGGTCACCCGGCACTCGGCCGAAACTGCTGGCGGTCTCTTCGGGTGGGGGCCATTGGGTGCAGCTGTTGCGGATCAAACCCGCCTTCGAGCATTGCGAAGTCACGTTCGTCACCGTCCACGACTCCTATCAAGCCCAGGTGCCCGACCACAAATTCTACCTTGTCAATGATGCTAACCGGTGGACCAAAATCGCGCTGTTGAAGGCGGCGCGCAGAATGGCCTGGATCGTTTGGAATGAAAGGCCGGACATCGTCGTTTCGACGGGTGCCGCTCCGGGATATTTGGCACTACGGTTTGGACAAATGATGGGTGCGCGCACTATCTGGCTCGACAGCATCGCCAACATCGAGCAGCTTTCGATGTCGGGAGACCGTATTGGTCATTGCGCCGACCTCTGGCTGACGCAGTGGCCCCATCTGGCGCGACCTGAGGGACCTCATTACACAGGCGCGGTGCTATGAGTTTCCTGGCGGTCGGAATGCCGTCACAGCTGGACCAGCAGCTCCATGTCTTCGCGCATCGTGATTTCTCGTGAAGGCATTGCTTGCATGATTACCTCAAGCTTGAAAGTGGATGATAGTCATGCCTCCTCGAGGGGGACTGGATCGCAGTTGCCTCCGGGCGACCATCTGCGCTGACGCGGTGGTGTCGCGTGACGTTCGGCTACGCGACCGTAGTGTCGTGCGCATCGGCTGCAGGAAGGCAGGTTGGCGCCTGACAGCTGCCCCCGATAGTGGCGACATCTACATTAGATTGATTTATTATCGTTGGGTTAATTGACTTAATATAATAATCTATGACAAATAAATCGCGACGCCGCATCGCGCTCCAGGAATAGGAATAGTCCTTGATGCCCTTGTCAGGTTTGAAAGCTCAAGATCGTCGGGCCAGTTCTGAGATCGATGTAGCGCCAAGTCCGGGCAGGGGTTGGTCTGGGCGGCTCGCCAGCAGGAGGGCGATAATCCCGTGATTCCGATCGCATTACCGTTGGTTGCTGAGGAGGAGGCCGACGCAGCTCGCGCAGCTGTGCTCTCCGGCTGGGTCTCGCAGGGCCCCCAGGTGGCAGCCTTCGAGCGCGATTTTGCGGCCCTGGTCGGTGCGCCTTATGCCTGCGCCGTTTCCAACTGCACAACCGCCCTGCATTTGGCGCTCGTCGCCCTGGAGATTGGGCCTGGCGACGAGGTCATCACGGCCAGCCACTCGTTTATCGCCACGGCCAATTGCATCCGATATTGCGGCGCGACTCCGGTCTTTGTCGACATCGATCCCGGTACATACAATATCGACCCTAACCGGATTGCCGAAGCGATCACTCGGCGCACACGCGCGGTGATCGCCGTCCACCAGATGGGTATGCCCTGCGATCTGACAGCCCTCGCCACGCTGGCCGATCGCCAGGGCATCATCTTGATCGAGGATGCGGCGTGCGCCGCCGGCAGCCAGATCCGAGTGGATGGCAGCTGGGAGCGCGTCGGCAAGCCGCATGGACGGATCGCCTGCTTCTCCTTTCATCCCCGCAAGGTCATCACGACCGGCGAGGGTGGGATGCTCACCACCTCCGATGCGAAGCTCGACCATAAGTTCAGGCTGTTGCGCCAGCATGGCATGAGCGTTCCGGACATCGTGCGGCACGGCTCACAGCAGGTGATCTTCGAGGACTATCTGGTAGTCGGCTACAACTACCGCATGACCGATATACAGGCTGCGGTCGGACGCGAGCAGCTCGAGCGGCTGCCTGCACTGGTGTCTCGACGCCGCGCGATCGCGGCCCGCTATCGAGAAATGCTCGGCAATTTCGGAGGCCTGAGACTGCCGATCGAGCCCGAATGGGCGCGGTCCAACTGGCAGAGCTATTGCGTTGGGCTGCCGGACCGCGTCGACCAGCTCAAGATCATGCAAAGCCTGCTAGATCAGGGCATCGCGACTCGACGCGGCATTATGTGCTCGCACCGGGAAGCGCCCTACGCCAAGGACAAGCACCGCCACGATCTGCGGCACTCCGAGTTCGCGCAGGACAATTCGATTCTGTTGCCAATTTACGCGCAGATGAACGAGGAAGACCAGGAGCGGGTCGCCTGCGCGTTGCGAAGGGAGCTCCAAGCCTCTGCATTGTAATAGGCCGCGTTCCTCAAGGCCCAAGACGCTCTGTGCGTTCTTCATGGCGCGTCATCGAGCAAGTTACCGGCTTAGGCTCATCAAAGTGCGGATCCACAATAGGCGAGTTATTCCAAATGCAAAAGCCGCTTGTTAGCTTTGTCGTCCCTTGCTACCGACTGGCTGCTTTCTTGCCAGAATGTGTCGACAGCATCCTCTCGCAGACCTTTGAGGATTTCGAAATCCTCATCATGGATGATTGCTCTCCGGACAACACGGAAGAAGTTGCCAGAACATTCACAGACAGTCGCGTTACCTATGTCAGGAACGAGCAGAACCTGGGAGCGCTCCGGAATTACAACAAGGGAATACTCTTAAGTCGAGGGAAGTACGTTTGGCTTATATCGGCTGATGATCGCTTGCGCCGACCGTACATACTGCAAAGATACGTCGAAACCCTGGAAAATCATCCGGAGGTCGGCCTCGCGTTCTGCCCCGGGGTTAGCCTGAGACGTGGAAAAGAAGGTGCAGTGATAGATTACTCGACCTATGGAGACGTCGATACGATCGTCAGGGGAGAGGAGATCATCAAGCACTCATTGAAAGTAAAAGGAAATGCGATTCTGGCTGCGTCGGTGCTTGTTCGACGTGACTGTTACGAGAAACTGAGCCTCTATCCGGTCGACGTGGTATGGGCCGGAATTCCGGTCGATTTCATATGGGGCGGCGATTGGTACATGTGGCTATTGTTCTCCTTGAACTATCACGTCGCATACTTTGCAGAGCCGATGGTGTGTTACCGTGAACATGAACTCAGTATGACAAACGCCATCACTCAAGAGAAGATCGATATCTGCTGGCACTCCGAGTTGGCCGTCATCACGATGATATCGCAGGCTGCCAAGGAGAAAGGCGCCCTGACAGTATATAAGGCTTGCTTGGGTGCGCTCGCCAACTTCTATGCCAAACATTGTGCCTCAAAACCCTATTCGTGGATGGGGCAGACATCCTGGTCCACTATAGATCTTCAGCAGGTGGAAGCGACACTCGATCGCAGCCCTTATACTGAGCAGGAGAAGGCGTGGATCCGTTCACGCATTATGGTGGCGCTGGCTGAGATCTATTATTCAGAGGGCGATTCTGTATCAGCGAGATCATACTATTTGAAGGGATTGAAGCTGAAGCCTTTCATGCTGCCGGTGTTCTTGAAATTGATTGTTCTTTCATTCGGTGGTCCAGGCCGGCAGGTTCGCGAGTTGCTGCGAACCGCTCGAGAGCATTTGGTGCGAGGCTGATTGAAGGATCAGTTTCCGAGTTTAACCGACTCTTTTGCTGTAAGTTCGATGAAGAAGACCCTAGTGATCAGCGACAGGTTTCCTCTGCCTGAGAAGTTTGGCGCTGACATCAGAACCATGAATCTCGCACGATACTTTGCCGGCCTTGGGCCCGTCGATATTGCGTATCTCTCGGATTTGCCCTCCGGCCTGCGACAGATGGCAGGAGCGGGGGGACATCTCGAAAAGGAGGACGTATTCTCCGGGAAGTATTGTTTACAGAAGCTGGAGTACCCTAGAACCTTGCGGGGACGGTTCGGAATGTCGGTCCGTGGCTTTCCGTATCCCGTTAGAGAGTATAGCAAAGCCTCGATGGAGAAGTTGGTCGCGCTAATAGAGTTTGGCGGCTACGATTTTGTGCTGGTGCGATACCTCCGGAATACCGCCGGGCTTTTTGGATTGTCACAGACGGCGAAAATGAAGGTCATCGTTGATATTGATGACGTCCTGACTCTTTCACTCTATGATACGCTGTTTACCCCGACGAATAATGCCTTGAGGAAACTGTTCCGTGCCATCAACAAGGTGCTCCTGACTTACTATCAAACTCGTTGTGTGACCGCCTTTGGCGCCTGCTTGGTATGTTCCGAGAAGGATAAATTGGATCTGTGGGGTGAAAAGGCCTCTGAAAGTATCTTCGTTGTGCCAAACACGTTGGGGATGAGAGGTCCAGGAAAACTCCCCATGGGGAGCGGGTTCGCCGGCCGACACATTTTGCTGTTTATTGGTGCGCTTCACTATCAGCCTAATGTCAGCGGCTTGCTCTGGTTTTTGGAGAACGTGTATCCGCTCTACAGGAATGTGTACCCCGATGCCGTTCTTTTGGTTGTTGGACGTGACCCATTGCCAGAGGTGACCGAAGCTTGCGCTCGCTCAAAGGGAGTCGAGTTGCATCCCGATGTCCCTGATGTCGTCGAGTACTACAAGGACTGTAGAGCGGTTGTTGTGCCATTGCTCGAGGGTAGCGGGACGCGGTTAAAGGTTTTGGAGGCGGCACTCTTGGAGAGGCCCATTATCTCTACAAGGAAAGGTGTAGAAGGGCTGGATATCGTCTCTGGCGTTCATTTTTTGGAGTTCAATGATGATCGTAGCTTCTGCGAGGCGTATAGGGCCTTAAGCAACGAATCGGTCTATGACGCGCTTGTGGCAAGCGCTGAAACCATGGTTCTAGAAAGATATTCAAACAGCGCTCTTTCTGCGTCAATGAGCAAGGTGGTTGCATATATCGATTCAAGGAAGGCCAAAATGTCCTCGCCGAGGTCTCACACCCCCGCAGGGCAACCTTCCGATGAAGCTTTCAACTAGCTACGAATTCTCATCCGTCCAGAGCGCCACTGCCCAGGTGCGGGACCGGGAGGACCCCTGCAGTCCGCGCCGCATGTCGCAGGCTTGGCCGATCTCTTAGTCAATCGCTCTCATGCCCTTGCACTTCAAGCGTGAGCCTCGGCTTGGACTTACGGTGATCCAGCCCTAGGCAGCGTTCAGCAGGAAAGCTACCTGGTCGCCCTGCTGTTCAATATTCAGCGTTGCCGCCCTCTTGGCAAACTCTCTCATTTCCCGCCGGCTGAACACATCATCTGGTCTGGATGATGCGAGCGGCTTGGAGCTCCTGTACATTTCGCTTCCCCAGAACTGAAATGCAGTCGAGTCGTCGATTGATTGCCTAACACGCAAACCACAGCGCTCCGCCAATGCACTCATTCCCTTGCGAGAGGGTATCACAACGTGGCGCGGCGCATCCAGTTGCACCCAGTTCGGGCCGTACTCTCTCCACGCATGCGAGGATGAAGTTGGGATGCGAACCAGAATGCGGCCACCGGGCGCAAGTAGCCTTCTTGCATTGCTAAGACTTTGGTCCGGCTCAGGCATGTGTTCTAACGAATGATTGAACATGATGAAGTCGAACTCGCCGGACATACTCTGAAGATCCGATTTTCGAATCGTCACGGCACCTGCTGTTGGTTCGACAATGTAGGGATCGACTCCTGTAAGATTCTTGAACCCTGCCGCAGACATTCTGTAAAGAAGTTTCCCGGACCCGCAGCCTACGTCAAGCACCCGAGAACAGGGATTAATTCCAAAGCATCCGATGACCGCTACGATGGGGTCGTACCTCACAAAGGACGCCACGGCTCCCAATATGCTTTTGGTGCCAAGTGCGTGCGCGTCCCTGACGGCAGTAACACGCGAATTTCGCGACGGTCTGGAGAATGAGTAATACCCATCGGGGTAAAGGCGGCTCTCATCGGCTACGTCCGATAAGCGCTGGATCGTCCCACAATCACTACATTCCTGGTACTCAAACCGCTCTTTTGTGCCAAACATCATCTCAATAAAGACGTGGTGGCGATGTTCGCTGTCTGACAAGCAAGTTTTACAAATCATATCGAGTACCTAGCCACAACGGCGGATCGACTGCCGGCTCAGCGATCGGTGAGGCCGTAGAGGTGCAGTGTCCTCACTATGATGCGAAACTGACGAGCTTGCCGACGCCTTCGGCCTGATCGCTCTGTCCAACCTTCTTGATCGGGCCGTCACTTTGCATGCCCCGCCTGTCGTTCTCGCCGGGTTGCGGCCCGCGGGCAATCAAGCGGAACTCCGTTGGCGCCCGGGGGTCGAAGCTTCTTGTATCTGCAATGAATATAATAAACAAACTGCCGGCTGTCCAAATTAAATAGGCAAAGATCGTATGTTTAATTCCGAGAGCTTCCTCTTAAAGTTCAACCGAAGCCCGCGTCGCCCGGGATTAGGCTGCGCCGGCGTGGGCTTTGCCGGGCGCACCCCGTAAACGTTGAGCATAGTCGGGGCGCGAGGCCGGTATTTCAGTCGAAGCTCGATGTTATAATATAACCAAAACGCTCCCATATATTTAAATAAATGGCGATTGAAAATTAAATCAGATTTAATTATGTTGAGGCGCGGAGGAGCCTTCCGAGGGGCTCCGGGTCTGACAGGCGGGATGCCATGCGTCCTGAGGCGACACGGAGTTTTATTCTTGAGTGCAGACAAAGCGGTGAGTAGGTGGAATTTCATGTGCTTGCGGACTGCGTCTCCGGCGGGCCCGAGAAAGCCATTCTTGGTTTGCGCGCTGAAGAATTGCAAAAAGTCTGGCGAGCGAACCGGGAGGTCGTGCAGATGGCGCCGGCGTGTCAGGCTCGACTGAGCAGGAGCATTTCGTGATGTCCAAGGCACATCCGCCCAAGGCTGGAGGAAGGGCTGAAGACCCCTTGGTCACGGTCGTGATGTGCGTGTACAACGCTGGTGAATATTTTCGACCGTCGCTGTTGAGCATAATTAATCAGACATATAGGAATCTGGATATTCTTATTGTCGACGATGGCAGTTCGGACGGTTGCTTCAGCTCAGTTCAGGATTTGCTGATAGACGAGCGTGTTCGCGTGATCCATCAAGCGAACTCAGGCAAGCCTGTTGCTATCAATCGAGCGCTCGATGAGATCCGCGGCGAGTTCTACGCAATTCAAGACGCGGATGACATCAGCTATCCAACTAGAATCGAAAAGCAGGTTCGTGCGCTGCTGAACAGCCCGCATTTGGCTGCCGTATTCTGCGGCAACGAGCTCATCATCAACGAGAGATTCATGGCACCCGTGTTTTCGCCGAAAAGCGAGAGCGACTGCCAGTCCGAGATCAGGGCCTTTCAAATGCCGGCTCTCGATCCCACGGGAATGTTTCGAATGTCATTGGTTGGCGATATACGGTTCGAGCCATCATTAATGGTTGCCGAGACCTGCGATTACATATGGAGAGTCGGGGAGGTGCATCCGATGATCGTATTGGGGGAGTGCCTTTATGCCTACCGCATTCTTCCCAATTCCCTCAGCCGACGGGCGCCAACCTGGCGGAAGCAGTTTGAGGTCGATGTCTTCAGGCGAGCATGCGAGCGGCGCGGTTTGCGGTTTGAGCAGGGTTGCGCGGATGCGATGTGCGGCTACAGACGATCTAACAACAGTTTATTGGACAACAACATCGCCGCCCATTTCATCAAGAGCGTGCTGGATTGGCGTAGGTCGAACCGTCGGTTGTCGGCATTAAAGACGGGTTGGCAATGTGCGTGTTTGCACCCAGCGGATCCGCACTACTACAAAGCGCTGGTTTACGCCTTGATTTCACCCAGCGTAGCGAGCCGCCTGCGTCGTGACTTCCTGGCGACTCCCCTGGAGACGACGAAATGAAGCGCCTCGTAGGGAGGAACCGTCGCTTTGTGGGGCGCCTCGGCTTCGAGCGCGCTGCTTGTTTGCAGAACTTCTCAGATATTTGAGGTACTCGCGTTGACCCGCAAAAGCTTAGAATTGGAATCGGGTTCTCAGCTTACGTATCTGTATGGTCGGCAGCGGAGTCCAGTTGGTCGCGCGGCGGGGGCGCCGCGTTGGGGGACGGAACTGTATCTGAAGCTATTGTTGGTCGCGATTGTCTTGCCCGAAGGGCTGTCTTTCTTCGTCGGCGATTTTCGCCTCTCGGTTGCTCGAGTTCTAATTTTCTGTTCCTTCATCGCCGCGCTACAGCAGCTTGGACAGCGTCTAGGCACGCGAACCGTCGTCTGCGTCCCATCGGATATCTTGGCCCCGCTTACGGGCGTTTGGATGATGTTGGCTGCCACAGTCACTGATGGTCCGGCGGGTTTTAAAGGGGCTGGAATCGAGGCACTCGAATTTGTGGGCGCATACCTGACGTTCCGGTTTCTTCTCGGGCCGGTCGATAGTTCCGTTCGAATAGCACGGTTCTCCTGCAAGCTGATGATTGTGATCGTCGGCATAGCGCTCCTTGACCCGCTGAGTGATAAACTGTTCACCTATGAGTTCATCAAAGGTATTACCGGCTATGCGAAGCTCAGTTACGATGGACCATTAGCAATCAGGGCTGACACGTTCTATCGGGACGGTGTCGTTCGCGCCATGGGGCCGCTCGAGCATTCGATATTGTTCGGTGCTGTTTGCGTTTGGTTTGGTGTCGTGGCCTTCACTACGTTTAGGCACCAGGTACTCGGCTGGGGTGTGGCGGGCATCGCCCTCATCGGTGTGTGGTTTTCGCAGGCGCGCAGTCCATTGTTAGCCTATTTGATCGGATTTGCGCTGGCGAGTTTCTATGCCGCAAGCCCTCGCTTCGCTGCCCGATGGAAGTTGGTCGGGTTGTGTGTGACCGCGCTACTCCTTGTTGTTTTCACTTTCTCTGGCAGCCCGGTCGCAACCCTTGTGCGCCTCAGCGGAGTAAGCCCGGAGGCGGCATGGGCTCGCCAAGCGATTTGGGACACGGGAGGACCTGTGGTCCTCGGTTCGCCGATCTTCGGAATTGGTTTGAACGGCGACTGGAATTGGCAGTCGCATGGCGCGCTCGTGAGTTCGAGCGTAGATGCCTTTTGGCTTGCCACCGCAATGTCGTATGGAATTCCGGGAAGCGCGTTGGTCCTTTTGACAATTGCCAGCGCATGCTGGCTTGGCTCGATCGACAAATCGCCTCACCTTACTCCCGAAGAGAGACGGCTGTCAGTGGCGCTCGGAATTGTAATAGCGACGATCGCTTTTCTAGGGTTCATTGTGCACTTTTGGGGCATTTGTTGGATCCTCATCGCTGTGTTTACCGGGATGCGAGCGAACCTCGCGGAGACCGCCATATTGCGCGATAGAGCCGCACCAGCGGCGCGAATGAGATGCGACCCGATTACCGGAGACATTTGAAGACGGTGGACCGCGAGGTCATTACGCTGGCAGGGATGCCGATCAGGATTTCTCGCTGCGCAGGACTAAAGCATGAAGGTTTCCATTATCATACGAACTTACAATCGTGCGTACATCATCGGGGAAGCGATCGAGAGTGCCTTGAATCAGACGTATGGGAATCTTGAGATAATCGTCGTTGATGATGGATCCACAGACGGCACGGCCGCAGCGGTGAAAAAGTTTCGAAGCGACAAAGTGCGTTACATTAGGCATGATCGCAATCGCGGGGTGAGTGCGGCAGGCAACACGGGTATAAAGGCCGCCAACGGCGATATCATTGCTCATCTGGATTCGGATGATCTGTGGAAGCCGGAGATGCTCAGCAGTCTCGTCGATGTTTTGCGTCGTCATCGTCAGATTGGCGCGGTGTTCTGTGACGTTGAGGTCGATCGCGGCAGATCCACGTCGTCAATTGTCTCAAGCATGCGTGCATTTCCGAAACTGCTCGCATCGCGCGCGCGCTCTGATTTCGATGTCTTTCTCTTCAGCAGCCGTGAGATGTATCTGTGTTTGCTGGAAGAAGTGCCTATCAAGCCGACTGCGGTATTGATTCGGCGCACTGTTCTGGATGAGTTTAGAGGTTATAATGAATCATGGTGTTCGGGCGAGGACTGGGAACTGTACCTGAGAATCTCGAAGCATCATGGATTTGGATACGTCGATCGCAAGCTCGCGGTTATGCGGGTGCTCGAGGATTCAACCCTATCGAAACTCCAGGAGGAGGATAAGTCGTCCTTGCTGCAGCTGGCAGTGAGCGAGAAGAAGGGGCTTCGGCGAGATCGCGAAGCACTCGAAGCGGCAAATCGTGCAATCGCTCGGCATTGCAAGGATCTGGGATGGATCTATCTGCACTCGGGAAGGCGAATGAAATCGATCTCAACCTACGCTCGCGGATTTGCCGAAACGGGACACGTACCTCTCGTTATGAGAGCCGGCGTGGCTCTTATGCCTCTGTCGCTTACTGCGGGTTTGAAAAAGCTACTTCTATCCAGCGATCGCTCGCTCGCTCCATGAGAGATCTTTCCGGCGAAGTGGTCGATGGTCCCTGTGTGCGTGAATAGAATGACTCAAAACCACATCTCCGACAGGCCGGCGGCACGGCGGATTGCATTCGCCACGATCGGGGATGGGCGCCAGGTCAGGTTCTGGTCCGGTACCCCGTTTCACATGTCGAGATCGCTCGCAGGTGAAGGTCACGAGTTGGTCCATATCGGTCCGTTGAGCGCACCGATACTGCCCCTATACAAGACGTATTCCAGGCTTTGCCGTGCCTTTCGCAGGCGCGGCCGTTCCCCGTTGCATGCGGGGGCGGTCGTTGCACAGTATGCAGCGGACTCAGCGCGTAAAATCCGAGCGGTGTCGCCCGATATCGTCTTCGCGCCGGCCGGCTCTACCTTTGCATGGAGTGTGCCTAACGGCGTTCCGCTCGTCTATGCGTCCGACGCGACCTTTCGGCTCATTGAGAACTACCATCCTAACTATCGAAACTTATCGCGAGGTGCTCGGGACGTCGCTGAACGCGTGGAGCGGGACACGATCGCGCGCGCGGATCTGATCCTCTACCCTTCGGAATGGGCAGCCGAATCTGCCATCAGGGACTACGGTGCCGACCGTAGCCGGGTGCATGTCATTCCTTGGGGCGCCAACCTTGAAGAAGCGCCGGATCGTGCCTCCGTGCTAGGTTGCCGCAAGCCGGGTCCCTGCCGTCTGCTCTTCATCGGCGCCAACTGGGAGGAGAAGGGCGCTGACATCGCGGTCGGCGTCCTCGCTGAACTGAGGAAGAGGGGCATGGAGGCGGAGCTCGTGATCTGCGGATGTACTCCGTCGAAGTCAGTTGCTCAGGATGGCCTGACGATCATCCCTTATCTCGACAAGTGTGATCGCGAACAGCGCAACCGATTGGATCAACTCTATCGGGACGCGGATCTATTTCTGCTGCCGACCCGGGCGGATTGCTATGGAATCGTGTTCTGTGAAGCCGCGGCCCATGGAGTACCGAGCATTGCGCCGGCCACTGGCGGCGTCCCCTGCGTCGTCCGCAACGGGGAGACGGGCTTGTTGTTGCCACCGAACGCGACGAAGGCGGACTATGCGGCGGTCATCTTCGAGACCTTTGCTAACCAGGATCGGCTGGCACGCCTGAGACAATCGAGCCGCGACGCCTTCGAGGCCCGATTGAACTGGCAGGCTTGGGCCCGGCGGGTTTCAGATCTGATAGAAACTCTATGATCGTCTTGAATTATCATGAGCTGGTGGAAGCCTCGCCTTCGAACGCGTGGTGCCTGACTCATGAGGCGTTCGAAGTGCATCTCGCACTTTGCGGGGAAGCGCTGGTCTCGCCCCAGAATTTTCTGGAGCATTGCTGCGATCCGACATCCCACGGCACCGGCGCGGTCCTGTTGACTTTCGACGATGGATTTATTTCGGACTATACGCATGTCTACGCTCGTTACATGACGACCGGTCGTATTCCGGGTTTCATGTCCTTTATCCCGGTAGACTTTGTAGGCTCGCCGGGACGTATGAGTTGGGACATGATCGAGGAGCTTGCCAAGGGGGGTGTTGCGATCGGTTCACATGGCATGGCCCACGTCGATTTGACGACCGTCTCGGACGCAGAGCTCGAGCGCGAGCTCGGTGTGTCCAAGTCGATGCTCGAGGATCGCCTCGGTCGACAGGTAGCTCTCTTCGCTTTCCCATATGGACGGTTTTCCCGACGGGTCTGGGAGGCGGCGCTGAGGGCTGGCTACACACACCTCTTTACAATCCAGCTTGGATATCATCGCGGCTTCGAATCTTTTTTGTACTCCCGCCTTTGTATGACGAACAACATGGATGCTGAGTACATGCGCCGCCACTTGCGCGATCCGGATGCGATGCGCGGCGTTTCCTGGAAAATCAGCACAAAGCTCGGGCTCTATCGCCAACTCATGCGCTTGCGGTATCACTAACGCTTTAGTATTTGGGCGGTTTCAGTGCTGTGCAAAGCCAGGACATCGCCCGTTGAGTCGTCTTGGCCTCGTCGATCACCTCGAATGCTCGTTTTGCCTCCCGCAACACTGCCAGTGATCGCCGCGATGCGGTGTAGTTCGAGACGATGATGCAGCCTCCCGGTTTGAGTGATTGCGCGTAACGCTCGAGCGACCGAACGGGGTCGCGCAAATAGAAAAGAGACTCGTTGAAGACGATGACATCGAAACGGCCGTCGGGCTCGTACACGTCGCCGTCAGCCTGAGAAAAGTCAGTGCGATCGTCGTTGTACAGACGGAGCTTCTCGATTGCCACGTCAGAGATGTCCACTCCGACATAGCGTTCATATCCAAGCTGCTTGAAGCGCTCGAATAGCATGCCGTCTCCGCAGCCGATCTCGAGGTACTCGCCGCCACGTCTAAAAGCGTCCATGAAACCAATGAGTGTCCAGTAGCGAGCTACTTCGCGCTGCATGTAGGTCCAGAGGCCATCGCTGTACTCGGCGTCCCAAGTGGATTTCGCTTTTGGGCTGTCACCGAACCCCTGCGCAGTCTCCCACTCGCTAACGGCACGCCCCAGCGCGTCGCCAAAAGGCAGCCGGGCCAATCCGAAGGCATAGTACGCGGCGCGCACCCGGCGCCATGCGTGGTAGTGAAGTGCTGCAAGCATTCCCAACCTGCCAACGCGTATTCGACGTCAGATAGTTTAATACAGGTGAAGTTATCGACAGATCAAGAGTGTACGGCGGGCGAGAACTGCAGATTTCATAGTACCTGTGAGGTGAGCTTCGCCCGGTCAATTCGCCTGCGCATCTCGGACCTTTGTCCGTGAGCCGCCAAGGAACGATTCCCGCAAATGTCTTGCGCTCCTATCGTTCCGTGATCGGATCGAGAGTACCACGCCCCGCAGAATCACAGCACGTCCCAATAACTCGCCCCGCTGCCAACGCGCGGGCATCATCAGGTAGTGGCTGGACGCTGCCACATCGGGTCTTCCGTTGCCGCGGATCGGGTCTAAAGCATTGTTTCTAGCTGAAAGCCGGCCGGGAGTATTGTCCGCGAGAAGGTAGTGCTTTTGGCAGGAGCTACACACTCCGAATATTCGGAGAAATGGGTTGGCTTGTGCAATGCAGAAATTAAATGCCTATTAACAGTTGACGGATGTATTTAACTGCGCCTATCATTATTCGTTTTTGCAATTTGTGACAGAAAATCAAAGCCATGAGTAATGGTTTTGCGGAAGCGATAATTTCCCTTTCATTGCATGCATTGCCAGGGCGGTTGCGCCTAAGCGTTAAACCCGGAGCGCTCGGTTACCGGGTTGGTCGACGGATTTGTCTTAAGTCGCTGTTTACAGCTGGTGGCCCATCGCTGTCCGCTTGGCATGCTAGCCCCCGACCAATTTTCGCTTGAAGGGAGTTGTCATGCAGATCGGGCCGGCGCTTTCAGGTGTATTAGGTACCACGACGATTGAGGAGTTGCGGCGCCCGGGAGCGCAGGATGCGATCGTGATCGGCGGGGGAGCCGCCGGGGGATTGGCGGCGCTCTTACTCGCCGAGGCTGGCCTGCGCGTGCTTGTGCTTGAGGCCGGCTGGCAGAATTCGCCGCGAACGACTGGGATGCGCCGAGCTATAGCCAGGATGAGCCGTAGGCTCGCGGACCCTGCGACACTTCGGTTGCTCCCTCCTGCGGTTGTTCCCTTTGGCAAGATGGCCTTGAGAGGCCTCGGCATGTTGCGCCAGCCCATCCAATCTCGCTGCAGCATCTGGGGCCGAGCACCGGACTCGTTTGTAGACGATCATGATCTGCCTTACGTGACGCCACGGAGCCAACCTTTTGTCTGGATACGCGCGCGAACGCTCGGCGGACGCGTGGGCCTTCCAGGGCACGGCCGGCAATACTATCGGCTGAACTCCTCCGACCTTGCGCCGTGCGATGGATTGAGCGCGCCTTGGCCGCTAGAGCCGGGTGAGTTGGACCCCTGGTATTCGATGGTCGAGCGACGGCTAGCGCTTGCCGGTGCCATGGATGGCGTACCATGGCAGCCTGACAGTCACCTCTCGCGAGAACTTGAACCTTCACTGAATCAGTTCGCGCTGATGGCAGCGATCCGCGCACGGTGGCCTCACTCGCGGCCGATGCTCACGCGCTTTGCCGCACCGCTGGATGCCTTGGAAACTGCTGCTCTTACAGGGCGCCTTCGATGCCGTGAGGGCGCAGTCGTACGGCAAATCGATGTTGATCGATCAGGTCGCGTACGCGGCGTAGTCTGGTTCGATCAACAAAGTGGAACCGACGTACGTGCTTGCGCTCCGTTGGTCTTTCTGTGCGCGTCCTCGTTAGAGTCGACACGAATACTCTTGCTTTCGCGTTCATCCAAAGGGGGCCAGGGGCTCGGTGCAGGATCTGACGCGCTGGGGCGCTACTTGATGGACCATATTGTCGTAACTGGGTGGGGTGGAGGTGCGCCGCTGAAGCCCAGCCCAGTGCTCGAAGATGGGTGCGCGATTTACCTTCCACGCTTCGATGCGCGCGACGGGCCCGCGCCCCTCGGCGGGCGAGGTTTTGGCGTGCAGTTGTATCAATTTCCAGGAGGGCACGGGCGTTCCCATTTTACTGCGGTTAGCTTCGGTGAAATGCTTCCTCGTGCCGAAAACCGAGTAATGCTACATCCTACACGACGGGATATATGGGGAATCCCCGTATTGCATATCGACTGCCGCTATAGCGAAGCGGATTTGGCGCGTGCCCGCGATCAGGCAGCTGCCATACGCGAGATCGCCGCAACAGCTGGCGTGACGTTGAGCCGCGTTAATGAACGGCCGGCCCCGCCTGGCTCCGCGATTCATGAATGCGGGACCGCCCGGATGGGTATCGACCCCGCGACCTCCGTGCTCGATCCAAATAACCAGTGCTGGGACGCACAGGGATTGTACGTTACGGATGGTGCCTGTTTCCCGTCCCAGGGCACGCAGAATCCCACGTTGACCATTCTCGCTCTGACCGCGCGCGCATGCCATCATGCGGTGAGCACCGTCGCCCAAACAAAGCGAGAAGCTGCATTCGGACTAGCCGGAGGCGCGTCATGACGGTGGCTGCTGCCGCGCCGTTTCGAGAAATCCTTCCGCGAAACATGCTCCCCCTAGGTTTTGGATCCGGCGCACTGTTGAGCAAGCGACGAACCCGCCGTGAGGCTCTTAAGTTGCTCGAAGCAGCTATGGATTGTGGGGTCACATATTTTGATACTGCGCGAATGTATGGCGCCGGTCGCGCAGAGGGCATTCTGGGAGAGTTGGCGGCGCGAAAGCGGGAGCGCCTGGTTCTGGCAAGCAAGGCGGGCATTGTCCCACAAAGTCATGCACTTCATGTCCGCGCAATGGGTCGTAGCATTCGTCTTCTGCACAATGTCGCGCCAAGCTCAAAGAATTACCTGCCTGTGCCGTCCAACTATCTGCCGCGTTTCGGAGCCTTTGGTCTCGTGGAGTTCCGAAAAAGTGTCGAGACTAGTCTCAAGGAATTGCGTACAGACTATCTCGATATTCTACTCCTGCACGAGTGCAGCGCTGCCGACGTAGAGGAAACGGACCTGATCCGTCTTCTCGATAATCTCAAGCGTGAAGGGAAGGTTCGCGCCATTGGCATAGCGACAGGCATAGAGGAGACGGTGTCCATCCTCCAAAGACATGCAGCGCTGTTCGACGTTGTGCAGATTCCAAATGCCATCTGGAATATGAACGTCAGGAAAGTTCCGGCAACTAACCGCCTCGTGATTACGCATTCGTCTCTTACCAGCCGATTTAAAATACTGCTTGATCGATTGTTGTCCGATGAGCGGATGGCGGCTGAATGGCGTTCGCTGACGCAGGTAGATCCACGTGATTCGACAGAACTGGCTCATCTACTGCTGGCCCATGCGCTGAATGCAAATCCAAACGGGATCGTCATCTTTTTCTCATCCAATCCGTCGAATGTTGTGGCAAACGTGAGATCTGCCAGCAGTCGAGCTATCGACGAGAAGCAGATCGCGGGTTTGAACGCATTATTGGCGAGAAAGCATGTTGCCGAATTTCTTGACGCGAGCTTTCGAGATCTGAGTTTCTGATCGGTGCAGACCGACGACGGTGGCTTGACTTTGCATCAGTCAGACGCGGCGGAGTATGGTCAGGTCGTCGGCAGGACCTGATCGAACATCTTGTTGCGACCCTGCCGGGGAAGCGGGTGACTGTGTGCTGGGCTCGGGGGACATCAACGATCAGGATAATCGGCGCGCGCTCGTAACTCTCGATCTGAATGGTGTGTCCGCAACGGCATTTGCTTTGCTTGGCGTTTTGCGGATGGCGCTGGATGGGCCATTACCTGAATCGGGCAATATGGGTTCGGATTGTTCGCACCGCGATGTGTGCTCAAATGCTCTTGCTCGACGCTCGCGCTCTTGATTGTCCGGACAAAAATTATGTCGTGTTTGGCGGCGGATAATCTGTGGATCGAAATATTTAATTGGTTTTCTGCTGTGGCGCCGTCGACGACACTTGGTAAGCTGTTGTCTAGTGGCGAAGGCGTAACATCGATTCCGGCATACTTTTGTATATCTTCGACCGCTCCGTGTGGCCCTCGTTCAATGCGGTGCACGAGTGGTTGATCGGACTGAAGAAATTTCCGGCATTTAATTCGCGCGATGCGAATGTGTCTAGGGTAGCTCAGGAAATTACCTTGGGTGAGCCGTCGTGTCGTCGCAAAAAAGCCTCCACCCGCCGGGAAGACGCACCCCAACGGCGCTGCGCCAGCAGAGTCGCACTTGGGGTCGCGTCGCTTGGGGAAACAATTGGGCGCGTGCCAGGGGCAAACCAGATTGAAATTAACAGGAGAAAACTAGATGGCATCCATTCCTCTGACATGGAATGATCCGATGTTTAGCGACCAGACCAGTTCGGGGACGGTCTGGCTTGGAAATGGAGAGACGATTTCGGGTGTGAGCATTTCCGACCAGAGCGACACTGTCGCCGTCGGAGGGAGCGGCTCGTTCACCATCGACGACGTCCGTATTTCTTCAAGGGAAGGCGTGCGCATTGGGGGCAGCGGTGATGTCACCATCAACAATACGTACATCGAGACAACGGGACTGTCGGGCGATCACGCCGACGGAATTCAGGCCTATGCTCCCGGCGCCACCGGGAATCTGACCATTACAAACTCGACGATTGTATCGCACGACCAGAATGCCACTGCTGGGCTGTTCATCGCAGATGGTTATAGCGGAACGTTCACTTTCAATAACGTGGTGTTCGACGGTGGCCCCTTTGGTCTGCGCATTGCCGCGGACGCAGGAGCCGGTCACGATGACTACCTCGCCCTCAAGGACGTGTATTTTGTGGGGCCATTTGCGTATGGCGCGCTTTGGTTGGAGGAGGTCAATGCGAACATACACATCACGCAATGGGAGAATGTTCGCTACGCAACGATCGTGGACGGTCAACTCATCCCGGGCGACCTTATCCCGCCTCCGCTTCCGGTTGAAGGACCGACCGCACCCAGCACGCCGACCGTGCCGGATGCTCCGACTATCGCGTCGTTCTCGACCGACAGCGGCACCGCTGGCGACAAGATTACCAACGACAATACCATCGAGCTCAAGGGCACCGCGGCTGCCGGCAGCACGGTCAAGATCTACGACGGTACGACCCAAATTGGTTCGACGACTACGGACTCGAGCGGCAGTTGGGACTACATCACCAAGATCCTGACCGACGCCAAACATACGCTGACCGCAACGGCGACCAGCTCGTCGGGTCAGACCAGCGCGGCGTCGTCTGCGTTGGCAATCACTATCGATACCAAGGCTCCGACTGCGCCGACCATTGCCAGCCATACCGTGAACACCGCCAATCAGGTGGTGATGTCGGGCAGTGCCGAAGCGAGCAGCGTCGTGAAGGTGTTCGACGGCACGACCCAGATCGGGACCGCGACTGCCAACAGCACCGGCGGGTGGAGCTATACAACCAGCGCCCTTGCGGCCGGTTCGCACAGCCTTACCGCGACGGCAACGGATGCAGCAGGCAATACCGGCCCGGCGTCCACTGCGTTCACCGCCAGCATCACCGGCACCTCGGCGCCAGCCACACCGACCTCGCCGACGTCACCGACGTCGCCGACTGCCGGCACGGTGGTCGAGTCAGCTGGCGCGACAACTCTCGTTGAGAGCGGCGGCAAATATTACCTCAATGGCAGCACCGGATCGGGCCCCACGCTGAAGGACAACGGTGTGCAGTTTGTGAAGGGGTCGGATGGCACCTGGACTCCCATCGGTGCGGAGAAGACGGCGACGGGCTATGTGGTTGCGTGGAAGGAGACGAGCACGGGTCAGTACACGGCGTGGAACACCGACAATAACGGCAACTACGTGTCCCATGTCAGCTCCCTGACCGGCTCCACAGACGGTGGCTCGGTGTCGGGTACTGACTCTGGCCTTAAGTCGCTCGAGACGAGCTTCCATCAGGATCTGAACGGTGACGGGCAGGTAGGTACTTCCACTGCGACCATCCCGACGTCGCCAACCCCGACGACTGGCAAGGTCGTCGAATCGGCTGGTGTGACAAGTCTCGTTGAGAGTGGCGGCAAATACTACCTCAACGGCAGCACCGGCACTGGCCCGACACTAAAGGATGACGGCGTGGATTTCGTGGGCGGGTCCGATGGCACCTGGACTCCCATTGGAGCGGAGAAGACGGCGACGGGCTATCAAGTTGCCTGGAAGGAGACGAGCACCGGTCAGTACACGGCGTGGAATACCGACAATAACGGCAACTACGTGTCTCATGTCAGCTCCCTGACCGGCTCCACGGACGGTGGCTCGGTGTCGGGTACGGACTCTGGCCTCAAGACGCTGGAGACCAGCTTCCATCAGGACCTGAACAGTGACGGGCAGATCGGTACGTCCAGCGTAGCTACGTCATCCACTGCAACCGGTAGCAACGCGGCTATTGCGGGCAGTACGTTCATCGCTTCGCCGGGCAACACGACCCTGACCAGCACTTCCGGCGATGACACCTTCGTTGGCAGCAGCCAGGCCGATACTTTCGTGTTTGGCGCGAACTTCGGCAACGACGTCATCAAGGGCTTCGTTGCCCGCGGACCTGCTCACGACACGATCGAGTTCAGCAAGAGTGTGTTCGACAGTTTTGCCAGCGTTCTTTCCCACGCGACCCAGTCCGGCACCGATGTCGTGATCGCGACGGGGAGCGATACGCTCACGCTGAAGAACGCCAAGCTCGGCTCGTTGACCAGCAACGACTTCCACTTCGCGTAGGGGACGGCATCCACAGAGAGCAATCTTCAACAACTGCCTTGGGGGATCTCTTGAGGGATCTTCCAACAAAGGCGCGTTTCAGGGGCAGAAGCCATGATTGACTTTGGACGGCGGGGGGTATTCCCCCCGCCCGCAAATCTCTATCGAATTCCATTTCTTCACATATCAGGACTCTGGTCAGCCGGACGGCAGTGGGCGGAAAACGCTCAACTGCAGACGCCGCAACTGATCGGCTGGGCAAAGGGCCTGATCGAAGTGCTGCGGTCACGGATATTCGCTGGTCGACCCCGGCCAGTGGATCACTATGACGAGTCGCAGTCAGAGTTGTCGGCGTTCCTGCGGTCTTGCCGCCGGATCTTCTGGGCGCTAGCGGCATTCAGCGGCATGAGCAACCTTCTCATGCTCACCGGCTCGTTCTTCATGCTGCAAGTCTATGATCGGGTGCTGCCCGGACGCAGTATACCGACTCTTGTCGCTCTGTTGGCTCTGGCAACGGTGCTCTACCTGTTTCAGGGCGGGCTCGACTTCGTCAGGAGCAGGATCAGCGCCCGGGTGGGCCGGTATTTCGATGAAAGTCTCGGGGTTCGCATCTTCGAGGCTCTTGTTCGCCTGCCTTTGAAGACCAGAGCGGATGGCGATGGCCTGCAGCCGGTGCGGGACCTCGATCAGGTCCGCAGCTTCCTGTCGAGCGGCGGGCCGACGGCGCTCTTCGATCTGCCCTGGATGCCGATCTATCTCGGCGTCTGCTTCCTCTTTCACTTCTGGATTGGCATCACTGCGCTGGCTGGTGCGTTGGTGCTGGTGGGCATTACGATGCTCACGGAAACGCGTACCCGAGGTCCGGCAAAGGCGAGCTCGCGTCTTGCCATTTCGCGAACTGCCCTCGCGCTCGAGGGACGGCGCAATGCCGAAGTTCTGCAGGCCATGGGTATGCGGCAACAAGCGGCTTTGCGTTGGCAGGATGCCAATGCAAAGTACCTCGCAGCCCATGAACGGGCCAGCGATGTCGCAAACGGACTCGGTGGTGCCTCGAAGATTTTCCGCGCGATCTTGCAATCGCTGGTTCTTGCCGTTGGCGCCGTCCTCGTCATCAACCAGGAATCGACGGCCGGCATCATCATTGCCGGGTCGATCCTCACCGCGAGGGCCCTTGCGCCTGTCGAAATGGCAATTGCGAACTGGAAGGGGTTCGTCGCGGCGCGCCAATCGGGACAACGGCTCGATTACTTGCTGAAACTTCTTCCTCAGGAGGAGGAGCGGTTGGCATTGCCTGCGCCTGTGGAAACCCTTAGCGCCGAGAACCTCTATATCAGTGCTCCGAACTCCGAGAGACCCACTCTCAGCGAAGTGTCATTCCAGCTGCGGAGTGGGCAGGCGGTCGGAATCATCGGTCCGAGCGGATCCGGCAAGTCGACGCTGGCGCGTGCGCTGGTTGGCGTGTGGCCGTGCATTCGAGGCAGGATCCGGCTCGACAACGCCGCCCTCGATCATTGGTCTTCGGACGACCTCGGCAAGCACATCGGTTATCTGCCCCAAGACGTAGAATTGTTCGACGGCAGCATTGCGATGAACATTGCACGCTTCGACCCGAACGCAACCGCCGCCGCTGTTCTGGAAGCCGCCCGCGCCGCGGGCGCGCATGATCTCGTCCTCTCACTGCCGGACGGGTACAGCACGAAGATCGGCGAGGGAGGGCTGGCGCTGTCGGCGGGGCAGCGGCAGCGTATCGCGCTTGCGCGCGCTTTTTACGGCAAACCCTTCCTGGTCGTGCTTGACGAACCATCTTCCAATCTCGATGCGGAGGGCGAGGAGGCTCTGACAGAGGCGATCCTGAACGTGCGACGCCGCGGAGGGATTGTGGCCGTTGTCGCTCATCGGCCGAAGGCGCTGGAAGGTGTGGACCATGTATTGTGCCTCGGCGAAGGCAGAGTTCAGTCCTTCGGCAAGCGAGAGGAGGTACTCAAGAGAGTGCTGCGGACCCCGGTGCCGCTGAAGGTCGTCGCAGAAGCTCAAGGAGGCGGCCGATGAACGATCAGATAGCGCCGGCGTTGCAGTCCATCCAACGTTACATGATCGTCGGAATGATCATGTTCGCTTTGGTGACTTTTGGGGTCGGCGGCTGGGCGACGACTTCCCAGTTGTCGGGCGCGGTGATCGCGCAGGGCGTGGTCGTGGTGGATTCGAGCGTCAAGAAGGTCCAGCACGCCACGGGTGGAATCGTCGGAGAGTTGCGCGTGCGCCAGGGCGATCGGGTCAATGCAGGCGACATTCTGATCCGCCTCGACGAGACGCAGACGCTCGCGAATGCGACGATCGTCACCAATAGCATCGACGAATTGCTGGCGCGGCAGGCCCGTCTCGAGGCCGAGCGCGACAGTGCCGAGCAGGTCGTGTTTCCAAAGGTACTGCTCGACCGAGCCAAAGAGAGCAACTCCGAGGCGAGCCGTGCAATCGCCGCGGAGCGGAAGCTGTTCGACCTGCGTCGTCAGGCGAGGAGCGGCCAAAAAGCGCAGTTGCAGGAGAAGAGCGCGCAGTTGGAGAACGAAATCAAGGGCTATATGGGGCAGACGGAGGCCAAGCAGAAGGAGGTGGAGTTCATCCGACAGGAGCTGGAGGGCGTGCGCAGCCTCTGGCAGAAGAACCTGGTGCCGATCACCCGGCTCAATTCCCTGGAGCGCGACTCCGCCCGCATCGAGGGCGAGCGCAGCCAGCTCGCAGGAATGATCGCTCAGTCGAAGGGCAAGATCTCCGAAATCGGACTCCAGATCATTCAGATCGACCAGGACCTCCGTACCGAGGTCGGCAAGGACCTGATCGAAACCCGCTCGAAACTCTCCGAGCTGGGCGAACGCAAGACTGCGGCGGTGGATCAGTTGAATCGGGTCGATATCCGGGCGCCACAATCCGGTCGCGTCCACGAGCTCAGCGTCCACACGGTCGGGGGGGTGATCTCTCCGGGCGAGCAAATCATGCTGATCGTTCCTGACGCGGACTCGCTCGCGGTCGAAGTCAAGATCGCACCGAAGGATATCGATCAGGTCTACGTGGGGCAGACCGCTACAATGCGCTTCGCAGCGTTCAACCAGAAGACCACGCCCGAAATCGACGGCGAGGTCAGCATGGTCTCGGCAGACATCACGCAGGATCAGCGTGCCGGCACGAGTTACTACACAGGCCGCGTCTTGCTGAAGACGGAAGAGCTGGTGAAGCTCGGCTCGGCCAAGTTGCTGCCCGGCATGCCTGTCGAGGTCTTCATCAAGACGGCAGGGCGGACCGCGTTGTCCTACCTGCTCAAGCCGCTACACGATCAGGCGCAGCGCGCATTCAAAGAGCGCTGAGCCCTTTGGATTTGAAATGACACAGCCCCGAGTGGACCCGCACTCGGGGCTGAGAGGAATCTCAAGAGTGTGTCCATTGCTGCGAACAACATTGATGTTCAAGACGAAAAAGAAGCCCAAATGAAAAGATAACGACGGGCTTGCAGGCGTGCCGTGAGCTGGGTGAACACCGAGGAGAGCTGCTCGCTGCGGATGGCTCGCCGCTAGTCGCATTGCATCCGAAGCCTATCGTTTGGCTTCGACCGCCCGGAGCTCAAGATTGCGCCGCGAGATCGATCGAGTCGATGCGGGGTAGACCGCAACGTTGGCCGCATCAACGAGCACCGAGCTGACGACGAGCCCCTGCAATGAGGCTGGAGGTGGACGGCGTGGCTTGAGGGCGCTCTGGCCGCCAGGAACGAGCCACAAGGGTGGACAGCTTTCGCACCTTCGTCAGGCTTGATTGGGCGTGTCTGAGCAGCCGCCAGAGATTGGCTGGGGTGAGCTTGGCAATACCGATCCACGTCGTCAGCGCCGACAGCAAAGCTCCTGCGCGCGCACGGACCGAGTATGGCGCAGGCTTGCTGTGTTGGCCGGCGGACCAGCTAGCCGCCCGGCGGTGCAGCCCGCTCAGCACATCCATTCGCTTGTTGTGCAGAGTCATCGCTGTGACGAAGACAAGCAGGATGGCTTCAGCCCCCAAAATGACGAGCAGTTCTTCCGGCATATGCAATCTCGATTGTGAGGCGGAGAGGTCGTTCGGAATACGATCTGCCGGGGGGCACATTAAATCAACGATTAATTCGTCGGAGCCGTTAAATTGTTGCCTTATTTGCCGGCGATGCGCCGGGGGCCGGGACGCGTCTGCGGGGGCGATCTGCTTGTGGCTGTACTGGATAATGCGCAAACGGATTATTTCTTCCTGCCGATTATATTTAATTGACAATTAAATTAAATAAATTAAAGATGAAATATGGTTGCCGCGGGACTGTCGGTGTCAGCCTGCCAGCGGATCCGAGCCTCAGTTTTGCGTTTGCGAGGGGATCGGCAGATGTATCGAACCTTCGGCTCCGTCGTGGCGGTCGCTATCATGCTCGGAGGAGTTCAATGGGCGGGGGCGGGGCGCATGTCCTTGCCGGCGACGCCGCGGTCAGGGCAGCACATTGAACTGGGAAACCCGACGCTGCCGCCCCTTGCGTACACGGTGTTCTGCCTGCGCTACGAGGCGGAATGTCTTCCGCCGCGCTCGTTTCGTGGTGGGCCGATCCGGCTGACCGAGGACCGCTGGGCGGCTCTGCAGGAGGTCAATCGCGCGGTCAATCTCGCCATCGTGCCGGCGCGCAACGAGCTCGGCCTTGCCGGCGAGGAATGGGTCATCAACCCGAAGCACGGCGATTGCAATGACTACGCCGTGAGCAAGCGCCACGAATTGCTTCGGCGCGGCTGGCCTGCGCGAGTCCTGCTACTGAGCGAAGTCGTCGTCAGTTCCGGAGAGCACCACCTCGTGCTTCTCGTGCGCACGCGAAATGGCGATTTCGTTCTCGACAATCTATCACCCGAAATCAAACCATGGTCGCGCGTTCACTATCGCTGGGTTCGGGTACAAATGCCACGCCACATTCTGTGGGCGAGGATCGAAGGGAAGGGAGCATGAACCCGACAACCATTCAATGAAATATCTCTGGTTAAGATCGCCTGCGGTGTGAACGCGCAATCCGCATGGTCGCAATCATTTGAAGGGGAAATCTGTGAAGAAATTATCGCGTTGGCGAGGCTTTGGCTGGGCGCAAATAGCCGCCGGCTTGTGTTACGCCGGTTCCGCACTGGCGGATCAAACACTTTCCTCCAGCCAAGCGCCAGGTCCTGCCTCCTCGCGTTTGCCTTCTCCTGCGTCGGCTCCTCCACTCTCATTTGATGACCCCCGCTTTGCTGGAAATTCCTCCGAGCCATACACCCGTTACGGGAAGTTCTTCAGCAACGGTGAAGTCGTCGAGCATCGTTCCTGGGACCACAACAACGACGGAAGCTCGGTCGTTTGCGGGGATTGCACTCTGAAAAATTCCCGCATTCGATCCAACGAGGGATTCCGGTGTATTGGCTCCGACGGTATTGGCGGCATCAACATTGATGGCGTCTACATCGAAACCAAAGGTTTGCCGGGCGATCACGCAGACGGGCTTCAGTGTTATGATCCTGGCAAAACCAACGCCATCACGGTTCGCAATACAACATTCAAGACCTACAACAACACCAATGCAACGGCCGGATTCTTCTACGCTGATGGATTAGGGGGCTCAGTTAGCTTTGAGAACGTCCTGTTCTGGGGCGGACCTTACGGGTTGCGAATGCATCCCGATGGCATGAACGTCACTGTTTCCCTTAAGGATGTGTATTTCGTTGGCCCGTTTCTATACGGCGCATTTCTGATCAACAATGCGGGCGGCGGAACAATGACGATCACCAAATGGGAAAACGTCAGGAGTGCAACCATCGTCAATGGCCAGCTCGTCCCGGGGAGTTTGCTTCCGCAGCCTCGGATCCGCTGATCCATTTTCCTGCCCCAGCCCCGCGGCTTGCATTCTCGGATTAAGGTCGCCCGTCCGGAAATAATAACTTGCAAATTAAACCAATTTAATAATATAAATGTTTAATAGTGGGTTCCAGCCGGTTATGCCATACAGAAGACGAGGAAGGCTGTCGTTTCCATTTGAGCTTGGGATTCGCAGTGGATGTGGGTGGTAAAATGGTGGCCGGCCCGGGCCGCACGCAGCGACCGGGCGGTGCAGTTGCGAAGGAACCGGGAAAAGCTCGTGTTTACAGGAGCGCGCACTTAGCATGGCCGACCTGGGTCGCCAGGCACTCACCACATTGATGAGCCAATTCCGGATGGTTTGGCGACCATCAGGAAGGACGGGCCTGACAAATCGCGTTCGAGCGAGATGGTTGTCGAAGATGGGTTCGGTCGAACATTGAAGGGGGGGCCGGACGTATCGCATGAGGCTGAATCCCATGTCGGATGCAATTTATGGGGCCGCTGAGCCCGACATTTCGATCATCATCGTGAGCTACAACACGCGCACCATGACGCTCGAATGTATTCGATCTGTCTTGGCACAAACAACGACAGTACTCTACGAAGTCATCGTTTTCGATAACGCTTCAACAGACGGATCTCCGGAAGCCATTCGCGCAAACTTCCCTCAACTCGAGCTCATCGCGTCGCAAGAAAATCTTGGGTTTGCCGGCGCCAACAACATCGCCGCGATGCGGGCGCGGGGGCGCCGGTTTCTGTTGCTCAACCCGGACACCCTGATCTTGAATCACGCAATCGATCATCTGCACGAGTTCGCCGATGCGAATCCGCGCTTTGGGATCTGGGGCGGGCGCACCGTGCTGTCTGACGGCCGCTTGAATCCTGGCTCCTGTTGGGGAGATGCCACCTTATGGAGCATCTTCTGTTTTGCTACTGGTCTGACCAGCTTGAAGCGCAGCAGCTCGGTTTTCAATCCCGAAGGATACGGCGGTTGGAAGCGTGACAGCATTCGTGCAGTCGACATTGTCACGGGCTGCTTTCTTCTCATAGACCGCGAACTTTGGAAGCGACTTGACGGCTTTGATCCCGAGTTTTTCATGTACGGTGAAGAAGCGGACTTGTGCCGCCGGGCGCGCAAGCTTGGTGCATCCCCAACCATCACGCCTGCAGCTACCATCATTCATTACGGCCAGTCTTCCGAGCCCGATCAAGCAGAGCAACGCATCAAGGTCCTTGCCGGCCGGATCACGCTGTTGCGGCGTCACAATTCTGCTGCGACGATTCTCGCAGGCAAGACACTGTACATGCTTCTCCCCCTCCTTCGCTTGCTTGCGTACGGAACGGCCGGCCTGATCTCCGGCAGAAGTGATTTGCGTGAAAAGGCGCGAAACTGGCGCTATGTCTGGCAGCATCGTCAACGTTGGGTGAATGGCTGGAGCAATGTCGGCGTGAGGAGAGCGCGCGGCAATCCGCGCAACAACCTGCCAGAGGAGGTAGCTGCTGTGGAACGTCCGTTAGGGGACGCGTTATCCCGCTCGCGCCAGGGATAGCCACTGATGCGGCGCGACGTTACCATTGTGGTCTATCATCATATCGCGGACCATGAAGACCCGTTAACCGGCAAGCTTGGAGTTGTTACAAGGCCAGAGGTTTTTGAGAAGCACGTCAAGTATTTCGCGCGTCATTTTGACGTGGTGAGCGGATCGGACCTTGTAAGTGGCACTCTGCCGCGTAAACCTTTGCTGATCACCTTCGATGACGCATATCGCTCAGTTCTCGATACCGCAAGTACTGTCCTTAAAGCGGCAAATGCACCTTCGCTGTTCTTCGTCAATCCGACAACGCTGCTCGGAAGCAGATTGCCAGTGGATAATATCCTATCGTTGGCAGCGGTGGTGCTCGGTAAACAGCAACTGATAGCTCTCCTGAACATCAACGAAACCGGACCAACATCAGTCCCTAGGCTCATCGCCAACGTGATTTCAAAATGGACTCAGGCGCAAATTGCGGAGGCGAAGCAGCAGCTGTGTACCGCAATGGGCACCAATGAATTGGAGCTCCGGCGTACATCGAAGCTTTTTCTTAATATCACCGATATCAAGCGGTTTGCGAGCTTAGGGATTGAAGTAGGAAACCACTCGATGAGCCACACGTTCTTTCGTTCGCTTTCATCGAGCGAGTTGGAGACCGAGATCGTGCAAAGCCGAGAGCTTCTGGAGAAGTTATCGGGACAAACGGTTCAATGCCTGAGTATTCCTTATGGGAATGCATTGGACGCGACCGAAGGTGCGCTGCGCGCCGCACGGCGTAATCACAAGGCGATCTTTCTAGTGCATGCGAAAAGCAACCGCTTTAAACCAGCGGCTGACATTTTCTATCGGATTAGCCTGGGGAACGCCGCGCCAGAAGAGATTCCGTTCAAGCTCCGGATTATGCCTGTACTACGGTGTGCGAGAGATTGGCTATGGTAGCTGGGCAGCCCGAACCAAAGAGAATAGTGATTCTGACGCGGGATGGCCCAGAACATCGTTATGTCGCAAACATGCTTTGCGCTGGACTCTCCATTGACCGCATCATTGTGGACCGGTCAGCACGGAGAACAAGACTGCGGCGCGCCGTACGGAAGGGGTTGGTGCATTTCTTAGGAAAGGCAACCCGTGCTGTCTTTCTCAAGATGACTCGAGACGATGAGGCCCGGACTCGGTCACTTGAAAGTCTGTTGGGGCAAAAGGCTCAAACATTCTATGCATCTGATCGAATCGACTATGTCGAGGGCATAAACGGCACCGCAAGCTTGGAAGTCCTGCGGCAGAGACGCCCCGATGCGATTCTTATTTACGGCACGTCGGTCGTGAAGAATGCGGTCCTCGACTCTGCAACCGATATCTGCATCAATCTGCATACAGGTATTAGCCCGCAGTATCGCGGAACCGCGTGCAGCTTTTGGCCTGTAGTCAACGACGAGTTGGACATGCTCGGTGCGACCATTCACGAATGCACGTCCGGCGTCGACAGCGGGCCGATCTTTGAGACAGTGCATTCGAGATACGAGCCAGGGGACGATTTGCATAGGATTTTTGGCCGAGCCGTGATGGTCGGTGCCGAAGCGTATGTACGAGTGGTTCAACGCTATGTGGCGGGCACCTTGAGCGGAGTTTCGCAAGATCTCAGCCTTGGGCGCGAGTACCGTGGAGCCGATTTGACCATTGGTCCGGAATTGGTGGCGCGACGCCGGCTCGCCCGTCTGAGGTCCATCGCCGAAATCTCGATCATTGGTCAAAACGACAGGGTAGTTCGCTGACGCGCAATCGTGCAAAAGCTCGCCTTATCGGCCGAAATCGTAAGCCGCCCCAGCAGATCGTCATCGATGGGGAAAGCCGTGACCGGCGCCTGCTAGGACGACGCTGCGAGCCCCAGCGCCGTAACCGCTGAGGGGTCGACCCAACGTCGGATAGTGCCGTCAATCAGATTGGCCCCATACATCCAGCCATCAGGGCCCTTCTGCATGTCGACGATGCCTTGTACGTTGTCCACCAACTGGACGCTGGTGACCTGCCGGCTTGCGTTCAGGGTCGCAGCGAAGATCGTTCCGTTTTGGACATCGTCGAAAAAAATGGTGTTCTGATTGTAGAAATCTCCCGCGGTAATCACGTGGGCATTGTCGGGGGCCCCGTGGCTTAGAGACAGGATCGGAAATACGGCGGGCGGGTCTGACGTATTGTTCCGATTGCCATTGTTATAGAAGGTGATTGCCTGCGCGAGATTTTGGTAGCTGCCGGTCCTGTCGGGGCCTTCGAGATAGGGCCATCCAAAGTTCGAGCCGGCTGGCCCCGTATTCAGCTCTTCCCAGCTGTTCCAGCCCACATCTCCGAGCACAGGAAGATTAGTAACTGGATCGAAGCTGAAGCGGTACGCGTTGCGAACACCGTAGTAGAACACCTTCGACGCATTACTGTTTGGATCGCTTGCCTGATAGAACGGATTGCCGGGCACTCCCTCACCTGTAACGGGATCGATCCGCAACAACTTGCCCGATAGATTGTGGATGTCTTGGACGCGCACTCCCCGGGGGTCGACGAAGTTGTACGACACGCCATCGCCGACGGTGAGGTAGAGATAGCCGTCCGGGCCGAAATGAACAGCGCCTACGCCGTGCGAATCGCTATCAGTCGCCAGATAGTCACGAATGTTTTGGTTCTGGATGCCGGTCCGATCCGGATCGTTGTCCTGCGATCCACTCTCGATCTGGCTCGCCGGAGCTGTGATCGTGGTGCCGTTGACGATGCCGGAAGGAGCGATGCTCGGATCGCCTGTGCTGTTTACGTCGGGACGGCTCGTATAGGCCCAGATGCTGTTCTTTCCGACCAGCACTACCTCGCTCGCCGGATCGGCAATCATTGTGGTTGGGTCAACGGTGACCCTCACCAGGCGAGCAGGTCGGTTGCCGGCCTGATCGGGGCCGGCAAGGCCGGGCTGGCCCGCCGTTTCGGGTGGATCGTAGGTATAGAGCAGGTAGACATAGGGGTTCGTTGCGAAATTCGGGTTCACCGCGATACCCAGCAGTCCGCGATCATTGACGTCATTTACCTCGCTCGAAATGTCGATCAGCGGAGTTGATCGAAGTTCTCCGTTGTCCACCACACGCACCACGCCGTCCTTTTGGGCAATCAGCATGTAGCGGCCGTCTGGAGTCCAATCGATCGCCGTTGGCCCGCCGGCATACCCCTGGCCCAGTCCCGTCACGTACGTCTCACCCGCCAGATTGCCGAGATTGGGGTTGTCATTATCCAGGATTTTCACAGTCGTCGTTGTCTCGGCGCCGAGAGTGGCACCGGTCGGGTTGCTCAACGTGACCGTGAAGGTCTCATCATTCTCCGGTGTCGCATCGTTGATGATCGGTACCGTGATCGTCTGGGTCACCTGGCCAGCAGCGAAAGCCACCGTGCCTGACGAGGCGGTGTAGTCGGAACCCGCGAGGGCGCTGCCGTTGCTTGTCGTGAAGCCGACAGTAGCTGTTTGACTGGTGTTGCCGCTGCGCAGCAGCGTAATCGTTGCCGTCTGTGTATTCTCGGTAACGCTTATCGCCGCGTCCGCCATTGAGATCGCGACGGGCGAGTCGTTGTCGATGATGGTCACGAGCACTGTGCGCGGGGTCCCGAGGGAGCCGGAACCGGGATTCTGAAGCCCGACCGCGAACGTCTCGTTACCCTCGGTGAGCTGATCGTTCACAATTGAGATGGTGAAGCTCTTGGTGCTCTCTCCCGGGTTGAAGACGACCTGACCGGTGTTCGACCGGCCATTAAACGTGGGCTGGATGAAGTCCTGGCCTGCCGTAGCTGTGCCGCCGGTGCCGATTTCGTTCGTCGTGTACTCCACGGTTGCTTGAGATTGGAGGTCGCCGGAGCGTACGACGGTGATGGTAGCCATCCCTCCCGTCTCACTGACATAGACTGTGGAACTGCTAAGTAGTGAGATGACGTTGCCCGCAGCGAACACGACGTCGCGGAAATAGTTTGCATTCTGATAGACATTGGTGGGGAAGGCGCCCTTGGACAGGTCGAAGACGCCGGCACCCACTGGAGCGTTCAGGCCACCATTGCTGATGGCTGAGGCGAAGCCCTGCGTGGTGGAGACGTAGTTGCTGTTGATGTTGACGGAGACGATGTAGGTCGTGCCGGCCTGGATGGTCAGCGGCGTGGCGAGCGCCTGCTGCTGCCAGCCCGATGCGCCTTCGTTGGTAAACGTGACCGTCGCCAGCTCCTGGCCGGTAGCCGACCAGATGTGGCCGATATGCGTGCCCGTCTCGCCCGGAGCCTTGTAGTACCGGATTGCCTGGATCGAGCCGGAGGTGTCGCTGGTGAAGCGCATCCCCAACTCATAACCTACTCCGTCGCTGGCATTGGTGATGACAGGCGTCTGGGTGGTGAACAGCGTAGTGGTGGCACTCGCAGCGGCAACCGTCGCCGTGGCCGCGCTGGTCACATCCTCGCTGGCGCCGAACAGGTCGGTGTAGGTGGCATTCACGCGGATCCGCTTGCCGACCAGGCTGCTATCGAGGGTGAGGCTCGAGGTCGTGGCGGTCAGGTTCGTCCAAGTGGTGCCGTCGGGGCTGCTCTGCCAGAGATAGGTGATGCTGGCGGGCGCGCCGTCGGGGTCCGCGACGCTGGCCGTCAGGGTCTGGTTCTGGGTCGCGGTGCCGTTGATCGTGACAGCGCCGGGGTCGTTGACGTTGGCCACTGTCGTGGCGGTCGCGGTGCTCACCGGGGCTTCGGTGCTGCCCGAGAGGTCCGTGTAGCTGGCGGTGGCCCGTATGAAGCTGCCGACCTGAGCCTGGCCGAGGACCAGCGTGCTCGCGGTCGCGCCACTGATGTTGCTCCACGAGTTGCCGTTCGCACTCTGCTGCCACTGATAGGAGACGGTGCCCGGCACTCCGTCCGCATCGCTCACGGTCGCGGTCAAGGTCTGGTTCTGCGTCGGCGTCCCGCTGACGCTTACCACACCGGGGCGGTTATTGGGCTGTGACGAGCCCGCAGCGAACACGACGTCGCGGAAATAGTTTGCATTCTGATAGACATTGGTGGGGAAGGCGCCCTTGGACAGGTCGAAGACGCCGGCACCCACCGGGGCGTTCAGGCCACCATTGCTGATGGCTGAGGCGAAGCCCTGCGTGGTGGAGACGTAGTTGCTGTTGATGTTGACGGAGACGATGTAGGTCGTGCCGGCCTGGATGGTCAGGGGCGTGGCGAGCGCCTGCTGCTGCCAGCCCGATGCGCCTTCGTTGGTAAACGTGACCGTCGCCAGCTCCTGGCCGGTAGCCGACCAGATGTGGCCGATATGCGTCCCCGTCTCGCCCGGAGCCTTGTAGTACCGGATTGCCTGGATCGAGCCGGAGGTGTCGCTGGTGAAGCGCATCCCCAACTCATAACCTACTCCGTCGCTGGCATTGGTGATGACAGGCGTCTGGGTGGTGAACAGCGTAGTGGTGGCACTCGCAGCGGCAACCGTCGCCGTGGCCGCGCTGGTCACATTCTCGCTGGCGCCGAACAGGTCGGTGTAGGTGGCATTCACGCGGATCCGCTTGCCGACCAGGCTGCTATCGAGGGTGAGGCTCGAGGTCGTGGCGGCCAGGTTCGTCCAAGTGGTGCCGTCGGGGCTGCTCTGCCAGTGATAGGTGATGCTGGCAGGCGCGCCGTCGGGGTCCGTGACGCTGGCCGTCAGGGTCTGGTTCTGGGTCGCGGTGCCGTTGATCGTGACAGCGCCGGGGTCGTTGACGTTGGCCACTGTCGTGGCGGTCGCGGTGCTCACCGGGGCCTCGGTGCTGCCCGAGAGGTCCGTGTAGCTGGCGGTGACCCGTATGAAGCTGCCGACCTGAGCCTGCCCGAGGACCAGCGTGCTCGCGGTCGCGCCACTGATGTTGCTCCACGAATTGCCGTTCGCACTCTGCTGCCACTGATAGGAGACGGTGCCCGGCACTCCGTCCGCATCGCTCACGGTCGCGGTCAAGGTCTGGTTCTGCGTCGGCGTCCCGCTGACGCTTACCATACCGGGGCGGTTATTGGACTTCACCGGCACGTCAGTTGTACTCCCCCAGCTAGTCAGCGTGACTACATGCTATCTAAAATAGCAACACCAGCTGTACGGGTTGTAGTTTCGGTCGCGGCAGTCACGTTGGTTCGTATTTAACAATATAAATAACATTAAAAATATTAAATCGGAAGCGGTTTTTGACTTTGGAGTAGCGCCGTTCGTCAACTTCCTCTTGAGCTTGAAGAAGCGGGCGTGCGTCACGGATCTCGTGCACTCAGCGGGATGTGCCGTTTGCCCAGCTTCGAACGCACTCGCGATGTGCAACTCTTATGGTTCCATCCGCTTCGCGATTAGGTCGGCGAACTCACCCAGATTCCGCGCCGCCTCGACCTCGCCAACGCGAAATCGAACGCGAAACTTCTGCTCGACGGCGATCACGAGCGAGATCTGCATGAGCGAATCCCACTCATCGACGTCCGCCGCCGAGAGCTCGGGGGTGGCCGCGATCTTCTCGAGGAAGATTCCGTCGAATACTTCCTGCAACTTCGCTAATACTTCAGCCTGCTTCATAAGCTCTCCGGGCAACATCTATCTTTGTCGAACGCACCTGATACTTCCTCACCTCCAGCTCGAACTCTTTTCGGGTAGCGGAGTCTTCCGTACGCGCGAAACCAAACTCCTCGTAGAATTCTGCGACGATACGGTTCTTGGTTGTCGGAAGATAAATGCCGCGCACTTTCGTGCAGCCGGCAGCCGCTGCGAGCCGGAAAATCTCATTCATGATCTCGTCCTCGACCTGGCGCTTCAGCACGCGGCAACTCATGAGCCAGGTATCGAGAACGAAGACGCCACCATCGATCTTTGCAATGACTACGGAGATGAGCCCGGAATCACCGAATCTATCCTCGAGCCGCATCGTGAAGCACCGGTACTCCGGCCTTCCTAGGAGCGCCTTAATCTCAGTCTCGGACCGACGGGCCGTCGTCAGGTTGAACTGGTTGCTGCGCGCGATCAGCTGGGCGATGCGAGGAACATCGAGCGAGTCGAATTCTTTGATCGTGCCTCGCATCTCAAGTGAGGCGAGGTAGGCAGGCATGTCGGTGACGCTCGCTGCGAGCTCCGTACGTCGCCGTTCTTGCCTGTACTGCGCCGTCCGCTCGAGATCCTCCTCGGTGATGGTCCGTGGCTCGAAATGACGTCCGGCCTGGATGCGAACGATGAATTCGGCGGGGTCCGGCCCGAGGAGTACACCTGTAACCAACGGCTGAAACTGGCGCACGATCTCGATTTCCGCCGGGTTGTCGTCGGCAAACACGAAGCTGTCCAGGCCAAGGCGGAGTTCCTCCGCGATCCTCTGCAGGTTGTCCGACTTCGGGTCCCAATTGGCTTTGAAGGCCGCGAAGTGCTCCAGCCGGACAACCATCTCAGGATGTTTCTCGAATACCTCGATTGCGCGTGCATGGTCGTTCTTGCTGCATACCGCAAGCAGGACGCCGCGTTGGGAAAGTCCAAGCAGGTACCTCTGGAAATCCTTGAACGCTTCACCACGGGGGGACGAGTTGCCAAGTTCGATTCCCTCGATACCGTCCTCCGCGATCACGCCGCCCCATAGCGTTTGATCGAGGTCGATCGCCAGGACCTTCTTGGGGCTCTGCTTCCGGGAGGCGATCAGATGGCTTAGCTCTTGCGCGATGTCGACGAGAAAGTCAGGTGAGCCGAGCTGCTTCGATTCATACCACGCTCGCGCATCCGCCGCGGCTGAGATCCCTCGCTGCGCCGAGAGGAACTCGACGTCGCAGATTTGCACCTCAGCTGGGGCCCGAAGCCCGAGCTCGAGATTGACCGCCTTTCGGAAACTCCAGTCGGTGCCAAGCGTACGTGAACGAAACGAGCCGAGATCGAGGCCGTCGGGCAGCGCAAGATTGGCGAGGATCGCCGCCGCACCGGAGCGCACGGTGAAAGTCTGCGCGAGGTTGAGGAGGTGCTCAGCGGCGCGGACTGCGGCTTCGCGCTGATGTTCGACGTCATCGAGGAGCGAGCCTGAAAACCGGCAGTGGCTCGCGCTCGGCAGTATGAAGGCGAGATCCGGCTTGAAGGCGTACAGTGAGCTCGAGCCGTCAAGGATCTCCGAGACGAAATTATCGTACTCGCCGAGGAAACGTTCGCACTCGATCCCACGAATGGCCAGCAGATGTTCAACCAGTTCGTGCAACGGATAAAGGTTGTAGCCGCCTATGAGGGCGAGGCGGAGTCTTGGCTGGACGCTTCCGGGTGCATAAAGCTTCGCCTTTTTTCGAAGCGTCGACAGAAAGAACAGCTCGGAGAAGCTCGTCGCTTGCCGCGAGCGGGCGACAAGATGCCCCCAGGACGTGGCATCGCCTGACAACGCCAGGGACTTGAGTTCGGCATCATTGATGCGCCGGTCCGGCTGGGGTGCTGCAGCGAGAATGGCGAGCCTCCGTCAGGACAGCGACTTGATGTGATTGTCCCCTACGCTAAATGATGATATGGCTCGGGTCAATTAAATGTATTTAAATCACTGATTAAGGTATAATAAATAGATGATGGTGCATATCAGGCCGGAGCCGGTGAGCCCAAGCACGCTTTCCACGAAAGCCGAGAATCTCAAACTGCTTCCCGGAGGAAATAACCTGCTTCTCCGAGAGCTCCGGCTGGAGGACTCCGCGCAAGTCATCGCTTGGCGGAATGATCCCGTTCTCGGTAAGTTCCTGACCCGCGAGAAGCTGACCTTGGCTCAGCAGGAAGAGTTTTTCCGGAACTATCAAGCGAGGGTCGACGATTACTATTTCATTGCCGAATTCAAGCGCTCGAAGAAGCCGGCTGGCAGCATCGCGCTGGCGAACCTGGATTTCGCGGCGGGACAGGGCGAAGTTGCGCGGTTGATCGTCGATCCTGCCGCGCGCCTTTTCCTGGCAGAGATGTTCGACCTTTTACTCGAATTCGCATTCGAGCAGCTGGGGCTTTCGGCCGTCGTGGCCAACGTTCAAAGCCGGAACAAAGCCGCGAAGAACTTTCATATTCGCCTCGGCTTCCAAATTGAAAAGGTTGCGCCGAAAGCTTGGTGGAACGGCGACGACGTGATTACGTTTCGGATGTCGCGCTCAGACTATCCACGGCTAAAACAGGCCTGGTCGGCGCTGCTCCTCGATGCACGAGAGGGTTAAACTGTTTGAGCAACCAGCCAGATTCCGTTCGACGCCGCCCGTCTCCTTAGGCTGCCAGGGAAGGGAGGAGCAGCGCATGGATTTGCACTTTCATCACGTGGGAATGGCGTGTCGAAAGATCGCGGCGGAGCTGCCCGAGCTCGCGGTCGTTGGCTACAGTCCTGAAGGCCCCATGTTCGAGGACCCCATCCAGCAGGTTCGGATTCAGTTTGTATCAGGCGGCGGTCCGCGTCTGGAGCTCATTGAGCCGATCGGCGCACAATCGCCGGTGGCAGGTATCTTGAAGCGCGGCAGCAAGTTCTATCATCTTGCTTACGAAGCAGCTCGGTTCGACGACGCGATCGCTTGCTTTAGGTCGGAGCAATATCTTCCTGTATCGTCACCCGCGCCGGCGGTCGCGTTCGACATGCGCCGCATAGTGTTTCTTGCCTCCGCGACGCTCACGCTCGTTGAGCTCATCGAGGCGAGGGCCTAGCGCGAGTTGGCGATTGATCCGGATGCCAGGTAACGATTTGCGCGAGCCCGTCAGACGACACAGCTCCGCTGCGCCGAACCCATTCAGCAGCGCGCAGGCCGCCGGCCTGCAGTCTCACGACCGGCTCGGGGCCAAGCTCGGACAGCAGAATGCCCATGTGCCCTGATCCAGGAGGCGTTGTTGGCCAAACGCCCAACCCATTTTCTGACAATACGGTTCGATCGATGTCGCCCCAAAACTGCACGACAATGGCGCTAGGGGGCGCGCACGCAACGAGGTGAGCTGCTTCCGGCGCGCCGATGCGAGGCTTAGCCGCCGGTCGCAGCGCAACGATGATTGCGTCCCATTGGTCATGATACAAGGTCTGGACGTCCTCGAAGACGTCCACGCTCGCTCCGGAGCTCACGAGACCGGAGCGAAGCGAGCCAATGAAGTCGTTGTCGCACAGCAGGGCAATGCGATTCTTGTAAGCGGATAAGCCGCTATCGTGCAGTTGCTTCACGCACAGTGGACCGAGAAATGAGAAGACATCGACTGAGGGGTGACGTTCGTTCACGCCGACGATTGGAATTCCGCGCCGCAAGCATGCGTCCATGTCGAGGTCCTCGGAGCGAAGTTCCCAGGCCTCGTACATCAAGGCGATGACGGCTTCCTTTGGTAACTCATCAATAAGCGCAGCGGTCAGAGGCCGAAGATGGCCGCTGTTGGTTACGATATCCGTCTGATGGATGATATCGGGGGTGATCTGCTCCAGGATGTCTATGCGATCGGCCACGCCGACCGAATCTGCGAGCTTGAGGGTCTGGTCCATGGCTTCAGCCGAGGTGCCGTGCCGCGTAGTTTTCGTAAAGGCATAGACGTGCCTGGCTCCGGCCATCGCTGCGAGAACGGCCGTCACGGCATAGGCCCCGGTCGCAGCCTCGGTGAGAACCGTTAGTTCCGAAAGGTCTAAGAGAGTTTCGGTGAGGGCGCGGCTCATCAGGGCGCCCAGACGTGGCAATGAGAAGCCTGGTCGTAAGGTGGTGTCGAAGCGAGACCGCAATTGCCCGAACGCTACACCGGACTCGGTCCCGATCATGAAATCGCCTCTCGGTTTCGTCAGGTGGGAAAGCGGTCGCTTGGGCGCATGTGCGGCGACTGCTCTAGCCCCGTTTTGCGCCGAAGCGGCGCTGAAGAGCGATGTGCCGCCTCATTTAATATATTAAAATATAACAGTAACGCGCTTTGTGCATATAGGTCGTTTGGTATAATCTGCCTCTGGACCTCGTTTTGCGCAGGAGTTCACCGATGCGCCGCGACGGGAGCGTCGGCATGCGATAGTACTCAAGGTGTTATTTGCGTAGACAATTTAAAAGGCGAGATTAACATATTTAACTTGCGACGCATCCAAAACCGCTTATTTTCTATGACCATCGCAGGGAGAGCGCCGATGAACCCGACTGACTCCAATAGTGAAGACCGCCGTGAGTTCTTGAGAAGCTGCGGAAAATTTGCCGCCGTCACTCCTCCCGTGATGACACTGCTGCTTTCAACCTCTCTGACCTCATCCGCCATCGCTAGTTCTGGCGGAAACGTTGTGCAGGGCAATAATGGCAAGGGCAACGGTGGTGGGGACGGCAGTCCTAACGGGAAAGAAGATAGCACTCGCTAAAGTGACGCCTGGCGGCCCAGCCCTGACACCACCGTCCCGGGGACCGGTCGGAGGTTCAGCCGGCCCGGCGGCGCCGTTGTGCGGACGAACGGTCGATCAGGAGATCGTTTAGCTTCTTGCCGGCGCGAAGCTGCGCCTTCAGCCATCGAGGCTGCTTACCACGGCCGGACCAGGTTTCGGACGGGTTCTTAGGGTTCTGATACTTCGGCAGCACGGGAGGGTAGGGGCGGCGTGCACGTCCCTCGGTCTGCCCCCCGGTCTTACCTTCGATCTTGCGAAGCCGCTCTTCGAGCTTGGCTTTTTCCGCGGTCATCCTGCGACTAAGAACAGCAGTGACCTCATCGTAGAGTCGCCACAGCTCAGCTGTGGTCATAGATGCCCAGTCATCGTTCTCCATGGAAGCCGTCCCCACTACCTCCGAACCGAAACAGGAGGGGGGCTTATCAGGTCAAACCGGGGTCCGGCAAGCACGATCGCCCGTGCCGCTGCGCCAGTGTGCGTGGTGGTCGGAGTTACCGGCTGGGCCCGTGCCTCCGAACCAGCGGTCGCTTCGCCCTCCGCCCCCGGGCTCGTCGCCTCGGCGCAAGCAATCGCTGCTCGGCCTTCGACACGCGGCTACGCAAGTTCTGCAATTCAGTGAATTGAATGATGAGAGCCTGATGAGTTTGACGCAAAACTGCTGAAGAATACATGTGACCACCTACTCATTGCCAACGATGCCCTCCATGACCGCTCATTGAAGTTGCTGAATTGACGAATATGCAGCTCCAATATGGGTGACCGGATTTCGTCGTTGCTACACTGGCTGCGCGACGCAGCCGTTTTCGTGCTTTACTAACCAGCTTCGCCTTGATGAATAGTATTACTTTTCCTCCCTTCAATAACATGGCTTTTTGAACGATCTCGTGTTCGTCGAAACTTCGTCGAATGTTAGATTTGAATCGTGAATGACCCAATATATCGTTGGTAATAACGGTGCCAACGAAGTTAATTGGATGTTGACCATCATGACACAGCAGCCGATCCGTGCGCCTAGACATTCTATGGGAGAATTTTCTGATCGAATCTATCATGCGTTGTCGAAATTTGGCTTTCGTCTACAAGCTTGCGGCCTCGAATGTTGAGCACCGCATTCTTACGGTGCTGCGCATACTTGCCGGTCAAGTTACCGTGGCGCAGTCGTCGAACGTTCGGCTGTCTAGGATTTGAGACTGTGTGACATTGTCGCCGAGCGGACCCGTCATCCTCGCGTTTCGAAGAAATTGTTGGATTAAACGGCTGCACGGGGGGTTGTTAGCGATAGGCAGGGGAAGCATGCACCGCACCAGAATTGTCATCGCGGATCGACATCCGATCGTTTTGCAAGGGATCAGGAGCGTTCTTGCAGCGCAGCGTGATTTTACGATCGTTGCGTCCTGCAGCGATGGCGCAAGCTGCAATGAGGCAATCCGATTTCTTGTGCCGGACGTCGCGCTCGTCGATGCTGCACTGCCTGATGTCAGCCGGCAGCAGATCCTCGCTCCCGCAAACGCTTCAGGCCCAAGTCCCGCGGTAGTCTTTTTCGCCGGTGTCGCGGCGGATTGTGAGTTGCAAAGGCTGGCCTTGGAGGGCGCCTGCATCGTCCTCTCGAAGGATTCGGATGCCGAGATGCTGGTCTCAACCCTGCGGAAAGCCGCCCAGGGCCAAGCAGCGGCCTCGCCGAGCGCATGGCTAGCCAATGATGAGGCCCGCCCCGATGAGAAGCCCCTGGCACAACTGACGGACCGGGAGCGGCAAATCATGCGGCTTGTGTCGGAGGGTCTATCGAACAAGGAGATTGGACGTCGGTTGAACCTTGCCGACGGTACGATCAAGGTCCACCTTCATCATATCTTCCAAAAGCTGGACATCAGCAATCGCACGATTCTCGCGGCATTGGCGATTTCGCGAAACGAGCTGCATGCCGCGTCACGTAAGATGGATCCCCCTGATCTGTTGCATCAGGATCCGGCGAGCGTGAAATAATGGGAGTGTCTGGCTCTTCCGAACGTGCGCGGGGGTTATCGTGGCGCCAGAAGCCCAGCCATGTCGCTGCAGGCCCCTTCGGCCTCGGCTAACGTTCGAAAGGGCGAACCGCCAATCTTGATTGCGGCCTGGTTTTTGTGGAGCGGACGCCAACTCGCCAAATAGCCGGCGCGGCCATGAAAGCCGGGGCCTCTCGGGCTTCCGAAGCTGATCACGAACGAGAAGCCCTCGCTGGTTGCGCTCCAGATCTCCATGTCGCGGACAGACCGGTGGAATTGCAGTGGCATCGTCATCATCCGTTGCAATCGAGCCCTGCGCTCGACGTCCGTTAAAACGCAAATTAATCGTATTAAATGGCGAGCGCAACTCCGAAGCTGCGCCCGAAGGCCAGGAAGTACAGGAACGAGTACGGAAATTGCCCACGATCAATTGACGGCGCACGTCAAGAAACACCACTCACATAAAGAAAATTATCGGTTGAAAATACATTTAATGTATAATACCGTAATTAATATTTTAAACCGAGGAGAGCGTGTTGTGACCCGGGACGGCAACGAAGATGACGACCGGCGGGCGTTCTTGAAAACCTGCGGAAGATTTGCGGCCGTCACACCCCCAGTGATGACTCTGCTTCTATCCACTTCCCTGACCTCAGGAGCCATTGCAAGCTCGGGGGGCCTGCGTGGAGTGACGCAGAAGGATGGGAGGCAATCGTCGTTCTTCGATAACGACCGGTCGTCCGTATCGGGACCGGGGAGCTCCAGCGGCGGGTCAACAGGGGGCGGGGGAGCCCCTGGCGGGGGCTCTGCTAAATCATCTCGCGCCGGAGGAGGGGCAGCCGGTGGCGGATCCGGCGGTAGCGGCGGGTCTGGCGGTGGCGGAGGCAGTGCGAAGGGGCCTTTCGCAACCGGCGGCAGCTCTGGAATTCCAAACGCAAGTGGTGGGCTCGATTGCGCAGAAGAAGACGAGGAAAAGCGCAAGGCCGAGTGTCCGGGAGCTAACACCAGGATTTCGAGTGCAGCCGAATCCAGCCGATAGCAGTCTTCTCAGCCCATGCGGGAGCCTGCGGCGCCGTACGGTTTGGCAGGGCTGGACCTTTCTTAAACTCCGGCCGAGTCGTCCCTTGTTGCACCGCCGCAGCGCGATTTGCGGTGTAAACACTGCCAAATGTTCATGCGATTGTGGTGAATTACATACTTTTCCTGACCTTATGCGACTTCTTCTCAAGACCTCGATCAGGAGCGTGTCATGAATATCCGCGTTCGAGCGGAGAGTCCTGCGGCGCTGCTTCGAGAACGTCTCGAGGCGCTGGTGGCAGAGCTTGCGGAACTTGAAAAGCTCAGAGAGCGGGTAGGTCGAGAGGAGAATCTTCAGCGCAAGCTGCGCAAGGCAGGCAGCGCCAACAACCCCGCTCGGACCGCGGGTGGGCCTTCCGGCTTCGCACAGGCAAAGCTCATGGCCATACCGCTCATTCGCAAGAAGTCGGGCTGTTGTGACGAGCGTCCCAAGGCGAGTGGATGACAGGAATTTTCGTCCATTGTTCGCTTCGGCCGGGAGCCGGCCGCAAAGTCGAAAAAAATGCCGCGCAGGATCGGACGTTTGCAGCGACCGAGCCTCGCGCGGTTTGCCGAATGGTGCGGGCACATGCGGGGTGGTTCGCGAAAACGAACTGGTTCTAAGAGCCTGTCCCGGCTATTCGGCCGCCAGGCGAGCGGGAGGCGCTCCGCGCTGGAGGCCTATGAACGAGCCCGACCGTGCTCTGCGAGACGATCCGATCGATTCTGCGGCTCATGACCTTGTAGCATTCGCATGCCATGGCTTCGAGCCGCGGCCGATCGATTTCAAGCTGGCCACGTCGATTGGATCTTAGTGCTCTTGATGTTCGCATTGTGCTCACGACATGTGTGACGGTGGTGCGGCGGACGCCCAGCAATTCCGACAACGTTTCTTGGGTCAGCGGGAGGAGATCGCTGCCATTTGCCCGATCGTGAATGTGAAGCAGCCAGCGCGCCAAGCGGGCTTCGACAGAATGTAATGCGTTGCAGGCAGCCACGTGCTGGAGTTGCGTCAGCAACGATCTCGTGAACACTTGCACCATCGCTGCGACGGCGGGGCTGCAATGTTGCGCTGTCAGGAATTGCGCAGGCGAGATCTGCAGCGCGGTCCCGGCGATGCGAGCAACGGCCGTCACGGGCGAGTGGGATGCGCCAAGCGCTGACGTCAGACCCACAGCCCCTTCATGACCCACTATCGTCGTGGCGACCGTCTGCCCGTTCGGCAGCTCCATGATAGTGGCTATCGCGCCGCTCAGGGGGAAGAGAAGATGTTCGATCCGATCGCCTGATCGGACGAGCACCGTATCGCGCTCGATGACGATCTTCCGCAGATGAGGTGCAAGCAAAGCAAAATCCGCCGGCGGTAACGCTGCTAACAACCGATTACCAACCCTGGTCGCGTGGTCCATCATGGGATCAACCCCCGACGGATGTTCGGCGCGAGAACTCATGCCGGCTCGTCGAGCTGCTGTCCGGCGTGCAGCTCAACAGCAGTCAACTGGCAACCACAGATATGGTTCCTGCGATGAAGGCTAGCATGCGCTGGTCTGCCAATCGCAGGAACGGCTTGCGCCCGCGACTCCAGCTTGCGCTTATACAGACCTGTCGCTGACCTGCAATTGATGTCGTCGACTCGCCGACGGCAGCCTGCGCTGCGGCTGAACAGCATCCCAGCCAACGATCATTCTCCGAACAGCTGATCGGCCTTGAGTTGTGAAGCGCGCCAGGCGCGGATCGCGAGCGCGCTCTGAAAGTCTCGTCTCAGGGGCGGACAATTTCCAAGATGGCGTTCTGGCCGCCGGGACCAATAGCGTTGGAATGACGGCCGTGAGCCGTTCGTGTGCCCCACTCGAAGCCCACCCAACGGCCTGGCGTCGCCGTACTGTTCGGCAAAAGGCTAGGACTTACGGCAAATGGGCACATTTGCACGTAAAATTCGCGATTTTAGATATGGTTAAACCGGATTAAATCTCTTTCTTTATTCTATTCGTTGTATTTTAATGACTTCACTCGGTCTCGGCTATATGCCGAAGGACATAGACGGCCGGGTCGAGGCAGAGTCCATGTTAGACACGTCTGCGAAAGAGCGGATACTCAAGCCCGTCCGGCTTGTGATCGTAGATCGACAGCCGATCGTTCTACGGGGGCTAGAGTCGATACTCGGGGCACAGCCGGACTTCGACGTCATCGCGTCGTGCAGCGACGGGACAAGCTGCATCCAAGCGATGCGGAATTTGACACCCGACGTTGCACTCCTTGCTGACACCCTGCCAGATCTAATGGCATCCGAGATCCTCGTCATTGCGAAAGCTGATCGGCTGCCCACGCGCCTGGTGTTCTTTACAGATTCCGACACGGACCACGATCTTACCTTGGCCATCGCTGCTGGCGCGTGTGATGCAATCGCGAAGCATGTTGCACCGGACGCTGTGCTGCGATCGCTGCGACTGATGACGAAGCGTAGCTTTTTGGAGCAGTCCGATCTCTCGCCAACCGTCGAGAAAACCGACAGCAGCAAAATCGACAACCTACTGGAGCTATTGACGCCGCGCGAACGTCAAATTGTACGACTGGTGTCAGAAGGAATGTCGAACAAGGAGATCGCGCACCAGCTAAACGTTTCAGATGGAACCGTTAAAGTACACCTGCACAACATATTTCAGAAGCTTGAAATAACCAACAGGACGGTGCTCGCCACCCTCGCATTGCTACAACGCCCGTCCGGGTTCGGAATGCTCTCGCTGGCTCTCCTGGCGGTCGCCATTGCGGACGAACTCAAGGCGTCGGAGGCAAACGACATTCTTCCGCATGACGACAGCACCGGCCCCGCGGTGGAGTATGCCGAATATGAGCTCTGGAAGCGAGCTATCCTCCGTCACGCCATCGTCGCGGATTCCGACGAAAAGCCGTCGCTCACTCAGAGAGGCGTTTTTGTCGGGGCGAGCCAAATCTCGACCGCGGCCTCGGCAATGGAAGCGCCTCGCACCGCTGAGCAATCCGCAGGCTCGAAATCGTGGAAGGACTACAGTTCTGTTGGATCAAGTACGCCCGGTTTGGCCACACCTTCCCTGCGAGGAATGAACGACGCGAAGATTGGAGGTGACTCCACCGCGGAACATCTATTCTCGCGGCTGACATCCAATCCGACTTTGATTCACGGAGGGTATGGTACTTTCGCCACTCTCACCGGTGCGTTGATCTACACACTCAGCGATCCCCATTTGGCATTGCCGTCGCATGACCCGGCCAAAGCGCCGCTCGACAGCTTCGTGGACGTTACCGGATACAATGCGGCCACCAAACTGGCTGCGATCACCAATGCCGACGATCATCATGTAGACGATTCAGTCCCGGGTTTCCTTGCGCAGGCTTCTCGCCTGCCTTCCGCGTTTGTGGTCGTTGAAAATGAAAGCGCCGCCGGAGAAGGCACTCGGGGCCACTCGAGTGATGGTACCGTTGGGGAGACTCTCCAAAAACTTGCCGGCCTCGTGCACTTCAGTCACGATGTCGGCAGTAGCGGATATAGCCACGATCAGCTGATGGGCGGCAACGTCGCTGAAAACGTTGTTCATCGCGACCCGACCGATTCCAGTTCTACCTCTTCCGACTCTGTCTTCAACTTCGCGTCTGGGCCGAGCAGGATCAATCTTGCGGCTTTCGGAGCCCTTGCCAGGCTTCATATGACAGCAGCAAGCAAGTCCATACCGCCACACACCGTCGCTTGGATATTCAACTCCGCAAGCAATGAAACGATCGTCTACGTGAATGCGACCGATCGTGTTCTGGAGATCGGAGACCGCGACCTGTTGGAAATCCATCTGCCGGGGATTGTATCCATCGCAGAATCGGATTTTGTCGGCCAGCCGACAGCCGCGGCGGCCGCTCTCACGTTGGAGCAGCTCGAAGAAGCGCTGACATCCGTGATTGCAATCGAAGCTATTCTGAGTACCGACAGTGCCCATGCAAGTATCGGGACGAGAGAGAGCACATTCGGGACCGCTGGAGTTTGGGACAGTCTGGCTGATGCCGGCTTGAGGACTGAATTCGCGCCGGCCCGCACAACGGAAGAGAGCGTCGATGGGACCGAGGGGTCGGCTCGCATATCACCGATCGTGCTTGCTCATGCTGCAGCGGTAACGGAAGTTGAAAGTCTTACATTGAAGAGTCAGCGGAACGATGCAGGCACCGGCCCCAGCATCGCAGCGGCCGGTAGCGCGGGCGGCAGTAACTCACAGCATGTTCTGGAGCCATGGCCTGCAAAGGAAACAGGTGCGGAGCAGACGGACGGTGGCTTCATACCTGGGAGTGATGTCGGTGATGAGAACGAGCATCAATCCCCGGCTTCGGATCCTTCGGGAAGGTCAGGGAAGACGGCAGAAACAGGCGGCGCGGAACATGGCAAGCCGGTGCATTCAACCTCTAAAAACGCATCGGAAGCAGCCGATTTTGGTGAATCGAGCCTCGCGACAGCGCACAGGGACGACCGCGAAGGGCCGCAGCACGCTCCCGAGCAAATGTCTGCAATGGCCGGCGCCAGAGATACGGCCGACGTGAAGTCCATACCGGGCAATCGCGCTGGCAAGGACAACGCGCATGATTCATTGGCTTCGGACGATTGGTCAGGGCCAGCAAAAGCGACCGAACCAGGCGGCCGGGACCACAGCAACTCGCACGCGTCGGAGCGAGGGTCGGCAAAGGCAGCCACGGAGACGGCCGAAGCGAAGTCCATGCCGGACAATCGCGCCGGGAAGGACAACGCGCATGATCCACCGGCTTCGGACCGTTCGTCAGGGTCAGCGAGAACGGCCGAACCAGGCGGCCTGGACCACAGCAACTCGCACGCGTCGGAGCAAGGGTCGGCAAAGGCACCCACGGAGACGGCCGAAGCGAAGTCCATGCCGGACAATCGCGCCGGCAAGGACAACGCGCATGATTCACTCGCTTCGGACGATTCGTCCGGGCCAGCGAAAACGGTCGAACCAGGCGGCCTGGGCGCCAGCAACTCGCACGCGTCGGAGCGAGGGTCGGCAAAGGCGGCCACGGAGATGGCCGACGCGAAGTCCGTATCGGGCAATCGCGCCGGCAAGGACAACGCTCATGATTCACTGGCATCGGACGATTGGTCAGGGCCAGCAGCAGCGGCCGAACCAGGCGGTCTGGACGACAGCAACTCGCACGCGTCGGAGCGAGGGTCGGCAACGGCGGCCACCGAGACGGCCGAAGCAAAGGCGACACCGGGCAATGGCCTCGGCAATGACAATGAGCATCATTCCTGGACTCCAGCCTATACGCGCGAGTCAGCGAAGATGGCAGAGCCCAGCGGCGTGGAGCAGAGTAACAAATGGGAGCATTCGACCTCTGCTCACGGCCCGAAGGCTGACGAAAATGTTGCAACAGCGGAGCCGGAGCCTGTAAAGGCGACAACCACCGAGTTGGCTGAAACTGTCTTCATGTCCGAGAAGAGTGTCGGTGAGGGCGACAATCATCGTGCACCGAACGCAAGCGCGTCGGCAGCAGTGGCCACGACAAAACTGGCTGACCTGCAGCATAGCAATTCAGGATACAATTCACACTCGGCCTCCGCAAAGGCATCAGCAGCAGCCGAGATCGCCGAATCGAGCGCCACAAAAGGCGATAGTGCAGGGAACGGAAACTCGCAGCACGCTACGCAACCTGCTGCAATCGCATCGGTGGCCGCACAGCCGGCTAAAGCTGCGTTCGAGACCGGCGGCGCCGATCAAGATCGGGTGTTCCGCTTCGACAGCGACGCAACTCCTTTCACTCCCATCGTCAGGAATGAACCTAGAGAGGTCCACATTCCGCTCGATCCACGCGCCAAGCCCGATCAGGCGGCCACCCTCGATATCCTCGTCAAAATCCTACCCAACGCACTGGACGATCCCGCGGCCAACCATGGCAATAACGGACCCCATCACGCCCCTGTAGCTGCGCATCATGACCTGCTGATTTGAAATGTTGCATTGTCTCGCGAGCAGGACGCAGGGCCGATGTTTAACAGCCTGCTCCGTATACTGGTCGGTTGATATGCGCCCCTTATGCATTGATAGTCCTCGATAACTCATTGAAATCGCAGTAAATGCGACCGTCCTCCGAGCGCACCACCTCGCGCTGCACGCCGCGATTCGGAACCAAAGCCCTCGCCCCGCATTCGCAACTGGTCGCCGAATGCGCTTGAAGGTGGAGGACGATGAGGGACGCTATGTCCGATGTTGCCGAGATCCGCGGCGCCGTTCACCTGTGCATCGACATGCAGAACATTTTCGCCCCCGATGGCCTTTGGGCGACGCCTTGGATGGAACGGGTGCTGCCGACGGTCGTCTCGGTCGTTGCGCGCCACGCGGAGAGAACGATCTTCACGCGCTTCATCACCCCGCAGGATCCGGAGGACCGCCCGGGGCAATGGCAGAGTTATTTCCGCCGCTGGCGCCAGGCGACGCGCAGGCATCTGCCGTCATCGGCTCTGGAGCTCGTGCCGGCCTTGGCACGTTTCGTTCCGCCGGCGGCAGTGATCGACAAGCCGGCCTATTCCGCGTTCAGCAATCCCGGTCTTGCGAGCCTGCTTGTCGAGAAGAACGTCGGCACCGTCGTGATATCGGGCGCGGAGACGGACGTCTGCGTGCTCTCGACGGTCCTGAGCGCCGTCGATCTTGGCTTCAGGATCGTCCTTGTCGAGGACGCGCTGTGCAGCTCGTCCGACGTCGGCCACGACGCGCTCATGACGATGTACCGCACCCGCTTCCACGGCCAGGTCGACCTGGTGACAGCGGAAGAGCTGGCCGAGGTCTGGCGGGAGTAGGGTCCGACGTCATTGAGCCGCGCAAGGTCCTCGCGCCCACGAGGCGGATCAAGCGACCGCGACGTCGGCCGCCACCGGTCTCGCATGCGGCGGCCGAGCATCGTCCGCGCCGGACCGCATGCTCAGGTAGGTTGGGTCGAAGCCGGCGAGCCGGACCAGGCCCGGCCAGTCCGTGATGGTCAAGGTCTTGCCCTGCCATTGCAGCAGATGGCAGCGGCGCAGCTCCTGGATGGTGCGGTTGGCATGGACCGGGGAGATGCTGCAGGCTGCGGCGAGGTCGGACTGGGTGAAGGGCGAGGACAACCTGAAATCCCGGGCGAGCCCGACGGTTTGCAGCCGCACTGTGATCTCGCAGAGCAGGTGCGCCACACGTGTCAACGCGTCCCGGCTGCCGAGGTTCACCGTCCAGTTGCGCTGGATGGCGTGATCGGCAAGCAGCATCAACAGCAAGGCGTGCGACATTGCCGGAGATCGCACCGCGAGCTCGCGAAAGAAGCGGTGCGGCACGAGCGCGACGATTGCGGAACCGAGCGCGGTCAGGTTGCCCTCGATGCGCGGGCGATACAGGCTTTGCAGGTTGGCGATGTCGCCGGGCACGCAGATCGCGGTGATCTGGCCATCTGCGCTTTCGTCATTCTGCCAGGACAGATATCCCTGGAGCACCAGGCAGCATTGCGTTGCCTCATCACCATGCCGCAGGATGGTCTGATGCGCGCCGAAATGCGCGATGCTGCTCGGCATGTCCGCAAGCAGATCGAGATGTTCCGGGGTCAGTTCGACGAGGCTCGTCAGGCGGTCGGCCAGCCTCGAGAAAGCAAATCCTGCCTGCATTTGATCTCCGACGGCCCCCGTCGGCCCAAGTGTGGCCGATAATGACGGCGGAAAGCATTAACGTTTGATAGGTTCGTCTGGAGTATCGGCGAGGCAGCAGGCCGCTTGCCGATACAAGATCCTCACGTTCAATTGACGTTGTCGCCGAGCATGTTGCGGACGCCTGTGGTCACGGCGGCGAGGCCGCGCGTGCCGTGCATCAGCGCGATCTCGCCCTGCTGCTCGTGGCGGATGGCATGCGCCATGATGCGCAGACGAGGGTCGCCGCGGCTGTGCCACATCTGGTCGGCCATCCTGACCGCACCGCGGTGATGCCGGCTCATCGCCTCGACGAACAGCGTGTCGAACTGGTCCGGCGGCGCGGTCTTGACCTGGCGCATCTCGGCCGGCGTCAGGAAGCCCGGCATCGCCGCCCGCTCCTCGGTGCTGCAATCGGGCATCTCCGTGTCGAACCAGCTCAGCCACCAATTCTCGAATATGCGGTTCTCTCCGGTCTGGCTCGCGACCATCAGCATTGCGAGCTTGCGCAGATGCGGATCCTGCGCGCGCTCGGCAGCCGTCCGCGCCAGCTCGATGCCCTGGGCATGATGCGTTGTCATGTGACGGATGTAGGCCTGGTCTTGATCCCTGTCGCGGCCCATCCACGGCAGCTCGTAGCCATGACCGCCGAACAATGCGACCGCCCCGAGCACCGCAATCAAGGCCAGCGCGCCCGTCATCCACATGTTGGTGAACCGCACGTCGCTGTCAGGCGCAGTCCCGCGCCTCCAGCGCAGGCGCGCGAACAGGGGATACATCACGGCGGAGGAGCCATGCACCAGCAGCCCGATCCAATAGGGTTGTTGCAGCGTGAACAGCGGCTGCCAGAACGGAAACAGCGGCACCAGCACGAACCATTCCATGCCTGAAGAGAACGCGGCCCAGGGCAGCGCCAGCAGCAGGATCGTCATCGGCCGCAAGTCGGCCGTCCAGCGTCCGAGCACGCCGAAGAAAACCAACGCCCAGGAAAAATCGGCCCATTGGTGAAAGGCGATCCCGGCCAGGATCGCGCTCCAGGATGGCTCGGAGCTGATCGCCCAGTCGCGCGCAGGAATCGCGGCAACCGTCATCCAATCGACCGCCGCATCGCGGCCGATGTGGGCAGCGAAGAGCTGGCTGACGATGGTCGAAAAAGTGCTGCTGATCAGGCCGAGTGCGGCCGCGGCAATCCAGCGCGAACGCCGCCGCTCGCCGGTGGTGCGCCGCGCCCCACTCATGAGTGCTGGTCGCGGCTCGGCGTTCACGTCAGCTGCTTGAGCTTCTTCAGCGGATTGAGTTCGCTCGGCTTGTCCTGTTCGTCGCGCCCACGCTCGGCTTGCGCCTTGCCGTCATCGTGCAGATCCTGGTCGCCGATGATCTCGCCGACGGCCTGCTTGGTCTTGCCGGCGATCCGCTGCTGCAGACCTTTGGTCTTGCCCATGAGCTGCCTCCGATATGTCCTGCCGTGGCTCACGCCGCTACCCCGGCGCCCTGAAGGGGGCGTGGGCGCCGGGGCTGCGGTCTTGCAAATTGCCTCCGGCGGCGGGGGGAGACGCCGGAAGCCTTGATCAGACTCTTCGCGACGCGGATGGTTCCTCCTGACGTCACCGCGCTTCGAGCGCGATGATCACGCCTTCGTTGCCCCGGAGCAGGATGGACGCATCCGGCACCGGCTCGGGCGGCCGATCCAGATGCGTCGACATCAAGAAACGGCCGCGACCTTGCCAATGGAATTTCCGCGGTTCGGCCGCGAGATTGAGCGCGACCAGAATTTCGTTACGGCCTGCCGTCCGTTTAAAGGCCAGGACATCGTTCTGCGAGCGCAGCGGCTCGTAGCCGCCCCGTTGCAGGCCGGCACGCTCGCGCCGCAGCGCCATCAGCGCGCGAAACAGAGCGAGGATCGAGCGCTCGTCGCGCTGCTGTGCGGCGACATTGGCCGCACCATCGGGCGGCTCGAGCGGCAGCCATGGGCGGCCCGTCGTGAAGCCGCCATCGGGGCTGTCATCCCATCGCATCGGTGCGCGTTCGGGATCGCGGCACAGGCCATAGCCGGGCACGAGCTTCTCGAAGGGATCGCGGACGCGGCCCTGCGGAATCGGCACGCGCTTGCGGCCGATCTCGTCGCCCATGAAGAAGAACGGCGTTCCCCGCAGCGTCATCAGCAGCATCGCAAGCACGCGCATCTGCGTCTCGCCGATCTTGCTCGCGATCCGCTGCTTGTCGTGGCCGCCGATGACCCAGACCGGCCAGCCATCGTCAGGGATGGCGTTGAGATAGGCGTCGACCGTGGCCTGCAGCGAGAGGGCGTCCCATTTGGAATCGAGCAGGGCGAAATTGAGCGGCAGATGCAGGCGCGGCCGGTCGTTGCCATAGAAGTGGCCGATGCGGTCGATCTTGCCCTGGACCTCGCCGCACAACATCCGTCCGGGATAGGCGTCGATCACCTCGCGGATGAACTCGATGCAATCCATCGTCTCGGGCCGATCGTCGGTGAACACCGTCGTGTGCCGCTGGGGCGGCGGCTTGCCCTCGGCTTGCGGATTCGCCGGATTGTCGCGCAACAGCCGGTCCTTGATCAGGACCGCGCTGGCGTCGACGCGAAAGCCGTCGACGCCGCGGTCGAGCCAGAACCGCATGGCGTCGGCGATCGCGGCGCGCACTTGCGGGTTGCGCCAGTTGAGGTCGGGCTGCTCCACCAGGAAGGAATGATAGTAATATTGCCGGCGCGACTCGCACCATTCCCAGCCGCTGCCGCCGAACCGGCTCAGCCAGTTGTTGGGCGGCCCGCCGTTCTCGGCCGGATCTGCCCAGACGTACCAATCCGCTTTCGCGCTGTTGCGCGAGCTCGCGCTCTCGACGAACCATGCATGGTCGTTCGCGGTGTGATTGGGGACGAGGTCGAGGATAAGCCGGATGCCCGCACCGTGCAGCGCTTCGAGCAGGCGATTGAACTCCTCGAGGCTGCCGAAGGCGGGATCGATCGAACAATAGTCGGAGATATCATAGCCGAGGTCGCGGAACGGGCTCTTGTAGATCGGCGTGAGCCACACCGCGCCGACGCCGAGCCATTTCAGATAATCGATGCGTGATAACAGCCCGGCGATGTCGCCCTTGCCGTCGCCGTTCGAGTCCTGAAAGGAGATCAGCGCGATCTCGTAGATGACGGCGGATTCCCACCACGCAGCTTCATCACGGGACGCGTCGCTCATCGCCTTGCTTCACCTCGTTTGTCTTGTCGTTTGTCTTGGCATGCGCCACGATCTGCCTTGCCGCAATTCGGGCGCTCTCGATGCCCTTGGGAAAGCCGCTGCGGTTCGGATAGAGCTTGCGCCGTGCATCGCGCGGCGGGCGGCGCGGCTTGGTGTCCTGCGCGGCGCGGTAGTCGAGCACGGCGATGCCGCCGACCATCAGCAATGCCAGCGCGATATTGCCCTTCTTGGGATTGTCCGACGTCAGGCCGGACAGCAGCGCGGCGGCATCGAGGCCGTCGCCGCCGACGCGGGCCCACAGGCCGGCGTTCTTGTCGACGGAGAGCGACATGATCCCGGCGAGGATCTCGCGCACGCCGAAGGCGCGGACCAGCGTCTCATGGCCTTCCATGCCCAGCGTGTGCGTGACGCGCCTCGGCGCGAACAATTCGACCACGCCGAGGCCGATGCTGAACCAGCCGAGTGCGCGCGCGAGCTGGTCCGCCGGCTGCTTCAGGCTCGGTCCGCCCTCGACGATCTTGGGGTCGCCCTTGGTGCGCACGATGTTGGAGAAATGAAACATGGCTAGCTCCTTCAGGGCTTCAGCACGACCTTGACGCAGGAATCGCGCTTGTCGCGAAACACCTGGTACATCTCCGGTCCCTGGGCGAGCGGGACCGTGTGGGTGATGACGAAGGACGGGTCGATCTCGCCCTCTTCGATGCGGCGGAGCAGGTCGTCGGTCCAGCGGTTGACGTGGGTCTGGCCGGTCCGCATCGTCAGGCCCTTGTTCATGAAGGCGCCCATCGGAAGCATGTCGGACAGGCCGCTGTACACGCCTGCGACCGAGATGATGCCGCCGGGACGGCAGACATAGATCATCTCGCGCAGCACGTGGGGCCGGTCGCTCTCGGCCATCACCATCTGCTTGGCGCGGTCGAGCAGAGTGTCGGGCAGCGATGGCATCACATGCGCCTCCATGCCGACGCAATCGATGCACTTTTCCGGGCCCTTGCCGTCGGTCAGCTCCTGGAGCCGCTCCACCACGCTCTCGGTCTCGAAGTTGATCGTGGTGGCGCCGCCGGCTTCCGCCATGCTGAGCCGCTCCGGCAGGCAGTCGATCGCGATCACCTGGTTGGCGCCGAGCAGGATGGCGCTGCGGATCGCCATCTGCCCGACCGGGCCGCAGCCCCAGATCGCGACCGTGTCGGTCGGCTCGATGTCGCATTGCACGGCGGCCTGCCAGCCGGTCGGGAAGATGTCGCTGAGGAACAGCAATTGCTCGTCGGGAATGCCAGGGGGCACCTTGATGTGGGTGGCGTCAGCAAAGGGCACGCGGAGATACTCAGCCTGGCCGCCGGGATAGCCGCCGGTCAGATGGGTGTAGCCGAACAGGCCCGCCGTCGTGTGTCCGAACACTTTGTCGGCCAGGTGACGCTTGCGGTTGGTGGTCTCGCACACTGAGAAATTGCCGCGCTTGCACTGGTCGCATTCGCCGCAAATGATCGTGAACGGCACGACGATGCGGTCGCCCTTCTTCAGCTTGCCGTCGACGCCCGAGCCGACCTCCACCACTTCGCCCATGGTCTCGTGGCCCATGATGTCGCCGGGTAGCATGCCCGGGATGAAATTGTGAAAGAGGTGCAGGTCGGAGCCGCAGATGGCGCAGCTCGTCACCTTGATGATGGCATCACGCGGATCCTGGATCTCCGGGTCGGTGACGGTATCGCACCGGATGTCTTCCTTGCCGTGCCAGACCAGCGCCTTCATCGTCGTCCTCCCGGTTGAGCCACGTGCCATCTAAGTCCAGGCACGAACGATGGTTGCTATTGCCGCGTGCAAATTCTTCGCACTGCGCAAATTGGAACGAGAGAGCAGGGCAGCGATTGAGCGTGATCACCTCATTCCAAAGGCTCAATCACAAGGATTTGCCGCATGTCCGCCAATCAGCTCGCCGTCGTCACAGGCGCCTCAACCGGTATCGGTCTGGAACTCGCAAGGTGCTGCGCGCAGGCCGGATTCAACCTCGTCGTCGCGGCCGACGAGTCCCAGATCGAGCAGGTGGCCGTCGATCTCCGGCGGCTCGGCGGCAGCGTGGAGCCGGTCGAGACCGATCTTGCGACCACCGAGGGCGTCGACAAGCTGTGCGCGGCGGTCGGCGACCGGCCGATTGACGCGTTGCTCGCCAACGCCGGCATCGGCCTCGGCAAGGCGTTCCTCGACCAGGACTTTGCCAGGGTGAAACACCTCATCGACACCAACATCACCGGCACGCTGTATCTGATCCACCGCGTCGGCAATGAGATGCTCCGCCGCAATGCCGGCCGCATCCTGATCACCGGCTCGATCGCCGGCTTCATGCCGGGCAGCTTCCAGGCCGCCTACAACGCCAGCAAGGCGTTCCTGGATTCATTCTCGTTCGCGCTGCGTGAGGAGCTGCGCGACAGCGGTGTCACCGTGACCTGCCTGATGCCGGGTGCGACCGAGACCGAGTTCTTCCGCCGCGCCGACATGATGGACACCAAGGTCGGCACCGAGAAGAAGGACGGCGCCTACGATGTCGCCAAGGCCGGCTTCGATGCGATGATGCGCGGGGACGCCGACATCGTCACCGGGCTGAAGAACAAGATCCAGACGACGGTCGCGAACGTCACGCCCAACGAGATGCTAGCCAAGCAGCACCGCAAGATGGCCGAGCCGGGCACGGCAAGGTCGTAGAGCGACGCGCGCGCAATGTTGCGGAGCGCGCGAACCCTTTTGCGAAGAGAAAGCAGACCCCCGATTCACATAGCCTAATGCGCTGCGGCCCTCAAACCGTCAAATTGTACGGGCTGAAACAAGAGGGGGGCCGCTGTGGCGATGGATCGCATCGAACAGGCCTTTATCGCGACTGCCGTTACGGGTTTTCTCGTGATGATGGTCGCAATCGTCTGGATGATGTTGAGCTGAAGGTGGGGAGCTTGCCGTCTTGCGCATCGCGCTACCTTACGCCGCAGTTATCCTGTGCCTGGCGGTGACCGCGTGGCTTGCGTTCGCGCATCTGTTCTGATCGTCAATCGGCTGTGACATCGGCGGCCATGGCCCGATCACCGGCCCTCCCGGGCAGCGGCTTGCGGCGTCCCCTTCCAGGTCGTCGCGCAGCCGCTGCGCGCTCACGAGATGATCGCTCTTGCGCAGCAATGCCATGGCCTCGCGGACCAGCTCCCAAGAATGATGCAGGAGCTGCCTGTCGACGGCAAGATTGGGCGCATGAATCATCGGTCGTTCCCCGGTTTTTGCGATGACGACGACGGACCGCACTTCGCCGCGCGTCAGTTAGGCTGTTCGGCGATGAGCCCGGCGAGCTTCTGTGCCATCGCCGCAAGATCGATCGGCTTTTCCAGCAGCGGCACATCCTGGAATTCCGGACTAAGCGTGATCTTCTCGTATCCCGTGGTGAAAAGGAAGGGTACGTTCCGGGCCCTCAGCTCGCGGGCGATCGGAAAAACCATCTCGCTGCGGATGTTCACGTCGAGCACGGCGGCGTCCAGGACGCTGCCGTCGTGCAGGATCTTGAGCGCGTCTTCGAGATGGCCGACGGGACCGGCGATCTCCGCACCCAGCGCGCGGAATGTCTTGCCGATGTCATCGGCGAGAAAATACTCGTCCTCGACCACGAAGATACGGCGCCCCTTGAGCTCTGCGCGCTGATGCGACGATGCCGCCATGCTTCTCGGCCTCCAACGCATAGGAACATAAGCCGACGATCCGCCTTGGTGCAAACTGCAAACGATGCAAATGGAGGCAGGTTCCATGAGCAACCGCGACATCATTGTCATCGGGGGCTCGGCCGGAGCGACTGCTCCGTTGAAGCAGATCCTGGGCCGTCTGCCTGCGGACCTTCCGGCCGCCGTTTTCGTCGTGCTGCACATTCCGGCGCAGGGCATCGGCATCCTCTCCACCGTCGCCAGCAGTGCCGGGCCGCTCCCGGTGCGGCAGGCCGAAAACGGCATGAAGATCGAGCCCGGCCGGATCTACCTGGGTGCGCCGGACCATCATCTTCTCGTCACGGAGGACCGCATCTTCCTCGGCCGCGGCCCGCGCGAGAACATGGTGCGGCCGGCGATCGATGCGCTGTTCCGGTCGGCCGCGCTCTATCACGGGCCGCGCGTCATCGGCGTGCTCCTGAGCGGCCTGTTGTCCGATGGCGCGGCCGGCCTCAACGCGATCAAGCGCTGCGGCGGCTTGGCCGTGGTGCAGGACCCCGCGGACGCGATCTCCGATGAGATGCCGCGGCGCGCCATGGAGGCCACTACGGTCGACCTTTGCGTTCCCGGCGCCACCATGGGCGACGTATTGTCCGAACTGGTCAGGGAGCAGGCCGGCGCTGCACTGCCGATCCCGCCCGAGATCAGGTTGGAGGTCGAGATTGCCGCCGGTGAGCGGATTGGAAGCGACAATCTCGTCTCGATGGCTGCCCCCGTCGCCCTGACCTGTCCCGGCTGCGGCGGAGTGCTGTCCGAGGTGAAAGGCGCCCGCCCGATGCGATTTCGTTGCCAGGTCGGCCACGGTTACACCGCCGATGCGCTCGCCAAGGAGCAGGAAGGGCGCGTCGACGAAGCCTTGCGCGTGGCGCTGCGGATCATCGAGGAGCGCGCGGAGCTGGTGCAGCGCATGGCCGCCGACGGCCGGCGCAGCGGCCGGGCCGCCGTCGCCGAGATGTACGACGCTCGAGCGCTGGAATACCGCGAATATGCCGACATGATCCGGCGCGTCGTGCTACAGTCGCTCGTTCCTTCCGGGCGCAAACGGGAGGCCTGACGGCGGCTCTCATGGCCATCTTCTCCCTTGCCGAACGCATCGCGCAGCTCAATACCGAGCTACGCCTGCTGGTGAAGGCAGAGCAGGACATCGAGAGCGGCTGGCAGCGGGTCCGCGACCAGGAAGACCGGGTGCGTGCGCTCATGGCAGGTGGTCACGACACCAGCCAGGCGGAGCGGCTGGTCGATTTGCTCAAGCAGACGCTGGTCGAATGGGAGCGCCACCGTACCCTGATTGAGCAGCACGTGACCTATCTTCAGCGCGAGGTCGATCCGCAGGCGTAGGGCGCCCGGCGCCGATCTCCCGGCCGCGCCGCTCGACGCAGCGCAGCAGCCAGCCGCCCAACTCGCTCTTGCCCCTTGAATCGGGCTATCTGAATCGAACCCGGGCCGGGACATTCCTGCCTTTGATGTGTTGGGATAATATCGAATTCTGCTATTTGCAGGGCGGGGGCCCATCGGGGCTTCCGCCAGCCAGTGAGCCACCAGAGCCATGACCGAAAACGGCGACCAGCCGGTCGATGCACAGCGCCAGAGCAGGGCACCTCTGATCGTAGGGGTCGGCGCTTCGCCAGGCGCGCTGGACAGCATCGAGCGGTTCTTCGCCAAGCTGACCGTCGGGGGCGACCAAGCCATCGTGCTGGCGCTTCAGCACCACGAGGCGTTCGACGAGCCGCGGCTCCGCGCCATCGTGCAAAATTCGAACGGCAGCAAGATCGCCGAGATCGCCGACGGCCACCCGATCGAGGGCGGTACCATTTATCTGTGTCCACCCGCCATGATCACCACCATCCAGGGTGATCGCTTCGCAATCCGCAAGGCCGAGCAGGCGCCCGGTGAACGCGCCACGATCGACAGCTTCCTGGTCTCGCTGGCAGAAGAGCGAGCCGAGCATTCCATCGGCGTCATTCTTGCGGGCACCGGGGGCGACGGCACGCTCGGCGCGGCGACACTGAAGGATCACGGCGGCCTCGCCATCGCCGAGAGGATTGCAGACACAGACCAGGCCGGGCATCTCGACGGCAACACACCTGCAGCGATCGCCGATTATGTGCTGCCGCCCGAAGATATCCCGGAGCATATCCACGTCTATGCCCGTCATCTCAGACGTCTGGAGGAGAAGCAGGGCTTCGACGAGGTTCTGGCGGCGGCCGCCACCTCGCTGGCGCGCATCGCCGACATCCTGCGCAACAAGACCGGCAACGATTTTCACGGGTACAAGCAGAACACCTTCCTGCGTCGCGTGCAGCGGCGAATGCAGGTGGTGCGGATCGACGACATTGCCGCCTATGTGGATTTCCTTCGGAACGACAAGGACGAGGCCCAGCACCTCTTCAACGACCTGCTAATCGGCGTCACCGAATTCTTCCGCGACAAGCGCGAGTTCGAGGTGCTGGAAAGTCAGATCATTCCGAAGATTTTCGAGGGCAAGGGCGCAGGCCAGCAGGTGCGCATCTGGGTGCTCGGCTGCGCCACCGGCGAGGAGGCCTATTCCATCGGCATTCTCCTGCGCGAGCACATGGCGCGGATGGACGCCGTGCCCCAGGTCCAGATCTTCGCCACAGACATCGATGGTCGGGCGCTGGCGACCGCGCGCGTCGGGCGCTATCGCACCAATATCGAGATGGACATGACCAGCGAGCGTCTGGCGCGCTGGTTCGTGCGCGAGGGTGACACCTATTGCGTGGTGAAAGAGCTGCGCGAGATGTGCATCTTCTCGCAGCACAACGTCATCAAGGATGCGCCGTTCTCCAAGCTCGACCTCGTCTCATGCCGCAATCTGCTGATCTATCTCAACGCCGAGCTGCAGAATCGCGTGATTCCACTGTTCCATTTCGCGCTGCTGCCGGAGCGCTATCTGTTCCTCGGCAATTCCGAGAACGTGACCCGGCATCCGAAGCTGTTCGTGCCGATCGACCGCCGCGCCCGGATCTTCAAGAAGCTCGACACCGGAACGCGGCTGCCGCCTGAGTTTCCGATCACGACGGCGGGCAGGGTGCCGGTCGAGGTGCCGGCGATGCGCGCGTTCGGCCCCGATGTCGGCCTGGAGCGCCGCGCCCAGCGCATCGCGGAGCGCTATGCGCCGGCCTATGTCATCACCGACGACAATTTTCAGGTTCTGCATTTCTCCGGGCGCACCGGCCGCTACATCGAGCCGACCGCAGGCGCTGCCACGCTCGATCTGATGCAGCTCGTGCACCGCGATCTCAGGCTGGAATTGCGCACCACGCTCGGCCGCGCCGCCGAAACCAACGAAACCGTTCATGCCGAGCAGGTGCAGCTTGGCGTGAACGGTCACCGCGTCCTGGTGGACATTACGGTCGAGCCGATCCACGAGGGCAACGGCAGTCAGCGCAATTTTGTCGTCCTGTTCAAGGACGGCCCGGCGCGGACCGTCGAAGGCGGCAAGAGCAATCCCAACGCGCTGGTGCGCACCGAGCACGTCGAGCGGCTCGAAAATGATCTGCGGGCCACGCGCGAGCGCCTGCAGGCAACTATCGAGGAGCTCGAGAGCACCAACGAGGAGCTGAAATCATCGAACGAGGAATACCAGTCACTGAACGAGGAGTTGCAGTCCGCCAACGAGGAGCTGGAGACTTCGCGCGAGGAGCTGCAATCGGTCAACGAGGAGCTGACGACCGTCAACGGCGAGCTGGCGCACCGCGTCCAGGAGCTGACGCGCGCCACCAGTGACCTGAAGAATTTCCTCGAGAGCACGCAGATCGCGACGGTGTTCCTCGACAATGATCTGCGCGTGATGAACTTCACGCCCGCGATCACGCAGCTCTTGCATCTGGTGGAAACGGACACGGGTCGGCCGATCAGCCATATCAAGGCCCGCATCCCGATCGAGGAGCTCTACGACGACATCCGCCGGGTCCTGCGCACGCTCGCCGGCGTCGAGCGCGAGCTGAGCGCGGTGGACAGCGGCACGCGTTACATCGTGCGTATCCTGCCATATCGCAGCATCGACAACTTCATCGCGGGCGTCGTCATCACCTTCATCGACGTCACCGCAATCACCCGCGCCGAGGAGCGGCAGCGCCTGCTGCTTGCCGAGCTCCAGCACCGGGTTCGCAATACGCTCGGCGTGGTGCGCTCGATCGCCCGCCGCTCGGCGGAAACGAGCTCGACCGTGGAGGAATACGCCTCCCATCTGGACGGCCGTCTCAATGCCTTCGCCCGCACCCAGGCGCTGGTGACGCGCGATCCCGAAGGCGGCGTCGATCTAGAGTATCTCGTGGTGGAGGAGCTGCTCGCCTACAATGCCCGCGAAGGCGAGCAGATGCGAGTCTCGGGTCCCAAGATCCGCTTCCAGCCCAAGGCCGCCGAAACGTTCGCGCTGGCCATCCACGAGCTCGCGACCAACGCGCTCAAGTACGGGGCACTCAGTCAGCCAAGCGGGCGGATCGAGGTCACCTGGCGCGTCGATGAGAGCACCGAGCCGGCGGAGCTGGTGTTCGAGTGGCGGGAGCGCGGCGGGCCTGCTGTCACGACAAGGCCGCGAAAAGGATTCGGGACCGAGCTTCTGGAGCGCACACTGGCGTTCGAGCTGAAGGGGCAGACCACGATGGCATTCAATTCTGCCGGGCTGCAATGCACGATCACCATCCCCTTGACAAAGCGCGCCTTCCACACGCCGGTGGTGGCTGCCTGATGCCGCTGTCGACAGCCGATCGCAGCGTTTTGGAGCCGGCCATTCGTCGGCTGAGCGCGCTACGGCCGTTGTCGGCCGAGGCTCGCGCATCGCTGGAATACGCCATGCTCGAGGGCCTCCAGCGCGCCGGATCCGGCGAGGATCTGATCAGCGAGGGTGATCCCGTCGATGCCGTCCGCGTCCTGTTGTCGGGCTGGCTCGGCCGCTACAAGACGCTCGATGACGGCCGGCGCCAGATCGTCAATTTCATCTTCCCGGGCGAAAGCTGCGATGCGCATGCTTACCTGCTGTCGGAGATGGATCATTCCATCGTGGCGCTGACGCCCGTGGTCTATGCCGAGATCAAGCGCATTCGCTTCGAGAGCCTCCTGGCCAACAATCCCACGCTGTCGGAAGCGTTCTGGTGCGAGACGCTGCTCAACAATGCGATCCAGCGGGAATGGGCGATCAATCTCGGCCGTCGCGTCGCGTTGGAGCGCGTGGCGCACCTGTTCTGCGAAATCTTCGAGCGGCTTCGCCCGGTGGGAATGGTCGACGGCAATTCCTGCCTCATGCCCGTCACGCAGACGGATCTCGCCGATGCGACGGGGCTTTCGGTCGTTCACCTCAATCGGACGCTCCAGGAGCTGCGCGCGGCGAAGCTGATCGTGCTGCGCGAGCGGACGCTGACCATCCCGGACCTCGATGCGCTCAAGAACGCGGCGCTGTATTCGCCTAGCTATCTCGGGATCTACCGGGCGACTGAAGCGGTCCGTTGACGCCGTTCCGTCGCGGCCAGACGAGTCATTTCGCTGACATGGGCCGGAACAGGATGTCGTCCTGCTCGCAATCACGCCGGTTTGGAGCGCTGTCCGTCCTGCACACCAACATCGTCTTCACTCGGAAAAGGCTCGTGAGTTTTCCGGCCCAGGAACGTATCCGGTCGAGGAAGCGTCAATACCTCCAGCGATTCACGGATCGCCTTGCGAACCTGCTGCACGTGCTTCTCATCGGACTGCAACGGATAACGAGTTGGCTTCGCCATCAGGCGCTCCCCCGGTCATGCAGGCGGGAGCGCCATCGGTCTCTCAGCCACCGGCGCCTACGGCAGAGCCACAGCCGGTGATGAGGTGACCGTACACTGGCTGCGGCGCTTCAGCTAAGGAAATCGGGGATCTCCGGGTCATTTCTTGTTCCAGGCCGCCCCCCGGAGTTGAGAGCGGTCCCCCCGGGGTTGTAGCAGCTTGATCCAGGTTAATCGCCGGCGCTTTTTGAGCCGTTGGCGCGATTTGAGTAACTTATGCAAGGGCGCTCGCGCCAGCTCTGTTGCATGATGCCTGATGCCAGACGCCCTGTTTGCCCGCGCAACACGCGCTATCGAAGAGAGTCGCGCCCTCCGGGAGCAGCATAGACAAGTTGCGGGCCGCTACGGCGACACCGTGAACGATTTACGTTTGGCCATTATGGACAGCGCCATGCTTCGCTCCGAGATCAGGGCGCGCCGGGACAACGAGGAATCGTAACTCCGGTCTTTTTCCCCAAACAGGCAACCGTTCCCTTTCTGGAACGTTAGATCCTTGGCCAGGCTGTGCAGCCTGGCATCAATACCCGTCGGAACGCAACGGCGCGATCGACCTCATGCACCAGGAGGACGCCTGATGAGGACGCGACATCGATTCAAGCAAGTCGACACTCTGGAAGCGCGGCTCGCCGCCGAGGCGGAGCGGCTACGCGAACAGGCCAGCTTGCTTCCGCCCGGCGCGGCGCGCGACGAAGTCCTGCGCAAGGCGCGTCAGGCGGAAACGGGGTCTCAGATGAGCGAGTGGCTGAGGTCGCCGGGCCTGCAGCCGCCAAGCTAGCCCGGCGCGATGCGCGTCGTCAGCGCCGCTTCGCGGCCTTGCTTCGCCGATTGTACGGGGAGCGGTTGACCGGCCGCAGCGATATTCCTTCGCGTTGCGCCTTGCTGCGAATGGCCGTCACGGGGCGCTGCAGCTTGATGCTCATCACGCCGGTCGGCGTGTTGCCTTTCGCAAGCTGCTTCAGCTTGCTTACATCCGCCGCTGTCCACGGCTCGCGCGCGCGGCGCTTGTAGGCGGGATTTGCCTTGCGCGGTCCTTTGCGGCCGATCGGTGAGCCCGGTCGTTTCCATGCTGCTCTTGCCATGATGATCCTCCTTCAAGTCGTCCTTGAACATACGAATCAGCATTTCGGTTCCGGCGCGGTCCAAACCGATCGGTCCTGCGGTTGTGCTTTGCGCAAAATCGCGCAGCGTTAACTTATTGAAATGCTGGAACCGGCTGTTGCGACGGAAGCTACAATCGTTGCCGGGCCGAGCCGCCTCGACCGGCAAGCGACTTGAGTGACAAGAGAACCTGGGCCCCGGCGCCCGATCCCCCGCCGGGGCCGATTCCCTTCCAACCAAATTCTCCACGAAAGTACAAAAGTAAAAATGACCGCCAAACGTAACCGCAGGAAACAGACCCAAACGCTTCAGGAGCGACTGGCCGCTTTTGCCGAAAGCGCGCGCGAGCGCGCCCGCAACTTGCCGCCCGGCAGGGAACGCGAGATGCTGCTGCGTCGCGCCAAGCAGAACGAAGTGACCTCGAACCTCACGGATTGGCTCAGCGCACCCGTCGCTCCAAGGCGAGGACACCTATAGTGGCAAGTATCAAGCACTACCGCGCGTTCCAGATCGATCCGGACGGGCACGTGTTCGGATGCATCAACCTCGTCTGCGACGACGACGAGCAGGCCAAGCGCGAAGCCGCCTCGCTCGTCCTGGTGCATCGCATCGAGCTGTGGCGGCTCGATCAACGGATCGCCAAATTCGATGCGCCGCAGGAGCTTGTTCGCCAGTAAGGCTTGGGAACCGCGCGCTGGGCGCCGGGTTGGGTCGGAGGGATTCGACTTCGCCAGGAGCCAGCATGACGGACGCCGACATTCGCAAGGGGATGCCGCCCGTCAAGCTGTCGCGTGAGGAGTTCGAGCGGCGCTACAAGCGTCAGTTCGTCGATCCCGCCTTTGCTCCGCTTGGGCGCGAGCTCGATGCCATCATCGCTGCGGCCTGGGACGCCTACAGCCATTCGCGCAAGGCACCGTTGACGCGGAAGGCCGGCGCAGGCTTTTCCGACCCGAACTACGATCTTGCCGTCGACTGGCTCGATGCGCGCTCAAAAATCCTGGAGGCGCAGCGTCGCCACGACGATGCCGACGAGACGCCGCGCATCCTGATCATCAACGGCTCGGCCCGCAGCGAGCACACCTGTCCCGGCGAGATGTCCAAGACCTGGCGGATGGTCAAGCTGGCCGAGCCCGTCTTCATCGAGATGGGATTTGCCGTCGACATCCTCGATCTGTCGCGCCTCGCTTCGGAATTCGGCAAAACCATTCATCCCTGCAAGTCCTGCGTCGGCACCGCCATGCCGCTGTGCCACTGGCCGTGCAGCTGCTATCCGAACTACTCGCTGGGCCAGACCCACGACTGGATGAACGAGATCTATCCGCTCTGGGTTGCCGCCCACGGCATTCTGATCGTGGCGCCCGTGAACTGGTATCACGTGCCCGCCGGTCTCAAGGCGATGATGGACCGCATGGTCTGCGCCGACGGCGGCAATCCCGATCCGACCTCGACCCACGGCAAGAACGCCGCGGAAGCCAAGGCGATCGAGCTGAAGGGCTGGCCCTATCCGCGTCATCTCGCCGGCCGCCATTTCGGCCTCGTCGTTCACGGCGATGCGGTCGGCGCCGAGGGCGTGCGACGGGCCTTGTCCGACTGGCTGACCGACATGCAGCTGATCTCGGCAGGGCGCTACGCCGAGCTCGACGGTTATGTCGGCTACGACGAGCCATACGCCACATCCCATCGTGAGCTCGACGAGGACCGCGAATTCCAGCAGGAAGTGCAGAATGCGGCGCGCGCGCTCGGCAATGCCGTCCGGCTCGCGCGAAGCGGGCGCCTCGATGAGCCCGGCGCCGGTCTTGCGGACCCGAACCCCAAATGACCGGCGCGCCACCCCTTGAATGCCTGATCGTCGGAGGCGGGCCGGCGGGACTGATGGCCGCGATCTATCTAGCGCGCTTCCGCCGCCGCGTCTGCGTCGTGGACGCCGGCGCGAGCCGGGCGGCCCTGATCCCGCGCAGCCACAATGTCCCCGGCTTCGTCCACGGCCTGTCCGGCGCGGAACTGATCGAGCGGATGTCGGCCCAGCTGAACGAGCTCGCCGTCACACGCGTGGAGGCCGAGGTCACGGCGTTGCAGCGTCACGAACACGGTTTTGAAGCGAGCTGGAATGGCCGCGGGCATGCGGCCGCCACAGTCATTCTCGCCTGCGGGATCGTCGATACCCATCCGCCGTTCGCGGAGTGGCGCGCGGCGGTCGCGGACGGACTCCTGCGCTACTGCCCGATCTGCGACGCCTTCGAGGCCACCGGCCGCCGCATTGGCGTCGTCGGGCCGCTGGATCGTGCCGCCGCAAAGGCGCTCTTTCTGCGTGGCTATGCGCGCGACGTGACGCTGCTTGCGACCGGCGCGGACGACGCGAAGGCCGCAACGTCGGAGCTGTCCGAGGCGGGCGTCGGAATCGTGTTCGCGCCCGAGCTGCGCCTGGCGCGGCGAGGCGGCGGCGTGGAAGCGGATTTTGCCGACGGACGTACCGCGCAATTCGACATCGTCTATCCTGCGATGGGCGCGGAGGTCCGCTCCCAGCTCGCGATGGCGCTGGGCGCCGACCACACTGCGGACGGTCATTTGAAGGTCGACGATCACCAGCGCACGTCGATCGCCAGGCTCTACGGAATCGGCGACGTCGTCACCGACCTGCACCAGATCTCGGTCGCGTTCGGCCACGCGGCCATCGCGGCCTGCACGATCCACAACAGCCTGCCGCCGCGATTTGCGTGATGGGACGGCGGTGAGCCTCACAATCGACTGGAACCGGGAACGAAGCGCGTTGCCCTGCTTTGGTCGAGCGGAGCGGGGCGCGCAACTGGAGACAACCGATGGCTCAATCCGAAGACATGACCCGCTGCATCGCGCTTTGCATGAGCTGCTACCAGACATGTCTCGGCACGGCGATGAACCATTGCCTCGAGACCGGCGGCAAGCATGTTGAGCCGAAACATTTCCGCCTGATGATGGCCTGCGCCGAGATCTGCCGGACCGCCGCGCACTTCATGCTGATCAACACGCCGCATCATAAGCACACCTGCGGTGAGTGCGCCGAAATCTGCACCGAATGTGCCGAGGATTGCGCCCGGATCGGCGGCATGGACGAATGCGTCGCGACGTGCCGCTCCTGCGCCCAATCCTGCCGCGCGATGGCGGCTTGAGGAGGTGCCCATGCTGGAAGAGAAACTCAAGGAAGCGATCGTCGGCGAATTGCAGCGTCAGGCCGCCGACCGGCCGCAATCGCTGAAGGTGCAGGGCGCGGGAGACGCAGCGGCCTCCGAGGAGCTGACCGTCAACGGCAAGATCGACCTCGGCGCGCTTGTCATGGTGATCGCAGGATCGGTCGCCGGCGGGCCTTGAGCTCGATCGTCGACCGCGGCCTCAGCCATACTCCTCGCCGATGCCGTATTCCCGGTAGATCTGCAGCGGGTCGAGCTCGGGAAACAGACGGCATTTGGCCTGCGCAAGATGCAGGCTCACCGCTGCCGGCTCCTTGCCGTTCGCGAGCAGCTTGCGGATGTCCTCCATATGCGCGTTCGGCTGGTGCTTCGGTTCGAGCTGCTCCAGCGCGACCAGGGCGGTCGCGAGTGCCTCGGTCAGAACCCAGTCGTCGTGGCCCGTGATTCCCTTCTTCATCGGAAGAATCCCACATCTGGTGACGGTCACAGTTTACCGCGCCTTCGGCCAAATCGCCATTGAGCCGTTGCGGGCCGTTCGCGCGCGCGAGGCCATGGGCCATGCTCCGGCTTGCCTTATGGCCGCCTCAGGCTAAAAGGCGGCTAGTTGCGGGGGCGGCAGTATCTTTGTTGAAACAAACTTGGCGTAGACGGGCCGTATCCAGGCTCGCCGTTCCGGTCTGGGTCCCGATCCCGCACGTCGCAACACCATGGGGTTGCGACCCCCTCAAGGTTCGAGCCAGCATGGTTTTTCTCAGTTTCGTCTACCGCTTCCTCACCAATTTCGCCTTCATGGCGGTGGTCTATTTCAGCTTGAACTTCATGGAAAAGTATCCGAACCGGGCGATCCTGGCGATCCTGGTGCTGGTCTATGCCGCCATGCGCGCGGCCTCGACGCTGCGGGCGTTCTACTTCTTCCAGAAGATCGAGAAGCTGGAGGCCGAGACCAAGCGCCTTCAGGCTCCGATCAACGACGGTTCGGGCAGCACCACCGCGCGCAAGCAGGTGATCACCGACGTCGCGCGGCTGCGGCGGGACGGCGAGCTCAAGTCCTACATGGACCTGTTCTTCCTGGCGCTGATCGTGCTGCTCTGCGTCGCCGCCATCATGCGGCAATAGCAGCTAAAGCATAATCCGGAAAAGTGCGAAGCGGTTTTCCGAAAAGATCATGCATAAACAACAACCTAAAGCGCGATGATGATTCATCCTAATCTCATCGCGCTTTAGGCGCGTTTTTTCAGGCTGGCGACGCGGGTCGGACGGGGCGGCACGCCCTTGGAGGCCGCGCCATTGGCCGCGGCGCTCTTCGCTGCGGTACTCTTGGGTACGATGTCGACGGGCTGCGCGGCGTGATCCGCTGCAGCCGGCGCCGCCTGGGCGGTACGCCGCCCATGCAGCTTGGCCGTCTTGCCCTTCGCGCCTCTGCCCTGTGCTGCCTTGTCCTTGGCCGGATGTGGCCTCTCGGCCGCCATGGCGAGCCGGGTCGCGGCGCGCCGCGATGAGGTCGTCGACATCAGCACCTCGACCGAGCCTTCCGGAATCGCGAACAGATCGCGACCCGGGACGGGCAGGGTGGATGCGAGGTCGATCTGGCCCTTGCTCCGGCGCGGCAGCAGCGACTGATGCTCGCCCTGCACATTGAGGTTCGCGAGCGCAGGCGCCGGCAGCGTCCTGGTCTGCGTGAACACGAAATGCGGCACGCGCGGCCAGCGCGCGATCGGCGTCGTCTCGGATGGCGGATGCATCAGCCATTCGACCGGCGTGGTCGGCGTCGCCGGCCGCTCGGGACTGGCGGGCACCACATGCACGATGCGATAGCCGCGCGCCTTGAGGTCGCGGATGATCTTGGGCAGTGCCGCCACCGTGCGGGCCTGAATGTCGTGCAGCAGCAGGATGCCCTTGCCCTTGGCCTCCAGCCGCTGGATCGCGAGCTGGTAGACGCGGTCGGACGACACGTGCCGCCAATCGTCGGCCGGGAAGTCGGCGCTCCAGACCTGGAGGCCGCGCGCAATCAGATGGTTCTCGATGCCCTCGGCGCGCATCAGTCCGGGAATGCGGAAGAACGGGGCGAGCTGCGACGGATCGGTCATCGCGGCCGCGGTCCATTCGATGCCGCCATTGATCTCCGCCTCGGCCTTCTCGATCGGCATCCGGTCGAAGGTCAGCGGATGGTCCATGCTGTGCGTGCCGACGGTATGGCCCGCCGCGACCAGCTTGCGCACGCCTTCCGGATTGGCCTTGGCCTGGTTGCCGACGATGAAGAAGGTCGCCTTGATGCATTCGTCGGCCAGGATCTTGAGCACCTGGTTCGAATATTTCGGGATCGGACCGTCGTCGAAGGTCAGGACGACCTCATGGTCCTTCAGCGGCAGCGTCTCGCGGTACTGCATGGTGCCGATCAGCGGATGTTCGCGCGGATCGACAACGAGGGTGCGGGAGGTGCCGAGGGCGTCGGGGTGGCCGGGACACTCGGCTGCGAGCGCGGCCGGCGAACCGGCGGTGAGCATTCCCAGACAGAGGACGATCCACGATCGCGTCCGCAAAACAACGCTACTTCCGATCATGAACCTCGTCTGCCCCCATGCAATTTGGCGCCCTAGATAGGTCGGAGATGGCTCAAAACGGTTCAGCCGCAGCCGCTCTCATCTTCACGGGGTAGCATGAACAGAGTGTTAATTGGCCCCAAATCACCCCATTTTGCCCGGGCGTGACATTCCGGCATCAGCGCGTATCGGCGCTCTTCTGTGATGTGCCCGCCGGGACGATGTGGACCACCCGATAGTCGTTCTCCCTCAGATACCGTAGAAACGCCGGCATCATTGCGGCCGTGCGCGCCTTGTTGTCGTGGAAGAGGATGATGCCCTTTCCGCTCGCGGCCAGACGCTCGGTGACGAGCTTCAATTGCTGCTCCGGCGTCAACTCCTCCCAGTCGCTGGCCCATAAATCGGCCCCGAACACAATGATGCCGCGCGACTGGAGCAGGTCGAGCTGCGCTTGGGTCGACTCGAAATAGGGAAAGCGGAAGAACGGCGTCGAGGGTGTCGTCGTCGAGACTCCGTGTAGCGCCATTTCGTCTGCGGCAATGCCCCGATCGATGTCGGCCATGGCCTTCTCGAACGGAATACGCCCCATGAACGGATGCGAGTAGGAGTGATGCCCGACGGTGTGGCCCTCGCGGGCGATGCGCTTGACCATGTCCGGGTGCTCGGAGGCGTGCTGGCCGATCAGGAAAAAGGTCGCGCGCACGCATTCCTGTGCCAGCGCCGCCAGCACTTTCGACGTCGTCGGCGGGTTCGGCCCGTCGTCGAAGGTCAGCACGACCTCGCGATCGGCCAGCGGCAGCGTCTGCGGAAAGCTCTTCAGGCCCACGCGCGGATAGGTCTTGGGATCGACGCTGAAGACGCGCGAGGTGCCGAGCGCGTCCTTGCGCGGGCACTCGGCGGCCTCCGTCTCGGCGGCGCCGATGACGGTCGCGGCATTGCCGATAACGGTTGCGACAAGCGCGCCCGCCATGGTCGAGGTCCACCTTAGTCGCAGCATCTTTGCCATTGCGCTCGGCTTTGCCTTGGTATTGCCTGAAGCCTCAGCTCACACCACCGGTTCCAACCTGTCAAACGGCGAGGCGCGCCATGGATGAACATCTGGACGTTGCCCCATCGGCTGCGGATTCGGTACTCGACCACGTGCCGATGCGCAATGAAGACGGCGATATCAGGCACGAATTCGTCGAGGAGGTCGCCCGTGCGATCGAGGCCGGGGACAGCGCGGCGCTGCGTGCCTGCGTCGCGGAGCTGCACGAGGCCGATCTCGGCGATCTGATCGGCGCCCTCGAGCCCGACGACCGCGTCCGCCTGGTCGAGCTCACCGGCCGCGATTTCGATTTCTCGGCGCTGAACGAGGTCGATGAGACCGTCCGCGAGGAGATCCTCGAGGAGCTGCCGCCGGAGACGGTCGCCGAGGGCGTCCGCGAGCTCGAATCCGACGATGCGGTCGAGCTCTTGGAAACCCTCGGTGCCGAGGAGCAGGAAGAGATTCTGGAGAAGCTGCCGCTCAAGGAGCGCGTCGCGCTCGAGCGCAGCCTGCTGTACCCGGAGAACTCCGCCGGCCGCCGCATGCAGACCGAGTTCATCGCCGTGCCCCAGGATTTCACGGTCGGCCAGGCGATCGACTACATGCGCGAGACGCCGGATCTGCCCGACCGCTTCTACGAGATCTACGTCGTCGACAAGGAACAGCACTGGCAGGGCGCGGTGCCGCTCGACGTGCTCCTGCGCACGCGCCGGCCGGTGGCGCTGACCGAGCTCACCGACGAGGACCGCCGCCGCGTCTCCGTCCTGGAGGACCAGGAAGAGGTGGCGCGCATGTTCGGCAAATACAATCTCGTCGCCGCGCCCGTGCTCGACACCCAGGACCGCCTCGTCGGCGTCATCACCGTCGACGACGTCGTCGACGTCATCGAGGAGGAGGCGGACGAGGACCTCAAGGCGCTCGGCGGTGTCACCAGCGACGAAGAGCTGTCGGACACGTTCCTCACCATCGCCCGCGGCCGCTTCAACTGGCTGCTGGTGAACCTCGCCACCGCGTTCCTGGCGTCCTCCGTGCTCGGCCTGTTCGAGGGCCAGCTGGAGAAGATGGTCGCGCTCGCGGTGCTGGCGCCGATCGTGGCGAGCCAGGGCGGCAATGCCGCGACCCAGACCATGACGGTGGCGGTGCGGGCGCTGGCGACGCGCGAGCTCGGTTCCTCCAACGCCTGGCGCGTGGTGATGCGCGAGGCCCTGGTGGGCCTCGTCAACGGCCTCGCCTTCGCCGTGATCACCGGCATCGCCGCGGTGGCCTGGTTCAAGATCCCGGGCCTCGGCATCGTCATCGGGCTCGCCATCGTCTGCAACCTCGTGGCCGGCGCGCTCGGCGGCATCCTGATCCCGATGGCGCTGGATCGCGTGCGGGCCGACCCGGCGGTGGCGTCGGGCACGTTCGTGACCACCGTGACCGACGTCGTCGGCTTCTTCTCCTTCCTTGGGATTGCGACGCTCTGGTTTGGGTTGAAGTAGGTCTCACCCCATCGTCATTCCGGGGCGCGCCACTTGGCGCGAACCCGGAATCCATTTGTCCGCGTCGACGCTGCACAATGGATTCCGGGCTCGCGCTTCGCGCGCCCCGGCATGACGACAACCGTCTTTAATCCGACTTTAAGCGACCTGCCGCATCATCGCCTTTGCTTGGGGGAATGGGCATGCGGTTGCGGCTGAAGGCGGACGGACGGATCGTCGAATTGCGGGATGGGCAGGAATTTCCGGTCCAGCCGCTTTCGGTTCAGCCGACGGCCAATGCGGCCCCGGCTGACAGCGGCCCGCTCGCGGTGCGCGATCTGCGCCGGCGCGCCTGCCTGACCCAGATGGAGTTCGCGGCCAGGCTCGGCGTTCCCGTCGAGACCATCCGCAACTGGGAGCAGGGCAAGCGCGCCCCGCGCGGCCCGGCCCGCGCACTGCTCACGGTGATCGCGCATGCCCCCGACACGGTGTTCCAGGCGCTCGCCAAGACCTGACGCCAAGGCCTGACGCCAAAGGCCTGACGCCGAGGCCTGACGCACAACCTCCCGTTAGGCCTGCATCGAATATTCTGCCTGGCTGCCGCGGCTTCCGTTGGCAGCATCATCGACCGGGTCCATAATGACGTCTGGGGCTGTCGCAACGGAAGAGATTCCTCATGCTGTTCGTCGAGGCCAATGGCGCAAGGATTCCGGCGATCGGTCTCGGAACCTGGGAGCTGAGCGGAAGGCCGGCCGCGCGCGTGGTCGAGCAGGCGCTACGGTTCGGCTATCGCCATATCGACACCGCGCAGGTCTACGACAATGAGCGCGAGGTCGGCGACGGCTTGCGCGCCTCCGGCGTGCGCCGCGACGACGTATTCCTCACCACCAAGGTCTGGACCAACCATTTCGCACCCCATGATCTCGAACGCTCGGTGAAGGAGAGCCTCGCTCGTCTGCGGCTTCCCTCGGTCGATCTGTTGTTGCTGCACTGGCCCAATTCTCATGTGCCGCTCGCGGAGACGCTGGGCGCGCTGTCGCATGCGAAGACGATGGGCCTGACCCGCCACATCGGCGTCTCCAATTTCACCGTGGCACTGATCGAGCAGGCGGTCGCGCTGTCGGCGGAGCCGCTGGTCTGCAACCAGGTCGAGTATCACCCCTATCTCGATCAGGCGAAGGTGAGGGCAGCCTGCGACCAGCATGGCCTTGCCCTCGTCGCCTACAGCCCGATCGCCAAGGGCCGCATCAAGTCCGACCAGACGCTGGCCGAGATCGGTCGCGTCCACCGCAAGACGGCGGCGCAAGTCTGCCTGCGCTGGCTGGTGCAGCAGAATGTCGCTGCGATCCCGCGCACCTCGCGCATCGAGCGCCTGTCGGAGAACATCGAGATCTTCGATTTCGAGCTGTCGGAAGACGAGATGGACCGGATCGCCGCGCTCGCCAATCCGAAGGGACGCCTGACCGACTTTGGCTTCGCCCCGAAATGGGATTGAGAGGGACCCGGGGTATGCTAGGACCGCGGCGGCAACCCAAGATCGGTCGATGGAACTGGGGAAGATCATACGGACGGACATTGCCGCCTCGGCAATCGCCCATCTGACGCTGGTGGCGCTGATCATCGTGATCAGCGAGGTCCGTCCGTTTCATAGCCAGCCGCCCGAAACCGTCGCGGTCGACATCGTCACGCCGGAGCAGGTGAAGCAGGAGGAAACCAAGGCCGAGGAGAAGAAGGAAGAGGCGAAGCCGCCAGAGCCGCTCCCCGATCTGAAGCTGCCGAAGCCGGATATCACCGACAAGGCGGAGGCATCGAAGCCTGCGGCCAGGCCGCAGGCGGCAGCACCATCGCCGTCACAGCAGGCCTCGCCCGAGCCGCAGCAGAAGCAGCCGCAGGCCTCGAAGGAGCGTGAGGCCAACGCGCCGCCGCCGCCGCCGGCCGCGCCGCCGCCGGCCTATCAGACGCCGCAGCCGGACGTCACCATCAAGTACGGGGTCATGCTGGGCTTGCCACCCGAATTGCCGGTCGAGCCGAAAGGCGCCAAGGACGACGGCGGGGATGCCAACGATTCAATCGCTGCGAAGCTTCCGCCCGAGGTCATCGCGGAGCTTCGCCGTCACTTGCGCGGCTGCGCCAAGCTTCCGGCCGGCGTCGCACCGACCGACAACGTCCATGTCAAGCTGCGCACCGTGTTCGCCACCGACGGCACGCTGGCGCGCGAGCCCATCCTGATCGAGGCGCCGCCGTCCGCCAAGGGCGTGGCCATCGTCAAGTCCGCAACGAGCGCGCTGCAGAACTGCCAACCCTACAAGATGCTGCCGGCCAATCTGTACGGGGAATGGAAGGTGCTGGATCTGCCGTTCAGCCCGAAGGATTTCGGCGGATAGCGCGTCGTCGTGTAGTCGTGTAGCCCGGATGGAGCAAAGCGTAATCCGGGGCTGCTCGCCCGGCAGCTCGAATTGTCCCGGATTACGCTCGCGCTCCATCCGGGCTACGAGAGCAGGGTGTTTCGCTTCTCTGTCAATCTGCCTGCGCTAAAATATTCCACTTACCGAAATTCGGAAATGACGTATGCGTCGCCCATCCCGGCTCAATCTCGAGGGGCGATCATGCGGTCGTCATTGTCGCGAGCCGGGCTTGCGGTGGACGCGGCAGCGTCGTGTACGAGAGCTGAGGGCAGGGCGGATTGCTCTCCGTGAACCCGAGGCTTCGTATGGACGAGCGGCGCTGTCAGGTTCGTCGCGCCGGCATTTCGATGGCAACGTGCACAACGCCGTCGAACCCTGCGGCGCCAACGGACCGCGCGTACGGCAAAACCGTGTGGTCCTGGCGTCCAGTGCTTTTTTTCGCCTCCAAAAATGGAGGGCAAATTCTTGAAATTAAAGAATAATTCTGATATTCGTTCGCAGGAGCGAGATGCCCGCCCGAGCCTGCTGGGCCCTGATAGGCCCTAGTTTCGCAGGGGTGCGCTGAGCCTTGCGGCGCGAACGTGCTTCGTGATCATGGCCCCTGAGCGAAAGCCTCGACCCACCCAAACGTTGATTTGCGTCAAGCTTTACTGCCCAGCGCGGCAATTCAATTCTTGCCAATGCTTAGGAAGACAATGGAGCCTAAGAATGCCTGCTTACATGATTGCACTGAACAGAGGCGTGCATGATTGGAAGAAACTCGACGAGTATTGGAAGGCAGCGGGCCCGTCCTTTGAGGGTCTGGGTGCCAAGCGCTTGGCCATTTACACTCCGCTCACCGCATTGGAAGTGATGGGTCCGCTTGAGGGTGTCGTCGAGATTGAATTTCCCGATTTGGACACAGCCAAGCGTTGGTATGAAAGTCCGGCCTATCAAAAGGCCAAGCAAATCAGGGACGGCGTGGCTGATACAGAATTATTCATTATCGACGGCGGTTTCGTCCCCGCCGAAGAACGTATGCCACACCTCAAGCGGCAGTCTTGAGCCACAACCCGCGCGTTGTTGCAATGGCCGCAGGCCTCGTTCCCGCAGATCGGACGTTCACCCGCTGGCATTCGCCGCTAGCGGTGCCATCATCGTCCTTTGAACGATGCGGCTCTCGGAGGGACGCGAGAGCGCGCCCAAGATCCTTGGTTGCAGTGACAGCGGGGCTACGTCGATCGGGCTCGATTGAATTCATAGGCTTGGAGATTGCATCGAGCAGCCCCAAGAAGAGGCGCACTGATGCCCAGCCGGGCTGCGCGTTCCGCTAAATCACCAATCGTATGCTCGCCTTCTGTGGGCTTCCCATCTTCCATATCGATCAGCATTGACGGCCCGTAGGTCGATCCCGCTTGAGAAAACATGCCACGCATAATGCCGGCCGTATCAGGAGCAGGTGGGGGGGCTGGCGGATAACCTGCCGCCGTCACCGCACTCGTGCATTCATCAATTACATTAGAAACAAACGATGGTCCGGACGCTGACGCGGCAATTGCCCCCCGCCCGGGACCTCGTCAAGGTTGCTACTGTCGCGCTGATAACAAAACCGAAGAATTTGGCCCACATCATCGCGATTATGTTGTCGCTGATCTGTACGGGGATTCCGCCTGCTTCCAGCGCGGCTTTGATCGCTGCACAACGGTCGGAAGGCCGGCCGTCCAGCTCTCCTATGACGTTTAGATTGATCCGTAACTGGCTCTGCTGGATGGTGCCGTCCGGCATCAAGGCGGTATTGATGGTCGTTAGACCGCCCAGCACACGCGCTTGGCCGAACCGTTCCGTTAGAACATCTATATGACGAACGCCATTCAGTACGGGAACGATCACGCTGTGTTCGGCCATGGCCTGAGCCATTGCGCCCATGGCACCGTCTAAATCGTAGGCCTTACAGCACAGCAGAATAACATCGTACGTCCCATTCAGCTTCGGCTGCTCAACAGTCTTGACCTTCGTCCGGAGTTCACTGCCATCCTGTAGCTTTACGATCAGGCCGTGCTGCTCAAGTTGGGCGGCGCGCTTGGGCCGGACGAGGAATGTCACGTCAGCGCCGCCTTTGATTAGCATTCCGCCAAAATAGCCGCCGAGCGCGCCCGCACCTAATATTAGGTACCGCATTTGCTGCTCCCATGTCCGCCGCTTTGGAAGAAGCATCAAAGCATGACGAGTAGCCTTTGGGATAGAGTTAATGATCTAACGGGACACAACTGTGGGTGTTCGGGTGGCGGCAGTCGGTCCCCTGCAGGCGGCCATCAGGGTCTTATGACGGTGCTGCTACTGCGGGGGACGTGCGACCGCCCCTATTGTCGATATTTGGCGGGAAAAAATTCGTGGTTGCAGTTGCGGGGCTCGTCAGAAGGTCTGCTCCAAATCTATCTTGCCACAGGTAGTGATATCACAAATGTCGAGCCTTGGGGCCCCGATTTGCTGAGAAACAAACGACCTTCATACCTCTCGATAATCGTGGAGCATATCGCCAAACCCAATCCCATGCCCGCCGGTTTGGTCGTATGGAACGGCTCAAATATCCGCTTCTGCTCCGGCGGGGGCACGCCGATGCCAGTATCCTGGACCGACAATTGAACGAAAGAGCTTTGATCAATCCGAGTTTCGATGGTCAATCGTCGGCTGCTTGGGGGAATGGAAACCATCGCCTCGATGGCGTTTTTCAACAAGTTCAGTACTACCTGCTGTAGCTGTCGGGGATCAGCACGCACGAAAGTAGCTTCGGTCCGAAACTCCGTCGCCACGAGAACTTCATTGAACTGCAGTTCGTGCTGCAGCAACCGTAACACTTGCCGCGCGATGTCCTCAATGCTGATCAGGGCCACGGCTGGTTGATAGGCAGCATCCTTAAACAGCGCGCGAACGCTTGCGATTGTTTCGTTGACCCTAAGGCTGGCTACTCCAATGTCCTTGAGGATGGCGCGCGCCTCATCGACCTTAGGAGGTTGTGCGGCAAGTTGCTGCTGAGCGGTGTCCGCATCCAGCGTTATTGCTCCCAGCGGTGACCTGATTTCGTGAGCGATCGCCGCGGTGGCTGCATCAATGCTATCAATTCGATTGGCACGCTCCCTCCGCTGCATCACTAAGGCGCTGGCCAGCCGCGAATAGAGCACAGTCATCTCTGTGACCAATACGGCCAGCAGCAAACAGCTTGCGATCAGCGCAAATCCACGAGCGGTGTACCATCCTACTGAAAACCGAGTGGAGCCCGCATATATCGCCACAAGAAAGTTGGGAAGCGCTGCAAACAATGTGACCATCAGCCACAGATCGAGCACCGTGCGCCTTCGGACAAAAAGCACCAGAAGCACGAGGCAACCCAACAGCGATAGACCGATGTTAAATTGATTGCTGAGCGGTGTCTGCAGCATAAGACCTGTCGTGAAAAACTGCGGCAGATGCTTAGTTTCCTTTATCGCCAAAAATGAGAGCAGAGCTATTGTCCCAAACACCCAAGCCAGCGTTATTGCTATACTTGCCTTCGTCGAGAGCCTTGACGTCTTTCCCCTGTCCTTCATCAGCGCATAGGCAAGAATACTGAGCGGAAAAGTGGTGTACCAAAGGACAAAAAACCAAGCTGGCGTGTTGTAAACGTCACCTATGAGCCCGTTTGGGGCGTAGCTGCCGGGAAAGCTGAGTGTCTGTAGGAAAGCAAACGAACCAGCGAAGATGTATCCGCCAGCTACGGCGAGCAATGCGCTGTGTGGCTGCACCGCGTATTGCGCAAATAACAGGGTCGCCGTTATCAGATCCGCTGCGCTCATTACCGTCTGAACAACGGGAATGAAACTGTCAATTCTCCCGGGTTGTCGGCTCACGAAAGGAAGAATAAGCGCTGAAACGGCCAGCAAGACGACCACGACACCGACAGCTACCGCTCGGTGGGGCACGGTGTAAGGCATCAAGGCGCCACCATCGGAGGATCGCGATCTGCAGTCAGCACAAACTGGCGTGGATCATCGTTCAGCATTTCTGGTCCTATCGGCTCCTATCGGCGGCCGATGTTCGCAACATACCGAAGGCTTTGGCGCTCGTGCAATGATGCATCTTTCCCGAACCAGATAAGCCAAGGTCCTATGCGTCGGATGTAGAAGTGAGCTATCCTTCTGCAACGCAGCAGGATCCATGACGATGCCTGAGACCGTTACCGTTGGAGGCCCGCCCGTCGTCGAGCCCGTCCCTCCACCGCGATCTAGAAAGCCCGCGACGGTCAGTGCATCGGCGCCGGCCGCTCACCTCGACTGCAGCCGGACCTATCCCGACAAGCTCGAAGCCGAGGGCGTGATCCAGCGACAGAGTGACGGCTTCCCGCTCGACCAGAGCCGCGTTGCGTACCTCCGGCACTTGCGGCGCGAACGGCAGCAATCGTCGCGCAGTGAGGCTGACGAGGTCGATGCTCTGATCGATCAACGCGCGGGCATCACCCTGACGCACGTGTCGGGCACCGCGGCCCGGTGCTCGCGCGACATGCAGGTGCGGCGCACCATCTACGCCGTAGTGCTACAGATCAGACGCGAGCTGGCGGAAGCTGCTCTCGCCAAGGCGGACGAATGGGAGAGCCGCCGCTCGGCGGGGAGGACTGAGGGCAGCGGCGTTCGCGCCCTTGACCGTTCGATTGTGGTCGCCGCGTGATTGGCTGCTATCCGTAGCGGCTTGCCGACTGCCGGACCTTTGGGCGATCTTTCGCGGTCATGGGCACCAAATCTCTCGAGAGCATCTACGGCGCGTCCGTTCGGGCAGCGGCCGAGCAGGCGGCGGAAGCACGCAAGAAAGCAGACCGGCTCGCGGTCGAAGCGCGGAACGCTCGCATGCTTGGCTTCAAGGGACCGGCCCAGCCGTCCTCAACGCTGGGCGATGCGCTCAAAGCCGCTTAAGGCTATCTGGAGGTGCGGTGTATCGGCTGCGACACCAACCAGACCTTTGCTCTGGACATCGTTCGGCGGCCAAAGTGCACGCAGGTTCATGAGCTGGAGCGGTACATGCGGTGCAAAAACTGCTCGCAGGTGCGCGGCTATCCGTACAAACGCAGCCAACTGGTCGCGCTGCGACCGACAAAGATTTCGACCAGCAGTCCGCCGTCAACATGGTGGCCGGGGGGGCGGTAGGATGACTGATTGGATTGAACTGGGACTGCGCGACCGATGATACAACCCCAACTCCACATGACCTTCGGTTGGCGTCACAAGCTCATCAAACAGCACGATTTTTTTGTTCAACAGATGCGCGCGCGCATCCTTGCTCAATTCTCGGAGATCGAAGCAGAAGCCGAGAAATATGCCGAAGACGAATATGAGCGCATCGGAAGCTCGCCAGGCAGCGAATACGATTTCTACGATTTGGCGCATGTGGCCGAGACAGCGAACGATAATGCCCTTGAGTTCTATTCGCTACTCGACGACCTAAGGAAACAAGCGACGCTGAGCGCCGTTGCTGGAATGTATCACCAGTGGGGAAAAAGAACTTCGGAAATTCCTTGAACTGGAGATGCGTCACTATTTCAAAGCCGCCGCAGTGAAACAACATACTTGGGTAAAGGATGTCCGGAACCTTTTTGATATTCTCAAGGAGTTCGGCTGGGACTGTACCGCACTTGCATTCTTTCCAAGGATCGATGCCTGTCGCTTGGTCGTGAACGTCTACAAGCATGGCAAAGGAAGATCGCTTGACGAGCTACACGACAAATATCCTAGTATCTCAACAATCCGATGCGAGAATTTAAAATCTTCGACGGCCATCTCGATCATGAATGGCGGGAGGTATCGGATGAGCAGGTTTCCGAATTTGCCGCGGCGATAAGGGAGTTCTGGGCGACTTTCCCTGAGCTACTGTACTGGCAAAAGCCATAGTCCAACCAAGCCGCCATCGCTGCGCTGCTTCGCGTCGTTAACCGATACGTCGGCAACCTCGCGCCGATGCCGGCGTCTTTCCGAGATGCGTGGATGCGCGCACCGTGGGTCAGGGCATTGCAACGCCCGCTGCCAGATGACGCGCTCAAGATTGTCGCAAGGGGAGGAGATAAGGAGGATGTCGCCCTTGCTGCACCACAGTAACTGACCCTTCCCGAAACAATCGGCCTTCTCAAGCCTTGCGACGACGCCCCCGGGTTGTACAATCGTCAGGTGTTTAGGGCGGCGGGCGTGGCGGGGAAAACGGCAAAACCAAAGGAGCCGGTGGTTGAACGACGTTGGGCTGAAACAGCCGCAGCGCGCAAGACGCTTATGTCATGGCCCTCGTGGTCCGATCCGGAGCCGCCTACGCCGAGCACTAAGCCCATGTCGAGATCGGATCTGCATACCGTAGCCGCTGAGACAACGGAGGTGGTCATTCCGCTGGGCGACGAAAACGGGGTCGGTCTGGAAGGCGTCCGGCTTCGATTAAGTGCTTGGGCCTATCGCCGCCAGCATGAGGTAACGGCGACGCTGGAGATCACGGGTGGCCGACGTTCATTTGTGAACATCGCCCGCGTTGACGCTTGGCCCGCTGACCCACACTTCAACACTCTCGTTCGCAAAACTGCACGTTTGGGACACGTGCCACCGGTGGTCGAAGAAAGCCACGTCCACCGCTTCGAGGACAACGCGAAGGTCGGGGGCAAAGCCTTTCTGCCCCCTTACAATCTGCCCATTGCCGTGCCGGTCGCGGAACCGTTAACGAGTTTTCGGGGCTTTTTGCGTACGGTGGCGCAAGAGTTTAATATCCAAGGGTTGGACGATTTCCCCACCCCGCATTGGCAGGAGTACTTGCTCTGATCGAACTCCAAAAATCCATTGCCCAGATAGCGGACGAAGTGGCCCGGGCTCTCATCCGGATCACCCCAGCGACGGACGCCGCGCGTCTGTCTCTGCCGCTGCTTTACCCTGGCGGCTCAATGGTCGGCGTCGAAATCTCTCGTCTGCGCGATGGCTTTCTCGTCAGCGATGCCGGAGGAGCGCGACGAGAAGCCGGTCTCATGGGCGGCGAGAAAACGTTCGTGCGACTTGCTGGCGATGTTGCCGAGCGTTTCGGCGTCCGCTTTGACCGAAACATGATTTTCGAGATGGAGGTCGGGGTTGAGGAGCTGGTTGTCGTTGTCGCATCTGTCGCGAACGCGGCAAAGACCGCCGTCGAGAATACGGCCACCATTCTTGCCATGACCGAACACGCTGACGCGCGGGCCGCGCTTTGGGATAAGCTAGATCGCGTCTACGACCATAGAAAAATCAAGCAAAGGGCAAAGATCAGGGGCAAGTCGGATACGTGGGAGTTCGATGCTGCGGTGGAAGCTGATGACCATGTTGCGCTCTTCGAAGTAATTAGTCCGAACGCCAACGCCGTAAATAGCGCTGTGACGAAATTTCTAGACGTACAAGATATCGGAGTCGGGGCTCCGACGCGCATCGCGGTCCTGACGCGAAAAAACCAAACGCCGCATCTCCCAGTATTGGGGCGGACAGCAACGCTGCTTCCAATTGATGCACCGAACGACGCGTTTTTGCGTGCCGCATAGCCGACTGGCGAGCATCTGTGGTCGAGCTGTGCATGTGATCACCTCCTGCAACGTCGCAGTGACCCATCGAATTCCGAGCGTCGGCCACGGAGCTGCAGCTGCTGCGAGCTAGGACGCGGCTGACATCGACAGCAAAGTCATTGAACGGTCGATAGCCTCGCGAGGGCCGCGCTGTTGGATCGCAAGCCAACAGACAAAGGACGCTGTTCTTGCTGTCAGCCTCCAAGCGACGCTGCTTCAATCCTAACGTTTGTCTAGAATGTCGGTCAGCCATCTGAGGCCGAGTTTGGCAGGGTTCTTGGCTGCAAGATTGGCCAACCAGAATTGCGAAAACACGACCGGCACACCAGCGTCTATGCCAAGAATTTCTCGAAAACCGCGTTCGTCACGCGGGAGGTTGAGGGCTTCCCGATCTACCGTCCATCCTCCGGGGTGTCTTGTTACGGCGACGAAGATCCCTTGAACGATCTGACAATAGCCCTCCTGCGAATACCACCAGCCGCGGCGAGGAGATCCTGTCGGGCTGGCCCAAACCTGCCTAAGGGCTTTGATGAATCTCATCGTCGGCCACGCCACCTTCGTGACTGAAGCTGGCAACTCTGCGCAGACGCGCTCATCCCGAGATTTTACGACGTAGTCGGGTAGAGCATCAGGATGACAGATAGGAATGAGTAGCTCGTGTGCGAATCCATTGATCATGTGTCGCTCCGTTACTACAAGAATCAATCCTGCCGTCACAGTTCATGGACACTAGGCTACGCGTCGCCGCGTCCTCCCTTTGCCACGCCCTCGCGCCGGGTTGCGTTCGTCATTATGATCAATGGCGGTCTGCCATGCCACCACCTGATCACGAAACCAGAAGCGTCGGTTCGGGCTCACGTAGACTGAGCGCGGGAATTTGCCGGCGCGTTCAAGGCGGAAAAGCGTGGTGCGTGAGATCGGGACGAGCTCAAGAACCATTTGTTCAGTGAGCATGGGCCGGAGTTCACGCCGGTCGCTTCGCTTTGAGGTGGTCATCGCGCGTCACCTCGGTATTTCTTGAAACAGCGCGCACGATAACGCGTTGCAAATTCCAGTCGAGCGCTGCTTGGATCACGAGTTCGGGACTAAGCTAAAGAAAGCTATTTAAGAAGTGCCTCTGTTGCAGCGACTTCTCGGATTTAAATAGTTCGGAGCTAAGCAAAAGTAAGCACCCAATTTTCGAAAAAATTTCTTTTCGTCTGCAAAGGTCACGCGCACACTGTTCGTCAACAAGGCGAGTGAAGGCGCTCGCTATCAACAAGAGGAGTATGTCATGGCGTGTCTATCGCGCGAAGAGAATAGCCGACGCAATCCGGTGCCGCGCGCATCGTGGACCGTCGATGAGTTCTGCTCTTCCGTTGGCATTTCGAGATCCACGTACGAACGGGCAAAGCGTGAGGGGTGGGGGCCGCGCGAGATGGTACTCGGTCGCACGGGCATTCGGATCGCGGATGAAGCTGTGGCTGAGTGGATCGCGAAGCGAGAACAGAAAGCCGCGATTGCCGCCGATCGCCGCAGGCGCCGAAACTTCCCGGTCGAGGAGCAGACAAATGCCTAGCAAGGCACCGGCCGTCCCTGGCGGTGCCGTCGCCACGACGCGACTGAAGCTTGAAGGATATCTCGGACCGGCTTGAACAGTCGAAGCGGCGTCACGGTATTGGCGAGCAGAAATCGCGTGCGTGTGAGGCCTCCGAATCGAGTTTCGATGCATGCCGATGACGGTTTGTCACGATGATGCCGACCGAGATCACCGTCTTTGAAAAGGTCGGCGGCCCGCTCACGAAGCGGATTGCCCTTCGCGAGGGTAAGATCGCCAGTGATAGTTCTGCCTGCCGCATGGCACGCGGGTTTGCCCGCCGCGCTACGATCAGAGATGTGCAGTCTCTTGCCGATTTGATCGCCTCGTTGAAATCGAATGAAGCCTACGCGATTGGCAGCCTTCGAGATGGCCTGCCGGAGCGCGTCCGGGTGGTCCGCAAGGACGAGCTCGACGGAGCTAAGGACCCAACCGTTATTGCCCGGACATTGGATTATCTTACATTCCGTGCTGGCAATCCGGGGCTCGTGCTGCTGGATTTCGACACCAAAGGAATGCCGGCCGCCACGAGACGCCGAATAGAGGGGTTGGGGGGTGACGTTCGCCGCGCGCTTGAGGAAGTAATACCAGGATTGGGTGGAGCAGCCTGCGTTGAACGCGCCTCGACCAGCAGTGGATTGCGGCACCGAATCACCGGGGAGCGCTTCCTCGGATCAGGAGGGCGCCACATCGTCGTCCCGGTGGTCGACGCCGCCGACATTCCGCGATTTCTATCCGATTTGTATGAGCGTTGTTGGCTGGCAGGCTTCGGCTGGGGCATCGTGTCATCCGCAGGCACATTCCTCGACCGGGCGATCATCGATAAAGCTGTTGGCTCGCCGGAACGTCTAATTTTCGAGGGGCGTCCGATTGTCGAGCCGCCGCTTGAGCAGATAGAGCGCGAGGTTGCCGCTCATGGCGGAGACTCGCTCGACACGCGGCTGTGTTGTCCGCCGCTCTCCGAGTATGAAAGAGCGAAGGCAAGAGAACTGCGAGCCATTGAGGAGCTCAGGCTGCTGCCTGAGCGACGGGAAGCTCGGGCGAGGTGGAGCGCCCGCCATATCGCACGCTTGACTGCCATGGGATACCTCGAAAGCGAGGCGCGTGCTCAGGTGGATCATTGGGTTGACCGGAGGGAATTGGGCTCGACATTTCCGCTGCCCTTCGACGATCCCGATCTGGCCGGCGTTACGGTGGGGGAAGTGCTTGCCAAGCCGGATCAATTTATCAGCAAGACCTTGTCCGATCCTTTCGAAGGCCCGGATTACGGTCGCGGCAAAGCAATTCTATACCGGCGCGAGGATGGATCGCTGTTCATTTCCTCGTTTGCTCACGGTGGCTGCCGCTACGAGTTAATCGAGTTGAGGCGCGAAGATTTTGTCGCCTACATGCCTATGCACAAATACATATTCTTGCCGACGCGAGAATTGTGGCCGGCCTCAAGCGTCAATGCGCGTCTAGCGCCGGTCAAAACCTCCGGCTCCAGCAGGCCGGTATCGGCAAACAAATGGTTGGACCAGAATCGGCCGGTTGAACAGATAACATGGGCTCCGGGCGAGCCGGCGCTGCTTGAGGGACATCTGATCTCCGAGGGGGGCTGGATCCCGCGCGCCGGCTGCACGGTCCTGAACCTATATCGGCCCCCAACTCTTGATCGCGGCAACCCTTGCGGCGCCCGAAGGTGGGTCGATCACATCCGGCGCGTTTATCCCAGCGATGCCGACCACATCGTGCGTTGGCTGGCGCACCGCGTGCAATGTCCGCAGGAAAAGATCAATCATGCCCTGGTGCTCGGTGGCGCGCAGGGCATCGGAAAGGATACGCTCATCGAACCGGTCAAACGCGCGGTCGGCCCCTGGAATTTGCATGAGGTGTCGCCCAAGCAGATGTTGGGGCGCTTCAATGGCTTCCTAAAGTCCGTCATCCTTCGCATCAGTGAGGCGCGCGATCTCGGCGGAATCGACCGCTTCGCCTTTTATGACCACATGAAGGCGGTTACTGCGGCGCCACCTGATGTTCTGCGCATCGACGAAAAGAATGTGCGTGAGTACAGCGTGCCGAATGTATGCGGCGTCCTGATCACGACGAACCACAAGACGGACGGCATCTATCTCTCCGCCGACGACCGCCGTCATTATGTCGCCTGGAGCCACCTTGTTAAGGAAGACTTCAGCGCAGAATACTGGACAGAGCTATGGCGGTGGTACGATGAGGGGGGAGACCGGGATGTTGCTGCCTGGCTCGCCTCGTTAGATTTGAGTGCCTTCAATCCGAAGGCGCCGCCACCGAAGACCGAAGCCTTTTGGGCTATTGTTGATGCCAGCCGCGCGCCAGAGGACGCCGAGCTCGCCGACGTCCTTGATCGCCTTGGCAATCCTGACGCCGTGACCTTGGTCCAAGTGCAGGCCATGGCATCTGACGGGTTCGAGATCTGGCTGGGAGACCGCAAGAACCGCCGGCAAATTCCGCACCGCTTCGAACAGTGCGGGTATGTGGTGGTACGGAACAATACGCGCGATGGTCTCTGGGTCATCAATCGGAGGCGCCAAGTCATCTATGCCAGGGCGAATCTGCCGCTGCGCGATCGGCTCGCTGCGGCGACGAAGATGACGGGGGCAAGCGCAAGCCGCCAAGACTGCACACCTGCCCACCAAGCCTAATCAGTGAAGTCAGTGAAATCAGTGATTTTCTATCTTGATAAATAAAATGCAGCCAACCGTCCGATATTCTGGATCAAGGTCGATCGCGCGCGCGAGGACGACAAGATGAGCAGGATGCAAAACCACTGATTTCACTGACTTCACTGATCGTGCCTTGACCGGCCGGCCTAGCCATAGGAGCTTCGGCCGCTCTCTTCAGTCGAGGCCGTCAAATGGGACGTTCGTTCGGATCAGGGAACGCAATGTGGCAGGCTGCGGCGGTAAAGTACCGGTTCAGGCCGGGGCGGCCGGGCCTTCCGACTTGCATTGCGAAGAAGCGGAATGGCCAAATGTGCGGAAATCTGGCCATGCGTGGGGTCAGCGTCTGCCAGTGCCACGGCGGCCGGATGCTGCTCGCGCGCCTGCGCTTTCGGCGGAAGGCACACGGTCGTCACTTCACCTTAGGTTAGCCCGGCCGCCAATTGCACGACTCCTAAATCGCGTGAGGGATGCGCTACTGCCAAAGGTTGCCGGCTGAACTGGGAGATCTCATGGGAAATCTCAAACTAACCCCAGTCGTTTCATCGACCTCAGCACGCTCATTGCATTCCAAGCGCCACCCCGGGCTGCAGGAATCTGACGGTCCGTTAGTTCCTGGGCGATATCGCGGTAGGGCAAGTCCCACATCTCCTTCAGGATGGGCTCTAGCTGGGCGTCCCGAGTCGCTGCAGCGGCTTTGTTGATGTCGGCCTGTCTTTGATTGCCGAGCCGCTTGCCGCGATGCTTGGCCTCCGCAAGGGCGAGGCGGGTCCGTTCAGCGATGACGTTGCGTTCCTTTTCCGCCACGGCCGCGTAGATGTGCAACATGAAAGGGTCCACGCCCTTGCCCAGCTCTGAAACGATGAACGGCACCCGTTTAGCCATCAGGCCGGCGATGAAGGCCACGTCGCGCGAAAGCCTATCCAGTTTGGCCACGACGACCGGACACTTGAGCTGCTTGGCTTTCCGCAAGGCTGCAGCAAGCTGAGGACGCCGGTCTAGCGCGTCTGCTCCTTTGCCGGTCTCGACCTCGGTAAATTCGCTGGCGATCTGCATGGCTTCGTTGCTGGCGAAGGTCGAGATGAGGCGCCGCTGACCGTCGAGGCCGAGCCCGGAGCGGCCCTGCTTCTCACGGGAAACGCGATAGTAAGCGACAATTGGCTGCGACATCATTCGTCTCGTAACACATTGACGAACGTCAGTATGTTACAACGATGGACTCTCCGCAAGAGTCGAGGACCAAGAATCGATCAGGAGCCTCGTCTCAATGGCGGCAAGTGATTGGTGAGGGGAGGGAGGCCGGCAACTGCCCCCTGGCAGCCCCCAAGCGAGGCACGTAAAACGCTCGTAACTCCGCGCGACAAAATTTTGCGGTCTCGGACTAGCCGCCGCATTTCGCCCGGCATCATTTGCGATCAAGTACCTGAGCGTGGGGCGTAGAGCGGAGTTTTCCTACTCGTCAGGTAATCTGATAGGAGAGCCCAAGATGTCGCTTTCTGCCACGCACGTCCTTCTAGAGATGCCGACCGGAAGACCCGATTTTGATGCGGCTTGGATCGCCAAGGCCAGCGAGGCGGAAGCTTTATGGTCGACTGCACTGGCGGACCACGAGTTCCATGATCGGGTGGAGCTACTCCATGGTGACGGCATGCCTGATCTAGCTGCCTTCGCTCGTGAGGCCCTCGATGAGCTGAAGCAACAAAATTGTGCCGCCGCATTCGAACTTTACGCAGATGGCTATGGCACGTTCAGCCGGGAGTTCGGGCTCATGGTCCGCCTCGGCTTCTTTGTCTACGATGGTGTTTGCTACCGGTTAGCCTTGCCACGATTGTTAACGTCGCACCTTGTCCGTCAGGCCGCTGTCGGTTTGTGCGCGGTCGGTGAATATTGGGGCGACGATATCGTCGTACTCACGCCCGAGCGTCAACTTCACATGCACCACAAGTCTGACGCAGAAGCGTGGCAGTCCAGACAGCGTGCGATGCGAAGGCTCACGGTGATCAACGTCTGATCACAGCCTCTAAATGCGGCGTACAGGCCTGCTCAGTGCTACTTCGGCAAGCCCGCGACAATATTTTCCGCTCTCAGACTTCCTAAGCCGCAGGCAACCTATAGACCTTACGTAGTTTTGCGGGTTCTTGCCCCGTTCGTTTTTAGAAAATCCTTCTCCCGACCGACGCTCGCTTTTGCGGGGTGGACCGCGAACGATTTGTGGCGGTGAGGAATAATCGTCTACGGTTGGCTTTAGCCAAACTCCAGCCTCGGCCTAGCTAGAGCGGCAAGCCGGAGCGCTGGCGCGACTGCACGCCGATCTTCTCACCGATGCGTCGGCTATCCGTCCGCCGAAATGCTGGATAAGCTTGCGCTCGGAGGACTGAGATGGGCAGGCCGATGCGTGACGAGACGACAAGATTTCTAAGCGGCGGAGGACGGATGGGCGAGCTTATCCGTCTTTTCGATTGGAGGACACATCCGCTCGGGCCTCCGGAGTCGTGGCCGCAATCGCTTCGTTCGGCACTGTCCATTTGCCTGTATTCGAGCTTTCCAACGGCGATCTACTGGGGGCCGGACTTCAGGCTCCTTTATAATGACGCGTGGTCTGTCATTCCGGGCGAGCGCCATCCCTGGGCTCTCGGCCGCCCCGCCAAGGAAGTCTGGTCCGACATCTGGCACGTCGTCGGCCCGCAGTTCGAGAACGTGGTGGCCACGGGTGAAGGCTTTTCCACCTATGACGAAATGCTGCCAATGGTGCGTGGCGGCAGCCAGCAGGAGACCTACTGGAACTACAGCATTAGCCCGATCCGCGGCGAAGATGGCGAGGTTGCGGGCATCTTCAATCAAGGGAACGAAACAACTCTAATCGTCCTGGCGCGGCGCAGTGCCCAGCAGGAGATTGCACGTCTGTCTCTTATGTTCGAACAGGCGCCGGGCGCGACGGCCATTCTTCGCGGGCCCCGTCATGTTTTTGAAATCGCAAACCCCGCTTATTTGCAGTTGGTGGGCCGTGACGACATCCTCGGCAAATCGGTCGATCAGGCCCTGCCCGAGGTGGCGTCGCAAGGTTTCATCGAACTACTCGACAACGTCTACCAGAGCGGAGTGCCTTACGCCGGGCGCGCCATTCCGGTTGTCCTGGATCGAAACGGGATTTCCGAGCAACGGCATCTCGACTTCGTCTTTCAGCCGATCAGCGACGGCGCGGGCGATCGGTATGGCATCTTCGTGCAGGCGACCGACGTGACGGAGACGATCCGGGCGGTGGCTGCCCTTCGCGAGAGCGAGGAACGTTACCAGGCCATCGTGAACTCCATCGACCAGATGATCTGGTCGACGCTGCCCGACGGTTATCACGATTATTACAACGACCGTTGGTACGAATACACAGGCGTGCCCAAAGGTTCGACCGACGGTGAGGCCTGGAACGGAATGTTTCACCCCGACGACCAGGAGCGGGCCTGGAAAGTATGGCGCCACAGTTTGGCTACGGGCGAGCCTTATCACATCGAGTATCGGCTGCGGCACCGCTCGGGCGAATACCGCTGGGTGATCGGACGTGCACAATGCATCCGCAACGAGGCGGGCGAGATCATCCGTTGGTACGGCACGTGCACCGACCTGCATGATTTGAAAATGGCCGAGGAGGCTCGCCAACTGCTGATGCAAGAGCTGAATCATCGGGTGAAGAACCTCTTCTCGCTCTTCAGCGCCATGGTGTCCATGACGGGCCGATCGACCAATACGACGGCTGAAATGAGCGCCGCTCTTAACCAGCGTTTGCAAGCGCTATCTCGGGCACATGACCTCGTCCGGATCGGCGGAGCGGATTCGGTGCCAGCGCATTCAGTGTTGCTCATCCATCTTGCTGAACAGATACTGGCACCGCATTTGAGTGCCTCGCAGCATGGCAAAGTGAGCTTGACCGGACCGGAAATTGTGCTCGGGGAGAAATCAGCCACCGCAATGGCACTCATCCTGCATGAGCTTGCCACGAACGCTATCAAGTATGGCGCACTGGGTCATGCAGACGGGAAGGTGATGATCGGGTGGGAATTTGCTGGAGACGTCCTGGTTCTGACTTGGAGCGAGAGCAATGTCTCTGCTGCGATCGCCAAGCCGACCTCGACCGGTTTCGGCAGCAGACTCATTAAGTCTGCAGTCGAAGGGCAGCTCGGTGGAAAGGTCGATATCGTTTGGAAGCCTTCTGGCGCACAAGTCCGTCTGCAACTAAGCCGGGCACGGCTGCGCGACTGATCTGGTCGGCTCACTTCGTTCAACGCAGCCGCGCTCTGGATTGTGAGCCATGAACGGAGTACGGATGGCTGTACACGTCGGGTTCTGAAGCGCAGTGCTGTAGTGTTTTCTTACTGAAGCCATCGGGCACCGCAAAGCGTAAGCCCGCACCCTCAGATCTCGCAGCCGGATAAATTCAGCGCCTTGCGCAAGCCGCCAAACGCCGCGAGCCTGCAGGACACGGTCTCGCTGGCGAGCTTTGAACGCTCGGCAATTGCAGTTTGCTTGATAACGGTTATCTTCTTTGGTTTGGGACGAGCGGCGCTCGCGGCCGTATTCGAACTGTGACGTTGGCGAGCGAGCGGCCTTGAAGGCTCGGGCGTAGTGGCACGGGCATCGTTTGGGGGAGCAACAGGCGCTTCGGCCAAAGCGACCTCGGTCCGTATCACGCTGGTCACCGGGGTGACGTCAAGGCGATCGCCTTTCGCCAGTGTGTCGGGCGAGGCAGATGAGCCAGCATCTGGTGCGGCAGGCGACTGGACGATCGGGACCGTGAAGCGCTGGGGAGCTCGCAGCTCCATGGCTGACAGGACTCCTACACCCAAAACGATGAGCAGCCCTAGGAAGCTCGGTCTCAGCATGATGCGCGCCTCTAACCAAGGTTAGTGCTGTTGAAAAAGTCTCCGCTCCAATGAGGCAATCTGTCGGTAGCGGACGTGCCGCGCGCGGATCATTTGGCGACAGGGTTAACGCCGGCGATGCTCCAGCAAATGTTGAGGCCGCTCGTCGACGCTGTTCCTGCGCGCAGACGGGACCTGGTTCAGGACACGAATGGGCTTCTTGGCGGGGAGGAGCAACTTCAGCGTCGCTCGTGCGACACCCGCAAGTGGCCGTACCGGCTCGGACGGATCGGCAAATCCCATCCGACGGGATAGCCGGGCATCCGTGTGTAAACACAAATCACTTTAGGTGATCGATGCGCAATTCGGAATCCACTTTCTTCGGAAAGCGCGATTCATCGACAATGTTGCGAGAGAGCGCACTTCGGTCGTGGTGAGTGAGGGCGGCGGTCACCGATCTTAACGATCGTGGGTCGGCTGCGCTCACGTTGTTTGTTTCGATGCGACCTCGCCGCGCCGGCCGCTGCGCCTAAACAACAAGGGGCCGGGTCTCTTCTGGCCGAGGGGAGGGGCAGGGGAAAATTTGCGGAAAAGCATGCATCGGAGTCAATGCTGGTTCAATCGGAGTCGATTGGCCGCGATTACGCTTCCATCGGAATCGATCTGGTCACAACGCGCCTGGTCGAGGAGGGTACCTTTTGTCGCAGAGCGTTCGGAGAACTGGACTGCCGCATTGCAGCAAATTGCGGTGCAACCTATCGACGCGGGTCCTCAACTGCATATAATCAGCTGCGGCGCGATGTGAGAGCGCCGAGCAGCTCGGAAAGGTGTTGAAGCGGCGCTGGGCGCGGCAGTAGCGGTGCGCCGGGAGCGACACGGGCCGCTCAGCCCAGGCCGAACGCCGAGCTCGCCGAGCGGCTCAAACGTCTGCTCTGGTTTCGGCGAAAGCGCGCGGAGATCGATCTCACCTGAATCTAAACTGCGCTCTGGACACAAGCATGGCATTCATGTTGGCTACTACAGGCAGAGCAGGAGCAAATCCACTTTAGGAGCGCACCGATGCCTGACGTAAGGGAAAAGCAACGCGAAGTCCGCCGGAAGATCATTCGTCAATGGGCGAAGCTTCCGAAGGCTGAACGGCAGTCTATGGAGGCGATTACTGAATTCGCCAGGACTGCCGCGCAGCAGAACGATAATGCATTCATCCACAGTCATCGCGATCCGTACGAAAAGATCATGAGCTGGCTATTGCCGCGTGCTCATCTCTGAACGACCGAGCCTTCTGCACATCAATTGCCATTGGCGAAGTATGACGAGCTTACGTGCGTTTCCGCCGCGCCTACGGATTTGCCAGCGGGGTTGAAGGAATTCGGCTCGCCCGGTCATCCGTATTCGCGATCCGGCTTGAATGGAAGAATTCCTGTCGATAGGGGGAGCACGATGTCATCCGAGAACGCGTTTGGCCTTATCTGGTTGCAGTTTTCGATCGGACTGCTTCTCGCCACGATCGGCATTTCATGCTCCGGGGCAGAGGAGGCAATGGCTCAGTCCGGCGAGGCGCTCTATCGGCAACGCTGCGCCTCATGTCATGAGGGCGGCGTGGCGCGGGCGCCCGACAGGAATGCGCTGCGGCAGCTGAGCGACCAGCGGATCGGCTTTCAGATCGCCTACGGGCTCATGAGCGCGCAGGGGCGGGATCTGAGTAAGGATCAGATCGGCGCCATCACTCGCTATTTGAAGGGCACCGCGCCGGCACCTGCGCTTGAACTGCCCGACTCCAGATGCCGCGACGATGGACCCAAACTCACCGATGCGGCGCTGCCGCGCTGGAACGGTTGGGGGGTCGACATCCGCCAGCATCGCTTTCAGCCCGCCGACAACGCGCGGCTTGCGGCCGACGATGTCCCGCGCCTCAAGCTGAAATGGGCTTTCGGTTTTCCCGGTGACGCCAGGGCCTTTGCGCAACCGACGGTCTGGGGCGGCTGGCTGTTCGTCGGTAGCGCCGGCGGCAAGGTCTATGCGCTCGACGCCAGCACTGGATGTCAGCGCTGGGTGTTCGATGCAGGCTTTGGCGTGCGCAGCGCCGTCACCATCGGCGAGGACGAGCGTGGTATCGCGGCCTATTTCGGCGACCAGCGCGGCAACGCCTATGCGCTCGACGCCGAGACCGGGAAGCTAAAGTGGACCCGTCGGGTCGAGGAGCATCAAGCGGCCATGATCACCGGTGCGCCGACGCTTGCGGACCGCATACTCTATGTGCCGGTGTCCTCGCTCGAAGAGGCGCTGGCGGCCGATCCACGCTATGGCTGCTGCAGCTTTCGCGGGCTGATCGTCGCGCTCGACGCCGCGACAGGAGAGGTGAAATGGCGCAGCTACATCTCCCCGCCCGCGCAAGCGCAGGGCATCAGTTCGATGGGTGTGCAGCTTTTCGGGCCATCAGGGGGCGCGATCTGGTCCGCGCCAACGGTCGACGTCAAGACGAATACGATCTATGCGACCACGGGCGACAGCTATTCGAATCCCGCACAGGACACGTCTGACGCTTTTGTGGCGTTCGATCTGGTGAACGGAAAGCTCAGATGGTCGCGACAGATGACTACGAGCGATGCCTACAATGTCGCGTGCACCTCGCAATATCCCGCAAACTGTCCCGACAAGAAGGGACCCGATTTCGACTTCGGCTCATCCGCGATCCTGGTCGATCTCGCGGACGGCAAGCGCGCGCTGATCGCAGGACAGAAGTCGGGCATGGTGCACGCGCTCGATCCCGATCATGGCGGCGCGATAGTGTGGCAGCGCCGGATTGGTCAGGGCTCCACGCTTGGCGGCGTGCAATGGGGCATGGCCGTCGATGACGAGAATGTCTACGTCGCAGTGTCGGACGTCGGCCTTGAACGCGTGGCACCGGGCACGCCCGGAGCGCAGAAGACGATCATGGGTGGCGAGTTGAAGATGGATCCGCGCCAGGGCGGCGGACTGTTTGCCCTCAAGCTAGCCACGGGCGAGGTCGTGTGGCACACGCCGCATCCGGGCTGTAACGACAAGCCCGGCTGCAGTCCAGCCCAGTCGGCCGCGGTCACGGCGATTCCCGGCGTAGTCTTCTCGGGCGGGCTCGATGGGCACCTGCGCGCCTACGTCGCCAAGACCGGTGAGATCATCTGGGATGTCGACACAATCCAGGACTACATGACTGTCAATGGCGCAGCCGCGCATGGCGGCTCGCTCGATGGTCCTGGCGCGGTCGTTGCCGGCGGCATGCTCTACGTCAATTCGGGCTACACCAATTACGGCACATTGCCGGGCAACGTGCTGCTCGCGTTCTCGGTAGATGGAAAGTAGTGGCGATATCGCCCGATAGGATGTTGCTGTTCTCCACACCTGCGACCGTTAGCAGCTCCATGTCGCCGGCGCGGTCGAGAAGTGATACTATTGCTATCGAAGGGTCTTAATGTCCCTGTATTGTTTGAACTCATCCTACACGACCGCGGAGTTGTCACGCTGCGCAAGCTTAACGGAAGATTCAAATGATCACAGTTCCGGAACTAGTATCGCAAGCTTTGGGGTCATTTCTGACCGCGGAAACTAAGGACCGGTTTGGAGCTTCACATGCCGGCTTAACTGAATTGCTTCCGTTTGCGGCCAAGCTCACTTTGGAATGCATCGGTAACAGCGACGCCCTGTACCACAATATCGAGCACACATTGCTCGTTACCCTTGCGGGACATGACATTTTAACCGGACGCGCCCTGCTGAGACCAACGACAGCAAACGATTATGCCAATTTCATTTTGGCGTGCCTTGCACATGACATCGGATACGTTCGCGGCGTTGTTCAAGGAGATGAAGACGATTGTTTTGTTGCAGATGTATCGGGTGGCACTATTCGTTTGCCTCGAGGATCATCTGATGCCGCCCTGGCTCCCTATCATGTGGACCGCTCTAAATTGTTCGTCCTCGAACGTCTGGACTCCGTCGAAGTCCTTGATGCGAACCGAATTGCCCAAGCGATTGAATATACCCGCTTTCCTTATACGATATCATCGAATGACAGTCTGATCGAAGAGGAGGGGCTGTTGCTGCGGGCTGCGGATCTTATCGGCCAGCTCGGCGATCCCAACTATCTAAGGAAGTCGAACGCCCTGTTTTACGAATTTGAAGAGATTGGGCTCAACAAGGCACTGGGCTACGCTACGCCGGCAGATATTGTTTACAAGTATCCGCAGTTCTACTGGAAGAACGTAGCTCCCCAAATTCATACGGCGATACGATATCTCAATGTCACAGCTCGCGGTCGTCAATGGATAGCAAGTCTCTATGGAAACGTGTTCCGGGCCGAGCGTGAGATGAATTTATCAGGACCGCAGCCGTGAACCGGGACATTGGCGGAACTGCACGCCCACCTTCTCACCGACACGTCGGCTATAGGGGCAGGCGGCCTTGATCCTCCGACCAATCAATAATGTCAAAGAACATACCTCGCTTGAGCATCTCAGCTTCGAGGTTTCCCGCGTGTTGCTTCCAGTCAGGCGTCTCGCGAACACGGAAGCGAGGAGGCTCTCCAGCGGCCTTCTGCGCATCATCAGACGCGAGCGTGCCGCGAACGCTCTCGTACATCATGGTCAAACTGTCGTTTGTGAAAGCGCGGTAATCCATGCAGCCAAAAAAGGCCGTCACCGGGTTGAGATCGGCGACGGCTCCCAATGTGTGAGTTCTAGGTTATTGCGCTGGTCGAAGATGATCATGTCGCGCAGTGGTTAACGGGCCGTTCACTGTGCTCCTGTCGTTGGGATCAAGCCGCTGATTGCCCCGACCGTGACCTGAGGTGGGCGCAGTTTTGGCTTCAAGATTGATGGCCCTGTAAGGCCCTTTTTACTCGGCCAAGACCCAAATCGGCCATTGACCAAAGGCCAAGCCGTCCTGATTATTCGAATGGTTGACTGGCTACGCTGGCGTAAAACAATGCTGACGCAAATTTACGAAGTTGCGACGCCTACGGAAGCCGAGGCAATATCGGCGATCGGCGTGGATCATGTCGGCGTGCTCGTAGGGGACGGTGCCTTCCCTCGCGAGCTTCCAGTTCAGAAGGCGTCAGCCGTTATGAAGATGATCCGGGCGCCATCCGTACTTTCCGCGCTTTTTCTCTCTGCGGATGTCGCCCTTATCGAAAGGATGGCACGAGAGCTTGATCCGCCCATTATCCATCTCGGCGCATCAACCGAATTGCTCACGCCTGATCTCGTCGTGGCGCTGCGAAAGTCTCTGCCAAAGGCCAAATTCATGCGTAGCGTCCCTGTCACGGGACCTGAAGCGATAAGTATGGCGCTAGCATACGATCAAATTGTCGACTGGATCCTCCTTGACAGTCATCGCATGGGTGATCTGCAAATCGGTGCTCAGGGCGTGACGCACGACTGGAGCATCAGTCGGATGATAGTGGAGAGTGTTCGTACCCCCGTAATTCTTGCTGGGGGCCTCGGACCAGACAATGTCAAAAAAGCTATTAGGTCGGTGAGGCCTGCTGGCGTCGATTCAAAAACAAGAACCGACCAAGAGGGTACGCACTCAAAAGACCTAGAGAAGGTGGAAGCCTTCTATCGCGCTGCGACAAGCGATTAGATTGCACTTCTCTTTTGTCCTAGCGCCCAACCTCCAAACTCCCCTTGGCGTCAGCTCTTTGGGGTAGACCGGACTTGACCGCGGTCGTCACCGACCGACGCGATTGCCCCACAACAGACATCACGCCGCTGAGGGTATACTGTCTTCTATGACCATCGAAGTCGTCCTGCTCGTCGCAAGCGTAGTCCTCGGCATCATACACATCATCATCGTGTCGCACTTGCAGAGCGGGCAACGCGGCTATCGATGGACAGCCAGCTCAAGGGAACACAGCGTTGCGCCGCTCACCGGCGTTGCCGGAAGAGCGGAAAGAGCGCTTCGAAACTATCTTGAGACCTTTCCATTCTTCGCCGCTGCAATTCTTGTCGTCACCGCGACGAACACACACAACTGGCTCACGGTGTGGGGAGCCCACTCCTACTTCTGGGGTCGCATCGCCTACGCAATCCTGTATATGGTGGACTTGCCATTAGCTCGTTCGCTCGTGTGGAACATCCCGACTATCGGCATCCTGATGAATGTTGCCGGTCTATTCCTGAAGTGACGGCTGAAATGGTAAGGTGGCGGATGCCGGCCTCCGCTTACCTCAAGGCAGCTTTGTTCGTAGTGACCGCGGCCTCCGCATTGTTCGCGGCAGCCGGCACGATCGCCATCCCGGACTTTTGGGCGTATCTCGCAATTCTGGCCGCCGTCATGATCGTTTCGTTCGCGGTCGATCCGGACCTCCTGCACGAACGCATGCGGCCGGGCGGCAAGAAGCCGCCGGTCGCGTTGAGGTTCTTCTCGCTGGTTCTGTTCACGCATTGGATCGTTGCCGGGCTCGACCGTGGCCGTTTCCATTGGAGCGACAACGTGCCCGGCTGGCTGCAAGGCGTTTGCCTGTTCACGTTCGCAGCTGGCTACGCGTTGGCACTATGGGCTATGCGCGTTAACCGGTTTTTCTCCTCGGTCATTCGCATCCAGACCGACCGCGGTCAGCGCGTCGTCACCACGGGGCCCTACGCCTTCGTCCGCCATCCCGGATACACCGGCGGGATTCTGATCATAGCGGCAAGCGGACCCGCACTTGGATCCTGGCTCGCGGCTGCGGTCGTTGTGATCTTCAGCCTGCCGTTTCTGCTCTATCGCACCGTCACAGAGGATCGAATTCTTCAGATAGAGCTTGCGGGCTATTCGGATTACGCCGCGCGGGTCCGATGGCGGCTCATCCCGGGCATTTGGTGAGCGCCGCGAAAGCATGCTGCTCGGGACGTTGTCATCACGGAGAGGAAGCAAGCGAGCCATGTCTGACGGTGGCCCGAATGCGAAGTGGCGGCACGGCCTGCCGGCGTCTGCTCAGCGGAGCATACCGGACTAGATTTGCTGAGCCCGAGTTCCTCTCGGTCTGAACCATATCGGAGGTCAGCATCTGCGCCATAACGCGTTCTGGTGTGACCAATCCGACCTGCCTTCGTAACCAAATACCGGCATTCATTCACCGGATAGGATGCCTCGCGGATCGCAATCTCGGTGCGAGGCGACATAGTCGACTTCGCCGCGCGTAATACCGATATCCATAAGCTCCCTGTCACTTAAGTCGCACAAATTGGCCAGTAAACTCCGGCGTTTGCGCCACTCCTGAAATGCATTCCAGTATGCTTCGAGAGGACTGTAGACCTGCCGCCTTGCTGTGGCCGGTCCCAGCTCGGTAGTCCCGTGGATCGTGCTCATTGAGGTTGTCCTGTCTGGACTGTTCACTAGGCGGAAGTTGCTCCAAGGGGTGCCGGCGCGCTTAACTGGTGGCTTACATTTCTCTTACCGGCGGCTTATTCTTCATGCGCTAGTACAGAGGCGGTCCCGAGAAGGAATGGCAGCTTGCGCTATCTTTTCGAGGAATACGCATTCGACACCGACCGGCGCGAGCTATATCGCGGGGCGGGTGTTGTCTCCATCGCACCACAGGTGTTCGATCTGCTCGAATACCTGATCCGAAACAGGGAGCGCGTTGTCAGCAAGGACGACCTTATCAACGCCGTTTGGAAAGGTCGTATTGTGTCCGATGCTGCACTTACGACCCGCCTGAATGCTGTCCGCGCGGCCATTGGCGATACCGGGGAGGACCAGCGCCTGATCAAGACGCTTCCGCGCAAAGGTTTCCGCTTCGTCGGACCAGTGCAGGAACTCCAAGTGCCCCCAGGCGAAGCAGCCGCGGATGAGCTGGTAGAGCCGTCGCAATTCCCCCCGGTGCTCCCCGACAAACCCTCGATCGCCGTGCTCCCGTTCGTCAACCTGAGCTCCGATCCGGAACAGGATTATTTCGCAGATGGCGTCGTGGAGGATATCACGATGGCGCTGTCACGCTTTCCCTGGCTGTTTGTAATCGCACGCAATTCGAGCTTCACGTACAAAAGCCGGGCCGTGGACGTGAAGCAAATCGGCCGAGAGCTTGGGGTGCGCTACGTACTCGAAGGTAGCGTGCGCAAAGCCGGAAACCGTATTCGTCTAGCGGGTCAGCTCATCGACGCCGAAACTGGAACACATCTCTGGGCGGAACGCTTTGAGGGACCGATCGAGGACATGTTCGATCTGCAAGACGACGTAACGTCGGGGGTCGTGGGTGCAATCGCCCCGAAGCTGCAGCATGAGGAGATCAAGCGAGCTAGGCGTAAGCCAACTGAAAGTCTAGATGCGTACGACTATTATTTGCGTGGGCTCGCGAAAGCTCGTTGGTCCAAAAACGCGAACAGTGAAGCGCTCCAGCTCTTTTACAAGGCGATCGATCTGGACCCTCATCTGGCATGTGCCTACGGCATGGCGGCTTGGTGCTATACCCGACGCAAGGCGCTTGGTTGGATGAACAACCAGGCGCGAGAAAGCGCGGAAAGCATACGGCTGGCGCGAATAGCTGTGCATCTTGGAGCAGATGATCCAATAGCGCTATGTATGGGGGGATATGCACTTGCCTTTGTAGCCCATGAGTTCGACGACGCCGCGGCTTTTATGGATCGGGCACTTGTTGTCAATCCCAACTTAGCGCGAGCTTGGATGCTCAGTGGCTGGCTCAGAGTTTGGAGAGGCGAGCCGGACCGCGCACTTGAGCACTGTGCGCGTGCGATGCGCCTAAGCCCGCTCGATCCATCCATGTACTACACCACGCACGGAGCCATGGCGTATGCGCATTTTCTGGCGAGCCGCTATGATATTGCATCGTCATGCGCCGAAACCGCGATGCGCGACAATCCAACTTTCCTGCTGTCGATCTGCATTTCCGCTGCCAGCAATGCGCTCGCCGGGCGGTTTGAGCAAGCGCAAAAAACCGTGTTACGAGCACTCGAATGCAATCCCGATTTGCACGCCTCCAATCTAAGGGATTTAGCACCATTTCGGCGAGCGGAGGACTTCGCGATCTTCGCCAAGGCTCTCCGCGATGCAGGACTGCCAGACTGACGCGCCATCGCGGTCTCGCGGTAGCGCGATTTGTAATCGGTAACACGCGACTAGGTCAGCTGTTGGTCCATCGGCGAAGTTGCACCTCCGCGATCGATAGTCCGCTCGTTGCGCCAGAGCGGACCAGATTTACTCGACCTGAGTTCTTCGCGTTTTGATCCGAAGCTGACCTCGAGTCAGTCAAGACTCCGTCGCTCCGCCAAGGCCGCCAGCCTCGAAATGCTATCCGATGTCATGAAGGTCTCGGCCGCTTAGCGGACGTAAGCTATTGAACTTTCGGTGCTGGAGTGGTCGGACGCAGAGTCAATTGCCAAGAACATGAGGGTGTGCGAGGCTTGAAACTGTCCGTCGCCATCCGAGCGACGGGTTGATTTTTTCGCGCAAGCAATTGGGAGGACGAAATGCCGTTGTTCATCACGTATGCTTCGTATTCTCACACTGCGATCAAAGGGATGGTCAGCGAACCAACGGACCGCACCGCAGCTATTAACGGGCTCGTTGAGAAGGCCGGTGGAAAGCTAATTGCGGCATACATGACGACAGGCTCGAACGACATCGTGATCATCACCGAGGTTGCAGACGGCTCGGATGCAGTCGCTGCAGGAATGGCTGCCGCCGCCACTGGCGCATTCACGAAGCTTGAAACGGTGCGCGCTTGGACCCTGCCCGAATTTAAGGGTATTCAGGAAAAAGCAACCCGTATCGGTGCTGGGTTCAAGCCTCCTGGGACATGATACCCGCTGAAGCCCGCTTGTCAGAGATGATGGGCTGGCGTGATCAGGCTTCCGGACTGCCGCCTGCAAATTGAAATTGGAATACTTGAAGCCATAGGCCCCGCCTCCGGACGCATTTCCAAGTCGGCCGGGGAATGTTCATGCACGTCATTTCCCTCCGTTCTTCCCATTAACTCGAAGGCGGGTTTTTTTTGTAAATAAGCCGCGTTATGTATTAGCAATTGGTCAGGCCTTCCCACTTTTCCCGCTTTGATGGCTGCGCTCAATTGCTGCTGTTTGAGGAATGGGGGAGTAAATGGTCAGCCGCAACCGAATTTTTATGGCCGCCTATATTGCGTTAGCGATCCTGAACACGGCGCTTGCCGCCATGGCAATCTTTTCGCTTTAAGCGCTCGGCAATTTCTCGATAGGCAAGAGGTCGCCTCAGTTGGCGGCCTCCTTTTTTTTGCCCACGTTGACTTCTGCTTCTGACCCCGAAACAGACATTACGAAGCAGCGTCACCGGTAATTCATATTGTGCTAAGGTCTACCTTCAAGGCCGGCCGGTCAGAATTAGCTCTCGCCCATAAGGATGGAGGCTTTCATGAACAGCAACGAGGTCTTTTCAATAGACACAAACAAGCAATCTTGGGAACGGCGCGAGCTGCCCCAGATAGGCGCGAGCTTCCTAGCCAAACTGTTGGTTGAGGATCACGAGACGGGCATGAGAGTGGCGAAGGTCTGCTACAAGGCAGGATTCACCAACACATCCCATTGGCACAACTGCGCACACGGGATGTACGTGCTGGATGGCGTTCTCGTCACATCAGCAGGTAGCTTTGGGCCAGGAAATTTCGTTTGGTTTCCGGAGGGCACCACGATGTTCCACGGAGCTCAGAGCGACAACGACGTAACCTTTCTGTTCATCACCAATAAGCTTTTTGACATTCACTTCACCCATATCGAGGGGGAGAGGCGTTAGACGCGCCATCGCGTCCGCTTCTGGCCAATCTGCGAGGTTGCACCAAATCTGACGGTGGTCCGCTAATGACGGCAGAGCGGACTAGATTTGCTTCACCGGATTTCGTCACGTTTTGACCCGGAGCGGACAGTTGATGCGCGAGGCTCACAGCTTTCGTTGTCGCGCGTTCCAGTGCCTTTCAAGATTAACGATCAGCTGATCGCTGAGATGCAGGAAGGCCTGTTCGAAGGCGTATGTCGTAAGATACTTGCGCAATGCTTCGAGCGGTTCGGTTTGCTGCCGGATAGCCTTCCGATTTGCGCCTGGGCTCACCATTCCCGACCCCACTGCGCGCTCGATGCACCGTGAGACAGCCAAGTCCATCTCGTCGGGCGGCACCACTTCGTTGGCAATCAGCCGGCCCTCCGGGGTGTCAGCGTAGAACATCCGATCAAATAGAATTGCTTCGCGCGCCAGTCGCTCACCGACAAAGCGCGGTAAGCGCATGTTCGCGGCACCGGGCAAGAATCCTTCCTTGCGCGCAGGTAAATTGAAGTAGGACCCCGCTTCGGCAATGACATAGTCGACCACCAGCAGAAGCTGGCAGCCGCCGCCGATGGCGAACTTATCGACCGCTGCGATCCACAATTTCTCCCACGTCCGTTCCGGCTCCTCAATCGGTATATCAAGGTTATCCGGTTCATCCTCGACCAGCACACCGCGGTAAAGTTTATTATGCAATCCCATGCTTCTGAAAAGGAAAGACAGATAGCTCTGCTTTCCCTGGTAGATGCGCGTCAGGTTGATCCCCGATGAAAACACGCGCTGGCCTTGGTATTTCGGATGATTGACCGCGCTCCCCCGCAGCACGCCGATCTTGACTTCGGGATGTAGCAACGTCAGGTCGGTCGCGATCTCCAGGGGACCAACCACCGTATCGTCCTCGGAGTTGAAGTATCTTTCGTTGTGAATGGCCACATACCCAGCATCGCCTCGCACCTCGACACGAGCGGTGCCCAAATCGACGTAGCCGGTGGCAATAAACTCGGGCAGAAGCGCAAGCGACTCAGCTCGGGGGCGCAACATCGAACGTATCAAGTGATGCCCCGTTTGCGCATCGGCCATAACTTGGCTGACGAACAGGCCTTGCTGAATCTCGAGACCATCCTTGTCGGCCTGCATGCGCTCACTCTCGGTAGCCAGCTCAGCCTGAGAAGGCAGAATGTCGGGCCAGCGTGCTGCCGCCGCCCAAAGAAGCGCATCTACGCGAAGGGATTGCGTGCCTTCGCGCGTGAGTTCACGATACATCGGCACGGCATGACGACGGAAAAAACGCCACGCCGAGTCGGCCGTGAGATGAACGACGGCCTCCCCAGCCTTTTTCTGCGTCTGCGTCCGCTGCGAGCGTAGCGGTAGTCTCGAGAGCAGCGCACGCCCGCTATTAATCGCAGCCCGCAAATCCGTGGCGGCAAGCGTTGCAATGGCGCGGTCGCGCGCGACCAAAAATGCTTCGCAGTCGGCGCTCGCTAGTGCGGCGGAAAGCACCGGGTACTGCTGTTCGCGAGGAAACGAAAGCATGGGACACCCTCAGGTGACGCATAACCGTAGCGCGAAACGATCTCCTCCAGCAATGTGGCGTTGTCGCTGAAGTGCCAAATTTTCTGGACGAGTGGCTATCTGAATCCGCCCAGCGCAGGGCGCTGAACACTTCCGCTTCTCGGATCACCCCTATGCAAACATTCGGTTAGGTAGGAGTTCGCGGATACGTGACAGTCGAAGTCGGGCAGCACGAGCGGTATTGATCCACGTTCAATAATACTCGGCGGTTGTTTTTAGTGATCACAGGCGCGTGGCCGGCAGCGTGTCAACGCTCAAACCGGACGGGGCTGGGCGTCGTCCTGCGATTATAAAGACGTTCCTAGCCTGCGCCGGATTCCTTTCGGCCCCGAGAAGGCCACCGCCGCTTGTGACCCAGAGCAGTAGCCGGCCTCCACATAGATCAATTATCAAACCAACACCTAATCGGCTCGTCTCCTACAATTAGCTCGGACAGAGCAGATGGAAAGGAGCGTTGAAATGCAAGCTCTCTTTGGCACTTCCGTTCAAGCAAGTACGCAAATGATATTGCTAAGATGATCGATGCAACCCCGGCAAAGTAAGGCCACCGTTCGCTGCTCATGGAGCACTCCCTAGCAGGAGGATTGGCAATCATTCCCTGAGCCTTGGTTCTAGTAACTTAAACACTTTCATATTTCCCCCCGGCCGGCCTCATCAGATGTGAATTGGTTCACGTCCCTCCATTTTTTTCTTTTTGCTCAACTTGAGCGGTCGCTTCTACCACGGCCGCAATTGGCCCCTAGCGTCAAACGTCCAAATTCGCGTTGGCCTCAGCTCTCTGTGGAAGACCGGACGCGACCACGGACAGAGCCCATCGGCCCGATTGACCGATATCGGATGTCAGCATCTGCGCAATTGCGCCTACTGGTTGTGACCAATCATTCGACCTTCCATCGCTATCGGATATCGGCATTCATTCACCGGATAGGATGCCTCGCGGATCGCTACCCCGATGCGAGGCGACGTAGTCGATTTCGCCCCGCGTAATACCGATATCCATAAGCTCCCTGTCACTTAAGTCGCACAAATTGGCCAGTAATCTCCGGCGTTTGCGCCACTCCTGAAATGCATTCCAGTATGCTTCGAGAGGACTGTAGACCTGCCGCCTTGCCGTTGCCGGTCCCAGCTCAGTGGTCCCGTGGATCGTGCTCATTGACGGTGTCCTGCCTGGACTGTTCACTAGGCGGAAGTTGCTGCAAGAGGTGCCCGCGCGCTTAACTGGTGGCTTACATTTCTCTTACCGGCGGCTTATTCTTCGTGCGCCTAATACAGAGGCGGCCCCGAGAAGGAATGGCAGCTTGCGCTATCTTTTCGAGGAATACGCATTCGACACCGAACGGCGCGAGCTGCATCGGGGCACTGCTGCGGTGTCGATCACACCGCAGGTTTTTGACCTGCTCGATTACCTGATCCGCAACAGGGAGCAGGTTGTCAGCAAAGACGACCTCATCAACGCCATCTGGAATGGACGCAGCGTGTCGGATGCGGCATTGACGACGCGTCTGAACGCTGCCCGGCGCGCTCTTGGTGACACCGGAGAACAACAGCGTCTCATTAGGACACTGCCGAGAAAGGGCTTTCGTTTCATCGGTACTGTTCGCGAAGCGAATGGGGATTTGGGCACTAGAGGGATCCTAGACGGCCCGGTGGAAGAGCCAGGAGTCGGACTTCCGCTTCCCGACCGGCCTTCAATCGCCGTTCTACCCTTTGTCAACCTTAGCTCAGAACCGGATCAAGAGTATTTCGCTGACGGGATGGTCGAGGAAATCATCACTGCACTCTCCCGTTTCAAGACATTGTTCGTCATCGCGCGTAATTCAAGTTTCACTTACAGGGAGCGTGCGACCAACCTGAAGCAGGTGGGACGCGAGTTGGGAGTGCGGTATATACTGGAGGGCAGCGTCCGCAAGTCAGTGAACCGGCTACGCATCGCCGGCCAGCTGATCGATACAGCCACGGGTGTGCATATTTGGGCGGATCGCTTCGATGCGACGTTGCAGGACGTCTTCGATCTCCAGGACAAGTTATCCACGATGATCGTCGGTGCTATCTCGCCAAAGGTTGAGCAGGCTGAGATCGAGCGCGCGCGGCGCAAACCGACCGAGAACCTTCGTGCGTACGACTACTATTTGCGCGGACTGGCGAGCTTCCATCGCGGGAGCAAAAAATCGCTTCGCCAAGCCCTAACGTTGTTCAAAAGGGCAATCCAGCTCGACCCCAGTTTTGCCTTAGCCAGTGCAATGGCCGCATGGTGCTATGTCGTTCCTCACCCTGCGCTAGCGGATAGTGAGGACGCCCGGGAAGCCGAGCGGCTGGCGCGGCTTGCGGCACGATTGGGCGCCGATGATGCGACAGCGCTGTGCGTCGCAGGGTTTGTGCTTGCCGAAATAGCCGGCGAGGTTGAGATGGGAGCCGACTTGGCGAGTAGGGCTCTCGTGCTCAATCCCAACCTAGTGACCGCTTGGTTCCTCGGCGGTTGGGTGCAGGTAATAAATGGCCAATCCGATGCGGCGATCGAACGGTTCGCGCAAGCCGAGCGCCTCAGTCCATTCGACCCATTTCTTTTTGGTGTGCGCGCCGGGATTGCCCAAGCTCACTTTAATGCCGGCCGCGACGAACAGGCGCTGTTTGCTGCCGAACTTTGCTTGCGCGATAAGCCAAACTATCCCCCGGCACTTCTCGTTGTCGCGGCAAGTAGCGCGCTCATCGGAGCCGGGGATCGAGCGAGAGCGGCAACCGCACGCATTCGTGCGATCAGCCCGAAGATATGCATTACCGAAATGGAGAGATGGCTGTCTCGCCGTCCTTCGGAGTACATCGCAAGAATGATGCACGGCCTTAGAGAAGCCGGACTACCGCAGTGAGATGTGGATGGTCGATATCGCCTTGTTGGCCCCGAGCTTGGACTCGATACTGCGCTCATTCGTGCAGCTCTGAAGACGCTCTTTCACCAAGGGATCCGCTTGTTGAAGCGGTCAACGTAGCGCAGCCCGGGTTGCCCGTTACGCGATTGGCCCACGTCAACTCCGTGCGGCAACTTGCCCATGGAAGGAACCTAGTCTGGGCTGAGCAGCGGGAGGAGGAAGCCCGATGAAATACGGTTCGTACTTGGCGAAGTTTGCCCTTTGCTCAATCTGTTTTGCCCTTCCGTCGTTTCCGCAAGAACTGAGAGCAAACGACGATCTGAAACAGAAACTAGTCGGTGTTTGGAAGCTAGAGAGCTTTGTCACTGAAAGCGTAGAGACGAAAGAGAGACGATACACACAAGGCGAAAAGCCAAATGGCTATCTGATCATAACCCCGGAACGATTAATGACGGTGATCACGGGGCAAGGGCGAAAGGCGGCACAGACTGACGAAGAACGTGTCGCTCTATTCCGAACCCTGTTTGCCTACACCGGCACCTACAAAGTTGAAGGCGACCGATTGACCACAAAGGTCGAGGTCTCGTGGAACGAGAGTTGGGTTGGTACCGATCAGACG
>NZ_LAXE01000001.1:3930365-3951033 GCF_003122645.1 Bradyrhizobium sp. SUTN9-2
CGATCAGACGCGGATTGTGCGTTTCGACGGCGACAAGTTGCTTCTTCAAACAACACCTGCTCCCGCGGCTAATCAACAAATGCCCGGATTGATAGTGGCTACCCTGACGTGGACCAAATCGAAGTAAGTGTCGGGTTCGACAGCGAAGTCTGGCTGTGGCCCGAAGCGGCCGTAGGTCAGGGCGCACAGGGCAAAGGCAGCTTTTGACCCATCACGGACATTTCTCGTCCTCTTGATCTGGATCAATGCAGATACCTGCTCGTCGTTCGCCTTGGGCCGTTCGTCCAATCCAAATGGAGGCTACTATGGAAAGCGCATGCAGAAATTTCGTAGCTTTAATCGTGTTTGCGATCGTCCCGTGTGCCTTCGCTGCCGAGCTGCCAAAAGAAGGCAGCTTCGATTACACGGCGTGCTGGTCGGGAACGAGCAGCACTATCGTATTTTCCAAGACTCACACCGCGCGAAGCTTTGAACAAACGGGTACTATCCAGAGCAATCCTCCAGGCGGCCTTTTCGACAAGGATACATTCCGGTGCATAGGGATGTCTGCATCATTCGCTGGGAAAAATACAGGCACCAGCGTCTGCGAGTCTATTGACCGAGACGGCGACAAGCGACTGTCGTACTTCTCAGCTGCAGAAGGAAAGGTAACCAGAGAGACAGTTGCGGGGACTGGAAAATACGATGGGATGGTTTTAAGCGCGACGGTACAACCATTAGGGCCGTTCCCACTCATCAAGGAGGGAACGTTTCAAGACTGCAATCGCCAGACAGGTACCTACAAGATGAAGTGATGTTGCCATGCACTCGAAGGGCCGCCTTCCAAGCGGCCCTTTTGATTAGCCGAGTCCGGTTCTGGCCCATTTGCGAAGTTGCGGCTCGACGGTCGGAAGTCCGCTCGTTTAGCCAGATAGGACCAGATTTGCTCAACCTGAGTTCTTCGCGCTTTGACGCAAACGCGACATTTGGCCCTCGACACAAAGGGATCGCTGCCGGGCGAAGAACCCCCGTGGTCACAATCTCGGTTGGGGAGAGGTAAGTGACCGCCGGTTCGCTGCGATCGTTCAACGTGCCCTGGCTCGGGTTAGCAAATACTCCATCCGTATCATGTTCGCGGAGTAGTAGGGTGCAGCGAGCGTTTCAAATTCACTACGCAAGGCAGCAAGCCGCTCCGGTTCCTCCGCCGAAGCTTCCATCAATTTCTGCATGGGGCCCATGGAGCGCTCCGCGAACTCTCGGTAATGCGACAGACTGAGAGCAGGAAAATGCATGATGCCGCGGGAAAAAAATGGGGCCTCGAACTTGTCGCCAAGCCGTTCAGCGACAGTGCCGGGGCTTCCCCATTGGGGAGGTGGTGCGGCGCCAGGTGGGGGCGGTGGCGAATTTTTGCCAACGAAAGCAAACATGCGGCCAACGAAGTGCTCCGGTGGCCAGGTCGCAAATGCGACGCGACCGTCTGGCTTCAAAACGCGCCGCATCTCCGCGACAGCTACATCAGGCCGGGGCGCAAACATGTGACCAAACTGGCTCAGCACGACATCAAATTGGCCATCCGGGAATGGAAGATTTTCAGCGTCCCCCTCAAACCATTGTACAGTGGCCAGCCTGGCTATCTGAGCATTCTCGCGCGCAACGTCCAGCAGCGCCGGCGTCAGGTCGAGTCCCGTTACCGATGCGCCTGCCCGAGCTGCCGTAATCGCGACGACACCCGTGCCCGTTCCAACGTCGAGCACGGTCTCGCCAGGCTTCACTTGTGCGAAGTCGACGAGATGCGCCGCGACCGGTGTGGTGAAGGCGGCAGTCGGTGCAAACGACGCCCACATGTCGCGCTGGCGGGACTTTAGTTCTGAGAACGGATCAACTGTCGATGACATGGTCGCTCCCTATGGCTAAAGAAGATTTCTCTCGCAAGCAGTTTGGAAACTGGTGACTTAGGGCACGCAGGGCATCGGCGGAAGCCAGCCCCCGACTACAGTAGCCCAGGCGGCCCGAGGCTGGCCAGGGCAATTCGTCGCTAGCGGCGGCGGAGCAGTGCGTCCGGTTCTGGCCCTTAGCGGTCAACTCCTGCTTGGCCGCGCGCGTCCGGTTATGAGGTACTAGCTGACATTGTTACCTTTGCCTTTGGTTCATTAACTCTTGTGAATCCCAAGCCGCTCAGTAACGACTATATTCTGGAATGGCGTGGGTATTTGAATTGGTTGGGGGGTGCTGCTGACCCTCTATGGCGGGAAAGCGGTCGCCTCCGTGAACATTTTTTGTTCGTGGAGTCAGTCTTGTTGCTTTCAGAAAAATTCAGTGAGCGAACCATTTCCAACATGGATGTCGCGTTGGAGCGAGCTTGTAGATTGATGCCGCTGGCATTCGAAGGTCATCCAGCCCGGAAGTTCGTCGCGGAAAAGATCGTTCGAGTGCGCCAACAAGCACACGCAGACGCTCGGCGGTTTGACCGAGGCGGGCAGGCGGGCGGTCGCTGAACTCGCGGCTGAAATCGTCGAAACGAATTGAGCTACTGCAAGACCTTCGGCAGCACGAGCACGATCTCGATTTCCTGCTTGAGGATGCGGCCGGCTATGTCTGCTATGAGCAGAGAGAAGTCGTCCTCGATCGAAGCGGCGGCAGGCTCGTCCTTGGCGTAGACGTACAGCAGAGGACCTTCAACCTCGGCAAAACGAACACCGGCAAAAACGCGGTCAAACTCGTTTGCTCCAAGGATCGCAGCTACGCGAGCCTGAATGGCGAAATCCTGAATGTCAGTTAAGTTCATGCGAGCCAGATAGATACTATCGGCCGGGAAACAAGAGCCCTTCCAGTCACTTGGCACGACCATCTGTCCAGATGGAAAGCTGGTTTGGACGTCTTGGCAGAGCCACACACCCCAGTGCACTTCAGGAGGAATGGACGGCCGGGCCGCGTCAGCCAACCAGAACTTCCGTTTTGGCGGAGAGGGTGTTCGCGGTAGGGAACGCTCCCGGCTTGGTGTTCCCGAGCCGTTCGGCGGGCGTTCTCGTTGCCGTTGAAAATACAACCGGGAATCGAGATCTCGGTTGTATGTGAGAACACGGTCGGAACGCCGCCTCAGCCCCGCGGTTGGAAAGTCGTGAGTAAGGTAGGTAAACTGCCCGCCGTTGGCCCCAACTTAACGGCGGGCTTTTTGTGAGTTGCGTAAGTGGTGAAGCGTACCAGGACGGCACCGGCAAAAAGGCCGCGTGCCGCTATTCCGGGCTTTATTAGCCCCCAGCTTGCGACCCTGAAGATGAAAGCACCTTCGGGGGCTCAATGGATTCACGAAGTCAAATACGACGGCTACCGTATCCAGCTCCATATTGACGGAGATAACCGGAAGGTCTTCACCCGCAACGGTCTCGACTGGACACATAAGTTCTCCGTCATTGCCGGCGCCTTCGAGATCGAAGGGCAGGCCATCGTCGACGGTGAGGTGGTCGTCATCCACGAGGATCGAACCAACTTCTCCAAGCTGCAGGCAGACCTCGGCAGGGGCGACCAGGATCGTCTGCTGTTCTTCGCCTTCGATCTCCTGTGGCTGGATGGTCAGGACCTGCGGAAGATCTCGCAGCTCGCCCGCAAGGAGCTGCTGAAGGACCTGATCGAAAGCAACAAGCTCACGGAGCCCATCTTCTATAGCGAGCACCATGAAGGTGATGGGCAGGCGCTATTCGAAGCCGCAAGCCGGCTCAACTATGAGGGCATCGTTTCGAAGCGAGTCGACGCACCATATCGTTCGGAGCGTGTAGAGGCCTGGCAGAAAATCAAAGTCGTCCAGAAGGGAAGATTTCCCGTGGTGGGGTTTATCAAGGACCCCACGGGCGTCGCCGCTCTCTATCTTGGTAAGATGGAAGGCAAAGAGCTGGTCTATATGGGCAAAGTCGGCACGGGCTGGAGCCGGACGACATCGCGCAAAATCAGAGATGCCCTCGATACTGTTGTGAGCCCGAAGCAGAAGCTCACCAAACCGATCAAGAAGCCGAAAGCCACCTGGGTCGAGCCAAAGTTCTACGCAGACGTCGAGTACAGAGACATCACGTCGGAAGGGCTGCTACGCGCAAGTTCCTTCAAGGGATTGTCTCGAAAATAACTTATGTGCCTGCGCTCTTCCTGTTGCGGACGTACAATCGTCCCCACAGCAGAAGGAAGGCCCGATGGGATTAAAGCGCAGGCGATTTAAGCAGACGGATTCCTTGGAAGCCAGACTGGCACATTTCGCGCAGGAGATGCGTGAACGAGCCGAGAAGGCACCTGGAAAGGATCGGAGCGACTTGCTCAAGCGCGCTTATAACGCAGATCAAGCAATTGAGCTGGAGCGACGGCTTCGTGCGCATTTCTAGGAACGCAGCCCAACAGGCAAGGTTGGCTGGAAGTAGATCCTCCCTGTCCAAACTAGGCCTCCGCCGTCTCGGAGGCCTTTTCTTTGGGAGGACCTGAACGGAGAGTTCACTTTTGCACCAACCGAGCTCTTCACCCTTTGGGAATTTGGAACAATCCTTCTTAGCGGTGCTATTGTCGCGTCCGCCGGCCGGAACGCACCCACGCTGAGATCGTTCTGTGCGTATGGGTACTTACGTTTTGTGTCTGATCGGAGCTTTCTTGATTGTGGCGGTAGCGAGTTTTGCCTCGCTGAACTGGCCGACTTCTTGATCGCGGTGAACCACCGACCGGAGCGTATCTAAGCCGCTTCAGCCGCAAGTCTCTCCTGGCTACGCTTTTGATTGATCAGATTCAACAGCTGCGCCGAGGCTCGCGCGTCGCATAAGGCACGATGGTGATTCTCGAGCTCGATCCCATAGATCTCGCAGAGCTTGCCTAGTCCGTAGGATTTGTGCCCGGGATAGCGCCGCCTCATTCCGGCGCAGGTGCAGAGCTTGGGAAATCTGAAGCGCCGACCGATGCGCTCAAATTCATAGGCGATGAAGCCGTAGTCGAAGCTGACGTTGTGTGCGACGAAGATACCGTCGCCCATGAACTGCATGAAGCGGTCCGCCACTTCGGCGAACAGAGGTGCGTCCCGAACCATTTCGTTCGTGATGCCCGTCAGTTGAACGATCTTCGCCGGAATGGAACGCTGCGGGTTGAGGAGTGAGTGCCACTCGTCCACGACGCGGTGGTTGCGCACCTTCACCGCACCAATCTCCGTAATGCGGTCGCCGTTCGACCATGAGCCGGTGGTCTCGATATCGACCACCACGTAATCCTGCTCGGGATCGAACCGGTAATCGACCCGGCCGATCTCTGCCACGATGCCTGCGGCGCCGAGTTGGCGGAGGCGGGTCAGTTGGTTGCGGCGGATCACATCGCCCTCTGCCTTGACCTCCATGAAGGATGCCTTGCCGTCGCGCACAAGCATCAGGTCCGGGAAGCCGTCTCGCATCCCGCGGAAATCGTCGCACATGTTGCCCACGATGCTGGCGAGGCCGGCAGGATCGGATCCTTCGAGCAGCGCGCGCAGCGCCTCCACTTGCACGTGATCCCAGCTGAAGATCCCGTTGGGGCGGCCCCATCTCGCTGCCACGGTGCGGAGGATCAGCGGAAGGCCGGACCCGCACGCGATAGCTGCTAGTTTCTCGTCGATTATCGCCGCGAAAAGCCGACTGAAGCTGCGGTCCTTCAGGCAGTGCGGTAGCCAATCAAACCCGCTGGGCATGCGGGTGCTCTCGAACAGCTCGTCCCAGAAGAGCAGGCCGAACAGGGTGTGCCACAGCACGTTCTCGGTGAAGAAAACCTCGGTGCCGTCGCGCCGCAGCACGCCCGCGACGCCTGCTTCGGGATTGCCGCGATAGGTGTCGTCCACGGTGATCGTGCGGCCGGACCGCAAAAGTGCGGTGTAAAGGCCCGTACGCCTGCCGCCGAACTTACGGGCGTAGAAGTCGGTGGCGAAGAGATGTTCGCCATCGCTGGCGGGATCATCGATCATCCGCTGCAGCAGCGCTTCAGCCCCCGCCTTGTCGCCCGTGTTGTAGAGCAGGCGAACCAAGCGCTCGTTGCAGTCCGGCGACGGACCGGCACGGTAGAGCTGCCGGGCGAGATCGTTCTCGCCCGCCTTCTCGAAGAAAAGCCCGGTCTGATGCGCGGCTCGACAGCGGAGATCGGCGGCGAACTGGGTCGGGCAGGGGGGACCGGCGAGCACGTCGATGGCGGCCCCTCTGTGGGCAGCCTCCGATCCATCCTCCAAGTTGGCCAGAACCTGGCTGTAATGGAACGAGGCCAGCGCCTCCTCGGCATCGGTGAAGCGCGCGCTGAACGAGGTCTCGCGGTTGGTGCGGAGGATTCCTAAATCGCGCAGCGCGAAATTCTTCAGATCAACCTCGGTCTTGCCGAAATAAAGGTAGAGCAAGAACTCGATCGGCCGCGTCCCGTCGAGCGCGATGAAGTTGCGGGCGCCGCAGTGCTGCGCGGCGACCGAGAAAGGGATGCTCTGTAGATAATAATCGATGAACTTCGGCTTCGACCACGATTTGCGGACATCTCCTCGCCCGGCCGCCTGCGCGCCAGTAATGAGCATGTCCTTTGGCAGGCATGAGACGAAGGCCGCATAGTCGGCCTCGCCGAGCTCGCGAGCGTGACCGGCCGCAGTCAGGTCGGATGCCGCCCGCTCGACGTCATCGATCTCGGAATAGTTGAACAGCGAGCGATTGAATATGGCACCGCGCCTGTTAATCATGCGGACCAGCAGACATTGTGCATCTCTCGATAGGCCTTCGAACCGCGCTATGAAGGCGTGATGCTCCGGACCAAGCACGGGGGCGTACGTCCGCTGCACGAACCCCAGCATTTCGGCGAAGTGGTCGAGGTAATAGTAGACGGGCAGTTGGGGCAGTTTGGCCAAGCGGACCTTCGCGGCAGAATCGTTTGTTCTATTTCTGTTCTGACGCCGCCCTCAGAGTCAAGCGTCTCGACCGGCTAAGGATGACCAGAGCCGCCGACATCTGCCGTCGCCGGCCCCGCGTCTTCCTTCACGCCGCGCGCGACGATCTGCAGCGCGCCGTCTGGAAGCGGCCGTTGCAGTTCCAAGGCTTCATCCGCCGGAGCCGTCATCCAGATCTCGACCTCTTCGGGCGTCGTCAGGATCACTGGCATGGCCTTTGGGTGGACGGCGAAGACTTCGGCATTCGCCTCCGTTGTGAGGAACGCATAGAGGTCGTTGGTGGTCTCGCCTTCCTTGACCTTTCTGACCGAGGTCCAGTTTGTCCAGATGCCTGCGAAGCAGGCGAGGGGACGGCTCTCGTCGAGCGCAAACCAGATGTCGCCGCCCTCGGCCTTGTTGAACTCGCTGAATGAGTTGAAGGGCACCACGCAGCGGTTCTCCACGCCCAGCCAACGCGTCCAGTGCTTGCTCTTCACGTTGCGGATGTTCGTCGTGCCGCTGTCGGGCTCCATTCGGAGCAATTCCTTGAAATTGACGGTCTTGCGTTTGGCTTGCAGCTTCTCGGCACGCTTCTTGGTTGCGTCCATCAATGCTTTCGAAGATGACGGCATACCCCAGCGCGCGGTCGCGAGTTCGCGTCCGCTGGCGCCGGTGCGGATGATCGGCGCGTTGTAGTCAGGAAACACGCCCGGCATCGGCGCGAGGTTGCCGACGTACTGGTTGACCACGCGGAACAGCGCGCTGATGGCGGCCTGGTTCGTGATGATCGAGTAGAGGTTGCACATCGTCAGGAAGCCTTTTTCGTTCGCCGTGAGGGTGCTGCAGGTTGCGGATCGCCGGCCGGGCGCAGACCCACCAAGTCGGGCCGTCGCTTCTTGCCGAGAGTGCGCTGGCAGGGGCTGCAGTAGAGGTAGCTGCGCATCAGTGCGACCTGCCGATCGCGCGGCTGCACTACTAATGCGAGGTCGATCCTCTCGGTGTGCTTGCAGTATTCGCAGCGTACCTCGAGCAACGGGAACCCGCCGGCGAGCGCCGCAGCAATCGTGGGGAAGGCGTGGTCGAGCTCACCAATGAAGAGGGCCGTGTTCCAGGCGGCGCAGTCGAGCGCGTAAGCTTTGGCACGGGCAGCATCGGCGGCCGCGTGGGCGGTCGCCGATTGCTCGAGCAGATGCGCGAAAGTGACCTCCGCCTTGTGAATCTCGCGGGCGTAGTGTTTGCGATCGCCTCCCGACATCGGCGGCGGCTTAATTATGCGGGCGGCAGACATGAGAAACACCATACGGTCGAGTCGATTGGACGGCCAGCCGCTGCAGCTTGGGGGGCCTTATCACCGGAAACGCAACGGATAGGTCAATCTCGACATAAGATATTTTGATTTACCGAAATTGTCTTGTGGCGTCGGGCAAAACAGTGGTTCATAGGGTGCTGGTTCAATGCGGAAGCCAGCCCATGTCGAATGATCTTGATACGTCTGAGCTATCGAAGATTGCCAAGCTGAATGGCGATTTTCGAAGGAATTACGGCACACTGCTCGGAGCTTATTTATACCTGCGATCAATCAGCGCCGCCCGCGGCCGTTCCTGGCTTTGGGGTGGCCTTTTTTCGCTGGCGTGTTCTGCCGCGCTGACATGGCTGGCACGTCATGGTTGGCCGTCAATGTGGCCATGATCGCTTTGATCAAATCGCTCATACCCGCGCAGTAGACCCCGCGATGCCGAGCGAGGGCACCGGTTGAAAGCCAGACGTATCGGCCTGCCCGCAATTTGGGGGGCAACAAGACGTAATCTTCGATGGTCTTGTTGGTTACGTCTAGCCTCATCACTGCAAGCAGGCCCGAGGAGATGTGCCTGCGGTAGGCTTTCCACTGCGGTGCGTGATCTTGTCCTCGCGTGGGGAGCTGTCTTGCAACGAGAAATGAAACCAGGCGAGCGCCGTTGACATCGAGGGCTATGCCGTCCTGAGCAAGCTCGGGCTGAAGACCGGCATCGGCTCTGAGGACTTCGGCAAGTTCGTTCGCGTGCCTTGCTTGCTCGCTGGCCCAGTACTTCCGGGTATCCAGCCAGTCGCAATCTCGTGGTGAGACGTAGCCGATCTGCGAATAAGCGTTGCGTAGCGATCCAAAGTGCTTGACGTAAGACGAAACATGGTTGAGCCCGAGCGTCGTGTTGATGATGCGGGAGTTGAGTTTCCCTCGTCGGCGAAGCACGACGCGGAGGCGCATCAGCATTTCGTCTTCCGGAATCTCGACGCGTCGCTCAGCGAGCAGTTTCTGAGCACGTGTGAAAATGTCTGGATCGATGATGGGCTCAATCGCAGCGGCCCCGCGGACCCAGGCATGAGAAGGGTTTTTGACGAGCTTTTGCCCTAGGCGGCGCGAGGTTCGATTATAGATGGTATTTCCGATGTAGTTTTCATTGCTGAGAATTGTCGGGATCATCCGATCGGTCCAAGGTCGATCATTATGGCTGCCGATGTTCGCGTCGTTGAGATCGCGCCGTATCTCGCTGTACGATCTCCTAGCATGGACGAATTGATCGAAGATGCACCGGATGACGGCGGCCTCCTCGGCCGAGCCTCGTCGCAGCCGAACACGATCTGATTGCAAAGCCTTATACTGGCCCTTGTTGAGCTCTGCCTTTGGGTGTTCGTTTTCGTCAACCATTATTCGGCGTAGGCCGTAGCCGACGGGAGCGCCGACGCGGTAGCCGAGGCCTGCGACCCGGCAAAGTCCGGTGTGCACCTTGACCCCGAGTTCTCGGCTCCATTCAGCGGCCATACCTCGCTTCATGTACTTGGCCATACCTGAAAGGAAGCTGCCGTCATTCTTGAAGATCTCCGCACAGTACTCGACGCGGACACCGTTCATCTTGCACAGGAACTCGTAATAGGCACTTTCGTCGGTGTCCTGGAAGCGTCCCCACCGGCTGACGTCATAGACGAGGATCTGATCGAAGTCGGCCTGACCTGATTCGACATCTTCGATGAGTTCGATGAGACCAGGCCGCCCTTTGATGCGCAGGCCGCTCCGCCCTTCATCGACATAGGTCCTTACAATTGTGAGGCCGTTAGCTTGTGCATAAGCGGCTATCGCGGCGAGCTGGTTCTTGATGGAATACCGTTGGAGGTCTCTCGACATCCGAACATATTGCGCGGCGCGCTTCGCCCGCACGCGCCGTGCCAGGTCGGTTCCTTTGCGCAGGACCAGCGAGTTGGCCATGGGTTCTCCCGAGTTAGGGAGTGCCGCGTCAAATAAACTACACTACTCGGCATGAAGGATTTCAAGACGAATTTGCCCGACGTTAGTCGGCGAAGATGCTATCGAGCAGGGCTGCCAGCCGGACTCCTGCCTTCTGAAGCTGTTCTTTCACGATGGGTTCGTTCGCAGAGAGGTATTCGGTGCTGATGGTCACGCTGCCCTCGGGCTGGGCGCAGGAGGAGCCATGCATCACGCAATAGCCCGTCTTCGCGGCTTTCGAGATTGCAAACGACTCGTTGGCCCAATCACTGGGATCTGACGAAATCCACCTGGTTTTCATCGCAGGAGTAATGGCATCAATCAGGTCAGAAGCCGCGTCATCGACATCGGGCCCGACCGCGTGTGTCACAAGACAACTATCCCAGGTGCCGTGCAGATTGCCCGAGCACTCGCCGTTCACCCTTATATCGTTTCCTCCGCGGTCGTCCTCAAACGACACGTGGAGAGGCTGATGGATGTCGCCGACCCAGTGTCCAAGCGACTTGAGTGCAATAAGCCTGTCGGCCCGCTTTGCATGCTTCGAGTTCACAACATTGGAGTCGTTACGGATGGCCGTGAGGACACATTCTGGAGCGTTCGGGCAGTTGTCTCCTGTGACCCCGTGCGCGTCGCGGGGCAGATTGATGAAGTGCTCTGTTCGGCGAATGCGCGGATGGTCGGGGAACACACAGGAGTCGGAAAAGGTGTCGAACACCTTGTCCGTCTGGATCAGTTTCCGTATCGCTGCGCGCGTGTCCGGCTGGGCGAGGCGGTAGGCAATCTCGCAGACAATCTTGTGGCCTTCGTCGCCCCATGCCGAGGCGTGTGTGCAGAGCGCGAGAAGGAAAACGGCAGCTATTGAAAAGCGGCGCATGCGGGCTACCTCATGCCTGCGACAATATGGCTACGAGCTTATCACTTCAGGTTGAAGGGGAGAAGCGCCTCGCCCGGACAAAAACGCGCGGTTTCGAAGCGACTTAAAATTGAATGCGAGTTCAATTTAGTACTTGGGCAAAATTCCTGAGGCTATAGCAGTTTGACGGTCACCTTCGCTTTACCTCCGTTGTTCGGATAAAACGTGTCGCTGAGCCATGGCAGGCCGATCACCGCGTCGTTTACGTAGAGAAAAAGCTCACCGCTGCGTGCAGCCTTGAAAGTTGCCTTGTACGTTTGCGGTGTCGTGTTCGGAAGCGGGATGGGATCGAGGAAATACTCGTCCACGCCGGTCACTCCCACTCGCGCGATGATGCGGTACCAGGGCCTGAACAGGATGCGGCGGAGGAAAATAGCGCTGCGAAACTTCCACCGGTTGGCAAGCTCGACCGTGGAGGTCCGAAAGCCAGCGGGTGTGGTTGGCCGCTCCGCATCGTTCCAAGGCTCGGTGACCGCGATCCTGATCTCATACGAGCGACCGGAAAAGACCTTCAGGCCTGTTGGCGCACAAATCGCAGATGTTGCGAAGTCCGCGCCGTCCTGGTCGATGCCCTTGTTGACTGGGATAACCGTGGCCTCCGCCGTACCCTTGCAGAATGCTCCCATCGAATCCGCGACGTTGAACAGGAAATGGCTCGCGACAGTCGCACCGAACCAGACCATCATCACCACCAAAAGCAGGGGCAGGACGTGCCGCTTCCCCGCGCGGAGAACAAACTGATAGAGCGGGTGGGTCCTGAACGCGTAAATGGCGTCGTGTATCAGGCCAGAGAGCGGCACTGGCGCCGCCCGGTCCCGCCAGAGCAGGCGCATCCGGTCTTTGATTTTGGCGCTAAGGCTGCTGCCAAGAACCATAAGAATGATCACGGCGGCGATGCCGCCGGCGAACCATTCAGGGTTCGCGGCGTACCAGTCCGTCCACCAATGGAGTGATTTCGGCAGGAAGGATTCGATGAACCGTACCAATTCGGAGACCATCCGGATCGGCGACTCGAACTCATGCTCCTTGATGCGGTCGTGGAACAGCCAGAACGCTGCAAGATGCAGCGTGGCAGCCAGGGTCGCGAAATACGCCAGCCGACGCATCCAGACGAAATTCCAGAGCTTTTCCTGTGCCGCAAAACGGGCAGGCGCACCCGCTGGCGTCTCGAATGTCGTCGGCCCGAGCGGCGTGAGCTTGCCATTGCGGGAAACCACGAGGTACTCCGGCGGCAAGCCGATCGGAGCATATGCGTTGCAGCCGCTGTCGATGCGGTCGAACACGCTTTCATGGATCTTCGGCAACTTGACGCTGACGCCTACATCCGGGTCATTGCACAGATCTGAGACCCTCCGTGGCCCATAGCGGTAGTAGGAGCCGAGGCCAGAACGCGAGTCGTAGAGGCGGCCGTCCTTATCCTGCGCTGAACTGATCAGTTTGATCGAGTCAGGGTCTGCGAAGGGTGCCTCCTTGAAAACGAGACCGCGCTTGATGGACTCGTCGACAAGCCAGGACAGCGGCACGAACGATACGGCATCGTCGGGATAACCTCCGCCGACGTTGGCATGCATGCCGACGAACCAGACCTGGACCAGGCGCTCGTCGTCGATGCTGGTGGGGACCGCCGGCTTGGATTCGCATTCCTCGGTCCAGAGCACGGGGTGGAAGGTCGTCCGCTCATCGTCGAGCGCAAGTGCGTGCCTCGCGCATTTGACACGTGGGTTCAAGATCCGATTCGGAAGTTCAAGGGGCCAGATCCAGTTGCTGACGCCACGCGTCATCTCATCCATAGGCAGGCCGTAGGCAGCGACCGTGTCCCACACGCCGATGAACTCTATGGAAGGAATGTCCTTGCGGACGATCTCGGCGTAGGGTTTGTTGCCTCGCACAAGGTCGAGCACCGGCACCAGGACGTAGTCGCGCAAGGCGCGGAAGAGCACCTCGATCCGCAAGATCGAATGATAGCCCTTGGCCCGGTAGGCCCTGTAAGCCTTGACTGCGCCGTTGTGCAGCTCCGCTTCGGTATCCGCCACAACCAGGCCCTGCTGAAGAATGAGCGCGCCGAGGACGCGCACGGTGAACGCGCCACGGCTGAAGCCGAAGAGGTAGATCTTCGAGTGGTTCTGGTGATCGTAGTTGCGGCAGATAAACTTGTAGGCGTCGAGGATGTTGCGCTTAAGGCCGAACCCAAATGCGCCGCCCAACACAGCGAGCGGCACGAAGGAGGACGTGCCCACGCCGTCATCGTATTTCGCTGCCTGGCTGTTGCCTTGCAGGTCGAGCGCCTGGAACATCCGCCAGACGTTCGTGCGCCAGACACTTGAGGCGGCATTACCGGTGCCATCAGACAGGATAATAATCTTGGGGCTGGCCATGCGAGCGCCCTCCCTGAAAAGAAATCGATGAATGGAGTGAGCGTAACAGGTGCCGAGAGGATTTCAACCAGTGATAGTGCCTGCTCCAGATCTGGATGTAGACAAAAGTTTGGGTTAGCACCCCCACTTCGCCTAGCGGAGAGCGACAGTCAGCAGCTCGGTCGCCACAGCCTCCACATTGCACCCATTTCGCCTGAAAGTCAGGCCGCCTGTGCGGCCCGGCTTGCTTCCACCGGGCTAAGCAGCCATTGCCACCTCCGGCTTCTGCCGGAGCGGCCGCGGCACCGTTGGCAGCCAATCCCTCCCGGCAAGTAACCGCTCGGCAGCCTCCGCCATTGCACGCTTCTTCAACTCCGCCAGCTGCGCCGCGGCTTCCTTCGACACCCGGTCGCGCACCGCCTCCACAATGACTGCCTTGGTGACCTGCCCAAGGTAATTATTGTCAAACGAACCCGACGTGTGCGGTTAGGCGAGGACCGGGTTGAAGGTCGGAAACGCCGCAGGCACGCGGGTGACTACGCCCGACAACGCTGCTACTAGACAGGTGCGGCCATGCGGCCTCAATCACGCCAGCTCAGATTCAAATAGCCAAACAAGCCGGGCGCAGCTGATCAAAACCGGCTGGCCGTCGATGAGATCGTAGCCGCTTGTGACGGCGATCTGCGCGATGCGCTTAGAGCGTTGATGTTGCTGAATGAGCAGTTGGAGCAGCAACTGGTTGTGATGAGCGAGGTCCGTCCTGCTCACCAGCGGCTGCATTAGCTGCCCGCTCTCAAGGATCTTGCACTCACCCATCACGTTATTGACGGTGAGTCTTGGGCATCGGCTACTCCACATACGCATCCCTTGGCGAAGTAATCATACCAAGCCATAGTCGCGCCCGGTGATCCGCGCAGCAAGATTGGTCTTAAGTTGCCGGTACGGTGGATGCTGATGCGGGACAGCGGCCGACGAGACAAAGATCTCGACGTCTCAGCTCAGCTTGATCACACCCTCAGGTCTGCAAGCGTTCGACCTGCCGCCGCTGACTGTGAGGGCGAGTCGCCGGACTGGGAGCAACATCCGGATTTGTGACGTAAGCAGCCGAGCCGCGTGGCGCATTGATCGATGCTGCACCGCTTAATGGATGATCCCCGGAAATGCCCGGATGTTGCGACCAAGTGACATTTTCTGGAAACGGGCGAATATAGACAAAGATTCGCACAAATTACAGGCATGTGCCTGTTCGTAAGTTCAGGAGTGCCTACGATGTGCGTTGCGTCGTGTTGGCACCGCCCCTCATGTGCACGCGCTGATTCGAAACGGCCTGAGGAACGGTCCGGTAACGGCTCTCGTTTCAGCTTGAATAGCACAAAGCCGAAAGGCGGCCCCGTGTCACCGGAAGCCGCCTTTCATGTTGAAGCCCAGACCACGGCGCAAACCGTATTCCGACTCCCCTTGTCAAGAGTCGTTGTACAGTTACTGCACATAAAGTCCAGTGCGGCGTGGTCACATCCAAAGAAGGATTGATTCACGTGTCTTTTGAGTTGCCCCCGAAAAAGCCCACCGAGGAAATCAGCCTGCGCGCCAACAAGATCAAGGTCTTGGCACCTAGAATCGGCTCAAAGGAAATCACCCCGGTACAGTCCAGTTTGCCACTTGGTATCGAGAAAATCGCCGACGTCAACGGCATCGGAATGGGTGTGCTGTCTGACGGTACGCCTTACCTCAACCAGCGCGGTCTTGCTGCGCTCTGTGGGGTGCAGAACGCGCACATCGGCACGATCAGCGGCCAGTGGGGAGACGACGATAAGCCCCGCATCAAGCTCATCAAGACGACCTTGGCCAAAGCTGGCTACAGATCACCGTCGGCTCATATCGAGGTGATTCACGGCGGGCAACTCCAGTACTGCTATCCCGCCGAGATTTGCCTTGCTGTTCTCGAATACTATGCCTTCGACGCCGGGACGAACTGCCAGCCGGAAGCGCGCGACAATTTCAGGCTTCTTGCTGGATCAAAGCTTCGGGAGATGATCTTCCGCCAAGTCGGCTACGATCCGACTCGGTCGAAGAAATTCGACAAGTGGCATGAACGCATCTCGCTGAACTTCCAATCTGCGCCGAAGGGATTTTTCCACGTCTTCAATGAGGCTCACACCCTGATCTATGAATTGATCGTTGCGGGAGCCGACATCGGCGAAAAGAACGTGGTGGACATCTCGATCGGGCAGCACTGGTCAAAACACTGGTGCGACAACGAGCTTGAGGCGATCTACGGCGAGCGCGAGAAATATCCGCACCATTATCCCGATAGCCATCCGCAATCTAAGTCAAACCCGCAAGAGTCGTGGTGCTATCCGCTGGCTGCTCTGGGTGCATACCGAGAATGGCTGCAGGACATCTACATCGAGGGTGGAAAGTTCAGCAACTACCTGAAGGGTAAGGTCTCCAGGGGAGAGCTGGCTCCATCTGTGGCGCAGCTCGCCGTCTCGGCGCTGGTGCCACCACAACTCACGGCCCGGTAAGGAGAGCTTGAGGACGAGGGGTGTCCCGGCGGGATACCCCTCCGCCACGCGCTGCAAGGATCAGCAGAGTCTTTCCAGGACAACATTGAGCGAGATCCCAAACATTGTGGATACCAGCACCGAAATCGAAGCGACACCAGACGGTAAGGTGCAGTCGATTCCAGTTAAGAGACCGATCTGGAACTCAACGCCATGAACGCTCGATACCATAAACCCGCGGTCGATAACCTGCTGCAAACCTCTACGACTTTGTTCGCCTCAACCCCCATAAAGCTGGGAGGATTCGGATCGTAACGAGGCGATAGCCAATCAAGCCGCTTTCCGCCGACCCGCATCCATTCCGGTCCCGACAATCCGCCGCAACTCCGCCGCGATCTCATCCAGCACCGCGCGCTTCTCTTTCATCCGCTTGCTGTGATTGTAGACCTTGCCCGTCACGGTGGGCACGGTCTGCTCGGCCTTCTTGCTCGCGGCATGATCGAGGCACTTCGCGATCCACGCATCGTCGAAGCCGAGATCGCCAGCCAGGGTCGCAGCTGTCCGGCGGAGGTCGTGCGGCGTGAACGGCTTGAGGCCGAGCAGTTCGCAGAGGCCAGCCGTCTTGGTCTTGTCTTTGTTCTTCTCGTGCTTGGTGCCGCGCAGCGCGTCGGCCATCGCCTTGCGGTGGATCGGCTGGCCCTTGTACATCGGGCTTTCGAAAACGAACTGCTGATCATCCGAGGCCAGCGCTTCCTTGATGATCTCAACCGCCAGATCAGACAGCGGCTGCTGGATCACCCGTCGCTTCTTGACCCGCTTGAGCGGGACGTCGAAGCGCGGATGCTCGCCATCGAGGTCGAACAGCTCATCCCGACGCGCGCCGAGTAGCTCGCGTGAGCGGAGCATTGTGACCAGCTCGAACTTGAGCGCCAGCCGCGTCCGACGGTCATAGGGGAGGTCGTCGCGATCCAGACCATGCCAGAAAATCCTGATCTCGTCCTCGGAGAGGACGCGGGTGCGGGGATGCTCGGGGTCGAGCTTCGGCAAATTGACGCAGGGGCTGGCGGTCACATAGTCGCGGCCGGCCTCGGCCGCCCAGTTGAACAGGCCTGAGGCCGCCTTGCGCATGTGGCGGGCGTTGCTGACGGAGGGTTTGCCGAACTTGCCGGCGACGATGTCGTTCGACAGCGTCGCGATGTCGTGCTTGGTGACCTCCATGGCCAGCTTCTTGCCGAGGCGGGGCCGGAGGAAGCGGTTGAGGTGGCTTGCCGTGTTCTCCCAGCTTTCCAGCCGAGGGCGCATCTCGCCGTCAGGCTTCTTGACCAGCGTCTTCATCCACGTGATGCGCTCGTCGATGATCTCGCCGACGGTCTTGCCGCGCTTCACCTTTGCGGTCTTCTGGTCGCGGAAGGTCTCGGCGAGGGCCTCGCCGCCCATACCCTTGAGCCCGTAAACCTTGCTGCGGGCGTCCTCGACCGTGAAGGCCTCCGGATTGTAGAGGCCGAGCCAGCCGGTGCGCTGCTTGCCGGTCTGCCTGTCGGTGAACTTGAAGGAGAAGGTGGCCATGCCCGCGGTGCTGATGCTGACATACAGGCCAGGGCACTTGCGGTCATAGAACTTGGTGCGCCGGGCGACCCGTCTCTCGCACAGCCGGTCGGTGAGGATGACGCTGCTGTTGCGGCCCCGCTTGCCGGCGGGGGAGGGGACAGTGGTAGTATCCATGTGGTTTCGGCTCCTAAGGCTTGGGACCAAAGGGCTCGGCTTTTGGTCTTTCAGTTTGTCGTGCGGACGCTGAAAGGCTAGGGCCGGGCCCTTATTTTGGTGAAGCCCGCTGAAACAGCCCGCATCAGGGTAGCGCAAAAGCACTTATTTCATAGGGATTTTGTAGTTTCGGCGTGTTTCACCAAGTGCCAAAATATAGACGTGTGGTCCTGGCCGTCGTTGCTACGGTCAAGCTCTGGCGAATGCGGCATTGGCGTCAACCGGCGCGGTGCCGGTGACTTTCGCGGGAGCGAGGGAGGCCAGAGGGAACTCGGCTCCCGGGAGAGCGCGGCATAAGCCGTCCGACCATCGCGCAGGGAAGGCCGTGTGTTGGGCTTCACCTGTATGCTGCTGTGCGGTTCTTCCTGCGTGTGCTTTTCGCGCAGCGGACCGCGGGTGCCGCCGGCACCCGGTCTTCCCTGCGCCCTCTTGCATCTGAGGGCAGCGAGACGAAGCAAAGCTCGGGCGAAGCAGCCGCGAGATCGCGAAGGCATGTCTGTGATCCGATCTCGTGCCCCGGACGCAGCGCAGCGTCCCCCCGGCGATGCGAAGCATCGTCCGGTTCGACGATGCGCTGCAGAGCAGGGGCCCATGCCTCCGAGCAATCCGTGTGGCGCTGGGTCCCGGCTCTGCGCCGCAACGCTTCATCCCCTCACCACCATCCACCGCCCCCGGTGCCATCGCGGCCCAGGCGCTGGACGCGAACTGGCGGCGCCAGGTCACGACCACGACCGCTGCCGTGGTCACGAACAGCACCCAGGGGCTGACGAACCAGCCGAGATAGCCGAGCGCGAAGAAGAAGGCACGCTGGCCGCGGTTGAAGTGGCGGCCGGCGGATTCGAACAGGCTGGAGGTGCGGATGACGTGGGCTTCGGCCTCGGGGGTGTCGCGCTGTGAGGCCGGCGGCATATCGCCGAACAGGATCGCGACATAGTTGACAGGCGATAGGCCCAAGCGAATTTGAAGAAGGCGTAGACGCAGATCAGCACGAGGCCGACGCATTTCAGCTCCCACAAAGCGGGCGAGCAACGATTGATTGGCGGCAGGCGATGGCGCTAAAAAGCGGCTGCACCTGCAGGACTAAACGAAGGACCAGTGACATGGCTGCGCTGAAACTCGCGATCGGCAACAAGAACTACTCGTCATGGTCGATGCGGCCCTGGCTCGCGCTCCGCGCCAACGACATCCCGTTCGTGGAGACGCTGATCCCGCTCTACACCGACGATCCCGCCGACAAGGCGCAGATCCTGTCCTTCAGCCGCGCCGGCAAGGTGCCCGTGCTGGTCGACGGCGACGTCACCGTGTGGGATTCGCTTGCCATCATCGAGTACGTCGCCGAGCGCTATCCGGAAGCGAAGCTCTGGCCTGACGACGTCGCCGCGCGCGCGCATGCCAAGTCGGTATGCGCCGAAATGCATTCCGGCTTTGTGGCGCTGCGCAACGAATGCGGCATGAACCTGCATCGGCCGATCCGCGCCGTGGCGCTGTCGGCGGATGCCAAGGCGAACATCGCGCGCATCGAGGAGATCTGGCGCGAGTGCCGCACCCGCTATGGCGCACAGGGACCGTTCCTGTTCGGCCGCTTCGGTGCGGCGGACGCCATGTATGCCCCCGTCGTGCACCGCTTCCGCACCTACGCGATCGAGGTGGCGCCGGACACCAGGGCCTACATGGAGACCATGATGGCGCTGCCGGCGTTCCAGGAATGGACCCGGGATGGACTGGCCGAAACGCTCGTCATCGCCAAGTTCGAGGACGCCTGAGCGGCAGTCCGACCGGCGCCGGCCGGAGGCGGGGACGCCAGCCGATCGGGAGGAGGGTGCGACAGGCCTGCGACAGGTCGGCGGAATAAGCAGCTCCGCCGGTACCATCGCCCCACCGGCTGTCCCGTTATCATCTTGAAATAACTGCAAAAATTGTGCGCGGGCCATGCCGGCATGGCGCTGGCCAAAAGCATCGGACGCGTGCTATACAGCCGCCCGGGTTTCCGGCCGGCCCTCGCAGTGGGACACTGGGCGAGGCGGGCGCTGTTTGAGTAATGGAGAGGGTGTTGAAGCACAAATTCCCCGTGGGAACGCGCGTCCTATTCACGGCCAGCAATGTCGCGCGTCCGGCTGCGAGCGGCGCGTATGAGGTCATCCGTCTGCTCCCGACCGAAGGCGACGACTGCCAGTATCGGATCAAAAGCTCGACCGAAGCCTTCGAGCGCGTTGCCAAGGAAAGCCAGCTCGCGCTCTCCTGAAGGCCGACGCCGTCAGTGCATAGGCGCCTCCCGGGAATTGTACTCTGCCGCCGTCAAAGGCCCGCTTCACCTTCACAAGGGTGGGCGGGGGCAGTTGCCGACTCGCGGTGCTCGCTTGACCATCCGCTCTTTGCTCGCGTGAGGGGACGTCGCGCATGAACTGGGCATGGGCCACTTCGCTCGACCAAATCTGGCTCTCGCCGGCCTTCCCGATTTGGATGACGCTGGCGGCTGCCGGATTCTTCGGATTGATTCTGCTGATCACGCTGTTGCGCGCCGACCGATCGGTCGCGAACGGCGCGCTGACCGTCATTACCCTGCTATCCATCGCGATCGCCGGCGCAGCCACGGTGCGTCTCTATGGACCGGACGCGCCGTCCGCTCCGGCCGAGGCGCGCGCGCAGGCTGTGGTGAGCGCGAGTCTGCCTGCGCTGTCCTGTCTCGACGATCTCGCCGGCGATGCCGTTGGCGCCGGCTGCGAGAAGGCCCTGTTCGGCGCGCCTGACGCTGCGGCCGCGGCGGTCTCCTACACCGCCGCCAGGATCGACCGCCTGACCGCGCTCGGCGATGTCGCCACGGCGGAGAAGAGCCTGACCCTCGACATGAAGGTGCTGCGCAAGTCGCTCGAGCGAGATCGTTACGGTCTCGTTGCACATGTGCTGGTGGCGCGTGACGGCTGCACGCAGTTCGATTGCGCCGCGTTCCGCTCGCTGACCGACCAGCAGCAGGTTGCCGCCAACATGGACTCCCATCTCTACGAGACCCTGGTCGCGCGCTATGCG
>NZ_LAXE01000001.1:3951556-4074280 GCF_003122645.1 Bradyrhizobium sp. SUTN9-2
CCGGCTGCGAAGAAGCCGCCGCCCCAAAAGGCTGCGCGTGCGCCTGCGGCGCCGGTTCCGCTCGCGCCGCCGCCGGCCTCGACCGCCGCTCCCGCGCCTGCGGATAACGAGTAGATCGGCATTCCAAATGCTGGGTTGCCCGGCTAATGCTTGGGCATGCCACTCCATCTGATCAAGCTCGCCGTCGGCTGCGACTCCGTCAAGGAATTGAAGGAGTGGGTGGCCGAACGGATGCAGACCGCCAAGAAGAAGGGTCTGCCGCAACATCACATCCACATCACGCGCATGGTGCCCAAGCGCGACGCCGAGATCCTCGCCGGCGGCTCGCTCTACTGGGTGATCAAGGGCGAGATCGCCGCGCGCGAAAAGATCATCGGCATCGAGCCGTTCCGCGACAAGGACGGCATCGGGCGCTGCCGGATCGTGATGCAGCCGAAAGTGATCTCGGTCTCGCCGCGGCCGATGCGCCCGTTCCAGGGCTGGCGCTATCTGACCGACGATTCCGTGCCGGCCGATCTCGGCAAGTCAGCGGCCGGCTCGATTGCGGCGATGCCGGAGCCGATGCGGCGCGAGCTGCGTGACCTCGGACTGCTCTAAACAGCCATATTGTCGATCAGCCGGGTGGTGCCGAGCTTGGCTGCGACCAGGATCCGCAAGGGGCCGTCCTTGCGCGAGGTGACCGGTGCCAGCGTCTCGGCATGGCGGACCTCGTAATAGTCGAGCACCAAGCCGGCCGCCTTGACCATGTCCGCACCGCCGGCCATGGCCGGCGCGATCGAATCGCCGGCACGGATGCGCCCGGCGCTCTCTCTCATGGCGTGGTAGAGGACAATGGCGGTCTGGCGCTCCTCGGGCGAGAGGTAGACGTTGCGCGAGGACATCGCGAGTCCGTCGCGCTCGCGCACGGTGCGGGAGCCGATCACCTTGACACCGAGGTCGAGGTCGCGCGCCATCTGCGTCACCACGCGCAATTGCTGGAAATCCTTTTCGCCGAAGATCGCGACATCCGGCCGGACTTGCGTGAACAGCTTGCCGACGACCGTGGCGACACCGCCGAAGAAGTGCGGGCGGAAGCGGTCCTCGAGGCCGGCGAGCGCCGGCCCCTCCGGCGCGATGCGGGTGGCAAACCCCTCCGGATACATGGCCGCGACGCCCGGGTGCCAGACGATATCGACGTCCTCGGCCGCGAGCTTGGCGATGTCGGCCTTCCAGGTGCGCGGATAGGCGCCGAAATCCTCGGTCGGAGCGAACTGGGTCGGGTTGACGAAGATCGACACCACGACGCGGCTGGCGCGCCGCTTGGCGAGGCGAACCAGCGACACATGCCCGTCATGGAGTGCCCCCATGGTCGGGACCAGTGCGATCGTGGCCTTTCGCTTGCGGAGATTGTCGACGGCGCGTCGCAGGGCGGGGACCGTGCGGGCGATCAATGGGCTTGCTGACATTGGGACTCGACGATTGGGAAGCGGCGCAGGTGCGGGGCGTCGCGCCCGGCGGCTAACCTTAACAAGCGGAGATCGTGGACGCCATGCATCCGGATGCGGCACAGCATCCCGCGCAAGGCGGCGTAGAACGTCGCGACATTGTGGGCTGGATCACAGACGAAAGACGGCGCCGCGACACATCGTGAGAACGGCGCGTTGCAATTTGCATTTCCTGTCACGCATTTCACTTGACCGCTGACGCGGTCAACTCGAAGATATTCGCAAGGGGTGTTGAGGATCGCCATGCTTGTGCAGGCTAGCCAAGGCCAATCCGGCTCGGCGCACGTGGTCGTGCTCGGCAACGAGAAGGGCGGCTCCGGCAAATCGACCACGGCCTTGCACATCGCCGTTGCACTTCTGAAGGCCGGCCAGCGCGTCGCCACCATCGACCTCGATTGTCGCCAGCAGAGCTTCACGCGCTACATCGGCAACCGGTCCGCCTGGGCGCAACGTACCAAGCTCGACCTCGAGCTTCCGGTGCATCGCTGCATCAAGCTCGGCGAGACCATGCAGATTGCCGAGAACGAGAATTCCGAGTTCCAGCAGTTCATGGAAGCCGTCTCCGCGGTCGAGAGCAGCTTCGACTTCATCGTCATCGATACGCCCGGCACCGACAGCTATCTGATGCGGCTCGCGCATTCGATGGCCGACACCCTGGTCACGCCGATCAACGACAGCTTCCTCGATTTCGACGTGCTCGGCACCGTCGATCCCGCGACTTACGCAGTGACGGGCGAGAGCCACTACGCCGAGATGGTGCGTGACGTCAGGCGCAAGCGACGCCAGCTCGACGGCGCGACCACCGACTGGATCGTCGTGCGCAATCGCCTGTCCATGCTCGGCTCGCGCAACAAGCAGCTCGTCGCCGAGGGCCTGAAGGATTTGTCGCTGCGGCTCGGCTTCCGCTACGTCGACGGCTTCGCCGAGCGCGTCGTGTACCGCGAATTCTTCCCACGCGGCCTGACCGCCCTGGACGATATCGACGAGGCCACGCTCGGCATGCGGCCCAATCTCGGCCATCTCACTGCGCGGGAGGAGGTGACGAGCCTGCTCCGCCAGCTCAAGCTCCCGCTCGACGAGCGCGGCCGCCGCCGCGCGGCTAACCGGGCCGAGTGGTTCAGCCAGGTCGACAAGCCGCTCGAGGTCCACGATATCCTCGGCGCCTGACCTCGCGGTATAGCGCTACTCCCGGCCGATCCGGGCCTTCGGCTGGCGCGGGAACCGGGACTGCGCCGCGCGCGTTTTCACCCTGCATTTACCGCGAGTCGAACCCGATCAAGACCGGTTGCGTCGAATAGGGACCTGCACCCTCACGTAGCGGTATGAGAATGGGGTGCTCACCGAACGAGTGCAACGCACAATGAAAGGGCTGCCGATTCACAACATTTAGCCTTCCTGTCACGCTGCTGTGACATATATTAGGGAATAGGCGACAAGGGGACGAAGAGCCCCGGAGAACACGATTTTCAACAGGGATTCAGGCCGCTTAGGCCTGAGGCTGAGGACGAAAATGAAGCGTGGAATTGCCGTTCTGGTTTCGGTCAGTGCCCTCTGCGGCATCGCCTATTTCACGGCGAGCAAGTGGGCGATCAAGCACGAGACCATCACATTCTACGATGCCTCGCGCGATAACCGTCCGGTGCCTGTTTCCATCGCGGTGCGCCGCGACAAGGAAATGCAGGCCAATGCCGGCATGATCAAGCTGCCCGTCGCGGTGATCAATCACGGCAACACCGTCAAGAACACCGAATACGGCTTCCTCGCCAACATCTTCGCTGCGCGCGGCTACATGGTCATGAGCCCGCAGCACGATCTGCCGACTGATCCTCCGATGGTCACCAAGCCCGGCGAGCTCTATGTTGGCCGGCTGCCGCAGATCCTGCGCGGCGTCGCCAACATCCATCTCGCCGTGCACGAGATGAAGAAGGTTCAGCCCAACGCCGATTACGACAAGGTTACGATGGTCGGCCATTCCATGGGCGGCGACATCACCATGTACTTCGCCAAGCAGTATCCGGATGAGGTCAAGAAGGTCGTCACCCTCGACAATCTGCGCGTGCCCTTCGTTACCGCGGGCAAGTTCAAGATCCTGTCGTTCCGCTCCCAGGATCCGCAGTTCAAGGCCGACGCCGGCGTGATTCCAACCGACGAGGAATGCGAGCAGGCAGGCATTCAGGTCGTGAAGACCGAGTTCCAGCACAACGACATGCGCGATACCGGTCCGGATGTGGCGAAAAGCTCGATCCAGAGCATGCTCGACAAGTTCCTGAGCGCGACCGACAGCGAGATCGCACCGGTCGACACGCAGTCCGCCCCGCCCAAGATCCTGGAGCCGGGCCCGGTCGCCCTGATGGCTCCTGCCAAGAGCTGACGTCCAAGAGCTTACCGAGCTGACGTCGTCGCAAGGCTGCACCAATCGTCGAAGCCTCCGCCGGCGCCCGCCCGCGGAGGCTTTGCGCATTGACCGGGCCGCATGCGCTGACCACATTAGCTGCTGACGCAAGGTGTAGCTGCGATGTCGGGCGAACCCATCAAACCGCGCGGCCGCGATGCCGTCTCGGCGCGAGCAGACGGCGTGCTGCCGCAAGCGCAAACCTCGACCTCGGAAGACATCGCCGCGTTCGTTGCCAAGGCGCGGACCCTCTCGCCGCATGCCCCGGGCGCAAGGGGGCGGCTGATCTTCGCGCTGGATGCGACCATGAGCCGGCAGCCGACCTGGGACTTGGCCTGCGCGCTCCAGGCCGACATGTTTCGCGAGACCGCAGCGCTCGGCAGTCTCGACATCCGGCTGGTCTATTATCGCGGCCTCAACGAGTGCCGAGCCACGGCTTGGATTTCCGACAGCGCCAGGCTGGCGACGCTGATGAGCAAGATCGATTGCCGCGGCGGCGATACCCAGATCGGCAAGGTCCTGAGCGAGGCCAGGCGCGAGGCAGTCGCATCCGGCGTGCGGGCCGTGGTCTTCGTCGGCGATGCCATGGAGGAAGACAGCGACGAGCTCTGCGCCAAGGCCGGCGAGCTCGGCATGCTCAAGGTGCCCGTATTCGTCTTTCAGGAGGGCCATGACGCGGTCGCCGAACAGGCCTTCCGCGAGATGGCGCGGCTGACTGGCGGTGCCTGGTGCCGGTTCGATCCCGGTGCGGCAGCGCAGCTGCGCGAGCTGTTGCGGGCAGCTGCGGCCTATGCCGCGGGTGGACGTGAGGCGCTGTTGAAGCTGGCTGGAAGCGTGAGTGGCGCGGCGAAGCTGATCAGCCAGATGAAATAGGGCCCGGCCGGTGCGGCTTGCGGCGCTGGGCGCCATGCTTTTTGACAACAGCACGACTATATTCCGGCCATGACCCTGATCGCCGGCGCTGTCGCCGTTATCACGCTGTACCTGCTGCTCCAGATGTTCCGCTCCGCCAATCCAGCGGTGCTGGCGCGCACCCTCAAGTTCGGCGGCGGCGTGCTGGCGCTGGTGGTTGCGGCCTTCACCGGCTTGCGCGGCGAGCTGGCGGTTGCGATCCCGCTCGGAATTTTCGGCGCGGGCCTGCTCGGCTGGACACCACTCGCGAATGCCGGCTTCGGCAATGTCGGCGGGCTGTTCGGCGGCGGTGCGACGCGCCCGTCCGGGCAGGCCTCGCGGGTGCGCTCGCAATTCCTGGACATGCGGCTCGACCACGATTCCGGCCAGCTTTCTGGCCAGATCGTTGCGGGGCCTCATGCCGGGCGCAATCTCGACGAATTCGATCTCGCCGGCTTGCTCGCGATGGTCCCGACGTTCGACGCCGAGAGCGTGGCCCTACTTGAAAGCTATCTGGACCGCCGGTTTCCCGCTTGGCGTCAGAACGCGCAGGGCGATACGGCAGGGCGGCAGCGCCGCACGGCGGCGAGCAGCAAAATGACGGCGGAGGAAGCCTATCAGATCCTTGGCTTGCAGCCGGGAGCGGGGCGCGACGACATCAGCCGGGCCCACAAATCCCTGATGAAGAAACTCCATCCCGACCAGGGGGGCTCGACGTATCTCGCTGCCCGGGTAAACGAGGCCAAGGATACTCTGCTTCGCACGCATAACGGCTAACTCCGGCACCAACGCTACAAACGCCCGTACCGCGTGAGCTCCGTTCGCTCTGTCTGCCGTCGCCCGCCCTTGTCGGCGTGGTCGATCCCCTTGAGCAAAGTTTTAACCGTAAATCCTTGACGAGAGGTTGTCGTGGAACAGCCTTGTCCGGAACAGCCTGCGCATCACCGCCTCACCAAAACGAAAATGCCCGCGCAAGGCGCGGGCATTTGGTCTGGAGCGGAGAAGGAAATCAGTTGCGAACGGTGATGCAGGAGATCTCGGCACGTTTCAAGGTGCGGCAGACGGCTTCGGCCTGATCGCGCTCGAGCCCGGCGAAGCGGGCGCGGTAAAGCTTGCGATTATCCTTGGCGACGACGGGCTCGGTGAACGGGTCCGCCTTGCTGAGCAGGCCGCGGGCCGAGTTGCGGGCCGCGTCGATGCGCTGCTGAGCTTCGTTCTCGCTCTCGAGCGCACCGACCTGGACGATCCAGCCGCTGTGGATGACGGCGGGCTTGGTGGTGGCGCTCATCTGGATCGGCTGCGGCGCCGGGTCGGCCGAGGCGAGCTTGGGTGCGGCGGGAGCCGGTGCGGCGGCGGTTGGGGCCGGCAGCACGCCAAGGATGCCGTTGCCGGTACCGAAGCCCGCCGGCTGCCGCGGCAGTTCGGTGCGGGCCATCTCGGCCTTCGGCGCTTCGGGCTGGCTCACCGCCTCCGGCTTGTTGATGAGATCTGCCCTGGCGACGACGGCACCGGAGGTTTCCGCGACGTCGGAGCGGTGCGGGACGGTGCTGGTGACCGGCGGCGCAACGACCTGGACACCACCTTGGGCCGGAGCCGCGGAGGCGACCTTCACGGCGCCGGCCTTGACCTGAACGGTCTTGACCCGAACCGGCTTCATCGGCTCGGACGAGCCGGGGATGATGGAGAGCGGCTGGCTCGAGATCACGCCATTGGTGAGCGGCGCCGGTTCCACCTTGGACTCCGTCGGCCGAGCTTCGGGTTTGGAGTGAGCGGGAGGCATCGCCGCAGTCGCTGCGGCCAGCGTCGACAGACGCGCGGCGAGGCGCGAAGGGGCGGCTTCAGGAGCAGGGGCCGCCGCGGCCTGGACCGGCAGGGCGGGCCGTGCCGGCATATCCGAGGCATCGGCGACATCGGTGTTGGCTTCAGTGCCGTTGCGCTCCGTAACCGCAGCGACGGTGCGGACGGTCGCACCCTTGTCGAGGTTCTCCGCGAGCAGGTTGCGCATGATGGCGTCGCGCGAGCCACCGCTGCGGCCGCCGAGCACCACGCCGATCAGGTGGCGGTTGCCGCGGCGGATCGAGCTGACGAGGTTGAAGCCGGAGGCGCGGGTGTAGCCCGTCTTGATGCCGTCCACGCCTTCGACACTGCCGAGCAGGCGATTGTGGTTGCGGATCGACTGTCCGCGCCAATTGAACGTCGAGGTCGCGAAATAGCGATAGTAGCGGGGGAAGCGCTCCTGAATGGCGCGACCCAGCGTGGCCTGGTCGCGCGCGGTCGTGACCTGCTCGTCGTTGGGCAGGCCGTTGGCATTGCGGTAAACCGTCCTGGACATGCCGAGCGAGCGCGCCTTGCGCGTCATCATCCGGGCGAAGTCGTCCTCGTCACCGGCGATCGCTTCCGCGATTACCACGGCTGCGTCGTTGGCCGAACGGGTGACGAGGCCCTTGATCGCGTCCTCGACGCGAATGGTCTGGCCGGCACGCAGATTCAGCTTGGTCGGATCCTGGTCGGCGGCGTGCTTGGACACCGGCATCTCGGTGTCGAGCTTCATCTTGCCGGATTCGAGGCGCTCGAACAGCAGATAGAGCGTCATGATCTTGGTCAGCGAGGCCGGGTGGCGGATCGCGTCAGGGCTCGTCGCCTGGAGCACTGCGCCGGAATTGCCGTCGATGATGATGGACGCGAATTTCGAGCTGGAGCTCTCGGACACGTCGTGCTGCACCCGGTGGTGCGCATAATGTCGACGATGGCGCCGCGCCTCGGCCGCGTCGACGGTGAAGATGACTGCGGTGGTGACCGTAAGAAGCCCGAAAACGCCAACCCGCGCCCAGCGCGAGGCAGACAAGTTTTTACGAAGCATGGAACCCCGTCCCCGTTTCTGACTTGATCACCGGCTCGTGAGGCGAAATTGTGCCCGACGGACCCGGGATCATTACCTGCTCAGGCTGTCCCTCCGCTGGTTGTTGGCCGCGGGGGACGTTGGACCCGAGCCGCTGTTCTGGCTAAGGTGATGTTCTCAAACGGCTTTTGGCCGCTCGCGGAAGTGACCACGTCCAGGGAATCAAAGTAGGGTGGCCCGGTTTCCAAAAGCTTAAGGAACCCTTGCGGGAAACCCCGGGAATCTCTGCGATTTGCGCCGGATTTGTGCGTCGCACAAGATTCTTGACTTTGTTGTGCGTTGCACTAATTTTGGGCGGAGTCAGAGCCAGGGAAAAGGATTCCGAAATGTTCAAGGTTGAAGACTTCCAGAGCTACGGGAAAGAGCAGTTCGAGCAGTGCGTTGCCTCCGCGACCTCGGTGCAGCACGGCCTCCAGGCGATCGCCAGCGCCTATGGCGACTACACGAAGAAGTCGTTCGAAGACACCAAGTCCTTCGTCGAGAAGCTTTCCGGCGTGAAGTCGCTGGACAAGGCGATGGAAGCGCAGACCGATTTTGCCCGTTCCGCCTACGAAACCTTCGTCGCGGAATCGCAGAAGATTGCCGGCCTCTACAGCGACCTCGCCAAGCAGGCGTTCAAGCCGGTCGAGACCATCGTGTCGAAGTTCACCCCGGCCGCGAACTGACGCACTGGTACGAGCCTGAAAGCAAAAGCCCGGCCGAGTTGGCCGGGCTTTTCATTTGCGGATGTTTGATCGGACTACTTCGCGACGCGCAGCTTGGAAATCTGCGTCAGGATGTTCTTGAACGCGTCCGAAGTTTGAGAGGAACTCGTGATCATTTGGAAGTTCCCGTCGGTTGCGCATTTCTCCAGTACCTGAGATTTCGCGTCGGCATTGTTGATGTTGACCTGAATTGTAAAGATCGTGATCGGGTTTGCCTTGTCCGCCTTGATATTGTCGCAGAGGATCGCCTGGCGGGCGTCGATCGCGGACTGCGAGGTGCTCCAGCGGTTCTGGGTATTCAAGCCGTCAGACAGCAGCACGATATAATCCTTGTAAACGTAGTTGCTGGCCTTGGCCGGTGCCGCAATCGGCGGGTTGGTCGTGCTGAGGGATTGCCAACCCCAGGCAAGACCAATGGCCTGGTTGGTGTTGCCGCTCGGCGACATCGACGTGATCTGATCCTTGAGCGTCTGCCACTGATTGCTCATCGGGAACACGGTGGCCGGAAGGCAACCCGACCACTGCTCGGCATAGAACTGCGAGGAGGGGCTCCCGCTGCCCGAACCGGGTGCGGAGTTCTTCGTGTCGTAATCCTGATCGCGGTCGTTCACGCAGCCGGTCCAGGTGTTGTGACCCGGTGCTGCCGCAGCCGTTGCTGTGGTACCGTCGCCGCGCCAGAGATGGCAGATCTTGCCCGAGCCGCTCCCTGTGCAGGTGCAACTCGTGCTCGATCCGCAGCTTGCGCTCGCCCCTGTGGCAGTAGTGTAGCAGCCGTTGTAGTAGATGCCGGACTTGCCTGAGATCTTGCTGCCATTGTCTCTGCTCGGGCAGATGTAACCGGCATAGGTGCCGGTCGACGGTATCTTGCTGGTGGTGTTGGCGCCGCTCAACGTGGCCGGCCGGTCCATACAGACAAAGCCGTGGGTAGAGTACGAAAAGGGGCAGTTCGATCCGCCGATGGCCGAATTGAAGGCGCTGGACTTGTTGTTGACGAGGATCGGAGGCTCGGCCTCCCATTCAGTCCAGTTGATCCATGAGGCATTGACATTGGTCGTGCCGACGTTGACGTCTTTCGAGAATGGAATGATCGAGATGTAAACGTCGCCCGTCTGCTTGTTGTAGTTGGACAAGGTGGTGATCATGTCCTTGGCCGCGGCTTGCATGGCCGTCATTTTGCCGTTCTGGGCCATCGATCCCGTGTTATCCAGGACCATTGCCACCCGCATGCGCGTATTTCCCCACGCCGCAGTCGAACTGCCATTGTATCCAAGCGTCGGAAAGCCCGCGATCTTCATGAAATCGGTCGGCATGGCGCCCGATCCGGTGACCACGACGTTCGAAATTCCATTGGAATCCTTCGGGGTGTAGGTGGCATGGATGTCTGCGGTCGAGACCAAACCGGGGCGACCCGTATAGAGACCGCTAAAATAGGATTTTGCCTTGGCCTCAACTTCGGACTCCGAGATGATGCCGTTGGTGAGGTCTTTGGAGACCATCAATGCTGCGGAATCGAGCGCAGACTGCAGCGAGGTGCGTGCGTGGACGGCCCGGCTGTAGTCCAGCGCGGCGCCGACAAAACCCAGCACTGGAACGAGCGCAATGGCGAAGATCACTGCGATATTGCCTTGCTTGGCCGCTGCGAAACGGGCGAGTTGTCGACCAAGGCGGCTGACGAGGGGCAGACCAGACATGACGATCCCGAAATCTGTGTTTTGCCCGATTTCGCCCCATGCCATTGAATGGCAGGTAAATTGGACCGTAGAAAAACGGAGCGTTTTGCGGAAAACCGTCGCGGCCGGGTTAACGGCCGGGTTCCTGGTCAACACGTTCTAAACGTGCCGAGCGGAAATTTTTGTCAAATCGCTCCGGATTGATTAACCTGATCAGGATCGCCCCGACCGGGAATCGGGACTGCTGCGACCGCATGGGCTGAACCCCGGCGTGCTTGCGGCGGGCCGGGGGCAGGGCCATATTGCTGGCGAGCGATCCGGCCTCGACCGCATTTGCCGGGAGCGGCGATCCAAGGCGGTGCGCCTGCGCCAGGCTCCGAAGGGCGGGGTCGCGCGGTGACCGCCATTCGCTTCCGTGGGGAATTTGAACGCCTGTGCCATGCTGCAATTGACTTCCAGCCTCGATCTGTCCGCGCCAGCCGCTGCCGACGCGCCTCGCATGAGCAATGACGACAACCGTTCGGGTACTCCCTCGGGTCCGAGCACGTCGGTCATCACCAAGGTCAAGCCCAAGACCAAGCGGCCCAACCTGTATCGCGTGCTGATCCTCAACGACGACTACACGCCGATGGAGTTCGTCGTTCACGTGCTGGAGAAGTTCTTCAACAAGGACATCGAAGCCGCGACCAAGATCATGCTGCACGTCCATCATCACGGGATCGGCGAGTGCGGCGTGTTCACCTATGAGATCGCCGAGACCAAGGTGACGCAGGTGATGGATTTCGCCCGCAAGCACCAGCACCCGCTGCAATGCGTGATGGAAAAGAAGTAAGACGGCTTGCGGCGCATTTGAGGCCGGCTCTTGTACAAGCCGCAGTGTGATTGTCGCGTAGCGGCTGCGCGCGGTGGGCTGCAGCCGGCAGAACTACGGAATTCTGCGCCGGCGCCGATCCCGCCCAAATCGGAACGGGTTTTGCATCGAAAATGCCGCAAGTGTGTCGCCGCCGAGTCGCGGAACCGGTCTTTCGCCGCGGTCTTGTATAACTATATGTGACAAAGGTTGTTGTTGCCTGACCGGGCGATGACGATCATGATGGTGGGGGCCATAGAGGACGCGAATGCCGACTTTTTCCCAAAGCCTTGAACAATCCCTGCATCGTGCGCTGGCGATCGCAAATGAGCGTCATCACCAATACGCGACGCTTGAGCATCTCTTGCTCTCCTTGATCGACGACTCCGATGCAGCCGCCGTCATGCGCGCCTGTAGCGTCGATCTCGACAAGCTCCGTACGAGCCTCGTCAACTACCTTGAGACCGAATTCGAGAACCTGGTGACGGATGGCGCCGACGACGCCAAGCCGACCGCCGGTTTCCAGCGCGTGATCCAGCGCGCGGTGATCCATGTGCAGTCGTCCGGTCGCGAAGAGGTGACCGGCGCCAACGTGTTGATCGCGATCTTCGCCGAACGCGAGAGCCATGCCGCGTATTTCCTGCAGGAGCAGGACATGACGCGTTACGACGCCGTCAACTACATCAGCCACGGCATTGCCAAGCGGCCGGGCGTCTCCGAGGCGCGGCCGGTGCGCGGCGTCGACGAGGAGACCGAGACCAAGGGTAACGAGGACGCCAAGAAGAAGGGCGAGGCGCTCGAGACCTATTGCGTCAACCTCAACAAGAAGGCGCGCGACGGCAAGATCGATCCGGTGATTGGACGCAATTCCGAAATCAATCGCGCGATCCAGGTGCTGTGCCGCCGGCAGAAGAACAACCCGCTGTTCGTCGGTGAAGCCGGCGTCGGCAAGACCGCGATCGCAGAAGGGCTCGCCAAGCGCATCGTCGACAGCGAAGTGCCGGAGGTGCTGGCGGCGGCCACCGTGTTCTCGCTGGACATGGGCACGCTGCTTGCCGGCACGCGCTATCGGGGCGACTTCGAGGAGCGCCTGAAGCAGGTGCTCAAGGAGCTCGAGGCGCATCCCAACGCCATCCTGTTCATCGACGAGATCCACACCGTGATCGGTGCGGGCGCGACGTCGGGCGGGGCGATGGATGCCTCGAACCTGCTCAAGCCCGCGCTGGCCTCGGGCACGATCCGTTGCATGGGCTCGACCACCTACAAGGAATATCGCCAGCACTTCGAGAAGGACCGCGCGCTGGTGCGGCGCTTCCAGAAGATCGACATCAACGAGCCGACGGTCGAGGATGCCATCGCGATCCTCAAGGGCCTCAAGCCGTACTTCGAGGACTATCACCGGCTGAAGTACACCAATGAGGCGATCGAGGCGGCGGTGCAGCTCTCATCGCGCTACATCCACGACCGCAAGCTGCCCGACAAGGCGATCGACGTGATCGACGAGTCCGGCGCGGCGCAGATGCTGGTCGCCGAGAACAAGCGCAAGAAGACCATCGGCATCAAGGAGATCGAGACCACGATCGCCTCGATGGCTCGGATCCCGCCGAAGAGCGTGTCGAAGGACGACGCCGAGGTGCTCAAGCATCTCGAGCAGACCTTGAAGCGCACCGTGTTCGGGCAGGACAAGGCGATCGAATCGCTCGCCGCCTCGATCAAGCTGGCGCGTGCCGGCCTGCGCGAGCCGGAGAAGCCGATCGGCTGTTATCTGTTCTCTGGCCCCACCGGCGTCGGCAAGACCGAGGTCGCCAAGCAACTCGCGGCGACGCTCGGCGTCGAGCTGCTGCGGTTCGACATGTCCGAGTACATGGAGCGGCACACCGTGTCGCGCCTGATCGGCGCGCCTCCCGGCTATGTCGGCTTCGACCAGGGCGGCCTGCTCACCGACGGCGTCGACCAGCATCCGCATTGCGTGGTGCTGCTCGACGAAATCGAGAAGGCGCATCCCGACCTCTACAACGTGCTCCTCCAGATCATGGACCACGGCCGGCTCACCGACCACAACGGCAAGCAGGTCAACTTCCGCAACGTGATCCTGATCATGACCACGAATGCCGGCGCGGCGGATCTCGCCAAGCAGGCGTTCGGCTTCACCCGGTCGAAGCGGGAAGGCGACGATCACGAGGCGATCAACCGGCAGTTCGCGCCGGAATTCCGCAACCGTCTCGATGCCATCGTCTCGTTCGGCCATCTCAGCGTCGAGGTGATCGGCACCGTGGTCGAGAAGTTCGTGCTTCAGCTCGAGGCGCAGCTCGGCGACCGCGATGTGACCATCGAGCTGTCCGAGCCGGCGAAGGCCTGGCTGGTCCAGCACGGCTACGACGAGCAGATGGGCGCACGTCCCATGGCGCGCGTGATCCAGGAGCACATCAAGAAGCCGCTGGCCGACGAGGTGCTGTTCGGCAAGCTCAAGGGTGGCGGCCACGTTCGCGTCGTCCTTGTCAAGGACGAGGCCGACGAGACCAAGGAGAAGATCGGCTTCGAATTCGTCGAGGGCCCGGTCACGCCGAAGCAGGAGAAGCTGCCCGGCACCCGCAAGCGCCCGCCGGGCAAATCCAAGCCGGGTGGCCCCGGCGGCTCAAAGGGGCCGACCTCCAAGGGGCCGCTGGTCAAGGTTTGATCGGCACGTGATGAAATCGAAAAGGCCGGCTGCAAAGCCGGCCTTTTTGTTTGCACCGATGTCTGCGCGAGGAGGCCTTACGTTCCGGCCTGCGGTTCGCGCGGTGGCCGCGGCTTTCTCGGTGCGCGCGGTGCTGCGTGCGGGACCGACGGCTGCATCGTCACGATGACCGGATTCGGCTTGTGATCGGTCGCGGCTCCGGTCGCTGCGTCGACGCCCATGCCGACGATACCGCCCAACAGGAGATTGCCCGCAAAACCCGCGGCTCCGCCCGTCTGGACGTCCCGGCTGAGCGGAACGATTTGCGGCTGATAGCCTTCCTTCTGGAAGGTGATCGAGATGTCGGCGTTCCGCTTGACGACCACGGAGCAAGGGGTCGTGCAGGTGGTCGGAACGTCCATTCCGCTGACGACGGCTTCCACGCCTGATGGTGTCGATGAAATGCTGATATTCTCCGTCGTACCGCGCGTGACCGACGCGCAGCCGCCCAGCATGACGCTGAGCGCCACAATTCCAAATGAACGCATGAAATGCCCCTTGTCCCACCGCCACTATGCGCAACCGGGGCGGGAGGGCAATAGGCCATTGCTCCGAATAGTTAAGCCACGCGGAGGTTGTGCACGACTACGCGCGAACCGGGTCGGGTCCGGCTATTCACCCCGCAGGCGCTGATCGTCCTGCACGCGGACGTGCTCGGCACCGCGCGCGCCGGCTGTGGAGAGCCGCAGCATGCTCAGCATCGCGCCGCACAGCGCAAATCCAACGCCGACAAGGAGCGCCAGCCTGGTCCCCTCAAGCGGATACCGTCCGAGCAACAGCGCCACCAGCGCCGCTCCGGTGGTCTGGCCGAGCAGGCGCGCCGTCCCCAGCATGCCGCTGGCGCCGCCGGCGCGCTCGCGCGGGGCGGCTGCGATCATGGTGCGGTTATTGGGGGTCTGGAACAGACCGAAGCCGGCGCCGGCGAGCGCCATCCGCCAGATCACGTCGAGCGGCGTTGGCGTCGCCGGCAGGAAGGCGAGCGCGCCAAGGCCGCAGGCGAATAGCGTGAGCCCAATACCGCCGAGCAGGCCGGCCGGATAATGCTCGACCAGGCGGCCGGCGAGAGGGGCCGCAAACGCCAATGCGATCGGCCATGGCGTGATCAACAGGCCCATATGCACGGCCGAATAGCCGAAGCGGCTCTGGAGATAGAAGGGGATCGCGACGAAGGCCAGCATCTGCCCGCAGAACGATGCGATCGAGGTCGCAATCGACAGCGCGAACACGGGGATGCGCAGCAGGTCGATTGGCAAGAGTGGCGAGGTCATGTGAGTCTCGCGATAGATCAGCAGCGCACCCGCGGCGATCGCGATGGCAAACTGCACGAGACAGGTGATCGCGGCCTCGCCATGACCGACGTTGTCGACCGCCGCGATGCCGACGCCGAACGTGATCGCCGACAGCCCCGCACTCTGCCAGTCGAACGAGCGGCTCGCGGGCTTGGTGTGCGGCAGGCTGCGCAGGCCCAGCACCAGTGTCACCACGCCGAGCGGCACGTTGATCGCGAACAACCAGGGCCAGCTTCCGACCGCGAGGATGCCGGCGGCGAGCGTCGGGCCGATCGCAGCCGAGAAGGCGACGACGAGCGCGTTGAGCCCGATGCCGCGGCCGAGCAGGCTGCGCGGATAGGTGAAGCGCACCAGCGCGGCGTTGACGCTCATGATGCCGGCCGCGCCAAAGCCCTGGAGGATGCGCGCGATCGTCAGCAGCGGCAGCGTGTGGGCCAGCGCACAGAAGGCCGAGGCCAGCGTGAACAGCGCCAACCCGACCAGATAGACGCGGCGATAGCCGACGATCTCGCCGAGCGAAGCCAGCGGCAGCAGCGAGATCGTGATCGCGAGCTGGTAGCCGCTGACGATCCAGATCGACAAGGCCGGGGTCGCATCGAGATCGGCCGCGATCGTCGGCAGCGCCACATTGACGATGGTGCTGTCGACCACCGCCATGACGATGCCGAGCGCAATGGTCAGCACCGCCTGATTGCGTTGCGGCTGCGGCAGGCCGTCGGCATGCTCAATGGTGACTGTCGACATCGTGAGCGGCGTATCGTTGGCGAATCGGACTCGGCCACATGCCGAGTATTGCGCCAACAGGGCAGGGCCGCGATAGTTCCGGAACCGGCCGCCAGCGCGCCGGCTTACCCAAGCGCGCTTGATGCAGCTGTCCTACACCGCCGGTGGATTGCGGTCGCTGAAGGTCACGCGCTGGTGCCAGTAGGGATAGGGCAGCGTCACCGTGCTCGCGGCATCGAGCTTTGCGACCTGGTCCTTGGTCAAGGACCAGCCAACCGCGCCGAGATTTTCGCGCAGCTGGGTCTCGTTGCGTGCGCCGATGATCAGCGTCGAGACCGTCGGACGCTGCAGCAGCCAGTTCAGCGCGATCTGCGAGACGCTCTTGCCGGTCTCCTTCGCGATCTCGTCGATCGCATCGACGACACGGTAGACGTGCTCGTCCGAGACGGGCGGTCCGAATTCGGCCGTCTTGGGCAGGCGGCTGACTTCCGGTTTCGGCTGACCGCGGCGGATCTTTCCGGTGAGGCGCCCCCAGCCGAGCGGCGACCAGACCACGGCGCCCAACCCCTGGTCGAGGCCGAGCGGCATCAACTCCCATTCGTAGTCGCGCCCGATCAGGGAATAGTAGGTCTGGTTGGCGACGTAACGCGGAAAACCGTGCTTGTCGGCGACGCCGAGCGACTTCATCAGGTGCCAGCCCGAGAAATTCGAGACGCCGACATAGCGGATCTTGCCGGCGCGCACGAGCACGTCGAGAGTCGAGAGCACCTCTTCGGACGGCGTGAAGGCGTCGAAGCCGTGGAGCTGGAAAAGATCGATATAATCGGTGCCGAGCCGGCTCAACGAACCGTCGATGGCTTTGAGCAGGTGCTCACGCGACGAGCCGATATCGTTGGGACCGTCGCCAAAGCGGAAGGTCGCCTTGGTCGAGATCAGGACCTTGTCCCGGCGACCCTTGATGGCCTCACCGAGCACCCGCTCGGACTCGCCGAGCGAATAGACATTCGCGGTGTCGAACATCGACACGCCGGCCTCGAGGCAGATGTCCAGAAGACGCCGCGCCTCGGTCGCGTCCGTCGTGCCCCATGCCGCAAGGCGGCCGACGCCGCCGAACGTGCCCGTTCCCAGGCTCAAGGCAGGCACCATAAGGCCGGACCGGCCCAAGCGTCGGTATTCCATCGATCTGCTCCTTGGCTGGCCGCTGATGATCGTGGCGGCCTTGGCGGCGGAAGATACTGCAAGCAGGCGCCGTGTCCTATCACCTGCTCACATACCGGCCCTGCTCGGCATGACCTGATCGTGCAGATGACAGCCGACTGGAATGCACCTCAATGCCGCAACTGGCTCTGCCGGAAGTCGCGCGGCGACATCCCGAAATGCTCGCGGAAGACGCGGCCGAAATGCGAGAGGTCGTTGAAGCCCCAGGCGAAGGCGATCTCGCTGATGTGGCGATGGGCGAGCAGAGGCGAGGCGAGATCCCTCCGACATCGGGCGAGGCGTTCGGCAAGGACATGACGCTGGAAGGAGGTGTCCTCGTCTGCGAGAAGATCGTTGACATAGCGCGGCGAGATGCCGAGCGCGGCTGCGGTCTCAGCGACCGAGAGATCGGGATCGGCGAGGTGCGCGCGGATGTGCGCCTTCACTCGGTAGAGCAGGGCCGAGCGGTGGGTCGAGGACGGCAGCGATGACTTGCCGAGCCGCTCGCTCAATGCCATCGCAAGCAGATCAACTGCCTGCTCCGACAGCGCCGTGGCCGTATCCAGAGCCAAGCTATCCGCATTTTGGCAGAGCCGGACAATGAAATCATAGGCGAGCCGCTCGAGCGGTGCGTCGGCGCCAAATGACATTGCTGTCAGCGTCTCGGTGCCGCCGAGCCGCCGCTGCAGCATCTCGCGTGGGACCTTGAAGATGGTCTGCGTAAAACTGTCGTTGAACTTCAGCTCGTACGGGCGCGTTGTGTCGTAGAGCGCGAACTCGCCAGGGTGGATCACGGTCTCGCGGCCGTCCTGTACAACGCCACCGTTGCCGCGATTGCCGAGTGCGACTAGGACGAAACCCTGATCCGAGCGCGCGATGCGCGACGGTGTGCGGAAGACGTGCTGGCGGTCCGAGCAGACCTCGGAGCACACGGCCTTGCCGAGCGAGGCCTGCGTGACCGAGCCATGAAAGGCGCTGCCGAGGTCGGACTTGCAGTCGAGCCCGACGAAGACGTCGCAGACGATGTCCTGCCAGAGCGCGAGCCGCCGGTAGCCGGGACTGCCGTCTGTCGTGAACTGGATTGGCATCAGGACAGCCTCCCTTTCACATCCTGCAAAACCGCATGTTGGCGCAGATCGAGCCTGACCGGAGGCAAATTCCGTACCGGGCGATCCCTTCCAGTCGAGTTTTTGTTCCGCCGTGGTCGAGCGCCTGGCCGCCCAGCTTGGCCAAATAGACTGCATCGGACGTGGCTTGCGATCAACCGGCAATGGAGGCGGCAATGGGCATCGAACATCCGAAATACAAGGTTGCGGTGGTGCAGGCGGCACCGGCCTGGCTCGATCTCGACGCCTCGATCGACAAGTCGATCGCGCTGATCGGGGAGGCCGCGGAAAAGGGCGCCAAGCTGATCGCCTTTCCTGAAGCTTTCATCCCCGGCTACCCCTGGCACATCTGGCTGGATTCCCCGGCCTGGGCGATCGGGCGGGGCTTCGTGCAGCGCTATTTCGACAACTCGCTGTCCTATGACAGCCCGCAGGCCGAGCGCCTGCGCGAGGCCGTGCGCAAGGCAAGGCTCACCGCCGTGATCGGCTTGTCCGAGCGCGACGGCGGCAGCCTTTACCTCGCGCAATGGCTGATCGGCCCTGATGGCGAGACCATTGCAAAGCGCCGCAAGCTGCGGCCGACCCATGCCGAGCGCACGGTCTATGGCGAAGGCGACGGCAGCGACCTCGCCGTGCATGCGCGGCCCGACATCGGCCGGCTCGGCGCATTGTGCTGCTGGGAGCATCTGCAGCCGCTGTCGAAATACGCGATGTACGCTCAGAACGAGCAGGTCCATGTCGCGGCCTGGCCGAGCTTCTCGCTCTACGATCCCTTCGCGCCGGCATTAGGGGCCGAGGTCAACAACGCGGCTTCGCGCGTCTATGCGGTGGAAGGCTCCTGCTTCGTGCTCGCGCCTTGCGCCACCGTCTCGCAGGCCATGATCGACGAGCTCTGCGACCGGCCGGACAAGAATGCGCTGTTGCATGCGGGCGGCGGCTTTGCGGCCATCTACGGCCCCGACGGCAGTCAGATCGGGGAGAAGCTGGCGCCCGATCAGGAGGGCCTGCTGATCGCCGAGATCGATCTCGGCGCCATTGGCGTTGCCAAGAATGCTGCCGATCCCGCCGGACATTATTCGCGGCCCGACGTCACACGGCTGCTGCTCAACAAGAAGCGGTACCAGCGGGTCGAGCAGTTCGCGCTGCCGGTCGACACTGTCGAGCCTATGGACATTGCGGCGGCGGCAAGCTGAACGCGGCGATCACGGGGAGGGCATCGCTATGGAATCCGCAATTCCTGCGCATCTCGAAACGCCACGCACGCGCCACAAGCGCGTGCCGGACGATTACCAGCCGCCATATCCGTCCTTCGTGGCGCGCTACAAGCCTTCGGTCAGCCGGGTCGTGATGGCCTATTTCGGTGTTCAGTATGGCGGTGCGGCACCGGCGGCAGCAATTGACGCGTTGAAAGAACTCGCAGGACTGTTCGCAATGGATGGCGGTCCGTCACATTGGGACCGGGCAAGCTATAGAGATCAGTCCGGCAGCGAGAATGTTGTCACGGTCGCTTATTGGGACGATCTCGCGCGCTTTGATGCCTGGTTCGCGGGGGCTCGCGAGATGTGGACCGGGCGGCAACGCGACGGCATCGGTACCTTCATCGAGGTGCTGCGTCCCGTTGTGGCCCGTCACGAGACGCTGTTCTCCTCGCCCGATCGGCCAGAAGGTATCGCCGTCGTTGCGGAAGGCATGAGCGGCGAGGTGCAGGAGCACGCCTATTGGGGCGGGATGCGCGACCGTATCCCGCTGTCGCAGACTGATGCGATGGCGCCTGGTGGCGCGCCTGAGCTGATTTGCGACGGCCCGCGGCTGAGAGTCGTGGCGCACGATAATCTCTGCCTGATCCGCTCCGGGCAGGACTGGAGCGATACCGCAGCATCCGAGCGAAAGCTCTATCTCGACGACGTCGAACCGGTGCTACGCGAGGGCATGGATTTTCTGCGCGATGATGGCCTCGCGATTGGCTGCTATGCCAACCGCTACATGCAGGTGCTGACGGCCGACGGCAGCGTCAACGAGAAATCCTACGGGCAGAGCTGGTGGAAGAGCCTCGCCGCGCTCGAACGCTGGGCGGAGTCGCATCCGACCCATGTCAGGATCTTCGGCGCGGCCATGAAATATCTGTCGACGCTCGGGCCGTCAGCCAAGCTGCGGCTCTATCACGAAGTGACGGTGGCGGCCGCCGACGAACAGTTCTTCGAATATCTGAACTGTCACCCGAAGACAGGCATGCTAGCGGCGGTCGAAACTGTCAGCACCTAAGCGACACAATGGCCGAGCAGCTCGGGATGTGCCGCGCAGATGTGATGCGCGCCGGCCTCCCGCAGCTCGGCCTCGCTGCCGTAGCCGTAGAGCACGCCGATGGCGGTCATCCCGTTGGTCCTGGCGCCGACCACGTCGTGGCTGCGGTCGCCGATCATGATCGCGCTGTTCGCATCGACGCTGGTCTCGTCGAGCGCGTAGCGAAGCAAGTCGCGCTTGTCGACACGCGTGCCGTCGAGCTCGGAGCCGAACACGCGTTCGAAATACGGCTTCAAGCCGAAATGATCGACGATGCGGCTGGCGTAGACGGCGGGCTTGCTGGTCGCCACGAACATGCGCTGACGTGTCGCTGCGAGCGAAGATAACGTGTCCGTAATTCCGCTGTAAGCCTCGTTCTCGAACAGGCCGATATCGCTAAAGCGCTCGCGATAGAGCAGCAGTGCTCGGTCGGCGAGCTCATCGGCTCCGGTGAGCTTGCGAAGGCTGGCAAGCAGCGGAGGGCCGATGCACCAGGTCAGTTCGTCCTCGCTCGGCACGGCAACGCCGAGCCGTTCCAGCGCATATTGGATCGAGCGGGTGATCCCGGGCTTCGGGTTCGTCAGCGTGCCGTCGAGATCAAAAAAGATTGTCACCATCGGGCATGACCGGTGTTGATACTGCCGTCTGTTGCTAGTTGGCTCTGGTTCCAAGTCAAGGTCCGATTTGTCCGATAGCGTCAATGCCATGCGAATAGCTCGGGTCATTACTGTGTTGTGCCAGGCTTTGCTGCTGGCACCGGCGCTCGCGGAGGAGGCACCCTCCACCGATGCGCCTCCGAAGGCCGAGGAACCCGAGAAGCCAGCGGAGAAACCGAAAGATGCCCGCGAGAGCGACACGCGGGAGTCGATCTGCCTGATCGTGGAGGCGGCCGCGCGCGACAATAACCTGCCGCTGGAATTCTTCGCGCGCGTGATCTGGCAGGAAAGCCGCTTCCAGGCCGATGCGGTCGGGCCCATGACGCGCAGCGGCCAGCATGCGCAGGGGATCGCGCAGTTCATGCCGGGCACTGCCAGCGAGCGCGGGCTGCTCGATCCGTTCAATCCGGTGCAGGCTTTGCCGAAGTCGGCCGAATTCCTGAATGAGCTGCGCAACCAGTTCGGCAATCTCGGCCTTGCCGCGGCCGCCTACAATGCCGGCCCCCGGCGCGTGCAGGAATGGCTCGCCGGCACCGGGCCGATGCCGGAGCAGACCCGCAATTACGTCTATGCCATCACCGGCACCAGCGTCGATGCCTGGGCCAAGGCGGGGAGCACCGGCAAGGGACCACCGAGCTCGCCGACGACGAGCTGCCGTGATCTGATCGCGCTGCTCAAGCGTGCTCCCAATCCATTCGTCGCCGAGCTCGAGCAGCATGTCGAGCTTGCAGCCGCAAAGATCTGGGGCGTGCAGCTCGCGGCCGGCTTCGACCGCAACAGGGCGCTCGCGATGTATTCCCGGGCCGTGACGAAACTGAGCACCGTGATCGGCGAGCGTGATCCGAGCCTGCTCTCCTCGGTGATGCGCAGCCGTGGCACGCGCGCGTTCTATCAGGTCCGCATCGGCGCGGATACGCGCGCCGAGGCTGATGATCTGTGCAACCGCATCCGCAAGGCGGGCGGGGCGTGTTTCGTGCTGAGGAACAGGGGTGTGGCGGGGTAGGATGAGCCGTCATTCCGGGTTCGCGCCAAGTGCAGCGCCCCCGAATGACGGCGGTGAGCCTGGCTGTCATGCATGCCAGCCCCGCCGCGCCTTTCCTTGACGCGCGCACCCGTCTCGCTCGTTATGCGGGCACGATTCCTCACCGGCCAAAGCTCCCGTGGCGCTTCCTCCGCTCGATTCACCGCAATGGAATAGTCCCTGGCGCGCCTTCGCGTGGGGACTGCGCTCGATCACGCAGACGATCCTCACCATCGTGCTGTTCGTGACCTATCTCGGCATCGGTGCGCTCGCTCACGACACCCATTTCAGCCTGCTCTGGGCATTGTGCTCGACGCTGTTCGTCTGGGCAGGTCCGGCGCAGATCATCCTGATCACCACGCTCGGCTCGGGCGCCACCATCATCCAGTCGGCGATCGCGGTGACCGTCAGCGCCATCCGCCTGTTTCCAATGGTGGTCTCGGTGCTGCCGCTGATGCGCATACCCACGACCAAGCGGCGCGAGCTGATTTTCGCCGCGCATCTCACCGCAGTGACGCTGTGGGTCGAATGCCACCGCTTCCTGCCGCAGGTGCCGCGCGAACGGCGGATCGCCTTCGTCCACGGGCTCGGCTGCGGGCTCGTCTCCGTGTGCCTTGTCGCCAATATCGTCGGCTATTTCCTCGCCGCCAACCTGACGCAGACGCTTGGTGCGGCGATCCTGTTGCTGACGCCGCTGTCGTTCCTGTTCTCGACGGCGCGCAACAGCCGCGAGGTCGCCGACGTCGTCGCGCTTGTGCTGGGCATCGTGCTCTATCCGCTGGCGGCGAAGATGAACTCCGGCCTCGATATCCTCGTCAGCGGCGTGGTCGCCGGGACGATCGCTTATGGCGTGCACTGGTGGCGGGAGGTACGCGCATGAGCTTTGCGCAAGCGATCGGCGACTGGCACGCGCTGGCCGTCCTGTTCGTCGCCGGCGTCGTTCCCAACCAGATCTGGCGCATGCTGGGCCTGTGGTTCGGCGGCGGCATCGACGAGGGCTCGGAGCTGCTGGTCTGGGTCAGAGCGGTCGCCACCGCGATCCTGGCCGGCGTCATCGCCCAGATCGTGGTCCAGCCACCGGGCGCGCTGGCCAGGGTGCCTGATGTCCTGCGCTATGGCGCGGTCGGTGCCGGGCTCGTCGTTTTCCTGCTGACCCGCCGTTCGATCTTCGCGGGCGTGGTCACGGGCGAAGTCTTCATGCTGGCCGGCAAGTGGTGGTTGGGCTAAAACCGCCAGCGAACAGCCAGGGAACAGGACATATGGTTCGCGAACAGGAGCTCCGCGAGGGCGAGGTCGCCATCGAGCTGCCGCCGACGCAAGATGCCGGCCTCGTCTTCATCGGCCGGATCCGCACGCCCTGGTCGTCGCGGCTGGAGACGCCGCGGCAGGGACGTCAGGACGGTCCGATCTGCCGCCTCGAGATCTTCGAGCCGTTCGTGCCGGCCATCAAGGGCGTCGACTTCTACAGCAACCTCGAAGTGCTCTATTGGCTCGACCGCTCGCGCCGCGACATCGTCCTGCAGAGCCCGAAGAACAACGAGAAGACCCGCGGCACCTTTTCGCTGCGCTCGCCGGTGCGGCCCAATCCGATCGGCACCTCGATCGTCAAGCTGGTCGGCATCGAGGGCAATGCCATCCTGGTGCGCGGCCTCGATTGCATCGACAACACGCCGCTGATCGACATCAAGCCCGACCGCTGCGAGTTCACGCCGCTGGCCGCGCCGCAAAAGGGTGATTTCGAGACGGGGTAATCCGTCATTCCGGGGCGACGCGAAGCGTCGAGCTACGGTGCGCAATTGCGCACCTGAGAATCCATCGGGCAGCAATGACGATGGTGAGATGGATTCCGGGTTCGCGCCAAGAGGCGCGCCCCGGAATGACGAGTTGATAGAGCTACCCCTTCAACGCCGCCATCAGCTTCGCCGCGTGCGCCTGCAGCACCTTATCGTCTTCCTTGCGGCTCGCGGGCGGCAGCATGGCGACGCCATCGTGGCGGGGCATCACGTGCATGTGCAGGTGAAACACCACCTGTCCGCCGGCGGGCTCGTTGAATTGCTGCACGGTGATGCCATCGGCGTCGAACGCCTTCATTGCGGCGGCGGCGATCTTGTGCGCGCCGCGGGCGACATGGGCGTAATCGTCGGGCTTGATGTCGAGGATGTTGCGGGCAGGAGCCTTCGGGATCACCAGCGTGTGACCGGGCACGCGCGGCATGATGTCGAGGAAGGCGAAGACGTGCTCATCCTCGTAGACCTTGTAGCAGGGCAGCTCGCCGCGCAGGATTTTCGCGAAGATGTTGTTAGTGTCGTAGGCGGTCATGGCGGCGGCTCCTCGGAAGATTTGCGCTTACTGTCACCAGCCGTGGCGAGGCGTCAAGGCGCCTCGTCGGCCGCTTTGCGGAACGGGCCGAGCTCGGCGAGCTCTCGTCCGGCTTCCGCGACATAGGCGCGCTCGCGCTTGAGGTAATCGTCGATGGCGCGGCGCAGGCCGGGATCGGCGATGAAGTGGGCGGAATGAGTGGTGCGCGGCAGGTAGCCGCGCGCGATCTTGTGCTCGCCCTGTGCGCCGGCCTCGACGTGTTTGAGGCCGCGCTTGATCGCGAAATCGATCGCCTGGTAGTAGCAGACCTCGAAATGCAGGAACGGGTGATGCTCGACCGCGCCCCAGTTGCGGCCGAACAGCGTGTCCGAGCCGATGAAGTTGATCGCGCCCGCGATCCAGCGGCCGTTTCGGCGGGCCATCACCAGCAGCACGTCCTCGCTCATGGACTCGCCGATCAGCGAGAAGAACTCGCGCGTCAGGTACGGCCGGCCCCATTTGCGCGAGCCGGTCTCCATGTAGAATGCGAAGAAGGCATCCCAGGCATCCTCGGTGATGTCCTTGCCGGTGAGCCAGTGAATGGTGACGCCGGCGGCCAGTGCATCGCGCCGCTCGCGCTTGATCGACTTGCGGTGGCGCGAGTTCAGCGTCGCCAGGAAGTCGTCGAAGCTCGTAAAGCCCTCATTGTGCCAGTGGAACTGCTGGTCGGTGCGCTGAAGGAAGCCGTGCTCGGCGAGCAGCTTCCATTCGCTTTCCTGCGCGAAGGTGACGTGGACGGAGGAGGCCTTGGTGACGCCGCACAGCGCGATGAGCCCACTCGCCAGCGCCTCGGTGATGCGCTCGCGATCGACGCCATCACGCACCAGCAGCCGCGGCCCCGTTGCCGGCGTGAAGGGAACCGAGACCTGGAGCTTCGGGTAGTAGCGTCCCCCGGCACGCTCATAGGCATCCGCCCAGCCGCGATCGAAGACGTACTCGCCCTGGCTGTGCGATTTCAGATAGCAGGGGACGATTCCGGCGACGCGGCCGCCGAGCTTGGCGACCAGATGCCGGGGTCCCCAGCCAGTCCGGACCGTGGCCGAACCCGATTTCTCGACCGCAGAGAGAAAGGCGTGGGAGACGAACGGGTTATAGGCGGGTCTTGAGAGGTCGAGGGAATCGCTTGGAAGAGCGGATGAGGTTCTGGTGCCAGCCCCATTGCACCGTCCGCCGGGATTGGCGCAGGCGTCCCAATCCTCCGGTGACACGTCGCCAATCGAAGGTACGGCCTCGAGCGTGATTTCCGATGATGCCATCGTGCCCAAGATCGTGCATTGCAGCAGCGACTTCAAGAGGGCGGGGGAACACAGGTCTCGTGCCCCGGACGCGGCGCAGCACTCCCGGCGATGCGAAGCATCGTCCGGTGTGGTGCGCCGCTGAGCCGGGTCCACGTGGCCGCGCGCTTGCGGAGAGATGGGTCCCGGCTCAGCGCTGCGATGCTCACGCGTCGCAGCTTGTCCGGGACACGGGCAAGCCCTACGGCACGAACCCCTCGAAGATCATCTGGTCCGCATACCGCCCGACCCGGCTCCGCTGCTCCGGGGTGCGGACGGTCCAGCCGAGCAGGGCGCAGCCGAAGACGTTGCGGGCGATCCAGGGGGCGGGGGCCGGCAGGTGGTCGACCTTGAAGGCGACGAAATGCGGCCGGGTTTGCAAGCCGTGGCGCAAGTACAGCATGCTGTCACGCTGCTCTTGGGTGAGGTTGGCCCAGTACTCGTCCTCATAGCTCCGCTGCGCGACGATGCCGCGCGGACGATTGGGCAACAGGTCACGTAGCGCCAGCACCTGGTCGGGATCGAAGGACATGCCGACGGCGGGGCCGTCATACGAGGCCAACACCTCGGCCATCCGCTTCACCAGCTTGCGATCGCCGCCGAAATGGCTCTTCACCTCGATTACCAGGGGCACACGTCCGGCGACCATGGCGCAGAGGTCGGCGAGCGACATCATCCGCTCGTCGGTGTCCTTGAACCTGACGGCCTTCAGCTCGGCTGCGGTCTTTGCGATCAGCTCGCCGGTGACCTCGGTGAGCCGGCCCAGGGCATGGTCGTGATGGACCATGGCCTCGCCGTCGGCCGAGAGCTGGATATCGACCTCGATCGCAAAACTACCAGCAATCGCAGCCTGCACCGCGCCCGGCATGTTCTCGACGATGCCGCGCGAAATGTCATGCAGGCCGCGATGGGCGACCGGCCGCGCTGTCAGCCAATCCGGAGCGCGCATTTGGCGTCAGGCGACCTCGAACACGCCTTCGACCTCGACCGCCGCATCCGCGGGCAGCGAGGCGACGCCGACGGTGGTGCGGGCGTGGCGGCCCTTGTCCCCGAAGGCGGCAACCATCAGGTCGGAGGCGCCGTTGAGCACCTTCGGCCCATCCAGGAAATCCGGGGCCGAGTTGATGAAGCCGCCGAGGCGCACCACGCGTACGACCTTGTCGAGATCGCCGAGCGCCGCCTTGACCTGGGCCAACAGGTTGACGGCGCAGCCGCGCGCGGCTGCGGCGCCGTCCTCGATCGAGACGCCGGCGCCCAGCTTGCCCTTGGCGATCAGCTTGCCGGCGGGGTCGAAGCAGACCTGGCCGGAGACGAAAAGGAGGTTGCCCGTGCGCACAAAGGGCACGTAGTTGGCGACGGGGGAGGGGGCCTCGTGCAGCTTGATGCCTTGCTCCGCCAGTTTCTGCTCGACCGTGCCCGCCATGTCCGACCTCGTTGTCCAAAGATCCTTCGCTCCGGCGCGTCCCCTGGATGGCCGGGCGCGCCCTGTTTCGCCCATCGTGCCGCCACATGCAAGCAACCGGAGGGGCTGCATTTTGTTGAGGCTGGCCGGCAGGTTCAACGTGGAGGGGCAATTTTACGTGGACGGCCTCAGTTGCGGCGCAATGGAACGGTCATTAAAATGTCGAATCTGCGCTTTCCTCAGGGAACAGACATGGTGCATCTTTTCCGGACTTCGCTCGGTGTGATGGCGCTTGCCGCGGCCAGTGTCGGCCTTGGCGGCGTAGCCGAGGCCGCCAACGGTCCGTTTCTCGCGCACCAGGCGCTGTATGATCTCCGCCTCGTCAAATCGCGCACCAATTCGGTCAATAGCGCCCGCGGCCGGATCCTCTACAATTTCACGGGGAACGCCTGCGAGGGCTATACCTCGGAATTCCGCCAGGTCTCCGAGCTCGACAGCGGCGAGGGCAAGGTCACGCTCAGCGACCTCCGCTCCAATTCCTGGGAGGATGCCGCCGGCAAGAGCTACCGTTTCAAGATCGAGACGCGCATGAACGAGGCGGATGCCGGCCGCGTCGACGGCTCGGCCGAGCGCGACGGCGACCACATCAACGTCAAGCTCAGGCTGCCGGCGCCGAAGACGTTCACGCTCGACGGCAAGATCGTGTTCCCGACCGAGCAGATCCAGCGCATCATCGCCGCCGCGAAGGAAGGCAAATCGCTGCTGGAGCTCTCCGTCTATGACGGCTCCGATGACGGCCAGAAGGTCTACAACACGCTGACCGTGATCGGTCAGCCGATCCCCGCCGACCGCGCCACCTCGTCCGATCCGTCGACTGCGGACGAGCACATGAAGTCGCTCAAGCGCTGGCCAGTCACCGTCAGCTATTTCGACCGCGACGCCCAGCAGAAGGAGGGCGAGCAGACGCCGGTCTATGCGATGGCGTTCGAGCTCTACGAGAACGGCGTCTCGCGCCAGCTCGTGCTCGACTACAACGATTTCGTCATCTCCGGCGCCATGGGCAAGTTCGACGTGAAGGACAGCAAGCCCTGTAATTGAGGGCTAGGTCTCTCGTCGCGAGCAGCGTCGTAGGGTGGGCAAAGCGGATCGTGCCCACGCATTCTCTCGATAATCGTTGATAGATGGAGGGCACGGCGCAAGTGCGCCTTTGCCCACCCTACGAGATCTCTCTTGGTCGCTTCGCTTCTCGCAATGACGGGGCTAGCTCTCGTCACACTCTCCCGCTACGCTCCCTCCCAACCACAAATTCGGGGAGCCAGCCCATGCCGAAGCTCGACCATCTCCGCCCCAGCGGCCTGCATCACAATCCAGCCTATTCCCACGTCGTCACCGCGACGGGGGCGCGCACGATCTACATTTCCGGCCAGGTCTCGACCGACGAGGAGGGCCGGATCGTCGGCGAGGGCGATATCGCCGCGCAGACCACCCAGGTGATGCAGAATCTCGGCCTCGCGCTGAAGGCGGCGGGGGCAAGCTATTCCAACATCGTCAAGATCACGACCTTCGTGGTGAACTACAAGCCGGAGCTGCGGCCCATCATCGGCAAGGCCCGCTCGGCCTTCTTCGAAGGCATGGAGCCGCCGGCCTCGACGCTCGTCGGCGTTTCCGCGCTCGCCGCGCCGGAATGGCTGATCGAGATCGAAGCGGTCGCGGTTGCGGATTGAGGTTTTCCTGTAGCCCGGATGAAGCGCAAGCGTAATCCGGGAAGCCTGTCGCCACGGAGCACTGTCCCGGATTGCGCTCCGCTCCATCCGGGCTACAGCTGCTATGAGTGCTTCGCCTCTGACAGCTCTTGTAGAGCCGCCATCGCTTCGTCGGCTCTGTCGGACGGTACGAAGAGATGGTCGTGGTGGAACGCCGACACGGCATTCACGCTGATGCCGGCGTCGGCGAGGCGCGCCGTGATTGCCGCCAGGAAGCCGACCGCATCGAGCGCGGAGTGAACAGTGAGCGTGATCAGGCGTGAGGCGAATTCGTAGCGCAGTCCTGCGCGTTCGGCATCCTCCAGCGGTGCTACGACCGTTGTGCCCTCCGGCTCGCGGAAGATCAGGAGCGGATCGACTGCTGCGGGAATAGTCTCGTCTGCCGCGATCGTGCAAAATACGAAGGTGCCCGGTCGCAGCTCCGGCTTCATCAGTCTCAGCAGCGCATTGAGATCGCGTTCACCCGTCATCACTCCTGCGCCTTCTCCGGGCCCTCATAGGCAATGCCGCGGATCACCGCGGCGCTGCCGAACTTCTTGCGCAGGCTGTCGACCGCGCGTTCGGCGTGGGCGGCGCGGCGGTCGAGCATGTCGGTGTCATCGATCGCCGAGCCCTCGCGCAGCGCGCTGACGCCGGCGCCCATCAGGCGGAAGGCGGTGCCGTCGATTTCCTTGGCCAGCATCTCGCGGCAGATCGAGAAGATCTTCGCGGCCAGCTGCGTCGGGGCGGCGATCGATTGCGAGCGCGTGCGCTGGCGGAAATCGGCGGTCTTCAACTTCAGCGTCACGGTGGAGCCGGCGAGTTCGCTGCTCTTCAGGCGCGACGACGTCTTCTCGCAGAGTCGCCACAGGATCTTCTCCAGCGTCGCGAAATCGCGGATGTCGGTCTCGAACGTCGTCTCGCTTGAAATGGTCTTGGCGCCGCGGTCAGGCTCGACGCGGCGGTCGTCGATGCCGCGTGCGAGCCGCCACAGCCTGCGGCCCTCGCTCGGAAACTGCCGCATCATCTCGATCTCGTCGGCCTTCTGCAGATCGGCGATGATGCGGAAGCCGCGCTGCACCAGGCGTTCCTGCGTCGCGGGACCGACGCCGAAGATGAAGCCGACCGGCTTTTCCGCCAGCATCAACCGCGCTTCCTCCTGGTCGAGCGCGGCAAAGCCTCTGGGCTTGTCGAGGTCGGAGGCGATCTTGGCCAGGAACTTGTTGCAGGACAGGCCGACCGAGACGGTGATGCCGATGTCGCGCTCGACGTCGCGGGCAAAGCGCGCCAGCACCTTGGCGGGGATCATGCCGTGCACCCGCTCGGTGCCGGAGAGATCGAGGAAGGCCTCGTCGATCGAGAGCGGCTCGACCAGCGGCGTCAGCGCCTGCATGGCCTGGCGGACCTCGCGGCCGACCCGGACGTACTTTGCCATGTCCGGGCGGATCACGGTCGCATGCGGGCAGGCTTCCAGTGCCTTGAACATCGGCATCGCCGAGCGAACGCCATAGGTGCGCGCGATGTAGCAGGCCGCCGACACCACGCCGCGCTTGCCCCCGCCGATGATGACGGGCTTGTCGGCGATGTCAGGGTTGTCGCGCTTCTCGACCGTCGCATAGAAGGCGTCGCAGTCGATATGGGCGATGGTCAGGCCGGCGAGCGAGCGGTGGCGGACGAGGCGGGGGGAACCGCAGGCCGAGCAGCGCCGCAGGCCCATATCCAGATCGGCCAGACAATCCCGGCAGAAGCAGCGGGGCCCGGCCGGCTCTGGGACGCTCACGGCACGTCGCGCTCCCAGGAGGGGTCACCGAGCGCATCGCCGAGGACCTGCCGCGCCGCGGCAACGTTGGTCGGGTGCAGTTCCGCCACCTTGGCAAAGGCCTTCACCGTGGCATCGTCCCGCATCACGAAATCGAGCACGCTGAGGAGGAAATTCGGGTCCGCGGCGGCGTTGCGCAGGGTCTCCGGACCGACCCCCGTCTCGGCCAGGAACAGGCCCAGCCGCTCAGGCTCGCCCGCGACGAAGGACAGGGCCTGAATCGCAACGATTTCAGCGACTTCGCGGGGGTTGTGAACAGGCTTTTTCACGGGGACGGTTTGCCTTTCCGTTAACTTTCGGTCTCTAATTTGGAATCATCATGCCCGAGTCTCGTGCTCAAGTCTTCCGGCCCCGGACAAGCAACTGGAAACCACATCGCAGAAAGTGGACCCTCGGGTTTAACGAAACTCAAGCGAATCTGAGGCTAGTTTGAATCCAGTTTTCGAAACGCCGGGAAGCGGCGTCTGAGGCGTCACATGTACCGGTCCTTCGGACCAATCAGGAGGGCGGGATGGCTAAGACCGTCCTGATCGTGGAAGACAACGAGCTCAACATGAAGCTCTTCCGCGACCTGTTGGAGGCGCACGGGTACCAGACCTCCGGCACCAGCAACGGCTACGAGGCGCTCGACCTCGTGCGCAAGATGCGGCCCGACCTCGTGCTGATGGACATCCAGCTGCCGCAGGTCTCCGGCCTCGAGGTGACGCGCTGGATCAAGGACGATCCGGAGCTGCGCGCCATTCCAGTCGTCGCGGTCACGGCGTTCGCGATGAAGGGCGACGAAGAGCGCATCCGCGAGGGCGGCTGCGAAGCCTATTTGTCCAAGCCGATCTCGGTCGGCAAATTCATTGAGACGGTCCGGCGTTTTATCGGATAGGAAGTGAGTTCACAGTGTCCGCGCGTATCCTGGTCGTCGACGACGTCCCCGCCAACGTCAAGCTGTTAGAGGCCCGCCTTTCCGCCGAATATTTCGACGTGATGACCGCCGCGAACGGCACCGAGGCGCTCGCGATCTCAAGGCGCGCCGAATGCGACATCATCCTGCTCGACGTGATGATGCCCGACATGGACGGCTTCGAGGTCTGCCGCCGCCTCAAGACCGATCCGGCGACGCACCACATTCCCGTCGTGATGGTCACCGCGCTCGACAGCCCCGCCGACCGCAACCGCGGGCTCGAGGCCGGTGCCGACGACTTCCTGACCAAACCCGTCTCCGACGTCGTGCTGATCGCGCGGGTGCGTTCGCTGACGCGGCTGAAGATGATGACGGATGAGCTGCGCATGCGCGCCATCACCTCGCTCGAGATCGGCATGCAGGCGCCCGAGCGCAGTGCGATCGCCGACACCGGCAAGGGCGGCCGCATCCTCCTGGTCGACGACCGCCAGTCCTCCTACGAGCGGCTGGCGACGATCCTCGCTGCCGAGCACACCATCGACGTCGAGCCGAACCCGACGGAGGCGCTGTTCCACGCCGCCGAAGGCAATTACGACCTCCTGATCGTCTCGCTCGACCTCAACAATTTCGACGGCCTGCGCCTGTGCAGCCAGGCGCGATCGCTGGAGCGCACGCGGCACGTGCCGATCCTGGCCATCGCCGATCCCGAGAATTCGACGCGGCTGCTGCGCGGCCTCGAGATCGGCGTCAACGACTACCTGCTGCGCCCGATCGACAAGACCGAGCTCTTGGCGCGCGCCCGCACCCAGATCCGCCGCCGCCGCTACACCGATCATTTGCGCGACAATGTGCAGAACTCGATCGAGATGGCGATCACCGACGCGCTCACCGGCCTGCACAATCGCCGCTACATGGAGAGCCATCTGGCAACGCTCGCCGAACAGGCTGCGACCCGCGGCAAGCCGCTGGCGCTGATGATCCTGGACATCGACTATTTCAAGTCGATCAACGACAATTACGGCCACGATGCCGGCGACGACGTGCTGCGCGAGTTCGCGGTGCGCGTGCGCAAATCGATCCGCGGCATTGATCTCGCCTGCCGCTACGGCGGCGAGGAATTCGTCATCGTGATGCCGGAGACGGATCTCCACGTCGCCGGCATGGTCGCCGAGCGCCTGCGCCGCTCGATCGCGGGCGAGCCCTTCGCGATTCACAAGGGTGCGAAGCGCATCGAGGTCACGATCTCGATCGGGCTGACCACGCTGGAGCGAAAGGGCGAGGCGGTGGCCGACGTCCTCAAGCGCGCCGACACCGCGCTCTACCGCGCCAAGCACGACGGCCGCAATCGCGTGGTGTCGCAGGCGGCGTGAGGGCCGTCCGCGCAAAGTTGCGAAAACAACCCCATGCACAGTAGCCGGCGCGAGCGGGATCAATGGGTTATGCGGGTGGCGAGATAATTTGCGCCGGCAGCGGCGTCGTTTGACCCGTCGGGCAAAACAGGAGCATATTGGTAGGGTCGCGAAATGGTCCTGACGGGTAGGCAGGCGCCCGCGCTTTCTCCACAAATCCCGGTGTCATTCCCCGCCTTGTGCGCAGTCGCGCACTGGAGCGGGGAATCCAGTACGCCGCAGCGTCTCGGGTCTAGCTTCACTGTCTCTGGAATACTGGATCACCCGCTTTCGCGGGTGATGACAGCGAGCGATCAGGCGACAGCGGTTAGTCTGGAGCGCGCTTGCTCCGTTTCTCCGCCGGGTTCGCATCCTCGCCCACATCCACCCCCGCATTCCGCAGCAACACCTTCGCCGCTTCCTTCGCGGCTCTGGCCATCGCCGGATCATCGCGCACGAGGTCCTGCGCGATGGAGCCGTCGACCAGCAGCACGAGCTGCGTCGCGAGCGCGTCCGCTTCGGCAACGCCGAGCTCGGTCAGGCGGTCGCGAAACCAGAGGCGGCGGCTTTCCTTGAAGGCGATCGCGATCTTCTTCACGGCGCGGTCGCCGGGGCCGAGCTCGGCGACCGCATTGACGAATGGGCAGCCGCGAAAGTCTTTCGCCGCGAAGCGCCGCTCCAGCGAATCGAACGTCGCGAGGATCTGCTCGGCGGGCGGCTTGTCGGAGGGGCGTGCGCTGACGAAGCGGCGCTCGAGATAGGCCGCGATCAGCGCGTCCTTGGACGGGAAGTGATTGTAGAGCGTGCGCTTACTGATGCCGACCTCGGCCGCGATGGTATCGACGCCGATGGCGCGAATGCCTTGCAGATAGAACAGCTTGTCGGCGGTCTGAAGGATCCGCTCTTTCATCGTCTGTGGGGCAGGCGGGGGAGCCATGCGGAGCTAAGCGTCCTGTTCGCTTGACAGCCGCTTCCATCTATAGCCTAAGTGCACAGGTCTGTGTACCCAAAAACATCGGCAAAAGCAGACGACGGCACGCGTGCCGCGCCCAAAAGGGAGAAGAAAAATGCCCCTGCTGCAGGTTCTGCGTCCCACCTTGCCGATCCTGATCGGCGCCTCGATCATGCTGACCTTGAGCATGGGGCTGCGGCAGTCGCTCGGTATCTTCATGCAGCCGCTGACGCGCGACATCCACATTTCGATCTCGGATTTCACGCTTGCACTGGCCGTGCAAAACCTCGCCTGGGGCTTCCTGCAGCCGCCCGCCGGTGCACTCACCGTGCGCTACGGCTTCCGACCGATCATGATCGCGGGCGCGCTGATGTACATCGCGGGCCTCGCGCTGATGGCAACGGCGAATGGGCTTCTCAGCATCATGATCGGCGCCGGCGTGCTGATCGGGACCTCGCTCGCCTGCACCGCGGCGGCGATCGCGATGTCGGTGGCGGCACGTGCGGTGCCGGAGACGGTGCGCTCGACCGTGCTCGGCATCGTCTCCGGCGCGGGCTCGCTCGGCGCGCTACTTTCGGCGCCGATCGGACAGATGCTCAACGAGGGCTTTGGCTGGCGCGTCGGGCTCGCGGGCTTCGTCATCATGTCGGTGCTGATGATCCCTGCGGCCTGGTATGCCGGGCGCGTCGACAAGATTCCGTTGCCGAAGCCGGCGGCCGACGAGATCGATGATGCCACGGCTGCAGCCGCGGCGAGGACCGCGTTCGGCAATGCCTCCTTCGTGGTGATGACCTGCGCCTATCTCGTCTGCGGCATGCAGCTCGTGTTCCTCACCACGCACCTGCCGTCATATCTCGCGATCTGCGGCCTCGATCCGATGTTGAGCGCACAGACGCTCGGCATGATCGGCGGCTTCAACGTGCTGGGCTCGCTGTTCTTCGGCTGGGCCGGCCAACGCTGGAACAAGCTGGCGCTCTTGGGCGGGATCTACATCCTGCGCTCGCTCGCACTCGCCTGGTACTTCATGCTGCCGGCAAGCCCGCTCTCGACGCTGCTGTTCGGCGCGATCATGGGCTTTCTGTGGATGGGCGTCGGCCCGCTGGTCGCGGGCGCGGTCGCCGAGATGTTCGGCCTGCGCTGGCAGGCGATGATCCAGGGCCTCGCCTTCATGAGCCACCAGATCGGCAGCTTCCTCGGCGCTTACGGAGGCGGGCTGCTCTACGACGCGCTCGGCTCCTACACCATGGCCTGGCGCATCGGTGTCGCGCTCGGCCTTGCCGGCGGCATCGTGCAGGTCGCGTTCGCGCTGATCAGGCCGTCGCAGCCGCCCACGCCAGTGCTGCGGACAGCGTAGGGCGGGGCGGGTGGTCGTTTTCCTTGGCCTTGCACCGCTGCCGTTCTCACAAATTTGCATTTGCCTCAAAGCGCTCGGTTGCTGACGTGCGAGAGAACCTTTCGTCGACTCGGCAGGCGGTCGTTCATGGGCTTGCCAATTTCGCGTTTGGGTCGTGTCAGGCTGTGGTCAGCCTTCTCAGATTGAAAATGGGCTTGAGTTGCAGAGTGTTAGCCAGTTCATAATCCTAATCGCGCCGGCCAGCTTAAGCTTTCGAGACAACCGCTCGGGAGGCAACGATGACGCCCGGCTGGCTCATTTTCCCTGCGACTATCGCCTGTGTCTACTTCCTGGTCATTGTGAGTTTGATCGTGCTTGGCGCTTGGTAGGCGGCTGAGGGAAGAGAATCTTGAAAGAGCGCGCTCTCAAGATTCGCCCATAGACCGACGCGAACTCATGTCGGTCGGAATTCGATCGGGTGCGGCCATGGATTGCGCGAATTGCGGCAGAGTCAACCCGGAGGGAACGAAGGTCTGCGGCGATTGCGGCGCGCCGCTGTTCTTTCGCTGCCCTGCGTGCGGGGGCGACAATCCGACAGGCAAGAACTTCTGTGGCGACTGCGGTGCCGCGCTCACGCCGACCGTACCGCCGCAAATGACGAGAGGGGCCGGCGCAGCGACGTCCATCGTGCCACCGGTCACGGAGCGCGCAGGCTTGTTGGCCGCACCAAGTTCTTCCGCCGAGCGTCGTCAGCTCACAGTGATGTTCTGCGATCTCGTCGGCTCGACGGCACTTGCGACAAAGCTCGATCCGGAAGATCTACGGGACATAATTGCTGAGTACCGCGATAGCGTAGCGGCGGTCGTCCGCAAATACGGTGGCACCGTCAGCCGTTACATCGGCGATGGCATGCTCATACTATTCGGTCATCCTTCAGCGCATGAGGACGATGCCGAACGCGCAGTGCGCGCTGCGCTTGAGATCGCCGCGACCAGGCACGCGCCGGGAGCCCCAGCCGAGTTCGAGCTGCGGGTTCGTCTTGGGCTCGCGACTGGCCTCGTCGTCGTAGGTGACCTTATCGGCAGCGAAGCGGCGGAGGCGCAGGCCGTGCTTGGCGAGACGCCGAACCTTGCCGCTCGACTGCAAGCGCTCGCCGAACCGGATGGGGTAGTCATCCCTGAGGACACGCGGCGGCTCATCGGCGGGCTCTTTGACTACGAGAATCTCGGCGCCGTGACGCTGAAGGGCTTCGCCGCTCCGGTGCAAGCCTGGCGGGTGCTTCGTGAGGGAACAGCGGAGAGCCGGTTCGAGGCGTTGCACCCTTCGGTCCTCGCCCCGCTGGTTGGGCGTGAGGAAGACCTCGCGCGGTTGGAGCGGAGCTGGCGCCATGCGCGGGCGGGTACCGGTCAAGTCATGCTGCTTGTCGGCGAGGCGGGGATCGGCAAGTCGCGCCTCGTTGCGGCTCTTCAGGAGCGTATCGAGCGAGAGCCGCACACCTGCTTGCGCTACTTCTGCTCGCCTCATCATCAGGAAAGCGCGCTTTACCCCTTCATCGCACAACTCCAGCGAGCGGCTGGCTTCGATCGTGAGGACACACCGACGACCAAGCTCGACAAACTTCGAGCGCTCCTGTCGCCTGCATTGTCGCCCAACGAGGACCCGGCGATCCTGGCCGAGTTTCTGTCGATCCCCAACGATAATCTATACTTACCGGTTACGAGTACGCCGCAACAAAAGAAGGAGAGAAGCTTCGCCGCTCTGGTTCGCCAGCTTGAAGCTCTCGCGCAAAGACGTCCAATCATGATCGTGTTCGAGGACATGCAATGGATCGATCCAAGCTCGCGCGAGCTGCTGGACCGAACCGTCGATCGCGTAGCAAGCCTGCCGGTTTTGGTCTTGATCACCTACCGCCCCGAGTTCCAGTTAGTATGGACCGGAAAGCCGCATGTCAGCTTGCTCGTGCTGAACCGGCTCGACCAGAATGCGGGCGCTGCGCTGATCCGGAGCGTGGCAGGTGGCCAGACGCTGCCGACCGAAATCGTCAATGAAATTGCTGAACGTACGGATGGTGTGCCGCTGTTCGTTGAGGAGTTGACCAAAGCGGTGCTCGAAACAAGCCCCCAGAGTATCGCGCGAGCGATCTCCTTCGCGCCGCTGCCCGGACTTGCCGTACCGGCCACGCTACATGCTTCGTTGATGGCGCGGCTCGACCGGATAGGGCCGATCGCCAAGGAGGTGGCACAAATCGGCGCAGCTATTGGCCGCGAGTTCTCCTATGATCTGCTGGCCTCGGTCGCACAGCGGTGCGACAACGAGTTGCGGGCGGCGCTTGACCGGCTGATCAATACCGGCCTCGTGTTTGGGAGTGTCGAGCCGCCCGACGCCAATTTCTTGTTCAAACATGCACTGGTCCAGGATGCGGCATACGGCACAATGTTGCGCGGCCAACGCCGCGAGCTGCACGCCCGGATCGCTGGCGCACTCGAGGAGAGGCTCGCTAGAGGCATCCAAGAGCAGCCGGAAATCCTCGCCCACCACTGCGGACATGCGGGTTTGGCCGAAAAGGCGGTTTCCTATTGGCAGGAGGCTGGTGAGCGTTCAAAGGCTCGATCGGCAATGACAGAAGCAATCGCGCAGATGCGAAAGGCGCTTGATTTGCTATCTCAACTGCCGGATGCTCCCGGGCGCCAGCGCACCGAAACTGAACTTCAACTCGCGCTCGGCGGTGCACTGATCGCCGCGAAGGGCCACGCGGCCGAAGAGACCGGCAGGGCCTACGCCCGGGCGCGTTGCCTCTGCGAGGCACTAAACGACACGCCGAATCTGCTCAAGGCACTCTGGGGCGAGTTCGTGCATTATCACGTCCGTGGTGAAACGGACCGATCGCATCGCATCGCCGAGAATCTGCTCGATTTGGCCGGGCGACAGAACGATGCGGCCATTCTTGTCGCCGGTCATCGGGCAGTCGGCGATAGCTGGCTTCATCGCGGACAATTGGCCTTGGCGCGCACCCATCTCGAGCGGGGGCTCGCCCTTTACGATCCGGCGCAGCAGCGCTCTCTGACGGCCCTGTTCGCAGAAAACGCTCGCGTGGCGATGCTTTCGTTCCTTTCGCTTACGTGTGGCCTTCTTGGCTTCGCCGATCAGGCGCGCGTGCAGAGCAGTGACGCCCTGGCAGAGGCCCGCGATTCGTCGCACCCGATCAGCCTCGCATTCGCGCTGAGCGTTGCCTGCCGGTTGCATTTCGTGCTCGAAGACGCGGGCATGGTTGGGCAACGGGCGGACGAGCTGGTTGCGCTCACCACCGAGCAGCGCTTTGCCTTCTTTCTCGCGATGGGGACGGCATATCGCGGCTGGACGCTGGCCGAAGCCGGCGACCCCGAGGCCGGGGTGGACTTACTGCGGCGCGGCATCGAGGGATTCCAGGCGTCCGGCGCAGCATGGACTCTTCCGTTCTACCTTGCGCAGCTCGCAGCAGCCGAGGCAAAGAGAGCACGATATGAAACGGGGCTCGGCCAACTCTCCGACGCCTTGGCACTAACCCAGAAATCGGGGGTGCGGTGGTTCGAGGCCGAGCTGCATCGGCGCCGAGGCGAGTTGATGCTAAGGGCTCGGCCAGGCGCGGAGGCCGATGCGGAGACCGAGTTTCGCCACGCCATTGCGATCGCTCATCAGCAGGAGGCGAAACTCTGGGAACTTCGCTCCGCCGTCAGTCTCGCCCGGCTCTGGCGTGATCAGGACAGGGGTGATGAAGCACGCGGTCTTCTCGCGCCGGTCTACGGTTGGTTCAACGAGGGCTTCGACGTTCGCGACTTGAAGGAAAGCAAGGCGCTGCTGGAAGAACTCTGAGTGTAACGTGGAGCTTGTCGTAAGCGCGCTCCATTGGAGCTCCGTAACGTTCTCGGGTTTCGCGACTCCGCTGCACCCTAAAGACACGTAAGGGCAACGGTGACCTGCTCGGCGCCGTCAATTCTCGGGTCGGCCCCGTCGCTCCGGTTCGCAGCTGGAGTTGGTCCGCGCTGCTGGTCGCGCTTCGGGTTATTCGCATGACCTCTCCCGGCTTCGCACTTTGTGCTGACCCTTTCCGGTCCGGATCAGGTACTCGACCGCAACCACTGCGAAAAGACCCGAATGGTCCGCGCGCGCGGGTGGCTTGGCCTGCTGACCACATAAAAGCTGTAGCCGGGTAGGTTCAACGAGAATGCCTTCACGAGCGTGCCGGCGGCGAGGTCGTGTGCCACGAGCACATCACTGAAGATCCCGACGCCCTGCCCACTGATCACCGCCTCGATGGCGTGCAGTTCTTCCCGGAAACTCAAGTGCTGCAGGTCCTTGTATTGCGGCACCTCGCGCCACCGGCGCTGGGCCAAACCGAGCCATCTCTGCCACGTCGGTGGCTCACGATCGGCCGGCGACCAATAGGAGTGGATCAGAACGTGCTTTGCGAGGTCGACTGGTCTCTTCAGCCGTCCGGTTGAAAGCAAATCCGGATTGCAGATCGGCCAGAACGTATCGCTGAAGAGTTCATCGACGATTCCGTCTGTCGGCGGTACGCGGCTGGTCGCATAACGGATGGCAACGTCACTGTCTCCGGCCTGCAGATCGAGCACCGTGTCAGTGCCGATCACTTCCAATGGCACGTCAGGATGCAACTTCCGCCACAGGGGCAGGCGGGGCACGAGCCAGCGGCTAGCGAAGGCGTTGGTCGTCGTAACCCGGAGCGGCTGCTCGTCACCTTCCTGCTTGAGGGACGCAATGGCAGCGGCAAACGCCTCGAGTCCGCCGCGAATGGCGGGAAACAGCCGCGCGCCGGCATCGGTCAACGAAAGAGGGCGTGGTCTGCGCCGGAATAGGGCGCGGCCGCAATACTGCTCGAGCAATCCGATCTGGTGGCTGATCGCGGTCGGCGTGACGCCGAGTTCTGCCGCGGCTTTCTTGAAGCTCAGATGACGCGCGGCAGCCTCAAAAGCGCGGAGCTCGATCAGGGGCGGCAGCTTGTGCATGCGGCGAGTGTAGGTGAAATCAGTTCATCGTCACCTGAATTCTTCGGATTTGCTCTGAGACAGCCCGCGATCGAGGATGTGGGGGCCAAGCTAGGGAGCTCGTGTCATGTCCATCGCATCTGTTGCCAGCGCTGCCGCCGAACTTAGCGCCTCCTTCGGAGGAGAACTGCTCAAGCCAGCGGACGAGGGCTACGACGAGGCGCGCAAGGTTCACAATGGGCTGGTCGACAAACGGCCAGCATTGATTGCCAGATGTCGCAGTGCGGCTGATGTCGTGGATGCCGTGGCACTTGCGACCAAGCTCGGCCTCGAGGTCGCGGTTCGCGGCGGTGGCCACAATGTGGCCGGGCGCGCAACCATCGACGGCGGGATCATGATCGACCTCTCACCCATGAAGGGGGTCCGGGTCGACGCGATCGGCAAGACCGTATGGGCGCAGGGCGGGGTCACCTGGGGCGAGCTCAATCGAGAAACGCAGCTTCACGGACTTGCGGTGACCGGCGGCGTGGTCTCGACCACCGGCATCGCGGGCCTGACGCTCGGCGGAGGACTGGGCTGGCTGATGGGCAAGTACGGCCTCGCGTTGGATAATCTGCGGGCTGTCGAACTCGTCACCGCCGATGGCAAGGTTGTGCGGGCCAGCAAGCAAGAGCAGCCCGATCTATTTTGGGCCGTGCGCGGCGGCGGCGGAAACTTCGGGATTGCCACCAGTCTTGAATTCGACCTCCATACGGTAGGGCCGATCATCACCGGCGGCCCGATCGTTCACCCTATCGAGCGTTCCCGCGACGTGCTGGAATTTTTCCGGACCAGCACGCGATCGCTCACGGACGAGCACATGCTGTTCGCATCCCTGACCCATGCGCCCGACGGGTCCGGCAGGGAGGTCGCGGCCCTGGTTACCAGCCACTGCGGTCCAGTCGCCGAGGCCGAACGAGCGATGCAGCCGCTGAAACAGTTCGGGCCTCCCATTCTGGATGCGGTCGGACCGATGACCTATTGCGAGCTCAACCGCATGCTCGACGCCAACTATCCGAAAGGCGCGTTCAACTATTGGAAGTCGAACTTCCTCACGGAGCTGAGCGATGGTGCGATCGCGACGATGATCGAATGCTTCGCCCGCTGCCCGACTCAGATGGGGCAGCTGCTGCTCGAGCACATCCACGGTGCCGCGGCCCGCGTGGGTGCCGGGGATACGGCATTTGTGCATCGGCAGGAGGGCTACAATTTCCTGATCCTCGCGCAATGGACGCAGGCCAGCGATACCAGCCGCAGCATCTCGTGGGCACGCGCAACCTATGAAAGGATGCGGCCCTTCTTTGCCTCAGGACGCTATGTCAATTATCTCGACGACGATGAGACAGGCGATCCGGTTGCCGCTGCTTATGGGCGGAACTACAGGCGCCTGCAGCAGATCAAAGCGAAATACGACCCTACGAACTTCTTCCGGATGAACCAGAACATCCGGCCGCTCGCCTGATTGCCGGCTGACGATTTCTCGCTCTCATCAAGATGTGAGTAGAAACTAAGCCGCGACCCGATGCATCGTGGGCGGGGGCGAGCTGACGCCCGGGAGGGACTAGAGAATGGCGGTCGTGTGCAGGCCCGCTCGCATCGACGACTTGAAGCAGGCCGATGACATCGTGGTCGCCAGCATCAATGAGCTAACCGAACGGCGGGGGTTCGGGAAGATGGCATCCTCTCGTTCGCCGAATTTTCAGGCCTTCTCGCTCGCGGATGATCCCGAGGGCTTATGGGTGGCCGATGACGACGGAGAAATAGTCGGCTTCGCGTGGAGTTGGGTCTGTGGCGAGCTTTGGTTCCTGGCCCAATTGTTCGTCGCGCCTGATTGTCAGAGCGACGGCATCGGCAATCAACTCATCAACAAGGCATTCGCGCATGCAGAAATGCGCGGAGCACCCATCAAGGCACTGATCACCTTCACGTTCAACAACGTATCTCAAGGCCTCTACATCCGCCACGGACTGTTCCCGCGCTTTCCGATCTACATGGTCAGCGTCCCTCGTGACCGCCTGGCGCCACGGTTGGCTGCGCCGCGGCTCCGTCTTGAATCTCTCACGGCCGACGCGATCCCATACGACAGGCTGGCGCAGATCGATGTCAGCGCAGTCGGCGTTTCCAGGGAGAAGCATCATCGATTTCTCCTTGGCGACAGCACGACGCGCGGATTCACCATCCACGCCGGCAATGAGTGCGTCGGGTACGTCTACATTTCGGGTGGACACATTGGTCCGCTTGCAGTCCACAGGCCAGATCTGGTTGAGTCCGCTTTCGCCGCTGCGTTGTCGTTCGCGGCACAGAGCGATTGTCCGGCCATTTCGGCTTTTGTGCCGGGCGCGAGCGAGCCGGCGCTCAAGGCGGCAATCGACCACGGGATGCGGCTGACGTTCCCGATGCTGCTGATGTCAAATCGACCATTCGGAGATTGGGGTAGCTATTTCCCGCGCAATCCGGGTTTCATGTAGGGGATTCAACCGAGAAGGTCGACGTTGCGGGGCAGGCCGGAAGGCACGGAATGATGGCTGGATCGGCGCTCGTCACGGGCCGATCATGCTCTAGCCCTACCGGGGACGCGGGCTGCGGCCTGGAGGGGACGGCCGCTGCACATATGGGTTTTCCAGGCACATCGCCGAACGGCCCGCCGCGCTGGCTCTGCATTCGTCAAATGAACGATACTGGCAAGAGATGTAGGTGCCGCCGCCCCATTCCCACTCCTGCAGACATACCGGAAAATTGCCGCCGAACCGCTGCGCTGCCGCTGGACCGGGCGCGGACATGGTGATCAGGACGAAGAGCAGACAGGCAAGCGCGCGCATCATGATCAGCGCGGCCGCTGCGGAGCGTGCTGCTTGAACCTCACGCGCGGGTTCACATCGCAATAGGTGTTCGATCGCCCGGATGCCGAGGCCAGGCACTGTTCCCGCGTCGAATACATGCAGTCTCCGGAAGCGCCGAGCCCTCCGCCAAAAACGCACCAGGGATAGTCATACTGAGCGTTTGCTGCGGAAGAAAATCCGATGACCATAACGACAATGAGCAGAGCGATGCGCATGCGATTCTCCCATCAAGTCAGTTGAGCGGCAACGCAAGAGGTTCGCTCCGAAAGATAGCCGCTTGACGATGCTGGCTCAACAACCACGACTCAAGCGAGTTCCTCTCGTCACGCCGGAGTGTCCCACGTGTGATCTCGCAGAGCCGGTCCGGATTTGCTTCGCTGCGCTAAGCAGCGCAGCGCTGGGTAGCAGGGTACATGAGCAGGGACATGCGAGCCGAAACGACAACGGGGCCCGCAAGGGCCCCGCAAAAAAACCTTAGCGCGCTACGCCGCGATCTTACTTGATCTTGGCTTCGCGGAATTCGACGTGCTTGCGCGCGACCGGGTCGTACTTCTTCTTGACCAGCTTGTCGGTCATGGTGCGCGAATTCTTCTTGGCAACGTAGTAGAAGCCGGTGTCGGCCGAGGACACGAGCTTGACCTTGATGGTGACCGCTTTGGCCATGTTCTGAACCTCAGAATATCAGGGGAATCTGGAGCCGGCCAAACGGCCCGCGTTGGCCGGCAACCTAGTCAGAAACGGCGGGAAGTCAAGGTTTCAGGCGGCGGAAACCGCTCAAATCGGGCCCATTAGGCCGCAAAGAACCGGTTTTTCGGCCGCGGTAGGCCCAGATTCTCCCTCAAAGTGGGCCCTTCATACTCTTTGCGGAAAATCCCGCGCTTCTGCAGCTCCGGGACCACCTTGTCGACGAAATCGTCGAGGCCGGCAGGCAGGAACGGGAACATGATGTTGAAGCCGTCGGAGCCGCGACCGACCAGCCATTCCTCCATCTGGTCGGCGATGGTCTTGGCGGTGCCGACGAAGGACAGGCCGCCATAGCCGCCGACGCGCTGGGCGAGCTGGCGCACGGTGAGCTTCTCGCGGGCGGCGAGATCGACCAGGCGCTGCCGGCCGCTCTTGCTGGCATTGGTCTCGGGAATCTCGGGAAGCGGCCCATCGGGATCGAAGCCGGAGGCATCGGTGCCGAGGATGACGGAGAGCGAGGCAATGGCGCTGTCGTAATGCACGCGGCTGTCGAGCAAAGCGCGCTTCTCCTTGGCCTCGTCGACGCTGTCGCCCACGACGACGAAGGCGCCGGGGAGGATCTTCAGGTGCTCGGGGTCGCGGCCGATCTTCTCCATGCGGCCCTTGATGTCGGCATAGAGTTTCTGGCCGTCGGCGAGGCTGCCGCCGCCGGTGAACACCGCTTCCGCGGTCTCGGCGGCGAGCTGCTTGCCGTCTTCGGAGGCGCCGGCCTGCACGATCAGGGGCCAGCCTTGCACCGGGCGGGCGATGTTGAGGGGGCCGCGCACTTTGAAGTATTTGCCCTTGTGGTCGAGGGTGTGCATCCTGGCGGGATCGAAGAACAGGCCGCTCTCGACGTCGCGCATGAAGGCATCGTCGGCGAAGGAGTCCCAGAGGCCGGTGACGACGTCGTAGAACTCGCGGGCGCGCTTGTAGCGCTCGGCGTGCTCCATGTGATCGTCGAGGCCGAAATTCAGCGCCGCGTCCGGGTTGGAGGTGGTGACGATGTTCCAGCCGGCGCGGCCGCCGCTGAGATGGTCGAGCGAGGCGAAGCGGCGCGCGACGTGATAGGGCTCGTCGAACGTGGTCGAGCCGGTCGCGATCAGGCCGATGCGCTCGGTCACGGCTGACAAAGCCGACAGCAGCGTGAACGGCTCGAACGAGGTTACGGTGTGGCTGCGCTTCAGCGCGTTGATCGGCATGTTCAGGACGGCGAGGTGATCGGCCATGAAGAAGGCGTCGAACTTGCCGGCCTCGAGCTTTCGGATCAGCGTCTTGATGTGCGAGAAGTTGAAATTGGCGTCGGGCCAGGCCCCGGGATAGCGCCAGGCGCCGGTGTGGATGCTGATCGGGCGCATGAACGCGCCAAGCTTGAGTTGCCTTTGTGCCATCGCCCGGTGTCCGTTCTTGGTGACGCTCGCAAAGACATAGGCATGAGTGGGAACTCCGCCATTGGGGGAGGCGGGAAGAATTTTTTGTTTTTCGTAGCTCTCTCAGCACGTCATTCCGGGGCGACGCGGAGCGGCGAGCCCGGAATCCATAACCACCATCCGGAGTATGGATTCCGGGCTCGCGCCAAGAGGCGCACCCCGGAATGACGGAGGATAGACTTGATCGAACTACGCCCCAGCGCGCCAACTAGCTCAAAACGTCCTTCTGCATCTTGCCGGCGTAGAAGTGGAAGAACGGCACCGGCGCGTCGTGACGGAGCGGGCCGGTGGCGAGGCGGGTGTCGAGCTCGTTGAGCACGTTGCGCGTCATCGGATGCAGATCGGCGAGCGGTTTTGAGCCGAGCTCGACCCAGACCAATTCGACCAGCTCCGCATCGGCATGGATCACGCCTTCGACGCGGTGGGTGATCGCAGAGGCATCGGCGGTGAAGAAACGCGTGTCGAAGCGCTTGACGCGGCCGGGCGGGGTGATCGCGCGCGCGATCAGGAACAGGCTGGAGGGATCAGGCAGCAGGCCCGCATCCGCGAACGGCTGCCAGGGACCTTCGAGCTTCGGCACTTTGCCTTCGGCCTTGCGGCCGAGGCAGAGGCCGGTCTCCTCGCAGGCTTCGCGGATGGCGGCAATGGCGAGCGATTTCGCGCGCGAGGCCGGCGTCTTCGGGCTGCCCTTGGCGAGATTGGCTTCCAGTTCGGCGGTGATGGGCGCGGCGCAGGGCACGCGATAATCGGCCTTGTCGACCCGCCCGCCCGGGAAGACGAATTTTCCCGGCATGAACACCACCTTGTCGTGGCGCTTGCCGACCAGCACTTTCGGAATGGCGCCGCTGCGGTCGACCAGGATCAGCGTCGCCGCATCCTTCGGGCGGAAGTAAGGATGATGATCGGCTTCCTTCTCCTCGTGAACCCTGGTCTTCTCCTCGGCCTGCGAAATATCGGTCATGTCCTCACCCGAACTGTTCTTTTACGTGTTTACACAGGCGGAATACCATCGGGAGGGTTGTCGTCAAACCCGTGCATGCGCAGAGCCCATTGCAAGCCGACCACAGCTCCCTTCACGGGCTGCAGCAGCGCGAGCGAGGCGACGAAGGTGAAGGGCAGATAGGCTGCGAAGCTGAGCCAGACCGGCGTCGAATAATTGGTCTCGATCCAGAGGATGGCCGGCACCACGATGTGGCCGACGATGACGATGACGAGATAGGCAGGCAGATCGTCGGCGCGATGCGGGGTGAAGTCGAGGCCGCATTTGGCGCAATGGTCGGCGGTCTTCAGGAAGGCGCGGAACAGCTTGCCTTCGCCGCAGCGCGGGCAGCGGCCGCGGAAGCCGCGCTTCATTGCTGACCAGACGTCGCGCTTCTCGACGAGACCGTTCTCGCGCGTCCAGATCTTTGGTGCCGTGCTCATCGTCACCATGCCTTGCCCTTCTTGCCCTTACCCTTGTTCTTTCCTTTGGCCTTCCTTCCCTTGCCGGACTTTTTCTTCTCCGGCTTGCGTTTTCGCTCCGGGCTGCGTCCGGGCTGCGGCTTGGACGATTTGCGCTGCGGACGGAGCGGCCTGCGCTGGCGCGGGCCGCTGTCGGTCTCGGACGACAGCAGCTCGAAACGCAGCGCGCCCGCGATGGGAGCGGCCTCGATCAGGCGGACGTCGACGACGTCGCCGAGCTGGTACATGGTGCCGCTGCGCGTGCCGACGAGGGCATGGCGGCTTTCGTCATAGTTGAAATATTCCGTGCCGAGGGATCGGATCGGGATCAGCCCGTCAGCGCCGGTCTCGCTGAGCTTCACGAACAGGCCGGCGCGGGTGACGCCGGAGACGCGGGCCTGGAAGCTGGCGCCGATGCGGTCGGCGAGGTGATGGGCGATCAGGCGGTCGACGGTCTCGCGCTCCGCCTTCATGGCGCGCCGCTCGGTCAGCGAGATATGCGCGGCGACTTCGCTCAGGCTTTCCGGCGTCTCGCTGTCGGGCAGGGCGCCTTCGCCAAGGCCAAGCGCACGTACCAGCGCGCGGTGCACAACGAGGTCGGCATAGCGGCGGATCGGCGAGGTGAAATGCGCATAGCGGCGCAGGTTCAGGCCGAAGTGACCGTAATTCTCTGAGGAATATTCGGCCTGCGCCTGCGCGCGCAGCACGACCTCGCTCACCAGCGGGTAATAGTCGTGGCCTTCAAGCTGAGCCAGCACACGGTTGAACGTGGTCGGGCGGAGCGCGCCGGACTTGGCGAAGGGAACGTCCAGCGTCTCCAGGAATTCCGCGAGCGCGTGAACCTTCTCCAAGGTCGGCTCGTCGTGCACGCGGTAGATCAGCGGCAGAGATTTCTTCTCCAATGTCTCCGCTGCGGCGACGTTGGCGAGGATCATGAACTCCTCGATCAGCTTGTGCGCATCGAGACGCTCGGGGACCACGACGCGATCCACGGTGCCGTCGCTCTTCAGGAGGATCTTGCGCTCGGGCAGATCGAGATTGAGCGGATCACGCTCGTCACGCGCGCGCTTGGCGCAGGCATAGGCGGCATAGAGCGGCCTCAGGATCGGATCGAGCAGGGGGCCGGTGGTGTCATCAGGCCGGCCGTCGATCGCGGCCTGCGCTTGCGCGTAAGCGAGCTTGGCGGCCGACCGCATCAGGATGCGATGAAAACTGTGCGAGCGCTTGCGGCCGTCGGGGCCGAGCACCATGCGCACCGCCAGCGCGCCGCGCGGCTCGCCGGGCACCAGCGAGCAGAGATTGTTGGAGATGCGCTCGGGCAGCATCGGCACGACGCGGTCCGGGAAATAGACCGAGTTGCCGCGGTCGAGCGCGTCGCGGTCGAGCGCCGTGCCCGGCCGCACGTAGAAGCTGACATCGGCGATGGCGACGTTGACGATGAAGCCGCCCTTGTTGTTGGGGTCCGGATCGGGCTCGGCATGCACCGCGTCGTCGTGATCCTTGGCGTCGGGCGGATCGATGGTGACGAGCGGGACGTCGCGCCAGTCCTCGCGGCCCTTCAGATTGGCGGGCTCTGCCGCTTCCGCCTCGCGCTCGGCGGCGGAGGAGAATTGCAAGGGGATGTCGTGGGCGTAGATCGCGATCAGGCTGATCGCCTTTTCCGACTTGACCGAGCCGAGCTTCTCTTTCACCCGGCCGGAGGCGAGGCCAAAGCCGCGGGTGCGGACGATGTCGACGCTGACGAGGTCGCCATCCTCAGCGCCGCCCGTATCGGTCCTCGCGATGTTCAGCTCGCGGTCGGCGAACTTCTTGTCGACGGGGACGAGCCGTCCGCCGCCCTCGGGCAGGCTGCGGAAGACGCCGAGGATGCGGCTCTTGGCCTTGTCGATGACCTTGATGATGCGGCCGCGATAGGCGGGACCTTCATCGTCATCGCTGCGCTCGACGCGCAGCAGCGCGCGGTCGCCGACGCCGGCGGCGGTGCCGGGCTTGGGCCGGCGCGGCATGTCGATGAGGATCTTTGGCGGCTCGCCGTTCTCGACCTCGTCCCATTCGGCGGGGGAGGCGATCAGCTCGCCATCGGAGTCGCGGCCGGTGATGTCGGCGAGCAGCGTCGGCGGCAGCGCGTCCGGCTCGGAGACCTTGTGGCGCTTCTTCTTGATGATGCCGTCGTCGGCGAGCTCGCGCAGCATGCGCCTGAGTTCGGCGCGATCGGCATTCTTCAAGCCGAACTCGCGCGCGATGTCGCGAGTCCCGACCTTTCCTGGATTTGCCTTGATGAAGGCGACGATGGCTTGCCTGTCGGGAAAGCCACGGTCTGTCTTTGGTTTCACTTAACCTCTAATTCTTGATCTCAGGTCTTGCCGGCACTCTTCTTGGCGGGAGCCTTGGTGGCGGCTGCCTTGGTCGGTGACGTCTTTGCGGTCGACGGCACGGCGGCGCGCGCCTTGCTGGTGGATTCGGATTTGGATTTGGCCGCGGCTTTCTTCGCAGCCGGCTTCTTCGGCTTCGGTGCGGCGTCCTCGCCGTCCGCAGCCTTCTCTGACGCTTTCTTGGCCTTGGCCGGCTTAGCCGCCTTCTTGGCCTTGCCGCCGCCCTTGCCGGCACCCTTGGCGGCGCGCTCATCGATCAGCGCGATCGCCTGCGGCAGCGTGATGGTGTCCTTCTCGAACTCGGCCGGGATGGTCGCGTTGACGCCGCCCGCGGTGACATAGGCGCCGTAACGGCCGCTCTTCACGGTGACGGTGCCAAGCGTCGGATGATCGCCGAGCGCCTTGCCGGGATCGGCGCCGAAGCGGCGGCTCGGGCCCTTGGCAACCTTCTCCGCGATCAGCGTCACCGCACGATTGAGGCCGATGTCGAACACCTCGTCGCCGGCCTCTAAGCTCGCATAGGTCTTCTCGTGCTTCACGAACGGTCCGAAGCGGCCGAGGCCCGCGGTGATCGGCTGGCCGGTCTCCGGATGCTTGCCGATCTCGCGCGGCAGCGACAGCAGCTTCAGCGCAAGCTCGAGATCGACGTCGCTGGCCGAGGTGCCCTTCGGAATGCCGGCGCGCTTGGGCTTCTCGCCTTCCTCATAATCCTTCTGCTCGCCGAGCTGGATATAGGGGCCGAAGCGGCCGGCCTTGACCCAGACATCACGACCCGTGTCGGGATCCTGGCCGAGCGAACGGTCAGCAGTCGCCTCGCCATCGGCGGCGAGCTGACGGGTGTAGCGGCATTCCGGATAGTTCGAGCAGCCGACGAAGGCGCCGAACTTGCCGGCCTTGAGGTTCAGCCGGCCGGTGCCGCAGTTCGGGCACTGCCTGATATCGCCGCCATCGGCGCGGGGCGGATAGATGTGCTGGCCCAGCATGTCGTCGAGCACGTCGAGCACCTGGGCGACGCGCAGCTCCTTGATGTCGTCGACGGCGCCGATGAAGCCGGTCCAAAAGTCCTTCAGAACCTGCTGCCAGGAGATCTCGTTGTTGGAGATGCGGTCGAGTTGCTCTTCGAGGCTCGCCGTAAAGTCGTACTCGACATAGCGGGCAAAGAAGCTTTCGAGGAAGGCGACCACGACGCGGCCCTTGTCCTCGCCGTGCAGACGCTTCTTCTCCAGCTTGACGTAGCCGCGGTCCTTCAGGACCTGGAGGATCGAGGCATAGGTCGAGGGCCGGCCGATGCCGAGCTCCTCCATGCGCTTGACGAGCGATGCTTCCGAGAATCGCGGCGGCGGCTCGGTGAAATGCTGGGTGACGGACAGGCTCTGCCGTTTCACGGCCTCGCCCTGGCTCATCGCGGGCAGGCGGCGGGAATCCTCGTCCTCCTCGTCGTCGCGGCCTTCCTGGTAGAGCGCGAGGAAGCCGTCGAACTTGACGACCTGGCCGGTGGCGCGCAGCTCCAGCGTACGAGAGCCCGCCTTCGCCGTGATGTCGACGGTGGTCCGCTCGAGCTCGGCGGATTCCATCTGGCTCGCGATGGTGCGCTTCCAGATCAGCTCATACAGCTTGGCCTGATCGGCATCGAGCTTGCGGCTCATGCTGTCGGGGCGGCGGGAGAGGTCGGTCGGGCGGATCGCCTCGTGCGCTTCCTGGGCGTTCTTGGCCTTGGCCTGGTACTGGCGCGGGCTATCCGGCACGTAGGCGTTGCCGTAATCCTCGCCGATCACCTTGCGAGCCTGGGTGATCGCCTCGGGAGCGATCTGCACGCCGTCGGTACGCATATAAGTAATGAGTCCGGTGGTCTCGCCGCCGATGTCGATACCCTCGTAAAGACGCTGGGCGATGCGCATCGTGTGCGCCGGGGCAAAGCCGTATTTGCGGCTGGCTTCCTGCTGCAGCGTCGAGGTGGTGAAGGGCGCCTGCGGATTGCGCCGGGCCGGCTTGGCGTCGACCGCGGTGACGGCGTAAGTCGCCAGTTCCAGCGCCTTCTTAAAGTCTTCGGCTTCCGCGCCGGTGCCGATGTCGAGGCGCTGGATCTTCTTGCCGTCGGCGCCGACGAGGCGGGCCTCGAAGGCATCGCCCCGCGGGGTGAGCAGGGTCGCGATCAGCGACCAATATTCGCGGGCTACGAACTTCTCGATCTCGAGCTCGCGGTCGCAGACGAGGCGCAGCGCCACCGACTGCACGCGGCCGGCCGAGCGGGCGCCCGGCAGCTTGCGCCACAGCACGGGGGAGAGGGTGAAGCCGACCAGATAGTCGAGTGCGCGGCGCGCCATGTAGGCGTCGACCAGGGCGCCGTCGATCTCGCGCGGATGCTTCATCGCTTCCGAGACGGCCTGCTTGGTGATGGCGTTGAACACCACGCGCTCGATCTTCTGATCCTTCAGCGCGCGCTTCTCCTTCATCACCTCGAGCACGTGCCAGGAGATGGCCTCGCCCTCGCGATCGGGGTCGGTGGCGAGAATCAGGCGGTCGGCGCCCTTCAGCGACTTCGCGATATCGTTGAGCCGGCCGGCCGCCTTGGGGTCGACCTCCCAGATCATCTTGAAATTGGCGTCGGGATCGACGGAACCGTTCTTCGCCGGGAGATCGCGGACATGGCCGAACGAGGCCAGAACCTCATAGGACGAGCCCAGATATTTGTTGATCGTCTTGGCTTTCGCCGGCGACTCCACAATGACGATATTCATTTAGTTCCAGCGGCTTACGGGAAAATCTTGGGCCGAAAACGAAAGGACTCGGGTCGGCCGTTTCGACCCGAACATGGGTGGTGAGCGGCCCCCTGTCAAATCGTGGGGTGTTGAAAGGCGCCGCAATGGGAAAAGTTTCATATCGAAAAAGTTGCAGAATACCACCTTGGAGTTGCGGTTGATGTGGGCGTAATGTCCTGTCGGGGCATGGATTCGGGTGGGGTTCTGGTGACCAGGCCAGGAAAGAAACGGGCGCGCGCCGGATCCGGCGCGCCGGGGGGCACGCGTCACGAGGAACCGGGGGAGGACGGTGCGGACGAGGCCGTGGCCTTCATCGCCGAGCAGACGGGGGCCTTACGCAAGCTGGCCGAGCGCCACAAGCTGGACGTGCTGCATTATCTCTTGGGCATGACCAAGCTCGAGGCCGACGAGCACCTGCGGCTACGGACCAAGCGCAAGCTGTCGTGAGAGTGGGCTCCCCGGTGATCGTGAGAGACTTGAGCGCCGCTCTCTCCCCCGTCATTGCGAGCGAAGCGAAGCAATCCAGAGTCTTGCCGCGGTGGGATTCTGGATTGCTTCGTCGCAAGGGCTCCTCGCAATGACGTCGTGGGGGCGGTGCCACAATCACGCCGACCGACGTCGCGACGACGGTCGTGGCTTCAGCGTGGTCTCCGCCGGCGTGAGCAGCCGCCCATCATCGGCGCGCATTTCCAGCTTCTTCACCGGACGGCCCTTCTCGCGATCGACCAGCATCGTCGCAATCTCCTCAGGGCGGTCGTCGAACTCCTCGCTCCACTGCCGCAGCGCGACCAGGATCGGGAAGGTGCCGCGGCCCTTCGGCGTCAGCACATATTCCTGATAGGCACTGCCGTCGGAGGCGGGGGCGGTTTCGAGAATGCCGTGGTCGACCAGCGATCGCAGCCGCGCCGCCAGGATGTTCTTGGCCATGCCGAGCTTGTTCTGAAACTCGCCGAAGCGGCGGACGCCGAACAGCGCTTCGCGGATGATCAAGAGCGACCACCAGTCGCCGAGCGCCTCCAGCGACCGCGCGATCGGGCAGGCATCACCCTCGAAGCTCGTCCGTTTCACCATCGTTCGTCCCTTCGCATTCACACGCCGCCAGCGCCGATCACGCGCTTGTGTGGTTGCATCATAAAACCAAATGGCCTAGATGGCAACTTAGTTTCATTATGCAACTACTGGAGGCGAGCGTGAGACTGAAGGACAAGACGGCCCTGATCACCGGCGGCAATAGCGGCATCGGGCTGGCGACGGCAAAACTGTTCGTGGCCGAGGGCGCCAAGGTGGTGATCACCGGGCGCAACAAGGAGACGCTGGCGGCGGCCGCGAAGGAGCTCGGGCCGAACGCGCTCGCGCTGCCAGCCGACGCGACGGACATCGCGGCGACGGAAGCGGCGATCAAGCAGGGCGCCGAGAAGTTCGGCAAGTTCGACATCGTGTTCGCCAATGCCGGCATCGCCGGCGGCACGCCGCTGGGATCGGCGACACCAGAGGTGTTCGAGAAGGTGATCAGCACGAACCTCACCGGCGTGTTCTTCACCGTTCAATCCGCGCTGCCCCATCTCAACGACAACGCCTCGATCATCCTCAACGGCTCGGTGATCTCGGTGCTCGGCATTCCCGGCTACTCGGCCTATGGCGCGGCGAAGGCCGGCGTGCGGGCGATGGCGCGGATCATGGCTTCAGAACTGTCGCCGCGCGGCATCCGCGTCAACGTGGTCGCGCCGGGTGCGATCCGCACCCCGATCTGGGGGCCTGCGACCGCGACACCGGAAGCCGAGAAGGCGTTCGAGAAGCGGATCGCGCTGTCGACGCCGCTCGGCCGCCTCGGTGAAACCGATCACGTGGCGAAGACGGTGCTGTTCCTCGCCTCCGACGATTCCGCGCATGTGCAGGGCCAGGAAATCTTCGTCGACGGCGGCGCGGTGGCCTCGCCGAGCGGCGCGCCGATCTATCGCGGCTGATCAAATCAAGCGAACCTGCTCGGGCGCAACATTCGCGTTGCGCCCGAAGTGTTAGCTGCGGCTAGGCCGCGCTCAGGCTTGTTGCCGATTGGAGCGCACCAGCGATCGCCTTCTCGCGGTGCTCCGGCCCGAGTTGGATGCCGTCGGCCGGGATGAATTCGACGCTGGTGATACCCATGAAGCCGAACACCCAGCGCAGGTAGGTTTCGAGATGCTCGCCGGCTGCGTAAGGCGTCTCTGCTCCGTAGTGGCCGCCGCGCGAGATGGCCACGATCACCCGCTTGCCGCCGGCGAGCCCCTCCGGCCCGGCCGCGCCGTACTTGAAAGTTTTTCCCGCCACCAGGATGCGGTCGATCCAGGCCTTGAGCTGGCTCGGAATAGTGAAATTGTACATGGGCGCGCCGATCACGACGATGTCGGCGGCCAGGAACTCCTCCAGCGCCGCGGCGCTTGCGGCAAGGTCGGGCCCAAGCTCCGCCGGCGTGGCGGCGCCTTGCGCGGCGGCGAGGTGCGAGCCGGAGAGGTGGGCTAGCGGTGTCTGGGTCAGGTCGCGGTAGACGACTTGAAGCGAGGGCGTCGCCTGCCGGAGCCGGTCGACGATGGCGGCGGAAACCTGCCGGCTGACGGAGTGGGGGCCGAGCACGCTGGAGTCGACATGGAGGAGTTTCATGTGGGGTCACCCTGGTATAAGTTTGTAACCAGCGCTACATGTGTGACTATCGAAATCCCCGCAAGAACGCACTTTTTTGAGCCATGGGCACATCATTGAAACCTGCGCACACCGAATTGCCCGCACCGCCGCGGCCAAATCCGAGACTGGATACCAGGCCCATGCCGGATCCCAACCATGCGGACTGCCGTGGGGTCGCCTCCGTGCTGTCCCGCGTCGGCGACAAATGGAGCGTGTTCGTCATCATGATGCTGAGCGACGGGCCAAAGCGCTTCAACGAGCTCAAGCGCATGATCAACGGCATCTCGCAGCGGATGTTGACCCTGACGCTGCGCGGCCTCGAGCGCGACGGCCTCGTCACGCGCACGATCTTTCCGACCATCCCGCCGCGGGTGGATTATGAGCTGACCGATCTCGGCCGCGGCCTATCGCGCCCCGTCGAGGCGCTCGGCAAATGGGCGAAGGAGCATCTGGATCAGATCGAGGCCGCGCGCACGAAGTTCGACCAGCGTAACGACGGCTAGCGTTGCGCCTCGATAGTTCATCCCGTCATTCCGGGGCCTGAGCGAAGCGAGGGAGCCCGGAATCCATTTGGCCACAGATCAAGTGGATGAATGGATTCCGGGCTCGCGACTTCGTCGCGCCCCGGAATGACACCTGGGGAGGCTAAACCAGCGACACCATCCCGCCGCCGTGGCGTTCGAGCTTGCCGGCGAGCTCGAGCTCCAGCAGCACGGTGCGCACGATCGCAGGCGAGGCGCCGGACATCCGGACGAGGTCGTCGATTGTAACAGGGGCCGGGCCGAGCAGGGCGGTGATCTGGTCGCGATCATGGCTTTGCGGATCGCTCTCGAACCGCTCGCTGTCGGGCTCGCCCACGGGATGCATCAGCGGCCGCTCCATGATCGGCTGAACCGCGTTGACGATGTCGGCAGCTTCCGTGACGAGCGTTGCGCCCTGCTTGATCAGGTCGTTGGTGCCGGCGGCGCGCGGATCCAGCGGCGAGCCCGGGACGGCGAACACTTCGCGGCCCTGTTCGGCCGCCATGCGTGCTGTGATCAGCGAGCCCGAGCGGTGCGCCGCCTCGACCACGACGACGCCGAGCGAAGCGCCCGAGATCAATCGGTTGCGCCGGGGAAAGTCGCGGGCGCGCGGCTCATGGCCGAGCGGCATTTCGGAGATCGCAGCGCCGGCGTGGTCGAGGATCGCGGCGAGCAGGTCGCCATGCTCGGGCGGATAGATGCAGTCGTGGCCGCCGGCGAGCACCGCGATCGTGCCGCTCTCGACGCTGGTGCGATGCGCGGCCTGGTCGACGCCGCGGGCGAGCCCGGAGATGACCACGAAGCCGGCTTCGCCGAGCTCGCGCGCGAGCTGGCCGGCAAATTTGAGGCCGGCGCCGGAGGCGTTGCGTGAGCCGACGATCGCGATCATCGGCCGCATCAGGGATTTGGTGTCGCCGCGCACCGCGAGCAGCGGCGGCGCATCGTCGATCATCGCCAGCCGCTCCGGATAGCCGTCCTCGCCGGGCGCGCGCCAGGCGATGCCGAACTTGCGGCTCGCGGCGAGCTCGGCCTTTGCTTCATCCGCGCTGCAGATGCGCGCCGATCGCGCCGCGCCGCCGCGGCGGGCGAGATCGGGCAGCCGCTCCAGCGCGGCGCGCGGGCTGCCGAAATGATCGACCAGCGAGCGGAAGGTGCGCGGCCCGACATTGTCGGAACGGATCAGCCGCAGCCGGTCGATCCGCTCAGCCTCGGTCAGCTCCACGCTTGAATTGATGGCGTCCACGGCGTCTCCTTGCAGGGACAGCATGGAACAACCAGAGGGCGTTGCGCAACAGGGACGTGCGCTTGCACGACCTCGCTGCGATGCTAAAAGCGATGCCAATAAGAAGGATGTTGTCATGATCTCACTCGCCGACCTCCAGCGCCGCATTGAAGCGGGGGAGCTTTCGCCCGACGCCGCCATCGCTCAGTCGCATGCGGCGATCGAAGCCAAGGAGAAGGACGTTCAGGCTTTCGTCCGGCACGACAAATCCGCGAGAGCGCAAGCCTCGGGCCCGCTGCGCGGGATTGCCGTCGGCATCAAGGACATCATCGACACCGCTGACATGCCGACCGAGATGGGCTCGGAGATCTATCGCGGCTGGCAGCCGCGCGCCGATGCGCCGGTCGTGATGATGCTGAAGCGAGCCGGGGCCACCATCATCGGCAAGACCACCACGACCGCGTTCGCCTCGAGCGATCCGACGCCGACGCTCAATCCGCACAATACGGCGCATTCGCCCGGCGGCTCGTCCGCGGGTTCGGCGGCGGCCGTCGGCGCCGGCATGATCCCGCTGGCGCTGGGCACCCAGACCGGAGGCTCGGTGATCCGGCCGGCGGCCTATTGCGGCGCTGCCGCGATAAAACCATCGTTCCGGATGCTGCCGACCATCGGCGTGAAGTGCTATTCGTGGGCCCTCGACACGGTCGGCCTGTTCGGTAGCCGCGCGGAAGATCTCGCGCGCGGATTGCTGGCGATTACCGGCCGCACTGAATTCGACGGCATCGGTCCAGCCAAGGCGCCGCGCATCGGCGTGGTCAGGCAGGAATTTGCCGAAGCCGTGGAGCCGGCGGCAGAGGAGGGTTTGCTGGCTGCGATCAAGGCGGCCGAGAAGGCCGGCGCCCGCGTGCAGATCATCGATCTGCCCGAGGCGGTCAAGGAAGCCTGGCGCATCCATCCCATCATCCAGAACTTCGAGGCGCATCGCGCGCTGGCCTGGGAGTTTTCCGAGCGTCACGACGAGATCGCGCCGCTGCTGCGCGCCAGCCTCGATGAGACGGTCGGACTGACATCGAAGGAATACGACGATGCGCGCCGCATCGCCCGCCGCGGCCGCCGCGAGCTCGGCGAGCTGTTCGAAGGGTTCGACGTTTTGCTGACCTATTCGGCGCCGGGCATAGCGCCAGCCAAGGAGCTCGCCTCGACCGGCTCGCCCCGTTACAACCGGCTGTGGACGCTGATGGGCAATCCTTGCGTCAATGTGCCGGTGCTGAAGGTTGGCGGCCTGCCTGTTGGCGTGCAGGTGATCGCGCGCTTCGGCAATGATCCTGTCGCGCTGACCTCTGCCTGGTTCCTGGAGGACGCGCTGGCGAAATCACGCTAGCGCAGGTTCGGAGGGAGCACGAGCCTGAGCGGGCGCTGAGCCGGCTCTTGCACGTTGTCCAAGCCAACGTTCCGCGGCCTCGCGACCGCTCCGGTGCAGCAGGCGAATGAAGCCGCGGCCGAGATCGGTGGATGAGCGCTGCGCCAGGCCGTCAACGGAGTCTTCCGCCGCGATCCTGGTGAGCCGCAGCGGAGAGGCCATGTGCGACTGCGCCCATTCGATCGCGGAGATCTCGGCATTGAGCGCGGCGTTCGCCGCGATCTGGTCGAGCCGGCGGTCGATCGCGGCGAGCGTGATCGGCACATAGCTGTCGCGCGTCGGCGTGACCTGGACCAGCAGCAGATCCGTTGCCGCGGTGTCCTGCACCAGGCGCAGCAGCGGCGGATTGCCGCCGAAGCCGCCGTCCCAATAGGCCTCGCCATCGATCTCGACCGCACAATGGACCAGCGGAGGGCAGGTCGAGGCCAGCGCGACGTCGGCGGTGATGGCCTCGTTGCCGAAAATCTGCTGCTGCCCGTCGCGGATCCGCGTCGCCGCGATCAGCAGTCTTGGGCCCCGCGCATGGCGCAGGACGGAAAAATTGATGTCGCGGGAGACCGCCTGCCGCAGCGGATCGAGATCGAACGGATCGAACTGCCCGGAGCGCAGGGTCGGGCCGAACGCGACCGAGCTTCCCGCCGGCGAAAAGCCGCCGATCAGCATCAGTGAGCGGAACGAGGCCTCGTGCATCAGCCGGACCCAGAACCGGTTCAGCCGGGAGCGTGCGCCTTCACGGCCGCCTTCGGCCAGGCCGCAAGCGAGGAGCAGCGCATTGATGGCGCCGGCGCTGGCGCCGCTGACGGTGTCGATCTCGATGGAGGTCTCTTCGAGCAGGCGCTCCAGCACGCCCCAGGTGAAGGCCGCAAAGGTGCCGCCGCCCTGCAGCGCCAGCGAAAGCTTTCGCGGCGGCCATTGCTCGGAACGCGCCCGCGCGGGCGCGACCGGTGCAGCCTTGGCGACGGCGACATCGAGCGGAGCGTCAGGCTTGACTGCAGGCTCCGGCTGCGGCGCTGGCCGTGCAGCGGGCGCGGGCAGCGGCGCGTCGGACCAGATATTGGTCGCCGAGAGCAGCCGGCTTGCTGCAGTGCCGGAAGCACCGAGCGAGCCGATCCCGTCATTCACGCCGACAATCTTCTCGCTCATTCTGAGCAACCGCCTAACGCCGTTTCCCGTATCAGGATGACAGGCATGGAACCAGTTCGCTACAGCCTGCCGTGACTCGCAGAAGAATTGCGAACAGGATTTGGCATATAATGCGGAAGGGGTGCGGCGGTATCCGTACTTTTTCCGACCTCAAATTCTTGTTTGAGGCGTTGTCGCGACGCGAACCGGAATCCAATTCGCTCGAAAACGCTCTAAAGCGCGATGCGATTAGGAATCGTCATCACGCTTTAGGTTATTGTTTGAGCATGATCTTTTCGGAAGACCGCTACGCACTTTTCCGGATCATGCTCTAGGCCTTCTCGCCGATCCGGCTTTCCTTGCCCGCTTGCAGGCGCTTGATGTTCTCGCGATGCGCGTAGAACAACAGCAGGGTCAGCACGGCGGCGAGCGCCGACAATGCGAGATGACCGAACCACCAGAGGAACATCGGTGTGATGAACGCCGCCACCAGCGCCGAGAGCGAGGAATAGCGGGTGGTGAAGGCGGTCGCCAGCCAGAGCAGGCAGAACACGACGGCGCCCGGCCAGAACAGCCCCAGCAGGATGCCGATATACACCGCGACGCCCTTGCCGCCTTTGAACTTCAGCCAGACCGGGAAGAGGTGGCCGAGGAAAGCGCCGAGCCCGGCTACCATTGCGGCGTAGGGGCCTGCGATGTAGCCGGCGATCACCACCGCCACGGTGCCCTTGAGCGCGTCGAACAGCAGGGTTCCCGCGGCGAGGCTCTTGCGTCCGGTGCGCAGCACGTTGGTGGCGCCGATGCTGCCGGAGCCGATCGAGCGGATATCCTGGGTGCCCGCGAGCCTGGTCAGGATCAGCCCGAACGGAATCGAGCCGAGGAGATAGCCGATGACGAAAGCCACCGGCAGAAACGGTTCAAGCGCCATGGCGGCATCTCCAAAGGCCCATTCTCCACGTCGAACGAAGCCGCACGTCAGACATGCTCATATACCGTTCGTCCGCCGACAATGGTGCGCACCACCCGGCCTGTAAAGCGGGCCTCGTCGAACGGGGTGTTCTTGCAGGGCGACTTGAGGTCGGCGGGATCGACCACCCAGGGCACGTCGGGGTCGATCACGATGACATCCGCGGGGCTGCCGGCGCGAAGGGTTCCGCCCGACAGGCCGAGTAGCTCGGCCGGGCGGGTCGACATGGCGCGGATCAGCGTCTTCAGCTCGATCTCGCCATTGTGCACCAGCCGCAGGCCGGCCGGCAGCATGGTCTCGAGCCCGACGGCGCCGGGCGCGGCTTCCGCGAACGGCAGGCGCTTGCCCTCGACGTCCTGCGGATTGTGGTCGGACATGATGACATCGAGCAGACCGGAGCCGATCGCCGCCACCAGGGCGCGGCGGTCGTCCTCGGTGCGCAGCGGCGGCGACAGCTTCAGGAACGAACGGTAAGGACCGATGTCGTTCTCGTTCAGCGCCAGATGATTGATCGAGACCGAGGCGCTGACGGCGAGCCCGGCATCGCGCGCGCGCTGAAGGATGTCGAGGGAATCGATGCAGGTCAGCGACGCCGCGTGGTAGCGGCCGCCGGTGAGGGCGACGAGGCGCAGATCGCGCTCCAGCATCACGGCTTCGGCGGCATTCGGGATGCCCATCAGGCCGAGCCGCGAGGCAAACTCGCCCTCATTCATCACGCCTTCGCCGACAAGATCGGGGTCCTCGGTGTAATGCACGATCAGCGCGTCGAAATCGCGCGCATAGGTCAGCGCGCGGCGCATCACCTGCGCATTGGTCACGCTTCTGGCGCCATCGCTGAAGGCGACGGCGCCAGCGGCTTTGAGCAGGCCGAACTCGGTCATCTCCTGGCCGTGCATGCCCTTGGTGAGGGCGGCCATCGGCTGGATGTTGACGATCGCGGTGTCGCGGGCGCGGCGCATCACAAAGTCGACCGTTGCCGAATTGTCGATCACCGGCGAGGTGTCGGGCTGGCAGATGATGGTGGTGATGCCGCCGGTCGCGGCCGCCTGGCTCGCGGTGGCAAAGGTCTCGCGGTGGCTGAAGCCGGGTTCGCCGACGAAGGCGCGCATGTCGATCAGGCCGGGTGCGACGATCTTGCCGGAGCAATTGACGATGTCGGTGCCCTCGGGGACGCCGGCAGCGCCGATGCCGCGGCGGGTCTCGCGAATGCTGCCGTCGGCGATCAGGACGTCGCCTACCCCGTCGAAATCCCTGGAGGGATCGACGACGCGGGCATTGGCCAGCAGGATGGGGCGGCGATCGGTCAGCATCGGCATCACGCGTTCGGCAGGTTACGGGCGAGCGCTTCCAGCACCGCCATGCGCACGGCGACGCCCATCTCCACCTGCTCGCGGATCAGGGATTGCGCACCGTCGGCGACCGCGGTGTCGATTTCGACGCCGCGGTTCATGGGGCCGGGATGCATCACGAGCGCGTCCGGCTTGGCATAAGCGAGCTTCTTCTGGTCAAGCCCGAAATAGTGGAAGTATTCGCTCGACGAGGGCACGAAGGAGCCGTTCATGCGCTCGCGCTGCAGCCGCAGCATCATGACGATGTCGGCGCCGTTGAGACCCTCGCGCATGTCGCGCGCGACCTCGACGCCCATCCGCTCGATGCCCGGCGGCAGCAGCGTGGAGGGCCCGACGACGCGGACGCGGGCGCCCATGGTGTTGAGCAGGATGATGTTGGAGCGGGCGACGCGCGAATGCATCACGTCGCCGCAGATCGCGACCACGAGCCCCTCGATCCGACCCTTGTTGCGGCGGATGGTGAGCGCGTCGAGCAGCGCCTGGGTCGGATGCTCGTGCGCGCCGTCGCCGGCATTGATCACGGAACCGTCGACCTTGCGGGCCAGCAGTTCCACCGCGCCGGAGGCGTGATGGCGCATCACCAGGATGTCCGGGTGCATCGCATTGAGCGTCATCGCGGTGTCGATCAGTGTCTCGCCCTTCTTGATGGACGAGGAGGCGACCGACATGTTCATGACGTCGGCGCCCAGCCGCTTTCCCGCAAGCTCGAACGAGGACTGGGTCCGGGTGGAGGCCTCGAAGAACAGGTTCACCTGCGTCCGTCCGCGCAGGACGGTGCGCTTCTTGTCAACCTGGCGGTTGAGCTCGACATATTCTTCGGACAGGTCGAGGAGGCCGCTGATGTCGGCCGCGGAAAGGCCCTCGATGCCCAGCAAATGCCGGTGGCCGAGGACGAAGGTCGATTTCGATGTCATTAAAAGCAGAGCTATAGGGGCGGACGGCGGGGGGAGCAAGCTTCAAATCCCGCCGCCGGACTTATCCACGGCGCTTTGCGGCGGAGGCGGCGCCGCCAGCCGGTGTTCGGGGCAGCCGCTTTGCGCTAGACTCGCAACATTGGTTGCGTCACGGGCTGGATCATGACGGGCACGCGGTATTTTAATCGACTGGCGCGCAATGTTGCTGCGCTCGCGACCGCGTGCATGGCTGGCCTTGCGACCCCGGCTTGGGCCGAAAAACGCGTCGCACTCGTGATCGGCAACGATCTCTATCCGAACCTGCCGGCCGACCGGCAATTGAAGAAGGCCGCCAATGACGCAACGACCGTCGCCGACGCGCTGAGGTCGCTCGGGTTCGACATCGTGCTCGGGACCAATCTTGGCCGCCAGGGCATGATCGACCGGCTTGCGGATTTCACGTCGCGGCTCGAGCCGGGCGATACCGCCGCCGTTTTCTATGCCGGACACGGCGTTGCGATCGCAGGCGTGAACTACCTCGTGCCGAGCGACGTTCCCACCGTGAACGAGGGCGCCGAGGCGCGGGTGCGCGGGGCCTCGATCGCCGAGCCCGACGTGATCGCGGAGCTTCAGGCCAAGGCAGTGCGGGTCGCCTTCGTCGTCATCGATGCCTGCCGTGACAATCCGTTTCCGCGCGCCGCGGGACGTTCGATCGGGAACACGCGGGGGCTTGCTGACGCCCGGCCCGCGCGCGGGATCTTCACGCTCTATTCCGCAGGCATCGGCCAGACCGCGCTCGACCAGCTGGGCAGCAACGATACGGCGCACAATTCGGTGTTCACGCGGATATTCGTCGAGCAGCTCAAGCGGCCCGAGCTGCATCTCGGCGACCTCGCGGTCGAGGTGCGCGAGCGCGTGGCGGCGCTGGCGCTGACGGCGACGGATGCCGGAGGACAAGCAGCACCGCACGAGCAGACGCCCGCCTATTACGACCAGACGCTCGGCGGGCGCATCTTTCTCTGGAATGCGGAATCGTCGAACGGGGCGCCGAAAGTGGCGGGCATGCTGGTGAAGCCGCCGACAAGGCCTGCGGTCGCGGAGCGCGCCACCATGCGTCCGCCGCGTCCCTCCGCGGCAGGCGAAAGCTGCGCCCGCAGCGGCTTCGAGACCTATTGCGTCAGCTCGATGCTGAAGCCGCAATTCGGCAATTCATACGGCGCAGCGAATTTGTTCGACGCCTCGACGGGGACGGCCTGGGTCGAGGGCGCATCCGGCAACGGCGTCGGCGAGTGGATCACCATCGAGTTCGAAACCGTGCGGCGGGTCAGGTCGATCCACGTGCAGAACGGCTACCAAAAAAGCCGCGACATCTTCGCCAAGAACAACAGGGTCCGCCAGATCCGCGTGCTGTTCTCGGGCGGCGAGTCGCAGACCTTCGTTCTCGACGACAAGCTGTCGGCGCAATTGCTGATGTTGCGGCCACCGGTGTCGGCCCATTGGATGCAGTTCATCATCGACGATGTCTGGGCCGGCAACAAATATACGGACACCGCGATCACGAAACTTCTGGTCAACTCGGATCCGGTGCAATGACCGCAAGGACCGGAACCGCGGCGCGCGTCGCGCTTGTCGTGCTGCTCGCACTATCGTTTCTCGTTCCCGTGCGGGCGCAGAGCTTGCCCGGTGACTTCGTCTATCTGCGCGATATCGATCCCAGCATCATCCAGGATATCCGTTACGCCACGTCGAACAATTTCGTCGGCCGTCCGCTCGCCGGCTACCAAGCAGGCGAATGCGTGGTGAAGCGCGAGGTGGGGCTGCGGCTGAAAGCGGTGCAGCAGGAGCTGGCGGCGCAAAATCTCTCGCTCAAGATGTTCGACTGCTACCGGCCGGCGCGGGCCTCGCTCGACATGGTCAAGTGGTCGCAGAACGGCCGCGAGACGGCGTCGGAGCGGCGCTACAATCCGAAGATCCCCAAGACCGAGCTGTTCCGCCTCGGCTACATTGCGAGCCGCTCTCAACATTCGACCGGTGCGGCGCTCGATCTCACGCTGGTCGATCTCAGGGCGGACAATTCTGCCAAATATGATCCAGCCAAGACCTATGCGGATTGCACGGCGCCGGTCGAGGCGCGGGCGCCCGAGGGCAGCGTCGACATGGGCACAGGCTACGACTGTACCGACCCGAAGGGGCACACTGCGGCACCATCGATCACTCCGGAGCAGCGCGCCTGGCGCAAGCGGCTGGTGGCTGCGATGGCCAGGCAAGGCTTTGTGAACTATTCGAAGGAGTGGTGGCATTTTTCGCTGCCGGGGGCAGGCGGGGCGGCCTATGATTTCCCGATCCAGCCGCGACGGAACTGATTCCGCGCCGAGGACGCAAAATGACCCAGCCCACATTTGCGACCCACGAGGTCTTCAACCAGTCGCCGCCGTTCGAGGACGTCGATCTTTTCGCCGTGGACCGGCCGCTGGTCGAGGCGGTCAGGTCCAATGGCGGCGCAGCGGCGGAGCGGGAACTGTCGGAGTTCGGCCGGCATTGGGGCTCGGCAGCAATGGCCGATCGCGGGCGCCTTGCGAACGAGAACACGCCGAAGCTGCGCAGCTTCGATGCCAAAGGCAATCGCCGCGACCAGGTCGAGTTTCATCCCGCCTATCACGAGCTGATGGCGCACAGTGCGCATGCGGGCGTGCACAATTCTACCTGGACTGGGGATGGCAAGCCGGCGGGCGATGGTGCCGAGGTCATTCGCGCCGCAAAGTTCTACATGGCTGCGCAAGTCGAGACCGGCCACCTTTGTCCGATCACGATGACGCGCGCTTCCGTCGGGGCCCTGGCGCTACAGCCCGACTTGCTCGCGCGGGTGATGCCGGTGCTGTCGACCAAGAGCTACGATCCGAGCTTTGCGCCGTGGTGGGGCAAGCGCGGCATGACGCTCGGCATGGGCATGACCGAGAAGCAGGGCGGCACCGACGTGCGCGCCAACATGACGCGTGCGGTGCGCGACGGGGACGGCTATCGCATCACCGGCCACAAATGGTTCATGTCGGCGCCGATGTGCGATGCTTTCCTGGTGCTGGCGCAGGCCGAAGGCGGGCTGACCTGCTTCTTCATGCCGCGCTTCGCGCCGGACGGATCGGTCAACGCCATTCAGTTCCAGCGGCTGAAGGACAAGCTCGGCAACCGCTCCAATGCCTCGTCCGAGGTCGAATTCACAGGCGCCTATGCCGAAAGGGTCGGCGAGGAAGGCAAGGGCATCCGCACCATCATCCAGATGGTGCAGCTGACGCGCCAGGATTGCGCGATCGCCTCCGTCGGCCTGATGCGCTCGGGGCTTGCGCATGCGCTGCACCACGCCCGGCATCGCAGCGTGTTCCAGAAGCATCTGGCCGATCAGCCCCTGATGCAGGCCGTGCTGTCGGACATGGCGCTGCATGTGGAGGCGAGCACGGCGCTAGTGATGCGGCTCTGCCGCGCCTTCGACCGCACGCCGCACGATGCGGCGGAGGCGGCCTATATACGGCTGCTCACGCCCGCGATCAAATACTGGACCTGCAAGAGCGCGCCGCCGTTCCTGTTTGAGGCGATGGAGTGCCTCGGCGGCAACGGTTATGTCGAGGACGGCATTCTGGCGCGCCATTATCGGGAGTCGCCGGTCAACGCGATCTGGGAGGGCTCGGGCAACGTGATGTGCCTCGACGTGCTCCGCGCGCTCTCGCGCGAGGGCGAGGCGGCGACGGCGGTGCTGCAAGCGCTGGCGGCCGAGACCAAGGGGCTGCCGGGGGCGGGCGAGGCGGCCAGCTTCATCGGCAAGACGTTTCGGCGCGCCGACGGCGAGCGCGTCGCGCGGCTTGCGGTTGAGAAGCTGGCATTGCTGGCCGCGACCGCCGCGCTCAATGGCGTGTCGCCGCGCCAGGCCGAATTGTTTGCCGCGACCCGCCTCGCGACGAACCATGCCGGTATGTACGGCGCGGTCGAGCTCGACAGCGCCGCCGTGCGCGCGCTGCTGGAGCGGGCGCTGCCGTGAATCTCCAAAACGAAAGCCAGCTGATGGACTCCCTCAATCCCGATCATCCGACGCTGACCGCGACGCCGGCGGCGCCGCGTGTCTGGAAGTTCTGGGGCACGGCGGTGTGGGGCCTCTTCATCTTCGTTGCGATGTTCGTCGGGCAGATCGGCGCCGTCCTTCTGCTGGCGGCGCAGCGTGGTCTACCCATGGACCTCGCTTCGCTGCAGGTCGTCGGCCGCGAGCCCCAGACGCTTGCGCTCTCGGTCATCATGGGCTTGCCGGCGACACTGGCCGCGGTCTGGCTCGCCATTCGCATCAAGAAAGCTTCGTTCATCGATTATCTCGCGCTGCATTGGCCGTCCTGGAAGCAGCTGCTGTTCGGCGCCGTCGGCCTCATCCTGATCGTGCTGCTCTGGGAGACGATGTCGCGCGCCCTCGGCCGCGAGGCGACGCCGGGCTTCATGACCGATCTGTTGAAAACGGGCCGCGACAAGGGCGCCGCGCTGCTGCTGCTGGCCGCATTCGCGGTGGCGGCGCCGATGTCGGAAGAGGTTCTGGCGCGAGGCTTCCTCTATCGTGGCTGGTCGGCGAGCTTCCTGCGCGCACCCGGCGCGATCCTGATGTCGTCGCTGGTGTGGACAATCGTCCATCTGCAGTACGACATGTACTTCCTCGCCGAAGTTTTTGCCATCGGCCTGTGGTTCGGCTACATGCGCTACCGCTCCGGCTCGCTGTGGCTCACGATCGTGCTGCATGCGCTGAACAATCTCACCGCGGTGGTGCTGACGATGTGGCTGGGGAGCTAGGCCGCAACTTCGTCATTGCGAGCGCAGCGAAGCAATCCATAATCTCTCCGCCGCGGCAGTCTGGATTGCTTCGTCGCAAGAGCTCCTCGCAATGACGAGGTCAGAGAGGTGCGCTCGAATTGACGAGTGCTAAGCCGCCAGGGCGATCGCGATCGGCATCGTGATGGCTGCAAAGATCGTCTGCAGCGTGATGATCTGCGCCAGCAGCGGGGCGTCGCCGCCCATCTGGCGGGCGAGGACATAGGCGCTGGACGAGGTCGGCACCGCCGAGCAGATCGCCACGATCGCCAGGCTGTTGCCGGAAAGCCCGAACCAGAGACCGAGACCCATCGCGAGCGCGGGCATCAGCAAGAGCTTGAACACGACGCCGACAGCTGCGCCGAGGCTTGGACGGAAGAGCCCTTCGAGATGCAGTCCTGCGCCGGTGACGAGCAGTCCGATGGCGAGGGAGGAACTGCCGAGCGCGTCTGCAACCTCATGCCAGAGCCTTGGCAGCGGCAGATGGGTGACATTGACAGTAAGGCCGATGACGCAGGCCCAGATCAAGGGATTGCGCACCAACGTCATGAAGATGGCGCGGCCGGATTGCTTTTCCGGCGATGCGTAACGAGCGAGCACCGACACGCTGAACACGTTGACGAGCGGGATGATCGCCACCATCGCAACGGAGGCGAGCGCCAGCCCGACATCGCCGAACAGATTGGCGGCGATCGACAGCGCAACGAAGGTCTGCCAGCGCGTCGCCCCCTGGAAGATCGAGGTGAAGGCGGGGCCGTCGATGCCGAGCCGCGACAGGGCGGGGCGCAATGCGAGGCACAACAGCGACATCGCCAGTGCCGACAGCAGCAGCGCGCCGCCGACGCCGGCGACCGGCACCTTGGAGAGGTCGGCTTTTACCAGGGTCTGGATCAGCAGCATCGGAAACAACACGAAATAGGTCAGCTGCTCCAACCCGTGCCATTGCGTGTCGAGTCGCATCAGGCTGCGCTTCAGCACGATGCCGAGCACGATCAGGATGAAGACCGGCAGCAGCGCCGCGATGACGACGGCCATGGATCAGTCCGGTCCCGGGCTCGTGCGAAGATTGGCAAGGCGATCGAGCGCGCCTTGCAGGATGAAGATCGCGGCGTGCTCGTCGATCACCTCGGCGCGCTTGGCGCGGCTGACGTCCATGCCGATCAGCTCGCGCTCGACCGCCGCGGTCGAAAGACGTTCGTCCCAGAGACCGATGGGCAGCGCGGTCAATCCGGCCAGATTGCGCGCGAAGGCGCGGGTCGATTGTGCGCGCGGGCCTTCGCTGCCGTCCATGTTGATGGGCAGGCCGAGCACGAAGCCGACCACCTTGCGCTCGGTGGCGATGGCCAGCAGCCTGGCGGCATCCTGCTTGAACTGCTTGCGCTGGATCGTCTCGACTCCGGTCGCCAGCCGCCGGTCCGGGTCGGACACCGCAACGCCGATGGTCTTCGTGCCCAAATCGAGGCCGACCAGCGCGCCGCGCGCGGGCCAGTGGGTTGCAGCATCGATGAGAGGCAGGATAGGAGCCGGCATGGCTTTAGCGCATATCATGCGTCGCGCTGCGGGGTGAACTGATAACCATGGATGCACTGACACTATTCGGCCTGTTTGCCGTGACGGCGATGCTGGTCTGCTATGCCCTGGAGGATCGCAGCCACTGGTTCGTGCTGCTGTTCGCGGCGTCCTGCGCGCTGGGGTCGGCCTATGGCTTCCTGCAAGGCGCCTGGCCGTTCGGCCTGGTCGAGGCGATCTGGGCCATCGTGGCATTGCGGCGGTGGCAGGTGAGGCCGCGGTGACGGAGGGGTGGGCGAGGGGCCTGCCGCGCGGCAAGCGGCTCCTCGCCCGGTTTTCAGCTCAGCGGATCGCGATCGGGTTGATCATGGCCTGAACGGCGCCGGTCCAGCGCGGCTGGCCCAGCACGAACAGGAATTCATAGCCCTTGTCGCGCGCGAGCGCGGCGGTATCCATGTTCTCGAGGATGTAGGTCCCGTTCATCGCGAGCAGGATCTGATGCACCTCGAACACGGTCTTGCCTTCGAACGGCAACACCTCGAGCCCCCAGGTGTCGGCGCCGACCGCGACGACGCCCTTGCCGGCGAGGTACTTCGCGCCTTCGACGCCGAGGCCGGGCTCGCCGGCCGAGTAGCGTTTGTCGTCCTTGCCGATCAGGCTGAGCCAGCCGGTATGGAAGATGACGACATCGCCCTGGCGGATCTCGACGTTCTGCTGCTTGGCGGCTTCCTCGATCTCCTTGACGTTGAAGGCGGTGCCTTCCTTCACCACGTCGGTCTTGAAATAGGCGGCCATGTCGAGCAGCACGCCGCGGGCGACCATCGGCGGCACCTTCTCGATGCCGAGCTTCTTCAAGCCATTGGGATCGGCGAAATCGGCCAGCTTGTTGCCGTTGTAGTAGACGTGCTCGACGCCGAGATGGCCGAGCCCGTCGAGCTGACTGCCGATGCCGACCCAGCTGTCGAGGATGTCATCGTTGTAAGTGGCCTTGTTCGGACCGAGACCCGGGGTGCCGGCCTGTCCGGGCTGCACGATGGTGAGCTTGAAGGTGCGCGGCGGGTAGGCGGGCGTCTGCGGCGTGACGGGGATGCCGAGGGCGTAGGTCTTGCCGGTCTTCACCAGCGATGCCGCCTTCACAACGAGCTCGGGCGTCATGTAGTTGGCGGCGCCGATCTCGTCGTTCGGCCCCCATTTCGATTTGGTCCAGTCCTGTGCGCTTGCAGTTCCTGAAATCGCCGACAACGCAGCGACGCAGCACAACACGAGCGTATTGCGCATCAATAGTCCTCCCGATGTTTTCTGCCGGTGTTTGGCTTCGTTTATGGTTTCGCGCTGGCCAGTCACTTATCCTAACGTAGAAGAAGCGCGGGCTTCAAAGCTTTTCGAAGTGCTGCGCTGCGATGGCAGGGCGCAGCGCGAATCGATTCAAACGCGATGGATTTGTGACGAATTTCGTAGCGTGGAACGTTGGCGCTCCGTCATGCTGCGATGACGTCCTCGTCCTTCTTCAGGCAATCGGCAAAACCGCTCAGCGCACTGTATTGATGTCCGGCGCGGCGCTGGATGAAGAGTGTCTCGACACGTGCATGTGACGGGCTCAGCGTGTGGACGGCGACGGCGCCGTTCATCGCGCTGCGTTCCACAACGGCGCGCGGCAGCAGCGTCACGCCCATGTCGGCGGCGACGCAGCCGATCATGCCGTCGAGCGTGCCGAGCTCGAAGCGTGCCGCCGACGGCCAGCCGAATTCGACGAAGATCTGTTCGAGCCGCTGGCGATAGGTGCAGCCGGTGCGGAACACCAGCGCGGTCGGACCCGACTCGGGCGTGCCGGCGCGCAGCTCGGCGAGCGAGGCCCAGCGGCGCGCGCTGACCAGCACCAGCTCTTCGCCGAACAAGCTCGTCGCTGTGAGGTCGTCATGCGCGATGGGCCCGGCGATGAAGGCGCCGTCGAGCGTGCCGTCGAGCACGAGTGCGACGAGGTCGGCGGTCGGTGCGGTGCGCAAGGAAAGACGCACGGCAGGGAAGCGGCGGTGGAAATCAGCGAGCAGCGGCGGCAATCGCACGGCTGCCGTGGTCTCCATCGATCCGATCGCGAGCGGTCCTTTCGGCTCGCCATCGTCGCGCGCGGCGAGCAAGGCTTCGCGCGACAGCGCTGCCATCTTTTGCGCATAGGGGAGGAGGCGCTTGCCGGCGCCGGTCAGCGTCATGCCGCGCGAGTGCCGCTCGAACAGCGGCGTGCCGATCTCCGCCTCCAGCGCCTTCACGCGCTGGGTGACGTTCGACTGCACGGTGTTGAGCTCTTCGGCGGCGCGGGTGATGCCGCCGGTGCGGGCGACGGCGGCGAAGGTCTTGATATCGCTGAGTTCCATGGTGTCGTTTCGCTTTTGAGATGGCAGCGTTCGCAACAATTCAATTTTCGAGAATGCTAGTCGCGCCTAGTCTCGCTGTCCAGATCGGGGAGGAGCCGTATGCCGATGACGACGTCGCTGACCACGCTGCTGGGGATCGAGCATCCGATCCTGTTGGCGCCGATGGATGTCATTGCCGGCAGCCGCCTGGTCGCGGCGGTGAGCCGCGCCGGCGGGTTCGGCATTCTTGGCGGCGGCTATGGCGAGCGGGTCTGGCTGGAGCAGGAGACGGCGAAGCTCGCCGACCTCAGTGCACCGTTCGGGATCGGCTTCATCACCTGGAGCCTCGCCAAGCAGCCCGAGCTTCTCGATGTCGCGCTCGCTGCAAAACCAGTTGCGATCATGTTGTCGTTCGGCGATCCCGCGCCGTTCGCGCCCAAGATCAAGTCCGCCGGCGCGCGCCTGATTTGCCAGGTGCAGGACGAAGCGATGGCGCGGCAGGCGCTCGATGCCGGTGCTGACATCCTGATTGCGCAAGGCACGGAGGCGGGCGGTCATGGCGCTTCGCGCACCACTGTCGATCTCGTGCCCGCCATCGTCGATCTCGTCGCGGGGCACGTTCCAGTGGTGGCGGCTGGCGGCATCGCGGATGGGCGCGGCCTAGCGGCCATGATGATGCTGGGCGCGAGCGGCGTGCTGCTCGGCACGCGCTTCTATGCCAGCCAGGAGGCCGACGGTGCGGAGGAGGCCAAGCGCCGCATCTGCGCGGCGAACTCCGGTTCGACCGTGCGCGGCATCCTCTTCGATCTCTCCCGCAACAATGTCTGGCCGGCGCCGTTTACCGGGCGGTGCCTGGTCAACGATCATGCCAAGCGCTGGATCGGCCGCGAGGTCGAGCTGATGCAGAATGTTGCCGCAGTCGCTTCCGAGTATGCGGCAGCAAGGGCGGCGGGCAATTTCGATGTCGCGGCCGTGATCGCCGGCGAGGCGGTTGGGTTGATTCATGATATCCCACCGGCGGCGGAGATCGTCGAGCGGATTGCGGCGGAGGCGGAGCAGTTGCTGGCAGGACGCCGGAATTCAGCGAGAGGTGTTCTTCCTTCTCCCCTTGTGGGAGAAGGTGGCGCGCAGCGCCGGATGAGGGGTTCTTTCCGCGGAGAGTGAAGTCAAATCTGAGAGGTCTGCTTCCGCGGATGCAAACCCCTCACCCGTCTCGCCGCTATCGCGGCGATCCACCCCCTCCCACAAGGGGAGAGGGAAGAGCGAATGCGAGGCAAGCATCATGTGGCCTGACCGTCGACTGATCGATCTCTTCAAGACCGAATTTCCGATCGTGCTGGCGCCGATGGCTGGCGTGATGGATGCGGAGCTGGTGATTGCGGCTGCGCAGGGCGGGGCGCTGGGGTCGCTGCCGTGTGCGATGATCTCGCCGGAGAAGGCGCGCGAGCAGGTTGGTCTCATCCGCCAGCGCGTCAAGGCGCCGGTCAACATAAACTTCTTCTGCCATACGCCGGTCGATCTGACGCGCGAAGCCGAGGCGCGGTGGAAGCAGCGGCTCGCAGGGTACTATTCCGAGCACGGTCTCGATCCCTCCGCGCCGATCGCGGCTGCGAACCGCGCGCCGTTCGATGCAGCGTTCTGCGAAGTGGTCGAGGAGCTGAAGCCGGAGGTCGTCAGCTTCCATTTCGGCCTGCCGGAGCAAGCGCTGCTGCGGCGCGTCAAGGCGGCGGGTTGCCTCGTCATCTCGTCCGCGACGACGGTGAAGGAGGCGGTCTGGCTGGAAGAACACGGCGTCGATGCCGTGATTGCGCAAGGTGCCGAGGCGGGCGGCCATCGCGGCATGTTCCTGACCGACAAGATCGCCGAGCAGCCCGGCACCTTCGCGCTGGTGCCGCAGGTCGTCGATGCCGTGAAGGTGCCGGTGATCGCGGCGGGCGGCATCGCCGACGGACGCGGCATTGCCGCAGCCTTCGCCCTCGGTGCCGCCGGCGTGCAGATCGGCAGCGCCTATCTGCGCTGCCCGGAATCCAAGCTCAGCGCGGGCGGCCGCAAGGCGCTGGCCGAGGCGCGGGACGATTCCACCGTCATCACCAATGTCATGACCGGCCGGCCTGCGCGCGGGGTGCAGAACCGGCTGATGCGCGAGGCCGGTCCGATCTCGCCGGATGCGCCGCCGTTTCCCCACGCCGCGACGGCGCTGGGGCCGCTGAAAGCGGCTGCCGAAAAGCAGGGCAGGGTGGATTTCACCAATCTCTGGGCAGGGCAGGCCGTTGCGTTGGGCCGCGAGCTTCCCGCCGCCGAATTGACCCGGGACCTGGCCAAATCGGCGCTGGGGCGCATGAAGGCCCTCGCCGGATAGGGGGAAGCGCCGGTTGCGGCGCAAAACCGGCCTCTGCTATACGGCACATAGGTTTTGCCGTAAGAGGCCTTATATCATGTCCGTCGACGCCGCTACCGTCCGCCGCATCGCGCATCTGGCGCGCATTGCGGTTTCCGAGGACGAGGTTCCGCATCTGCAGGGCGAGCTCAACGCCATGCTCGCTTTCGTCGAGCAGCTCTCGGAGGTCAATGTCGAGGGCGTGGAGCCGATGACCTCGGTCACCCCGATGCAGATGAAGAAGCGGCAGGACGTGGTCGACGACGGCGGGATCGCCGACGATATCGTTGCCAACGCGCCCGCGACCGAAGGTCACTTCTTCCTGGTGCCGAAGGTCGTTGAATAAACAGGTTAGGTCCGATGTGCCTGCTTTGCGACGATGAGAAGGCCTATCAGGCCTACATGAACTACCTCGACAAGATGGAGCGGCAGGGCAAGGCTGCCGACCCCAATGTCGCCGTCAATGCCGTGCTCGACGAGCTCGAGGCGGCCGCGAAAGCCGCCGCCAAAAAGGACGACCCGGCCGACGACAAGACCCTGTCTCCGTTCTTCTGCAGCCCGATCAATAAATGACCGATTTGATATCGCTGACGCTCGCCGAGGCCCGCAAGGGTCTCGCGGCAAAAACTTTCACGTCGCTCGAGCTGACCGATGCGCATCTTTCCGCGATCGAGAAAGCGCGCGTGCTCAACGCCTTCGTGATGGAGACGCCGGATCAGGCGCGCGCCATGGCGCGCGAGGCGGACAGCAAGATCGCCAAGGGCGATGCGGGCCCGCTCGCCGGCATCCCGCTCGGCATCAAGGACCTGTTCGCGACCAAGGGCGTGCGCACCACGGCGTGCTCGAAGATCCTCGGCAATTTCGTGCCGACCTACGAGTCCACCGTCACCTCGCAGCTCTGGCGCGACGGCGCGGTGATGCTCGGCAAGCTCAACAATGACGAGTTCGCGATGGGCTCGGCGAACGAGACCTCGTGCTTCGGCCCCGTCGGCAATCCCTGGCGGCGCGAGGGCAGCAACACCACGCTGGTGCCGGGCGGCTCGTCCGGCGGCTCGGCCTCGGCCGTGGCGGCGCTGCTCTGCATGGGCGCGACCGCGACTGATACCGGCGGCTCGATCCGCCAGCCGGCCGCGTTCACCGCGACCGTCGGCATCAAGCCGACCTATGGCCGCTGCTCGCGTTGGGGCATCGTCGCCTTTGCCTCCTCGCTCGACCAGGCGGGCCCTATCGCGCGCAGCGTACGCGATGCCGCGATGCTGCTGCGCTCGATGGCCGGCCACGATCCCAAGGACACGACGTCGGTCGATATCCCCGTGCCGGACTACGAGGCGGCGATCGGCAAGTCCGTGAAGGGCATGAAGATCGGCATCCCCCGGGAGTATCGCCTCGACGGCATGCCGGCCGAGATCGAGAAACTGTGGAGTGAGGGCGCGGCGTGGCTGAAGGCGGCCGGTGCCGAGCTGGTCGAGGTGTCGCTGCCGCACACCAAGTACGCGCTGCCGGCCTATTACATCGTGGCGCCGGCAGAGGCCTCGTCCAACCTGGCGCGCTATGACGGCGTGCGCTACGGCCTGCGCGAGCAGGGTAAGAACATCATCGAGCTCTACGAGAACACCCGTGCGGAGGGATTTGGCGCCGAGGTGCGCCGCCGCGTCATGATCGGCACTTACGTGCTCTCGGCCGGCTATTACGATGCCTATTACCTGCGCGCGCAGAAGGTGCGCACGCTGATCAAGAAGGATTTTGAGGACTGCTTCGCCAAAGGCGTCGACGCCATCCTCACCCCGGCGACGCCGTCGGCGGCCTTCGGCATCGGCGAGAAGGGCGGCGCCGACCCGGTCGAGATGTATCTCAACGACATCTTCACGGTGACCGTGAACATGGCGGGCCTGCCCGGCATCGCGGTGCCCGCCGGCAAGGACGTGCAGGGCCTGCCGCTCGGGCTGCAATTGATCGGCCGTCCGTTCGATGAGGAGACGCTGTTCTCGCTCGGCGAGGTGATCGAGCAGGCCGCCGGCCGCTTCACGCCCGCGAGGTGGTGGTGAATGTCGCCGATTTCATCGCGAGTCTCGGCGGCGCGGCGCCCGCGCCGGACCTGAATGCGCCGCTCGCCGGCCTCTGGTGGGCGGCGAAGGGCGACTGGGACCGCGCGCACACGATCGTTCAGGACGAGAGCAGCCGCGAGGCCGCCTGGGTGCATGCCTATTTGCACCGCGTCGAGGCGATCTCGGCAATGCCGGCTATTGGTACCGCCAGGCGCGCCAGCCGGCGGCAAAGGATTCATTGGAAGCGGAGTGGGAGCGGATCGCTGCCACGCTGCTCGGGAGCAGGACATGAGCACGGCCACGCACAAGCTTCTCAAGGGCTCAACGGGTGACTGGGAGATGGTCATCGGCATGGAGATCCATGCCCAGGTGACCTCGAACGCCAAGCTGTTCTCGGGCGCGTCTACCGCTTTCGGCGGGGAGCCGAACAGCCACGTCTCGCTGGTCGACGTCGCGATGCCAGGCATGCTGCCGGTCATCAACGAGGAATGCGTCAGGCAGGCTGTCCGGACCGGGCTCGGCCTCAACGCGCAGATCAACCTGCGCTCGGTGTTCGACCGCAAGAACTATTTCTATCCGGACCTGCCGCAGGGCTACCAGATCAGCCAATACAAATCGCCCATCGTGGGCGAGGGTGAGGTAATCATCGATCTCGACGGCGGCAAGACGGCCACCATCGGTATCGAGCGGCTGCATCTGGAGCAGGATCCCGGCAAAATGCTGCACGACCGGTCGCCGTCGCTGTCCTACATCGATTTCAACCGATCTGGCGTGGCGCTGATGGAGATCGTCTCGAAGCCTGATATCCGCGATGCCGAGCAGGCCAAGGCCTATGTGACCAAGTTGCGCTCGATCATGCGCTACCTCGGCACCTGCGACGGTGACATGGAGAAGGGATCCTTGCGCGCCGACGTCAACGTCTCCGTGCGCAGGCCCGGCGCGCCGCTCGGCACCCGCTGCGAGATCAAGAACATGAACTCGATCGCCTTCATCGGCCAGGCGATCGAGTATGAAGCGCGGCGCCAGATTGAGATCCTGGAGGACGGGGGCGAGATCGAGCAGGAGACGCGCCGGTTCGATCCCAACAAGGGTGAGACGCGCTCGATGCGGTCGAAGGAGGAGGCGCACGACTATCGCTATTTCCCCGACCCCGACCTGTTGCCGCTGGAGTTCAGCCAGGAATTCGTCGACGCGCTGAAGGCGAAGCTGCCGGAGCTGCCGGACCAGAAGAAGGCGCGCTTCGTCGCCGATTTCGGCCTCTCGGCCTATGATGCGAGCGTGCTGGTCGCCGAGCGCGAGAGCGCGCTGTTCTACGAGACGGTGCTCGACAAGCTCGCCAACCGCGCCCGCGACGGCAAGATGGCGGCGAACTGGGTGATCAACGAGCTGTTCGGCCGTCTCAACAAAGAAGGCCGGGATATTACGGCCTCGCCCGTCAATGCCGGGCAACTGGCTGCGATCATCGACCTGATCGGCGAGGGTACGATCTCGGGCAAGATCGCCAAGGATCTGTTCGAAATCGTCTGGCAGGAGGGTGGCGATCCCCGCGCGCTGGTCGAAAGCCGTGGCATGAAGCAGGTCACGGATCTCTCAGCGATCGAAAAGGTGGTCGACGACATCATCGCGGCCAATCCCGACAAGGCGGCGCAGGTGAAGGACAAGCCGCAATCGCTCGGCTGGTTCGTCGGCCAGGTCATGAAGGCATCCGGCGGCAAGGCCAACCCGCAGAGCGTCAACGACCTGCTCAAGTCCAAGCTCGGCGTCTAAGCCTGACGCATTCGAACGAGGTGACGGACGCATTTCGTCACCTCGCTTTTGGTTCTCGCTGCGACGCTCGCGCGCATCCTCGACGGCAAACTTCATCCTGATCGACGGCGATGCGGCGGCCGAATCGCCGCCGCGCGATTCGCCCGAAACGGCGGCTTGAACGCGCTCCGGCGAGCGCCCGCGCCGTTAAGCATGAAAATATTTTCGTTGCCAAAAATCGCGACTCAGAGTCCGCGAAACGCCTTTGCGAGGCGACCGAACGATTGTCGATGCGCATCGCTGCGTTGGTCGCGCGCGATACGCGCGTGCGAAAAAATACTTGCTGCATAGTGTTTTCGTGCAATCGCATCGTTCGCGAACGTCGGCGATGCGAGCGCTCTGCATGATCGCAAGTGCACGTCGTACGAAGCGCCTGCGTCGCGCCCGCCAAGCGCAGGCGCCTTGCTGCGTCAACACTTCTTTAAGCGAGAAGCTGTTTTTTTCTTCGTGTTGGTGTATTCGGGATGAAGTGCATTCGATCCCCGAGTGCACGCAGCGATTAAAGCCATCTCACACATCGGAGGGCAACATGGCCAAGAAAGCGAAGAAGGCGAAGAAGGCGAAGAGCGCAGTGAAGAAGACTGCGAAGAAGACCCGCAAGGTCGCGAAGAAGAAGAAGTAACTTCGCTTCTGAAGTTGCCGGCTCCAGATAGCCGGCACGTCATCAGCGCCTCCTAGAGGTTCTGGTCGACGATAGAGGGTGTCGGCGAGACATCAGGTCAACGGTCGGACCGTTCTCTTTCGCGGTCCGGCAGAAGAAACGAGTTTTCTTCGTTCGGTGCGGTTCTCCTCAAACGGGCTCCGCAATTTCACGACAGGCCTTCGGGCCAAAGTGGAATCTGGTCCTGACGTGTTCGCCGACGCCCTCATTCCCTTGAAGCCGGGGCATTGCCGGCATTCCTCTCCCTCACATCGTTGATTTGACCGCGTCGCGTCCGAGCGCGCTTCTGTCATGCCGGCTTGGCTTGGAGAGGCAAGGCGGCCCGTGGCGTGATCGCGCGCCGTTTCGCCCAGCGGTGTCGCCGCCCGGCTCCGACGGGCCGATCCAGCACGCGCGGCTTGTCGTGGAACGATTGCGGCCGCTGGAATATTCGGTCACCCGCCTGCCACCTTCGCCGCTTCGGCGGCCCGAGACCGCATACCGTGGAAGCCTTGGCGTAGCGAGGGCGCGGGTGACGCCAGTTGAAGAAAAGCAACCACATGACCTGCGCCACCGCGCGCGATGGTTATCGATGTCCTGAAATCCCAGGGTAAACCGAATCTGACGAATGACAGAAGTCCCTGCGAATCATGGACTTCTTGAATTCTCGGCGCAGGAGGCGCGCGCCCGCGTTTACGTCTGCTTCATCGCGATGCTTAAACTGCCATTCAAATTTGCCCGCCATCATCGCCTCCAACAAGCCGGCAAACGGCGACGGGGAAGAGTTGAACAGTGCACGATCCCGTGACGGGTCATGCACATCAGAGGTTGGACGGGAGCCGCGCTCGGGGGACGAGGCGGCATAAGAACAAAGGGGATGCGTGATGTTTCAGGGTACTTTCGATCTGGAGACGGCGACGCCGGTCGATGCGAGCGCGCTGTCGGACGTGCTGTTCGAGCGCGGGATCTATTGGGCGAGCGGCCGCTCCGGCATCGTCGATCTCGTCGCCGCGCACAAATGGTTCAATCTCGCCGCGCTGAAGGGCCGCAAGGACGCCGTGGCGCTGCGCCAGGAAATCGCCGGGCAGATGTCGGAGGCCGAGATCTCCGTCGCGCAGCGTGAGGCGAGAGCCTGGGTCTGCGCGCACTGAGCGTCACTTCGCTTGGGAACCGGACCTTGACCGGGCGGCGCCACCGCGCCGAGGCGGCTTCAGGTCGAGGTTTGCACGGCAAACGAGGCCGGCGCTTCGCCCGCGCAATGCCTGCGCCAGATTTCGTCGAATGCCTTTTCGATATCCCGCGTCATGCGGACAGTATCGAAAAGCGGCCAAGTGGTCCGGCGCGCCGCCAGCTTGCTCCTGAGCGCAACGCGAAGCTCGGAATCGTGCGCGATCCGAAGCGCCAAAGCCTCATATTCCTCCAGCGATCGCGTCACCAGCTCGGGAAGGCCTACGGCGTTCAGGAGACTGGCTGCAACGCGTCCGGCAAAAGTGGTCCCAAGGCACGTCAGGACCGGCAAGCCGGCCCAGAGGGCGTCGCTGGCGCCGGTGTGGGCGTTGTAAGGCAATGTGTCCAGGAACAGATCGGCGACCTGATGGCGCGCCAAATGCTCGTCAGCAGGGACGTGCGGAGCGAACACGATTCTCTCGGCGGCAATCCCCCGCGCAACGGCTTCACGCTTCAGATTCTCCGTGGCGACCGGGTCACCATCCAGCAGCCAAAGGACGCTCCCGGGGGTCTTGTCGAGCAGCCGCATCCAGACGCCGAACAACGGGGGCGTGATCTTGGGGCTTCTGTTGAACGCGCAGTAGACGAACGCATCGTCCGCCAGTCCGAGCTGGCTCCGGCTCGGTGGATTTGACGGGAGCGGTCGCTTCGCGTCGGTCGCCTGGTAGCTATTGGAAAGATAGATCACCTTCTCGGCGTAATAAGGCTGCTCTGCTTCGGGGATGACGATCCGGTCGGCCATGAGATAGTCGACATAGGGGGCGCCCATCGTGCCGGGAAAGCCGAGATAGCTGACCTGGATAGGAGCCGGCCGGCGCGCAATGATTTTCGGCCGCGCACCGGCGGTGAAGCCGCCGAGATCGACGAGAACCTCGATCCCGAGCTGGCCGATCAGCTTGACGACGTCCTCGTCGGCGAGATCGCTGACATCTTCAAAACGTTCGAATGCGGCCCTCAGGCGGTTGCGCATCTGGCTGTCGTCGTCGGGCCCGTGGGAGATAGCGGTGACGTCGAAGCGCTCGCGGTCGTGCGCCTCGAAGATTCCGGCCATCAAATACGCGGTGGCATGACTGCGAAAATCGGCCGACATGTACGCGACCCGGAGCCGGGACGCCGGTCTCGGCGTTCCGGGCCTGGCGGCACCCCCGTCGGGGGTCACCTTGGCGACATAGGCCTTCGCGCAGGTCAATTGGCGTGCAGGCGATGAGGAGACATGAAAGAAGGTGAAGGGGTCGACCGGCACGCCTGCCTCGGCAGCGTCTTCCATGGTGGCCTGTTCACGTTCGAAGCTGCTCCAGTCGGCGCGCTTCCGCTTGCAAGCAACGAGGTTGCTCAGCGCAAACGGGAACGTCTTATCAAGTGCGACCGTTCGTTCCAGAGCCACGATCGCTTCGTCGTCTCGCCCCAGCTGGCCAAGAACCTCAGACAACGCGAAATGGTTCTGTGGGTCGGCCGGTGCAAGCTCGATGGCGCGGGCGTAGCTGTCACGCGCTTCCTCGAGTCGACCAAGCTGCTGCAACGCGCTGCCTCGGTTGGCGAACGCGGCGCTCGACGGTGCGATCGCAATGGCGCGATCAAACTCGGCTATGGCGTCGCGAACCTGCTGCCGTGCAATGAGGATCGCTCCGCGATTGAGATGCGCGTCCGCGAAGTTCGGAGCCAGGGCGATTACTTTCGCAAGCCAGACGAGCGCATCGTCCGGCTTGTCCAGCGCGCGTAGCACGTTGGCATAGTTGAAAAGAACGTCGGGATTGCCGGGGTCGACGCGTGCAGCCTTCTTCAGCAAAGGCTCGGCATCCGCAAAATGGCCGCGCTGGGCGTGCAACAGCCCCAGCATATGGAGCGCGACGGCATGCGTTCTGCTTCCCTTCAGAATGGTCGTGTAGGCCCGTTCCGCTTCCGACAGATTGCCCGAACGGTGCGCCGCAATTGCCTGGTCCAGAATAGCTGACGGATGGAGTGAGGAGGGGGCCGAGGCTCCCTTGTTGCGGCCTTGTTGCGACATGCGATGGGTTCTCGACCCGACGTAGGGGGTCTGTGCTCGGGCGAAATGGTGCAAAACTCTAGTCACCTTTGCCGGCGAGAACAACGGCCGCGCCGCCTGCGCTCATTCGCACGGGCGGACGCGCTTGCGCTGGAGCAAGTTTCTTCTTCATGGCGTCGCCTAGAATCCGACGGCATGAGCAACCAGGCTACGAATGGACGATGGCTGCCGATTCAGATCGCTCCCGACGAGTGCGACCTGGAACTCGGGCGTCTGCACAAAACAGGTATTGTGCCATGGTCCTTTCCATGCCGGCGTAAGGGCGGCATCTGGTTCAATGTTTGGGCCGATGAGGCCGTGCTGATAGCGCCCTCGCATTGGCGGGTCTGGCGATCCGGCATTTAGGTGGGGGCTCACATATATAAGGAGCGCGCGAATCGCGCGGGCTCGCCGCCCTCATCCTTGTGCGGAACTTTCGTACCGGCGTCGCCCATCGCCTTCCGCTGGACGCGCGCAGCGACCTTGATTCTGCTTCCGGGATTCTGGGGTGGCGGAGAGGGAGGGATTCGAACCCTCGATACAGCTTGAGACCGTATGACGCTTTAGCAAAGCGTTGCCTTCAGCCACTCGGCCACCTCTCCGGTGCGAGCCTTATGCATCTATTTGCTCGGGCTGGTCAATTTGGAAGCGCGTGTTTTCGCTCGAATATTCCCAGTGATTTGCGAAACCAGACGGGTTTGCGCTCGGATCAGGGCGTGGCGCTGAATTTTCGAGGAAATTCAAAGGTGCAAAGAAGGACTAGCACCTCTGCGTCCTCGCTCGCCGAGCTGTCCGGCCCGATTATCCCGCCAGCCGTGACTTCCATATAGAGAGTGATGGCGAGCCCCGGCCGGCGGAGGTATTTGCAGGCTGCCTGGGTCAGTTTGCGCGGCGGGGAGGCGGGTCGATGCCTGCCCACTGAGTCTCCTTCTGATTCCACGATTCGAGCGCCTCAAAGCTGGCTCAAGCCGAGCTCTCGCGCGCGGCGCCTCATGTGCGGAACTTTGAGGGCATTTGGAACCGCTCCGAAAACTTCAATGTAAACAATGCGTTACGAGAGCGGTTTGATCACATCTGCGTGTTATTTGTGCAACACCCGTTGGAAAACACGCTGCACCGGCCCGTTTCGGAGCGTTCTCTTGTTGTGTGTGCAAGGACGTTCGGTAATTGTGACTGAGCGACGGAGGGGGGCATCCCGAGGTCGTCCCGTTTAGGTCATTCGCTTAAGTCCCTCGCGTTCATGCGGGTGTGTCCGAAGACGCGAAGGGGCCGAAAGCGGTGATTTAGAGGGGGTTGGGGAATTGGCCGTCCGGTCAGTGACCTTCCCTGAAGAGCAACTTGGAGGTTTAACATGAAGTTGGTTAAGAGCCTTTTGCTCGGCTCAGCGGCGGGTCTGATCGCCGTGGGCGGAGCTCAGGCAGCCGATCTCCCCGTGAAGGCCAAGGCGGTCGAGTACGTGAAGATCTGCTCCCTGTACGGTGCTGGATTCTACTACATCCCGGGCACCGACACCTGCATCAAGTTCGGCGGTTATCTGCGTGCCGACATGCTGTTTAACACGAACAGCGACTACGGCATTGGCCAGGGTGCTCCCGGCGGCGCCAACAACCGTCTGGACAACTACTACCAGACCCGCGCTCGTTTGGACTTCACCATCGATACCCGTACGGCAACCGAGTACGGCGTGGTCCGCACCTATGCCGATACGGTCTTCAGCTGGGATTCGACTTCCACGACCTTCAGCAGTCCCTCGACCATCTCGACCGGTTCGGCTTCGCTCGGCCTCTACCATGCGTTCATCCAGTTCGCTGGTTTCACCTTCGGCCGCACCGTCTCGATCTTCGACGCACCGTGGCAGAGCTATCCGGCTGGCGGTCCCGACTTCCTTCCGGGCGGCAGCAACAACGTCACCGGTGTGAACCAGGTCGCCTACACGGCTGATTTCGGCCAGGGCATCACGGGTTCGGTCGCGTTGCAGGATATGACGACCGCCGCTGGCGGCCAGTCCAACCTCTGGAACGCGAGCGTGACGGGCGTTGCCGGTGCAGTGGGTGGCTTCGCCACGACTGCAGCTGCGGGCGCTGCCTTCATCCAGGGCATCTACGGTGTCAACGATTGGGGTGGCACGCGCATGCCCGACATCGTCGGTCAGGTTCGTGTCGATCAGGCTTGGGGTCTGTTCCAGATCTCGGCGGCGGCGCACGAACTCCACTCGGCTTATTACGGTACGACGGAGCTCACGGGTCATCCGTCTGACAAGTGGGGCTGGGCGGTGCAGGGTGCCTTGTCGATCAAGAACATCCCGACCGGCGCGGGTGACTCGATCAACTTGCAGGCGGTCTACACCGACGGTGCTTCGCGGTACAACTTCCAGAGCCTGTTCCCGCAGACCATCTTCATCTACGGCGGCAGCGGCATCGCTTATCAGAGCATCGGCTTTGCCGGTATCGCTGATGGCGTGTTCGGTTCCGGTCTCGGTATCGAGACCGTCAAGACCTGGGGCTTCCGCGGTGGTTATACCCACAACTGGTCCCCGAACTGGGCGTCGGGCATCTATGGTGCTTATGCTTCGCTCCGCTACGGCGATCAAAGCAAGGCTCTGATCTGCGCCAGCTTCGCTGCTGCTCTGGCCCCCGCCGCTGGCTCGACCTGTAACCCCGACTTCAACCTTGCGGTTATCGGCGGCAACTTGGTCTGGACTCCGGTCAAGGGTCTCGCCTTCACGGCTGACGTGAGCTACGTCTGGCTCGACCAGAAGCACTCTGGCGTTGTCACGGGCGCCAACACGGCCAACCTGGCTGTTGCCAAGCCCGCAGCCACCTACGAGCTGAAGGATCAGGGCAACCTGCAGATGCTCCTGCGCGCTCAGCGCAACTTCTAAGATCGACCCTAGGTTGATCCATGAACCCCGGCAGGAAACTGCCGGGGTTTTTCTTTGGAGCGTAGCGCTTCGCCTAACGTGCGGACCTTGTTGGCTCGCAAGCTGGAATGTCGGCAAAGTGCTATCAAACTACCATCTCAGGCCCTTCCACTCCTTGAAGGCATAGGTCGGGTTGAGACCGCAGGCATCGATTGTGCCCGACGCGGTCGCCATGCACTGGCTGTAATTGGACAACTGGCAGTTGCCAGGATTCTCCCAACGCCGTTCTTGCAGGCAATAGCGATCCTGGATGCCGGTTACCTGTGGCTGGGCAGGATGGCGGTTCTTGCCGAAGGGGGGAGCCGCCGGTCGCGAGGCCCGACGAGATCACGGCTGCGAACAGGAACGCACCGACCACGCGCAGCGTGACACGTTCCCAGCCTTGTGAGGCATAAGCTAACCGGCGCGTGGAAACGCTTGGCGCAATTCTATCGTCAGGTCGCTGGTGCCGTCGACGAATCCTGCCGAGCCCTGCCCAGCAACCAGGCTCTGATTCTAACGGACCATCGACGCCCGTTACTGCACGCTGACCGCGCCGCGGCGCAGATCGGCTTCGATCTGCAAGCGGGTGCCGCCGCCGAAGCGGGCGCGGTAGACCTGAAGGTTCTCCATGATCCGCTGCACATAGTTGCGCGTCTCGGAGAACGGAATCAGCTCGACCCAGTCGACCGCGTCGACCTTGGGGTCGCGCGGATCGCCGTAACGCTCGACCCACTTCTTCACGCTGCCGCGGCCGGCATTGTAGGCGGCGAACGTCATGATGTAGGAGCCGCGATAATCCTCGAGCAGTCCGCCGAGCTCGGCCGAGCCGAGCGTGGCGTTGTAGACGGAGTCGTTCTTCAGCCGCGCGAGGTCGTAGGTTGCGCCGTGGCGCTTGCAGACGTAGCGGGCGGCATCCGGCGTCACCTGCATCAGCCCGTAGGCCTGCGCCGGCGAGACCACCGACGGGTTGAACGCGCTCTCCTGCCGCGCAATCGCATAGATGATGCTGCGTTCGACCTCGGGGCCGATCGGCGTGAACTGAGGGATGCCGTTGACGGGGTAGGCGTAGAAGTCGAACGGGAGGCCGCGGTTGAGCGCGGCCTTGCCGAGCAGCAGCATGCCGCGCGCGTCGCTGTAGCGCTGGGTGAGCTCGCCGAGGCCCGCGAGCGCCTCGGGATCGCCGTTCTCGCCCATGTCGGCGAGCAGCGGTATCGCGAACTCGCGCTCGTCCAGCTCGTAGAGCAGTCGCGCGGCGCGCACGATCTCGAGCCGCTCGGCGCCGCGACCGCGCGGCTGGCTGTTGAGCTCGATCTGCGGCAGGCCGAGCTTTGCGCGCGCGAGCTGGCCGTAATAGCTGGTCGATTGCTCGGCCGCCCGCGCATAGGCATTGCGTGCCTCCTGCTGGCGGCCCATCGCCTCGGCAGCGCGGCCCTGCCAATAGCCGGCACGCGCCAGCGCGGTGGGATTGACGCTGCCGACGCCGATGCGAGCAAAATGCTGGGCGGCGGTCGCGGGATCGTTGAGGAAGCGCAGCGCGATCCAGCCGGCGGTGAACTCCTGCTCGGTCTTGTAGATGTCGCGCGAGGGCAGGGCGGCGTCGCGCGCGATCAGATAGGCGCTGCGGAATTCCTCGGTGTCGATCATCTTGCGGGCCAGGAGGCGCCGCTCGATCCACCATTCATCGAGATTGTGGAGGCGACCCGGATCCTTCGGCGCCGACAGCATCAGCTGGGCGGCTTCAGTGAACTTCTCCTCGCGGCGCAGCAGCTGGATCTTGCTGAAGATGAAGCCGGGATCGCCGTGCAGCTCGCGCGGCACGGCATCGAGCAGCGCCCGCGCGTTCGGCGCTTTCTTGACCGCGGCGATGCGGGCCTTGGCGAGCGCGACATAGCCGGCGCCGAGACGCTTGGCGGCGCGTAGCGCCGCCTCGTTCTCGCTGCCGTAGAGCAGGTTGTCCATCCGCGCTTTCTGGTCGCCTGGCGTGAGCAGGGCGCCGAACTGGTCGAGCGCGTTGTTCTCGGTGTCCTCCGACATCGGATCGGCGCGCCAGGCGTCGCGCACCAGCCGCTCGGCATTGGCGCGGTCGCCGCGCGCCAGCATCGCCCTGGCCAGCGTGAAGCGTCCCTTGGCGGAGATCGGCGATTCGTTCTCGAACCACGACCACGCGACCGACTCGTCGCGCCTGTCGTCCCACATCGCGGCCTCGAGGCGCCGGCGCAGGAAGGTCTGCGATGGCCAGCTCGGATTGGCTGAGAGGAAGGCGCGATAGCGTTCCACGGTCGCGCCGTTGTCCTCGCTGCGTAGGATGATCCATTCGGCGAGCTTTCGCGCGACCGGATCGGAGATGCCGGCCGCGGCATTGGTGGCGTCGCCGGCCTTGCGCTTACGCACGAGCTCGATGACGCTCTCCAGGGTGTCCTTGTCAGCCTGCGACGTCGACGATGTCGCAGCGACGGCGGCCGGGATGACCGGCTTGCGCGGCGCTGCATGCTGGCGTGTTGCAGGCGCCAGTATGGGAGCTGCGGCCGGTCTGGCCGGGGCCGGCGCAGTTGGTTTGACGGTGGCAGTCACGGCCGGGGCGGGGGCTGCCTTGGGCGGCGCGCCGCTCGCAGTCGGCGCTGCCTTTGGCGCGGAAGCAGGTGCCGTGGCAACGGGAGCGGTGGCCGCAGGCTTGGGTTTGTCTTTGGGCTTGTCCTTCGCCGGTTCCTTGCTGGCGTTCTTGCCGGCGTCCGGCTTCTTCGCGGCGTCCTTGGCGGGGGTGCCAGGCGTACCCTTGCTTGCGGCCTTCGCGGCGTCCTTGCCGGTTCCCTTGGCCGTATCCTTCGCCGTTTCCTTGGTTGATCCTTTGGCCGAGCCATTCGCGGCGTCCTTGGCTGCTGGCTTGGCGGGATCCTTGGTCTCCGCGGCCGTCTCGTTGGACTTGGCGAATGCGGCACAGTCCATCGACAGCCCGGCCATCAGGCACAATGCCATACCCAGGGATCGCCACGCGGCAGATGCAAAGGAGGTCACGGCGTTTCGTCGCCCCGAATCAGTGAAGTGGCTCAAGACCTAGCTGAATTTGCTTGAATATGCGGAGAAAATACCAACAGCCGCTTACCTCGGGCCGATTTGCACCAGCACCGCGGCAAAATCGCGGCCTAAACCCAGCCTGGCACCGACCCCGGGTCTTTTACCGGCCGGATAGACCCGATATGAAGGGGGCTTGCTCAAGAGATCGCCGCGTACGGAGGAAGTCCATGGCAGCCAAGACGAAATTCCGAGGGTCGTTCACCGCCTTGGTCACCCCGTTCAAGAACGGCTCGCTCGACGAGGCGGCGTTTCGCTCCCTGGTCAACTGGCAGATTTCCGAGGGCACCAACGGCCTCGTTCCGGTCGGCACCACCGGCGAGAGCCCGACGCTCAGCCATGACGAGCACAAGAAGGTCGTGGAATGGTGCATCGCTGAAGCCAAGGGCCGCGTGCCCGTCATCGCCGGCGCCGGCTCCAACTCGACCAAGGAGGCGATCGAGCTCTCCCAGCACGCCGAAAAGGCGGGCGCGGACGCCGTGCTGATCGTCACGCCCTATTACAACAAGCCGACGCAAGAAGGCATGTACCAGCACTTCAAGGCGATCAACGATGCGATCGGCATTCCGATCATCATCTACAACATCCCGCCGCGCTCGGTGATCGACATGTCGGTCGACACCATGAAGCGGCTGTGGGAGCTGAAGAACATCGCCGGGGTCAAGGACGCCACCGCCAGCATGGTCCGCGTGTCGCAGCAGCGCGCGGCGATGGGCGAGGACTTCAACCAGCTCTCGGGCGAGGACGCCACCATCATCGGCTACATGGCCCATGGCGGCCATGGCTGCATCTCGGTGACCTCGAACGTCGCGCCGCGCCTGTGCTCGGAGTTCCACGCCGCCTGGCAGAAGGGCGACACCAAGGCGGCGCTCGCGATCCACGACAAGCTGATGCCGCTGCACAACAACCTCTTCATCGAGAGCAATCCGGCGCCGATCAAGTACGCGATGTCGCTGCTCGGCAAGCTGGACGAGACGCTGCGGCTGCCGATGGTTCCGGTGTCCGAGCCGACGCGGGTTGCCGTGCGCAGCGCGATGGTTCACGCCGGTCTGGTCAACTGACGCATTAGCCGTTCGGGGGAGCCTTTCATGAGCGTGGAGGAAAAGGGCGCGCGGATGCTCAAGGAGTTCCGCGAGTTCGCCATGAAGGGCAACGTCGTCGATCTCGCGGTCGGCGTCATCATCGGCGCGGCCTTCGGCGGGATCGTCACCTCGCTGGTCGGTGACGTCATCATGCCGATCGTCGGCGCCGTTACCGGTGGCCTCGACTTCTCGAACTACTTCATTCCCTTGTCGAAGGCGGTCACCGCCACCAACTTGGCGGATGCGAAAAAGCAAGGCGCCGTCCTTGCTTACGGCAGCTTCCTGACACTGACGATCAACTTCATCATCGTCGCCTTCGTGCTGTTCCTGGTAATCCGCGCCATGAATACGCTGAAGCGCAAGGAGGAGGCGGCACCCGCTGCTCCGCCCAAGCCGACGGCCGAGGTCGAGCTGCTGACGGAGATCCGCGATCTCCTCAAGAAGTGACGCGTCCACTTCATCCGAACTGTTAGAATCCGAGCGCATCTCGATCAGGTTTGCCCGTCATGGCCGATAAGAACGAACGTCCGATCAAGGTGATGGCGGAAAATCGCAAGGCGCGTTTCAACTACGCCATCGAGGACACGATCGAGGCGGGCATTGCGCTGACCGGCACCGAGGTCAAGTCGATCCGCAACGGCAAGAGCACGATCGCGGAATCATATGCCGATTCGAAGAACGGCGAGATCTGGCTGATCAACGCCACCATTCCCGAATACCTGCAAGGCAACCGCTTCAACCACGAGCCCAAGCGGCCGCGAAAGCTGCTGCTCCACCGCCGCCAGATCAACAAGCTGATCGGCGCGGTCGACCGCGAGGGCATGACGCTGATCCCGCTCAAGCTTTACTTCAACGAGCGCGGCCGGGCCAAGCTGCAGCTGGCGGTTGCGAAGGGCAAGAAGCTGCACGACAAGCGCGAGTCCGAGAAGAAGCGCGACTGGAGCCGGGAGAAGGGCCGGCTGCTGCGGGCGAGGGGATGACGAGATGAATCAACGGAACCTGCTCGAGGTCGACTGGAGCCAGATTCCCGCGCCTTCGGACGATGGCGCCGCCGCGCATCTCGAAGGCATGACGTTGCCGCCGATCGGCCTGCTCGCGACCGACGACACATCGGTCACCCTGTCGGCGCTGCGCGGCCGCACCGTGGTGTTCGCCTATCCCCGCACCGGCGAGCCCGGCAAGATCGCGCTGGTCGATGATTGGGACATGATCCCCGGAGCGCGCGGCTGCACGCCCCAGACCTGCGCCTTTCGCGATCTCTACGCCGAGCTGAAGGCCGCCGGCGCCGCGCACGTGTTCGGCCTCTCGACCCAGAGCAACGACTATCAGATCGAGATGGCGTCGCGCCTGCATCTGCCGTTCCCGGTGCTTTCGGACGAGAAGCTGGCGCTGACGCGCGCCTTGAACTTGCCGACCATGGAGGTCGCGGGCCTGACGCTGATCAAGCGCCTCGCGCTTGTTATCGACGACGCCAGGATCACGCACGTGTTCTATCCGGTGTTTCCGCCCGACCGGAACGCCGGCGACGTGCTGGCCTGGCTCAAGGCAAATCCCGTCAATAAGGCGCGATGCGATTAGGATGAATCGTCATCGCGCTTTAGCTTATTGTTTGAGCATGATCTTTTCGGAAAACCGCTACGCACTTTTCCGGATCATGCTCTAGCTAATCGAGATCCGCCTTCACCTTCGCGAACACGGATCTGAACATGTCTGGCGTCAGCACGCCGGTGTTCGTGTTGTAGCGGGAGCAGTGATAGCTGTCGTAGAGCCTGAACGCGCCGGCCTGATGCACCGCGCCGTGGCCGAAGGGGGCTTGCGAGGCCTTCAAATTCAGCGGCTTGAGCACGCTGTCGTGCGCAATTCGCCCGAGCGCGACGATCGCGCGCAGCTTCGGCATCGTCGCCAGATTGGCCACGAGAAACTGGCGGCAGGTGTTGATCTCGATCGGCAGCGGCTTGTTCTGCGGCGGCACGCAATGCACGGCATTGGCGATCCGGCAGTCGACGAGTTTCAGGCCGTCGTCGGGACGCGCCTGATAGGTGCCCCTCGCAAAGCCGTATTCGATCAGCGTGGCATAGAGCAGGTCGCCGGCATAATCGCCCGTGAACGGCCGCCCCGTGCGGTTGGCGCCCTGCATTCCCGGGGCGAGGCCCACGATCAGGAGGCGGGCCTTGATGTCGCCGAAGGGCGCAACCGGCGCATTGTGCCACGAGGGCTCGCGCGCGCGGTTCGCCTCGCGGAAGGCGACCAGGCGCGGGCAGAGCGGGCAGTCACGGTCGGGAACGATTGTGAGAGGCTGGCGGCTTGACCGGGCCGCCTCACTCCTCGAAGTCGTCATCGCCCCTCGGCGCCGTCGTGGTCGCGCGCTGGAGGAATTGCGGGGCGTGGTGGCGTTCACCACGCTCGCCGCGGTCACGCGGGGCGGGGCGCTCGGACGGATCGCGGCCGAGCTTGGATTGCAGCTCGACGAGGTCGGTGAAGACGTCGGCCTGGCGGCGCAGCTCGTCGGCGATCATCGGCGGCTGGCTGGCGATGGTGGAGACCACCGTGACCCGCACGCCGCGGCGCTGGACGGCCTCGACCAGGGAGCGGAAGTCGCCGTCACCCGAGAACAGCACCATCTGGTCGATGTGCTCGGCGAGCTCCATGGCGTCGACGGCGAGCTCGATGTCCATGTTGCCCTTCACCTTGCGGCGCCCGGAGGCGTCGATGAATTCCTTGGTCGCCTTGGTGACGACCGTGTAGCCGTTGTAGTCCAGCCAGTCGATCAGCGGGCGGATCGAGGAGTATTCCTGGTCCTCGATGATGGCGGTGTAATAGAACGCCCGCAATAACGTCCCGCGGCTCTGAAACTCCTTCAGCAGGCGCTTGTAGTCGATGTCGAAGCCGAGGGTTTTCGCCGTCGCGTAGAGATTGGCCCCGTCGATGAAGAGCGCGATCTTGTTGGTAGGAGAAGGTGACATTCAGTTTGCTCGCGTAGCGTTCGTGATTGATCGTTTTTTGTTGGCGCGGCGACAACAGGCCGCGCAGTTCTAGAGTGCCGCAGAAACCCGTCGAAACCGCAAATCCGGAGAAGTCGGGGCAATCAAGGTATAGTTATGGCGGACTTGCATACACCCCGGGGCCGCCCCCAACGGCAGCCCGGAAAACCACCCGTCCCAGCCCCAATGTGGGGGTAGCAGAGCGGTTTGGCGAGGCCAAATCACAAAATGGTCTTGCGAAACCGTCCCGGCCCCTATAACTAGCCCCAATCATCCACATATTTCGTCCCACCCACAACGGAGCGACAGTCCATGGCTCGCGTCACCGTAGAAGATTGTATCGACAAGGTCGACAACCGGTTTGACTTGGTCCTGCTGGCCGCCCACCGTGCCCGCATGATTTCATCCGGTTCACAACTAACGGTTGACCGCGATAACGACAAGAACCCTGTTGTGTCTTTGCGTGAAATTGCCGAGACGACGATCTCGCCGGAGGACCTCCGCGAGGAGCTGGTCCACTCGTTGCAGAAGTTCGTCGAGGTGGACGAGCCCGAGCCGGATACAGTGCCGCTGATCGGTTCCGCGGGGGCAAGCGTCGATGCCGACGACACCGAGGTCGCCGTGGAGCGCATGACCGAGGAGGAGCTGCTGAAGGGCCTGGAAGGCCTCGCGCCTCCCGAGGAGCAGCCCGAGGAAGACGAGTAATTCCTCCATCGCGATCATCTTCTTCTTGTGATCATATCAAAGGCCCGAACGATCGTTCGGGCCTTTGCTTTTGTTGACCTTTTCGTGGTTACCATAGCGCTGCGGTCGGTGCTTGGCCCTGTCACTGAATTGATCGGACACGAGCGCGATCGGAGTTAGGATGTATGCAGCGGGCCGGCTCAAGCCCGTTTGAAGGCAGGACGGCATGGTATATCGGCGCCGCAGATCCACGCAGATGCAGGCCGCAACCGAATCGGTTGCCGTGGCCCCGACTGCGCCGGTCGCGCGCCCCGCCAGGCCTCGCGCCCGGATGATGCGTCAATATGACCTCGTCGAGCGCGTCAGGTCCTACAATCCCAACACCAATGAAGACCTGCTGAACCGTGCCTACGTCTACGCCATGAAGGCCCACGGCTCGCAGACCCGCGCCTCGGGCGATCCGTATTTCTCGCATCCGCTCGAGGTGGCGGCGATTCTCACCGACCTCAAGCTCGACGACGCCACCATCGTGGCCGCGCTGCTGCACGACACGATCGAGGACACCGAGGCGACGCGGGCCGAGATCGACCAGATCTTCGGCTCGGAGATCGGCGCGCTGGTCGATGGCCTGACCAAGCTGAAGCGGCTCGAGCTGGTCTCGCGGGAGGCCAAGCAGGCCGAGAATCTGCGCAAATTGTTGCTGGCCATTGCCGACGATGTCCGCGTGCTTCTGGTCAAGCTCGCCGACCGCCTGCACAACATGCGCACGCTGGACTTCGTGCCGACGGAATCGCGCCGGCGCATCGCCGAGGAGACGCTCGACATCTACGCGCCGCTGGCGGGGCGCATGGGCATGCAGGAAATGCGCGAGGAGCTGGAGGATCTGTCCTTCCGGACCCTCGATCCCGAAGCCTATTCGGTGGTGATGCAGCGGCTCGACGCGTTGGCTGAGCGCAACCGCAACCTGATCGGCGAGATCGAGGACCAGCTCTCCAACAATCTGCGCCACAGGGGCTTGGGGGCGCGGGTCTATGGCCGGCGCAAGAAGCCGTTCTCGATCTGGACCAAGATGGAGCGCAAGTCGGTCGGCTTCGAGCAATTGTCCGACATCTTCGGCTTCCGCCTCGTCGTCAGCGACGTCGAGGCCTGCTATCGCGCGCTCGGGATCGTCCACACCACCTGGCCGGTCGTGCCCGGACGCTTCAAGGACTATATCTCGACGCCGAAGCAGAACGACTACCGCTCGATCCACACCACGGTGATCGGCCCCGGCAACCAGCGCGTCGAGCTGCAGATCCGCACCGAGGCGATGGACCAGATCGCCGAGCGCGGCATCGCCGCGCACGTTTTCTACAAGGAGGGCGTGGGTTCGCCGACCGAATTCCTCAAGCGCGAGTCCAACGCGTTCGCCTGGCTGCGCCACACCATCGGCATCCTCTCGGAAAGCGCGAACCCGGAGGAATTCCTCGAGCACACCAAGCTCGAGCTGTTCCACGACCAGGTGTTCTGCTTCACCCCGAAGGGCAAGCTGATCGCGCTGCCGCGCCATGCCAACGTGATCGACTTCGCCTATGCGGTGCATACCGACGTCGGCAACAGCGCGGTGGGCTGCAAGATCAACGGCAAATTCGCGCCGCTGTCCTCGGAGCTTCAGAACGGCGACGAGGTCGAGGTGCTGACCTCGGAGGCGCAGTCCGCGCCGCCCTCGGCCTGGGAAACGCTCGCCGTCACCGGCAAGGCGCGTGCCGCGATCCGCCGCGCCACGCGCACCGCGGTGCGCGACCAATATGTCGGGCTCGGCCGGCGCATCGTCGAGCGCCTGTTCGAGCGCGCCAAGATTGAATACGCCGACGACAAGCTCAAGGGCGCGCTGCCGCGGCTCGCGCGCACATCGATCGAGGACGTCATGGCGGCGGTCGGGCGCGGCGAGATCAAGGCCTCCCATGTCGCGCGTGCGATGTACCCGGATTACAAGGAGGAGCGCATCGCGCGCTACGGCGTCAAGAAGGGCCTTGCCGCCAAGCTCAAGGAGAAGGGGGTCTCCGAACAGTCGCGCAGCCCGGTCGCGATCCCGATCCGCGGCATCAATTCCGACCTTCCGGTGAAGTTCGCGCCGAACGGCGGCGCCGTCCCCGGCGATCGCATTGTCGGCATCGTCACGCCGGGCGAGGGCATCACGATCTATCCGATCCAGGCGCCGGCCCTGAAGGATTTCGAGGAGGAGCCGGAGCGCTGGCTCGACGTCCGCTGGGACATCGAGGATTCCGCGCCGCAGCGCTTCCCGGCCCGCATCAAGGTCGAGAACGTCAATGAGCCCGGCGCGCTGGCGCAGATCGCGACCGTGATCGCCGAGCACGACGGCAACATCGACAACATCAGCATGCAGCGCCGCTCGCCCGATTTCACGGAGACGACGATCGATCTCGAAGTCTACGACTTGAAGCACCTCAGCGCGATCCTGGCCCAGCTGCGCGCGAAGGCGGTCGTCGCCAAAGTCGAACGTGTTAATGGATAGGCGCGTCTCGCATGCGCCGTTCCCTCTGATTTCGCGAGTTCTGAAATGCCCGCACCTCCGCTCCGCCTCGGCGTCAATATCGATCACGTCGCAACCGTGCGTAACGCGCGCGGCGGCCGCCATCCCGATCCGGTGCGCGCCGCGCTGCTCGCGATCGAGGCCGGCGCCGACGGCATCACCGCACATTTGCGCGAGGACCGCCGGCACATCCGCGACGAGGACATGGCGCGCCTGAAGGCGGAGATCTCCAAGCCGCTCAATTTCGAGATGGCCGCGACGGACGACATGATGCGGATCTCGCTCGCCACCAAGCCGCACGCGGTGTGCCTGGTGCCGGAGCGGCGCCAGGAGGTAACGACCGAAGGCGGGTTGGACGTGGTCGGCCAGCGCAGCGCGCTCGCGCCCTATATCGCGCGGCTGAGCGAGGCCGGCATCCGCGTCTCGCTGTTCATTGCGGCCGATCCCGCCCAGATCGAGATGGCGGCACGGCTGCGCGCCCCTGTGATCGAGATCCACACCGGTGCCTGGTGCGATGCCGTCGTCGATGGCCACACCGACAAGGCCGAGGCTGAATGGCAGCGGATCGTGGCCGGGGTGAAGCTGGCGAAGGACGCGGGACTCGAGGTTCACGCCGGCCACGGGCTGGACTATGCGACGGCGGAGAAGATCGCGAGCTTGCCCGAAATCATGGAGCTGAACATCGGCTATTACATGATCGGCGAGGCGCTGTTCGTGGGGCTGGCCGAGACCGTGCGCAGCATGCGCGCGGCGATGGATCGTGGCCGGAGCCGGGCATGATCATCGGCATCGGCTCCGACCTGATCGACATCACCCGCGTCGCCAAGGTGATCGAGCGCCACGGCGAGCGTTTTCTCGACCGCATCTTCACCGCGGCCGAGCGGGCCAAGGCGGAACGGCGCGCCAAGAACGAGAAGATGGTGGTGGCGACCTACGCCAAGCGCTTCGCCGCCAAGGAGGCCTGCTCCAAGGCACTCGGCACCGGCATCAGGCGCGGCGTCTGGTGGCGCGACATGGGGGTGGTCAACCTGCCGGGCGGGCGGCCGACCATGCAGCTGACCGGCGGCGCGCTGGCCCGGCTCCAGGCCCTGACACCGGAGGGGTTCGAGGCGCGGATCGACCTTTCGATCACCGACGACTGGCCGCTGGCGCAGGCTTTTGTCGTCATTTCCGCCGTCCCGCTGCCGAAACCTTGATCGCGGCTCGGGCGTTTTGTGATTTTCTTTATAAATCAATATCTTAATCAGTTTTGATGCGATCCTTGATTGCGTGGCCTCCGACAACCGTCTAAAAGTCCGCGAACGCAAATCAGCCTGGGCGAATTCGGCTTTACGCCGGAATTGGCCCTCACTATCAGAATCAGGACAATCTCCTTGCGCCGCGAACCGGTGGGCCGTTCGCGGGAGGAGGGCGCTCTATGATCGCCGGCCGGAATTGAGAGAGCAATGAGCGTGACTTCGGGAACGAAAACTGAGAGCGGCGTCGGCGAAACGATCCGAGTCGTCATTCATGCTCTCCTGATCGCGCTCGTGATCCGCACCTTCCTGTTTCAGCCCTTCAACATCCCGTCCGGCTCGATGAAGGCGACGCTGCTGGTCGGCGACTATCTGTTCGTCTCGAAATATTCCTACGGCTACAGCCATTACTCGATTCCATTCTCGCCGCCGCTGTTCTCGGGACGGATCTGGGGCTCGGACCCCGCTCGTGGCGACATCGTCGTGTTTCGCCTGCCGAAGGACGATTCCACCGACTACATCAAGCGCGTGATCGGCCTTCCCGGCGACCGTGTCCAGATGCGGGACGGGCTGCTCTACATCAACGATACGCCCGTCGAGCGGCAGCGCATGAGCGAATATGTCGGCGAGGACCCTTGCGGCTCGGAAGGCGGCGGCATCTCCCGGGTGAAGCGCTGGAAGGAGACGCTGCCGAACGGCGTGTCCTATGAGACGCTGGACTGCGCCGACAACGGCTACATGGACAACACCAACGTCTACACCGTCCCGGCCGGCCACTTCTTCATGATGGGTGACAACCGCGACAACTCCACCGATAGCCGCTTTCTCGGCCAGGTCGGCTACGTCCCGCAGGAGCACTTGATCGGCCGCGCCCAGATGATCTTCTTCTCCATCGCTGAAGGCGAGCACGCCTGGATGCTCTGGCGCTGGCCGTGGGCGGTGCGCTGGAATCGGTTCTTCAAAATCGTCCGATGAAAGACGAAGCCAAGGACATCGCGATCCAACCGACCGAGGTGCAAGCCGCTCCCGAGGGCGATGCTGCGGCGAAGGCGCCTGCCAAGAAGAAACGGCCGCGGAGCAGCAAGGCCAAGGGCACGAATGCCAACGCGGCGCTCGAGGCGCGGATCGGCCACAGCTTCGCCGATCCAAATATGCTGATGCAGGCGATCACGCATGTCTCGGCCCTGAAGTCCGGGCGCAAGCGAGGCGACAGCTATCAGCGGCTGGAATTCCTCGGCGACCACGTGCTTGGGCTCGTCGTCTCCGACATGCTCTATCACGCCTTCCCGAACGCCGATGAGGGCGAGCTGTCCAAGCGGCTTGCCGAGCTCGTGCGCAAGGAGAGCTGCGCGGACGTCGCCAAGTCGCTCGGTCTCGTCGACGACATCAAGCTGGGCTCGGTCGGCTCCAGTGCCGATGCCCGCCTGCGCAAATCCATCCTCGGCGACATCTGCGAGGCCGTGATCGGCGCCATCTACCTCGACGGCGGCCATGCGGCGGCAGCCGAATTCGTCAAGCGCAACTGGACCGAGCGGATGCACAAGCCGCGCCGGCCCTTGCGCGATCCCAAGACCGTGCTGCAGGAATGGGCGCAAGGCAAGGGACTGCCGACGCCTGTCTATCGCGAGGTCGAGCGCACCGGCCCGCATCACGATCCGCAGTTCCGTGTCGCCGTCGATCTGCCGGGCCTGGCCCCCGCCGAGGGTATCGGCGGCAGCAAGCGCGCGGCAGAGAAAGTGGCAGCGTCAGTGATGATCGAACGCGAAGGCGTCGGCGGCAGCAATGACGGTTGAAGCAAGCGGCGGGGCACCCGGCGCGACGCGCTGCGGCTTCGTCGCGCTGATCGGCGCGCCGAATGTCGGCAAGTCGACGCTGGTCAACGCGCTGGTCGGCGCCAAGGTCACGATCGTCTCGCGCAAGGTGCAAACCACGCGCGCGCTGATCCGCGGTATCGTCATCGAGAACAACGCGCAAATTATCCTTGTCGACACGCCCGGCATCTTCTCGCCCAAGCGCCGGCTCGACCGCGCCATGGTCTCGACCGCCTGGAGCGGGGCGCATGATGCCGATCTGGTCTGCGTGCTGCTCGATGCCAAAACGGGCATCGACGAGGAGGCGGAGGCGATCCTCGCCAAGGCCGCCAGCGTCAATCACGACAAGATCCTCGTCATCAACAAGGTCGACCTGGTCCAACGCGAGAAGCTGCTGGCGCTGGCGCAGGCGGCCAACGAGCGCATGACTTTCGTGCGGACGTTCATGATTTCGGCGATCTCGGGCGATGGCGTCGACGACATCCGCACGACGCTCGCGGACATGGTGCCGCCGGGTCCGTTCCTCTACCCCGAGGACCAGATGTCGGACGCGCCGATGCGGCAGCTGGCGGCCGAGATCACCCGCGAGAAGATCTATCAGAAGCTGCACCAGGAATTGCCCTACCAGTCCACGGTCGAGACCGACAAGTGGGAGGAACGCAAGGACAAGTCTGTGCGGATCGAGCAGACGATCTATGTCGAGCGCGAAAGCCAGCGCAAGATCGTGCTCGGCAAGGGCGGCGCCACCATCAAGTCGATCGGCGCCGACTCGCGGAAAGAGCTGATGCAGATCCTGGACGTGCCGGTGCACCTGTTCCTGTTCGTCAAGGTGCGCGAGAACTGGGGCGACGATCCCGATCGCTATCGCGAGATGGGCCTGGACTTCCCAAAAGAATAACCAAGAAAAGATCGGCATTCGATGAGCCTACCCACCAACGTCCAGCGCTTCGAAGCGCTGCTCTATGCATCGTTGATGCTGGACGCCGTCTCGGTCGCCGTGCAGGACCGCACGCCCAATGCCGCGGTGACCGAGCAGATGATCATGACCGCGACGCTGCTCGCCGGCGGCATGATCCTCCTGCTGCTCTATTTCGTCCGGCTGGCCGCGCATCATCGCAAGAACTGGCCACGCTGGGTGCTGGCGGCGGCCCTCGTGTTGTCGGTGATCTCGCTCGGCCAGATCATCGGCGAGAAGGGCCTGGAGCTCGACAGCGCCATCGAGATCGTCTCCTGCGCGCTGACGACGATGGGCCTGTATTTCTCCTTCAGCGGCGACGCGCGGGACTGGTTCAACGCGTGAGGCGCCGTAGGGTGGATTAGCGAAGCGTAATCCACCTTTGACGTGCACGGGCGATTGGCGGATTACGCCTTCGGCTAATCCGCCCTACGATTGAACGCCGGAATCCGCTACACTTCCCCTATGGAATGGACCGACGAAGGCATCGTGCTGGGGGTGCGGCGGCATGGCGAGTCCAGCGCCATTGTCGAGCTGTTGACGCGCGCGCATGGCCGGCATCTCGGGCTCGTCCGCGGCGGGGCCGGTTCGCGGATGCGGCCGCTGCTGCAGCCGGGGAACAGCGTCAGTGCGGTGTGGCGGGCGCGGCTCGACGAGCATCTGGGCACCTACGCTATCGAGGGATTGAAGCTGCGCGCGGCAACGCTGCTGGCATCGTCCCACGGCGTCTATGGCGTCACCCATCTGGCCTCGATCGCGCGGCTGTTGCCGGAGCGCGATCCGCATGAGGACATCTTTGCGCTGCTCGAGCATTCGCTCGACGATTTCGACGATATCGGCAGCGCGGCCGTGCACCTGATCCATTTCGAGCTGGCGATGCTCGCCGAGCTGGGTTTCGGCCTGGCGCTGGACAATTGCGCGGTGACCGGCGAGACCACGGACCTGATCTATGTCTCGCCGAAATCAGGCGGCGCGGTATCGCGCGGCGCGGGCGAGCCGTGGCGCGACCGGCTGTTGCGGCTGCCGCCGTTCCTGCGCCAGGGCGAAACCGCGGGCGATCTCACCGAGCAGGATCTCCAGGACGGTTTTCGGCTCACCGGCCTGTTCCTGCTCCGCCACGTGCTGGAGCCGCGCGGCCAAGGCCATTCCGATGCGCGGGCCGGCTTCATCAACGCCCTGATGCGGCAGCAGGCGAGGGCGGCGATCCCGGCGCCATGACGTAATAGCTGCCCAGCCTTGCCCAGCAGCATGCAGTTCCCTGGAACGAAATCGGCCCGCGCGGACTTGGGGCTTGAGGTTCCACACCGGGGGACAGCCCAAATGTTGATCAGGGGATTCGCCTTGTCCGCGACGCTGCTTGCGTTCGCGCCCGACGCCATGGCTGGCGAGCCGCAGCCCGGGGCGTTTCGCCGGGCCTCGTGCACGGTGGTGCGGTACTATGTGGCGAAATATTCCGCTGCCGCTGCAGAGACATGGGCGCGGTCGCGGGGCGCGACCGACGCCGAGATCGAGGCCGCCCGCCGTTGCCTGACCAATGCGCCGGCGCCTGCGCAAACACCTGGTCCAGCCCCAACCCAGACCGTCACAGCCGGCTGGGCAGGTTAGTACGTCGCCCACAGGGAACCATTCGATCCTTGCCCGATTCGCTTCCACGGTTTAACCGGGCGGCATGGGAAAACGAATCGTTCCGCCGGAAGAACCGGCTGAAATCCACGAGGTGCCGCTGCGTGAGGCGCTGGAAGAGCGCTATCTCGCTTATGCCCTCTCCACCATCATGCACCGTGCGCTGCCGGACGCGCGCGACGGCCTGAAGCCGGTGCACCGGCGCATCCTCTACGGCATGCGCCTGCTCAGGCTCGACCCCGGCACGGCCTTCAAGAAGTCGGCCAAGATCGTCGGCGACGTGATGGGCTCGTTCCATCCGCACGGCGACCAGGCGATCTACGACGCCATGGTCCGCCTCGCGCAGGATTTCTCCTCACGATATCCGCTGGTCGACGGCCAAGGCAATTTCGGCAATATCGACGGCGATAACCCCGCCGCCTACCGCTACACCGAAGCGCGCATGACCGACGTCGCGCGGCTTCTGCTCGAGGGCATCGACGAGGACGGGGTCGAATTCCGCGCCAACTACGACGGCCAGTCGAAAGAGCCCATCGTGCTGCCGGGCGGCTTCCCGAACCTGCTCGCCAACGGCGCGCAGGGCATCGCGGTCGGCATGGCGACCTCGATCCCGCCGCACAACGCCGCCGAGCTGTGCGATGCCGCGCTGCACCTGATCGAGAAGCCCGACGCAAAGTCGAAGGCACTGCTCAAGTGGGTCAAGGGCCCGGATTTCCCGACCGGCGGCATCATCGTCGATTCCAAGCAGGCGATTGCGGACGCCTACACCACCGGCCGCGGCTCGTTCCGCGTCCGAGCGCGGTGGACGCAGGAGGAGGGCGCACGCGGCACCTGGGCCGTCGTCGTCACAGAGATTCCGTTCCTGGTGCAGAAGTCGCGTCTGATCGAGAAGGTCGCCGAGCTGCTGGACCAGAAGAAGCTGCCGCTGGTCGGCGACATCAGGGACGAATCGGCCGAAGACGTCCGCATCGTGATCGAGCCGAAGTCGAAGAACGTCGATCCGGCGCTGATGATGGAATCGCTGTTCCGCCTCACCGAGCTCGAAAACAAGATTCCGCTGAACCTCAACGTCCTGATCAAGGGGCGCATCCCCAAGGTCGTGGGGCTCGCGGAGTGCTTGCGCGAATGGCTCGACCATCTGCGCGACGTGCTGATCCGCCGCAGCAACTACCGCAAGGCGCAGATCGAGCACCGGCTGGAAGTGCTCGGCGGCTTCCTGATCGCATACCTGAACATCGACAAGGTGATCAGGATCATCCGCACCGAGGACGAGCCGAAGCCTGAGCTGATGAAGGCGTTCAAGCTCACCGAGGTGCAGGCGGAAGCCATCCTCAACATGCGCCTGCGCTCCTTGCGCAAGCTCGAGGAGATGGAGATCCGCACCGAGGACAAGAACCTCCGCGCCGAGCTCAAGGGCATCAATGCGGTGCTCGCCTCCGAAGCCGAGCAGTGGAAGAAGGTCGGCGAGCAGGTCGGCAAGGTCCGCGACATGTTCGGACCGAAGACACCGCTCGGCAAGCGCCGCACCACCTTCGCGGATGCGCCCGAGCACGATCTCGCCGCGATCGAGGAGGCCTTCGTCGAGCGCGAGCCGGTGACGGTGGTCGTCTCCGACAAGGGCTGGATCCGCACCATGAAGGGGCATGTCGAGGATCTCTCGGGCCTTGCCTTCAAGCAGGACGACAAGCTCGGCTTCGCCTTCTTCGCCGAGACGACCTCGAAGCTGCTGCTGTTCGCCACCAACGGCAAGTTCTACTCGCTCGACGTCGCCAAGCTGCCGGGCGGCCGCGGCCATGGCGAGCCGATCCGATTGTTCATCGACCTCGAGCAGGAGGCCGCGCCCGTCGCGCTGTTCGTCAACAAGGGCGGCCGCAAATTCCTGGTCGCCAGCCACGAGGGCCAGGGTTTTGTGGTCAACGAGGACGATTGCGTTGGCACCACCAAGAAGGGCAAGCAGGTCCTCAACGTGGACATGCCGAACGAGGCCCGCGCGATCACCGAGGTGACGGGCGACACCGTCGCCGTCATCGGCGAGAACCGCAAGATGCTGGTCTTCCCGCTCGACCAGGTGCCGGAGATGGCCCGCGGCCGCGGCGTGCGCCTGCAGAAATACAAGGACGGCGGCCTGTCCGACGTTGCGGTATTCGACGCCAAGGCGGGCCTGACCTGGAAGGATTCCGCAGGACGCGAATTCTCCGCGACCATGAAGGAGCTGGCGGAGTGGCAGGGCACGCGCGCCGACGCCGGCCGCCTGCCGCCGAAGGGTTTCCCGAAGTCGAACAAGTTCGGTCGAGTGATCGGGTAGGGCACTGGCCCCAACTGTCGCCGCAACGACGCTGTCATCCCCCGCCTAGTGCGCAATTGCGCACGGGGGCGGGGCATCCAGTACGCCGCGGCTTCTCCGTATCCATCAGCTGTCTCTGGAATACTGGGTCGCCCGGTCAGGCCGGGCGGCGACAGCCCGTGTTGTGCTCTCTGCTCCACCGTCATTGCGAGCGCAGCGAAGCAATCCAGACCCCACCGCGGAAAGACTCTGGATTGCTTCGCTGCGCTCGCAATGACGAGCTGCGCCAGCCTCGCTCTCCAACTCTAAGTATGTGCATCCTGCAAACGCGTGGCAGCTAGCTATGAGCGCATACGTGGGGGCACGAACATTGCTTTTTCCTGCTGAACGCAAACGGCTGGTCAAAAGGCAAAAACACCCCAATGCTCAAACTGAAGACTTTCATTCCCGCGCTGTTCGGCCTTGCGCTGGTGGCGGCGCCCGCGCATGCGGCGGGCAATCTCGTCGCGGTGCTCGAGGCGGAGATCGTCACGCTCGATCCGCATTTCTCCACGGCCTATATTTCGCGGACGTTCGGCTACATGGTGTTCGATACGCTGTTTGCGAAGGATGCCAAGGGCGATATCAAGCCGCAAATGGTGCAGGACTGGAAGGTCTCGCCCGATGGCTTGACCTATACGTTCACGCTGCGCGACGGCCTGAAATGGCACGACGGCCAGCCCGTCACGGCAGCCGATTGCGTGGCCTCGCTGCGTCGCTGGGGCACCCGCAGCGCACTCGGCCGCCGCATTTTCGCGATCACGGCTTCGCTCGAGCCGGTCGATGCGAAAACCTTCGTGCTGACGCTGAAGGAGCCGTCCGGCCTCGTCATCGACGCGCTCGGCAATCCCGTCAGCCCGGTCGCTTTCATGATGCCCGAGCGCATCGCGAAGACGCCCGGCGACCAGCGCATCACCGAGATCGTCGGCTCCGGCCCGTTCGTCTACAGCAAGGCCGACCACCGCACCGGCGACCGCATGATCCTGAAGAAGTTCGGCGACTATGTGCCGCGTCCCGAGCCCGCGGACTTCCTGGCCGGCGGCAAGCGCGTCAATGTCGACACGCTCGAGGTCCGCGTCATTCCCGATGGTGCGACTGCCGCCTCTGCGCTGCAGGCCGGCGAAATCGATTTCCTGCAGTACGCGCCGTTCGATCTGCTGCCGCAGCTGGAGAAGAACACGCGCGTCAAGCTCGTCAACTTCACCGGCGGCAACATGTTCGCCGGCGCCTACCGTCTCAACGCGGCCTCGAAGCCGTTCGATGATCCGGAAATCCGCCGCGTGCTGTGGAAGCTGGTCGACCAGCGCGAAGTGCTGGATGCGCTCGGGCTCGACGCCAAATACGCCACGCCTTGCGCGACCTACTTCACCTGCGGCACCACATACGAGAGCAAGGCCGGCACGGAAGCGGCGGCCAAGCCCTCGATCGAAGCGGCGAAGGCTGCGCTGAAGGCGACCAAATATGCCGGCGAGCCCGTCGTCGTGATGCAGGCCAACGACCTCGAAGCCCCGCGCGTTTCGGCGCAGGTGCTCGCCGAGCGGCTGAAGGCTGCAGGTTTCAACGTCGATCTGCAGGTGATGGACTGGGCGAGCGTGCTGGCGCGCCGCGCCAAGAAGGAGGGCTGGAGCGTCTATGGCGTCCACGCCGGCGGCTTCGACCTCGGCTCGCCGCTGACCAATGTCATGGTTGCCTTCAACTGTGCCGACTTCACCGGCTGGCAATGCGATGCGCGTATCACCCCTCTGATGGAAGCCTTCGCCAAGGCGCCGGCCGAGGCGGACCGGAAGAAGATCGCGGGCGAGATCCAGGCCGTCATGTACGATCAGGCGCCCGGAATCCCGTGGGGCCAGTTCGCGCAGCCGGCCGCCTATCGCGCGACTTTGCGCGGTCTGATACCGTCCGCCATCCCGGTGTTCTGGAACGTTGAGAAGTAGCGCGATGTACGATGTCATTGTTGTCGGCGGCGGCTCCGCCGGCGCCGCCGTGGCCGCAAGGCTCTCCGAAGATCCCGCACGGCGCGTCCTGCTGCTCGAGGCGGGGCTCGACTGGCGCGCCGACGAGGCGCCCTGGGAGGTGCGGACGCCGAATCCGATCCCGATCATCCACAAGCGCGAGTACCAGGAGAAATGGCAATGGCCCGATCTTCTGACGCGCCGCGTCGCTGGGCAGGAGCCGCGCTTCTACTGGCGCGGCAAGGGGCTCGGCGGCTCGTCGATGATGAACGGCCAGATCGCGATCCGCGGCGTTGCCGATGCCTTCGACGAATGGGCGGCCAATGGCTGCACCGGCTGGTCGGCGAAAGATGTGATGCCGCTGTTTTCGGTGATCGAGGACGATCTGGAATTCGGCGATGTCGAGGGCCACGGCCGCGGCGGGCCACTGCCGGTCTACCGCGCGCCTTTGCAAAAGTGGGGTCCGATCGACCGCGGCTTGCGCGATGCGGCACTTGCGAGCGGCTATCCCTGGTGCGCCGACGTCAATGGCCCGGACGCCGAGGGCGTTGCGTGCTACCCCATCAACAGCCGCGACTTGCGCCGCATCACCACCAACGAGGGCTATCTCGAGCCCGCGCGCGGGCGCGCCAATCTGGAGATCCGCGGGCATGCGCTGGTCGATCGTGTGCTGATCAGCGACGGACGGGCAACGGGTGTCCGCGTCCATATCCAGGGGCAGGGCACCGACGAGATCAGCGCACGTCAGATCGTGCTGTGCGCCGGCGCCATCCACAGTCCGGCGATCCTGCTGCGCTCAGGCATCGGGCCGGCTGAGGAGTTGAAGGCGATGGGGATCGCGGTCGAGCGCGATCTGCCGGTCGGCCGCCATTTCTTCGATCACCCGCTGTTTCGCGCCACCATACAGCTCCGGGAGGAGCTTCGCCCTACTGATCCCGATACGCGCCACACCAATTGCTGCGTGACCTATTCCTCGGGCCTCGCCAATGGCGGCAAGCGCGACATGATCCTGATCGCCTTCAATCATCGCGGCATCGGGAACCCCGGAGCGATCGGCGCGGGGCTGTTCAACGCCTATTCGCGCGGGACGCTCAAGCTGGCCTCGACCGATCCTGCAATCGATCCGGTCGTCGAGGAGAACATGCTGGCAGATCCGCGCGACATGCTGCGCATGATCGATGCGGTGAAACGCCTCGCGGTCATCACGTTGCAGCCGGCGCTGTCAGGCATCGCCGACTGGATCAGGCTCGCTGACACGGATTTGACGCTGCCGCAGGCCGCCAGCCTGCCCGATCACGAGCTCGAAGCGGTGCTGCGCCGCGAGACGGGCGACATCCAGCATGCCGCCGGCAGCTGCCGTATGAGCGGCTTGGACGACCCGGATGGCGTGGTCAACCCCGACGGCACCGTGAAAGGAATCGGCGGCCTGCGTGTAGCCGACGCCTCGATCATGCCGTCCGATTGCCGCGCCAACACGCATTTCACGACGGTGGTGATCGGGGAAGCGATCTCGCGGATGATGATGCGGTAGCCGGCAGCCGGGATTCAAGGCGCATTGTGTTGAGTCACGCGCGCGTCGCGGAAGATGGGCGAGTGGCGGGACCAGATTCAATTCAACGTTGCGCGACATCGTTCCTACCAATGTTGAAAGCCTCCGATGAATATCATCAGGAACGTTTGCGCGCGGCTTCGATTGGCATGTCATCGTCAATCGGAGTTTGAACAATGCGAAAGACAATCTTCTCAGTCGCCATGTGTGCGTTGCTTGCCGGCGCGTCGATCGGGTTCGCCCATGCGCAGGCGGGCGGAGGTGCCGGAGGCGGGGCCGGCGCAGGTGGAGCGGGCGGCGCGGGTGCGGGCGCTAGCGCCGGGGCCGGAGGAACCAGCGGCGGAACGAGCGGCGCGGCGGGTGGAACGGGAGCGGGCGATGCAGGTACCGGCAGTTCGACGGGATCCAGCGTAGGCGCCGGCGGCGGCAGTGGCGCGGGTTCCGGCCAGGGCGGTCCTCAGACCATCCGTCCGGGCGGCACAAACGATCCAACCCGACGCTAACAAAGGTCGGCGCTTATTGACGTGAATAAGGGAAGGCTGCGGGATTCAACTCAGCAGCTTTCCCACGCCCTCGCCGCGACAGCGCAAGGCCTAGGGGTGGCACGGGCCCTACGGACTGAACAAACTGCGAAGAAACCGCTCCTTTTCGCCGGGCGCATAACCTTGAGAAGCGCCGAAATAAGGTTCAGTGGCGCCAGGATAAGCTGAGGTTTCCGGCGGCGGCGCATAGGCGAAGCCCGAAGCTGGACCGGACGGGACCATACCCTGACCGGAATGGACAATCGCGTGCCGCCGGTGTGGATGACGCGCCTGTGCGGCGTCGGCAGCGCCGACCAAGGTGATCAGAAAACTGAAAACCAGAAGGAAACGCATCGCTGTTTCTCCAAACGCCCCCTGCCTAGGTGGCGTTCGGCCGCGGCGTTCCAACTCATCCTGGACTCACGATTAGTCACGTCCCTGGCATCAGATCACCCCGGCCATCCGCAACGCCACGCCCGCCGCGCAGCTGCCCGCCAGCACCGTCAGCATGCCGAGCTTGAACCGGAAGATCGCGGTGGCCGCCGCGATCGCCAGCACCAGCGCCGGCACGTCGACGCTCCTCAGCACCGGCATGTCGAAGTTCAGCGGAAACGCATGCACCGGCACGGTCTCGCGGAACAGGATGTGCAGCGCGAACCAAATCGACAGGTTGAGGATCACGCCGACCACGGCGGCGGTGATCGCGCCGAGCGCGCCGGCGAGGCCCGCGTTGCCGCGCAGCCGCTCGATGTAGGGCGCGCCGACGAAGATCCAGAGGAAGCAGGGCGTGAAGGTGACCCAGGTCGCGAGCAGGCCGCCGAGCGTGGCCGCGAGCATCGGCGACAGGCCGCTAGGGTCGCGATAGGCCGCCATGAAGCCCACGAATTGCAGCACCATGATCAGCGGGCCCGGCGTGGTCTCGGCCATGCCGAGACCGTCGAGCATCTCATGCGGCTTGAGCCAATGATAATGCTCGACCGCCTGCTGGGCGACATAGGCCAGCACCGCATAGGCGCCGCCGAACGTGACCAGCGCCATCTTCGAGAAGAACAGCGCGATCTGGCTGAATACGTTGGCCTGGCCGAAGGCGATCAGCAGCGCTATCACCGGCACCAGCCAAAGCGCCAGCCACAATGCACCGACGCGGATCGCGCGCGCCGTGTCGGGGCGGACGTGATCCGGTACGGCCTCGCCGAGCATGCTGTCGATCGCTGCGCCGCCGGCATGGCCGTGACCGGCCGGCGCGAATTCCGGACGGCCGCTTCGGGCGCCGGCATAACCGATGAGGCCGGCGGCGATGATGATGATCGGGAAGGGGACCGCGAAGAAGAAGATGGCGACGAAGGCCGCGGCCGCGAGCGCGATCATGATGCGGTTCTTCAGCGCGCGCTTGCCGACGCGCACTACCGCCTCGACGACGATGGCGAGCACGGCCGCCTTGAGCCCGAAGAACAGCGCCTCGACGAAGCTGACATTGCCGAAGGCGGCATAGATGTAGCTGAGGCCCATGATGGCGATGATGCCGGGCAGGATGAACAGCCCGCCCGCCATCAGCCCGCCGGCGGTGCGATGCATCAGCCAGCCGACATAGGTCGCGAGCTGCTGCGCCTCAGGTCCCGGCAGCAGCATGCAATAGTTCAGTGCGTGCAGGAAACGGCCTTCGGAGATCCACTTCTTCTCCTCGACCAGGATGCGGTGCATCACCGCGATCTGGCCCGCGGGGCCGCCAAAGCTCAGGCAGGCGACACGGAGCCAGACGCGAAAAGCTTCGTTGAAGCTGATGCCGTGACCGGCACCAGCTCCCGTTTGATCGGCGCGAAAGTCCATTACGCCTTCACCTTGTTGGTCGGCCAGTTGTGAGTCTCGGTGGTGGCGTCGCGGCACCAGCGGTAGAAGGCATCATAGAGCAGCATGCCGGCCTCGAGCTGCTCGAGGTCGTCGTCATACATGCGCGACAGCCCGAGCGAGGCCGCGAGCAGGCCGGGCGCCTCGGGCGCGAGGTCGGGTCGCGCGGTGTCGGCGCCCCGCACCAGCGTCGCGAGACGCAGCAGGGGCGGAGTCGCGATGCCGAACTCCTCGATCATCACGTCGAAGGTGCAGAGCTCGCCGCGGTGGCTCCAGAACACGTTCTCGATGTCGAAGGGCGCTGCGCCGAACCGCTCGCCGACGGCGACCACCTCGGACGGCGCGACATAGAGGAACACTGCGCCCGGATCGACGAAGCGGCGGATCAGCCACGGGCAGGCGATGCGGTCGACCTTCGGCCGCGCCCGCGTCACCCAGACGGTGCGCCCCTTGGCATCGCGCGGCGGCAACTTGCGGGCGTCGACCAGCGGCAGCTGGGCCGCCTTCCAGCCCTCGAAGCCGCCCTCCAGCGTTTCGGCCTGCGCGCCGAGCTGGCGTAACCAGGCCGCGGTGCCTTGCGCGAGCTTCTCGCCGCGGAGGCAGGAGACTACGGCGCGGCGGCCGGCGAAGGCGCTGCCCCAGTCCGCCACGTTGTCGTGGCCGAGCTTGATGGAGCCGGGAATCAGCCGCCGGTCGGCGGCGAAATCCTGCTCGGTGCGCACATCGATCAGAACAGGCGCATTCGCCGTGCCGATCAGCCGTGCCATTTTGTCGGATGAGATGGTCGTGAATGTAGACATGATGCGTCCTCGAGAACCAAACGGGACGCGATGCTTGGGCCTGTCGCCTCGTGGGGAGATCGCTCAAATCCCCATGGCGCAGATTACAGCGAAACTAAGAAGCACTGTCAATCCGCGGGACGATTGGTCCTTAGAAAATTGGTGCCTGCCGTCTATATTGGAGGCCAACAGAGCTGAATCTTCTGGAGAATTCGATGCATTCCCATTCCATCGAACAATGGACCCATGACCACGCCTTCCTGGGCGAGAAGCACGACGACAACGAGCGCCGCACCTGGTTCGTGGTCGTGCTGACGCTGGTCATGATGGTCGGCGAGATCGTCGCCGGCTCGCTGTTCGGTTCGATGGCGCTGCTCGCGGACGGCTGGCACATGGGCACCCATGCGGCGGCGCTCGGCATTGCCGCCTTCGCCTATCGCTTCGCGCGGCGGCATCTGGGGAATGCGCATTTCACCTTCGGCACCGGCAAGTTCGGCGATCTTGCCGCCTTCGCCAGCGCGATCATCCTCGGCCTGATCGCGGTCGAGATCGCCTATGAGAGCGTCCTGCGCTTGATCAATCCGGTGCCGATCGTCTACGGCGAGGCCATGGCCGTGGCTGCTCTCGGCTTGGGCGTCAATCTCGCCAGCGTGTGGCTGCTGCGCGACAGCCATGATCATCACCACGGCCATGGCCATGCGCATGATGACCACGCCGAGCATGACCACGAGCGCGATCATCACCACCATCAGCACGACAACAACCTCCGCGCGGCCTATGTCCATGTCATGACCGATGCCGCAACCTCGGTGCTGGCGATCGCAGCGCTCGGCCTTGCCATGTATTCCGGCTGGGTCTGGGCCGACCCGGCGGTGGGTCTGATCGGCAGCGCCGTGATCGCGAGCTGGGCATTCGGCCTGATCAAATCATCGGGTGCGGTGCTGCTCGACGTGCGCGCCGACGAGAAGCTGGAGCGGGTGATCCGCGCCCGCATGGAGGTCGGTGAGGATCGCGTCACCGACCTGCATCTCTGGCAGGTCGGCCCCGGCCATTGTGCCGTGCTGCTCTCGGTGGTGTCGGACAAGCCGAAGCAGCCGGCCGTCTACAAGCGGCGGCTCGCCGGGCTGAAGGGCCTCAGCCACGTCACGGTCGAGGTCGAGACCTGCCCGCATTAGCGGTGAGTGAACGTGACTTCGCGCATGACGAGAAGAAGTTTGCGTTTTCATTTTGAGTTGTCGCGATTGCGACCCACCCGGGCGTTTCGCAAATCGTGATCTGGTTCATAACCGAGCGGCCAGCTGCGCAGTATGGATTGACGTGCGCTCGATGAGGACGTGCGTGCGCTGAGTTCGCAACTGCCGGGCAAGGTCCGGTCAACATCAAGGTAGTGAAGCAGTACCGGCCGTAAGGGCCATTCACCTGAGAGCCCGGTCAGCGGAGGCCGGGCTTCGGAGAGACGAGCAATGGGCCTCGTGCAGCAGGACACCGTGGTCCTCTTGGTCGACCTCGTCGAGTCCGTGCGTCTGATGAGGGAGCATGAGGCGTCCGCGGTGCGTCGATGGACCGACTTCGTCCAACTTGCCACCGGCCAAATTCTGCCGCGTTATCGCGGCGGCCTCGTGAAGAGCCTCGGAGACGGGCTCATGGCCCGCTTCGAATCCGTGCGTGATGCCGTCAATGCCGCCGCCGAAATGCACCGGAGTATCGCCGTTCAGAACACCGGGCGGCCTGAAGATCAACACTTCCAGCTTCGTGCGGGGATCAACTCCTCCACCGCCTGGAGTGACGGCACTGACATCTATGGCACCGGCATCAACCTCGCAGCCCGGCTCGCAACTCTTGCCGGTCCCGGTGAAACCATCGCCAGCGAGGCCGCGCATGAGCAACTGGCGACAGCTCTTGCCAGCCTGGCCAGTCCGGGGGAGACGATTGGCAGCGCTGCGGCGCGCGACGAGCTGACGCACGGAGTGGATGCGCTGTGCGAAGATTTGGGCGACTGTATCCTCAAGCACTTTGACAAGCCGGTTCGCGCCTACCGCGTTGGTCCGGCCAGTCCACACCCAAGCCTCGCAGCTCGGCGAGACTATGGAACTCCCATGGAGCCGACGATCGCCGTCATCCCCTTCGACGCGCGCAAGGACGCGGAGGAGCATCTCGACGTTGGTAACCTGATCGCGGACAGCGTGATCTGGTGCCTCTCCAGATCGGCGAACCTCAAGGTGATCTCGCGTCTGTCGACCAACATATTTCGCGGCAGGGTCAGCGATGTGGCGGAAGTATCGGCGCATCTCGGTGCCACCTACATTCTCAGCGGCAGCTATGTGGTCGATGCGGACCGGATTCTGGTGACGGCGGAGCTGTCCGCGGCGCGAACCAATCAAGTCGTCTGGACCGACCGCCTGAGCGGCAATATCGGCGATCTGCTGCAGCCGGAGAGCGAACTGGCTCACCGCATCGCCGCTGCAGTGCATCTGTCGGTCTTCGATGCCGAGGTCGAGCATATCCTGACCCAGCCGTTACCGACGCTAGAAAGCTACTCGCTGCTGCTTGGCAGCATCCGCCTGATGCACCGGTCGAGCAGGGAGGAGTTTCTCCAGACCCGGACGGTGCTGGAGGAACTGATCAATCGCCACGGCCGAATAGCTGCCCCGCGCGCCTGGCTCGCCAACTGGTACATCCTGCGCATGACGCGCGGCTGGTCCGAGGACCGCAAACGCGAGGCCGCCGAGGCCTTGAGCGCCACTCGCGCCGCGCTCGACCGTGACCCGTCCGACGCGCTTGCGCTTGCGACCGAAGGCTTCGTCTATTGTCACATGTTGAAGGACCTGGACGCTGCCCGAAAGCGGTGCGAGCAGGCCGTCGATGCCAACCCCAGCCACGCGTTGGGCTGGCTCTACCGTGGCACCGTCGACGCCTTCAAAGGCGACGGCGAGGCAGCCGTGGACGCAACGCGGCGCGCTCTGAAACTCTCCCCGCTCGATCCGCAGCGGTATTATTTCGAGTCCCTGGGCGCCACGGCGCTTCTATCGGCGCATCGATACGACGAGGCGGAAGAGCTCGCGCGCTCATCTCTCATTCTCAATCGCATGCATCCGTCCACGTGGCGGGTCCTCGCTATCGCACTCGTTTCGCAGGGACGGGTCGCGGAGGCCCGCGAAGCCTTGGGCAAGATGCGCGAGCTCGAGCCGCATTTGACCCTAGATCGATACATCGGGCGCCTCCCCAATGCGCATCTCGAAACAGGCAGGCACTGGGCTCGCTGCCTCGAAGTGGCAGGACTACCGACGACAGGCTGACTAACCTCATACCGACTTGTTTTCATAAGGAGGCAGGCAATGGCTCAACTAGGCGGGGCGGGAGGAGCAGGCGGTGCAGGTGGTGCTGGCGGAGCCGGCGGCGCAGGGGGGGCAGGAGGTGCAGGCGGAGCGGGCGGCGCTGGAGGGGCCGGTGGGGCGATAATTGGCACGCTCGGCGACGTCTGGGCCAATCCCATCATGGTGGATGCACTCATCCACGCTCGCGAAGGGACAATCGTTGTTCCGGAGCGACCGACCTCTCCGTATTTTTACTACTACGCGCCGGCCTTGCCGGCGATCGAAGACCCAGCCCAATTGGATCGCTGGGAGCCGTGGGTGCGCGCCTACACAGCGGTCGGGGAGATGCTGCAGGGCATCACCCTTCAGGTGTCGGGCGCCGATCCGAACGCATTCCTGGTTCGCTCGTCCGCATACGTGATTGCGGAGATAGGGCGTCCGGTCCAATCGACGTTTCAAGACCAGATTGAGATGGTCGTGAGCTGGGCCGAGCTGCGCAACGAACGCGCCACAGAAATCATGGCGCAGATCGATCCCCAGTATGCCTTCTGGTCCTCGATCGTCTACCTGCATCCCGAGAGGACCAGGCGGACATTCGAGCTCATCAACATGGTCCTGCAATTCTGCGTTTACGTGGAAATGCGCTTCAAGCATGCGCTGGGGTGCTCGCGTCCCGTGGAATACAACGCCCAGGTTCAGCCGATGATCACGACGCCGGGACACGGAAGTTTCCCGAGCGGACATGCGACGCAGGCTTACGCGGTAGCCTACGTGCTGAAACGGCTATTGAGCCTGCACAAGACGACATCCGGATTCCCGGAGATCGTCGAGCAGCTCGACCGGCAGGCCGCACGAATCGCAACCAATCGGGTCGTGGCCGGAGTCCATTTTCCAGTCGACAGCATGGCAGGGCGGATGCTGGGTATCGCCTTGGGCGAGTACTTCGTCGGCCGTTGTCTCGGGAGCACGGCAACCAAGAGCCGCAAATTCAACGCCAGCCACGCCGACAGTAACTCTCGCACGGATTTCAATCCCTTCCATGCTGACCAGGCGCTCAATGCCAACAAGTTCTATTCGGAAACCACAGGAGGGACTGTTACGCAGTCCCTCCTGATGAAGGAACTATGGGACAAGGCCTACTACGAAGTTTCGACAAGATTTCCGTAGGAAACACGTCCCTGCAACCGAAGTGGAGAGCATTCCATGGCCGAGGAATTGCCGAGATGCTTCGACCCGTACCTCCGGTACGCAATCGCGAGCGAATTTAAGAACTTCGATTTTTTCGACAAGCAGGAGTCCAAGCTATTCCTGTTCGTGGAGCTTAAGCACGCCGGGCTGGCCGATAATTTTGTGAGAGCCATGAGTCCTAGTGACTTCGGCGCCGAATTCGGGCTGACCAGCCCGAACTCGCGATATCTGACCATGCGGGCTTACATAAGGGCTGTCGAGAAGGACAGTTTCCGGGCGTGGGACGACAACGTATCCCGGGTCGAGCTGTCCCTCCCGTTGAAGCCGACGGCCATACAAAAGGGTGCGCAGCGCAACAGGTCCGCGAGCGAACAACCACCGACACCTCTCCTCATCGGCGTGATCGACGATGGCTGTCCGTTCGCGGCCGCTCAGTTTGTCAAAAGGATCGCGGGTGTCGCATCCGGGACACGCGTGCGCGGTGTCTGGGATCAGAACGAGCACGCAGGCCGAGTCCCGATCCCGGTAGGTGCCGACGTCTTTGGCGAGAAGCCGTTCGATTTCAATTACGGCCTCGAGTTCCTTCGAGACTCCATATCCGGCGTGGTTGGGCTCAACGACTGGATCCAGTTGCACAAGAGGGCAAACACGATCGACGAGGATGGCTGCTACGCGCGTGGAGGTTTCAAGACCCTCAAGCATCAGGCCTCGCATGGTGCACATGTAATGGATGTCCTCGCCGGACGCATTCCGCTCTCGGCACGCATCGCGCGCCGCGATCCGCCAAGTTGGCAGCCCGGAGATCCCCTGACCGATCCCGCTTGCGAAGCAGATATCGTGTTCGTGCAGTTTCCCGAGAGCTGCCTTCGTGACGCGACCGGCGTCTGGCTGAAGGGTTACGTCGCCGATGCAGTCGATTACATCATGTCATTTGTCGATTCTGGCACAACGAACGTGGTGATCAATGTCAGCTACGGGCCGACAACCGGACCTCACAACGGCACGTCGGAGCTCGAGGGCAAGCTGAGGGAGCTTGTCACCCACTATGACGGCGTTTCCGTAAGTCCAAAGCTCGACGTCTTCCTGCCTGCCGGCAACAACTATCTGAGCGATGGGCACATCCATTTCGTCAGGCAAACCATGGCAGAGCCCGACCATGTCGAATGGACGTGGCGCCTTCCCCCCGACAATACCGTGCTCTGCTTTGCCGAAGTCTGGATGAAGAAGAACTGCACGGACAATGTCATTGTTACGCTCACCTCGCCCGGCGGTCGTAGCTCCTCGTCGACTGCCGGTCCAGCGCCTCCCGGTCCCCCACCCCCGCCGCCCGCTGCACCGGCGCTTCCGCCCTATACCGGTGCGTATGCCCCCGTTGACTGGGGTGACAATAGGGTGTGGCTGATTGCGGTCGAGCCCACCATCGCGGGAGCCGGCATGGTGCCCGAGCATGGGAATTGGAAGATCAAGGTGGAGGGCATCGAGTTGGGGAGCGAGGTTCATGCCTATGTGGCACGTACCGATCCGAACATGAACATGCGCACGGGTGCGAAGCGTTCGTACTTCATCGACGCCGGATGGGAGGCGGGCCGCGCGGCCGAGGCCGGCTGCACGTATGCCGGTGGGGAATTTGACAAGACCGGCTCGCTTGTTTCTCGCCTGGGCACCCTCAACGGGATCGGTACGGACAGCGTCGCGGGTGTGCAGGTGGCCGGCGGCTACATTCTGTCGGCGCCGAAACGCAAGTCGCCTTATTCGTCGGCGGGCCCCGCACGAACCGGGCCGCTCCCACGGCGAGTTGGTCCCGACTATGCGCTGTTCTGCGACGAGTCAGATGCTCTGCAGGGTGTACGTGCCGGGGGCAATCGAAGCGGCGTGGTGTTTCGGCTCATCGGTACCAGCGCCGCCGCGCCGCAGCTGGCGCGATTGGTTGCGGATCGGCGACCGTTGACGGTGCACGATGCTCCAGCCAGCCCTCCGGACGAGAAGCGAGGTGATGGCGATCTCTATCCGCCGTGATGTGGGCGAAGAGCGCGCCAACTGGAAGGGCATCCGATCGGGGCAAGCTTCCGGCCGCCGCCGGCCTCGATGCAGAAGATCGCAGACACGCTCGCCAAGGAGAAGGCGCAGCTCTGGATCAACCACGACAACCGCCCAGCGCGACAGCCAGAGGATGGCGCCGGAGTTTTACCGACTGACCTTTCCCTGAGGCCGCTGCCACAAGGGTGGCAACAGCATCATGCTAGGGCCCGCGAAAGCTCCGTGACAGGAGAAGGTCGTGGGCGAGTGGGGCGGAGTTACGATCGCGCTTGTCTCGAGCAGCTTCGGCGGGACTGCCGCGGCCGTCACCCGCTACCTCGTCGGCGGCGCCGATCCCGTCCTGCTCGCGACCCTGCGTTGGGGGATCGGCTTTCTCTGCCTGTTGCCTTGCGCGTTTCTGCTCGGCGTGTCGGCGGCGCTGGCGGCTGGCCTCGCGCAAAGCCCACCGGGCGCATGGCGCGGCGAGTGATCATGACCGGTGCGGTGTTCTGCATGGCGTTCTACAACGTGCTGTCGCGACCGCTGATGCAGCGCTCGAGCGCGCTCGGTTTTCTCACCGTCGGCATGGGCGCGGGCGCCGTCGTACTGGTGCTGGCGGGGTTGGCGAAAGGCAGCTTTGCAGCGCTCGAGCACTTCACGGCGGCGCAATGGATTGCCGGCGTGCTGGTCAATCCGGCCGCCGGCCGGTGCGGATCAGGAACAGTGCTGCCAGCGCCGAGAGGCTGAGCGCGGATGAGACGATCAGCACCTTGGCGCCCATGAGGTCGATGAGCAGGCCAAAGGCGAGCGGCGCCACCGCCTGCGCCATCCGTGCCGGCGCGCCGATGATGCCGAGGCGATAGCCGAAATCCTTCGGGCCGAAGATCGACAGCGGCAGGGTGCCGCGGGCGATCGTCAGAATGCCGTTGCCGGAGCCGTGGAACAACGCGAACGCGCTCGCCGCAGCGCCGCCGAAAATCGCAACGATCACGGCGCCGAGCGGGTGGGTGAGGCTGGCGAGCCGCGTCGACCACAGCGGATGGAAGCGGCTGAGGAAGCCGGCCTCCAGCATGCGGGCACCGACTTGCGCCGGCCCGATCAATGCGCCGGCCGCGATCGCCTCGGCTGGCGTCGCCCCCATCGCCTCCAGGATGCGCGGGAAATGCGCGGCCATCGCGCCGGTGACGGTCCAGACTGCCGCGAAGATGAAGGCGAGCAAGATCATCGTACGATCGAGCGGCACATGCGGCTTCTCGGCAGTGGCCGCCGCCTGCTTGGCGCCCTTGATCGCCGGCAACATGAAGAAATTGAGCGGCAGGCCGATCAGGATGTTGGCGGCGGCCCAGGCGAAACAGGTTTCGCGCCAGCCGATATGGGCGAGGCCCCAGGCGGTGAGCGGCCAGCCGACGGTGGAGGCGAAGCCCGCCATCAGCGTGATGCCGGTGATCGACCTGCGCGCCTCGCTGCCGTAGATGCGCCCCAAAGCCGCGAAGGCGGCATCGTAGAGCCCCATCGCCATGCCGATGCCGAGCACCAGCCAGGCGATCGCCATCACCATCACCGACTGCGATATGCCAAGCAGCACGAGGCCGGCGGCAATGGTCACGTTGGAGGCCGACAGCACCTGACGGCCGCCGACGAGATCGATCTGCCGTCCAATGCGCGGGCCCAGCATTGCGGAGATCACCAGCGCGGCCGAAAACGCACCGAAGATCCAGTTGGAGGAGACACCGAGCTCGCGCCCCATGGGATCGGCGAGCAGCGCCGGCAGATAATAGCTGGAGGCCCAGGCGAGGGTCTGCGTGGTGCCGAGCGCCAGGATGATCGGAAGCTGGCGCTGGGTCATGTCCTCGTATTTCTGATCGGCCGTGTCATCGGCGCATTTGCAGCTCGCGGCGAGAGCGCGTCAACCGCGTCTGCGGCATATTCGACCTGCTGCCCGCGGGGAGCCTTTGGGTTGTATGCAGACATCCGCCTTCCGCTCGTCACGAATGCACGCCATAATGGCGCATGCAATTGACCTCGCGCCTTACGCTGATGAACTGGCTGACCGGCCAGGGGCTCACGGGCCTGCCTGAAATTGAACTGCTCCGCGGCTTTTGCGAGCGTTGCTGCGCCGAGGGGCTGGAACTGTCGCGTGGCCTCGTCGTCATCGACACGCTGCATCCGATCTATGAAGGCCGCGGCTTCCGCTGGAGCGATCGTCCCAGCAACGAGAGCGATGCCTTCGAATACGGCTCGACCGCCGACGGCGACGCCGCCAAGAGCTGGCGCCGCTCGGTGTTCTTCCACATGCTCGAGAATGGCCACGACGAGATGGTGATCGATCTCGCCGATGCGCCGTCGATGGATTTCTCGCAGATCGGCGAGCTCGCCGAGAAGGGCCACAAGCACTATCTCGCATTCGTCCACCGCTTCGGCGAGAACGGGGCGCTCGGCCTGATGGATTGCCTCTATTCCTGCTGGACCACCCGCCGCGCGAGCGGGTTCTCCGGACTGGAGCTGGAAGCGCTGCGCGATCTGGTTCCGGTGTTGGGGCTCGCGATCAAGTCGGCGCAGCAGGTCGACATCGCGCGCACGCTCGGCCGGGTCTATCTCGGCCGCGACGCCTCCGAGCAGGTGCTGCGCGGGCGCATCTCGCGCGGCGTCACCGAGCGCATCAATGCCGTGCTTTGGTATTCGGACCTGCGCGGCTCGACCGGCATCAGCGAGAGCATCGGTCCCGACGAGATCATCCCGTTCCTCAACGACTATGCGCAGGCCGTGATCGATCCGATCCACGAAGCCGGCGGCGACGTACTGAAGCTGATCGGCGACGGCGTGCTCGCGATGTTCTGGGGCGAGGACATGGCGGATGCGCGGCGGGCCGCGCTCCGCGCCGAGCACCTGTTCCGCAAGAATGTCGCTGCGCTGAACGAACGGCGGGCGGCGGAGGGCCGTCCGACCACGTCAGCCTATATCGGCCTGCATGTCGGCGAGGTCTTCTACGGCAATATCGGCAGCGAGGACCGGCTTGATTTCACCGTGGTCGGCCCGACCGTCAACGAGGTCAGCCGCATCGCCTCGATGAGCCGCTCGGTGGATCGCGAGCTCTTGGCCTCGTCCGAATTCTACAAGGGCCTAGATGCCGCCGGCCGCCGCTACCTCGTCTCCACCGGCCGCTACGCGCTGCGCGGCATCGGCCGCGCGCAGGATCTCTACACGCTCGATCCGGAAGTCGACGCGAGCGAGCCGGTCAGGGGCAGCTACGAGCGCTATCTGGCGGGTTAGTCTCCGCGGCCTCAACAGACGCCGTCATTGCGAGCGCAGCGAAGCAATCGAGGGTCCCTCAACGGAGGGACCTTGATTGCGTCGTCGCTACGCTCCTCGCAATGCACTTGTGGTCAGCACCGCGCCGCCACCTCATCTCCCACCATGTCTGGCTGCCGGTCCAGTCCCACTGCCGGTGACAGCAGGATCACCAGCGCCTGCACGCCGAATAACGCCGCGGCGAGATAGAGGCATGCCTCCGCGCTCCAGAGGCCGCCGACGAGCGCGCCCAGCACTGAACCGAGCGGGCGGGCGCCGTAGCTCATGATGTTGATGGCGGAGACGCGGCCGAGCAGGCGCGGCGGCGTCACGGACTGGCGCAGCGTCGTGGTCGAGATCACCCATAGGATCGGGCCGACGCCGAGCAGGAAGAAGCTCAAGCCCGCGAGCCAGGGCGAGGGGACCAGCACCGTCAGCGCCATCACCAAGGCGGCGACAAAGCCGGTGACGGGGCCGAGCCCCACCACGGTGCCAAAGGCGATGCGCTTGATCACGCGCGTGGCGAGGAGCGCGCCGATCACCATGCCGACGCCGTACATCGTCAGCACCGTGCCGACACCGGCGGCGCTCAGACCGAGATGGCGCACGGCGTAGGGCACGAACACCGCGATCTGCAGGAACCAGCCGGTGTTGAAGATGAACTGGGTGATGAAGACCGGCCGCAGCAGCGGATGGTGAAACACGAAGGCCGCGCCCTCGCGGATCTCTTGGAGCGGATGCCGCCGGGGCGCCGGCGCACGTGCGGGCTCGTAGATGCCGGAGAGCAGCACGACCGCGATGGCCGAGAGCGCCGCGGCAAAGCCGAACGCCGGGCTCGCGCCCCACCACCCAACCAGCGCACCGCCGAGTGCAGGCCCGCTGGCGAAGGCGATGGTGCGCGCCAGCTCGATGCGCGCATTCGCCGCCGGCAACAAGTTGGAGCTCACCAGCGAGGGCACCAGCGCCGGTGCTGCCACGCTGTAAACGACGGTGCCGCACACGGCGGCGAAGCCGAGCAGGGCCAGCAGCGGCAGGTTGAGGGCTCCCAGCGCGAGCAGCAGCACGACGGCCGCGAGCGCCACCGCCCGCAGCGCCTCGGCGCTCGCCATCAGCCTGCGGCGGGAAATTCGGTCTGCAAACACGCCGGCGGGGATGGCGAACAGGACGAAGGGCAGGGTGAGCGCGGTCTGCAGCAGGCCGGTCTGGCCTTCGGCCACCCCCAGCGTCAGCACGGCGACGATGGGCGCTGCCGCGAGCGCGATCTGCTCGGCCGACTGCGCTGCGAGATTGGACCAGGCGAGGCGGTTGAAAGTGTCAGGAAGGCGAGGCGGCGTTGACATGGCGCATATCCCGTAGAGGCGAATTTGCGCCAATGTTGGCCCCCGATGACCACCAAACCCACCCGCTTCCCGAAGAATGCCCGCCGCTAGATGCAGTTGCAAATGAGTTGCAATAAGAATGAACTTGGGTATTCTGCCGATATGGATGCCCGATCACCCCACATAACTCCCGACCTCGCCGGCTGGCGCGCTGATGCGCCCACCACCAAAAGCCTCGCTGAGGTTAATTCCACCGTTGCCATTCCCGCCGCGGGCCGCTGGTGGCGCCGGCTGCTGGCCTTCGTCGGGCCGGGCTACCTCGTCTCGGTCGGCTATATGGACCCCGGCAATTGGGCGACCGATCTCGCCGGCGGGTCGAAGTTCGGCTACACGCTGCTCTCCGTCATCCTGATCTCGAACTTGATGGCGATCCTGCTCCAGTCGCTGGCGGCTCGGCTCGGCATCGTCACCGACCGCGATCTCGCGCAGGCCTGCCGCGCCTCCTATCCCCGGGTGGTGAACTTCCTGCTCTGGCTCGCCTGCGAGGCGGCCATCATTGCCTGCGATCTCGCCGAGGTGATCGGCACGGCGATCGCGCTGAAGCTGCTGTTCGGCATTCCCCTGATTGGCGGCGCATTGATTGCAGCCCTCGACGCCTTCCTGCTGCTGCTGCTGATGAACCGGGGCTTCCGCTTCCTGGAGGCTTTCGTCATCGCGCTGCTGGTGGTGATCGCCGTTTGCTTCGCGGTGCAGATCGCGGCGGCGGCTCCGCCGGTGGCAGAGGTCTTGCGGGGCTTCGTGCCCAAGAGCGAGATCTTCACCAATTCCGACATGCTCTACATCGCGATCGGCATCATCGGCGCCACCGTGATGCCGCACAATCTCTACCTGCACTCCTCGATCGTGCAGACGCGCGCTTATGAACGCAACGACACCGGCCGGCGCGAAGCGATCAAATGGGCGACGACGGACTCGACCATCGCGCTGATGCTGGCGCTGTTCATCAACGCCGCGATCCTTGTCGTCGCTGCTGCGACCTTCCACAAGAGCGGCCACTCCGACGTGGCCGGGATTGAGCAGGCGTTCGAGCTGCTGTCGCCGTTGCTCGGTCTCGGCATCGCCTCGACGCTGTTCGCGGTGGCGCTGCTCGCCTCGGGCCTCAATTCGACGGTCACCGCGACGCTCGCTGGCCAGATCGTGATGGAGGGCTTTCTCGACCTGCGCCTGCCGAGCTGGGCGCGCCGCCTCTTGACCCGCGGCATCGCCATCATTCCCGTGATCATCGTCACCGCGATCTACGGCGAGCGCGGCACTGCGGATTTGCTTGTGTTCAGCCAGGTCGTGCTGTCGATGCAGCTGCCTTTCGCGGTGATCCCGCTGGTGCGCTTCGTCTCGGATCGGCGCAAGATGGACAAGTTCGCGATCCCGATGTCGGTTGCCGCGGTCGCCTGGATCGTCGCGGGCATCATCGTGATTTTGAATCTGAAGTTGCTGGCAGATACGTTCTTTGGGTGAGTGGCGAATGGCGAGTAGCGAGTGGGGGCGTTCTCCTATTCGCTACTCGCCATTCACTAATCCTGCGGCTCGGACGCCGTGTCGCCCTGCGCGTCGATGCGCAGCCAGCCTGAGGGGGCGAGGCGCTGCTGCGGCAGGAAGCGGGCCTTGTAGTCCATCTTCTTGGAGCCTTCGATCCAGTAGCCGAGATAGACGTAAGGCAGCCCTTGCCGTCGCGCACGGGCGATATGGTCGAGGATCATGAAGGTGCCCATCGAGCGGCTGACCTGGCCAGGCTCGAAGAACGAATAGACCATCGACAGGCCGTCGCTGAGAACGTCGGTGAGCGCCACTGCGATCAGCTCCTCGCCGCGGCCGGTGATGCCGCTGTCGGGGCCGCGCTTGCGGTATTCGATGATGCGGGTCTCGACGTGGCTGTCCTCGACCATCATGGCGTAGTCGAGCACGGTCATGTCGGCCATCCCGCCGTGGCGGTGGCGGGCGTCGAGATAGGCGCGGAACACCGAATATTGCTCGGAGGTCGGCACCGCGCTGCGCTGCTCGCCGATGATGTCGGCGTTGCGGGCCATCACCTTGCGGAAGTTGCGCGAGGGGCGGAACTCGTTGGCGATGACCCGGACCGAGACGCAGGCCCGGCACTGGTCGCAGGCGGGACGGTAGGCGATCGACTGGCTGCGGCGGAAACCGCCATGGGTGAGCAGGTCGTTGAGGTCACCGGCGCGGTCCCCGACCAGATGCGTGAACACCTTGCGCTCATGTCGGCCCGGCAAATACGGGCAGGGTGAGGGCGCCGTGAGGTAAAACTGGGGGGTGTCGCGCGAGTGCTGGGTCAAGGGACGTCGTGGGCCTCCGAAACAGGCATCAGCATCGCGCTCCAAAAGCCCCCGGTCAATCGATTAGCTCACCACGTCCGCGCCGCCTGCGGAGTGGGTATGCGAACCGAATTGTTGATCACGACTGTTCCCAGCACGAAATCGTGCAGCAGGCGACGGCGGCCGTTGAACAGGCCGACCAGCACCACGAACGGCGACAGGAACGAGACCGTCACCCAGAACAGCACGGCATGGGTGGCGCCGAGCACGAAGTAGCCGGGCGCGCCGTACCAGGTGCGCAGCTCCAGGTCCATCAGGCGCATGCCGACCGTGGCGGAGGAGGCACCGCCGATGCTGGCGCCGTAATAGACGATAGCCCAGATCACGGAGGCCGGCCAGGCGATCCAGAACAGCGCCCAGCCGATGCCGAGGGTGACCACGCCGAACAAGGCGATGAAGCTGTAGCCGAGGATCACCGGCACCGAGATCACGACCATGTCGATCAGGAAGGCGAACACCCGCCGCGTCGCGACGCCCCGGAACAGTTCCGGATGCAGGTCAGGGTCGTAGGCATGCGGTTGCATGGCGCCGTCATTGCGCCAGCCGCCTGAATTGCCCGAGTTGTACGACATGGTCCGTTCTCCCAGCGAAGCTCCCCTCGCAGGACATGGGAACAGGCCATGCCCGTGCCAAGGGCGCGCGGGCGGCAGCAAGCCGAAATATTCCGGCGATTCGGGGGCGGTGATCGGGCGGTCCTGTAGGGTGGGCAAAGGCGCGCTTGCGCCGTGCCCACCATTGCCCGCCGACTTACACGATGGATGAATCGGTGGGCCCGCTTCGCTTGG